>CAWEPI010000008.1:0-1338263 GCA_963810945.1 uncultured Actinomycetes bacterium
CGCATTCACTTGGTCAATTCTGTCCCCGCTCAGTCTGATTGTGAGCGGCTTCCAGACCCGGTACCCGCGCATAATCAGGTAAGCGGTGCTGAGACACGGGACGACGACCGTGCCGCCTGCCGGAGTCGAATGGATCACCTGTTGCAGGGTGGGCGAGTAGTCAGTATCGCCCGGAGGCGGCGGACTTGGGCTGGACGACGGTGATGGACTTGGACTTGACGTTGATGAGCCACTCAGGGTCGTTGCGGTCGCGCCGACGTTCACCACCCTCCCACCCTGAAGGTAAACCTTCGCGCGAATGGCATGGGTGCCTCTGGGCAGGCGGCCCGTCACCAAAGCCTTCGCAGGACCGCCGTGGTGGTGACTCCCTGCCAGGTCCCAAGGCGCAGCGTGGTCGATGTTCCGTTTCGACCCATCGACGAGGAACGCAACCCGCCTGACTCTCGACGCCGACCTATGCGTGTCGGAAGGTTGGAGGAAGATATAGACCTTCCCCTCGAGATGCTGATGAGCCGCAGGCCACCCGCATGCCGCCGGTGCGGAGATGTGGACACCATGAGTCGGTATCTCGCCCAATGGCAGGAGGATGCATACACGACACGCGGCTCCGTGCGTCGGGGAGCGGCGGAAACGATGACGGAAAGCGTCACGAGGAGCCGAGCGGATCCCGAGTACGACGAACCGTCTGTTCGATCGCCCGGAAGCGTCCCCTTGCGCTCGAGGCGCACCTGTCGCTGCGCCAGGTGGCAGGGGCGCGCGCCAAGCGCTCCACGCCGTTCAACTGCCGAGGACCCCTCATCAACCCTCCGACCCTGTCGGAGCATGGGAACCTCCTGACCCTCAGGGGTATCGGCGATGAACGGCAGGAACTGGAGGGAAGGGAGGTTCGCTGAGCCCATTCTCTGCAGGTCCGCGCTGGTCAGGCCTGTCTTAAGAGGCCTCCAGAGATCGGGACGATGCTAGACGCTCAATGCTCCACGTATCGGCGGCTGAGATACGCGTTCACATGCTCGGTCCCCGAGTAGCCCCAGTCCGCAAGTACTCCGGTTCCACGAGCGAATACCAAGACATCGGTTCTCGGTCCAGAGGAGTCCAACCTCCATCCCGTTTGAGCGCATGCCATTGGCGCCGTCGATTGGAATCGCATCGCGTCGCTCGATGCCGCGCGGGCAGTTGCAACAACTCGGCGGCGGGCATGTGGAAGCGAATGGACCCCTAGTGCTTGCTGGAGCGTGTCCACGTATCCGTTCAGCAGGCGCTTGCCGTAGCGAAATGGCAGCGGCACTGACCCCCAGAATGCAACCACTTCGTTGTCCCACCACGGTAGCCACCACCGGTAGCCATGTAGTTAAGTTCGTACACGCGAACCGAGTTCACGATGAACTTCGCTTGGCGTTCCCTCCAATGAGAAACTCGAGGCCCTGAACCATCCCCGGGATGTCGCTCGCGTCAACGCCTCCAGCCGTCCCATGGATGCGCTCCATCAGCTCCGACCACAACGCGGCTGCTGCAGCCCGCCCTCCGAACACCCCAGCCAACGTGTTACGGGACCACAGCGAGAAGTGCCGATCGGCGATGGCTCCCTGAAGGACGCCCCAGCTGCAACTCGCCCCATGCTCCCATTGAAGAGGTATGTGGCTTCCTGCGATTGAGCATCGAGGGTGTGGCCTGGCACGAAGACGCTGTCGGGCGCGACTGTCTCGCGGAGGGAGTGCACGGCGGGCCAATCCTGGATGTGCTCGATCTGGGAGAGGGAATGGGCCCGTTTGCGATAAGCCAAGAACGATGCGTCGGTCCGATAGCTTCTCCACAGCTCACGCCCATACGAAACGAAGTGCCAGGGATACCCCAGCTGGGCTGCGACCTGGCGCGATGTTTGCGCCTCCACTCCGTGGGAGTCCCCGTAGGAGTAGCAGAAGACGTTCGGGTACGCCGATTGCTTCAGCTTCAGAGCGACGAGCCGAGAATCGCGTCCGCCACTGAGCGGCACTCCGATCGCGCGTCCGTCCGCGACGCGGATCAACCTCTCGATCGCTCGCGTCACTGCGTGGTCGAGTTCGTCCGTCCAGTCCTCGAGGGGACGTGGACTTGACCCAGCTCAGGCCGTCCGTCGAGCGGTACTGGAAGTAGCTCAGCACTTCGTACGAGTACCCGCCTGCTTTCCGCTGAGCCAGAGGAACTCGCCGGCAGCCAACTGATCGAGGCTCTTTTGGATGCAAGGTCTCTCTGCCGGTGACGTACCCGCTCAAGAGGAACTCAGCCGCGATCGCCGGCCGAGGGCTGACTTGCTCAGAGCTGCCGAGGACGGCGGCAAGGACGTAGGGGTCGTCGCTCACATGAAGGGTTCCGTGATGCTATTACATCGGACGGGGCGACCAGGGTCTGGTCCGGATCAACCGCCGCTACGAAGTGACCGCCGCTGTTACCGGCGACGGCGAAGAAGCCGTTGACCCCGCCCAGGAACCGGCCCGCCTCGCGGCGTTCACCGGGGATCTCTTGGAGCAGCTGACCGTGAGGCAACGACCGCCCTTCTATGAACACCCTCCCGTCAGCCGCGCCCTTAACGCCAGAAACCGGTCCCGACATAGCGAGATCCACGTCCACGACTTCTCTCAAGATCGCGCCCCTGGGCGACCACGGTGCGTTCGGCACCTCTCGCTACAGACTGGGATCAACTCCGCTCTCCGCCTTGGATGACCGCGCCAGCACATCTCGGATCTGGCTCCGGAGTGACGAACTTGAACACGAACGCGGCCGGCACGACGCCTAGAAGGACCAACTTGCCTAGTACACCAAGCCAAAGGGTCTCTGGTTGCCAGCTTCCGACAACGGTCGAGAACGCAAGCGAGAACACGACCAGTGCCAACACAGGTGCGAAGCGATAAGGGGTCAAGGGTACAGGGTCTGAGACCGGAAGAACAGATAGCCAGCCATAGCCGCGAAGGATACGAGGGTCGAGATCCCAGCACCGACGATCCCTAACGGCGGTATCAACAGAAGATTCAGGAGGAGGTTAACGCACGCGGCAAGGGTGACAGACGCGCCAACCGGACGCGTCATCTTAACGATCCTGGGCCGATCGCCGCGATGTAGTAAGCCCCGTACATGACATAGCTGAACGACGAGAACGGGGCGCGACGGCCGCGCCCGAATATCAAGCCGTCGCGAGGATGCGGATCGCTTCAGGAGCGAACACCGCGACGGCGGAGGCTACGAAGCAAGCGATCGAATGCGTAGGCCGAGAGCACTTGTGCATACACCTGCTTGGCGTGTGGCTCCTTGTGGATCGAGAACGCGAATGGCCCCCAGGCGGTTTGGAACGCCGCCGTGCCTAGGTAGGTGATCGCGGCTATCGCGTTCGCCACGGCATACAATCCGACGTCGCGGGTCGTCGCGAATCGGTTGATGAAGTAGCGGTCCGAGAGGTTGACGATTCCAGTAGCCGACCGCTGCGGGGATGAGCGGCAGGCCGTATCGCAGCATGGCGCGGAGCCGCGCCCACCGGAACCATCGCGGTAATAGCCAGCTCCTCATCAGTAGTAGGGCGACCACTACAGCCCCCGCGCTCCCGATTCGTTGCCCTATGAAGACCCCGGCGATGCCCGAATGCATTCCCAAGACCAGGACGACGGTCGCGAGGATGGTGAGCACTGAGACGCCGATCGTCGTGAGCACGGAGGCCCAGGCGCGACGATGCACGCGCAGCCACGTTCCGAGCGCAACCAAGGACCGAAGCCGGGATCGTGGCGGCAGCCAACTGGAAGACGTACTGATAGGCACGTGAACCCAAGATGATCTGCGCCAGCCACCCAGAAGTGACGAACACTGCCAGCCCTGCCACCAGGGATGTCAGAAGGTATGCCCACGTCCACGAGGAGAACGTCGTCTTGCGGTCCGACAGATCCTCTGAGTCGTAGTACCAGCGGTACGTGGAGTTGTCGAGAGCGAGCACGGTGACCACCAACAGAAGAGCCACCGTGGACGTAACGAGATGACGAGTCCCGTACTGCGCGGGCGAGAAGACGCGCGTATACAAGGGAACGAGGAAAGCCGTGAGGAAGCGCAGCACGATCCCGGGTATCCCGTAGATCAGGCTATCAGACGCCAACTTCCTAAGGTCCCGCCGGGGGGTCATATGACGAACCTACCGAACTCGGCGAGATGAACTCCAGGAGCGCCGATGATCGCCTCCCGCAATTCCTCGGCGCTACCTGCCCGCGTTCTCGCAATAGTGACTCGTACAGCCCGATGAGACGATCCGCGTTGGGCTCAGCCTCGTGATGCGCGGAAACGTGGTCCCAGCCACGTCGGCCGAGCTCCTGCCGAAGGTGACCGTCGCCGACCAGCCTCTCGATCACATCAGCGAGATCATCTTCAGGGCCAGCGATCACGATCGGCAAGATCCGGAGGGTACCGCCGAGCGACGGAAGGCGCGATGTAGCAGATAACCGGCTTTCCGAAGGCCATCGCCTCGATGGCTGCCATCCCGTAGCCGCTGATCACGGAGCTCAGGTAGAGGAAGATGTCCCGCATCCTGCCACGAGACGGAGCGCTTCTTCACGCGCCGTGTTCTCGGTCAAGAAGCGGAACTCGGAGTCTCACACCCCGCCGTCTCAGCTCGTCGACCGCGGCGATGACGGACTTGGTCCCCTTGATCTCGCGTGAGGACGGCATATGAGCCACGGGATGTGGCCGATGATTGCCGGGGTCGGGGAAACGGGGCGTGTAGCGACTCGTGTGGATCATGCAGGGGATCACAAGGTGCATTCGCAGAGATCTCCCTGGATATGTGGCGCGACAGTCTCCTCCCTGCTACGCAGATATATCCATCGTTCGCGTACATGGCCTGAAGCCTCCTTCAGGCCTCCCGGCTCCTTCCCCGTTCGATGCTGATCCGTTTCGCTATGCTCGGTCAGGTACTTGCGGAAGTACGGGTTGTCAGCTGCTTCGATTTCGGGATGCGGAGTCTCGGCCGGAACGTAATCGAGCGGACTTGTGTAGCCGGCACACCAGGAGCCTGTCCAGTTCATGTGGCAAGGCCCACGCACCGCCGTAATGGTAATGAACGACATCAGCCCAGCAAATCGTCTGGGCAACGCGTGACGCAGCCGTCACGTGACGACGGGTCCGGCTGCGGGGAGTAACGCGCATGGTCGCTCCCCCGAGGGTAGGCCACTTCGAGCCCATCGCTCGACTTGATTTACAACTGGCGAGTCGGAAACTAGGCCACGAGCATCCACTCCTCGTTTCTCCAGCGCCTCCACGGAGATTCTTCGGATTTGCGACGCGATGTTCCTCGCCAAGTGAAGTACGTTCATGGGGATGATGGAAAAGGCTGTGACGATGAAGGCTCGACGACAGCAGCGTCGTCTGTCAGCCAGGATGTTCAGCAGCGCAGTGCATAAGATAGCCTGGATCAGACGGTATGAGGATGGGAGGAACTACCGAGTGGGCGACGTGGTCAGTATGGGACCGAGCCGGCGCCCGGTTCGTTCTGCTCCCCAACCACTGGCACACGTCGCATGCGTCCAAGTGTACGCAGCAGCAGCTACGGGGGATTGAGCGCACCTGCTTGGGTGCTTCCAGACGCACTCGCGTCCCACATTCCAAGCGGTCTCGGTTGGACACACGAGGAGGCTGCGATGATCCACGAACTCTACGGCGGCAAGCGCGCGCTCGTGACCGGGGGCGCAGGCTTCGTGGGCTCGAGGTTGACGAGAGCCCTTGTGCGCCTCTGGAGCGGAGGTCACGGTCTTCGACAAGATCTCTTCACGGGTCAACGAGACTTGCTCCCGGACGGTGTTGCCAACTTCGTTGAGGCGTCGGTGACTGACCGCGATGCCCTGGCGGTCGTGGAAGGGATGGATTACGTATTCCACTTGGCTGCACGGAACATCACGGTATCGATGGCGCGCCCCACCGAAGACCTCGAGACCAACATCGGCGGCACGCTGAACGTTCTGTTGGCTTGCCAAGAGCTGAAACGCCGTCCGGTCGTCGTACACATCCAGCTCGTCGGTCTACGGGAACCCTCAGTCGCTGCCCATCACGGAGGACGCCCCCCTTAAGCATCCTCAGTCCATATGCAGCTAGCAAACTGGGAGGCGAGAGCTACTGCAGTTCCTTCTTCGAGATGTACGAACTCCCTGTCGTTACCCTTCGCTACTCCAACGTCTATGGTCCCCACCAGTCACCGAACAACCCGTACTGCGGCGTGGTCTCGAAGTTCTTCGAGGCATGCGATGAAGGCCAGCCCATGAAGGTTCACGGCAATGGACTCCAGACGCGTGACTACACGTTCGTCGATGACGCCGTGGATGCCACCTTTCGCGCCGGTATCAGTCCTCGGGCGGTTGGGGAGATCGTGAACGTCGGATTCGGCTTCGAGACGAGCGTTCGCGAGCTTGCCGCCATGATCGCCGTCGTGACGAAGACCTCGGGCGACATGGAATTCATCAAGTCGCCCGCGACATCGACAATGTTCAGCGCCGCGTCCTCAACATCGAGCGAGCACGAAGGCTACTGCGGTGGACCCCACAAACTCCGCTTGAAGCCGGCCTCGAGATGACCCGAGGTTGGCTCCAGGGCCGAACCCCTTGAAGTGCCGTTCACCGAGTCGTTTGGACACAGCATGCCGGTCGACAGGTGAGGAGTTGCTCCAGCAAGGCATCAACGACGCTGGCCTGCTCCCCCTTCCCAGCCCGGGCCCCATAGGCAGCGAGAGGACGGTCTCGGCCGATTCCTCGGAGACCGGGAACGACTCTCTCCAGTCGCGGAATAGACAGGAAGCCAGTGGCACGGCACGGGGTAGTGGCACCATCGTGTTCACGCCAGCTTCTGCTAGCGCGATGGCTACCTCGTCACGACGGCCGCCCGCCAGACGGACCGTGTACTGGTGGTAGCTGTGCTCGTTCTGAGGAGACACGGCCGGAGGCGTGGTAGGGCGAGGCCATCCCCGTGAGCGCCTCGTCGTAGCGAGCGGCCGCGAGCCTCCGAGCCTCTCGAGCGTGGTCCAGGTGCCTAAGCCTAACCCTCAGCACCGCCGCCTGGAGTCTCATCCAGCCGCGAGTTGTACCCGAGCATCTCGTTCGCGTATTCTTCCTGGTCACCGTGCGAACGGAGCATCCGCGCCAAGTCGGCGATCGTCGTCGATCTGGTGACGAATCATCCCCCCATCGCCGAAACCACCGAGGTTCTTGCTTGGGAAGAACGAAAGGGCGCGGCATCGTCGCCGAATCGCGCCCAAGCTTCTGTCCCCTCTACGCCCCGCCCATCGCCTGGGCGCACGTCCTCGATCACCGCAAGTCCGTGGCGCTTGAGCGATGTCCATGATCGGGTCCATATCGCAGGCATGACCGAACAGATGAACGGGAAGGATCGCCTTAGTTCGTTCAGTGATCGCAGCCTCGATCAAGCGCGGGTCGATGTTGAACGTCGCGGGTCGATGTCGACGAACACGGGAGTGGCCCGACGTTGTTGATCGACTCCGGCGTCGCGAAGAACGTGAAAGGCGTGGTGATCACCTCATCGCCCGGACCGATTCCCAGCGCACGAAAACTGATCACCAGAGCATCTGTCCCCGAATTGACGCCGATCGCATGCTTGACACCCAGATAGGTCGGCGACCTCGTGCTCGAAGGCCTCGGACGTTCGGGCCAAGGATGAACGTCCTGACGAATGACCCCTTGGAACGCCGCCATCAGCTCGTCCCATTACTCCTCGATCTCGGGATGAAGATCGAGCATCGGGATCCGCGGACCTGACTCACTGCGTCCTCCTCGTTAGATCATCCCCGTCCGAGCTCACGGTAGCGACGGCCGCAGGCAGGTAGCGACCCCAGTCCGCGATCAGGAGAGCGCCTGGCCACACTCGCACACCCAGCCGATGCGCCGGGCCGGCACGCCGACCATGAGCCCGTAGGCGGGCACGTCGGTCGCACGACGGCTCCGGCCGCGACGAAGCGCCCATTCGCCGACTGGTTGAGCCGCAGACGATCGTGGCGTTCGCGCCGATCGTCGCGCCCCGCTTCACGAGCGTCGCTCGGTAGCCTCGTGCCGTCGGGAACGCGCCCGCGGATTCCTGCACGTTCGTGAAGACCATGCGAGGGTCCGCAGAAGACGCGTCCTCGAGTCGACGCCCTCGTAGAGGGACACGTTGTTCTGGATCTTGCAGCCCTCGCCGATCATGACGCGTCGGCCACGAACACGTTCTGGCCCAGGCTCACTCCGCCCGACTGCGCGCGCCGCCCATGACGTGGCGAAGTGCCAAACCTTGGTCCCTTCGCCGATCTCGGCGCCGTCGTCGACGACCGCGGTCGGGTGGACGTAGATCGCTCGCATGGAGCACGAGTCCAACTCCTTCATCTGCGCAGTCGGCCTGCGCAAGGACCCGGATCACTGCGACCGCGCTCGCGCCATCCGATCGCGGTCGAAGCCGCTGTCGCACACAATGGAGGAAATGCTCGAGTTCATGGCGCAGCGGTTGCTTGTCGCCTCGGAACAGCACCTCGTTTCCGTCGTCCTGCAACGAGTCAGGTCAGGAGTTCACGCCGCGGCGGTGCAGCTGTACGGTCTGGTCGGACTCGTCGTAGACCACCATTGCTTCGGTCCCCACCACGGTGAGGCGTCGACGGAGCTCGGGCCAGAGCCACGAGTTATGGATGTGGGCTTCGGCGCCTCGGGAACTGCATGTGCAGATGCATGTCGTCCTGGACGCCGGGTTGGATGATGGCCTGGCCCCAGGTGGCCGTTCGATCGGCCTTGCCCGGTGAGATACAGGATGGCGGCCACGTCGTGCACACCGAGGCTCCAAAGACTGTTCTCGACCGTGCGCACCGTGCCCAGGTTCAGCCGGTCCTGATAGAGGCTGGCCACCCAGCCGATCCGCCCTCCGGTCAAGAAGTCGCGCATCCAAACCAGGCGGGTTGGTACAGCAGCAGATGACCAACCATCAGGATGCGGTCGGCCGTCTCCGCCTCCTTCACCACGCGCTCGGCGTCCGCCACGGTCATCGTGAAGGGCTTCTCGACGAACACGTGCTTGCCGGCCTGCAACGCCTCTGACGGCGAGATCGGCGTGAGTGCGGCCGGTGTGGCGATCACACCGCGTCGATTTCGGGGCATCGAGCAGCCCAAGAGGCATCCTTCACCATCAGCCCGGGGTATTGCTCGGCCAGTTGGACCCGGGACATGCGGGTTCGGGTCGGCCACGGCCGCCAGCACACCGAGCTCGTCAAGGTTCCTCACCAGGTTGCGACCCCAGCGCCCGGCGCCTAACACCGCCATACGCAGGTCGTTCACCTAGGCTCTGCCTTCCCTCTCGCCGGCCCGGTCTGGATGCCAGGACAACCAGAGTACGAGGCTATGCGTGTAGGCGCCTCGGCTATTCCCGGACCTGCGGTGGGTTTGCCGGGGATCGTCCGAGTCGCCCCCCTACAGCACACGCCGTATCCTGTGCGAGTCAGGTTCGCTCATGATGCAATCGATGAAGAGGATGGCCCCACCTCCATGACCCATATCAACCGTGAGGGTCGGGCTCGACTCCGGCTCAAGGTGGCCCTCGACGTGGGGCTGTGGGCCATCGCTGGCGTGCTGGCGTTCCCACTGCGCATCCCGGCTGGTTGGATCGGGCAAGCCGACCTGGTGCGGGGTGTGGCACTGGCGACTGTGCCCGTTGCATTGGTTCTCGTGCTGGCGTTCGGGCTACAGCGACAGGTCTGGCGGCGCGTTACGGTTGAAGATCTGGAGAGGATCGTTGCCGCCGTGGCCATCGGTACTGGTCTGCTCTTCTTCCTGGGCCTCTGGTGGCACAACAACGATCCGCGGTTCCCTCGCGCGGTCCCCCTGATCCAGGGCATGCTGGCGCTGCTCCTCCTAGCCGGGATGCGCGCGTCTATCCGTCTGGTTGTCGAGCGACGAACCCGCAGGGATGCGGTGGAAACCAACGGTGGCCCACACCACGTGTTGCTCGTAGGGGCAGGAAGTGCCGGAACGCGTATCGGCCGTGAGATCCAGCGGCATCCGGAAGCCGGCATGGAACTGGTCGGGTTCCTCGATGACGATCCGGCCAAGACGCGCCTGTCTATAGCAGGAAGGCACGTGTTAGGCCGCTTGGAGGACCTGCCAGACGTGGGAGCCGGGATGGGTGTTGACGAGATCCTCATCACGATGCCCGCCGCATCAGGAAGCAGTACACGTCGCGTGGTTGAGTTGGCACGCCAAGCTGGGATCGCCTGCAGGATCCTGCCTGGTGTCACGCAGGTCCTCTCCGGCGACGCCCAACTGGCCGGGATCCGCAAGGTCGAGGTCGAGGATCTTCTTCGACGGGAGCCAGTGGAGTTGGAGCTGCCCGTAGAGTCGTACGTGCAAGGCGGGATCGTGCTGGTCACGGGTGCCGGAGGCTCGATCGGCGCCGAGTTGGTTCGTCAGGTAGCTCGCCTCGAGCCGGGCGCGGTGATCCTGTACGACCACGCGGAGAACACCCTCTACGATCTCCAACTCGAGCTTCGGGAGAGCCTTCCCTCGCTAGACTTCCGAGTCGTGGTGGGTGATGTCCGCGATCGCATCAAGGTCGACGCAACCATCGGCACCTACCGACCCACAGTGGTCTTCCATGCAGCAGCGCACAAGCACGTCCCCTTGATGGAGGGCGATCCGGACGAGGCCATCCTGAACAACGTGGCCGGCACAAGGAACATAGCCGAGGCCGCGCTCGACGCCGGCGTGTCGCGATTCGTGAACGTATCCACCGATAAGGCGGTTAGTCCGGCCTCCATGTTGGGAGTCACCAAGGGCCTCGCGGAGCGCGTCGTGCGCATGGTCGGCGCCCGCGCCACGGGAGAGCAGACCTTCGTGTCAGTGCGTTTCGGCAACGTCCTAGGAAGCCGAGGTTCGGTTGTACCCGTGTTCCAAGAGCAGATCCGCCGCGGGGGACCTGTTCGGGTCACCGATCCCGAAATGACGCGCTACTTCATGACCGTGCCTGAGGCCGCCCGCCTAGTGATCCAAGCAGGAGCCTTGGCCGTCAACGGCGCTGTCTACGTGTTGGACATGGGGACGCCGGTGCGGATCGTGGACCTCGCCCGCGACATGATCCACTTGGCCGGGGCCGACGACGGAGGCATCCGCATCGAGTTCACCGGCCTGCGCCCCGGCGAGAAGATGCACGAGGAACTCTTCACAGACGACGAGGAGCTGGGCAGCCACCCACACGAGCAGATCATGGTCGTCCACCACGAACCTTCGTTGGACGCCGGGTTCACGACGTGTATCGATGAACTGATCGAGGCAGCCGAGCGACGAGACTGGCAAGGGATCCACCGGCACATCACGAGCCTGGTTCCCTCGTTCGAATCGAATCGCCTCTGGACACCGGCGATCGATGAGCCACGCGTAGAGTGGGGCTCTTCCCCGAGGAGCTCGTATGAGCGTGCAGCCTGACCCAGCGCCACAAGTCATCGATCTGCGTGCCTTCGTGGACGTGCTTCGGCGCCGCAAATGGACCGTGGCGTTCGTGACCATCCTCGTGATTGGCTTGGCGCTAGGCTTCATCTACGTGCGCACCCCCGTCTACACCTCCACCAGCAGAGTGGAGGTCCGCCCGCTCACGACCGACGCCTTACTCACGGGGTTGAGCGCTGACACGTACGTCAACATGGATACCGAGGCCGCGCGGGTCGTTTCGGAACCGGTCGCAGCGATCGCGGCGCCGATGATAGGTGCTGCACCGAACTCAGGAGTAACGGCCGACGTCAGCGTCGCGGTACCCACCAGCACCACGTATCTAGACATATCCTGCACGAAGCTGACACCGGAGCAAGCACTCGCTTGTGCAACCGCGTTCGCGAACGCCTACGTCAAGGTTCGCGTGGACACCGCCAAGGGCACGTATGACGAGGCCATCGGAGTAGAGCAGAAGAAGATCGACACAGCCCAACAGAGATCGACACCTACCGTGCTCAACTCGCGACGGCAGGGCCGGCCGAGAAGGCGGACCTCCAGGGCAAGATCGACGGGCTCAATACGCTCATCGGCATCGAAGAACAGAAGAAGTCGGACGTGCCCACGCCCGAATCCAAACGCGGCAGTCGACGACGGTGGCAGCGACGCTCCCATCCCATCCCTCCAACAAGGACTACATCACGACTGGCCTGATCGCTGGGATCCTCGGGCTTGCGCTCGGGGTCGGGATCGCCTTCGTGCGCGAGAGGATGGACGAGCGCATCGCGGGACGGGAACGTGGAGACCGCGCTCGGGGCACCGGTGTTGGCGGTGGTCCCCCATATCCGCGGCTGGCGGAAGAGGAAGGAACCTCGCCTGGTGACGGCTACCGCCCCCACGGGTCCCGCTTCCGAGTCATACAGGGCCGCAAGGACCTCGCTCAAATACCTCGCTACCAAGGGGGACATGAAGGTGATCGCGGTCACGGGCCCCGGCCAAGATGAAGGGAAGCCACCACCACGGCGAACTTGGCCGTCGTCCTGGGCAAGAAGTGGCCGACTCGTCTTGGCCATCTCGTGCGACCTGCGCAAGCCACGGCTGCATCAGTTCTTCGGTTTGGACAACCAGCCGGGTCTGTCGGACGTGTTGATGGGGAGGGCGTCGTTGAAATCGGCGACCAAGCGGACGGAGATAGCCAACCTGTGGGTACTGGCGAGCGGATCCCTGCCTGAAGATCCTGCTGAGCTACTGAGTTCGGACCTGATGGGTGCCGTCCTCGATGAGATGCGGGAGCACTTCGACTTCATCCTGTTGGACACCGCCCCCGCGCTGGTCGTCGCGGACGCGAACGCGCTGGCCCAACGTGCTGACGGTGTCCTGGTTGTGGCTGACGCTGCGAAGACCACGCCTCAGGCCGTCGCTCACGTCCGCCGCGAATTCGAACGCGTTGGGGCCCGGATCGTCGGCGGCGTGCTCAACAACCTCAACCCGAAACGCGCCAAGCGCTATTCGTCCGACTATCGCGGGTACTACGTCGACTTCACCAGCTACGAGGTGAGCCCCGATCCAACTGAGCACAAGGGGAACGGACATCCGTACCGGCCATCGGTACCGAATCCGCCCGAGATCGGACCAGGCTGTCCAGCCTCATCAGGAGGTACCTCCACCACCCGGTGCATCCGATAGCTGGCCCTAGCTCGTTACCGATGCTTAGCACCTCCATCCGTTGGGTAGCATGTGGCAGGGCTGGAAGGGCCCAGTCGTCACGATCCGTCGAGTTGAGCAGTAGGGAATACCGTTGTCGTTCTCATCCCCCCAAGAGACCCTCATCGCGCGTATCACCATGCGCCGAGCGGTCTCGGCAATCATCGGCCAGGGCTACGTCGGCCTGACGCTGGCTCGGCCGCTGCCGAGGCCGGATTCCGCGCCATCGGCATCGACGTGGACCGTCCGCGTGTCGACTCACCTCGCGCGCGGCGAACTGGTCTCGGGCGTGGATCCGAGGGTCTTCGGTGCGGCGTAAGGAGCGGCAACCTTCGTTCTCGATGCCGGCCGAGCCGGTCGCCGACGCGGACCTGATCTTCATCTGCGTGCCGACGCCGCTGCGCGACGGGGCGCCCGACCTGAGTCACGTGGAGGCCGCGGCCGGCAGCGTGGCCGCGCACCTGCGGCCGGGCGCGTTGGTGGTCCTGGAGTCCACCACCTACCCGGGGACCACCGACGGATCTCCTCTGCCCGATCCTCGAGGCCGGCTCCGGCCTCGCGCGCCGGCGAGGACTTCCTGCTCGGCCTTCTCGCCCGAGCGGATCGACCCCGGGAACCGCGAGTACGGCATGCGCAACACGCCCACGCGTGGTGGGCGGGACGACGCCGGCCGCCACCCAGGCCGCGGTCGCCTTCTACGCCCAGCTCGTGGACAAGGTGGTGCCGGTGTCTTCGGCGCGCGCCGCCGAGACCACGAAGCTGCTGGAGAACACGTTCCGCCACGTGAACATCGCGCTCGTGAACGAGCTGGCCATGCTCACCCACGACATGGGCATCGACGTCTGGGAGGTAATCGACGCCGCCGCCACCAAGCCGTTCGGCTTCATGCCCTTCTACCCGGGGCCGGGCATCGGTGGGCACTGCATCCCGCTTGGACCCGACCTACCTCTCGTGGCAGGCGCACCGCGAGACCGGCCGGCGGTTCGCGGTGCTGGAGCAGTCCCAGGACGTGAACGAGAACATGCCCGCCTACGTCGCCGCGCGCGTCGCCGAGCTCCTGAATGTCTCCGGGCGCGCCGTGAAGGAGCACGGATCCTGGCGCTGGGGGTCTCCTACAAGCCGGACGTCGGCGACACCCGGGAATCTCCCGCCCTGCAGACCATGCAGGCGCTCCACAAGCGGGGCGCCGACGTGTGCTTCCACGACTTCTACGTGGACGAGGTGCCGCTGGACGGTGGGTGGCGAGGTGCGTCGAGGACCTTGATGCGGAGCTCGCCGCCGCCGACTTGGTGCTCCTGCTCACGGCGCACACGGCCTACGACCTCGAGACGATCGCGGATCGCGCCCGGATGGTGTTCGACACCCGCAACGCCTGGGGCCAGGTTCGCAAGCCTAACGTGGTCCTGCTCTAAGCGGACTCCGACGTCTTCCACACCCGCTCTGGAGCAGGTCAAGCCCGTTCGGCCTGTGAATCGGCCCGGGCTAGCCAGCTGTCGACGTTTGGTCCCGCGATGCCGACGAGCGCCAGCGGACGAGGGTGTGGACCCCCAGCCCGAGCGCGGCCCCGACGAAGTCCGCCAAGAAGTCGTCGAAGTGCGCGTTGCGCGTGGGCGTCATGCCCTGCAGGATCTCGATCACCCCGCCCGCGGCGACGGCCGCGACCGGGAGCCAGTAGCCGGCGCGGGGGAAGCGTCCCGGGCCGCGGCCGGGGCGCCAGACCGCGGCGAACAGGAAGCTCAGCGTGGTGGCGAAGTACGCGATGGCGTGCCCGACCTTGTCGGCGCCGTGGAACGCGTGGACGCCCGGGAACTCCGCGCCGAAGCTGAACCACACGGTGGTGAGCGCGCACCCGGCGGCGATGCACCACAGGGCGAGGTCCACCATCCGGTCGTGCCCGGGCTCGAGCGTGCCTGCGTGATTCATCCGGCAGCAACCCTAGTCGGTGCGCGCGGAGGAGTGGGCCGCGTCGGTCTACGCGGCATCGGGACGCGGCGGGGTCGGGTCCCAGGCGGGCGTGTCGGCCGCCGGTTCGGGCGGCAGGGGTTCGCTCGGCTCGGAGGTGGGAGACGGGCGAGGAACCGGCATCGCATCGGCACCGGGGACGAACGTCATCTCGTGGGTCCCCGTCCCCACCTTGCGGACGGTCTGCAGCAACCAACCCCGCCTCCGGTGCACGTCGATCGCCGACTGACGGCCCATCCCCTTCGCGGGGGTCACGAGGGTGTGGGACGGCGCCGTCCAGTCGAAGCGCTCGTCGTTCCACGCATCCCGGAGCTGCTTGCGGCCCGCCCTGTCGCGCATCCAGTAGTTCGTGCCGCTCTCTTTGCTGCGTGGGTCCGGCACATCCTTCATGCCGGCCGAGCCGGCCCGGATCGTCCCGTCACTCGCCATCGTTCCGAGGCCCCGGTCCTTCAGATCTCATCGTCGAGCCATGGCAGGCGGGCAGGGACGCGAGCCTGGCTCCCGCGAGGGACCGTGGGAACCCCCGGTAGTCAGCCGTCAGTGTGGTGGGGAACACGCTGCGCGCCCTGCCCGACTATCCGGAAGGATGCGCCCCACCTCCAGCGGTGCACATCCGCCGTTCGCATGACGAAACGACCCTCAGACGTCGGAGGCGGGTTTCCCGCGCGGATCACCACGATGAGGGCCGGGGCCGCTTCGCGGCCCCGGCCCGATGGTTCCTCCTCCCGGATACGTCTCGTGCGATCACCCGAAGTTACGGATCACGCACACCGCGGTCGGGTCGCCGAGCGTCGCGCCCTTCGGGCTGAACAGGTGCAGGAAGAACGTCTGGTTCGGCTCGCGGACGGAGTCCCCCATGATCTTGACGTGGACCAGCTTGTGACCGCGTCCGGCCGGGATGGTGAGCGTCCCCGACGTCGCGACGTAGTCACGCCCGGCCTTGGCGGAGCCGTTGGCCGTCGCGAAGCGCACCGTGACGTCCTTCCCGCTCACCACGGAGAGGTAGACACGGAACTGCACCAGCAGGGTGCCCTTGCGGGGCTCCCGGATGCTGGTGTCCGCCACGTTGACCGTCGGCGGTGGGTCGTTGTCGGTGATCACGCCCTGGACCGTCGTCACGGGCACCGTGGAGTGCAGCGGGTTCGACAGCGTGATCGAGAACGACTCGCTGTTCTCGTCGACGAGATCGCCGATCACCTGCACGATGACGGTCTGCGGGGTCGCGTCTCCCGACGCCCACGTCAGGGTCCCGGGAGCGACGGCCTGGAAGTCCACGCCCCCCACCGCCGTACCGCCGAGTACCGCGTAGTCCACCGACATCCCCTCGGTGCTCGCGGCCGACGGGGTCACCGTGAAGCTCAGCGGCGTGGTGCCGACGTCACCCTCGGTCACCGTCGCGCCCGTGAGCGTCAGGTGCGGTCGAGCCTTCACCGTCAGTGTCACGTTGTCGGTCCCGGCGGACGTGTTGAGGAGTGCGTCCTCACCGCGCACCGACAGGACGTAGTCGCCCGTCGGCGACGGGGCCAGGAACGTGACCTCGACGTCCTCGGTTACCTCGTTGAACGCACCGTCCACCGCCAGCATGTCCACCCACGCCCCGGTGCCGATCCGGTACTGGGCCGACGCGATCAGCGAGGCGCCGGTGGTGCGTGTCGTCGACCGTCGCCGTCAGGTGCACGTGGCCCGGCAGGTTGACGGGGTTCGGCGTGGCGAGCACGGCGCTCACCAGCGGCGCCTGCCCGTCGACCGCATGCGCAGCGGTCATCGGCAACAGCGCCATCACGAGCGCGGCGGCCGACGCCACCACCGCACCCCTCCCGAGTGCTCTCATGGAGCACCTCCTTCGACATCAGAGGGCCCCTCAGGCCATGGGACGGTTCCCCTTCCCGCCGTGACGGTTGCCCTTCCGTGCCATCAGCCAGCATGTCTCCACGGCAACCCGTTCGATCCGGGAGGGAGGTCCCGGTGGAGTCGGGCCCGGACGCGACCGGGACCGCTCCGCCGGTGACCCGAGGTCAGGCGGACGGTGAGGGGCTGCCCGAGCCGGGGCCCTGCGGCCCCGGCGTGATGGGGGTCGCGCCCAGACGGTCCGCCAGCGACGGATCGAGCGCGAGCGCCTTGTTGATCAGGTCGTCGGCCTTCGCGGACTGGCCCGACCCGCGATACAGGAGGCCCAGGTTGAGGTAGGCGGCCGCCGTGTTGGGCTCGAGCGCGATCACCCGGCGGTAGAGATCCATCGCCTCCTGCGTGGCGCCCACCCCCGTGCGCACGATGGCGAGGTTGAAGAGCGCCGGCACGAAGTTGGGGTCGGCGTCGAGCGCGGCACGGTAGTACCCCTCGGCGACCTCGGATCGGCCGTCGTGCTGCTCGATCACGCCGAGGTTGTAGTTGGCGTACTTGTCGCCGGGCCGCGCGTCGAGCACCTGCTGGTACAGGCTGGCGGCCGCCTCGAGGTTCCCCGCCTGCTGCTGCGCGAGCCCCTGCTTCAACGCCTGATCGGGGTCGACGTCCTTGCTGCAGGCGGCCAGGGCGAGCGCCGCCGCGGCCACGACGACGAGCCAACGCGCGGTGCCTCGGAGGGGGGACCGTTGCTGCATCGTCGAGATGCTACCCGGGAGCCGACCGAGGAACGTGGAGGAGACACGAAGAGGCGGCCCCGAAGGGCCGCCTCTCGAGCATCCGAACCGGCTCCGATCCGCTACAGGGCGCAGATCGCGTAGGCCGTGATGGTCCAGCTCGCGTTGTCGTTGTCGGTCTCGACCGCCGTCGCGGTCCACACGGTCGCGGAGGACGGGTAGCTCGCCGTCATCGCGACCTGGTTGTTCCCATCGGCACCGACGATCGCGCCACCTCCGACGATCTTCCGTCCACCCGTGCAGGTGGCCGTGATCGACTTGTTGCTGGAGCTGGCCGCCGACGTGTTCGACACGATCGTGGCGTTGACCGTGCCGCCGCCGGGTCCGGTGGGACCGATGGGGCCCTGGTTGCCGACCGGTCCCTGGTTGCCGACGGGACCTTTGTTACCGGTGGGTCCATCGGGGCCGGTGGGTCCCATGGGGCCGGTGGCCCCCATCGCTCCCGTCGGGCCGATCGCTCCCGTGGCGCCGATGCCACCCGGTGTGCCGGTGGCGCCCGCGCCTCCGGTGGCACCCATCGGACCCGTGGCTCCCGTGAGGCCGACCGCGCCGGTCAGACCGGTGGCACCGGTGGCTCCCGTGGGACCGACGGCGCCCGTGGCACCCGCAGCGCCTGTGAGACCGGTGGCGCCCGGTGAGACCCGTCGGCGCCGGTCAGACCGGTGGCGCCTGTGCGCCCGTCGGCGCCGGTCAGACCCGTGGCGCCGGTGGCTCCGTCAGCGCCGGTCAGACCCGTGGCTCCGGTGGCTCCGTCGGCGCCCGGTGGCCCCGTCGCACCGGGGGAACCGGGGGCACCTGGGAGAACCGGGTGCTCCGGGAGATCCGGGTGCTCCGAGCCGTTCGCGCCCGTCGCTCCGGTGGCCCCGGTGGCTCCGGTTCCGCCGGCGCCCGTCGCGCCGGTGGCGCCCGTGGCCCCGGCCGCCCCGGGGACACCCGTCTTGTTCCAGACGGTCGCCTTCTCACCCTTCTTGCAGTTGTTGCCCAGCGGGATGAAGCGGACGGCCCTCGTCTTCTTGTTGACGCAGCCCTTGATCTGCCCGCTGGTCGTGGCGCGGCGCGCATGCCTCTGCATCACCGCGGCGGACGCGAGGCTCGCCCCCGCCATCACCGCGACCACGGTGAAGATGACCAGGGGCGACACCCAGTTCCGACGTCTCCTATGCACGTACGACCCCTTTCGCGGAGGGAACACACCGCTCATCGATCCGGCAGCTGCTCGGATATGCGTCGAGTATGAACGGGGGATCGCGGCGCGACCAAGCACATCGGCGAGGCTTCGCGTAGGGATTAGGGCCTACCTCATGTGCGGGATGCGGAGGCCCTGGATGGCTCCTTCGCCCGCGGCCGGCGCCGGCCCCACCACCACAGCCCCAGGATGGCCGCCAGGCCCACGAGCCAGAGCTCCAGGTAGTACGGGTAGGAGGCGTAGACCAGTTCGACACGGTGGGTGCCCGCACCCACCGGGATGCCCACCACGCCCGGGGCCAGCATCTGGGTCGGGACCTCGGCGCCGTCGACCGTCGCCGTGAAGCGGGGGTCGTAGGAGACGCTCACGAGGACCACGCCCGGGCGGGTCATGTCGACCGACCCACCGAACACGCCGTCCTCGATCCGCGCGTAGGGATCCTCGACGGTCCCCGGGGGGCCGCGGCGTCTCTGCCCGGGCCCGAGGGTCGGCGCGGCGGGGGGGCGACCGCCGAAGGTGACGGTGGGCACCATGTGCTTGCCGACGAGCCCCGAGGACAGGAACGACGACATCTGCGTCCCGAGGTCCGAGCGATCGGCCGCGATCGGCGCGACGGTGTCGACGACCTGGAGGTAGGAGACGTCGGGGATCTCCCAGAGCACGTGCCGGCCGGCCTGCGCGATCCGCCGGGCGCTCGGCAGCGGGTGATCCTCCGGCCAGATCACGTAGCGCACGCCGAACAACCCACGCTGGGGAAGGCTCGCCGGATCGAAGCGGAACTCCGCCGGGGAGGCGAGCGACCACGTCGGGCGGGTGAAGCCCACCGCGTCGGCCTGCAGGTTCAGCAGCGCGGCGTAGGCGGGCACCTGCCCGATCCGGTACGACGCCACCTCGGGGCCGCGGAGCTCCGAGAAGATGCGCCCCGGCCCGAGCGTCTCGCGCGCGCTCCACGAGCGCCTGGTAGCCGAGACCGTCCGTGGCCTCCGCCCGCGCCTGCTGGTCGATCCAGACCGCCCCGAGGCGCTCGAACCGGACGCGTTCGACCACGGAGGGCACGAGCAGCAGGACCGAGGCGGCCGCGACCGCCACGAGGACCGGGATCCTGGCCGGCGTGAGTCGGCGCACGCCGGACGCGCACGGCGTGGACCAGCCAGACGGCGCCGATGCCCATGAGGTAGAGGCCCGCGAGGTGCACCCCGCTGATGAACCGCCGCAGGAACAGGTCCGCGCCCCCCGGGAGCAGACGCAGCGCCGGCCCCAGGGTCGGCCGCCCGAAGAAGAGCAGCAGCGCCACCAGCCCCAGGCCCACGACCACGCGGGGTGGCTCGCGCCGGCGCGCCTGCACGAGCGCGACGACGAGCCCGACCGCGAACAGGACCGTCAGCACCGGGAGGCGCCCCGCGTCGAACAGCTCGCCCCGCACCATCCACCCGAGCACCTTCCGCGCGCCGAACGAGTCGTAGTAGAAGGTGCCGCGGCTGAAGGCGTCGTTCACGGTCCAACCCGCGTCGGTGAGCAGCGGCACGAGCATCCATGCGGACGCCAGGAGCGCGGCGCCCGCCACCAACGCGGCGCGTGCGATCCGTCGAGGGAACTCCCGTGGCGCCGCCAGCACGAACACCGCGAGCGAGACGAGGGCGAGGTATCCGGTGAGCAGATGCACGCAGATCGTGAGCGCCAGCACCAGGGCGGCGAGCCACATCCGACGCCCCCTCGCGACGGCCTGCCAGCAGAGCCCCCAGGCGAACGGGAGCGCCCACATCCCCCACAGCTGCGCCCATGCGCCGGAGCCCCTCCACACGTAGCTGCCCCACTCGTATCCCATCCCCGGCGCGCTCGACAGCAGCGGCGAGATCAGCGCCGCGGCGGCGGCGGGCCACCGGCTGAGCCCCAGGAGCCGCGCCCCCGCGTACACGGAGATCGGCCACGCGGCGAGCAGGAGGTACAGGGACCAGCGGAAGGTGCCGGCGCCGAGCACGACCGACAGCGCGCCGGTGAAGATGTGCGGGAGCGACTGGTAGTGATGGAAGCGGCTCGCGCCGAGCGAGAGGTAGGGGTACCAGCCGTCGAAGGGCAGGTGTCCCTCGCGGATGCGGTCGGCGGCCCACTGGGTCATGGAGCGGTGCACCGAGGCGTCGTTCAGGTACCAGACGTCGCGATGCTCGGGCCACAGGACGACGAGCCCGAAGAGCACGGCGGCGGCCACGAGGTACAGCGGGAGCCGGTCCGGGTCGTTCCACCGCGTGCGCCGACGGTGACCGCCCGGGGCGGACCGGGGAGGAGTCGCGCGCCGAGACGACGGCCCGGCCTCGGGAGCCCGGGCGGAGGTGTCGGTGGTCGCCACGGCGCGAGTCTACGCCGGGGCGACCCACGATCCGTCTTAGGACGAGTTCGCGGCTCGCCTTCCCAATCTCGGCGCGAAGATGGCTCCCGTAGTGCGACCTCGACCCCGACGGCTAGTGCATACCGCTCGATGGTGGACACGCGAGGGTCGCTCTCCCCCGCTTCGATCCGAGCGAGGGCGGACTGCGATGTGCCCATGCGAGCCGCGACGACTGTCTGGCTCAACCCGAGCGCCCTGCGATGCTCGGCCAGATCCCTCACCAGCTGCCGACCCCGGGCTGCCGCCTCGACCATCCCGGGGAACGCGGGGTTGATCGATGCGCGTTCGTCCACAATCTCGTCCAGGAAGTCCTTGTCCATCGCACTCCTCCGAGGAGATGATGTCATATCGTATCCGAGATAGCTATATCGAGATAGGTCACGCAGGTGCCACCCACGCACGCTATCGCTCGATACTGACGGAGCGAGCCTGCCGCGGCGATCTCGGATAGGCGTTCGCGGCTTCGGTGTCCTTGGCGTGCGTGGCGTCGATCTTGACGCTCGGACCCATCGTCGAGGAGACCGCGAGGCTCTTGATGTAGCGCCCCTTGGCCGACGACGGCTTCGCCTTCATGATCTCGTCCACGACCGCGAGGTAGTTCTCCAGCAGCGCCGGCTCCTCGAAGGACTTCTTGCCGATGATCAGGTGGATGTTGCCGGTCTTGTCGGCGCGGTACTCCACCTTGCCGCCCTTGATGTCCGTCACGGCCTTGGCGATGTCGTTGGTCACCGTGCCGGTCTTGGGGTTGGGCATGAGCCCGCGCGGACCGAGCACGCGACCGGCCTTGCCGACCGCGGCCATCATGTCCGGCGTGGCCACCGCGGCCTCGAAGTCGATGTTCCCCTTCATGACGTCCTCGACGAGCTCCTCGCCGCCCACGACGTCGGCGCCGGCCTCCTTGGCCTCGCGCGCCTTCTCGCCCACGGCGAACACGCCCACGCGCACCGACTTGCCGGTGCCGTTGGGCAGGGAGACCGTGCCGCGCAGCGCCTGGTCGGCCTTGCGCGTGTCGAGGCCCAGGCGGAACGCCACCTCGACCGTCTCGTCGAACTTGGCGTCCGGGAACTTCTTCAGGATGTTGATGGCCTCCGCCGGCTGGTACTCGCGCTCCACGTCGTAGAGCGCCGCGGCGTTCCGGTAGCGCTTGCCGCCCTTCGCCGTCATGCCTCCACCTCCACGCCCATGCTGCGCGCCGTGCCCGCGATGATCCGCATGGCCATGTCGACGTCGTTGGCGTTCAGGTCCGCCATCTTGCGCTCGGCGATGTCGCGGAGCTGCGCGTTCGAGAGCTGCGCCACCTTGTTGCGGTTGGGGACGTCGGAGCCCTTCTCGATCCCGGCGGCCTGCTTGATGAGCTCCGCGGCCGGCGGCTGCTTGGTGATGAACGAGAACGAGCGGTCCTCGTAGATCGTGAGCTCGACGGGGATGACCTGCCCGGTCCACTGCTGCGTGGCGTCGTTGTACTGCTTGCAGAAGTCCATGATGTTGACGCCGTGCTGCCCGAGGGCGGTGCCGACGGGGGGTGCGGGGGTCGCCTGGCCGGCCTTGATCTGGAGTTTCACCAGGGCCATGACCTTCTTGTTCTTCGGTGCCACGTTCCTACTCCTCCTGCGGTGCCAACGGCCGCGTCGAGGCAGCCTCCCGCCGTAGGGTGCGCGTCCCGGGTCCGGGACCGTCATCCGATGGTAGCAGCGGACTTACCGTGTTCGCCGATCCGCCCCTGGCTTTACACCCCCCGATGCACGGGGGACTATCCCTGCCATGCAACGCTCGGGCGGCCGGACGCTGGCCGCGGTGCTCTTCACGGACATGGTCGACAGCACGGCGATCGCCGAGGAGCTGGGCGATCGACGGTGGAAGGCTCTGGTCCACGAGCACCACCGGATCGTCCGGCGCGCGATCAAACGGTTCGGCGGCACCGAGCACGACACCGCCGGGGACGGCTTCTTCGCGAGCTTCAAGGAGCCCGCCTCGGCGATCGCGTGCGCGTGCGAGGCGACCGAGGCGGTGCGCGCACTTGGGGTCGAGATCCGCGCCGGCATCCACTTCGGCGAGTGCGAGCACATGGGGAAGAAGCTCGGCGGGATCACCGTCGTGGTGGGTGCCCGGATCATGTCGCTGGGGGGCGCCGGCGACGTCCTGGTCTCGAGCACGGCCGCCGAGCTCTCGCGCGGCGCGGGCTTCGGGTTCGCGGACCGCGGCATGCATCGGCTCAAGGGCGTCGAGGATGAGTGGCACGTGTTCGCGGCCACCGCGGTCGACGGGAAGCCCCGGCCCGACCCGTTGGATGCAACCGAGGCCCGGGCAGCGCCGCGACCGGATCGCGCCGTCGGAGGCCCCCCGGAGGCGGCGAGGCCTCGTGGCGATCGCCGTCGCCGTGGCCGTCGTGGCAGCGGCGCTGGTGGTTCCCGTCGCGGTCCATCGCCTCCAGAAGGGGCTCCCGGGGATCGACGCCGAGGCCGCGGGGGCGGTCGACCCGTCGAACGGTCACATCACCGCGCAGGTGCCCCTCGGCGACGATCCGAACGGGATCGCCGCGGGGGCGGGATCGGCATGGGTGGCGCTCGGCGCGACGAACGAGGTCGCCCGGATCGATCCCGCCGCGGGCACCGTGCTGCAGCGGATCTCCGTGCAAGCCAACCCCACGGGCGTCGCGTTCGGCGGCGGCGCCGTTTGGGTCACGAACGCCGACGCGCGGACCGTCTCGTGGATCGACCCCGCCAGCGACAAGGTCGTGCGAGACGATCGAGGTCGGCAACGCGCCCAGCGCGATCGCCTTCGGGGAGGGCTCCGTCTGGGTCACGAACACGCTCGACGGGACCGTGTCGAAGATCGACCCCGCCAAGGGGAAGGTCGAGGCCACGATCCCGGTCGGCGCCGATCCCACGGGGATCGCCGTGGGGGCGAGGTCGGTCTGGGTCGCCAACCAGGCCAGCGACCAGGTGGCGCGGATCGACCCAGGGACCGGCGCGGTCCGTCAGACGATCGACGTCGGCCACGGCCCGAGCGGCATCGCGTTCGACGGGACGAGCGTCTGGGTCGCGAACGGCCAGAGCGGGACCGTCATGAAGATCGACCCGGCCACGAACGACGTGACGGGCAGCGTGCAGACAGGCGGCTCCCCCGGCCAACTCGCGGCCGGCGGAGGGAGCATCTGGGTCGCGGACACCGACGCGAACGGGCTCGCGCAGGATCGATCCGCGCGGGAACACGATGGTGGGCACCACCGCCGTCGAGAACACTCCGCGGGCGCTCGCTTTCGACGGGGCGACGCTCTGGGTGACGACGCGCGGATCGGCGGCGAGCCATCAGGGCGGAACGCTCGTCGTCGAGATCCAGCGACGTTCCCTCGACGATCGATCCGAACGCCCCATGGGACGGCTTCTCCTACGACATCCTGTCGAACACGAACGACGGCCTGCTCACCTTCGCGCGCGTCGGTGGCACCGCCGGCTCCGTGCTGGTGCCCGATCTCGCGACGTCCGTCCCCGCGCCGGACCCCGGCGGCACCACGTACACGTTCGCCTGCGATCCGGCGTGCGCTACTCCGATGGATCGCTCGTGAAGCCATCGGACGTCCTGTTCTCCTTCCAACGCGCGTTCACCGCCGCCGGGGACTTGGCGCCGACGTTCTACCTCGACGCGTTGATCGGCGCCGACGCGTGTGCAGCAAGGAGCATGCGACCTCCGGAGGGGATCGTGCCGGACGACGCGTCGGGCACGGTGACCTTCCACCTGAAGGCCCGGACCCCACGTTCCTCGACGTCCTCGCGATGCCGTTCTTGGCGATCGTGCCGCCATCCTCACCCCGGCACCTGGTCACGGGGGCTCCGTTCGTCGCCGCGACCGGACCGTTCATGATCGGCGTCGTATAGCGGGGGGGACACGGCGCAGATACGAGCGGCACGGTGCATCTGGTGCGGAACCCGAACTTCGTCGAGTGGTCACATGCCGCGCAGCCGGCCGGCGTACCCGGAGGAGATCGTCATCCGGTTCGGCCTCGACGTGGATCAGGCGACCGACGACGTGGAGCAGGATCGGGCCGACGTGCTGCTCGACACCCCCCCGCGGACCGGATGCAGGAGATCCGGACGCGGTACGCGGCCCAGAGCCATCCGTACATCCAGCTGGCCCTCGACTACTTCTTCCTGAACACGCGGGTGGCGCCGTTCGACGACCCCGACGTGCGCCGGGCCTTGAACTACGCGGTGGATCGAGCGACGATGGCGGAGCTGGTCGGCCCGTTGGGCCTGTGGGGCGCCGGAGGGCCGGTGACCTGCCAGGCGCTGCCCCCGAACACCCCCGGATACGCGCCGTACTGCCCGTTCACATCGAACGGATCGAGCAACGGCGATCCCGATCTGGTGGAGGCGCAGCAGCCTCGTCGATGCGTCCGGCACGAAGCACGTGCGCATCACGGTGTGGTCTCTGCCGGCGTTCGCCCGCGTCTCGCGATACGTCGCCTCCGTCCTCAACGATCTCGGCTACCGGGACGTTGCCGTGATACCCGAGCGACAACCCCACCCCGTACTTCACGTACATCAGCGACTCCTCGAACCGCGCGCAGATCGGCGCCGTGGGCTGGCTGATGGATTTCCCGAACGCCTCGAACTTCTTCCACGCCGCTGGTGACCTGCGCATCGTTCATCCCGAACGACCCCAACAACGTCAACTCGAACTACGCCGAGTACTGCAACCCTCAGCTCGACCGCCAGATCGAGCACGCGGCGAAGGTGGGGACGACCGACCCGGTGCGGGCCAACGAGCTGTGGGCCGAGATCGACCGGCATGTGGTCGACGAGGCGCCGTGGGTCCCGTTCACCACCCCGTCCGGCACGATCCTGGTGTCGAAACGCGTCGGGAACGTGCAGATCAACCCGGTGCTCGGGGTGCTGCTCGGGCAGATGTGGGTGCGCTGAGCTAGACCTTCGACACCTGGTCGAAGCCGAGCTCGACCGGGGTCTCCCGGTCGAAGATGTTGACGAGCACCTTCAGCTTCGACTGGTCCACGTTGATCTCGCTGATGGTGCCGTTGAAGTCCGCGAACGGCCCGGAGATGATCCGCACCACGTCGCCCTCCTCGAACCCGAGGCGGAACGCGGGCTTCACCTCCTCCTTCTTCACCACGAGGATCTTCTCGACCTCGCGCTTGGACAGCGGCGTGGGCTTGGTGCCGGTGCCCGCGCTCACGAAGCCGGTGACCCCGGGCGTGTTGCGCACGACGTACCAGGAGTCGTTGTCGTACTCCATCTTCACCAGCAGGTAGCCCGGGAAGACCTTCTTCTGCACGACCTGCTTCTTGCCGTTCTTGATCTCCATCACGTCTTCCATGGGGATGTGGACGCGGAAGATCTTGCCCTCCATCTGCATGGTGTGGATCCGGCTCTCGAGGTTGGTCTTCACCTTGTTCTCGTAGCCGGCGTACGTGTGGACGACGTACCAGTCGCCGGGCCCGCGGAACGGGTCGTCGGCGGCGGGCGCCTCCTCTTCCTGCACCTCGTCGAGCACCGCGGCGACGCTGGTGTCCTCGATGGCGGCCTCGGTGACGAGGTCCTCCTCGACGTCGGCGACGGACTCGGTGGCTGCCGGCTCCGGCTCGGGCTCCGGTTCGGGCTCCGGCTCCGGCTCGGGCGTCGTCTCCGTCACGGCGGCCTCGGCCTCGGTCTCGGCCTCGGGCTCGGCAGCCGTGGCGGCCATGCTCTCCGTCACCAGCTCGCCGTCGCCCTGGGCGGCCTCCATCTCGAGGTACTCCTCCTCGACGATCTCCTCTTCCTCGGCGGCACCCTCGGCGACGATCTCCTGCCCGATCTCGTCGGCGGCCTCCTCCATCACCACGACCTCGATGGCGGCCTCGGCGACGATCTCCTCGGCGACGGCCTCGCCCGCTTCCTCCACCGCGATGGCCTCCTCGAGGCCCTCCTCGAAGACGGCATCGGCGGCCTCGGGGTCGCCGATCGCGTCGAGCATGCCGGCCTCCTCGGCGGCCTCGTCCAGGATGTCCTGGGCGGCGATGTCCGCGGCGGTCTCGACCACCGCCGCCTCCTCGACGGCCTCGGCCATCGTCTCGGTGGCGGCCTCGTCGGCCACCTCGTGCACCTCCGCGGCGGCCTCGAGGGCTTCGACCAACGGGGTGGGGTCGTCGTTACGCGGTTCCTGGTCTTCGGTCACGGGGATCCTTTGGTCTCAGCCGCCGAGCAGCTTCACGATCGTCTTGGTGAACGCGTAGTCCAATCCGAAGACGTAAGAGGTCATCACCACGATGGTGACGAGCACGACCGTCGTGTACGAGATGAGCTCGCGACGGTTGGGCCAGTCGACCTTCTTGAGCTCCAGGCGCACCTCGCGCAGGAACTGGCGGACGCCCGTCCGCTTGCGCTTCTCCTGGGTCTGCGCGCGACGAGCGGTCGCCGCGGGAGAGGAACGGTCGGCGCCGGACTTCTTCTGCTGGCGCTCCGCCTTCTCCTGCATCCGCTTCATCTGTCGGTTCATGGTGCTCCCTTGCAGGCGCGGAGGGACTTGAACCCCCAACCGCCGGTTTTGGAGACCGGTGCTCTACCAAATTGAGCTACGCGCCTCCGCCATCCCCGGTCACCCTCCGGTGCTCGTGGGGGGGACTTCGGAAGGCCCAGTATACCGTTGCCTCCCCGGGACGCGGCAAAGGACACGCTACCCTGCGCGACGTCGATGGATGCGAGGCGCCCACAACTAGCGGACCTCGGGGTGTTCCTGCTGGTCGTGGCGGCCCCGCTCGTCTTCACCCCCTTCTCCGAGAGCCCGTTCGGGGATCCCAAGCTGGTCCTGGTGGTCGCGGCGGCCCTCGCGCTGTGGGGCGCCGGGCTCCCGGTCGACCGGCGACTCGCCTGGGCGGGCGCCGCGTGGGCGGGCGCCACCCTCGTGAGCGCGCTCTTCGGCCTCGACCCCTCGCGCGGGCTCACCGCGCAGACCGGCGGCGAGGGCGGCGGGCTCGTCGTCGTGGTCGTCTGCGCGGTCCTGCTCGTGGCCGGGGCGGGCGCGGACGACGCCCTGCGCGAGCGCGCGCGCCGGTGGTTCGTGGCGGCCTGCGCCGCGATCGCGGTCTTCGCCGTGCTCGTGCGCCTCGGGCCGGGGACCTTCGGCGCGTTCGGGGGCCTGTCGTTCGTCGGGGCGACGATGGGGAACCAGATCTTCGGCGGGGCCCTCCTGTCGGCCGGGCTCGCGTGCGCGTTCGGCGCGCGCGACGCGCGGCCCGTGCGTCAGCTCGCGCTCGTGGCGCTGCTCACCCTCGGCGTGGCCACCTTCGGCGAGCGGAGCGCCCTCCTCCTGCCGGTGGTCGCCGTGGTCGCGTTCCTGGCGAAGGCGCGCTGGCCGTGGCGGCGCGGCGTCGCGATCGCCGCCACCGTCCTGATCGTGATCGGCATCTGGCAGGTCGTCGCCACCCAGATCCCCACGGGCGGACGCGGGGCCACCGTGGCGCTCGGCGAGCAGGCCACCGACACCCAGCGGTTCACGATCTGGCGGGTGCTGGGCGGGCGCGCGGTGGCCGTGCATCCCTGGCTCGGCTGGGGGCCCGCGATGAGCCAGTCCGCCTACCTCGCGAAGGCCACCGAGGCCGAGGTGACGGCCACCACGCGGACGTGGGCCGACGCGCACGACCTGCTCCTGGAGACGCTCGTGACCACCGGCGTCCTGGGGCTCGCGACGCTCCTCGTGCTGCTGGGGATCGCGGGGCTGCGCGCGCTCCGGTGCCCGCCCGAACGCGCGTGGACCTTCGCCGCCGCCGCGGTGCTGGGCGTCTTCGCCCTCTTCGAGCCGATCGGCATCGTGCTCACGCCGCTGCTCTTCTTCATGCTGGGCGCGGCCGGGGGGCCGCCCCGCGACGTCGTGCCCGCGGGCACCCCCGCGCGGGTGGCGCGGGTGGGGGCGGGCGTCGTGCTCGCCGCCGCGCTCACGGTCTCGCTGCTGATGATGGCGGGCGCCACGTTCGAGCGCTGGGGACGCGCGTACGGCGAGGAGTGGGCCTACCGGGCGGCCCTGCGCGTGCAGCCGTGGCGGGTGAGCGCCACCGAGCGCCTCGCCCTGCGCCTGGCGGTGGACGGGCGCAGCGGCGACGCGGCGGCGGCCGCCGAGGCGCGCGATCTCGCGAGCTCCGTGGTGGCGGATCACCCCTGGGACGTCGACGTGCGGGTGTGGGCGGCCGACGTCGAGGCGCTGCTGCGCAACGACGCGGGCAAGCAGGCCTGGATCGCGCGGCAGGTGGCCCGGTTCCCGGCCGACCGCGCCGGCCTGCAGCAGGCGGCCGCAGAGGGCGGGATCCCGGGCTCGAACTGACGCCGGAACGCCCTTCGGAACCGCCTCGCGATACCCCCGAGTTTCCCCATCCGCTTCCGTGTATCTGCCCAGGTCGTGACCTATGCTCCGGCAGACATCCCGCGGCGGCCCCGGATCGCGAGAGACGTCATGGCTGAGACCGGAACCGAGTACACGCCTGAGCACAGCTCGGGCGCCCCCCGGCGTGGCTTGTTCCGCCGGCCTGAGAGCCCCACCCAGGACCCGAGCATGACCGTGGAGGAGCACCGCGTGGCGGAGGCGCTGCAGCGGACGATCGACGAGCGGATGGAGCTGGGACTCCGTCAGCTCGAGGAGCAGGCGACCGTCCTCATGCGCGAGATCGCCTCCGAGATGTGGCGCGCGGGCGGGACCGACGCCCGCCCCGAGCAGGAGCGCATCGTCTCGCTGCTCAGCCGCGACCAGGCGCTGAAGAGCCTGATCGCCTCCAGCGACGAGCGCTTCCAGTCCCTCGCCGTGCGTTCGGCGCGTCTGGAGGACCACCTCAACGAGCTGGCGGGCAGCGCCCGCGCCACGCGGGAGGCGATGGAGGCCTCGGCCGCCGCGATCCGCGACGTCGCGGACTCCCCCACCCTGCACGGGGTGGACACCGTGCGCACGCAGCTCGAGCAGGTCGAGGCGCACATCGCGGAGACCTTCCAGCACCTGGATGAGCGCGACCGCATGCTCTCGGACACCATCCTGGGCCAGGTCAAGGACCACGGGGACCTGATCAGCCGCGAGACCGCGCGGATCGTCGAGTCGATGCAGGGCTACGTCCAGGGCGGCACCGAGGCGATGGGCTACCTCGCGCAGCGCGTCGAGGCGCACGCCGAGGCCTTCGCGGTCCAGGACATCCAGATCTCCGAGGACGTGCGCGCGGCCGTGGCCGCCGAGGCCGCCCCGCTGCAGGAGCGCCTCGAGATGATCGACGAGCACGTCGGGCTGCACGGGCGTGCCGCCGACGACGTCCGCGTGCGGGTCGAGCACCTGATCGAGGCGCGGATGCGCGGTCTCGCCGAGCTGATCCGCTCCGACTCGATGGCGCTGCGCCGCCTGATCGAGGAGCGCGGCGCCGGCGGCGCGGTGGTGGCGGGCGAGATCGACGCCGAGGCCGTGGGCGAGGTCGTGGGCCAGCAGGTGGCCATGCGCCTCACCTCCGGCGAGCTCCGCCTGGAGGACCAGCTCGAGAAGATGATGGACGCCCAGCTCGTGCGGATCGGCGAGCAGCTCGAGGCGCGCCTGAACGACCACCTCGAGGCCCGCTTCGCGGGGATGGCCGAGATCGTGGCGCAGCGCGCGGCCGAGGCCGCCGACGTCGCGATCGCGTCGAGCTTCGGCTCGAGCCTCGAGCGCATGAACGTGAACGTGGGCGCGATGGAGGGGATCGACTCGATGATCGCGGAGACGCAGGCCGCCGCCGAGGACCGGCTGATGGGCCACATCGACGACCGGATGACGGCGATCGCGCGGTTGATCCGCTCCGACAACCAGGCCCTCGCGGATCGCCTCGCCGCGCAGCCGGTGGTCGTGCCCGAGCCGGCCGATGCCGCCCCGAGCCTGGACCCGGAGCTCCTGCGCGAGATGCTCCGCACGATGAAGGAGCTGCAGGCCGGCCTGCCCGCGGAGATGGTCACCTCCATCGACGGTCGCTTCCGCGCCGTCTCGGACCAGCTGCACGTCGAGACCCAGTCCACCGCCGAGGCCATGATCAAGGTCGCCGAGGTGCTCGGGCAGAAGATCGACCGGCTGAGCGTCCGGGTGGACGAGGGGTACGGGAACGAGCTGCAGGTGGTCGTGGACCGCATGAGCGAGGCCATCCGCGCGATGTCGATGACCGGGCGCTCCGGGCGGTACGAGCAAGCGGGCTGACCTTCCCCGAACGCCGATGGTATCTAACTGACGATGCAGCGCTGCATCCGGTGGGCCCGCTTCTCGGGGGATGCTCGACCCTGCCTCGCGCCATCCCTCTCCGATACGGTGCCCCCACGCTCACATGCGGCAGCCGACGGACTCATCGCGCCGTGAGATCGGAGGATCTCGGGTGAGAGAGGGAACGACCCAAACCGACGCCGAGGGAGCCGCCGCGTTCGATCGGCGGCTCGCCCTCCTCCTCGCGATGGCGATGTTCGTGCTCGTGTTCGACACGTCGCTGATGAACGTGTCGATCTCGTCCGTGGTTCATGACCTCGAGACCACGGTCAGCAGCGTGCAAGCGGCGATCGCGCTCGAGGCGCTCGTTTCGGCGGCCTTCATCCTGATCGGCAGTAAGGTCGGCGACCTGATCGGCCGGAAGCGCGCGTACGTCATCGGTCTCCTGGGGTACGCCGTGGGCGCGCTGGCGATGACGCTCGCCCAGAGCGTCACGGCGATCGTCGTGTTCTGGGCCGTGGTCGGTGGGCTCGGCGCATCGCTCATGATGCCGGCGATGCAGTCGCTGATCCACGGCAACTTCGAGGGTGCCGCGCAGAAGCGCGTCTATGCGCTGGTTGGGGCCTCGGCAGCGGTCGCGGCAGCGATCGGACCGCTGCTCGGTGGATTCATCACCACGTTCCTCTCGTGGCGCGTCGGTTTCCTGCTCGAGCTCTTGATCATCGCGATCGTGCTGCTCGGTTCCGGGCGCATCAAGGACGTGCCGTACACAGGGTCGCGCCAGGTCGACACGATCGGTGCGATCCTCTCGGTGCTCGGCATGGGCGGCCTCGTCGTCGGCATCTTGGCATGGCAGGAAGGTGGGGACGCCGTCGCCGAGCTCCTGATCGTGGGAGTGGTGGGCTTGGGATCGCTCGCCTGGTGGCTCCTGCGTCGCAAGCGCGAGGAGAAGCCGACGCTGATCGATCCCGATCTGTTCCGATCGAAGATGTTCCGGTTCGGGATCTCGGGACAGCTGCTCCAGAACGTCGCTCTGGGAGCCGCGATGATCGCCCTGCCGATCTTCCTGCAGATGGTGCTCGAGTACAACGCGCTGCAGACGGGCCTGTCGCTCGCTCCACTCTCGCTCACGATGTTCGGGGTGGCGGTGCTCGCCGGGAAGAAGGCGGGGACGCGGCGTCCGAGCCGGATCATCCGCTCGGGGTTCGCGCTCCTGGCGATCGGCATGCTGCTGCTGATCGTGGTCGTGCCGCGCGCGGACTCCGGTTGGTACCTCTTCCTCCCGCTCCTGATCGCGGGGGCAGGGCTCGGGCTGCTCGTGTCTCAGCTCAACAACTACACCTTGTCGCCGATCTCGGATGAGCGGGTCAGCGAGGCCGCGGGCGTGAACTCGGCCAGCGGGTCGTTCGGACTCTCGTTCGGCCTGGCCTTCGCCGGAGCCATCATGCTGGCGACGCTCTCGATCACCTTCACGGACATGGCCAAGTCGAGCGCGGTGCTCTCCCCCACCGAGCAGCAGCAGGTCTCGACCGGACTCGAAGACAACGCGGAGGTGATGAGCAACACGCAGCTCGCCGAGCTCCTCGTCGGCCAGCCCGCAGACGTCCAGGCCGAGATCATCCGCATCAATACGGATGCTCGCCCGTTCGCGCTTCAGGTAGCGCTGCTCGTGCCGCTCATCGCCGCACTCCTCGGGTTGGTGACCTCATTCCGGATGATGCGACTGCCGGATCCGAAGCAATCCGGCGCGGCCGAAGGCATGGCTCTCGGCTAACGTCGCCTCGACCCTGGTGGTGTCCCCCGGGTGGGTTACCGACCTTAGTCTTATTGACCTAGGTGGCGTAGCTCAGGGAGGCTAGTCCGGCTTCCCCGACCCGAGGAGATCTTCCCCCGCATGCTCCGTAGAACGTCCCTGGCGGCGGCGCTGCTCACCCTTCCCCTGAGCGCACTCGCTCTGCCTGCAGCGCTCGCCGCCGGGGTCTCCGTCTGCAGCTACGACGCCACCTCCCACGACCTCACGATCCAGGGCCCGGTCGGCCCGGGACACGTGGCGGTGGCCAACCTGAAGCGCACCGCGTCCGGCGGCTTCGTCCTGAACGGCGTCGCCTGCCCCGCGGCCGCCTCGGTCACCACCGTGGGGCGCGTCGTGGTCGCGGGCACGACGGCCGTGCGCCTGGCGCTGGACGAGGGCGACGGCGCGTTCGCGCCGGGCCTCGGCGCGGAGGCGGGCGGCGCCGCGGAGATCGAGGTCGCGTTCGCCCCCGGCGTCGGCCCGGTCGAGCTCGACGTGCGCGGCACCCACGACGACGACCTGATGGTCGCGGGCGCCGCCGGCCTCGACATGAACGGCGACGGCGACGTCGACGTGAACGGCGGCGCGGACCTCACCGTCCTCACGCTGGAGGGACGCAGCGGCGACGACGCGCTCAGCACCCTGGGCGGCGGCGGGACCGGCGGCGCGTTCGCGGGCGACGCCACGTTGGACGGAGGCGCGGGCGACGACACGCTCCAGCAGGCGAACCTCGACGGGACGGGCCACGCGGCCCGGCTCGTCGGCGGCCCCGGCGCGGACCTGATCGATGGGTCCGGCGGACGCAGCAGCGTCCTCGACTACTCCGCGGCCACGGCGGCCATCAGGCTGGACCTGCGCGCGGGCAGGGCGGCCGGCGAGGGCGACGATCGGATCCACGGGATCGTCTCCGTGACCGGCTCGCGCTTCGGCGACCGGCTCGTGGCCGGCGCGGGCGCCGCGTACCTCTCCGGCGGCGGGGGCAACGACCTCCTCTCGGTGGGCGCGGGCGGCGGCCGTTTCGACGGCGGCCCCGGGATCGACGTCGTGAGCTTCGGACAGGCGCACCGTGGCGTGCGCGTCTCGCTCGCGACGATGCGCGCGCGGCGTGGACCGGCGATCGCCGGGTTCGAGGCGGTGATCGGCTCGCGGCAGCGCGACGTGCTGATCGGCGACGGGCGGCGCAACGTGCTGGACGGCGGCGGAGGCGACGACGCCCTCTACGGGGGGCGCGGCGCGGATCAGCTCAGCGGCGGGCCGGGCTCCGACCGGCTGGACGGGGGCACCGGGAGGGACCGCTGCCGGCAGGGACCCGGCCGGGGCGCGATGCGGAGCTGCGAGGGCTGACGCGGAACGAGCCTCACGCGAGGCGGACGACGGCCTCGCCGCGCTTCACCGGATACTCGGTGGTGCCGTCGGCGCGATCCACGCTCACGTGCATCTCGACGGTGGCGGTGCGCGCGTCCGCGTCCATCAACCGGACCCGTCCGGTCGCCACGACCTCCTCGTCCATGAACACGGGGGCGCGGAACTGCGCGGAGATCTTCACGATCGCCTCCGGATCGCCCGCCCAATCCGCCACGCACGCCGCGGCGAGGCCCATCGTGAACATCCCGTGCGCGATGATGCCGTCGAAGCCGACGCCGCGGGCGAAGTCGTCGTCCTGGTGCAGCGGGTTCTGATCGCGTCCCGCGTCGGCGTAGGCCTTCACCACCTCGCGCGTCACGACGCGCCGGAGCTCGGGCAGCTCCTCGCCCACGGCCACGTCGTCGAAGGCCCGCACGCTCACGGGGTCCGTTCCACCATCGTCGAGCGAGCGGTGGACACGAGGTTCCCCTCGTCGTCGACCATGTCGGTGACGAGCGTGAGGAACCCGGTGGGCCCCTTCACCTTGATCGACTCGATGCGGATCGTGGCCACCAGGGTCTCGCCCACACGCATCGGCCGCGCGTGGACGAACTCCTGCGACCCGTGCACGACGTGGGCGAAGTCGAGCGCCAGCTCGGGGTCGTCGAGCACCTGCACGAACGCCTCGTACTCCACCGTGGTGGCGAAGGTCGGCGGGGTGCCGCCGTGCTGGTCGAAGACCGCCTGGAAGGCCGCGAGGCGGTCCGCGCTGACCTCCGAGCGCACCGGGGGGTAGGACTTCCCTTCGGCGGCAACGTTCACGCCGGGGACGCTACTCGCGGGCATCCGCATCGACAACTTGCGCCGAGGTGCGTGAAAGGGTCCGTCATTCGCCCTAGGATGCGCCTCGTATGCCGAGGCAGCGGGGGGGCCAGCCGATCACCGTCGTGATCGCCGACGATCATCGATCGTTCGGGGAGGCGCTGGAGGTCGCGCTCGATCAGGAGGACGACCTCCGCGTGATCGAGGTCGTCACCGACGGCACCCAGGCGATCGAGACCACCATGGAGGAGCACCCCGACGTCGTGCTCCTCGACATGCAGATGCCGGGCGTGAACGGGATCGAGGCGGCGCGCAGGATCCACGAGAGCAACACCGGCACCGCGGTGATCATCCTCTCGGGCCAGGACGACGACGTGGCGCTCGCGCGCGCGATCCAGGCCGGCGCGCGCGGCTACCTCCCCAAGACCGAGGCGGTGATCGGGCTCGCGGACGCGATCCGGCGTGCGCACCGGGGGGAGCCGCTGCACTCGAGCGCCGAGGTGGACGAGGCCCTGCGCAAGCTGCGGCGCCGCCGGGCCGTGGACGGCGACCTCTCCCAGCGGGTGGAGCGCCTCACCCCGCGCGAGCTCCAGATCCTGCAGCGCATGGCCGACGGCGACCCGCCCGAGCGGATCGCCGAGGAGCTGGGGATGAGCCGTCACACGCTGCGCACCCACACGCAGAACGTGCTCACCAAGCTGGGCGTGCACTCCAAGCTCGAGGCGATCGTCGCCGCGATCCGCTACGGGAAGGTGCACACGACGAAGGTCACCTCGAACGGTGACCTGGACGTGGATCTGGAAGGCGACGAGACGATCGAGATCTGATCAGCGCGTCTCGCGATGCGTGGTGTGCTTGCGGCACCAGCGGCAGTACTTCTTCAGCTCGATGCGGTCGCGGTCGTTCACCTTGTTCTTGACCGTGTTGTAGTTGCGCCGCTTGCAGTCGGTGCACGCGAGCGTGATCTTCGGGCGGTTGTCGGCCTTGGCCATCTCGGGTTCCTTACTTGACGATCTTGGTGACCCGCCCGGCGCCCACGGTGCGGCCGCCCTCGCGGATGGCGAAGCGCAGGCCCTCCTCCATGGCGATGGGGGCGATCATCTCGACCTTCATCTCGACGTTGTCCCCGGGCATGACCATCTCCACGCCCTCGGGGAGGTGCGCGGTGCCGGTCACGTCCGTGGTGCGGAAGTAGAACTGCGGGCGGTAGCCGTTGAAGAAGGGCGTGTGGCGGCCACCCTCGTCCTTGCTGAGGATGTACACCTGGGCCTCGAAGTCCGTGTGCGGCGTGATGGAGCCGGGGGCCGCGAGGACCTGGCCGCGCTCGACCTCGTCCTTGTCGATGCCGCGCAGCAGGATGCCCACGTTGTCGCCGGCGCGGACCTCGTCCAGCAGCTTGCGGAACATCTCGAGGTCGGTGGCCGTGGTCTTCTTCGTGTCCTTGATGCCCACGATCTCGATCTCGGACATCTTGTTGAGCTTGCCGCGCTCCACGCGCCCGGTCACGACGGTGCCGCGCCCGGTGATGGAGAAGACGTCCTCGATGGGCATCAGGAACGGCTTCTCGGTGTCGCGCTCGGGCTCGGGGATGTAGGAGTCGCAGGCGTCGAGCAGCTCGTCGATCTTCTTGCCCCACTCCTCGTCGCCCTCGAGCGACTTGAGCGCGGAGCCCACGATCACGGGCACGTCGTCGCCGGGGAACTCGTAGGAGCTGAGCAGCTCGCGCACCTCGAGCTCGACGAGGTCGAGCAGCTCGGGGTCGTCCACCATGTCGGCCTTGTTCAGGAACACGATGATGTAGGGCACGCCCACCTGGCGGGCGAGCAGCACGTGCTCGCGGGTCTGCGGCATGGGGCCGTCGGCGGCGGACACGACGAGGATGGCCCCGTCCATCTGGGCGGCGCCGGTGATCATGTTCTTCACGTAGTCGGCGTGACCGGGGCAGTCCACGTGGGCGTAGTGGCGGTTCTCGGTCTGGTACTCCACGTGCGCGATGGCGATCGTGATGCCGCGCTCGCGCTCCTCCGGAGCCTTGTCGATCTGGTCGAACGGCGTGAAGTCCGCCATGCCCTTGTCGGCCTGCCGCTTGGTGATGGCGGCCGTGAGCGTGGTCTTGCCGTGGTCGATGTGACCGATCGTCCCGATGTTGACGTGCGGCTTCGTCCGCTCGAACTTCTGCTTGCCCATGACGTGCGTCCTTCCCGATCCTGCGTTCCGACGGTCTGCTGGTAGCGGCGGGTGGACTCGAACCACCGACACAGCGATTATGAGCCGCTTGCTCTGCCCCTGAGCTACGCCGCCGCGTTCAGGGAGCCCCAGTGTAACGAGGCGGAACGCCCGGTGGCAGCACGTTCGACCTGCTTAGGGCTGGCGCGCCACGCGGTAGCGGAGGTAGACGACCCTCGAGCTGAAGGTGCGGGTCTCGACGAGTTCGAGATCCACCCGGCGCTCGCGCCGGGGGAAGAACGGGATGCCACCGCCAACCAGGACCGGGTGGACCATGGCCCGGTACTCGTCGATCAGACCCGACGCGGCCACCTCGGCGGCGAGGGTCGCGCCGCCGATCGCGATGTCGCCCTCTCCCGGCTCGGCTCGCAACCGCTCGATCTCCTCCGCCGGGCCGCCGGAGGCCAGACGCGCATGGCCCTGCACCGCCGACAGCGTGGTGGAGAACACCACCTTCGGGAGCGGCTTCCAGAGCGCGGCCCACTCGAGCTCCGCGTCGCCGAGCGACGGATCCTGGTCGGCGGTCTCCCAGTACAGCATCGTCTCGTACAGCCGTCGTCCCAACAGGTGCACGCCGACCCCTCGTATCTCGTCGATCCAGAAGCGGAAGACCTCCTCGTCGGGCACCGTCCAGTCGAAGTGGCCGTCCGGCCCGACGATGTATCCGTCAAGTGAGACGCCCATCGAATAGGTCACGCTGCGCATCAGCAGTCCTCCTCGGTGACGGGTTCGACGGTACGACCGCCGGAGGCCGCAGGACACCTCGCGACCATCACGGTCCGAACCACCTCGTCAGGGCGTCGCGCAAGCCGGCGTCTCTGCCCTCGCCAACCCAGGCGACGTGTCCGTCAGGTCGGACCAGCACGGCCGACGGGGCGCTGACCTCGCCCAGCACGGGAAGCTCCCACGGGCCTGCGTACGACGCATCGACCAACCGAACCCGCTCGGCCCACGCCGCGATGTCCAAGGCGCCGGCATCACCGAGGTTGAGCAACACCGGCTCGGCGTCGTGCAACAACTCGAAGACGCGCACGGGCCCGTTCGCGGTCGCGAGGTCCAGGTCCGGCATGCGCCGTCCGAGCATCGGATGGCCCTCGCCAAGGTCGTAGTGAACATCGAGGCCGGAGATCATCCCGGCGATGTGCTTCCGCGGCTCCTCCATCGTCAGCAGCTCGGCCAGGAGGTCGCGCAGTGCACCCGTCCGCTCGTCGGTGGCGCCCAATGCACGTTGCGCCATCGTGTTCTGCAGCACACGCGCACCCACGGGGTGTCGTTCGGCTTGATAGGTGTCGAGCAGGCTCACGGGTGATGTTCCCTCGACCACCTGGGCCAGCTTCCACCCCAGATTCACCGAATCCTGCACGCCGATGTTCAGGCCCTGCCCGCCCATCGGAGGGTGCACGTGTGCGGCGTCTCCCGCGACCAGCACGCGCCCGCTGCGATAGGCCACCGCCTGACGTGTCATGTCGGTGAAGCGAGAGATGAAGCGCGGGCTGTGCACCCCGTGGTCCGTCCCGTCGACGCGGATGAGTGCGGCGCGGAGATCCTCCAGGGTGGGCTCATCGGTTCGATCCACGTCCGGTTCGATCAGGGTGACGCCCACGCGCCCCCCTTCCGCCGGGCCGATGCCACCACCGCCACGCAAACCGAACTCCGGCTGCTCCGCCATCTCGACCTCGGCATGGATCCAGCACGTCGTCGGATCCCAGCCCGCGAACTCGATGCCGGCCGCCTTGCGCACGACGCTGCGGCCCCCGTCGCAACCGACCAGATACTGCGCCCGCAGTGATGTGCCGTCGGAGAGCGCGACGTCGACGCCGCCGTCGTCCTGCGCGAAACCCGTCACCTCGCGCTCGCGCAAGATGGGAACGCCCAGCTCATCGAGCCAGCCGGACATGATGCGCTCGAAATGGCTCTGCAAGAGGGCCATCCCGTAGTTGTGGCGGGTGGGGAAATCGCTGATGTCCATCGGCACTCCGGCGAACGCCTGCACCTGGACCGCCTTCCCCTCGGCGAGGAAGCGGTCGACGACGCCACGCTGATCGAGCACCTCGATGGTGCGGGAGTGCAGACCTCTGGAGCGCGAGCTTTCGAGCTCGAAGCTGGGGCGTCGCTCGACGATGAGGACGTCGGTCCCCGCCAACGTCAGCTCCGCAGCCAGCATCATCCCCGTCGGACCGCCGCCGGCGATCACGACCGCATGCTCAGACATACGCCACGTGCAGCATCGTCTCGTACAGCCGTCGTCCCCGATAGGTGGGCGCCGACCTCTCGCGCTCGAGCTACTTGGTGCCGGTGCTCCAGTTCGACGAGCTCCCGCTGCTGCCCTTGGCCTTCTTCGCGGCGCGCTTCTCCTTCAACGTCTTGCTGGCGGCCGTCTTGGAGCCCTTGCCCCCGCCCTTGTCCTTGCTGGCCATGGTCATCCCTCCGTCGCGCGCGATGTCCGTCCACCATACGCCGTCGGCGGCGCCCCGGCGGAAGGGCCCCCGGCGCCGGGGCCTTCGACCCGACCCCGCCGACGCGCCCGTGACTAGCCTCGAGGTGGCGGGCACGTCCGCCCGGGGCGTCTCCGCCCATGAGGAGGAGGATGTCCGATGCTCGAACCGAAGATCGCCATGGATGGGATCGACGCGCTCGCCTGGCTCGCTCTGATCGCCGTCGCCGGATTCCTCGTGTCCTGGGTGCTCACGGACCTGTTCCACGTGGGCCGTGCCCTCTACGTGGGGGTGCTCGCCGTCGTCGCGGCGGGGCTGACGGCCGGATACCTGACGTGGAGCGACCAGGGTGCCTCGTTCTGGACGCACGACTGGGCCTGGGGGCTGCTCGGCGCGCTGGTGACGGGCGCGATCTTGGCCCGTGGGGTGAGCCGCATGCCGATGCCGGCGCACGAGCATCACCACGTCGTGGCCGGTGAAGGCGCCTGGGAGGGATTCGTGTACGGGGCGGCGGAGGGGCTCTTGCTGTCCGTGCTGCCCGTGGTCGTCGTCTGGCAGGGGTTCGCGGGGTCGAGAGGGACCGACGGCTGGCGCGGCGTCGCGGCCGGCGTCCTGGCGCTCGCCGCGAGCGCGCTCGTGATCGTCGTGCACCACCTTGGCTACCGCGAGTTCCGGAACCGGAGGATCGTCCAGGCCCTGGGCGCCTGCCTCGTCCTCAGCGTGGGATACCTGCTGACGGGCAGCCCGATCGCGGCGATCGGCGGTCACATCGTGCTGCACCTCGCGATGTTGCGCAGGGGGCTCGAGCTCCCGCCCCACCACGAGGTCGCCCGCACCACAAACGCACCCGTGATGTAAGGACTGCCCGGCCGAGCGCTCGCAGATCTCTGGAGCAACTCGACGCGTCAGCGGCTGAGCCCTCGGACGATCGGGCCCGCCAGGCGGTAGACGGCCCACGCCAACACGGCGATGCCGATGGCGGCCTCGACCTGCTCCTGCGTGAACCTCGTGTGGTTCGCGATCGGCCTGGCGACGGCTCGCCCCACGGGGCGTCTCCACCCGGTGAGCGCGGATGTTCCGACGGCGATGGCGGTGGATTCGGCTTCCATACGCGCGGTGTTCCCCTTCACGCGTCACCGCAAACGCGCGTCGGCGACCTTCGCGCTGTCCGGCCCCTCCACGAGGGTGCGGGCGGTCTCGGCCACCAGCGTGGTGGCGTTGGCGGCCCGGTCGGTCTTGACGAGCGCCACCTCGACGGCCTCGTCGGCCTTCGTCTTGATGTCTGCGGCGGTCGAACGGCCGGACCGCAGCCAACGCCTCCACCGCTCGAGGGGGCGCTCTTCGCGACCCGCCGCGATGACGGCGAGGCCGACGGCGACCGCGCCGAAGGTGAAGATCGCGACGCCTCGCCTCATCCGCCTGTCATCACTGCGATCCACGCTGCATCGCTCCTCACATGTGTCGGCGAAGGGGGGTCACGAGCTTCTCGAGCGCGCGCTGTCCGGTCGATCTGTCATCCCAGCGCTCGGGATCGATCCGCACGCTGCGCTCGAGATCCTCGTCGAACTGGTCGTCGAGGAGCCTCACCAACCCCGGATCGATCGCCACGAGGTTGACCTCCTCGTCGCGCTCCGTGGAACGGGCGTTGAGGTTGGCGGAGCCGACGTTGGCGACCGTGCCGTCTACCGTCATCACCTTGGCGTGCAGCATCGACGGCTGGAAGTTCCACAGCTCGACCCCGTGATCCATCAGTTCCGCGTACGACGCCTCGCCGCCCAGCTGGACGAACCGCTTGTCCGCGTGCGGACCGGGCAGGAGGATCTGCACCTCGACCCCGCGGTCCGCCGCGTCGCAGAGGCGCTGGGCGATCTCCGCGTCGGGCACGAAGTAGGCGGTGGCGATCCGGATCCGCCGTTCCGCCAGCTGCATCAACGTGAGGAACAGCGTCGAGACGTCCGCCCATCCGGTCTCCGACGCACCGCGCACGCACTGCACGATCGTCGGCCCGGGCTTGGGTTGGGCGGGGAAGCGGTCCACCTCGGCGTCGAACAAGACGTCGTCCGTCTCGGCCCAGTTGTCGAGGAACGCCGCGCGCAGACCGTCGACGGCCGGCCCGGTGACCCGGAAATGGGTGTCGCGCCACTCCGTCTCGTCGCGCGCGTCGCCCCTCCATTCGTCGGCGATGCCGACGCCGCCGGTGAACCCGATCGCCTCATCCACGATCATCACCTTGCGATGCGTCCGGTGGTCCGCCTTGCTCGGTTCGAAGCGGTGCAAGGGGCGGAACCAACGCACCAGGACGCCGGCGTCCTCCATCATGTCGACGAGCTCGCGATCGATCGGGTGAGCACCCCACGCATCCAGGAGGACGCGCACCCGCACACCAGCCTCGGCACGCGCCGAGAGCTTCTCGGCGAACGTGGAGCCCACCTCCCCCCGCCAGTAGACGAACGTGAGGAGGTCGATCGTGTGCTCGGCGCCCTGGATGGCCTCGAGCATGGCCGGGAAGATCTCGTCTCCGTTCCGCAAGACGTCCAGCTGGTTGCCCTCGGTGGCGGGGACCCCGATCACGCCCTCGAGGATCCTGCGGATCCGCTCGTTCCGTTCCTCGGGCGCACGATCGATGCGAGCTGGGGTCGTCAACGTCATCGCCCGACCACCGCCGCACCGGCGACGTCCGTGCGGTGCGGCTCGGACATCGCCACCTTCTGGGCATCCTGCGGCGCCGGCACCCCCGCACGGACGGCTTCCAACTGGGCGGAGACGGCCACACCGAAGAACACGGCCATCGCCGAGGCGTAGGACCACAGGAGGAGCGCCACGATGCCGGCCAGCGGCCCGTACGTCTGTCCGAACGTGGTGCTCACGCGGAAGAACACGTCCAGCCCAAGCGTCACGAGGGCCCACAACGCCATCGCGAGGAAGGCCCCGAAGGCGAGCCACGACCACCCGGGCTGATGACGACGCGGCGCGCGCGCGAAGATCAGCGCGATCGACGCCATGATGAACACGAGGCCGACCGGCCAGCGCGCCACGTTCCACACGGTCGCCCACGCATCGTTGTTGAACGCGGCGCCCACGGCGCGGCCGAGGGCGATGCAGGTGAAGCCGATGCCCGCCAGCAGCCCCGCCGAACACAGGAGCACGAACGCGTTCCCGTACTTGCGCATAGACGACCGATCCTTCTCCACGCCGTAGACGCGGTTCATCCCTCGCTCGAACTGCCCCAGTAACGTCGTACCCGTCACCACGGCCGCCGCCAGTCCCAGCCAGAGCGCCACGTAGCGTGAGTTCGTCCCGGCGCGATGCGCTTGCGCGACCGCCTCGGTCAGCACGGAGCCGGCCGGTCCGGGCGCCGTCGTCTGCAGCGCGCGCACGATGCCGTCGCTGAGGCCGCCGGAGTTGAGCACGCTCGCCAGACCGACCAGCGCGACCACGCCCTCGATGAACAGCAGCGCCAACAGGAACGCGACCGAACGGGCATGGCTGAACCCGTCGGCCCACCGGAGCCGCTTGAAGGCATCGCGGATCAGCTGCATCCGGCCGACACCCTTGATCGTCTGTCGTGCGTCGTCACCGGTGAGATGCCAGGTCTCCGGGATCGCGCTCGCCGTGCTCATGCTCGTCCCCCCTCCGGAACGCAGACGCTGATGGCGTCCGGTTCCACGTCGATGTCCAGCTTCTTCGTCTTCTTGCGATCGCCCCCGTCGAGCTCGTACGGCTCCTTGCGATCGAGCCGCACCTCGATGGAGCGCGCGGTCGCGGTCTGCACGAACGGCGACCCGGCCACGTCGCCGACCGCGGCGCGTCCCAGCGTGCGGGCCCACTGCCACAGTCCGTCCGCAGTGACGACGCCCACGTCCAACCTGCCGTCGTCGGGGCGCGCGTCCTCGAACGCGGCGACCCCGCCGAGGACCTTCCCGACGTTGCCCACCAGGACGCAGGTGGCCTCGCCCTTGAACCAACGGTGCCCGTCCAGACGGATCTTGGCCCCGAAGGGCTCACGGCGGATGTTCTTGGCGCCCGTCCACACGTAGGCGACGCGGCCGACGGCGTCCTTGAGCCCCGAGTCCGCCTCGCGGATCATGAGCGCATCCAGCCCCGTCCCCGCCATCACGGCGAAGCGCTCGCCGTTGACGGCGCCGACGTCCATCGTGCGCCGGGGCCCGTGCAGCCCGATCCGGACGGCGGCCACGAGGTCGCGTGGGATGCCGAGGTTCGTCGCCAGCAGGTTCGCGGTCCCCGCCGGCAGGATCGCCAACGTCGCCGGCGACCCGGCCAGCACGTCGATGCATCGCTGGACCGTGCCGTCGCCACCCCACACGAAGATGAGGTCTGCGCCCTGCTCGAGCATCTGCTCCACGGCCTCGGGCGCGAAGCGACTCTTGGGCACCTCCGCCCACAGCGGGTCGCTCGCGCCTTCGGCCGCCAGGACCCGTCGCAGCTCACCGAGGCCGCCGCCGAGGGTCTTCGAGGAGTGGGCGACCACCGCGACCGTGGTCACGACGACACCTCCATGCGCTCCCGAGCCTCGGGTTCCCGCTCGGTTGCGGCGTCCCTGAGCCTCGCGACGCCCGACGCCGAGCGCACGGCCAGGAGGGCGATGAGGATGGCGCCGATCCCCAGCACGACGCTCGCCAGGACGTCGGTGGGGTGATGCATCCCCCGGTAGAGCCGGCAGAGGCCCACGAACACCGGGATCGCGATCGCGAGGATCCAGACGACCGCACGCGCGACGGCGTTCCGGATATGGGCGCAGAGCACGATCGCGAGCGACAGCCAGAGCGCGATGGCCGCGGCCGTGTGACCCGACGGATAGCTCGACGTCGGCGGCGACGCGTCCAAGCGCGGGACGGTGGGTCGCGGACGATCCACCAGGAAGGTCGCCATCAGGAACACGGTCACCTCGAGCCCGAGCGCGATCAGGATCAGGCCCGCCTCGCGCCACAGCCGGCGGAGGGCCAGCACCACGACGCTCAGCGCGGCCACCGCGACCACGACGCCGGTCGACCCGATCGTCGAGCCGTAGGACGTGATCGTGTTCAGGGAGGTGGTGCGCCGCGCGACGAACCACACATCCACCCGTTCATCCCAGCGGCCGAACGCCCCGTGCAGCAGGACATGGGTCAACAGCAGCCCCAGTCCCACGATCAACGCCCCCATGAGCACGTAGCCCATGACGGCGATGACCACGGCGACGCTGACGGGATGACGATCCCGCTCCCTCTGGGCGATGCGATCGCTCAGACCGCCGGGCGAAGGGTCGAGGGCATCACCTCCGCCACGCGGCCGGATCGCCGCGCCCCGCGTGATCGTCCCGATCGATGTCTCGTCCGTGCTCGTTGTTCTGCTCATGGTCGAAGGCGTTTCCCACCGGCGCCGCCGGGTAAACGCTCCGTTCAGCGGAAGACCACGGGATAGGCGGACATAGGTCGGAGGGTGTCGATGGTGATCGTCGTGTTGGTAGGGGTGAGCGCCCTCGCCGGTCTCCTCCTCGCACTCGCGATCCGTCGCTGGCCCACCGCGGATCCCGCGGCGAGCGCGAGTCGCTCCGTGAGCCAGGAGCTGAGCACCCACCGGCGCCTCAGGTCCTTCGTGCGCGATCGGCTGGATCCGACCCGCGCCACCGGGTTCGCGCTCACCCTCGCCTGCGCGTGCATCATCGTGGGAGGGATCGCGCTCGGCGTCCTCGCGTTCATCGTCCGCAGGAACGCCGGCACCACCGATGTGGACACGAGCGTCGCCAGCTGGGCTGCCGCCCACTCCGGCGCCACCAGCACGACGGTGCTCCGCGCGGTGACGCAGCTGGGCGCCACGCCCACGGTGATCGCGTTGAGCTTGGCCGTCGGCGCCGTGGAGTACCGGCGGATCAAGAGCCGCTCGTTGTGGCTGTTCCTGGTCCTCGTCGTGGGGGGCCAGCTCCTCATCGTGAACCTCATCAAGCTCGGCGTGGCGCGCGCTCGTCCCACGATCGATCCGTTGGCGGCCTTCTCCGGCAGCTCGTTCCCGAGCGGACATACGGCGTCGGCGGCCGCGTGTTACGCGGCGCTCGCCCTGGTGTTGTCGCGAGGTCGGTCACCGCGCGCCCGCGCGGCGCTGGCCGGGGGTGCGGGCGCGATCGCCGTCGCCGTGGGGTGCTCACGGATGCTGTTGGGCGTCCACTGGTTCACGGACGTCGTCGCGGGCCTCGCCGTCGGATGGGCATGGTTCCTCGTGTGCGCGATCGCCACCGGGGGTCGGCTGCTTCGGTTCGGCGCGCCCACGGCGGCGGTCGTCGAGGAGCCAGCGGTCGCGCACGCCAAGACCGCGTCACGGATCGGTGAGGGGTGAACGGGGGGATGCTGAAGTCGGTTTGGGGATCGATCCAGGGCGACCCCGTGTTCATGCGTCGGGTGAACGGCTGGCTCGCTATCTTCTGGGTCGTGATGATCCCGGTCTCGATCGCCACCGGATGGATCAACAAGGTGACCTACGTGGCCGCGCTCTCGCTATGGACGCTCGTGTCGGGCCACTGGTCCGGGTGGCAGGCGGCGCGGGTCGAGGTCAAGCAGGCGGAAGAGCAGAGGAAGCGCGAAGGGACCGACCACGCGGGTGAGGTCGTGGAGCGCATCGTCGAGGAGACAGACCTCTCTCGCTTGCCAGGGAACTGATCTGCGACGCGGGGGCCGCCCGCTCGCGACCGGCCGTAGACCTGCCTTCCCCCTTCCCACGCGCACGCGCGGCATGGCATGGTTACGCCACACGACCGCGGGAGGGGCGATGTCGGAGCGTGGTGAGGCCTTGGCGGGACGCCTGTTCGAAGCGTTGTTGGGGACCACAGATCTGCTGAACGTGTACCTCGGGGACCGGCTCGAGCTCTACGCGGTCCTGGCGCAGGACGGTCCGGCGACCTCGGCGGAGCTGGCCGCCCGCGCAGGCATCGCGGAGCGCTACGCTCGCGAATGGCTGGAGCAGCAGGCGGTGGGCGGGATCCTCGAGTGCGCCGACACATCCGCCACGGCGAGCGAGCGCAGCTATTCCCTCCCCTCCGAGTACGCCGAGGTGCTGCTCGACCCGGACTCGCAGTCCTACCTCGCGCCGATGGCGCGCATGTTCGTCGCCGCGTCTCAGCAGATGCCGGCACTGATGGAAGCCTTCCGATCCGGAGGCGGTGTGGGCTGGGCTCGCTACGGCCCCGACATGAGCGAGGGGCAGGAGGCGGGCAACCGCCCCTTCTACGTGGGATCGATGGGCGACTGGATCGCCACGGGGCTGCCCGAGATCCACGAGCGGCTGAGCGGGGACGGCGCCAAGGTGGCCGACATCGGATGCGGGGGCGGGTGGTCCTCGATCTCGATCGCGCGCGCGTACCCGCGCGCGCAGGTGCACGGCTTCGACCTGGACGAGCCCGCCGTCGAGCGCGCGCGGGCGAACGCGGAGGAGGCGGGGGTCTCGGATAGGGTGATCTTCCACGCGGTCGACCCGCGCGAGGCGGGGCCGACGGATCGCTACGACCTCGTCACCGCGTTCGAATGCATCCACGACATGCCGCACCCGGTGCCGGTGCTCGCGACGATGCGCTCGATCGTGGACGACGGCGGCGCGGTGATGGTGATGGACGAGGGCGTGGCGGAGGAGTTCACCGCGCCCGGCGACGAGCTGGAGCGACTGATGTACGGCTTCAGCACGCTCGTGTGCCTGCCCGACGGGATGGCGCACCCGGACTCGGTCGGCACCGGGACCGTGATGCGCCCCGCGACGCTGGAGGGCTACGCGCGCGACGCCGGGTTCTCCGGCATCGAGATCCTGCCCATCGAGGCGGGGTTCTGGCGGTTCTACCGCCTGAACGCGTAGACGGTCATGGCGACCGCCGAGCACGACGGCGCGATCACGAGCGGGTCCGCCCTCACGCGGTTCATCGCCACGACGGGGCTCGCCGGGCTGGCGACGGGCATCCTCGTCGGGGGCATCGGATCCCGGGTCTTCATGCGCGTCGCGGCGGCCGCCGCTGCCGACGCCGCCCAGGGAGCGGTCACCGAGGCCGACGCGATCGTCGGCCGGATCACGTTCGACGGGACGATGGCGATCGTGGTGTTCGTCGGCATCGGCGCGGGGATCATGGGCGCCATCCTCTATGCGATCTTCCGGCCCTGGCTCGGATGGGCCGGACGCCTCAGGGGCCTCGCCTTCGGCGTGGTGGTCTTCGCGGTGGCGAGCGCCACGTCGGACGTGCTCAACCCCGACAACTTCGACTTCGCGCTGCTCGAGAACCGCGCGCTCATCGTCTCCCTCATCGTCGCCCTGTTCCTGGGCTTCGGCCTGGTGATGGAGGCGGTGTTCACGAGGTTCGACCGCCGCCTGCCCCCCGGCGACGCCCACCATCGGAAGGCGCGCATCGTGTACGGCGCGATCACGGGGCTGGGGGTCGCGATCGCCGTTCTCATGCTCGCGCAGCAGCTCTTCACGCGCGGACCGTGTCAGTGCGATCCCCCGATCCTCGCCTCCGCGTTCGTGCTGGTCGCGGGCGCGGGCACGCTCGCGCTGTGGGCGGGCGAGACCGCGGCGAGCGCTCCGATCGTTCGCTCGCAGCCGCGCGCCTCCTGGGGATGTCGGGCCTGGTGGGCACCTGCGTGTTCGGCCTCTGGCGTGCCGGATCCGACGCGATCGCGGTCCTCACCGGCGCTACATGACGAGCCTGCCTGTCTGACAACCGAGCCTCCAACCTCCGCGCGTCGCGCTCCGTCCCGTCCTCCGGTGAGCGCTCATAGGGGTCCCGGGATACTCCGTTGGACGTAGGACCGATACGCACGACGGGTGGCGCCCTGGCCCCTCGGTCCCTCTACGGTTTGCCCTGAAACGCACCGGCCGAGTCATGCGGAGGAAGGGGAACGACGTGAGGATCTTCAAGAGTGCCGTTGCAGGCATGGTGTGCCTGCTCGCGCTTGCCGTGGGGAACATGCCGCCTGCGCAGGCTTCGCTGGCTCAGCCCAAGGTGGTGTCGGACAACCCGGCCGACACGACCCCGCAGGTCCTCATCACCGACACCTCGTATGACGTACGCGCCTTCGCGCAGGTCGGCAACACCGTCTACGCCGGTGGCCGGTTCGCGCAGGTGCAGGACCCCACCGGGACGACCACGTACGCCAGGCAGAACTTCGTCGCCTTCGACGCCCAGACGGGGGTCATCTCTCCGCTCAACCTGCAGTTCGACGGGATGGTCGGCGCCATCCAGGCGACCGCCGACGGGAGCGCGCTCTTCATCGCGGGCGCCTTCTCACATGTCAACGGCATCGTCCGCCGCGGGATCATGAAGTACGACCTGGTCAACAACCGGATCGACCCGACCTTCGCGCCGACGGGGATGCGAACCGTGGGCGATATCAAGCTCGCCAACGGCGCCGTCATCGCGGCGGGGAACTTCCCGAAGATGCTGATGGCACTGGACCCGACGACCGGCGCGGACACCGGCGCCATCAACATCACGGTCACCGGCGTGGTCGACCCGGCCAACGAGACCAAGATCCAGTACATCGCGGTCTCCCCCGACGGCACCCGGTTGGTGGCGACGGGCAACTTCACCACGGTCAACGGCGCGAGCCGCAGACGGGCCTTCGAGCTGAACCTCGGCGCGACCGCCACGCTCAGCACCTGGCACGCCCCTCGCTTCGACGTGAACTGCGTGGCGACCAGCAGGCTGATCAGTGCGCAGGGGGTGGACTTCTCCCCCGACGGCAGCTACTTCGTGATCGTCGCCACCGGAGGCCCGACCGGTACGAACGGGATCTGCGATGCCGCGGCACGGTTCGAAACCGCGAACGTCAGCGCCAACGCCCAGCCCACCTGGATCAACTGGACCGGCGGCGACACCCTCTACAGCGTGGCGGTCACCGGACCCGGCCGTGTACGTCGGCGGCCATCAGCGCTGGCTGGACAACCCCCTCGGTCACGACTCGGCCGGTGCCGGCGCGGTCTCCCGTCCGGGCATCGGAGCCATCGATCCGGTGACCGGCAAGGCGCTCCCCTGGAATCCCACCAAGTCCCGCAATCACGGCACCATGGTCCTCTACGCCACCCCGGCCGGGCTCTGGGTCGGCAGCGACGGCACCGAGTTCGGGCACGAACCCCACAACGGGATCGGCTTCGCCCCTCTGGATCCCGGCCCCGTGCCTGACCTCGACCGGCCCAACACGGTCATCGACTCGGGCCCGTCGGGCACCGTGACCGACACGTCGGCCACCTTCACCTTCTCGGCCTCCGAGCCCTCGACGTTCCTGTGCCGCCTCGACAGCGACGCGTACGCCCCGTGCACATCGCCGACGAGCTACACGAACCTCACGGCCGCCTCGCACACCTTCCAGGTGGCCGCCATCGACGGCTCCTATAACGAGGACTTCACCCCGGCGGTGCGAACCTGGACCGTCAGTGCCACGGCCAGCAACCTGATCGGGAACTCCGGATTCGAGGTGGACACGTCCGGCTGGAAGGGCGACAACACGGCCAACGCGGTGAACCGGGTCGCGGGTGGGAACTCGGGCAGCTGGGCCGCGGAGGTCTCGAACACCGCGGCCGGTGGAAGCTGCGGGCTCGACGACAAGCCGAGCTGGGTGAGCTTCACGCAGGCCGGTCCTTACACCTCGAGCATCTGGGCCCGCTCCGACACCGCCGGGCTCACGCTCAAGCTGCGCGTGCGCGAGTACCTGGGCGGCGTGCTCCAGGGGTCGGTCGTGAAGTCGATGGCGCTGACCACGTCCTGGCAACAGGTGACGTCGACCTACACGCCGATCTCGCCCGGATCGAGCCTCGACTTCGAGGCGTTCACGAGCAACACACCCGTCGGCGTCTGCTTCCAGGCCGACGACGCATCCATCACCCACTAAGCCCGTGAGCCGCTCCCACCCCAGCGGGGGTGGGAGCGGCGGGGCGGGGATGGGGCCACCTTCGTTCCGGGCGGATGCCTGACTCCTACGTCTGCGGGTCCGTTCGTCATGCGAACGGCGCATGCGGGCCGCCGGGGTAGGGCGCATCCTTCCGGATAGTCGGGCAGGGCGTGCAGGGATGCCGCCCGATCCTCCGGGCTCGGAGCCCCCACCGGGGTCAGGTCGTCGCCCGGGAGACGGGAGTCACGCCCTGCCCGCCCATCTTCCCTACAGGGGCAGCGGCGTCGCGGTGGCGGCCTCGTTCGGAGCGGTGCCCGCGAGGCCGTACCTCTGCCAGATCGCCGCGCAGAACGAGTAGTGGTCGTAGCGGTGGCCGTCCTTGGTCCCGCCTGTGATCCCGGGACCGATCTCCGCCGCGTACAGCAGTTGATGCGTGCTCTCCGTGCTCTCGTCGAACGTCACGAAGACCGTGACCGACGGGTCCGCGGCGGTGATCACGCCGACGACGTGCGCCACCCACTTGTCCGCGAGGTTGATCTGGTTCGACCCGTGGTTCGTCCCGAAGTACGCCCGGCAGTCACCATGCGAGGGATAGGTGTGCGCGTTGTCGCAGTTGTTGGGAACGATGAAGCTGAACGACGGCAGCGCCTGGAGTTGCGCATCGGACGTGAGTGGGCGGTCGTTCGCCTTGCAGGACGAGTTCGCCCGGTAGGCGTAGGCGGGGTCATGCTTGTGGTCGTAGAGCTTGTCATCGCTGCCCGGGACGACGTTCGGTGAGGGGAACACCCCGCAGTTGCCCGCCATCGACTCCTCGAGGTTCACCCAGCGCACGCCTTGGGTGTCGAACTGGTGGAACACGTTGTTCGAGACCGGCGTCGACGGGAGCTGCTCACCGGCGACCATCGCCCGATAGTCATGGGATGAGCTCTCGAAGCCGTGGTAGTTCGTGAACTGCTTGCCCCGGGCGAGCATCGCGTTCAGGAACGGAGCGGCGCTCTTGCCGACGACGGCGCTCCGTTCGGTGTTCTCCAAGACGATGACGGCGATCTTCGGTCGTGGCGATGTCAGCGCCTGCGCCTGGACCGGCAGCAGGCCGCTCGCCACCAAGATCGCAGCTATCAGCAACGAGAACCTTCGCACCCGTCCCCCTCGGGGGACACCCACAGTCGACGTCACTACTCCGAGTCAACGCGCTCTTCCTGCGCCGAGCTGGGACATGACGGCGTCGTGGAACCGCTCGAGCTGATGGAGCTCATCGCCCACCGGCCAGATGAGGACACGTTCAGCACCAGCGGCCTCGTACCGGGCGAGCTTGTCTACGCACTCGCTTGCTGAGCCCACGAGCAACCGCTCTCGGAGCTGCTCGGGTGGGCGACCGAGCGTAGGCGCGAGCACCTCGGTCACGACAGCGTCTGCGGCCGCCGCATCCTCGGTCAGGTGCAGGAACATCGTCGCGACCGCGTTGGGGAACCCCTGCGGGTCGATCCCCTCTCGTCGCAGATGCCCGCTCAGGCGTCGGAGGGTCTCGCCGAACGCTTCCGGCGTCGTGTTGTAGCCGGAGGCCAGCCAACCGTCGGCGAGGCGTGCCACGCGCCGCAGGCCGACATCCGACCCCCAGCTCCCCAACCAGATCGGTGGTCCGCCCGGCTGGGTTGGGGCGGGGAGCAGATGCATCCCTTCCGTCGAGTAGAACGCACCCTCGAAGGGTTCGCTCGCCGGTCGCAGGAGCGCCCGAAGCGCGTGGACGGCCTCCTCGAACCTGGGCCACCGCTCCTCCCACGCGATCCCGACCGCCCGATAGTCTCGCTCGGAAGAGCCCGGACCGACGCCGACGACGAGTTGGCCGCCCGAGAGCCGGTCGATCGCAGCCAGCGCCTTCGCGAGCAGACCCGGACCGCGCACGACGGGGAGTGCGATCGTCGTCGCGACCGTCATGGCGCCGATCGCCGGGAGTACCGAGGAGAGCGCCACGGGGCCGTCGAGCCACGGCCGTGCGTACACGAGGTGATCGTTCGAGGTCAGCCACGTCAGGCCGATCCGGTCCGCGAGGCGTGCGTAATCGATCAGGTCGGTGATCGAGGCGGGCTCCTCGTCGCCCCAGGTCATCAACGGGAGATGCGCACCGAACTCGATCCGAGGAACCTCCGTTCCGGGTATCGGGACTCTATCCGATGTCTCCCGCACGCTCATCGCTGCCTCAGCGCGGAGGGAGGAAGAGGCAAGAGCGCACCCCTCGGCGTCGTGGCTCGCGATGGGTGTCGATCTCCTGCCCCACCTGGAAGGTCCCCTCCGGGGTGGGCCCCGGGCGGCCCCGTCGACTAGATCGCTTGAAGATCGGCGACGATCACACAGCGAAGGTCCGCGAATCGAACCGAGCTGTTCACGAGCCGTTCGTACGCGATACCGACCCGGTAGGCGAGGGGGTGGAAGAACAGGTACGCGGGCTTGGGCTCGATCATCTCGAGCGCGACGACACGGAACCTCGTGCGCGCCGCCAACTTGCGGAGCGTCTTGCGGTCATTGGCCCGGTACCGCGTGGGAAAGGTGTCCTCATGGGCCCTGTCGCGCCGTTCGTTGAACCAATCATGGAACCGAGGAGGGGTGAGGGTTGCCCCGAGCGCGACGTAGTGGAAGCGGTTAGGGGTATGGAACAGGAAGTGAGCACCGGGCTTCATCACCCGGCGGATCTCCCTGAACGTCGCGACGGGCCGGGCGAAGTGTTCCACGACGTACTTCGAGAAGACGAGGTCGAAGGTGCGATCGGCGAACGGGATGTGACAGAGGTCGGCGACGACCGCCTCATCCAGGTTCGGGTTCCCCCAGATCCCGACGTCGACGTCGACCCCGATCACCTTCTGGACGGCCTCGCGGTAGTCGTAGGGATACGTCACACCTCGACCCGCACCGGCATCCAGGATCACCGCGTCCCTGCGCAGGTACCGCCGGATCCTCGTGTCGAACGCGAGGTGGTCGTCGACGTGGTCCGCGTAGTACCGGGCGTCGAGCCTGCGCACGGAACTCAATCCCATCGCACCGATCACGGCTGCGGTGATGAGACCTCGGACCATCAGTGGATCCGTCACGACGTGCCCTCTCCAAGGGCCGTGCGGGCACCGATCAGCTCGAGCCTAGTCCCGCTTCGGGGCCGAGGGAAGAGGCGTCGCGTGGCGATGCCCAGCGGGCGCCGCGCCGGATCCGCGAAGACCGCAGCTCTGGTGGGATGCGAAGCCGTGGCTGAAGCCAGCTACGAATGGCTAGAGATCCTGTCAGCCGAAAGGCGGATGCGCCCGACCAGGGCTGAGTTCATCCTTTCGGCGTCGGGCAGGACGTGCGGCATTCACCCGGTCCGCCGAGGCGCCCAACGGCGAGGGGCTCTCCGGCAGGACGGGCGCTGGCGTCCTGCCCGCCCATGCGTCCGCCGAGCACGGGATCAAGACGGCGACTGCCGTGCGCGATGACCTTGGCCCCACTACCGTGCGATTCACCCGAGGCGACGTGCTCGAAGCATGTTCGTGTCGCCGGACCGCTGAGCTGGAGCGGGGAATCGAACCCCGGACCTCCTCCTTACCATGGAGGCGCTCTGCCGACTGAGCTACTCCAGCGGGAACCGGTGAGCATGGTAGACGACCACCAGGCCACCCTGTCCGCTCGCGTCAGTCTAGCCAGAGGATCGCCCCGGCGGCGGCAGCGCCATCAGCCGGTCGTGTAGACGATGTGGAGGATCGTGGCGAAGGTGCCGTCGAAGGCCTCGGCCGTGCGCCTGCCCGTGCCGGTGACGATGACCACCATGGGATTGCCGCTGACCCAGCCGGGTCGCCCGACGATCTCCTGGACGATCGACGTGAGGTCTGGCGTCCGCTGGTCGGGGCCGTGCACCTGGATCGTGGGCCACGGCGGCGGCACCCAGGCCACGCTCGCGACCGTCCGGGGGCGCGACGAGATGTTGAACGCGGTCGAGGAGAAGGTGGCCGGCTTGTCCGCCGCCTGGCCCTGGACGAGGAGGGAGACGGCTCCCGTGGTGACCTCGTCCGTCTCGAACTGGACGTAAGCGTTGCTGATCGTGGCTCCCGGCGGGATCGGCACGCTCGCGAACCGCACGCCGACCGTCTGATCGCTCCCATCGTTCACCAGCTCGAGGTCGGAGCTCGTCTTCGAGACGCTCCCGGTCGCCGACTCCTCGGCGTCGTCGGCGCTCGCGACGACGGGGATGTCGAGCATGACCGTGCCCGCGGCGTACACGGTCACGCTGACGTCGTCGCTCGCCTGCAGGCTCGAGTCGTCGGCGGTCAGACGCAGCACGTAGTTGCCGGGATCGCTGAAGCTCGCCGTCGACGTGGGGGACGTGGGATCGGCGAACGTCGCCGTGCCCGGCCCGCTCACCTGCGACCAGCCGGCCGTCAGGGACCCAGGCGGGTTCGGGAGCCCGTCGTCGGCGACGGATCCCTGCAACGTGGCCTCACCCGGCAGCGTCACGGCCTGGTCCGGACCGGCGTTCGCCGTGGGCGGACGGTTCTTCTTCGCGCAGTCCACGGACCCGGAGCGAAGGTCCGCGCCATTCACATCCTGGAACGACCACCCGAGGGCGTTCGCCGACCCGCCGGCCGCCGCCCCGTTCAAGGTCAGCGCGAGGAGTCCGGCCGTCTTGCCCTTGGACCATGCGACTCGCTGGCCGCTCGAGTCGCTCACCGCGCCGCTGAGGCTGTGGCCTCCGGACCCCGCGATCAGCTCGACCATGTGCGCATCCGCGGTCCCCGCGTTGAAGTTCGCGTCCAGCGGCTTGTACTCCCCCATGGTGTGCACGTGGCCGACGAGGACGAGATCCCCTCCGTTGTTGGCGAGCAGGCTCCACATCGGCTTCTCCCCGGACTTGACCGAGCCGTCGCTGATCGCCGGGATGTGCCAGTAACTCACGATGCACGCCGGTGCCGCGGGATCCGTGATCGCCGCCTGCACGAACTTGTACTGCGCGCTGCTCGCCGACATCGACGCTTCCGAGTTCAGGTCCAGGAACAGGACCCCGCCGAACGTGAACTTGGAGAACAGCGGCCGTCCGTGCCAGTAGTCGATGAACGCCGCCTGGTTGGGGCCCTCGTGGTTCCCGACGGTGGGTTGGGTCACGTCGGCGGTCTTGCCCCACAACGTGCCTCCTCCCGGCACGTCCATCGACGACGCCCCGTAGTGGTTCCGGTTCTCGGTGAAGGTCCCCGTTTCGTAGACGTCTCCGAGGAACAGGAACAGCGGCGGGTCGGTCGCGGCGAGCCGGGCCGCGACGGCGTTCGAGGTGGCCTCGCCCGAAGGACCGTCCCCCACGGCCATCACGACCGGATCGTTGGGGCCGTTCCAGGCTCCCGGGAGGTAGTTGGTCCAATCGCTCGGGGAGTGTTGGAAGTCGGTCGTGTTCCCGTTGGCGAGCGTCACCGCTACGTCGACGGGCGTGGCGGAGGTCGATCCCGCCTGCACCCGAAGGGTTCCTGACCCGTCCAGGTACTTCTGTGTGGGCCAGACGAACGAGTAGTTGTTGGTCGCCGGGTAGGGACCGGTCGCCTGGATGAGCGTCGTGGCGGCACCGCCCGATGGGATCCAGGTCGAGAACACGGCGCCCGAGTTCTTGACGTTCGTGATCGTGATCGTCGTCTCGCCCACGAACGGACCGTCGGGAACCGTCACGCACACCGTGTGACTGCCCGACGAACCACAGCGGCTGACCGCACCCTCGGCCGCGGTCGGGACGAGGATCGACGCCGCGAGCGGGATCACGAGGAGGCACGAGAGCATGACGATCCGCGCCCTGGAGGCCATCTAGAGACCTCGCTCCCGGTCTCGTGTTGGCGAGATGTGCACAGGCAGTCCGTCCCTCGGTCACGTGGGGAAGAGCGATCGGTCGGATACGTCGGTACGGTGAGCCAACCTAGTCCGTGGCTCTCTCCTGTCATCGACCATCCGTCGTATGTCCGCTACGACGGCCACCGAGCGGCGTGCGGAGGGATGCCACGGCCGGTCAGGCCGGGATGGTCACGATCCCGTGGAGGCCCGGCCCACCGGGTGATACGAGAACCCCGCCGCCTCCAGCGCGTCGGGGTCCAGCAGGTTGCGACCGTCGACCATCGCCGGCTGCATCATCACCCCTTTGAGCCTGGGGAGGTCCAGATCGCGGAACTCCGCCCACTCCGTGCACAGCACCACGCAGGCGGCGCCTTCCGCGGCCGCGTACGGGTCGGCTGCCACCGTGAGCCCCTCGAGCTCGGCCTCAGCCTTGTCGCCGGCCATGGGGTCGTAGACGACGACACGAGCCCCCTCCGCGAGAAGGAGCTCCGCCAGCGCGAGGGCGGGCGCCCCGCGCACGTCGTCCGTCTCGGGTTTGAACGCCACCCCGAAGAGCGCCACGGTCTTCCCCTCGATGTTCCAGACCGCCTCCTCGACCTTGCGGGCGACGGCCTTGAGCGCCTCGTCGTTGACGCGGCCGGCCTCGCGCAGCAGGCCGAAGTCGTACCCGAGGCGGCCGGCGACCCGCTCGAGGGTCACGATGTCCTTCGGCAGGCAGTACCCGCCGTACCCGATGCCGGCCCTCAGGAAGGCGGGCCCGATCCTCGGATCCGCGCCCATGATCTCGGTGACACCGTCGACGTCGGCGCCGGCGAGCTCGGACACGCGGGCCATCGCGTTCGCGAACGAGATCTTGGAGGCGAGGAAGGCGTTCGAGGCGAGCTTGGAGAGCTCGGCGGTGCGTGGGTCGGTCCGGATCACGCGCACGCCCGCGTCGAGCATGGGCGCGTAGAGCCGCTCGAGCACGTCGAAACCCCGGGGGTCGTCGGAGCCGATCACGAGCCGGTCGGGACGCAGGGTGTCCTCGATGGCATGCCCCTCCCGCAGGAACTCGGGACTCGAGACGGCAACGAAGTCGAGCTCCGGGCGTTCCATCCGCACGACCTTCTCGATGCGGCCCGTGGTGCCGGGCGGAACGGTCGACTTCACGACGAGGATCACGCCGTTCCCGGAGGCGCGCGCGATCTCTCGTGCGGAGTCCTCGACGGCCGTGAGGCTGCGATCGCCGAGCCCCACCGGCGGGCGGCCCACACATACGAAGACCACCTCGGTGCCCTCGAGCGCCTCCGCGATCGTGTCGGCGAAGGCGAGGTGACCGTCGGCGAGGCCTCCCCGCAGCAGCTCGTCCAGGCCGGGCTCGTAGAAGGGAGCCTCGCCTCGACGCAGCATCGCCACCTTCTCGGCGGACGCATCGGTGCCGACGACATCGTGGCCCAGCCCGGCGAGGGTCGCGCCGGTGATCAACCCGACGTGGCCCGTTCCGACGATCGCGATCCTCATGATGCGCTCCTTCCTGCGGTCACCGACGAACGGAACCAGTCGACCGTGCGCGCGACCCCTTCCTCGATATCGACCCGCGGCACGTACCCGAGCAGCCGCCCCGCGAGCGAGACGTCGGCCTGGGTGGTGCGGACATCCCCTTCGCGGATCCCCGTGTGGACGGGGTCCGGCACGACCCCCGTCCGCTCGGCGATCAGCGCGAGCAGACGGTTCACCGACGTGGGCTCCCCGCCTCCGCCGATGTTGAAGGCCCGTCCGTGCGCCTCCTCGGCGGCCCGGGCCGATAGGAGGTTCGCCTCGACGACGTCGTCGATGTAGGTGAAGTCGCGGGACTGCTCGCCGTCTCCGTGCACCTCGGGGGGAGCGCCGGTGAGGCAGGCCACGGTGAAGCGCGGCACGACGGCCGCGTACTCCGACTCGGGGTCCTGGCCGGGCCCGTACACGTTGAAGTACCGCAGGGCTACGGTCGGCACGCCGTAGCTGAGCCCGATGCCCGCGCAGTACACCTCTACGGCGACCTTGCTCGCGGCGTACGGCGACCGCGGAGCGAGCGTCATCGACTCGCGCAGCGGGAACTCGGTCTGGTCGCCGTAGACCGAGCTGCTGCTCGCGGCGACGACCGCCGCCCCGGCGTCGCGGGCGGCCAGCAGCACGTTGAGCGTGCCGCGCACGTTCACGTCGGTCGTCATGCCGGGGTGCGCCATCGAGCGGGGCACCGACCGCTTCGCGCCCTGATGGTAGATCGCCGAGCATCCGCGGGCGGCGTCGGCGACCGCGGCCTCATCACGCAGGTCGGCCTGGATGAAGTCCACCTCGGGCGCGTCGCGCAGGTTGTCGAGCGAGCCGTCGGAGAGGTCGTCGAACCCCACGACGTGTGTGCCGTCGGCCACGAGCCGCCGGCAGATGTGGGACCCGATGAACCCTGCGGCTCCGGTCACGAGCACCCGATCGGTCGATGTCATCGACCGGACCCTACCGGTCGCGACGCCGGAGCGGAAGGCCTGCGAGCCACAGAACCTCGCGTGGACGCGAAGACTCATGCATCCGTCGTAGTCGGCCTACTGCATCGGGCGGCCGCCCGCGCGGGGGCGGTCCGTTAGCGTTGCGTTCCGGCTTCGCTGGGAGTCCCGGACGGGGCGCGCCCGCGACCTGTCGAGTTGAGGAGGCAGACGGTGGGCAGGGGATCGCGAGCTGAGCTCGCCAACGCGGATCACGGCTCGGCCCCGGTGTCGTCCGTCCCGGAGATGCCCGAGGATCAGCGGCCGCTCGACCTCGTGGTGTCGCTGTGCCTGAAGCTGGAGGCCGCCCACGTCCCCTACTGCCACTTCAAGAGCAACGAGGCGTTGGACCGTTCCCTGTCGGGCGAGAACGACCTGGATCTGTTGGTCGGGGCCGAGGGGGCGGAGCGCTTCCTCGAGGTCCTCGCGGCGCTCGGGTTCAAGGAAGGACGTCCCCCGAGGGTGCGACGGATCCCGGGGGTCGCGCAGTACTACGGTCTCGACGCCGCGACCGGCCGACTCGTGCAGGTGCACGCGCATCGACGACTCGTGTTCGGCGACGACACGACGAAGAACTTCGCGCTCGACATCGAGGATGCCTACATCGCCTCCGCGCCGCGCGGGCCTCTGCTCCGCGTCCCTTCACCCGAGTACGAGTACCTGCTCTTCACGCTGCGGATGGTCGTCAAGCACTGCACCCCCGACGCGATGTTCATGCTCCAGGGGCGGATGAGCTCGTCGGAGCGGCGCGAGCTGATCTGGCTGACCGACCGCGCGGACCCGGCTCGCGTCCGGGAACTCGTCCGGACGGACCTGCCGTTCATCGGGCAGGAGCTGTTCGATCGATGTGTGGCCGCCGTGCAGCCGGGGTGCGCCGCGTGGTTCCGCTGGCGCACGGCGGGGCGTCTGCACCGGGCCCTCGCGGCGCACAGGAGACGGCGGCGGCTCGCGGACGCGTCGTTGCGGGTCCTCCGCAGGGTGACCTGGGTCCTGCGCCGGCTCCTTCGAGGACGGCCCGGGAAGAGGCTCGCGGGAGGAGGTGCGCTGATCGCGGTGGTCGGCGGCGACGGCGCGGGTAAGTCGACCGCGATCTCGGATCTGTCGGGTTGGCTATCCGGTCCCTTCGACGTCGAGCGCGTGCACCTGGGCAAGCCGCCACCCGGCCTGCTGACGGTCGTGGTCAAGGGACCGATGTTCGTGCTGCGCAAGCTCGGGATGTTCCGGAGCACGCTCGTGCCCGTCCAGTCCCTCCGAGAGCAAGGGACGTCGTTCCCCGGATACGGATACATCGTGTGGCACGTCCTCACGGCTCGAGACCGATACCGGCTCTACGCCAGAACGCGGCGATCCGTGCTGTCGGGACGGATCGTCCTGTCGGATCGATTCCCTCTGGAGAAGATCCGGACCATGGACGGTGAGAAGACGACCTGGTTGGCGGAGCGCCACGACCTGGGGTCCGTTGCTCGGTGGCTCGTCTCGTTGGAGCGCCGCTACTACGCGAACTTCATATGGCCCGACCAACTGATCGTGCTCAGGGTCGATCCCGCGATCGCGGTCGAGCGCAAGCAGCGCGAGGAGGAAGCCGGATTCGTCAGACCTCGCTCGAGCGAGGTCTGGCAGGCGGACTGGTCCGACACGCCCGCGGTCGTGGTGGATGCGGGACGACCGCGGGAGGAGGTCCAGGCGACGATGCGGTCGATCGTCTGGTCGCAGCTGTGAGCTTGGTCGTCGAGCTCTGCGGGCTCCCGGGGGCAGGCAAGTCATACCTCGCGCGCGAAGTCCTGGCGTCGACCGCCGGGGGGGACATCGACATCCGACTGCCGACCGAGGCGATCGGTCCCGACGTGCCGGGGGTCCGGAGGATCGGGAAGAAGCTGCGGCTGGTCACTGGAGAGACGCTCCGGCAACCGGTCCTCTCGGTCAACACGATGCGCCGCATCGTCGGTTCGGGACAGGGTGGGGTGGGCCCGATCTCCTCACGCTGGGTCCAGTGGATGGCCACCCAGCGACTGATGGCCGTCGCGCGATCGACGCCCGGCGTGCACCTGTTCGACGAGGGCGTGACGCAGGCGCTCTGGTCCTTGGGTCTCCGCGGTGATCCGTCGACGACCCTCGCCGCCCTGCGTCGGACGGTAGGGCGTTGGGAACACCCGGATCACATCGTCGTCCTCGACCTCCCGATCGAGCTGATCGACCGTCGCCTGAGCGAGCGGGCCTCGCGTCACAGCCGGCTCCAGGATGTGGCCGACGCCGAGACACGGCGGGCAGAGCTCGCGAAGGGGAAGGAGCTGCTCGAACGGCTCGCCGACTGGTGGGTCGAGGTGCTGCCGTCGGATGTGTCGGTCGCGTGGATGGGTGAGGACGCCTGCTCGGCGCGGTCGCGTGGGGGCTCGGGGCTGCTCGCCACGATCACGGGTCGGCCGTATGCCTCCGGCGTCGAGATCGGGTAGATCGCCTGCGCTCGATCTCGCCCACCCGACGTAGGCGAGCTACGTCACGGACCGGGTGTCTCCCGCCGGCCCCCTAGATAGGTTTCCCCGGTGGGGGCCTGGTCGGAAGGCATCCGACTCGATCAGAGGGCTGGGGAGTAGGCCGTGGATCTCAATGAAGCTGTTCGCCGTATCTTCCTCGTGCATCGCAAGCTCATCTTCCTGTGCGTGGTCCTCGGCCTGATCGGCGGCCTCGCCGTGACCGCGGTGCGTCCGGCCACGTACACCGCCGCGGCGCGCTTGACGCTCGGACAGGGCGACGGGGCGTTGCAGGACCCCGTCGCGGTCGCGGACGCGGCCGAAGGCCTCGTGACGAGCAGGGTGATCATCGAGAACGCCGTCAAGGCCGCCGGTCGTGGTCTCGATCCGGTCGACGTCGCGAACGACGCGATCAAGGTCAAGACCCTCGGAACCTCCGACCTCGTGCAGCTCGAGGTCACCGACACTCGCCCGGTGGTGGCGTCCGCGCTCGCGAACGCCCTCGGACAGGAACTCGTCAACCGTTGGCCGGACGTCAGCGGCGGACGGACCTTGGACGCGCTCCAACCCCTCAAGGACGAGATCGATTCGCTCAGCGAACAGAAGACCAAGCTCGACCAGATCGATCGCGCTCCTCGACATCCAGATCGCCCAAGAGACCCACAGCGTGACCGCAGAGCAGCTCAAGGCGAAGCGTGATGTCCTGTCCTCGAACAGCGATGAGTTGGCGCAGCGGCGATCGCTCCTCGAGTCGCAACTGAACGCGGTCTACGTGGCCGGCGCGACTCAGCAGGCACCGCAGGTCATCGACCCGGCCGTGCCTCCCATCGTGCCGGATCCGAAGCATCGCGCGTCGGCCGGAGCCCTCGGCGCGCTCCTCGGGTTGCTCATCGGGATCTGCATCGCGGCGCTCCTGGAGTCGTTCCGACCGACGCTCGCCGACTCCGACGCCGTCGCCGATGCGCTCGGCGTCCCGATGTTGGGGAAGATGCCGACCGACGCGGATGGGCAGTCCGAGGCGATGCGGAAGTCCGCGCTCAAGGTTCGATTCGCCGCGACGACGGTCCACGCGAAGACCATCGAACTCGTATCGATCGGCCCGTCGATCGACCTCTCTCCCCTCTCGGACTCGCTCGAGGAGCTCGACGGCGCCGCGGGTCCGCGTCTGTCCTCTGCCGGCGCTCGGAACGGCCGGATGAGCGTGCACCGGTTCGGGGTCGATCCCGAGCCGCCGACGCGATCCACCGGAACCGGCGGGAAGACCGACAGCGCGCTCGTCGCCGTCGTGCCCTCGACGATCAAGCGCTCCGATCTCCGCGAGCTCGGCGACCTCCAGGCCCTCACGTCCTGGCCGCTCGTGGGGGTGGTCACCTATGACCGCTCGAGGTGGATGCAGCGTCGTGCTCGGCCGGCCCCTCAACCGACCCGCGATGAGGGGGCGGCTTGACCTCTCTCAGCATGCCGGCCGACACGCTTGCACGACCGGTCGTGTCGACCCCTCGGTTCGGGCGGCCCACGCGAGACATGTCCGGGCTCGATCAGCGCTCGGCAGCGCGCGCGATCGGCGCGAGCATCGCGGTGATGCCGATCCTGCGACCCGGCCTCGCGGGTTCGGTGACCCCCGCCGATGTGGTGATCGCCGCGTCGATCCTCGTCGTCGCGCTGTGGCTCGGCTCGAACCGGCTGCCGGTCAAACTGCCTCTGGGCGTCGCCGTCGCGACGTCGGTGGTGGGCGGTCTCGTGGCGGCCATCGTCGGCGACCACGTGACGATCGGCGCCATCGCGATCGGGCAGGACCTCCTGCTCTTCGGTTGGTGCGTGGCCATCGCCAACGTCTGCAGGACGCCGGGGGCGCTCGCCGTGGTCATCCGGGCGTGGGTGTGGAGCTCCGTCGCGGTCGGGGTCGTCATGATCATCGGGGCCGCCACGGGGTGGACGGCCCTCGCCGGTCAGGAGGTCGAGGGCGGACGCGCCGCGTTGCTGTTCCCGAATCCGAATCAGGCCGGAGGGTACTTCGCCGCGTCCTTCATGGTGATCCTCCTCTGCGGCGTGATCCCCCGTTCCAGCGTCAAGGTCGTGGCCGCCGTCGTGGTCGGCGTCGCCATGCTCCTCGCGGCATCCAACGCGGCGATCGGCGGAACGCTGTTCGGGCTCCTCGTCGCCGGGATCATCGCGATCGCGAAGGCACGGGGCGTGTTGGTCGCGATCGCGGTCGGCGCGATCGCCGCCGCGGCCCTGACGGCGGGGGCGGTCGCGTTCGTGCGGCTGGATCTGGTCACGGCCGCTCAGCAGAGCGACATCAGGCTCTTCCGGAACACCCTCGGGAGGAGCCAGCAGAGCGCAGAGGATCGCTTGGGGAGGTTCGAGCAACTGCGCGAGCTCTACCTCGTCCAACCGCTGCTGGGCTACGGGCCCGCGGCGACGAAGGCGGTGCTCGCCGACGGGGCCTACAGCAGCGGGAACGCGAAGGGTGCCCATGACGACTATGCGGCGACGATCGTCGAGCGAGGCGTGATCGGCGTGATCGGACTGATGCTGTTGATCGGGTCGTTGATCAGGATGACCGCCTCGTTCGCCGCTCGGTCGCTCGACCCCGGCTTCGCTCGCGTGGTCACGCATCCGGAGTTCCTCGCCGGCGCATTGGTCGCGGTGGCCGTCTCCTCCCTCACCCACGAGGTCCTCCACTTCCGATACGTGTGGCCGCTCTTCGGACTCGTGGCGTGCCTCTACCTCTGGGCTCGACCGGACACGGCCGGCCGTCACGACATCGGGATCGGCCCTGCGGCCCGAGGAGGGCGCGCATGACGACGACCGCCGCCGCCGCCGCGGATCAGCCTGAGCCGTCGGGCTCCGCGCGCCTGCTCGCGTCGAATACGGCCTGGCGCCTCATCGCGTTCGGCGCCCGGACGTTCAGCGGCGTGTTGGCGACCGTGCTGCTCGCACACATGCACGGCCCGGTCGGGCTGGGGAGGTTCCAGTTCGCCCTGACGCTGACCCTCCTGCTGAGCTTCGCCGTCGCGCTCGGGCTGCCCAAGCTGCTCGTGCGGGAGCTCGCGCGGCATCCGGAGGCGATCAAGCTCCGCATCGAGTCCGCGCTCGTCGTCTCGCTCGGCGCCGGGGTCGTCGTCACGGGCCTCCTGCTCGGGGTGGGGGTGCTCTTCCACGGGGATACCTCGGTCTTCGTGCTGGCGGGCGTGGCGCTCGCGGCCGACTCGGCGATGCGGATCGTGATGGTCCCGTTCTGGGCGCTCGAGCGGATGCGCTACGAGGCGCTGTGCGTGGGCGTCCAGGAGGGCGCCTTCGTCGTGTTGACCGTCGTGGTGCTCGTGGCCGGGTTCGGCCCGGGCGGCGTGATGCTCGCGTACCTCGTGTCTCGGGTGATCGGGCTCATCACCGCGTGGACGGTCGTCGCCGTCAAGCTCCACATCCGTCTGGTCCCCCGCTGGCACGCGGGCGAGATGGCGCCGATGATGAAGCGGGCAACCCCGTTCGCCCTCGACGACGCGCTGTCGTTGGCGTACATCCGACTCGACACCGTGATCCTCGGGATCATCATCGGTGCGCACGAGGTCGGCCTCTACCAGTCGGCCGTGAACCTGGTCCTGTACCTCAACATCATGCCCCGGATGCTGAACTTCTCGATGTATCCGCGGATGAGTCGGGCCTGGCCCGACAACGTCGCCCGAGCTCCGGCGACTCTGCGACTCCTCGCTGATGATGCTGGGCGCGCTCGCGATGCCGATCGCCGTCGGCTCCTTCCTCCTCGCCCCGCGGATCTTCGGCGTCATGTACGGGTCCGGGTTCGACCGGGGCGTCCTGGCCTACCTGCTGGTGACGCCGCTCACCCCGATCCGCATGCTCGGCAACACGCTGGGCACGGCCCTCACGGCCGCCGACCGCCAGACGCCGCGCACCGTCGCCGTTGGTGTCGCCGCGGGCGTGAACGTCGTCCTCAACCTGATCCTGATCCCGCAGCTGGGGGCTGTTCGGCGCCGTCGCCTCCACGATCGTCACGGAGACCGGCCTCTTCACGGCCTACGTCCTCATGCTCAGGCGGGTCATCGGTCCCTCGTGCCTCGTCTCGGCGGTCGCCATCCCCGGGATGGCATGTGTCCCGATGGCGCTCTCGATCGTGCTGCTCTTCGACGCACCGCTCGCGGTCATCCTGGTGGCGGCGGGTTGCGTCTACACCGCATCGCTGTACGCGATCGCCGCCCTCATGACGCCGGGGAGCACGAATCCATCCGCGCTCCGTCGTGAGCGCGTTCGTGAGATGGGCTCCCATGCCGACGGCCTGATCCGGCAGGCCCGAGCCCGGTTGGGTCGGCCTACCCGCTGTACGCCGTTCGGGGCAGCCCGGCACCACATTCCGTGCCCCGACCGGCCTACACCCTTTACAGGAGGGTGTTGCGCTCCGTAGACTCCTCGCAGGATGTGTCTTACAGCAGATGCTGTATGACCCCAGGGCATCGGCCGGAGTGGAGGGGAGCTGGATTGGCGCAGACGATGCGGATGGCGTCGGCGCGGGCCAGCCGCCACGACGGCGACGCGGTGTTGCGTGAGATGGCTCACGAGTTCGGGTCCGAACCCGACGTCGAGGCCGTGATACGCGCGTCATCCCACTGGATCGGCGCGGCTCTGGGTTGGGAGTTGGACGCCATGCGATTCGCGCTTCCCGACGCGCGCGGTGACCTCCGAGCCGTGCTCAGCACGGGCGAGGAGCTCATCGAGGATGTCTCCCTCCGGAGGGCACGCCTGGCGTTCGACCGGAAGGCAACGAGACGGCGCCCTGCTCGGACGCGCCGGGGGTCGCAGGCACTCACCCTCCCCCTCGTCGCGCGAGGGGTCGCCGTCGGCGTGCTCGACGTCGTGGCGCCGTCGCATGTCATCGATGAGGGATGGGAGACGCTCGATGCGGTGGTCAGCCGGATCGCGATCGCCCTCGCGAACGTCGCTGCGCGGAGTTCGATCGAGCGTGGCCGCGAGGCGATGCGGAAGGCCGCGCTCCTGGGAGCCCGGGTGGCGCACGCGCCCACGCGCGAGGAGGCGATCCGCGAGATCGTCCGCGCACTCCATCAGGACTTCGGCCTTCGGGCGGCCGCATGGCTCGTCGAGGAGGGCGGGCCGCTCCTCGTGTCCACGAGGGGTCTCGGGTCGCAGGCGACGGGATCGATTGCGCGCGATCGCCGCGTCGGGACCGGGCGATCTGTCCACGCGGCTCGCGTCGACGTTCGCGTCGGTCACCGCCTCGGACGACCCCGATGTGATCGATGCCGGCGGGACCATCGTGGTCATGGATGCGATACCAGGATCCGCAGCTGCGCGAGGCCATCGTGCTCGCTCAGGCGGTCTCCGGTCAGCTCCTCTCGTGGTCGTTCTCGCTCGAGCAGCTGCAGAAGCGCAACGTCTCCCTCGATACCGCGTTGACGCTGACCGCGCACGAGCTGCGGGGCCCGCTGCTGGCCGCCAAGGCGACGATCGACGGGATGCTGCAGGAGGCGGGACGTGGGGGCGCCGACCGTGCACGCCTCCGGGACTCGCGACGCCAGCTCGAGGAACTCGCCAGCATCGTGGATCCCTTGCTTCGTTGGTCGGTCTCCGGCGACGGCCTGCGACGACGCGGGGGGGATCTCGTCGGCCTGGTCGTCAAGGCGATCGACTCCGTCGTCCTCGAGACGGGTGAGGACCGCGTGGTGCTCGAGGTGCCCCTGGATCCCTCGAGCGTGCCGATGTCACGTCGTCACCTCTCGTTCGCGATCGCGAACCTGATCCGCAACGCGATCGCGTTCTCTCCACCCGACTCGGTCGTCTCGGTTCGCGTGGCGTTCGATGACGCGACGGCGACGGTCAGCGTCCACAACGAAGGCATCGGGGTGGCCGAGGAGGAAGTCGAGTCGATCTTCGAGCCGTTCTCCCGCGGTCGCTCCGGGCGATCGGCGCGTGCCGGCAACGGTCTCGGTCTCTTCGTCGTCCAGCGGGTCGCCGACTCACACGGCGGCCGGGTGTGGGTGAAGTCGGGTGAGAAGGGAACGACCTTCCATCTCACGCTTCCACTCCGCACGGCCGCGCCGGCCGAAAGGGGTGTTCCGCATCAACGCGCTGATCGTGGATGACCACAGGCTGTTCGCCGAGGCGATCAAACCCGCCCTGGAGCGGCTCGGCATGGATGTCGCGCTCGCCACCACGGGACAGGAGGCCTTGAGAGATCGTCGCCACATCGAAGGTCGACATCGCCCTCGTCGACCTCGGGCTCCCCGACATGAAGGGGATCGACGTGGGAGCGCGGATCGTCGACATGCAACCCGAAGACGACCGTGCTCGCACTTACGGCGATCGATGATCAGCGGTTCGTTGCCCCCGTGCTCCAGGCCGGATTCAGCGGCTACCTCACGAAGGGCCTGCGGATCACAGGCCTGGTGAGTGCCATCACGGCGGCTCTTGAAGGCCAGCTCGTGACCCCCGGGCTTTCCACCGGCTCGAACGGCGCCTCCAGGACGCGGACCCAACAGCACGTCGAGCTGCTCGCCTCGACGCTCACTGCCCGGGAGCGTGAGGTGCTCGCGCACCTCGCCCAAGGCGAAACGGGCCAGGAGATCGCACGCGGGATGTCGATCAGCGTCCATACCGTGCGAACCCACGTGCAGAGCATCCTCGCCAAGCTGCAGGTGCACTCCCGACTCGAGGCGGCGATGTTCGCCGTGCGGCACGACCTCGTTCCGAGCTCGCCTGAGGAGCCCGACGCTCGCCCTCGTTCGAACAGGCGGGCCGTCTGAGTCCGGCTCCCACGCACGACGTAGCGGCTCTACGTCGTGTACCGCGTGTGGCACCCGTTGCGGCCACCTATCGTCGCCACCGGAAAGAGGGGAACCATGGCTGAAGAACGCGAGCCGATCCGCGTGCTGCTCGCAGACGGGCACGCCTTGTTCCGCGAAGCGGTGACGAGTGTGCTCCAGGGCGAGAGCGACATCATCGTCGTCGGTGACGCATCCGACGGCTCCGCGGCGATCGCCGAAGTCGAGCGGACTCGTCCGGATTGCGTCTTCGTCGACGACCAGCCCGGATCGATCGACGGCGTCGAGGCGACGCGGAGGATCAAGGACCGCCTCCCCGAGTGCGACGTGATCCTCCTGGCGTCCGACGCGGATGAGGCGACGCTCGTCGCGTCGATCGAAGCGGGCGCGAGCGGCTACCTCACGAAGGACCGTCCGGTCGTGGAACTCATCAACGCGGTGCGCACCGTCCGTCGAGGTGAGGTGGTCGTTCCCCCTCAGATGTTGCGGTCGCTGCTTTCGGGTCTGATCCGGCGACGCAAGGAACAGGATGAGGCGATGCACCGCGTGTCTCGCCTCACCCGCCGTGAGCTGGAGGTCCTCGCGCTGCTCGCCGATGGCGCCGGCAACGAGGGGATCGCGGAGAGCCTCTTCATCAGCCCGCAGACGGCGCGGACGCACGTCCAGAACCTGATCGCGAAGCTGGGACTGCATTCGAGGCTCGAGGCGGCGATGTTCGTCGCGCGCAACGGCATGCTTCGAGAGCTCGTGGAGCTCACCCCCCAGAGTGGCTAGCGGCATGTCCGCTCTGCACGATCGGCCACAGGTGATCCATGTCGCGACCCGCTACCTGCGCGGGGGCTCTGAAGCGCGGATCCAGGACATCGTCCGAGCGCTGCCGGACGTCGATCACCATCTGATCGTCGGGGCCGAGTCCGACGTGGATCTCGCCCGCGAACGACTCGATCCGGCGTCGCTCACGGTCGTTCGATCGCTCGTGCGGGAGCCGAACCCGCGGTCGGACGTCTCAGCCTTCCTACGGCTGGTTTCGCTGTTCCGCAGCACGCCCCATCACCTGTTGGTCACGCATCAATCGAAGGCGGGGATCCTCGGCCGTTCGGCCGGACGGTGGGTGGGTCGGGCCTCCATCGTCCACTCGCTGTCGATGGCGAGCTTCGGTCCCGGCTACCCACGTTGGCAGGACTACCTGTTCCGCACCTTGGAGGCGCGACTCGCTCGAGCCACCGATGGGTTCACGGTGGTCGGGGCCGACCTGGCGGGCCGCTACACGAGGATCGGCGTGGCGCCCCACAAGTTCCACGTGGTCCGGTCCGATGCCGGGCTCTTCCCGAGGCCCGCTGCGGTCGACCGGATCGAGGCTCGCGAGGTGACGGGCCTGCCGTTGGACAGGCCGATCGTCCTGTACCTGGGCAGTCTCGAGCCGCGGAAGAACGTGCTGGATCTCGTCGATCTGCTCGACCGTTCGGTCCGCGCTCGGCGTTCTCACGGGCGGCCCTTCCTGGTGGTGGCCGGGCAAGGGCCCCTCGAAGAGCCCTTGAGGGAATCGCTACGCCGGCGCGGCCTCGCAGGCGATTCCGTCTTGCTGGGGTTCGTCGAACGACCGGCATCCCTCGTCGCCGCAGCGGACGCGCTCATCCTCCTCAGCCGGGTGGAGGGTCTTCCCCAGGTGCTGGTGCAGGCCGCCGCCGCGGGGACGCCGTTCGTCTCCTACGAGGTCGACGGAGCGCGCGAACTCCTGGAGCTCGGCGCGGTGGGGGCCGTCGTTCCCACGGGTGACCTTCCGGCCGCCGCGGACGCCCTCGGCCGGGTCCTGTCATCGGATCGCCCCGCCGCGACCCTCGATCTCGCCTCATGGTCACCCGACGCGATCGCCGAGGCCTACCGGCGGGTCCTGCACCCACTCGTGCATGCCTCCCTCGCCGGGTCGGAGATCAGACGCAACCCCGTCCATCCTGCGTAGACGTCCTACGGTCGCCGGGGGTCAGGCCCGCCCCCCGAACTCCCTACGCGTAGGCCATTTACGGCGATCCACGCATGTCCCGGCGTTGGTCCGAGGAGACACTCGGCCGCACATCGTGGCCCGGGGCGATCCGATGTTCTCCGGTGTCGAGTAGGGGAAGTGGGGCGCGTACGTGGGGACATCGCAGTACGCAACCGACCGTACGGTCGGGCGGCGGACGGGGGATGCGAGCCGTGCATCCGTCGTCGCACGGCTCGTGCGGGTGAGCGTCCCGACGGCCGATGCGTGCGCACTCGCGGTGGCGGTCATGATCGTGGGCATCACCCCGTGGAACGTCGCGTATGCCGCGATCGTCCTGCTCGGGCTGCACGTCGACCCGGCGCGCGCAGCGAGGATCTCGCCTCGACTCTCCGCCGACGCCGGATGGCTCCTCGCCAGGGCGACGGTGCCGTTGGTCGTGCTCCTTCCGGTGGCAGCGCGCGCTCGGCGCGAACGCGGGATGGGCTCAGCTGGCTCCGCTGTCCGTCGCCCTCTTGCTCCTCGGGCGCGGAGTGGCGTACGCGGTCGCGCGCAGGGCACGTGCCGTGGGCACGATCGCCGAGCCGACGCTCATCGTGGGCGCGGGCGAGGTGGCCGAACAGCTCGCGGAGGTCATGGCGCAGCATCCGGAATACGGCCTCCGTCTGGTCGGCTCGGTCGACGCCGCGGGGCGACGGGTGGGGAACCAGCCGATGCTGGGCGATCCCGGAGACCTCGCGGCGGTGGTCGAGGACTACGGGGTGCGTCGCGTCGTGATCGTCTACGGCGTCTCCGAGCGGGAGTTGGTCGAGACATTGCGGTCGGCCGAGAGGACATCCGTCGAGTTCCACCTCGTCCCTCGCCTCTGGGAGGTCAGTGCGATCGCTCCGGACGCATCCAACGTCGACGACCTGTGGGGGATCCCGGTCGTCCAGTTGCGCCGACCGACGACGCGCGCGCGCAACCAGCTCGTGAAGCGTTGTTTCGACGTCGTGCTGGCGTCGGTGCTGCTCGTGATCGCCGCGCCGTTGATGCTGTTGATCGGCCTCGGGGTGCGTCTCTCCGGCCCCGGTCCGATCCTGTTCCGTCAGAAGCGTGTGGGCCTCGACGGGACCCTGTTCGAGATCATGAAGTTCCGCTCGATGCACGAGATCGACGACTCCGATACCAGGTGGTCCGTCGGGGACGATGAGGCGATCACCCGCATCGGTCGGATCCTGCGAGCGACGAGCCTGGATGAGCTCCCCCAGCTCTTCAACGTGCTGCGGGGGGAGATGTCCCTGGTCGGTCCCCGCCCCGAACGACCGCACTTCGCGGATTCGTTCCGTGCGACCGTCCCGAGGTACGACGGCCGGCATCGGGTGCGTTCCGGCATGACCGGTCTGCCGCAGGTCCGAGGGCTGCGCGGCGATACGTCGATCGAGGAACGAGCCCGGCTGGACAACACGTACATCGAGGGATGGACCCTCTGGGGAGACTGCGCCATCATCCTGCGCACGATCAAGTGCGTGCTGACTGGACAGGGCGCGTGAGCGCACAGCCTTCTCGGCCCAGCACCCTCGAGGATCGAGGCGGTGCGTTGCCCGACTTCCTCCTCATCGGAGCGATGAAGTGCGGCACCACGAGCCTCTACCACTACCTGCGCGATCACCCACAGATCTTCATGCCCACCATCAAGGCACCCGAGTTCTTCGCGGAAGAGTCGAACTGGGGTCGCGGCATCGCGTGGTACCGACGACAGTTCGAAGGGGTCGGGCCCGGCGTCGTCGCGCTCGGTGAGGCATCGAACGTCTACACGAAGTATCCGCGCTATCGAGGCGTGCCCGAGCGTATCGCCGAGATCATCCCGCACGCTCGTCTGATCTACGTCGTCCGCGATCCGATCGACCGGATCCGCTCCCACTACCAGACGCGGGTCACCGAGGGAACGGAGCGAGCGCCGATCGGCCGCGCCGTGCGCGAGAACCCGATCTACCTGGATTACAGCCGGTACGCGATGCAGCTCGACCGGTATCTCGCGCAGTTCCCACGAGAACAGCTCCACGTCATCAGGGCGGAGGATCTCCGTGGCGACCGGCGTGCGACCGTGCAGGGCGTGTACGCGTTCCTCGGGGTGGACCCCGACCACGTTCCGAACGACATGGATCGGGACTTCTACGAGACCAGGCATCGCGCCGCGCGATCACCGGTGCCGTTGTGGCTGCGCAAGGGTTTGAAGCGCCACCTGCCGGCGGCCAAGAGGGCTAAAGAGCTGGAGAACAACGTGGTCCGCGCGCTCCGGGGGCTCCGGAGGAAACCCGAGGCTCCGCCCACGCTTCCGGATCATCTCGTGATCCCCGACGACGTGCGCGCCGAGCTCGCCGATGCCCTGAGGGACGACGTGCTGAAACTCCGCAGCTACCTCGGCCCCGACTTCGACGGCTGGGGGATCGCGTGACGCCGGCCCCCGGCCGGTGATGGAGGCGAGTCGTCGTGGGAAGGCCTACGATCACGGGTGCGGACCGAGCGTCTACGGCAGCAGTGGGCGGCGGCCGTACGGGTAGCTACCGCAGACGGCCGACGCCATCCGTCGTGTTCGACGTTAGCGTTGCCGGAGTCGGCATCCCGCCGTGGGGTCCAGTTGCTCCATGGCGATCCGGTCAGGGGAGGATCGAGATATGCGCCGTGGAACACGACTGATCACCTATTCGTTGAGCATGGTTCTCACCTTCGCGACGATCGGGGTGGGCACCGCGCACGCGTTGACCAGCACGACGCAACCCCAGCTCACCCTCAACCGCCTGATCCAGACCTCGCCGTTCGTGGGAACGACGACCAAGGTGTCCGACAACGAGGGCAGCGCGTACGTCGCGAGCGACGACGCGTTCTGGATGGCGGACGACAACGGCGACGCACTGTGGGTGGTCGACCGCACGACAGGGGTGCTGCGCCGGAAGGTCGCACAGTCGGAATTCATCAACGCGCCGCGCTTCGGCGTCGGCGGCACCGCCGGTCAGTCACGCACCGAAGACCTCGAGGCGCTCGCCTACGACGCGAACGCCGACGTCATCTATGCCTTCTCCGGGAGCACGAGCGCGATCCCGACGGTCTTCCGTCTGACGCGGGATGCCAACCATCAGTTCCAGGTCCAGTCCTGGCAGCCTCTGCCGTCGGAATGGACCGGCGCGGGGTGGCGCCTGGCCGACGGCCTCCTCTACGTCGTCAACGGCTCGACCTTCCGCACCTACGACTTCGCGACGAACACGTTCGGGCCCACGTTCTCGATCTCGGGGATCTCGAAGATCTACGGCATGGACTTCGATGACGCGACCGGTGACATGCTGGTCGTGAACGGCAGTGAGAAGCTCTACCGGGTGTCGATGCCCACCAGGACGATCCTGCCCGGATGGAACGGCATCAGCCTGACCGGGTTCGGTGTCCTCGACGCCCGCGCCGTCGAGGTCATCGGCGAGCAAGTGTTCGTCACCGACGGAGCCGACACCAACAGGCGGTCTTCATCGAGCCCCATGTTCCACGCCGTCTTCGTGTTCGACGTCAGCGGACCCGGCGGGCCCGGCCCGACCGCGGGCTTCACCGCGACGCCCACCACCGGCACGGCGCCGCTCGTCGTGAACTTCACGGACACGAGCACCGGCTCGCCGACGAGCTGGTCCTGGGACTTCGGGGACGGAACGTCGACGTCGACCCTGCAGTCACCCTCGCACGAGTACGACAGCGCCGGGACCTTCACCGCGAAGTTGACCGCCACCAACACGCAGGGTCGAGTTCGGCGTCGAAGACGATCACGGTCAACCAACCATCGGCCCCGACCGCGAGCTTCACGGCGACGCCCACCACCGGCACGGCACCGCTCGTCGTGAACTTCACGGACACGAGCACCGGCTCGCCGACGAGCTGGTCCTGGGACTTCGGGGACGGCGGCACGTCGACCTCGCAGTCGCCCCAGCACCAGTACGACACCACGGGACCTTCACCGCGACGTTGACCGCGACCAACGCGCTGGGGTCGGATCGAGGTCTCGCAGACGATCACCGTCAGCACCACGGCCGTCATCACTCCCTCCGACGACACCCAGATCAACCTGTCGGGCGGGCTCGTGCCCGGGTCCGCGCCGAGCTTCAGCGCGGACGGCTCGCCGGTGAGCGACGGCCTGCTCAAGTTCAACGTCAACGTCGGGGGTCCGATCACGGGCGCCACGCTCCGCCTGTACTGCGTGGACCCCTCCTCCGCGGGCGGCACCTTCTACGCCGCCACCGAGACCAACCCCCCCTGGAGCGAGAACACGGTGACCTGGGCGACCGCTCCGGTAGCCGGCGCCAGCTACGGATCCCTCGGAGCGGTCAAGGTCGGGTTCTGGTACGAGGTCAACCTCTCGGCGCTCGTGACCGCGAACGGCACCTACACCCTGAGGATCAAGAACACCTCGACCAACGGGGCGGACTACGCCACGAAGGAGGGCGCGGCTGGATTCGCTCCCCAGCTGGTGGTGACGACCGCCTGAGTCCGGGCTCCGTCTCGTTCAGTCTCGCGCAGAGACTTGGAGCGCCCCACACGTCTGCGAGGATGCCTACATGCTCCGGGCCGCCTTCCTCGCGCTCGCCGTCGTGACCCTCGCGGCGTGCGGCGGCGAGCACTGCCCCGACGCGAACACCACCCCCGGCCACATCACGTTCGCGAAGGGACCCGCGCTCACCGTGCGGATCGCGGACGACGCGCAGGAGCGCGCCGACGGGCTCATGAACGTGACGGGGCTGCCCGCGAACGAGGGGATGGCGTTCCTGTTCGGTGGCCCCACCGACGCGACGTTCTGGATGAAGGACACGCCGCTACCCCTCTCCGTCGCGTTCGTCTCGAACGGGAAGATCGTCGCGATCCGCGACATGGCGCCGTGCACGGCGGATCCCTGCCGGACGTACGCTTCCCCATCGACGTACACGATGGCCGTCGAGGCGAACCGGGGGTGGTTCGCGGGCCACGGCATCGAGGTCGGCGACCGGGTGGAGAGCTTCGATGGACCGTTCTGTCAGTGAGGGACCCGAGGACTGCCTGCTCTGCCGGGCCGAGCGCGTCACCGATTGGTTCCACGAGGACGACGACTGCTGGGTGGCCGAGTGCGTGGTCTGCCGCACCCCCATGGTCGTGTGGCGCACCCACGGCCTGCCCGAGCCCGAACACGAGGCCCAACTCCTGGCCCACCTCGAACGGGTGGCCGCCGAGCGCTACGGCGACGAGGGCTACTGGGTGGATCCCGAACGCCGCCGCATCCCCGACCACTGGCACGCGCATGCGCGGCCGGCCGGAGAGTTCTTCGATCCCAAGAGCTCGCTGCACGGACGCACCTGACCGAGCCGACCCGCAACTGTTGCGGACCTGTGACTTCTTCCGCTCGACGGCCGGATGAGCCCTTCGGTTGCTTGACACCGGTGGGTCCCCGCAGGCATCCTGGGGCCCGCGCAGCTGTTCGACCGGACCACCGGAGACACGGCTGCCATGCACGTCCGCTCCCTGCGGGGTTCATCCCCCCGGGCGACGGTACGACGTTCTTTTCGGTTGACCGGACCACCGGAGGCCGAGCACCCAGAGGCCTACCGGCTGCTCGGCATGCCGGTCGATCGAAAGGAAGCTCGGATGCCCATCCGTCTCAGGAGGCTCTACGACGCGGCGCTCGTCGTGCTCGTGATCCTCATCCTCGCCGCGTGCTCCGCGAGCAACGCGTCGGACTCATCCACCAGCGCCAGCGGCGGCTCCTGCACGCCGTCGGACAGCCCCACCATCACCTTCCTCGCGTACAGCACGCCGCAGGAGGTCTACGACGCCAAGATCATCCCGGCGTTCAAGTCCATGTGGAAGGACAAGCACGACGGCCAGATCGTGAACTTCCTGGAGTCCTACGGCCCGTCTACGACCCAGGCCCAGAACGTCGTGAACGGCCAGCCCGCCGACGTCGTGGCGCTCTCGCTCGCCCCCGACGTGGACACGATCGAGCAGGCCGGCCTGATCACCCACGACTGGACCGACGCCCCCGACGGCGGCATGGTCTCGTCCTCCGTGGTCGTGTTCGACGTCCGCCCCGGCAACCCCAAGGGCATCAAGGACTGGAACGACCTCGCCAAGTCCGGCACCCAGGTCCTCACGCCCGACCCCGCCCAGAGCGGCGGTGCGCGTTGGAACCTCGTGTCCATGTGGGGCTCCGCGCTCCGCGGCGACGTGCCCGGCATCTCGAAGGACGACGAGTCCGGCGCCACCAAGCTGATGAACGACGTGACCGCCAACGTGGTCGCCTACGACAGCTCGGCCCGGAGCTCGATCCAGAACTTCGAGGACGGCAACGGCGACGTGGCCATCACCTACGAGAACGAGGTGAAGACCGCCGAGGCGGCCGGACTCCCGGACGAGGCCGTCTACCCCAAGGGGTCGGTCCTGATCCAGAACCCGGTGGCCGTCGTGGACAAGAACGTCGACGAGCACTGCGTCCGTGACGTGGCCGAGGCGTTCGTGAGCTTCCTGCACACGAAGGAGGCCAAGGGCTACTACGCCGACCCCGGCTTCCTCCGCTCGACCGACGTCGCCAAGGCGCAGGCCGGCGACCCGGCGAACGGGTACCCCGCGATCCAGGACCTCTTCACGGTCGATGACCTCGGGGGTTGGGACGCGCTGAACGAGAAGTTGTTCAGCGACAACGGCATCGCAACGCAGGCAGTGGCCAACTCCGGCCAGTAGCCGAAAGGACGACGATGAGCAGCGCCGCGCAGATCACGACCCGCAGTCGGACCCGGTTCTCCCCGCGGTCAGCTGCGCGGCTGCGGCGGCTGAGCCTGCGCGGCGCTGCCATCGTCTATCTCGGGGGCATGGTGCTCCTGCCCGTGGTCGCCCTGCTCGTGAAGGGCTTCTCGGCAGGCTTCGGCTCCCTCTCGCACGCGCTGTCCGCGCCGGGAGCCCTCGCCGCCATCCGCCTCACCCTGATCACGGCCACCCTCACGGCCGTCATCAACGCCGTGATGGGCACCCTGCTCGCCTACGTGATGGTGCGCTACCGCTTCCCGGGCCGCGCGCTGCTCTCCACGGTGGCGGACCTCCCCATCGCGATCCCCACCCTGGTCACGGGCCTGATGCTGGTGGCGATCTACGGGCCCAACGCGCCCATCGGGAAGTTCCTGTCGGACGCGGGCATCAAGGTGATCTTCGCGCCGCTCGGCATCGAGCTGGCGCTGCTCGTGGTCACCCTCCCGTTCGTCTTGCGCACCGTGCAGCCGGTGTTGCTGGAGCTCGACCCCGCCGAGGAGGAGGCCGCGACCACCCTCGGTGCGAACGGGTGGACCACCTTCCGCAAGGTCGTGCTCCCGACGATCCGTCCCGCGATCGCCGCGGGCGCGCTGCTGTCGTTCGCACGCGCGTGCGGGGAGTTCGGCAGCATCGTGATCGTCTCGGGCAACATCGTGAACAAGACGCTCACGGCGCCCGTCTACATCTTCCAGCTCACGAGCCAGTTCCGTTTCGAGGAGGCCGCGGCGGTCGCCTCGCTCCTGTTCGCGATCTCGTTCGTGATGGTCATGATCACCGCGCGCCTCCTCCAGCGGAAGGAGTCGGCATGAGCACCGCCGCCGCGACGCCCTCGGCCGTGACGGCCACACCCCCGGAGCCCGCCGCCCGCCGCGCCGACCTGCGCAAGCGCCGGGTGACCAAGTGGCTGCTCGTCACGGCGGCGGTGAGCTACGTCGTGTTCCTCCTCTTCCTGCCGCTCGCCGGCATCGTCTGGACCGTGGTGAAGGCCGGCTGGCACACGATCGCGGAGACCTTCTCGAACGGCAACGTGGTGCACGCCTTCGAGCTCACGGCGGTGATCGCCGTCATCACGGTGGCGGTCACGACGTTCTTCGGGGTGCTGGTGGCCTGGGTGCTGGTGCGCCAGCACTTCCGCGGCAAGTGGTTCCTGAACGCCCTGGTGGACCTGCCCTTCGCGCTTTCGCCGGTCACCGTGGGACTGGCCGCCGTGCTCCTGTTCGGCCGCGGCGGCTGGTTCGAGCCCTGGTTCGACGCGCGCGGCATCCAGATCATGTACGCGCTGCCGGCCATGGTGATCGTGACGATCTTCATCAGCCTGCCCTTCACGATCCGCGAGGTGCAGCCCGTGCTCGAGGAGCTCGGCAAGGACGAGGAGGACGCCTCGCGCACCCTCGGCGCCTCCATCTCGCAGACGTTCCGCAAGGTGACGCTGCCCAACATCCGCTGGGCGCTGCTCTACGGCATCGCGCTGTCCACCGCGCGCGCGATCGGCGAGATCGGCGCCGTGCTCCTCGTCTCGGGCAACATCCAGGGCAAGACCGAGACGGCGACGCTCACCATCTACAACGCGTTCGAACACCGGCAACAGGCCACGGGCTACATCGTGGCGCTCACGCTGGCGACGGTCTCCATCCTCCTGCTGGCGGGGATCGAAGCGACCAAACACAAGATCAGAAGGGAGCGGACCAGATGACGCAGCCCATCGTGGTCGAGGCGCTCACGAAACGCTTCGGGGACTACGAAGCGGTATCCGACGTCTCATTCACGGCGCCCGCGGGCGCCATCACCGCCCTGCTGGGGCCGAGCGGCTCCGGCAAGAGCACCGTCCTGCGCACGATCGCGGGCCTGGAGACGCCGTCGGCCGGGAGGATCTGGGTGGGCGACGAGGAGCTGACCGACAAGAGCGTCCAACAGCGCGAGGTCGGATTCGTCTTCCAGCACTACGCCCTCTTCCGGCACATGACGGTGGCGCAGAACGTCGCCTTCGGCCTGGCCGTGCGCAAGGAGTCCAAGGCCGTGCAGCGCCAGCGCGTCGACGAGCTGCTCGAGCTCGTGCAGCTCGCGCCCTTCGCCAAGCGCTACCCCGACCAGCTCTCCGGCGGGCAGCGCCAGCGCGTGGCCCTCGCCCGTGCGCTCGCTCCCCAGCCCCGCGTCCTGCTCCTCGACGAGCCGTTCGGGGCCCTCGACGCGCGCGTCCGCCAGGACCTGCGCCGCTGGCTCGACGAGCTGCACCGCGAGCTGGGCGTCACGAGCCTCCTCGTCACCCACGACCAGGAGGAGGCCCTGGAGCTCGCCAACCAGATCGTGGTGATGCACCAGGGCAAGGTCGAGCAGGTCGGCACGCCCGACCAGATCTATGACGACCCGGCCACGGCGTTCGTGGCGGGCTTCGTGGGCTCGGCCAACGTCCTGCACGGCGAGGTCGTGGACGGACATGTGCACCTCGGGGTCGTCCGCGTGCCGGGCGCGGACCACCTGGAGGAGGGGTCGCAGGCCACCGCCTTCGTCCGCCCGCACGACGTCCGGATCACGCCCGACGCTCCCAGCGGGTCGATCTACGCGAAGATCGACCGCGTCGCGTCGCTGGGCTGGCTCGCGCGCCTCACGCTCCGCCTGCCGGACGACACGATCATCGTGGCCCACGTCCCCCAGGATCAGCTGGCGGGCGCCGGCGAGGGCGACACCATCTCGGTGGATCTGCGCAACCCCAAGGCCTTCCACCGCGAGGACGCGATCGGCGCCGAGGCGCTCGCCGAGACGGACGACGCCGCGCAGGAGGTGCCGAGCTCGGCATGAGCGCCGAGCCGGCCCGCGTGCGCACGGTGGACACCCCCAGCGGCAGTGGCGACGTCCCCGCCGAGGTGCTCCGCTTCGCCGCGCTCCCCGAGGAGCAACGCAGGCTCCTGCTGCACGTGAGCGAGCTGCTCGGCGAGATCGCCTACGGCAACGTCGTGATCGTGTTGCAGGACGGCAAGGTGATCCAGATCGAGACCTCGGAGAAGATCCGCCTGCGCTGAGGCCGCGACCTACTCTCCCCATACGGCGCGGGCACGCTCGGTCAAGACGGGGAGCCTGCTCGCGAACGGGAACGTCCACGCCTTCGCCAGGGCGATGCCGCCACCGAGCAGCGCCATCACGACGCCCAACGCTCCCCATCGATCCCCCAGCGACCCGGCGCCGCTGCCCGCCATCAGCAGCAGGCCGAGGTTCAGCAGCACCACCTGCGTCCGCCCGCCGGCTTCGAAGACCGCCAGCGCGCGGCGTCGCTCGGTGGGGTGACCCGGTCGGGCCATCGGCAGGAGGTACGACCACGCGCCCAGCAACACCTGGATCAGCCAGCCCAACACGAACGCCGTCAAGAAGACCTCGCGGAAGCGATCGACGCCGGCCGCTCCGCTGAACAGCGCCACGGCGAGCCCGATCGATCCGCTCACGAACCACACGACCGCGCCCATCATGTGCCAGGCGGCCGACGGGATCGCCCACGACCGCTCCATCCGCAAGACCGAGCCGATGAGCCAGACGAGCGAGAGCGCGCCGGCCGCGTAGGCCACACCTCCCGCGGCGAGCGCGCCGGTCCAGGGCCCGACCCACCCGACGACCTGCAGGGCGAGGCCCGCGACGAGCAGGCCGAGCATGAGGGCACCGCGACGCGGCGGCATCCGCACCCGAAGGGCGGTGGGCAACAGGGTGATCATCGTGCCGACGACCGTGAGGGAGGCCCACCCCAGGACGTTCACGGTCATGTGCATCCGCTTGACGTCGAGGTACTCCGCGGCACCGACCGCGTGCGCGCCCATCAGGGCCCCGAGCGTCGCCCCCACGAGCACGGACGCGACGGCCGCGCCATAGGCGGCCATCGGCAACCAGTGGCGCTTGTTGAGCGCGCGGCGCCACGCCCGGACGAGCACCCATCCCAGGATCGCCATGGCCGCGGTGAAGGAGGCGCCGCCCACGGCCGTGAGCCAAGGGGTGGACGTGGGCATGCCGATCGCGATCATCCCGACGCCCGCGGTGAGCAACGCGAACTGGCCGCGCACGAGCCGGTCGGGCGGGCCGGGCGTGGCCGTGAGCGCGAGCGCGAAGTTCTGCATGGCGCCGGAGATCGCGGTGGAGATCGCCCCGGCGAGGGCGAGATGGAGCGGCAGCCAGATACCGAGGCGCCACCGGAACGGCAGGAGGAGCGAGAGGACCGCCGCCGTGAGCCATGCCCGCGAGGCGGTCTGATAGAGCGCGGTCGTCGTCCTCGGCCTCATCGGCTCAACGCGAGGCGAGGGGGAACGACCGCCGCAGGAACCGATCGAACTGCGGGACCGTGAACGCGGCGTAGCCGTAGGACGGGCTGTACAGGAGTCCCTTGTCGATCAAGCGCGTCCGGAGCTTGCCCAGCGCCTCCGACGATCGGCCGGCCACGCGCGCCACGTCGCCGGCCCGCTGCGGTTCGGGACCCAGCTCCGCCATCGCCCGCAGGTACCCGAGCTCCTGTTCGCTCGCTCGCTGGACCCTCACCTGGAAGAAGCTCGCGTCCAACCTCGCTTCGACGATGGCCTGCGCCTCGACCGCCTCGATCGCGGTGATGGGCGATCCCTCCGCCCGGTCCCACAAGGCCTTGCCGTATTCCTGGATGAAGTAGGGGTACCCCTCCGTGTACACGACCACGGCATCCACGGCTCGTTCGTCGAACGTCACCCCGAGGTCGTTGGCGGGTTCGGTCAACGCGTCGATCGCATCGGGCACGGCGAGCGGACCGAGTCGATGGAACCGGAAGAGGCGCTCGGCGTAGGACTTCGCCTCCCCCGCCAGGCGGGGGAGATGCGGAAGGCCCGCGCCCAGCAACGTGACGGGCAGCTGCCGCTGCCCGAGCTTGTGCAGCGCGCGGATCAGAGCCTCGAACTCCACGCGCGTCAGGAACTGGACCTCGTCGAAGAGGAAGACCACGCCGGTGTCCTGCTCGCGCGCCGCCTCCCCGAGGGCGACCAGCACGTCGGTGAGATCCTCCCCGAGCTCACCGCTGTCGGCCGTTCCGACGATGGGGTCGACGTCGATCGTGCCCGTCACCGAGCCGTCCGAAGAGACCGTGATCGAGAAGGACTGCAGGACGCCGGCCGCACGACGGAGGCGGTCACGCCATCGGTCGCGCGGCGCCAACTCCAGCAGCGCCCGCCGCACGAGCTGGACGATCCGCGGCCCGAACGGTGCGTCGGGCGAGATCTCGGCTTCGACGGGCACCCAGCCGACGAGGGCTGCACGCTCGGCGAACGCGCCGAGGAGGACGGTCTTCCCCACCCCGCGCAGGCCCGTGACCAGAACCGCCTGGTCGGCATGCCCGCGGCGGAGCCGTTCGAGCATGATCTCCACCTGGTCGAGCTCGGCGTCACGTCCTACGAGCGCCGGCGGACGCACCCCCGCGTTCGGCGTGTACGGATTGAGCCTCGGATCCACGAGGACCACCTTACCATCTTGGGCATAGTTTGTCGGCTACCGTCAAAGTCTGCCCAAGCTGACAATCGGCGGCGGGGATGCTTCGGGGGTCAGACCCCCTCCTGCGCCGTGATCCTCCCGGCGGAGACGGCGTCGAGGAGCGCCCGGTAGTCGCGCTCGTTCTGGTCGGCGTAGGCCACCGAGAAGTCCGCGATGGCGCGGTCGAAGGTCTCGCCCTTGCCGAGGTAGGACGCGATCGCGATGCGGTCGCCCCACCGCGCATGGGCCCTCGCGAGCGTCGCCCCGCACATCCGCGCGTAGAGTGTGGCCCCTGGCACCCGCATGGAGTCCACCTCCGCCGATCCCTTCCAGTCGTGGAGCTGGCGCACGTAATAGTCGCGTGTCTCCCCGTCGAGATCCACGACGCGCTGCCAGCCCAGGAAGATGTCGCTCGCGGCCTGCATCAGCCGCTGGCCCTCGACGACCCTGCGCCCGTGGTGTGAGAACTCGCTCCGACCGACGAACCGTTCCAACACGGATGGCTGCGCCTCCTTCGCTTGGAGGAACAAGGGGTCGTCGTCGTCGCGCCCCACGAGCAGGAGGACCCACGCGCGCGTGCCCACGCTCCCGACGCCCACGACCTTGCGCGCGGTGTGCACGTACGCGAATTCCTCGAGGGGATGATGTCGGTACGGGAGCGTCCGCCGATACGAGCGGAGCAGCCGACGCATGGAGTCCTCGGTGGCCTCCGCCGTCGTGCCGGGCAGCACGAGGCCCTCGATCGGCACGACCAGGGGTGGATCGGCCGCGATGCGCAGCTCCCCGTCGCGCTCCTCCCCCAGCCTCGTGAGGACCCGCGCATGGTCGCGCGTGCGCGCCTTCGCGATGTCCTTCTCGGCCTCCTTCGCCTCCCGCTTGCCGAGCTGATCCCTGCTGACCTCCTCCTGGATCCACTCCAGCATCTGTCCGATCTCCATGTGGGCGTACCAGGAGTCCAGCGTGCGCATCGCGGCCGCGTCGCGCATCACGCCGCGATACTCCCGCACGGCGGTCATCACCACGGCCCGGCGCTCGGGTGCCGAGAAGCCGAGGTCGCGGCCGGCAACCTCGATGCTGGCGGCGAGGCGTTTGACGTCCCACTCCCATGGTCCCGGGAGCGTCTCGTCGAAGTCGTTGATGTCGAACATCATCTGGCGCTCGGGGGAGGCGAACACCCCGAAGTTGGAGAGATGGGCGTCGCCGCAGAGCTGGACGTGGAGCCCGGTGCGAGGGGTCGCGGCGAGGTCGGAAGCCATGATGAGCGCGGCGCCCCTGAAGAACGTGAAGGGTGAGACCAGCATCCTCCCGTAGCGGACCGGCACGAGCTCCTCCACGCGGGTCGCGGCCTGCTCCTCGAGCAGGGCGATCGGGTCGGGTCGGCCGGTCGCCGGCTCCCAGCCTCCGTGATCGGAGCGCGGGATGCGCCCGCGGACGACCTTCCCCCTCGCGACGCGCTCGTCGGGGCTCAGGTGGGTCGCGGGCGCGGCCCAAGCCGTCGTCCTCGAGGCGCTCCCACCGTCGGGCCTGGGCGGAACCACATGGCTCGATCCGGTGGTATCGGAACTCACGCGCGCGCCTCCTGTCATGCTCGGCGAGGTCAAGGATAAGGGGGCCGACCTCCCGGGTGAGGCCGTACAGCCCGAGGATGCTCCTGCCGACAACCCAGGCATGGACGTCGCCGGGACGCACGTGGTGCACGGCCGCCCTCCCCGTCGCCGGGTGCCTCCCGTCATCTCCGTCGCCGCGGTGAGCTCGCTGGCTGTGACCGGCGTGTGGATCGGCATGTGGCGCGCCGCGGTGCCCATGGGGCAGTTCGAAGGCCTGTGCGAACGGCTGCGCGCGGCGCACCTCCCCATCGTGGGACGCGACTGGTTCTGCCTCCCCGCCTCGAGCGGCGCGCGCGCCGCCTCCACGGCCGCGACGATCCTGATGGTCGTCGGGATCGGGCTCGCGTGCTCGGTCCTCGCGGCCGGCGGGCGTCGCTTCACGGCGTTGGTGCCGCTCGCCGGACTCCTCGCGGTCGAGCGCGCGCCTTCCGTGATGCAGACGTGGAGCATCCCGCCGTTCCTCGACCGTCCGATCGCCAGGGTCGGGCTGGATCTGGCGCTCGTGGCCGCGCCGGCGCTCGCGGTGATGTGGGTCGGCAGGCATCGCCCGGCGCGCAAGACTGCGGTCCGTCCGCTCGCAGGCTTCGTGGCGTTCGCCGTGTGCGTGGCCGCCGCGGCCTGCGTCACGTTCGCCTGGAACGCGGTGTTGGCTCGCCATTTCGCCGCCATCGGCGGCATCCCGTTCACCCGGTGGCAGGTCCTGCCCGCCGCCTTCGTGATGGGCGCGTTCGGCATGCTGCTCGGTCCCGACGACCGCCGGTGGTGGCCGTGGATCCTGGTCGCGACCGCCTTCCTGCTGAGCGCAGCCCCGTCGATGGCGCTGCTCTTCGCGGAGGACCGCTTCCCGACGTACGCGAGCTTCGGGCTCGTGGTCCCGTTGGCGCTCGTCGGCCTGGTGGGTTCGGCGTGGCGGCCTATCGCGGACCTCATCGTCGCGAAGGGGCTGATCGGCGAGCCCGCCGAGGGTGAGGCCCCGCCACCGGCGAAGATCACGACCCCCATGCGGGATCTCCCTCGCGGCGCGATCCTCGCCGACGTGCTCGCCGCAGGGCTGGTCGTCGTCTCGCTGATCCTCTTCGCGGCCGACCCGCTCGCAGCGGAGATCGAGGCCACGATCCCCACATACGTCGGGGTGCGATACCAGGCGCACGACGTGCGCGCCAAGATGGACCTCCGCGAGGCCGTGGACGCGGCCTTCGCCTACCGCTCGCGGACGGGGACCTTCCGGGGCTTCGACGCGAGGACCGGCGCGCGCTCCGATCCCGCGCTCGCATGGATGGACGGCCCGCTCGCCGCCGGGACCCGCCCCGCGCCCGCACTGACGATGGCGGTCGCATCCACCACCGGATCCGCCGCGCACATCACCGCCCTCAGCGGATCGGGCCGCGTGTTCTGCATCCGGGCCACCGCCGACGACCGTGTGACGTGGGGTGAGGGCGGGGTCGCAGGGGTGGTCGGCACGGCGCAGGTCCGTTCGGCCGAGCGCGAGGCGTTGGCGCATTGCGGCGAGACGCTCTGGACCGCGGCCGCCGTCGCGACGACCCCCCTGGGGGGATCCTGCGCCGTGGCGAGCGACAGCGACTACGTGATGTGTCGGGCGGTCGAGGCCGAGATCGTGCGCATCCTCGCGACCGCGAAGCCCGCCTAAGCGTTCGGCTACCGCGTCCGCTCGGGAAGCGTCGAGGCCCCGACGTGGGTCTCCAGCCAGTCCCGGATCGGCGACGAGTCGCGGAAGAACCCCACCACCCTGTCCTTCGCCTTGGCGGTCCCGAGCCAGGCGCCGGCGCCCCAGTCGCGCCACATCGCCAGGCCCTTGTAGCGCAGCAGCTCGATCCGCGGATGGTCCTTCGGGTAGCCGCGCGGCGCCGTCTTCAGGGTTCCGTGCGCCATCACCTCGAGACCCGCCGCGCGCCCGTCCTCCACCAGAGCCGAAAGCTCGGCTCCGGTGCGCTCGTCGGCCACGGCGGCGCGGTAGCGCTCCAACTGGTCGGACGCCATCTCCCACATACCGCATCCCGCGCTCAGACCTTCGGCGCTCAGCTGGACGTACCCCGCGCCGATCAGCGCGCCCATGTGCGTCTTGTACGGCGACTTGTCCGGGCTGAACCGGACGTCGCGGTAGGGCCGGAAGATGCGGCCCTCCCCCCACTCGGCCTCGAGCTCGGCGAGCAGCGCCTCCATGGGGGCGCGGACCTCATGCTCGTAGATCTCCTTGTTCCGCTGCCAGTACGCCTTGGAGTTGTCGGCCTCCAAGCCCTCGAAGAACTCGAGCGCCTCTACCTTCCACCCGCGGAACGCCATGGCCACTCGCCTACTCGCGGCTCAGCATCGCCACGGCCTGGCGCTCCAGGTCGAGGTAGGGCTCGCCGCTCACGTCGACGGCCACTCGCTTGATCGTCCCGCCCGTGAACCGGTAGGGCGCCTCGCCCGGATAGTCATCGGTGACGGCCTCGCCGCTGTCGCGTCCCACGCAGAGGCCCTCGCCCGCGAGCGAGAAGTACCCCGGCTGGGTCTTGATCCGACCCTCGCCGACCTTCTGGTCGCCGTGGTACAGGGAGAGGATGCCCGGTCGCGACGCCGGGCGGGTCCTCGCCGTCCTTGTCGAACGAGGCCGAGAGGATCAGGTTCTCGCCGGTGGGCAGATCCACGGTCCCGTCGATCTTCTGCTCCATCATGCCGACGAAGTTGTAGACGTAGTGCAGCCGGTTCTCCTTGACGTAGAGGGCGTGCCCGCCGAAGCGCGCCCCGTGAGCGAACAGCACGCCCTCCGCGCCGGCCTCCGGGATGTCGACCAGCGCGCCGATCGCGTACGAGCGGTTGCGGATGTTGACCGACTGCGATTCCGGGACGTCCGCGGTGTCGGGGAAGTAGACGTAGCGATCGCGCGGCGGGGAGAGCAGCGGCCGCGGCGTCAGGATGATCTCGAGCGCGGAGCGGTCATCGAGCGGGAACGCGCCGTTGCGACCCGCTTCGGCGAACCACAGGTTCACGAGCTCACGTAGCTTGTCGGGCTGATCGGCGGCCAGGTCGTGGAGCTCGGAGCGGTCCACGTCGGTGTGGTACAGCTCCCACTCGTCCGCGTTGAACTCGCTCCAGCCCGCGATCGTCGGGTGGGTCGTGACGGCCTTCCACCCGTCGTGCCAGATCCCGCGGGACCCGAGCATCGAGTAGAACTGCGTGCGCCGGGCGGACGTCGCCGAGGCGTCATCGAAGCTGTACCGCATGCTCACCCCGTCGAAGGGGACCTGCACGTGCCCCTTGATGCGCTCGGGCGGCTCGACCCCGAGGCAGTCGAGCACGGTCGGCACCAGGTCGATCGCGTGGTGGTACTGGGTGCGCAGCTCGCCCTTCGCCTTCATCCCGGCGGGCCACGAGATCATGCAGGGGTCCGAGGTCCCGCCGTTGAACTCGTAGCGCTTCCACATCTTGAACGGCGTGTTGAAGGCCATGGCCCAGCCGTTCGCGTAGTGGTTGTAGGTCTTGGGGCCACCAAGCTCGTCGAGCATCGCGAGGGCGGAGTCCAGGTCGTCGGGCATCCCGTTGAAGAGGCGGTTCTCGTTCACGGACCCGTTGGGACCGCCCTCGCCGCTGGCGCCGTTGTCGGAGACCAGGATCACCATCGTGTTCTCCCGCTCTCCCGAGAACTCCAGGAAGTCGAGGAGCCGTCCGATGTGGTGGTCGGCGTGGGCGAGGAACCCCGCGTAGACCTCCGCCATCCGCGAGAAGAGCTCCTTCTCCCCGTCGGAGAGCGAGTCCCATGGCTTCGTGACGTCCATCATCGGGAAGGGCTTGCCGTCGGGTCCGGTGCGCGTCTCGGTCGTGCCGATCGGGTTGACGGGCGGGAGCTCCGTGTCCGGCGGAACGACGCCCATCTCCTTCTGGCGCGCGAGGGTCTGCTCGCGCAGCGCCTCGTACCCCATGTCGAACCGGCCCTTGAACTTCTCGATCCACTCCTTCGGCGCGTGGTGCGGCGCGTGGCAGGCCCCCGGCGCGAAGTAGAGGAAGAACGGCTTCTCCGGCGCGATCGCCTTGGCGTCCTTGATGAACTCGAGCGCCTTGTCGGTGATGTCGTCGGTGAAGTGGTAGCCCTCCTCCGGCGTCGCCGGCGGGTCCACGGGGTGGTTGTCGTACACGAGCTCGGGGTACCACTGGTTGGTCTCCGCACCCAGGAACCCGTACCAACGCTCGAAGCCGCGGCCGCTGGGCCAGTTCCGCCGTGTCGCGGCCAGGTTCATCTCGTCGGTCGGGCACAGGTGCCACTTGCCGACCATGTATGTGTTCCAGCCGAGCTCACCGAGGATCTCCGGGAGCATCCCGTTCTCGGGCGGGATCGTGCCGCTCGCGTTCGGGAAGCCGATCGCGGCCTCGGTGATGCACGCCATCGAGTTGCGGGTGTGGTTGCGCCCCGTCAGCAGGCACGAGCGCGTGGGCGAACACAGGGCCGTGGTGTGCCACTGCGTGTAGCGGACGCCGTCGTTCGCGATCCGGTCGATGTTGGGCGTCTCGATCGGCCCGCCGTAACAGCCCATCGCCGAGTAGCCGACGTCGTCGAGCACGATGTACACGACGTTGGGGGCGCCATCGGGGGCCTTCGGAGGCTCGAACGGATCCCAATCCGGCTCGGAGTCTCGGATGTCGACGTTGACGGTGCCCTTGAACGGCTCGTTCACCACGCACTCCGATCGGTTCGACGACGGTCGAGCGAGGATACCCCGCCCGCCGATGTTGGAGGGCCCCAGGTGCACGCGCCGCGTCGCGCACGCGAACAGACCGCGAACGATCGTGTGTTGGGGTGCCGGTGCCCGTACGCTTGGCCTGTAGGACTTGCCGGATGCACGTGGGATGGCCGGCACCGTGCAGAAGGAGCATCCGTGAGCAACGCAAGCGCGCCGAAGCCCAGGGTCGTGTTCCTGTGCGTGCACAACGCGGGCCGCTCGCAGATGGCCGCAGGCTGGCTCCAACACCTGGCCGGCGACGGTGCGGAGGTCTTCTCCGGTGGCTCGGACCCCGCGGCCGAGGTGAATCCGTCGGCCGTCGCGGTCATGGCCGAGGTCGGGATCGACATCGGCGACCGGATCCCCCGGCGTTGGACGGACGACGTCGTGCGCAGCGCGGACGCCGTGATCACGATGGGCTGCGGCGACTCGTGCCCGGTCTTCCCGGGCGTCCGCTACGTCGACTGGGACCTGGACGATCCTGCGGGACTGCCGATCGAGGAGGTCCGGCCGATCCGCGACGAGATCGAGCACCGGGTGCGCGGCTTGATGACGGATCTCGCGATCCCCGCGATCGAAGGTCGGGGGGACGCGCCCGCGTAGGGTGGCCCGATCTACGGCAGCGGTTGCCAGCCGATGTTGTTGCCGGCGCCGCTCGCGACGACGACCTTGATGGCGCCGAGGTCGTCCGTCGGCGTGCGGGTCCAGATCTGGTCGGTCGTGCCGAACGCGATCCTGGTTCCGTTCGGCGACCACACCGGCGTCCTCGGCTCGCCCGGATACGGGGTGGCGACGGCCAGGATGTTCTGATGGGTGCCGTCGGCATGCATCACGACGAGGGAGCCGGGCGCGACCAGGTTGCTCCAGTACACGATGCGTTTGCCGTTCGGCGACATGTCCGGCTCGAGCTCATCGCCCGGATCGTCGGTGAGGCGTCGCGTGCCGGTGCCGTCCGGCCTCATGCTGAAGATGTCCATGGTGCCGCGGCGGTCGCTGGAGAACACGATCCTCGAGCCGTCCGGCGTCCACTTCGGGTTCCAATCGTTGGCGTCGTTCGAGGTGATCTGACGGACGCTCGAGCCATCGAGCCGCATCGTGCAGATCTCGTCGTCGCCGCCGCGAACGCAGACGTAGGCGATGCGGTCGAGCCCCTGATCGGGCCCCCAGTCCGTCCGGTCGTTGTGCGTGAGCTGCACGGCCTTCCCGCCACGCGCGCTCACCCGGTAGATCTCGTAGTCGGGATCGGCATCCCGGCTCGCGTCGAAGACGATGGATCTCCCGCGCGGGGTGAAGGACGGGTACTCGACCCCGGCGTTCTTGAGCGCCGGCCCCAGCTTGAGGATCCGTGGATGCGAACCGTCGCGCGCCACCGTCGTGAGCCCGTCGGCGGTGGAGACGAAGCGCCCGGGCCGTCCGGGGAACTGCGCGGCGGCCGGATGGGCGACGACGAACGTGAGGACGAGCGTGGCCGATGCTGCGAGGGCTGCGACACGGATCTTCATGCGCCGGCTCCTTCGGAGATGTGCGCACGACCCTACAACGGGCGGGCGCGACGAGGTTACCCGACGTCCGACAGACCACTCGACCGGCCACGTGAAACGGGCCCGGCGACTTCCACCGCCGGGCCCGTTCGTGATTCCGCCATCGATCGTCCGATCGGTCGATCGCTCGATCGATGAACCGCGATGCCTGCTAGCTCTGGCTCTCGGCTTCCTTGATCTGCTTCGCCAGCTCGTCGGCGTTGGCGTCGATCTCCTTGGAGACGAAGCGGTTCTCCGCCTTGATGCTCGCCGCGATCTGGTCCGCCATGTTGGTGGCGTACACCACGAGCAGACCGGCCTTGCCCTTCTCGAGCGTCGTGCCGAGCTGCTTGAGGTCGCCGTCGTCCATGCCGCCCTTCACGTGGCCCGTGACGGCCCCGATCGTGGCGCCGGCGGCGCCGCCGGCGACCATGCCGCCCGCGAGGGCGACCGGCGGGAAGATCGCGCAGACCGCCCCGATCGCGAGGCCCCACCCCAGGCCCTTCGCGGCGCCATGGCGGGTGGGCTGCTCGTGCTTCTTCACGACGCGGACCTTGCCCTCGTCGTCGCGGTCGATCACCGCGGCGTCGAAGTCGTGTGAGGCCTCGACCTCGTAGTACAAGGCCTTCACCGCCTCGTAGTCGACCTCGGCGTCGGAGACGCTGTCGTACGACGCTGCCAGGACCAGCAGCATGTCGTTGTCGGTCATGTGCCCTCCCTTCCGGGCCCGTCCACGACGGGCCCACGGTTCCGCATCTCACGTGCGGACGTTCCTTCGAGCCTACGACCGAGCCAAGATTCCCGCACACCCTGCCTCGGGAGCAGAAGACCATCCAGGGCGGGGACCCTGCGGATAGTCTTTCGAGTGGGATGTCCTTGACGCTTCTTCATCCGGAGATCGAGCCGCATGAGCACGGGATGTTGGACGTCGGAAGTGGCGACCGCATCTATTGGGAGGTCTGCGGGAACCCGCAGGGCAAGCCCGCCCTCGTGGTCCACGGCGGGCCCGGATCCGGCTGCACGCGGTGGCACCGTCGCATGTTCGATCCTGCGGCGTACCGCCTCGTGCTGTTCGATCAGCGCAACTGCGGTCGGAGCACGCCGCACGCGAGCAAGCCGGATATCGATCTCACGGCAAACACCACGCAGAACCTGATCGCGGACATGGAGCTGTTGCGGGAGCACCTCGACATCGAGCGGTGGCTGGTGTGGGGCGGATCGTGGGGCAGCACGCTGGCCCTCGCTTACGCCGAGACCCACCCGGACCGGGTCACGGAGATGATCCTGTGGGGCGTGACGACGGGTCGGCGCGCGGAGGACGATTGGTGGTTCCGGGGCGGCGTGGCGCCGCTGCTCCCCGTGCAATGGCGGGCGCTCCTCGATGGCGTGCCCCCGGCCGCACGCGACGGGGACATCGTGGAGGCATACTCTCGGCTCCTACACGACCCCGTTCACGAGGTGCGCCGTCGCGCCGCGCTCGCGTGGTGCACGTGGGAGTCCGCCACGACCGATTGGCCGCCGACCATGGCGCTGGACCCGCGGTACAGCGACCCCAACTTCGCCTTGGCGTTCGCGCGCCTCGTGACGCACTACATCCGGCACGACGTCTTCCTCGAGGACGGGATCCTGCTCCGTAACGCCGATCTCCTGGCTGATATCCCGGGCATCCTCGTGCAGGGCCGGTTCGACCTGATGGCGCCGATCGCCAACGCGTGGGCGCTCCATCGAGTATGGCCGCAGGCCGAACTCGCGGTCGTAGATGACGCGGGGCACGCTGCCGACGAGCCGGGGCTCACGAGGGAGTTGATCCGCGCCGCCGATCGATTGGCGGCTGGCGACGCATGGTGATCCAGACGATCGGCGACTTCCTCCCTGCGGCCGTCGCGGTCGCGCTCAGTCCCATCCCGATCGTCGCCGTGGTCCTGATGCTCGGGACCCCACGGGCGCGGTCGAACGGTCCGGCGTTCGCGCTGGGTTGGGTGGCGGGCCTCGTCGCCGTCAGCATCGTAGTGGTGGTCGTGCTGGGCGGCTCGAGCCAACCAGGACCGGAACCGCGACAGCGAGCGACTGGCTCAAGGTCGCGGTCGGGGCGCTCTTCCTGTTCATGGCCGCGAGGCAGTGGCGGAAACGGCCAAAGGAAGGAGAGGATCCCGCCGTGCCGTCGTGGATGGCCACGATCGACGCCGTCACGCCGGGGAAGGCGCTCGTGCTCGGTGCAGCTCTGTCCGGTGCGAATCCGAAGAACCTTGCGCTCACCGCGGCGGCAGCTGCCTCGATCGCCCAGGCCGGCCTCGACGGGGCGGACACGGCCATCGCGATCGCGGCGTTCGTCGTGATCGGCTCGCTCACCGTCGTCGGGTCCGTCCTCTACTACCTCATCGACGCCGATCGCGCCGTCGGGCCGCTCGCCGGGGTGAAGGAGTTCATGCTCCGCCACAACGCCGTGATCATGATGGTCCTGCTGCTGGTGTTGGGCGCCAAGATCCTCGGCGACGGCGCCGCGGCGCTCTGGGGCTGAGCTGCGCGGGCTTCCTCGTCAGACCCGCGCGGGCAGGTCGGCGCCGTGGCAACGCTTCCACTTCCGCCCGCTGCCGCACGTGCAGGGGTCGTTCCGCCCGCGACGCGCGTCCTCCCTGCCGTAGACCGCCATCACGTCGGCAGGCGCTTCGCCGGCGCGCAAGAGGTCGCACATCATCCGCATGGGCCGATCGATGTGGTGGAAGAACGCCTTGTAGCTGGGACACAGGTAGTGCTGTCCCTCCTCGCCGTAAGGCGAGATCGCGAACCGATCCTTGGGGCATCCCCCGTTGCAGGCGAAGCGCACGTCGCAGTCCAGGCAGAACCGGGTCAGCGTGTCGAACTTGTCCTGGCCGAACTTCTGCTGCTGGGGCGAGACGATCAGCTCCAGCATGTGCTTGTCCTCGATGTTGCCGAGCAGGTAGTCGGGCTCAACGAAGTGGTCGCACGAATACAGGTCGCCGGTGTGCTCGATCGCGAGCTGCAGCCCGCACGTCTCCGCGTGCACGCACATCCCGCCAGGCTCCCCGTAGAAGTTCGCGAGGGCCGTGTCGAACATCTGGACGTATACGGTGCCGATGTCGTGGCGCACCCACTCCTCGAACACGTCGATCATGAACCGTCCGTACTGCTCGGGTCCGACCGAGCGGTGGGTGACGAGGTCGCCCTCCTGCTTGTAGAGGGGCCGGCCCTTCACGCCCTCGCCCCATCCCGCCTCGGCCACGGCGAAGGTCTCGGGGGTCGCGCGCTCGATGATCGGGATGAACTGGACGAAGGTGGCGCCCAACTCGTCGCGGAAGAACGTGTAGACCTCGCGGCCGTGATCGCCGTTCACCGCGTGGATCGTCGTGAGCACGTTCCAGTCGACCTCGTGGCGCTTGAGCACGTCGAGGCCCGCCATCACCCGGTCGAAGGTGGGCTTGCCGCCCTTGTCCACGCGATACGCGTCGTGCATCTCGGAGGGGCCGTCGATCGAGATGCCGACCAGGAAGCCGTGCTCCTTCAGGAAGGCGCCCCACTCGTCGTCGAGGAGCGTCCCGTTCGTCTGCATCGTGTTGAGGATCCGCTGGCCGGGCTTCGCGAATCGTCGCTCGAGCTCGACCGAGCGGCGGAAGAAGTCCAGGCCCATCATCGTGGGCTCCCCGCCCTGCCAGGCCACGACGACCTCGTGGTGATCGGGGTGGGCCTCCAGCAGCTGGCGGATGTAGCGCTCGTGGATCTCTTCGGCCATCCGGAAGCGGCTGCCGGGGTAGAGCATCTCCTTCGACAGGAAGAAGCAGTACTCGCAGTCGAGGTTGCAGACCGCGCCTGTGGGCTTGGCCATCAGGTGGAACGCCAGCGGCGCCCCCGGCATCGTCAAGACGGGACCGGCGGACTCGGGATCCGCCGCCGGGGTGATGTCCGTGCGCTCGACCATCCTGGCCAGTCTACGGGCGGTCTCGGCTCCCGGAGTCACGGGTCCCGACCTCCTCGCTGAGCCTCATCGGATCGATGAGGACGATCCGGTCGCGAGAGGTCTCGATCAGGCCCTCGTCCCGCAGCTCGTGGAGGCTCCGGGTCACGACCTCCCGCACCGACCCGATGGCGTCGGCAAGCTCCTGTTGGCTGGCGCGCACGACGAGACGCCGCTCGTCACCGAGGGAGGCAAGATCAAGCAGTTGGAGCACGAGACGCTCACGGATCGGAAGGAAGGCCTGCTCGGAGAGATCTTCTAGCGCCTTGTACAGCTGTCGTGTCAACTCCTCCGCACACGCGCGGGCGACGCGTGGATCCGAAGCGAGCAACGAACGAAGCGTGTCGATCTGAAGGGCCACCACCGTCGCCGAGGTCATCGCTTGGATGCTCGTCGGTCCGGGCCCTCCGAGCACCAGGAGGAGGCCCGCCACATCGCCGTCCCGCAGGTAGCGCACCGTCACCTGCCGACCGTCGACGGACCTCAGGAACACCCGCAGGAGGCCGCTCATGACCACGATGACGCGAGGACTCTCACCGTCGCGGTAGATCAGCGCGCCCGCAGGGACGGAGATCCGGATCGCCCCGGCCAGGAGCCGTTCGGCCACGTCCTCCGGGAGGTCAGAGAGGAAGCCACCGCGCGCGCCTCCCTGAACGAGCTCTTCGAGCACGGTCTCCGACCGGGCCTGGATCGTCCCGATCGAGCCCTGGTCTTCCCCCTCCAGAGCCAGTGTAGGCACGCTCCGTAGACCGGCGTTCGTCGTCGGTGACCCAGGTCACCCTCGGATCGCATCCCGGTCACTGACTGGGTATGCGGGCCCTGCCAGCATGAAGTTGGAGGGGAAGCGAAGGGGGTGCGTGATGAAGCGGTTCGAATACCGAGTGGAGCAACTGCCGACCTACGAGCACTACGAGGTACACACCAAGGAGCTGCTCGAGCGGCTGACCGAGTTGGGCAACGAGGGATGGGAGGTCGCAAGCGTCGACCTCACATGGCACCCCTCCTACTCGCCTGCGGCACAGGCGCACACGCCGGTCCCCGTGCTGCTGAAGCGCGAGGTGGTCGCGGCCTGAGACCGCGCGGATGGACGAGGGCGACCGTCGACCGACGGCCGCCCTTCATCTCATGCGTCGTCCTCGCGTCATGAGGAACCTGCGAGGAACACCCCCTCCCAGGCAGGACGATCGGGCGCCGAGCCGTCAATCGAGCATCGCGCGCCACGCGTCGTCCGTCGGCCGATCGCTCACGGGCTGCGTGAACTCGTAGGACGCGTATGTGGCCTCCACCCCGAACTGGAACCCGCCGAGGTCTCTCTGCGCGGCCAGAAGGCCTCCGACCCATCACCGGGGGCCTGTCGTCTAGTCAAGCAACGCGGAGTACGCGCGTTGCGCGTCGGTAAGGCGCACCGAGAGCGTGGTCGCGAGCCATCGATGGAGCGCGGCGGCGGTCTCGGGTTCCTCAGCCTCCAGACGCTCGATCGACGCACGGGTCAGCTCGAGGACCACGCTCGGCTCCTCGGCGATCACGTCCGCGGTCCGGGGAACCCCGGAGTACAGCGCCACCTCGCCCACCACGACCCCCGGTCTCACCGTGCTCAGGCGGAGCCGCTCCCCCTCGGGTGTCGTCAGCTCGACCCGCAATCGACCCGACTCCAGCACGAACAGGTCGTCTGGCGGATCGCCCTGGCGGATCAGCACGGTGCCCTCGGCGAGCGACCGGCGCTCGAGATAGGCCTCGAGGTGGGGTGGCAGGCCGGCGACGCCGTCGCCCGTGCCGCGCGCGACCGCCGGTCGGGCCTCCGCGAGCAGGACGTCCTCGCACCGCTGCAGGCCGCGATCCAGGTCCGGCTCGAACCGCACGATCCCCTCGGTCGCGACCACGCCTCCGCGTCGCAGCTGGTGCTCCACCCGCTCGGCCGCTCCCGCGAGCACGACCTCGAACCCGCTCGCCTCCGCGAGCTGGACCACCTTGTGGAACGCCAGCACGCCCGACGAGTCGACGCCGGTGACGCGTTGGACGTCGAGCAGGAGGAAGCGGATCGGCCCGGCCTCCACGCGCTTACGGATCCGCTCCAGGAGTCCGCTCGCGGTCCCGAAGAACACGAACCCGCTCAGCCGGAGGATCTGGACGCGGTCCACGAGATCGTGCAGCGCCGCGCGCTCGCCGGGCGGCCGGTCGACGTTGCTGCGGTAGGTCGTCCCGAAGGCCATCTCGTGCACGAGGTCGATCCGTCCGTAGTTCACCGCGAAGAGCACCACCGAGAGGATCAGTCCGACCACGAGACCGGCCAGGAGGCTTCCCGTCGCGATCGTCAGCACGATCGCGAGCACGATCAGGTACTCGCCCACGGGCAGCGACCGGCGCATGTCGAAGATCCACGAGACCAGGAACGACAGGCCGACGAACACGAGCACGCCACCCACGATCATCCGCGGGACCAGCCCGACGACGCCGGCGCCGAAGATCACCGCCGCGAGCGGGACGAGCGCCGCCACCAGGCCGGCCCCTCGCCCGTCGACGGACATCTGCTCCGCGAGCGCGGTCAGGCTGAGCGCGTGGTACCCGGGGATCGCCCCGAGGAGCCCCGTCACGACGTTCACCAACCCCGCGTCGCGGAGCTCCCGGTTGGAATCGAGATCGGTGTGCAGCAGCAGCTCAACGCCGCCGACGTTGAACAGGCACGCCATCACGGCCACCAACACGGTGGTGGCGATGCCGGCGGCCTGGTCGAGGACCGCGGTCCAATCCGCACCGCCGAGCGCATGCAGGGTCCACGGTTGCCACAGCTGCGTCGAGGTGAACGGTCCCAGCAGCCACAGCCCGGTCCGAGCGTCCTGGATGGAGGACCCCGTGACGAGCATCCCGATCGCGAACAGCACGAGCCCGATCCCGAGGACGACCGGGATCACGAGTGAGCGCCGCACGACGCGGGTCGCGATCAGCAGGATCACGCCGAACGCGACGGCGGGGACCCAACGCACGAGCTCGAACGGGATCCACGAACTCCTTGATCGTGCCGATCTGCGGGGTCATGCCGGAGGCGACCCGGAGCCCGCCCTTGAAGAGCAGCCATCCCGTGCCCGCGAGGAAGCCACCCACGACCGGATACGGGATGAACCGCGCCAGGTTGCCCAAGCGGAAGGTCCCGAGCAGCAGGAAGGTCGCGGCCGTCAGCAAGGTCACGACCATCGTCGCGGCCACGACCGTGAGGAACGCCTGGTAGACGCCCCCGACCGCGTCCAGCGCCGCGCTCGCGGCCACGATGCCAAGGACGGCCGCCGCCGCGTCCTGCACGCTGCCTACGACGCCCCGCACGCCCCCCCTCCAGGCGAGGATCGCGAGCGTCAACGTCGCCGCGACGAGGTAGATGCCGATCCCGGCGGGCAGGTACTGCTCGATGTAGCCGCCGAACACGAGCGCGGCGAACGAGATCGCGAGCACCACCTCGACGATGCCGATCACCAAGCCGGCCGAGATGGTCGCCACCACCCTGCCGGCGCGCCGTTCCTCGGCCACCCCTCCCCCTCCGCGGCAACCTATGCGGGCCTGCGAGAACCCTATGCGCCGCCGACGCGGTTCCGCCAGGGGGAACCTGCATCTCGGTCGTGGGGATGCACGTCGCGTCCTGCGCCAGGTGAACCCCGACGGGGTCCGGTCCGTACTACCGGGATCGGAGCTCCGGTTCGCAACCCCATCCACCCGTCGGAAGGAGTGACACATGGATACATCCCCGCCGCTCACGCACGTCGCGCTCACGGTCCGCGACCTCGCGGTGAGCGTCCCCTGGTACGAGGCGCTCCTCGGTGCCGAGCCCGCGATCGACGAAGACACCGTCGGCGACTTCCATCACACGGTGTACTTGGTCGGGAACGGCACGCTGCTCGGGCTGCACCAGCACCGGACGCCTGCGCCGGATGAACCGTTCAGCGAGTTCAGGGTCGGCCTCGATCACGTCGCCTTCGGCTGCGCGGATCGGGAGGAGCTCGAGAAGTGGGCGCTCAGGCTCGACGAGCTCGGCATCGAGCACGGCGCCATCGAGGATGCGCACTACGGCTCGGACGTGAGCTTCCGCGATCCCGACGGCATCGCGCTCGAGTTCTTCGCGCCCCCCGGCTGAGCCCCCGATCGGCTCGCGGTGCCGCGCTCGCTGTGCAGGCGGAGAGCGCGGCACCGAGGGACGGGACCGCGACCTGAGGCGGCGTCGGTAAAGTGCGCCCATGAGAGCCGCCGTTCGCACCAGGTACGGCCCGCCGGACGTGGTGCGGATCGCCGAGGTGGAAGCGCCGACGGTCACGGACCACGACGTGCTCGTCAAGGTGCACGTGGCGACGGTGAATCGGACCGATTGCGGCTTCCGGGCGGCCGAGCCGTTCATCGTCCGGTTCTTCAGCGGACTGCTGCGGCCCAAGGCGCCGATCCTCGGGACCGAGTTCGCGGGCGTGGTCGAGGCGATCGGCAGGGACGTCACGGCCTTCGAGGTCGGCGACAGGGTGTTCGGGTTCAACGAGCGCCGGTTCGGCGCGCACGCCGAGTACCTGTCGATCCCCGAAGATGGTCCACTCACGACGATGCCGGCCGGCATGAGCTTCGAGGAGGCGGCGCCGAGCACCGAGGGCTCCCACTACGCCCTGGCGTGCATCACGAAGGCGCGGGTCCGCAGCGGTCAGCACGTGCTCGTGAACGGCGCGACCGGGGCGATCGGCTCGGCGGCGGTCCAGCTCCTGAAGGACCTCGACGCCGTCGTGACCGCCGTCTGCGACACCGAGCACATCGAGCTGGTGCGAGGGCTGGGGGCCGACCGGGTCATCGACTACACGGCCGAGGACTTCACGAAGGACGCGCAGACCTACGACGTCGTCTTCGACGCGGTCGGCAGGAGCTCGTTCGGCCGGTGCATGCGCCTGTTGGATACTCGCGGGTTCTACCTGTCGACGGACCTCGGGCGGTTCTGTCAGAACCCGATCCTGGCGCTCATCACGCCGCTCCTCGGCGGGAAGAAGGCCATGATGCCCATCCCGCCCAGATACGACCAGGCGAGGGTGCGGCGGTTCAAGGCGCTCCTCGAGTCCGGCGCCTTCAAGCCCGTCGTCGACCGACGGTATCCCCTGGATGAGATCGTCGAGGCCTACCGCTTCGTCGAGTCGGGCCGCAAGATCGGCAACGTCGTGATCACCGTCGACCCCGAGAGCTGACGGCGCATCGGTCGATCGCGTCTCGGGCGATGCGCATCGCCCGGATGCTCAACCGGTTGCCACAGGAAGTGAGCTCCCGAGGCGGTCGAGCGACGGGCCACAGATGCCGATACACCTCGGTATGCGGAAGATCGCGTGTTGCCTCGTCGTGGTCCTGTTCGGGGCCGGCGTCCTCACGGCCACGCCGGCCTTCGCGGCGTACGGCGCGATCGTGCAGCTGCCCGCGAGCACCGTGTACTCCCCCTACGGGGGCCCCGCGACCGTGACCTTCACGTTCGACTCCGGGGACGCGAGCGCGATCTTCACGATCCGGATCCGCCGGCCGGGCCACGGCACGATCAAGGAGAAGGACGTCCTGGTCGATCCCGAGACCGAGACGTCCCCGCACCCCGTCAACTTCTCGTGGGCCGACCTCTCGGTGGCCGCCCCCACCGACTACGTGGTCGACGTCCGTCGACAGGACGGCGGATCGGTCATCACGAGCGAAACCTTCACGGTGCTGCCGAAGTTGGTCTCGGAGCTCTCGGCGACCCCGTCGCCGTTCTATCCGCTGGTCCAGGACGGGTACAAGGACCACTCCACGATCGGCTTCTCGCTGGCCGCGGACTCCGTCGACACCGTCGTGCACGTCTTCGAAGACGACGTCTACGGTCGATGCTGCGGCACGGAGATCCGGACCGAGGACCTCGGCTCGCTCGCGGCGGGCGCGCACACGTGGATCTGGGACGGGACGGCGGGCGACGCCTCGTCCGCTCCGAAGGGCACCTACTTCGCGCGGGTCGAGGCGACCGACACGGACGCGGTCTCCATGGTCTCCCAAGCGCAGAAGGTGGAGATCACGAGGGGTCTGATCCGCAAGACGGCCACGAAGGAGAGGAACGGGAGCACCTACGCGCGCGTCGCCGACGAACAGGACACGCGGCGCGGGGGCGATTGCCTGGCGTCGCGCGACGCCTCGACGCACGAAGTCAAGATCCTGTGCGCCAACGCGGAGATCTCGGTCTACTGGCGATGGGGGCTGCGCCCCGGGGAACGGGTCGAGTCGGTGTCCTTCAAGATCGACGGCGGCTACTACGGGTGCCACCGGACCGTCGGCCACACGACCACATGGTCGTTCCTCCGCGTGCACGCACCGCCGACCTCGACGTGCGACGTGATCTCGGCCAAGATCACCTACAGCTATCCCGTCCAAGCCTGAACGACGTCTCGCCGCGGGACGAGCGGGTTCGGGTCACCCGGCGTCGGAGGATCCACTCAGTCCCAGAACTCCTGGTAGCTGAAGATCGTGAGGATGACGATCATCGCGGCGCTGGCGAGCGCCGGGACGATCGCGGCGGGCCGGTGTCCTCTGAGCCAGCCGAGCACTCCTATGACGATCGCGGCGGCGAGCGGCGCCATCATCCAGACGTAGAGCGCCGCATAGATATAGCCGGGGACAGCCACGCCGGCGCCGAAGTCCCCGCCGGCGCCCGCGGTGACCCAGAGCGCGATCCCCCCGCCAACGAGGTGCCACGGATACGACAGCAGGAACAGGAACCAGGACCATCGGAGGGCCCGATCCCCGAAGGGTCGCGTGGCCTCAGGTCTCCGCTGCAGGGGCTGGTCGAGCATGCTCACCACCTCCCCGTCCACCTACAGCGTAGACGTGAGACCGAGCACCCCACGTCGCCTCGCGGATCCTCCGGAAGGCAACGCCCGAACGCCGTCGAGCATCTGGAGCGACTACGTCGACGACCCGGCCGCCAAGTCGTCCCAGGTCTCAGGGAGCGCCGCCAAGGCGGCATCCAGCTCGCGCGCGATCCGTTCTACCAGCGGCGGGCAAGCGTTCAGATCGCCGCCCCTTCGCCGCCTCTTCCAGCGTCCGGCTGCTGTCGGCGAGGGGTCGAGCACCGAACGTCGCGGCGTTGGACTTGAGGGTGTGGGCGGCGCGACGGAGCTCTGCGGTGTCGCCCGCGGCGAGCGCCGTGCGCGCCGCTGCGAGCAGCGCCGGCGCGTCCGCGGCGAACTGGTCGATCAGCTCGGCAACGAACGCCGCGTCGCCGCCGACGCCCTCGGCCAAGTGGGCAAGCGCCTCGCGGTCGATCGGTTCGACGTCGGGCCCCACCGACGACCCGGCCGCGGCCCCGCGCCTTCGGGGCGTGCGCTTGATCGCGGCAACGAGCTCGTCAACGCGGATCGGCTTCGTGAGGTAGTCGTTCATGCCCGCATCGAGGCATCGCTCGCGGTCACCGCTCATCGCCTCCGCGGTCATCGCGACGATCCAAGGGCGCTCCCCCTCCCGCCACCGCTCGATGATCCGCCTGGTCGCCTCGAGGCCGTCCATCTCCGGCATCTGGACGTCGGACAGGAGCAGATCGTAGGACTGCCGCTCGAGCGCCTCGATCGCCTCGATACCGTTGCCGGCGACGTCCGCCCGATAGCCGAGCTTCTCCAGCAGCCGGATCGCGAGCTTCTGATTCACGACGTTGTCCTCGGCCAGCAGGATCCGCAGCGGGTGCTTCGACGCCAGCGTCCCATCGAGCTCGCTCGTCGTCGCCTCCTCCGCGAGGCTCAGCGATGCCCCGAGCGCGGTCGCGAGCGCGCCGTGGAGCGGCGAGGCCTTGAGCGGCTTGGTGATGACCGCCCCGATCCCGGACGCCGGCCAGCGCGGGTCTTCCGCGACGTCGTGCTGGCTCATCGACGAGGCGAGCACGATCGGAAGATCCGGGTCGCGCTCGTGGATCCGTATCGCCAGGTCGAGCCCGTCCATGCCGGGCATCAGCATGTCGAGCACCGCGACGTCGAACCGTTGCTCCGCCAGCGCGGCGAGCGCGGCCTCGTGCCCTTCGGTGACGACCGACTCGATCCCCCAGGCGCCGAGGAACGCCTGCAACAGGCGGCGGTTCGTCTCGTTGTCGTCGACGACCAGCGCGCGGCGGTCGGCGAACGACCCGTCCCGTCGTAGGGCGGTCGGCGTCATGTCGGTCGTGCCTGCCTCGAGCGTGATGTGGAAGGTGCTCCCCTCGCCCGGGACCCCGGAGCTGATCGCCCACGCCGTGCCGCCCATCAGCTCGGCCAGACGTTTGCTGATGGCGAGACCGAGACCCGTCCCTCCGTATCTGCGGCTCGTCGACGCATCCACCTGCGTGAAGGACTTGAACAATCGGTCGATCCGATCCAGGGGGATGCCGATCCCCGTGTCGCGCACGCTCAGGTGATAGCCGATCGTGTCGGATCGCTCGACCGGCTGAGCGGCGGCCGTGATCACGATCTCGCCGGCGTCGGTGAACTTCACCGCGTTGTTCAGTAGGTTCAGGAGGATCTGTCGGATGCGGCTCGCGTCGCCGACCGCCGTCTCCGGCGTGCCGGGCTCGATCTCGTAGACGACCTCGAGCCCCTTGCCCATCGCCACCGGTCCGATCAGGTCCGTCACCGACTCGATGCACGCCCGCAGGTCGAACGGCGCCCGCTCGAGGTCCATGCGTCCCGCCTCGATCTTCGAGAAGTCGAGGATGTCGTTGATGATCGAGAGGAGCGCCTCGCCGGAGTTCGCGATCGTCGCCGCGTAGTCGCGCTGCTCGGCGTCCAGCGACGTTTCCAGGAGCAGACCGCTCATGCCGATGATCGCGTTCATCGGCGTGCGGATCTCGTGGCTCGTCGCGGCGAGGAAGGCGCTCTTCGCAGCGTTCGCCTCCTCGGCCACCTCGCGTGCCTCCCGCGCCTCGCGGAACAGGCGCGCGTTCTGGATCGCGATGCCGACGTTCGCAGCGATCGTGGCGAGCAACCGCGTCTCGCTCTCGCCGTACAGACCTTCCTTCCCCGCACTCTGCACGCTGATGACGCCGATCGCGGTGGGCCCGACCATGATCGGCACGCCGAGGAAGGAGCGCACGGGCGTCCCCACCATCGAACCGCCACGCGCTTGGAACGCCTCTGCCCGGTTGAGCAGCAGCGGCTCACGCGACCTCAGGATCTCGGACGTCAACCCCTCGCCGAACTGGAGGGGCGCCTGCGGCTCCTTCCTGCCGTCTTCGTTGTGGTACGCGAATTCGATCGTCCCGGCCGCCTCGTCGAGCAGCGCGACGTACACGATGTCCGCGCCGAACACGTCGCGGAGGCCGTCGCCGAGGCGCTCGATCAACGCCCCAAGGTCGAGCTGATCGGCGAGCGCCTGGCCGACGTTGTTCACGATCGACATCTCGGCGGCGTTCTGTCGTGTCTCCTCGAACAACCGGGCGTTCTCCAGGGCGACGCTCAGGCTGCCGGCGAGGGTCGCCAAGAGCCGCACGTCGACCTCGGTGAAGGCGTTCTCACGATCGAGGTTCTGCAGAGAGATGACCCCGGTCGCGCGGCCACCGACCATCAAGGGCACGAACACCGCCGACCGGGGGGTCTCACCGGCGATCGACTCCGGCTGATCGGGAGCGAGCTGGAGACCATCGGCCCACGCTTGGATCAGGAGTGGCTCCCCGGTCTCGAGGGTGTGGCGGCGGAACCCGACCACGTCGACCGGCTCATCCGGGAAGCGGACCCCGCGTTCGATCGTGTACGGGAAGTTGATCCGCGTCTCCTCCTCGTTCAGGATCCCGATATCGACCACCTGCGCGTCGAAGATGTCGCGGATCCGGTCGCCCACCAGGTCGTACATCGCCTGCATCTCGAGGTTCTCTGCGAGTCCGCGCTGCACGTCGTTGATCAGCGCGAGCTCGGCATTGCGCTGGCGGGTCTCCTCGAACAGCCGGGCGTTCTCGAGCGCCACGCTCAAGCCCCGTGCGATCGTCGTCAGCAGCCGGACGTCGCCTTCGCTGAAGGCGTGCTCACGATCGAGGTTGTGGAGGGAGACCACGCCGGTCCCTCGGTTGCCGACGACCAGCGGGACGAAGACCGAAGACAGTGACGGCTCTCCGGCGATCGCGAACGGATTCCCCGCCTCGATGCACCGGCGTTCCATGTCGTCGTTGACGACGACGGGTTCGTGCGTCTCGAGCGCGATCTTGCGGAACCCCATCACCTCTATCGGATGGTCGACCAGACGCTGGCCGCGCTCGAGCGAATATGGGAACCAGATCTGGTCCGTGGTCTCGTCGAGCATGCCGATGTCGACCGTTTGCGCGTCGAAGATCTCCTGGATCCGTTCTCCGACGAGGGTGTACATCGCCTGCGGGTCGAGATTCTCGACGAGACCGCGCTGGACCTCGTTGATCAGCGCCAGCTCGGCGTTCCGCTGGCGTGTCTCCTCGAACAGCCGGGCGTTCTCGAGCGCGGCGCTGAGGCTGCCGGCGAGCGTGGTGAGGAGCCGAACGTCCGCGTCACTGAACGCGTGCTCGCGATCCAGGTTCTGCAGCGAAACGACGCCGGTCGCCTTCAGACCGACCACCAGCGGCACGTACACCACCGACATCGCTGGCTCCCCTTGGAGCACCGGGGCGCCACCCAGCTCAACGACCTGTTCGGAGGCCCGGTCGTTGAAGACGATGGGCTCGCGCGTCTCAAGTACCTTCCCACGCGGGCCGCCCACCTCCATCGGCTCGTCGTGGAAGCGAACGCCCCGCTCGATCGTGTAGGGGAAGCGGATCAGCCCGGCGTCCTCGTCGAGGATGGCGATGTCGACCACCTGTGCGTCGAAGATGTCGCGGATCCGGTCCCCGACCAGGTCGTACATCGCTTGCATCTCGAGGTTCTGGGCGAGACCTCGCTGCACGTCGTTGATGAGCGCGAGTTCGGCGTTGCGCTGGCGCGCCTCTTCGAAGAGCCGGGCGTTCTCTAGCGCAACGCTGAGGCTGCCGGCGAGCGTCGTGAGCAAGCGGACGTCTGCCTCGGTGAACGCGTGCTCGCGATCGAGGTTCTGCAACGAGATCACGCCGAACGCCTCGCCGCCTGTGATGAGCGGGACGAACAGGACTGACTTCGACTGCTCCCCCGCCAAGAGATCGGCCGCCTGACCGAACTCGGGCAATCGCTCCAGAACACGCTCGTTGAGCAGCAAGGGCGCGCGCGCGTCGAGTACGTGCCTCCGAAATCCGACGATGGGGATCCGTTCCAGGGGGAAGCGGACCCCGCGTTCGATCGTATAGGTGATGTCGAGCGCCTCCGCGGCGCGGTCGACGATCCCGATGTCGACCACCTGCGCGTCGAAGATCGACTGCAGGCGATCCCCCACCAGGTCGTACATCCCCTGCATCTCGAGGTTCGCGGCGAGACCGTGCTGCACGTCGTTGATCAGCGCCAGCTCCGCGTTGCGTTGCCGGGTCTCCTCGATCGCGCGGGCGCGACTCAGGGCCGCGCCGACGTGGCTCGCGACGAAGGTCAGGAGGTCCTTGTCCTCCTCCGTGTGATGCACGTCGTCGCGATAGCTCTGCACGACCATCGCGCCGACGATCCGCCCGTCGGCGCGGAGCGGAACGCCGAGCCAGTCGACCGAAGGCACGCCGAGGAGCTGGACCTTGCCCTCCCGGATCAGGTCCTCGATGTCCGCGAGCGACAGCAGCATGGAGGTGCCCGTCCGCAGGAGGTACGCGGTCAGACCGGTGGCGTCACCCTCCCCCATCGGCTCCCAGACGCTCGGATCCGGGAAGGCCTCGTCCGCGTCGACGTCGACATAGAACGGCCAGTTCATCGCCTGCCGCTCTTCGTCGTACAGGGCGACGTAGAAGTTGTCCGCGTTCATGAGCTCGCCGACGATGCCGTGGATCGCGGCGTAGAACTGCTGCATGTCCTGGGCGGCGCTCGCCGTCTCAGCGATGCGGTAGAGGGCGGCCTGGACGTGAGCGGAGTGGCGTCGATCCGCGTCCAGTCCCTCGAGTTCCTCGACACGACGCCGGAGCGCGTCCAGATCCGACGACCCGGCCCGGTCGGTCACCCGGAAGCTTCCCGCTGTGGGTCGGCGGTCCACACCTTGATGCGAGCCTGCTTCCCACGGATCTCGAACTCGTCCACGAACGTCAGCTCGTCGGCGCCGCTCGTGAGGTTCGTCCGCGTCTGGTCGGCGAGGAGGATCGTCCTCCCCGTCTGCTTGGTCAGCTGCTCGATGCGCGATGCGGTGTTGACGGTGTCGCCGATCACCGAGTAGTCGATGCGTCGCTCGGAGCCCAGCGTGCCGGACATCACGCGGCCGGAGTCCAGCCCGATCCCCATCCGGAAGCCCTCCCCGATGCCTTCGGCCCGGAGCCAGCCGTTGAACTCCGACAGCCGTCGCGCGGCCATGTCGCGCGCGGCGGCGACCGCCCGGTCCGCGTGATCCACGCTCTCGACCGGCGCGCCGAACACGGCCATCAGGCCATCGCCCAGGTAGTGGACCAGCGTGCCCCCGTGATCCAGCACGGCGTCGCCCATCGTGCCCAGGTAACGGCCCAGCACCGTCATCACCTGTTCGACCGGCCGCGATTCGGCGAAGGTCGTGAATCCGCGGAGATCGATGAACATCACGGTGACCCACAGTCGCACCGCCCCGATCGAGGGCAACCCGTCGCTGCGCGAAAGCATCTCGGCGGCGATCGGCTCCGGCAGGAAGCGGGTGAACACGTCGCGCACACGTTCCTGCTCGATGTCAGCGAGCTGCTTGCGGTTCAGACCGGATCGGATGCGCGCTCGCAGGATCACGGGGTCGAACGGCTTGGGCAGGAAGTCCTCGGCTCCCGCCTCGATGCACCGAACGATGCTGTCGGTGTCCTCGACGCCGGAGATCATGACCACCGGGGTGTGCCGGAGCTCCGGGTCCTCCTTCAGCCGCTCGAGCACCTCGATGCCGTCGAGCCCCGGCATCTCGACGTCCAACAGGACGAGATCCGGCCGGTCGGCGGAGAACGCCGCGAGCGCAGAGAACCCGTCCTCGAACTGCGTGACGTGATGCCCGTCGTCCTCGAGGTGCTTGGCGAGGAGCCGGCGATTCAGCGGATCGTCGTCCACGATGGCGATGTGACCTCGACGACCCTCCATGCGACCCCCTGTGCCGGACGCTGGAGTCTCTCACGCGGTTGTCGGTTCGAACAATCGATCGGTCTCGGGACCGGATCCTTCCTAGCTCGGCACGAGCCGGATCGTCGTGGATCGCGCCTCCGGACTCGTGATGTGGTCGACCGCCGTGGAGGATCGGCCGTACTTGCGCCTACGGATCGCACGTAGACGTCGTCGCCGAGGCGGACTACCCAGACGACCCGCGGGCGCTGCAGCATCGCAGTACCCTCCGATCCCGTTCCTGATCCTCCCCACCTTGCTCCAGCGGCGGTCGTTGGTCGGATCGGACTCGCTCAGCCTCACTCTCCACGGTAGTGTGCGATCGTGGAGCATCCGGAGATCGCCGCAACCTTGATGCGTGCCGAGGTCTTCGGAGGACTCGACCCGCGCGTCGTGAGCCACGTCGCTGGGATCGCCTACTGGCGTTCGATCCCTCCTGGCCAACACGTCTTCTTCGAAGGCGATATCGCGACCGAGTTCTACGTCGTGTCTTCCGGAAGCGTGCGCGTCTACATCCCCTCACACGGCGACGAGCTCAACGCCGCCATCGTTCGAGAGGGCCAGATGTTCGGCGAGGGCGGGATGCTCGACGGGGGGCCGCGGGTGGCGTCGGCCCTCGCCCTGGAGCCCACGACGCTACTGGTCGTGCCGAGGGCACCGTGGTTCGCTCTGATCGAAAGCGAACCCGCCTTGGCACTCCGAGTGTTTTCAGCGTTCGGGGCCGCCCTCCGGAGATACGTGGGTCACGTGCTGGAATCCCTGTTCTTGGACGTGGAGGTCCCCGAAGCTCCGCCGCTCCAGAGCGAGGAGTGGCCCGGTTCGGAGTGACGTGGACTTACTGCCGTGTGTGCTTCCCACGGGTCATGAGGGACGCTCGACCGGTGTCGCCGCCCGCGCGCCTCCCACCCTGCGACGGGCGATCAGCTTGCCGAGCTCCCACAGGACGAACAGCACCAGGGCAGGAAGGGCGCCGCCGATCAGCCATTGCCGGCCGGTGAGGGCCTGGGTGCTCAGCAGCGATGTCAGCAAGCCACCCCGGGCGAGCAGGATCGCGAGGACGACCTCGATCAGGATGGTGACGTTCACGACGTTGTTGTCGAACGTCTCCATGCGGAGGATCGACCCCGTCTCGTCGCGGGACTCGAACGCCGCGATCACGAGCATCAGGGAGAAGGCCACCAGTCCCATCGTGCTCCCGATCGCGACGTTGCCGTAGTGGTCCCGCCCGAAGACGATCACGAGGTCGATCGCGGCGGACATGAAGACGCCGACCAGCCCCACGGTCGTGATGACGGAGCGCGACATGATCGAGGCCGAGCGGGGGCGCGGCTTGCGATCCATGAGGCCCGGGGTCTCCTTGTCCAAGCCCAGCGCGATGCCGACGGGTGCCGTGATCAGGAAGTTGATCCACAGGATCTGGACGGCCGTGAAGGGTTGCCCTCCGGCGATGTTCAACAGCGTGGCCACCAGGAACGTCACGATGTAGGTGACGAGCGCCACCAGCATGAAGCGGATGTACTTGAGCATGTTGTCGTAGAGCTTGCGTCCCTCGGAGACCGCACGCACGATCGTGGCGAAGTTGTCGTCGGTGAGGATCATCTTGCCGGCGTTCTTGGCGACCTCGGTGCCGGTGCCCATCGCGATGCCGATGTCGGCTGCCTTGATGGCCGGAGCGTCGTTGACCCCATCGCCGGTCATGGCCACGACGTCCCCCTGCTTGCGCAGGGTGTCCACCATCAGCACCTTGTGCTCGGGTGCCACCCTGCCCACGACACCGATGCCATCGATGCGCACCAGCCGCTCTTCCTCCGACAAGGCGGCGAACTCCGCACCAAGGATCGCTTCGCCGGGGATGCCGAGCTGCTTGGCGATCGCAGCGCCGGTCACGACGTCGTCGCCCGTCACCATCCGCACGCGGACGTTGGCGGCCTGGGCGTTGCGGACCGCGTCCTTGGACTCGGCCCTGGGTGGGTCGATCATCCCCACCATCGCCGTCATCTGCAGCTCCTTCACCATCGAGAGCAGGTCGCCGTTGGGATCGAAGTCCGAGGGGTCGATATCCCGCGTGGCCGCGACCATGATCCGCAAGCCCTGCTCGCCGAGGCGTGCCATCTCTCGGTCGGCCCTCTCGTTCTGCTCGTCGCCCCATGGAACGCTCGTGCCGTTCGCCAGTGCGGACGCTGCTCGCCCGATCACCGCCGGGCCGGCTCCCTTGACGAACATCCGAACGACGGCCGTGCCGGACGCATCCTTCGCATCGGCGAAGACGGCCATGAGCTTGTAGGTGGGGTCGAACGGCAGCGTAGCGAGCCGGGGATGGGTGGCCTGCGTCCCCTCGACATCGAGCTTGGCCTTGTGCCCGAGGACGAGGAGCGCACCTTCGGTGGGATCGCCCACGACCTTGCCGTCGACGAGTTTGGCGTCGTTCGCGATCAGGAACGGCACGATCGCCTCCTCGATCGTGCTCGTGTTGCCGGCGGCGTGCTTGACCTCGCCGTCGAGGCCGTAGCCCATCCCGGTGATCGTGTAGCGATCCGTGGGGTCGATCACCTCGACGACCGTCACCTGGTTCATCGTCAGGGTCCCGGTCTTGTCCGAGTTGATCGCCGAGGTCGAGCCGAGGGTCTCGACGGAGGCGAGGTTCTTCACGACGGCGCCATGGTCCGCGAGGGTCGTGGATCCCTTCGACAAGATCACCTGCAGGACCGTGGGCATGGCCATCGGCACGGCGGCGAGGGCCAGCGCGATGGCGGTCGTGAAGATCGTCTCGGTCGATTGGTCGCGGGAGATGCCGAGGGCGAACATGATCACGATCGTCAGGCCGGCGGCACCGGCGATCCAGAGCGTCAACGTGTCGAGCTGCGCGGTCAGCGGGGTCTTGAGGGTGGGCGTCGACTTCAACATCCCGGAGATGCGGCCGACCTCGGTGTCGGCGCCGGTCCCGGTGACGATCATCACACCGCTCCCGTGCGTGACCGGGGAGTTCATGAACGCCATGTTCGTCTGATCCCCCACGCCGGGCTTCTCGTCGGTGATCGCCTCGGTGCCCTTGGACGCGGGGACGCTCTCACCGGTCAGCCCGGACTCGTCGATCTGCAGCGACGCCGCCTCGATGATCCGCCCGTCCGCGCACACGTCATCGCCCGCCTCGAGCAGCACGACGTCGCCGACGACAACCTGGTCCGCGACGATCTCGACCTCCGTCCCGTCACGCCGGACCCGCGCGGAGGCCTTGAGCATCGACTGCAGCGCGTTCATGGCGCTCTCCGCCTTGCCCTGCTGGCGCATCCCCCCGAGCGCGTTGACCGCCGTGATCGCCAAGACCGCGATGCCCGTGGAGATCTCACCGATCAGGATCGAGCCGACGGCCGCCACGACGAGGATGATCTGCATGTAGCTCCGGTACTGGGCCAGGAACTGCTTCCAGCCGGGGACCGTCGCTTCGGCCGGAAGGGCGTTGGGGCCGTTCTTCTGCAGCAGCTCCGCAGCCTTCGCTGCACTCAGCCCCTGCGCGGGGTCGACGCCGGATCGCTGCGCCACGTCCTCGGGTGTGAGCGCGTACCAGGCCGTCGCGGAGGCATCGTCCTGGCTCTGGACGATCTCGGTCATGGTCGGGTCCTTTCCTCTACGTCCGCCGCTGCGCCGCGGGTCGGGCTGCGATCAGAATGGCGTCGGGATGTTGGGCCGCGACGATTCCGGTTCGACGTACCCGTCGTGGCTCGGCGGCTTGGGCATCTTCACGTCCATCGGTGCCGGGCGTTCGTACGGGATCTGGCCGAGCAGGTGGGTGATGATGTTCAGCCGACCGCGCTTCTTGTCGTCGTTGTCCGCGATGTGCCAGGGCGCCCACCCCGAGCTGGTGGCGACGATCATGGCGTCGCGGGCCCGGAGGTAGGCGTACCGACGGCTGTAGGACTTGAGATCCGTGGGCGACAGCTTCCAGACCTTCCGCGGGTCGTCGATCCGGCTCTCGAGCCTCCGGGTCTGCTCGTCGCGGCTGACGTTCAGGAAGTACTTGATCAGGATGATCCCGTCATCGACCATCGCCTTCTCGACCATCGGCACCATATCCAGGAACCGCTTGGTCTCCTCCGGTGTGCAGTAGCCCATGACGGGCTCGACGCCGGCGCGGTTGTACCAGCTGCGGTCGAAGATCACGACCTCTCCGGCCGACGGGAAGTGCGCCATGTAGCGCTGGATGTACATCTGCGACTTGACCCGCGCGTCCGGCGCGGGCAGGGCGATGTGCTTGAACACCCGGGGACTCGTTCGCTCGGTGATCCGCCGGATCGTGCCGCCCTTGCCCGCGCTGTCCACGCCCTCGAACACGACGCAGACCCTGGCGCCGGTGGCCTTGACCCACTCCTGCATCGCCACGAGCTCACCCTGCAGGATCCGCATCTCCCGCTCGTACTCCTTCCGCTTCATCTTCGCGAGGGATGCGCCTCGGCCTGCGCCGCCGACGGATCAGGCGCGGCGGCCGCCTCGTGATGGTGGTTCTCGTGGCTCCCCGACTTCTTCTTCTTCTTCTTGCCCATCGTTCGTACCCCCGTTTCGGCCGTCAGAGCCCGGCGACGATCTCGTATGCCTCGTGCAACCCGTGCATCATGACGGAGACCGCGCTCAGCTCGTCGGGGAACCTACCCACGGGGGCCACGCTCGGCGGTGCAGGAGCCTAGCGGTCGTGACGACGCTATCGCCCCCACCGTCGCTGCCGTGATCCGCTGTTGATCGCCGGATGAGCGGCGGGGCGGCTCACGCTCACGCGGCCGCCGCACGCCGCTCGAAGACCACGACCGCCGTCTCGTGCGGGCGTCGTGCCGCGAAGCTGTCGAGGTTCTCGTCCAGTTCGCGCCAACGCTGCCACAGCCGTTCACGCTCCTCGCCCACCGCGGGCCTACCGAGCACCTCGCGCCGGATGCCTCCCGCTAGATCGACGACCGCCAGCGGATCGGCCTGCAGGTTCAGCCACCAGGCCGGCTCGGCCGCACCCCAGCCGTTCATGGCCATCGAAACCAGGTTGGGCCCATCCTCGTAGTAGCCGAGGACCACGCTCCGCGGCTCGCCGCTGCGCCGGCCCCTCGTGGTGAGCCGCAAGGCGCCCCACTTCTCCGGGCGTGGACGCCACAGCCCCTTGCGCCCGCGGGTCGCTCGGACGAGCCACCTGTGCACGTGCCAGAAGGTCACGATGAACCACCGCGGTTGTAGGCGCGCCTTCCCTCCGGCCATGTCACTCCTCCTCTCACGGATGACCCACCCTCACGTGTCGCTCCCCGCTCCATCCGTCCTGCGCGGGCCGCTCTCAGCCGCCGACCGACACCGGTTCCCGCTCGGCCACACGGATGGAGGGTGTTGCCGGCGTGCTGAATCCCTTGGCGATCAGCCACACCGCCAAGACCATCTCCTGCACGCCGAGGGGAAGCGCCAAGATCGTGTACGTCGTCAGTTCCTCCTGTCTGAATAGGGCCAAGAGGCACGCCAGGAACATCAGGATGACGGCGCCGATGCCCCAACCCGACAGCCATCGAGGCACGAGACGGGATCGATAGAACAGGTAGGAATAGAGCAAGCCACCGACGCTGAAGGCGAACACACCGACGAGGGCAGCCTGCTCGCGCACATCGAGGAACGCATCTCCGGCCGTTCGGAATGACACCGGATCTGCGGGCACCGCTGAGGTGAACCGCTGGCTCAGCGCCAGCAACGACAGCAAGCACACCACGCTGATCATGTACATGACGGCTTCGGCCGTCCTGAACACGACGGATCCTAGGGCCAGGCTCGCGCCCCACCTCTTCAGAACCGGGTAGAGCGAGATGGCGATGCCGGCTGAGGCACCGGCGGCGATGAGCTCGAGCAGGGCTCCCGTCGCCACCCGGTTCGCGTGGTGGGCTACGCCAACGAGGTAGTACGGAGCTTCGAGGAGAGACCTCGAGAGTCCCGTGCCGATGACGTTCGCGACGGTCGCCGTGATGAAGAGGACTCCGGCGCACAGCGCCGTCCGTCGATCCGAGCGGACCCCTGTCCCCGTCCCCAACACCTCCTTCGGATGCCGTACTCGCATCCGTGCAGCCCTTCGACCTCACCCGATGAGCGCGTCCGAGCCGACACCCGCTCAAGGCCAATGTCGCGCGCGGGATGCCTGCGATAGGTGGTCCAAAGGCCCTGACGATGAGGGACCACCCCGATGCCGACACGTCACGCGTGGGTGACGGTGGTGCTGCGCAACGGCTTCACGGAGCCGTGCGTACGCCGGTGGGCACACGGACCCGGAGCGTGCCGGGCAGGCTCCGGAGCCGAACGGGCGGATCGAACTTCAGCGCCTCGCCATCCACTCCGACCGGGATCGGACCCGGCGATCGAACCTCGAACTCGGACGCCTCCCACTCGAGCCACGCCCCCGACGGATGTCGCTGCCCGGCCCACCACGCTTCCGCGAAAACGGGGAAGTCTTCTCGTTCTCCCGCCCTCGCTGCGGCGATCCCCAGCACGCCCAGGTCGATCCGTTCCCTCGACCCGAACCGGCTGTCGGCCGTGAAGCGATACGGGTCGTTCGAGGCGAGGATGAACTGGAAGCCGGTGCGCTCCTGGCCGTCCGGCCCCGCGAAGGACAGATCGAGGGGTCCGGCCTCCGGGCCGAGGACGCTCGGAAGCACCTGCCAAGCCGTTACGGGCTTGTTCTCTCGGTATCCCTCGGTACCGACGATCATCGCGTAGACGCCGAAGGACACGTTGTTGACGAACACGCGATCCGCGATCAGTCCGAGATCGATCCGAACCTCCTCCGCGGGCCCGAAGGCGTCGAGGGCGGCGATGGGGTTGCCCGGATCAAGACCGAGATCCTTGGCGAAGTGGTTGCGCGTCCCGACCGGCACGCACACGAACCCTAGATCGTGGGCCTGGGCGACCTGGGCGACCAGGGCCAGCGAGCCATCGCCACCAGCCATGCCAAGGACATCGGCTCCGCGCTGCACGGCGCCCTCGGCCCGCCGTCGGAGATCGTCGCCGGGGCCGAGCACCACGTATTCGATCCCTCGTCGGATCGCCTCGTCAGCCAGGGCCACCCTCTCGGCGGTCCCGCCGCCTGACTTCGGGTTCGCCAAGAGCACCGGATGGGTGCTCGGGCCGACTCGCGCACCGGACATGCGCACCGCTGGGGGGTGCCTGACCGCGGTGCGCACGGACCGTCTGGCGCCCTCCAAACCCGGGGCCAGGCGTTCAGTGGTGGTGCGCCTCGTGAGCCGCGGGCTTTGTATGCGTGGGAGCCGCGCCGAGGGATCCGTCGCCCGGTCGCAGATCGAGGGTCCTGAGCAGGGTCGCGTTGACCGCCACGACGATCGTCGAGACGCTCATCGCGAGCGCCCCGACCGCTGGCGGGAACAGGATCCCGGCCCACGCGAGCGCACCCGCGGCGAGTGGGATCGCGACCACGTTGTACCCGAGCGCCCATCCGAGGTTCTGGCGCATCTTGCGATAGCTCGCCGTCGAGAGCCGGCGCACGGAGATCACGCCGCGCGGATCGTCGCTCGCCAGGACGACACCCGCCGACTCGATCGCCACGTCCGTGCCGGCCCCGATCGCGATCCCCACGTCGGCACGGGCCAAGGCCGGGGCGTCGTTCACGCCGTCTCCAACCATCGCAACCCGGAGCCCACGTGCCTGCAGTTCCGCGACCGCCACGTCCTTGTCCTGCGGCAGTACCTCCGCCATGACCTCGTCCACGCCGACATCGGCCCCGACAGCGTCGGCTACCTGTCGAGCATCACCCGTGATCATCACCACGCGGATCCCCTCTTCACGAAGCGCTCGAACCGCCTCGACCGACTCCGGCCGCACCTGATCTTCGAGGGCGAGAGCGCCGATCACACGATCGTCGCGGAGCACGATGAGCACCGATGCACCGCGCTCCCGCCATGTAGCGAGCTCACCTGCGAGCTGGGTGGGCTCCTCTACCTGCCGCTCACGGAGGAGCGCCGGGCCACCCACCTCGACGCGGACGCCCTCCACGTCCGCTTGAACGCCGCGGCCGGTGAGCGAGCGGAACCCGGAGGCCGGCGGGATCGATCCGGCCGTGGCCGCGGCGTCGACGATCGCCCGGGCGAGTGGATGCTCGCTGTCTGACTCCGCCGCTGCGGCCAGCCGCAGCACCTCGTCGCCGCTCCCTCCGACACCCGCCACCTCGCGAACGATCGGGCGCCCAACGGTCAACGTGCCGGTCTTGTCGAACAGAACCGCGCTCACCGTTCGCATCCGCTCGAGGGCGAGTCGATCCTTGACCAAGATGCCGGAACGCGCGGCCACGGAGGTCGAGATCGCGATCACGAGGGGGATCGCGAGCCCGAGCGCGTGCGGGCACGAGATCACGAGGACCGTAACGCTACGTTCCACCGCTTGGCTCACGTCGCCGAGCGCGGACCAAACCAGGAAGGTCACCAGTCCCGCGATCACGGCCACGTAGAACAGGATCGCGGCGGCCCGGTCGGCGAGCGCTTGTGCGCGCGACCTCGATGACTGCGCCTGCTCGACCAGGCGCAGGATCCCGGCGAGCGTCGTCTCCTCACCCACGGCCGCCACGCGAACCCTGACCGAACTGTCGGTGGCGACCGTGCCGGCGACGACCCGATCACCCAACCCGCGCAGCGCGGGCTTCGACTCACCGGTGATCATCGATTCGTCGAAGGCCGCAGATCCGTCCTCGATCGTCCCGTCCGCCGGAACGCGGCCGCCGGAGCGGACGAGGACGAGGTCTCCCGGCACGAGGTCGGTCACGGACACGATCCTGGGGGAATGCCCCTCGACGATCTCGGCCTCATCGGGAAGCAATGCGGCGAGGGCTTCGAGCGCACCCGACGCTTGACCGATCGCCTTCATCTCCTGCCAGTGGCCCAGCAGCATCACGTCGATGAGGAGCGCGAGTTCCCACCAGAACTCCAGGTCGAGTGCGCGTGTCTCCGACGCCACGCTCGAGGCGAAGGCGACCACGATCGCGAGCGAGATCAGGAGCATCATGCCCGGCTGCCGCTCGCGGACCTCTCGCACGCCACCCTGCAGGAACGGCAGCCCGCCGTAGACGAACACGATCGTGCCGAAGAGCGCTGGGATCCGATCGGAGAGCGGGAAGGATGGTGCCCCATAGCCGAGCCACCCCTGCACGGTCTCCGACCACACCAGGATCGGAACCGTGAGGAGCGTGCAGAGCCAGAAACGGTCGCGGAACATCGCGACGCTGTGCCCCGCGTGCTTGTCGTGCCCATTCATCTGCGGGAGACCGGCTCGACGTTCGTCACGATGTTCCCTGTACCACATCCACGGCCGCGGCGAAGCACTACATTGCGCGGCATGACGCAGGGGACATCGAGCGGACGTGTCGACCGCGCTAGGGAGCGCGCGACGCAGACGCTGCACCGGCTGACCTCCCTCACGAGGACGTGGTACGCGCCGTCGGCCGACGACCCCGAGTTGGTGTGTTCGCCGCCCGTGGACGACCCCCGTGTACGGTTGGACATCGAGGTGAACGACCTGAGCCGCCTGCCCTGGTTCTACAAGCGATACCCGTCGCCGCTGCCCAGGCTGCCCCTCCCTCGCGACCTCCTCGCGACCACGCCCTCGGCGGTGGCCGTGCTCTCGGGCACCGCGGACGCCATACCTACCGAACCGGATCTCGCGCAGCTCTCGCGGGTGCTCCACCTGTCGGCGGGGGTCGTGCGCACGATGGCGCGGCCGTACGGCACGTGGCTGTTCCGAGCGGCCGGGTCGGCGGGCGGCCGTTTCCCGCTCGAGCTGTACGTGGCGGTGCCCGAGGGCATCTCCCTCCCGCCGGGCGTGCACTGGTACGACCCGTCCGACCACGCGCTGGTGCGAGGTGGGGCCGCCGCCCAGGGCGAGACGCCGGTGGTCGTCGTCACCGGTGTCCCGTGGCGCACCGGATGGCGCTATCGCGAACGCGGGTACCGCCACGTCTACTGGGACGCCGGCACGATGCTCGCGCAGCTCCTGGCCGTGGCCGACTCCGCCGGTCTCACCTCCCGGCTGTACACGCGCTTCCCGGACGCGGAGGTCACCGGGCTCGTCGGCGCGGACGGGATCCACGAGTGGCCCGTGGCGGCCGTGGCGCTCGGCGAGGGGCAACCCGCGCTGCGCGCGTCCGGCTGCTGCGACCGCGGGCGGGATCGACGCGACGCCGGAGGAGTTCCCGCTCGTCACCGCGGCGCAGCGTGCGGGTGACGGCGACGTGCTGGGAGTGCCCTGGGATCGCGGCGCCCCGGGCGATGTGCCGCCCGTGCAGAGCGACCCGATCGAGACCGTGGTGCTCAAGCGAGGGTCGCTCCGTCGCATGGACCCCGGCCGCGGCGTCTCGCAGGAGTTGCTCCGCATGTCGATGTCGGCCGCGATGCGCGGCATCGATGTCCCGCACCGGGTCGTGGTACAGGGCGTCGATGGCCTCGCGCCCGGCGTCTACCGCTGGCCGGAGCTCTCGGCCCCGGCGCGCTCGGGCGCGATGCGCGACGAGCTCTACCGGGTGTGCCTCGAGCAGGGGCTCGCGCACGACGCAGCGTTCGTCGTGATCGGCGCGACCGACGTCGGTGCCCTCGACGACCGCGCGTACCGGGAGGCGCAGCTCGCCGCCGGCCTCGTCGAAGGTCGGCTGCACCTCCTCGCCTACGCACTCGGCGCCGGCGCATCCGGCATGACGTTCATCGACGACGCGGTGCCGGGACTCCTGGGCGAGCCGCTCGACCCCTTGCTGTTCACCTGCGTGGGCGTGCCGGAGTATGCCTCGGCGCTCGGGGGGCTCCCGGGCGCCCCCACCGCGGTGCGCAAGGTCCTCGAGCGATGAGCCCGTCGGCGCTGCTGGGCGAGGATTGCACTTCGCCACGGACCTCCGTACCCTCGATCTCATCCGAGCGGTCAAGGAGGTCAACGTGCCCTCACGACTCAATCCGTACGTCGCGTTCGATGGGAACGCCCGAGAAGCGATGGAGTTCTATCGAGATGTCTTCGGCGGCGACCTGACCATCAACACCTTCGGGGAGTACGGCACGGACGATCCGGCGGTCGCGGACAAGACGATGCATGCGCTACTGGAGACGGACCGAGGGTTCACACTGATGGCCTCGGACGCCGCACCCGGCATGGAGCATCGACCCGGGAACAACATCACGGTGAGCCTCAGCGGCGATGACGCCGAGGAGCTCCGCGGCTATTGGGACGGCTTGTCGGGGAGCGGGACCGTGATGATGCCGCTCGAGAAGCAGATGTGGGGTGACGAGTTCGGCATGTGCGTCGACCGGTTCGGCATCCCCTGGATGGTGAACATCACGCAACCCGCGTAGTCGACTACCGGCTGATCCGAGAAGGTGGCTCGAGCCTGGCGCAGCACTCGCCGGGCGTCGGATCCAGCACGACGCCAACGGTGTCGTTCCCCAACCCGCGCACGATCCCATCGACCAAACGCTCGTTCATGCCGCAGACGAGCTCGCGGTCTTGCTCGGCGAACTCGTGGAACGGACAGCTCCGTAGGCGCACGCATCCGCGGTCGTCACGGTACGGCTCGAAACCCGTCTCCTCGAGAACCTCTGATGCGACGGCCATCGCTCGCTCGGCCCCCGGCGGCGCGATGCCACGTCGCTTCCGCTCCGCTCGGCCGATCTCCCTACCCACGTCTGCCGCGGTTCGGCGTGCTGCCTCCCGGCCCGACTCGTCCCCCCGCTGAGAGCCGAGCGCGCGAAGGAGTACCGACCCGAGGAGGTCGTACCGGCGCTCCGGGGATCGTCACGTCGATCTGGCGGTCCGAGGGTTCGTAGTACTTCGCGGAGCGACCGGCGCCGCGACCTCCCCGCCCCGGCGGCCGCGCGTACGAGAAGGTCAGAAGCCCACGATCCACCAGCTTGTCCAGGTGGAACGCCGCGAGCTTCCGCGAGACGCCCGCCGCGGATGCAGCCTCATCGCGATTGACGGGTCGCCCCTGCGACCGGACGAAGAGGTAGAGCCGCCGTCGAAGGTCGTCTTCGAGCGCGCCCAGCGCCTCGGCGTCCCGTCTCAGCCCTCGTAGCATGGATCTCACCCCTACACCAATATGTTCTGGATATAGCCCCACTTCAAGCGTGCTTGCGATTATTTGGCTAAGCATTCTTAGCGTTACGACCCTTGACACCACGCTCAGGCCTTGCCTAGGGTGAGTCGTAACACCAGTGAGAGACTGGCGTTAGAAAGGAAGGGAGGAGCCGATGGCTCTCAAGGGGAAGATGTGGCAGCGAGGGATCGCCGCGACGCTGGCCGTCGCGACGGTCGCCGTGCTCGGGCTCGGAACCTCGTCCTTCGCGACGACGAGCGCGACGTCGGCGACGGCGAGCGCCCAGAGGAACGGTGCCGCCATCTCGAAGCGTGGGTTCCACGACGGGATGCGACGTCTCTGGGTGGACCACGTGACATGGACCCGCCTGTTCATCGTGAGCTTCGCCGCCGACCTGCCCGATCTGCATGCCACCACGGACCGGCTCTTGCAGAACCAGGTGGACATCGGCAACGCGATCAAGCCCTTCTACGGCACGTCGGCCGGGCACCGGCTCACCGCGCTGCTGACACAGCACATCCTGACGGCGGCCGACCTCCTGACGGCGGCGAAGGCCAACGACACGACGGCGTTCAACCAGGCCAAGATGGAGTGGTACGCGAACGCGAGGAAGATCGCGAGCTTCCTGCACGACGCGAACCCGGAGAACTGGCCACTCGCCGACCTGCGCAGCATGATGAAGGCCCACCTCGACCTCACGCTGCAGGAGGCGTCCGACCAGCTCGGTGGCCACTACGCCGCCGAGCGTGGCCGACTACGACGTCGGTAGAGACGGAGATCCTGCACATGGCGGACATGCTTTCGTCGGGGATCATCGCCCAGTTCCCGAAGAAGTTCTCCTAGACCCAACCGCGGGACCCGGCGGCCGAGGTTGCCGGGTCCTCGCGTCAGGAGGCTCCGATGAGACCCTCGATGTACGTCGATCGACGGGCGGCCGCTCGGCTGAGGTACGCATCATCCTGGCCTCAGCCTCCATCGTAGCCGGTGCGATCCACACGGCCGTAGCGCTCGTACACCTCACGGAGGCTCGCCGCGACGTTCGACCTCTGCTCCTTCATGGGTCACAGGGGTCGGCCGTCGACAGATCTACGTCCGCCACGCAGGAGGCGCATCGGCCATGACAGAGCGCGGTGTCGATCAGCAGAGGCGAATCGAAGCATCACACGTGCACACCGACCCCGAGGACGACGTGCAGTGGGAGATCGTTCGTCCTCGCAACATCACCACCGAGCGATGGGATCGGTATCAGGGCTACATCGCCGAGATCCTCGAGTCGCTGGGGATGGACCTCGCGACGCCTGGGACGAGCCGAACGCCCGAGCGCTTCCTGAAGGCTCTGCTCGACTCGACCGCGGGCTACGAGGGCGATCCGAAGCTGCTCACCGCGTTCCCGACCGAGTGCCGCGGCGGCCCGGACTGTCGGATCAGCCAGATCATCGAAGGACCGATCTCGTTCTTCGCCCTGTGTGAGCACCACGCACTCCCGTTCCATGGCACGGCGTATGTCGGAGACGTAGCCCACGAGAACATCATCGGGATCTCCAAACTCACGAGACTGGTCCGTGTGTTCGCTCGACGCTTCACGGTCCAAGAGCGTGTCGGTCAACAGGTCGCCGACGCGCTCATGGACCTGATGCAGCCACACGGCGTCGCGGTCCATCTCGAGGCCGTGCATCTGTGCACGCAGATGCGGGGTGTCCGAGAGGAAGGATCGAGCACCTGGACATCGTTCTGGCGCGGCACCTACGAGGAGGACAGCGAACTCCGTCGCTCGTTCCTTCAGGCCGCGACGCGGGCGAGATGAGGTCGAGACGCCATGGACCCTCTTGCACCGTTGTTCGAGATCGACGGGTTGCCGACCTACGACCTACCGGAGCCCCTGAGGCGGCTCTACGGGGGGAGCTTGGGGTTCGCGAGGCCGCGCGTGTACGCGAACTTCGTCGCGTCCCTGGACGGTGTCGTCGCCCTTGAGGACGAGCCACACTCCAGCCAGTTGATCAGCGGCAGCAGCGAAGCGGATCGATTCGTGATGGGTCTGCTCCGGGCGTGCGCCGACGCCGTCGTCATCGGGGCGGGCACGTTGCGCGCGGCACCCGATTCGGTCTGGACGCCTGCGTTCATCTTCCCCGACGCGGCTCGGGATTTCGCGGCGCTCCGACGAGACCTGGGTCGCCCGGACCCCCCCCGCCTGGTCGTCCTCACCGCCTCCGGCGAGCTCGACCCCCACCACCCGGCGTTCGAATCCGGAGCGCTCGTGCTCACGACGGAGGCGGGAGCAACGAAGCTCGGACCACGACTGCCCCCGGCTTCCACCGTTCGCGCGCTTGGGCACGGTCGAGCGATCGACCTCGCCGACGTGACCGCGACCCTCCTGAACGACGGGCACGAGACCCTCCTCACGGAAGGCGGGCCCACCGTGATCGGCGGCCTGCTCGAGGCCGGACTCCTTGACGAGCTGTTCCTCACGGTCTCCCCGATCCTCGCGGGTCGATCCGCCGCGGACGGCCGCCCCGGGCTCATCGAAGGGATAGACCTCCTGCCATCAAGGGAGATCTCCGCCGTCCTGTCGAGCGTTCGCACCCATGGATCCCATCTCTTCCTGCGCTACGCGATCCCGAGCTGACTCCAGTGGGGATCGCCGATGATCCGGTCGGGCGAGGCCGCCGGTGGCGCACGCCGACGCGAGCCGGCGCGGATCGCGGGGTTCGTCCCGATCCGTGAGTACGCAGCGATCGGCGATGGGCGCACCGTTGCGCTCGTCGCCAGCGATGGGTCGATCGATTGGCTCCCGGTACCGACGATCGATTCGCCGAGCGTGTTCGCCGGACTGCTCGACGCAGAGCGAGGGGGCTCGTTCGAGCTCTCTCCCGATCGGCCTTTCGAAGTCAGCCGACGCTACCTTCCGGGGACCTGCGTGTTGGAAACCACCTTCTGGACGACTGAGGGGACGGTCCGCGTCACCGATGCGATGACGGTTCCGTCGGGAGGGTTGCCGCCGTTCCGCGAAGTGGCTCGGAGGATCGACGGACTCGGCGGCCGGGTCCCGATGCGATGGCGCGTGCGTCCCCGGTTCGGCTACGGGCAGGCCCGCACGCGCATCGGTCGGCGGAACGGGGTTCCCGTCGCCGAATCGAGGCTCGGCGCGGTCGCCGTAGGCTCGTTCGGGGTTGGGGAACCGGGCTTGTCAGCGGACGCGATCTCGGGGCAGTTCGAGATCAGTGGCGGCCAACGCGCGCTCCTCTCACTCTCGCTCGCCTACCAGGAGCCTCTCGTCTTGCCGGCCCGAGACGACGTCGATGGTCGCGTGAGCGAGACCGTCTCGACGTGGCAGCGATGGAGCGCCGGCCTCACGGCGACGGGGCCGTGGAAGGACGCCGTGGAGCGGAGCGCACTCACACTGAAACTGCTTCTCTCGGCGGCCTCCGGCGCGGTCGCCGCAGCCTCCACGACCTCGCTCCCTGAGACGATCGGTGGTGAACGGAACTGGGACTACCGGTACTGCTGGATCAGGGACTCGGCGTTCACACTGGACGCCCTCCTCCATCTGGGGTGTGCGCCGGAGGCGAACGCGTTCTTCTGGTGGCTGATGCACGCCTCACAGCTCACGCACCCCCGCCTACGGGTGCTCTACCGGATGGACGGAGGCCCCGACGCGAAGGAGCGACTCTTGAACCTGGGCGGGTACCGTGGCTCGACCCCGGTTCGGATCGGCAACGGTGCCGTCGATCAGCTTCAGCTCGACATCTACGGTGACCTTCTCCAAGCGGCGTGGACGTACGCCGAGGCGGGGTATGTCACCGACGTCGATGTCGGGCGACGCCTCGCGGGGGCCGCCGATCAGGTGTGTTCCGTGTGGCGCGAGCCGGATGCGGGGATCTGGGAGGTGCGCAGCGAACCTCGCCACTTCAGCCACTCCAAGATGATGAGCTGGGTCGCCCTCGATCGAGCCGTTCGGCTCGCCGAGCGTGGAGCGATCCCCGACCGCCACGTGGATCGATGGCGTGAGGCTCGCGCCGCGATCGAGGACTTCGTCTGGTCGTCCTGCTGGTCGGAGACGAAGGGGGCGCTCGTTCGAGCGCCGGACGGCGAGGATCTCGATGCCGCGCTGTTGCTCAGCGCGCACTTCGGCTTCGGCGCCGGCACGAGATCGCTTCGCCGCACCGTCGACGCGATCAACCGGGAGCTCCGGTCGGGCCCCCACGTCTACCGTTACTCCGGGGAGGATGGCCTCGCGGGGCGGGAGGGGGCCTTCCTCGCTTGCTCGTTCTGGCTCGTGGAGGCGTTGGCGCGGGTCGGCAGACTCGACGAGGCCCGCGACCTGATGGGTGAGCTCGTCCGTCTTGCGAACGATGTCGGCCTGTACGCCGAGGAGATCGACCCAGCCGATGAGGCGTTCCTGGGCAACTTCCCCCAGGGCCTCACACACCTCGCACTGATCGAGGCGGCACTCGCTCTGGGGGAAGACGGGTGAGCGTCTGGGGCGCGGCGATCGGCGGGCTCACCGGAACGTTCGTCCTGACGACGGTCCTCCGCGGAGCGAGCGAGCTTCATCTCACGAGGATGGATCTGCCGTTCCTGCTGGGCACAGCCGTCACTCCCAACCGCGCCCGGGCCAAGGCGGTCGGGTACGTGCTGCATTTCATCGCCGGTCTCCTCTTCGCCTTGGTGTACGCGATCGGGTTCGCCGTGCTGGGCGAGAGCGGGTGGCTGCTCGGCGCGATCTTCGGTCTGATCCACGGCCTGTTCGCGGGTAGTGCGCTCGTGAACATCTTGCTGCCCATCGTGCACCCGCGCATGGGGACGTCGATGTCGAGCGTCGGGTCGACGGCCATGCTCGAGCCACCCGGTTTCATGATGATGAACTACGGTCGCGCGACGCCGGTCGTGAGTCTGGGGGCACACATCCTCTACGGTGCGATCGTCGGCGCGTTCGCGGCGGCCGCCGGCGGTTAGTCGGTCTTCGAGAACCGGACGATCGCGATCCCGAGCATCAAGAGTCCCGCGACCCCGACCACGGCGAGGGCCATGCCGCTGGGGAGTCGCCACCCGTCCCAGGTGACCCCCCCGTTCAGGCGGAGAGCAAGCGCCGGTGGGACGGCGACGTGGGCGAAGACCGCTCGACGCATCGGGTCGACCGCGTAGGCGAGCGGGTCGATCTTCGTCAAGGCGGAGAGCCACCGCGGCAATCCGGTCAGCGGGAAGATCGCCCCCGCGAGGAAGAACATCGGAAGCACGAACAGCTGCATCACGACCTGGAACGACTCGACCTGCTTGATCCGACTCGCGAGCATCAGCCCGAACGCCGTGAGCATGAACGCCGCCAGGGCCATCTCGCCGAGGAGCTCCAACATCAGGATCGGCGAATACGGGACGTGGACGACCCCCGCGAGGGCCAGGATGATCACGCCCTGCATGGTCGCGACCGTGGCTCCGCCTGCTGCCTTGCCGACCATGATGGCCCAGCGACGCGACGGCGCGACGAGCATCTCGCGGAGGAACCCGAACTCGCGATCCCAGACGATCGATACGGCGGAGAAGATGGCCGTGAAGAGGATCGTCATGGAGATGACCCCGGGGAACATGAAGGTGCGGTAGTCGAACCCCGTGGCGCCCGGGAGCAGGTGCGAGAGCCCGGTCCCGAGCACGAACAGGAACAGGATCGGCTGCGCGAGCGACGTCAGGATCCGCGGCTTGTTCCGGCGGAACCGGATCAGCTCTCGCTTCCAGACCACCTTCACGGCGCGCCAGTCATCAGCCAACGTGCCGCTGGCGACGCGAACGGGAGCGATCTCGATGCTCATCGGCGCGCCCCCATCCTTCGCCGGATGAACGGGCTGCTCGCCAGCCGCTCCGCGCTCGACGCCTCGGTGTCGCGGATGGTTCGTCCCGTATAGGACATGAACACATCGTCGAGGGTGGGCTGCGCCAACGAGACGGAGAGGATCGGGACCTTCAGCTCGGCGAACAGCGTGGGGATGAACCGATCGCCGTTGGGCACGTAGATCCGCACCGCCCCCTCGGCGACCGTCGGGTCGAGCCCCAGCCCGTCGCGCAGCTCCTCGATCGTGGCCTCGTCGTCGGCCGTTCGGAGCTCGATCCGATCGCGCCCGACGCTCGACTTCAGGGCTTCGGGCGTGTCGATCGCGACGATGCTTCCGTGATCGATGATCGCGATCCGATCGCAGTGCTCGGCCTCGTCCATGTAGTGGGTGGTCAGGAAGATCGTGATCGACTCCCGGCGCCGGAGCTCCTCGATGTAGCTCCAGATATGGGCGCGCGTCTGAGGGTCGAGGCCCACCGTGGGCTCATCGAGGAATAGGACCCGCGGCGAATGCAGCAGGCCCCTGGCGATCTCCAACCGTCGCTTCATCCCACCCGAGAAGGTCGACACGATGCTCCCGCGGCGCTCCCAGAGGCCGACCATCTCGAGGACGTCCTTCAGACGCGTCGGCGGCGACCTCGCGCGGTACCCCGTAGAGCTCGGCATGGAACCGCAGGTTCTCTTCCGCGGTCAGGTACTCGTCGAGGGTGGGGTCCTGGAACACGAGACCGATGTGCCGGCGCACGTCTGCAGGGCGCGTCGAAACGTCGAACCCGGCGACCGCGGCGCGTCCCGCCGTCGGGCGCAGGAGCGTGCAGAGGATGTTGATCGTCGTCGACTTGCCGGCTCCGTTCGGGCCTAAGAAGCCGAACGACTCCCCGGCTTGAACCACGAACGAGACGTCATCTACAGCGGTGATGTCATCGAATGACTTGCCGAGATGCTCTACGACGATCGCTCGCTCGCGGCTCACGTGGCATCTCCCCGGTCCGATCCCGCCTCATCCATCACGTCGCGAAGGGCGCGGAGGCCGGCAAGCAGGTGCAGCGCGTCCTGCGAAGAGAGGGACCCGACCTTCTCCTCGGCGATGCCTCGGTAGGTCGCCCGCCAGTGCTCGAGCTCGCGGGCGCCGGCCGCCGACAGATGTAGCCGCACGAGCCGTTGGTCCGCAGGATCCTTGGCCTTGCGAACCAGACCCTCCAGGCTCAAGTCCGCGATGATCAGGGAGACGAGGCTCTTCGGCATGTACTTCCGCCGGGCCAGCTCGCTCAAGCTGATCCCCGGCTCCTTGGAGATCGCGCGCATGAGCGAAAGGGTCGCGAGCGAGCGCTTCCGCTCCTCCGCCGCCTCCATCAGCCGCTCTCGAAGCGCGCGGTTCACGTCCCGCAGGTGATCGACGATCTCCTCGTCGCGGCTCGACCGACTCACGGCGCACTCGTTCTGATACGAACGTTCATTCCAGAACGAGTTTAACAGGGGAGACACGAGAGGCCCGTTCGTCGTCTAGTGAGTCACTCCGGCTCTCTCGCTCGATCGTGCTCGTGTCTACGGAAGGGGGCCAATCAACCGAACGTGAAGGCGAACGCCTCCGCACCTCGATCAAGGAACTCGATCGTGAATAGACGATCCGTGATCGGCCCGCGTTGCCGAACGAGTTGATACATCCGTGGCTGGACGAGGAGCCCTGCTCCTTCATCATCGACATCGGTCCCTGAAGCGTCACGGAGTGGCTCGCCGTCGATCGACACTCGGAACGCGACCGGCGTCGAGCCATCCATCGGCCCCATCACGAGATGGACGTCGCGCGCATGGAACCGGAACGAGATCTCACCCTTCGGATGATGGAGGACCACGCTCTCCTGGTTAGCCGTCCAATCCCCGGACAGCGCCCAGTGATCCAGCGGCAGTGTGTCGGGGGTGATGTACGCGTGCGGGCGCCCCGGCGCCATCCCATCGGGTGAGGTGAAGTTCCGTGTTCGTCCGTATCCGAGGTACGTCTCGGAGGAACGGAGATCGCCCCAGTCCGCTTCGACTTCCGGTCCCCGCGGGTCCACGGCAACGAGCGTGTCGTCGCCCCGGCCGGCCCCGGCGTCAGCGAGGAGCTGCTGGATCACGGTCTCCGATCGCTCGTAGTCCCCTTCACCGAACCAGTGATGCCGGATCCGCCCGGTCGCATCGATGAAGTACAGAGCCGGCCAATAATGGTTCGCGAATGCGTCCCAGATCGCGTACCCGTTGTCGACGGCGACCGGATACTCGACGGCCATCGCCGCGAGCGCCTGGCGGACGTTGTCGAGGTCACTCTCGAACGAGAACTCGGGCGTGTGCGCGCCGATCACGACGAGTCCCTGTTCCTCGTACTTCTCGGCCCAGGCGCGCACGTACGGCAGCGTCCTGAGCCAGTTGATGCACGTATACGTGCAGAAATCGACGACGACCACGTTCCCCTGCAGACCCTCCGGGTCGAGTGGTTGGGAGTTCAGCCACGCGGTCGCACCTGCCAGGGACGGGAACTGCCCTTCAACCCGTAGCTTCGATGGCGGACGGAGCATCTGTCCCATATGCCCTCCTCTCGGAGCTGTTACGACTGGCGTTCTCGCCCACGCGTCGCGTCGAGACTCCCTTCCGTCAGCGCGGACGAGGTGCGATCAACGCAACGACCGGAACGCCGCGCGCACCTCGCTCGTGAACAGCTCCGGCTCCTGCCACGCCGCGAAGTGGTTCCCCTCCGGGAGCTCGTTGAAATAGATGAGGTTGGGATAGGCCTCCTCCGCCCAGCTCCGCGGCACCTGATAGAGCTCGCGCGGGAACACGCTGACGGCGGCCGGTACGGTGACCCCCTTCGCGTCGAAGAAGCCCAGCGTGTTCTCCCAGTACAGACGACCGGAGGACACCCCTGTGTTCGTCACCCAGGTCATCGTGATGTTGTCCAGGACCTCGTCGCGCGTGAGGCTCCCGACGGGGTGGCCCTCGAAGGCGGCGGCGATGTCCTCGAGGCTGCGCGCGTCGTGGTCGAGCATCCAGGCCGCGAGGGCAGCGGGCGAATCGGCGAGCCCGTACAAGGTCTGCGGGCGCAGCCCCATCTCCAGCGCGTAGCCGATGCCCTTCGTGAAGAGGAAGCTCAGCTGATCGTACCCGCGCTGCTCCTCGGCCGAGAGATCGGACGGCGGTGGGTCGCCGGCACCCAGGACGTTCGACGCGAGCGCCTTCACCGCGTCGGGCGGAACGGTGCCGGCCATGTTGGAGTGGATCCCGAGCAAGCCCGGAGGCGCCACCGCACCCATCGTGTCCGTGATCTGCGCACCCCAGTCGCCGCCCTGGGCGACGTAGCGGGTGTAACCGAGGCGCTCCATCAGGGCGATCCAGGCGTGCGCGATGTGGACGGGGCCCCAGCCCGTCTCCGCCGGCTTGGCCGAGAACGCGTAGCCGGGCATCGACGGGACCACGACGTCGAACGCATCGCCGGCGTCGCCGCCGTGGGCCGTGGGGTCGCTGAGCGGGTCGATCACGTTGAGCATCTCGATGATCGAGCCGGGCCAGCCGTGCGTGATGATGAGCGGCAGGGCGTTCTCGTGCGGCGACCGGACGTGGATGAGGTGGATGTCGAGGCCGTCGATCTCGGTGATGAACTGCGGGAACGCGTTCAGCCTCGACTCGAACCTCCGGAGGTCGTAGTCGTTGGCCCAGTACCGCACGAGCTCGCGCATCGTCGCCAAGGGCACGCCCTGCGACTGGTCGGCGACGGTCTCCTTCTCGGGGAAGCGTGTCGCAGCCAAGCGTCGACGCAGATCATCGAGGTCCGCTTGGGGAACGCTGACCTGGAAAGGGCGGATGGCGCCATCTTCGAGATGGATCACCTCGTCATGGACAGTGCCCTGAGGTGTTCTCGAATCCTGATCCATCGCTCCTTCTCCTTCCCGCGGTATCCGCTCTCGGACCGAACTCCTCGCCCTGGAGCACTACGGTAATCCCGTCGCGAAGATCAGGTGAAGCGAGCGGTCCCTGCGGAGAGCGAACAGCAGGTGAACATGGCCTCCCGATGTCACCAGACACCAGCCGGAAGCGGTTCCCCGCCCCGGGAGGGAGCCGCTCCGGTCGGAACGATCGATCTATCGAAGGACGTCGGTATCACATCCGCCCGATGTCGTACGGAAACGCATGCATCGCGCTCCGAGGTACTCCGGAACTTCGATGCGCTGGCAACCAGATCGATCGCGATGAGATCCCGGACGCGAACAAGGCCAAGGATCCAACGATGAGAAACGCTGCCTGCCGGGTGCGGCGCGTCAGACGATGACAGAACCGTCATGTGGGCCTCTCGCTCCCGACTTCCCACCCCGGGAGGGGATGACTATGGTTACCGCGAGGGGGGCTGCTGTGGCTTCGACCGCGCATGGTGCCAACCGCGAAACGGCTGCCGCCGGCCGCGTGTTGATGATCGATGACGAGCCGCGGATCTTGAACTTCGTTCGGCGCGGGCTCGAGGCTGAGGGCCTGGAAGTCGACGAGGCCTCCTCGGGCCAGGAGGGGCTCGATCTGGCGCTCGAAGGGCGATACGACCTCGTGATCCTGGACCTGGTGATGCCGGGTCTCGACGGGAACAAGGTGCTCAGTCGGCTCCTCGAGCGGCGGCCCGAACAACAGGTACTCGTGCTTTCGGCACTGAACGACACCGCCACGAAGGTGCGCAGCCTCGAACGTGGGGCGGAGGACTACATCGCCAAACCGTTCTCGTTGGAGGAGCTACTCGCCCGGGTCGAGGTCCGACTGCGCAACGCGCAGCGCACGAACGAGACCCACCTGCGTTCACGGGGCCTCTCGTTGGATGTGATCCACCGGCGCGCCGATACCGGTACCGGCCCGGTGCCGCTCGCAGATCGAGAGTTCCTCCTGTTGCGCGAGTTGATGCGGGATGCAGGTCGCACGGTCTCGAAGGAGCGCCTGTTGTCGTCGGTGTGGGGGTATCACTTCGATCCGGAGTCCAACGTCGTCGACGTCTACGTCCGCCGACTTCGGGCCAAGCTCGGCGCCGCGACGATCGTGACGGAGCGGGGAGTGGGGTACCGTGTCGAAGCGCCGTGAGCACGTCGAGTGGCCCGCTCGCGACCGGTGGATCGACGTCGCCTGGGTGCTGTTCTCGCTCGCCAACCTCGCTGCCATGCTGCTCATCCCCGATTGGGAGACGGTGCCGTTCCACTTCATCTGGGTGAGCCTGACGATCCTGTACGGGTTCCGCGTGTGGCGCACGCGGCCGACCGTCGTGATCCTCGCGCTGGTGATGGCCACGACCGGCGCATCCATCTACTTCGACGTGAGACGTGGGGGTCAGCCGCTCGACGAGATCACCGAAGTGCCGCTCATGGCCGCCATGTTCGCGGCCATGGTGTGGCATGCGCGGCGTCGACTGACGGCCACCGAGGAGACGGAACGCGTTTCCTTGGACAACCTTCGTCTCCTCGAGCGCGAGCGCCGCTTCGTCCAAGACGCCTCCCATGAGCTCCGCACCCCGATCACGGTGGCCCTCGGCCACGCAGAGCTGATCCAACGACAGACAATCGACCCCACCATCGGGCAGGATGCCGCGGTGATCAACGACGAGCTGATGCGGTTGCGCAGGCTCGCCGACCGTCTCTTGCTCCTAGCGAGCTCGGAGGATCTCGAGCGTTCCCCAGACGGTTCCGATCGGCGTGGAGCAGCTCGTGGTCGAGGCCGTCGAATCGGTGGGCGGCGACACCGCGGCGGTGGGTCCTCTCCACCACCGAGGAGGTGTTGGTGCTCGCCGACGCCAGACAGGCTCGCCGTCGCGATCGACGCCGTGATCGAGAACGCGGTGCAACATACCGATGAGGCGGACACGATCGGATTGGGCGTCGAGCGGCGCGGTACCGAAGCGGTGATCTGGATCCGTGATACGGGAACGGGGATCGCGGCCGTGGACCTGGATCGGATCTTCGATCGGTTCGCTCGGTCCTATCCGGGTCGAAGCAGGCACACCGGTGGGTTCGGTCTCGGACTGCCGATCGTGCAGGCCATCGTCGAAGGGCACGGAGGCTCGGTGCGCGTCGAAAGCGTCGAGGGAGCCTGGACGCGGTTCGAGATCGCACTGCCGGTGGCTCAACAGATCATCGGCCCGGAGCTCGGTGACGTCGTGATGGTGGACGGGGATACTCGTGATCCCGTCGGTTGATCCGATCGCGTTGTGCGCGATCGTGGCGGGATTCGCGTATGCGAGCGCCGACAGGAGCGTTCGGCGCGCGCGCGGCCGGCCGGCGCCGCGCGCCCGCCGGACGGCGTTCTACGCGGGCCTGGCGGTCGTCGTTCTCGCACTCACCGGACCGATCGATGCGTCCGTGGAGTCCTCGTTCTCGATGCACATGGTCCAGCATCTGCTGCTCACGATGGTGGCCGCGCCGCTGCTCCTGCTGGGCGCACCGCTGACGCTTGCCATCGCCGTGTGGCCGAAGGCCTCTCGTCGATCGTTCGCCCACGTCCTGCATAGCGGCCCGGCGCGGTTCGTCTCGAATCCGCTCGTCGCCTGGACGTCGTTCTTCGCCGTGCTGTGGATGGCTCACCTCACCGGCCTGTACGAGGCCTCACTGCGCAGCAACGGGATCCATGCGGGCGAACACCTCGCCTTCCTCGCGACCGCACTGGTGTTCTGGGCGCCGATCGTCCGCGCGGATCCATCGCCATCGGTGTTGTCCTACCCGGCGAAGATCCTGTACCTGTTCGTGGCGATGCCGGCGATGGCGCTCCTCGGTCTGACGATCGTGAGCGCGCGGCAGGTGCTGTACCCGACCTATGCGCAGGCGGAGGGCGTGGCTCGCGCACTCGCCGACCAGCGGACGGCCGGAGCGATCATGTGGGCCGGGACGATGATCCTGATCGTCCCGGCGCTCGGGGTCGTGCTGTGGGAGTGGATGGCCGCCGATGAACGCGAGGCCCGCCGGGTGGATGCCCGACTCGGACATGCCGAAATGATCGATGCGATCGAGGAAGGTGCCAGATGAGTGCGAAGGATCGATGCCTCCGTTGTCGGGGACCGGTCGCCGAGGGAGTTGGCGTCTGTTCGCGCTGCAACCCCGCGGGCCTGCCGGGTCCCAGCCCCACGCAGTATCACGCGACGGTGTTCCTCGTGGTGATCGTCAGCATGGTGCTGACCGTGGCGGTCCTGATCGCGCGCGGCTAACGGAGTCAGTGCCCGCCGGCGTGGGATCGAGCGACGTCGCGGAGCCATCCTGCGGCGCACAGCACGAACGCGACGCCACCGGGGATCAGGATCCACGGGCTGACGATCAGCCCGAGCCCGATGATCACGGCCGAGATCGCGAACCCGAGCGGCCAGATCGTCGGCGCCACGTGGATCTCCGTTCCTTCCTCGGAGGGTCGCTCCGCCTCCTGTCGCGCGACGCGCCGAGCCACCAAGGCGAGGAACCAGAACGTGGCCGACCCGACCAGCAGCAGCGTGGTGCCGGCGGGCTCGTGGCTCGTGGCGCCGTAGACGCTCCCCGCGACGAGGAGGAACAAGCCCAGCCACATGCAGATGCGAGAGAGGGAGCTCACACCATCACCTCGGGGTCAGCAGGTAGAAGACGGTGAACAGGCACAGCCAGACGACGTCGACGAAGTCCCAATAGATCGCACCTGCCGCGAGCGGATCATGGTGCGTAGGGGACAGCCGGCCGCGCCGGCTCTGGCCGAACACGAGGGCCAGGAACACGACACCACCGATCACGTGGGCCATATGGATCCCCGTCATCACGTAGAACAGCGTGCCGAACACGCCGTCCTTCAGTCCGAATCCCAGCTGCGAGTAGTCGTACAACTGCAGCGAGAGGAAGCAGATCCCCAGCACGATCGTCACCCCGAGCCAGACCGTGGATCGTCTGAGGGAGCCGCTCCTGATCGATCGCAGCGACAGCTGGATCGTGATGCTGCTGATCACAAGGATCACGGTCAGGATCGTGGCGATGTCGATCTTCAGGTGCGGCGTACCCGCGGGCGGCCACTCGGGTGCGTTGGCCTTGATCGTGAAATATCCACCGAAGAACGCGGCGAAGAACATCGCCTCGGACGCCACGAACAAGACCATCCCGAGGACGGGACCGCTCAGCTCGGGTCGGGCACGCTGCTTCGTGGCCATGACATCGCTCATGCGGAAGGCTCCTTCCCGGCCATGCGTTGGTCGTACACGGGGCGATCCGAGTGGATCGGCGGCAGGGAATCGAAGTTGTGCGCGGGCGGCGGGGACGTGGTTGCCCATTCCAGCGTGTTGCCCCCCCAGGGATCGTCCGGCGCCGTGCGCGGCCTGCGCAGAGTGAGGAAGACGTTGATGAAGAACAACAGCATCGCTATGGCGATCGTGAACGCGCCGATCGTCGACAGCAGGTTCAGGAAGCTCCAACCGAGATCCGGCGGGTAGTCGGCGACGCGGCGCGGCATCCCGCGCAGGCCGAGGATGTGCATCGGGAAGAAGGTCAGGTTGAACCCGACGAGCTGCAGCCAGAACTGCCAGAGGCCGAGTCGGCGAGACAGCATCCGCCCGGTCATCTTCGGGAACCAGTAGAACATCCCTGCGAAGACGCCGAACAGGGTGCCGCCGAACAAGACGTAGTGGAGATGCGCCACCACCCAGTACGTGTCGTGGATCGCGAAGTCCATGGCCGGCGACGCGGCCCAGACGCCGTCGATCCCGCCGATCAGGAACATGGCGATGAAGCCGAGGGCGAACAGCATCGGCGGCTCGAAGCGCAGCCGTCCACGCCAGAGCGTGCCGAGCCAGATGAAGAACAGGACCCCGGTCGGGATCGAGATCATCTCGGTCGTGACGCTGAAGAACGGCAGCTCGACGGCGCCGGTCGCGAACATGTGGTGGGCCCAGACGCTGAACGACAGTGCGGTGATCAGCAGGAAGGACAGGACCACGCCCCGGTAGCTGAAGATCGGTCTGCCCGAGAATACGGAGACGATCTCCGTCACGATCCCCCAGGCACCCAGGATCAGCATGTACACCTCGGGGTGGCCGAAGAACCAGAACACGTGCTGCCACAGGATCACGACGCCGCCCCGACTCGGGTCGAAGAACACGGTGCCGAGCTGCCGATCCGCGAAGACCATCAGCAGGCCCGCCGTCAGCACGGGCGCGGCAAGGATCACGAGGAGCGAGGTCGCCAAGATGCTCCAGGTGAACACCGGCATGCGCATCATCGTCATCCCGGGTGCGCGCATCCGCAGGATCGTCACGATGAAGTTGATCCCGCCGAGGATCGACGCGGTGCCGACGATCATCAGCCCGATCAGCCAGAGGTCCTCGCCCGTGCCCAGCTGCTCGGACAACGGAGGGTAGTTCGTCCAGCCAGCGGCGGCGCTGCCACCCTTCGCGAGGAACCCCGACAGGATCGTCAGCCCGCCGACCGGGAGCAGCCAGAACGACAGCGCGTTGATCCGAGGGAACGCCATGTCGAGCGCCCCTATCTGCAGCGGCACGAAGTAGTTCCCGAAGCCGGCGAGCAGCGGGAAGATGACCAGGAAGATCATCAGCGTGCCGTGCAGCGTGAAGATCTGGTTGTAGGCGTGGGGAGCGAAGATCTGCGTGCCGGGGCGCGCGAGCTCTGTCCGCATCAGCAACGCGAATACACCTGCGATGACGAAGAACGCGAGGCTGTTGATCAGGTAGAGGATCCCGATCTTCTTGTGATCGGTCGTGGTCAGCCACGTCTTCCAACCGCGTTCCGGCTCGGGAGCCAGCTGCGCGGCAGGAGCCTCAGTTATCGCCATCGCTGATCCTCCAGGTTCACGGCGGCGCGACGATGAACGCGCCCGACATGGCCGGGCCGTGCACATCGCATTGGAAGTAGTAGTGCCCGGGCGGCAGTCCCGACGCATCCAAGACCTCGTTCGCGACGCCGGTGATCTTCGGAGACGTGAAGAACCTCTTGTTCTCGAAGAAGCTGTCGTAGATCGAGAAGTTGTGCTCGATCCCAGCGTCTTCGTTGGTGATGTTGACGGTGAACGGCGTGTTCGCAGGAACGGCGAGGCAATACTGGTTCCACGAGATGTTGGATGCGATGAGCGACAGGTCGGTGCCGTTCGCGTCACAGGTGACGCTCTTGGCCGCCTTGCGCTGCTGGAGTATCCACGCCTGGTAGTCGACCGACGAGACGACCTGCACCGCGAACGTCATCTTCGAATGCCACAGACCACAGAACTCAGCGCACTGGGCATGGAACGTGCCGATCTTCGTCGGCGTGAACTCGAACGTGGTCGTTCGGCCGGGGATCGCATCGCGCTTGAACAGTAGGTCGGGCACGAAGAAGGAATGGATCACGTCTCGCGACGTCAGTTTGATCTGGACCGTCTCATCGACGGGCAGGACCATGACCGCCGGCGTCTGCGGCTTGTCCGCGGAGGCGGTCTTGCCCGCCACGAAGATCCCTTCGCTCAGGTACAGGAACGTCCATTCCCACTGGAACCCTTCCACCTTGATCTGCACCTGCGGTGCCGGCTGGTCCTGCAGCTTCATCAGCGTCTGTTCGCCGAACGGGAACAGCACGGCAACGATCACGGCGGGGATCACGAAGAACACGACCAGCGATCGGTTGCCGCCGACCGACTGCGCCGCGAGCGTATCGTCGCGCTTGCGGTAGCGGACGATGCACCAGATCAAGAGCGCTTCCACGGCGATGAACACCGGCAAGGCGAGCGCCATGATCACGAGGTACAACTGGTGGACGTCGTTACCGGTGGGCGAGATCCCCTGCTTCGCGCAACCCGATAGGAGCAGCGTCGCCGGCACGCCGGCGATCCACCGGGAAGTTCGAGTCCAACGAACGCCGCCGTCCGGCTTCATCCCCAGTCAGGACACGGTGAAGGAGGTGACCATGCCCTTGGCGGCATGCGGCGGTCCATCCTCGCCCCCGTTCTGTGTACCGGTTTGCCAGCAGGCGAACGCGTAGGTGCCTGGGGGCAGGTTCAAGATCTCCACGATGCCGGCGCCGGTGTCTATCGCGCCGAAGTCGCCACCGATGTGCAGCCAGTCATCCTCGGACTTCGCGCCGTCGGCCTTCGCCGCGTCGATGACGTCCTGAGCCGTCTTCCCGGCCGGCAAGGCGATCGGGATCATCTCGTGCGTGATCGGGAACGACTCATGGTTCTGGAACAGGAACTCGGTGATGCCGGCACTGACGTTCGCGGGTACGCCGTTGTACTTGAAGTTCTGCACGAAGATCGTGGCGGTCGGGGTGGTCCCGGAGGTCCCGGAGTCCGAATTCGAGGAGTTCGAGCAGGAAGAGACCGCCCAGGCCACGAGGGATACGCAGAACAGCACCGGTACCAACTTCCTACCGCGAAGAACTGAGCCCACCATGATCCGCCCCCCTGGATCGCTCGCCGGCCGGTCTTGATCAGCCGCGGATCGAACCTTGTGACAGGGACGCTGCGAGGGCAAGATTGATGACAGGACTGTCACCCAGTCGTTCCCGACGGACGAGTGGGGATGCGCGTTTCATATCAGACCTGTCATCTTGTCGGCCCTTCGAGTCGGCCGGAGAGGCTCACTCGTTCGTGGGGTGTTCTCAGAACTCCCTCACCACACTGTTTCCGCCACTTCTGCGGAACCTCCCACAGGTTGAGAGGAGCGGCCGTTACGCAGGCGGGGGGACCGGCGCCGGTTCAGCGCCTGGGTCGAGGTGAACGCATGGCACGAGCGGGCCGGGGCGGCCGTGGCCTACGGGCGACGTTCCGGGATCTTCGGCTCCGGCGCGTGGGAGAGCCACGTCAGCGCTTCGAGCGCGAGCACGCGACGCTGTCCCTCGGTCGTGCCGCTGCCGAGGTCGCCGAACCAGACGCCCACGTCGCCTCCGAGAACGTTCGTGCCGGCGTCGGTCTCGACGACGACCACCTGGTGCCCGTCCGTATGCCCGGGCGCCGGCAGCATGCGGATCCCCGGCAGCAGCTCCACCTCGCCCACGTGCTCAACATACGTCGCGCCGTCGAAGTCGACCCATTCACGGATCGTGTAGTCGTCGAGCGAACGCGCGTCGGCGAGCTCGCGCGCCTGGACGTGGATCGGCACGCCCGGGAAGAGGCGGTTGCCGCCGCAGTGGTCGAAATGGAGGTGGGTGTTGATGACGCAGGCGACGTCGCGGGGGATGTTCTCGGGGTGCGGCGTCGGGCTCAGATCGTCGACCTCGGGCCTCGAATCGATCATCCCGGTGTCGACGAGCACGAGCCCGGCCGGGTGGTCGATCGTCCAGACGAACACGGGCAAGCGCTCGCCGTCGACGAGGAGCTCTGCCGCGAGGTGGGCGCGGATCACGTGTCGACCCTAGCACCGGGGGCCGGCGCGACACCGGCCGGCTAGGTCTGCGAGCGTCCGTCGATCAGACGGTGATGACGATCTTCCCTTTCCTGCCGCGACCCTCCAGGAGGTACCTCATCGCTTCAGGGACGTCACCCAGAGAGAACGTCCTGTCGATCAAGGGCGTGACTTTCCCAGCCTCGATGAGGTCCTTGAGGGCCACGAGGTCATCGGCGTTCTCCTTTGCGACGAACCCCTTCATCTTCTGGCTCGTGAACACCGACTCCAACGGCGCTCGGACGGTCCCTCGAGTGAAGCCGCCGAGGAACCTGCCCTTGCCGCCCTCGCCTCCAACGATGACAAGCGTCCCCCGAGGCGCCAGGGCACGCCGCGATACCGACAGCTTGCGGTTCCCGCCCGTGTCGAGGATGACGTCGTATCGGATTCCCGACTCGGCGAAGTCCTCACGGGTGTAGTCGATGACGGCGTCGGCTCCGATCGAGCGCACCGCGTCCATCTGTGTCGTGCTGCATACACCGGTCACGACCGCTCCGAACGCCTTCGCGATCTGGACCGCGAACGATCCGACACCTCCCGCGGCACCGATGACGAGCACCATCTGTCCGGCTTGAACCTTCCCGTGATCCCGGACCGCCTGGAGAGCGGTCGTGCCCGTGATCGGGACGGTGGCCGCCTCCTCGAACGTGAGGTTCGCCGGCTTGGGAGCCAGCTTCTTGACCGTGGCGGTCGCGAACTCCGCGAACGCGCCGTTGCAGATCCCGTAGACGGCGTCGCCGATGTGGAACGTGCTGACGTCCGGACCTACCGCCTCGATATGACCCGCGACGTCCCGGCCTCGCACCCGGATCTTTGGCTTCGTCAGACCGCTCGCCGGACGGAACGCGAGCGGCATCCCGGCCATGTAGTGCCAATCCCCGGCGAAGAGGCTTGCGGCCTGAACGCTCAGCAACACCTCACCGCTGCCGACCGTCGGAGCTGTCGATGTCCTCAAGGTGTAAGACGTCGGCCCCGCCGTACTTGTCCTGGACGATCGCCCTCATCGGAACTCCTTCCGTACCGCCCGCCGTGAGCTCCTACCGCTGGAGCCCATGGTCCAGCGGAGTTCTGAGATGTCAGGGTCCCAGTTCAGTGATGCTCTAGACCTGGTGGAGCCCCGCCTCCTGTGTGATTCACACGACATCGATTCACACCCCTGATCGTCTGAGCGAATGAGCGCCTTCTCCAGTGCCCGGTTCCTATCGGTGCCGAGCCACCATCCCTCGCTGCCTTAAACAGGGTGAACCAGCCGATCGATGTTCTGCGCCGACTACATCGCGAGCACCATCCGGACGTGGCGTAGGAGGGGTCGACGCAGGCGAGCTCGCCGTCGGTCTCCGTAGCAGTGGATTCAGCTCCCTCGCCGTCCTCGTTCGGTCTGATGTTCGTGCCCTCGGTGAGGAGAACATCCACGTAACCGGGCGAGAACCGGATACCCGCGATGGTCGAGCGCGTCGTCTGCGTGGGATCGACGCTCCAGGTCATCCTGCGTCTCGCCACGGCGCAGATCATCCAAGCGTGGCAGCCGAACACTGGTGACACGCGGCCCTACAGTTGGGCGACGCCGTCGTCGCCCACCTGCCGCGGGAGCCGCTCCGCGTCTGGCCGCCCGGTGGCACGGCCATCCTTCACGAGGCCGAGCTCGACGCGATAGCGGAGGCCGGCGGTTGATTCGACCTACGCCGGAGGACAGCTGAACGGTCGCGGGATACCTCATATCTGTGCCGTGAAGTCGCTCACGCCGCCCGCGCCGCGCCGCCCGCGAGTGAACGCACGGTACAAGAGAAAGGCGATGGCCCCGACCACGATCGTGGATAGCAGCATGAACGTGGCAGCCGCGTTCACAGCAGGGCTCGGCTGCCCCCTGGCGAAGTTGTAGATCTTCACTGAGAGTGGCTCGCTGTTGGCTGGTCCGGAGAGGTAGCGGACCGTGACGAAGTCATCGATCGTATCGGCGAACACGATCGCGGCACTGGCGAAGATCGCCGGGTAGAGCATCGGGAGGAGGACGGCACGAGTGGACTGTCTTGGGGTCGCTCCCAGGTCCATCGCCGCCTCTTCGTGTTCTTTCCCGATCGTCAGCAATCGCGCGCGAACGATGATCACCGGATAGGAGATCTGGAAGGTCACGAGCCCGAGGATCTGCGCTGTGGATCCGAGCGCGACGAACTTCAGCAGGTACGAGAAGACGAAGAAGAGCGAGAGCCCCAAGATGATTTCCGGCATCACGAAGGAGAGCAGCATCACGAAGTTGAAAGCGGTCGCGGGTCGTGCGTGCCACCGATCGATCCCGAGGGCGAATGCGACGCCCAGCGGGACCGCGATCGCCATGGTCGCCAGGGATAGCTTCAGGCTCTGGATCACGGCGGAGTGCAACTCGGGGTCGTGAAGGAGCGAGTCGGTCGGGTCGGTCCACCACCATTGCAGGCTGAACGGGTGAACGGTGCTGCTCGACCGGCTCGCGTTGAACGAAACAGCGATCGCGATCACCAGTGGCAGAAGCGACCAGGCTAGGTACGCCCCGGTGACCGTCGCGAGGATCGCGGGTTTCCGCCACGGGTTCCGAGCCCAGCGACCGATGAACCCACCGCGCTGGCGTTGGATCGCGCCTGATCCCGATCTGGTGACGACACCTTGGCTCATCGCGTCATCAGCGATCTTGAGGTGCTCCGCATGTAATAGAGCATCGGGATGATCAGCAGGACCATCAGGATGAGCACGAACACGGCCGCCTTCGGTACCTGGCCCGTTGATCCGTACGCGTCGTCGATCAGGTTGCCCAGCATCGTCGTCTTGGGGGATCCCGACAGCAGGTTGTTCGTGAAGTAGTCACCGAACATCGGAAGCGAGACGATCACGAGAGCAGCGAGGATGCCAGGCCGAGAGAGTGGGAGCGTCACACGGAGGAAGGTCCGGGCCGGGCTGGCCCCCAGGTCACGTCCTGCCTCCAAGAGGTTCGGGTCGATCCGGTCGAGGAACGCGTACAGCGGCAGGACCATGTATGGGATGTAGCCATATACGAGCCCCATGATCACGGTCGAAGGTCTGCCCCCCAGCCAGTCGACGGGCTGGGGCACGACGTGGAGGAAGGTCAGTATCTTGTTGATATATCCATCGGCGGCGAGAAGGTTGATCCAGGCGAGCATCCGCATCAGGTAGCTGATGAAGAACGGGCCGACCAGGAGAACCAGGAGGAGTGTCTTGCGCCTCCCTCCGTAGCGGGCCACGTAGTAGGCGACCGTGTAGGCCAAGACCAAACAGACGGCGCTCGCGATGACCACGAACTCGAGCGTATGCAGGTACACGAGGCGGTAGATCCCGAACGAATCCCCGAGCACCTTTCCGAACTGAGCCCCGCTCCACCACCACGGCTCGTACACGGGCAGCGGGCCCGCGGAAGATCGTGTCGACGGTGCCGAAGGCGATCGAGACAACGGTGTACAGGGGGAGGATGAACAGGATCGCGAGCCAGATCGCCGCAGGGATCGTGAACGACGGCCAGAACCAGCGCGAGTAATTGACCCGTTCGTCATCGGCCACCCGCCCACGTCGCGGGCGGCGGCGACGAACGGGTTCTACCTTGCTAGGAACCGACACCGGACGTGAACTCGGACCAGATCTCGTGCCAGTGGTCGTCGACGTCGGCCGGGAGCGGGCCTTCGCGATACCCTGTCTCGAAGTCGCTCTCCCGGACGACCGCATCTGGCATCCACGGTCCAACGTAGGGTGTCGGGGTCGCCCAACTCGACAGTTTCGAGTAGAGGCCTTGTGTCTGCGTAAGCGTGTCCGGATCGCCCTTCGTTTGCGGGGGCTGGTAGCCGTTCCACGAGAAGTTGTCCATCGCGCGGCGGTACGAGATCCAGAAGTTGATGAACTCGTGGGCCAGCCGCGGGTGTTCGGCATTCTTCGGGATCGCGATCAGGTCGTTGTCGATAGGACCCTTCCGATCCGCCGGGAACCAGTAACCGCTCTTCTCGTAGTTAGCGGTCGTGTACGGGGCGTCGTAGGCCCAACCGGCGACGACGTCGCCGGACCACGCCGTCGTCAGGGAGAAGACACCCGACTGGAGCTTGTTGTACGAGGCGTCGTAGGCGATCTGCGGGTCCATCGTGTCGGTCATGGCCAACAGATCGGCGCGGACCTTCTCGAGGTCGGCGTCCTTCCCCGTGTTGAGATCCGTGATCCCGTTCTTCATCAAGGCGATCGCCATCACGTCACGGTAACTCGGGTAGACGCCGACCTGACCCTTGTACGTTGGATCCCAAAGGATCTCCCACGGGTTGGCCATCCCATGGATCACCTCGTCGGGGATAACATCGCGTCGGTATCCGATGCCGGTCGTATAGATCGTGTACGGCACCGAGTAGCGCCAACCCTGGTCGTAATACGGGTTCTGGAACGCTGCCCAGTTGTCCTGTTGGAGCGCAGGGATCAGATCGTGGTTGAGCGGTTGGAGGAGATCGGCGGCGACCAGCTTGCCGAGCACGTCGACGGTTGGGAAGAAGACGTCCGCCTGTATCTTGCCGCTCTGGAGCTTCTGCACACCCTCGTCCATGTTGTTGAAGGTCGTGATCCCAGAGAACTTGATGCCGTCGTCCGCGTATTGCTGCACGAACTGGTTGAGGACGTACTTCCACATGTAGACAGACCAGTTGAGGATCTGGATCGTGGCGCCTTGCTCGATCGGGGTGTCGGTGGCGATCGGCTCGCCGTTCATGGGCAGGGTGATCGGGTTATCGGGACGGGCGATTTCGAATGGAGAGGCCCCGCTGGGGGTTGATCCGGGCTTCGAGCAAGCGGTGAGGATGGCCCCGAGGCTCGGCACAGTAGCCGCCGCGATCCCGGCCTTGCGCAAGAAATCACGCCGCGATAGTCCGCGATCACGCTCTACCATGATCCCCCCTCGTGGAGACCCTTGCCGCAGACTCTGAGCGGCGATTCAATCCTCACACGGCTGAGTACCATAGGCGGCCCGTGCTATGCAAGCCAATGAAGGTCCGTTCGAACGGACGACTTCCCGACGATCTGTGCGGCAGTCGATCAAGCCTCGCTGAACGGCTCGAGTGAAAGGATGACGGTGAACATCGGCGCCCAGGTCGCGGCGCTCGCGGGTGCCGGCGAGGTACTCGTCACAAAGACCGTGAAGGACCTAGCTGCGGGATCAGGTCTGGCGTTCGAAGATGCAGGGGAACACGAGCTGAAGGGCGTCCCCGACCGCTGGCGCCTCTACCGCCTGGTGGGCTGACACGCGACCGATGGGTCGACGATCTCAGGCAAGGACGCTCGCCCTATGCTGAACCCCACTCGGAGCGAAAGGGTCGGGATATGCCGGCGATCCAGGGACTCTCCAAGGCGGCCGCCAACTACCGACGCGCCGACAACCCGAAGTTCAGCTGCCGTGAATGCAAGTTCATGTTTCCTCGTCTCTCGGTCGGTGGGTGCAGGTACGTCCGCGGCGTGATCCATGCGGAGGATGCCTGCGACGAGTTCAAGTCTCGTCCGCCTCGATCCGACCCAAGGTCAACCTCGTGAGTGGGATCTCGGACCTCGATGTGGCCGAGCGTGCGGGCGTCGATGCCGACTACGTCGCGAAGCTGATCGAAGTCGGCGCTCTCATTCCCGCGAAAGACGGCACCTTGCGCGAGGGAGACGCCAGGCGCGCGCGGATCTATCGCGCTCTCGAACGTTCAGGCCTACCCTTGGATGCGATCTCGCAAGCGGTCGAACGCGGCGATCTCTCGTTCGACTTCCTCGACGTGTCGGTCTTCGACAGGTTCTCTCGCCTGACCCGGAGGACGTTCCGGGATGTGAGCTCCGAGGAGGACATCCCCCTTGGCCTCCTGCCGCTCGTCCGGGAGGCGATCGGCCTCGCCCAGCCTGGTCCAGACGATCAAGTCCGGGAGGACGAACTGCAGGTCGTCCCGGTGATCAAGCTCCAGCTCTCGAAGGGATTCGACCCCGGGGTCGTCCGACAATCGATCCGCGTGTACGGCGATGCCCTGCGTCACCGAGGCCGAAACGGATTGGTGGCACACCCAGATCCTGATGCCGGCGCTGGCGTCAGGGATGAACGCTGCGGACGTACTGCAGGCCCAAGCTGAGTTGGGACAAGAGTTCACGCCGATGATCGAGCAGATGCTGATGCGATCTACCACGCCAACCAGGAGCACGCGTGGAACGAAACCCTGATCGCGGAGGTCGAGGATGCGCTCGATCGCGCCGGCCTGCGCAGTCGGATCCGAACTACCCCAGCGATCGGCTTTCTTGACCTCGCCGGCTACACGCGCCTGACGGAGGAACGAGGCGACCAGGCGACGGCGGAGACCGCGGATAGGCTGGCGCCCCTGGTCCAGCGACCGGCCGAACGCCACGACGGCAAGATCGTGAAGTGGCTGGGGGACGGGGTGATGCTCCACTTCAGGGACCAAAGGGAAGCCGTCGTTGCCGCCCTCGAGATGCTCGAGTCGATCTCGACATCCGGTCTTCCCTTCGCTCACGTCGGTCTGCACACCGGTCCCGTCGTGTTCCAAGGAGGCGACTACTTCGGCCGGACCGTTAACATCGCGGCGAGGATCACGGAACAGGCGAAGCCGGGTCAGCTTCTCGTCAGCGGGGACATCGCGGATCGCGCCTCGTCAGACGGCGTTGGGTTCGAGCCGATCGGCGCGGTCGAGCTGAAGGGCGTGTCCGAGCCGGTCGCGCTGTATTCCGTCACACGAAAGTCGGACGAGATGCGCCATTGACCACGCCATCTCGTCCATTACGCGATCGGTTGCCAGGAGCGGGTCCACTCGGTGGAGCGAGCGAGGTGTGTGGAGCCGCTCAATATGCGGAACGAGCACCACCAGTTCACCGCGATGACTGCACCAGGATCCCGGTGCCTCGGATCCACGACCGCCTGAACCAGCAAAGCACGATCCGGTTCCCTCGGCTACGTGCTGGAGGGACTCCCCGTCCAAGGTCGACGAGTCCACGGACATCGGAGCCGAGTTCGGATCACGGTTCCACTACCACGTCCTGAACCCGGGGACGACCACGCATACATCAAGTCGGCTACGCCCGCCTCAACGGCAAGGTCGAGCGCTCCCACTCGGATCGACGCCAAGGAGTTCTGCGATTTCAACTTCATCGGTGGGACGGACAGTTGTCGGTTTCCTTCGTTCGTTTGATTGTGGGAGGAGGAGGATTCGAACCTCCGTAGGCATCGCCGGCGATTTTACAGACCGCTCCCTTTGGCCGCTCGGGCATCCTCCCGGGAGCCGACAGGATAGCAACGCCGGGACGCTCTCCGCGACGAGTCGCTATCCTCCTGCCATGGCCAAGGATCAGTTCTCGTTCGACATCGTCTCCGAGGTGGATCTGCAGGAGGTCCGCAACGCCGTCGATCAGGCGGGTCGTGAGCTCTCGCAGCGGTTCGACTTCAAGGGCACCGACACCACCGTGGAGCTCAAGGACGAGACGATCGAGTTGCACTCCGCCACCGAGGACCGCCTGAAGGCGGCCTGGCAGGTGCTCCAGGAGCGTGCGATCAAGCGGAACATCCCGCTGAAGGCGTTGCAGGCCGGTCCGATCCAGGAGGCCGCGAAGGGCACCGCCCGCCAGACCATCACGATCCTCACGGGGATCTCCGACGAGAAGTGCAAGGAGCTCTCCAAGTTCGTGCGCCAGGCCGTGCCCAAGGTCCAGACGCAGATCCAGGGAGCGCAGGTTCGCGTCCTCGGCAAGTCGAAGGACGACCTCCAGGCGTCGATCAGCGCGGTCAAGGGCCACGACTTCGGCATCGCGCTGCAGTTCACGAACTACCGCCCATAGGGCGCTTCAGCGGGCCTGCCGGCTCGCCACACGTTCGTCACATTGCCTGCTCAGAGGCCTGCGGGTACCCTTTGCGGACCCAGGAGGTGATAGGCGTGGACCTCGAACGTTTGAAGGCACGCGCGGCGGAGATCGCCGAGGTAGAGACCAAGGAATGGCTGGCCCGGACCCAGGGTTCGGAGCGCCTGTTCCAGCGAGCGATCAAGACCCTGCCCAACGGGGTGGTGTCCAACTTCCAGGCCGGCGATCCGTACCCGGTCTACCTCGCGCACGGCAAGGGTTCCAAAGTCACGGACGTCGACGGCACGACCTACACGGACTTCCACGGCGGGTTCGGCGTGAACGTGGTGGGCCACGCCCACCCCAAGATCGTCGAGGCGATCCATGCGGCGGCCGAGGACGCGATCCACTTCGCGGTCACCACCGAGAAGACGGTGGCCCTGGCCGAAGCGATCTGTGAGCGGTTCCAGTGCGACCAGATGCGGTTCGTGAACTCGGGCACGGAGGCCACGATGGACGCCATCCGCGTGGCGCGGGCCGCCACCGGCCGCGACAAGATCCTCAAGATGGAGGGCTCGTACCACGGCCACCACGACTCGGTGCTGTTCTCCGTGGTGCCCGAGGCCGACGTGCTGGGCCTCCGCCACAGCGTCGATCACGAGCGCAAGACCTGGTACACGACCCAGCCCACGTCCAAGGGCATCCCGCGGGAGCTCTGGGACACGACGATCATCGCGCCCTTCAACGACGCTGCCGCCGTGGAGCAGGCGTTCGTGGACAACCCGGGGCAGATCGCGGCGGTGATCCTGGAGCCTGTGATGATGAACATCGGCATCGTGGTGCCGGTCGACGGCTACCTCCAGGCCTTGAAGGACATCTGCGAGAAACACGGCGCGGTCCTGATCTTCGACGAGGTGAAGTGCGGCGGGACGATCGCCTACGGCGGCGCAGCAGAGCGCTTCGGCGTGGTGCCGCATCTGGCGGCGTGGGCCAAGGCCATCGGCGGCGGCTCCACGATCGGGGCGTTCGGCGGCGATGCGTCGATCATGGAATTCGTGACCAAGGGCGCGGCGCAACAGGGGACGTTCAACGGCAACCCCCTGTCCGCGGCGATCGGTCTCGTGGCGCTCACGGAGGTCCTGACCCGCGACGCCTACGACCACCTGGGCAAGCTGGGGACGATGCTCGCCGAGGGCTGCGACCGGGCCATCAGCGAGTCGGGGATCCCTGCGCACACGGTGGACCTGGGCGCCAAGGGGTGCGTCTCGTACCGGGACCAGCCGCTCACCAACTACCGCGACTTCCTGGAGACGATCCCGGAGATCTACTGGGCGTCGTACCCGTGGATGGTGAACCGCGGGATCTTCATGACCCCGGGCGACGAGGAGCAGTGGACGATCTCGGTCCAGCACACCGAGGACGACGTCCAGGTCTACATCGACGCGTTCGGCGCGTTCTGCCAGGAGCTCGTGAAGTAGGCCGGAGGTCGGTCGCAATACCCTCGCGGGGCCGGCCTCCGGGCCGGCCTCGCTTCCGTTGCCGCATCGGAGGGACCCACGCATGCAGCCCATGCATCGCTACACCGAGGACACCGAGGATCTGGCCAAGGCCATCGTCGCCTACGCGCGTGGGCGCATCGCGAATCCGCAGCCCCTCGACCGCGTGGTCCCCGCCGAGGAACTGGACGCCCGCGCCGGCGAAACGATCTCGCCCGAGGGGATCGGGTGGGAGGAGGCGCTGCGCGTGTGGGCCGAGGTGCTGGCGCCGGCCACGATCTCGACGGACCACCCGGCCTCGTTCGCCTTCGTGCCGGGCGCCCCCACCAAGGCGTCGGCGCTCTTCGACCTGATCGTGGGCGCGTCCTCCACGATCGCCGCGGGCTGGATCGACGGCGCCGGGGCCATCTGGGCCGAGAACCAAGCCTTGCGGTGGGTGGCCGATCTCGCGGGCTTCCCGCCCGAAGCCGGCGGGGTGTTCGTCTCCGGCGGCTCGGCCGGGAACCTCTCGGCGCTGGTGACGGCCCGTCACGCGGCGCGCGCGGCCCGGGGTGGACGGCCGGACCGCTGGCGGTTCGCCGCGTGCGACACCGTGCACTCCAGCGTCGCCGCGGCCGCGCGCGTGATGGACGTCGACATCCTCGACGTGCCGCACGACGAGCGGGGCCGCCTCACCGATAAGGCGCTGCGCACGACCCTCGACGCCGACGGCGGGGAGGGCATCTTCGCCGTGGTGGCGAGCGCGGGCGCGACGAACGCGGGGACCGTCGACGACCTCGCCGGAGTGGCCGCCGTCTGCGCGGACCGCGGCGTCTGGTTCCACGTGGACGGCGCCTACGGTGGCGGGGGGCTCCTCGCACCCTCGATCCGCGGCCTCTTCGAGGGCATCGAACGCGCCGACTCGTTCATCGTCGACCCGCACAAATGGCTCTTCGCGCCCTACGACGCCTGCGCCCTCCTCTACCGCGATCCCTCGACCGCGCGGGAAGCCCACCGTCAGGAGGCCTCGTACCTGGACACCGCGCTCTCCGCACCGGACTGGAACCCCGCCGACTACGCCTACCACCTGTCGCGCCGGGCGCGCGGACTGCCGCTGTGGTTCTCGCTGGCCACCTACGGGACAGACGCTTACCGCGACGCGGTGGAGCAGGTGCTGGCCCTCACGCGGGAGACGGCGGCGGAGATCGCCGCCGCCTCACACCTCGAGCTGATCATGGAGCCGGATCTCTCCGTGGTGCTGTTCCGCCGCGGGGGATGGGGTCCCGAGGACTACGAGGCATGGTGGAGGACGGCTCGTGGATGCCCAGATCGCGTTCGTGCAGCCCACCTCGTGGAACGGCGAGAAGGTCGCGCGCCTGTGCTTCGTCAACCCGCGCAGCACCATGGATCACGTGCGCGCGGTGCTCGGCACGATGGTCTGAGCCGCGACGCCCCCCGGACGACCCCTTAGAGCTCGCGGAACTGCTGCGCGGCGTCCGGTCTGGCCGGAGGCACGCCCCCACCGTCGATGCGGGCCTTGATGGCCTCCAGGCGCGCGATCCGGTCGGCCGTGGGCGGGTGCGTGGAGAAGAGGCTCGAGAAGCCTCCCTTGCCCTTGAGGGCGGCCATCGGGTTCACGATGAACATGTGCGCCTCGGCCGGGCTCACGCTCGCCGGCGGCGGCACCTGCCGCGACGTCTGCTCGAGCTTGCGGAGCGCGCTCGCGAGCGCGTCGGGGTCCTTCGAGAGGAAGGCGCCCGACTCGTCCGCCTGGTACTCGCGGCTGCGCGAGACGGCCATCTGGATGATGGCGGCGGCGAGCGGAGCGAGGATCCACGCCACCAACACCGAGAGCCCGCCCTGGTTCCGGTCGCCGCCGAAGAAGAGGCTGAATCGCGCCAGGAACGTGATGCTCATGCCGATGGCCGCGGCGATCGACGAGATCAGGATGTCGCGGTTCACGACGTGGGAGAGCTCGTGCGCCAGGACCCCCCGCAGCTCGCGGTCGTCGAGGACCTGCAAGATGCCTGCCGTCACCGCCACCGACGCGTGGTCGGGGTTGCGCCCGGTCGCGAACGCGTTCGGTTGCGCCATCTCGGAGACATAGATCGCCGGCATCGGGATCTGGTCCTCGGCGGCCAGCTCGCGCACGATCCGGTACAGCGCCGGATACTGGGCCTCCGTGACCGGCTTCGAACGGGTCGTCGCGATCGCGATCTTGTCCGAGTACCAGTACATCGCGAAGTTGAAGACCAGCCCGATGCCCAGGAAGATCAGGGCGCCCGTGCTGGCCCCCAGCTGCGTCCAGCCGCCCACCGCCGCGCCGATCAGGACGAACAGCCCGCCCATCGCGGCGATCAGGACCCAGGTCTTGAACCGGTTGATGCCGGGTGTCACGGCCTCATCACTCCTTAGGGAACCGACGGAACCAGCGTGCCACGAGGGATTCGATGTGACGACCCCGTGGGTTCGTCGCAAGGCCGCCCTCTCAGGAGCCTCTACGCCGGTCCGGGCACCCCGGCATGCTAGCCTGTGCCGTCCTGCACATCTGAGCAACCCCGCCCGGATCGCTCCCGCCACCCGCCACCCATGACACGAGCCCATAGCCAGTGACGACGCGAGCCGACATCCGGGGAGCCGGGGAGCCGGAGGCCGGAGATCCCGTCCGCCCGCGAGGGGGCGCCGCCCTGCAGCGCGTCGCCCCGCTGGTGCGCCGGCTGGCCGGGCCCACGCTGATCGTCGCGGCGGTGCTGGCGGTCTCCTGGCACACCGCGGTCGCCGGCATGATCAGCAGCCAACACGTGGACATCACGGCCTTCTGGGTGCCGACGCACTGCTACCTCGGCCAGAGCCTGCGCGAGGGCACCATCCCCGCGTGGAACCCGTACGTCTTCACGGGGACGCCGTTCGTCGCGGATCCGCAATCTGGCTGGATGTTCCTCTTGCCGATGCTCCTGTACACCGCCCTGCCCTGCGACGTCGCCGCACCCGTGCTGTTCCTGCTCACCCCCATGATCGGTGGGCTCGGGCTGTACCTCTTCCTGCGCAGCGAAGGGTGCTCGCGGGTCGCCGCGACCGTCGGCGGCCTCATCCTGTCCCTGTGTCTGGCCGGCTCCAGGCTCGGCCTCTCGTTCCCGTTCGCCTCGACGCTCGCCTGGACCGCGGTGACCCTGTGGGCTGCTTCTCGGTTGCTCCGCGCATCGACCTGGTCCTCGCGCATCCTGTGGACGCTCGCGACCGCGGCGCTGTGGGGACAGATCGTCACGGCGCACGCGAGCCAGGGACTCCTGGTGGGCACGACCGCCGTGGCCACGTTCCTCGTCGTGAGGACGGCCGGCGACGTGGTGAAGCACCGGCGAGCCCTCGGGTCGGCGCTCATCCTCGGAGGGCTATTGTTCGCGTCCGCCGTGGTGGTCAACCTCGCGACGCTGGCGCCGCGGGCGGCCGTGCTCCCCCGGACATCTACGAACCTCGGCTACGAGACGCTGTACCAGCTGGCGCGGGGGGACGCGAAGCAGCCCGTGTACGGGGAGGGGCGAGGCGCGGACGCGCGATGGCCCGCCAAGCTGTTGTTCCGCCAGGGCGCCTACGTCGGGTTCGCCGTCCTGGGACTTCTCGCCCTCGCGCCGTGGACACGACGACATCGAGCGCTCGCGCTCGCCATGGCCGCGTATGGGGCCGCCGCCTACGCCCTGTCCCTGCGCGCCGTGGCCGACGCGATCCGCGCACGGTTCGGTCAGGGAGGCGTGGTCGGCCTGCTCTACCTGCACGCCCCCTGGCGCGTCGCGATCGGGGTGGTTCCCGCCATCGCCGTGCTCGCCGCGATCGGCGTCGATGCGTGGGGTGAACATCCGCAACGGACGCGCTTCATCATGCTCGGCATCGCCGCCCTCTTCCTCGGCGTCGTGGCGCTGTCGCTGCCCCCGGTGGAGACGCTGGCTCCCGCGCTGCTCGTGGCGGGGGGGGTCGCGCTCCTGCTCCTCGCCTCGATCCGGATGCCGGTGGTGCTCGCCGGCGTCGCCGTGCTCGTCGCGGCGGAGCTGGTCGTCAACGTCGTGACGGGGTACGGCCTCGCGCGCGATGCGCGCCTCATCAGCAGCGAGTTCGCGCTCGGCGTCCTTCCGCCCGGGGTGGCGGCCGTCTCGGGCCCGGACATCGACGCCGGGGCCTACCTCCGTCCGACCCGGTTCGTGTCCGAGCTGCGGAGCGCGCCCGGTCCCGTGCGATTCAACGTCGCCGGCCCCTACCACCTGGGCATGGGCGATGTGGGGGCGTGGGCCGGCATCGTCGAGCAACGCTCCATGCTGTTCAGGCTGGAGGGCGTCGACGGGTACAACCCGTTCCAGCTCCAGCGCTTCTGGCTCTACTCCCGACGCGTGAACACGCAGCCGCAGAAGTACAACCTGACGTCGTTCCCCCACGCCCCCGCGCACGTCCTGGACACGCTGGGCGTCACCCACGTGATCGCGCCCGCCGAGGCGCATCCAGCGCCGGACTGGTCGAAGGTTTCCACCGACGGGAGATGGGTCCTGTACGCGAGGAACGCTCCCGCACCCCGCGCCCAGCTCTTCGGCTCCTGGACCGTCGCGAGGTCGGCGGCCGATGCCTTGGACGACGTCACCGCGCCCGGATACGACCCACTCAGCACCCTCGTGCTCGAACAGGACCCCGGCGTGCCCTCGGACGCGGCTGCGGACCCGGGAACCGCGACCTACCGGTGGGATGGAACCCAGGCGGCGACGATCGAGGTCCACGCCGCATCGCCCTCCGTCCTCCTGGTCCGCAACGCGTATGACACGGGATGGGAGGCGACCGTCGACGGACGCGTCACGCCCGTGCTGGCCGCCGACTCGGTCTCGATCGGGGTGGCGGTGCCCGCCGGGTCCCACACCGTCCGGTTGGTGTATCGGGAGCCCTGGATCCTGTGGGGACTGCTCGGATCGCTCGTCGCCGTCGTCACCCTCGTGCTGGGGGCCCTCTTCTTCGGGCGTCGCGAGCGCCGTGCCCGTGCACCGCTGCCCGAGCCCACGCACTCCGATGACGGGCGAACGGTCGCCGGATACACTCCGGACCCATGATCGACGCCCGGGGCAACGGGCCCTCGCTCATCCCGGAACGGAGGCATCGATGACGCGCCCGGACCTCTCGGTCGTCGTCCCCGTCTGGGAGCCGGTCCGCGATCTCGATCGGTTGATCGACGTGGTCCGTCAGACCGCCTCCGCGTTGTCGATCTCCGCCGAGATCATCGTGTGCACGGCTCCGTCACGCCGGCCCGAGGCGCTCGAGATCGCCGACGAGGACGTGCACGTCGTCCTGGCGGCGGCAGGTTCGGGCTACGGCCGCATCCTGGGCCAGGGCATCGCGCGGGCGCAGGGCCGGTTCGTGTGCACGGTCGACGCCGACTTCTACCCGCTCGGCGAGTTCATCTGGACGATGTGGATGCACCGCGACGAGGGTGAGGCGCTGATCGGATCCCGGTACGTGCGCGGCGCCGTCGTCCAGATGAAGCTGTTGCGGCGCACGATGAGCTCGCTGCTCAACCTCGTCTATCGGATCGGGCTCTCGCTGCCCTTCCGCGACATCTCCAGCGGGTTCCGTATGTACCGCCGCGAGGTACTCGAGGACATCGGTCCCCCGACGGGCCAGGGCCTGGACGCGCTGCCGGAGTTGCTGGTCAAGGCGTACTGCCAGGGGTGGCGGATCTCGGAGGTGCCCATCTGGTACGAGGGGACCCGCCCGTGGACCCGGACCCGGATGCTCCGCCTGTCCGCCGCCTACGCCGGGACCATCATGCGGTCCTTCGGCCTGCGGAACTCCGTCAAGGCGGCGGACTACGACTCGCGCGCGTTCGACTCGTGGATCCCGCTCCAGCGCTACTGGCAGCGCCGCCGGTTCCACATCATCCGGGGCTTCATGGCGCGCGAGGGTGGCCGCGTGCTCGACATCGGCTGCGGGTCGAGCCGCATCGTCCAGAGCCTGCCGCGGGCGGTCGGCATGGACCTCCGCCTCCAGAAGTTGCGCTGGCTACGGTCCCCCGGCCGCTCCCTGTTACAGGCGGACATGAACCATCTGCCCTTCGCCGACGCTGTCTTCGACAGCGTGGTCTGCTCGGAGGTCATCGAGCACATCCCGCACGAGCAGATCCGCCTGTCCGAGCTCGTCCGGGTCTTGGCGCCGGGCGGCACCCTCATCCTGGGGACGCCCGACTACAGCCGGCAACGATGGGTCACGCTCGAATGGGTGTACGGGAAGGTTTTCCCGGGCGGCTACGTGAAGGAGCACATCAACCACTACACGCGCGACGGGCTCGAGCGGGAGCTCAGATCCCTCGGCCTCACCGTCCTCGAGTGCCGCTACGTCGGCGGCTCGGAGATGATCTTCCTCAGCCAGGTGCCGAGCACCGTGCAGGCGCCACGCACGACCGACGTGAGCTAGGCCCGCTCAGAACGGGACCAGCGTGGAGAGGTCGGCGAGGCGCGCGAAGGGGTTCGGCATCACGAACACCATCACGATCGCCAGCGCCGCCAAGCCCACCACCGCCGTGACGAGCCAGGAGATCTGCATCCGGGACTCGTCCGTCGCCGGCTTGAAGATCATCTGGCGCGGCACCGCGAAGTAGTAGAAGACGCTGATCACCGAGTTCACGAGCATGGCCACCGCCATCCAGATCCCGAGCGAACCGCCGCGATCGATCGCCGCACGGAAGATCAGGATCTTCGCCCAGAACCCGCCCGTGGGGGGCACGCCCGCCAGGGAGATCATGAAGACCGTCATCGCGACCGCGAGGAACGCCGAACGTCGCGCGAGACCCGCGAAGTCGGTGATCAACAGGCGGGGCGAGGTCCGGCTCACGGCCACCGTCACCGCGTACGCCCCGATGTTCATGATCCCGTAGATCAGGATGTAGGTGACCGCGGCCGAGAACGCCGTGTGGTTGTTGGCCGGGTCGTTCGTGACCAGGGTGAACGGCAGCAGGATGTATCCCGCCTGCGCGATGCCCGAGTAGGCGAGCAGTCGCACCACCTGCGTCTGTTTCAGCGCGATCAGGTTGCCCACGAACATCGTGGCCACCGAGAGGAAGACGAAGATCGGCACCCAGAACGCGTTCTGGTGGATGAAGGCCACGAACATGAGCTGCAGCAGTCCGGCGAAGCCGGCAGCGCTCGAGGCCACCGCCAAGAACGCCGCGACCGGCACCGGCGAGCCCTCGTACGTATCGGGCGCCCAGAACTGGAACGGCACGGCGCTCACCTTGAACGCGAAGCCCACCACCACGAACAGGATCGCCGCGAAGGCCATCGTCTCCTGGCCGCCCGAGATGTCGGCGAGCTTCAGCGCGATCCCTTCGAGCCGCGTGGCTCCGGTGAGGCCGTAGATCATGCTCATGCCGTAGAGCATCACGGCGGTCGAGAGCACGCCGATCAGGAAGAACTTCAGGCCCGCCTCGTTGGAGCGCAGGTCGTTCTTGCGGAACGCCGACATCAGGAACCCCGGGGCCGACACCAGCTCGAGCGAGACGAAGAGCATCAGCAGGTCGCGCGAGGCGGGCATCAGCAGGCAGCCCAGGAACGAGGTCAGGAGCAGGAAGTAGTACTCGCCCTGGTAGAACCCGCCCTCCCGGAAGTAGCGGAGCGAGATCGCCAGGACCACGGCGGCCGTCACCAGGAAGAAGATCTGGAAGAGCAGCGCGAAGTTGTCCAGGACGAACATGCCGCCGAAGGCGACGCGGGGCGTGTTGCCGATCAGTGTGAGGGCGGACGCGAGGGCGGCCAGCACGCCGAGCAGCGAGATCGGCATCCCCAGCCACTTGTGCCGCGCCGAGAGGAACACGTCGACCACCAGCACGAGGAGGATCGTCCCCGCGACGATGAACTCCGGCAGGAGCGCGTGGTAGTCGAGGTTCATCGAGGTCCGATCATCCGCCGAAGAGGGCCGCGAGCGCTTGGGCGCCGTGCTGCGTCACGTTGAAGATCATGCCGGGGAACAGACCCAGCACCAGGATCAGGGCGAGCAGCGGCAGCCAGGAGACCCACTCGACGGCCAGGATGTCGCGGAAGCCCTTGGCCTGCCACCGGTCGGGCATCGTGCCCATGTTCACGCGCTGGAGCATCCACAGGAAGTAGCCCGCGGTGAGCACCGTGCCGATCCCACCCGCGATCATGAACGCGCGGAACAGCGACACGCTGAGACCCGTCGCCGGGCTGAACGAGGAGAGCAACGCCATGACCTCGCCCCAGAACCCGGCGAGGCCGGGCAGCCCGAGCGAGGCGATGGCCACGAACGCGAAGATCCCGCCCATCTTCGGGCAGGCCCGCCATCAGGCCGCCGCCGATGTCGGAGATCTCGCGCGTGTGGTAGCGGTCGTAGATCGAGCCGACGCAGAAGAAGAGCATGCCGGTGATCACGCCGTGGGCGACCATCCCGAAGACCGCCGCCTGGATCCCGATCGTCGTGAGCGTGGCGATCCCCAGCATCACGAACCCCATGTGCCCCACCGAGGAGAACGCGATCAGCCGTTTCAGGTCCTTCTGCGCCAGGCAGGCGAGCGCGGCGTAGACGATGGCGATCGCCGCGAGCAGGCCGATCCAGGGGGCATAGACCTTCGCGCCCTCGGGCAACATCGGGAGGGCGATCCGGATGAACCCGTACGTGCCCATCTTCAGCATGACGCCCGCCAGGAGCACCGAGCCGATCGTCGGGGCCTCGGTGTGGGCGTCGGGCAGCCACGTGTGGAACGGCCACATCGGCACCTTCACCGCGAAGCCCAGGGCGACGGCGCCGAAGACGACCAGCTGGAACGTGTGGCTGAAGCCGCCGCCGGCCCCGAACGCCGTGATGGCCTGCATGTCGAACGTGTGCGGCGCCGGCGTCGTTGAAGTACATCGCCAGGAAGCCCAGCAGCATGAAGACGGATCCGAACAGCGTGTACAGGAAGAACTTGATGGAGGCGTACTCGCGGTTGGCGGAACCCCAGATCCCGATCAGGAAGTACATCGGGACCAGCACCATCTCCCAGAAGACGAAGAACAGGATCAGGTCGAACGCGATGAAGGTGCCGGCCATGCCGGTCTCGAGCAGGAGCATCAGGGCGAGGAACGCCTTCGTGCGCCCGGCCTCGGGGATGTACCGCCAGGAGTAGATCGCGCACAGGAACGAGAGCAGGAAGGTCAGCAGGTAGAGCGGCAGCGAGAGGCCGTCGATGCCCACGTGGTACCGCGCCCCGATCACGGGGATCCAGCTGACGTTCAGCACGTATTGCAGACCCCGCACGCCGTAGTCGTACCCGATGGCGATCGCGACGGCGGAGATCAGCGCCGCGCCCGTGAAGACGATGCCGAGGCCGCGGACCGCCTTGTCCTTCTCTTTCGGCATGAACATGATCACCACCGCCCCGAGCAGGGGCAGGAAGGTGGTGATCGTGATCGCCGAGTTCTCCCAGGTCATGGTCCGCTCCCTCTCATGCGATCTTGATGAAGACGATGGCCAACGCGACGACGCCGACGAAGAGCCCGGCGGCATACCACTGGACGTTGCCCGATTGGATGAACTTCAGTAGCCCGCCCGCCTCGCCGGTCAGCTCGCCGATCCCGTTGATGATCCCGTCGATCACCGTGCGGTCGAACCACGCGATGCCTCTCGACAGCGCCTTCGTCGCGGCGGCAGCGCCGTTCACGATGGCGTCCAGCACGTGCTGGTTGAACCAGTACACCCCCGCCGAGAGCGTGTCCCGCGTGGGGTACACGATGGCCCGCATGTAGAACGCATCGATGTAGTACCGGTTCTGGAAGACGGTCCACAGCGATCCGAGCCGCGCCTCCATCGGGTCTTCCTCGGCGTGCGTCTTGTACATCGAGTAGCCGATGAACAGTCCGCCGACGGCCAGCACCGTGCCGGCGAGGGCGATCCACGGCACGAACTTGGCGGCCTCGATCGCCTCGTAGAACACCCACTTGCCGAAGACCGCCCCGAACTGCGGCGCGCCCAGCAGGCCCAGGAAGGTCGTGGCGCCGGCCAGCACGACGAGCGGTCCCGTCATGGAGGGGGGCGACTCGTGCGGATGCGCCGTGCCCCGGTACTCGCCGGTGAACGTCATCATCACCATCCGCGCCGTGTAGAAGGCCGTGATCAGCGCGGTGAGGAGGAACGCCGCGAAGAGCCAGTAATGGTGGGTCTCCTGCGCGACCACGAGGAGCTCGTCCTTCGACCAGAACCCGGCGAACGGGAAGATGCCTGCGAGGGCGAGCGAGCCGATCAGCATCGTCCAGAACGTGATGGGCATCTCCTTCCGGAGCCCGCCCATGTCGCTCATGTTGTTGGAGTGCACGGCGTGGATCACCGAGCCGGCGCAGAGGAAGAGCAGCGCCTTGAAGAACGCGTGCGTGAACAGGTGGAAGAACCCCGCCGTGAGGCCCAGCTTGCCCAGCGAGAGGCCCGCCACCATGTAGGCGAGCTGCGAGAGCGTCGAATACGCGAGCACACGCTTGATGTCGTCCTGCACGATGGCCAACAGCGCCGCGCCCAGCATCGTGATCGCCGCGATGATGCTGACCGTGGTGAGCACCCAGGGACTCGCGTCGAGGAAGACCTGGAACAGCCGCCCGATCAGGTAGACGCCGGCCGCGACCATCGTGGCGGCGTGGATCAGCGCCGACACGGGTGTGGGGCCCGCCATGGCGTCGGGGAGCCAGACGTGCAGCGGGAACTGGGCGGACTTCCCGACCGTGCCACCGAACAGCAGGATGGCCGCCATCGACACGTAGAGGGCCGAGACGCCGGGCGCGCCGACCGCGTGGGTCACGGCGCCGATGTTGCTGGTGGTGAACCCGGTGACCGCGATCAGCGCGAAGATGCCGAACATGAAGGGGACGTCACCGATACGCGTGGTGATGAACGCCTTGATCGCGGCGCTGGAGTTCTCCTTCACCTCCCACCAATGTCCGATCAGGAGGTAGGAGCAGAGCCCCATGACCTCCCACGCGATCAACAGCTCGATCAGGTTGTTGGAGACGACGACCGCGAGCATCGCCGCCGTGAAGATCGAGAGCACGACGTAGAACCAGGTGAACCGCTCGTCGCCGTGCATGTAGCCGAGCGAGTAGATGTGCACCATCAACGAGATCGTCGAGACGACGACGAGCATGATCGCGGTGAGCCCGTCGACGAGGATGCCGAGCTCCAGATGGAGCGAGCCGATCTGGAACCACGAGATCGCGCTCTCGTACGGCCCGTGTCCCTCCACGAAGTGCCACAGGACGCCGATCGACATCACGAACGCGGCGCCCACCATCGCGATGCCGTAGACGGCGCCCTTGCCGGGCGTGCGCTTGCCGAAGAAGAGCGTCACCACCGCCGAGATGAAGGGCAGGATCGGGATCACCCAGGCGTACTTCACGAACGCGCTCACGGCGCCCGTGCTCACGGTGACGGTCTCCGCTACCACTTGAGGAGGTTCACCTCGTCCACGTTGATGGACTCCCGGTTGCGGAAGAGCAGGATCACGATGGCGAGCCCGATCCCGACCTCGGCGGCGGCCACCGCGATCACGAACAACGCGAAGACCTGTCCGGTCGCGTCCTTCAGGTAGGCGGAGAACCCGACCAGGTTCACGTTGACGGCGTTCAGCATCAGCTCGATCGCCATCAGCACCATGATCGCGTTGCGTCGCGCCAGCACGCCGTACACGCCGGCTGAGAACAGCAGCGCCGAGAAGAAGAGGATGAACGGCAGGCGGATCATGCGCCGTCGTCCTTCCGCGCCAGGACGATCGCGCCGATCAAGGCTGCCAGGAGCAGGAAGGAGATCGCCTCGAACGGCAGGACGTATGAACGGAAGATCGCCTCGCCGATCACGCCCGTGTTCCCCGAGAACGCGCCGTAGGTGTTCTGGGCGTCCTTCATGGGCCAGGCCTGCTGGATCAGGAAGACCAGCCCGACGAAGACGCCGGCCGCCACCACGACGCCCACCCATCGCTGCTGGTTGTCGAGCGTGTCGCGTCCGATCGGCGCCTTCGTGAGCATGAGTCCGAACAGGAACAGGATCACGATGGCCCCGACGTAGATCAGGATCTGCACCCACCCGGTGAACTCCGCGCCCAGCAGCAGGTAGACCGAGCCCACGCTGAGCAGCGTCACCACGAGGTAGAGCGCGGCGTGCACCACGTTGCGCGCGGTCACGACCGCGATCGCGCTGACGCTGCCCACCACCGCCAGGACGAGGAAGGCGTACTCCTGGGCCGTCACGACGCCTCCTCCACCGGAGCCTCGGCGCCTTCCTCCAACGCGGGGGGCGGCAGCACCGTGTACGTCCAGTCCTCGAGACGCTCCTTCTCGTGCACGAGCTCGGCCTGGCCGTACTCGGCGTACTCGAACTCGGGGCTCCAGAAGAGGGCGTCGAAGGGGCAGACCTCCACGCAGATGCCGCAGTACATGCAGAGGGCGTAGTCGATCGCGAAGCGGTCGAGGATCTTGGCCGAGCGCGCGCGCCCGCCCCCCGCCGGATCGTGTGACTCCTTGTGCGCATCGATGTAGATGCACCAGTCGGGGCACTCGCGCGAGCACTTGTAGCAGACCGTGCAGTTCTCCTGCTTCAGCGCGATCACCCCGCGCGTGCGCGGAGGCAGGTCCGGCTTCTCGTGCGGGTACTGCTGGGTGATGGCCGGATGCAGCATCGCCTTGAGCGTGACCCCCAGGCCCTTCACGAGCCCCTGGCCGATGCCCGATTCCGGCTGGTCCTTCTTCTCCTTCACCACCCCTGCCCCCTTACCTCGTCGCGACCTTGACGAAGGCCACGCCGATGATCCACACGAGCGAGACCGGGATCAGCGCGAGCCACGCGAAGCGCTGCAGCTGGTCCTCGCGTAACCGCGGGTAGGTGGCCCGCAGCCAGATCACGACGAACGACAGCGCGATGATCTTGCCCATCATCCAGAAGGCCGGCGGCAGCGGGATCAGGATCCCCTTGTAGCCACCCAGGAAGAGCACGGCCGCGATGCCCGAGAGCGCCACGATCCCCCCGTACTCCGCCAGCAGGAAGAAGGCGAACTTCAGCCCCGTGTACTCGGTGTAGGCGCCGAAGATGATCTCGGAGTCGGCGATGGGCATGTCGAAGGGGGGCCGCGTGAGCTCCGCCAGCATCGCCATCATGAAGATGATGAAGAGGGGGAACAGCGGCACGATGAACCAGATGTTCTGCTGGGCCTCCACGATGCCCACCAGGGAGAGCGTGCCGGAGAGCATCACGACGCCGGCGGCGGCGAGCACCAAGGGCAGCTCGTACGCGATCAGCTGTGCGGCCGCCCGCAGGGCTCCGATCAGCGAGAACTTGTTGGCCGATGACCAGCCAGCCATCAGCACACCGATCACCGAGACCGACGACATCGCCATCACGAAGAAGATCCCCACGTCGAGGTTGAGGGCGAACATGCTCGGGCTGAACGGCAGCACGACCAGGATCGCGATGTACGGGACCATGGCGACGGCAGGTGCCAGCGTGAACACGGTTCGGTCGGCGGCCTCCGGGATGATGTCTTCCTTCTGGATGAACTTGATGCCGTCGGCCACGAGCTGGGCCCAGCCGTGGAAGGCACCCGCCTCCATCGGGCCGACGCGGGACTGCATGTGGGCGAGCACCTTGTGCTCGATGTAGCCCACCACGAGCGGCACCACCAGGAAGAAGACGAGCACCACGGCCGTCTTGAGGACGAGCACGATCCAGAAGTTGTCGGACCAGGAATCGAAGATGGATACGCCCGCGGTGGCGATCACTCGTCCTCGTCCTCCTCACCCTCGACCGCGCCCGGCCACGGCTTGGCCTCGCGGGTCATCAGAGGGAAGTCCTTGCGCAGGGGATGTCCCTCGAACGGCTCGGAGAGCAGGAGCTTGACCGGCTGCGGATGGCCCTCGAAGCGGATCCCGAACATCTCGTGGGTCTCCCGTTCGTGCCAGTTGCAGGTGGGGAAGAGGTCGGACACCGTGGGGCACACCGGGTCCTCGTGGGGGAGGCGGACCTTCACGCGCACGTTGTGATGGTGCGTCGTGGAGAAGAGGTGCGTGACGACCTCGAACCCGCCTTCCGGCCCCCAGTCGACGCCGGAGGTGAAGTCGCAGTAGTCGCAGGCGAACTCGGGCTCGTCCCGCAGGAACCGTACGAGGTCGCGGTAGCGCGCGGCGGTGACGGTCACGACCGGGTGACCGTGAGCCTCGATGGCCTCGGTCAGATCCGCGCCGAACTGCGCGCGGAGCCGGGAGACCACCTCGTCAGGAGAGAGCGGGCTGGGTGAGGTTCCCACTGAACTTCTCCTGGATGTTCTCGTCCTTGATCTTCTCCTGCAGCTTGATGATGCCGTGCAGGAGCGCCTCGGGGCGCGGGGGGCAGCCGGGCACGTACACGTCGATCGGCACGATCTGATCGACGCCCTTGGTGACCGAGTAGGAGTCCCAGTAGGGGCCGCCGCAGTTGGAGCACGAGCCGAACGAGATCACGTACTTGGGCTCGGGCATCTGGTCATAGACGCGCTTCAGCGCGGGGGCCATCTTGTCGGTGAGCGTGCCGGCCACGACGAGGAGGTCGGCCTGGCGCGGGCCGTGGGCGAAGGGGATCACGCCCAACCGGATGAAGTCGTTCTTCGACGTCGAGGCGGCGATGAACTCGATCGCGCAGCACGCGAGCCCGAAGTTCATGACCCACAGCGAGTACCGGCGACCCCAGTTCAGGATGAACTTCACGGGCTGGATCCGCGGCAGCGCGGTCTTCTCGGTGATCAGGCCCATCTCAGCACCCCCTTGCGCCAGGCGTAGAGCAGGCCCACCGCGAGGATCAGGATGAAGATGGCCATCTCCACCACCGCGGCGTAGCCGAGGCCCTGGAAGACCTTGGCCCAGGGGAAGAGGAAGACGCTCTCCACGTCGAAGATCACGAAGAGGAAGCCGTAGACGTAGTAGCGGACCTGGCTCTGTGACCAGCCCTCCCCCACCGGGTCGATGCCGCACTCGTACGTCGTGAGCTTGCTGTAGCCGGGTTGGCGAGGGGCCACGAGCCGTGACGTGGTGAACGCCACTGCGACGAGCAGGCATCCCGCGGCGAGGACCGCGAGCACGACGCTGTACGACTCGAAATAGTTAGGCATGTCCCCTCTCTCGCGCGCGCATCCTAGCAGGGACACACCCGTCGCCGGAGCGGCTGCTCATGCGGGCTGCTCCGCGCCGCAGCGGGCCGCCAGGAAGCGCGCCAGCTGGATCAAGGCATGGCGGGCCGGACCGTCCGGGAGCCGCTCCGCGAGGCCGATCGCACGCGCCACCTCATCGCTCACGGCCCGCCTCGCGTGGCCGATCGAGCCACCGTCCCGCACGATCTCGAGCGCGCGGTCGAGCATCGCGCCGTCGGGCGAGCCGTGTCCCAGGATGCGAGCCAGCTCCTCTCGACGATCGTCATGCGCGAGTGCGTGCAGGACCGGCAGCGTGTACACGCCCTCCTTCATGTCGACGCCGGGCTCCTTCCCCAGCTCCATCTGGGACGCCGTGATGTCCATGATGTCGTCGGAGAGCTGGTAGGCCATGCCGAGCGCGTCACCGAACTGCTCGATGATGTCGGTGTGCTCGGGCGACGCGTCGGAGAGCATGCCCCCCAGCCGGCAGGACGTCGCGATCAGCGAAGAGGTCTTCCGTCGGATGATCTCGAGGTAGTTGCTCACCTCCTGCTCCACCTTGGCGGAGCTGTCGACCTCGCGGATCTGCCCGTCGCACAGGACCGCGATCGTCCGAGCGAGCAAGCGGCACACCTCGGTGCCGAGGTCGGTGGAGATCTCCGAGGCCCGCGCGAAGAGGAAGTCGCCGGTGAGGATCGCCACCGTGTTGTCCCAGCGCATGTTGGCGCTCGGGGCGCCTCGGCGCGCATCCGCCTCGTCGATCACGTCGTCGTGGTACAGCGTGGCGAGGTGCACGAGCTCGATCGAGACCGACCCCTGGATCAGGCGGGGGTCGCTCGGATCACCGAGGTAGCCGGCGAGCAGCACGAGCATCGCGCGGAAGCGCTTGCCGCCGGCGGCGATCAGGTAGGACGAGGTCTCGGAGAGCAGCCCCGAGGCCTCGACGTTCACGGACTTCTCCAGGGCCGCCTCGACCTGGTCGAGGCGCGTGCGCACCTCTGACTCCAGGACGGCGTCCGGCGCCTCCAACCCCGGGATCACACGACGACTCATGGACTCACCACCTCAACACGGATGCGTTCTGTAGGAGCCCGGTGATGAGACCGGGCAGGACGCCAAGCACCACGGTGGCGCCGGCGAGGATCACGAGGGCCACGCGCGGCATCAGCGATGCGTCTTCGTCCGCCGCTCCCTCCGGTTCACGCATGAACATCAACACGATGACCCGCAAGTAGAAGAAGGCGGCCGCCACGCTCGCCAGGACGCCGATCAGTGCGAGCGGCCAGTAGCCCGCGGAGATCGCCGCCGTGAACACGCCCACCTTCGCGATGAACCCGGCGGTGGGCGGGATGCCCGCCAGGGAGAGCAGGAACACCGTCATCAGCCCCGCGAGCAGCGGGCTGCGATGGAACAGACCGGTGTAGTCGCGCAGCGCGGTCTGCTCCTCCCCCCGCGCGGAGACGAGCATCACCACGCCGAAGGCGCCCAGCGTCATCACCGCGTAGGCCACGAGGTAGAACATCGCAGCGCTGATCCCGGTGCTGTTGGCCGCCGTGAGCCCCGTCAGGATGAACCCGGCCTGCGCGATGCTGGAGTAGGCGAGCATCCGCTTGATGTCCGTCTGCGCGATGGCGAGGATCGAGCCGACGATGATCGAGAGCGCCGCGAGCACCCAGATCACGGGCGTCCAATCCCAGGTGAGGGGCTGGAAGGCCACGTCCAGAACCCGGATCAGCGCGAGGAACGCGGCCGCCTTCGTGGCGGCGGACATGAAGGCCGTCACCGGGGTGGGGGCTCCCTGATACACGTCCGGCGTCCACATGTGGAAGGGGGCGGCCGAGACCTTGAACGCGAACCCAACCGCCAGGAACGCGAAGGCCAGGAGCGCGATCGCCTGGCTGCCGGTCTGCCCCGACAACGCGTTCGCGATCGCCGCGATGTGGGTCGAGTCCGCGGCGCCGTAAGCCATCGCCACGCCGTAGAGGAAGAAGGCCGAGGAAGCCGCGCCGAGGAGGAAGTACTTCATGGAGGCTTCGGTCGAGGCCCTGCGACCGGTGAGGCCCGTGAGGACGTAGAGCGCGAGCGAGAGGATCTCCAGGGCGAGGAAGGTCACGATCAGGTCGGCGGAGGCCACGATGAGGGTCATCCCCGACGTGGCGAAGAGCACGAGGGGGAAGAACTCGCCCCGCGCCTCCCCTCCGGCGCGCCCGAGGTAGTGCGTGCCGTACAGCAGCGCCATCGCTGCGACGGCGATCAGGATCACGCGACCCACGACGGCGAAACGGTCGGCGTACACCATGCCGCCCATCACTGTGGGCGCGCCGGTCCAGTTCCACAACACGATGGACGCGGCGGCCGCGGCGGCGAGGCCGGCGAGGCCGATCAGCAGATGAACGGTGCGATCGGAGCGCCGCACGAACGCCTCGTAGAGCAGCCCCACGATCCCGAAGCCCACCAGGATCAGCTCGGGCAGGATCGGACGGAAGACGAGTTCCGGCGTGGGGATCACGGCGTCGTGCCTCCGTCGCCGGCGGCCGATAGCCCGTTGCTCCCGGGCGGGGTCGGCACGAGCCCCACGTCGGTGGTCTGGCCCTGCGGGTCGACGCGGACGATCACGGCCTTGGTGGAGGGGTCGATGCGGTCGGTGAGGATCTTGGGATACACGCCGAAGACGAGCAGCAACGCGAGGACCGGCACCAGGACCGCCACTTCGCGCAAGCTCACGTCGGGCAGGCCCTTGTGCTCATCGTGGACCGGCCCGTAGGCCATGCGCTGATAGCTCCACAGGAGGTAGATCGCCGCGAGGATCACCGCGACGGAGGCCAGCGCGCCGAACCAGTGGCTGACCGCGAAGGTCCCCACGATCACCAGGAACTCGCCCACGAAGCTGTTCAGGCCCGGCAGGCCGACCGAGGCGAGCGCCGCGAACAAGAAGGCGCCCGTGAGCCACGGCATCACGCTCGCGAGCCCGCCCATCTTCGCCAGGTCGCGGGTGTGGGTGCGCTCGTACACCATCCCCACCAGCAGGAAGAGCGCGCCCGTGGCGAGGCCGTGGTTCACCATCTGGAGCACGCCGCCGGTCATCGACTGCTGCGTGAAGGCGAAGATGCCCAGCACGACGAACCCGAGGTGCGAGACGGACGAGTACGCGACCAGGCGCTTGATATCGGTCTGGATCAGCGCCACCACGGCGCCGTAGATGATGCCGATCACCGCCAGGACCGAGACGAACGTGGCGAAGTACTTCGCCGCCTCCGGGAACAGCGTGAGGTTGAATCGGATCAGGCCGTAGGTGCCGACCTTCAGCAAGACGCCGGCCAACAGGACCGAGCCCGCGGTGGGCGCCTCGGTGTGCGCATCGGGGAGCCACGTGTGGAGCGGGAAGACGGGCACCTTCACGGCGAAGGCCACGAAGAACGCCAGGAAGAGCCAGCGCGCGGTCACCACCGGCAGCCCGTGCGCGGTGCTCATCAGCGTCCGGACATCGAAGGTCACGCCGCCGAGCCCGTGCCCCGCCTGCGTGGCCAGGTACAGCGTAGCCACCAGGAGGAACGCGGAACCGGCCATCGTGTAAAGGAAGAACTTCACCGCCGCGTAGATCCTGCGTTCGCCGCCCCAGCCTCCGATCAGGAGGTACATCGGGACGAGCATGGCCTCGAAGAAGAGGAAGAACAGCAGAAGGTCGAGCATCAGGAAGGTGCCGAGGACCGCCGTCTCGAGGCCCAGCATCGCACCCATGTACAGCCGGACGTCCTTGTCGATCCTCCAGCTCGCCAGGATCGCGACGGGGAACAGGAACGTCGACAGCAGCACCATCCACAGGCTGATGCCGTCGATGCCTACCAGGTACTGCAGACCGATGCTCTTCACCCACGTCGCGCGCTCGACCAACTGGAAGCCCGCGATCGACGGGTCGAACCGCCCCAGCACTCCGAGGGAGACCACGAACGTCGCGAGGGCGGTGATCAAGGCGGTCCAACGCGCCGCGTGGTCCGAGAGCAGCCGCCCGCCGAGCAACAGGATCGCCAACCCGACGAGCGGCAGGAAGACCGTGACGGACAGGATGTGCGCGCTCACAGGCGCAGCCCCAGGAAGACGAGGATGCCCACGGCGCCCGCGAAGACCGCGAGCGCGTACGTGCGGACGTAGCCGGTCTGGATCCTGCGACCCGTGGTGGCCAGCCGCCGCGTGCCGCCCCCGATCGCGTTCACGACACCGTCGATGAATCCGGTGTCGAAGCGGTACGCGAGGATGGCGGAAGCGGCCTTCCCGGGCGCCACCAGGACGGTGGCGTAGTAGTCGTCGATGTACCAGCCGTGCTCGAAGAGCCGATGGATCGACGCGAGCCGTACCCGCAGGGCCATCCAATCGAACCGCCCGGACGCGTACGCGTAGTACGTAGCTCCGAGCGTGAGGATCGACACCAGCGAGGCGATCGCGATCAAGGTGCCGAGCGCGAGTCCGGTCGTGCCCTCCGGCACCGCCCCGAGCAGCGGCTCGACCCACTGGGAGAAGGAACCGTCGACGGTGCGCGCGATGAGCAGCCCGATGCCCGACGCGCCGAGCGCCAGCACGACGAGCGGGAGGGTCATCACCGCGGGGGACTCGTGCGCACGCTCCGCCCGCTCGGACCGGGGTGCGCCGAAGAACGTGAGGAACAGCAGGCGGCCGATGTAGGCCGCGGAGATCACGGCGCCGAGCAGCCCGAGCACGTAGACCCACTGGTGGCCCGTGTGGTTCGCGATCTCGAGGATCGCGTCCTTGGCGAAGAACCCGGCGAGCGGCGGCACGCCCGCCAGCGCGAACGCGCCGATCACGAACGTCCAGCCGGTGAGCGGCATGCGACGGATCAGCCCGCCCATCTCCTTCATGTCGGTCTCCTCGTGCATGCCGTGCATCACGGAGCCGGCGCCGAGGAACATCAGGGCCTTGTAGAAGGCGTGGGCGACGAGCATGAACAGGGCGAGCGAGTAGGCCCGCAACCCCGCGGCCACGAACATGTAGCCGAGCTGGCTCACGGTGGAATAGGCGAGCACGCGTTTGATGTCGTCCTGGCCCAGGGCGCATGTCCCCGCGAACAGGAGCGTGACGAGACCCACCACCGTCACGACCACGAGCGCCACGCCGGAGAGCTCGAACAGGACGTGGGTGCGCAGGACCAGGTACACGCCGGCCGTGACCATCGTGGCGGCGTGGATCAGCGCGGAGACCGGGGTGGGGCCGGCCATGGCGTCGGGGAGCCAGACGTGGAGCGGGACCTGGGCCGACTTCCCGATCGCCCCGGCGAACAGGAGCAGGGCGATCGCCGTCGCGGCGCCCTTCGTGAGGGTGGCGCCGGCGGTGCCGAAGATCACCTCGAAGTCGAGGGTGCCGAACTTCGCCACGATCAGCGCGAGGCCGATCAGCATCGCCGTGTCGCCGACCCGCGTCGTCACGAAGGCCTTCTTAGCTGCGTTCGCGTTCTCCGTCTTCTCGAACCAGAACCCGATCAGCAGGTACGAGCAGAGTCCCACGCCCTCCCAGCCCAGGTACAGGACGAGGAAGTTCTCCCCCAGCACCAGCATCAGCATGAAGAACACGAAGAGGTTCAGGTAGGAGAAGAACCGGCCGTAGCGTGGATCGCCGTGCATGTAGCCCAGCGCGTAGATGTGGATCAGCAGGCCGATGCCCGTGACCACCATGATCATCGTGGCCGACAACACGTCGAGGCGGAGATCCACGCTCACGTTGAACGACCCGACCTGGATCCAGTCGTACAGGCGCAGGATGTACAGGCGCGAGTCGGGAGGGAGACCGTGTAGGCCCAGCACCGCCGCCGTCGCGACCAGGAACGAGGCCACCATCGCGCCCACGGCGAGCCAGCCCGCCCCTCGACCGAGCCGCTTGCCTACGAAGAGGTTGATCGCGGCCGCGATCAGGGGGATCGATGGCACCAGCCAGATCAGCTTCATCGCGGCCGTGGGCGACGCCGTGGGCACCAGGGCGCCCAGCATGTGCGTCACCACTTGAGCGACCTCGCGTCGTCGACGTTCACGCTCTGGTTCCGCCGGTAGACCGCGACGATGATCGCGAGCCCCACCACCACCTCGGCCGCGGCCACCACCATCGAGAAGAACGCGAGCACCTGGCCGTCGAGGTTGGCGTGCATCCGGGAGAAGGCCACGAGCGTGAGGTTCACGGCGTTCAGCTGCAGCTCGACCGACATGAAGATCAGCAGCGCGTTGCGACGGATCAACACGCCGGCGGTGCCGATCGCGAACAGGATGCCGGAGAGGAGGAGGAAATAGGCGATCGGCGTCCTCACCCCGTCGTCACCTCTTCCGCCATCCGGTCGGCCGCCGGCTCGGCCTCCCGCGCCTCGATCTCCGCCTGCGTGATGGCGGGCGCCTTCCGGCTCGCCAGCACCATCGCGGCGATCGCGGCGATGATCAGGAGCACCGAGGTGACCTCGAACGGGAAGAAGTACCGGGAGAAGAGCACCTTCGCGAGCGCCTGCGTGTTGGCGGGCGCGTTGACCACATCGAAGCCGGCGGGAGCACGCGTCGCGAAGCCGATCCCCGCCCGCAGCGCGAAGAAGACCTCCAGCACGAACCCGACGCCCAGGATCGCCGCCGTCGTGCGCATCCCGAACAGCCGCTCCCCTCGGGCCTCCATCCGGTCGACGCCCAGCAGCATGATCACGAACAGGAAGAGCACCATGATCGCGCCCGCGTACACGATGATCTGGACCGCGAAGAGGAACGGCGCGTCGAGCAGGAGATACATCACCGCGATCGTGAAGAAGTTCACGATCAGGAAGAGGGCGGCGTGCACCGCGTTGCGGCGCGTGAGCATCGCGATCGCCGAGGCCACCGAGATCGGCGCGAACACCCAGAACACGATGTTGTCGAGGGGCACCTAGAGGCCCTCCCGGTCGATCTTGTTCTTCCCCAGCTCCGCCGGGGGCTCGAGCAGCTGCTCCTTGGTCCAGATGGCGTCCTCGCGATTCGTGAACGACATCTCGAAGCTGCTGGTGAGCGTGAGCGCTCGCGTGGGGCAAGCCTCAACGCAGAGTCCGCACATGATGCAGCGCAGGTAGTTGATCTGATAGTCCTTCGCGTGACGCTCTCCCGGGCTGATCGGGTGCTTCCGGGTCGTTATCCTCCCCCTCAACCCAGATCGCGTCCGCGGGACACGCGTACGCGCAGAGCTCGCATCCGATGCACTTCTCGAGACCGTCCTCGTGCCGGTTGAGCCGATGCCGCCCGATGTGCGAACGCTCGGGGATCGGCACGATCTCCTTCGGGTACTGCTCGGTGTTGTCTCGTCTGAAGGTCTGCTTGAAGACGGTCCCCATGCCCTTGGCCATGGCCACCGTCGAGTCCCAGAACCCGATCTGCGGCTCGTCCGAGGGTGGTCGGTCGCTCACGCCGACACCTCCTCACGGGGCTGGGGCCGGAAGACGGGGGCGAGCAACGTGATCAACGCCACCACGCCGAGGAGGACGGCGCCGCCGATCAGGATCGAGCGGCGCTGGAAGTGGTCGGGCAGCACCACGACCGCGCCGGTGATCATCACCCAGGCCAGTCCGAACGGGATCAGCACCTTCCAGCCGAACTTCATCAGCCGGTCGTAGCGCATCCGCGGCATCGTGGCCCGCACCAGGATCATCACGTAGATCACGGCGGTGAGCTTCAGGATGAACCACAGGAGTGGTCCCGACCCATGCCCAGGCGCCGTGGAACGGCCAGTAGCCCCGCCATCCGCCCAGGAACAACGTCACGGCCACGGCAGCCACCGTCACCGTGTTCACGTACTCGCCGAGGTAGAACATCGCGAACTTGAAGCCCGAGTATTCCGTGTGGAAGCCGGCCACGAGCTCCGTCTCCGCCTCTGCCAGATCGAAGGGCGGACGGTTCGTCTCCGCGAGCGCGCCGATCAGGAAGACCACGAAGGCCGGGAACTGCGGGATCACGTTCCAGATGCGCCCCTGCGCCGCCACGATCTCGGACAGCCGCAAGTGGCCGCTGTACATGATCACGGCCACGATCGCGAGACTCATGCCCACCTCGTAGCTCACCATCTGCGCGCTGGAGCGCACCGACCCGAGCAGCGGGTAGTTGGAGCCGCTCGACCACCCGGCCAGCACGATGCCGTACACCGCGATCGAGGTCATCGCCAGGATCCAGAGGATGCCGATGTTGAGGTCGGTGAGCTGGAACGGGAGCACGCGCCCGAAGAGCACCACCGGCTCGCCGAACGGGATGATGGCGAACGCCAGGAAGCCCGGCACCATCGCCAGGATCGGCGCCAGGTTGTAGACGGCCAGATCGGCGTTCGTGGGCGAGATGCCCTCCTTGAAGAAGAGCTTGAGACCGTCGGCGAGCGTGATCAGGATGCCGCGCGGGCCGGCGCGCATGGGTCCCACGCGCGTCTGCATGTCCGCGATCACCTTCCGCTCCATCCAGATGTAGAGCATCACGGCGATCAGCAGCGCGAAGAAGACCACGACCACGCGCACGACGAGGAGCCCCCAGTCCACCCAGTCCATCAGGCGGACACCTCCTCGTCGACCGGCGCCGCGACCTCGGAGGCGATCGGCTCGAGCGTGACCTCGGCGGTGAAGGAGCCCGAGAGCAACGCGTTGGCCGCGAACCCGGCCTGGTTGAACGGCACGAACACCGACCCTCGCGCGACGTCTTCGGTCACGCGCGCCGGGAGCTCCGCCGCTCCTGCCGCCGTGCGCACCACGGCCCTGGCCCCGGCGACGATCCCCAGCCCGTCGGCGTCCGCGGGATGGATCTCCACGAACGGTTCCTGGGCGAGCGCCGCCTTCAGCTCGTCGGCACGATCGGAGAGCCGGCCCTCATCGACGAGCAACGGGTAGGTGAAGAGACGGAGGCCGTCCGCGGCCCGAACGGTCTCGGGGGCGCCGACCGCCAGCGTGACCTCGCGCGGCGCCAGCAGGCCGGCCATCTCCTCGTGCAGCTCCTCGAGGGTCTCGAACCCGAGGTCGCCCCCGCACGCGAGCGCCATGCTCGCGAAGATCTCCCAGTCGGCGAGCGAGATGCCCTCGGTCCCGCGGACCGGATGCATCAGCTGGCCGCGGCCCTCCCACGTGGTCACGTGACCCGTCTTCTCCAAGAAGGGCGCGGCGGGCAGGAACGCGTCGACGAATGGCTCGAGCGATCCGAGCTCCAACCCCTGCACGACCTTGTAGGGCACGTTCTGGAGCGCGCGCAGGGCGAGGTCGGCGTCGGTGGCATCGCGCAGCGGGTCCACGCCGACGAGCAGCAGGACGTCGATCTCGCCGTCGGCGCAGGCCTGGAGGATGGCGTGGGCGTCCCGGCCGGGCACACGGTTCATCACCGGCCCCCACACGGCCTCCACCTCGTCGAGCCCGTCCTCGGCCGTGCGCCCCCCGGGCAGCAGGCGCGGGTGCACGCCGGCGCGCAGGGCGCCCCGATCGTTCGCCCGTCGCGTGACGTAGGTGAAGCGGGCGCCCGCCTCGAACGCCAGGGCCATCGCCGACTCGGCGCCGCCCAGGCGCTCCGCCAGGCGCTCGCCCGCGATCACGACGGCCGCGTCGCCCGCCTCCCTGAGCGCCGACGCGGCCGCGTCGAAGTCCGCGTTGCCGGTGGGGCCTTCGGCGTCGAGCAACGCCAGCGCCTCGCCCGGCGCCGCGAGGATGTGCGTGGCGACATCGTGCAGGCGCGTGCGACGTGGATGCAGCACCCAGATCCGAGCTCCCCGCGAGGCGGCCTTGCGCAGCCGCAGGTGCAGGACCGGGATCTCCTGCTCCGCGTCCAGGCCGGCCACGAGGATCGCCTTCGCCCGCTCGACGTCCTTGTACGTCACAGACATCGGCTGCGCGGCGACGTAGCGCTCGGCCTCCCCCGCCCCTGCCGAACGCCGGTGGTCCAGGTCGTTCGTGCGGAACACCGTGCGCGCCAGCTTGGACAGCGCGTAGTAGTCCTCGTCCATCAAACGGCCGCCGGTGAGCACCGCCACCCGCGCCCCCTCGGCCCGGTGCGCCACCTCGGTGAGCACCTCGCCGAACGACGCCGGCTCGAGGCCGCGATCGCGGATCAGCGGCGTGGTGAGGCGCTCGGGCGCGTCGGGGAAGCGGAACGCGAACCGACCTTTGTCGCAGAGCCAGGCGTCGTTCACCTCGTAGTTGTCTCGCGCAAGCTGACGCACGACCTCGCCGCGACGGACGTCGACCTTGACGTTGCATCCAGCGCTGCAGTGGGGACAGACCGAGTCCGCGCTCGAGAGGTCGAACGGGCGGGCCACGAACCGGTACGGCGTGGCGGTGAGCGCGCCCACCGGGCAGATCTGGACCGTGTTGCCGCTGAACGGGCTCTGGAAGTCCTCGCCGGCCGCGATCGAGACGCGTTCTCCCGCGCCGCGCGCGAACAACTCGATGAACCGGTCACCGGAGATCTGGTCGCAGAATCGCGTGCACCGGGCGCACAGGACGCAGCGCTCCCGATCGAGGTTCACCAGCGGCGAGAGGGGCAGCGGCTTCAGATAGGTGCGCTTGGCCTCGGTGAACCGGCTGTCGCCAGGTCCGAACGCGAGGGCCTGGTCCTGCAGGGGGCACTCGCCCCCGCGGTCGCAGATCGGGCAGTCGAGGGGGTGGTTCAAGAGCAGGAACTCCAGGTTGGCGACCTGCGCCTCGTGCACGACGTCGGAGGTGTTCTGCGTGTTCACGACCATGCCCGGGGCCACGGTGACGGTGCACGACGTGGCGAGCTTGGGCTGGCCCTCGATCTGCACGTAGCACTGGCGGCAGGCGCCGGCCGGCTCGAGCAGCGGATGGTCGCAGAATCGCGGGATCTCGACCCCCAGCTGCTCGGCGGCGCGGATGATCAACGTGCCCTTCGGCACGGTGACCTCCTTGCCGTCGATCGTGAGGCTGACGAGCGGCTCAGGGCTCACGACGCCACCTCCTCGGACGGCGCCGGGGCGCGCAGCGGACAGCGTCCGAGCCGCACGTGCTCGAGGTACTCGTCCTCGAAGTGCTTGAGCGAGGAGTTGATGACGGAGGCGGTGCCGTCGGCGAGGGCACAGAACGCGCGGAACAGGATGTTCGTGCCCATGTCGTGCATGAGCGGGAGGTCCTCCTCGCGGCCGTATCCATCCTCGAGCCGGCCGAGCACGCGGGTCGCCCACCAGCTGCCCTCCCGACACGGCGTGCACTTCCCGCAGGATTCGTGGGCGTAGAACTGCACCATGCGCTCGGCGGCCTCCACGACGCAGTCGGTCTCGTCGAGCACCATCACGGCTCCGGTACCGAGCAGCGAGCCGGCCTCGGCCACCGACTCGTAGTCGAGGTGCACGTCGATGGCGTCGGCCGTGAGGAGCGGGGTGGAGGATCCGCCCGGCGTGAAGGCCTTGAGCGCGCGCCCGCCGAGGACGCCGCCGCCCAGCTCCTCGAGGAGCACGCGGAACGGGGTTCCCATCGGGATCTCGTAGTTGCCGGGGCGCTCGACCTTGCCGCTGATCGTGAACATCTTGGTGCCCGGCGACTTCTCAGTGCCGAGCGCCCGGAACCAGTCGGCGCCGTTCGTCACGATGTCGGGGACGTTCATCAGCGTCTCGACGTTGTTGATCACGGTCGGGCTCGCGTAGAGACCCTCAACCGCCGGGAAGGGAGGCCGGAGCCGCGGTTGGCCGCGCAGCCCTTCCAGCGAGTTGAGCAGGGCCGTCTCCTCCCCGCAGATGTAGGCCCCGGCGCCCCGGTGCAGCACGATGTCCAACTCGTAATCGCTCCCAGCTACGTCTTTCCCCAGATATCCTGCGGCATAGGCTTCCTCGAGCGCCTTCTGGAGCACGACACTCTGCCAGAGGTACTCCCCACGGACGTAGATGAACGTGGTGTGGCAACCGATCGCGACCGAGGCGATGGCCGCCCCCTCGATCAACCGGTGCGGATCGCGCTCGACGAGCTCGCGGTTGTTGCACGTGCCGGGCTCCGACTCGTCGTAGTTCACGGTGACGTAGGTGGGTTTGCCGGTGTCCCTGGGCACGAACGACCACTTCATGCCCGTGGGGAACCCGGCCCCGCCACGCCCGCGCAGCCCCGAGTCCTTCACCACCTGGATCAGATCCTCGGTCGACATGTCGAGCGCCTTACGCAGCCCCTGATAGCCGCCCTTGGCCACGTACCCGTCGATCGCGATCACCGACGGGTCGTCCCAATCGCGCGTGAGGCGCGGCGCGAGATCGCTGCTCACGCCTGCACCTCCTCCGGGGTCTCGAGCCCCGCCAGCACGCGCGAGGCGTGGCGGAAGCTCTTCATCGCGGGCCCGCGCGCAGGTGTCGGTGAGGTGCCCGCGCGCAGCTCGGCGATCAACGCACGCATCCGCTCGGGGTTGACGTTGTCGTGGTTCATGAAGTCGATCTGCACCGCGGGCGCGAAGTCGCAGACCCCGATGCACTCCTCCTCGTGGAGCGTGATCATCCCGTCCTCGGAGATCTCCTGGCCGTGGGCCATCCCGGCGGCCTGGTGGGCGGCCTCGTAGACGTCCTTGGCGCCTCGCAGCATGCACGCGAGGTTCGTGCAGACGTTCACGAGATGCTCGCCGGTCGGACGCAGCCGGTACATCGTGTAGAAGGTGGCGACGGACTCGACCTCCGCGGTCGTGAGGTCGAGCAGGTCGGCCACCTCGCGCAGGCCCTCGCGCGTGACCATGCCCTCCTCGGACTGGACGAGGTAGAGCAGCGGCATGATCGCCGAGCGTTCGCGGCCTTGCGGGTAGCGGGCGACGATGGTCTGGGCCTCGTCGCGGATCCTCCCCTCGATCACGGCCACTAGCGGTCCACCCCTCCCATCACGGGGTCGACGCTGGCGATCGCGGCGATCGCATCGGCGACGAGGGATCCCTCCACCATCGTGGCGGTGGCCTGCAGGTTCACGAACGAGGGGTCGCGGATCTTCACCCGGTACGGGCGGTGCTCCCCATCGGAGACCACGTAGAAGCCGAGCTCCCCCCGGGGAGATTCGACGGCCTGGTAAACCTCTCCCGGCGGCACCTCCACGCCTTGGGTCACCATCTTGAAGTGATGGATCAACGACTCCATCGACTCCTCCATGATGTGGCGCAGGTACTCCGGGTCGTTGCCGATGCCGTCGGGACCAACCGACAGCTTGGCGGGCCACGCCACCTTCGGGTCCTCGACCATGATCGGACCCGGCTCCTCGAGGCGCTCGACGCACTGGGTCACGATCTTCATAGACTCGCGCATCTCGGCGAGGCGGATCACGTACCGGCCGTACGCATCCCCCTCGGTGCGCACCGGCACGTCGAAGTCATAGGTCTCGTATCCGGAATAGGGCGCGTCCTTGCGGACGTCCGCCGGGATCCCGGCGGAGCGCAGGATCGGGCCCGTGACCCCGAACGCGAGGGCGTCCTCGGCGGAGAGCACCCCGACGCCCACGTTGCGCTCGAGCCAGATCGGGTTCTCGTTGAGGATCGATTCGTACTCGTCGATGCGCTTGGGCATCTCCCGCAGGAACTTCTCGATCTTGGGGATGCCCTCATCGTCGATGTCCATGATCACGCCACCGATGCGGATGTAGTTGTGGTTCATCCGCAGCCCGGTGGTGCCCTCGAAGATGTCGAGGAGCACCTCGCGCTCGCGGAAGCCGTAGAGCATCACGCTCACGGCGCCGAGCTCCAGGCCGCCGGTCGCCAACCAGATCAGGTGCGAGGAGATGCGGTTCAGCTCGTTGAAGAGCACGCGGAGGACCTGGGCGCGCGGCGGCGCCTCGATCCCCAGCAACCGCTCGACGGCGAGGCAGTACCCCAGCTCGTTGAAGAACGGCGACAGGTAGTCGGCCCGGGTGACGAACGTGATGCCCTGGCCCCACGTTCGGTACTCGGTGTTCTTCTCGATGCCGGTGTGGAGGTAGCCGATCACGGGCCGACAGCTGATCACGGTCTCGCCGTCGAGCTCGAGCAGCAGGCGCAGCACCCCGTGCGTGGACGGGTGCTGCGGTCCCATGTTGATGATCATGGTCTCCTGGCGGATCTCGCCGGAGGCGTCGCGCACCTCGCGCTCATCGGCGGCCATCGGTTCGAGCGGCGTGTCCTGCATCGTTCCTCTTACGTGCCCAGCCGTGTGTCGATGGGCGGGATGAACGCGCCGCCCTTGTAGCGCGTATTCACGCCCCCGAGCTCCTCGGTCTTGCGCAGAGGATGACCCTCCCACCCCTCCGGCAGCAGGATCCGGGTGAGGTCGGGATGGCCGTCGAAGATGACGCCGTAGAAGTCGAACACCTCGCGCTCATGCCAGTTGGCGGTGGGGAACATCGGGGTGACGCTCGGCACGTGCGGGTCCGCCTCCGTCAGGCCCACCTTCACGCGGGCGCGGTGGTGATGCTCCATCGAGCGCAGCTCGTAGACCACCCAGTAGCGGGGGTCCTTGCCGGGCCAGTCGGTGGCCGTCACGCAGGATAGGAAGCCGAGCGCGAGGTCGGGCTCCTCGCGCAGGAACGCGAGCGTGTCCAACAGCTCGTCACGCCCGACGAGCGTGGTCACCTCACCACGCGCCACGAAGGTGTCGGGGCACCGCGGGCGGATCCGATCCGCGATCTCCTCGGGCCTCACTTGAAGGGCTCCTCGGTGCGGACCTTCTCCTGCAGGGTGAGGATGCCGTACATCAGCATCTCGGGCTTCGGCGGGCACCCCGGCACGTAGACGTCCACCGGCACGATCGTGTCGACGCCCTGCACGATGGCGTAGTTCGTGAACATCCCTCCGGCCGAGGCGCAGACCCCCATCGAGATCACCCAGCGCGGCTCCGGCATCTGGTCGTAGATGCGGCGGAGCACCGGAGCCATCTTCTGGCTCACGCGGCCCGCGACGATCATCAGGTCTGCCTGGCGGGGCGACGCGCGGAAGAGCTCCATGCCCCACCTGGAGAGGTCGTACTGCCCTGCGCCGGTCGACATCATCTCGATCGCACAGCAGGCCAGTCCGAAGGTGGCGGGCCACATCGATTGCTTGCGCGCCCAGCCCGCCGCGCGGTCCAGGGTGGTCAACAGGACGCCGCGCTTGACCTCTTCCTCGATCTCCTCGGGGGTCTTCCCGAGCTGGACGCCCTCGACGCGCTCAACGGGCACCGACGGCCTCCTGGGTCTCCACGCGCCGCTCGAACCCCGGCTGCAAGGCTTCGTCGATCGGGGTGACCTGGTCGCTCGACCAGTCGAACCCACCCTTGCGCCAGATGTAGAGGTAGGCCACGAACACGAGCCCGATGAACACCGCCATCTCCGCGAGCCCGAAGAGACCGAGCTGTCGGAAGGTCACGGCCCAGGGGAACAGGAAGATCGTCTCGACGTCGAAGATGATGAAGAGCATCGCCACGACGTAGAACTTCACGCTGAACTTCTCACCGCGCGGCAGGCGGACGGGGTCGTTGCCGCACTCGTACGCGGAGAGCTTCACGGGGTTCGGGTGATCGGGGCGCAGGAAGTGCGACGCGACCAGCGAGCCGGCCGCGAAGACCACGGCCAGCACCGCCATGGCGACGATCGGCAGGTAGTCCGTCAGCACGGGCGGCATCCTACTGTCATGACGCCTTCCCCAACCGTTCGATGACGTAGAAGAGCTTGTCCTGCGTATCTCCGTCCCGGCCGTCGGTGAGGTTCGCCATCAGCCGCATCGCGAAGCCCATCATGCGCTCGTTGGGCAAGAGGTACTTGGTGGCGCGACCCATGATGGCGGGGCGGCCGATCACCCGCGCGAAGACCCGCCCGATGGAGAAATAGCGGCCGTACCGCTCCTTCAGCATCGTCGGGTACATCATCGCGACACCGGGCCGATCCTTCACCAGCGCCTCGTGCGTCACCTCGGCCGCCATCTCCGCGGTCTCGATCGCGTAGGCGATGCCTTCGCCGTTGAACGGGTTCACCGCGCCGGCGGCATCACCCACCAGCAGCAGCCCGGGCACCGCCTGCGGCACGCGGTTCATGCTCATGGGGAGCGGACCCGAGAGCAGGCGGCCCTCGGCGTGCCCCTCGTCGATCTCCCAGTCGGCGGGCAGCATGGTCGAGAAGGCGTTGAACAGGCGCTGCGCGGAGATCTTCTTGAAGTCCTTGAAGGTGTTGAGGAGTCCCGCGCCGAGGTTGATCCGACCGCCCGCGACGGGGAAGAGCCACCCGTACCCCGGCAGGAGCATGTCCCCCTCCCACAGGTCGAGCCAGGACTCGAACCACGGGCCGGGGCGATACGACGTGCGGTAGTAGCGGCGCGCCGCGATGCCCAGCGGACGCGAAAGGTCACGTCGCACGCCGGCGGGCGTCGCGAAGCGACTGGCGGCGCCGTCGGCGGCGATCACGAAGCGGGCGCGGATCTCGGTTGGCTCGGCGTCCTTCTCGTCGGCCGGCCGAACGGTCCCGCCGCGCACCCAGCCGTCCTCCAGGATCGGATCGAGGGCCTCGGTGCGATCCATCATCCGGGCGCCGGCCTTCTGGGCACGCTCGACGAGGAGCGCGTCGAAGTCGTGGCGCGTCATCACGAGGCCGTAGCCGGGGAAGTCGTGGAGCTCCGGCCACGGCAGGTCGATCGTGGCCGAGCGCGAATGGACGCGCAGCCCGAGCACCCGCTCGAACCCGGGCTGATCCGGATCGATGCCCATGCGCAGCATCGCGGCAACGCCACGCGGGGTGAGGCCGTCTCCGCACACCTTCTCGCGCGGGAACGAGGCCTTGTCGATCAGCGTCACATCGAGCCCGTGGCGGGCGAGGTGGTACGCCGCGGCGGACCCTCCAGGACCCGCCCCAACGACCAGGACGTCGGTCTCGATGCGTTGCGGACTCACGGCATCCCCCCGGAGCTTGTGAAAGTCTTCACAAACTGCCTTCACAGGCTACCGCAACTCGTTCGAACCCCCTGGGCAACCTCGTGAAAACCTTCACGAGCGAGGCTACGCCGGGCCTTGGGGAACCGCAATCCCTCAGCCGGTGCGGTGGTCCCACGCGTCCACCCGCGAGGGCACCACCCGGAGGAATCCGAGCGCCGGGACGGCCTCCGTGAGGCGTTCGAAGCCGTCGGCGCCCAGCATGGTGCGGTACTTCTCGTGCCAGGCGGACATCGGGGCGCGAAGATCCGGATGCTCAGCCGGCAGGAGCTCGGCCACGCCCTCGATCCGCACCCCCGCGATCTCCGCCCAGTCGCGGCCCCGGTCGATCACGACCGAGACGCGTTGGTCCCGCAGGCCGTGCTCCCACGTGGTGTCGCCCACGCGCGTCGCGACGTAGAGCGCGTCGTCACGCCAGACGAACCATCGGGTGGCCACGTACGGGCCACCGTCCGGGCGGACCGTGCCCAGCCGGCAAGCCGGCACGTCCTTGAACCCCCGCCGCAGCGCCTCGAGGTCGTCGTTCACGACATCTCCAGGAGACGAGCGAGGGCGTCGAGGGCGTCGACGCCCTCGGACGCGAGCACGCCGGCATCGAGGGCCGCGCGGGCCCGCGAGACGAGCGCATCGACCTCGCCAGGCGTCGCGCCGTGCGCCCCCTCCCGGTCATGGAGGTCGTCGCGGAGCTGGAAGGCCTCGCCGAGCGGGGCGCCGAACCGCCCGAGGGCGCCCTCGGCCGCTGCCGACGCGTCGGCCAACACCGCGCCCATCAGGATCGGCCCTTCCACCGTGTAGACCCCGCCCTTGAGGACGGCCGCGCGGCGGGCCGACACGGGATCCCCGGCGAGACCCGCCACGTCGAGGAACTGGCCCTCCGCCATCTCGGTGCGCATCCGGTGATAGCGGACGAGGGCTCGGGCGAGCCGATCCGGCGCGAACCCGGAGTCGAGCAAGAGCCGGTCCGCGAGGACCGCGGCGAGGTCGCCGGCGAGGATCGCGGCGGAGCGCCCGAACGCCCCGGGCTCCACGGTGAGGCCGAGCCGAACGGCCTCCGCCGCGAGATGCGGCGCGCTCGCAGGCACGCCCCGGCGCTCCGTGGCGTCGTCCATCAGGTCGTCGTGGATCAACGCCATCGTGTGCAGCAGCTCGAGGGCGGCGGAGGCGCGCACGATCGCGTCGCCGTCGATGCCCCCCGCCGCCCGGTAGCCCCAGTAGCAGAAGGCGGGCCGCAGGCGTTTGCCGCCCGCCGCCACGACGCGACGCACCTCGTCGAGGGGCATCGTGGCGCGGGGATCGTCGGCCACCGTCTCCTCACGGCAGGCCGACAGGAACGCATCGAGCGCGGCGTCGACGCGCGCGCGCAGGGCCTGGAACGTGGCGGGAACGGTGTCGATCACTGCGCCCAGTATCGCAAGGCCCGGCCCGCGGCGGCGGGGACTATCATCTAGCTCGCTATGGAGCTCCGCCGCTTCCGAACGCTCGCCACCGCCACCGCCGTGACCACCGTCGTGCTGTTCGCGGTGGGCGGCCTGGTGCGCGGGACCGGATCAGGCCTCGGCTGCGACACCTGGCCCACATGCTTCCCCGGTCAGCTCTTCCCGGCCGGCACGATCCATTCCCTGATCGAGTTCTCCCACCGGTTCCTCGTCTTCGTGTCCTCGATCCTCGTCGTCGGCACCGCCTACTTCGCGTGGCGCGACTTCCGATCCGTGAAGGCGCTGCTCTGGCCGGCGATCGCGGCGGTCCCGCTCGTGTTCGGGCAAGCGGTGCTCGGAGGGATCGTGGTGAAGACGGACCTGAACCCCTGGTGGGTCACCGCACACTTCGCCGTGGCGCTCGCGTTCGTGGCGGACGTGACGTTCGTCGCCGCCACCGCGTTCATGCTCGGCCGCGGCCGGGAGGACGACCATCCCGCGCGAGACCGGGGCTTCGCCAGACTCGCGGTGTGGACGACGGTCGCCACGGCAGCGCTGCTGGTGGTGGGGACGTTCGTGCGCGCGAAGGGCGCAGGCCTCGCGTTCACGGACTGGCCGCTGATGGACGGGAAGCTCGTACCGGCGCTCGGGGGTGCCCACACCGCGATGTTCGCGCATCGGGTGCTCGCCGCCCTGGTCTTCGTGCTCGTGCTCTACGTGCTCGTGCGGGCCCGCACGATGACTCCGCGCTCGCGCACCCTCGTGCGGCTCTCGACGGTCGCCGCCTCGCTCTTCGTGGCCCAGATCGTCGTGGGCGCGGCGCAGGTCTGGACCCATCTGCGGCCGTGGGCGGTCGTGCTGCACGTGGCCCTTTCGGTGCTGATCTGGTCGACGCTCGTGACGCTCGCGACCGTGGCCTGCGGGATCGGCGTCCCCGTCGAGGGCGAGCACGTTCCGGGGGATGTCGAGCCCGAGGAGGCCGTCGCGACGTCCGACGCATCGTTCAAGGACCGCGTGCAGGCCTACTACCGGCTCACGAAGCCCGAGATCATCTTCCTGTTGCTGGTGACGACCGTGCCCGCGATGTTCCTGGCCGCACACGCCGTCCCGTCTCCGTCGCTGATCCTGGCCACGCTCGTGGGAGGGACCCTCGCCGCCGGATCGGCGAACGCGATCAACCAGTACCTCGACCGCGACATCGACGAGGTGATGCGCCGCACCCGCCGGCGGCCGCTCCCCTCGGCCGCCGTGACGCCCGAGCGCGCGCTCCGGTTCGGGTTCTTCCTCGGTGCCGTGTCGTTCTTCTTCCTGGCCATCACCGTGAACGTGCTCGCGGCCGAACTCGCGCTCTCCGCGATCGCCTTCTACGTCTTCGTCTACACGATGTGGCTGAAGCGCACGACGTCGCAGAACATCGTGATCGGCGGGGCCGCGGGGGCGGTCCCCGCGCTGGTGGGCTGGGCGGCGGTGACCGGGTCGCTCGCCGCGCCGGCGTGGATCCTCTTCGCGATCGTCTTCGTCTGGACGCCACCGCATTTCTGGGCGCTCGCGATGCGCTACCGCGGCGATTACGCGGCCGCGGGCGTGCCGATGCTCCCCGTGGTGAAGGGCGAGCTCGAGACGCGTCGCCAGATCTTCCTCTACGCCCTGGTGCTCTTCGGCGTGACGCTCCTGCTGGTGCCCGTCGCACACATGGGCCTGGTGTACGTGGCGACCGCGGTCGGGCTCGGCGGGGCCTTCGTCTACCGGGCGCTCCGACTCTGGCGGACCGGCGACCCAGCGCGGTCCTGGGGTCTGTTCAAGTTCTCGATCTGGTACCTCGCGGCGCTCTTCGCGGCCGTAGCGGTTGACGCGCTGCTGCCCCTCTCACGCTGAGGGGGACGCCGCCGACGAGAACGGCTCGGCCAGGAGCTGGTCGACGAGCCCCTGCACTTCGTTGCCGTCGGTCTCGCCGAGGATCGCCCACCTGATCGTGCCCCTGGCGTCGACGATGTACGTATCCGGGATGCCGAGGGAGAACTTCAGTTGGAACGCCGAGCGCCCGTCGGGGTCGAAGACGCTCGGGTACGGGACCGAGAACTCGTTCTGGACCCACCGCTTGGCGGCCACGCGGTCGTCTCGGTAGTTGATCCCCATGAACTTCACGCGGTCCCCGTACTCGGCGGCCAGCCGCGCCAGCGCGGGCTGCTCGCGCCTGCACGGCTGGCACCATGTGGCCCAAACGTTGATCACGGACACGGTGCCCCTCAGCTGGTCGGTGCTCAGCTCGCCGCCCGTGAGCGAGCGACCGCTGATCGTGGGCAGAGGGACGTTCATCGCCACGGGTCCTGTCGGATCGTCCGCGGCGGACCCCTCGCGTCCGACGACCAGCCAGACGCCCGTGCCCACCACCAACACGACGGCCACGACGATCGCCACGGCGGAGGACCTGCGCATGCGACCCACGCTACCAGCGGGTCCTGTGGGAGAAGCGACTCAGCCCGAAGGGGTCGCGGAGGGCCCGCCCGAGGCCGATCCGGACGGGGTCGGGACCCCAGGTGTGGCGCTCCCCGGGCCGCCGCCCCCCGAGCCGCCCGCACCGCCGCCGCCGGTCACCTCGAGCGTGCCCTTCATCGTGGGATGGACGTCGCACCTGAAGTAATAGGTGGCTGCCGGGAGTGCGGGCAGGCTGTAATCCTGCGTCGCCGGTCCCGTGACGATGTCGCCGGTGAAGACGTTCTGGGTGTACGCCGCGTCCTTGAAGACCGCGAAGTTGTGCGGCACACCCGCGTCCTGGTTGTCGAACGTGAGCGTCGTGGGCGTGTCGGCCGGCATCGCCAGCTTGTCGGTGCTGTACTGGAGACCCGACGCGGAGATCGAGAGGCCCCCGCCCCCGGTGCCCCCGCCGGATCCGCCGCCCGCCTCGGACACGGTGATGGTGCCGGTCATCGTGGTGGGGTGCACCGCACAGTGGAAGAAGTACGTGCCCGTGGTGAGCGCGGCCACCTGGTAGGTCTGCGACGCGGGACCCGTGACGAGCGCCCCCTCGAACACCGTGGGCGCCTTGTCGTCCTTGCCGTCGAAGATCACGACGTTGTGCGGCACGCCGGTGTCCTTGTTGTCGAGGACCAGGTTCGTGGCCACACCGGTCTTGAAGGTGAGCTCCGTGGGTTGGAAGCCCTCCTTCGCCGCGTTGACAGGGGCCGTGAGGGTAACGGTCTCCGCCGCGCCACCGGCTCCCTCCCCTCCGGATCCCTTCGGGGCGACCACCAGGGCGACGCCACCGATCATCAGGGCCGCGCCCAGCACGGCCCCGGCCATCGGGAAGAGGGCGGCCCCGCTCACGCGTTTGCGGCTCGCCACGTAGGCCACGATCGAGAAGACCGCGGCCGCGGTGCAGAGCGCGACCGCGGTGGCGCCCTCCTTCGAGAGGTTCAGCAGGACGCGTGAGAACCCGAACAGCACGAGGCCGATCACGGCCAGCGCGCCCACCGGCAGCAGGATCGGGAGCAGGAGTCCCTGACGGTTCTTGGAGGGCGAGTCGGTCATCGGCGCAGCTCCGCCCGGATCTCTCGCTCGACGTCGGCGTAACGCGTGGCGTCCAGGTCCGTCCGGCGCTCGGCCGCGAACCACCGGAAGAAGACGGCCGCGATCACCACCCACAGGATCGCGCTCCCGACGAGCTTCATGATGAGACCGGCCATCAGCTGGTCGGTCATCACGCTCACGCCCCAGATCCGCGGGAACGTCGCGTAGATCGGGTAGAGGGGGCTCTGGCCGAACGTGAGGAACGAGGCCGGGATCGTGGGCGCCAGGGACTGCAGGAACAGGTAGAGCATCTGTCCAGGCGCGGACAGGGAGGGCATCTCGGGCAGCGGCGACATCACCGGCCACCACATCGCGAGCGCCGAGAGCACCAACGCCACGTGCAGGAGGAAGTGGAGCGGCTCCGACTTCACCGAGGCCTCGACCACGGCGGGCCAGTGCGTGAACAGCAGCATGCCGTTGAACACGATCAGCGCGACCAGCGGTCGCGTGAAGAACCGGAACACCGTGCGCACGGACCTCGGCCTGAGCGCCTCCCGGTACATCCAGACCGGCACGCCGGCGATCAGGATCGGCGCCGCCACCAGCGTGAACAGCATGTGCTGCGTCATGTGGACGCTGTAGAGGTAGCGCTCCGCCAGGTCGTGGATGGGCCACGACGAGCCGAGCCAGAGGATCCCCACGCCGAGCGCGAACAGGCGCTTGTGGTGCGCGTCCGTCATCTCTCCGGTGGCCGCCTCGTGACGACGGAGGGCCACGAAGTAGAGCGCCAGGATCGATCCGAACAGCAGGTAGACATCCGGGTGGATGTGGAAGGAGGGGAGGATCACGGCCGGCCGCTCACTTCCCGAAGATCCCGAAGGTCATCAGCACGATCAGGTAGAGCGTGGTGGCGCCCGCGATCCCCATCACGAAGAACCGCGAGTAGCGGCGGCTGTCGAACTTCAGATGCATGAACCAGAGCACCACGAGGAGGAACTTGAGGAACATCAGGCTGAGCAGCGCCACCGTCACCAGGCGCGGGCTGTAGTGGGTGTAGGAGACGAACACCTCGATGCCGGTGAGCACGGCGAGCACGATCCCGATGCGGATGTACGCCTTCGGGCTCGGATGCTGGGCGTGCGCGACCTCCTCGTAGGGGTCGGTGAAGTGCTGCCCGAGCTCCTCCTGCAGTTGCGTTTCCTGCTCTGCCATCCCGCGTCTCCTACCGGGGCCCGCCGCGACTCGACGGCACCAGGTACACCACGACGAAGATCACGATCCAGACGATGTCCACGAAGTGCCAGTACAAGCCGACGAGCTCGACCGGGAAGGCCGCCTTGCCCGGGAGCCGGTCGTTGAGCGACATCCCGACCAGGGACAGCAGCATCAGGATCCCGATCGTGACGTGCGCCCCGTGGAAGCCGGTGAGGACGTAGAACGTGGACCCGAAGAGGTTGGTCTTGAGCGTGAGGCCCTCGCGGTAGAACGTCGTGAACTCGTACACCTGCCCGCCCACGAACGTCATGCCCAACAGGGCGGTGGCGAGCAGCCAGATCCGCATCCGCGCCATGTCCCGCGCCTGCGCGGCCGCCAGCGCCAGCACCATCGTGAGCGAGGACGCCAGCAGGACGAACGAGGACACCGAGGTGTAGGGGATGTCGAAGATGTCCTGCGGATAGGGACCCTTCACGCTGGCCCCCCGGTACAGGACGTAGGTGGCGATCAGGGCGCCGAACAGCATGCACTCGGATGACAGGAAGAGCCACATCGCGATCTTCGAGCTGGGCAGGCCCGTGGTGGTCTCGTGCTCGGTGTGCTGCGCGGGAACGACGGCGTCCGCCATGCCTACCCCTCCGCCACCGAGGGCTCGAGCGCCCACCCGTACAGACCAACCAGGGCCACCAGCGCCCCGAGCCCGACCAGCCACCAGGAGTAGAGGACCCCGTAGGCCATGATGGGGAGGCCGAAGCCGCTCACCAGCGGCCAGAACGACGGGCTCGGCAGATGGATCCCGTGCCCACCCTGGTGGTCCGACGACCCTTCATCGTGTTCGGGCGCCGCCCCGGCCTGCACGGGCACGAGGCGCCCCGTCTTCTCGTCCTCGACGTACTTGCGATGCCAGAACTCGTCGAGCGAGTGCACGGTCGGGACCTCGTCGAAGTTCCAGGCCGGCGGCGGGCACGACGTCGTCCACTCCAGCGTGCGCGCGTCCCACGGATCCTCGTTCTCGAGGCCCGCGGGCTTCCGCTGGGTGCGGATCACGTTGACGATGAACATCAAGATCGCCAGGGCGATGACGAACGATCCCACCGAGGCGACCTGGTTCCAGAAGGTCAGTCCCAGCGACGCGGGGTAGGTGTACTCGCGACGGATCATGCCGTTCAGCCCGAGCACGTGCATCGGGCCGAACGTGAGGTTGAACCCGATGATCATGATCCAGAACTGCCACTTGCCCCAGCCCTCGGAGAGCTTGCGCGCGAACACCTTCGGCCACCAGTAGTACATCCCCGCGAAGAGCCCGAACACCGCGCCGCCGAACAGCACGTAGTGGAAGTGCGCCACCACGTAGTAGGTGTCGGTCTGCTGGTAGTCGGAGGGCACGATGGAGTGCGTGACGCCCGAGAGCCCGCCGATCACGAACATCGTCACCGTGCCGATCGAGTACAGCAAGGGGGTGTCGAACCGCAGGTCGCCCCCGTGCATCGTCGCCATCCAGTTGAAGATCTTCACGCCGGTCGGGATCGCGATGATGGCCGTCGAGATGCCGAACGCCGTGTTGGCGACCGGGCCGAGCCCCACCGCGAACATGTGGTGCGCCCAGACGCCGAAGCCGATGAAGCCGATCGCGATCCCGCTGAACACGACGAACTGGTAGCCGAAGAGCGGCTTGCGCGCGAAGACCGGGATGACGTCGGAGATGATCCCGAAGGCGGGCAGGATCAGGATGTAGACCTCGGGATGGCCGAAGAGCCAGAACAGGTGCTGCCAGAGCACGGGGTCGGCGCCGGTGGGCTGGCCGCCGACGTAGGGCGAGAGGAACATCGTCCCCCACCGTCGGTCGAACAGGAGCAGGAAGAGGTCCACCGTGATGATCGGCAGCGAGAAGACCAGGAGGAACTGGACCACGAGGCCCATCCACACGAAGACCGGCATCCGGAACAGCGACATCCCGGGCGCCCGCATGTTGATGATCGTCACGGCCAGGTTCACGGCGCCCACGGTCGAGGCGATACCGGTGATCAGCAGGCCGAGCGCGTAGAACGTCATCCCGATCGTGGGGTCGGTCACCGAGTTCGGCGCGTACCCGAACCATCCGCCGTTGGGGAGACCCCCCAGCAGGATGCTCGAGTACAGGAAGAGCCCGCCGAGCAGGAAGACCCAGAAGCTGTAGGCGTTGAGGCGCGGGAACGCGACGTCGCGCGCTCCGATCATCAGCGGGATGAAGTAGTTGAAGAACGCCGCGGACATCGGCATCACGAACAGGAAGATCATCGTCAGCCCGTGCATCGTGAAGATCTGGTTGTACTGGTCGGCGTTCAGGACGGTGCCGTTCGGCTGTGCGAGCTGCGCGCGGATCAGGAGCGCCTCGAGGCCGCCCACGATGAAGAAGGCGAACGCGGTGACCCCGTACATGATCCCGATCTTCTTGTGGTCCACCGTGGTGAACCAGCTCCAGAAGCCGGTGGTCGCCGTCGGACGGCGGAGGATCCCTCCCCTCGCCGCCGGTACGCTCGCCGTCGCCATCTAGCGCTCCTCCATCAGGTCAAGCTCTGCAGGTAGGCCACCAGCGCGTCGATCTCCTGGTCGCTGAGCTGATAGTTAGGCATCTTCGCACCCAGCTTCACCGCGTTGGGATCGCGGAGCCACGCCTTGAGCGCCTCCGTATCCGACGTATCGAAATCGCAGCCCGCGAAGCACGAGTGCGTGGGATCGTAGAAGTGCGTGAGGTTGGGGGCGGCCTCGCTGGCGGCATCGGTCCCGCCGATCGCGTGGCAGTTCACGCACGATCCCCGATCGTTCGAGAGCGGGTTCATGAAGATCTGCTCGCCCTGCTGGGCGAGGCCGTCGGTGGGCGAGGTGGCAGGCTGCTTCTCGTGCGCCACCCACTCCTGCCACGACGCGTCGTCGAGCGCGACGATCTTGAACTTCATCTTGGCGTGCTCGAGACCGCAGAACTCCGCGCATTGGCCCGTGTAGGTCCCCGGCTCGTCCGCGGCGAACGTGATGTGGTTCGTCTTGAACCCCGGGACCACGTCCTGCTTGCCGAAGAGCCGCGGTGCCCAGAAGGAGTGGATCACCACGTAGTCCGCCTTGGCGGGATCGGCGTTGCCGATCAGCCCGCCCGCGGCCTCGAGCGAGAGGTAGATCTGCCGACCTGCGGGGATCACCATCACGTCGGCGACGGTGATCGGGCTCTTGTCGCCGTAGTCGACCTTCATGTCGTCGTCGGTGTACTGGAAACCCCACCACCACTGGTAGCCCTTCACCGTCACGTTGAGCGCACCCGGCTCGGGCGGCTTCGCCAGCGTCCAGATCATCGAGACGGTCGGCACCATGACGATCGCGAGCACGAGGGCGGGCGCGATCGTCCAACCGATCTCCAGACGGGTGTTGCCGTGGGTCTGCTTCGGCATCGCGCGTTCGCGGCCCTTGCGGTGTCGGAAGCGCAACGCGATGTAGAGGATCCCGCCCTCCACGATGATGAAGACGCCCAGCGCGATCCACAGGACCGGGATGAGGAGGTTCTTCTCCTTCTGGGCCGTAGGGCCGGCGGGATCGAGGGTGGACTGCGTGGCGTGGGGGGCGCATGCCGCCAGCAGCAGGGCCAGGGCCAGGAACCCTAGGACCCACAACGCCTTCTTCCGCACGGTTCCTCTCTCTCCCGGATGTGACCCCGCGACGGCGGAGCGCCACGAGACGCGCGCACTGTATCACCGGTGTCCAGGCAACCGGACAGCGCGGACGGCTCCCTCAGAACCCCCTGTAGGAGTGCAGTCCAACGATCCACAGGTTGACCGCGTAGTAGGTGATCAGCAGCGAAACGAACCCCACGAGGGCGACCCATGCGGCCTTGCGCCCACGCCACCCGGCGGTTGCCCGCGCGTGCAGGTATCCGGCGAAGATCGTCCAGGTGATGAAGGACCAGGTCTCCTTCGGATCCCAACCCCAGTAGCGCCCCCAGGCCTCCTGCGCCCAGATCGCGCCGGCGATCACGGCGAAGGTCCAGATGGGGAACGCGAAGGCGATCACGCGGTAGGCGACGGTGTCGAGCGTGGCGGCGGACGGCAGCCGCTTCTTGCCGGGCGCGACGTCCGAGCCGACCGGCGGCGCCGGCATCGTCGACGAGGTCGTAGGGGGAGTCGACGCCGAGCGCGCCGCCCAGGATCGGCGGCGGTGCCTGGGCGCGGAGCGCCTCCACCTGGCGGCGCTCGCGGCGGTCCTGGATCAGGTACAGGATCGTGAGGATCCCGCCCAAGGCGAACAGCGAGGACCCGCTGATGGCGGCCACCACGTGGATCTTGATCCAATAGCTGTTCAGCGCCGGGACGAGCGGCCCCGGCGCCACGTAGAAGAACTGCGACGCGACGGCCATCGTGAGCACCGCGAACATCGCGGCGAAGCCGCCGAGCGCGCGGACCTTGTAGACGCCTTCCACGACGATCAGGTACCCGGCCATGACGAGCGCGGCCAGCAGGGTCGAGTACTCGTACATGTTGCCCCACGGCACCCGGTGTGCGGCCATCGCGCGCGAGGCGATCGAGATCACGTTCGCCCCGAGCCCTGCCCACGCCACGACGCGCGCCATCTTCCACAGGACGTCACGCTGGAACGCGAGGTAGGCGAAGTAGGCCACCATCGCGCCGAGGTAGGAGAAGATCGCGGCGTTGAAGGTGTCCTGCGAGATGCGGGCCCACTGGAGATCAGTCAACGCGACCCCACCTTCTCCTTGTCGGGCGAGGCCTCGGGGGCGGCCCCGCCGGCGGCCTTCGTCATGGCGTCCACGAGCTTGGTGAATTCGTCCTCGAACTGCGGCTTGCGCTGCAGGGCGAACCCGCCGACCTTCAGCACCGCGCCGTCGTCGCTGGCTTCGGCCCGCACCCACACCTTGCGTCGCGAGGTGTACAGCGCCGGGAGCAGCCCCAGCAGGATGAGGATAGCCGCGATGAGGACGATGGGCACCCCACGGTCGCGGCTCACCTGGAGCACCGTGTAGCGCTTGAGGTCGGGGAAGGAGAGCGTGAGCCCGCCGCTCTGACCGGGCGGCAGCATCTCGCCGGTCTCGAGGCTGGCGGTGCGATCGGCACCGACGAACCCCGACGCGGTCTTGCGCATGAAGGTCTTGTCGAACGTGGTCGGCGAGGGATCGGTGATCACGCCTCGCCACACCGTGTACCGGATCAACGGCTGGTAGTCGGTGAGCATGGCCACGGGCTGTTGGGTCTGCAGCATCTGATAGTAGGCCCGGCTGTCCGGATAGAGCTCGACCTCGATCGCCATCTGGGGCTTCACCGACGTCACCTTCATCACGCCGTACCACGGCATCGCGAACGCCGGGACGCCCTCGACGCCTGCGGGCACCGGCTCCTTGTCCAGCACGAGGTTCTGCCTGGCGAGCACTTGATCGTCGTCGCGCACCTCGAGGGTGGCGGCCCATCCCCAGTTGATCTGGTAGATGTTCAAACCTTCGAACTGGGCCGGGTGGTTCACGCGGATGTCCTGCTGACGCACCAGGTTCCCCTGCGGATCCAACAGGTCCACACGCGAGACGAAGTCCATCGGCTGGCCGGAGCTGCGATAGGCGCTCTCGAAGCTCCGTAGATGCACGCCCATCCCCGTGAAGTCGCCGCTGAAGAAGCGGCCCGGTCGGATCTGCCCGTCGTAGTTGGCACGCGCATCGATCCAGGTGTCGCCCTCCGTGATCACCGCGTACCCCGTGTAGCCGGTTCCCTTGCCGAAGACGACGCCGACGAGCAACAGGATGAACGCCCAGTGGAAGAGCAGGCTCCCCACCTCGCGGGCGCCGCCCTTCTCCGCCGCGAGCGCGGGTTCGGCGCCGGCCTGCGCCACGCGGAAGAACCGCCGCTTCAGGATGCGTCGCGACGCCTCGACCGCCGCGGCGGGCGACGCCGCCACGGGACGCTCGACGTAGTGCCTGAACGCGTCGATCTCGCGCGCCTGGATCGGGCGCTGGCGCACGGCGCGCCACGTCGCTCGCGTGCGTGGGATCAGGCACGCCACCAGCGAGACGAACAGCAGGACGGTGATCAGCACGAACCACCACGAGCCGAACACGTCGAAGAACCCGGCGCGGTCGAAGAACGCGCCCCAGAACGCGTGCTTGCGCTGGTAGTCGAGGACGCGATCCGGCGAGTTGGGCCACTGCGGGATCAGCGAGCCGGCCACGGCGCCGAGGGCGAGGAGCAGCAACAGGATCAGCGCGGTGCGCATCGAGCGCAGGGTGCGCCAGATCAAGGCGACGGACTGGCTCAGCGGGGAACGGGACGTGGAAGAGGCCATCGGACCCCGACGATTCTAGGTCTTCGCCCCCGCGACGAGCGGTTCGACCCTCAGAGCCCGAGCGTGTAGCGGGACAGCGGCGCGAAGAACCGGGTGAAGGCCCCCGTGAACAGCAGGACGCCCAAGAAGACGAGCAGCCCGCCCGAGGCGACCGCGATCGGCTTGTAGTGCTCACGGATCCATGCGAACGCGCCGACGAACTTGGTGATGCCGAGACCGACGAGCAGGAACGGCACCCCGAGACCCAGCGAGTAGCAGACGAGGAGGAAGACCCCGCGCCCGGTGGATCCTGATGCGGCGATCGCGAGGATGCCACCCAGCACCGGGCCGATGCATGGGGTCCACCCGGCGGCGAACGCCATCCCGAGCGGTAGCGCCCCCACCGTCCCCGGCTTCACCCGCTGCAGGAACGGACGCCGCTCCGCGTAGAGCGCGATGGATCCCTTCTGGAACGCGTACCCGATCATCAGCAACCCGAGCGACGATCACGACCAGTCCGGCCACGCGCTGGCCCGTCGTGCCCTTGAAGAGCGCCACGAAGGTGCTCGCGAACGCGCCCAGGAGCGCGAACACGATCGTGAACCCGAGGATGAACAGCAGGATCGGCAGGAGGGGGCGAGGCGCACCAGGATCCTCCTCGACCGCGCCGCCCGAGATGAACGAGACGTAGCCCGGGATCAGCGGCCAGACGCAGGGGCTCGCCACGGAGACCACTCCTGCGAGGAACGCCAGCACCGGGGCCCACCACGACCCGAGTCCCGTCTGCACGACATCCGCGATCATCGACACTCGCTCCCCGACGCACGCCCGGTCGACCAGTGTAGAGAGCGCCCGGACGTCGGCCCGGCGCGCCGCGCGCGCCCACCTGGGTCACGACTGGGTTGCGACACCCACGTCGTGGCGGCATAGTGAGCGACGTCGCTCGTGAACGGTTTCACAAGCGATGCGCGGCGTCCCGCGCGCATCGCACATGGCTATAATCGCCCCGCCCATGGAGAGACTGCGCTGATGAGTCAGATCGAGACGGTCGGTCGTTCCAGGACCCAAAGCGTCAAGGACCGCGTGGAGGCCTTCCTCAAGTCGTTCGAATGGACCTGGACGAACGCCGTGACCTTCTCGCTCGTCCTCGTCTTCTTCATCATGGTCACGACCTCCGTGATCCCCTCCTTCTGGCTCTACTTCGCCGACCAGAAGCTGAAGTGGGACGGCTCGGGTCCCAACGGCTTCTGGCTGAAGGAGTTGCGCGACGCCGTCGCGATGGGCCTCGTGACCGGCCCCTTCATCTCGGTGCTCGTCGTGGCCACGATCATGCAGAACTGGCGACGCAAGCTCCGCGGCGGCGGCAGCGACTCGCGCCCGAGCGGCGGGTACCGGTAGGGGCGCCTGATGCCATTCACCAAGACCGAGGTGGACATCCACGACGACTACGTCGTGGAGGCCGTCGATCCCGCGTGGTTGTCGCAAGGGGTCAAGTCGCCCAAGCACCTCATGTTGGATCCCGACAACTGCATCCTCTGCCGGGCCTGCGAAGACGTCTGCCCCTGGAACTGCATCCTGATGATGTCGACGGGCATCGTGCAGGGCGCCACCGAGGAGGCCGTGGAGGCCGAGGTCGAGTACGCGACCGCCCTCTTCGTGGTCGACGACAATGCGTGCACGCGCTGCTCCGTCTGCGTCGATCGCTGCCCCACCGACACCTTGTACTATGCGCGACTGCCCGAAGGTTCCGGCGGCAAGCGCACGATGGCCGAGGTCCCCGCATCACAGGCCGCGGCCGAGTGACTGGTCCTTCGAACGAGCACGGTTGAGAGAGGGGAAGCCGGGTGAAGCTGAAGCCTCCGTCGCCGAGTGAACTGGGCGACCGGATCCGAGAGACCGAGGTCTGGAAGTCCATCTTCCGGCCCGGGTCGGTCTTCCGGAAGGGCTACAAGGACACCTCCCGCGACCGCGCGCTCGCGACGATGAACAACGTGCTCTACCACCTGCACCCCACCAAGGTGAAGCGGCACGGGTTGAAGCTGACCTACACGTTCTGCCTCGGAGGCCTCTCGTTCTTCCTGTTCATCCTGCTCACGATCACCGGCATCTTCCTGATGTTCTTCTACCGGCCGATGGCCGACATCGGCGGCGCCGTCGCTTACGCCGACATGCAGAGCATCCGGACCTCCGTCTTCTTCGGGGACTTCGTGCGCAACCTGCATCGATGGGGGGCCCACCTCATGGTGTTCAGCGTGTCGCTCCACATGGCGCGCGTCTTCTACACGGGTGCCTACAAGCCCCCGCGAGAGTTCAACTGGGTCGTGGGCGTGATCCTGCTCTTCTTGACGCTAGGCCTCTCGTTCACCGGCTACCTGCTCCCCTGGGACCAGCTCGCGATCTGGGCGGTCACGGTGGGGACATCGTTGGCCGGGTACTCGCCGTTCGTCGCGAAGCAGGCGAACTTCCTGCTGCTCGGCGGCGTCGTGGTCGGACCGAACACGCTGCTTCGTTGGTACGTGCTGCACGTGCTCGCGCTCCCGTTCGTGCTGGTGCTGTTCCTCGCGGTCCATTTCTGGCGGATCCGCAAGGACGGCGGCATCTCGGGACCGCTCTAAGGGGTAGGGATGGCGAAGGAAGACACACCGCTCGACCAGGCAGTATTCGACTCGGCCCTCGCGGCGGAGCTGGCCAAGGGCACGGACCGCCGGGTGGCGGAGGGCCGTGCACGCTCGGCGGCCGTTCGGGCCTACCGCAAGGCCCATCCGGAGGAGGCCGCCGCACACGAGGCCGCCGCTCCCGCAGCCGGTGGAGGTGGTGGGGCGCCGGTCCCCGCCGCGGCTGCCGCTTCCGCCGCCGCCCCACCCGCCGGAGCGCCGGCGGCCGCCGTGGGCACCGCGCCAGCGGCGGTCATGACCGCCGCTCCGGTCACCACGCCGGTGCGCGAGGCCCCCTTGCCCACGGGCAACATCCCCACGCCGAAGAAGGGCGCCGAGGACAAGCACCGGCTCCTCGCGCTCGTGCCACCCGAAGGCATCCAACGCGTCGAGCGGGAACAAGGCGACCGCGTGAACACGTGGCCCCACCTCTTGATCGAAGAGTTCGTGGCCATGTTCATCCTGCTGGCGGCGATGGCGGTCTTCTCGACCTTCATCAACGCTCCGCTCCGCGAGCTCGCCAACGCGAACCTCACGCCGAACCCGTCCAAGGCGCCCTGGTACTTCCTGGGTCTGCAGGAGCTGCTCCGCTACTTCCACCCGATGATCGCGGGGATCACGATCCCGACCTTCATCCTGGTGGGCCTCGCCGCGATCCCCTACATCGACCGGAACCCCAGCGTGAAGCCCGGTGACCGCAAGGTGGCCATCACGCTGTTCACGATGCTGTTCATGTTCGGCGCGACGCTCACCATCATCGGTTCGTTCTTCCGCGGCCCTGGGTACAACTGGGTCTGGCCGTGGGCGCAAGGGGTGTTCTTCGAGCTATGACGCTCGCGCTCTCCACAGGGGTGACCGTCGCGCTCGTCGTCCTGGTCGCGCTGGACATCTTCGCGATCGTCTTCGGCTTGGGGTTCGCGCGGGCGAACAAGGCCGCCAAGGCCAAGGCCGCGGGCCTCGAGGTTCCGCCCAAGCCCGTGAAGGCTGTCTCGCGGCGCGACTTCTTCCGGCGGTCGCTGCTGGTCTCCCTCGCCGTGTTCGGGGCGCAGTTCGGCGGCGCCACCCTCGCGTTCCTGTGGCCGAACCTGAAAGGTGGCTTCGGATCGCTGATCAACGCCGGCCCGCTCGCGGACATCAAGGCGCAGATCCAGGACACCGGACAACCCGCGTACAACGGGACGGGACGCTTCTACCTGGTCCCCTACGCCGGCACGCCGTCGGGCGATATCAACTACACGGCTGAGGGCGTCACGCAGGAGGGCGTCATGCCGCTCTACCAGCGGTGCGTGCACCTTGGGTGCCGCGTCCCGTTCTGCAACTCCTCGAAGTGGTTCGAGTGCCCGTGCCACGGATCCAAATACAACGAGGCGGGCGAGTACCAGCTGGGGCCGGCCCCGCGCGGGATGGACCGCTTCAAGATGACGATCGACAACGGCAACGTGATGGTCGACACGTCGACGGTGGTCCTCGGGCCGCCGCGCGGCACCGACACGATCGACGAACCGCCCCAGGGCGCCTTCTGCGTGGCCCCGGGCTAAGGAGGAACGGACATCCGCATGCTGGTCGCATCGAGCACCGCAGGGATCGCCCTCCTCGTCCTGGGCGGGATCCTCGTGGTGGCCGCCGGCGGCGCGCTCTGGCTGCGTGGGCGCAGCACCGAGCGGGGCGAGGAGATCCCGCACGGCATGCGGCCCGGACCGGCCGACGCCGCCCTGGAGACGCCGCTGCTGCAGAAGCTGATGGGCTGGGGCGTGGTCCTCGTGGCGTTCTTCGTGATCTGGATCCCCTACAACTGGATCCGCGAGCCGACCGAGAACCTGAAGCAGGAAGAGGCCATGCGGCAGGCGGCGATCGACCGCGGCCACAAGGCCACCCTCCTCTTCTCCGAGGACAACCAGCTCGGCGTCGGCTGCGTGCGTTGCCACGGACCCGAGCTCCGCGGCGGCGTGATCCAGGCCGGCGACTCCCTCGCCTATCCGCCGAACCTGACCAACCTGTGCGCGGGACCCTTCGGCACGCCACCGCACGCGGCCATCACCTCGGTCGACGACATCTACCAAGTCATCCAGCAGGGGCGCAACGCGATGCCGTCCTGGAGCATCCGTTACCAGGGCGCATTGGACGACCAGCAGATCAACGACCTCGTGAACTACCTGGTGGCGATGAGCTCTCAGAACGTCCCGTTCGAACAGAACGTCTGCCTGAACCCGGACGCGAGCAAGAAGGCGATCGAGCAGCAGACGGCGGCCGGTCAGATCCTGGAGCGCCCCTGATGGAGCCGGCCAAGAGCTGCATCGGCCTGGCGCTCGACTGCGGCACCTTGCTGAAGGGCGCGGGTGTCACCGTGATGGCCCTCACCATCTTCGTGGGCAGCATCTACCTGCTGCTCACCGCCATCTTCGGGCGGTACATGGGCTTCCTGGTGCTGATGGTCTGCTTCTCCGGATGGATGATCATCCAGAGCTCGCTCTGGCTCTTCGGCTTCTGGTCCCAGGGCCCCGTCACGCCGACGAACCTCGGCCCGAAGGGCTCGGAGCCCTCGTGGGTCGTGCTGAGCGCGAGCCCGGGGGTAACCTCGACCGCGTATCCGACGTTCTCTTCGTACCCGGGCGAGCCTTGGGCGGTCCCCGACGAGACCAACAAGCAGCAGGCGGCGGACGTGCAGACGGTGGGCGGAGCCGTCACGACCTACCTCGCGGATCAGCTGAACGAAGAGCTCGGCAAGTCGATCGACGACCCCACGGCCATCCAGCCCACCGCGTTCACGATCGACAACATCGAGTTCGCCAAGGACGGCAACACACCGCTCGCGGTCGTGCAGGCCCACTACAACGGCGGTGGACCGCTGTGGACCGTCTCGCTCTACGAGAACTCGGGGAGCGTCCCGCGCTACTCGTACATGTTCCTGGCGGGATCCATCATCATCTTCTTGATCTTCCTCCCGCTGCTGGACAGGGCCGAGAAGAAACGGAAGGCGTTCCTCACAGGCGGGAACGCCCCAGCCTGGTACGGCCCGGCCTAGGGAAGGAGGGAACCCAGATGATCGGAGCCGACACCGCACCGCTCCTCGAGCAAGGCAGCGTGCAGTTCATCCTCTTCGGCGTGATGATCCTGGCCGTCCTGGCCTTCCTGTGGATCACCATCGCGAAGTGATCCCGGCTCAGTGGCCGCCGACGTCGGCCACGGCGCGACCGCGTCGCTTCACTTCGGCCAAGGTCGCCTTCCGCTGTTCGTAGAAGGCCAGGATCTGCAGCTCCACCGCCAGGTCGACCTTGCGCACGGAGACCCCGGGCGGCACCGAGACCGTCGCGGGCGCGAAGTTGAGGATCGACCGGATCCCCGCCTCTACGAACCGGTCGGTGACCTCCTGCACCGCCGAGGCCGGGGTCGCGATCACGCCGATGGCGACCTCACGCTCGCGCACCAGGCGCTCGAGGTCCGCGATGGGCTCGATCACCAGATCGCCCACCTGTTCCCCCACCTTCGCCGGGTCGGCATCGACGATCGCCGCGACCTCGAAGCCCCGCTCGGCGAACCCTTTGTAGTTGGCGAGCGCATGTCCGAGGTTCCCGATGCCGGCGATCACGATCGACCAGTGCTGGGTGAGCCCCAGCTCGCGACGGATCTGGTGGATCAGGTACGCGACGTCGTAGCCGACACCGCGCGTGCCGTAGGACCCGAGGTGGGAGAGATCCTTCCGGACCTTCGCCGAGTTCACGCCGGCGGCCTCGGCGAGCGCCTCGGACGAGACCGTGTTCGTCCCGCGCTCGGCCAGGTCCACGAGGGCCCGCAGGTAGACGGGGAGACGTCCGACGGTGGCTTCCGGGATCGATCGATCCCTCACCACGATCCGGGCTCCTCGTCCATGGGCCCAAGGGTAGCGTGCGCATTCTCAAGTTCACAAGCGGCCCGAGGAACCGGGATTCAGGAGCCCACCAGCGACGCGAAGGCCTCCGGGTCCACTTCGTACTCGAAGCGCTCCACGTCCTCGACCACGACGACCGGGATCCGCAGGCCGTACTCGCGCACGAGCGTCTCGGAGGTCTCGATGTCGATCTCCTCGAAGGCGAACGGGGTGCGCTCCCGCTGGGTGAGGATCACGTCGCGAGCGGTGTCGCATAGGTGGCAACCTGCCCGCGCGTACAGGACCACGTCCATGGCCGCGATGGTACCGCCCCCACCCTCTGGTAGAACGTGGGTCGTGCAGACATCCGCCCGCGACGACCTCGAGCTCCACCGACGGCTCTGTGCGGGCGACCGCGGGGCGTTCGATGAGCTCTACCGGCGCTACGCGGCCCCTGCCTACGGGCTCGCGTACCGCCTCACCGGTCAGCAGATCTTGGCTCAGGACGTGGTGCACGACGCCTTCATGGCGCTCTGGCGCGCGCCCGAGGCCTACGATCCGTCCCGCGGTGCCTTCCGGACCTTCTTCCTCGCCCTGGTGCACCACCGCGCCGTGGACACGGTCCGGCGCGAGGAGCGCCTGCGGAAACGACAGGAGCGTGCGTCGAACCTCGAGCCGACTCATGGCGAAGATGTTGCGGAAGACGTGGTCGACGAGGCGTTCCTCGGAGAGCGACGGCGCGAGGTCCGCGCAGCGCTCAAGACGCTCCCCCCCGAACAGCACGAGGTGCTCGAGATGGCGTACTTCGGAGGTATGACCCAGGTGCAGATCGCCGAGAAGCTCCAGATCCCGATCGGCACCGTGAAGACGAGGACCTTGGCGGCGATGAAGAAGCTCCGAAGGGCCTTGCAGCAGGAGGACGACGCGTGACCGATCACGAACGGATCGAGGAGCTGCTGGCCGGCTACGTGCTGCGCAGCCTCTCCGGTGAGGACGCCGCCGAGGCCGACCTGCTGCTCTCCGAGCACGTCCCCACCTGCGCGCGCTGCGGGGCGACCCTGGCCGCGTTCCAGGCCGTCTCGGCGGATCTGGCGCTCGAAGCCTCGCCGGTGGACCCGCCCGAGACGCTCCTGCCTCGCCTCCACCGCGAGCTGGAGCCGCCGTCGCGGCGCCGTCGCCCGATGCAGGTCTTCGCCGTGGCGGCCAGCGTGGTCGTGGTGGCGGGCCTCGCCGGGTTGGCCGTCACGCAGAACGTCCGGGCCAACCAGGGGCAGCGGCAGGCGAGCGCCCTGCGCGCCGCCATGGACACTGGCGGCCCGGCCCGACGCCAACCTCGTGCCCGTAGGACCCGCCACGGAGATCTCGGCGCCCGGCCAGGAGGTCTTCTACCTCTACGGCCACGGCGTCCCGGCACCTCCCGCGGGGATGGTCTACCGCGTCTGGCTCGTAGCGGGTACCACTCCCACGTACGTGGGCGAGTTCGTCCCGGATGACGGGTTCGTGAACGTGGAGCTCCACTTCGATCCGAACAGCTACGACGCGCTGTGGGTCACGGAAGCCCTCGCCGGGTCCGAGCACGCCGCCCCGTCGGCCGACGAGGCCCTCTGGCAGGCGGCCGGCTGAGGTAGCGCCCCCGATCAGACCTGCGTCACGCCCCGCACGGTGAGGAAGAGCCCCACGGCGACGATCGCCGCCGCGGAGAGCACCGGCACGAGCCGGCCCACCGTGGTCGAGAGCCGGCGCGCCATGGCCTCCCGCGCGCGCAGGGCCCCGATGCCCACCACCACGAGGGCCGCCGCCAACCCGGCGCTGAAGGCGAGCACCAGGGCGATGCCGTAGGCGACGCGGTGCGCCTGGATCGCGCCGAGCATCACCAGGAGCGCGCTCGGCGCCGGGAGGATGCCGCCGGCCAGGGCGAGCGCCACGATCCCTTTGGGCGAGAGCGGCCGACCCTCGGGAAGGGCGTGGGTATGAAGACCGAGGCCGTGGTCGTGTGCGAGCGGGGCCGGAGGGTCGAGGCCGTTGCCGGGGTCATGGTGATGCGGCTCTTGCCTGCGACCGAGTCCCCACGTCGAGAGGCGCGAGATCAGCAGGTAGGCGCCGAGACCGAAGGCCACGAGCCCGGACGACAGCCCGAGCCACGGGTAGAGGGCTTCGGGGCGGAAGGTCTGCTCCAGCGAGAGCACGAGCAGCCCCAGGGCGAGCACGGAGGCCGTGTGCATCACCGCCACGGACGTGCCGACCGTCACCGCCTGGCGCACCCGGGAGTTCGAGCCCACCATGTAAGCCGCCATCAGGGTCTTGCCGTGCCCCGGCAGCATCGCGTGCCAGGCGCCGAACCCGATCGCCACCGCGAGGCCGATCAAGACCAGCGGCAGCCCTTGGCGGGCCAGGACGCCTGCGAACGGACCGCCGCCCTCGACGAGTGGACGGGAGGTGGAGACGGCCGTAGAGGTGTCGGATGTGATCGGAGCCGGCGCCGCGCCGCTCGAGCCGGGGGCGAAGGACGCGGTCATCGACGCGACCGCGAGGGGGCTCGAGAGCAGATCCTGCGGATAGGAACGGAGCTCGTCGCTGACGCTCTCGGTCGGGACGCTGGACCCCTCGAGGACCGCCCCCTCGGCGCCGACGGCCGTGACCTCCTGCCAGCCGATCCGACCGGTGAAGTTGCCGTCTCCGTACGCCAGCGCTCCCTGCCGCGGCGCCGATGCCGCGAAGGTGCCTTCGAAGCGGAGGGTCTGCAGGCCTCCCTGTCCGGGCAACAGCTGGGCGGCCGCGCCCTCCGGGGTGAGGGCGACGGCGCGACCATCCAGCGTGACGTCCAGTCCGGCGGCGAGCCCGGGCGCCCGACGTACGGCCCACGCATCCATCTCCGTCGCCGACGCGCGCCCGTCGCCGTCCGTGTCGATGGCGGGAAGGAGCTGGAAGGTCGGGATCTCCGCCATGTCCACGACGTAGTCCACGCGGACCCGTCCCGGCAGGACCACCACGCGGCTGAAACGGTTCACCGTGAAGTTGCCGAGCGGGTGCGCCCACGCGGACGCCGGGATGAGCACGATGCCCACCGCCAGGAAGGCCGCGGCGATCCCGCGTCTCATCGAAGGCTCCTCAGGGCACGCACGGCCTCGGGGGCATGCAGGACCGAGAAGTGCGGGTTGATGGCGAGGGCCTCGCCGAGGAATGCCCGGGCCGCCGCGCGGTGACCGAGCCGCAGCTGGATCATCCCCGCGTGGTAGGCGAAGGACGCGTTCCGCGTGCCGAGGTGCATCGCGATGCGCGCGTAGCGCGCCGCCTCGCCATCGCGTCCGTTGGCGTGGAGCGCCCAGGCGTACGCGTCGGCCACGTGGATGCTGTGGCGCCGTCCCCACTCGGCACGCGCCGCCCGCAGCGCCGCGCGCGGCGCACCGTGGTCCGCGTCGAAGAGCGCCAGCTCGAGGTCCACGTTCACCCCGTTCGCTCGGAAGAGCCGGGCCTCCGCGCGCACCAGCGCGTACGACCGCTCGGCCGCGGCCCGGTCGCCCGCCGCCGCCTGGAGGTCGCCGAGCATGATCACGTACTCGGGCGAGGGGTAACGGCGGGTGGCCCGGGTGAGACGCCCGATGGCCCCCTCGAGATCGCCCTCGGCCCACGCCACCTTGGCCAGCCCGGCGAGGTCGGGAACGTACGAGGGATCCGCCTGCATCCCGTAGCGATAGGCGAGCCGGGCGGGACCCACACGGCCGCGGTTGAACTGGAGCTCCCCGATCTGGAAGCTCGCCCACGCGATGTCGGCGGGCGCGCCGGCGACCTCGCGCGCCGTCTCCATCGCTCGCAAGGCCCCGGGCACGTCGCCCTGGAGCTCACGCGCGTACGAGACGCGGGCGTACGAGCTGAGGGACGGCAGCGTGTTCACCATCGATTGGAAGGTGCGGAACGCCTCGGCGTACCTGCCGAGCTCGAGCTGGGCGTCGCCGATCACCCCGTACACGTTGCCGTCGTAAGGATCGACGGCCCGTGCGCGCTCGCCGTACCGCAGGGCCTCGGCGAAGTCGTGACGGGCCGCGGCGAGCGCGGCCAGGCCCACGAGGGCTCCCTCGTTGTCGTGCGGGTGCGATCCGAGGCTGCGCGCCAGGAGGCCCTCGGCCTTGGGGTAGTAGGTGGGATCCGCGGTGACGCGGGCTTCCTGCACGTACGCGAGACCGAGGCCGGCCATCGATCGCCAATCGGTCGGGATCGAGCGGATCCGTTCCTGGAGCGACGCGATGGTCTGCTCGAGACTGCCGCCCCCGGGGGCCAGGATGGCGGCGGGCTCGGGCGCGGCCTGTGGGCTCTCAGCAGCATCTGGGCGCTGGAAACGGACGGCGCCCACCGCCCCCGCGGCGAAGAGCCCGGCGGCCATGAGACCTGCGGTTGCGAGTTTGGCGGTGCGGTTCATCCTGATCGCTCCTCGAGGGAGTCGGGCCCGGCCGCGGAGCGGCCGGGCCCACGAACCTCCCCGTCTCAGTGAGGGTTGGCCACCGACCCGCTGGTCGGGTATCCGACGTACGGGAACGCGTTCTGGAACGCGACGTCGTTCGCTCCCACGCCGTCGCCCAGGGTGTCCGCGCCTGCCGAATGGCTCGGCAGGAGCACGCCCTCCGTCACCCGCAGCGCCACGTCGATGATGTCGTCGGAGAGACGACGGCCGTTGGGGAAGCCGGCCACATCACCGCCGATCACGCCGAGCGTCGAGCAGGCGCTCGAGCACGGCGGCGTGTCGATGTTCAGCCGCAGCATCTCGCTGGGCGTCACGTTCGTGGGTTGGTTCAGGTTGGGGATGCCCGTCAGGAAGACCTGGATCAGGTCCGCCCGCTGGATCCCCGCCTTCGACGGGTTCGAATCGGGCACGTCCAGGGTCGGGTAGACCGCGTTCACCAGATGCGGCAACTCGGGGTCCTGGACCGCGGGCAGGAACTGGGCGTCCTTCGCCGGCTTGGAGCCGTTGAAGTAGTCCTTGGCGCCCACGGGCACCACGACCTCGTTCACGAGCGGCATGCCCAGACGCGAGACCTGGACGTCCGGCCCGTGGAACGACAGGGAGCCGTCGCCCTTCTGCACCCGCATGCTCGGGCGGGAGGCGGTGCTCCACACGCCGATCACCGAGTCGTTCGGGCCGCGCAGCTGTCCCTTGGGGATCTGCAACGCCATCGTGTTCACGTTGAACCCCGCGAGCGTGTCGTCGCCCGCCTCCGAGAGGTCGGCCCCGTAGAGGAGGTCGAAGACGCGGAGGTCGAGGAAGAACGGGTCGTCGGATTGCCCCACCCAGCTCTCGGTGTTGTTCTTGGCGCCCTTGACGGCGGCGTCGAACAGGTTCGCGTTGTAGCCGGGCATGGAGGCGTTGCCGACCCTGCTGGGGGCCACGGGCGCGTTGTCGAGCAGCGTCTTGGCGTGCCCACCTTGGATCCGTGTCAGGTCATACGTCTGGCGGATCAGCAGGTTCTGGTCGTTGAGCGAGGTGACCGGCCCGTTGTTGTAGATGAACGAGTTGGCGTTGCGGTACTTCGTGTGGAAGTTCCACCGGTAGATGATGTCCGGCTTGGCGTCCCCGTCGTTGTCGATCCGGATGTCGTAATTCGTGTGCTCCGCCCACAAGTAGAAGTTGGGACCGCCGGCCGGCTCCTCGAAGGGGATCCAGGAGCTGACGAGCGTCACCGTGTTGGGCTTGTCGGGGCTCACGAACGCGTAGACGTCCGTGTTGTCGATCTGCGGGTCCGCCGCCGTGAGTGGCGCCTCGCGGTGGCTCGACGCGTTGGAGGCGGCCGGCCCGAGAGCCATGATGGCTCCCGCACCGAGCGCCAACGCGGCGACCCCCGCGACGGCGATGTCGCGGATGCGGCGTCGGTTCAAGGTGTGCTCCTTCCGTGAGTTCGTGCGGATCGTCTCCACGCACCGGCCGCCACGGCTCCGGGCCCTCCCCGGGGAACCGTCCGGCATCCCTCCTCCCTGCGACGGTGCCGGTACAACGCACCCTTCGCGCAGATGCAGAGGTTGGATCACCCGATGCGGAGGTTCGGAGCTGCCGAGGGGGAGGTGCTAGGAGGCTGGGGCCGCGTCGACCAACGGAGCGGAGGCGGGAGCGTGACGTGAGGCGCGCAGGAACCCGGCGAACATCACGCAGATGCCGAGCACGAGCGTGATGCAGAACCCGGGCAGGTTGCCGAAGGCCGCGAACGTCGCTCCACCGGCGACGACCGAGGCCCCGAGCGCGATGAGCAGCGTCCCGTAGAACCGGTCGCGCAGCTCCGGGCGTCCGCGCATCTTCCACGCGGACCAGAGCGTGCCGAGCAGCAGCACGGTGAAGGAGGGGATCGAGATCAGCTGCGGAAGGCGGTGGGCGGGCGTGCCGTCTCCGAAGACGTGCTTGCCCGACGGCAGGCGCTCGAGCAGCGGCGCGGGGTCGACATGGGCACCCCGGAGCACGGCCACCGTGTACGCGGTGATGAAGATCAGGACGAGGTAGACGACCGCATCGACCGTGCGGTTGCGTGCCAGGAGCTGGATCTCACCGCCGGCCAGGAACGGGACGTTCAGGACGGCCCCGAGCGCCCAATAGAGCTCGAACCAGAAGCTCGTCCATCCGTTCAGCACCCCGACCACGACCGCGGCGGAGGCGACGCCGTACATCGCGAGCGCGATCCCCCACACGAGGAGGTACGGTCGCCGGCGAGCCGCGAACTGCTTGAACAGCACCGCCGAGAACACGAACGCCACGCCTGCCGCCACCAGCGGGAACACCCACATGGCCGTCAGCATACGGGGCGCGTGCCCGGCGACACCCGACCCCCGTACGATGACAGCATGGGATCGCCTCCGGTTCTGTTCTCTTCGGCCGCCTTCTTCGCGCGCCCGCTCGCCGAGACGTTCCGCATCGTGGCGGAGACCGGCTATCGCGGCGTCGAGGTGATGGTGACCAAGGACCCGGCGAGCCAGGATGCCAAGGAGATCCGCCGGCTCGCGCGCGAACACGGCCTCACCGTCGGCGCGATGCACGCGCCCTCGCTCCTGCTCACCCGCAAGGTCTGGGGCACCGACCCCGTCGGCAAGATCTATCGCGCGATGGAGGTCGCGCAGGACGCGGAGATCCCGACCGTGGTGATGCACCCGCCCTACCGCTGGCAGCGCGGATACCGCCGGTGGCTCGAGGAACAGCTCCCGGGGCTCGAGGGTGGGACCGGCGTGACGGTGGCCCTGGAGAACATGTTCCCGCGTGCGCATCGGCGAGCGCGGCGTGACCTTCCACGCCAACCAGGATCTCGAGGACCTCGAGGGGCTCCCCGACCTCGTGCTCGACACGTCGCACGCGGCCGTGGCGCGCCACGACCTGGTGGAGGTGCGCCGCCGCTTCGGCGAGCGCCTGCGCCACGTGCATCTGTCGGACAACGCGGGCAAGGGGTGGGACTCGCACCTCCCCCCCGGCCAGGGGATCCTCGACCTGGACGTCTTCCTCACCGATCTGGCGAGCGACGGCTACCGCGGATCGGTCACCCTCGAGGTGGACCTGCGGCGCTACCTCACCGACGACGCGAAGCTGCGCGCGCTGATGGTCGAGATGCGCGAGTACGTGGAGTCACGCTTCGCCGTCGGCGCGCCCTGAACCCCTGCTAGCCTCCGGTCGTGCGACGCCCCACCCTGATCATGATCATCGTGCTCTTCGTGCTGATCACCGTGGCCGCCGTGGCCCAGATCGTGATCGCCTCGGGCGACTCGGAACCGCTGCCGGGCCCCACCAGCCCCGGTCAGCTGCCGAGCACGTCGGTCTCTCCCTCGACGTAGGTCGCCTCCGAGAACCCCATGCGGTAAACCTGAGCGACATCGGCTGACTTGAAGCGGCGTGGGAAGGCGAGCGTTGAAGGTCGATCCGGGGTTCCAGGCTCTCTACGAGCGGGAGTTCCCGGCCGTCTACCGGGCCGCGTTCCTGCTTTGCGGCGACCGCCAGCTCGCCGAGGACGCCACGCAGGAAGCGTTCGCTCGGGCGCTCGTGCGGTGGCGTCGGCTCGGACGGGAACCATGGGCTGCGGGCTGGGTGACGACCACGGCGCTGAACGTCGCCAGGCGTCAACTCCGGAGGGGTCCGCACGCGGCCTCGATCGGATCCGATGAGCCGGCCGAGGGCTTTCGCGACGACGCGCTCGACCTCCGTGCGGCTGTGCGCGCGCTTCCCCCGCGCCAACAGGAGGCCGTGGCTCTCTATTACCTGCTGGACATGCCGGTCGCCGATACGCCGCGGCGATGGGGTGCGACGAGGGCACCGTGAAGTCCCATCTCGCCCGGGCGCGCGCCGCCCTGCTCGAACGCATGAAGGATCCGGACCCCGACGATGTCTCCCCGAGGAGTCCCCATGGCCGATGACACCGCATTGAAGGAACGACTCCACAACGCCACGCACGCGCCCGAACGAGCGCCGGGGGTGGCACCGATCGTTCGGCGGGCGCGGATGCTCCGCTCACGCAGAGTGGCTGCAGCTGTGGCGGTGACGTGTCTGCTAGCGGTAGCCGTCGCGACCCCGATGCGCGCGCTGCGTCATATCGGCCAGGCCACCACTCCCGCGGCTGGGACCCGTGTGTCCGCCTTCGGGATCTCCGCCAACGTCCCACCGGGCTGGAGCGCGCGCATCTACGCGGTCCCTGGGTACGGCGGCGCCGCACTGTATGCCTCGACCGCAGGTCGACTGCCGGACGGCCCTCCGTTGTCCGCTTGGAACGCGGGACACCGCGGTGGCCTCGCGGTGGGCGTGGTCGAGGTCACCGGTCTGTGCCCCTGTCCGGGATTCCCCGCCGCCGATTCCATCGCGGCCTTCGCGGCGGGCGACTGGTACCAGCCGAGCGACGGGTCCACCCCCGTCAGTTACCGCGTGTTCCAGACCAACGGTGGCTACCTGCGACCGATCACGATCGACGGACGTTCCTTCCTCGTGTGGGCGACGCTGCCCTCCCGCGATGCCGCCCGCCCCTCGCAATTCCAACGGATCGGAGCGCTCCTCGATTCGGTGCGTATCACCCCGGAGGCCGACCAACCGGATGCGTCCACGCTCCCTGTTCGGTTCGACGGGTCATCCGGTTCCACGGGAGCCTCAACCAACGCTTCCGGGGACGGCATGGGCATCGTCGACGGCGTTCGCCACCGACGATCTGATCCAGGCGGGTCTGTCGGGCCAGCTTGCGCCGTGGCCGAACCTCACCCTCCAAGGCCTCGGGCCGGACGACGTCGTGGTCGTTGCGTGGACCCGGCGGGGCAATGCGTACGGGATCATGGCCCCATCGTCGAACGACCCGCTGTCGCTACGACTCGGGGACGCCAGGAAGACGCTTCCTTTCGAGGGTGAGCCAAGCGCGCCGCTTCGACTCGCCGGCCTGGACGGTGGCGTGCCGGCAGTGGTGAACGTCTATTTCGGATCGCGCCGGCCACCGTCGGCGACGAGGGCTCTGACTCGGTCCCTGCTGCATCGACTCCACATCACGCAGTGATGGTCACTCCAGGACGACCGCGGCGCCTTCCTTGACGTTCAGCGTCTCGGCGGCGCTGCCGTGGTTCACCACGAGCGCGACGTAGCCCTGGGAGTCGACGATGCACGCCAGCACCCCTTCCGGGACGTCGGCGAAGATGCTCACCCGCGGCACGGCGCGCCCTCCTACCTGGAGCAAGGAGCCGAGCCCGGCCTCGTCCAGGTCGGCCGGGCGCGCGTTCAGTTGCACGTTGCCGAAGCCGTCGATGCCGATAACGCGGCACCCGAGTGCGCCGACCGCCACCATCGGCCCGGGCATCTCGAGCGTGCGGAGATCCCCGGGATCGAGCGCCGGACCGACCTGCTCGAGCGGCACGCCGTTCGCGAGGTGCGCGGCCGCGGGCGCGAACACGTCGCGGCCGTGGAAGGTCTTGGAGACCGGGAACAGCAGCACGCGGGAGTCCTCGATGGCCGCCGCCTCCTCGGCGCCACCGAGCGCCGCCCAGGCCACCGAGAGCAGCCCGTTGTCGGGTCCCAGCAGCAACGCGCCCGTGCCGGCGCGCACCGCGATCGATCGGCGCTCGGACCCCACGCCCGGATCCACCACAGCGACGTAGACGGCGTCCGACGGCATGTACCTCGTCGCCCGTCCCAGCGTGAGCGCGCCGCGCATGACGTCCTGGCGCGGGACGTCGTGCGTCAGATCGATCACGCGGACGTCGGGGGCGATCGAGGCCATGACGCCGTGGCACACACCGACGAACTCGTCGGCGCGACCGTAGTCGGTCATGAAGACCACCGGCCGCGTCATGGCCCCGCGCTCGGCGCCTCGGTCGGGAGGTATTGCGCGAGCCACGTCTGGATGAGGCTCCGGACCTGCTCGCCCTGGTTGCCGCTGAGGAGGTCGGTCCCGTGGTCGGCCGTGGTGAAGATCTGCACGCGCTTCGGCTGCAGGCTCTCGTCGTACAGCTGCTGAGCGGAAGCGGCGGCGCCCGTCGGATCCTCGTCGCCCGCGATGAAGAGCTTGGCCGCGGCCACGAGCGACATCACGTCGGGGCTCGCGGTGAGGCCCTCGATCGTGACGGGCGCGGACAGGGTGATGGCGGCCTCGATGCCATCCGGCTGCTTGGAGGCGGCGATCAGCGACGCGGTCCCGCCCATCGAGGCGCCGATGAGCCCCAACCGCGTCGGACCCTGATCGCGCAGGTATGCCTCCGCCGCGAGCACATCCTTCCAGATCGACGCGACATCCTTCTGGCCCCTCGAGCAGCCGGCGTCGCCGCCCGGGCAGTAGCCGCGGAAGTCGAAGGTGAGGACGCGGTAGCCCTCGCGAGACAGACGGTCCGCGAAATCGAACCACGAGCTCTGGTCGGACGGCAGCATGTGCGCCAGCACGACACCGGCGGTGGCGGTGTCAGGACCGAAGAGCCGTCCGGCGAGGCGCACGCCGTCCGACGTCGTGAAGGTGACCGCCCTGGAGTCCTGGAGCGCCTGCGTGCGGATCTCGTTCGCCTGGTTGCAGGACGCCGAGGTCGAAAGCGCGGCCAGCACGATCACGGCGACGGCCACTCGGGCCGCGAGACGAGGAGGACGGGATCGGAACGGCGCACGCACGGGGCGCGGGCCTTCCGCTACTTGCCCAGCTTCATCCGCTGGTGCCGCGTGCGCTTGAGAAGCTTCTTATGCTTCTTCTTGCGCATCTTCTTGCGGCGCTTCTTCACTAGCGACGGCAAGCTGCCACCCTTTCACTCGGTCCCGAAGACGTTCCGGAGGTCGACGCGCTTCGCGCGGAAGTTCTCCTCCAGGCGAACGGAGCCCAGTCTAAGCGCTTTCGGCGCCTCTGCCACCGGCGAGATCAGTCGCAGCCCCTGGTCCTCCGTCACGATACTCGAGGTAGCCGAGCCCCGTGAACCCGCCGTGCCCGTCGGACAGACCCACCAGCAAGCGGTCCAGCTGGGCGAGGTCGAACAGCGGCGGAAGCGTCGGCATGAAGACGGTGGGCTTCACGCGGAACCGTTGCAGCTCGGGTTCGAAGTAGCGGGCCATCGCGCGTTCGCGCTGTTCCATGCGCTGCTCGACGCTGGTGGGCATCGCGTTCGGATGCACCGGGAGCGCCTGGACATCGACCCCGAAGAACCGTTCCAACACCCCCAGGATGGGCTCCAGCTCCTGGCCCCGCTGCAGACCGACCACGAGATCGGGCTCGAGCATGTCGACCTTGTAGTACTTGATCAGCTGGCCCCAGATCCCGCTCACCATGCCGCTGGTGTCCACGACGACGAGGTCGGCGCCATCGGCGTGCGCACGCTGGCTCAACCGCGTGAGGGCGCCAACCAGCGGAAGAAGGTGATCCTGTGGACTCGTCGAGCCGACGAAACCCAGGGCGTCGGCATGCGCCATCCGCTCGAGGGTGAGATCGTCGGGGCCGTGGATCCGCTTCATCCCCACCGTGGCGGGAGGGCCGACGGTCTTCTGAGAGACGTCGGCGTCGAGGTACGCCACCGAGCGGCCGAGGCGCAAGGCGAACGCCGCGGTGGCCCGCGCCAGGGTGCTCTTGCCCGAGTCCAGGCCGCCGATGAACATCACCGTGCGCGCATCGCGCGCGGCACGGTCGACGAGCCGATCGTGTTCGTTCACCTACGCCCTCTCTGCCATCGCAGAGGCCCGGCAGGCGCGTGATCCTGAGCCCAGGTCGGCCGGCTATCCGGCCTCGGTGTATCGCTCCATCAGGTAGCTATGGACGTCTTCCTCGCGGAGTCGGTAGTTGCGGCCCACCCTGACGGCGGACATCTCCCCGGTCTTGATCAGTCGGTAGACGGTCATCCTGGATACGCGCAGGAGGTCAGCGACCTCGTTGACGGTCAGCAGCCGAGCCTCGGTGAAGGGTTCTTTCCTCACGATGGGCGGATTGTAGGGGGTGGCCCGGGTCGGTGGATAGCCCCAGTTGCTGCGCCGCAGGTCAGACAGGGTACGGGCGAGGGTGAGGGGCGCGCGGAGCCCTTCAGAACGCCGCCGCGAGGGCCTGGAAGCAGGGCCAGTAGGCCACGGGGTCGACGTGGTCGTCCATCACGACCACGACGTCCGTACGGCCCTGCGCCCGCGCCACGATCAGGGCCGGGTCGTTCACATCGGCGATGCTGAGCGTCTCGATGCCCGCCTCGATCGTCGCGCCGGCGAAGCCGTGGTCGGCCACGACCAGGTCGGGCGTCTCGTCGGCGAGCATCCGCTCCATGGCGTCGGGCCAGTGCGTGTGCCGCGGCTCGCGTCCGTCGGTGAGGAACCCCACACCGCCCCAGTGGTCGATCATCCAGTCATGCGGGAGATGACCCTCCCGCCACCTGATCCCCTGGGCGGGCGTGAGCACCCGCGCCCCGCGCGCCGCGAGCAGGCCATCGATCGCGTGGTACAGGAGCGCGAGCCCGATCGGGTGTCCCGTCGCGAGGAGCACGCGCTCGCCATCCACGCAGGCGCGCGCGAGCCGCTCCCCCATCGCCGCGCACGCGTCGACGATCGGGGACGGCGCGATCTCCACGTCGCCGTACCGCGCGTCGTGATCGATCGGCGACCCGGCACCGGCCGCCACCAGGTCGAGGATGTCGTCGAAGCTGAAGGTCCCGGGGAGGCCCGAGAGCCCGAAGAGCTTGTCGGGGTCTCCGTCCAGCAGCATCAGGATGTTCGCCCGGACGTTGTCGAGCGGATGGGTGGCGATCCCGGCGACCTCGCCCTCCACGAGCCCCGCCTCGAGCTCCTCGCGCGCCCACGGCCGGGGCGTCCACCGGTCGTCGAGCGTGGGCAGGCGACGGACGTGCGCTTCGATAACGTCCATGGATGCAGAGCGTACGGGAGCGGCCATGCAGCTGAAGGGCGCGGTGGTGGTGGTCACGGGCGCGTCGGCGGGGATCGGCGAGGCGACCGCGTTGGCCTTCGCGCGACGCGGCGCGCGCGTGGTGCTGGCCGCGCGTCGTATCGAGAAGCTCCGGGCGATGGCCGAGCGGATCGAGCAGGCGGGGGGACGGGCGCTGGGGGTGTCGTGCGACGTGACCGACCCGCACGATCTGCGGAGCCTCCGCACGGTGACGGAGGAGGCGTTCGGGCCGACCGACGTGCTCGTCAACAACGCGGGCGTCCCTGGGGGCGGTCCGTTCGCCTCCTTGGGGTACGAGGCGATCCGTCGGGTGGTGGACGTCAACCTCATGGGCGTGCTCTTCGGCACCCGGGCGTTCCTGCCCGGGATGATGGCGCGCGGCCACGGTCACGTGGTCAACGTGGCGTCGCTGGCGGGGCGGTTCGCCGCGCCCGGTGCCGCCGTCTACACGGCCACCAAGCACGGCGTCGTGGCCTTCTCGGAATCGTTGAACTACGAGGCCGAGGAGCGCGGCGTGCACGTGACGACCGTGAACCCGGGATTCGTGACCACCGAGGGATTCCCGCAGGAGGGCATGCCGCCGCAACTCGTGATGGCGCCGGAGCGGGTGGCGGAGGCCATCGTCAAGGTCGTGAGGGCGGAGATCGCGCCCGAATACAGCGTGCCGCGGTGGGTCGGGCCGTTGCAGGCGTTCCGCGTCCTGGTGCCGCCGCTGTACCGTTGGGGGGTTCGCACCACCCGTCGGGTGGGTCTCAAGGCCACGGCCGCGCAACGCTAGGAGCTGGATGCACACGTTCACCGCCATCCTCACCTCAGCGATGGAGGCACCGGGCGACGCCTGGACGACGATCGCGATCCCCGACGATGTCGCCTCGAGCTTCGGCACCCGCGCGATGGTGAAGGTGCGCGGCACGATCGACGGTGTGCCGATCCGCAGTTCCCTGATGCCCGACGGCGCCGGTGGTTTCCGCATGATGGTGAACGCCAGCATCCGCAAGGAGGCCGGTGTGGGGGCCGGCGACGAGATCTCGGTCGCGCTCGAGGTGGACGACGCCCCCCGGACGGTGCGCACGCCGGCGGACCTCAACGCGGCCCTGAAGGCCGACCCGCGCGCGAAGGCGTTCTGGGGGGCGCTCTCCTACTCCAACAAGAGCCTCTACGTCGAGTGGATCCGCGAGGCGAAGCAGCCGGCGACCCGTGCCCGGCGCGTGGCCGAGACCGTGCAGAACATGCGCGACGGGAAGAAGCGCCAACGGTGATCGAGGCCAAGACCGGGACCGCGCCCGTCGAGGTGACCGAGCCCGACATCGACGAGGAGATCGAGCGCGACATCCCGTGGATCGTGCTCGTGTGGAACGATCCGGTGAACCTGATGTCCTACGTCACGTGGGTGTTCCAGAAGCTCTTCGGTTATCCGCGCGCGAAGGCCGAGAAGCTGATGATGGACGTCCACACGAAAGGCAAGGCCGTCGTGGCCAACGGGACCAAGGACGAATGCGAGGGCCACGTCGCGCGACTGCACGCCTACGGACTCTGGGCGACGATGCAGAAGGACCGCTGAGGTGGCCGTCCGCAAGCTGGTTCGTCGCAAGCGCGACGGGTTCGACCTCCGCTTCGACGACAACGAGCGGGATCTCCTCGGGCACCTCCTCGGGGAGCTCCGCTCGTTGCTGATCGCCGAGAACCCGGCGAGCGACCCGGGCGTGGCCAGGCTCTTCCCGCCCGCCTACCCGGACGACCTGCTCCAGAACCTCGACTTCGAGCGCGGGGCCGGCAACGAGCTGCTGACCCAGCGCCTCGCCACGATCGATGAGGCCGAGGCGGCGCTCGCGCAGCCGCGGGTGAGCGAGGAACAGCTGATGGCGCTCCTGCGCGCGGTGAACGACCTACGTCTCGTCTACGGCGTGAAGCTCGAGGTCACCGAGGAGTCGGGGCGTAGCGACTTCACCGACGATCGCTCACGCGCCACGTTCGACCTCTACGTCTGGCTCGGCTGGCTCGTCGAGCACATCGTGTCCGGCCTGAACGACGGCTAGCTCAGCGGATCGGCATCCCCACCTGATGGATCTTGAGCATGTTCGTCGTCGTGCGTCCGGCCGGTGAGGCCGCCGCCATCACGACCAGCTGACCGGGTTCGGCGATCCCGCGCTCCCGAAGGCCCGCGTCCATCAACGCGATCATCTCGTCGGTGTCGGCGGGCGGCGCGGCCGGCAGCGGGGTCACGCCCCAGAGCACGGTGTTGGTGCGGCGCACCGCCAGGTCCGGCATGAACGCGTAGATCGGACACGTGGGTCGCTCGGCGGAGAGGAGGCGCGCGGTCCGGCCCGTCTCCGTGTAGCACGTGATGGCCACCACCTCGCGGTCGCCGCCGGCCACCGTCGCGGCCGCATGCGCGACAGCCGCGGCCTCGCCCGTGTGCCGGCAGGGCGGCTGCGCGGCCCGGTATCGCTCGCCGTGGACCTCCGCCGCCTCCGCGATGCGCGAGGCCGCCGCGGCCGCCTCGAACGGGTATTCGCCGATCGCGGTCTCGCCCGAGAGCATGATGCCGTCCGCGCCGTCGAGGACCGCGTTCGCGACGTCCGTGGCCTCGGCGCGAGTGGGCCGCGGCGCGTGGATCATCGATTCCAGCATCTGGGTGGCCACGATCGCGGGACGGCTCGCGGCGCGGGCGGCGCGGAGCAGGTCCTTCTGCAGGAGCGGGATCTCCTCCATCGGGAGCTCGACGCCCAGGTCTCCGCGGGCCACCATCAGCGCGTCGGTCACCTCCAGGATCGCGTCGATCCGTTCGACCGCGGGCTTCGTCTCCACCTTGGCCACGATCGGCACGAGGCGGTCCCCCATCGCGGCGCGGAGCTCCTCGATGTCCTCGGGCCCGCGCACGAACGACTGGGCGATCAGGTCGACCCCCATCTCGAGCGCCCGCGCGAGGCACTCGTGGTCTCGGTCGGTGACCGCCGGAAGGCCCAGCCGCTCGGCCGGTACGTTCACGCCCTGGCCCGAGCGCACCGTGCCGCCCCGCAGGCACTTCAGGTGCACGTCGCCGCCGTCCACGGCATCGACGGTGAGCTCCACCGCCCCGTCCGCGAGGAGGACCCGATCCCCCGCGCGCAGGTCATCCGCGAGACGCGGGTACGTGGTCGAGGCCGCGTGTTCGTCGCCGGGCTCGCCGCCCGGACGCAGCGTGAAGCGCTGGCCGGGCTTGAACCGGAAGGGGTCAGGCGCCACCGCTCCGAGCCGGACCTTGGGTCCGGGGAGGTCGCCCAGGACCGCGAGGGGGCGATCCACCTGCTCCTCGACCTCCCGCACGAGGTGGACGCTGCGAGCGTGGTCCCGGGGGGCGCCGTGGGAGAAGTTGATCCTGAAGATCGACGTGCCGGCTTCCACCAATGCGCGGACCAGCTTGGGCGTCGCCGACGCCGGCCCGAGCGTGCAGATGAGCTTGGTGCGGGCGCTCACGGCTCGGGCTCTCCGCCGAGCACCGCGCGACGCACGACCTCCGCGATCTCGAGCGCGTCCTCGTCCGCGGCCCCGGGAAGCGACGGCGACTCCGAGAGCGTGGTGGGCACCTCCGCGCGGAGCAGGAACTCGACGCGCTCGAGCCACCCCTCGGGGATCTGGTCCGGGACCTGCACGTCGGCCATCTCGGCGAAGTAGATCGTCCACGCCCGCGGGACGACGCGCGCCCATTGGTAGCCGCCGCCGCCCGTCGCCACCCATCGACCATCCGAGGTCGCGTGCGCGAGCGCGTGCAGTTCCTTCGCCGTCTCGCGGTAGGCGCCGGTGGTGAGGCGCATGTGCGCCAGCGGGTCGGTGTGGTGGGTGTCGCACCCGAGCTGTGTCACCAGGACGTCCGGGTGGAAGCGGCGCACCGCCTCGGGGACCACCGCGCGGAACGCCTCCAGCCACGCGACGTCGGAGATCCCCGGCGGCAGCGGGATGTTGACGGCCGTACCCTCTGCGCCTGGGCCGCCCCGTTCGGTGAGGCCCCCGGTACCGGGGAAGAACCCGATCTCCGGCGCGTACTGATGGATCGAGACGGTCAACACGCGAGGGTCGTCGTAGAAGATGGCCTGGACGCCGTCGCCGTGGTGGACGTCCACGTCGACGTAGGCGATGCGCTCCGCCCCCTGGGTGAGCAGCCAGGCGATCGCGACCGCAGGATCGTCGTACACGCAGAACCCCGACGCGCGGGCGGGCATCGCGTGATGCAGGCCGCCCGCCGCGTTGAACGCGTGGGCCACCTCACCGGTCCACACGGCGCGTGCGGCGGCGAGCGAGGCGCCGACCACCAGCGCGCCCGCCTCGTGCATCCGGTCGAAGATCGGATTGTCGCCCGGTCCGTACCCGAACCGGGTCCACGACCCTTCCTCGCCGGCGCCGGCGCGCTTGGTGGCGTCGATGAACTCCGCGGTGTGCACCATGAGGAGGGTGGCGTCGTCGGCGGCCTCGGCGCCGAGGGACACCACGCCTGATCCCTCGCCGATGCGGTACGCGTCGATGAGCTCCCACGTGAGGAGCACGCGTTCGGGGCGAAGCGGATGCTGGGGACCGTGGTCGTAGATGCGCGCCTCGGGACAGCGCACGAGTCCGACGCGATCGCTCACGCCACGGAACGTATCGCGGCGACGGTGCCCTCGACGAGGGTCCCGGCCTCCGCGTCGGTGAGACAGAACGGCGGGCCGAGCATGATCAGGTCTCCGTCGGCGCCGTCGACGTGGCCCGTTGACGAGTAGAGGAGGAGACCGGCCTCCCGCGCGGCCGCCGCCACGCGTTCGGTGACCTGCTCGGCGCGCGGGAACGGCTCCTTGCTCACCTGGTCGCGCACCAGCTCGATGCCGATCATGAGCCCGAGGCCTCGGACGTCGCCGACGAAGGGCGCATCGCTCAGGCCCGCGCGGAGGTCGGCCCGGATCCGCTCTCCCAACTCGGCGCTGCGCGCCACCAGATCGTCCTCCCGGAGCTTCTGCAACACCGCGCGGCCGGCCGCCGCCCCGAGCGCGTTGTGCGACCAGGTGAACCCGTGCACGAAGCCCGTGCCCGCCACCGCCTCGAAGACCTCGCCGCTCGCCGCGGCGAAGCCGAAGGGCACGTAGCCGCTCGTCGTCCCCTTGCCGGCGGTGAGGATGTCGGGGCGAACGCCCCAATGGTCCACGCCGAACCACCGGCCGGTGCGGCCCAGGCCGGTCATGACCTCGTCGGCGATGACCAAGATCCCGTAACCGCGGCAGACGTCCACCACCTTGGTCCAGTAGTCCTCACAGGGCACCGCGGCGCCGAGGGTGGCGCCCGCCACGGGCTCGGCGATGAACGCGGCCACGGTCGCGGGACCCGTCTGCTGGATCATGCGATCGAGCTCCGCGGCGTGCCAGTCGCCGCATCCGTCGGGGTGGGCCGGGTTGGGGCAGCGATACTCGTAGGCGGCAGGGGCGTGGAGATGCCGTCCCAGCCACGGTGTGTAGGGCTTGCGCAGGGGCTCCTTGCCGCTCACGTCGAGCGCGCCCAAGGTGTTGCCGTGGTACGCGCTGCGCCGCCCGATCACGGTGACGCGCGCCTCCTCGTCGCGCGCCAAGTGATACGCGCGCGCGAGCTTCAGCGCCGTCTCGACGGCCTCGCTACCCCCCGACACCGGGTAGAGACGGGGTGCGTCCATCGGCAGCAGCGGCGCGAGCTCGGAGGCGTAGGCTTCGAGGGCCTCGGTCGTGAACATCGTGCCGTGCACGTACTGCGTGCGGCGCAGCTGAGCCGTCACCGCGTCGATCACCTCAGGCACGCCGTGCCCGACGTTCACCACGATGGCGCCGCCGGCCGCGTCGAGGTACCGCTTCCCGTCGGCATCCGTGATCCAGACGCCCTCGGCTGCCACGGCGGTAGGCAGCGGGCGGTTGAGCACACGGGGGAAGACGTTGGTCATGACGCCGCCGTCGCTCCGATGCTCGCGAACATGGGGAGAGGATACGAGCCGGGCATCCTGATCCACGCTCAGGCGGGTGGACGCTTCCGTGGCTCCGCGTCGTCCTCGAAGGTGTCGAAGACGTCCTTCAACCGCTCACCGCGCGCCTTGCGCCCCTGACGGATCTGCTCCGCCCAGTCGGGCTCGGGCTCTTCGTCCGTGCCGCGCCACCACGGCGGCACCTCGTTCGGATCGCGGCTTCCCTCGTCGCGCATGCCTGTCCCCCTACTTCGTGTACACACCGCCCGGGTCGAGCTCCTCGCGGATCAGCCGGAGCTCCTCCTCGGTCGGGGCGGGTGTCTCACCCAGATCTTCCGCGACGCGCGGCTCCCACCCCATGCTCGCCCGGATGTCGTCCAGGCTCACGCCCGGGTGCATCGTGCGGAGCGTCATCTCCCCCGTGGCGTCGTCGAACCCGTAGGTGCCGAGATCGGTCACCACGCCCGTCGGCCCGCTCCCGTTCCATCCCCGCGCGGCATCGTGCACCGGGTCGCCGCTGTGACCGGGCGAGGTGCGGAAGTCGATCGTGTCCACGAACGAGCGCTGCGCCTGACGCATGATCACGAGGATCTGTTTCGCGTGGATCGCGATCTCGCACGCCCCGCCCGACCCGGGCAGCCGCACCTTCGGGTGCGCGTAGTCGCCGATCACGGTGGTGTTGAGGTTGCCGAACCGGTCGATCTGCGCACCTCCCAGGAACGCCACGTCGATCAGCCCTGCCTGCAGGTAGAACGCGAAGAGCTCGAACATCGACGTCACCGCCGTGGAGCCCGTCGCGAGGGTCGGGTCGCCGATCGAGAGCGGCAGCCGTTCGGGGCGCGCGCCGAACACGCCGGACTCGTACACCAACTGCAGGGACGGAGCCACGGTGCGCTGCGCGAGGTTGCACACGATGTTGGGCAGGCCCACACCCACGAAGCAGTTCGTCACGCCGCCCAGCTGGCGCGCGCTGGCCGCGATCATGATCTCCGACTTGGAGTAGCCCAGGTCCGACGTCGCGCCGGGTCGGGGCTCACGCGTACCTCCCGTAGTCGACCTGACCCGAGAGCGCCGGCTCGGGCCGCAACCGATCCCAGTGCGCCGCACCGAACTTCTCCACGTACTCCCGGTGGTTCGCGAGTCCGTAGACCCACTCGTCGAGCCATGCATCGAGCGAGGCCGGCTCGCGGGCGATCTCGTCCCACTCCAGGTAGAAGGCGTTGTCCCGGTCGTAGTAGCCCTGCGCGAAGCTCGGGTGGCATGCGAAGGGCTCCTCCACCACCGCATCCACCACCACGCCGGGGATCACGGTGCGGTTGGGGTCGGCGCGGATCACCGATTCCTCCACGACCTCCTCCACGACGACGATCACCCGGTGTGCGGCGAACGCGACCTCCTTCTGGCACCCCATCAGCCCCCAGATCTGCGTGTCGCCCGACGCGTCCGCGCGCTGCGCGTGGACGATGGCGACGTCCGGCTTGAGCGGCGGCACCACGTAGACCTCGTCGCCGTCCTCGTAGGGCGAGGTCATCGGCACGATCTTCGGGTTCACCTTGGGGATGTCCGACTCGTAGTAGCTGCGGATGGGGAAGAACGGGAGGTTCGCCGCCGCCGCCATGTAGCGGCAGACCATCCCGAAGTGCGAGTACTCCTCGATCTCGAGGGGCGCCGGATCGGCCTTCTCGATCCGACGCCGCACCGCGTGCAGGTTCCCCACCCCGGGGTTGCCCATCCAGCTGAAGATCAGCTTGGAGGCCACGCCCGCGCCGATCATCTGGTCGTAGATCACGTCCGGGGTCATGCGCGCGAGGGTGAGGTCCCTGCGCCGCTGCCGGATGATCTCGTGCCCCGCCGCGAAGCAGATCAGGTGGGTGAATCCCTCGATCGCCACGGTGTCGCCGTCGCGCACGAGGTCGCGCACGGCGTCCTGCATCGTGGTGACCTTGGAGGTCATCGGCGGTCCACGGCGTCCGCTGCCCTACCCGAGCGGCTCATCGGCCCGCCAGCCGTCGCCGGGCCCGCGCAGCACGCAGAATTCGTTGCCCTCCGGGTCGCCCATCACCGTCCAGAATGAGGGCTGGCCGTCCACGGCGCTCGCAGGCACCTTCACCAGCTCGCCGACGGACGCGCCGAGGGCTCGGAGCCGCTCCACCTCCTCGTCCATCGTGCCGGAGGGGCGCAGGTCGAGATGCACGCGGTTCTTCGCGACCTTCGGCTCGGGCACACGCTGGAAGTACAACCCCTGCGTGGCGCCGGAGGGGTCCGACAGGTAGGCGGCCTCCTCATCGGAGTCGGGATCGAGCGGGTACCCCATCGCGGCGGCCCAGAACGTCGCCACCAGCATCGGATCCGCGCAATCGAACGTCAGCGTGGCGGGCGCGAGCGCCATCCTCAGGACCCCGCGCTCTCGACCTCGGCGATGGCCTCCTCGAAGATCTCGAGCGACGCGCGTGCCTGATCCTCGCGGAAGTTCAGCGCGGGCGAGATCCGGATGGCGTCGTCGCCGCACCCGAGCATCAGCAGACCCTTGGCGAACGAGGTCTGCTCCACCGCGATGGCCTGCTGGTGGTCCTCGAAGGACAGCCCGATCCACAGGGCGCGACCGCGCACGTCCTGCACGATGGGGTGCCGCTCGGCGATCGCCCGGCATCCCTCGAGGAAGACCTCGCCCACGGCGCGCGCGTTCTCCAGGAGCCCCTCCTCCTCGATCACATCGAAGGTCGCGAGGGCCGCCGCGCAGGAGATGGGGCTGCCGCCGTACGTGGACCCGTGTGAGCCCAGCTCCCACTTCATGAGATCGTCGCGAGCCATCATCGCCCCGAGCGGGAGCCCGCTCGCGATGCCCTTGCCCGCGGTGATGACGTCGGGAGCGACGCCCTCCTGCTCGATCGCCCACATCGTGCCGCCGCGCCCCATCCCCGACTGCACCTCGTCGCAGATCAGCAGGATGCCGTGCTTGTCGCAGAGCTCCCGGAGGTAGCGGAACCAACCCTCGGGGGGCAGGACGTAACCGCCCTCGCCCAACCAGGACTCCACCACGATCGCCGCGACCTCCGTGGGCGAGACGACCCGCTTGAACAGCACGTCCTCGAGGTAGTCGAAGTCTCCGTAGAACGAGTGGTACACCGACGGCAGCAGCGGCCCGAAGTTCGTGCGGTACTTGGCCTTGCTGGCGGTGAGCGAGACGCTGCCCATCGACCGGCCGTGGAACGACTGGTAGAAGCCGATCAGGTACTGCCGCCCGGTGGCGTACCGCGCGAGCTTGATGGCGGCCTCCACGGCCTCGGTCCCCGAGTTGGTGAGGAACGAGCGTGCCCGGAGCGAGTCGAACGGCGCCATGGCGTCCAGCCGCTCGCACACCTCCGCGTAGATGGGCAGGTAGAAGTCGCTCGCGGAGTAGTGGAGCAGCTCGGTGGCCTGCCGGCTCACGGCCTCAACGACCTTGGGGTGGCAGTGGCCCGTGGAGGTCACCGCGATGCCCGCGTTCAGGTCGATGAAGATGTTCCCGTCCACGTCCTCGACGACGGACCCCGCGCCGCGCCGCGGCACGAAGGGATAGGCCCGCGGCAGCGACGGCGACGTGACCTTGCGGTCGCGCTCGATCCGGGCCATCGCCTCCGGCCCGGGGAGTTCGGTGATGAGCTTCGGGCGGTCGTGGGCCGCGAGCCCGTCGTACGTGAGGGTGGACCCGTCCAGGCTCACTCCTCGATCACCGTCCTCGACTGCTCGCGCATGTACTGCGTGACGTAGTAGGGACCGCCGCCGGCCTTGCCGGTCGTGCCGGAGCCCTTCCAGCCGCCGAAGGGCTGGACGCCGGGCCACGCGCCCGTCGTCGCGCCCGCCCGGCGGTTCACGTAGACGACCCCGCCGTCGATGCGGTCCAGCCACTCCTGGATCTCGCCCTCGTCCTCACTGAAGAACCCGGCGGTGAGGGCGTACTCGCTGTCGTTCGAGAGCTCGATGCCCTCGTCCAGGGAGTCGACCGGCGCCACGGCGACGAACGGAACGAACAGCTCCTTCTTGAAGAGCCAATTGTCGGTGGGGACCTCCACCACCGTGGGCCGCACGTAGGTGCCGCGCCCGAACTCGCCGTCGGTGATCCGCTCGCCTCCCGTCACGATCGTCCCGGACTTGCGCGCCTCCTCGACGGCCTCCTCGTAGGTCTGCACCGCGGCGTCGTTGATCACCGGCCCCAGGAACACGTCGCGCTCGAGCGGGTTGCCGATCTTGATGGCCTCCGTCTTCTCCTTCAGCTGCTGGACGAAGGCGTCGTACACGTCGCGCTCCACGTACACGCGCGAGTTGGCCGAACACTTCTGTCCGCCGAACCCGAACGCCGAGCGCATCACACCGTCCGTCGCCTTGTCGAGGTCCGCGTTCTTGGTGACGATCGTGGGGTTCTTCCCACCCATCTCGCAGATCGAGGGCTTCGGGTACTCCGAGGCGAAGGTCTTGTAGATCCCCATCCCCACCTCGTAGGAGCCGGTGAAGGTGATCCCGCCCACATCCTTGTGGTGCACGATCGCGTCGCCCACGACCGATCCGCGGCCCGGGATGTAGTGGAAGGCTCCCGCGGGGATGCCGGCGTCGCGGTAGATCTCGTAGAGCTTGTAGCCGAGCACGGCGCCCTGGTGAGCGGGCTTGAAGACCACGGCGTTGCCGGCCACGAGGGCCGCCGAGGAGGGTCCGCCGGACAGCGCCATCGGGAAGTTGAACGGGCTGATCACGGCCCAGACCCCGTAGGGCCGCAGGACGTCGTAGTAGTCGCCCGCGGCGCCCATCGCTTGCATCGGAACCCGGAACCCCTCGTGGTCCTCGATGGCCTTGGCGTTCCAGCGCATCAGATCGGCCGTCTCCTCGACGTCGCCGAGCGCCTCGAGCCGGTTCTTGCCGACCTCCATCGCCATCAGGGCGGAGAGCACGTTGCGCCGCTCCGACATCAGGTCGGCGGCGGCGTTGATCAGCTCGACGTGCTTCTGCCACCCCATCCGGTCCCACTCCAGCGCGAACGCCTTGGCCGCTGCGATCGCGTCCTCGACGTCCTGGCGGGTGGCCTGGGAGATGTGCGCGAGGAGCACGTCGCTGTCGATCGGCGAGCGGAGCTCGTACGTGCCCTCGCCCTCGCGCTCCTCACCGTTCACGACGACCGGGAGCGTCTTGCCGAGCTCGGCCTTGGCCTCCTCGATGCCCTCGTCGTAGCCCTTGTGCAGCTCCTCGTTGTCGGCCGACATGGTCGCGTACGTGACCCTGAATCCCTCTGCCATCGTTGGTCGCTCCCTTCGTCGGAACGGGTGATGTGCCTGCTCCGACCGCCATGCTATCCGAGCGATGCGTGAGCCGCCCATGGGCGCGCTCGACATCCGGCTGGAGCTCGTTCGCGCGGGAGAACTCGCCGGCGGAACGCAGGAAATAGCCTCTGAGCAGGCGTATGCTTCGGCTCCCACATGAGGCTCGTGACCTACGACCGGGGGGGGCACCGGCGGCTGGGAGCGATCCTCGAGGGTGAGGTGGTGGACCTGCCCGACGCGGTCGGGCATCCAGCCTTCCCCAGCACCCTCGAGGGCCTGGTCTCGAGCAGCCGAGGCACCGTGATGGCTGCCGCCCGTGCTGCCCTGGAACGCGACGATGTCTGGGACCAGCGCGTGAGGCGCGCTCGGATCCTGACGCCGTTGTTCCCTGCATCCCTGCTCTCACCGAGCGCCCTCGACGTGGAGCGGCGCATCGTGGGACCCGAGGACGACGTCCCCTGGCCGGAGGATGCCGCCTGGCTCGACTACGAACCCATGGTGGCGGCGGTGATCGGGCGGGAGACGAGTCGCGCCACCGCGGAGGAGGTCCGCGAGGACGTCTTCGGCTACACGCTGGTGAACGACTGGCGCGCCCGCTCGGGCGACGGGGGTCCCGTCACGACGACGGACGGCTTGCCCCTCGCCATCGGACCCTGCGTGGTCACGGCGGACGAGCTCGACCCGCAGTCGATGTACGTCCGGGTGAAGGTCGACGGGACGGAGCTGCTCAAGGCCAACCTCAACGGCGCGGCGGCCTCCCTCTTCGGGATGATCAGCGAGGTCTCCCAGCACGCGGTGCTGGAGCGGGGGGACGCGTTCGCACTGGGTCCGTTCGGCCCGCCCGACGACGCCGATCCTTCGCGACGCCTGTGGCCCGGCGCGCTGGTCGAGTTGGCGGCCGAGGGCATCGGGACGCTCCGCAACCGCGTGGCCGCGCGCGTCTGAGGACCGCTCGACGCGCTACTTCTTCTTCGCGGCCTTGCGCGCCGCGGCCCGATCCGCGGCCTGGCGCTTGTCGCGCGCCTTCTTCTTCCGCTGGCGATCCTTCGCGTCACGGACCTTGCTCATGTCGCCCAATCCCATGTCAGTTGCTCCTCATTCGTCCTCGTCGTCGCCGCCCTGCGCGAGCTCCAGGGAACGGTGGCGGGCGGCATCGATCGCGTTCAGGAAGGCGGCACGCACCCCCGCCTCCTCGAGGTGGCGGATGGCCTCGATCGTGGTGCCGCCGGGCGACGTCACCATCTCGCGGAGCTCCACCGGGTGCTTGCCGGTGTCGCGCAGCATCTTCGCCGAGCCCAACATCGTCTGGATGATCAGCTCGGTGGCGACGTCGCGCGACAGCCCCAGCAGGATACAGGCCTCGATCATGGCCTCGGCCAGCAGGAAGAAGTAGGCGGGGCCGCTGCCGCTGGTGGCGGTCACCGCGTCGAGATGCTGCTCCTTCAGCCGGAGCACCTTGCCGACGTAGCCGAGCAGCTCCTCGGCGAGCTCGAGGTGCTCGTCCGTGGCGAGGGCGCCGGCGCTGATCACCGACATCGCCTCGTCCACCATGACCGGGACGTTGGACATCACGCGGACGACGGGCACGCCGTCGGGCAGGTGCTTCTCGACGAACGAGGTCCGGACGCCGGCGGCGAAGCTGATCACGAGGTCCTGGGGCCCCACGTGCTCGCGGATCTGGCTCAGCAGGACCTCGGTGTCCTGTGGCTTGGCCATCAGCACGAGGACGTCCGCCCAGCGTGCGGCCTCGGCGTTGTCCAACGTGGCGGTGACGCCGTACTTGCCGGCCAGCTCGCGCGCCCGCTCCTCGCGCCGGTTCGTCACCATGATCTCGTCGGCGGTGCGACCGCCGGAGCGGATCAGCCCGCTGATCAAGGCCTCGCCCATCTTGCCGCCGCCCAGGAAGGCGACCCGTCGTGCTTCTGCCGTGCTCATCGTGTCCTCGTCGTCTCGGTGCTCAGCCGGTCCTGAGCAGGTTGGACAGGAAGAACCACACGTTCGCCGGTCGCTCCGCGAGCCGTCGGGTGAGGTAGGGATACCACTCGGTGCCGTAGGGGACGTACACGCGGAGCGGGTAGCCCTGCCCGGCCAGCTCCGCCTGGAGGTCCCGGCGGACACCGTACAGCATCTGGAACTCGACCCGTGACCAGCCCTCGTCCACCCGCTCCGTGAGGCGCTTCACACCCGCGATCAGCCGCGGATCGTGCGTCGCCGCGTCGATCGCGTGGCCGCGCGCGAGCAGCGTGGCGAACAGACGTGCGAAGGCCGCGTCCACGTCCCCCTTGTCCTGGTAGACGATCGCGGGCGGCTCGAGATACGCCCCCTTCACGAGCCGCACCCGCACGCCGGCGGGAAGGTCGAAGATGTCGCGCTCGGTGCGGCGCAGGTACGCCTGGAGGCAGACCCCCACCTTCGGATAGCGCTCGTGCCCCGCGCGCAGCACCTCGAGCGTGCCGTCGACGTAGGGGTGGCTCTCCATGTCGATCATCACGAACGCGCCCGCCTCGGCCGCGGCGTCGAGGATCGGCTCCACGTTCGCCAGGCAGGCCTCGGGAGAGTCGTCCAGACCGAGCTGCGTGAGCTTGATCGAGACCGCGCAGTCCAGGGTGGGCGCCTGGCGGATCGCCTCGACGGCGGTGAGGTACGCCTCGCGCGCGTCGAGCGCCTGCGCGAGGGTGATCACGTTCTCGCCCAGGTGGTCGAGCATCGTGAGCGTCCGCCGGCGGTCCAGCTCACGCGCCGCGGCCATCGCCTCGGCGAGCGTCTCGCCGGCCACGAACCTGCTCGCCACGGCGCGGCCCGGCGGGGTCTGGGTGGCGAGCGCCCGGAACCAGGGCTGCTCCGCCACCTTGAGCACGGCCGGGCGGAAGACCGATGTCGAGAGATCGATCACGCTTCGTCCTCCCGATCCTCGATGCCGCCGCGGAGGATCTCCACGAACTCCTTGATCCGCATCTCGCGGCGTTCGGGACGGCGATGGATCAGCCCCGGGTCGAGGTCGGCCTCGTTGAGGGCGTCCTGGAACCGCTCCGCCACCCAATCGAGCATCGACGCGATCATCTCGACGTCGACGTCGTGGCGGACCTCTCCCCGGCGCACCCCGTACTCGACGAACTCGAGCGTGCCGTAGGGATCCTCGCTCCGCATGAACCGGTCGATCGGGCGACGGCCGTCCATGCCGGTGTCGTAGCGCCCGATCATGGCGACCCGGTTCGGCACCGGATCCTCGGCGGCGAACCGCTCGGTGCGCTCCAGCCACCAGTCGAGCGTGGCCCAGAATCCTTGCTCCACGACGTCCTCGGGCGCATCGAGCCATGCCGGGAGCATCGAGACCGCACGCTCGTACGCCGCGAGGAAGAGCCCCTCCTTCGAGCCGAAATCGAGGAAGACGGTGCCCTTGGCGACCCCGACCTCGGCCGCGATGTCCTCGACGCGCCCGCCCCGGTAGCCGTGCTCGGCGAACTGGCGCATCGCCGCCTCGATGATCAGCCCGCGCCTCGCCTCGGCATCCTGCGTCCGCTTGCTCCGACCCTCGGCCATGGCAGGACGGTACCGCACGCGAGGCCCCGCGCAGCGACGGCTGGGCGGCGACGGCCGGGCACGCGTCCCCACACGAAAAAGAACCCGAGGGACCTCCGGCTCGCCGGGAACCGAAGCTCCCAGCCACCGTCAGCCCCTCGGGCTCTGGTGCTCCAAGCAACCTCCGCGACCTGCGCGGCTCGACCGGACCGCCCCAGCGGCGGTTCACCTTGCGGCGCTCCAGCCGCCTGCCTCGGCGGGTTCCGCCTTGCGGCGGTCCTTCCTCGGCGGGCGCCCCTTCCGCCTCCACCCTTGCGGGCTTCTTCGGTCGGGGCCGCCGCTTCCGCCTTGCGGCTTCTGCGGCGCCGGTTCCCTTCCGGCCTTGCGGCCTTCCGTTCCCCGTCGCGCCTCGGTTCGCCTTGCGGCTCCCCCGGCGCCTCGTCCGGTCTCCTCGCGTCGGTGCTTCGACTGCTTGGAGCGAAGCGAAGATTACGGTCGGGGAACCGGCCGGTCAACTCCGCGTTTCCGCAGGTCAGATCCCATATGCGCAGGTAGCGGGCCCGGAACAAAAAGTGACAAATCGGCGAACGCGTGACGCAGATCACATCGCCGCAGGTCAGAAGCGGTTACGGCGTGTGGGCGCGCCCATTGCGGACCTCGTCGTAGACGCTCATCAGCTCCTGCGCGGTCGCATCCCAGGTGAACCGGAGCGCCTGACGCGCCGCCTCGCCACCCATCCGGGCGGCGAGCGCCGGATCGCGGAGGATCTCCAGGAGGCGGTCGGTGTGATCCCCGGGATCGTGTCCCTCCACGAGGAACCCGGTGCGCCCGTCCTCGACGACGTACCGCAGGCCCCCGACCGCCGCCGCCACCACCGGGATCCCGCAGGCCTGGGCCTCGAGGGCGACGAGCCCGAAGGACTCCGAGCGCGACGGCACCAGGACGACATCGGCCGCGGCGTAGAAATCGGCGAGGCGCGCCTGGGGTTGCGGGGGGAACAGCATCACCCGGTCGCTCACGCCGAGCGCGGCCGCGAGGTTCAACAGGCGGGAGAGCTCGGCACCCTGGTCGGTCCCGCTCGGGCCTCCCACGATCCCCAGCACGAGGTGGCCGGCGACGTCCGGATCGCGCGCGACGGCCTCGGCCAGCGTCCGCACCGCCACGTCGGGCCCTTTATGCCCCTGGAGGCGCCCCACGTAGAGGGCGAGCCGCAACCCCGACAGGTGCAGCCGCTCGCGCGCGGCCGCCCGGTCCCGCGGCGCGAAGATCGTGTGGTCGACGCCTGGCGGCACGAGCCGGATGTGGTCCGGACGGGCGCCGTAGAGGCCGACCAGCTGCGCCGCCTCGGCGGGCGTGGGGGCGAGGATGCGGTCGGCCTGCGCGATCACGCGCGCCTCGCCGGCGAGTCGGTCCGGCGGCTCGGCCGGCTCGCCGCGCGCGAGGGAGTAGTTCTTCACCTTGCCCAACGTGTGGAAGGAGGCGACGAGCGGCGCGTCCCAGGCCTGCTTGGCGGCACGACCCACCCATCCCGACAGCCAGTAGTGGCTGTGCACGATGTCGTAGCCGCCGCCGTCCTCGCGCGCGATGCGGAGCACCCCACCCAGGAACTCCGGCAGGAACCGGGGGAGGACCTCCTTGGGAACGGGTGTGCAGGGGCCGGCCTTCACGCTCACCACGCGGATGCCCGGCGCGATCTCGCGCACGTCGTGCGTGTCGCCGCCGCGGCATCGCGTGAAGAGGTCGACCTCCACGCCCCGGCGTGCCAGCCGTTCGGTCACGGCGCGGATGTACACGTTCATCCCACCGGAGTCACCCGAGCCGGGCTGGTCCATCGGCGACGTGTGGACGGACATCACCGCCACGCGTGGACTCGCCATCCCTCGATGCTATCCGAGGTCTCGCGTAACACCGGAGTCGGAACCGACGCGCTTCAGGGCCGGAGGAGGTCGAAGATCGGGGTCATCGCGCCCACGGGTCGGCCGCCGCCCAGGACCGGCGGTCGGGCGTGCGCGCGCAGGGCCTCCATCTGGACATCCGTGAGGGCGTCGATCTGGCGCAAGGCGTGCAGGACGGCCGGCGACGCGGCGCGGTAGCCACCGTCCTCGATCTTCACGGCCACCCCCAGGCCCGACGAAGAGACGCCGGCGCAGGTGAGCGCCTCCGCCCCTTCCTTGGCCAGCACGTCACCGGTCGCGGCCATCAGGTCGGTGTCCGTGCGGTCCCTCCCGCCCACCAGGTACGGCTGGGCGAGCATCGCGGCGACGGCCCGGCGCGCGTGCGGCTCCAGGTCGCCCAGTCGTTCGGGGCGAACCAGACGCGCGAAGAGCGTGGCCATCGCGTGCAGCGACACGCCGTGCACGGGTACCCCGCAACCGTCGATGCCGATCGCGAGATCCGCCACGCCGGTGGCGTTCGTCACCGCGGCGGTCACGCGGCGCTGCAGCGGGTGGCTGCGCAGGCGGTATCCGGGCAGGTCCCAGCCCACGCGCGCGCACGCCACCAGCATCCCCGCGTGCTTGCCCGAGCAGTTGTGCGCGATGCGGGTCCGTTCCCGGGCGCGTGCATGCGCGTCGGGGTCGCCCGGGTAGGCCTCCGGCGTGCGGAGGTCCGCCGCGTCGAGCCCGACGCGGCGCAGCAGAGCACGGATCGTGCGGAGATGGACCGGCTCGCCGGTGTGGGAGCCGCACATCACCGCCACCTCGACGTCGGGCAGAGGGAGATCTCCGATCGCGCGGAGCGAGACGGCCCCCTGGAGGGGCTTCGTGCAGGAGCGGCCGTACAGGAAGCGGTCGGGATCGCCTGCGTGAGCCACGAGCCGCCCGGCCGCGTCGCAGACCGCGACGTGACCGAGGTGGACGGATTCCTCGACGTCCGACCGCACCACGCGCACCAACGGCACCGCGCCCATGGCGACGGAGCCTAGTCCTCAGACGGCGCGCGCGACGGGGTGTTCCGGGAGGAGCTCGGGGACGAGGGTGCCTTCCGCGACGAGCGCGCGGAAGGCCTCGACCACCACGGGGTCGAACTGGGTGCCCGTGCCCGCGGTCACCTCGTCGATCGCCTGCTCGAAGGAGAGAGCGTTGCGGTACGGACGATCCGACGTCATCGCGTCGAAGGAATCGGCGACGGCGAAGACGCGGGCAGCGAGCGGGATGTCCTCACCCGCGAGCCCGTCGGGATACCCGAGGCCGTCCCAGCGCTCGTGGTGGCAGCGCACGATCTCGACGGCTCCGGCGAGGAAGCGGATCGGCTCCACGATCTGCGCGCCGATGCTCGGATGGGCGCGCATGACGTCCCATTCCGCCGGGTCGAGGGGCCCCGGCTTGCACAGGACGTGTTCGGGGATCCCCACCTTCCCGATGTCGTGCAGGAAGAACCCGTACCCGACCTCGGGCCGTTCCAGGAGCTCGGGATCGACGCGGGCGGCGAGCAGGAGCCCGTATCGATGCGTCCGGTCGAGGTGCCCGCGCGTGATGGCGTCTTTGGCCTCCACGACGTGCGCGAGCGACGTCATCGTCGCCAGGTACGTCTCGCGCATCGCGTCGAGCGCCTGCCCCAGCTCCCGGCTGCGCGAGGCGCTCCTGCTGGTAGAGCACGCCGATCTCTCGGGCGAAGACGACGAGCTGGGCATGCACGACGCCCTCGTGCTGGGTGTCGCCGGCCTGGGTGGCGACGGCCGGTGTCGGTGGGGACGGTCACGGTACTCCTCGGGTCCTCGGAAGCTCGGTGCACTCTCTCCGGTCGGGCGACCCCGTGCCATCGGACCTGCGTCCGATTTCCGGCCGAGGCAGGACGACGACGACATGAGCCGGATGCCGTACGACGACCGGGGTCGCGTCCATCCCCCAACCGGGGGTGCGGCTCAGCGCAGCGCCAGCGAGGGGTCGTCCTTGTAGCGGCGCTTCAGCTCGGCCTGCACGGTGTCCAGCACCCCCATCACGACCGTCCGCGAGGCCGAGACCTCGTGCTCCTCGCTCACCAGGGTCTCGACCACCGCGTTCAACTCCTTGTCGTCGAGCGTGGAGGGATCGGAGATCGTCGCGTCGGAGACGAGGCGCTCGACCCGGCGTCGGGCGAGCAGGAGCTCCTCCTCCGGCAACCCGACCTTCACGGCCTCGCCGCGGGAGATGCCTGAGGGCTCGTCGGCCGCGAGGATCGTGGCCAGCCGGTCGACGAGGGGACCCGGATCCTCGCTCGCGGTACGCGATGCGAGCTCGGCCTGCAGGATCTCCGCACGTCCCTGCACGAGACGGCGCAGCAGCGAGAGGTACTCACGTTCGGCGAGGCACTCGTCGCGGCGGGCACGCAGGTCTTCGAGCGAGAGTCCATCCAGCCCATCGAGGTAGGAGGCGTCGCGGATGCGATCGATGCGGCGGTGTCCGTAGTTCTCGCTCACGCGCCTATCCTACGGGGCGGAGCGGATACGCGAACACGCCGGGGCCGCCTCGCGTTCAACAGACGCCGAGCAACGCGGAGTAGGGGTCGATCGCCGCGCCGCCGCCCGGGTGGTACTCGAAGTGCAGGTGGTTCACCGAGGTGTCGCCGGTCGAGCCAACCAAGCCGATCGCCTCGCCCGCGCTCACGTGGCTCCCCTCGCCCGGACCCGCGTAGGAGCTGAAATGCGTGTAGAAGGTCCAGTCGGCGCTGCCGTCGTGGAAGATCACGGTGCCGTAGCCGCCCGTGGAGCTGCTCGTGCGATGCACGGTGCCGGCGTGCACCGCCACCACGGGCGTGCCGAAGGCGGCGATCATGTCGATGCCCTCGTGCGTGCGGCCGCCGGGCCGCGGGTCGCCGAACGAGTCCGTGAACGAGGTGGGCCCGTTGACCGGGCAGGTCTGGAGCCATCCCGAACCCGACACCGGAGGCGGTGAGCCCGTGCCCGGGCCCCCCGACGGTGCGTCGCCGGTCGTCCCGGGCGTCGACGCAGCCTGCTCCGCGGCCAGCCGCTGCTGCAGGTCCGCCGCGCGCGCCTCGAACTCGGCGACCTTCGCGCGGATCGCCGCCTCCTGCTGTTGGAGCGACGCCAGGGCGGCGGTGCGCTGGGCGATCGCGCCGGCCAGCTGATCCCGTTGCCACGCGAGCTCCTGCGACTGGACGGCGACACGGGCGGCGAGGTCGGTGTCCTGCTGGGCGAGCGCGCTCGCGTACTGCAGACGGTCCGTGGCCTCGGCCAGCGAAGACGACGTGATCAGCGCCACCACCGGCTGGCTCGCCCCGGCCATGAAGATCTCCGCGGCGCGCGTGTTCAGTTCCTCTCGGGCGCCGACCAACGCGCCCTCGAGCTCCCCGATACGCTTCGTGGCCGCGTCGGCGGCGTCCTGGGCCTCGGCGAGCTGCGCCTGGGCGTCTTGCCAGCGCGCCGCGACGGCATCGAGCTCCGCGCGTGCGGCGTCGGCCTGTTGCTTGGCCGTCTCGAGATCGCTCGCGGTGTCGGCGTTCGCGGGCAGCGCGGCCGCGGCGAGCGCCAGAGCGGCGACCACCACGATGGATGCGCGGAACAGCTTGGAGAAGGGGATCGTTGCCTCCAGGGGCCGGAAGAACGTTCCCCCGGAGGCTACCAGCGCGCATCGAGGCAGGTCACGCGCCCTGTTGCGGGTCCAACCCCCGTGCTCGGAAGCGCTCGATCTCCTCGCGCAGCGCACCCAGATGCTCCAGCTGGATCAGATCCTTCGGGCGCCCGGCCGCGCGCTTCATGCGCATGAGATCGTCCAGGGACGCCACGCGCACCACGAGGTCTGTTCCCAGATCGATCGAGGTCGCGCCCGCGTCGAGATCCTCATAGCCGCTCGTACCCCTGGGCGTTCCCAGGATGTCGAACGCGCCGGCCGACGTCGAGAACGTGAACGTGTCGCCGTGCCGAAGCGAGAGAGCGTCGATCACGAACGGGCTGTCGTCAGGCACATCGGGCCCTCGGAGGCGAGCATCGAGATCCTTGAGGGCCGCCGCCAGCCGTTCGAGGTTCTCCCCATCGCGGGCGTAGCAGATGTCGAGATCGTTGGTGATATCGGGCGTGCCACGCAGGTTGCCGGCCAACCCACCCACCACGACGAAGCGCACGCCATGCGCGTCGAGGGCTCGAAGGATCGCATCCGGGTCGAACCCGGTCATGCAGGCACCTCGCGCGCACGAGTGAGGAGAGCCGCGACGGCCTTCGACGACCCGACCGCGTACGCGAGCCTCTGCGCAGGTGTTCGATGGAGTCCGTCCCAGAGCTGTCCGCGGTCGATACCTGCACCGGGTCGATCCATCACCTCGAGCTGCATCCCGCAGGCCTCGATCAGCGGCGCCAGCGTCGCTAGCGACGGCGAGACCTGCCCCCGCTCGATCCGGGAGATCGTCGGCTGGGGCACCCCCGCACGACGCGCCAGTTCGCGCTGGGTGAACCCCGCACGTCGGCGTGCCATCCGGAGCATCGCAGCAGTCTCCTGCATGCTGGGATGATAGCAGATACGTATCAGCCTTGATACCGGATACGTATCGCCTGGCTGGGGGATCCGTCACGTGTTGCCCGCCGACGCGTCGGGCCGCAGACTACGCGCATGCCGCGCCGTGCGCCGTCGAACCAGATCCTGGCGTCAGTGCTGTTCACGGACATCGTGGGGTCGACGGAGACCGCCGCACGTCTCGGCGACCGTGGCTGGAAGCAGCTCCTCGCCAAGCACCACGCCATCATGCGGAAGGAGCTGAAGCGCTTCCGCGGCCAGGAGATGGATACCGCCGGCGACGGGTTCTTCGCGACGTTCGCGCAACCGGCCGACGCCATCCTCTGCGCGGTGGCCGTCGCGCAGCGGCTGGCGCCGCTCGACGTGCGTATCCGCGCAGGCGTGCACATGGGCCAGGTGGAGGTGGGCGGTCCCAAGGTGCAGGGCATCGCGGTGAACATCGGGGCTCGCGTGGTGGCGAAGGCACAAGGCGACGAGGTCCTCGTCTCGAGCACCGTCCGCGACGCGCTGGCGGGCGCGGACATCGGGTTCGAAGATCGAGGCACCTTCGAGCTGAAGGGCATCCCCGGCGAGTGGCACCTCTTCGCGGTGGAGCGAGAAGACGCCCTCGTCGCCCGGGCGCTCGGCAACGAGCCCGTGGAGTCGCCTGAGGAGGGAGGCTCGGCGCCGCCCTGGTACCGGCAGCGAGGCGCACTCGTCGCGATCGCGGCGGTCGCCGTCGTCGCTGTGGTGGCCGGCGTGCTGTTGTCTCGAGGTGGCGGGACCCCTGCGTTCGCTCCGGCGGTCAATACCGTGATCGCGCTCGATCCCTCGGACGCGTCCGTGGTGACAGGAGCGCCGGTGGGCGACGCCCCGCTCGCCGTTGCGGCCGATGACCAGCATGTCTGGGTGGCGAACTACAACAGTGGGAACGTGACGAAGGTCGACCCGAGCGGCGAAGCAGCCCCGCTCACGCTGTCGGTCGATCCTCCCGGCAATCCCACCGCCGTCGCCGTCGGCGACAGCTCGGCATGGGTCGCGATCGGCGGCACCGGTCGCGCCGTCGATGCCTACACAGCGAACGCATCGACACCGAAGTCCTTCCCCCTGGACTCGAGTCCGGTCGGCATCGCCTACGGAGACGGGATGGTTTGGGCGGTCGACAAGGAGCGCGGGGACCTGTGGAAGATCGACGCAGCATCGGGAGCCGATCCCGTCGGCTTCCATCTCCTCGACGGCGGGGGCTTGGAAGGCGTCGCCTTCGGCGATGGGGCGGTGTGGGTCGCAGCGGGCCTCGGGAACCAGGCTGTCCTGCGCGTGGATCCCGCGACCGGAAAGGAGGTGGACCGGATCGAACTACCGGTGACCCGGCGGGGATCGCGTTCGGCGAGGGCTCGATATGGGTCACGATCCCCGACCTCGACCAGGTCAAGCGCATCGATCCAGATCGAGGCGGACTAGTGACGATCGCTGACCCCCGCTTCGATGGACCGGAAGGCGTGGCGGTCGGCGACGGAGCCGCTTGGGTGACCTACACGAACAGCCGTAACGTGGTCCGCATCGATGCAGGCTCCAACCGCGCGACCCAGCAAGTCACGTTGGACCAAGGTCTCGTCCCTTGGGGAGTGGCGGTCGGCGCCGGCCTTGTGTGGGTGACGGTGACCGCGCCGTGATCGAGGTTGCGACGCCTATGACCCGAGCGCGATCGCGTCGAGGGCCGGCCTCGGATAGTCGACGGCCTGATCGACCGTGAATCGATCGATACGCGATCCGTAGATCCACGCGTCCAACGGGGTGGCGATCGGCACGTCGGCAACGAGTTCTTCCATCATGGAGCGGTCGACGTCGGCCCAGCACCGGGCGGCGGTTCCGAACAAGAGCGGCTGACACTCGGCGATCCGCGCATCCACGTTGGGCACATGCGTCACCGGGAAGCCGTACCGACGCAGGAACTCGGGGGATGCGCCCACCAGCGTACGGTTCCCGATCGTTGTCTCCTTCGCCGACCGGATACCCTCGCTGTTGTAGAGCGTGCGCAAGAAGGTCGCCGCTCCCGGATAGTCCTTGGTGTACGCGCTCATCAACCGGATCGCGACGTGCCGGCGGAGGGCGGGCGCGAAATACCCGCCCGGGGGAAAGGGATCCAGCTTCTCGAGATGGAACCGCAACCCGAGCGGACGTAGCTCGTCGGCAACGAGCAGGGCCGCGGGGCCCCACTCGGGGTGGATGGGGAACGCCGGAACGTAGGCCAAGTCGCCAGAGCAAGACGACACGTCGCAGCGTCCGTCGCCATTGCGGTCGTATCGGGACTTCCGCATCTCGGCGCGCGCGGCCGCGAGGCGCGCCGCGTCGGAGCTCGACGCGCTCAACCAGGATGGAACGTAGTTGACCAGGAGGTTCTCCTCCTGGCTGTCGAGCGCCATGTGATATGCGGGGGTCGCGGGCCCTCCGGCGGCGACGACCTTGGCCACCGCATCGCGATCGATCGCGATCGCGACCGCCCGCCGGACATGTGGATCGTCGAACGGTGGAACCGCGAGGTTCAACTCGGCGTACAGCACGCGATCCGCGGGGACCTCGGCGACCCGACCGGCCGGTCGCGCCTTCTGAGCTTCCCCAGCGGAGGCGAGCTGATCGAACAGCAGGTCGACGCGGCCGGAACGCAACCAGGCCCCGCCCGCTCCCTCCGGCACGCGGATCAGCTCGATGCGATCGGCGTAGGCGGGACGCAGGGGATCCGTGGCGGGATCCCACGATGGGTTGCGCACGAGACTGACGCTGTTCGAGGAGTATCCGGATGCTGGAACGTCCGCCTCCGGATCCATCTGCTCGCTCCCTGCGAGCATGTAAGGCCCCGACGAAACGATGTACCCGGAACCATCGTCATCGTGTCCCTGGAGGATCCCGTACTTGGCGTCCCCGTGGGCGGGATCTGACGGGATCGGTGCGGTGTATGGCATCGCCATCAGGTAGCCGAGGTCTCCGTTCGCCTGCTCGAGCGTGATGCGCAACGTGTAGGGATCCGGGACCTCGAGGCCAGAGATGGTCGTGTGCCCTGCGCGGCCATACCCGCTCGCACCGGCGATCACGCCTCGGTAGAACCCGGGCCACCATGCATCGATGGGGGGACCGGTCACGTTCGGATCCAGCAGCCGCTCGAGCGAACGGACGAAATCGGGTGCCGTGATCTCCACGTTCTGCAGCGGGGGCCCGTAGTGCAGCCCGGGCTTCAGATGGAACGTCCACGTGAGCCCGTCGTTCGACACGTCGGGGAGCGACGTCGCGAGGTCGGGCTGCAGGACGGTCCCACCCTCTGCGGTCGACCCCGCACGATACGACAGGAGCGAACGCCCGAGACAGCACCGGCCGAGTTCCTCGACGTTGGTGTTGTCCGCGACATCCACTTGCGGATCCCAACCCCAGGGCTTCACGGTCGTGACGCCGACCCGCAGCGTCCCTCCGTGGGGCAGACCCGAAGCTGAGGCCTCGCTCGACGGCTCCTGAGACGATCCCCCCGTACACGACGCCAGCAGGAGCGCGAGCACCACCAGACCTGGCCGCCACAGCTGGCGTGTGCCCCCCGAGGCCCCGTCGCGCATACCCATGTCGGGCACTGTGCGCCGCTCCGGAGTTCGGCGCAACGCAACCCGGCACCGACCGAGGGTGCCGTCGGTCACGTCAGGGCTGTGACGAGGGTTACGGCTCCTGACCCTGCATCGCGGCGATCAGGATGTCGGCGACCTGGGGGCGGGAGAACTCGATCGGCGGGCGCTCCCCGTTGCGCAGCATCTCGCGCACCTTCGTGCCGGAGAGCGAGATCCGGGTCTCCTCGCCGTGGGGGCAGGTCTTCGGCGACGCCATGCCCTCGCACGCGTTGCACCAGAACGAGTGCTCGAAGTTCAGCGTGGTGATGCCCAGCTCGCCGGGCTCGAACTCGGTGAAGATCTGCTGCGCGTCGTAGGTGCCGTAGTAGCTGCCCACGCCGGCGTGGTCGCGGCCCACGATGAAGTGCGTGCATCCGTAGTTCTTGCGCGCGATCGCGTGCCAGATGGCCTCGCGCGGGCCCGCGTAGCGCATCGCCGCCGGGAAGACGCTCACCATCGCGCGGTCCTTCGGGTAGTAGCCCTCGAACAACGCCTCGTAGCAGCGCATGCGCACGTCGGCGGGCACGTCGTCACCTTTGGTGGCGCCCACGAGCGGGTGCACGAGCAGGCCGTCGACGATCTCGAGCGCGCACTTCTGGATGTACTCGTGCGCGCGATGGATCGGGTTGCGGGTCTGGAAGCCCACGACGGTCTTCCAGCCGCGCTCGGCGAACACCGCGCGCGTCTCGGCCGGCGTGAGCCGATAGTTGAGGAAGTCGTCGTGGGACGGGAGCGCGATCACCTCGAGCGTCCCGGCGGCGCAGTTGTCGCCGGCGGCCAGGACCGCGGCCACGCCCGGGTGCTCGGCGTCGTCGGTCCGGTAGACCGAGATGGACTCCTTCTGCTTGTCGCGCTTGAAGATCTCGGAGATGCGCAGCACGGCGAGCGGCTCGGCGCCCTCCGACGGCAGGAGCGCGACGGCGTCGGCCCCGCCCAGGCGGTGCGCCTCGTCGTCGGTGAGCGAGAGCGTGACCGGGATCGCCCACGGCAGGCCGTTCGCGAGGCGCATGTCCTCGAGCACCGCGTGGTAGTCGGCGGACCCCTGGAAGCCGGTGAGGGGCGAGAGCGCGCCCGTTGCCAGCATCTCCAGGTCGGAGAGCTCGCGCTCGCTCACGACGACCTTGGGCAGGTTGGCGGCCTCGGCCTTCAGCGCCTCGGCGCGGGCGTCGTCGACGATGAGATCGACGAGCGTGCCGCCGTGCGGCGCGATCGGGTAGGACTCGGACATCGTGTTCCAGCTCCTTCGGGGTCGGGTGAACGCGGCCCGCGACCCGCGCGGGCGCCGCGCCTCAGTGTACGGAACCCGCGGAACGCCGGTCCGGAGCGCCCTCACGACCCGCCGGGGGGTGCACCCGCTCCGGCCGCTTCCGGGTATGCTCGCCGCGACCCCGAGAGGTGCCCATGCAGACCCTCCTCCCCGAAGAAGAACTCGTCGCGCTGAACCTCGCGTTCGAAGACGCGCATCCGCGCGAGATCCTCAGCTGGGCGTTGGAGGCCTCCGGGCTCGAGCGGATCGCCGTGGCGTCGGCGTTCCAGAGCGAGGGCACCGTGGTGATGCATCTCGCCACGCAGATCCGGCCCCGCATCCCGATCCTCTTCCTGGAGACGGGCTACCAGTTCGCCGAGACGCTCGCCTTCAAGCAGCAGATGACCGAACGCCTCAACCTCAACGTGGTGGACCTCTACGGCGAGTACACCGTGGAACGCCAGGCGAAGGAGTTCGGTCCCCGTCTGTTCGAGAGCGACCCCGAGCGGTGCTGCGAGCTCAACAAGGTCCGGCCCATGTTCGAGGCGCTCCGCGGCTTCGACGCGTGGGTGACCGCGCTCCGCCGCGACTCCTCCCCCACCCGCGCCAACGCGCCGTTCGTGGAGCAGTACGAGATCGAGCCGGACCGCTGGATGGTGAAGGTCAACCCGATGGCGACCTGGACGCATCGCGACGTCTGGAACTACCTGAAGGAGCACGACCTCCCGCACAACCCGCTCTACGACCTGGGGTACTCCTCGATCGGCTGCGCGCCGTGCACACGGATGCGCTTCGCGGGCGAGCCCGAGCGAGCCGGACGCTGGGCCGGCAAGCCGAAGTGGGAGTGCGGGATCCACGCGAACGAGGCGGCCCAGCAGAAGGCCTGACGCGGATCCCTCAGGCCACGACCCAGAGCGCCTCGCGCGCGAGCTCGATCTCGAGCCGCCGGTGGTCACCCAGCGAGTCGCCGTCCACCTGCACGGGGAACGGCTCGGCGGCCGTCACCAGCACGTGCGAGGCATCGTGGATGTAGTCGATGTCGCGGCCCTGGACGTGGCGGGCCGACCCGAAGACCTGCCACGCCACGCGCGGGACGCTCCGCCGGTTCAGCTTGCGCACCGAGAGCACATCGAGGCCGGTGTCGAGCGAGGCCTGCGGCGTCATCCGGAGCCCGCGCTCCTTGTAGTACGTGTACGGGTCCGTCCGCCCGACCATCACCGACAGCGACGGCACCGGCTCCGCGTCGTCCACCGAGATCTCCAGGTCGGGGGCGCGACCCGCGTACCCCACGAGCAGCTCCCACGCCACCGAGCGGAACGCCACCCGGTCGAACTTGGCCTTGGTCTTGGGGAACTTGGCGTCCATCCGTTGCATCGCCGCGGCGTCGACGCCGGCGCCGCAGTTCACCGCGAAGTACCGGCCGTCCGCGCGCCCCAGGTGCAGCTTGAACGCATCGTCGTCCAGCGCCTTGCCGATCAGCACCCCGGTGGCCTCCACGGGGTCGGTGGGCAGGCCGAGCGCGCGCACCAGGATGTTCGTGGCGCCGCCCGGCAGGACGCCGAGCGCGGTCTCGGTGCCGGCGAGCGCGTTCACCACCTCGTTGATCGTGCCGTCGCCGCTGAAGACCACGACGAGATCGGAGCCCTCCTCCACGGCCTGCGCCGCGATCTCGGAGGCGTGGCCTCGCTCCTTGGTCTCCGTCACCTCCAGGTGGAAGTCGGCGGACAGCGCCTTCTCGATCACGGCGAGCGTGGGTTTGGACACCGTCCGTGCGACGGGATTCACGATGAGGAGGAGCCGCTGGAAGCGCATGCGCCCGCTCAGTATCCCAGGGGTACCCCGGTGCCGCTCGTAACCGACTAACCGACTCAGCCGCCCGAGACCGGCGGCAGGAGCGCCACCTCATCGCCCTCCGCTACCGGGACGCCCCGGTCCGCACGCTCGCCGTTCACCACGAACGAAGAGACCGCGGCCACCGACGCGAAGCGCTCGCCGTGGCGCGCCGAGAGATCATCCACGATCTCCCCCACCGTCATGCCGCTCGCCTCCACCTCGGAGGCGCCCGCCGCCTCGCGGAGCGCGGCGAACAGCCGTACGCGGATCACGTCAGCTCCTGCAGGATCACCTGCGTGAGCCGCTGCGCGAAGGCCGGGCTCAGGCCGTCCTCGGCGTGGCCGAACCGGTCGCCGATCAGGAGCCGCTTCGGCTCCTGCGCGGCCTCGTAGAGCCGCTCCGCGTGATCGAGGCTGAAGAGCGGATCGTCGCGCCCGTGCACGATCACCACCGGGGTCGGCGCGATCTTGCCGACGACGTCCTCCGGCGAGTCGGGCTCGTCCCACTCCTCGGGGAGGCGGACGCCCCACGCGCGCAACGCGGCTCGGCCGGGGGCCGTGCCGACGCGCGCGTGGAAGTTGCGACGCGCCTTCGGGTGCGCACCATCGTGCCAGTTCCAGTACGCGAGCGAGGAGATCGCCACGACCTCGTCCACGCCACCGATCAGGCCGGCCTGTCGGATCGCGGCGATCCCACCCATCGACGTCCCCACCGTGATCACCTGCCGGTGGCCCACCCTGTGCACGAGCTCCACGACGGCGTCGATGTCCCACATCTCCGCGCCCCCGAAGTCGCTCACGCCCGCGCTCTCGCCGTGGCCGCGCAGATCGGGCGCGTACACCGTGAAGTCCTCGCTGAGGTGCTCCGCGAAGACCCCGAACTTCGGCTTGCGGTGCCATCCCATCAGGCCGTGGGCCAGGATGAGGGCCGGCAGGTCGGTGCCGGGGTGGCCGAGGCGCGTGCCCTCGATCCGGACCCCGTCCTGGGTGTGAACCGTGAACGGGCGCGCAGGAACCCGCCAGTGATGGGAGGTGACGTGCTGGACGGTCGTCATCGCAGGTCAAGCGTACCGGCGGGAGGGCCGACCCGATATGGTGAGTGCACCCATGGCGTTCCTGGCGTTCCTCGCAGATCGCCCGCCGCAGACGGCCCTGCCGGCTCTCGTGGATCTCCACGCGGACCTGAAGCTCGAAGCCCTGGCGGTCTCGTCGTTGGCGCACGTGCTCGAGCTGGAACCCGAGGCCGTGCTGGTGGACGCCGCCGAGAACCCGGGCCAGGCGTGGGCCGTGCTCCAGGAGCTACGCGCGCGCGATCCACGGGTGCCCGCCGTGTTGGTGGCCGAGCGCGATCAGATCGAACGCTACCCGTGGCACGAGGTGGCGGATGAGTTCGTGTACCCCGGGGCTCCGGCGGCCGAGCTCCGCGTGCGCCTGGCGATGCTGCGCCGGCGCGCCGGCACCGGCGACGGCACCACGATCCGGCTGGGGCCGCTGTCCTTGGACACCGAGGCTTATCGCGTCACGGCGAACGGCCGCCCGCTCGACCTGACCTTCAAGGAGTTCGAGCTGCTGCGCTTCCTCGCCTCGCACCCGGGCCGCGTCTACACACGGCCGGCGTTGCTGCGCGAGGTGTGGGGCTACGACTTCTACGGCGGCACCCGCACCGTCGACGTGCACGTCCGGCGGCTGCGCGCGAAGCTCGGGCCCGAGCACGAGCAGCTGATCGAGACCGTGCGCAGCGTCGGGTATCGCGCCGCCGACCTCGAGCGGTGAGGCTCCCGGCGGTCGCACGGCCCTGACCGGAAGACCTAGTCAGGCGGAGCCACCGTGAAATGACTCGCATGGGCTCTGCGCTGTAGCCGCGTCCAGGGCCGATGAGACGGACATGAACATCGACACCGTGCTCAGGACCGCGTCGCTCGTCCCGCTTACGGGACTCCTCCCCCTCGGTATCGCGATCCTGGGCATCCTCCACCGACCCGTGCCGGCGACCGCCTTGGCCCACCCTGGGCGGCCGGGCACCGGCACGGGTCGGTAGGTCCTTCTCTCCACCAACCGGATACCGAACGCCCCGCCCGGAACCCCCTCCCGGACGGGGCGTTCGGACGTTCGGGGCCGGATCCGCCTGGAGCGGGGTCGGTGCCTGACGGTATCGTCGGGGCATGGCCCGGCTCAGCACGCGCGAGCGGGCGAACCTCCCCGATCGGGCGTTCGCCTACATCGACTCCGAGGGGCGGCGACGGCTGCCCATCCACGACGAGGCTCACGTCCGCAACGCGCTCGGCCGCTTCGAACGGGTGCGGTTCGAGGACGACGCCGCTCGGGAGCGGGCGCGCCGCCGGCTGCTCAACGCGGCCAAGAGGTACGGCATCGTGCCGGTCGGGTTCATCACGGGCCAGCTGCGCTCGGAGCGGACCGCCCGATCCACGGACTTCTCCACCTATCCGACCGGCTCGGTGACGTTCCTGATGACGGACATCGAGGGCTCCACGAGGCTCCTGCAGGATCTGGGCGAGGACTACGCGGCGGTCCTGCGCGACGTGCGCGCCATCGTCCGCAACGCCGTCCGTCGATGCGGCGGCCACAAGGTCGACGCGACCGGCGACGAGTTCCTGAGCGTCTTCGAGCGGGCGCCCGCAGCGCTCGAGGCGGCCGTCGACCTGCAGTTGGCGATGGCTGCCCGTTCATGGCCCGGCGATCGCGACGTCCGGGTCCGCGCAGGGATCCACAGCGGTCGCCCCACCCTCACTGAGGCGGGCTACGTGGGACTGGCCGTCCACACCGTCGCAAGGGTCTGCGCGCTCGGACACGGCGGACAGATCATCATCACCGGCCGATCGAAGACTGCGCTGGAAGGATCGGTGCCGGCGGGAGCCACGTTCCGCAGCCTCGGCCGGCAGAAGCTGGTAGGCCTGCCCGCCCCCGAGACGATCTACCAGGTGCGGGCGTCGGGGCTCCTCACGCGCTTCCCGCCCCTGCGGGCGCTCTGATCGGCGGCTCGTAACGCAGAGTTAACGCGCTGGAAACAGAGCCGCGCCGGTCGGGTCCTAGGCTGTCTGGGTCGTCGAGGCAGAGGGGGAAGGGAACGTGGCAACAGCGAAGGACGTCATCGCCATGGCCAAGGAGGAGGGGGCGGAGATCGTCGACCTCCGCTTCACGGACCTGCCGGGCCAGGTGCAGCACCTCTCGGTGCCGGTGCACGAGCTCACCGAGGACAAGTTCGAGCACGGCCAGCCGTTCGACGGCTCGTCGATCCGCGGGTTCCAGGAGATCCAGGAGTCGGACATGCTCCTCGACCTCGACCCCGACACGGCGTACATGGACCCGTTCACCAAGCACCCCACGCTGAACATCACCTGCTTCGTGAAGGATCCGGTGACCGGCGAGGACTACAGCCGTGACCCGCGCAACATCGCGAAGAAGGCCGAGCTGTACCTGAAGCAGTCGGGCATCGCGGACCTCAGCTACTGGGGGCCGGAGGCGGAGTTCTACATCTTCGACTCGATCCGGTACGACCAGTCGCAGTTCGAGGGGTACTACCACATCGATTCCGTCGCCGGCGCCTGGAGCAGCGGCGCGGTGGAGGAGGGTGGCAACCTCGGCTACAAGCCGCGGTTCAAGGGCGGGTACTTCGCGCTTCCCCCGGTCGACAAGTACCAGGACCTGCGGACCGACATGGTGCTCAACCTGGAGAAGGTGGGCCTCACGATCGAGGTGCACCACCACGAGGTCGGTACGGCGGGGCAGGCCGAGATCGACATGCGCTACGACACGCTCCTGACCACGGCCGACAACGTCATGAAGTACAAGTACGTGGTCAAGAACACGGCCTACCAGGCCGGCAAGACCGTCACGTTCATGCCGAAGCCGCTGTTCATGGACAACGGCTCGGGCATGCACACCCACCAGTCGCTCTGGCAGAACGACGAGAACCTCTTCTGGGACGAGGTGGGCTACGGCGGCATCAGCGACATGGCGCGTTGGTACATCGGCGGCCTGCTGGCGCACGCGCCCTCGCTGCTCGCCTTCACGAACCCCACCACCAACTCGTATCGCCGGCTGGTGCCGGGCTACGAGGCGCCGATCAAGCTCGTCTACTCCCAGCGGAACCGGAGCGCGTGCGTGCGCATCCCGCTGGGGTCGAAGAGCCCCAAGCTCAAGCGGCTCGAGTTCCGCACGCCGGACCCGTCGTGCAACCCGTACCTGGCGTTCAGCGCGATGCTCATGGCGGGCCTCGACGGCATCAAGAACAAGATCGAGCCGCCGGAGCCGATGGACAAGGACCTCTACGACCTGCCGCCCGAGGAGCAGGCGAGCGTGAAGCAGGTCCCGGGCTCGCTGCTGGAGGTCCTCGACAACCTGGCGTCCGACCACCAGTGGCTGCTGGAGGGCGGGGTCTTCACCCAGGACGTGATCGACACGTGGATCGAGTACAAGCGCCTCGAGGAGCACGACGCGGTCGCGTTGCGTCCGCATCCCCACGAGTTCTCGCTGTACTACGACGTGTAGTCGCCTTCCCCGATCCCCACACGGAACCCCTCGGCGCGATCGCCGGGGGGTTCCGCCGTATCCCCTCCTGTGCCTATGATTCGGGCCGTTCGCCCGACCTGAGAGGCACGCCGGTGATGGCTCCCACGATGCGCCGGCAAGCTCGCGATCGCGGGATCCACGCAGGTGGGCGGGCACGATCGATTCGCCGTCGAGCGGGTGTTCGGATGACACCGGCGGGAGATGAGTGATGAGGACGAGACCGATCGGGTGGATCGCATCCCGAGGAGCGGTCGCGCTGGCCGTGGCGTGGACCGTGGCCGGCATGCCCTCGGCCTCGGCCGGTGGTGGACATCCGGGAACGCTCGACCGGTCGTTCGGGCATGCGGGACGGCTGACGAAAGCCTTCGGAAGCGCCGACGCCTTCGGCATGGCCGTGGCGCATCAGGGCGCGGAGATCGTGGTGGCCGGGACCCACGAGTTCCAGACGACGGCGGATATCGCGGTCACGCGGATGCTCCCCGGGGGACGTCCCGACCGGACGTTCGGGGGAGACGGCAGGGTGACGGTGGACCTGGCCGGGACCTACGACGAGGCGAACGCGGTCGCGGCCCTGCCGCACGGGAAGATCCTGGTCGCCGGGACGAGGACCACCCCCACCACCGACACCTTCCTGGCGCTCCGGCTCACCTCGAACGGCCGGCTGGATCACACCTTCGGAGGAGGCGACGGCTTCGTCACCACCGGGTTCGGCACCGGCTCGGCCACCGGATACGCGATGACCGTGCTGGCCGACGGGCGATTCGAGATCTGCGGAGCCACGACCTCCGGTACGAACTCCTCCGCTGCACTGGCGCGCTACCGGCCCGACGGGAAGCTCGATCGCACCTTCGGCGGTGACGGCCGCGTCGTGGCCGCCTTCCCCGGCCAGACCCAGTCCGCCTGCATCGGCGTCACGCACGATGGGAACGAGACGGTGATGTCAGGTTGGGCCTACGACGGGGCGACCACGAACTCGATCGCGCTCGCGCGCTTCGGGCCCGCGGGCATGCCGGACACGCGCTTCGACACGGATGGGTACGTCCTGATCTCGACGGGGATGTATCAGTCGAGCGCCCAGAGCGTCGTCGCCCTGCCTTCGGGCGGCGTGGCCGCGGCCGGGTACGAGTACAACCCGGGCACCAGCAGCCTCGACGTGATGCTCCTGCAGCTCACCCGGCAGGGCCAGCCCGACGCCGGCTTCGGAGGTGGCGACGGGATCGTCGTCGTCGACTTCGGAGGTGACGACTCCGCGCACGGCCTGGTGCGGCAAGCCGACGGCAAGTTCATCGTGGCGGGCAGCCGCGACGACGACATGATCGTGGTCCGCTTCCTCAAGGGCGGCGCGCGCGATGCCACGTTCGGCAAGGACGGGCTGCAGGCGAAGCCCTGGGGCGGTCGGTCGGACGGGAGGGCCGCGGTCCTGATGAAGGGCAAGGTGGTGGTCGCCGGCTCGTTGGAGAAGGCCCACTACCGCATGGCGGTCGAGCGCGTCTTCGCGGGGTAAGAGTGGTCTTTGCGATGCCTGATCTCGCCCGACTCGATTCCCATCTTGCCGGTCAACTAGTCCAACTCAGACTAGCCTGCAGGAACTCCGTCAGGGACAATTGTTGCGCGCGAATGGGCAATCGATGATGCTCTCCGACGATGTTGCGAAATGAGCTTGAGCGTCGGCTTGGCATCGGCTCCCTCCTGTGGAAGCCAAGAGAGAACGTGCGAGACCCCTCCTGGAATGCCATCCCGAACTTCTGGACGGTCACTGATGCCCTAGATGGCACTCACATCAGACAGAGCGCCGGAATCAACCCAATATCGCGTCCGGCCGGAACCGGCCGACGGCCCGCCGTTGCGATCTTCCTAACTCCCGAAGTGGAAAGACATCGGTTGCCTTGGTTGGACGAGGTCAATCTCGACACGGGGTTCGTGAGGTACTTCGGAGACAACAAGCCAGAACTGGGTCGTCCTGCGGAGATGGCTCCAGGGAATCGCGTCCTCTTGGATGAAATGGGGATGTACGCGTCAGACGATGAGTCAACTCGTTCCAAGGCAGCCCCCCTTCTTCTGTTTAGGAATCTTGGGAACCGCGGCGGGGAACCACTGACGGAGTTCTTGGGCTTCGGATTAATTCGGGAGGCGCATCGAGTGACTCAGCTGCACAGAGGACGCTCGTTTTCCAACTATGCATTCGACTGCGTCCTGTTCCGTGGTGAGGAGTCGTCGGAGGGGAACGAGTTCCTCAGTATTGGGTGGATCGACGAAAGGCGAGACCCCCATTCACCCGAGGATGCGGTCAACCGTCTGGCACCGCAAGCCTGGAAGACCTGGGTGAGAGAGGGCGCATCCGCGATCGACGACTCAAGTGTGAGGCGGCACTTGATTCGTGCGGACGTGTGGCCCTACGAGGATCAAGTGCCTGAGCAGGAAAGTCCTCTCGGTCGCGTTCTCGCCGAGGTGTACGAGCATTACGGAGGCAACTACAAGCACGGGTTTCAAGCTTTGGCCTCGCTCGCAACGCAGCTTGTACTAGACACACCTGGAGTTACCTTCTACCAGGGGTGGATAACCCCAGTTGGACCGGACGGTGGAGTTGATTTCGTTCAGCGTCTGGATCTCGGGCAGGGATTTGCGTCAACGAAGCTTGTGGTGCTTGGTCAAGCTAAGTGTCGCAAGCCCTGGCCACGGGGGAGCGGAGTGTCTGCAGAGGATTTGGCCCGAGTCGTGGCTCGACTCAGGAGAGGATGGATCGGAGCGTATGTCACAACCTCCTACTACACGGACGCTGCCCAACGTGAACTGATCGAGGACGAGTATCCGATCGTCCTCATCCACGGATGGAGGCTCGCCCAGGCCACAGAACAGATTCGAGACGCTCTGGGTCACTCGACTGTGAAAGCGCTCCTCGAATGGGCTGACGAGGCCTATCTCAGATTGCTTGGTTCAGCCAAGCCTCAGCCCGCTGACATTGTCCGGGAGCTCCCCCTTTAGGCTGGGCAGGGCACCCGCTCCTTAACTTTGCTTGTGGCGCCAAGGTCCCGGGAGCGTCGCACCCGTCGTGTTGGACGGATCGTCCGCTGAGGCTCCCGTCCATTCGACCGGCTGCTCACAGACACCACAGATTGGGCCGCCCGGCACCGAGCCATCGGTTGGCTCGACTTCATGCTTCGGATCGATGGGATCGACGTAGTACTCGTACTGGACTTCGTTCACTGCGAACCCGGTGATGAGGCCGTCGTCGACGATCTTGTCGGCTTCCACTTCAGCCTCTTCGATGGACTCGGCGCTCAAGTAGATGGTTGCCTCCTCAAGCGCGTGACGCATGACGGTGACCGCGTAGCGTTGGAGGGGCTGATCTGTTGGCATGCGTCCTCCCATGTCGGCGACGCAGGCGAGCCTGATCCGATCGGTGCGGGGCGGGATGTGATCCGCGTCACGATCTGGACGACTTCGCCAGACTGGACGGATGACGCGCTGGATCTTCCACGTCGACATGGACGAGTTCATCGCTGCGGTCGAGGTGCTGCGCCACCCCGACCTGCGCGGCAGGCCCGTGATCGTCGGGGGCGACGGCGACCCGACGAAGCGCGGCGTCGTGTCCACCGCGTCCTACGAGGCTCGCGAGTTCGGCGTGCGATCCGGCATGCCGCTCCGCACCGCCCTGAAGCGTTGCCCCGAGGGCGTGTTCCTCGCCGTCGACGCCGACCACTACCTCGAGGCGAGCGAACGCGTGATGGAGACCCTGCGATCGTTCCCCGCGGTCGTGCAGGTCCTCGGGTGGGACGAGGCCTTCATGGCCGCGCAGACCGAAGACCCCGAGGCGTTCGCGCGCGACGTGCAGCGCGCCGTCCTCGAACGCACCGACCTCTGGTGCTCGATCGGCATCGGCGACTCCAAGCATCGGGCGAAGCTCGCGAGCGCCTTCGCCAAGCGGCGCGGCGTGTTCCGGCTCACGCAGGTGGAATGGCCCACGGTGATGGGTCCTCGTCCGGTCGACGCGCTCTGGGGCATCGGGAAGAAGACCGCGGCCAAGCTCGCGAGAGCTGGACATCCACACGGTGGACGAGCTCGCGCACGCCGACGACGCGACCCTCGCCGCACGGTTCGGTCCCAACACCGGTCCGTGGATCCGCAACCTCGGCACCGGAGAGGATGACGGCGAGGTCACCGCGGAGCCGTACGTGCCGCGCGGCCAGAGCCACGAGCGCACCTTCCAGCAGGACCTCACCGACCCGGACGAGATCGGGCAGGAGACCGAGCGCATCGCCCGGGAGCTCGTCGCCGACCTCCCAACAGATCGACCGGTGATCAGGGTCACCGTGAAGGTGCGGTTCGCGCCGTTCTTCACGTCCACCCACGGCGTCGCGCTCGCCGAGCCGACCACCGACCCCGGCCTGATCGCGCGCGGCGCGCTCGACGCGCTCTCCCGATTCGAACTCGATCGGCCCGTGCGACTCCTCGGCGTCCGCGTGGAGTTCGCGCCGTGATCGCGCGGGCTGACGGCAACGTTCGCATCGACCGGGCGACGACGCTCCAGGGTTAGACTGCAGCGCGCCCCGCGGACCAGGAGGAGCCCGTGCGCCGAGTGTCCATGACCGTCTGTCTCGCGACGTTGGTGACGCTCGCCGCCTGCAACGACAGCAACTCGAGCGGGAGCAGCGCATCGCCGACGCCGTCGCCCCCGACGACGGATCAGCTGAACGGCCACGCGTTCGTGTCGACGGACGTCACCGGCTACGACCTGGTCGCGGACTCGCAGATCCGGCTGGCCTTCGAAGGCGGCAATCTGAGCGCGAACGCCGGCTGCAACACGATGAGCGGGGCGTACACGATCCAGGACGGCGATCTGAAGCTCGGCGCGGAGCTCGCGAGCACCCAGATGGCCTGCCAGCCCGACCTGATGTCGCAGGACACCTGGCTCGCAGCGTTCCTGAAGGCCGGTCCCGCCATCACGACGGAGGGCTCCACGCTCACGCTCGCGGCGGGCGACGTCGTGTTGACGTTCGAGGACGAGGCGGTGGCGAGCCCCTCCCCGGCCCTGACCGGCACCAAGTGGACGCTCGACGCGGTCATCCAGGGAGAGAGCGTGTCCAGCGTGCCCACCGACGTCGCGCCGCCCACGCTCGTGATCGGCGACCAGGGCGAGGCCGTGATCTTCACGGGCTGCAACCGGGGCCACGCCACGGTGGCCATCGCCGACACGACGCTCACGTTCGGGCCGGTTGGCCTCACGAAGAAGGCCTGTCCCGGCGATGCGGGCGCCCTCGAAACGGCCGTCGTGACGCTGCTAGACGGCGAGGTCACCTACGTGCTCGACGGCCGGCGCCTCACCCTCACCAAGGGCGCGCAAGGTCTGACCTACCTCGCCCCGTAGCGATCAGCTCGAGGCGCGACGCTGGGACTGACCCGCGATCCTCGTGGCCGTGGACCGCGGCAGGAACCGCGTGCCGAACGCGAAGAGCCTGCTCTGGTTCCCCGTTACCAGGTACGGGCGTCCGCGCTTCATCGCGGCGTAGCCGGCGTCGGCGACCTCCTCGGCGGAGGGGAGCTTCTTGCCCTGGACCAGCTTGGAGTCGTGCATCGCGGCGCGATCCTGGAAGCCGGTCTGCGTCGGACCCGGACACAGCGTGGTGACGCTCACCCCCGTCCCCTTCAACTCCTCGACGAGCGCGAGCCCCAGCGAGAGCACGTACGCCTTGGTCGCGGCGTAGGCGGCGGTCATGGGCGCGGGCGTGAACGAGCCGATCGACCCGAGCAGCATCACCCGGCCCCAACCTCGCGCGATCATCCCCGGCAGGCACGCGCGGGTGAGCTCGGTGAGCACCGCGGTGTTCACCTGAAGCATGTCGACCATGGTCTGGGCGTCGGTCTCGACGAACTGGCCGTAGGTGGAGAACCCCGCGTTGTTGACGAGGGCGTCCACACTGAGCGCCCGCTCTTCGACGCTCGCCATCACGTCACGCGCCGCTCCGGGCTTGGACAGGTCCTTGGGCAGCACGGTCACGTTGATGCCGTGGCGCTCCTCCTCCACCTGCGCGATCTCCTCCATGGCGGCGCCGCTGCGCGCGACGAGGATCAGGTCGAACCCGTCGGCGGCGAAGAGACGCGCGAACTCGGCGCCGAACCCGCCCGAGGCCCCGGTGATCAGGGCCGTGCGGCGTGCGGCGGTCGTGCTCATGAGGTGTCCCCTCCACGGATCGCGCTTCGCGTACGCCTCCGAGCCTAGCGGTTGCATTGCGTTCACCGGTGTCTCGTAGTAGGGCAACCCCATGGGCCGGATCCGGGCAACCCTCGAGCGTGGTCATCCGTGGCTCCTGGCGCTGGCGATCGCCTGCGTGGTCCTCGTCGGCCTCGAGTTCCGGCCCGGCACCAAACCGGAGGGGCTCGTCAGCGGCGCAGCCATCGGGTCGCCCACGCCCGGCGTCTCGCCCACGCCTGTGGATCACCGTAAGCGGCCACGTCCCAACATCGTCTTGATCCTCACCGACGACCAGCGCTGGGACAGCCTCTGGGCGATGCCCCGGGTCGAGCAGGACCTGGCCGCGCACGGCGTCACCTTCACCAACGCCTTCGTCGTGAACTCCCTGTGTTGCCCGAGCCGCGCGAGCATCCTCACCGGCCGCTATTCCCACGGCACCGGGGTGTACACGAACCATCCGCCCCTGGGTGGCGTCACGGCCTTCGATCCGAGCACGAGCATCGCGACCGTGTTGCAGCAGCGCGGCTATCGCACGGCGCTGATCGGCAAGTACCTCAATGGCTATGGAGGAACCGAGGTGCCCCCCGGATGGGACACCTGGGACGTGATCAACGTCGGAGACGGCGACGTCCACTACTACGACTACACGCTGAACGAGGACGGGCACACCGTCTCCTTCGGCGCCTCGTCGTATTCCACCGACGTGTTGGCCGACAAGGCCGTGCGGTTCGCCACCACCGGCCGCCAGCCCTTCTTCCTCTACTTCGCCCCGATCGCCCCACACCTGCCGGCCGTCCCCGCCCCTCGAGACCGGGGATCGTTCACGCACCTCCCGACCGACCATCCACTGCCGAGCCCCGAGGCCGACCTCTCCGACAAGCCGCCTTGGGTGCGGAGGGTCGCCGGCCGCCCGTTCCGCTTCGGCCAGACCGCGACGGTCAACCGTTGGCAGCTCGAGACGCTCCAAGCGGTCGACCGCGCCGTCCATCAACTCGTGACGGGGCTCAAGCGCACCGGGCGCCTGAAGAACACCCTCATCGTCTTCATGAGCGACAACGGGTTCATGCTCGGCGAGCACGGTCTGAGCGGCAAGGAGGCCGCGTACGAGCCGAGCATCCGGGTGCCCATGGTCGTGCGCTTCGATCGCCTGGGGACGCTCCCGGCCCGCGACCCGCGCATCACGCTCAACATCGACCTGGCACCGACGTTCGCCGATGCCGCCGGCACGACGATGCCCCACGCCGACGGGAGGAGCCTCCTCGACCTGCTGCAGCATCCCGAGGATCCCGGGCGATCGTCGTTCCTGGTCGAGCACGTCGGCACGCGGATCCCGACGTTCTGTGCGGTGCGGACCCGCGCGTGGAAGTACGTCTACTACGCGGACGGGAGCCAGGAGCTCTACGACCTCCGCAGGGATCCGCTGGAGCTGCGCAACCTCATCGGAGATCCCGCTCGGGCGGAGGAGGCGGGGGTGCTGGCGGACCGATTGGTGCATCTCTGCGACCCGCCGCCGCCGGGACTCACCCTTCCGTGGCCTCTCCCTCCGCCTCCGCCTCCGAGCGGAACACCCGTTCCATCGCCCTCCGGCAGCGGCGCGTGATCCGCAGGTAGTCGTCGATGAAGCTCTGGCGCGGGTACTCCTCGTAGCCGAGGCGGCGCGCGAGCGCGGTCTGTGCCTCCGGCGACGCCGGCACCGCCTCCGCGTGCAACCGTCGGTCCACCTCCAGGGCGTTCTTCACGTCGCAGAGGAAGACGAAGGCCTCGCCGAGATCGCGCGCGACGCCGCCCTCCAACAGCCGGGCCTCCGCCAGACGGTCGATCGCCTCCAGCGTGCGTCGCGTGCGGATCTCGGGATGCGCTCCGCCGTGACGCATCAGCGAGACCTCCACCGCGAACTGCACGTCGGCGAGCGAGCCGTGCCCCAGCTTGAAGTGGAACTTGGCGGCCTCGGGCGGCTTCACGCGCTCCCGCTCCATCCGGTCGCGCATCGCGCGGATGTCCGCGACGCGGTCGAGGGTGAGTCCCTCCGGCGGGTACGCCACGTCGGCCGCGTTCAACTCGAACCGACGGCCGAGGTCGGGGTCGCCCGCCACCGCGCGCGCGCGGAGCAGCGACTGGAACTCCCACGTCTCCGCGTAGCGCTGCCAGTACTCGAGGAAGCCCGCGATCGAGCGCGCGAGCGGGCCCGCCGCGACCCTCCGGACGCAGGTCGGCGTCGGGCTCCCAGCCCGCCCCGCGGATCCCGTGCATCACACGCTCGGCGACGTCGATCGCCCGTCGTTGGTCCTCGGGCCCCTCGCCCTCGTAGACGAACATCACGTCGAGGTCGCTCGCCACGTTCAGCTCGCGGGCGCCGAGCTTGCCCATCCCGATCACCGCGAAGGGGAGGTCGGGCGCGGCTTCCTCGACGGCCTCGCGCACCACGCGCTCCGCCACCGCCGAGAGGGCGGCGCCGGTCTCACGCGGGAGCAGCTCGCGACCCGCGTACCGCGCGACCGTGGCCACGAGCGCCGCCTGGACGTCGCCCTGGGCGTCGCCCTGGGTGAGCGCCAGGATGCGCTCGGGCTCCGCCGCGAGCAGGTCCGTGGCGAACGAGCTCGCCGCCACGGCGTGGGCGAGCCGGCGCGCCACACCGGGGTCGGCGGCGAGCGCGTCGGCGGGCGCATCAAGCTCCCCCACCGCGTCGGCCACGCGTTCCAGGCGGACGAGGGCGGCGTCGGGGTCGGCCGCCAGCGCCAGAGCCGGCGCCATCACCGGGAAGACGTGCGCGAGCACCTTCCCCATCCGGGTCGAGGGATCGACGAGGCGCCGGAGCACCTGGTACGACCGGCGCGGGTGCGCGAAGCCGAGGCCAGCCAGCAGCTCCTGCGTCGCCGCGCGGTCCACGCCCGGGGTGGGCGCCGCCGGTCCGGCGAACGCCTCCATCAGGGGACGGTAGAAGAGGCGGTCGTGGATGCCGCGCACGGTGCCGGTGGTGCGCTCGTACTCGGACTGGAGGGTGGCGGCATCGGGGAGGCCGAGCGAGCGCGCGATCGTGGTGCGCGCGTGCAGGTCGGTGGGAAGGTCGTGGGTCTGGAGGTCGCGCACGATCTGGAGCCGGTGCTCCAGGCGGCGCAGGAAGCGGTAGGCGTCGGCGAGCACCTCGGCGTCGATCCGCGCGACGTAGCCCTCCTCCGCCAGGGTGCTCAGGGCGCGCAACGTGTTGGGGTCGCGCAGCCGCGGATCGCGCCGGCCGTGCACGATCTGCAGGAGCTGGATGGCGAACTCGACGTCGCGGATCCCCCCGCGTCCCCGCTTCACCTCGATGAACTCCTTGCCCCTCCGGCGGATGTACTCCTCCAGACGGACCTTCGTGCGGCGCACCTCGTCGATCGCGTAAGCCGGGAGCTCGCCCGGATACACGAACGGCGTCACCCCTTCCACGAAGGCGCCGCCGAGCCACGGGTCCCCGGCCGCCGCGCGCGCCTTGATCATCGCCTGGCGCTCCCAGACCGCGGCGCGCGTCTCGTAGTACTCGAGCGTGCTCTCCAGCGAGAGGCTGAGCAGGCCCGCGCGGCCGCCGGGGCGCAACGTCGGGTCCACGCGCAGCGCGATGCCCTCGACCGAGGGGTCGGAGAGCAGCCGCACGAGGCGCCCCGCCGCGCGCTCGGCCGCCTCCTGGTCGGCGCCCCCTTCGTGCACGAAGAGGACGTCGACGTCGCTGGCGTAGTTGAGCTCCCGGCCGCCGAGCTTGCCGAGCGCGATCACGGCCAGGCGCAGGTCCCCGGCGGCCTCTCGGCAGGCGAGCTCCAAACAGGCGTCGGCCACCGCGGAGATCTCGGCCACGACGTCCTCGAGGTCGCTGCCCTGCAGGTCGCGCGCGGCCACGCGGAGCAGGGCGCGGCGCCGGAAGAGGCGGAGGCCGTCGGCGGGTCCGCGCCGCGCCACGTCGTCGGCCAGTTCGGTGCCGAGCGCCTCGCGCCCGCGCGGGGAGACGTCGGCGAGCGCGCCGACCTCCTCCGGATGCTGTGCCAGGAAGTCGGCGGCCGCCGTCGAGAAGCCGAGGAGCCGGGTGGCGGTGGGCGCGACGTCGAGGGCGTCCACGTCGCCGCCGGCCTCGCGCACCCGCTGGAGCGCCACGCGCGCCAGCGCGGGATCGGGGGCGCGGGCGAGGGTGTCGGCATCCACTCCTGCGAGCCTACCGGCGGGGTGCCTCGCGGGCGGTCTTCATGTTCACCTCTCTTCGAGGCCCGACGTCGGAGTTCACACGCGCGTAACCGTTGTCGGCCGTGAGCCCGTTACCGTTGCGGGCATGGCACTGACGGAAGAGGCTGAGTTCGTCCTGCGCACGATCGAGGAACGGGGCATCCGGTTCGTCCGGCTCTGGTTCACCGACGTGCTGGGGTTCCTGAAGTCGTTCACGATCACCTCGCAAGAGCTGGAGGGGGCCTTCGCCGAGGGCATGGGGTTCGACGGGTCCTCGATCGAGGGGTTCAGCCGCATCCAGGAGTCCGACATGGTGGCCGTCCCCGACGCGGCCACGTTCCAGGTGATCCCCTGGAAGAGCGAAGCGCCGGTGGCGCGGATGTTCTGCGACGTCTTCAACCCCGACGGGACGCCCTTCGACGGCGATCCGCGCGGCGTCCTGAAGCGCCAGCTCCAGCGCGCGGCCGACCTCGGCTACACGTTCTACGTCGGCCCGGAGCTCGAGTACTTCTACTTCCGCGCCGCCGACGACCCGACCTTCCTCGACCACGGCGGCTACTTCGACGAGACGCCGCTCGACGCCGCCACCGACTACCGCAAGCGCACGGTCCAGTACCTGGAGTCGATGGGCATCCCCGTGGAGTACGTGCACCACGAGGTGGCGCCGTCGCAGCACGAGATCGACCTGCGGTACACCGACGCGCTCACGATGGCGGACAACGTGATGACCTATCGCCTCACGGTGAAGGAGGTCGCACAGGAGTTCGGGATCTACGCCACGTTCATGCCCAAGCCGGTTGCCGGCGTGAACGGCAGCGGCATGCACACGCACCAGTCGCTCTTCGAGGGCGACCGCAACGCGTTCTTCGAGGCCGGCGACGAGTACCACCTGTCCAAGACGGCCAAGGCCTACATCGCGGGGCTGCTCCGGCACGCACCCGAGATCACCCTGCTCACGAACCAGTGGGTGAACTCGTACAAGCGGCTGGTGCCGGGCTACGAGGCGCCCGTCTACGTCTGCTGGGCGCGGCGCAACCGCAGCGCGCTCGTCCGCGTGCCCCAGTACAAGCCGGGCAAGGAAGAGGCCACGCGGATCGAGTACCGCTCGCCCGACCCCGCCTGCAACCCCTACCTCGCGTTCGCCGCGATGCTGGCGGCGGGCCTGGCGGGCGATCGAGGGCGGCTACGAGCTGCCGCCCGAGGCGTCCAACAACATCTACGAGATGAGCGAGGGCGAGCGCGAGACCGCCGGGATCCGCTCCCTCCCCGAGGACCTGGTGGAGGCGATCCACCAGGCCGAGGGATCCGAGGTGCTGCGGACCGCGCTCGGGGAGCACGTCCACGAGTACCTGATGCGCAACAAGCGCGAGGAGTGGGACAGCTTCAAGGCCTACGTCTCGCCGTACGAGCTGGAGCGCTACCTCCCGATCCTGTAGGCGGCTCAGCGAATCCGCTTGCGCCGTTCACCGATCGGCTTAGGTCCACTGGTGGTGGTACCACCCCTTGACGACCTACGTCGGATGGGAGGCAAGCTGTGTGGACTTTCGGCACCAGGCTTCGATGGCCCCCCAACCGTCTGAGCACGCCCACGAGCCGCCGCACGAAGGAGCTATGATCATGGCAGGGACCCCCGCACCGGTCCGCCGCACCCCGCTCGCGACTCGCCACGCGTTCGTCCTGGTGGCCGGAACCTTGGCACTGCAGCATGGCCGGCGCCTCCGCGCCACCGGTGCAGATGCGCAAGTTCAGCCCCCACGCTCACAGGCGAACACCTCCTGCGTGGCCTCAGACTCCGTGAACACGGTTCACCGCGAAGATCACGAACAGCTCGTCGAGCAACCAGCCGCTCGGCTCCGCACAGTTCCACAGCAGCACGACGAACGGGTTCTACAACATCCTCCAGAGCTCTTTCACCACGCCGGTGGTGTCGAACGCTTCGAAGACCTGGCAGGCGATCCCGGACACGGTTGATGCGGATGGCGTCTACCTGAAGGCCACGAGCTCGTCCTCCGCTCTCGCCCCCGGGGAGTCCGTGACCATGACCTTCCGGGCGAAGGCCCCCGCCTCCGCAGGCATCAAGACCTGGTCCACGTCCGCCTGGCAGGGAACGAACTTCCTGACATACAGCTTCGGTTTCGCGACGGGAGCCTCCAACCCGAAGATCACGGTCTCCAGCACCTGCGTCGGTCCGGCCGCGAACATCGCCTTCGTCACCGGCCCGTCCAACACGGCCGCGGGTGGCACGATGGCCGACGTCACGGTCAAGGTGACCGACGCGAGCAACAACGCGCTGAGCGGGGAGTCGGTCACGCTGAGCTCGACCGGGCTCGTCACCAGCCCCAGCGCGCCCGCGACCACGGGCGCCAACGGCATCGCGACGTTCTCCGGACTCACGGTGGGCACCACCCCGGGCCCCTACACGATGACCGCCTCCGACGGCGCGCTCAGCACCGCTCCGGCTTCGTTCAACATCTCGGTCGGTGCGGCGGCCTCGATCACCTTCACGAAGCAGCCCAAGGACACCCTGGTGAACACCGCGATCGACTCGCAGGCGGGCGGCGGCGTGGAGGTCCAGGTCAAGGACGCCTTCAACAACCCGGTCCCCGGTGCGACCGTCTCGATGGCGATCTCCCCGGACTCGTTCGCCTTCAATAACGTCCCCGCTCCGAACCTCACCGGGAACACCGCACCTGTGACGGATGCGACCGGTACGACGGCGTTCACGGGACTCACGATCGACCTGAGCAGTTCGGGCTACAAGCTCCAGGCGAGCGTCGGGGCGGTCACCCAAGACAGCTCCGTGTTCGCGATCACGAGCACCGGCAGCGGCTGCACGAACTGCACGGCGACGCTGCCCAACGGCGGCACGGTGAGCGCGCCCGCTGGCACGACGCTGATCGTCGAGAACAATGACGTCGTCGACTGCGGGACCTCATTCGTCGGCTTCGCCGGCACCGTGACGATCATCCCGGGCGGGAACGGGGACATCACGGTCAAGTTCGTGGACCCGTACAACGCCAGCGGCGAGCCGCACCCGCAGCAAGGCGTGACCTACCCGTTCTGCAAGGGCGGGACCCACGGGCCCACGATCCTCGATTACGGCCACTCCGCCGATCGGTGTGACACCAAGCCCACGCCGTGCGTGGAGAACCAGTACTTCGAGGCGGGTTCACTGAACCTCGTGACCCTGCTACAGATGAACTCCGACGACCCGCCCGTGCGTCACTGAGGGAGGCCATTCGATACCTCTAAAGAGGGCCGTGGAACCGGTAAAGAGGGCCGTGGAACCGGGTCGTTGGGGGTTGACGACGACTTGCATCCGGTAGACGCTGTCCGCCGGATGGCCTAGGCCACATATCGCGACGAGGTCATCCTCCTCGCGTCGGATGCATCAGGGAGAAGGAGTCGGAAAGATGGCACCATCGGTCGACCGGAAACGGGTCCCCCTCGCAGCGTTCTGGCGCTGCTGCTTGCTCGGCGCGTTCGTAGCGTTTCCCGCCGCGGCCGCCCCGGTGAAGAAGCTCTACGAACCGACCATCGCTCCGACGACCATCCCGGCCGGAGCGACGCAGGGCTACACGCTTACGCTCAAGAACAGCCAGAGCAGCACCCAGTCCTTCGGCTCGGCCAACATCACGGTTCCGATCGGCTTCACGAATATCAGCCTGAGCGCCGTCACGACGCCAACAGGCATCACCTGGTCAACACCGGTCCTGAACACGAGCACGAGTCCGTGGACCATCGAACTGCGGAGCCCGCGGTGCGACCTCCACGAACAACATCGCGCCGGGCAAGAGCATCTCGCTCGTGATCACCGCCACCGCGCCGTGCAGTACCGGCGCCAAGACATGGACCACACAGGTGAAGCAGTCGAACGACTTCCTGGGGAGCATGAACGACTTCACCGTCGCTCCGAGCGCATCCCAGCCCAAGGTCACGGTGACCGGGGCCTGCGTCGGTCCGGCCGCGAACATCGCCTTCGTCAGCGGCCCGTCCAACACGGCCGCGGGTGGCACGATGGCCGACGTCACGGTCAAGGTGACCGACGCGAGCAACAACGCGCTGAGCGGGGAGTCGGTCACGCTGAGCTCGACCGGGCTCGCCACCAGCCCCAGCTCGCCCGCGACGACGGGCGCCAACGGCATCGCGACGTTCTCCGGACTCTCGGTGGGCACCACCCCGGGCCCCTACACGATGACCGCCTCCGACGGCGCGCTCAGCACCGCTCCGGCTTCGTTCAACATCACGGTCGGTGCGGCGGCCTCGATCACCTTCACGAAGCAGCCCAAGGACACCCTGGTGAACACCGCGATCGACTCGCAGGCGGGCGGCGGCGTGGAGGTCCAGGTCAAGGACGCCTTCAACAACCCGGTCCCCGGTGCGACCGTCTCCATGGCGATCTCCCCGGACTCGTTCGCTCATGACGACCGGTCGAACCTCACCGGGAACACCGCACCCGTGACGGATGCGACCGGTAAGACGGCGTTCACGGGACTCACGATCGACCTGAGCAGTTCGGGCTACAAGCTCCGGGCGAGCGTCGGGGCGGTAACCCAAGACAGCTCCGTGTTCGCGATCACCAGCACCGGCAGCGGGTGCACGAACTGCACGGCGACGCTGCCCAACGGCGGCACGGTGAGCGCGCCCGATGGCACGACGCTGATCGTCGAGAACAACGACGTCGTCGACTGCGGGACCTCATTCGTCGGCTTCGCCGGCACCGTGACGATCATCCCGGGCGGGAGCGGGGACATCACGGTCAAGTTCGTGGACCCGTACAACGCCGAGCGGCGAGCCGCACCCGCAGCCGGGGGTCACCTACCCGTTCTGCAAGGGCGGGACCCACGGGCCCACGATCCTCGATTACGGCCACTCCGCCGATCGGTGTGACACCAAGCCCACGCCGTGCGTGGAGAACCAGTACTTCGAGGCGGGTTCACTGAACCTCGTGACCCTGCTGCAGATGAACTCCGACGACCCGCCCGTGCGTCACTGACGGGCGAACGACGACAGGAACCTTCGGGGCCGGGCGCGAAGCGCCCGGCCCCGTTGCGTTAGCTCCCCGAACGGGCGGACCCGGCCGCCTCGGTGATCCCCAGCTGTGCGAAGAGCGCGTCGCGCTCGTAGCACGCGTCCTGGAATCCGGGGACATCCGGGTCCGAGGCATTCGGCCATCACGTCGAGGGTGAGCGCGATCTCGTGTTCGGCTCCGCGCTCACGGGCCGTGTCGAGGCTCTGCTCCAACGCCACCCGGGCGGCTTCGGTGTCCCCCGAGCTCAGGGCCGCGAGCCCGAGCACGCGATGGAGCATCGGCACCTGGGGACCGCCCGGTCCCTCATCGCAGGAGACGCCGCGCGAGCTCCGCCGCCTCCTCTGACCGCCCCTCGAGCACGAGGCACTCGGCCAGCATGCCGTCGACCTCGGTGACGTGGTCGGTCTCGCCGATCTCGCGGTATTCCTCGCGCGCGGCCTCGAGGTATCCGTGCGCCTCGTCGAACCGACCTCGCCTCGCCTCGGCGACTCCGAGGAGGCCGTTGACGAAGGCCACGATCGTCCGCACGGATGAGGCGCGCAGCACGCGCAGCCCGTCGCGGAGCGCCTCCTCCGCCTCGTCGAGGTGGCCCTGGTACACCAGGATCTCGCCGATCCCCACGGTGCCGTATGCGGCCTCGACCTGCGCGCCGGTCCTCAGGCACGCGTCGCGGCCGCGCTCCCAGAGGGCGAGCGACTCGTTCCAGTTGCCACGCCAGAACGCCAACGCGGCCATGTTGCCCAACACGATGGCCTGCTTGCCCACGTCCCCCAGGTCCTCGTAGATCTCGAGCGCCTTCGGCGACCAGATCGCCTCGGTCACGCGGCCCACGGCCACGTAGGCGAGGTCGAGGACGTAGTAGGCGTGCGCGAGGGCGTCGCGTTCCCCCGAAGCCTCGGCCTCGGCGATCGCGCGCTGGCACCACTGGATCGCGTCGGGGAACCGGCCCTGCACGTAGCGGATCCCGCCGTACTGCACGACGAGCTGCGCGCGCTGGCGGGCGGCCTCCTCCTCGTCTGCGTCCCGCAAGAGGCCGATCCCGCGGCTGAGGGTCCGTAGCGCCTGCGGATAGCGCCCCTGCCAGTCGGGGGCCTGCGCCTCCTTGAACAGGAGGCGTGCCTGCGCGACGCGGTCGCTCTCGATCAGGCGTCGCGCCGACCGATACGACGAACCCGCCGCGTCGTACTCGCCCAGGCGGATCTGCACGTCGCCGAGCGCTTCGTACACCTCCGCGATCGCACGGGGATCCGCCTCGGGCAGGCGACGGGCGGCCTCGAGGGCGCGACGGTAGAACTCGCTGCCCTCCACGTTCGCGTAGATGGACGCGGCCCAGTCGGCGGCGAGGCGCGAGAAGCGCCACGCCTCCGGCGAACCGCTGCGCGTGCAGGAAGTGGAACGAGAGCACCTCGGCCATCGCGTCCACGTCCTCGGCCGAGGCGGCGATCGCCTCCCCGACGCGGGCGTGCAGTTCACGGCGGCGCCGGAACGGCAGGCTCTCGTACGCCACGTCGCGCACCAGGCCGTTGCGGAACCGGAGGCCGCCCCTGCCGTCGGACTCGAGCAACCCCGGGAGCGGGCGGACCGCCGCCGGGCCGGTCTCGAGACCCTCGTCCTCGAGCAGGCGCGCCGCGAGCTCCTCGGTGAAGCTCATCCCCAGCACCGAGAGGTGCCGCAGCCGGGTGCGATCGCGCGGCGGGAGCCGGTCGATCTGCGCCATCACGAGACCCTCGACGGATCCGGGCAGCTCCTCCACCGAGCCGCCGGCCTCGATCACGGCGTGCAGCATCGCCTTCAGGAACCGCGGGCCGCCGCCGGAGCGGCGCACGAGCAGGTCGACCGCCTGCGGCGTGAGCGGCATCTCCTCGGTGGCCAGGTGGATCAGCGCGACCGACGCCTCCGGGGAGAGCGGCTCGAGCGCGAGCCGCGTGTGGAAGTGCTCGGGGTCCTCCTCGCTCTCCGCGTCCGGATCTCGGCGCGCCACGAGGAGCAGGAGCGGCAGTTCGTCCATGCGCGCCACCACGGCCCGCACGAGGTCGGCCGACGCCTCGTCCATCCACTGCGCGTCCTCGATCACCGCGATCTCGGGACCGGTCGCCGCCTGGACGAGGAGGTCGCCGATCGCGCCCTCCAGGCGCTCGCGCCGATACTGCTCTTCCAGGGCCGCCACCTCGGGGGTGTCGGGGATGTCGAGGTCCAGCGGCACGGCGAACAGGGGGAGCCACGGGAGCAGCTCGGGGCACGCCTCGCGCACCCGGGTCTCGAGGGCGGCGACGGCCTCGTCGTCGTCGAGGTCGAGTGACAGACCCAGGAGGCCACGCAGGAGCGCGTTGAAGGGGAAGTACGGCGTGGAGGCCTCGTAGGGCTCGCAGGAGACCGCGTGCCACGGCACCTCGGGATCCAGGGCATGGACCTCCTGCAGCAGGCGGGACTTGCCGATGCCGGCGTCGCCGACGACCTCGACGAGCGTCCCACGGCCCCCGGCGGCCTCCTTCAGCGCCCCGCGCAGCACCTCGAGCTCGCGGTCGCGTCCCACCAACGGCAGGTCGGCCAGGTCGTCCGAGCGGCTGCTGCCCAGGATCTTGCCCGACGCGGAACGCGAGCACCGGATGCTTCTTGCCCTTCACCATGAAGGGCTCCAGCGCCTCGGTCTCGAACCGCACGCCCGAGGACTCGAGCACCGACTGCGTGGCGAGGATCTCGCCCGGCTCGGCCTTGGCCATCACGCGCGCGGCGAGGTTCACCGCGTCGCCCATCACCGTGTAGGTGCGGCGGTACGGGGGGCCCACGTCACCCACGAAGACCGGGCCGCAGTTCACGCCGATCCGCACGTCGATCGAGGGCTCCGCGTCGGCGATCTGCCGCAGGGTGAGCAGCATCCGCTCCTCGTCGTCGCCGCGCGCGTCGGGCGCTCCCGCCACCAGGATGATCTTGCCGCCGTCGCGGTCCACGTCGGTGCCCAGGAACGTGACGCCGTTGCGGTCGGCGGCCTCCTGGACGGTGGTGACGAGCCCGTCGAGCGCGAACGCCGCGAGGTCTCCCTCGTAGTGCGTGAGCATCTCGTCCATCCCCTCGAAGTGGATGAACGCGACCGTGACCTGCCGATGCTCGGGGTCCGCCCGTCCCTCCAGGAGATGCTCGCGGACCGCGACCGGGATGCAGGTCGAGAGCTCGTCGGCGTCGCCGCGGTGCACCGGCTCGGCCGGGATCGACACGACGTCGGACGGTTGGCGGCGCAGCAGCAGCCCTTCGCCCTTCTGCGCGCCGAGGACCTCGGGCGGGAGCGCGAGCGCGGTCGAGAGGCTCACCAGGATCTCGCCCGCGTCGGCGGTGTTCTCCATCAGCACGGTCTGGCTGGCGGCCGGGCCGGTGACCATCAGCTCGCGGTGGGAGGAGCCCACCAGGAAGAGGTGGAAGACCCCGCTGCTCACGCCCACCGACATCCGGAGCGTGACGAGGCCCGCCGAGGTCTCGATCCGCCCGATCGAGCGGAGCTCGCTGCGCATCCCGAACGCCGCCCGCGCCGCGCGCACGGCATGGTCCTCCTCGGCGAAGAAGAGCATGAGCGCGTCGCCACCGAACTTCACGAGGCTGCCGCCGTTCTCGTACGCCACGACGAGGAGCCGCGCGAAGACCGACCCCAGGACGTCCGTGACCTCCTCGGCGCCCACCTTGCCGTGGCGCGCCAGTCGCTCGGACATCTTCGTGAACCCCGAGATGTCGACGAAGACGACCGAGCCCTCGAGCTCGCGCACGGTGGTGCCGGGCGTCTCGTTCAGCCAGGAGATCAGCAGGCGCGGCAGGTACGGCCGCAACCGCTGTGCGGCATCGACGGACCGTTCGGATCGCTCGGTGCTCTGGTGGGGAGACGGCACGGACCGAGTTTAGACCCGGAACCGCGCTGCTACTTCCCCCCTGCCGTGCCCGGCCGATGCCCGTCAGCGCACGACGATCTTGCCGCACATCCCCGAGCACACCCCGCCCACCACCGAGCCGTGGATCGTGCAGTAGAAGCGGTACGTCCCGGCGCGGTTGAAGGTCCGGGCGCGGCGTGGTGGAGCCCGCGGGGAGGCTGTGCGCGTACGTCCAGTTGCCGCCGTAGGCCCGCACGAAGTGGGAGCCCGAGGTCGCTCGCCACCGGACGGCCCCGCCGCGGCTGATCGTCACGGTGGACGGGGCTCCAGGATCGGCCGGCGCCCCGCACGATCACGGCCGCGGAGGCCGGGCTCGCGGGCAGCAAGGCGAGGGCGAGCGACGCGGCCAGGACGAGCGAGGCGAGCGCCGTGGAACGGGATCTGCGTGGAGCGGTCATCGGATCCTCCCCCGACTGGCGTAGGCGGACATCGGCCGGAACGCTACGGGGGGTACTACGCGGCAGGACGCCGGACGGATGGCGCCTGCGTCTGACTTGCCCTCCGCGAGCGCGCTCGGCTACCGTGACCATATGGACCCCGAGGACCAGATCACCCCTGCGCTGTCCGAGGCCAAGGCCCGCCGCGCCACCCTGCACGACGCCCTCGTCCACCTGGAGATGGCGATCTCCTCGCCGGCGGCCGGGCGCCTCCCGGAGTGGACCGAGCGGGTCGTCAAGGAGCTCACGAGCGTGCGCGACGCGTTCGATCAGCACGTGATCGCCACCGAGAAGCCGGGGGGTCTCTACGAGGAGATCATCACGCGCGCGCCCCGGCTGGACGGGACCGTCCGACGGCTCGAAGGACGAGCACCCCGAGATCACCGAGAAGATCGGCGAGGAGCTCCGAGCGGTTCGAGGCCGTGGACGTCGGGAGCGACGCGCTGCCGCTCGACGACGCCCGCGACGACCTCCAGCGCTTCATCGGGACCGTGATCCGGCACCGCCAGAGGGGCGCCGACCTCGTCTGGGAGGCGTACAACGTCGACATCGGCGGCGCCGAGTAGCGTCCTGCCCTCGATCACGGCGTCTCGCGTAGGCTTCCTGACGTGCCTCGCATCGCGCTCGGCCAGCTGAACCTCACCGTCGGCGACCTCGACGGCAACGTCGCGCGCATGGTCGAGGCCACCGCCAACGCGACCGCCGACGGCGCCGAGCTGATCTGCTTCCCCGAGCTCGCGGTGACGGGCTACCCGCCCGAGGATCTGGTGCTCCGCCCCGAGTTCGTCTCGGACAACCTCGAGGCGCTCAACGCGCTCGCCCGCGGCACCGCCACGCGCTGCTCGGTCGTGGCCGGGTTCATCGACCGCACCGACGCCGGCATCCACAACGCGGCGGCCTACCTGCACCGCGGCAACATCGCGGCCGTGTACCACAAGATCGCCCTCCCCAACTTCGGCGTCTTCGACGAGCAGCGCTACTTCGTGCCCGGCACCGAGGGCGTGCGGGTCGACGTGCACGGGGCCTCCACCGGGCTGTCGGTCTGCGAGGACGCCTGGCACGACGCGCCAGCCGTTCACGGGCTACGCGGGGATCCAGCTGATCGTGAACATCAACGGCTCGCCGTTCCACAGCGGCAAGATCTCCGAGCGCGAGGACGTGCTGCGCGAGCGCGTCCGCCGGACCGGCGCCTGGATCGTGTACGTGAACGCGGTTGGTGGCCAGGACGAGCTCGTCTTCGACGGCGGCTCGCTGATCATGGCGCCGGACGGCTCCGTCACCCACCGCGCCGCCATGTTCGACGAGGACCTGATGATCGTGAACATCGCCGAGGGACTGGCCACCTCCTCGGAACCGCCCCGGCCCGAGTGGCCCACGGGCCCGGAGGAGGTCTACCGCGCGCTGACGCTCGGCCTGCACGACTACGTGGAGAAGAACGGGTTCCGCGAGGTGGTGATCGGCCTCTCTGGGGGCATCGACTCCGCGCTGGTGGCCGCGCTCGCGGTGGACGCGCTCGGGGCCGACGCGGTGCGCGCGGTGGCGATGCCGTCCATGTTCTCCTCGCCCGAGAGCGTCGAGGACGCCGAGGACTGCGCGGGGCGCCTCGGCATCCGCATCGACACCATCGCGATCAAGGAGATCTACGACCGCTACCGGTTCGCGCTCGCGGAGGTCTTCGCCGGAACCGAGGAGGACGTGGCGGAGGAGAACCTCCAGGCGCGCGTGCGCGGCAACCTGCTGATGGCGCTCTCCAACAAGTTCGGCTCGATCGTGCTGGCCACCGGGAACAAGAGCGAGTACGCGGTGGGCTACTCCACCCTCTACGGTGACATGGCGGGCGGGTTCGCGCCCATCAAGGACGTGCCCAAGACGCTCGTGTACGAACTGGCGGCCTGGCGCAACGCGCAGGAAGGCAAGCCGCCGATCCCGGAGCGCACGATCGCCAAGCCTCCCTCGCGCCGAGCTGCGGCCCGACCAGAAGGACACGGATTCGCTGCCGCCCTACGACGTGCTCGATCCGGTGATCGAGGCCTACGTGGAGGACGACCTGAGTGTCGACGAGATGGTCGCCAAGGGGTTCGACCGTGCGCTCGTGCATCGCGTGATCGGCATGATCGACCACGCCGAGTACAAGCGGCGCCAGGCCGCCCCCGGCGTGAAGATCACCCCGAAGGCCTTCGGGCGTGACCGCCGCATGCCCATCACCAACCGCTACCCCAACTGAGCGTCCTCAGCCGAGCGACCAGGTCACCACGACCGTCACCTTCGTCGGCAGCGTCTTCGGCGCGATCACCTGGGGCGCGGGGACGTCCGCCGCGTAGGCGGTCACGGCCTGCCGGGCGTAGTAGGGACGCGTGACGGCGGCCTGCTCGTGGATCTCGATCACGCCCGTAACCTGAGAACCGGCCGCCTCCGCCATCGTGTCCGCCTTGGTGCGCGCGGTCTTCACAGCCTCGGAGAGCGCACGGTCGCGTGCGGCCGTCTGATCCGAGACGTCGAAGCGCACGCCGTGCAGGCTGTTGGCGCCGGCGTGCACCGCATCCTGGATCACGGTCCCCACCGTGCTCAGGTCGTGCACGGTGACGTCGATCTGGGTCGAGGCCACGTACACGGTGGTCTCCTGCGGGGTGCCGCGGTCGAGGGTGCGCCGCGAGAGTCCTACGTTCGTGGTCTCGAGGTCCGCCTTCGTGAGCCCTTCCGCGAGCAACGCGTCGACGACCGACTTCGCGCTCTGCGCGTTGGCGTCGAGCGCGGCGGGCGCGTCCGCGCCCTCGGAGGTGACCCCGAGCCCGATCACCGCTTCGTCCGGCGCGGTTCCGACCGATGCCGTGGCGTTGACCGTGATGGTGTGTGCGGCCGCCGCCGCATCCGATGCGTCGGCGCGTGCGACCGAGCGTGCCGACGTCACGGCCGCCAGCGCCACGACGCCCGCCACCACCACGGCGGTGAGCGTCACCCAGCCTCGCTTCTCCATGGCGAACCTCCTCCGCTGTGAGGGCCGGATGCGACCCTCTCCCGGAGGTCCATGCCGGAGGAGCCGGCGCGTGTGACGGGAGTCGGTGCGGGCAGCCCCTAGAATCGGCGCGGGGCCTGTAGCTCAGCCTGGTTAGAGCAGGGGGCTTTTAACCCTCGTGTCGCGGGTTCGAATCCTGCCAGGCCCACCGTGTCGGTAGGCGCCGATAGGGTCGTGCCATGCAGCGGATCGAGGTGATCGACCCACGCCGGCGACGCTGGCTCGTGGAGGTGCCGGTCACGCATCGGGAGCGCACGCGCGGGCTGCGTGGACGGCGGTGGCTCCCACCGGACCACGCCATGCTCTTCCAACGGTGCCGCTCGGTGCACACCGTGGGGATGGAGTTCCCGATCGCGCTGGCGCTCCTCGACGCCAGGTTCCGGGTCGTCGCGGTGCGACGCCTGCCGCCGGGGCGGATGCTGTTCCCGCGCGCGGGCGTCCGTCACATCCTCGAGTGCCCGTACGACACCGACCTGAGGCCCGGCGACCGACTGATCGCGCTGGCGCCGTTCACCCTTCCGGCAGATCTCGTCGCGCCAGCCACTCACGGTGGTCCCGGCAACGCCCGTCGGGCGCGAATGTGATGAGCAGGACCCCGTCGAACTCCATCCGGACCTGCGTCGCAGGGTCGGTGGCCCGGACGTTCCAATGCGCAACCGCGACGTTGCCCGTGACGCCCAGCACGTCGTAGTCGACCGCCACGTCGTCCTGGAGACCGCTCGTCCAGCGGGCCACGATCTCGTCGCGTCCCACCCAGGGCTCCGCGAACGGGCCGACCGCATAGACGGCGTCCTCGGTGAACAGGGCCGCGACATCGTCCGGATCGTTGGAGGCCCAGGCCACGAAGTAGGCATCCAGCCAGGCCTCGAACGCGACGACATCCATGGTCGGACGCTAGCAGCCACGGCGCCCGGCTATACTCGTTCGGCTGCCCCCTAGGGTCGGTACGCTCGGGAGTGACGCCCCCATCGTCTAGCGGCCTAGGACGCCGCCCTTTCAAGGCGGAAGCACGGGTTCGAATCCCGTTGGGGGCACGGCACCACGCACCACGACAACCGAATACCTGCGCCCGTAGAGGAGTCCGGTCGTCCTCACCTCCCTGTCAAGGAGGAGATCGCGGGATCGAAGCCCGTCGGGCGCGCGCAGGGTCTTCCCGGATCGCACGTGCGGATCCGGGGCGACTGGCCAGTTCGGGGTGGTTGCGCCCCTGCCTACCCCAACATCGACGATGGCTTGGTCCATCGCGGGCCTGCTGTGATGTTGTCCGAGGACGTACCGGCCCGTGTAGGGTTTCGACATGCCCGAGAAGCCGACCCTCGTGATCGTCGATGTGCAGAAAGCATTCGATGACCCGGCGTGGGGAAAGCGGAACAACCCAGGCGCGGAAGGGAACGTCGCCCGCCTGCTCGCAGCTTGGCGGGCCGCGGACGCGCCGATCATCCACGTTCGGCATCGCGAGACGGACCCCGAATGGCACTTCTTCAACGAGGGAGACCCCGGGTACGAGTTCAAGCCGGAAGCGATGCCGCTGGCGGATGAGCCGGTCGTGACCAAGGGCGTGAACTCCGCCTTCATCGGAACCGATCTGGAAGAGCGGCTTCGCGCGGCGGGCGCCACCACGGTCGTGATCGCAGCGATAACGACCGACCACTGTGGATCAACCACGGCGAGGATGTCCGGCAACCTCGGATTCGAGACGTGGGTCGTCGGCGATGCGTGTGCGACCTTCGATCGGGAAGGGCCGGACGGAGAGGTCTTCCCCGCCGACCTGATCCACCGCACGAGTCTCGCGAGCCTCCACGACGAATTCGCCGACGTCGTATCGACCGACGAAGCGATCGCAAGACTCGGTTAGCCCTCAGACAAGGAGACCCACACGATGGACTATGCCGTAACCAACCCCGCCACCGGCGAGACGGTCAAGACCTACGACACCATCACCGACGCCGGGCTCGAGGCCGCTATCGCCGCAGCCGACGAGGCGCACCGCACCTGGTCGAGGTCGACCACGGTCGAAGAGCGCGCGGCCCTCGTGCGCCGCGTCGGCGAACTGCACACCGAGCGCCGCCAGGAGCTGGCGAAGCTCATCGTGCGCGAGATGGGCAAGCCGATCGCGCAGGCGCTCGGCGAGGCTGACTTCGCCGCAGCGATCTACGACTACTACGCCGACCACTCGGCGGACTTCCTCAAGGATGAGCCGATCCAGCTCCTCGCGGGCGAGGGCTCGGCGGTCATCCGCCGCTCGTCGCTCGGGGTGCTGCTCGGCATCATGCCGTGGAACTTCCCGTACTACCAGGTCGCTCGCTTCGCCGGCCCGAACCTCATGATCGGCAACACCATCCTGCTCAAGCACTCCGAACTGTGCCCCGAGTCCGCCGGCGCGATCCAGCAGATCTTCCTCGACGCGGGGTTCCCGGCCGGCGCCTACGTGAACATCTACGCCTCCCACGGCCAGATCGAGCAGGTCATCGCCGACCCTCGCGTGCAGGGCGTCTCGCTCACCGGCTCCCAGCGCGCCGGCGCCTCGGTCGCCGAGATCGGCGGCCGCCACCTGAAGAAGGTCGTGCTCGAGCTCGGCGGCTCGGACCCCTTCATCCTGCTCTCGACCGACGACCTCGACGCCACCGTGCAGAACGCGGTCGACGCCCGTCTCGACAACAGCGGCCAGTCCTGCAACGCGGCCAAGCGCTTCATCGTCGCCGACGAGCTGTACGAGCCCTTCCTCGAGAAGTTCAGCGCGAAGATCGCCGAGATCGAGGCGACCGACCCGACCTCGGCCGACTCGGTGCTCGGTCCGCTGTCCTCGCTGAAGGCCGCCGAGGGCGTCGACGAGCAGGTCAAGCGCGCGATCGAGCACGGCGCGACGCTCGTGCACGGTGGCACCCGCGACGGCGCGTTCTTCCAGACGACCGTGCTGACGGATGTCACTCCCGAGAACCCCGCCTCCAAGGAGGAGTTCTTCGGCCCGGTCGCGCAGGTGTACCGCGCGAAGGACGAGGCCGACGCCGTGCGCATCGCGAACGACACCCCGTTCGGCTTGGGCTCGTACGTCTACACCACCGACCATGAGCAGGCGCTCCGCGTCGCCGACGGCATCCAGGCCGGCATGGTGTTCGTGAACGTCGTGCTCGCCGACGGCGTCGAGCTGCCGTTCGGCGGCATCAAGCGCTCGGGCTCGGGCCGCGAGCTCGGCCGCTTGGGCGCCGACGAGTTCGTGAACAAGAAGATGATCCGCATCGGCTGACGCCCAGGGTCATGTGGCGACGGGCCCTCGACCGGCAGGCCGACAGAGCGGCTGAGGCCCTCGAAGCGGCCGCCTGACCGATCCCGCCTCCGGCACCGCCCGGCAAGGAACGTCGTCCACGACCAGGATCCGGGCGTCGCCGCTCATCCGAGCCGTCCCTCGCAGTGCTGCCGAACGATCGCGATCAGCTCCCGCACGTTCACGGGCTTCGACACGTAGCCGTCGAAGCCCTCCGCCAGGAACCGCTCGCGATCCCCCTGCATCGCTTGTGCGGTCAGGGCGAGGACAGGGATGGTCGCCGTGCGCTCGTCCGCCCGCAACCGATGGAGCGCTTGCACGCCGTCGATGTCCGGGAGCTGGATGTCCATCAGCACGAGGTCCGGCGTGTGCTCGGATGCCATGTCGACCGCCTCGCCGCCTGTCGTCGCCTCGAGCGTTCGGAACCCGGTCGCGACCAGGACGTCTCGGAACAGCTTCATGTTCTTCTCGTTGTCCTCGACGACGAGGATCCGCTCGCCCGTCATGACGCGAACGACCTCGCGGGGAGCGCGAAGGTGAAGGTGCTCCCGTGGCCGAGCTCGCTCTCGAGCCAGATACGTCCGCCGTGGAGCTCCACGAACCGTTTCGAGAGCGCCAGGCCCAGGCCGGTCCCCTCGCGCAGCCCGACCCCCGTCTCGCTCTGCTGGAACTCCTCGAAGATCCGATCTCGATCCTCGGGAGCGACGCCCGGGCCGGTATCGGCGACGGAGACCCTGACCTCGCCGTTGACCCGCGTCGCGCTCACGTCGACCTCCCCACCGGCGGGCGTGAACTTCACCGCGTTCGAGAGCAGGTTGAAGATGACCTGCTTGATCCGTCGCTCGTCACCGTCCACCACGTCGACCTCCGGATCGGCGGCGAACGCGACGCGGACCCCGTCCTCCATCGCGCGCTCGCGCACCATCACCACGCCGCGCTCGAGCGCCTCCCGGAGCGAGAACGGGTGGACCTCGAGCTCGACCTGCCCCGCCTCGACCTTGGAGAGATCGAGGACGTCGTTGATCAGCGAGAGCAGATGGTTGCCCGGAGGAGATGATGTCGTCGAGGTACTCCGCCTGCTTCGGGTTGACGGGCCCGACCATCTCGTCGTGCAACACCTGTGAGAATCCGATGATCGCATTCAGCGGGGTCCGGAGCTCGTGGGACATGTTGGCCAGGAACTCCGACTTGTGCCGACTCGCCGCCTCGAGCTCGGTGTAGAGTCGCCGAAGCTCGTCGTTCATCTGGTTGACGTTCGCGCCCAACGCTCCGAGCTCGTCTCGGTTGTCGACCTCGACGTGGCCCGAGAAGTCTCCCGACGCGATCGCGGCGACGCGAGTGTCGATCTGCTGGATGGGCCCGATCAGCGACCACGACAGGATGAATCCCAGCAGCAGGGCGAGCACGAGCGCACCCGCCGCGACGCCGATGAACAGGGCTCGAGAACTCGCGAACGAGCTCGCGTTCCGGGCGATCAGATCCTCGAGCTCGTCTCGCGTCCTGTTCGCCAGCTGACGCGGCGTCCGTGTAGAGGTCGCTCGCGAGCAACTCCGCATCCCCTCGTAGCGGCAGCATCTCGTCGATCGACTCCTCGTCTTCGATCGAGATGGTCGCGCCCTCGTAGAGCGGGATGAGCTCCTCCTCGATCAACCGTCGAGAGCTCGATGGGCCGTGTCCTGGATCTTTCGCAGGATCGTCCACGATCCTCCGGAGGCGGCGAGAACCCGAGTCGATCCGGCGGCCGTCGCCGCCGCGATCCGCATCGGCCGCATCCACGGCGAACAGATCCACGGCGAGCGAGAACGCCCCGCGATCGTTCGGGCGACGCCAGTCTGGCCAGACCACGTTGAAGTCGGGCCCGCGACGTTCGACCGCCAGGACGCTGCCGGAGGTACCCCGCCGCGGCCTGGAGCTTGCTGTACTCGACAGCCCGTTCCTGGAGAGGCCCAACGCTCGCGACGCGATCGTTCGACTGTCCGAGCACGAGCTGCCCGAGCAGGCCGACCGCGACGAGGAGCACGGACGTGCCGACGAACGCGATCTGCAGCTTCGTCCGAACCTTGACCGGCAGGCGGGCGACGGCCCGGACGAACGGATCGCCGATCCGTCGCCGCCCTTCCCTGGCGACCCGTGACTCCTGCTCCTCGGCCAAGATCTCAGACTTCCAGGACGGTCGTCCCGCCGACCATGTTCGTGATCAGCCACTTCCCGTCGATCCGGGCTACATCGAAGTCGGCGGTCGTGGTCGCATACGACTTCGCTGGTCTCGGCATCGATGAAATGACACTCGAAGTGCAGCGTGCCCCGGTCGCCGTTGACCGTGATCTCCAACTTGTAGGCCGGGTGATCCGAAACCCAGGTGTTCTCAGGCTGCGAAGGGCGCCGCATCCTCCATCCAGAATCGCCGGATCTCGTCGAGCCCGGACGCGGTCACGCCGGGGCCCACCGTCATCGTCGCGTTGGGCGCGAAGAGGCTCATCATCAGATCGATGTCCTTCGTCGTCGTCGCGTGGTGGAAGTCCTTCTCGATCTGGTCGATCTCCCACATGTCCTGGGCTCGGCGGGCCTGGTCGTCGGTCGAGCTCGGCTCCCGAACCGCGACACGCGACGAGCACGACCGAGAGGAGAAGGACCCCGAGTGCGCCTCCGATCACGAGCCTCCGCATGTGTCAGCCCCTTTCCGCTCAGGCCATCGTGCCGTCGGGTCGCTCGGCGATGTTCACATCGTCGAGTCCGTTCCGTCTAGAGGCTAGGGAGCGCAGCGGATCTCGGCCCACCAGGCCAACCGTCCTTACCTGGGGGTGCTAGCACGGTAGCGTCCTCGACGTCGTCACTCCGTCCTCGCCACGCAGTAGCGGCGCACCTGCTCCGGGAAACGTGCTCACGTGGATCGGCTTCTCGAGCCATCCGGCGAAGCCAGCTTCCTCGAGCCAGTCTTCGCTCCCTTCGAGCGGCGATGCGCTCATCGCGACCACCGGGATGAGAGCCGTTCGCTCGTGTGCGGCGAGCCTCCGTGTCGCGTCCACCCCATCCATGTCGGGGAGCCGGAGGTCCATCAGGATCACGTCCGGCACGTGCTCCCGCGCGAGCGCGATCCCCTGCGCGGCCGTCGCCGAACCGAACGTCCGGAACCCGGCGGCGCTCAGGACGTCGAGGGCGAGCTTCCGGTTCCGGTCGTTGTCGTCGACGACGAGGACACTGGTCACGGGCGTATCCTCGCGCCATGCCGATCCGACTCGTGATCGCCGACGATCATCTCCTCGTGCGCGAGGGCGTACGGCGGCTGCTCGAGACCGAGCCCGACATCGAGGTCGCGGCGGTGTGCGGCGACCTCGACTCCCTCCTCGCCGCGGTGGCGGCGGAGCATCCGGACGTCGTCGTCACCGACATCCGCATGCCGCCCGACAACACCGATGAAGGGATCCAGGCGGCCCAACGGCTGCGGACCACGGATCCCGACGTGGGCGTCGTGGTGCTGAGCCAGTACGCGACGCCGAGCTACGCCCTCGCCCTCCTCGAGGGCGGCAGCGCCGGCCGTTCCTACCTCCTCAAGGAGCGCGTCCTGGAACCGGAACAGCTCGTGTCGGCGATCCGGGCCGTCGCAGAGCGGCGGCTCGGTGATCGACCCGAAGGTCGTGGAGGCGCTGGTCGCGGAGGACGCCCGAGGCGAGCAGTCGCCGATCCAACGATTGACCGCGCGTGAGCGCGACGTGCTGCGGGAGATGGCGGCGGGCAAGAGCAACGCCGCGATCGGTGAGTCCCTCTTCCTCGCCGAGCGGTCGGTCGAGAAGTTGATCCATGCGATCTTCCTCAAGCTCGGGCTCACCTGGGAGCCCTCGGTCAACAAGCGCGTCAAGGCCGTGATCCTCTACCTGGCGGAGAGCGACTAGCGTCATCGCGAGAGCGGCAGGGATCCGGCCACGGTGGTCCGGTCGCCCCCCGCGGTGATCGTCACCCGGCCGCCCAGCGCTTCGACGCGATCGTGCGGGGCGCGGCGTTCCGATCCCAGATCGACGTCCGCGTCGATCTCGAAGGCGAGCGCGCCCTCCTCCCCACGGACGCTCACCACGACCGGGGTGCCGGTCGGCGCGCGCTCGAACGCGTCCAGCGCGCAGAAATAGACGGCGCCGGCGATCTCCGGCGGAGAGACCACGTCGACGTCGACGTCGATCCGCGCCGGCACGCCGGCGCGGCTCGCCGCCGCGCGGAGCTCGGCGACCAGTCCGCCCGCCCCGAGCAGCGGAGGGAAGATCCGGTTGGCGAGCTCCTGCATCTCCGTCAACGCCCGCCGCGCTTCGCGCTGCAGCTCGTCGAGGAGCGCTTTCGCCGCCGTCGGGATCGGAGTCCACCGATCCCGCGGCCACCTCGAGGTTGGCCGCGAGCCCCACCAGGTCCTGCTGCACGCCTTCGTGCAAGGCCCGCTCGATGTCGCGACGTTCGGCATCGGCGACCAGCGCGAGTCGTTTCCGAGAGGCTCGGAGCTCCTCGATCTCGCGGCGCAACCCATCGAGGGTTGGCTGCTCGTCGGTCTGCTCGGTCTCCAGCGGATGCCCTCCGGTACGTGGATCCCCGCAGTTGTCCGTCATCGCTCGCGGCGGCGTCAAGCGGCCCAGCACGGTATCGGGACGGATGGCAGCATCCCGCCGTTCGCCAGGCCACCACCGTAGAGCCGGCCGGAACGACCTCCTAGCGTCGCGATGGACGAGCGCTCATCGGGAAACGAGGGAGGAGGGAGACGGTGAAGCAGCTGGGACCTCTGGTCCGTTGCCACGACGGCGCGACCGTCTACGCCGTCGAGGGCGCGATCAGTTCGGCATCAACACGCTGGTGATCGGGACCTGACCCCGATCCGGATCGGAAGGAGAAGAAGATGAACCGTCGCATCGTGCTCAGCATCGTCGCCGCGATCGCCGGGCTCGTGTGGGCGGCGCCGGGAGCCGGCGCCGTGGCGCTCTCGGACTGGGGGGCGCCGGTGAACGTCGAGTCGATCCCAGGGACCAGCTCGTCGTTCAACACGCCGGACACCGACGGGTGCCCGATCCAGTCGCCGGACGGACGCAGCTTCTACATGGCGACCAACCGTCCGGGCGGACTCGGCGGCCTCGACATCTGGGTCGCGCACCGGCCGAACACCCACTCGCCGTGGGGAGCGCCGGAGAACCTCGGCGCGCCGGTCAACAGCGAGGCGGACGATTTCTGTCCGACGCCGGTGATCGGTGGACGGCTGTTCTTCGTCAGCGCCCGCGCCGGCGGGTGCGGTCTGGGCGACATCTATGTGACGAAGCGCTCGGGCGGGGCCTGGGCGGCGCCGTCGAACCTGGGCTGTGGGGTCAACAGCGCGGGCGGCGAGGCCGGGCCGTCGTTGGTCGTGACGCTCGGCGATCGTGCGCTGTACTTCTCGAGCAACCGGGCCGGCGGCGTCACACCCGAGTCCACCGCGACGGGCGACATGGACATCTACCGAGCGCCGCTTCGCGGGGATGGCTCGTTCGGCGCGGCGGCGCTCGTTCCCGAGCTCAGCAGCTCCTTCGAGGATGCCCGGCCCAACGTTCGCCTCGACGGTCGCGAGGTCGTGTTGGACTCGAACCGGACGGGCACGCTCGGGGGTCCCGACATCTACGCGGCGACGCGGCCATCGACGTTCGCCGCCTGGGGGGTGCCGGGCAACCTCGGTGTCGTCGTGAACACCCCCTCGAGCGAGACGCGTGCATCGTTCTCGCTGAACGGGCTGACGCTGTACTTCGGCTCGAACCGGCCGGGGAGCGAGCTCTCCGCGACCGGCACGCCGTCGAACGACATCTACGTCACGACGCGGCGCGCGCTCTGCAACCACTGAGGGCGACGGCAGGATCGAGGCCGGTGGTGCGGGGGCCGGGCGCGAAGCGCCCGGCCCCCACCCCACGCGTCAATTCGGGGGAGCCTTCTCCATGCCGTAGAGACGGCGGGCGCCGTGTCCGGCGGCACGACGGCGGCGCGTGCCGATTCCGCAGCTTCGATCGCCTCTCCCTCGCGCTGTAAGGAGATCATCGATGCTCGCGCCCTGAGCCGGAATCCATGGGGCGGTGACCGGACCCATCTCCACTCGCTACACTTCGAGGCATCGGTGATGACCCCCGGCGGCGATTTCCGCCAGGTGTTCCACCGGGCCCGGGCCAGGTAGCTCAGTTGGCAGAGCACGCGGCTGAAAACCGCGGTGTCGGCAGTTCGATTCTGCCCCTGGCCACCGAACTCAGTTCATGATCTCGCGCGAGCGGACCTCGGCCCAACGCGTGAGGACCCCCTGGTAGGTGTCCGCGGCCGCGGGGAACTCCTCGCGCTCGAGGGCCTCCAGGGCGTCGTGGATCTCGCGGGCGCTGTGGTCGTCGTCGAGCTCATCCCACGTGAGGAAGTCGCACAGCTCCGCGTAGTCGAGCTCCAGGATGGAGGAGCGGTGGAACGACGCCATCCACTGGTGGAGGTCGACGATCAGATCGCTGATGGGCCCGAGGTCTGACCGCCGCAGCGGCTGCACGGCGCGCTCCGCCCGGCGCATCGCCCGTCGCGTCGACGTCCGGTACCGCATCCGGAGCCGGCCCAACTCGTCCTCGCCCAGCCAACGCTCCTCCTCGCGGAAGAGCACGAACCAGCGGATGGGGACGTGCCAAGGGCTCTGATGGCTGAACGCCACGGCATGCGGGTCGCGGCGGCGCAGGCGGTTGAGATCCCGCGTGGCGCGGCGGGCGTCCTTCCTGGGGACGTACTGCTCCCACAGGTCCATGGGCTCGGAGTCGCGGAAGGCGAGCATCGCCGCGAGGATGCGCATGCGCATGCGCCACGGGCTCAGGTAGGTCCGTCCGTCGATCACGCGCACCTCCGCGTGCTCGCCGTCGGCGGGCGCCAGCATGCCGAGCTTCCCCACGGTCGGCCGGTCGGCGTAGCGCTGCGTGAGGGACCGCACGCGCGCCTGCTCCACCAGGTAGCGCTCCCAGTGCAGCTGCTCGTCACGCTCGAACGCATCGAGCGGCTGGAACACACGGAGGTAGGCGCTGGGAACCATCGTCACGGAGTCTAACGTCGTCGCTTTTCCCTATGCTCTCGGCGTCCGCGTCAGGGGGTTTGAGCCGTGCAGTCACCCGCGCACTGGGCCGGGACCGAGCCGTACCGCATCCTGGCGGCCGACGGCACGGCCGTGGGCGACCCCGACGTGGGTCTCGACCCGGAGCGCCTCCGAGATCTCCTGCGGCGCATGATCGTGGCGCGGCGCCTCGACCGCGAGTGCATCGCCCTGCAACGTCAGGGCGAGCTCACGGTCTACCCGGGGTTCGAGGGCCAGGAGGCGGCGCAGATCGGCAGCGCCACCGCGCTCGGGCCCGACGACTTCGTCTTCCCCACGTTCCGCGAGCTCGCCGTCGCCCTCGTCCGCGGCGTGGACGCCGTCCAGTACCTGCAGTACCACCGCGGCACCTGGCACGGCGGTCCCTACGATCCTCGCGCGACGCGGTTCGGGCCCATCTGCATCCCCATCGCCACCCAGATCGTCCACGCGGTCGGTCATGCGCTCGGCCAGAAGCTGGACGGCGGATCCGGCGTCACCGTGGCGTACTTCGGGGACGGGAGCACGAGCGAGGGAGACTTCCACGAGGCCGTCAACCTCGCCGGCGTCTGGCAGGTCCCCGCGGTGCTGTTCTGCCAGAACAACGGATGGGCCATCAGCGTGCCCGTCGCGCAGCAGACGGCCGGGGAGATCTGGCGACGCGCCGAGGGCTACGGCATCCCAGGGGTGCGCGTCGACGGCAACGACGTGCTCGCGGTACACGCCGTCACGCGCGACGCTGTGGCGCGCGCCCGAGCCGGCGACGGCCCCACCTTGATCGAGGCGCTGACCTACCGGATCGGCGCGCATTCCACGGCCGACGACCCGGCGCGGTATCGGACCGATGTCGAGGTCGAGGCCGCGCGCGCGTTCGATCCCATCGTGCGCTACGAGGCGTGGCTGCGTGCCACCGGCCTGGCGGACGACGCGTTCGTGGCCGAGTGTTCCGCGGAGGCGGAGGCGTTCGCGCTGGAGGTCCGCGCGGGCGTGGTGGCCACCCAGGTTCCGCCGGTGGAGTGGATGTTCGACTGGACCTACGCGGAGCCGCCGGGCGGCGGCTGGGCGCGCCAGCGCGAGGAGGCCCTCGGTGGCTGAGGCCGCGTCGGGGACCGCGCAGGAGACCGCCCCGGAGACCGAGCGCGCCTGGACGCTGTCCGGAGCCTTGAATCGCGCGCTGCACGATGCCCTGGCCGAGGACGCCCGCCTCCTGGTCTTCGGCGAGGACGTCGGGCGCAGCGGCGGCGTCTTCAGGGTCACCGACGGCCTGCAGGCCGCGTTCGGCCCGGAGCGGGTCTTCGACACGCCCATCAGCGAGGCCGGCATCGCCGGCACGGCGGTGGGGCTGGCGTTCGCGGGCTGGCGCTCGGTGATCGAGATGCAGTTCGACGCGTTCAGCTACCCGTCGTTGGAGCAGGTGATCGACCACGTCGCCAAGATGCGCGAGCGCACGCGCGGCCGCGTGGACATGCCGATCACGATCCGCATCCCGTCGTTCGGAGGGATCAAGGGCAAGGAGCATCACGGCGAGAGTCCCGAGACGTACTACGTGCACACGGCCGGCCTGAAGGTCGTGGTGCCCTCCTCACCCCTGGACGGCTACCGCCTCCTGCGCCACGCGATCGCCGACCCCGATCCCGTCGTCGTGCTGGAACCCAAGGCCCGGTACTGGGGGAAGGAGACCGGGCTCCTGTCCGCGCAGGGGCGCGGGATCGGCGAGGGTCGCGTGCTCCGCGAGGGTGACGCCGCAACCGTGATCGCCTACGGGACCATGGTGCAGCGGGCCCTCGAGGCGGCGGAGGCACTCGCCGCGGACGGTGTCGAGGCTCGCGTGGTCGACCTCCGTTCGCTCTCACCACTCGACGAAGACCTGCTCGAGCGCTGCGTGCGCGAGACCGGCCGGGTGGTGGTCGTGCACGAGGCGCCCCGCACGCTCGGGATGGGCGCGGAGGTGGCGGCGCGCGTGATGGAGCTGGCGTTCGACTTCCTGGAAGCGCCCGTGGAGCGGGTGACCGGATGGGACGTGCCCTATCCGCCGGCCTCGCTGGAGGATCGGTACCTGCCCAGCGTGGCGCGGATCGTGACCGCCGTCCGGAAGGTGGTGGCGTACTGATGGCCGAGCGCGTCTTCACGATGCCGGACCTCGGCGAGGGCCTCGAGGAGGGCGAGATCGTCGCCTGGCTCGTCGCGGAAGGCGAGGCCGTCGAGCTGAACCAACCGCTCGTCGAGGTCGAGACCGCGAAGGCGACCGTGGAGATCCCGTCGCCGTTCGCTGGGGTCGTGGCCGTGCTGCATGGGGGGGTCGGGGAGGCCGTCGCAGTCGGGGCGCCGCTGGTGACGTTCGGCTTGGAGTCCGTTGGGGTGGGAACCCTGGGTGCCGGCGGGGGCGCCGCTCCGCTTGCCAGGCCATCCCCAACCCCGCTCCGCGGCGCCCCCGCCGACCTGGGTCCCTCCGCCCCAGGCCCCGATGGCGGCGAAGGGCCGGTTGCGACGACGCCTGCCGTGCGGAAGCTCGCGAGGTCGCTGGGGGTGGAGCTCGCGGACGTGGTCGGGAGCGGTGCTTCTGGGCGGGTGACCGCTGAGGACGTGCGGGCCGTGGCCGGCGGCGTCGCTCCGGTGGTCGCGGGGTTCGATGTGGAACCGATCTCGATGGTGCGGCGGACGATCGCGGAGCGGTTGACGTCTTCGGTGCGGGAGGTTCCACATGTGACGACGTTCCGGACCCTGGACTGCACGGAGCTGACCGCGTACCGGAAGGAGTTGGCCGTGTCGCCGCTGCCGGTGTTCGTGAAGGCCGTCGGGGAGACGTGTCGAGCGCATCCGATGTTTCACGCGAGCTGGCACGGCGACCTGGGAGAGATCCACGTGCCGCATGCCTGCCACGTGGGGATCGCCGTCGACACCGAGCGAGGGCTCGTGGTGCCGGTCGTGCACGACGTTTGGGATCGGAGCGTCGGAGCGATCGATGGGGAGATCGAGCGGCTGGCCGAGGCGGCGCGGTCGGGCTCGCTCCTGCCCGAGGAGATGAGCGGAGGGACGATCAGCGTCTCCAACACCGGTTCGTACGGGTCCGAGGCGGGGACGCCCATCATCAACCCCGGGCAGGCCGCGGTGATCGCGCTCGGGGTGATCGCCCCGCGCGCCCTGGTGATCGACGGGGAGATCCACGCCCGCCTCGCCTGCACGCTCTCCCTGAGCTTCGATCACCGGTTGATGGACGGCGCCACCGCGGGAAGGGCGCTGACGTTCCTCGTCGACCTCCTGCACGACGGCGCGCGCCTGCGAGACTTGCTCGCATGAAGATCGTCTCGCTGCTGCCCTCGGCCACCGAGATCGTGTACGCCCTCGGGCTGGGCACCGACCTCATCGGCGTGACCGACGAGTGCGACTTCCCGCCCGACGCGGTCACCAAGCCGGTGGTCTCGCGCAGCGCCCTGCCCCAGGGGCGGCTCCACAGCGCGGGCGCGATCGACCGCGCGGTGCGGGAGCGGATGGACGCCCTGCAGCCCCTCTACGTCCTGGACACCGAACGGATCCGACGCGAGCAACCCGATGTGATCATCACCCAGGACCTATGCCGCGTCTGCGCCGTGCCGAGCGGTCAGGTGGAAGAAGCGCTCGCCTCGCTCGGTCTGGGCGCGCAGACCACGGTGATCTCCCTCGACCCGCAGACCCTCGATGACGTGATCGCGCAGACGGCGACGGTCGGGAAGCTCCTGGATCGCGAGGAGCGCGGGCGGGAGCTCGCGGAGGAACTCCGCGCGCGGGTCGCGAAGGTGCGGGAGACGGCTCGTCGCCTGCCGTCGATCGGTGTGTTCTGCCTCGAGTGGTGGGAGCCCCCGATGGTGGCCGGTCACTGGATCCCCGAGATGGTCGAGGCGACCGGCGCCACGAACCTCTTGAACGAGAAGGGCGCGCGGGCACGCGAGGTCACCTACCGGGCCATCCGCGACGCGAACCCGGAGGTCATCGTCTTCATGCCGTGCGGGTACTACCTGGAGGAGGCGGAGGAGGAGGGCGAAGCCGTCCTCGCGCATCCGGAGATCGCCGACACGCCCGCCGCGCGCAACGGCAACGTCTTCGCGGTGGACGCCACCTCGTTCTTCTCCCGCCCCGGCCCCCGGATCGTCGACGGCCTCCAGATCCTCGCATGGGCCGCGCATCCGGAGGCCTACCCGGAGCCTCCCCGAGGCGCGATCACACGCCTGAGCTGAGCTGAACGTGGACGAGGTGCGGGCAGAGGGAGCGCGCGGCGTCCTCAGCACCTCGGCCGGGACGCATCTGGGTGCGTTCACCGCTGCGGACTGGGGACTCTTCGTCGCGATCGGCGGCATCTGGGGCGCGTCGTTCCTGTTCATCGCGATCGGACTGAACGCATTCCAGCCCGGGCTCGTAACGCTGCTGCGCGTGGCGTTCGGCGCGGGGGTGCTCTGGCTCTTCCCCGCCGCGCGCGCCCCCGTCGGGACCGACGTCCGCGGCCGCGTGATCGCCCTGTCGTTCCTCTGGGTCGCGATCCCCATGACGCTCTTCCCCCTCGCGGAACAGCGCGTCAGCACCGGCCTCGCCGGCATGGTGAACGGGACCGTGCCCATCTTCGCGACCTTGATCGGCGCGGTCATGTTGCGCCGGATGCCCGGACGCACCCAGCTCGTCGGGCTGGTCCTGGGGTTCGCGGGGATGGTGGCGATCGCCGCACCGGCGCTGGGCGCGGGCAGCAGCGAGGCCGTCGGCGTGCTCATGCTGCTGGCGGCGGTGCTCTGCTACGGCCTGTCGCTGAACATCCTCACCCCCGCGGCCCAGCGCTACGGCTCACTTCCCGTGATGGCGCGCGTCCTCGCCCTGGCGGCGATCTGGACCGCGCCCTTCGGCCTGTGGTCGGTGCCGGGATCCTCGTTCGCATGGGGCTCGCTCGCGGCCGTGATGGCGCTCGGGATGCTGGGGACGGGGCTCGCCTTCGTGTTGATGGGCCGGCTTGCGGCGAGGGTCGGCTCCTCACGGGCTTCGTTCGCGATCTACGTCACCCCGGTCGTCGCGTTGATCCTCGGCGCCGTCTTCCGTGACGAGGCGATCCGGGCGCTCTCCTTGCTGGGCATCGTCCTGGTGATCGGCGGCGCCATCCTCGCCTCGCGCAAGGAGTCACCGGCATGACGACGGAGCCTGAGGTCCCCATCCTCGAGTTCGATCCCGCCCCCACGGCCGTCATCGAACCCACCGAGGTGTACGACACCACCGACATCCCGCCGCACGCGGTCCTGTGCTTCTTCCAGGACGTGATCGCCAAGGTGGTCGAGGAGCACGGCGGCCGCGTGATCGACCATCTGATCTCGGAGGTGGGCCGGAACCCAGTCTACGAACTGGAGCTCGACGGCCGGCGCCTCGCCCTGGTGCATCCCGGCGTGGGTGCGCCGCTCGCCGCCGGCTTCCTGGAGGAGCTGATCGCACGCGGGTGCCGCTCGTTCGTCGCATGCGGGGGTGCGGGGGTGCTCGTGCCCGACGTGGCGCTCGGTCACGCGATCGTCCCCGTCGCGGCGGTTCGCGACGAAGGCACCTCGTACCACTACCTCCCCCCGGGGGCCCAGGCCGTGCCGACCGGGGAGGCGGTCGAGGCCATCGTGGCGACGCTCGAACACCATCACGTCCCCTACGTGCAGGCCATGACCTGGACGACGGACGCGATCTACCGCGAGACCCGCGCGAAGATGGCGCGGCGGGTCGCGCTCGGATGCCTCACGGTGGAGATGGAGGCCGCCGCGTTCTTCGCCGTCGCGGCGTTCCGCGGCGTCACGTTCGGCCAACTCCTCTACGCCGGGGACGATCTCTCCGGTGACGCGTGGGATCAGCGAGGCTGGGACGAGCACGCCGACGGCCGGGAGCTGATGTTCCGCCTGGCCGCCGAGGCCGTCCTGCGCCTCCCACCGGGCTGAGGCCGTCCTCCGTTCGATAAGCTCCGCGCATGGCGCGCGACGTGACGATCGAGGACGAGCGCTACCGGATCCGGCACCCCCTCGCGGTGATCGGATTGACCGCGGTCACCCTGGGCCTGTACTTCCTCTACTGGTACTACCGCGCGAACGACGACGCCCGCCGCTACCTGCGCGAGTACGCGATCCGGCCGATCCGATCGGTGCTCGCGCTGATGCTGGGCGGCCTGGTCGCCGCCCCCATCGCGTGGATGATCTTCGGCAACGGCGGGCTGCGGTTCCCGGCCGCGATCGGGCTCACGGTGCTCCTCCTGATGCCGGCCGTGATCTCCTTCCGCCGCACCGGGCTCCGCGTGCGGGCGGTGCAGGAGCGCGCGGGTGTGAGCGGCGGGCTGCTCTCTCCCGGGGCGGCCTGGATCCTCCTGATCCTCACGGTCGCCATCGGCGGGGCCTACGTGCAGGCGGGCCTGAACCGGGCGTGGGCTTCGCCGACCGCGGATCGGCGCAAGCGCGAGCCGCTCCCACCCACAACCACCGCGGGCCCGACCGCGCATGCCACCCCGCGGCCCGCAGGCGGGAACCTCGTCACCCCGGCCGATGTCGGCTCCCGCGTGACGTTCCAGTTCGAGTTGCCGAACGGCTTCACGACCGAGGCCGTCGGCGTGTTCGAACGCTGGGATCCTGCGGCCGAGACGTACTTCGTGCGCAAGAAGGACGGCACCGAGGTCCGCGTCCCCGCGCGCGGGGTTCGCCACGGGAAGGTGATCCCGGCGCGGCCCGGCGCGCCGGCAACCCCCGCCGCCCCGGCGTCCTGAACCGGCACGCCGCCACAGACCAGGAGGAACCGATGAGCGACCTGCCCACCGCCCTGATCCGCCTCCGCCTCGGGCAGGAGGACGCTCACTACGGGGGCAACCTCGTGGCCGGCGCCACCCAATTGAAGATCGTGGGCGACCTCATCACCGAGCTCGCGATGCGCTACGACGGCGACGAAGGCCTCTTCCGCGCGTACGAGTCCGTCGAGTTCCTGGCACCCCTCTATGCGGGCGACTGGGTCGAAGCGCGCGGCCGGATCGTGAGCGTCGGCAACTCCAGCCGGCGCTGCGAGTTCGAGATCCACAAGATCGGGACAGCGCGCACCGATATCAGCGAGAGCGCGGCGGAGTTCCTGGACGAGCCCGTGCTCACGCTCAAGGCCGTCGGCACCACGGTCGTGCCCGAGGCGCACCAGCGCTTCGCGCACTGAGTCCCGGGCCGGCTCCGCTACGCGGAGAAGACCGCCCGGAGCTGCGCGTCCAACAGGGGCACGGAGGCGTTGGTGAGCCCCGCGAGCTGCTCGTCCAGGAACCGCAGCAACCCCTCTCGGGCACAGAAGATCGCCCGATCGTAGGTGCCCTCGTCGGCGGGCCCCTCGTACGCGTCGAGCACCTCGCGCACGAAGGTCGGCCCCAACCAGATCGCGAGCCCGGCGAGGTCCCATGCGGGGTCCGCGATCGTGAGATCCGCCCAGTCGATCACCGCGGTGACGCGGCGTCCGTCCTCGCTCACGAAGACGTGCTCCCCCTTGAGATCGCCGTGACAGAGCACGGCCTTGCCCGGCCGCTTCGCCTCCACGGGGATGGGGTCGATCAGGAACCGGTCGACGGCGTCGCCCGCGATCCGGTTGGCCCATTCGATCGCCTTCTCCCCCGCCTCGACGCCGGCGCCGATCTCCAGGTCGTGGGTCTGCACGCCGGCGGCCTTCGCGCGCCGGATCGGGGCGGCGTGCAGCCGCGAGAGCATGCCCGCCAGCTCGTGCGCGAGCGCCTCGCGCGCCCAGGGCTTCGGATGGAGGATCGGCCCGTCGCTGGCCTGTCCCTGCCGGCCCGCGGCACGCTCGAACGCCGCGATCGGGAACGGGTAGCCGGCCATCGGATCGCTCAGGCCGCGGAGCGCCGGCATCACCTCGCCGACCCGGTCGAGGAGCAACGGCTGGAGCGAGCGCTCGCGCTCGAGCTTCGCGGCGTGGTCGGCGCGCTTCGGGAACTTCACCACGACGTCCCCGACGCGCCAGGTGTCGTGTTCCTGGCCCGCGAGCAAGAGCTTGGGCCGGCCGATCGGGAGATCGGGAAACGCTTCAGCGAAGAGGGAGCGGACGACGGTCGAGGATGTGGTGTCGGGCAAAGGGGTCACGCATCGACCGTAGCAGGGCCGGTGCGGGCGTGCTCAGCTCGCCTGGTCCAGGCCGCGCAGGACCTCGAGCAGTTCGTCGACGTTGAACGGCTTGGGGACGTACGCGTCGGCGCCGAGCTCGGAGGCCTTCGCCCGGTCCCGCAGGGAGGCGAGCGCCGACACGATCACGACACGCGGGCGTTCCTCACGTGGGAGCTTGGTCATCTCCTCGAGCACCGACCAGCCGTCCATCGTGGGCATCATGATGTCGAGCACCATGAGTTTGGGATGGTGCTCGGCGATCTCGGCGAGGGCCTCGATGCCGTTGTTGGCCGCGAAGGTCTGATAGCCCTCGGCCTCGAGGCTGAACTGGAGCACCCAGACGACCTGAGGCTCGTCGTCCACGACGAGCACGCTCGTTCCGAGTTCGAGTTGATCGACCATCTACCGCAGGTTACGGCGTCGCGGGGGTCCCGCTGAATCGGTCGTGCGGGCGGTTTGCCGGGGGCCCGATGCCCGGGCACTCGGCCGATGGTCGGTGTGTCCGGGGGAGGACGGCCTAGTCATCACTGAGCAGGCAGGTTCACGTACGCAGCGTGCTCAGCGGATGCGTACGCCGGATCCCGCGACGACGCGGCCGATCCCGTGCGCATCGTGTGCGCTGCCTTGCAGCACCTCGTCGGCGTGATCGGGATCCACCGCGAGGACCATACCGATGCCCATGTTGAAGGTGGAGAAGAGGTCGTCGTCGGGTACGCCGCCCGCCTCCCGGACGAGACCGAAGATCGGATGTTCGGGCCAGCTCCCGCGCTCGATCTCCGCACCCATGCCCTCCGGGAGCATCCGCGGGATGTTCTCGTGGAACCCTCCCCCCGTGATGTGCGCGGCGCCGTGGATGCGTCCGTCGCGCGCGAGCGCCAGCACGTCGCGCGCGTAGATCGCGCACGGCTCGAGCAACTCGTCGACGAGCGGGCGGTCCAGACCGTCCGGCGTCGCGTCGAGCGGGTACCGATCCAGCAGCGCCGCGCGGACGAGCGAGTAACCGTTGGCGTGCAGACCGCTGGACGCGAGTCCCACGAGGAGGTCGCCCTCCCGCACGCGCGCGGCACCGAGCAGATCGCCTTCCGACACGGCACCGACGCAGAACCCGGCCAGGTCGAAGTGGTCTTCAGGCATGACACCCGGATGCTCCGCGGTCTCTCCCCCGAGCAGGGCGCATCCGGCACGGTGGCATCCCTCCACGATCCCTTCCACGAGGGAGGCCACGCGCGCGGGCACGACCTTGCCCACGGCCACGTAGTCGAGGAAGAACAGCGGCTCGGCGCCGGTGCACACGACGTCGTCCGCGCACATCGCCACGAGGTCGATCCCCACCGTGTTCAACCTGCCACTCGCGCGCGCGATCTCGAGCTTGGTCCCGACCCCGTCCGTGGCGGCGGCGAGCAGGGTGTCTCCCCCGATCCGGAAGAGCCCCGCGAAGCCCCCGACCTCGTCGGCCATCTCGGGACGGCGCACCCGCGCGGCGAGATCGCGCGATCAGCTCGACGGCCTTCGCCCCGGCCTCGATGTCCACGCCGGCCCGGCGGTAGGCGTCGCTCACGGGATGCTCACGCGGTGGGCAGCGTCAGCTGGTCTTCCAGCACGAACTTCCCCGCGTACTCGGGCACGGGGATCGGGTAGTCCCCGTCGAAGCAGGCGGCGCAGAACTCGGCGCCGGTGCGACCGGTGGCCTCGACCATCCCCTCCTGGGACAGGTACCCGAGCGAGTCGGCGCCCACGTACGCGCGGATCTCCTCCACGGTGAGGTCGGCGCCGATCAGCTCCTGGCGCGTAGGCATGTCGATGCCGTAGAAGCAGGGCCACTTGACGGGCGGGCAGGTGATCCGGATGTGGACCTCGGTGGCACCGGCCTCTCGCAGCGCCGCCACGATCTGCTTGGTGGTGGTGCCGCGCACGATGGAGTCGTCCACCACCACGAGCCGCTTGCCGCGGATCGAGTCCGGCAGCGGGTTCAACTTGAGCTTGACGCCGCGGTCCCGGAGCGTCTGGGAGGGTTGGATGAAGGTCCGCCCGACGTACTGGTTCTTGTAGAGCCCGTCCCCGTAAGGGATGCCCGTGACCTCGCTGTAGCCCTGGGCCGCGCTGTGTCCGGTCGTCGGCACGGCGATCACCAGATCCGCGTCGACGGGTGTCTCGCGCGCCAAGATCCGGCCCATCTCACGGCGGGCCTCATGCACGGTCACCTCGCGCAGGCGCGAGTCGGGACGCGCCAGGTACACGTACTCGAAGATGCAGAGCGCCACACGCGGGGACTCGGCGAACCGCACCGAGTGCAGTCCGCGGTCGTCGATCCGGATCAGTTCACCGGGCTCGACGTCGCGCATGAACGCCGCCCCTACGATGTCGAGGGCGCAGGTCTCCGACGCCACCACGAAGCCGTTGGGCAGGCGGCCGATCGACAGGGGGCGCACGCCGTAGGGGTCCCGCGCCGCGTACACGCTCCGCTCGTCCATCATCACGAAGCAGAAGGCGCCGCGGAGCTGCGGCAAGACGCGCATCGCCGCCTCCTCGAGCCCTCCCGTGGCGACCATCTCGGATGCGAGCATCGTGGTGACGATGTCCGAGTCGGTCGTAGCGCCGCCGGGCTTGCCCGCCCGCGCCGCCAGCTCGTGCGTGTTCACGAGGTTGCCGTTGTGTCCGAGCGACAGCGAGTGCGCCCCGTCGGTCTTGAAGACGGGTTGCGCGTTGTCCCACGTGGTGGAGCCGGTCGTGGAATAGCGCGTGTGCCCGATGCCGAGGTCTCCGTGGAGCGTGGTGAGGGTGGCCTCGGAGAAGACCTGGCTCACCAGCCCGAGATCCTTGTACACCAGGATGTTGTGGCCGTCGCTCACCGCGATGCCGGCCGACTCCTGACCGCGATGTTGCTGCGCGAAGAGCCCGAAGTACGTGAGGCGTGCGACGTCCTCACCGGGTGCCCAGACCCCGAAGAGCCCGCATTCCTCTTTCGGTGATTCGCCTCCCACGAGGCACCCATCCTACCCGCTGGCGAGGACCTCAGAGGCGCGGCGGGAGGGCGCCTTCGATCTCCAGGAGGGTGGTCTTGCGATCGAGACCGCCGGCGTACCCACCGAGCTTCCCGCCCGCGCGCAGCACGCGATGGCAGGGCAGGACCACCGGGATCGGGTTCGATCCGAGCGCCGTCCCGACGGCACGCGCGGCCCGCGGATGGCCGATCCGGTCCGCCAGCTCGCCGTAGGTGGTCGTCTCCCCGAACGGGACGCGCGCGGCCCCGGACATCACCTCCCAGGCGAACGCGCTCAGCAGCCGCCGGTCGATCGGGAGGTCGAACCGCGTGCGCTCGTGCGCGAAGTACTCCTCGAGCTCGTGACGCCACGCATCCGTGCCCGAGGCCGACGCCAGGATCCGAGGCGACACGCGCTCGGCGATCTCCTCGAGCACCTCGTCGCGTGGCTCGATGTCGAACGCCACCCGCGCCAGCCCCCGGGGGGTGACGGCGATCAGGAGATCCCCGACGGGCGAGTCCATCGTGGCCACGGCCACGTCCAGGAGTCCACGGTCGGCGGCGGCGGAACCGAGCTCACCTGCCGCCCGGCGCGACCTGGCGGCCGCGTCGGCGGCCGGAGCCAGTCGCTTGAGATCGTTGGCGTTCATCCCATCAGCTCCCTGAGTCGCTTTGTGCCTTGGTAGACGTTGGCGCGGGCCGCCGCCTCGGAGATCCCCATCAGCTCGGCGATCTCGACGTAGGGCCGGTCGAGCACGTGGCGATGCACGACGGCCACGCGCTGGCGCGGGGGCAGGTCCCGGACGGCGGCCCACAACGGGTCGTCCTCCGCGATCGGCTCCGGGTCGTGCGTGGGACGCTCGGGCACGTCGCCGGTGGGCGCCGCCCGCCGCGTCCCGGCACGGTGGTGGTCGATCGCCTTGCGCGACGCGATCCGCAGGATCCACCGGTCCAGGCGACGGCCGTCCTCCAGGCGGGGGTACGCACGCAGCGCCGCCAGGAACGTCTCCTGGAAGCAATCGTCGGCATCGTGCGGGCCGACCGCCACGGTGAGGAACCGATAGACCGTGGCACGCTGCGCGTCCAGGAACTCTTGGAACGGAGGCACGGGCGCTCGAGCCGTCGCGCCGCGGCGTTGGCTCACGCGAGCCTCCGGCTGGCTCACGCGAGCCTCCGGGTGCTGGCTCACGCGCGCCTCCGGGTGCTGGCTCACGCGCCCCTCCGGGGCGACGCCCCGGTGCGGTCGCGGCGCCGCCCCGGGCGCAGCGCGAGGTGCTCGCGTCGCCGCCGGACGTCCTCCAGCCGCGCCCGTCGGTCCGCCTCCACCATCTTGCGTGCCCATGTCTCGAAACTCGATGGAACCACATCCGCCTCCTCGTGCCGCATCGAAGGAGCAACGCGCGCGGGGCCGGGGATGTGAAAGGCGGGCCTCAACCGAGTCCGAGCGCAGCCGCGAGGTCACGGTGGTCGTCGATCACGTGGGTGGCCTCCGGACCGCTTTCTCCCGAGGGTGCGTGCGTGCGGTCGCGGCCGAGCCCCGTGTAGCGCACCGCCACCATCCCGAGGCCGAGGGCGCCCGCAACGTCGGTGCGGCGATTGTCACCCACGTGAGCCACGCGCGCCGGGTCCGAGACGCCGAGCTCGCGCAGCGCAGGCGAGAACGCCTCGGGCGCGGGCTTGAACCAGCCGGTCTCGTCGCTGAACGCCCAGGCGTCGAAGGCGTCGAGCAGGCCGAAGCCAGCCAGCCGGTCGCGCAGGGTGGGCGAGGACGTCAGGCCTACGTCACAGACGATGCCCAGACGCAGGCCCGCGCCCCGTAGCTCGGCGAGGCACTCCTCGATCCCCGGCGCGACATCGAGGTGCACCGCCTCCCCCACCTCGCGGAAGCCCTCGATGAGCCGCGCACGCACCCCGTCGCGGAGGTCGATGCCGAGCCGCTCGCCGATGAAGTCGACCGTGTCCGTGGGGGTGTACTGGCCCGTGTTCTCGTTCCAGTGCTCCTCGAAGCGCGCCCAGTTCTCGGCGAACGCCGCCTCCAGCTCCTCGGAGCCGCGCGGCTGGCCCGACTCCTCGAGGGTGAGAGCGAAGCGGCCGATCTGGCCCGAGCGCATCTCACCGGGCCGCTCGGCGACGAGCGTCTGCCAGTAGTCGAAGGTGACGGCCTCGAGCACGCGGCCTCGCTACTCGGTCTCGCCCAGCAGGCGCGGGATCGCCGTGGTGAACGCGGTGCGCAGCTCGTCGACCGAGGTCTCGATCAGCCCCGCGAACACCACGCGCGGACCGCCCGACTCACCCAGGCGCGCGATGGGCACGGCGTGGGCCGTCGCGAGCTCCAGGACCTCCCGCTCGCACTCGGGCGCCACGCTCACGACGGCCCGGGACGCCGACTCGCTGAAGAGCGCGACGTGGGGCGGGAGGTCGCCCTCGATCGTGACGGCGCACCCGTGCCCGCCCTCGATCGCCGACTCCGCGAGCGCGATCGCGAGCCCGCCGTCGCCGCAGTCGTGGGCACTCGCCAGCAGGTCGGCCTGCGAGGCCGCGTACAGGAACCGATGGAGCGAGGCCTCCTTCTCGAGATCCAACGCGGGAGGCCTGCCGGCCACCACGCCCAGGACCGCCTCGGCGAACTCCGAGCCCCCGAGCTCGGCGAACGTCTCCCCGACCAGGTAGACCGCGAGCCCTGCCCGCGGGAACCCGGTGGGGACGCGCAGACGGTAGTCGGGGAGCAGGCCGAGCATCCCCACCACCGGCGTGGGCCAGATCGCGGAGTCGCCCGATTCGTTGTAGAAGCTCACGTTTCCGCCGGTCACCGGCGTCTCGAGGGCCAGGCACGCGTCGGACATCCCACGGATCGCCTCGGCGAACTCCCACATCACGGCGGACCGTTCGGGGTTGCCGAAGTTCATGCAGTTCGTGATGGCCAGCGGGCGGGCGCCGGTCACGGCGACGTTGCGCGCGGCTTCGGCGACGGCATGGGCGGCCCCGAGGTACGGGTCGAGCGCCCCGAACCGGCCCTTGCCGTCGGTGGAGAGCGCGAGACCCTTCAGGGTTCCAGGCACGCGCACGACGGCCGCGTCGCTCCCCGCTCCCGCCACCGTCTGACCCTGCACACGCGAGTCGTACTGCTCGAAGACCCATCGCTTCGATGCGACGTTGGGCGAGGAGAGCACGGTGAGGAGCGCGTCGCGCAGGTCCTCTTCGAAGGAGACGAAGGTGGGATCGTCCGCGGTGGAGGGGGCCGGTCGCTGCATCGGGCGGTCGTACTCGGGACCGTCGTCGGTGAGCGAGCGCGCCGGCACCTCCGCCACGACCTCGCCCCGGTGCCTCACCGTCAGCCCGCCTCCATCGACGAGCGTCGCGATCACGGCGGTCTGCAGTCCCCACCGGTCGCAGACCCCGATGACGGCGTCGAGCTGAGACGGATGAACGATCGCGAGCATCCGCTCCTGGGACTCCGAGGTGAGGATCTCGAATGCCTCCATCTCGGGCTCGCGCAACGGCACGGCGTCGAGCTCGAGATCGGCGCCCATCCCCGCGCGCGCGGCCGACTCGCTGACCGCGCAGGTGATGCCGGCACCACCCAGGTCCTGCAGGCCCTCCAGGAGGCCCTCTTCGATCAGCTCCAGCGAGGCCTCGATCAGGAGCTTCTCCGCGAAAGGGTCCCCGATCTGCACGCTGGGGCGTGATGCGCCCGCGCCCTCCTCCAGCGTGGCGGAGGCGAGCACGCTCACACCGCCGATGCCATCGCGACCCGTGGCCGACCCGTAGAGGACCATGAGCGAGCCGGCGTGCGCCGTGAGCGACGTCGAGGTCACGAGATCCTCGGCCTTCGCGAGCCCGACGCACATCACGTCGACGCTCGGGTTGGCGCTGTGAGGCTCCGCGAAATGCACCTCGCCACCGACGGTGGGCACCCCGATGCAGTTGCCGTAGCCGCCGATCCCCGCCACGACGCCTTCGAAGAGCCAGCGGTTCCGTTCGTCGGTGAGCGGGCCGAACATCAATGGATCGAGCAGCGCCACCGGCCGCGCGCCCATCGAGATGATGTCGCGCACGATCCCTCCGACCCCGGTGGCCGCGCCTTGATAGGGCTCGATCGCGCTGGGGTGGGAGTGCGATTCCATCTTGAACACCGCCGCCCATCCGTCGCCCACGTCGACGGCTCCCGCGTCCTGGCCGGGGCCCACGAGCACGGAGGGGCCTTCGGTCGGCAAGCTCTTCAGGTGGATCTTGGAGGACTTGTACGAGCAGTGCTCCGACCACATCGCGCCGTACATCGCGAGCTCGGCGGGCCGGGGCTCCCGGCCGAGCGTGGTCACGATGCGCTCGTGCTCGTCGTCCTTCAGGCCGAGCCGGCGGTGGAGCGGCTCGGTCATGCTCCCGCGCCCGCCATGGCCGAAGCCAGCAACGATGCGAAGAGCGGCTGTCCCCCGTGGGGCCGACGTCGGGATCCACCGCGTGTTCGGGATGCGGCATCAGCCCCACGACGTTGCCGCGCACGTTCCGGATCCCCGCGATGCCGTCGAGCGCGCCGTTCGGGTTGTGGGCGTCGTCCACCACGCCGTCGGCGCTCGCGTAGCGGAAGACGACGAGCCCCTCGTCCTCGATCTGCGTCAGCTCGTCGGGCCGGGCCATGAACGCACCCTCACCGTGCTTGATCGGCACCTCCACGAGCTCGCCCGCCGTGAGGTCGCCCGACACGATGCTCTGCGAGGTCTCGACGCGGAGCATCACGTCGCGGCAGATGAAGCGGAGGCCGCGGTTGCGGATCAGGGCTCCGTGCAGCAGACCGCTCTCGCAGAGGATCTGGAACCCGTTGCAGATCCCGAGGACGGGACCGCCACGGTCGGCGAAGGCCCTGACCTCCTCCATGATGGGCGCGTGCCCCGCGATCGCGCCGCAACGCAGGTAGTCACCGTAGCTGAAGCCGCCGGGCAGGATCACGGCGTCGACCTGATGCAGGTCGTGCTCGCCGTGCCAGAGCGCGACGCCCTCGCCGCCCATCATCCTCACGGCGTTCAGGGCGTCGCGGTCGTCGAGCGATCCGGGGAAGGTGATGACGCCGATCCGGGGGGAGCGGTCGCTCACGGCCTCAGGCCTCCCCGGAGGTCTCGAGGATCCGGAAATCCTCGATCACGGGGTTCGAGAGCAGGCGCTCGGCCATCGCCTGAACCTGGGACCGCGCCGCCGCCTCGTCCGGAGCATCGAGGCTCACCTCGATGTGCTTGCCCACGTGCACCGCGTCGACGTTGGTCCATCCGAGCGTCGGGAGCGCCGACATCACCGCCTTGCCGGCCGGGTCCGCGAGACCAGGCTTCAGCGACACGAGGACCTCGAACGTGAACGTCATGCCTGCTCCTTCCGGAGACGCTCGAGGTTCGATCGCGCACGTCTCCCAGTCGCCGTCGTCCATCACACCCATCCGCTGCAGGTACCAGTCCCACCGTTCGCCCGTGATGCGCTCGTACGCCTCCCGATACTTCTCTGCGGTCCGCCTCACGACCTCCTCCGGGAGGTCGGGCGGTGGCGGCTCATGGTCCCACCCGCTCATGTCGAGCCAGTCCCGCACGAACTGCTTGTCGAAGCTCGGCTGGGGACCGCCCGGGACGTAGGCGTCGGCCGGCCAGAAGCGCGAAGAATCGGGCGTACCGACCTCGTCGATGAGGATCAACTCGCCGTCGCAGAACCCGAACTCGAACTTGGTGTCGGCCAGGATGACGCCGCGTTCCAGGGCCACGGCGGCGATGCGCTCGTACACCGTGAGGGAGAGCTCCTTCAGCCGCTCGGCGAGCCCACGCCCGATCAGCTCGGCGGTCTCCTCCGGCGTGAGCGGCAGGTCGTGGCCCTCTGCCGCCTTCGTGGTCGGCGTGAAGATCGGCTCGGGCAGATGGGCCGACTCGACGAGCCCGGCCGGCAACGCCTGGCCGCAGACCGAGCCGCTGCGGAGGTAGTCCTTCCACCCCGATCCACTCAGGTAGCCGCGTGCGACGCACTCGACGGGGATCACCTCGGCGCGCCTGACGAGCATGGCGCGACCGGAGAGGAACGTCTCGTGGGCGAACGGCTCCGGGAACTCCCAGCGGTTCGCCGTGACCACGTGGTTCGGGACGAGATCTCGCGTCCGCTCGAACCAGAAGAGCGAGAAGGCGGTGAGGACCCGACCCTTGTCCGGGACGGGGTCGGGCAGGATCACGTCGAACGCGCTGATGCGATCGCTCGCCACCAGGAGCAGGGTGTCCGGACCCGCATCGAAGATGTCGCGGACCTTGCCCTGCGCGTGGAGGCCGCCCGCCGCGCTCACGTTCCCTCCACCGGCACCTTCTCGAGCTGCTCGAAGACCCCTCCGAGGTTCCGGAGGAAGCGCCGTGGATCGAAGAGGCTCTCGAGTTGCTCATCGCTCAGGCGCGCGCGCACGGCGGGATCAGCGCCGATCGCCGCGCGGAAGGAGCCGCCCTCGTCCCAGGCCACGGCGGCGGCACGCTGCACGATCCGGTAGGCGTCTTCGCGCGGGAGGCCCGCGTCGACCAACGCGAGGAGCACCGATTGGCTGAAGGCGATCCCACCGAGCGACATCACGTGCTCCGCCATGCGTTCCGGGAAGACGACGAGGCCGTCCAGCACCCGGGCCATGTCGTCGAGCATGAAGTCGAGCAGCCCGGTCGCGTCGGGGAAGATCAGCCGCTCGGCGGAGGAGTGGGAGATGTCGCGCTCGTGCCAGAGCGCCACGTTCTCGAGCGCCGTCTGCGCATGACCGCGGATCACACGCGCGAGTCCGCTCACGCGTTCACATATGACCGGGTTCCGCTTGTGCGGCATCGCGGAGGATCCCTTCTGCCCCTGCGCGAAGGGCTCCTGCACCTCGCGGACCTCCGTGCGGGCGAGGTGCCGGACCTCCGTGGCCATCTTGTCCAGCGTGGAGGCCACGACGGCGAGCGTGGTCATGTACTCGGCGTGGCGATCGCGCTGGATCACCTGCGTGGTCGCCTCGGCGGAGCGAAGCCCGAGCCGCGCGCACACCAGCTCCTGCACGCGCGGATCGACGGCCGCGTAGGAGCCCACGACGCCGCTGATCGCGCCGACGCTCACCGTCTCGCGCGCCCTCCGCAGGCGTTCCCGGTCGCGGTCGAGCTCGAACGCCCAGACGGCGAGCTTGTGCCCGAACGACGTCGGCTCGGCATGGATCCCGTGCGAGCGACCCATGATGGGGGTGTCCCGATAGGCGAGCGCCTGGCGCTTCACCACCGCCAGGAGGATCTCCAGACGCCCGAGCAGGAGGTCGGCCGCGCGCCGGAGCTGCAGCGCGAACGCCGTGTCGAGGACGTCTGACGAGGTCATCCCGTAGTGGATCCAACGACCCTCGGGGCCGATCGAGGCGGCGACCACATCCACGAACGCCGCCACGTCGTGGCGCGTCACACGCTCCCGTTCGAAGACGGCCTCGACCGTGAACGATGCCCGCGCCCGGCAGGCAGCCGCGTCCTCGTCCGGGATCTGGCCCAGTTCGGCCCAGGCCTCGACCGCGAGCAGTTCGATCTCGAGCCAGTGCGCCAGTCGGGCCTCGTCCGACCAGACGGCGGCCATCTCCGGCAGGCTGTACCGCGGGATCAAAGCTTCAGGCCCTCCGCGAGATCGTCCTTGAAGCGCCAGAGGGCCTGCTGCACCTCGGGGTCGCCGATCGCGACGATCTGGGCGGCCAGGACCGCCGCGTTCACCGCTGCGTCGACCCCCACGGTGGCCACCGGCACCCCGGTGGGCATCTGTGCGGTGATGGCGAGCGCCTCGTTGCCCATCATCTGGGGTGCGCTGGCGATCGGGACGCCGATCACCGGGATGATCGTGCGCGCGGCCACCGCTGCCGCGAGGTGCCCGGACATGCCGGTCGAGCAGATGATCACCTTCAACCCACGCTCGAACACGGTCCGCGCGTACTCATCCACCAGATCCGGGTTCCGCGAGGACGACATGATGCGGATCTCGTGGCCGATCCCGAACTTCTCCAGGATCAGGCCGGCCTGGCGCATCGTTCCCAGTTCCGACGGCGAGGCCGCCAGTACCCCGGCCCGGATCTCCTCGGTCATCCGTTCCCCCTCGAAGCCTGCAGGGCGACGTCCCGGCGAAGGGTCTTCCCCTCGAACGAGATCAGCTCGCATGCTGTGTAGGCGCGACCCCGGGCCTCGGCCACGGAGGCGCCGAGCGCACTCACGGCGAGCACCCGACCTCCCGCCGTGACCACTCTATCGTCCTGCTCCGCCGTGCCCGCGTGGAAGACGGCCACCCCTTCCAGCGAGCCGGCCTCATCGAGGCCCTGGATCTCCTTCCCGACCTCGTAGCTCCCCGGATACCCGCCGCTCGCGAGGACGACGGTGACGGCGGCCTCCGGTCGCCACGACACGGATACCTCCCGGAGGGCACCCGTGGCGCTGGCCTCCAGCAGGTCCGCCAGGTCGGAGGCGAGGCGGGGGATCACGACCTCGGTCTCCGGGTCGCCGAAGCGGCAGTTGTACTCGAGCACCTTGGGACCGGCGCCGGTGAGCATCAACCCTGCGTAGAGCAGACCGCGGTAGGTCACGCCCTCCTTCGCCATGACGTCGACCGTGCGGCGACACAGGTCCCAGACCTCCGCCTCGGTGTCGGCATCGACCGTCGGGACCGGCGAGTACGCGCCCATCCCGCCGGTGTTGGGGCCGGTGTCGCCGTCGCCGATCCGCTTGAAGTCCTGCGAGAGCACGAGCGGCACGACCGTCGTGCCGTCGGTGACGGCGAAGGCCGAGACCTCCGGGCCCTCCAGCACCTCCTCCACGACCACGGTGGCGCCCGCCTCGCCGAACGCCCCGCCCTCGAGGGAGTCGCGGAGCGCGGTCTCGGCCGTGGCGCGCTCCAGCGCGACGGTCACGCCCTTGCCCGCGGCGAGACCGTCCGCCTTCACGACAGCGCGACCGCCCAGTTCGTCCACGAAGCCGAGCGCCGCCTCCGTGTCGGTGAACGCCCGGCTGCGCGCCGTCGGGATCCCCCCGCGTCCATCGAGTCGCTTGGCCCACGCCTTCGAACCCTCGATCCGCGCGGCGGCCGCGTCCGGACCGAACACCGCACGCCCGCCCGCACGCAGGGCGTCGGCCAGGCCCGCGACGAGCGGCGCCTCGGGTCCGACGACCACCAGGTCGACGCCCTCGCGCTCGGCCAGGCCCACGATGCCGCCGACGTCGTCGGCCGGGACGGCCTCGCACCGCGCCAGCCTCGCGATCCCCGCGTTGCCCGGTGCCGCGAGCACCTCTTGGACGCGGCCGCTCCGGGCGAGGCCCCACACGAGCGCGTGCTCGCGGCCTCCGCCCCCGACGACCAGGACCTTCATGCGGCCGGCAGGCTCTGTTCCCGTGCCGGCCCCACGGAGACCACGGAGACCGGGACGCCGACGAGCTCCTCCACGCGGCGCAGGTACGCCTGCGCCTGCTTCGGCAGATCTTCGAAGGTGCGGCAGTCGTCGATCTCCTCGTGCCAGCCCTCCAGCTCCTCGTAGATGGGCGCGGCGTCGTGGAACACCGACTGGTGCGGGGGCATGTCGTCGAACGCCTGGCCGTAGGCGCGGTACCCCGTGCAGATCTTCACGGTCTCCAGACCCGAGAGCACGTCGAGCTTGGTCACGAACAGCTCGGTGAGGCCGTTCACGCGCGCTGCGTAGCGACCGAGGCACGCGTCGAACCATCCGCATCGGCGCTTGCGACCGGTGACGGTCCCGAACTCCTTGCCGCGGGTGCCCAAGCGCTCGCCCACGTCGTCGATCAGCTCGGTGGGGAACGGGCCGGCGCCGACCCGGGTGATGTACGCCTTCACGATGCCCACGACCCGGTCCACGAAGTGGGGGCCCACACCGGCGCTCGCCAGCGCATAGCCCGCCACCGGGTTCGACGACGTCACGAACGGATAGGTCCCGTGATCGAGGTCGAGCAGCGTGCCCTGGGCCCCTTCGAACATCACGTTGCGTCCGTCCCGCAACCCTCGATACAGCAGGGCGCCCGTATCGACGACGTGCGGCTGGATCCGCTCCGCGAGCTGCATGTACTCGTCCACGATGCGCTCGGGGTCGAGGGGCAGGCGGTTGTAGATCTTGGTCAGGATCAGGTTCTTCTCACGCAGGACCACCTCGAGCTTCTCGCGGAAGATCTTCTCGTCGAACAGGTCCTGGATCCGCAGGCCGATCCGGGCCGCCTTGTCGCCGTAGGCGGGGCCGATCCCCCGCTTGGTGGTCCCGAGCGCGTTCTTGCCGAGGAACCGCTCCGTCACCTTCTCCAGCTCCAGGTGATACGGCATGATCATGTGCGCGTTCCCGCTGACCACCAGCCGGGAGACGTCGACGCCGGTCTCGCGGACCTCGTCCATCTCCTTCATCAGGTGTCGCGGATCGACCACGACGCCGTCCGCGATCACGGAGGTGATGTGCGGGTAGAGGATGCCCGAGGGGATCAGCTGGAGCTTCAGCAGCCGCCCCTCGGCGATGACGGTATGGCCCGCGTTGTTCCCGCCCTGGTAGCGGACCACGAAATCCATCCGGTCCGCGAGGTAGTCGACCGCCTTACCCTTGCCCTCGTCTCCCCACTGGGTCCCGAGCACGATGGAGGCAGGCATGGGCCCAGTCTAGCGGGTGGCCCTGAGGCCCCCGCGCTCACGAAAGCGTCCGCACGAAGTGGTACGCGAAGGTGTGGCCGCCGAAGCTCAAGGGGATCATGTCGGTCTCGGCCGCGCGCTCGGAGCCGTCCTTCGTCAGGGCGCGGAAGCGGAAGGTCGAGGGGAACGCGAGCGGCTGCACGCGGTTCCAGTAGTTCCACGAGAAGAGACTCTGATCATCCTCGTGCACGAGGCGCTGCAGCAGTCCGGGCGTGTTGCTCAGCTCCGCCGCGGAGCCGTACCCGAACATCTCCGCGAGCCGTTCGTTGCAGATCCAGTGCTCCTCGTCGAGCCAGATGTACACGCCGTCCGGGCTCCGTTCGAAGACGGGGCCGAGATGCTCGGCGAGCGCCGCGACGGCTTCCTCATGCGCGATCGGGTCCATGCCGCTCCTCCTTCCACAGCGATGCCACGAGTCTGACCCCCGAAGGCCGGACGTGCAGCGCGCCCGACCGTCGTAACGCAGGGCGGGTGGGCGAGACCGACCTGGGATGATCCGATCCAGGCCCGTGAACGGATACCTCAGGTGAATCGCCATCGCGTCGCCGGGGCGTTCCTCGGCCTGCTCTCGGCCGCCGTGGCCCTCGGCGTGGCCCAGCTCGTCGCCGGGTTGGTGGGGGGCACCTCCTCTCCGGTGATCGCCGTGGGGAGCGCGGCGATCGACCTGGCGCCGCCCTGGCTCAAGTCCTTCGCGATCGACACGTTCGGCTCGCACGACAAGCCGGCCTTGCTGATCGGCATCGGCGCGATCCTCGCGATCGTCGCCGTCGTGCTCGGGATCATCTCCCTGCGCCGCCCCCGGGTCGGCGTGAGCGGACTCGTGATCTTCGGAGCGATCGGGCTCGTCGCCTCGCTCACCAGGCCCACGGCGACGCTCGCCTACGCCCTGCCTTCGCTCGCGGGAACCGTCGCCGGCCTGCTCACGTTCCGCACGCTCCGCCGCGCCGGGGGGTTCGATCGGACGGCGGAGGGGGCGCCCCCCGACCGTTCCCCACGGATGCCCGGCACGATCGACCGGCGGGCGTTCGTCTTCAGCGGCGTGGTCGCGGGCATCGTGGCGGCGGCCTCGGGCGCCGCCGGCCAGTACCTCGTGCGCCGCTCGGCGGCATCCGCCTCACGCGAGGCCGTGCGGATCCCGACGCCCTCCGACGCCGCGCCCCCGCCACCGCCCGCCGCGGACCTCGGCGTGCCCGGCGTCGGTCCGTTCCTGACCCCGAACGACCGCTTCTACCGCGTGGACACGGCGCTGCTGACGCCCTCCGTCAACGCCGAGGGTTGGCAGCTCCGGATCCACGGGATGGTCCAGCGCGAGCTCACACTCACCTACCCCCAGCTCCTCGCGCGGCCCCTGATCGAACGCGATATCACGCTGGCGTGCGTCTCGAACGAGGTGGGCGGCAGCTACGTCGGCAACGCGCGCTGGATCGGGGCCCCGCTCAAGGATCTCCTCGAGGAAGCGGGCGTCGACGCCGGCGCCGACCAACTCGTTTCGCGCTCGGCCGACGGGTTCACGGCCGGGTCTCCCACGTCCGTCGTGATGGACGGACGCGACGCGATGCTCGCGATCGCCATGAACGGCGAGGCGCTCCCCCTCGCACACGGGTTCCCCGTGCGCATGGTCGTGCCCGGTCTCTACGGCTACGTCTCGGCCACCAAGTGGCTCGTGGATCTGGAGCTCACGACGTTCGATGCGTTCGACGCGTACTGGATCCCCCGCGGATGGGCCCAGCAGGCACCGATCAAGACCGAGTCGCGGATCGATACGCCGCGTGCGGGCGGGAACACGCAGGCGGGCACCGTGGCGGTCGCCGGGGTGGCGTGGGCCCAGCATCGAGGGATCTCCCGCGTCGAGGTGCAGGTCGACGATGGAGGGTGGATCGAGGCGGAGCTCGGGGCCGAGGACACCGCCGATACCTGGCGGCAATGGGTGTACCGGTGGGATGCCGCGCCCGGTCCTCACACGTTGCAGGTGCGCGCCACCGACGGGTCGGGGTTGACCCAGACGGCGGATCAAGCGCCACCCGCTCCCGACGGGGCGACGGGATACCACACGATCCAGGTGCAGGTGGGCTGAGTGCACGCCCTATGACGAACCTGTGACGACGCGAAGATAGGTCGGAAGTCCCGTTGACCGCCCCCTCCGGGGTTCGGTAGCCTGGTGGCCGCAGCTGACCAGACGACTGGAGGCCGCAGCGATCTCATTTCGCTGCGGCCTTTTCTGTCCCTCGCAGGGGAGAACCGCATATGCATATCGACTGGGCGATCGTGCTCGCCTCGGTGATCGTCGGTTTCACGGTTGGGCTCACCGGGATGGGCGGTGGCGCACTCATGACGCCGATCCTGGTGATCTTCTTCGGGATCAACCCGTCTACCGCCGTCTCCTCCGACCTGGTGGCGGCCATGATCATGAAGCCCGTCGGCGGCGGGGTGCACATCCGTCGGGGCACGGTCCGTTGGGGGTTGGTGAAGTGGCTCTGCGTCGGTTCGATCCCCATGGCCTTCGCGGGCGTGTTCATCCTGCACGCGAGCGGCAACAGCGAGGCCGTCGAGAACCTGACCAAGACCCTGCTGGGATTGACCCTCCTCCTTGCCGCAGGCGCCATGGTGCTCAAGGCCTGGCTCCAGGGGAAGCGCAGCGCACAGCGGCGTTCGGACGGCCTGGCGACCCATGCCGAGGTGGGCGCTCCCATCGAGATCCGCATCGGCCCCACGATCCTCATCGGGGCGGTGGGGGGCTTGCTGGTCGGGCTGACGTCGGTGGGGTCGGGCTCGATCATCATCATCTGCTTGATGCTGCTCTACCCGGAACTGCGCGGCGCCGAGCTGGTCGGCACCGATCTGGTGCAGGCGGTCCCGCTCGTGACCTCGGCCGCGATCGCCCACATCATCGTCGGGGACTTCGAGATGGCGCTGACGGTATCGATCATCCTCGGAGCGGTGCCGGCGGTCTACGCGGGCGCCCGCCTCTCCTCGAAGGCTCCGGACGGTCTGATCCGTCCCGCGCTCGTGTTCGTCCTGCTGGCATCCGCCCTCAAGCTGCTCAACATGCCCACGACGCTCCTGGGCGGCACGCTCCTGCTCTTCGCCCTGATCGCGCTGCCCGTCTGGGGCGCGATCGACGCCGCCGCGCATCCGGAGGTGCAGTGGGAGGCCGCCGGCCTCAGTCGGAAGAGCTGGATCAAGTGGCAGGCGTGGCTGGCGCCGATCGGGATCGGGTTCGGCATCGCCGTGGCCTACTTCTTGAAGACGCGCCCGCAGCTGACGGCCGCGGCCGCCCCGGTCGTAGCGACCGAAACGGTGCGCGCCTAGTATCGGCCCGTGACGGACGAGCAGGCGGCCCCGGTATCTGCGGACCAACAGCTCGCGGCGCTCACGGACGACGAGCGCGCGGTGCTGGCCAAGGTCGCCGAGATCGTGCGCAAGATCCAGTTCGGGACCGTCGTCCTCGTGATCCAGGACGGCAAGGTCGTGCAGATCGAGATGGCCGAGAAGTTCAGGCTCCGGTGACGCCATGAGCGACGCCGCCCTGCGACTCGTGCCCGACCCCGTGACGGCCGTTCCCAAGCTCGCCGTGCGCGATCTCGTCAAGACCCGCCGGTCCAACTCGGGCGAGGTCGTGACGGCGGTCGACGGCGTGACCTTCGACGTGGCGCCGGGTGAGTTCGTCTGCCTGCTCGGTCCCTCCGGCAGCGGCAAGACGTCCATCCTCAACATCCTCGCCGGGCTGGACGAGCCGACGTCGGGGTCCGCTCTGCTCGACGGGAGGCCGATCCCCGGACCCGGGCCCGACCGTGCGGTCCTCTTCCAGGAGCCCGCCCTCTTCCCGTGGCTCTCCGTCGAGGGGAACATCGAGCTCGCCCTGCGCCTGGTGGGCGTTCCCGCCGCCGACCGGCACGCGCGCGCCCGTCACTGGCTCGAGAGCGTCGGTCTCGCCAGCGCCGGCAACGTCCAGCCCCACGAGCTCTCGGCCGGCATGCGTCAACGAGCGCAGCTCGCGCGGGCGCTCGCGTGCGACCCCGACGTCGTCCTGGGCGACGAGCCCTTCGGAGCGCTCGACGCGCAGGCGCGCGAGCTGCTCCAGAACGAGGTGCAACGGGTCTGGGTCGAGCGCGAAGGTCGGCCCAAGACGTTCCTGTTCGTGACCCACAACGTCCGCGAGGCTGCGCTCCTGGCCGACCGCGTGCTCGTGATGTCGGCGGCGCCAGGTCGCCTGATCGAAGAGGTGCGCATCGGCGCCCCGCGTCCGCGCCAGCTCGACGATGTGCTGGTGGCACGGGTCGTCACCGAGGTGCACGAGCTCCTGATGAGCGAGGTCGACAAGGGGGCGGGCGATGAGACGCCTCGTTAGGGAGGTCGGACCACCGCTGGCCGGCATCGTCGGCTTGATCGTCGTCTGGTGGATCGCGGCGGAGCTCACGTCGTCGGCGTCCCTCCCCACACCCGCCGTCGTGTGGAGCGCGTTCCTCCGAGGGATGTCCGACGGCACGATCCCGGAAGCCGCCGTCAAGACCCTGATCCGGTTGGTGTTCTCCTTCGCGATGGCCATCTCGATCGGGACCCTGATCGGGGTGGGGCTCGCGTTGAACGAGTTCGCGCGCCGGTCGATCCGGCCGATCGTCGTGGCGTTGCAGATCACGCCCTTCATCGCGTGGTTGCCCCTCGCCGTCGTGTGGTTCGGCGCCACCGAACGCGCGGTCGTGTTCGTGACGATCGTCGGGGCGTTCCCCTCGATGACCCTCGCGACGATGTCGGCGATGCGCCAGGTCCCGCCGCTGCTCAAACGCGCCGGGCGGACGCTGGGCGCCGAAGGGTGGCCCCTGTACCGGCACGTGATCTTCCCGGCGGCGCTCCCGGGGTACATCGCCGGGCTGCAGCAGGCCTGGGGCTTCGCATGGAAGGCCCTGATGGCTGCCGAGTTGATCGTGACCGCGGCCGGGGCGGTCGGGCTCGGTCAGCTGCTGGCGCGGAGCCAGGACGACGTGCCCACGCTCCTCGCCGCGCTCGGGGTGATCGTCGTGATCGGTGTCTTGGTGGATTACCTGGTCTTCAACCGGCTGGACCGGCGTGTCCGTCGGCGTCGAGGGCTGCTCATCGAGGGCTGAGCCGCCCACGTCCGTCAGTCCTGCTCGTACACCGCCACGAACCGCTTGAAGTTCTGGCCGATCCTCTCGGCCGCCTGATCGCGCGGCAGCGTGCCGTCCACGAACTCCTTCAGGGGGTCCCACCAGATCGAGCGTCCGATCGCGAACCCGCAGTACCCGTCCACGCCTCGCGCGGCGCGCAGCCAGGCATCGACCGCCGCATGATCGGCGCCGCGACCCAGCACCACGCACGCGACGTGGTCGCGCCCCCCGATCCGGCACTGCTGCGCCACCGCCTCGCACTCGGCCGCGTCGTCGATGCCCTCGATCTTCCAGATGTCCGGCTCGATCCCGGCCTCCTGGAGCTCGGCGATCGCCAGCCGCATCAGGTGCGGCCTGAGCTCGCGGTCGAAGCGCCCGACGTCGCCCCCCACGGACTCGAGCTGGTGCGGCTCGGCCGGCACGAGGAGCTCGAACAGGAACCGCTTGTCGTTGGCGCGGAGCCAGTCCGAGAGCTCCTTCAGGCGCACCGACTGCCTGCCGTTCATCGCACCGTCGCCCTGCGGGTTGTAGCGCACCAAGACCTTGGTGAAGTCGGGGTTGAACGACCGGATGTGCGCGGTGAACTCGGAACCGTACTCGAAGTCGAACTCGTTCTGGCCCGACTTCTCGCACGGCATGGCGAGCATCAGCCCCTGCTGCTTGGCGGCGTTCGCGACACCCGTGCCGAACTGCTCGTCCACGAGGATGCCGACGCTCGAGGCGTCCACACCCGCAGCGAGCCCCTTCTGCGCACCCTCGAAGATCAAGGCCTTCGCGTCGATGATGCGCTGGGTGTCCTCGGGCGAGGGAGCGCCCTCGACGCCGAAGAACTTCTTCTGGAACGACCCGCGGTGATCGAAGGCGAGGATGAAGAGCTTCCCGTCGTAGCCGAGCGTCATGATCGCGTCTCCCGTTTCGTCAGGTGTGGGCAGATGCTACCCCGCGCTACTCCCGCTCGAAGGGGTTGGTGGGCGTCATGATCTCGACGCGGACGGGATCGGCGGCCGCACGGAACGCATCGCCGTCGGAGGGGGAGCCCACCACGAACCCGAAGTGCATCGGCACGGCGAGGCCGGGGCTCATCGCCCGCACCAACCCGGCGGCCTCGGGCACGTTCATCGTGTAGTACCCGCCCACGGGCACGAAGGCCACGTCGGTCTTCACGTCGTCGAGCTCGGGCGCATGGTCGGTGTCGCCCGCGTGGTAATAGGTGGCGCCGCCGAGCTCGAGGACGTAGCCCACCCATCGATTGGCGCGAGGATGGAAGTCGAGGGCCTCCTCGCGCGTGTTGTAGGCCGGCACGGTCGTGAACCGCACGCCTGCGATCTCATGGGTCTCATCCGGCGCGACCGGGGTCACGTCGCCGGTGAGCATCCCCGCCACGTCGTGAGGCGCGGCGATCTTCGTGCCTTCCTTGCGGAGCCGCTCGATCTCGGCGGGCTGGAAGTGATCGTCGTGCGCGTGGGTGATGAGGATGAGGTCGGCGGGAGGCGCGCCCTCGTCCGTGCCCCAGGGATCGATGTAGATCGTGCGTTCGTCATCGACCCACCGGAGCGCCGATTGCCTGAACCACGTGATGCGATCGAGCACCGTCAACGCCTCCTCTTCCGTCGCCCCGGTAGTCTGACGCACCGCCGTGGACGAACGCGAAACCCACACCGCCGGGACCGACGATGCCCTGCCCACCGAGGGAGGGTTCCGCGCCAGCCTACGGCTGCTCCGCCGCAACCGCGATTTCCGGAGGCTCTTCGCGGCTTCCGTGATCTCGCTCGGCGGCGACTGGTTCCTCTTCGTCGCGATCAACGGATTGATCCTCGAGACGACGGGCCGCGCGATCGACGTGGGCCTTTCGATCCTCGCTCAGGAGAGCGCCTTCTTCCTGGCCTCCCCCTGGGCGGGAGCCCTCGCGGATCGCGTCGACCGACGCAAGCTGATGATCACCTGCGATCTGGCGCGCATGGTCATCTGCGTCGCCTTCCTGCTGGTGGGGCCCGGCACCGTCTGGCTCGCCTTCCCCTTGCTCGCGATCCTGTCGATCTTCGCCGCGCCGTTCGACCCGGCCTCCTCCGCCGCGATCCCGAACCTCGTGAGCGCGGAGGAGCTCCCGACCGCCAACGCGTTGGGCGGCTCGCTGTGGGGCACGATGCTCGCCGTCGGCGCGGCGCTCGGCGGCGTGGTGGCCACCGTGTTCGGGCGCGACACCGCGTTCCTGGTCGACGCCGTCTCGTTCCTGGCCTCGGCCGCCCTGCTCTCCCGCATCCGCCGGCCCTTCTCCGAGCCGAGGGAGGAACAGCAGGAGCATCCGAAGACGATCGACGCGACGATCGAGACACTCGAGTACGCGCGTCGCGACCACCGGGTGCTCTCGTTGCTCGCCGTCAAGGCGGGGTTCGGCCTGGCCGCCGGCGTCCTGGCGCTGATCCCGGTCTTCGCGCGGCAGGTGTTCGACGCCGGCGACATCGGGTTCGGGATCTTGATGGCGGCCCGCGGGGTCGGGGCGTTGGTGGGGCCGTTCCTGGGCCATCGCCTGGCCGGTCCGCACCACCGTCGGCTCTTCCCGGTGATCGGAGGCGCGCTCGCGATCTTCGGGCTCTCCTACATGGCGCTCGGCCTCGCTCCGACGCTCTGGGTCGCCGCGGTCGTGATCTTCACGGCCCACCTGGGCGGCGGCACCCAATGGGTGCTCTCAACCTACGGCCTCCAACGCCTCGTGCCCGACTACATCCGCGGCCGGGTCTTCGCGGTGGACTTCGCGCTCATCACCCTCTCGCTCGGGGTCTCGAGCCTGGTGGCCGCGGCCATCGCCGACTCGGTGGGGGCCCGGCAGTCCGCGTTCATCCTCGGCGGCGTGGCGGTCGCGTGGGCGGTCGCATGGTGGCTGCTGATCCGCAACGTGCGTCGGGATCGTTCCTTCGACGACGCGGAGGCGCCCGACCCCGTCGATCCGCCCCGGGAGCCGTGACGCAGGAGATCCGCTACTCGTCGGGTCGCTCGGGGGCCGGGTCGGGCGCTCCGGGCGATGCGGACGGAGGGGTCGGGTCGGCGGGGGGCGCCGGGTCGGCGGGGGCGGTCGGCGCGCCGGAGCTCGCCGAGTCGAAGGAGACCCCCGGCGCGGCACCGGAGAAGTCCACCTTGGGCGCGCCCGCGTCGCGGATCGCCTCCTCGACCTCGAAGAACTCCTCCTCCTTGAACCCGGCGATGTTGGCCACGAGCACGGAGGGGAATTGCTTGATGCGTTGGTTGTACTCCCGCACGTTCGCGTTGTAGAAGCGGCGTGCCGTCTGCAACCGGTCCTCCGTGTTGGACAGCTCCGACTGCAGCGCCAGGAAGTTCTGGTTCGCCTTCAGGTCTGGGTACGCTTCGGCTACAGCGAAGAGCTTGCCGAGCGCTGCGACCAACGGTCCCTCGGCCGCCGCCTGCTGGGCCGGGGTCCCCGTGGCGCCCGCGGCCGATGCGCGCGCCCGCGTGACCTCCTCGAATACCTCCTTCTCGTGCGAGGCATAGCCCTTCACGGTCTCGACGAGGTTGGGGATCAGGTCGTACCGGCGTCGCAGCTCGGTGTCGATGTTGGCCCAGGCGTCCTTGATCAGGTTCTTCTGCGTGATGAACCGGTTGTAGGAGACGACCGCGAAGATCGCCCCGATCACCACGATCGCCAGGATCACCCACAGGACCCACACGTCGGACTCCCCTCACGTCGACAACGAAGCTGCCAGCTTAGCCGGAGTTCTTGGGGTACAGCGATGCCACCACGTGCGGCACGTGCTCGAGGAAGCCCTTCGCCGTCCCCAGCAGGGCGATGAAGCCGGTCGGGTCGATCTGACGGCAGAAGCAGAGCATCCGGTCCCCCACCACCTCGAACGAGTAGCCGCGTCCCAGCGTCAACAACCACTGCTGCATGCGGGCGTCGATCAGGTCGTTCGCGAACTTGCGGTCGGGCGACTTCACGTTGAATGCGTCGTTGAACGCCTCCGATTCGAACTGGATGTCGTGCATCGCCAGGTGATCGGCGAGACGGGTGAGGACGTTCTCGGGGTCGATCGTGATGGGCGAGCATGCGGCCTCGACGCCGAGCAGCGCGCAGTCGAACCGGGAGTAGCTGCGGGACGTGTGGCCCTTCGAGTCCGTGCTCTCGTCGTAGTACCAGTAGTCGAACGCCCGGACATCGATGCCCTGCCAGGCGCCGTACAGCACGTTCTCGATCCCCCTCCCGTCGCCCATCTGGAAGAGGTGGAACGGCTCGGCGATCGTGCCGAACGGATCCTCAGACGCATAGGTGAGCCCGTACTGCAGGGCCATCCGCCCGAACGCCTCGATCCGCTTCTGCTTCGCGAGGTAGGCGTAGACGGCGAACCCCGCGACGACGACGAGGCCCCCCAGGAAGACCAGCCAGATCATGCCTCAGTATCGGCCCTCGTCCCCGTGAGGTGAACCACCCCTCCGGGACGAGCCGGCTCACGGGATCCGGAAGGCCAGCCCCTCCTCGGCCGCGTCCACCTCCACCGTGTCACCGTCGTGGATCTCCCCGGCGAGCAGCTTGAGGGCGAGCGGATCCTGGATCTCGCGCTGGATCAGGCGCTTGAGCGGTCGAGCTCCGAACGCGGGATCGTAGCCCTCGTTCGCCAGCCACGTGCGGGCCCCGTCGGTGAGCGTGAGCGTGAGCTTGCGCTCGGCGAGCCGCGCTTGCAGCCCGCGAAGCTGGATGTCCACGATCTGCGCGATCTCCTCGCGGCCGAGCGCGTCGAAGACCACGATCTCGTCGATCCGGTTCACGAACTCCGGCCTGAAGTAGCCGCGCACGTCGGCGAGCACACGCTCCCTCCGCTCGTCGGGCGAAGACGATGGATCGTCGAAGACCGACGACCCGAGGTTGGACGTCATGATCACGATCGTGTTGCGGAAGTCCACGGTCCGCCCCTGCCCGTCGGTCAGGCGGCCGTCATCGAGGAGTTGCAGGAGGATGTTGAAGACGTCGCCGTGGGCCTTCTCCATCTCGTCGAGCAACACCACGCTGTAAGGGCGTCGACGGACCGCCTCCGTGAGCTGGCCACCCTCCTCGTACCCGACGTAGCCGGGCGGCGCGCCCATCAGACGGGAGACGGTGTGCCGCTCCTGATACTCGCTCATGTCGATGCGGATCATCGCCCGCTCGTCGTCGAAGAGGAACTCGGCGAGCGCGCGAGCCAGCTCGGTCTTGCCGACCCCGGTCGGACCGAGGAAGAGGAACGATCCGATCGGGCGATGCGGATCTGCCAGACCGGCGCGCGAGCGACGGATCGCGTTCGCGACCGCCTCCACCGCGGCCGTCTGGTCCACCACCCGATCGTGCAGCGCCTCCTCGAGATGGACGAGCTTCTGCATCTCGCCCTCCATCAATCGGGAGACAGGGATCCCGGTCCACGTGGCCACGACCTCGGCGACGTCTTCCTCCGTGACCTCCTCGTTCAGCATCTTCAGCTCGGACTGGAGCTCGGCCAGCCGGGCGTTCTCCTCCTCGAGGCGCTTGTCGAGGTCGACCAACGTGCCGTAGCGCAGCTCCGCGGCGCGCTCCAGATCGCCGTCGCGCTCCGCGCGCTCGGCCTCGCCACGCGCCTCCTCGATCTCGGCCTTCAGGATCCGGATGGCGTCGATACGCTCCTTCTCCTGACGCCAGTGCGCCATCATGGCCTCGCTGGACCCCCTGAGATCCGCGAGCTCCCGTTCCAGCCGTTCGAGGCGCGCGCGCGAGGCCTCGTCCGTCTCCTTCTGCAATGCCGCGCGCTCGATCTCCAACTGGCGGATCCGCCGCTCCACCTCGTCGATCTCCACCGGCATCGAATCGATCTCGATGCGCAGACGGCTCGCCGCCTCGTCGATGAGGTCGATCGCCTTGTCGGGCAGGAACCGCCCGCTCACGTAGCGGTCGGAAAGCACCGCGGCAGCCACGAGCGCCGGGTCTTGGATCCGCACGCCGTGATGGACCTCATAGCGCTCCTTGAGGCCGCGGAGGATGCCGATCGTGTCCTCCACGGAGGGCTCCTCCACGAGGACGGGCTGGAACCGGCGCTCGAGCGCGGGATCCTTCTCGATGTGCTGGCGGTACTCATCGAGCGTCGTCGCGCCTATCGCACGGAGTTCCCCCCGGGCAAGCATGGGTTTCAACATGTTCCCGGCGTCCATCGCGCCCTCGGCCGCCCCGGCGCCCACGATCGTGTGGAGCTCGTCGATGAAGGTGACGATCTCACCCTCGCTGTCGGCGATCTCCTTGAGGACCGCCTTCAATCGCTCCTCGAACTCACCGCGGTACTTCGCGCCCGCGACCATCGCGCTCAGGTCCAGCGCGATGAGTCGCTTGTGCTTGAGCGACTCGGGAACGTCCCCGGCCACGATCCGCTGCGCGAGTCCCTCGACGATGGCCGTCTTGCCGACACCCGGCTCTCCGATCAGGACGGGGTTGTTCTTCGTGCGTCGCGAGAGCACCTGGATGGTGCGTCGGACCTCCTCGTCACGCCCGATCACCGGGTCGAGCTTGCCACGTCGCGCCTGCTCCGTGAGGTCGCGCCCGTACTTCTCCAGCACGTTCAGCTTGTCCTCCGGGTTCTGGTCGGTCACCCGCTGACGTCCGCGCACCTCGGCGAGGGCCGCGAGCACCGTGTCGCGCGTGAGCCCCGCCTCAGCCAGGATCCGCGCCGCGGCCCCGCCGCCGCGCAGCGCGGCGAGCAGCAGGTGCTCCGTGGAGACGTACTCGTCCGTGAGGGTCTCCGCCTCCTGTGCGGCCGCGTCCAGCAGGCGCCCGGTGGCCGGGGAGATCCGCACGTCCGCCTCGCCGCTCCCGTACACCTTGGGGAGCCGGTCGAGCGCCTCGTCCACGCGCTGGCGCAGCTGGCCCGGATTGGCCCCCGCACGCTGCAGCAGGGGGAACACGACGCCTTCGGGGTCGGACGAGAGCGCGAAGAGCAGGTGCTCGGGCTCGATCGCCTGGTGATCTCGGGCGACGGCCTGGTCGTGCGCCTCCTGCAGGGCGCCCTGAGCCTTGATCGTCAGCTTGTTCAGATCCATCCGTCACTCACGTCCTCGAAGTCGCGCCTCGTGATGGCGTATAGGGCGTAGTCGTGCGGCTCGTCGGCAGGCATCGGCATGAAGCCGCGCATCACGCCTTCGCAGCGGAAGCCGAGCCGTTCGAGCACCCCTCGCATCGCATCGTTCTCCAGATCCGTCCCGGCCTGGACGCGGTGCGCCCCGTCCTCCCGGAAGAGCCGAGCGGTCATGAGGGCGACCGCACGACGACCGATCCCGCGTCCCCGATCGGAGGTGGCGAACAACCCGATCCCGAGCTCGTAGACGCCGGGAGGCACCCAGTTCTCCGGACACCGGGCCTGGATCTCGCCCACCAGCCTGCCGCCGACATCGATCCCCAGGAGCAGCTCGCCCCGATGGAGCGTCCCCGAATGCGCGACGCGCTCCTCGATCGCGGCCCGCAGCTCGTCCTCCGGTCGTGCGGGCGCCGGGTTCGCCATGGTGCCCGCCTCCTCGATCCGCGTGCGAACGAGCTGGTCGACGTCGGAGGCCCGGAGCGGTCGCAGCCGCACGTCGCTCATACGGTGCGGTCCTCCCACGGAAGATCCATGAGGCTCCGCAGCGGCACGAGATCGGAGCCGATGCGCCGTCCCGGCATCGCGATCGCCCTGCGGCGCTCGAGCTGCGCCCGCAGCTCCGCCACCTGCCGGTGAAGGGTCTCGATCTCCTCCTCCAGGTCGATGATGCGCTTGACGCCCGCGAGGTTGACACCCTCGTCGGTGAGCGCCTGGATCGCGCGCAGCCGCTCGATGTCGTGCTGCGAGTACCGGCGGGTGTTGCCCGACGTGCGGTGCGGATGGACGAGTCCCTTGCGCTCGTAGATCCGCAGCGTCTGCGGGTGCACGCCGGCCAGCTCCGCAGCGACGCTGATGATGTAGACGGCGCGTTCGCCGGTCTCGCGGTTCACGTCACGTTCGTCCATGAGGTCTCACCTCACGCCACGCCCAGCTTCGAGCGAGGCGAGTCCTTCTGCATCTCCTGTAGTTCCTTCAACAGTCGCTTCTCCTCTCGCGAGAGCCTGCCCGGCACGTCGACCTTGACCGTCGCCAGAAGGTCGCCGTGTCCACCCTTCTTGGGAGCGCCCTTCCCTTTGATCCGGAACGTCTTGCCGGTGGGTGTGCCGGCCGGCACCTTGAGGGTCACGGGGCCGTTCAACGTGGGGACCTGCACGTGCGCGCCGAGCGCCGCCTCCGGGTAGGAGAGCGGCAGTTCGATCGTCAGGTCGTCGCCGCGACGACCGAAGGTCCGGTCGGACGTCACGCTCACCCGCACGTACAGGTCGCCGGGTTGTCCGCCGGCGGGACCCGGCTCGCCGCGCCCGGCGAGCTTGATGCGGGCACCGTCGCGCACCCCCGCGGGGATCTTCACCTTCAGGGTGCGCGTGCGCCGGACCGCTCCGCTGCCCTTGCAGGTGGGGCAGGGCGTCTCCACGATCCGACCGTTCCCGTGACACCGCGGGCATGTCTGCGCCATCGAGAAGAAGCCTTGGTTCACCGCGACCTCGCCCGTGCCCCGGCACTCGGGGCAGGTCACCGGCGACGTGCCCGGCGCGGCCCCGGATCCATGACAGGTGTGACACGTCGCGGGTCCGGTGATCCGCACCGGGACCGTGGTGCCTTCCATCGCCTGTTCGAAGGTTACGCGCACGTCCGTCTCGAGATCAGCGCCGCGTTGAGGCCGTGTCTGCCGTGCGCCGCGACGACCGGCGCCCCCGAACATGCCTCCGAGCAGGTCACCCAGATCGAAGTCCACCTGCTGGTACCCGGCTCCCGGCGGCCACCCGGCCCCGCCGGGCGCACCGGCCCCCGCGAAGCCCGGCCCGAAGCCCGAGGCACCCATCTCGCGCACCTTGTCGTAGCTGGCGCGCCGCTCCTCGTCGCCCAACACGTCGTATGCGGCGGAGATCTCCTTGAACCGGTCCTCGGCGTCGGTGTTGCCGGGGTTCGCGTCCGGGTGGAACTGCTGCGCGAGCTTGCGATACGCCTTCTTGATCTCGGAGGCGGTGGCGTTCTTGGGCACGCCGAGGACCTGGTAGTAGTCCTTCTCGAACCACTCCCGGCGGACCTCGTCTGCCATCTAGCTCACCAACTCCTCGTGGACGTGCGGCGCGGACGCGACGCTCACGTTCGCTCGACGCGGACGCCGGCGGGACGCAGCACCCGACCCTTCAGCGTGTAGCCAGGACGCAGCACGTCGGCCACGACCGGGTCGCCCTCTCCTTCGCCGGTCTGCATCAGCGCTTCGTGCAGCTCGGGATCGAAGGGATGTCCCTCCGGATGCATCCGCTCGAGGCCCTCGGTCTTCAGCGAGTCGACGAGCTTCGCGTACACCAGCTCGACCCCGTGGAGGAACTTGTCGAAGTCGGGCTTCTCCGTCGCGTGGATCAGCGCCAGCTCGAAGTCGTCGAGGACCTCGAGCAGCCGGCGGACCACCGGCGTGGCCCCGAGCTCCTGCGCTTCGCCCAGCTCCCGCTGGACGCGCTTGCGGTAGTTGTCGAACTCCGCCTGGAGCCTGCGCAGGTGATCCAGGTATTGGGCCGCGTCGGCCCGGGCCGCCTGCAGGTCGCCGGTGCCCTCCGTCGCGTCCTCCTCGGCGCCCGCGGCGTTGGCTTGGGCCCCGGTCTCCTCGGTGGAGACCGGGGCGTCGCCCTCTTCCGTCATCGACGCGAACCGGCGGCGATCCGTGATGCGGATCCCCGGCTCACGCGTCTCATCGCGATCGTGGTCCTCGGTCACTTGACCTTGACCTCGATCGCGCGAGGCTTGGCCTCTTCGCGTTTGGGCACCTCGACGGTGAGGACGCCCTTGTCGAACGTGGCCTCGATCTTGCCTCCGTCGGCGGTGTGCGGGAGCCTGACCGACCGGGCGAACGAGCCGTAGCTGCGCTCGATCCGGTGGTAGCGCTCGGTATCCTCCTCCGTGGAGAACTCCCGCGTTCCACGCACCGTGAGGATCTGATCCTCGAACAGGACCTCGACCTGGTCGGGCTCGAGACCCGGCAGGTCCATGGTCACCTCGAAGCGATCCTCGGATTCCTTCACGTCGATGGCAGGGAGCCACGTGTTCTGCGAGAACGTGTGACCGACGAAGCGGTCCAGCGCCTCCTCCACGCTCCTGACATCACGGAACGGATCCAGTCTCGTGAGCATCACGACGCACCTCCTTCCTCGATGATCTCGCCCTCGACGACGTCGTCGTCGCCCTCGGGCGGTGTCTGCCCGCCATCCGCGTCCCCCGCATCGGGCTGCGGTGCGGACGCCTCCGACTGCGCGTTCTGATACATCGCCTGGCCGACCCGCTGGAAGACGTTCATGGCGGCATCCGTGGCCGTGGTCAGCTTCTCCGCGTCGGCCGCCTCGTCCTTGAGCACGTCCTTCAGCTCGTCGTTCACCTTGGTCAGATCGGTCCTGTCGGCGTCGGACACCTTCTCGCCGTTGTCCTGGAGGAACTTGTCCACCTGGTACGCGAGTTGGTCGGCGGCGTTGCGCGCCTCGGCGACCTCGCGCCGCTTGTGGTCCTCCGCCGCGAACTTCTCCGCGTCCTCGACCATGCGGCTGACCTCGTCCTTGGACAACGCCGTGCCACCCGTGATCGTCATCGCCTGTTCCTTGCCGGTGGCCAGGTCCTTGGCGCTCACGTTCACGATGCCGTTGGCGTCGATGTCGAACGCGACCTCGATCTGGGGCATGCCGCGCGGAGCCGGCGCGATCCCCATCAGATGGAACCGCCCCAGCGACTTCACGCCCGGCGACATCACGGTCTCCGCCTCACCCTGCAAGACGTGGATCTCGACCGTGGTCTGGTTGTCATCGGCCGTCGTGAAGATCTCGGACTTGCGCGTGGGGATCGTGGTGTTGCGCTCGATCAGCTTCGTGAAGATGCCGCCCTTGGTCTCGACGCCCAGCGAGAGCGGGGTCACGTCGAGGAGCAGGATGTCCTTCACGTCACCCTTCAGCACACCCGCCTGGATCGCGGCGCCGACCGCCACGACCTCGTCCGGGTTCACGCCCTTGTGCGGCTCCTTGCCGCCGGTGAGCGACTTCACGAGCTCCTGGATCATGGGCATCCGTGTGGAGCCGCCGACCAGGATCACGTGGTCGATCCCGCTCGCGTCCTTGCCCCAGTCCTTGATGGCCTGCTCGAACGGCGTCTTGCACCGCTGCACGAGGTCCTCGGTCATCCGCTCGAACTCGGCCCGCGTGAGCTTCTGGTCCATGTGCAGCGGGCCATCCGCTCCCGCGGAGATGAACGGCAGGTTGATCGTCGCCTCGCTCACCTGCGACAGCTCGATCTTCGCCTTCTCTGCGGCCTCCTTCAGACGCTGCATCGCCATCCGGTCGTTCGACAGGTCGATGCCGTGTCCGTTCTTGAACTCCTTGACCAGCCAGTCCATGACGCGCTGGTCCCAGTCGTCGCCACCCAGGTGCGTGTCGCCGTGCGTCGCTTTGACCTCGAAGACGCCGTCGCCGATCTCCAGCAGCGACACGTCGAACGTCCCGCCGCCCAGGTCGAAGACGAGCACCGTCTGCTCCGTGTCCTGCTTGTCGAGGCCGTAGGCGAGGGCCGCGGCCGTTGGTTCGTTGATGATCCGGAGCACCTCGAGGCCCGCGATCTGCCCGGCCTCCTTGGTGGCCTGGCGCTGCGCGTCATCGAAATAGGCGGGCACCGTGATCACCGCCTGCGTCACGGTGTCCCCCAGGTACGCCTCGGCGTCACGCTTCAGCTTCAGCAGGATCTGGGCGCTGATCTCCTGCGCCGTCCAGGCCTTCCCGTCGATGTCGACGGAGAAATCCTTCTCCCCCATGTGACGCTTCACGGACCTGATCGTGCGGTCGGGGTTCGTGATGGCCTGGCGCTTGGCGACCTCGCCCACCAGGATCTCCCCGTTCTTCGAGAATCCGACGACCGAGGGCGTGGTGCGGGCACCCTCTGCGTTGGGCACGACGACAGGCTCGCCCGCCTCCAGGACGGCGACGACCGAGTTCGTGGTGCCGAGGTCGATCCCTACTCCTCGCGACATGGAACTACTCCTCCTCGTGTTGGCCGAAGCCGCTCCTGCGACTCCTAAGTCTGAACACAGGATAGAACTTGAGTATTCCATTGACAAGTTTCTTGACTCTGTAGCCCCGGGTTCGCCCTGTGTCGCTGGGCTCCTGGGGCGGTCGGGCGGGCGGCGGCGTCCTACGTCTGTCCCATCGGTCCGGACTGGTTCTGGCGAATGGGTCAAGCCGGAGGCCGTTCCGTCCGAAAAGGCACTAGAGCGAACGTCTCACCGGAAGGACCACCTGCACTGTGAACGTCCATCGCAACGACGTGCGCCCCCAGAGCGTGCACCCGGCCGTGGCCGCCACGGTCGAGTCGCGCATGCTCGAGGAGCGGACCAAGTGGGCGATGCACATCCACGACGGGCTGACCCAGTCGGTCACGAGCGCGGTGCTCGAGTTGCAGATCCTGCGGGCGCGGATCGAAACCGACCCCGCGTCGGCCGCCGAGGAGCTCCTCGAGGTCGAGGAGGCGATCCGCCAGGACCTGAAGGCGATCCGCCAGATGCTCTTCGAACTGCAGGAGGGCGCCATCGTCGAGGAACGGTCGTTCGCGACCTTCGTCGCCGAGCTCGTCGACCGATGGAAGCTGCCGGCGCGCGTGTCGGTGGAAGGCGATCTCGAGACCGTGCCGGCCGTCGTGCTGGACACCGCACACAGCATCGTCTCCGAGGCGCTCGCCAACGCGGCGAAGCACTCGGGCTCCAAGGACGTCGCGATCCGCGTGCGCGCGGGCGAACGGGAACTGCGCATCGAAGTGGAAGACAGGGGCCGCGGCATCGCGGCCGTGACGGATGACGACCCGCACTTCGGGCTGCGCCTCCTGCAGGCACGGGCCGAACAGTTGGGCGGGTCGATCGAGATCGGTTCGACGCCCGGGAGCGGCGTCCGCGTGGTCGCCTCGCTCCCCGTCGGAGGGCGAGGAGAGACACGATGAGGATCATGGTGGTGGATGACCACGCGCTCGTGCGCCGTGGGATGGCATACGTCGTGAAGGAGGGCTTCCCCGAGGCCGAGGTGATCGAGGCGGAGTCCTCGGCCGCGGCGCTGGAGGTCTTCCACGGCGGGACCGAGATCGATCTCGCACTCGTCGATGTCCGCATGCCGGACCTGGACGGGCTCGAACTGCTCCGCGCGATCAAGGCCGAGTGGTCGAGCGTGCCGGTGATCATGCTCTCGACCTATGAGAACGCGCCCTACGTGAAGCGCGCCCTCGCCGACGGCGCGGCGGGCTATCTGCTGAAGGACGCCACCCCCGAGGACCTCTCGCAGGCCATCAACGTCGCGATGTCGGGCAGCGGCAACGTGCTCTCGCCGCGGGTGATCCAGAACCTGTTCGAGGATCAGGAGTCCGGCGCGCACGGCGGCTCGCAGAACGGCCGCCGGAGCGACTACTCCTTGACGCAGCGCGAGCACGACATCCTCGCCCTGCTGTCGGAGGGCCGCTCGAACCGCGAGATCGCGGGAGCGCTGTTCCTCAGCGAGAAGACGGTCAAGGCGCACCTCGCCGCGATCTTCCGCAAGTTGGGCGTCACCAACCGCACCCAGGCCGCGATGATGGCCGTCCAGATGGGGGTCGGACCCACGCCGGGAGCGTTGGTCAACGACCTATGAGCGAAGGGCCGGTGGCCGGGGCGTCGGACCCGGTCGCCGGTCCTTTCCACGTTCCGGCGCCCTCGGGCGCTACCGGTGGCCCTTCCGCGCCTTCTCTGCGTTCTCCGCGATCCTCGCCCGCACGACCTTCCTCACCAGCGCGGACGGGATCGGGGCGTCCACGGTGAACCGTATCGTGCCCTTGCCCGACAGGTAGGGCTTCAGCTGTTCCCCGAGGGCCTTGACGACGTTCGTGCTCGCGGGGAAGAAGCTGCAGTGATCCTTGAACGCGGCGTAGGAGACCAGGAACCGACCGTCGAGCTTGAAGGCGGGCATCTGGTAGCTGATCGTCTCGGTGGCCCCGGGCGCCGCGGCTGCGATCGTCTCCCGAAGCTCCTGCAGCGCGACGCGCTGATCCCGTGGGAGGGCCACCAGGTACTCATCGACCGTCGTTGGTGCCGCCATGCGGACTCCTTCCTCGCAGGACCCGATCACCCTTCAGGTGATCCATCGCGGGAGTCGGTACGGAGTTGCCATCCTCGAGACGAGGCCATGGAGCCGAGGATCCACCGGGTTGCTAGCCGTCCGTGAAGTCCTTGAAGAACCGGCTGGCCGTCGGACCCCGCTGACCCTGGTACTTGTTGCCGGCCGCGCCGTAGGGAACGTCGGCGGCCGTGGTGAGCTTGAAGAAGCTGATCTGGCCGATCTTCATGCCCGGATACAGCGTGATGGGGAGGTTCGCCACGTTCGAGAGCTCGAGCGTGAGGAACCCGTCCCAGCCCGGGTCCACGTAGCCCGCGGTGGAGTGGATCAGCAGACCCAGGCGCCCGAGCGAGGACTTCCCCTCGAGGCGCGCCACGAGGTCGTTCGGGATGCCGACACGTTCGAGCGTCGAACCCAGCACGAACTCGCCCGGGTGCAGGATGAACGGCTCGTCCGGCTTCACCTCGACGAGCTCGGTGAGGTCCTGCATCTCCTGCTTCACGTCGATGTAGGGGTAGCGCGAGTTCGCGAACACCCGGAACTGCGCGTCGACGTGGAGGTCCACCGACGACGGCTGGATGCAGTCCGGATCGAAGGGATCGATCACGATGCGGCCGGCGTCGATCTCCTCGCGGATCGTGCGGTCGGACAGGATCATCGGGCGCTTAGGCTACCCGTTCTGACTCACGGCGACCCAGCGGTCGAGCACCGCCGCCGCGGCCCCTGAATCGATGGACGCAGCCGCCACGAGCAGGCCCTCGGCCAGGTCGGCCGCGCGGCCTGCCACCTCGAGCGCGACGCCGGCGTTCAGCAGCACCACGTCCCGCCGCGGCCCCGCGTCCCCGGCGAGGATCGCGCGTGCGATCCGCGCCGAGGCCTCCGGATCTCCGCCCGCGAGGTCGCCCACACGCGACCGCGACAGCCCGAGGTCCGCCGGGTCGAGATGGGTCTCGCGCGCCTCGCCCTCGCGCACGTCGTAGACGGTCGAGATGCCGGTGGTCGTGAGCTCGTCCAACCCGTCCTCGCCGCGGAAGAGCTTGGCGCGCGTCCCGCGCCGCGCCAGCACCTCCGCCATCAGCGGCAACATCCGCGCGTCGGAGCAGCCGACGGCCTGGGCGAACGGCCGAGCCGGGTTGGTGAGCGGCCCCAGGAAGTTGAAGACCGTGGGCACACGAAGTTCGCGGCGCACGGGACCTGCATGACCCATCGCGGGGTGGAAGAGCGGTGCGAACAGGAAGCCGATCCCTGCGTCCGCGATGCATCGTTCCACCCCCGCGGCTTCGAGGTCGATCTTGACCCCGAGGGCCTCGAGGACATCGGCGGATCCGCAATGGCTGGAAGCGGCCCGGTTGCCGTGCTTCGCCACGGGGGCACCCGCCCCGGCCACGACGATCGCCGAGACGGTCGAGATGTTGAACGTGCCGCTGCGATCCCCGCCCGTGCCCACCACATCGACGACGTCGACGGTCGGCCGCACGGGGTTCGCGAACTCGAGCATGGTCCGCGCCAGGCCCTCGACCTCGTCGACGGTCTCGCCCTTCGTCCGCAGCGCCATCAGCAGCCCGCCGATCTGCGCTGCGGTGGCGTCGCCCGCCATCACCGTGCGCATGGCCTCCGCGGCCTCATCGGCGCTGAGGGCCTCGTGGGCGGAGAGGCGAAGCAGGATCTGGGGCCAGAAGTTGGGGTCGGGCTCCATGGTGCGGGAACGCTAGCAGGTCGCACACGGGCGGGGCCGCTCGCTACACTTGTGACCCCCGACGGCTGTGGTCGGAGGGGAAGCGCGGGTGTGGTTCAATGGCAGAACGTGAGCTTCCCAAGCTCGAGACGGGGGTTCGATTCCCCTCACCCGCTCCGAGCCGACCTGTCGGACGAGCGCTAGCGTTCCTGCACGGACGGAAGGAACCGGGGCGGGCGACGGGCTCGGGTGACCCGCTCGAAGTGCGTCGCGAGATCGATCAGACGCCCCTCGCTCCATGCCGGGCCGAGGAACGAGATGCCGACCGGGAGACCCGTGACGGACCCCATCGGCACCGTGATGCTCGGGTACCCGGACACCGCGGCCGGCGACGAGTTGCCGCCCACGTAGTGATCGCCGTTCACGTGGTCGATCAACCACGCCGGGGCCCCCGTCGGCGCCACGATCGCGTCCGCGCCCGAGGCGGCGAACGCCGCGTCGAGTCCCTCTTCGCGTGAGAGACGAGCCGTCGCGGCGAGCGCCTCGAGGTAGGCGGGTTCGCTGAGCGGGCCTTTCGCCTCCGCCTTCTCGAACAGATCCTGCCCGAAGAACCGGAGCTCCTCGTCGCGATGCGCCTCGTTGAAGGCGATGAGCTCGGCGAGCGTGCGGGGCGCATCGCCGTCGACCATCCCCAGGTAGTCTCGACATCGGCCTTGAACTCGTAGAGCAGCACCTCCCACTCGGGCTCTTCGAGCTCGCTCGCGTGCGGCACGTCGACGGGATCGACGACATCCGCGCCCGGCCTCGCGCAGGGCATCGAGCGCATCCTCGAACAGGACATCGACCGCCTCGTGGAACCCCGCCAAGTTCCGCGCGACGCCGATCCGCGCGCCGCGCAAGGCGTCGGGGTCACGTCGCTCCGGTCCACGGGGCGCGTCGCGAGCGCGCCGCCAGACAAGGCGGCCGCATCGCCGACCGTGCGCGCCATCGGGCCCGCGGTGTCCTGCGTGTGGGAGATCGGCACGATGCCGGCGGCCTCGACGAGGCCGACCGTCGGCTTGATCCCGACGATCCCGGTGAGCGAGGACGGGCAGACGATCGACCCGTCGGTCTCGGTGCCGACGGCCGCGGCGCAGAGGCTCGCCGCGACCGCGACGCCGGAACCGGAGCTGAGATCCGCACGGCACTGCGGTCGAGGGCGTAGGGGTTCCGGCACTGGCCGCCGCGCGCGCTCCAGCCGCTGGACGCGCGCGTCGAGCGGAAGTTGGCCCACTCCGACATGTTGGTCTTGCCCAGCAACACGACGCCGGCGGCGCGCAGGCGTTCGACGACCGGTGCGTCGCGCCGGGGCCGCGCTCCCTCCAGCGCGAGGGATCCGGCCGTGGTGCGCATCGCATCGGCGGTGTCCAGGTTGTCCTTCACCAGGATCGGGATCCCGTGCAGGGGTCCGCGCACGTGCCCGTCGCGTCGCTCCGCGTCGAGGGTGTCCGCGATCGCGAGCGCATCCGGGTTGGTCTCGATCACCGAGCGGAGCTCCGGGCCGGCGGCGTCGAGCGACCCGATCCGCTCGAGGTACGCCTCGGTGAGCGCCCGCGCGGTGAGCGCGCCGTCGACGAAGGCCGTCGCGAGCCCGGCGAGGGTTGCCTCCTCCCAGGCGAAGTCGGGGCCGGCGCTCATACTCGCGCGCCCACGGATGCCAGGAACCCCTCCGGATCCTCGAGGCCGAGACCGATGGTGCGGATCGTGACGGCCACACCGGCCGACCGCCCGCGCACGGGCTCGCGCAGGACGAGGTTCACGATCCCGGTGGCCGATCCGTTCACGAGCCAGTTCCCGGAGAAGTTGGTGTGGACGCCGATCGCCCACCACACGTCGCCCTCGCGCGAGGCTCGCGCTCGCGTACGGGCACGACCGCGCCGAAGGCCCACCCCATGCGGACGACGAGCGCCTCGCCGCGAAGCTCCACGAGCGTGTGACGAGGCCCCAGGCCCACGAGCACGAACAGCCAGCGTAGTCGCGGCGAGAACCGGATCGCGAAGCGCCGTTCGTCCATCGGGTGGGAGCCTATCGTGCCCTCATCGGCCCAGGTACCGCGGGGCGGTGGGACAGATGTCGTTCAGGGGGCACTCCCGACACCGCGGGGTGGGCGCCTTGCAGATCTCGCGGCCCAGGCGGATCAGCGCCACGTGCAGCGGGGTGCGGAGGCCCTCGGGCACGAGGTCGTGCAAGAGGCGGTCGGCGCGCTCCGCCGAGGCCCTGGGCGGGATCAGGCCGAGTCGCCTCGACACCCTGTGGACGTGGGTGTCCACGGGGATCGCGTCGCGACCGAGCGCGAACGAGAGCACGACCGCCGCGGTCTTGGGGCCGATGCCGGGGAGCGTCATGAGGTAGGCGCGCGCCTCGGCGTCCGGCAGCTCGCGGAGGCGGCCGAGATCGTAGCCGCCCTCGCGCTCGTGGACCTCGCGGAGGATGGCCTGGATCCGTGGGGCCTTCGAGTTGGCGAGCCCGCCGCTGCGGATCGCGTCCGCAACCGCCTGGGTCCGCGCGTGCTCCACCTCGGCCCAACCCCTGGGGAACGCGCGCCGCAGGTCCGCGAACGCGCGTTCCGCGTTGAGGTCGCTCGTGTGCTGCGAGAGCACGGTGAGGATCAGCTCGTCGAGCGGGTCGACGGCACGGGGGGGCTCGAGGTCGCCGTAGCGCTTGCGGAGTCGGTTGAGGATGGTGCGCACCCGCCGCCGATCCGCCGTGGTGGGGCCCTCGGTGGCCGAGGGCGGGCGCGCTCGGCTCACTGCGCCGCCGGCGCCTCGCCCCGAGCCGCGTTGCGGAACTGCGTGAGCGACGGCTCGAAGTGCAGCTTGATGTTGCCGGTGGGGCCGTTGCGATGCTTCGCGATGATCAGCTCGGACTCGCGCTTCTTCTCGGGGTCGACGTCGTCGCGATGGATGAACATCACCACGTCGGAGTCCTGCTCGATGGCGCCTGACTCACGCAGGTCCGAGAGCTGCGGTCGCTTGTCCGCCCGCGCCTCGGGGTTACGGTTCAGCTGGCTGAGCGCGACCACCGGGATGTGCAGCTCCTTGGCGAGGAGCTTCAACGACCGGCTGATCTCCGCCACCTCCTGCTGGCGGTTGTCCGGCCTCCGCTGGTTGGGCGAGGTCATCAGCTGGAGGTAGTCAACGATGATGAGGTCCAGCCCCGTGCGGCTCGTGCGCATGCGCCGGGCCTTCGCACGGATGTCCACGATGTTCACGTTGCCGGAGTCCACGATGCTGAGGGGCGCGTCGTGCAGGGTCTCGGCCGCGTGCACCACGCGCGACCAGTCGTCGGGGCCGACGCGCTTGTTGCGGATCCGATCCCAGGGCACCCGCGCCTCGGCACAGAGCACGCGCATGCCGATCTCGAAGCGGGACATCTCCAGCGAGAACACAGCCACCGACTTCCCGTCGACGGCCACGTTGCGCGCCACGTTCATGGCGAGCGAGGACTTCCCGACACCCGGACGCGCCGCGATGATGATGAGGTTCCCCGGCTGGAGTCCCGACATCAGGTCGTCGAGGTCGCGGAACCCGGTGGGCAGTCCCGTGTAGGCGGAGTCGCGGTTCTGGATGGACTCCAGGTCGACCATGGCCTGATCCACGAGGTCCTTCAGGACCGCGACCTCGTCCTTGTCCTCGCGGCGCGCGACGTCGTAGATGCGCTGCTCGGCGTCGTCGGCGGTGCCCTCCGGATCTTCGGGGGCCGCGTACGCCATCTCCATGATGTCCGCCGCCGCCGAGATCAGTCGACGCAGCAGCGCTGTCTGGGCGACGATCCGTGCGTAGTGGCCGGCCGACGCGGGGGTCGGCACCTGCTCCACGAGATCGCGCAGGTACAAGGGCCCGCCGACCTCGTCGAGGATGCCCTGGCGCTTGAGGACCTCCACGGCGGTGATGAGATCGACGGGCTCACCCTTGGCGTAGATGCCGCGGAGTGCCTGGTAGATGCGCGCGTTGGCCCCGCGATAGAAGTCCTCGGGCTGCAGGGCCTCGACCACGTCGGCGATGGCCTCCGAGGAGAGCATCATGGCTCCGAGGACGGACTCCTCGGCCTCGACGTTCTGCGGGGGGATGCGGCCGTCTCCGCGGGAGATGCGCCGTACGTCCTCAGCGACGCGCGCCAACCCTGACCCCCCCTCGCCCAGGCCCGATCCCCTCGAACCCATCAACCTGGGGGACCCTACGCCCACCTCCGTGGCGGTGGCAGTGCATAACCCCTGTGGATTGTTGGTGCGCAGGTCGCGCGCGAAGATTCCTTGTCACTCCGCCTCTGACCTGGGCTTTCCACATGTGGATAACCATGTGGAACATTGTGAATCACACGTGTGACATTCACGACGCCATCGGGCCCCATCCCGGCCATCGGCGGCGACGAGATCCTGGCGCGGCTCGGACGCATCAGTCGGGTAGGCGATCGATCATGTGGGTGACCTCGCCGACCTTCTCGAATCCGAGACCGCGCAGGATCGGACTCGACATCGGGCCTCCGTACGTCACGACAGCCGGCGTGCCACGGCGCACCGCGTCATCCCACGCGGCCACGAGCAGCGATGTCATGGCCCCGCGGCGACGATCGGACGGCAGGGTGGCGCCTCCGCCCACGTACACGCCCGCCGGCGCGAGCCAGGCCCGCCCCGTGGCCACCGGACGGCCTCCGTCCCAGGCGAGGAGGCGCGCGGTGTGCTTGCCGTCCTGCTCCGCACGGAAGGACGCCTCGGCGCGGGCGAGCGCATCTCGTCGATCGGCGGGAGGCCAGCCGAAGCCCTCGGCCGCGACCTCGATCGACGCGACGTGATCCTCGAGCGTGCGCACCGTCCGAACGTCGAGGTCGTCGGCCGCGGCTCGGCTCGGAGCACGCGTGAGCACCAGGGTGTCTGAGGTTCCCTCCAGTTCGAGGCCTCGCGCGGCGAGCTCGTCCACGATGTCGCGCGGGGACGCGTGCGATCCGACGGTCCACACCGCGGCCTCGTACCCGCGGGCGCGCACCAGCGAACGGATCTCCGCGAGCGGTGCGTCGATGTCCGCATCGAAGCGGACGCGGCCCACCCCCGCCGACCAGAAGTGTCGCCCCGGCGTGCAGAGCACCACGAAGCGCGGATCCACGATCCGCTCCTCGTCGGGGCCGACCTCGACGTAGGCGAGATGATCCTCGGCGAGCTCCAGCAGGAACCGGCGTTCGTCGCGCACGGAAGGCGAGTGTAGCCGGGCACGAGGCGCGGGAACGCGCCCTCAGAGGTCCATCAGCCAGCGCGCGACGGCGACCTGACCCTGGTCGGCACCGCCGGCGATCTCGCCCTCGTCCCCCTCCCCCTCCTCGTCCTCGTCATCGTCCTCGTCGAAGGCCCATGCCAAGGTCTGCGCGATCGCCCAACGACGGGTGCGTTCGCGGTCCACCCCGAGTGCGGACGTGATCCGATCCAACCGATGGCGGAGGGCATCCGGACCCTCGCCGAGCTCCGCACCGCGCACGATCGGCACGAGGCCGAAGGCGCGCTCACCGAGGAGAGGTTTCGGGTCGATCATGAGCCACGGTTCACGCTGGGCACGCAAGACGTTGTCCGCGTGCAGATCCTGATCCACGAGGACTCGCTCGTCCTGCGTGCCCGGAAGCTCGCGGAGGGCGCCGAGCGCCGCATCGAGGAGGGCACGCTCAAAGGGTCGCCCGTGGCGCTCCCAGGTGCTCTCCAGGTGGCTCAGCCACCATGCCGCCTCGTCGGCGAGCGTCCGGAAGGGAGCTCCGGCAGGGACCCAGAGCCGAGGAAGCAAACCGATCATCACGTCGAGGGCCGCGTCGGGAGCCAGAGCGGCCAGGGACGTGCCGGGCTCGCACCGTTCGAGCAGGAGAGCGTGGCGCCCGAGATCGTGGGCGATCAGACGGACCGCCCCGCGGCCGTCGAGGAGGGCGAGCGCCGCGGCCTCGTGCTCCGCCTCCCGATGCGGCACCTGGATCTTCAGGACGGCCGGCGTCCCGTCGGCACGGGTGACCGGCATGGCCAGGGACGCGAACGCGTACGGGTAGGGCGCGTCCAGCGTGAGATCCCACGACGCCGCGCACACGTCGAGCGTGGCGGGCAACGCCGCGAGCCAGGCGCGCCCGGAAGCGGACCCGCGGAGCCACGCCAACCCGGGATGCTCGATCATCTCCCGACCCTATCCGGAGCCATACCAGGGGTCGTCAACGCGAAGGGCCGGGGCGTCGCCCCGGCCCTCAGAACCACTCGAACGCGGCGCGATCAGCCCTCGGCCGTCACCTCGACCGTGAGCACCGGCTCGACGTCTTGGAACAGGTGCACCTTCACTTCGTGGGTCCCCACCGAGCGGATGGGCTCGTCGAGGTGCACGTCCTTCCTATCGACGCTCACCTCGGCTTGCGCGGCGATGGCGACGGCGATCTGGTCGGCGGTCACCGAACCGAACAGCTTGCCTTCTTCGCCCGCGCGGGCCTTGACCGTGATGGGTCCGCTCGCGATCAGCTTGGTGGCGAGCGCCTCGAACTCACCCTTCTGGGCGTAGAGACGCCGATCGTGGGCCCTGCGGAGCGCGTCCACCTGCTCGGCCGCCCCCTTGTGCGCCTTGATCGCCATCCCCCGCGGGACCAGGTAGTTGCGCGCGTAGCCGTCGGCCACCTCGACCACGTCCCCGGGGACGCCGAGCTTCTCGACGGGCTTCTGGAGGATGATCTTCATCGTGCTGAGTACGGGAGTAGGGCCATCTCGCGGGCGTTCTTGACGGCCAGAGCCACATCACGCTGATGCTGCACGCAGTTGCCCGTGACGCGCCGGGCGCGGATCTTCCCGCGCTCGGACACGAACTTCCGCAACGTGATCATGTCCTTGTAGTCGACGTACTCGATGCGGTCCTTGCAGAAGATGCAGACCTTGCGCTTCTGCTTCTTCTGCCAGGCCTTGTCGTCCTTCTCGCGTTTGGGGCGCCTGGCCCCGTCGCGGCTGCCTTTCCCTTTACCCGGCATCCAGTGGTGTCTCCTCGTTCGGTTGCGAACCCCCCACCGGCGCCGCGACCTTCTCGCCCCAGTCCCCCGAGGAGGACGAGTTGGAACGGGCGGTCTTCTGGACGCTGGCGGTGGCCCACTTCAGGCTGGGGCCGACGTCATCGGCCTCGATCTCCACGACGGTACGCTTCTCGCCCTCCTGGTTCTCCCAGGAGCGCTGCTTCAGGCGCCCGGTCACGACGACGCGGGTGCCGCGCGTGAGCGACTCCGCGGCGTTCTCCGCGAGGTTGCGCCAGACGTTGACCCGGAAGAACGACGTGTCGCCGTCCGTCCAGTTCCCCGCGGCGTCGCGGATCCTCGTGCTGTGCGCGACCGTGAAGTTCGCCACCGCTGCCCCGTTGGCCGTGTACCGCAGCTCGGGGTCGTCGGTGATGTTGCCCACGATCGTGATCTGGTTGTCGCTCGACATTGCGGCGTCACCTCTCTAGGTGCGCGCTCCGGACGTCAGGCCGGAGCGGGGGAAGAAGCGGTCGTCTCGTCTCGTTGCGTCTGCTTCTTCGCTGGCAGGAGCAGGACCTTGTACCGGATGACCTCGTCGGCCAGGTTCAGGACCCGCTCCAGCTCCGCTTGGACCGAGGGCTCGGCGGTGAAGTTCACCACCACGTAGTACCCCTCGTTCAGGTGCTTCAGCTCGTACGCGAAGCGCCTGCGGCCCCACCGATCGATGTTGGACACCTCGCCACCGTTGGCGGAAACCACCTTGGTGATGCGGTCCACGGCCGTGGTCACGACGGACTCGTCGGCCTCGGCGGGCAGGATGAGCATGATCTCGTACTCCCTCAAGCGTCACCTCCTCTGGGCTAGACGGCCCCCTCGTTGAGAGGGAGCAGAAGGAATGAGGGTCGTCCAGCAGTGTACGGGAACCTGGCGAACGCTAGCACCAGGGGGTGACACGGCGCCGGCGTCGGTGGGTCGTCGGGCACCCTGAGATCAGACGGGAGGTGAGCTGGATCCGCGCACCACGAGGCGCGCCGGCACGCGCGTGGCGCGCACGCGCGGTTCGCGGCCCTCGACGAGCTCGACGAGGGTCTCCGCCGCAGCGGCACCGAGCGCAGCCGGATCGAAGTCGATCGTGGTGAGGGACGGGTCGGTCGTGTCGGCGCGCCCCTCGTCACCCGAGGCGACGATCAAGAGGTCATCGGGAACGCGGATCCCCCGGTCGCGCGCCGCGTCCAACAGTTCGTAGCCGAGGCGCTCAAACGTGCAGAGCACCGCGTCTCGGCGCCCGGCCTCGTCGAGGAGACGACCGTAGGCCATGGGACCATCACCGGGCTCGTGCAGCTCCACCACGGATGGTTCCGCACCACGCTCGGCGCACCACGCGCGATAGGTGACGATGGCATCGTCGCGCCAGGCGGTCGGCCAGGCGAACGACGCGAGCGACACCGATCGCGCGCCCGCGGCGCGCAGGTGCTCGAGCGCCTCCCGCACGACTGAAACATTGTCGTTGTCGACCGTCCACGCATCGAGCCCGGGGGCGGAACCGATCGAGACGAGACGCACCCCGTGCGCGGCGATCTCGGCCAGGTTGGGATCGTCGGGCACCGGCTCCACCACGATCGCTCCATCCAGCGGCAGGCGCCCCCAGATCTGCGGCCCTGCGATGGGAGGAACCACCACCAAGGCGTAGCCGGCTTGCATCGCCCGATCGGTGGCGCCGTTCACGATCCGCGTGTACCAGTCCAACGTGAAGAAGTTCGCCCCGACCTCGGGATGCACGGAGAACGCGATGCCCAGCACCCCGGTCCGTCCCGCCGCGAGGCTTCGCGCCACGGGACTCGGCCGGTAGCCCATCTCCTCCGCGATCCGGCGAACCCGCGCACGCGTCTCATCGGGCAGACGGCCTTTGCCGGAGAGGGCATGGGAGACCGTCGTCGTGGAGACGCCCGCCTCGCGAGCGACGTCTTTGATCCCCACGCCTCTGGGTTGGGCCACACCGCGAGCATACCGTCGGGCTTTCGAAGCATCGTCGGCGTGGGAAGGTCCTGCCGGACGCCGGCGTTATGCTGCCCGGAGCGAACAGGCCGTGCACTTCGAGGAGGCGCGAGCGATGACCGTGACGATCCACGACCTACGAGCATGGAAGGCCGAAGGCCGGCGCTTCACGATGCTCACCGCCTACGACTACCCGACCGCGCAGATCCTCGATGCGGCCGGTGTTCCGGTGCTCCTTGTCGGCGACTCTGTGGGACGCAACGTGCTCGGCTACGAGAACGAGCTGCCCGTCACGATGGAGGAGATGCTCCACCACCTGAAGGCGGTGAGCAGGGGGACCGCCCACGCGATGGTGGTCGGCGACCTGCCGTTCATGTCGTATCAGGCCTCCACGGAGGACGGCGTCCGCAACGCCGGCCGCCTCGTGAAGGAGGGTGGGGCCCACGCGGTGAAGCTGGAGGGTCCCCAGATCGATCTGGTGCACCGCTTGGTGGAAGTGGGCATCCCGGTCATGGCGCACGTGGGCCTGACGCCCCAGTCGGTGTACGGGCTCGGGGGCTACAAGGTCCAGGGACGCGGCGAGGCCGCGCAGCGCGTGCTCGAGGAGGCCCAGCATCTCGAGAAGGCGGGCGCGTTCGCGATCGTGCTCGAGGCGATGCCGTCCGACCTCGCGTCCGACATCACCACCTCGCTCCGGATCCCCACGATCGGGATCGGCGCGGGCCCCTCGTGCGACGCCCAGGTGCTGGTCATCAACGACCTCCTCGGTCTCAACGAGAAGGTCCCGAAGCTCGCCAAGCCCTACGCCGATCTGCGCGGCGTGATGACGGAAGCCGTCGAGACCTTCCGACGCGACGTCGAAGACGGCACGTTCCCCGACGAGGCCCACAGCTACGGCTAGATACCGGGGCCGCTCCGAGCCCGGCCTAGACTCGCGGACGTGACCGAGCCGCGCGCGCGATGGGGCGGGTTCGCCGCCCTGGCGGTGGGTGCCGCCCTGCTCTTCGCGCTCCTGATGCTGGGGCATCGCCGCTACGACCCCGCGGCCGCGCTCGCGATCGCGGGCGCCGCGTGTGCGGCGGAACTCGCGGTGGCCGTCCTGGCGCTCGACACGTTCCGTCGATCGCGGGACCCGCAGGCGCTGTTCGTCGGTGCCGGCTTCGTGGTGCTCGCCGCGCAGGAGGCGATCTTCGGGATCTGGTGGCCGCTCGCGCACGACGTGGGACGTTCGTTCGCCGTCACGGCGGGAACGAACGTCGGGTGGACGACGTACGGGCCCGCCCCGTTCGTCAAGGTCCCCGTCTACGCGTGGCTCGCGGGATGGGTCATCGCGGCCAATCTCTTCTTGTTGGCACACCCGTGGCGAGACCGTCGCGGTCAGCCCGCAACGCGCGCGTCGACGATCCTGGGATCGGCCGCGGTCGTCACCGCCGCGGTGGACCTCATCGTCTACCGGCAGTTCCGTGCGTCGACGCTGAGCGGGGGCGAGGCCGTCACGGATCTCTCGTCGCTGCGGGGGGATATCGGAGCGGTGGGCGTGATCCTGGGCGTCGCCGCCGCGTTGTTGCTCCTCGTTGCCGCCGAGAGGATGTGGCGCACCCAGACCCACGCGACGCCGCTGAGGAGATGGTTGGCGGCCTCCCTCGTCCTCGCGATCCCGCTCGTGCTCGCCGTGGTGAAGGTGCCGACGCCGGGAACCGGATACGTCCAGCCCGCAGACCTCCTCGCTCCCCTGGTGGCCGCGCTCGCGTTCGTCGGGATCCTGCTCGCCCAGCGATCCTCGGACTCACGGATGCGTCGCGCGACGGATCGAGCGGAGGAGGTCCTGGGGGGCCGCGCGGAGATCGCCTCCATGATCGCCCACGAGATCCGCGGACCCGTCGCGACGGTGCGCGGCATCGCGGGCACGTCGCTCACCCACTACGAGCGCCTCTCCGACGACGAGCGACGCGAGTTCCTCGGCATGATCGAGACCGAGTCGCGCCGGCTCCTCACGACCGTGGACCAGATGTCGATCGCGCTGAAGCTCGACGCCGGATCGCTGCGACTGAACCTGATCGCGCAGGATCTCGCGGACATGGTCCGGGCCGGCGTCGACGCGACGGATCCCGGCGCGCACGAGATCACGGTCGATGCGCAGCCCGGCGTGGGCGTCCCCGCGGACCGCACACGCCTGATCGAGGTCGTCCACCAGCTCGTCGACAACGCGGTGAAGTTCTCGCCGCCCGAGGCGCCCATCAGGGTCGTGGCGCGCCGGGAGGACGATCGCGCGACGATCGAGGTCGTCGACGCAGGTCCCGGGATCCCGCCCGATCGACGCGAGCACCTGTTCACGAAGTTCCCCAACTGGCGTCCCGCCGGCTACGAGGAGCAACCGGGAACCGGACTCGGACTCTTCATCTGCAGGGGGCTCCTGGCCGAACACTCAGGAGAGATCGACATCGAAGACGGTCCGGACGGGGGTACGATGCTCCGCGTTCGGCTCCCGGTGGAGGGATGAACGGGTGGGAGACAGCAAGGCTCAGCGGGTCCGACTCCTGATCTGCGACGACCACAAGATCCTCACCGACGCCCTCGCCACGGTCGTGGGCCTCGACGGCACGCTCGAGATGGTGGCTCCCCCGGTGCACGAACCCGAGGCTGCGATCGAGATCTGCACGGAGCAGCTCCCCGACGTCGTCCTGATGGACATCGTGTTCAAGGGCGGGATGTCCGGGATCGATGCCACCCGCAAGATCAAGGAGGTCTCGCCCTCCACGAAGGTCGTGATCATGACGGCGCACGACGAGGACCGCCTGCTGGTCGAAGCCGTCGAGGCGGGGGCATCCGGCTTCCTGGGCAAGGACGAGGCCGCCGAGGAGTTGCTCGCCGCCGCGAAGGCCGCCGCCGAGGGCGAGGTCCTGATCGACCCCGGCACGCTCACGCGACTCCTCGCCCAGGTGGCACGCGAGCGCGCCGAGCAGCGGGACGCGCAGATGCTCCTGAACGACCTCACCGATCGGGAGCGGGAGATCCTCCAGCTGCTCGCCGAAGGCATGCGCAACGACGACATCGCCACCAAGCTCTTCATCAGCCCGCAGACCGTGCAGACCCACGTCCGCAACATCCTGGGGAAGCTGCGCGTGCACTCGAAGCTGGAGGCCGTCGCCTTCGCCGTCAAGCACGGCGCGATCACCGTCTGAGGCCGCGCGGAGATACCCGACCGCGGGTATGCAGCGCGGAGGTCCCCAGGCCGTTATTGGGGGGGACGGGCGGAACGCCACCCCCTCGGCGCCCCGCCCCACGACGATCCACCGTCGGAGCTTCCACCCCCTCGGCGGCTCCGCGCAACGAAGAGCCCGAGTCCACCCTCCCGGACTCGGGCTCTTTCTCGTCCGCCCGCGCCGAACGATCCCGGAAGCCGTGGTCAACCCACGCTCTCGGCGACCCGATGCTCTTGAGGCGATGGAGCAAGAGCCCGCCTTCGACCTGCTCGCGTTCTCGGACCGCCTGGGGGATCCCTCCGAGGTGGCGACCGAGGCCGCCCTCACGGCGCCGGCTTCCCGTGACGCGGAGCCCATGAGCGAGGAGCAGGCGGGCTACCTCAACCATCTCCTGCGTCGCACCGGCCGCGCGCCCCTCGATGCGCCGCTCACGTTCGCCGAGGCGAAGGCGCGGATCGCGGAGCTCGTGGCCGAGCTCGGCTGAGCCGGCTCAGGGGCCCAGCAGGCCCCTGCGGATCTTGCCCGACGACGTCCGGGGGATGTCCGGCACCAGGATCACTTCGCGCGGGGCCTTGAAGCGGGCGATCCGATCCGCGACCCAGTCCCGCAGCTCGTCGAGGTCCGGTGGGTCGTCGATCAGGGCCGGCACCACGTAGGCGATCACCTCCTGCCCCCACTCCGCGTGGGCGCGACCGGCCACCGCGGCATCGCGCACCTTCGGGTGTTCCAGGAGCGCCCGCTCGACCTCCTCCGGCCAGACCTTCTCGGCGCCGGTGCGGATCAGGTCGTCGTCGCGCCCGAGCACCTCGAGGCGACCGTCTTCGCCGAGGGCACCGAGATCCCCCGTTCGGTACCAACCGTCCGTCGTGAAGGCCGCCCCGGTGGCGCCCGGATCGCCCCGGTAATGCTCCATCAACGTCGGCCCGCGGATCTCGATCCGGCGGTCCGCGTCGAGGCGCACGTGCGTCCCGGCGAACGGGTAGCCGTCGTAGACCACGCCCCCGCAGGTCTCGGTCGTCCCGTACGTGGCCACGACGCGGGCACCGCGCGCGCGCGCCACGTCGGCGACGGCCGGGTCCAGCGCGCCGCCGCCGACCAGCATCGTGAGACCGCTCAGGGGGACACCGGCATCCAGCATGCGCGCGAGCATCATCGGCACCAACGAGACGAAGGCCCCTCCGTCGGCGCTGGCCACGACGGCCGCGGGATCGAACCGGTCGTGCGCGATCACCGGCGACCCGAGGATGGCGGCGCGCAACAGGACGAGGAGGCCCCCGACGTGCGCGGGGGTGAGGCACGAGATCCACGGCGTGGCCTCGTCGGCGCCGAGGGCGACCGCCGATCCCTGCACGGCCTCTTGCACGGCGCGGCGCGAGAGCTCCACGAGGCGCGGCACCCCTCCGGTGCCCGACGTAGCCACGACGACTCCGATCTCGGGGCGCACGGGCGTGCCGGGGAAGGCGGTCTCGCCCAGCCGCTCCAACAGGGTCGTGGGGCGTGCGCGCGCGAGGAGCACCTCGCGTTCGGGCGGAGGCAGCCGACCGTCGAGCGGCAGGAAGGCGACGCCGCGCCACCAGAGGTCGGCCACCACCTCGAGCCAGGCCTCACCCTGCGGGAGGTCGATCGCGACGAGCTCGCCGGGGCCGCCGGCGAGATGGTCGGGGACGCGCATGCGGCAGAGGCTAGCGCCCCCGTGGCGTCGTCGTTCAGCCGACCACGAAGTCGGCGCTCGCGAGCCCTCGGTACGAGTCGTCGATGGCGAGGGCTACGGTGTAGCGACCCTTCGGCAACGGCCACGGGTGGAGCTGATCGCCGTCGAGACGCACCCGGCCGTCGACGGTGGCTCCCGTGTACGCCCAGCCGTAGTAGGCGTCGTGTGCCGGGTCGCCGCCGCGCGGGAAGATGCCCACCCAGTCGAAGCGGAACCCGGGCGCCGCGTGCCACAGCACGGTGATGGCGTGGCCTGGCGCCACCTTCCACGTGGTCGTGTCCACCACCGGCCCCGATCCGGGCGCCTTGGTCCAGAAGGATGCCCGGGCGAGCTCCGCATCTGCGGCCCCCACCAGCACGGTGTCGTACCCGCCGGGTGTGAAGGTGTCGGTCGGGAACGTCAGTGTCCCGTCGATCGGAGCGCCGGAGGGCGTGGCCCGGCTGGCGAGGGCGTCGGTCGTCGGATCGCCCCCCCGCGGGACGACGACCACGCGCTCGCCCGAGTTCCCCGGGGCGTGGTACGTCACGGGGAGATCGGAGCCCACGTCCACGAGGCGGCTTCCGGGCGAGACGAGGACGGGCGGGGGTACCTGCGTCACGTCGAAGGTGGACACGACCGCCCGATGATCCGAGCCCCACGGATGCACGCCGACGTCGACACCGGGGTGACCCCGCTCCCCCACGATCTCGCTGTCGATCGGGGCGACGGGCCCCGCCGCGTACACGTAGTCGATCCGGTCCTCGGGGGCGTCGCGTCGCGGGTTCCAGCTGTCCGGACTCCGGGGCCGGTCCGCCGGCCACGTGAGGCCCGGGTGGGCGAGGGGATCGGGGAAGACCGCGCGGTAGGAGTCGACGAAGCCGGCGCGCTCGACGAGCCGGCTCACCGGCCAGCGCATCGCGAACCGGAGCTGGGGTCGATCACCCACCATCGATCTGGTCCAGTCGTGCGCCGACGGGGTATTGAAGTCACCGACGAGGAACGTGGGGATCCCCGCCGCGACGACGGGCTCCAGGTCGGTGAGGATCGAGCGGATCACCGGCACGCGCACCCGCCGCTCGGTGCGGAGCGCCTGCCGTCGGGTCTCGCCGTCGAGGATGTGGCGCGGTCCGTACGGCCCCGACGGGAGATGATCGTTCGCCACCGCGGCCACGGCGCCCGGCGCGAGCTGCACGAGCGTGTAGCGGCCGTCCGCGCCGGGAGCGTCCAGCAGGGGGAAGCGCGAGACCACGTCGGTGCGCCCGTCCAGGTAGTCCCACCCCAGTGCGCGTGCGAGCCGGGGAAGGCGACCGTAGGACTCCTCGAACCCGATCACGTCGGCGTGGGCGCGTCGGGCGGCGGCCACGATCTTGGCGAAGTCGACCACGGTCCCGCCGTACTCGATGTTGAACGTCATGACCCGCAGGCGGATGGGCGCGGCGGCCCGCGCCTGCGGCGTGGCGGCGAGTGCCGGGACGACGAGCGCTGCGGAAAGGAGCCACGATGCGAGGCGACGACGACGGTTCGCGGTCGGCATGCGCGGACGCTAGCACGGGCCCCGGACCGCACGGTAGGCGCGAGGTCGGTTAGGCTGGTTGACCGTTCGAGTTGACGCTCTAGGAGTGGTCGGTCACATGGATTGGACAGCAGCCGGCGCCTATCAGGACATCCGCTTCGAGACCGCCGAGGGCATCGCGAAGATCACGATCGATCGACCCGAGGTGCGCAACGCGTTCCGTCCCCAGACCACCCGCGAGCTGATCCAGGCCTTCGACGTCGCCAGGGACGATCCGACCGTGGGCGTGATCATCCTCACCGGCCAGGGGTCCGAGGCGTTCAGCAGCGGAGGCGATCAGAAGATCCGCGGCGACGACGGCTACGTCGACGAGCGGGGCATCGGGCGCCTGAACGTGCTCGACCTGCAGGTCCAGATCCGCCGATGCCCGAAGCCGGTGGTCGCGATGGTGGCGGGCTACGCGATCGGCGGGGGCCACGTGCTGCACCTGTGCTGCGACCTCACGATCGCCGCGGAGAACGCGCGGTTCGGCCAGACGGGCCCGCGCGTCGGTTCGTTCGACGCCGGTTACGGGATCAACCTGCTCGCCCGCCAGATCGGCGAGAAGCGAGCCAAGGAGGTCTGGTTCCTCTGCCGCCAGTACGACGCCGCGACCGCGCTCGAGTGGGGGCTCGTGAACGCCGTGGTTCCGCTCGCGGAGCTCGAGGACGAGACCGTCCGGTGGTGCCGGGAGATGCTCGCGGAGTCGCCGCTCGCGCTCCGCCTGCTCAAGGCGGGCGCGAACGCAGGGACGGACGGGCTCGCGGGCGTGCAGCAGCTCGCCGGGGACGCGACCCTCCTGTACTACATGAGCGAGGAGGCGCAGGAGGGACGCGACGCGTTCAAGGAGAAGCGGCCGCCCGACTTCACGCGCTTCCCCAAACGGCCGTGACGCCGGGCGTCGCGTAGGCTCCGCGCGATGAGCTCCCTCGGTGTGTGGGTCCGTGGCGCGCGTCCCCGCACGCTCGGCGCGGGCCTCATCCCGGTGGTCGTGGGGACGGCGGCGGCCGGGCACGTCATCGCGTGGCGCCTCGCCGCCGCGCTCCTCGTGGCCGCCGGCCTGCAGATCGGCGTGAACTATGCGAACGACTACTTCGACGGCGTGCGCGGTGTCGATACCCACGAACGGATGGGGCCGCCGAGGCTGACCCAGTCGGGAGCGGCCACTCCCCGAGCCGTCCTCGTCGCGGCGTTGATCGCCTTGGGGGTGGCCGCATTCGCGGGGCTCGCGCTCGCGCTCGCGACCCAGCCCGTGCTGATCCTGGTGGTGGGCGCGCTCGCCCTCGCTGCCGCCCTCCTCTACTCGGGCGGACCGCGTCCCTACGCCGGGCTAGGTCTCGGGGAGTTGATGGTCTTCGTCTTCTTCGGACTCATGGCGACGTGCGGCTCCGCCTACGTGATGGTGGAGGCCGTGCCGGCCGCCGCCTGGTGGTCCGGCGCCGCGATGGGGTTCCTCGCCGTCGCGATCCTGGTGGCCAACAACCTCCGCGACATCCCCACGGATGCGGCCGGTGGGAAACATACGCTCGCCGTCAGGCTGGGCGACGCGCGCACCCGCACCCTCTACCGCACCTGCATCGTCGCGGCGGGCGTGACGCTCGTCGCCGGCGTCGCGATGTTCATCGCGGACGAGCGCTACGGCATCACCCAGTGGGCCCTGTTGGGCCTCCTCGCCTGGATCCCGGCGATCAAGCCGATGGAGCTGGTGGGGACGGCGAGCGGGCGCGACCTGATCCCCGTGCTGAGCGGCACCGCCCTCACGCACGCCACGTTCGGACTGTTGGTGAGCCTCGGCCTCGTGCTCTGGCACGCCCAGCAGGTGATCCCGGCCAAGGTGGTGGGCCTCGCGTGAGCCAGGGCGACGTCGCGTACGCCTGCGCCGTGGGTCTGGTGGACGAGCTCGCGCTGGGAGGCCTCCGCCAGGCCTGCCTCTCGCCGGGCTCGCGCTCGACGCCACTCGCGCTCGCGCTCGCCCGCGACCCGCGCATCGCGATCCACGTCCATCTCGACGAACGCTCGAGCGCGTTCTTCGCGCTCGGCATCGCCAAGGCCCTGCGGCGGCCCGTCGCGGTCCTCACGACGAGCGGGACGGCGGCGGCCGAGCTGTTCCCCGCGGTCGTGGAGGCGTCGCAATCGCGCATCCCGCTGGTGCTCCTGACCGCCGATCGGCCGCCACGCCTGCGCGGGACCGGCGCGAACCAGACGATCGACCAAGAGGACCTCTACGGTGGGTTCGCGCGGGCGTACTTCGAGCCGCCTGTGCCCGCGGTGCTGGAGCATCCGCAGGAGTGGCGCCGAGCGGCTCGGGCGGCGCTCAGCGCCTGCGGCGGCCTGACGCCCGGCCCCGTCCAGATCGACTGCCCCTTCGACGAACCGCTCACCCCGGAGCGCCTCGACATCCCCACGGGCGAACCGGTGGAGGGCCCGCCACGTCACGACGCGAACCCCGCACCGTCCGACGACGAGGTGGAAGCCGTCGCACGGGCCCTCTCCGGTCGGCGCGGCGTCGTGATCGTCGGCGGTTCGACGTGGACGCCGCCCGGGTCCACGACGTTCCTGGCGGAGCGGCTGGGGTGGCCGGTGATCGCGGAGCCCACGTCGAACGTGCGGCGGCCGGGTCAGGCGCTCGGCGCGGGGCAACCCCTGCTCGCCTCGAGAGGATGGCTCGAGGCCCACCGCCCCGAGGTGGTGCTGCAGGTCGGTGCCGCTCCCACCACGCGCGCCACGCAGGCCGTCGTCGCGCACGCCGAGCGGCTGGTGGTCGTCGACGTGCACCACCTCGAGCCCGATCCGCACGCACGCGCCGACCTCCGCCTGCACGCGGATCCCGAGCGTCTGGCCGAGGCGCTGGGCGACCGCCCGATCGCGCGCGACGGGGAGCCGATCGGCTACATGTGGCCCGGCGGAGCTCCTCGCCCTTCGGGCGAGGAGCTCGAGTCCCGACGGATCGACCCGGCCCCTCGGTCGTGGTTGGACGACTGGCGACTCGCGGACGCCACCGCACGGCGCGCCGTCGACGACGTGTTGGATCGATCCGAACGCCCCACGGAGCTGCAGGTCGCGCGCGACGTCGCCGCCGCGGTGCCCTCGCCGGGAACCCTCTTCGTCGGGAACTCGATGCCGATCCGCGATCTGGACTACGCGATGGCGCCGCGCGACGGGCTGGAGGTCCTGGCGAACCGTGGCGCCAGCGGCATCGACGGGTTGGTCTCGACCGCGCTCGGGATCTCGGCCGCCGGCCCGCGTTCGATGGGGCCCGGGCCGACGGTCGCGCTGCTCGGCGATCTGAGCCTCTTGCATGACGCGGGCGCGCTCCTGTGGAACGCGCGACGTGGCGCGCACCTCACGATCGTCGTGATCAACAACGGAGGCGGTCAGATCTTCGCGTTCCTCGCTCAACACGATCTACCGGAGCTCGAGGCGCTCTTCGTGACACCGCACGGCGTGGACCTCGGCGTGCTCTGCGTGGCGGCAGGCGCGCAGCACGCGCGCGTGGAGGACTCGTGGGCGCTCGGCCCGGCGCTCGCGCACGCGATCGCCCGCGGAGGCCTGCAGGTCGTCGAGGTGATCGCGGATCCGGAGCGGAACCGTGCGCAGCACGCGCAGGTCCAGGATGCCGTCGACGCGGCCCTTGGGAGTCTTGCCGGGTGAGTGACGGCGCCATCGTGCGGCCCGCGGCCGGCGACGACGTGGACGAGCTCGCGCGGCTCCGGTGGCAGCTGTATGCCGAGGACGACCCGGCCGTCGGAGAGTCCTTCGCGGACTATCGCGAGCGATTCGTGCGATTCGCGACCACCGCGCTCGAAGACGAGAACTGGCGGGCCTGGGTGGCCGAGGAGGGAGGCCGGATCGTGGGGGCGCTCTGGCGCCATCGCACGCCCCGGATCCCGCAGCCCGGTCGCGGCGATCCCGCGCCCCTCGCCTACATCACGAACGTCTACGTCGAACCCGCTCACCGGGATACGGGCGTCGGCGCGCGCCTCCTGGGCATAGCGGTGGATGCCTCACGGGCCGAGGGCTTCTCGCTCGCGATGGTCTGGCCGAGCGACCGTTCGCTCCCCTTCTACGAGCGGCGCGGCTTCGCCCGGCTCCCGGACCCGTTGGTCCTGGACCTGGGCGGCGACTGGCACTACCGAGGACCGCAGGGAGCGGGCGACGCCGAGTTGACATAGCGTTCCACCGTCGACCCGAAGGAGGCCCTGTGGTCATCGCGCGCAGCCCGTTCCCCGACGTGGAGGTCCCCGACGTGCCCGTGGCCCGCTTCGTCCTGGAACGTGCCGCCGCGCGCGGGGACAAGCCCGCGTTGGTCGACGGCCCCACCGGGCGGACGATCACCTACGGCGAGCTGGGGACGACCGCACGGATGCTCGCCGCCGGTCTCGAGGCCCGGGACTTCACGCCCGGCGACGTCTTCGCGATCTTCGCCCCCAACCTGCCCGAGTACGCGGCGGCCTTCCACGGCGTGGCCGCGGCCGGGGGCGCCAACACGACGATCAACTCGCTCGCCTCCGTCGAGGACGTGGCCTCCCAGCTGCACGCCACCCGCGCCCGATACCTGCTCACCGTCGAGCCGTTCCTGGACCGGGCGCTGCCGGCCGCGCGGAAGGCCGGCGTGCAGGAGGTCTTCCTCCTGGGCTCCGACGCGCGCGAGGGGACCACCCCGTTCGCCGAGCTCCTGGGCGATCCGTCCGGTGCGCCGGAGCTGACCCTCGATCCCACGGAGGCCGTCGTCGCGATGCCGATGTCGAGCGGCACCACGGGCTTCCCGAAGGTCGTGCAGCTCACACACCGCAACCTCGTCGCCAACACGATCCAGTCGAGCACCGCGATCGACCTGACCGAGCGCGACGTGATGATCGGGATCCTCCCGTTCTTCCATATCTACGGGATGACGGTGCTCGTGAACCTCGCCCTCTGGCGGGGTGCCACCGTCGTCACGATGCCGCGGTTCGAGCTCGATGCCTTCCTCCGGCTGATGCAGGACCATCGTGTGACGTACGCGTGCCTCGTCCCGCCCATCGTGCTCGCGCTCGCGAAGCATCCGGACGTGGATCGCTTCGATCTCTCGGCGCTCGAGTTCGTGATCAGCGGCGCCGCGCCCCTCGATGCGGGGGTCGGGCAAGCCGCGGCCGCGCGACTCGACTGCCCGGTGTTGCAGGGCTACGGCCTCACCGAGACGAGCCCGGTGCTCTCCGCCCCGCTGCGCGATCCGGCGCGGGCGAACCCGGCCTCGACCGGTGCCATCCTGCCCAACACCGAGATCCGCGTGGTGGCGCTCGAGGAGGGGGCCGATGAGCCGCCGGTCGGTGTGGACGGCGAGATCTGGGCGCGCGGGCCGCAGGTCATGAAGGGGTACCTGGACGATCCGGAGGCGAACGCGTGGATCTTCCCGGGCGACGGGTGGCTCCGCACCGGCGACATCGGCCACGTCGACGAGGACGGCTACCTCTACGTGGTGGACCGGCTGAAGGAGCTGATCAAGTACCGCGGGTACCAGGTGCCTCCCGCCGAGCTCGAGGCGCTGCTGCTCCAACACCCGGGGGTGGCCGACGCGGCCGTCGTCCCCGCCCCGGACCCCAACGCCGGCGAGGTGCCGAAGGCCTTCGTGGTCAAGACGCCGGGCGCCGAGCTCACCGAGGGCGAGCTGATGTCGTTCGTCTCCGAGCGCGTGCCCTCGTACAAGAAGGTCCGTCGCGTGGAGTTCGTCGAGGAGATCCCGCGCTCGCTGAGCGGCAAGATCCTGCGGCGGATCCTGGTCGAGCGTGAGCGGGCCGCCGGCGCCTAGCCGCGGCGACCCTCGTCCGGAGGCGCGGGAGCGAGGCGGTGCGCGTTGCGGAACAGCAGGTAGCCGACCACCGCCATCGCGAGTCCGATCGGGATGAGCACACGCGCACCGCTTCCGACGAGCCCCGCGATCGCGAGGGCGACCCCCACGGTGCCGCCGAGGACGGCGACGACCTTCACGGCGATCTGATTCGCGGTCTGTCCGGCCACGGTCGGAGCCTATCCCCAGCGCAGGGAGTCGAGGAACGCGCGGAACTTCCGATCGGTCTCGTCGAGCTCGGCGGCGGGGTCGGATCCGGCCACGATGCCGGCCCCGGCGAAGAGGCGGGCCTCGTCGCCGCGCAGCCGCGCGCATCGCAGGGCGATCGCCCACGTGCCGTCCCCGTTCGCGTCCATCCACCCCACGGCCCCGGCGTATCCACCGCGGGGCACCGGCTCGAGCGCGCGGATCAACCGCATCGCCGCGTCCCGTGGCTCGCCGCACACCGCAGGCGTCGGATGCAGCAGGCGCACCAGCTCGAGGGCGTGGGGCGCGGGCTCGCGGAGGCTCCCGCGGAACCGGGTGGACAGGTGCCACACGTTCGCGGTCTCCAAGAGCACCGGCTCCGGATCCCAGGTGAGCTCCTCGCAGACGGGACCGAGCGCGGCGGCGATGGCCTCCACGACGATCCGGTGCTCCTCGCCGTCCTTGGCGGACGCCATCAGCCGCTCTGCCGAGGCGGCGTCCTCGGACGCGTCGCCGAAGCGCGGAGCCGAGCCGGCGAGGGGGTTGGCCCGGACCTCCCGCCCGAACCGGGAGACGAGCAGCTCCGGGCTCGCACCCGCCAGCACCGCGGCGCCGTCGACGGGCGCGGCGAACGCGTACCCGTGGGGCTCGGCCGCGCGTAAGCGGAAGAGGAGCTGGCGTGCGTCCAGCTCGCGGCCTGCCACGAGCTCCACGGAACGCGCGAGCACGACCTTGCGGAGCTCCCCCGCGTGGATCCGCTCGACGGCGGAGGCGACCGCGCGCTCGTACGCGTCGGGCAGCGGCTCGGGGCGGATCTGCATGCCGCCGAAGGGCTCGCGCGGGGCGGCGCGCCCAACGAAACGCTCCGAGACTTGGGGAGCCGGCTCCTCACCGGGCCGCACGAGGTCGATCGCCCAGGTCTCGCCCTCCCGGTCACGACGCACCGCACGGTTGGGGATCTGGAACCAGCCGGTCCGGCGGGGATCGAACGGCACGGAGCCGAAGACGAACGGCGGCGGCGCGCCTCCGTCGTCGTGCTCGATCTCGAGCCCGCCGAGGAGGTCATGGGGGCTCGGCACCGCGTTCCCGGCCTGGGGGCCTGCGATCGCCATCCGGAACGCGAACGGCGAGGCGCCGCCCGCCACGCCGATGCCGTCGCGCTCCATGAAGACGCCGTCGGGGTGATACGCGGCCAGGAGGTCGTAAGCGGACCCGATCCTCGAGATCCGCGCGTGAGACGCGGCCGGTCCGAGCCTCGATGGCCGAGCACCCGGAGTGGCCGGGCTCATGCCCGGGTCCCCACCAGGAGCTGCGTGAGCCCCCCCGAGAGCTGGAGCCGTTCGACGTCGCGGAACCCTGCCGCGCGCAGCATCGCCACCATCTCCTCGGGCGGCGGGAGGTACGCCATGGATCTGGGGAGGTAGGCGTAGGCGCTGCGGTCCGAGATCGCCCCGCCGATCATCGGGACGACTTTGTTGAAGTACAGCCCGTGGCCGGCGCGCAGGATCGGGTTGTCGGGCTCGCTCGCGTCGAGCAGGGCGACGCGGCCCCCCGCCCGCACCACGCGGCCCAACTCGACGAAGAACCCCTCGAGCGAGACCACGTTGCGCAGGGCGAACCCGCACGTCACGCCGTCGGCGCCCGCGTCGCGCACGGGCAGCGTGAGGATGTCGGCCTCCACCAGCGGCGCCTCCGTGCGCGCGTTCACGAGCATGCCGTGCGAGAAGTCGAATCCCGCGACGCGATACCCCTGGCGCGCCAGTTCCCGGCACAGGTCGCCCGTGCCGCACGCGAGGTCCAGCACCAGGGCGCGGCCGGGGAGGCGCAGCTCACGCACCGCGCGCCGTCGCCATCCCACGTCGAGCCCGAACGTCATCACCCGGTTCACCAGGTCGTAGCGGGGCGAGATCGTGTCGAAGAGGCCGCGCACGGCACGGCGCTTCTCATCGCCTTCCGGAAGATCGGGCCCGGTGGCTGCGCTCACGCCGGCGATGTCTCCGGCTCCTCGATGTGCGCCTCCGCCGTCTCGAGCAACACGCGGCGGAAATGATGCGAGACGAGGTGGGTCACCGCCGGCAGCAGCTCCGCGAACGCCTCCACCATCTGCTCGGCCGCGCGCTCGTCGTCACCGGCCGTGTCGCGGATGGGCTTGCGCACGTGCTCGTCGAAGAGCTCGACCGCGCGCTCGGCGAGACCGCGCATCGCGACGTCGGCATCGCGTGCGAGCCCCAACAGGTCCGGCAGCGGCAGCCCGAACTCGAGCAACCGGAGCGCCGTGCGGACCATCTCGATGTCCGCCGCGGTGTAGCGCTCGTCGCCGTCGGTCACGCGTCCCAGTCGGATCCCCTCCCGCTCGACGGCCTGGATCAAGGACGCCGGGACTCCGCTGCGTGCCGAGAACTCATCGAGGCTCAGGAGCTCGACCTCGTCGCCGGTCTCTCCGCGCGCCGCGGCGACGGCCGCGGCGAGGTCCGCGTCGGCCGCGCCCAGCTCACCCGCGAGCACCCGTCGGATCGCCGCGAGGGTGAGGCCCTTGCGCTGGAGCGCACGGATCTGGAGCATCCGGTCGAGGTGCTCGGGCCCGTACCAGGCCACGCGGCCCTCCCGCTCGGGTTGGGGAAGCAGCCCGCGCGACTGGTAGTAGCGGACCGTATCCACGGAGACGTCGCACGCCGACGCCAGCTGTTCGACCCGATACCTCATGACCATCCACTCTACGAGTGTGCGCTCGAAGGGTCCACGCGGGCGCGGCGGGCGGCTCAAGGCAGCGCCGGACCATGACGATGCTTCCCAAGTCAACCTCCTCGTAGGAGTCCGCCATGCAGGACGTCAACTCGTTCCCCGCCGATCGGGAACCGCTCCCGCCGCCCCCTCCCGCCGGATCCTCGCGCCGCGCCGCTCCAGCCCGCGCTCGACCGTGCCTGGCTCCGCGAGCTGGCGGCGCGTCAGCGGTGGGCCATCGTGGGCGGCATCGCCAACGGCCTGGGCGGGATCCTCGTCGGGATCGGCGCGACGCCATCCGGTCTCGGAGCGGTGCTGGGCCTGGCCGTCGGGCTCTTCGTGATCGTGGCCGCCTTCAGGCTGGCGAACCATCTCTACAGCGTCGGCATGGCCATCGTGAGCGCCTTCGCGATGATCGTGCCGCTCGTGTGGATCGTCGTGCTCGTCGTGCTCTGCGTGAAGGCGAGCGGGAGGCTCCGCGCGGCCGGCGTCCAGGTCGGGCTCTTCGGGGTGGATCCCAACCGCGTCTGACCCGGACGACCCGCTGCGGGGCCGCGAGTCCTCCGCGGGCTAGGATGCGCGCGGATGAAGCACGTCGCGCGTCCCGTCGTGAGCCTGGCCATGATCCTCGTGTGCACGGGGGCCACGATGGCGGTCGGCACGGTGCTCAAGGCCCCGTGCGCGAACGGCAGCTGGTCCGACGGGCGTCAGTACCGCTACCTCTGCTACTCCGACGTCGTGCCGTTGCTCGGCACCGAGCAGCTCACGGGCAACCGGCTCCCGTTCATCAACGGGTGCGTGAAGGTGCAGGGGCAGAACTGCGACGAGTACCCGGTGCTCACGATGTACTTCATGCGCGCGGCGGCCTGGATCTCGGGTCCGCACTACGGCTCCTTCTACTACGTGAACGCGGTGCTACTCGGGATCTGCGCGCTGGTGATCGCCTCGCTCCTCTACATGATGGCGGGGGCCCGAGCGCTCTACTTCGCGGTCGCCCCGACGCTCCTCGTGTACGGCACGATGAACTGGGATCTGCTCGCCGTCGTGTTCGCCACCGCCGGGCTGTACTACCTCCTGCGTGATCGCGACGTCCGATCCGGCGCCATGCTCGGACTCGGGGCCGCCGCGAAGTTCTATCCGGCGATGCTGGCGGTGCCCTTCATCGGACATCGGCTCAGGGAACGACGTCCCGACGCGGCCATCACCCTCGGATGGGCGACGGCGCTGGCGTGGGCCCTTGTGAACCTCCCCTTCTTGATGGCCGGGCCGTCGAGCTGGGTCCGGTTCTTCACCTTCAACTCGCAACGGCTGCCGGACTTCGACAGCCTCTGGTACATCTCGTGCCGCCACGTGGGGGGCGCGTGCCTGTCGACCCGCACCGTGAACGTGGCCTCGGGCGTGTTGTTCGTGGCCGCGCTCATCCTCGTGTGGGTGCTGCGCGCGCGTCGCTTCCCCGACTTCCCGCGGTGGACGGTGGGATTCCCTCTGATCGCGCTCTTCCTGATCACGAACAAGGTGTATTCGCCGCAGTACGGGCTGTGGCTGCTCCCATGGTTCGCGGTCGCCCTGCCGGGGTTGCGCCGCTTCGTCGTGTTCGAGATCGCCGACGTCGCCGTCTTCGTCACGCGCTTCTGGTGGTTCGGCAAGCTCCAGGGTGACTGGGGCACACCACAGACCTGGTTCGAGGCGATGGTGGTCGTGCGCGCGCTGGTGCTCCTGTGGTGCGTCGTGGCGTGGGTCCGCGAACCCCATCGGCGCCTCGTGCTGGAAGGCGGCGGAGAAACGCACGCCGAGCCGGAGGCCGGCGACCCCAGGCCCGATGCCGAGGTCCAACCGGCGTGAGCGGCGCGGCGGACGGGCCGGGCGCGCCGATCCGCCTGCGCGACGGCGTGAGGTACTGCGTCCTCGTCTTCCTGGCCGTGCGGATCGGACTGAGCCTGCTGTCGGTGAGCGGCGTCGCGCTGATCGAGCCGCGTGGGGGCGTGCTCCCGTCGGTGAGCGGATGGCCGATCGCGCCGGTCTCGGCGGGCTGGCACAACGCCGTGACCGGCACGGAGCGACAGGACGCCGCGTGGTTCCTGCGCATCGCCACCGGCGGCTATCGCGAGGACGACGGCAGCGCGGCATTCTTCCCCGTCTACCCGATGGCCGTGCGGATCGTCGCCTGGGTCCCGCTCATCGGGCCGCTCGGGGCGGCGCTCCTCGTCTCCAACGGCGCCTTCCTCGCGGCGCTCGTCGTCCTCTACGGGCTCACCCGGCTGGAGTTCGGCTCGGTCTCGATCGCCCGGAGGTCCGTGCTGTTCCTGGCGATCTTCCCGACGGCCTTCTTCTTCCTGGCGCCCTACACCGAGTCGACGTTCCTGCTCCTGTCGGTGAGCGCGTTCTGGTTCGCGCGACGCGACCGCTGGGCCTGGGCCGCGCTCGCGGCCGCGCTCGCGGCAGCGACGCGCAACGTCGGCGTCCTGCTGGCTCCCGCCCTGGCGCTCGAGGCGTGGCATCAGTGGCGCGTCGATGGACGCGCGCTCGCCCCTCGGCTGGTGGCGGCCACCGCCACGCTGCTCGGACCGCTCGCGTACTTCACGTACTTCCAGGTGCGGTTCGGGGACTTCTGGGCACCCGTTCGCGCCCAGCGGAACTGGGGGCGTCGGGCGACGATGCCGTGGACGACCCTGTCCGACGCGCTCCGCCAGGCTGATCACCTCTTCTCCTACTGGATGGTGGATCTGGTCGTCGTGGCGGTGGTGATCATCGCGGTGTTGGCGGGCGTGCGGATCCTCCGCGGCCCCTACGTCGCGTACGCCGGCCTGAGCGTGCTCGTCGAGCTGAGCGCCCCCATGCCCGGTCGCGCGCTGATGTCGATGCCAAGGTTCACGGCGGTGATCTTCCCCGTGTTCTGGGTGCTGGCGATCGGCGTCGAACGCCGCAAGGTCCCGGAACCGCTGGTGGTGGGCGCGTTCGCCGCGGGCTACGGCGTCCTGGCCGTGCTGTTCATGAACTGGTGGCACATCTTCTGATGCGCTTCGCGCGAGCGAGTAGGATGTGCCGAGCCACACCGACGGAGGACGCGTGACGATCAGGGTTGCCATCGCCGACGACCACTCACTCGTCCGCCAAGGCCTGCGCAGATACCTGGACATGGCGGACGGCATCGAGGTGGTCGGCGAGGCATCCAACGGCGTCGAGCTGCTCGAGCTGGTGGGGACCGAAGAGCCCGACATCGCGCTCGTGGACATCCGGATGCCGGAGATGGACGGCCTGGAGGCCGCCCGCGAGCTCCGCGACAAGCACCCGAAGGTCGGCGTGATCATGCTCACCGCGTACGACGACCGGCAGTTCGTGGTGGAGGCCGTGCGCAGCGGGGCCCGCGGCTACGTGTTGAAGGCCCGGGACGCCGAGCACCTGATCCAGACCGTGCGCCTCGTGGCGGGCGGCAACATGGTCATCGACCCCCAGCTCGTGGTGGCGCTCGCCGAGGAGCTGTCCACCGCCAAGGAACGGGATCGCAAGGCCGAGACCCTCACCGCCCGAGAGATCGAGGTGCTGCAGCTCCTCGCCTTCGGTCACACCAACCGGGACATCGCCGAGCGCCTGTACATCTCGCCGGACACCGTGAAGACCCACCTCGAGCACATCTTCGAGAAGCTCGGCGCCTCGGACCGCACCGCGGCCGTCGCCGAGGCGCTCCGCAGACGCCTGATCGAGTAGGTCCCTCGCCGGCTGCCGGAGGTCCGAACGGCCCTGCGTGGGCCGAACGGGGGTTACTCCTTCGGGCCCGCGAGTTCCCTCCGACGGGTGATGGAGGGATGAGCCACAACCCGCCATCATGGGTGGACATGAGCGAGGCCTCCCGTGTCGGCCGTTCCCGGGGGACGGCGATCCTCCTCGCCATCATCGCGGTCGCGATGGTGGTGGTCTACGCGCTCGTCCCGTCGGGCACCCACGCACGCTCGCTCGCCGTCGAAGCCCTCGTCGCCGCGTCCTGCGTGATCGGCGCGATGGTGATCACGCGCGCCGTCATCCACGGGGCGTGGCGGGGCGCGATCTGGCTCGCCTGGACGCTCCTGGTACTCGGCGCCGCGAGCGCCTTGTTCTTCGTGCTCGATGCGTCCGGGCGCGCCGGCTACCGGCCCGGACCGATCGATCTGTGCTTCCTCGTCCTGCTGATCCCGCTCCTGAAGCTGGCGGGCGCCGAGGCGCGACTGCATTTCGCACCGCGGCTGCGCAGGGAGCTCAGCGTGGACCTCTTGCTCATCACAGCCTCGCTCACCGTGATCATGTACCTGGCGATCCGGCCGCCGTTCGCCGACGCGCAGGCCTCGATCTCCTCCGCGATCTTCGCGCTCCTCGCGGCGACGCAGTTCGCGGTCTTCGGCGCGATCGCGCTCTGGGTTCCCACGCGCCCCCACCTCCTGCAGGCCCTCCTGTTCGCGATGACGGCCGCCATCACGGCGACGTTCGGTTGGCAATGGATGCACGGCACCTTCGCGGGCACGACCACGTGGATCGACCTCACCCTGGCGTTGATCCCCCTCGGATTCGCCGCGATCACGGTTCTGGAGCCGACGCACCGGGAAGCATCGCCCGCACGCCCGCACCGGTGGACCCGACCCGTGCTCACGAGCCTGGCCGTGGCGACCGCCTGCGCCGCCTTGATCCTGGTCGCGCTCTACGACGGCACACGGGGGATGCCCTCCGCCGAGTCCACCGCCCTGATCGCGTTGCTCGGGCTCGGCATCGCGGCACGGATCATCGCGAACCAGGTGGCGAGCACGCAGTCCCATCGCGACGTGGAGGCCGCGCTCGCCGACAAGGAGGCCGCGCTCGCCGAGGCCGACCACGCCCTCGAGCAGGTGCGCGAGGCGAACGAGACGCTGAGCGAGTCCGAGGAGCATCTCCGCCTCGTCTTCGACGCCGCCACCGACGGCGTCGCGGAGCTCGATCAGCGCGGGGTGGTGCTCCGCGCCAACCAGGCGCTCTGCCGGATGATGGGGATGGATCGCGAGGCCGTGGAGGGTCAACCCTGGTCCGCGCTGGCCGCCGTGGTGAACGGAGCGGAGGACAGCTTCGCGTCACTGCCGAACGCGGGAGAGACGGTCGTGCGGCGGACCGACGGGCAACCGCTCTTCCTAGAGTCTCGCGTCTCGAAGATCCCGGGGACGGTCCCGCGCACGCTCATGCTGGTGCGCGACGTGACCGCCGCCCGCGTGGCCGACCGCACGATCCGCTCGCTCTTCCAGTTCCTCCAGGACCGTGACGAGGATCGCACGCGGCTGCTGCGCCGGACGAACGCGGCGATCGAGGCCGAGCGCAACCGGATCGCGCGCGACCTGCACGACGGGCCGGTCCAGGGCGTGAGCGCGGCGTCGCTGTCGCTGGAGGCGGCCCTGCTGATGATCAAGGCGGGCGACACCGACCGCGGGATGGAGGTGCTCGCTCGGATCCGCGAGGAACTCACCTCCGAGGCGGACGCCCTCCGCCGCCTGATGTCGGGCCTGCGTCCGCCCGTGCTCGAGGAGCGGGGGCTCGTCCCCGCGCTGCGGGAGATGGTGCTCCGCTCCGGCGACGAGCAGGGGATCCACACCGAGTTCGCGGGGCGCCTGAGCGGCGACCTGCCCGACGACCTCGAGACGCTCGCGTACCGGGTCGTGCAGGAAGCGCTCTCCAACGCGGCGAAGCATGCCGACGCGGCCATGCTCACCGTGAGCGTCGAGTCCGACGGCACGCAGCTGCGCATCGAGGTCCAGGACGACGGCCGAGGCTTCGACGCCACGCATGCTCGGGAGTACCTGCGCGAGGGCCGGGTGGGCCTGGCGTCGATGCGGGAGCGCGTCGAGCTCGCGAGCGGCACCTTCGTCGTCCGCTCCTCGCCCGGTCGCGGGACGACGATCCTGGCCACCCTCCCCGTGGACACGCCGGCGTCGGATCGGGAGCTCGCCGTCAAGGTCTAGACCGCGCCAGGTCGGATCAGCGCCGAAGGAACCGGACCCTGCGCGGAACGGGGTCGGGCGCCCTCGCCTCGGCGGGTGCCGCGGGCCCCTTGGTCGGCGACGGCGAACCGGTCGGCGATCCCGAGGGCGACGGCGTCGCGCTCGGGGTCGGGGTGGCCGAGGGCGAGGGCGTCGGGGAAGGCGTGGGGCTCGGCGTCGGCGTGGCGCTGACCGAGGGCGCGGGCGAGGAGACCGGCGTCTGCGGCCCGAGGGAGCCCGTGAAGGTGATGCTCGGGAACGACTCGTACTTGTCGCCTTGCGTGGCCACCGCCATGTAGTCGTGCCAGATCTCCGCGGGGATCGTGCCCCCGTAGACCGAGGGAACGCCCATGATGTTCTCGAGCGGGATCTCTCCCTGTGGCCAGCCCACCCAGACGCACGTGGCGAGCTGCACGGTGTAGCCGCAGAACCACGCGTCCACGTTCTCGTTGGCGGTCCCGGTCTTGCCGGCCACCTCGCGTGAGCCGAGGCTCGCCGAGGTCCCCGTGCCCCCGATCACCACGTAGCGGAGCGCGTAGGTCACCTCGTTCGCGTAGTTGGGCTCGACGACCTGCTTGCCCTTGGAGGCGACGTCGTCGATCGCGGAGCCGGCGCTATTGTCCACCGAGACGAACGGCGTGGCCCAGTGCCGCATGCCGCTCGCGGCGAGCGTCGCGTACGCGTTGGTCATCTCGAGCGGGTTCACGGCGACGCTCCCCAACGTGATCGAGCACGCGTCGGGGAGGTAGGACCTGATGCCGAGCCGGTGCGCGGCGTCGACGACCGGCTCGGGTGTGAGCTGCGCGATCACCTGCGCGAAGACCGTGTTCACGGAATGCTCGGTGGCCTGCAGGAGCGTGAACGTGCCCGCCTCGCCGTCGCCGGCGTTCACGGGCGTCCACGGCCCGTCGGGCCCGTTGCAGATCGATTGCGGGATCGTGATCGACGACGGTCCCTGCCAGTACGAGTTCAGGGAGTAGCCGTTCTCCATCGCGGCCGTGAGCGTGAACGCCTTGAAGGCGGAGCCCGACTGGCGGCCCGAGCCGCCCCGCAGCGTGGCGAGGTTCAGCTTCGACTTGTTGAAGTCCCGGCCCCCCACCATCGCGAGGACCTCGCCGGTCTGCGGGTCGATCGAGACGACCGCGGCGGACGGGTTGTCCTTCGTGAACGGAAGATCCTTGCGGACCGCGGCCCAGGCCGCATGCTGCATCTGCGGGTCCAGGCTCGTCGTCACGTCGAGTCCGCCGCCGTACACGCGGGCGCTGCCGTAGCGATCGAAGAGCTCTTGCCGCGCGTAGTCGACGAAGTAGGCGGCGCCATCCTTGGCCTGGATGTTGTCGCCGGCGTCGGACACCGTCCCGCAGCACTTGTGCTCCTTGAGCGTCGCGGCCTTCGCCGCGTCGAGGTACCCGTAGCGCACCATCTGGTCCAGCGAATAGTCGCGACGGAACTTGTTGTCGTACGGGCTCGCGATGGGGTCGTAGAGCGACGGGGCGTGCAGGACCCCCGCGAGCGAGGCCGACTCGAGCACTGTGAGTTCGCTGGCGGGCTTCCCGAAGTAGGTCTGGGCCGCGGCCTCCGCCCCGTAGGCCCCGTGGCCGAAGTACACGGTGTTGAGGTACTTCGCCAGGATCTGTTCCTTCGTGTAGGTCTGCTCCAGCTTGATCGCGAGCAGGCCTTCCCGGATCTTCTCCTTGATCGTGCGTGGAGGGATCACGTAGTCGGTGGTGCCGTCGGCGTTGCGCACGTACTGCCCGGCGTAGACGTTCTTCACCAGCTGCTCCGTGAGCGTGGACGCTCCCTGCACCGTCCCCCGCTTCACGAGGTCCGTCCAGGCGGCCCGGAAGATGCCCTTCAGGTCCACCCCGGGATGGTTGTAGAAGCCGGAGTCCTCGGTGGCGATCACCGCGTCCTGCAGGTTGTGCGAGATCTTGTTGAGCGGCACGATGGTCCGGTCGACCGCGCCGTGCAGGGAGGCGAGCTGGTTCCCGTCGCGGTCGTAGAGGTAGGAGGTGCGGATGGGCGGCAGCGCGCTCGGCAACTCGATCCGCTGATAGGCGACGAGGAGCGCCAGCATGCCCATCGCCACCATCACGAACGGCGCGAGCACGAACACCCACCAGAAGCGCCGGAAGAAGCCCCGCTTCGCCTTGGATCTCTTGGCGGGGGCGTGCCTGGGGATGTGCCGTTTCTGCGGGAGTGGAACGTCGGTTGCCACGAGATGCCGATTCTATCCGGGGGAGCTGCGCTCAACGAGGTCCGGCATACGGGTACCGGGGTGCTGCTTCCGTGGAGATTCGCTACCGCGACGGCGACGGTTCGCCGATCGGTCGCGCCGGAGCTGGGCGACGTGCGCGGATCAGCCGGTGGCAGATGCCTGGTGACGGGCCGTGAACGACTCCCGGAGGTGGTTCCACTGGCACTCGGTGCAGACCTCGACGACGTGGCAGGTGGCGCCCCGGTGCGCCGCCGCGAGCTTCAGCCCGGTCTCGATGCTCCAGACGCGCCCGTTCTGCTCACGCAGGTCGTCACCGTAGACGTAGGCGAGGAGCACGAGCTTGACCTTCCCGCAGACGGGGCAGTCGTTGCGCGTGGGCTCGCCGACGTGGCGCGCGGCACGGATCAGCTCGGGGTGGGCGTCGCAGATATCGGTGAGGCCCAATACGCCGACCTGCGCGTCGCGCAGCAGCGCCCGCTTCGCGAGCGTGTAGTCGATGACGCCGAGCTCGGCCCGGCGACTGCGACCCAGCGGGGTGCGCCTCAGCTGCTTCGCCATGGTCGGAGCAGTGTACCCCCGGTACCCGACGAAAGGACCCCCCTTCCGCCCTCCCCCGCCGCTGAGGCGAACCCCGACGAGCGGGGTAGCCTGGGCGTAGGAGCGTTCGATCGGAGGTCGGAGATGAGCGAGATCCGCGTCGTGTCCTCAGCGGATCGGGAGGGCTGGAACGAGATGGCCGACCCCCCTGGAGCGATCCCCTCCGCCTGGCGCGATCTCACGATCCTCGAGTCCGGCGGCGGCGCGTTCACGACCGGCCTGTGGGAGCGCGAGCCCGACACGTGGCCGTTGGAACGAACCTACGACGAGGTCGCGGTGATCCTGCGGGGCTCGGCGGACATCGAGACCGACGGCGGCGCGATGCTGCGCGTGGGTCCCGGCGACGTCCTGGTGACCCCCAAGGGGTCGAAAGGTGTGTGGCACGTCCGCGAGACCATCGTGAAGTTCTTCGCGATCTACGACGCGTGAGTGCGGAGGGACCCTCCTCGCCGAACCCCTGGGGCTCGCTGGAGCCGGAGGGTGACGGGCCCGGCGCGCCGGTGCCCCTCTACCCCGAGGTGGGCTCCTGGAGGACCCTCGGCCGCGGGCTCCGCAAGCGATGCCCGCGGTGCGCATCCGGAGGGGTCTTCTCGTCGTGGTTCACGCTGCGAGCCGCGTGCCCACGGTGCGAGCTCCGGTTCGAGAAGGAAGAGGGCGGCTACCTCGGCGCCATGGTGCTGAACTTCATCGTGGCCGTCGGGCTCTGGGTCGCGCTGTTGGCGGTATGGCTGGTCTTCACGGTGCCCGACGTGCCCGTGCTGCCGCTCTCGATCGCGAGCTGCGTGCTCCTGATCGTGGTCCCGCTGCTCTTCTACCCCAACTCCAAAGCCGTCTGGGCCGCGGTGGAGTTCCTGGTCCTGAAGACCGACCCGGACTACCGCCCGCCGGTGCGGCGCGACCCCCGGGCACGCGGATTGGAGTAGTTGCCGGACCGTCAGGGAGCCGTGGCGGCGCGCGGCAGCGCCGGGAGGTCGACGACGGCTCGGGCGCGCGCCGTGACCAGGCGATCCCCCGGGAGCAGTAATAGCGAGCCGACCGGGACGCTCACATCGACGAGCGCCTCCGTGTCACCGGCGGCACAGACACACGCCGTGAGTGTGCCCCCGTTGCGCTCGGCATATTCGGCGGCAACCGCGGACGGCTCCCGACCCGTGGAGAACGCGAGTTCCTGTGCCGCGGCGAGCGCGGCGGCGTCAGCCGCCTGCTCCGCGTGGGCGCGTGCCACGAGCGCATGCCCGACGTCGGCTGCGCCCATCGTGATCACGACGAGCAGCGCGATCACCGCGACCGTCACCACGGTCACCGAGCCCCGCTCCCGGCTCAACCGAACTCCTGCCGGTCGGTCGAGGCCGCCTGCATGGACACGCCGCTGCCGAACAACCAGTCGATCAGCGGCACACGCACGGCGGAGGTGTAGTCCACCGTCACCGTGACGGGGTCGCCGCGGACGCCGGCTCTCCCCACGGTCAAGGAGAGCGCGGCCGGATCGAGCGAGGGCGCGGCGGCGGCCGCGGCATCGCGGACGGCGCCGACGTCGTCCTGGAGGGCGGCGGCGCGCGCCCCGGCGCGCGCCGCCGACTCAACCAGCAGTCGGTCCCGGACCAACAGCCCGACCTGGACGAGGGCGAGCGTGATCACGAGGAGGAGCGGGAGCACGAGCGCGAACTCCACGGCGGCCGTTCCCCGCTCGCCGCGGGGAGTCGCCCTACGCCGCACCGGCGTTCCCGATCACGTCGTCGATCACCTGATCGAAGAACGCGGGCAACTTCCCCGACGAGTGCGCCCACGCGATCAGCACCACGGCCACCGCGGCGGCCGCCAGGATCACGAGCGCGTACTCCGCCGTGGTCTGTCCCTCCTCGCGTCGAAGGAACCCCAGTGCGCGGGACCACAGGATGTGCACGAGCACCATCCGATCCACCTCCTCTCGCTCAACGGATGGACTGCACGGTGGTGAGCAGCACGGGCACCACCGTGAGGAGGAGGAAGGCGGGGAGGACGAGGAACACGAGAGGGAAGAGCATCTTCACCGGGGCCGTGCGCGCTCGCTCGGTGACGGCCGCGCGTCGCGTGGCACGCACCGTCGCGGCGAGCTCGGCCGTCGCTTCGGCCAACGACGAGCCCAACGATTCGGTGCGTGTGACGGCCGCCACCGCCCGCGTGAAGTCGGGAAGTCCGAGCCGATCTGCGAGCGCCCGCAGCTCGTCGCGCCAGCGGGCCCCGAGGTCGACGCTGTCGAGCGTGCGGCGCAACTCGCCGGCGAGCGGGCCCTGCAGACCGTCGGTGGCGCGACGCAGGGCGAGGGGCGCGGCGAGTCCAGCCGAGGAACCGGCCGCGAGGAGATCGAGGAGTTGCGGGATCTCCGCATCGATCGCCGCCCGCCGTCGGCGAGCCGCGCGTGCGGCCGCGAAGAGTGGCAGTCGCAGTCCCGCGAACGCCAACAGGGGCGCCACGAGTGGGCCTGGGCCGGGAACCAGGATCCCGAGGACCAGGCTCCCCACCCCCGTCGCGAGTCGGAGGCCCGCGAACCGCTCGGGCGTGAAGGTCCATCCGCTCATCGCGAGCGCCACGTCGGCGCGAGGCCCTCGGAGCCGCCCGCCCGCCCGGGTACCGCCGAGCCTCGTCAAGGGATCGGGAGCCGCGGCGCGCGGCGCGGCGCCGGGCATGGGGAGCCGTCGCAGGACGGACACCGACGAGGCCGTGCGCACCGCCAGCACACACGCGGCGGCCGCGGCGAAAGCGAGCAGCATCGCGACCTCGGTCATCGGACCTCGAGGAGGTGGCGGATCCATAGGAACGCGAGCCCCTCCATCACGAGGCCGACCGTCACGGCGGCGATGCCCGCGGGCGTGCGGAAGGCGCCCTCGATGTCGCTGCGTGACGTGAGCCACAGGAAGCCGAAGAACCCGATGGGCAGGAACCCGAGGATCGCGCCGGAGAGACGCGCCTGTGCGGTCAACGCCCGCACCTCCTGGGAGGCCGCCCGCCGTTCGCGCAACGTGACACCCACCTGATCCAGGACCATGGGGAGATCGCCGCCGCTGCGGCGATGCAGGCGCAGGACGCCGGCGAGCAGCCTGGCGTCACCGGTTCCCATCTCGGTGGCCCAGCCGTGGAGCGCGTGCTCCAGCGGCACACCGACCGCGAGGTCGTCCACCAGCCGACGGATGCTCAGGTCCAACGGGACGGGCGTCTCCTCGGCGGCGTAGCCGAGGGCCTGCGGGAGCGACCGACCTGCCCGCAAGGCCGCCGAGAGCGCCCCCACCGCGTCGGCGAGCTGCTCGTCTTCCATCGCCGATCGCTTGGCGGCCCGCCGCCTGAGGACGAGCCGACGAACGAAGAGGGCGGCGAGGGCTCCGAGCGCAGCGCCGAACGGCGCGACGAGCACCCATCCGGCCACCGCACCGGCCGCGACCCACGGGAGCCATGCCGGGACCGAGCGCACGAGCATCCCGGCACCGAGCGTTCCTCCACCGTCGGGCTGGCAGACGCGTTCCATCAACGCGGTTCGACGATGGGCACCGCTCGCGTGCCCTCCGAGCCAGACGACGAGGAACGCCAGGAAGCCGACGAGCGCGATCACGCATCGTCTCCCGGCTCGAAGAGGGCCTCCTGCACGTCCTCGCCTCGGTCCGTGAGCGTCTGGGCCACCTGGGGGACGGAGCCGGTGGCCACGAACGCGCCTCCGAGCCCCTCGCGCGCCCGGAACCGGAAGAGGGTCGCGATCAGCGGCTCGCCCCGGTGCGTGCCCTCCACGGAAGCGATCTCCCACACCACGCGGCGCCCGTCGCGCAGGCGCGCGAGCTGCACGATCACGTCCACCGCGGAAGCCACCTGGTTGCGGATGTGCGCCGCCGGCAGCTCGACGTCCGACATCATCGCCATCGTCTCGAGACGCCACAGCAGGTGGCGTGCGCTGTTCGCGTGCGCGGTGGAGAGTGACCCTTCGTGGCCCGTGTTCATGGCCTGCAACATGTCGAGCGCCTCGCCGCCGCGCACCTCGCCGACGATGATCCGGTCGGGGCGCATGCGGAGCGCGTTGCGCACGAGTTCCCGAACGGTCACCTCGCCGCGACCTTCCACGTTGGCGGGCCGGGCTTCCAGGGCTACGACGTGGGGCTTGGCGAGTCGAAGCTCGGCAGCGTCCTCGATCGTGATCAGTCGCTCATCGTCCGGGATGAACCCGCTCAGCACGCCGAGCAGCGTGGTCTTGCCGCTACCGGTGCCCCCGCTCACCACCACGTTGGCGCGACCGCGCACCGCGGCCTCGAGGAACCGGAGCATGCGCGGTCCCAGGCTCCTGCCCTGCAGCAGATCCTCGGCCCGCATGGGCACCTGCGAGAACTTGCGGATCGTGAGCGTGGGACCGCGGAGCGAGAGAGGCGGGATGATCGCGTGGACCCGCGAACCGTCCGGAAGTCGCGCATCCGCCCAAGGCGATGATTCGTCGACCCGGAGACCCAGGGGTCCCACGATGCGCTCGATCAGATGCAGGACGGACTCCTCCCCCTCGAATAGCCCATCCGGCGCCCTCTCGATCCGCCCCTCCCGCTCCACGTACACGTCGTCGGGGCCGTTCACCATGACCTCGGTGACGCTCGGATCCTTCAGCAGGAACTCGATGGACCCGAACCCGACGACCTCGTCTGAAACCTCGTTCACCATGCGCGTGAGCTCGCGCTGGGGCAGGATCGCCCCGCTCGCGCGCAGCACACCCAGCGCCTCCTCGCGCACCGATACCCGACGTTCCGTGCGCGGCACGGAGGCGAGGCCGCGCGCGTCCACGCGATGGCGGAGTTGCTCCCGCAGCTGTCGACGGACGTGTGCCAGCGCGTCGGGATGGACCCGCGTCGGTTCGACCTCCCCCACCGCCAGCCTCCTCGCGCACAGCACGGACGACACCAACAAGAGGGGAAGCGCGAGGGAGAGGCGCCCACCCGCCGGGCTGATCGACCGAACCGGCGGAAGGGAGTGCGAACGCTACCAGCGAGCGAGCGAACGACGGAATCCCCGAGGCGACCGATTCGAGGTTCTTGTCGGGGGACCATCCCCGCGTAACGCGGGGGAGGATGGAGTGGCTAGATCCTTCCTCCGAGCAAGCTCCTGGAAGGACGCGACCTCTCGATGTTCTTCGCCTCCGGGTCATCGCCCAGATGGTCGGTGGTCCGATCAGGGCTTAAGGCGAGCTCATCGCGTCGGCGATCATGCGGGCGGCTTCGGACACCGAGACCTTGTCCGTGTTGATCACGACGTGGTACAGGAGCGGGTCCTCGATGTCCTCGCCGTAGTACTTCTTGACGTAGCGCCGCCGGCCGTCGTCGGTGTGCCGGACGAACCGCTCGGCCGCCTGGTCGTCGAGGTGCTCGCGTTCCCGTATGCGAGCGACGCGCTCGTCGAATGGGGCCACCAGGCGAACGTGGAACGCTTGGTCGAGGTCGCGGGTGATGATGTTGGCACCACGGCCGATCACCACGACGTTGCCGAGCGCGGCGAGGTGAAGGATCGTATCGGCCGTCTTCATGACCAAGGTCCACGACGACGGACGGAGCCCGAACAGCTCATCCATGGTGTCCGAGATCCCGGCGACCCGGTCCTCCGGCATGGCCGCCGCCAATGCCTTCGGCAGGTCGTGATCCTCCAGCACCTTCTCGACCAGATCGCCATCGAACAAGGTCCAGGGAGGCGTTCCCTCATCTGCCCGGCCTCGGAGGATCTCGACCAGGGCTTCAGCCACCGAATGGCCTCCTGCTCCCGCCTCACGGGAGACCGTGATCGTGGGCGCCCGCTCCCGAGCCGGGTGCGTCGACGATGCGGACGGCGGCTGCAACTGCGCAGCGATGTACTTGCGGAACGTGTCAGGACCCCTCGATGCACCTTCCATCTCGCCCTCCTTGTCCCGAGCCCATGGTGCGGCGTCCACCCGGCACTGGATAGGGGCCAACGAACCCGCGTGCCGAGGACCGATAGGCAGGAGCGTCCAGGAGTGGGCTGGATCCTCAGCGGTCGTCCGGGTCGGCCGGCATGCGCTCGTCGACGATCACCTCGACCCGCGCCTGACTCTGCGGGTGGCCCGTGACGGCTTCGAGGAAGGGCTCCCGCTCGAGCGTGAGGAGCGTCATCGGCGTCGTCGCCGTGACCGTGGCGGTGCGCGGCACATCGCGAAGGAGCGCGATCTCCCCCACGTACTCACCGACGCCCCGATCGGTCACGTGCGTGCCGTCCCGCGTCACCTCGGCCTCGCCGGACTCGATCACGTAGAAGCGCTCCCCCACGTCCCCTTCGCTCATGAGGACGTCGCCGGCCGCGAGCTCGGTCCGTGTGAGGTTCACGAGGATCCGCTGGATCGCCGGCGCCGGCAGCGGCGCGAAGATCGGGATGCCGCGGATCAGCTTCAGCGTCTCGGCATCCGGCGCCTTCGCCTCACGATCGATCGCTGAGAGCGGGACCCAGAGCGCGAGGGCGGAGACCGGGGCGAGCGCTCCGACCACGATCAACGCCGTCCGCACGCCGAAGGCGGCCATCAGCGCCGAGGCGCTCAACGCGCCGGCGGCCGTCCCCAACGTCCCGAGGCCTTCGACGATGCCGAAGACCCGCGCCAGGACCTCGTCGGGCGCGATCCGTTGCAGGAGGGTGTTGCCGGCCATCCACGAGACGCTGGCTCCGGCCCCGGCCGCCGCGAAGAGGAAGGGCGCGCTCACTGGTGAAGGGGCTGCTCCGACCGCAGTGATGGGCGCGCCGAAGAGCAAGGAGCCGCCCGTGAGGGACGGGACCAATCGCCGCCGACCGACCAGCGCGACCGTGAGGAGCGCCCCGACCAACGCACCGACCCCCGCGGCCGAGTTGAGGAATCCGGCCCACCCCTGACCCTTGTGGAGCAGGTCGATGGCCACGCCGACGTAGATCACGTCGAGTGCCCCCAACAGGAACATGCTCGCGGCCAGCAGGATGACGAGCAGACCCGCCCTGCGTTCCTCCGCGAGCGCTCGGAAGCCCCCGAACGCTTCGCGGGCCACGTCGCGCGCATCCATCGGCTGCTCGGGCCGCATCCCGCCGAAGTCCACATCGAGGCGCGCGACCAGGAGGGCACCGACGAACACGACCACCGCGAAGAGGGCGAACACCGCGGCCGGCCCGGTCCTCGCGAGCACCACACCGGCGACGAACGGTCCGACCACCAGCGAGGCGCTCTCGGCCATGGTCGACACGGAGTTGGCCGCGGTCAGCTCCTTCGGGCTGATGGCCACGCTGGGCAGGAGCGCGGCCTGGGTGGGTCTCGTGAACGTCATGCTGGCGGCCGCGACGGTCGCGAAGACCAGCGTCAGCCCGAACGGCGCGTCGGCGGATAGTGCGATCGCGACGACACCGAGCGCGACCGCCTGCGCGAGATAGCTCACGAAGAGCACGCGGTCGCGCGCGAACCGGTCGCCGGCGAACGCGCCGAACGGTGCCACGAGCCCCGCCGGGACCAGCTGGATCGCCGCGACCAGCCCGGCGGCGGTGGCACCCCCACGATCGTAGGCATAGACGAGGATCGCGATCCACGTGCCGTACTCCGACATGCCGAACCCGAAGAACGCGAGTTCGATCCTCGCCATCCGAGGATCACGCGCGACGGCGCTCACGATGCGCACCTGATCCCTCATGGGGCGCAGCATCGCACCCCGAGGCGCTGCCAGCTTGCGGCACAGAACCCCTGGCCCGAGGATGGGCCGGTGGAGACCCCTCGCACTCGGTACGCGAAGACCGTGGACGGGGTCAACATCGCCTACCAAGTGCGGGGCGACGGGCCCGTCGATCTCATCTACGCGAGGGGATGGACCCAGAACCTCGAGATCGTGCTCGAGGGACCACGGAGCGGCGCTTGGTTCGGTGGGCTCGCGTCGATCTCGCGACTGATCCTGTTCGACAAGCGCGGGACGGGGCTGTCGGACCGCACCGCGACGCCCGACCTCGAGATACGCGCCGACGACCTGCGAGCGGTGCTCGATGCCGCCGGCTCGGACCGCGCTGTCGTGATGGGCGACGCCGACGGAGGCGCCCTGGCGGTGTTCTTCGCGGCGATCCACCCGGAGCGCGTGCAGGCCCTGATCCTCAACGGGGCGTACGCGCGCGCTGCATGGGCACCCGACTACCCGATCGGGCAGAAGGAGGAGGACTTCCTGGCAGACCGAGAAGACACGGCCAGACGATGGGGCACGATCGAGTTCGCGCAGGAGTGGGTCGATCGACAGGCGCCCTCGCTCTCGAACGACACCGAGTACGTCGAGTGGTTCGCGAAGACCTTGCGGCACGGGGCCTCTCCCGCGGCCGAGCTCGAGTTCGAAGACATGTGGCGCGCGATCGACGTCCGCTCGGCGCTGGGCAGCGTGCAGGCGCCGACGCTCGTGATCGCCACTCCAGGTGCGGGCGATCTGGTCAAGGGCACGGGCGACGTGGCCCGCGAGCGCTACCTCGTCGAGCGGATCCCCGGCGCGAAGTACGTGGAGCTCCCCGGCCGCGACCTCCTCATCGAGCACACGGACCCGGCCCTGCTCTTGGATGAGATCGAACGGTTCATCCGATCGGTGAGCGCGGAGGAGCGCGAGATCGATCGGGTCCTGGCGACCGTCCTGTTCACCGACATCGTGGGTTCGACCGAACGAGCCTCGACGTTGGGCGACGCGGCGTGGAGAGATCTGCTGGAGCGACACCATCGAACGGTGCGAGCGATGATAGGCCGCTACCGGGGACGGGAGATCAACACGGCGGGCGACGGCTTCCTCGCTACGTTCGACGGACCGGCTCGAGGCGTGAGGTGCGCGCAGGCCATCGCCGAAGCCGTCCATCCGCTTGGCCTCGAGGTCCGAGCCGGCCTCCACACGGGCGAGATCGACGTCACCGGCGACGATGTTCAGGGCATCGCCGTGCACATCGGCGCCCGGGTCGGGGCGCTCGCCGGCCCATCCGAGGTCTTGGTCTCGCAGACGGTCAAGGACCTCGTCGCCGGGAGCGGGCTCACGTTCGAAGATGCCGGGGAACACGAGCTGAAGGGCGTTCCCGACACGTGGCGCCTCTACCGGGTGGTGTCCTCGGCGTGAACGACCCCGAGACCAAGTACGCGAAGACCGTCGACGGCGTTCGCATCGCGTACCAAGTGGTAGGTGATAGGCCGGTGGACCTCGTCTACGTCTTGGGCTTCTCGGGGAACCTCGAGGTCGAATTCGAGCATCAGGCCAGCGCTCGATTCCTGGAGCTGCTGTCCTCCTTCGCGCGGGTGATCGTGTACGACGCGCGTGGCACGGGGCTGTCCGACCGGGTTCTCGAGACCTCCAATCTCGACATGCGGGCCGACGATCTCCGCGCCGTCCTCGACGCGACCGGCTCCCAGCGAGCGGTGCTTTTCGGCTACTCGGAGAGCGGCAGCATCGCAGCCTTCTTCGCGGCGACGCATCCTCAGCGGGTGCTCGCCCTCGTCTTATATGCGTCGGCGGCGCGCTGGGCGTGGTCCCCCGACTATCCGTTCGGCCGATCGAAAGCCGACCAGGAGCGGATACGTTCGGAGGACTTCGAGGGTTGGGGCTCGACGGCGCTGGCGGAGTCCTGGATCGCAGATGAGGCACCGTCGCACGTGGGCGACCCGGAGTGGGTTCGGTCCGTGGCCAAGGTGATGCGCCACGCTGGATCGCCCGCCGCAGCCTTGACCTTCCAAGACGTTCAGTACGAAACGGATGTGAGGGGCATCCTCTCGACCGTCCAGGCTCCCACGCTCGTGCTCTCCCGTGCCCCGATCGATCGCGAGCGCGGCGCGGATCTCGCGGAACGCATCCCGGGCGCCAAGCATGTTCATCTCCCCGGGAAGGATCGGATGCCCTACGCGGGCGACATCGACGCCCTCCTCGGGGAGGTCGAGCGGTTCGTCCGGTCGGTGACGGCCGAGGAAGCGTCGTTCGATCGCGTCCTGGCGACCGTGCTCTTCACCGACATCGTGGGTTCAACCGAGAAGGCGACCCAACTCGGAGACGAAGCGTGGAAGGCGCTCCTGGGGCGCCACCACGAGGTGGTCCGGGCGATGATCGGGCGCTACCGGGGCTCCGAGATCAACACGGCGGGCGACGGGTTCCTGGCCACGTTCGACGGCCCTGCACGAGGGGTCAGGTGTGCGCAGGCGATCGTCGAAGCCGTGCGGCCACTCGGCCTCGAGATCCGGGCAGGCCTCCACACGGGAGAGATCGACGTGTCCGGTGGGGACGTCCAAGGGATCGCCGTCCACATCGGCGCACGCGTGGGCGCGCTCGCGGAACCCTCCCAGGTCCTCGTCTCACAGACGGTGAAGGATCTCGTCGCCGGCTCGGGACTGTCGTTCGAAGATGCCGGAGAACACGAGCTGAAGGGCGTGCCCGAACGTTGGCGCCTCTACCGGGTGAGGCACTGATGTACCGAAGCGACGTGCAGTTCGCGTGGAGCGACGACGTCGCCATCGCCTATCAGGTGGTCGGCGATGGCCCGATCGACCTCGTGTATATGCCGCCGTGGCTCTCGAACCTCGACTGGCAGTGGGAGCATCCGCTGCACGCTCGCTACCTCGAGCGGCTCGCGTCGTTCTCCCGGCTGATCGTGATCGATCGGAGAGGCTGGGGCTGCTCCGACCGGGTGGCACCCGGATCATTCCCTTCGCTGGAGGTGGCCGCAGACGACCTGATCGCGGTGCTCGACGCCGTCGAGTCTCCCCGGGCCGCGCTGTTCGCCGGCGCAGAGGCGGGTTGGGTCGCGGCGATCGCGGCCGCGACGCATCCGTCGCGATTCTCCGCCTTGATCCTCTACCAAACGGCAGCCACCTGGGCTCGCACCGACGAGACACCGTGGAACCCTTCGCCGGAAGAGTGGCAGGAAGAGGAGACCTACTGGCTCGGCGCGGGAACGGTGAGCTTCACGGAGGGCTTCGTTCGGCGGTGGAATCCGTCGCTGGTCGGCGACCGAGGGGCGATCGAGTATCTGGCGAAGCTGATGCGCGGCACGATCGGCCCGGGCGGTGGCCCGGCCGAATTCCGTCGCTACTACACGACGGATGTCCGCGCGATCCTCCCGGCGATCCAGGCGCCCACGCTCGTGGTCAACCGGTCGGCGGTCTCAGGCAACATCCCCGAGGACGGCTCCTTCCTCGCTTCGAAGATCCCGGACTCGCGCTGGGTCGCACTTCCGGGAGCCGACGACCTGCCTTGGGTCGGTGAGTACGACGCGCTGCTTGCCGAGGTGGAGGAGTTCCTCACGGGAGTTCGTCCCGCGCCCGAGTCCGATCGCGTGCTCGCGACCGTCCTGTTCACCGACATCGTGGGCTCGACGGAGTTGGCCGCGGACCTCGGGGACGCGCGCTGGAAGGCCCTCCTAGCCGGACACGATCGGGCCGCCAGATCCGAGATCGCGCGCCACCGCGGCAACTACATCCATACGACCGGCGACGGGCTGCTCGCGACCTTCGACGGGCCCGCTCGGGCCGTGCGGTGCGCGCAGGCCATTGCGGAGGCGATACGATCGCTCGGGCTCGAGGTGCGGGCCGGGTGTCACACCGGCGAGATCGAGCTCGCGGGCGAGGACGTCCAGGGTCTGGCTGTGCACATCGGCGCGAGGGTGGCCGCACTCGCTGGTGCCTCCGAAGTCCTCGTCTCCTCCACCGTGAAGGACCTGGTCGCAGGTTCCGGACTCACGTTCGAGGATGCCGGCGAGCACGAGCTGAAGGGTGTGCCCGACCGTTGGCACCTCTACCGGGTGGTGAACTGAGGTGAAGTCTCCCACCACTCGTTATGTGAAGACGCCCGATGACGTGTACATCGCGTATCAGGTCGTCGGCGACGGTCCCGACCTCGTTTGGCAGTTCGACTATTTCGGCAACGTCGACGCCGTGTGGGAGCACCCTCTGTGGGCGCGCTTCCTCGGTGGGTTCACGGAATTCTCACGATTGATCCTATTGGATCGTCGCGGCACGGGTCAGTCGAGCCGCAACGTACCGCCCTCGGATCTGGAGACGCGCGCGAGCGATCTGCGCGCAGTCCTCGATGCGTTGGGGTCCGATGTCGTCGTGGCGGGTGGTCACCATCAGGGAGGTGCCGCCAGCGCACTCTTCGCCGCCACTGAGCCGGATCGGGTCCGCGCCTTCGTGTGGGAGTACCCAGACGCCCGGTCGTTGTGGGCACCGGACTACCCTTGGGGCGTGAGCACGGAGTACCTCGAACGGGCCGAACGAGTGACTGAGGCCCACTGGGGGACGGATGCCCTCTTCACGCTCAGTTGGGCGCTGGCCGACGAGGTTGTCCCGACGGAAGCGTCGATCGGGATCGGCAAGCTATCCCGATACACCGCTACCCCCGACGTTGCTCTCGAGATGGATCGGATCTGGAACGAGACCGATATCCGCGGTGTGCTTCCTGCTGTGCGCGCACCCGCACTCCTCATCGACGACGACTCTGGCGATGGGAGCCAGATCGACTACATCGCGTCCCTGATGCCCAACGCGCGTGTCGTGCGTTTGCCGGGTGACGGATTCAGTCGCGAGTACATCGACAGGCTGCACGAAGCGACGAGGAGCTTCCTGGGGCTGGCTGTCCGGGCGCCAAGCGGTAACCGCGTATTGTCCACGATCCTGTTCACGGACATCGTTGGTTCCACGAAGCGAGCGGCCGAGCTCGGCGACTTCACTTGGAGGCAGCTCTTGGCCGCACACGACGACCGAGCGCGAGACGAGATCGAGCGATTCGACGGACGCTACATCCATACGACCGGCGACGGGCTGCTCGCCACGTTCGATGGACCCGCGCGTGCCGTCCGCTGCGCACGCGCGATCGCGGACGCGGTTCGATCGCTCGGCCTCGACATCCGGGCGGGCTGTCATACGGGTGAGATCGAGCTGGTCGGCGACGACGTGCAGGGCCTCGCCGTGCACATCGGTGCGCGCGTGGCGGCGCTCGCCACACCCTCCGACGTGCTCGTCTCCTCGACCGTGAAGGACCTCACCGCGGGGTCCGGTCTCACCTTCGAAGATGCCGGGGAGCACGAGCTGAAGGGTGTCCCGGACCGTTGGCACCTGTATCGGGTGGTCGCCTGATGGAGCGTCCCGACGTCCGATTCGCGCGGGCGTCCGACGGCGCGTACCTCGCCTACCAGTCCTTCGGGAGCGGGCCGATCGACATCTTCTGGCAGGAAGAGTTCCTCGCCATGGTCGACCAATTCTGGGACTCGCCACCGGAGCGCGCGTTGCACGAGGGACTGGCCGACTTCGCGCGCGTGACCATCTACGACCGACGAGGCATCGGGCTCTCGAGCCGCAACGTGGAGCCCGCCAACCTCGAAACCCAGGTCTCGGACACCCTCGCCGTCCTCGATGCCCAGGGGATCGAGCGCGCGGTATTCGGGGGGATGCTGGAATCAGCTGCAACGAACGCGTTGCTGGCCGCCACGTACCCAGATCGCGTCCAGGCAATCGTGTGGGTTAACCCGGCTCCCCGAACAACCCCGACATCCGACTACCCGTGGGGCGTCGGTCCCGAATACGTGGAACGCGAACGCGAGATCCTCGAGCGATGGGGGACGATGCAGTGGGCTCGTGAGTTCGTCGAACTCAACTCGATGGTGATGGGTGGACCGTGGGCAACCGAGGAATACATCCGATTCGTCGCGAGTGCGAGTCGAAGGACCTGCACGCCCGACGTCGCGAAGGAACTCACGCGTGTGTGGTACGACACCGACGTGCGCGGGGTGATCCCGGCGATCCAGGCACCGATGCTCCTCGTGAGCACCGCCGATGACGAGGACGTCGCGGTCGCTCGCTCTATCGCCGACAGGGTTCCTCATGCGGAGATCCTGACCTTCCCGGGTCCCTACATCGAGCTCGAAGATCTCGCTCCCATCCACGCGGCGATCCGCCGGTTCATCGGCGCGGAGCGTTCGCCTCTCGGGCTCGACTCCGTGCTCGCCACGGTGATGTTCACGGACATCGTCGGATCCACCGAACGCGGAGCCGCACTGGGTGATGCCGCATGGCAAGAGATCCACGAACGCCACGACCGGATCGTGCGGCACGAGCTCGAGCGCCACCGTGGACGCGAGATCAAGCGCACGGGCGACGGCTTCCTCGCGACGTTCGACGGACCCGCGCGCGGCGTGCACTGCGCTCGTGCGATCGCCGAGGAGACCCAGAGCCTGGGGATCGAGATCCGCGCAGGGCTCCATACAGGGGAGATCGAGCTCGACGCCGACGACATCGCGGGACTCACGGTTTCGATCGGGGCTCGCGTGAGCGCGAAGGCCGGACCTTCCGAGGTCCTGATCTCCCAGACCGTGAAGGATCTGATCGCGGGCTCGGGTCTGTCGTTCGAGGACGCGGGAGAACACGAGCTGAAGGGCGTCCCCGACCTGTGGCACCTCTATCGGGTGGTCGGCTGAGTGGACACCCCGGAGACGCGATACGCGAAGGCGCCCGACGGGGTCTCGATCGCGTACCACGTCGTGGGCGACGGGCCCATCGATCTCATCTGGCTCCACGCGTTCATGGGGGGATTGGAGATCATCTGGGAACACGAGGCGATGCGGTCGCTCACGACCAAGCTCGCGTCGTTCGCGCGCGTGATCCGGCACGACATGCGGGCGACGGGCCTCTCGAGCCGCGCGGCGGAGCTGCCCGACCTCGAGACGCAGGTGCGGGACGCGGCGGCGGTGCTCGACGCCGTCGGCTCGCGCTCGACCGTCGTCGTGGGCGCGGGCCCCGGCGCGCACGCCGCGTCGCTGTTCGCCGCCACCTACCCCGATCGCACCCGGGCGCTCGTCCTGTGGGACTTCTATGCGTGGGCCGGCAACGTCTTCCGGCCCACCGACCTCGATCTCCTGAGCCGGACGTGGGGCACCGAGGCGTCGGCCGCCGCCGCGATGGCCCAGGTGGCGCCGTCCATGATCGACGACCGCGAGTTCCTCCGCTGGTACGCCAAGGTCCAGCGCCACTTCGTCCCCCCCGACGTCGCCGCCGAGCTCGTGCAGAGCGCGATCGACACCGACATCAGGCCCGTCCTACCCGCGATCCACGCGCCCACCCTGGTTCTGGCTCGAGGGTGGTCGAACCACGAGAAGGATCGCGACGTGGCGAAGATGATCGAGGGCTCGACGTTCCTCCTGCTGCCCGGTGCTGACCGCGCCACCTTCGCCGGCGATCAGGAGGACCTCGTGGGCGCGATCAGGGACTTCGTCGGAGGTGGGCCAGCCGCCAGGTCGGGACACACCCTGCTGCGAGCCGTGCTGTTCACCGACATCGTGGGGTCGACCCAGCATCTCGCGAGGGTCGGCGATCAGGCCTGGCGGGAGCTGATCGTCGCGCACGACGAACGCTCCCGGCGCGCGATCGAACGGCACGGGGGCCGCGTCGTGAAGAGCACGGGCGACGGCGTTCTCGCGACGTTCGAGGGACCCGCGCAGGCGGTCCGCGGAGCGCAGGAGATCGCGGCCTCGCTCGGCGAGCTGGATCTGGAGATCCGTGCGGGTGTCCACGTCGGCGAGATCGAGGCGGTCGGCGACGACGTCACGGGTGTGACGGTGAACGTCGCGGCGCGGGTCGCAGCGATGGCGGGCGCCTCGGAGATCCTCGTTTCCTCGACGGTGAAGGATCTCACGCCGGGCTCCGGGCTGACGTTCGAAGATGCGGGCGAACACGAGCTGAAGGGTGTGCCCGATCGATGGCATCTCTTCCGGGTGATGAGCACATGAACGGACGACCCGATACCCGATTTGCCTGGAACGGTGAGGTCGCCCTCGCGTACCAAGTCTTCGGTGAGGGACCTGTCGATCTCGTCTATCTGCAGGGGTTCGCGTCGCACGTCGACCTCAACTGGGAGAGCCCGTTCCTCGCGCGATTCCTGCGCGGCCTCGGCCAGCAGGCGCGCATCATCCACACGGACCGACGCGGGTTCGGGTGCTCGGATCGTTTCTCCCCGGGCGACGTGGCCCCGATAGAGGTCCAGGTCGACGACCTCGTCGCGGTGATGGACGCGGCCGGTTCCGATCGCGCCGTCATCTTCGGTTCGTTCGACACGGGGTTGGCAGCGACGCTCTTCGCGGCGACGCTCCCCCAGCGTGCCGTCGGCCTGGTGCTGTGCGACCCCTTCGCGACGTACTGCGTTTCGGAGGAGACGCCGTGGCAGTACTCGGAGGCGCGGTGGGAGGAGCTCAACGATCTGGTGCGCGTGAGCTGGGGGACGCCCGGTTGGGATCGAGAGATGGAGGGATTCACCGATGAGCGGGAGTTCCTCGACTGGTTCATACCGTGGAGCCGTGCGAGCATCGCACCCGGCGCCCTCGTCGCCGAGGGGCGCGCCTTCTACCACGCCGACGTTCGCACGATCCTGCCGTCCATCCACATGCCCGCTCTGATCGTCGGTGTTCGAAGCGATGAGGGTTGGGAAGAAAACATGGTCCGGAACCCTCGATTCATCGCGGAGCGGATCGCGGGCTCACGCCTTATCGAGCCAGCGAACGGCGACACCGCGTGGTTCCACTGGTACGGGCGGGCTCCGGCGATCCTCGAGGAGGTCGGGAACCTCATCGCGAGTGTTCGTCAGGAGCAGGAATCGTTCGACCGGGTGCTCGCGACCGTCTTGTTCACCGACATCGTGGACTCGACGGCGACAGCGGCGACGATGGGTGATGCGAGGTGGCGGGCCCTGCTCGAGGAACACGACCGGATCGCGAAGGGGATCATCGGTCGGTTCCGCGGCACCTACGTGCGGGGCACCGGAGATGGGTTGCTGGCGACGTTCGACGGTCCGGCGCGTGGGGTCCGTTGCGCCGAGGCGCTCGTGGAGGCGATGCAGTCGATCGGGCTCGAGATCCGCGCGGGTCTTCACACCGGTGAGATCGAGTACGGAGGACACGATCTCGCCGGCGTCGGCGTGCATATCGGCGCGCGCGTCGGATCCCTGGCTGGCACCTCGGAGGTCTGGGTCTCGTCCACCGTCAAGGATCTGGTGGCCGGCTCCGGGCTCGTGTTCGAGGACCGTGGCGAGCACGAGCTGAAGGGCGTGCCGGACCGGTGGCACCTCTACCGCGTGGCGGGGTGATCCGCGCGCAGGACGCCGGTCCCGTCGCCTTGGATCGACCTCATCCGGGGTCGACTGGTGGCACCCCTAACCGAGGCCTCGCCCCACGTACTCGGCTCCGTACCGACCCTCCATCACGCGCCTGACGACCTCCGCGACGAGCACCAGGAAGAGCGACGTGAAGAGGATGAGCGACGCGACCGCGACGAGCTCCGGGAGCTGACTCGGGATCCGCAACTGGGCGAAGAGGTAAACGGGCCACGTCTGCGACGTCCCGGCGAGGAACGACGCGATCGCGAACTCGTCGAACGACAGGGTGAACGAGATCAGGAACGCCGAGATGAGTGCGGGGAGCAGCAGCGGGAAGGTGACGCGGCGGAACGTCTGCCATGTCCCGGCCCCGAGGTCGCGGGCCGCCTCCTCGAGCGACAGGCTCAGGCGTCCGAGGAGCGGCATGATCGTGAGGATCACGTACGGGAGCGACACGACGACGTGGCCGATCACGACGGCGTGCAACCCCAGGCCGATGTAGACGCCGGCCACCCGGGTGAGCACCTTGTCCACGAGGGTGAACAGCAGCAGCAGCGTGATCCCGAAGACGAGGTACGGGATCACGAGCGGCGAGAAGAACAGCGCCGACGCCGCGGACTTCCCCGCGAACCTCCTGCGGACGAGGGCGAACGAGGCCATCACGCCCAGCGCCACGGCGATGCAGCTCGAGGCCGTGGCGACGACCAGGCTCCTCTTGAGCGCCCCGATCAGCAAGGCGTTGTGGAAGAACTGCGCGTACCAGTGCGTCGTGAATCCCTGGAGGGGGAACGACACGTCCCCCTTGTCGAACGAGAAGATCGCGAGGATCACGATCGGCGCATAAAGGAACACCACGAGGAGCGCGAAGAAGACCTGCAACAACCTCAGCCCCGCCTTAGATGCGGCGGCCTCCATCAGCCGCCCACGCTCCCCACCCGCACGTAGCGTCCGAAGAGCGCCATCAGCAACGCGACGACGATCAGCAGGAACATCGCCAGCACCGAACCGGTCTGCCAGTCGAGTCCTCGTGTGAACAGGTCTTGGATCGCGTTGCCGTACATGTATCCGCTGGTCCCACCGACCAGGAGCGGGGTCACGAACTCCCCGATCGTCGGGACGAACACGAAGACGAACGCGGCGATGACCCCCGGCATGCTCAGCCGGAGGGTGACCCGCCAGAACGCGCGCAACCGGCTGGCGCCCAGGTCTCCCGCCGCCTCCAACAGGCTCGGATCGAGGTTGTCGAGCGAGACGAAGATCGGCAGCGCCACGAACGGGATCCACACGTACGCGAGCACCAGGGTGACGGAGAACTGGCTGTACAGCAGCCACGTGACCGGGTGATCAGGACTCCTGAGATGCAGGGAGAACAGCAAGCTGTTGATCACCCCGGAGTCACCCAGGATCACCTTCCACGCGAGGACACGCAGGAGGTAGCTCGTGAGGAACGGCGCGATGATCAGCAAGAGCAACACGTACTTCCGCTTCTTCACGCAGAGCGCCAAGAAGTATCCGATCGGGTACGAGAGCAGGACGACGATGAAGGAAACCGTGAGCGAGATCCGGAGTGACTTCCAGAAGAGCCGGAGGTAGACGGACCCACCAAGGAAGCGGCGCCACGCGTCCAACGACACGACACCGGTGTCGGTCGGGAAGACCTTGACGGCCCCGATGCTGTACACCGCCACGTAGACGACCGGCGCTATGAAGAACAGCAGCAGCCAGAGCAGCGGGCCCGAAAGCAGGCCGGCGGTGGCCCCGCGCTCCCGTCGCCGTCTCTGCTTGGCGGACTCAGCCTCCACCGAACCGCTCCCCATCCGCACACCGCCACCGCCGCCGAGCGTGAAGGGCTCGCGCTATGCCGACGACACCTCGGTCCAGTACTGCGAGTACACCGAGCGGCGGGAGATCCAGGACTCGATGTGCGCTTTGGGTTCCTCCAAGGCCGTCGGATCGTTGAGGCTGAGGGCTTGCACCATCGCCGTCGGAAGCGCCGACACATCGACCTTGGTGTTCGCGTGACCGTAGTAGTAATAGCCCTCCAGGAACTGCGCGGCTTTCGTGCTCGACCAGGAGTCGACGTAGGCGTGCGCGTGCTGGTAGTTCTTGGTGCTCGACGAGAGCCCCATCCCACACGACCACCAGATCCGGCCCTCTTTCGGCTGCATGTAGACGACGTCCATCCCGGCGGCGGTCGCGTAGCCGACGGTGTCGGGCCACGCGTACCCGATCCAGATGTCCCCCTTCTTGAACGCCGTCCACAGGTCGAAGGACTGGTCCCACATGAAGCTGACGAGGTGCTTCTTGGAGATCAGGAAGTCACGCATCTGCCCGAGCTCATCGTCCGTCATGGTCCACGGGTCGCTGACGCCGTGGTAATAGCCGGCGATGACAAGCATCTCCAGCGTGTTGATCCACGAGATCCTCCCGGCGTAGCGATCGTCCCAGAGCAGGCTCCACGAATCCTCCGTGGGCTGCACCTTGTCCGCCCTGTAAAGGGGGGCGATGAACCCCCAGTCCTCGACGATGAAGTATTGCTTCCCATCGATCTGCCCGGCGGTCTCGAGCTTCGGGCTCATCTGTGCATAGTTCGGGATGAGCGAGGTGTCCCATGGCTGGACGGCGCCGAGCTCCACGTAGTCCTTGAAGCGATACGCGCAGGGATGGACCACGTCGAAATTGACGCTGCCCGCCACCGTCTTCGTGTACCCATCGTCGTCGTTCGGGAAGAGGATGAACTTGGGCGTGTCACCCGTTGCCTTCTGGTAGGCGGCCCAGAGGTTCTGCTTCTCCTTGTCCGGGTAGTACGAACCATCCCCGTACCCCGCCCAGTCGAACACCGCGAGGTTGCCGGGCTCGCTCGAGATCGACGGATGGGTGGAAGCCGAGCCGCTCACGGCAGAGCCAGTGGTCGTCGCTTTCTTGCAAGCCGCGAGGACGCCGGCGCCCGCCGCCACGCCCGCGTAGCGCAGGAGATCCCTCCGTCCGAACTTCCGCGCGATGAACCGATCGAGCTCGTCAGTCATCTTCCCCCCCAAGCGCTCCCAACGGACACGCGTATGATGCTCCCGACTTCGCCGCCTGGGTAGTGCCTCGCGGGAAAAAGATGCGCCTGAAGGGACCGAGGTCGTGCAGCGTTGCATCAGATGGGCTGCGGTCGCGATCGTCCTCCTCGACGGCGTGTTCGAGGGGAGGCCCAGAGCCTTCGTCGGCGTCCGAGCGGGTCGCCATCTGACCCCAACCCCGCACCCGTCGCGCACCTGCCGGTCCTCCCCGCCACCGCCATGCACGGATACGTCACGCGCCTGACGCCGATCGACGCCGCGAGCCTGGCGGCCGAGGCGCTCGACGCGCCCGCGCTCGCGTCGGTCCTCACCGGAGCGGGGTTCGAGGGCGGTGTCGAGCGGAGGTTCACGGCGCGGGCGAGGCCCCTGACGGAGGTGGACGCCAGGGTCCTGCGGTTCGGCTCCGCCGAAGGCTCCGCCGCGTACGTCGCGTGGTTCGCGTCGCACGGCCGCGACCTCCTCGGATCTCGAGCGCGGTCGACCGATCCCCCGAGCGTCCCCGGCGCCGTCGCGTTCCGCCACGGCGTGAGCGGCTGCTGCACGAAGGACACGTTCCAGTACGTCGCCGCGTGGACGCGCGGTCCCTACGCGATCACGCTGCGCGTCAGCGGCCCTGCGCGCGGGGCGACGATCCGCGTCCCCGCTCGCCGAGGAACTCGACGCCCGCGTGCGGAAGGATGGATGAAGTGATGAGCCTCGATATGTTCTCGGAACTCGCGGGCGGCCTCGATCATCCCGAGGGGATCGCTCAGGGACCCGACGGTCGCGTCTACGCCGGCGGCGAGGCGGGCCAGATCTACGCGATCTCCACGGCCGGTGCGGTCGAGACGATCGCATCGACGGACGGCTTCATCTACGGCGTCGCGGTCGACGCCGACGCCAACGTGTACGCGTGCGACTTCGGCCATGCGGCGGTCTCGCGTGTCGCGCCTGACGGGAACGGTCGAGACCTATTCGACGGGGACGCAGGACCGGCCGATGCGCGTGCCGAACTTCGCCGCCTTCGACGACGCCGGCAACCTCTACGTGACGGACTCGGGCGGGTGGGGCGATGACGACGGGCTCGTGTATCGCGTCGCCCCCGACGGCGCGACCGTCGTCTGGAGCGATGCCGTTCCGCGGTTCCCGAACGGGTGCTGCCTCGACGCCGAGGGAGGTTGGCTCTACGTGATCGAGTCGCACGGCCGCTGCGTGTCGCGCGTCGCGATCCGTGGCGATGGCTCGGCGGGGTCCTCCGAAGTGGCCGCCGCGCTCCCGGGCTGTCAGCCGGACGGGATGGCGTTCGCACAGGACGGCACCCTCTTCGTCGGCTGCTACCGGCCGGACAGGATCTATCGGATCCCGCCGGGCGGACGAGCCCGAGATCCTCGCCGAGGACCCGGACGGCGTCGTCTTGAACCAGCCCACCAACGTGGCGTTCGTCGGTCCGGCGCTCGACAGGCTCGCGGTGGCCAGCCTCGGCGGGTGGAGCGTGATGTGGGCAGACGTCGGAGCGACCGGCCTGGCGCTGCGCCGTCCGTCCCTCTGACGCCGCCCGTTCCTGGATCCGGTCCACTTGTGTCCGCTCAGTGTCACGCCATAGGCTTCGCGGACCAGGAGGGCCCTTGATGACTCGACGCCTCGCAACAGTGTCGTTCGCCGCCGCGTTGGTCATGGCGGTGGTCACGTCGGTGGCCCGCCCTGCCGCGGCGGCGACCGCCCCCAGGGCCACGTGGTTCGACGTGGGCGATCGGTTCGCGTGCGCGGTGATGGCCACGCACCACGTCGAGTGCTGGGGGCTCAACGACCACGGTCAGCTCGGCGACGGAACCGTCAAGAAGCGGGACTCGCCCGTGCGTGTCAAGGGGATATCCCGTGCCGTCTCGGTGTCGGCCGGGCTGTGGCACGCGTGCGCGCTGCTCTCGACCGGGGACGTCAAGTGCTGGGGATCCAACGGCGACGGACAGCTCGGCGACGGCACCACCTCTGAGCGGCACACGCCGGTCACCGTGCTCGGCATCCACGACGCCACCAAGGTGAGCGCGGGCGAGAACCACACGTGCGCGCTCACGGCCTCGGGATCCGTGCGCTGCTGGGGCGATAACGCCACGGGGGAGCTCGGCGACGGCAGCACGTCGGACCGCCACAGGCCCGTGTCGGTCGTGGGCATGGACACGCGCGCGACCTGGGTATCGGCCGGTGGGAACTACACGTGCGGCGTGCGCGCGGGTGTCGCGAAGTGCTGGGGCTACAACATGAACGGGCAGCTCGGGGATGGATCGTCGAGCGAACGCGACACGCCGCGCCGTGTGTCGGGTCTCGGCCACCATACCAGGGTCGTGAACGCCGGGCTGTACGCGACATGCGCCCTGGTGAAGACCTCGCGAGACAACGCCGCCTTCTGTTGGGGCGCGAACGTGTACGGCGATCTCGGCGACGGCTCGACCGACCCCAGCCCGGTGCCCGTGCCCGTCAAGGGCATGCGCTCGGGGGTCACGTCGATCGTCCCGTACTACAACACGACGTGCGCGGTGCAGGCGGGCTCCGCGAAGTGCTGGGGGTACAACATCTACGGCATGGTCGGCGACGGGTCGACCAAAGAGCGTCACGCGCCGCGGACGGTCGTGGGTCTGACGCAGGATGCCGTGAGGGTGGCCACCGGCTTCTACTCCTCCTGTGCCCTGCGCACGACGGGTGGGGTCCGTTGCTGGGGCTTCGGCGATGACGGCCAGCTCGGCGACGGGAAGGGCATCCTCAGCTACGTACCCGTGCGGGTGCACCTGATCTGAGGTCACGGGCTCGCCCCGGCGGGGATCGAGGGCGCTCGAAGCGGCCGAAGATCGCGATCAGGCCGAGCAGGATGACGCCCGGCACGAGGATCCAGAGAGGCCGCTCGAGCCACCACCTCAGGGTGCTGTCGGTCTCTTGCCCGAACCCGAGCGGCCACAGCAGCAGGATCGCGAGCAAGTAGGCCGTCATGTGCCAGAGGAAGAGGGTCATGATCACGCCGTTCACGGCCACGGTGAACGTCCAGGGCCGCCGGTGCTGGAGCCACCCGTTCGCACGATCGCGCAGGAGCATCGCCGCGCCGATCGACCAGACACCGCCCAACAGGAAGCACAGGGTGGGGGGGTACGCGTTCGAGACCGCCTCCACGTCGGTCCCCAGCAGGCTCTTCGGGTAGGTGCCGATCCCGGGGAACCAGGTGTGCCGCACGTCGCCGAAGAGCTGCCAGAAGGGCGGGTTGGTCAGCAGCACGAGACCGCCCAGCCCTGCCGCCACCATCGCCCAGAACACCGAGCGAGGCCACCGCAACATGCTGCCGTCCCCGTAGGCGTGGCCGAGCTGGTGCGGGAACAGCAGCACGAACGCCACATTGCCCCATCGCGCGAGGGGATGGCCGCCCATGAACCCGATCGCGTCGCAGACCACCGCGCCGAGCACCATGGCGGCCGGCACCCACAGGCCGAAGCGCCGGTGCAGCCAGATCGTGCCCGGCGCGACGGCAACGACGACGAGGTACACGGCCAGGAACCAGAGGGGCCCGAACGGGATCGTGGCCCCGGGGGGCCGGACGCCGCGGAGCAGGCGGGTGTCGCCCCAGAGCGGAGGGCCCGCCGGGGCGCCGATGTCCGCCAGGTGCAGCACGACGAGCGCGACCGCCCACACGCCCAGGAAGACGAGCGACGGGCGAAGCAGGCGCGCCGCCCGGCTCCGCACGAACGCACCTGCCGTCTGGCCGCGCGCCCGGTAGGCGTCATACGTGCGGAGGTTCGCGAAGCCACCCACGAAGAAGAAGATCGGCATCACCTGGAGGAACCAGGTGGCGAGCCACAGGTACGGCGTCAGGCCGATGGCGCTCGTGTCCCTGATCAGCCCGTGGTCCCAGACGATCACGCCGATCGTCCAGTGCCCACACACCACGGCGAGGATGCTGACGGCGCGCAGGAAGTCGACGTAGCGGTCCCGCGTCGACGGCGTCTGCGCGACGAGCTCGCTCACGTTGCCGCCCACGGCACCTCCCGTTCCCAGGTGTAACCGTCGGAGGGGTCCGGGTCAACCTGTTCGACGCGGTTGGTGCTCAGGGGTGGTGGACGACGTTCCCGCCGACGATCGTGCGGGTGACGCGCGCGTCGAGGATCCTGCGCGGCTCGGACTCGAGCGCGAACAGATCCTCGGACAGCACGACGAGGTCCGCGTACTTGCCGGCGGTCACCGAGCCGCGGTTCGCCTCGGCGAAGCACGCGCGGGCGCCCCCCATCGTGTAGGCACGCAGCGTCGAAGCGAGGTCGAGGGTCTCCTCCGGGACCCAGGCATCGGCACCGTCAAGGTTCGCGCGCGTGAGCGCGGTGTAGATGCCCACCATCGGATCCATCTCCGCCACGTTCCAGTCGCTCGAGAACGTGAGCGTGGCGCCCGCGTCCCGGAGGCTCCGGAACGCCCACGCGTGGCGCCAGCGCTCGGGGCCGACGTTCGCGCGCCAATCCGCCACGATCTCGGGCGCGCAATGCCGTGGCTGCATGCAGGGCATCACGCCGAGCGCGCCGAAGCGCGGCACATCGGCGACGTCGAGGCACTCGGTGTGCACCATCAGGTGACGACGATCGCCCGGGCCGTTCGCGGCGCGAGCGGCCTCGATGCCGTCGAGTGCTGTGCGGAGCCCGCGGTCGCCGGTCCCGTGGATGTGGCACTGGAACCCGCGACGCTCGAGGTCGGTGATCAGCTCCGCGAACTCCCGCGGCTGCCAGAAGAGCTCGCCGCGCTCGCCCGGTCGGTTCGCGTACGGCTCCAGCATGGCCGCGGTCCAGGGCTCGATCACGTCGTCGATGTAGAGCTTGATGGGACCCACGCGCAGCCGATCGTCGTCCAAGCGGGCGCGCGCCGCCTCGAACTCGCGCACCTCCGCCTCGGAGGTCCCTACCGGATGGAACATCGCCGCGACGAGACGCGACCGCAGCCGACCCTCCTCGCGGGCACGCTCGAAGATCCAGAGGTCGTCGGGCGAGTTCTGCGGCTCCACGATGGTGGTGATGCCGAGGTCCGTGGCCATGTCGAGGCTCTCGATCGTGCGCTCGTACTGGAGCGCGCGCTCGTACCCGGGGAGGACGCCCTCCAGCGCCGCCTGTCCGGTGCGCGAGATGCCCATCACGGCGAACCCCGTCACGAATCCGGTCGGCTCCCCTGCCTCGTCCAGCTCGACGTGACCGAACGGCACCGTCGTCGCCTCGCGCGTGATCCCGAACGCCCGCATCGCCTCGCGGTTCATCCAGACGTTGTGGGCGTCGTAGCTGAACAGGAACGCCGGCCGGCCGCCGGTGAGCCCGTCGAGATCCGCCCAGGTGGGCAGGCGGCCGCCGGGCATCGCGCCGTAGTTCCACCCGACGCCCTCGATCCACGTGAGGTCCGGATGGGCGTCGGCGTGGGCGCGCACCCGTGCGCGGAGCTCGTCGAGGCTGACGGCGCCGGCGAGGTCGACCTCCGCCGGGTTCGACCCCAGCCGCACGTGGTTGTGCGAATCGATGAACCCGGGGAGCACCGTCGCGCCGCGCGCATCGATCACGTCGGTGTGGGCCCCGGCGAGGGTTCGCGCCTCCTCGTCCGCGCCGACCCAGGAGATGCGCTCTCCCTCGACGGCGACCGCCCGAGCCTCGGGCATCGCGTCATCCATCGTGTGGACGCGCGCGTTCACGATCAGGAGATCGGCTTCCAAGCATCCTCCCCGGGCATCGGAAGAGGTCATAGGCTTGCACGGTTGCCACCCCCCTGCGAGTCGAAAGGACTTCCCCGTGGCCAAACGCAAGAAGCAGATCGAGCGGATCAGGCGGTTCACCACCCCGTTGCAGGTCGAGCCGGGGAGCACCGTGCGGCTCCCGAAAGGCTTCAACCCGCGGTTCAGGGCGGGCCTCAGGAAGAAGGACGCCAAGGATCTGCTGAGCCGCGGGGTGGAGATGCTCGCGGACTACCAGACACGGCTGGCGGCGCAGGACACCTGGGCGGTGCTGGTGGTGCTGCAGGCGATCGACGCCGCCGGCAAGGACGGGACGATCAAGCACGTGATGAGCGGCGTGAACCCGCAGGGTGTGACGGTCCGCTCGTTCAAGGTCCCCTCGTCGGAGGAACTTTCCCACGACTACCTGTGGCGCTACCAGAAAGCGCTTCCCGAGCGCGGGCAGATCGGCATCTTCAACCGCTCGCACTACGAGGAGACGCTCGTCGTCCGCGTGCATCCGGAGCTCCTCGAGCGTCAGCTCCTGCCGACGGACCCCAAGCCCAACCAGGTCTGGAAGCGCCGGTACCGGGAGATCAACGAGTGGGAGCACTACCTGGTGGAGAACGGCGTGAAGGTCGTGAAGCTCTTCCTGAACCTGTCCAAGCAGGAGCAGCGCGAGCGCTTCCTGGCACGCATCGACGAGCCGCAGAAGAACTGGAAGTTCTCGGCCGCGGACGTGCGGGAGCGGGCCTTCTGGGAGGACTATCAGGCGGCGTTCTCGGACATGCTCACGCACACGAGCACGTCGTGGGCGCCCTGGCACGTGATCCCGGCGGACCGCAAGTGGTTCGCGCGGGTCGCCGCAGCGGGCGTGATCATCGAGGCGTTGGCCGACATCGACCCCCGGTTCCCTGAGGTGAGCGAGGAGGATCGGGCCGCGTTGCAGGAGGAGCGCGCGATGCTGGTGGCCGAGCACTGAGGTTCCCCACCCGGCCCGGGTGCCCGTTGCGGTAGGGTCCGCCGCGTGGTCGAGGGAGCGGGATCGGGCCCGTCGCGCGTGGCGTCGGCGTGGGTGCTCGCCGCAGCGGCCGCGGCGGCCGCGGTATGGGCGGTCGTCGCGGGACTTCGCGACGGGGGGACCGCGGAGGACACGTGGCTCTTCGTCGTCGCGGCTGGCTCCGTCACGACGGCCGCCGTCGGCGCCCTGATCGCGGGGAAGACGGGGAACGGGACGGGCTGGCTCCTCGCTGTCGGTGGGGTGGGGCTCGGGGTGGGGCTCCTGCTGGGTCAGTTGGCGTCCGGGTGCACCGGAGCGGCGACGCAGCACGCCCTGCTGGCTGTGTGGCCGGCGACGCCCGCGTGGCAGGTCGCCGGCTCCGTCGCCGGGGTCGCCGTGTGGGGAGCATGCCTCGTCACCGCCGTGACCTTCTACCCGTTCGGCCCGTCCGCGATGCCTCACGGCGCGGTCGCGGGGCGTCGATCCTTCGTGGCGCCGGCGTTGGCGTGGACAGGGACCGCGGTGACGATCTTGGGGACGCTCGTCTGGCACGATCGTAGCGAGCCCTTCGGGGCTGGATCCAACCGCGTGTGTCTGACGTCATCCTCAGAGATCACACGGCCCCCGGCCTTCATCGCCGGTGTGGTGCTCCTCGCCCTAGGGGCGGCCGTCGCGCTGGTGATCGCATGGCGTCGGGAGCGCGTCGTGTCCGGATCGGACCGGGCGCAGGTGCTCCCTGTGGTGGCGACCGCCACCGCGGCCGCGGTGGCGGTCGCCGCGACGCTCCTGATCGCCGATCCGGGGGTCCTATGGGGGAGTTCCTGGCCGTTCGTGGTGGCCTGGGCGCTCGCGGCCATCGCCGTCCCGCTGGCCGTGGCCGTCACGGTGGTGCGCTCTCACGCGTTCGGCATCTACCGGTTCGTCGGCTTCATGGCGGACTACCGGATCTGGACCGCCTCCCTCGGGGTGGGCGCGATCGCGGCCGTGCTGGCACTGACGTGGCTCATCGCCTGGATCCTCGGGGTGGACGACGTTCCCCTCGCCGTCGCTGCCGTGGCGCTCGCGATGGGCGCCGCGGTCTACCCGTCCTGGCGAGGATGGCAGGCGCGGGTGGACGCGCGCTACGGCCAGCACCAGGAGGACCCCGCCGAGGTCCTCGAGCGACTCACGGCCGAGGTGGGCGATCCCGCCCAGGTCCGAGGACCGGTCTTCGATCTCCTGGCCCGGGTGGCCCCGATGGTGGTGGTCGAAGGTGAGGCGGGCATGCGATTCCTCGTGTCCACCGACGATCGCGAGGTGGGCCGCCACACCTTCGTGCACGGGGGCTACGACCTAGGCACCATGCGCTGCGCCATGGACCTCCTCGCGGCCTCGCGGGGGGTCGTGCCGGGGATCGTGCTCGCGGGCGGCGCGGTCCTCGACGTCGGAGCGAACATCGGAACCTCCGTGGTGCCGTTGCTCCGACTGTTCGGGGCCGACCGAGGGATCGCGGTCGAGCCCGCGCCCGCCAACGTGGAGCTCCTCCTGCTCAACATCGAACTGAACGATCTGGCCGGCCGTGTCGACGTGATCCCCGTGGGAGCCTCGGACCGCGACGGGTTCCTGGAACTCGCGCTCTCGGCCGAGAACTCGGGCGACCATCGGATGCGGGTCGGCGCAGCCGACGCGCCGGGACGCTCGACCGTGACGGTGCAGGTCCATCGAGTGGACACGCTCGTGGAGACGGGCGCACTCGACCCGTCCGATCTCACGCTCGTGTGGCTGGACGTGCAAGGGCACGAAGGGCACGTGCTGACCGGCGCCGCGTCGATCCTGCGCGGGTCCGTTCCTTTCGTGACCGAGTTCTGGCCCTCGGAGATGCGCCGCACCGGCGGACTCCGAGCGTTCACGGACGTGGTCTCGGGACACTTCGGACGCATGATCGACCTGCGCCGCACGCAGGACGAGGGAGCGACGGTGGACGCGCCGGCCTCGGAGATCGCCGCGTGGGTGGAGCGATACGCGGACGCGGGCGCGTTCACGGACCTGCTGCTGCTGCCGTAGGAGCGCCCACGGGCGCGGATCCGTCCGACCCCGTTCCCACCGGACGCATGACCTCGGCGGCGAGCCGGTCGAAGGTCCGGGCGAGACGCCCGCGCGACGGCATGAGCCGTCCGTGATCCTGCGCACGCGCCACGCCACGATCGAACGGCACTTCGGCGAGCGGATCCACGCCGAACACCCGGTGTACGTCGGCCGGCGTGATCTCGCTCCGCACGGACCTGTTCACGACGAACCCGATCCGGTCGCCGGCGCCGATCGGCAGCAGGGCCTCGAGCGCGCGCGTGGCCGCTCGGAACGAGAGCACGTCCAGCGACAGCACCTCGATCACCCGGTCCGCCTCGGCGACGGCCGCGCGCCCCAGCGGATCGAGCGCGCGCGGGAGATGCAGGATCACCGCGTCGCAGGCGGTGGCCGCCGCCGCCGCCAACGAACGTAGATCCTCGGCGCGGACGGTGGCCGCCTGCTCGGGAGCCGGCGGAAGGAGCAGACGCATGCCGCTCGGATGCGTCCAGAGCGCCTCGGTGAGGTGCTCGTCCGACAGCTCGTCGACGAGCGGCAGCAGGTCCGCGACCGTGTGCACCTCCTGCGTGGGCGCGCCCAGCGCGGCAGCCACGTCGCCGTAGAGCGGATCCGCGTCGAGCACGACGCAGTCCAAGCCGCGCCGGACGACGGCTGCGGCGAGGTGGGTGGCCACGAACGTCGTGCCGGCTCCCCCGCGCGCGCCGTGCACGGCGACGACCCGGGCACGCCGATCGTGGGATCCACCAGAGAGCACCGTGGCCGCCGTGGCGCTCGCGAGGGCGTCGCGGTCGGCGGGCCAGAGGTAGAAGCCGTGCGCGCCCGCCTCGATGGCCGCGCGCAGAGACGCCACGGACTCCCTCGTGTCGAGCGCCAGGAAGGAGGGCCCGCGCATCTCCACCGGGTTCACGAGGGACGGCTGAGCGACGACGGCGTCGGGTTCAAGCTGGCGGATGGCGGCGGCGAGCTGACGGTCGTCCTGCGCCGTGGCCACGACGCGGGCGGAACCGCTGCGGTCCAGGAAGTGCATCACCTCCTCGACGACATCCGGCGCCTCGAGCGCCAGCACCACGCGTGCGACCTGTTCCACGCGGCTCCCTCCCGTGGGTTCGCGGGGGAGGCGGGACCGGACCGGGAGACCGTACGCGGTGTAACGGGTCCGAGTCCGTGACGCAGGTCACGTCCGAACGGCGCAGATGGGTGTCTCGCCCCGTAGGCTGGGTCGGTGCCGCCGCGTCCCTCCCCCAGCGCTGCCGTCCGCCGTCGACGCACGTTCACGGTCCTCATCGGCGCGCTCCTCGTGGTGCTCGCCGGTGTGGTGCTCTTCGCGCCACACGCGTCGGCGCCGGCGCCCGTCGCGAGCGCCTCAGCGCCCGCTTCCACCGCCGCCGACGCGCCGAGCGCCTCGTCGACGAACGGGGACCCCGAGCCCGCCCCCACCGCCTACCTCGCGTGGATGTCGGGCGGGTTCCCGCAGGGGGTGGGCGCCGGGGTGGGCTCGCTCCCCGGCATCGCGCGCACGGTCGTCGTGGCCGGCGACACCCGCTGGATGACGGCCTCCCACGGTGCGGACGGATCCGTCGTGGACGCTCCGCCGACCCCCTTCGGCATCCCGATCGACGCGTTCAGCGTGGACCCCGGCGCGTATGCCCCGTTCCTGCCCGCGGACCTGCGCGATGCCGTCGTGGGCACGCTGCGCGCGGGCGAGGGCGTGATCGGCCAGGCCAGCGCGGATCTCCGGGGTATCGGGGCGGGCGGAACCATGACCTTCGGGAACCGGACCGTGAAGGTGGGTCTCGTCGCGCCGGACGATGCCGTGGGCTGGAGCGAGTTGCTCGTCTCCCGCGGGATGGGCAGGACCCTCGGGATCACCGACGAGCGCTACCTGCTCGCGCAGATGCGGTCGCAACCCACCGACGCCGCGTTCGGCAGGCTGATCGGATCCCTCCTGCCGGCCGGGACCCCGTTGCGGGTGCAGCACACCGGCGAGACGCGGTACCTCCGCGTGGCGAGCGGCGTGAACCCGCCCGTCGTGATGAAGGAGACGTTCGGTGAGTTCGCGGCGCATCCCGAACGAGCCGACCCGGCCTACCTCACGATCGACCCGGCGTGGGTGCATGCGCACATCCAGACGCGGTCCGTGCCGCTGCTGGGTCGGATCACGTGCAATCGCGTCCTCTTCCCCATGCTGATCGCGTCGCTGAACGAGGTGCGGCAGTCCGGACTCGGGAGCCTGATCCACACCAACTCCGGCTGCTACGCCGCGCGGACGGTGGCGCGCAGCCCCACGGCGCCACCGTCCAACCACGCGTACGGGGCGGCCGTCGACATCAACGCCCCAGAGAACCCGTACGGGGCGGCCCCGACGATGGATCCGCGCATCGTCCGGATCTTCGAGGCGCACGGGTTCCTCTGGGGCGGCGACTTCCTGATCCCGGACGGCATGCACTTCGAGTACGGATCGGGCTGAACGGCCCTGCGCCGGAGGGCCGCTCGCGGACCCGATGCGCCCGAGCGACCTGGGACCAGCGGCCCCGGGCGCGCACCCCGCCTCCCGGTATCCCTTGAGGTAGGAGATTGGAGGTGCGCGATGGTCCGCACTGCCGCGAAGATCGATCTGAAGCACGAACTCGGCGACCTCTACAAGGCCCGGAGCCAGCCGACGATGGTCGAGGTGCCTGAGCTGAGCTTCCTGATGGTCGACGGCCATGGCGACCCCGACGGGCCGACGTTCCATGAGTCGGTCGACGCCCTCTACGCGACCGCGTACGGGCTGAAGTTCCGCGTCCGGGCGCTGGACGGCGCGGACTACCGGGTGATGCCCCTGGAGGGGCTCTGGTGGATCCCGAACGCGCGCGTCTGGGACTTCGAGGACAAGTCCGACTGGGACTGGACGCTCATGATCGTCCAGCCCGAGATGGTCACCCCCGAGCTCGTCCAGGACGTGACGGCGGCGGTCCGCGCCAAGCATCCGTCCCCGGCCCTCGGCCGACTGAGGCTCGAGGCCTTCGAGGAAGGCATGTCGGTCCAGACGATGCACGTCGGCCCCTGGGAGGCAGAACGGCCCACCCTCGAACGACTGCAGATGTTCATCGCCGAGTCCGACCTGGTCCCGGTCGGCAAGCACCACGAGATCTACCTGAGCGACCCCGGCCGTGTGGAGCCCGACCGGATGCGCACGATCGTGCGCCAGGCGGTCGTGCGTCGGACCTGAGCGCCACGGCGTCGGCGAGCCGGAGTACGCTCTTGCCCTATGGCGGTGGTGACGCTACGTGCGCCGTTACGGGAGCGCGCCGGAGGGGACGCGCATCACGATCTCCCCGGTACGACGGTGGGCGAGGTCCTGCGTGAGTTGGAGCGCCGCTATCCGCCCGTGTCCGGCTGGATCCTCGACGAACAGGGGCGGGTCCGCGCACACGTGAACGTCTTCGTGAACGGCGAACGAACCCGGGAGGACACGCCGCTCGCGCCGGACGACGAGATCCAGGTCCTCCCGTCGATCTCGGGGGGTACGACATGACGGAGCTGTTGGTGGGCAGCAAGAAGGGCCTCTTCGTGTTGCGAGGCGACCCTGAGGACCGTGATCGGTTCGCGCTGGTGACGCGCGCCTTCCCCGGCGACGTGGTGGAGTTCGCGATCAAGGATCCGCGCACCGGGCGCTACTTCGCCTCGGTGACCTCGGGGTTCTACGGGCCACGGCTGATGTTCACCGACGACCCGACAGGCGAGTGGCGTCAGGCCGCCGGTCCCGCGTTCCCGGAGGGCTCCGAGACCTCGCTCGAGCGCATCTGGGTCGTCAAGCCGGGGGAGGCCGACGGCGTGCTCTATGCCGGCGTCGCCCCGGCCGCGCTGTTCGAGAGCACCGACGACGGCGAGACCTGGTCGCTGAACGAGGCGCTGTGGAAGGAGCGCGAAGCCGGCGACTGGAACCCGGGGGCCGGCGGGCTCGCCCTGCACTCCATCTGCCCGTGGCCCGGCGACCCTCGCCGGTTGGCGATCGGCGTGAGCGCCGCCGGCGTGTGGATCACGGAGGACGCCGGCCAGACGTGGAGGACCGGCTACCCCGGACTCGTGCCCCAGTACATGCCGGAGGAGGAGCGCGCGACGACCAACGCCCTCTGCGTGCACAACATGCATCGCGCGCCCATGCGACCGGAACGCCTCTTCCTGCAGTTCCACGGGAGCGTCTACCGCAGCGACGATGCGGGCGCCACGTGGATCGACATCGCGGAGGGCCTGCCGAGCGGGTTCGGCTTCCCGCTCGTGATCGACCCGGGAGATCCCGACAGCGCGTACGTGATCCCGCTCACGGCCGACGTCGACCGCGTCACGCCCGAGGGCGGATGCGCGTCTACGGCACGCGCGATGCGGGGGCGTCGTGGACGGCACTCGCCGACGGGCTCCCCGAGGACGAGGCGTACCTGACCATCCTGCGTCAGGCCTTCGATCGCGAGGGGGCAGGAGACGACATGCGGCTCTTCTTCGGGGCGACGAGCGGCGACGTCTTCGGGTCACCCGATGCGGGCGCACATTGGTTCTCCGTCCACGAGCGCCTGGCGCCGGTCACGAGCGTCCGCGTCGCCTGAGAGGTCCCACGATCCGTGTCAGACCCCCTCACTATGGTGAGGACATGGCACAGATCATCTCGCTCGACGACTACCGGAAGCGTCGCGCCCGTGGGGCGTCGTCGCTGCAACGCCTCGACCTCGCGGTCGGGCGGCTCGAGCCCCTGGTGAAGGGACGCGAAGGGCGCATGTCTCCGGCCGTCGAGCGGGAGCTGACCCGGATCGCCACCGCCGTCGCGGCCGGATCGCCCAAGGTCGCCGCCGCGCGGGCGGAACGCCTCGCGGACCTGCTGGAGCACCCCGCCGCCCTCGGCTGAGGCCGTACGAGGCGGGACGCGATGCGAGGGGAGCAGGTATCAAGCGTCTCGTCTGCACGTGCTCGGGAGCCGGGGGCTGATCGCCCCGGGTCCTGAGCATGCCTCCCGCGGCATGACTCGCGCGTGGGTTCTGCTCCCCTCGCGGTCACCTCTCGGCGACCTCCGCCAACGTACCCCGGTGTGGAGGGGGCCGCAAACGCCGAGCGTCCGGCCCTCAGGAGGCGCCGCGATCGCCGCGCGAACGCAGCGCGACCCACACCAGCACGGCCGCCACCGCCACGGCCCCCACCGCCGCCGCGGGGATCGTGGCTCTGGGCGCCGGCACCGTCTGAGCGATGCGGGTGCGCAGCCGCACCGGCCGGCGGAAATCGCGGATCTGCCAGCCACGCTCCTCCGCCTCGCGTCGGAGCTCTTTGTCGGGATTGACCGCCACCGGATTCCCGACCTCGGCCAGCATCGGGAGGTCCGTGATGGAGTCGCTGTACGCGTAGGAGCGCGTGAGATCGATCCCCACGCGCTCCGCGAGCGAGCGGATCGCCTCAGCCTTCTGCTCGCCGTAGGCGTAGAACTCGAGCTCGCCCGTGTACTGACCGGTCTCGTCGATCGCCGCGCGCGTGGCGATCACTCCGCTCACCCCGAAGTGGCGCGCGAGCGGACGCACGACCTCCTCGGGTGAGGACGACACGATGAAGATGCGGCGGCCCTCGCTGCGGTGCAGCGCCATCAGGTCGAGCGCCTCTTGATACACGTACGGATCGATCACCTCGAAGATGACCTCGCGCACCAACTGCTCGACCTGGTTCCGATCCCACCCACGCGTGAGGCTGAGCATGCCCTCCTTCAACCGCTCCATCTTGTCCTCGTCCGCGCCCACCAGGAGGTAGACGAGTTGGGCGTAGGCGCCGCGCAGGAGCTGGGTGCGCGAGACCATCCCGGCCCGGTACAGAGGCCGGGAGAGCGCGAGGGACGACGATCGCGAGATGATCGTCTTGTCGAGGTCGAAGAAGGCCGCTTCCATCCCGTTCATCCTACGGTGGCTCACCGACCGATCTTCCCGATCGACGAGCGGAACGTGCGCAGCCAGGCGAGCTCGGCACGCGCCAGCGCCTCCTGGCGATCCAGCATCGCATCGGCCACCGACCGGGCCGGGCCGGGCGCCCGCCCGACACGGGCGCGCTCGTCGGCGATCGCGTCCAACAGATCACGCACCGCGCGATCTCGCGCCTCGACCGCCTTTCGGGCCTGCGGCGCGCTCAACAGGTGGGCGAACCCCAGCGCGAGGCCGGCACCGGTCTCGTAGGGAGCGAGCTCGTCGAACCGCTCGGCCAGGCCTTCGGCCAGCCGCGCGCGCCCGGCCCGCGAGATCCGATAGACGCGTCGATCGGGCCCCTCGCTCCCCATCTGCGCCCGGCCACCGATCAGCCCTCGACGCTCGAGGCGCTGCAGCGCTTGGTACACCGACGCCTTGCCGACCTCGGCCCAGAAGCTCATGCTGCGCGCCCGCATCCGCTCGAGCAGGTCGTATCCGTAGAGCGGCTGCTCAGCCAGGCATCCAAGCACCACGACGTCGACCTTCGAGACCGTCATCGACCACTCCTAGTCTGATATGGACTAGTGAGTCTACCCCGCCGGCCCGCGTGTCGGCGCCGGGGGGTACGGTGACGCGCATGGCACGCGTGCGATGCGCATGGGTGGAGGGCTCCGCAGATCCGAAGATGGTCGCCTATCACGACGAGGAGTGGGGCACGCCCTCGCGCGACGACCGGCATCTGTTCGAGATGCTCGTGCTGGAGGGCGCGCAGGCGGGGCTGTCGTGGAAGACCATCCTCGACAAGCGCGAGGGGTACGTCCACGCCTTCGCCGGATTCGATCCCGCCAAGGTCGCGCGCTTCACCCCCGCCAAGGTCGCGCGTCTCCTGCAGGACCCGCGCATCGTGCGCAACCGGTTGAAGGTGGAATCCGCCGTCGCCAACGCCCAGGCGGTCTTGCGCGTCCAGGCCGACCTCGGCTCGCTGAGCCGATACCTGTGGGGCTTCGTGGGGGACGAGCCCCAGGTGAACGCCTTCACGGGGATCGGGCAGATCCCGTCGGAGACGGAGGAGTCCCGCGCCATGAGCAAGGACCTGAAGCGCCGGGGCTTCCGGTTCGTCGGTCCGACCGTGTGCTACGCGTTCATGCAAGCAACGGGTCTCGTCAACGATCACGAGACCCGTTGCTTCCGCTATCCGCGTTGAAGGACCCTCAGATGGAGGCTCGCCCCACGCAGGTCTCGCCCGAGTGCGTGTTCGTGGCGCGGGCCACGAATGCATCGCGGCCGGCCGCGTCGTGGGCCAGCTTCGCGAACGTGAAGGATCCGCTCGGAGCGCCCGTGGTCCGCCGGCCGCTCGCGATCCGCGTTCCGTTCTCGGCGAGCCGGACGCGCCAGACCTGTCCCGTCACGTTCTGATCGACCTCGAACTCCACCTCGATCCCCCTGTCCTCGGTCTTGAGCTTGAGCTTCCAGTGGCTCGATCCGCTGCACGCGCCGCTCTTGATGACGCGCGGGCCGTGTGCGCCGTGCGCGGCCCGCGCCGCAGGCGCGAACGCGATCAGCGAGGCGGCCACGGTGGCGGCGGTCATGAGCCGCACCAGATTGGTCTTCATGGAGCTCCCTCCTTCAGATGCACGACGTCCGTGCATGTCGGGAGTAGTACGGGAGGCCTGACGTCCGCGCTCTCAGGACGCAGACAACGTTGGGTTAAGGGCGGGTGAAGCGGCCTCGCGCCGGCGGATCCGCCACACCATCACCAACCCGCCGGCGATCATCGCCAGGCAGAGGTACTGGGCGCCCGTCAGTCCGCCGACGCGCTCGTCGTACGCGCGCAGGAAGTCCGTCAGGAACCGCTGCGTGCCGTACCAGAGCAGGAACGTGGCGGTCATCACACCCTCGGGTGCGTGGCGGCGCGCCAACCAGAACAGGAGCGCCGCGAGCGGCGCGAGCAGCAGGATCTCGTAGAGCGCCGTGTTGTGGACCACGGTGCCGACGACGATCGGACCCTCGCGGGTCACACCGCCCAGGTACTTCACCCCCAAGAAGAACGTCGTCGTGTGGCCGAGGTGTTCGCCCACCGAGTAGCACCCGATCCGCCCGATCATGAGGCCCGGCACCAGTCCCAGCACGATCCCGTCCGTGAGCAGGAGCCCGCGGACCTCGGGGTGCTTGCGGAGCCAGAGCACGATCACGACGATCGAGATCAGGAACGCACCGGAGAATTGGAGACCCCCCTGCCAGACGGCGAACGCGGACAAGGGGTGGTCCGAGAAGTCGGAGAGGTGGGTGAGCACGTAGAGCACGCGCGATCCGATGATCCCGTAGATCACGACGCGCCAGGCGAGCGAGGCGAGCGCGTCCGGATCGAGCCCCCGCCGACGCGCGAACCGCAGGAATACCCACGTGCCGACCAGGATCCCGATGGCCACGAACACGCCGAACACGTGGATCGGGATGGGTCCCAGGTCGACGACGGGGAAGGTCCGGTACGGGATCGCGGCGAGCACACCTCCATGGTACGGACCGCGCCTCGGAGCGAGGCCGACTATCCTTCCGGTGGAGGCGTCAGGGTTCCTGGTGGGCCCCGCGGTCTTCAACACCGTAGTGGGGGCGCGAGCTCCCAGGCGGGTTCGATTCCCGTCCGCCTCCGCGATGACCGACACCGATGCCACCTATCCGGTCCACCGGGAGACCGACGTCGTCCTGCGCGACGGCAGCACCGTGCACATCCGTCCCGCGCGCGCCGAGGACCAGGAGCCGCTCGAGGACTACTTCATCGGCCTGTCGGACGAGAGCCGCCGCCTGCGCTTCTGGGGCGCCTCGGTGGACGTGCGGGAGCAGTCATCACGGGCGGTCAACATCGACTACGCGGATCACCTGACGCTCCTCGCGTTCGAGGGAGCGCAGAAGCCCCTCGTGGTGGGCGGCGCGCAATATATCCGCGAGCCCGGCAGCGCGCGCGCCGAGGTGGCGATGAGCACCGCCGACCACTTCCAGGGTCGCGGGCTGGCCTCCCTGTTGATCGCCCAACTCGCGCAGGCGGCGGACGAGCAAGGCATCCGGTTCTTCTTCGCCGAGGTGCTCCCGGAGAACCACAAGATGATCGACGTCTTCCGTCGCACCGGCTTCCCGGTGTCGATCCACGCGAAGCCGGGCGTCGTCGAGGTGGAGTTCCCGACGATCATCACCGACGCGACCGCCGAGCGCTACGGCGATCGCGAGCGGATCGCCGCCGCGAACGCGGTCCGCACCTTCCTCCAGCCCTCGTCGATCGCGGTGATCGGGGCATCACGCGACCCGGCGACGATCGGCGGCCGGCTCCTGAAGAACCTCCTCGGTCAGCCGTTCTCCGGCGTGGTGTATCCGGTGAACCCCACGGCGGATCACGTGCAGGCCGTGCCGGCGTTCGCCTCGGTCACGGACATCCCCGACGAGGTGGATCTGGCGATCGTGGCGGTGCCCGCCGTCGGGGTCCTCGACGTCGCGCGGCAGTGCGCGGAGAAGGGCGTCAAGGGCCTCGTCGTGATCTCCGCCGGCTTCGGCGAGACCGACGACGCCGGACGTGCGCGCCAGCACGAGCTCGTGGAGATCTGCCGGGCCACGGGGATGCGGCTGATCGGGCCCAACTGCATGGGCGTGATCAACACGGACCCCGAGGTGCGCATGAACGGCACCTTCGCCCAGGCATACCCGCCCGAGGGACACGTCGCCTTCATGTCGCAGTCCGGGGCGCTGGGGATCGCGGTGATCAACATGGCGACGGCGCTCGGGATGGGCCTGTCGTCGTTCGTCTCCGTGGGCAACAAGGCCGATATCTCCGGCAACGACCTGCTGTGCTACTGGGACGAGGATCCGAACACCGACGTGGTGCTCCTGTACCTCGAGTCGTTCGGGAACCCGCGGCGCTTCGGACAGCTCGCTCGTCAGATCGGCAGGCGCAAGCCGATCGTGGCGGTCAAGAGCGGTCGCAGCGCCGCGGGGCAGCGAGCCGCGAGCTCGCACACGGGGGCGCTGCTCTCCTCGTCGGACACCACGGTGGACGCCCTCTTCCGTCAGTACGGCGTGATCCGTACCGACACGCTCGAGGAGATGTTCGATGTCGCCACCCTCCTGGTGAACCAACCGGTCCCGACGGGGCGCAACGTGGCGATCGTCACGAACGCGGGCGGCCTCGCGATCCAGTGCGCCGATACCTGCGAAGCGCGCGGGCTACACGTGCCCGAGCTCGCGGAGTCCACCGTCGCCGAGCTCCGGACCTTCCTCCCACCGGCCGCGGGTGTCTCCAACCCGGTGGACATGATCGCGTCGGCCTCCGGCGAGGATTACGGACACACGATCCGCACGGTGGCCGAGGATCCGAGCGTCGACGCGTTGATCGTGATCTACATCCCGCCGATCGAGGCCGACGCGCCGGACATCGCGCGGCATATGGTGGAGGCGATCGGCGCGCTCGACGGACGGATCCCCGTCCTCACGTGCTTCATGTCCTCCCGCGGCCTCCCCGAGGGGCTCTCGGCCCCGGGCGTCCGCATCCCCTCGTATCCCTTCCCCGAGCAGGCTGCGATCGCGCTCGCCCACGCGGCGGACCTCGGAACCTGGCGCGAGAAGCCCGAGGGCACGGTGCCGGAGTTCCCGGGGATCCGCGAGGACGAGGCGACCGCGGTCATCGCGACCGCGCTCGAGCGCGGTGAGGGATGGCTGGAGCCGCAGGAGATCGACCACCTCTTCTCGTGCTACGGCATCCCGACCGCTCGCGAGGAGCAGGTGCGCACGCCCGAGGAGGCCGCGGAGGCCGCGACGGGCTTCCACGGGAAGGTGGCGTTGAAGGCCGTCGGCCCGCTCCACAAGACCGAGAGCGGCGCCGTGGCGCTCGGCCTCGACGCCACAGAGGTGGCCGCGGAGGCGGAGGCGATGCGCGCCCGCGTGGTGGCGGCGGGCGAGCCGTTCGAGGGCTTCCTCCTGCAGGAGATGCTCTCCGGCGGCGTGGAGATGCTCGTGGGTATGGCCGCCGACCCGGTGTTCGGGCCGATCGTGGCGGCCGGCGCCGGAGGCGTCATGGTCGAGCTCACGCGCGACGTCGCCATCCGGGTGGCTCCGCTCACCGACCTCGACGCGAGCGAGATGATCCACGCGCTCACCAGCTTCCCGTTGCTGGACGGGTTCCGCGGCGACGCGCCCAAGGACGTCCACGCCCTCGAGGACATCGTGCTCAGGGTCTCGGCGCTCGCGGCCGAGCATCCGGCCATCGTGGAGATGGACTGCAACCCGGTCATCGTGTTGGAGCGAGGCGCGGCCGTGGTGGACGCGCGCGTCCGCGTGCGCGAGCCCAGGCCCGAGCCCCCGTTCGCCGCTCGCACGTCCGGCGGCTAGCATCGATGGCATGAGCAGGAGACCCTCCCCCGCGCACCGATTCGACATGGCCCGTTTCAAGGAGCTGGCCGAGCATGTCAACATGACGGTCGACGAGTTCCTGATGTTCCTGGACTCACCGCCGGGGCGCCGACTACGCCAGGTCGTGGCGACCGGACTGATCGTGTCCGTGCCCTTCGTGATGCGCATCCCGGGCCTGCGCCGCTCCCCGATCGGTCGCGCGATCGAGCTCGTGGGCGGCGCCGCCCTCGTGATGCGCCTCGCCGAGGCGATCCGCGACTGGGAGCGCTCCGAAGCCGCCAAGCATGGGGCCGGCCGCGGCCCGGTGATCGACGTCCCGCCCGCGTCCTGACCACCATCCGTTCACGTCGCGGACACCCGTTCGTGGGAGCATGGGTCGATGAGCGCGGTGCTGTATCCAGCCCCCGACGACCGGCCGTTCGCCGTCGTGGACATCGGATCCAACTCCGGCCGCATGATCGTCTTCCGCCTCCGCGACGGTGAGCACCTCGATATCATCGAAGACGCTCGTGCCCCCCTACGGCTGGCGCGGGACCTCCGCGATTCGGACACCCTCGGTCCGGAAGCCATCGAACGCACCTTGGAGGCCCTCCGCGATTTCAAGGCGGTCGCGCGGGGAGCCGGGGCCGCGCACATGATCGCGGTGGCGACGGCCGCGGTGCGGGACGCCGCGGACGGGGACGAGCTCGTTGGGCGCGCGCAACACCTGGGGGTGCCGCTCCAGGTGATCGACGGCGACCACGAGGCACGGCTCGGCTTCTTCGGTGCGGTGCACGATCTCCCCGTGACGAGCGGGCTCACGATGGACGTGGGCGGCGGGAGCGTCGAGCTGGTGCGCTTCCGCGACCGACGGCTCGAGCGCGCGTGGTCGATGCAGCTCGGCTCCCTGCGCATGAGCGACCGATTCCTCGAGTCGGATCCGCCCGCCGCGGCGGAGCTCAAGGCGCTCCGCAGGTTCGTCTCCTCGGCGTTCACCGATGCCGGGATCACGGAGCTCGGGGAGGCCGAAGACCTCGTCGGCATCGGGGGCACCGTCCGGAACCTCGCCAAGGTCGATCTGAAGCGCGCGGACTATCCCCTGCCGCTGCTGCACGGCTACTTCCTGAAGGAGCGACGCCTCGACGCGCTGATCGACGAGATGGCGGGACGCTCGATGAAGCGGCTCGGGCAGATGCCCGGGCTCAACCCGGACCGCGCCGACACGATCGTGGGCGGCGCACTCGTGGTGCGCGGTGTGATGCAGCACGTCGGCGCCGGGAAGGTCGTCGTGTCGAGCCGAGGGCTGCGCGAGGGCCTCGCGCTCGCGACCGGGGGGGCGGGGGCGATCCCGTCGCCCCACTGGGTGCGCACGATCTCCGTCGCGACGCTCGCGGCGCGGTTCGCCACGTGGGACCCGGCGCTGGCGGACCGCCGCGCCGCGCTCGCGTCCCAGCTGCACGCGGCGCTCGACCCGGGAGCGTCACAGGGGATCGCGGAGATGCTCGAGTCACGCCGCCACGCTCCTCGACGTGGGACGCGCGATCGACTACTACGACCGGTTCGAACACGCCGCGATGATGGTGACCGCCGCCGACCTCGCGGGGTTCACGCACGCGGATCTCGGGGCGCTCACGGCGATCCTGCGCCAGGCCGACGACGACACGCACCTCGGGCCCTACGGTCGCATGATCGATCCCGACGACCGGCAGGCCGTCTTGAAGGCGGCCGCGGCGCTCACGCTCGCCGACGAACTGAACCGGCGGATCCCGCCGGGCGCCCCCGCGCCGCTCTCCTGCAACTGGCTGCGGAGCGGTTTCGAGGTCGTGGCACCCGTCCCGCCGGGCTGGCACCCGCGCGGCATCGCCACCCGTTTCCGCAAGGTGTTCGGGCAGCCGCTGATGGTCGTGGCCAACGAGACGGCCACGGACGAGACCCTCGCCCCGGTGGCCGCCCCCGATTAGGATGCCCCCGCGAGGAAGGGGGGTCTATCGGTGACGCAGAGCGTGTTCATCTCCGTCGACATGGAGGGGATCGGCGGGATCACGACGTATCGGCAGACCTCGCGCGGCTCGGACGACTACCCCTGGGCTCGGGAGCTGATGACCGAAGAGGCGAACGCGGCCGTCGCCGGGGCCTTCGACGGCGGGGCCGATGCGGTCGTGGTGAGCGACTCGCACGGCGACATGGGGAACCTGCTCCCCCACCTGCTCGATGCGCGCGCCGACCTCGTCCAGGGCACGCCCAAGGTCCCCCTCAGCATGATGACCGGCATCGACGAGGGCTTCGCGATGGCCGCGTTCGTCGGCTACCACGCCGGCGCCGGAACGCCGGCCGCGATCCTCGATCACACGTACACGGGGTTCATGTCCGACGTGCGCGTGAACGGCGCGTCGTGGAACGAGACCCATCTCAACGCCGCGCTCGCCGGCACCTTCGGCGTGCCGGTGGGCCTCGTGGCCGGCGATCACGCGTGCTGCGACCAGGCGCGTTCCGTGTTGCCCTGGGTGCACACCGTCGCCGTGAAGCAGGGCATCGGCAACCGCGTGGGGCGCTCGTGGTCGCCCGAACGTGCGCGCGCCGCGATCCGCACAGAGGTCGCGGCGGCGGTGGGCGGGCTGGTGGACCTGGAGCCGTTCCGGCCGCCCGGTCCGTTCACCCTCGAGATCGACGTGATCGGCACGGTCGTGGCCGATATCTGCGCGCTCGCGCCGGGGACGGAGCGGCCCGCACCGCGGACATTACGGTTCGCGGACGACGACTTCAGGACGATCTACCGCTGCCTGCTCACGTGGATGAAGCTCGGGCAGACCGTGTCTCCGGCGTACCCCGTGGACTGATCCGGTTCGACGGTTCAACCCGCAGCCCTGCGGTTCATCGCCTCGATCGCCCCTACGGCGAGGCGGGCGTGGAGATCGCGATCCACCTGCACGTCGGCGAACTCCAGGGCCAGCAGGACGGCGCCCACCACCGGCGGCGCCTCCAGCGTCACCGGATACGCGAACCGGGCGGACCGCTTCACGGTGGCCTCGAGCGCCGCGCGCATGATGCGGCTGTCGGTCCGGAACATGTTGCCCGCGAGGACCAGCTCGAACTCGGAGTCCTCCATCTGCAAGCGGCGCGCGACGTGACCCGCCAGGTCCCCCAGCGTGGAGCCGGCGTGCTCGAGCAGGCGACGCGCCACGAGATCGCCACGCTCCGCGACCTCGATCACGGTGGGCGCGAACCGTCGCTGGTCCACGCTGCCGCGGGCCACTGCCTCGAGCAAGGCGATCGGCGTCGCGGTCTCCGTGAGCTCGCACATCCGCGTGCTGAGCTCCGTATGGGGGCCACGCCCCAGCTCCTGCGCCGCGACGGCGCCGACAGCGGCCTCGGAGATCTCGGACGCGCTGCTGTCGTCCCCGAACATCGGGCCGAGTCCGAAGGTGCGGAACGTCTCCCCCGCCGGGTTCCGACCGGCGACGACCGATCCCGTCCCGGCGAGGACGACCACGCCCCACGGATGATTGGTCCCCGCGCGCAGAGCCACGAACGAGTCGTTGAGGATCCGGCACACGCCCCCCATCCCCAGGGCATCGTGCACGCCACCCATCTTCTGTTCGTCGGAGGGGAAGTCGATCCCGGCGAGTCCGTAGACGGAGCAGACCACCTCGCTCGCCTCCGCGCCGGAGGCGAAGAGCGATTCGCGCACGGCGGCCTTCAACGCGGCCGCGGCGGCCTCGAACCCCGCGTCCTCCCAGTTCGACGCGCCGCTCATCCCGAAGCCCAGGATGGCGCCACCCGCATCCGCCAGGACCGCGTGGGTCCCGGTGCCTCCTCCGTCGACGCCGAGCACGACGGTCACGGAGGGTCTTCCTCGGCGGAGGCGAAGGCCGCCTCGACCACCTGGAGCACGACCCGACCGTCTTCACCGGAGGGTCGTGGCTGCCGGCCCTCGTTCACGGCGTCCAAGAACTCCGCGATCTGAGCCGTGTACATCGGCTGGGTACAGTGTTCATAGTCCTCGGACGGTTCCTCCGGCGGCCAGATCCGCGCGTACCCCCCCGTCCCGTAGACCTCGGTGTCGGCCTCGAGTCCCCCCAGGTGTGGTTGCCACCAACCCGATTCAACGAGGCTGTTGGTCCCGTTCGACCATCGGATCAACAAGATGCCGTCGTCGTCCACCGTGTAGCGGCCCCCGGCGTAACGGGTACCGACGACGGCACATACCCGTCCGGGCTCGGGATCGCCCAGCAGGAAGCGCGCCGTGTCGATCGCGTGCACGCCCATGTCCACGAGAGCACCCCCGCCGGCGAGGGCCGGATCGGTGAACCACCCGCTCGGCCCCCATCCAGCATGGACGCCGTACCCGCGCGTCTTGACGATCTCGCCCAGCTCGCCCGCCATGATGCGGTCGCGCAACGCGATCACCTCGTCGCGGAAGCGCCAGCAATGCGCCACCATCAGGCGCGCTCCGCTCTGCGCGGAGGCGGCGATCATGGCGTCGGCATCCGCTACGCTCGTCGCCATCGGCTTCTCCACGAGGACGTCGGTACCGTGAGACAGGAGCGCCACGCTCTGGGGCGCATGCAGCGCGTTCGGCGTGGCGACGATCGCCGCATCCACGTCTGGGTCGGCCGCGAGCGCCTCCCAATCCGTCGTCACGCGCGGGATGCCGTACTTCTCGGCGAACAATCTCGCCGAGGCCTCCCGATGGTTCGCGACCGCGACCAGTTCGTCGCCGTGCGCCAGCACGCCTCGCGCGTGATGCTCCTGGATCCAGCCACAGCCGAACAACGCGACCCTGGTCATGTTCTCCTCACGCCCGTCGCCGGCAGGCTACTGCCCGCTAGCCCTTCACCCCCGTAAGCGTGACGCCTTCGATGAACACCTTCTGGGTGAAGATGAACAGCAAGATCACCGGGAGCATGAACATCATCGCCGCTGCCATCTGTAGGTTCCACAGCACACCCCGATGGACCGTCGTGAACTGCTGTAGCCCAACGGAGAGGGTCCAGATGTTGGAATTGCTGCCGCTGTAGACGAGGGGTCCGAAGAAGTCGTTCCACGCATAGAGGAACTGGAACAGGCCGATCGCCGCGATGGCCGGCTTCGCCAGCTTCACCACGACGTACCACATGATCTGGAACTCATTGGCCCCGTCGACCCGGGCCGCATCGACGAGCTCCTGCGGGATCGTGAGGAAGAACTGCCGCAACAGGAAGATCGAGAAGGCGTCACCGAAGAAGGTGGGGATGATGAGCGGCCATAGGGAACCGACCAGATGTATGCCGGTGAAGAAGACGAACAGAGGCACGATCGTGACCTGGGCGGGGAGCATCATCGTCGCGAGGAGAAGGAGGAACACGCCTTCGCGGCCTCGCCACCGCATCCTGGAGAACGCGTATGCGACGGGCACCGAGGACACGACGACCCCGATCGTGGCCAGCGTGGCGTAGAACACCGTGTTGTACGTGTAGAGCCAGAACGGCACCAACGTGAAGACTTCGCGGAAGTTCGACCACTGGAACGGGCTTGGCCATAGCTTCGTCGAGAGGGCCTGCTGCTGACTCATCACGGCCGTGAGCATCACGAAGACGAACGGCATCAGGAAGATCGCCAAGAAGAAGATCGCGACCGTATGCTTCGCGACGGCTCCGAAGAAGTTGCGCCTGCGCGCCCGAGGAGTCCTCCGGCGGAGCGGGCGATCTAGGTTCATCTCGTCGAGGGTCGCGTCCGCGGCGCCGAGCCGGGGGGTCATCGCCATCTAGCGCGACCCCCCCTGGTAGAACACCCACCGGTTCGAGGTCTTGATGAGCACGAGCGTGCACACCATGATGATCAGGAACAAGACCCACGCCAGGGCGGATGCGTAGCCGAAGTGCAACGACGAGAAGCCCTGTTGGTACAGGTAGATCCCGTAGAACAACGTCGAATCCTGCGGGTATCCGACATCCCCGCCCGAGGCCGCCCCCGCCACGTACGCTTGCGTGAAGTACTGGAAGCCGTAGATCACCCCGATCACCGCGGAGAAGAAGATGACCGGACTGATCATGGGGAGGGTGATGTTGCGGAACTTGGCCCATACGCCCGCGCCCTCGATATCGGCAGCTTCATACAGGTGGGTCGGCACGTCCAGCAGGGCCGCGAGGAAGATGATCATCGTCTCCCCCACCCCCCACATCCCCAACAGCACGAGAGCGGGCTTCGACCACGTCGGGTCCTGGAACCACAAGGGGCTCTGGATCCCGAACCATCCCAGCGCGGTCGCGATCGGCCCGTCCGGGTTGAGGAGGAAGATGAACGCCAGCGTGGCGGCAACGGCCGGGACCATCGTGGGCACGAAGTAGAACGTGCGGTAGAGCCCGCGGCCGCGCCTAGGGAGCGTGAGGATCAGAGCCGTGAGGATCGCGAACGCGATCTGCACAGGGGTCCCGATCACGCACGATCCAGACCGTGTTCTGCAGCGACTTCCAGAACAGAGAATCCCCGAGCATGAATCGGTAGTTGGACAAGCCGACCCATTGGGGCTTCGTCAGCATGTCGTAGTGGGTGAAGGAGTAGAAGAGGCTGGCGAGCATCGGGTAGATGATGAACATCAGGAACCCGAGGATCCACGGCGACAGGAAGAGCAAGACCGTGAGGCCACGCCGCCGGCTGCGACGCCGGCGGAGCGCCTTGCGCCCCGCCGGCGTCCGATCCTCTGTCGCCCCAACCGTGGCCATGGTGGGCTTCGCTATCCGAGTTGCGCCTGCTTGTCGATATCGGCCGCTAGCGCCTGGAGCCCCGCCTGGAGATCCGGCACCTGCCCCGCCTCCCATTTGTCGATGAACGCGGTCCACATCAGCTGGTCGGTGTCGCCTTGGGTCGTGAGTTGTTTGAAGCCGGACACCGGGTTCGCGAAGATCTTCATGAAGGTCTTGAAGTGCGGATCCTTGTTGAGGGTGGGGTTCTTGAGCGCCTCGTACGTGGTCGGGACGTTGCCCAGGGTGACGGCGAGCTGGGTCTCAGCCTTGGTGTCGGTGGCCAGGTAGCTCGTGAGGAGCCATGCCTCCGAGGGGTGTTCCGCGGTCCTCGGGATGCCGATCGTGTCGCCGCCGATCTGTCCACGTCCGTACGTGCTGGCGATATCATCCGCGACCGGGAAGGGCGCTGTGCTGTAGTTCACGGTGGACTTGTCGTTAGCGATGAAGGCGGTCCGCCACTCTCCGTCGAACGCCATCGCGAGCTTCCCGGTCTCGAACCCCTGACGTGGGGAGAATTCGATCGTGCCGTTGATGTCGTAGATCGGGGCGATGAACCGCTGCAGGAGCTGGTAGCCGTCGGGTCCGTAGACGTCGGTGATGAACTTCTGCTGCCAGGTGAGCAGGTTGGCCCACGAGGGATCCGACGCGAACGCCGACTTCCCGTTGGCGTCGTACCACTTCCCACCCGAGAAGTTGCCGAGGAAGAGATTCGGGTTCTCGTAGAAGGAGCCGAGCGGCACGAATCCCGCGACCTTGATCGACCCATCCGGGTTGAAGACGGTGAGCTTCTTGGCGTCCTGGGTGAGCTCGGAGAACGTCTTGGGCGGCGACTTGATCCCCGCCTGCGCGAACATGTCGTTGTTGTAGTACATGCCGTAAGCGTCCGAGAGCACCGGCAAGGTGCACTGCACTCCGTTGTAGCTCGTGTACCTGAGTGCCTGTGGCGGGATGATCGACGGCAGGTCCATGTTCTGCGCCTTGATGTACGGAGCCAGGTCCTGGAAGGCGCCCGTGGCGCAGTACTTCGCGACGTTGTCGGGTCCGGCGCTGATGGCGACGTCGAACTTGGTACCGCTGTTGATCGCGGCAACGATGTCCTTCGGCTGCTTCGCGGGGGTGTGCTGGATCGTGATCCACGGGTACTTCGCCATGAACTCGTTCAGCACGACGGAATAGTCCTGGAACTCGCGGCCCGAATAGAAGCTCCAGACGTTGAGCGTGACGGGGGCATGGGAAGCCCCGCTCGCCGTGTCGACGACGGAGGCGGGCCCATCGTTGCTGCCCGTGGTCGTGCACGCCGTGAGCACCACAGCGACCGCCACCAGTGCCAAGAACGACTTCTTCATGCCCGGACCCCTCCTCTGCATCGGTGCCGCCTCCTGAAGACGTCGGCGGTACTCATCCTTCCATCGTCATACGGTGATGGTGCTCATCCTGGTCGAACGAGCGAACAGCCGTTCCTGGGCGGCCTGGAGCGCCATCGAGACCGCACCCACCAGCTCGGCGTCCTCGCCGAGCGCCGACACCTCGACGCGCGGGCGGAACGGCGAGAGCTCCGCCAGTTCTCTCCTGACCGGCTCTAGCAAGAGATCGCCGTTGCGTCCCACGCCACCGCCCAGGATCACGAGCTCCGGATCCACGACCGGCACGATAGCCGCGATCGCCAGTGCGATCCGCTCCGCCACGCCCTGCACGACGCCGAGTGCGCGCGCATCTCCGGCGCGCGCCGCGTCGAAGATGCGACGGGGTGTCAGCGGCGCCCGCATCCCCGTGGACCGCGCCAACGCCACGACGCCCTCGGCACCGAGCGCACCCTCCAGCGCCCCACGCCGCCGCGCCTTCGCTCCACGGGGGTCGGCATCCCCCAGTGGCAAGTAACCGACTTCGCCCGCGGCGCCGGTCGAGCCCCGGAACAGCTCGCCGTTCAACACCAGGCCCATCCCCACCCCGGTCGCGACATGGAGATACACGAAGTCATCGACGTCCTTGCCGAGACCGCGCCATCGCTCGCCGAGCGTCGCCAGGTTCACATCGTTCTCGAAGGCGACCTTCGTCCCGAGCTCCTGTTGCACGACCTCGGCCAATCCCTCACGGCCCCAACCCGGCAGGTTGTGGGCGAGAGCGACCTGACCGCGTGACGCCTCGAACACGCCCGGGCTTCCCACCACCGCGACCGTGACCTGCTTCCCGCGGATCCCCGCCTCGGACGCCAGCGCGTGGGCGATATCACCTAGCTGCCCGATGAGGGAACCGGCACTGCGGACACGTGCTCGTTCGTCCCTGCGGGCCACGATCTCGCCGGTGAGGTCGGCGATCGCGGCGCGTACCCGGTCGTGGCCGACGTCGAGGCCCAGTACCCAGCCGGCCCGCGGATTCAAGGCGTACAGGACCGCGGTCGGACCCTTGCCCCCCGATGTGCGGCCGGCCTCGCGCACGAGCTTCGCCCGCTCCAAGGCGGCGAGAGCCTGAGAGACAGTCGGCTTGGACAATCCCGAGTCGCGGGCGATCTGGGCTCGAGACACCGGTCCGACCTGGCGGATGAACTCCAGGACGGTCCGTTCGTTGATGGCGCGCAGGAGGCTCGGCGTGCCCGCCGCGAAGGTCTGCTCGCCGCCCGTGGCTCCCCCTCCGCCAAGTGCTAAGGAAACTTTCCTAACTATTCAGGCGGATGCTACGCTGCCGTTCCGAGGGCGGTCAAGACAGCTCGGCGGATATCACCGCTCGAACCTTGGGAGGTACGCGGCATGCACGGTGAGGTAGGCCTCCAGCATCGCCTCCGCCTGATCGAGGCTGCGGACGAGCGGGTGGATGGCCAGCGCCTCGAGCGCGAGCCCTCGGTCGCCCGTGAGGGCCGCCTCAGCCGTGAGGGCGGCGTGCGCAGCGACCTGCCGAACGAGCCCGCTGACCTCCGGCGGGAGGGGCCCCTGAAGGATGGGTGTGACCGCGCGCCCGTGCACCGCGGCCGGCGTCTCCACGATCACGCCTGCCGGGAGATCCTCGACCTGACCCTCGTTCGGCAGGTTCAGGATCACGCGCAGGTCCCCACCGGAGAGCATCGCCGCCCCGATCCGCACGGCGAAGTCCCCGTGTTCCTCGCTGGCTCGAGCCATCGATGGCCGCGGGTAGTCCGCACCGGCCTCGCGCCGATAGCTCTCCAGCACGTCGGGAAGGATCGCCAACACCTCGTCGGCGCGGGTGGTGCCCGCGGCCCGCTGGTGCGCGAGCACCTCGTCGTGGAAGAAGAAGTACTGCATGTACTCGCTCGGGATCCGGCGCAGCAACCGGAAGAGGCGCACGATGTGCCGCTCGTCGTCGGTCTGGAGTCCGTCGAGGTCGATCCCGTCCAGCAACGACCACAGCTCCGGCGTCACGTCCCGACCGTCGACGCGGACGGCGCGCGTGAACGTCATGTGATTCGTGCCGGCCGTGTCGAGCTCCACGCGCTCCGCATCCACGCCGAGCAGCCGAGCGAGGAACGCCTCCTCACCCGCCGTCTGGTCGCAGAGGCCGAAGAACGGTACGGGGGGCCCGAAGCGGGCCATCGCCTCGCTCACGATCTGCACGGGGTTGGTGTAGTTCAACAGGATCGCGCCGTCGCGGCCGACCTTCTGCAGTTCCTCGGCGATCTCCACCACGATCGGCACGGACCGCAGGGCCATGGCGAACCCGCCCGGCCCCGCCGTCTCCTGGCCCAGCACCCCGTGGTCCACCGCGATCCGCTCGTCCAGGCGCCGCGCCTCGAGCCCGCCGGGGCGGAAGGCCGAGAGCACCACATCCGCCCCCTCCATCGCTCGCAGGCGGTCCGCGTGCCCCACGACGCGAACGTCGCCGGCGCCCCGCGATCGCAGGATCCCTTCGCTCAGGCGCCGCTGCAGATCCATGGCGTCCTCGTCGACGTCCTGCAGCACCACGGTCGCGTCGACGAACGCCTCGCGCGCGTGCACGATGCCGAAGGCGATGCCCGGCATGTACGCGGATCCTCCGCCGATCACGACGATGCGCGGGCCCATGCGGCCACGCTAACAGCCAGGGCCAGCGCCCGAGAGGAGTGACACACGATGCCTGAGCTCGCGATCAACGGCGGTACGCCGGTCCGTTCGACCGGGTACCCGGCCTGGCCGGCGCCCGACGACGAGTACGTGGCCGCGGTGACCGACGTGGTCCGCAGCGGTGAGTGGGGAGGGTTCCCCGAACCCGGCAGGCACGCCGGCGCGTTCGAAGAGGCGTTCGCCGCCTATCAGGGAGCGGCGCACGGGATCTTGATGATGAACGGGACGGTGACGATGGAGGTCGCCTGCAAGGCGCTCGACATCGGCTGGGGGGACGAGGTGATCGTACCGGCACTGACGTTCGCCGCGACCGCCTACGCCCCGATGGCGGCCGGTGCCCTGCCGGTCTTCGTCGACGTCACACCGGAGACCTGGACGATCGACCCCGATCAGGTGGAGACGGCCATCACGGAGCGCACGAAGGCGATCCTCCCGGTGCACCTCGGCCACCAGATGGCCGACATGGACCGGATCATGGAGATCGCCGCCGCGCACGGACTCGCGGTGATCGAGGATTGCGCGCACGCGCATGGACAGCAGTGGAAGGGGCAGGGCGCCGGATGCATCGGCGACTTCGGTTCCTTCAGCCACCAGTCCTCGAAGATCCTGACCTCCGGGGAGGGCGGCACGCTGCTCACGGGCGACGAGGCGCTCGCACGCCGCGCGCACTCCATCATCGATTGCGGCCGGGCGAAAGATGCGGAGGAGAAGGAGTACACGCTCGGTGCCAACTACCGGTTGAGCGAGTTGAACGCGGCCCTGCTCGTGGTGGCGATGCGCAAGTTCCCCGCGCAGCAGGCGGAACGCGCCGTCGCTGGCAAGGCGTTCGAGGAGATGGCAGCTCAGATCGCCGGCGTGCGCGTCATGCCGCACGACGAGCGCATCACGCGCTGGAGCTTCTACAACTACATCCTCGCGATCGACCCCGAGGCGTTCGGCGGCGCCACGAACGAGGTCGTCTGTGCGGCGATGGAGGCCGAGGGCATCCCCGCCGAGGTGCAGTACCCCTCGATGAACCGCTACGAACTCTTCCAGCCGTCGCTCTCCCGGCTGCCGGTAGCGGTCGAGTTCGCCGAGCGACTGGACCCCAACACGATGTCCTTCCCGGTGGCCGAGGCCGCCGGGCAGCGCGAATCGGTCTATTTCATGGAGACCGTCTTCCGCGACGGCACCCGGGGCATCGAGGACGCCGCGGAGGCGCTCGCGAAGATCCAGCGCAACGCCGCCGAACTGACGGGTTGACACGTCCGGGACGCGGGGTCAGGCACGTCCTGGCCCCGCGCTCCGGCCAAACCTCGCTCGCGACTCAGCGGACCGGGAACTCGATCTCCGTCACCAGGTCGGCCGGGTCGGGCGTGTCCTGCGGATCCGTGAGGTAGACCTCGCGCGGAGATCCGTCCACCACCAGCGAGTGGTCGCGGATCCATCCGTCCACCGCCTCGTAGGCAGGTCCCACCGCATCGTAAGGACCGTGGTGCACCGTCGAGGCGACCGCCCCGCCGGGGATCTCGTCGACCTCGACGTCGTCGTCGCCCATGAACCGGTATCCCACCGGCACGCACACCTCGATCTCGGCGCGGTGCTCGGGGAGATCCATGCGGTCGTACACCACGAAGGGCGGACCGACCGGCCGCTCGTGCGCACGTCCCATCGACGTCATCAACGTCCGGAACGCTTCGCCGATCACGGGTCCGATCGCGTCGACGGTCGTGTGTCGGCGGACCTCCGCGACGTGTTGCGGCGGCACCTGCTTCACCGTCACTTCGTACGGCATCGTCGCCTCCTTCTTCCTCCACCCCCATGATGCGCCTGCCGCGGCGCGCGCCCAGGGGTCGTTCGACCCGAGCTAGTGACCCCAGAACGGCCCGCTGAGACCGGCCCGGGCGAAGTCGTTCGTGGGCCAGGCGTCTCAGCCCTTCACGGATCACGGCCCGGGCCACGCCCAGACGCTCGGCGAGCTCCGACGGCTCGGGCGCGCGTCCCGTCGCCGCGAGGTCCCGGTACACGGCCAGGCGGATCGCCTCGTCGTCGACCGCCGTGGCGCTCATCCCCCGGGGAAGAACCTCGGGAGGTACGCGCGGTTCTGCTCGAGCAGTTCGTCGAGCATCGGTCCGGCCCGGTCGTAGTCGCCGACGAGCGGGTTCGTCATGAGCGCCTTCAAGGCCACTCCTCGGTCGCCAGTGATCGCCGCCTCGACGGCGAGCAGCTCGTAGGCCTTCGCGTGCTCGACGAGCGCGAGCATCTCGGGCGCCAGCGGTTCGACGGGCAACGGATGCGCCCCCGCCCGGTCGACGGTCGCCGCCACCTCCACGACGGCGCCGTCGGGCAGGTTCGGGATCGCTCCGCCGTTGCGGACGTTGACGACCTGGACGTCCTCCGTTCCCGCGTGGAGGGAGGCGACGAGCGCGGCGGCGGCGTCGCTGTAGAACGCCCCGCCGCGCTCCTCCAGGAGCTTCGGTTTGGTGTCGAGCGTGGGGTCCTTGTAGAGCTCGAGGAGGCCGGCCTCGATCTCCATGACCTCCTCCGCGCGCGTCCTGGAGGTCCTCTGCTCCTCCAGCACGCGACCGGTCAGGTAGTAGTAGTGCAGGTAGGAGCTCGGGACGGCACCCACGGCGCGGATCAGCTCGGCCGGCATGTCGGTCTCCCCGGCGAGCATGTCCATCGCGGTGTCGAGGAGCTCAGGCAGCCGGTCGACGCCGTCCACCATCACCTTGCGCTCCCACGTCAGGTGGTTCAGGCCCACATGTTCGAGCTGCACGCGATCGGGTGTGACGCCGAAGTGCCCCGCGAAGGCACGCTGGAAGCCGATGGCCACGTTGCAGAGGCCCAGCGCCCGGTGGCCCCCATCGATCAGCGCCTGCGTGACGAGACCCGTGGGGTTCGTGAAGTCGACGAACCATGCACCCGGCGCGCCGCGTTTCGCCGTTTCATCGGCGAGCTCGAGGACCACCGGCACCGTACGCAAGGCCTTCGCGAACCCCCCCGGCCCCGTGGTCTCCTGCCCGATGCAACCGTGGGCGAGGGGGATCGTCTCGTCCTTGAAGCGAGCCGCCTGTCCTCCCACGCGCAGCTGCACGATCACGAAATCGGCGCCCTCGAGCGCCCGGTCCCTGTCTGCGGTGAGGACGAGCTGCCCCTCCCAGCCGACCTTGCGCATCATGCGCTCCGCCAGGGCCCCGACGATCGAGAGACGATCCTCGTCGATGTCGAGGAGGACCAGTTGATCGACGGGGAGGCGGTCCCCCCTCGTCACGAAGCCTTCGACGAGCTCGGGCGTGTACGTGCTCCCGCCCCCGACGACCGCTACCTTCACACCCATGTCACGCCGCCTTCACACCCGCGTCATCGGCATCGTACACTCGCCCTGATGAAATCGTTAGGAAACTTTCCTGACCCATTCATCGCGGAGATCTCGGGGCAGCCGGACGCCCTGCGGAGGGCCGCGGGAGGCGTGCCGAGGCAGGTCGACGCGCTCGAGCGCGCCGCCGCGACCGCCGAGGGACGCACGATCGTGTTCACCGGCATGGGCAGCTCCTACGACGCCTGCTACCCCGCCGTCACAGAGCTCGCGCAGGCCGGCATCGCGGCCGTGATGCTCGACGCCGCCGAACTGCTGCATTTCCGCACGGGGATGCTCGGTTCCCGCACGATCCTCGTGGCCGTCAGCCAGTCGGGCGAAAGCGCCGAGGTGGTACGGGCCGTGCGCGAGGTGCGCGCGCGTCCTGCCGAACAACCCCACGTGGTCGCCGTCACGAACGGCGTGACCAACACGCTCGCCGGCCTCGCCGACCTCGCCCTCGACACGCACGCGGGGCCGGAGGTCGGACCGTCCACGATGACGTTCGCCGCCTCGCTCGTCCTGGTCGCGGCGGTCGGACGCGCGATCGCCGGGCGGCCGGTTCCGACCCTCATCGAGGACCTGCGCGACGGCGCGGCGCTGGCCGCCGCGGCGATCGAGCGGCTCCTGGACGACGACGCCCTTCCTGAGCGGCTGGTCAGCTGGCTGGGCGCCCGCGAGACCTTCGTGATCCTCGGACGGGGGCCGGCGCGCGCGGCGGCGGAGATGGGGGCGCTGACGATCAAGGAGGCGGTCGGCATGCCGGTGGAGTCGCTGCAGACCGCCCAGTTCCGTCACGGCCCCCTGGAGCTGGCCGGGCCCGGGCTCGCGGCGATGGTGATCGCGACGGAGCCCGAGACCAGTGAGCTGGATCTGGGGCTCGCCGCAGAGCTCCTCGGAGCCGGTGCCGCCGTCATGACCGTGACGGAGGGACCGCCGCCGAACGACGCGATCGACGTGGCGATCGGGCCGATGGACCGCTCGCTCGCGCCCGCCGTCTCGATCCTGCCGGCCCAGCTCCTGGCATGGCGGCTGGCGGGCCTGCGCGGACGGGAGCCGGGCTCCTACCGACGCGCCTCGAAGGTGACGACGCGTGAGTGATCCGTCCGCGCGCCTTCGCGTGGCGTTGACGTTCGACGCCGAACACCCCGATCGTCCGTGGTGTCCGCCCGGCAACGCCGAACGGGTGCTCGACACGCTCGCGGACCGCGGCGCGCGAGCCACGTTCTTCGTGCAGGGTCGATGGGCGGGGTCCCAGCCCGCCGCCGCCAAGCGCATCGCCGACGAAGGCCACCTCGTCGGCCACCATTCCCACTACCACACGCGGATGCCGCTCCTGTCCGACGATGGGCTCGTGTCGGATCTCACAGACGGACAGGACGCCGTCCTTCGGTCGACCGGCGTCGATCCGCGGCCGTGGTTCCGCTGCCCGTTCGGCGCCGGCGCGGACGACCCCCGCGTCTTGAGAGTGCTCGAGCGCCTCGGTTACCGCAACGTGCACTGGCACGTGGAGCTCGAGGACTGGGAGCCGTGGCGGACCGGCGAAGCGATCGCGGCGGACGTGATCGAAGGTGTCCGCGCGCACGGCGACGGCGCCGTCGTGTTGCTGCATACCTGGCCGGGCGGCACCGGCGAGGGCATCGGCCCCATGATCGACGGCCTGCGAGCGCAGGGTGCGACGTTCGTCACCGTGGACGAGCTCGAGGAGCTGCCATGAGGAGGCGTCCGGCCCTGCTCGCGGTGGACGGTGGCGGATCCAAGATCGACGCGGCCCTGCTCCGGAGGGACGGCTCCGTGCTCGGAGCCGCCCGGACCCGGACGAAGGAGTTCGGTGAGAACGGCGGCGAGCAACACATGATGCAGGTGCTCCATGCGGTGACCGCGGCCTGCCGCGACGCTGATGTCCATCCCGACCGTCTGCCGGTCGCGGATCTCGGCGTGTACTGCCTCGCCGGTGCTGATCTGCCGGCGGACGATCGCAAGATCGCCCGGTGGTTGGGATCCCGGACCGTCACCGGGGAGGACGTGGTGCGCAACGACACGTTCGCGGTGCTCCGAGCCGGCACCGACCGAGCCTGGGGCGTCGGCGTCGTCTGCGGTTACGGCATCAACTGCAGCGCCGTGGCGCCCGACGGACGCATCACGCGCTACCCGGCCGTCGGGCCCATCTCCGGCGACTGGGGCGGCGGGGTGGACATCGGCCAGGCCGCGATCTGGCACGCGATCCGAGCGGAGGACGGCAGGGGGGAGAAGACGGCCCTCAGGGAGCTCGTCCCGCGCGATCTGGGGTTCCGCACGCCTCGTCAGGTCCTCGAAGCCCTCTACTACGATCGCCTCGATTGGAACCGCATCGGAGAGCTCGCCCCCATCATCTTCGATGCTGCGGGCGCGGGCGATCGCGTGGCACGCGGCATCGTCGATCGGCAAGCCGACGAGGTGGTGACGATGGCGGGGACCGCGATCCGGCGCCTGCGGATGACCAAGCTCGACGTGCATGTGGTGCTGGGCGGAGGGATCTTCCGCAACGACGACCCCGCGTTCTTCGAACGGATCGACGAAGGGCTCCACGCGGTGGCTCCCACCGCGTCCACGCGGATCCTCACGGCCCCGCCCGTGATCGGGGCGGCACTGATCGGGCTGGACCGGATCGGCGCCGCGGAGGCCGCGGGGACCCGAGCCCGGCGTGGGTTGACCCACGCTCGTCTGAGCACCCAGACTCGGGCCCGACGGAAGGAGCATCCCTGATGGCGAAGATCGTCCTCGATGGCGTCAGCAAGGTGTTCGGCAACGACGTGATCGCCGTGAACAACGTCTCGCTGGAGATCGGCGACGGCGAGTTCATGGTGCTCGTCGGCCCATCGGGTTGCGGGAAGTCCACGATCCTCCGGATCCTCGCGGGCCTCGAGGAGGTCACAGCGGGCGAGATCTTCATCGGGGAGAAGCAGGTCACCGATCTGCAGCCCAAGGATCGCGACGTCGCGATGGTCTTCCAGAACTACGCCCTGTATCCCCACATGACGGTGGAGCAGAACCTCGGCTTCGGCCTGAAGCTCCGCAAGATGCCCAAGCCCGAGGCGAAGCAACGGGTGGCCGAGGCATCCAAGATCCTGGGCCTCGAGCCGCTGATGCAGCGCAAGCCCGCAGAGCTCTCGGGCGGCCAGCGTCAGCGCGTGGCGATCGGACGGGCGATGGTGCGCGAGCCCATGGCCTTCCTGATGGATGAACCCCTCTCCAACCTCGACGCGAAGCTGCGTGTGCAGATGCGCGCGGAACTGGCCCGTCTGCACGAACGCCTCGCCACCACCACCGTGTACGTCACCCACGACCAGGTCGAGGCCATGACGCTCGGCCAACGGGTGGCCGTCCTCAAGGACGGCATCCTCCAGCAGGTGGATGTGCCCCAGCATCTCTACAACCATCCGGCCAACCTCTTCGTGGCCGCCTTCATCGGTTCCCCACCGATGAACCTCGTGGAAGTCGAGGTCGCGGAAGGATCGCTCGCGTTCGGCGGATTCACGCTCCCCATACCCGCGGACGCGGGGCTCGAGGCGTACCACGGTCGCCGGTTGATCCTGGGGATCCGGCCGTCCGACCTCGAGGATTGCGACGTCTGGCACAACGAACGGCTGCCGACGATCGAGGTGCGCGCGGAGGTCACGGAGGAGCTCGGATCCGAGGTCAACGTGATCTTCGCCGTGGATGCTCCCCCGGTCCTCACGGAGGACACCATGGCCGCCGCCAGCGACGAGGGCGATCACGACAACATCCCGCTGATCGCCGACACACAGAGTCGGGCGCGGTTCTGCGCCCGGGTCGACGCCCGCACCCACTGCAACCCCGGCGACCCCATCCGCCTATCCGTCGACCCCGCCCGGTTCCACTACTTCGACCCGGACACCGGGGAGGCCGTGGGCGCCAACGCGAGGGCGACCGCCGCGGTCTGAGCCTCTCGTTGGGCTAGGAGGCGGGGACGCCGGGCACGGGATCGCCGGCATCCCAGGGGAGCCAACAGGTCACCACCGTTCCGCGGCCCGGCTCGCTCGAGATGTGGCAGCGCCCCCCCAGGAGCTCCGCACGCTCGATCATCGTCGACAGGCCGAGGTGACCGGGCCGAGGTCGCATCGCCTCCTCCACGTCGAACCCGCGCCCGTCGTCGCGGATCTCGATCGTCACGCCGTCCCTCGAGCCCGTCACGGAGACGTCTACGCGCGAGGCGGCCGCGTGCTTGCGCGCGTTGGTCACCGCCTCCTGCGCGATGCGGTACAGGATGGCTCGCATCTCAGGCGGAGGTTCGGCGTCCAGCGCATCGACGACCTCGAAGGACCAACCGGGATCCGATCCGGTGTGCTCGAGGTAGACGCTCAGGGCCGGGACGAGCCCCTCGCGATCCAGGGCCGTCGGGCGCAGCTCGAACAACAGGGAGCGGAGGCGCTCGATCGATCTCGTCACGGTCTCGTGGAGCTCCGTGAGCTCGACCGCCGCGGCGCTCCCCGGCGCGGCGGCGAGGAGTTGGAGCCGCAGATCCACCGCGCTCATCGCCTGGATCGGGTCGTCGTGGATGTCCGCGGCGATCCGTCGGCGCTCCTCCTCCTGCGCGCTCTCCAGCCGTTGCGCGAGCTCGCGCCGCTCCTGCAGCGTTCGGCGCAGGACCTCCAAGCTCCAACGGAGCTTCTCCTCCGCCTCCTTCTGGGCCGTGATGTCGAGCATGATCCCCCGCCAGTGCGGCGCGGTTCCCGTCGCAACGACGTACACCGCCTCGTCGCGCAACCAGACGATGCTGCCGTCCTTCGCCAGCATCCGATACTCGGCGAAGAACCGGTCGCGGACACGGTTGGCCCGATCGTTCTCCTCGCTCACCCGCGCACGGTCATCGGGGTGGATCCGATCGATCCAGAGCGCGGGGGTCGTCCCCCACTCGTCCTGCGTGTACCCCAGCAGATCGACCGCCTGGGGACTGGTGTAGAAGTTCGTGGAGAGCTCGTCCGGCCGGTCGATGTAGAAGATCGCAGGGATCGATTCGACGAGCGCACGGTAGACGTCGAGGTCGCCCAGGTCGTCGGACCGCGCTTCGGTGTCGGGCGTCACAGGCGAGTGATGATGCCGGCGAGCAGCGCGATCCGCGGCACCACGCTCTCCAGATCCAGCCACTCGGCGGGCGCGTGGTCGTCGCCGCCGATCGGTCCCAACCCGTCGATCGTGGGGGTGCCCGCGGCGCTGGTGGTGTTGGCGTCGGAGGCGCCACCCGTGGACGCGTCCGTCAGCGAGAAGCCGAGCTCACTCGCGACGTCGATCGCGATCCGGGCGAGACGCGCGCCCCCATCCTGCTTCTCCATCGGCCGGTGCCAGCCATGACGATCCACCTGGATGCTCACGCCTTCGACGACCGACGAGGCGCAGATGCGATCGATCTCGGCCTCGGCCGCCTCCAGCGTGGCGAGCTCGGGCGAGCGCAGGTCGATCTGGAGCACGCATCGCTCCGGGACCACGTTCGTGCGGGTGCCGCCGCGGGCGACGCCGACGTTCACGGTCACCTCCGGCCACCGCCCGTTCAAGTCCTGGAACGCGATGATCTTGTGGGCCGCCTCCAGGAGCGCGTTGCGCCCCTTCTCCGGTTCGACCCCCGCGTGGGCGGCTCGCCCCTGGAGCGTGATCGTGTAGTCGGTGATGCCCTTGCGCGCGCTGACGATGTCGCCGTTGGCCCTCGCGCCTTCGAGCACGAAGGCCGCGTCGTGGCGAGGTGCGAGCTCGCGGATCACGGGACCGCTGAACGGCGATCCGATCTCCTCGTCCGGGTTGCAGACGTAGGTGATGTGCTCGAACGCGTCGGATCCCGCCTCCTGGAGCACCTGCGTGGCGTAGAACCCGGTGAGCAGGCCCCCCTTCATGTCCGACACGCCGGGACCGCGGGCGATGGAGCCATCGATCCGGAAGGGTCGCTCGGACACGGTGCCGTCGTCGAAGACCGTGTCCATGTGCCCGACCAACAGCACGCGCGGACCCCCCGAGCCGCGGAGGGTCCCGATCACGAGATCGCCGAGCTGGGGCTCGCCATCGGAGGGGACATGGGGGCGTCGCTCCACCTCCCATCCGTGCGAGCGGAAGCGCGCCTCGCAGAGATCGGCGACCCGATCCACGCCGGCGGGTGAGTACGATCCGCAGTCGATGTTCACCATCGTTCGCAGGGCCTCGACGAAATCCTCACGGTGGCCGCCGGCGAGGTCGAGAAGGGCCAGGGGGTCCATGCGCCGACGGTAGCACGGTGACCTCGACGACCGCGTCGACGGGATACCGTCGCGTGCCGGATGGTCCTGCGACCGCGATGATGGTGTCGTTCTCGGTCGGGTGAGGGCCCGGCCTCGGGCCGACGGAGGGAGGCGCGGATGGCGGAGGTGTCCTCGCGCCGCGCCCCGTCGAAGATCCCGGGGCTCAACGTCATCGCGGGCTACGAACGCCGCGTGGCTCTCGAAGGACATCGTCGCCGGACTCGTCCTCACGGCGATCCTGGTGCCCCAGGGCATGGCCTACGCCGAGCTCGCGGGGCTCCCTCCCATCACGGGCCTGTACACGTCGATCCTGTGCCTGCTCGGCTACGCGATCTTCGGCCCCTCCAAGATCCTCGTGCTCGGCCCCGACTCGTCTCTCGGACCCATGATCGCCGCCACGATCCTCCCGCTGCTGGGAGCCGGTGGGGACCCCGCGCGAGCGGTGGCCCTCGCGTCCCTGCTCGCGCTGATCGTGGGTCTCATCATGATCCTGTCCGGGATCGCGAAGCTCGGGTTCGTCGCCGACCTGCTCTCGAAGCCGACGCAGATCGGCTACATGAATGGCCTCGCCCTCACGATCCTCATCGGCCAGCTCCCCAAGCTCTTCGGCTTCTCGGTGGATGCCGACGGGCTGATCGCGGAGGCTTCAGGGTTCATCCACGGAGTCGTGTCATGGCGAGGCCGTCGGTGCGGCGTTGTTCGTCGGCGGGTCGTCGCTCGTCGTGATCTTCGTGCTGCAGCGATGGCTCCCGAAGTTCCCCGCCGTCCTGATCGCCGTGGTCGTGGCGATCGTGTCGGTGAGCGTGTTCGACCTGACGGCGAAGGGCGTGTCGGTCGTCGGGACCCTGCCGCGGGGATTCCCGCCCTTCACGATCCCGGACGTCTCGGTCTCGGACCTCCCGCTCCTCGTGGGTGGGGCCCTTGGGATCGCGCTCGTGGCCCTCGCCGACACGATCTCGACCGCCTCGGCGTTCGCCGCGCGTTCCGGCGACGAGGTGCACGGCAGCCAGGAGATGGTGGGCATCGGGATGGCGAACATCGCGGCCGGGTTCTTCCAGGGATTCCCGGTGAGCACGAGCGGCTCGCGGACCGCGGTCGCGGAGCAGTCGGGCGCGAAGACCCAGCTCGCGGGCGTGGTCGGAGCGATCACGATCACGTTGATGCTCGTGTTCGTCCCGGGCCTCCTGCGGAACCTTCCCCAGCCGACGCTCGCCGCGGTGGTGATCGCGGCCTCCGTGTCGCTCGCGGACATCCCGGGGACCCGCAGGCTGTGGCGCCTGCGTCACACCGAGTTCTGGCTCTGCATGGCCGCGTTCCTCGCCGTCGCGTTCCTCGGCGTGCTCCCCGGCATCGGGATCGCCGTCGCACTCTCGATCCTCAACGTGTTCCGCCGCGCCTGGTGGCCGTACCAGGCCGTGCTTGGACGGGTCGCAGGGCTCCCCGGGTACCACGACACCACGATGCACCCCGAGGCCAAGCTGATGCCCGGGCTCGTGATCTACCGGTTCGACGCACCGCTCTTCTTCGCGAACGCGCGGGTCTTCCGCGAGCAGATCCTCGAGATCCCCGATCGGCGGTCGGGGGTGCGCTGGATCGTGATCGCCTCGGAACCCATCACCGACGTCGACACGACGGCGGCCGACATGCTCGCCGACCTCGACGAGACGCTGAATGCCCGCGGCGTATCCCTGATCTTCGCGGAGCTGAAGGATCCGGTACGTCGCAAGATCGAACGGTACGAGCTCACGCGCACGATCGATCCCACCCACTTCTTCCCCACGGTGGGCGCCGCCGTGCGCGCGTTCAAGGCGGAAACGGGCGCGACATGGGTGGAACCCGAGGAGGAAGGACCGTGACCGAACGGAGCACCCCTCCGCAGGCACTCGACCGTAGCCGACGCGAGATGAATTGGATCTGGACGATCGGCGCCCCGCTCGTACGCGCGATCATGGCGCTCGTCTTCAAGGTGCGCGTCGAAGGCATCCGGCACGTCCCCGCGCGAGGCCCCGCGATCCTCGCGCCCAACCACGTGAGCGTCCTGGACGGGCCGGCGCTGGCGGCCGTCACCGGTGCGCATCGCTGGCGCGCGACGCGGTTCCTGATCGCGTCGGAGATCTACGAGACCGGCTGGGGGTGGATCCTGCGGCAAGCCCGACAGATCCCGATCGTCCGTGGCGGCGGCGACACCGGCGCACTCGCCACCGCGGTCGACGCGGTCGAGGAAGGCGGGTGTGCGGGGATCTTCCCCGAGGGCCGGGTGAGCGACGATCCCGCCATGGGCCTGCAGCGTCTCCGCTCGGGGATCACGCGGGTGGCGATCCCCTCCGGCGCGCCCGTCGTCCCGGTAGGGATCTGGGGAACGCAGACGGCGTGGCCTCGCGCAGATGGGGTCCGCTGGACCTCGCTGCTGCGTCGGCCGCGTGTCGCCGTCATCTACGGCGAGCCGTTGAGACCACCGGCTCCGGGGAGCGATGAGTCCCCCGGTGAGTTCCGCCTGCGGCTCGCGGACGCGATCGGTGAGCAGGTGCGCCGGGCGCAGGCGTTGACCGAGGACGACGCGTGAGCTCCGAGGTCGGCCCCTGGCGCCGTCGATCGCGCGCGAGCGTCTACGAGAACCCGTGGATCGAGGTCTGGCACGACGAGGTCCTCCGCCCCGACGGTCTCCCCGGCATCTACGGGGTGGTGCACTTCCGCAGCCGCGCGGTGGGCGTGGTCGCCATGGACGACGACGACCGCGTGCTGCTCGTCGGACAGCACCGCTACACGCTCGATCGCTACTCGTGGGAGATCCCCGAGGGCGGCGCCCCGTGGGACGAGGACCCCCTGGCGGGCGCCCGGCGCGAGCTCGCGGAGGAGACCGGCTACACGGCGTCGTCCTGGCGGGAGCTGATCCGGTTCACGCTCTCGAACTCGGTGACGGACGAGGAAGGGGTCATGTTCGTGGCGACGGGACTCGCGCCCGGCGCGGCCTCCCCCGACGGCACCGAGGACCTCGCTATGACGTGGCTCCCGTTCGACGAGGCGCTCGCCATGATCGACCGCGGCGAGATCCACGATGTCATGACCCAGACCGCCCTCCTCGCGGTCGCACGTGAGCGGTTCCGTTAGGACCCCATGTGCTCCGCGAACCACGCTTCGGCGAGCGCCGTCACCCGATCCATGGCGCCCGGCTCCTCGAACAGGTGGGTCGCTCCGGGCACCACCTCGAGTCGATGTGCGCAACGCAGCGCTCCCTCCGCCCGTCGGTTCAGCTCGAGGACCTGGGTGTCCGCCCCACCCACGATCAGCAGGGTGGGTGCCGTGACCCGCTCGAGACCACTGGCGAGATCCGGACGGCCGCCTCGAGAGACCACGGCTGCGACGGTCTCGCCGAACGCCGCGGCGGCGGTGAGCGCCGCCGCGGAGCCCGTGCTCGCGCCGTAGTACCCGAGCGGGAGCGCTCCGCACCCGGGCTGCGTACGCACCCACCGCGTGGCGTCGGACAGGCGATCGGCCAGCAACGGGATGTCGAACACGAGGGACCGGTCGCCGGCTTCCGACGCCGCCAACAGGTCGAACAGCAGCGTCGCCAGACCCGATCGGTTCAGGCGGCCGGCCACCGCGCGGTTCCGCGGACTCGCGTGGGAGCTGCCGCTCCCATGGGCGAAGAGGACGATCCCGCTCGCGCCCTCGACCCCTCGGATGTCTCCATGAAGGCGGTGCTCACCGACCTCGACGTGGGCCATGATGCACACCCTCCTAGCCCGCCGCCACCTCCTGCGGGAGCCAGAACCAGCGTAGGTCTTCGAAGTCGCCGCCGACATCCAGCGCCTGCTCTTCCGCGGCCGCGGGCGGTTCGGCGAGGAGGACCCGCGCCTCCGCGAGGTAATGGGCGAGTCTCGATTCGGGCTCATGGTGCCGGTGTCCCTCGAACCGCATGTGGCCGTCCTCGTAACGAACGTCGCGCAACGACATCGGGGGCTCCGGCTGCCCATCGACGTGCCGCCACATCCCGCTCGGTGGATCGAAGCGGTAGCGCGGGAGCAACCTCCATCCGTGGGTCGCCACGAGGTCGACGGCGTCCAGCACGTACTCGAAGACGGCCTGCGTGAGGAAGTAGTTGAAGCTGACCCGCACCCAGCCCGGCTTGATGCCTTCGCATCCACGCGCGATCTCGCGCTCGAATCCGTGCGAGCGTTCGAGATCGATGCCGAGGAGGCGGTGACCGTACGGCCCGGCGCACGAGCATCCACCACGCGACTGGATGCCGAACAGGTCGTTCAGCAACGCCACCACGAAGTTGTGATGGAGGTAGCGTTCTCGATGGCGGACCACGAACGAGACGATCGAGAGCCGAGGGAGATCGTGATTGCCGAGGATCTCGATGTTGGGGTTCGCCTCCCAGCGGTGCATCGCGGTGTGGGTGAACGTCTCCTCGCGTTCCCGGATCGCCCCCACCCCGACCGCTTCCTTCAGCTGGAACACGAGCCCCGCCCGGATCGACTCCACGATCGCCGGCGTCCCGCCCTCCTCGCGACGTTCGACGTCGTCGAGGTAGCGATGCTCAGTGGGGTTCACGTAGGCGACGGTGCCGCCGCCGGGAACGCTCGGGACGGGGTTGTGGAAGAGGTCGCGGCGCGCCACCAGCACGCCGGGGGTGCCCGGACCGCCGACGAATTTGTGCGGCGAGATGAACACGGCATCCAGGTAGCCGAAGACATCACCATCCCGCGGCGTCATCTCGATCGCGACGTACGGGGCCGCGGCGGCGTAGTCCCAGAACGACAGCGCGCCGTGACGGTGCAACAACGCCGAGATCGCCGACACGTCGCTGATGATGCCGGTGACGTTGGAGGCGGCGGAGAAGCTGCCGACCTTCACCGGCCGCTCCGCGTGCTCGATGAGCGCACCTTCGAGCGCGTCGAGATCGATACGTCCGTCGTGATCTTCGGGCACCCTGACGAGCTCCGCGATCGACTCTCGCCAGGGCAGCTCGTTGGAGTGGTGTTCGTACGGCCCGATGAACACGACGGGCCGGTCCCGATCCGGGATCCGGCTCTCCAACCCGTATCGCTCGTCCAGGCCGGCGGGCAAGCGGAGCTCCAGGCAGTCGATCAGCTTGTCGATGGCTCCCGTCGACCCCGAGCCACAGAAGATCACGGCGTGGTCGTCCTGCGTGGCTCCGACCGCATCGCGGATGATGGCCCTCGCGTCCTCTCGGAACCGGGTGGTCTGCAGCCCGGTGCCACTGGACTCCGTGTGGGTGTTCGCGTAGAGGGGGAGCACAGTCGCCCGGATGAAGTCCTCGATGAATGAGAGCGAGCGTCCCGAGGCTGTGTAGTCGGCGTACGTGACCCGCCGCAGACCGAACGGCGTCGCGATGGCCTCGTCGTCGCCGATCACGGCGTCGCGCACCTCATCGATCAGTCGGTCGTCAGGCACGGGGCGATGCTACCGCCGCCGCGTGCTCAGGCGAGGCGCCTGATCGGCGTGGCGCTCTGGGGCCGGTTCCGCTTGTGCTCGTACATCGCCTCGTCCGCGTGACCGAGCAGGCTGGCCGCGTCCTGGCCGTCGACCGGGAAGAGGGCCCGCCCCACGCTCGCCTGCAGGGAGAGTTCTGCCACGTGCATCCGGAACGGCTCCTCCATGGCACGGGCGATCCTGTCGGTGACCTTGTCCACCGCAACCCGGGCGTCGGCCGCCTCTGCCCCCAGCGGCAGGTCCGCCACGAGCACCAGGAATTCGTCCCCGCCCTGACGTGCGACGAGGTCGGTCTCGCGTACGGCCGATCGCAACCGGGCCGCCATCTGTCTCAGCACCTCGTCACCGGTGGCGTGCCCGTGGGTGTCGTTCACGGGCTTGAACGCATCCAGGTCGAGGAAGAGCACCGCGACGGCGAGGTCGTCGCGCCGCGCACGCGCGAGCGCGAGGCCGAGGTGCTGTTCGAACATCGCGCGGTTCGGGAGGTGGGTGAGGGGGTCGTGGAAGGCCAGATGCTGCATCCGCAGCTCGGCCTCCTTCGTCGGTGTGATGTCCGTCATGACCCCTTGGATGTAGAGAGGCCTGCCCTCCTCGTCGCGGATCATCGCGGAGTGGTCGCGGACCCAGATGACGCGACCGTCGGGCCTCACGTAGCGGTACTCTCCCGCCTCCGGCTGCCCGGTCTTGAGGAACCACTCGTACTCGATCCGGGCCCGGTCGCGGTCATCGGGATGGATCAGCTCGTCCCAGATCTCATCGTTCTCGATGAAGGCGTCCGGCGAGACCCCCAGGAGCTCCTCCACGAACGGGCTGATATGGAACGTCGGGCCGTCGAGCTCGGGCGAGTAGACGTAGATCGCCGCCGGGAGCTGGCGCATCAAGGCTTCGTACTTCGCCTCCGCCTCGAAGCGTGCGTGCTCGGCGACCTTGAGTCGCCGGCGCCAGGCCTCGGGCGCAGGGGCGCGCGTGTCATCGTGGCTTCGATGGGTGGCCATGGGCGGTCCGCCCGTCCGGGGTGGCGGCCTCACCTGGGTATCGGCGAAACGACACCCCCTCTGAAGCACCGGATGAAGCACCGTTCCGCCGAGGGATCTGACCCGAGAACGCGAAAGGAGCCGACCCAACGGGCCGGCTCTCTTCGCTGAGGCTCGCGATGCCTCGGTGGCGCTTAGCCCAGCGCCACCGCGTTGATCAGGTTGGAGTCGCGCAGCTTGCGCAGCGCCTCACGCTCGATCAGGCGCACGCGCTCACCCGAGAGGCCCAGCACCTTGCCGGTCTCGCGCAGGCTGAGCGGCTGGCCGTTCTCGAGGCCGTAGCGCAGCGCGACCACGTGGCGCTCCCGCTCGTCGAGCACGCGGTCGACGGCGTCGCCGATCTCCTCGCGGAGCAGCTGGTCCTCGACCTCGTTGAACGCGGCGTCCGAGTCGACCTCCTCGATCAGATCGCCGAGCTCCGTGTCCTCGCCCACGGGCGACTGCAGGGACAGCGGCTCCCGGCGACCCATCTCCGTGAGGTCGTCGATCTCCTCGACCGTGGTGTCCAGGGCCTTGGCGAGCTCCTCACGCGAGGGCTCGCGACCCATCGACTGCGCGAACTGGAACCGGGTGCGGTTCAGCTTGCGCAGGCGGTCGTGGATGTGCACGGGCAGACGGATGCTGCGCGAGCGGTCCGCGATGGCACGGGTGATGCCCTGACGGATCCACCACGTGGCGTACGTGGAGAACTTGAATCCGCGGCGCCAGTCGAACAGCTCGACCGCGCGCATCAAGCCGATGTTGCCCTCCTGGATCAGATCCAGGAGGGGCAGGCCCTGGCCCTGGTACTTGCGGGCCACGGACACCACCAGGCGGAGGTTCGCCATGATGAACCGCTGCCGGGCAGCCTCGGCCTCACGCACCTCACGGCGCGCCTTGGCGATGCTCTTCTCGGAGCGCAGACGCCCCGCGCGCAGACGCTCTTCGGCCTCCTTGCCGGCCTCGATCGTCATGGCGAGCTCGACCTCTTCCTCCTTGGTGAGCAGCGGCTCACGGGCCGCCGCCTCCAGGTAGAGGCGCAGGTCGTCGGCGTCGTCGGTCCCCAGGGGACGCGCAGGCTCGGGCACTTCGTATCACACTCCCACTCGAAGGACAGGGCTGCAGGGCGCAGCAGCGCTCATCCTCGAGAACTAGATCCCTCGGTCAACGGCTCGCCCGGGCACACGCGAATAACACGTCTTGGCGGCCGCTCGCTCATATGGTATGGGGTCACCTGCGGGTTTGTAAAGCTCAGGCCATGTAAAGGTCTTGTGAAGAGATTCACAAGAGGCAGGAAACGCCTCCCGAGCGAACGCCCGCATCCGGCCCTCGCCTCCCTTCTCTATCGCTTCGCCATCAACGCTCCCGGCGGGGAAGTTGTTCCCCGGAAGCGCCGTTCCAGGGAGACGTTCGGCACCGAGCTCGAGGCGGTTCCCGCGATCAGGGCTGGCGTTGCGTTGACCGGGCAAGCGCCAGGACATAGATTCCGCCGCAACGTTGTCGCGCCGCCCGCGCGCCGAGTGGAAGGAACGGCTCATGACCCGACGTATCCTCGTCATGGTGCTTGCCCTAGCGCTGGCCGGGGTTACCGTGCTGGCCTTCGTTCACGACCGTGGTTCGGCACGGCCCGCCGCGGCCGGCGAGACCTCAGCCGCCGGAACCGGCACAGAGCCGGAGGGCGACGGGGAAGACGGAGAAGAGGGTGACGCCGATCGCGCTGTAGGTCCTGATCGGATCGAGGCCGCGACCGCACTCCCCCACAGGGCCGAAGCGGCGCCGCTCGCGGGAGCGGCGGCGGCCGGTTGGCAGTCAGAGCGGGTCTGGAGCACGACATCGAATGACTGGGAGCCGACCGTGGCCACGGACCCCTCTTCCAGCTGGGTCTACCAAGCGACGACGCGCTACGGCGGCCCCAAGGCCTGCAAGACGTGCCCCGATCCGGCAATCATCCTGCGTTCGTCCAGCGACGGCGGCATCACCTGGGGTGTCGACCGGTACCTGTGCTCGTGCAAGGGCGTCAAGGCCCAGAACGACCCAGTGCTGGCGGTATCCACGGCCGGTGTCGTGTACGCCGTGTGGATGAACGACTACAACCCCGGAGTGGTGTTCGCGAGGTCGTCGGACCACGGAGTCACATGGACAACCCCGATCTCGTTGAAGGGGAACGGCCTCTCGTTCACGGACAAGCCGTGGCTCGCCATCTCCCCCAACGGGCAGGACGTCTACGTGGCGTTCAACTCGAGCGACAGCTATGTCGTGGCCTCGCACAACGGGGGAAGCTCGTTCTCCCCGCGCGTCAAGACCAACAGCGACTCCCTCTACTGGTTCGCGGAGGGCGGAGCGGTCGCGGCGAACGGCACGGTCTACTTCGCCGAGAGCGCCGAGAACCAGAGCGCGACCGGTCCAGTGAGGATCGCGGTGTTGAAGAGCGGGAACGGCGGGACCTCGTGGACGACGACGTTCGTCGACACGAGCCAGCAGCAGCCGCCGTGCACGGTTCCCTCATGCGGCGCGGACTTCTTCGCCCCGTCGGCGTCCCTCGACGTCGATAGCGCAGGCACGATCCTGCTTGCCTACTCGGCCAACGGGGCGGCGCAGGCGAACAAGACGCTGTACGCGCGGACCTCGACGGACGGCGTCACCTGGGGGGCCCGGACCGACATCGGACAGAACACCGGCGACAACGGCTTCCCGAGCGTCGAGGCCGGCGGGGTCTCAGGTGACTTCCGCGTAGCTTGGCAGGACAACCGGAACGGGGCCTCAGCCTGGAACACCTGGTATCGGAGGACGACCAACGGAGGCGCGAGTTGGAGCGCCCAGGTGAAGCTCTCAGACGTGACGAATGGAGCGCCCTACAAGAGCGCGAACGGCTATGCCTTCCCCTACGGCGACTATCTCGACCTCACGGTCGATGGAGGAGGACAGAACCTCGTGATCTGGGGCGAGGGGCCGAACTACGTCGGTCCCGGGGGCACGTGGTTCACGCGAGGAGCTTGACGGGCGTCGCTCACCGAGGCCGGCACCGCCCGCCCTTTGGCCCAGGCGCGCATCCTCCCGATGTCTTCGGCACGGGTGCGTGACAGCGGTGTCGTGCGTCCCAGCTCCTCGACGATCCGTTCGGTGGTGAGGTCGGCACCGTCCGCATACGCCCGATAGAGCGCGCCCACCACGGCACCCTCGATCTCGGCGCCTGAGAAGCCGTCGGAGGCCTCCGCGATTCGGGCGAGGTCGAACGCTGCCGGATCGCGCTTACGGCGTCGCAGCTGAAGCGCCGATATCGACGCGCGCTCGCTCACATCCGGCAGGTCGACGAAGAAGATCTCATCGAAGCGCCCGTGACGCAGGAGTTCGGGCGGGAGGCTTCCGACGTCGTTCGAAGTCGCGACCAGGAACACCCCGTCGGGTCGCTCCTGGAGCCATCGGAGGAGCTCCCCGACGATGCGTGCGCTCACGCCCCCGTCCGAGCCGCCCTCGCCCGCCGCGAAGCCTTTCTCGATCTCATCGATCCACACGACCACCGGCGCCATCGCCTCGACCGTGCGGAGCGCCGTCCGCAGACGCTCCTCCGACTCGCCCACGAAGGGACCGAAGATGGCACCCGGCTCCAGGAGCACGAGCGGCAGGTGCCACGTGCGGGCGAGGGTCTTGGCCACGAGCGACTTCCCGCACCCGGGAACGCCGGCGAGGAGCACGCCGCGCGGAGGCTCGATGCCGAAGTCCCGTGCGGCCGGCTCGAACCCCCGCCCGCGGATGCGGAGCCAGTCCTTGAGGTTCTCCATCCCCCCCACCTGTTCGAGGTCGCCCGCCTCGGAGGGCACCAGTTCGAGGACGCCGTCCTCGGCGAGCAACGCGGCCTTCGCATCGCGGACGTGCGTGGCGATGTCGCTCCCGCCCTCCATCGCCGCGCGCGTGATCAGCCGTTCCGCCTCGGGGAGCGTGAGCCCTCTGGCCGCCTCGGCGAGCGCGGAGATCTCGGCGTCGTCGACGGCGGACGCCAGACCCCGTGCCGCGAGTTCCGAGACGGTCCTTCGCACCATCGCATCGACCTCGTCGGGTGACGGCGGCTCCAGCGTCCACGGCAGGGCGACACCATCGAGACCCTCGGGCACGTGGGCCTCAGGGCCGGTGAGCACGAGGGTCTGACCGGGCTTGGGGGCCAGGGCGAACTCCTTCACCCTGCGGAGCACCGCGGGATCTGCCAGCGCGGCGCCGAGGTCCAGGAGCACGAAGACGCCCGGGTCGGGGAGCTCACCGATGAACCCGAGCGCCTGCTTCGGATCCTGGGTGCCCGTCTGCGGACCCATCCCGTCGCGCTCGAGCCCCCGCGTGAGGGACCACGTCCACACGGGGACCGAGAGGGCATCGGCCGCGCGTCGCACGAACGACAGGAATCGAGGCTCGTCGTCCATCCGTGCCACGATCAGCGGGTAGCGGCTCGCGAGGAGGAGCCGGAGATCGGTGACGTCGTCCACGGACGACATCTTCGCAGGCGTTCTAGGCTGCAAGCGTGAGCCTCGAGCTGCCCGCGATGGAGCGGATCGACCTGGACGGACCCGTCGCGTATCGCGTGTGGGACGGTCCGCCCGAGACCACGTTCGTGATGGTGCACGGGCTCGGTGGCGCCCACATCAACTGGATCCGCGTGGCGCCGGGGCTGAGCGGCTTAGGCCGCGTCGTGGCCCTGGATCTCCCCGGCTTCGGCTGGTCGCCGCGGGCCGGACGCACCTCCCGCTTGATGGATCTCCGACGGACGCTCTCGCGCTTCGTCGCCGAGCTGAGCACGGGCAAGGTCGTGCTGTGCGGGAACTCGATGGGCGGCGGGATCTCCATCCTGCAAGCGGCCGTCGAGCCCGGATCCGTGACCGGGCTCATCCTCACCTGCTCCATCTTCCCGTGGGCGCGCGGGGGGGTGCCGAACCCGGCGGTGATGGCCGCGTTCCTCGGATACCGCCTCCCGGGTCTAGGAGAGGGGATCGTGACCGCGCGCATGTGGGCGATGACCCCCGAACAGGCGGTGCGGATCGGGTTCGCGTTCACGATGGCCGACCCCGCATCGATCCCCGAGGACGTGTTCGACCTGCACGTGGCGCTCATGAGCGAGCGTCAACGCGACCCCGATTCGGCTCCCGCGTTCACCGAGGCGGCGCGGTCGTTGATGCGGCTGGGGGCCCGCCCCGACATCGCTCGCCGCGCGCTCGACAACGTCAAGGCCCCCGTGCTCGTCCTGCACGGACGACGCGACCGATTGGTGCCGGCCGCGTTCGCGGAGGCGGAGCTACGCAGGCAACCCGCGTGGCGCGGCCGGATCTTCCCCGACCTGGGTCACGTCCCCATGCTGGAGGCGCCCGGGCGGTGGCTCGCCGAGGTTGCCGACTGGCACGCCGAGGAACTGGGACCGAGCTAGGGCACCGAGGCCGAGGACAGCTCCTGCACGGCCTGCTCGATGCCACGCCCGAGCACATCGAGATCCTTGACGGCATCCCAGTCGGCGGTGAGACCGAACGACATCATCCCCGACGAGGGACGTGCACGCGATCGAGAGCGCGCAGTTCTCGCCGAGCGGCATCGAGGGGTAGTTCATCAAGAGCTGGGCTCCCGCCAGGTAGAGCGGCAGCTGGGGGGCGGGGATGTTGGAGACCACGAGGTTGAACCACTGGCCCCGCGAGACGAGCCGGGCGGCCATCGCGTGCAGGGCCGGGGGCGCGTAGGCGCCGAGCCCGATGATGGAGTCGGCGCTCATCGCGAGGCCCGACTCCTTCAGCTCGGTCGTGGCCGCGCGCACCTTCCGCAGCCGGCTGCGCGGGGTCATCCTCCCGACCGGGATATCGACGAAGGCCGGCGCCACACGGTTCCCCACGTCGCCCTCCTCCGCCCGTGAGCGCACCGAGACGGGCACCATGACCCGGAGGGTCCGCCCCTGCGTGGGCTCGCCGCGGGCGGTGAGGTGATCGTGGAGCCCGCCGGCGACCGCCGCGAGCACGACGTCGTTGATCGTGCCTCCCAGCCCGTGACGGATCGCCCGAAGCATCTCGAACGGAACCTCGGCCGTGCCGAACCGGCGCGCGGGGCCGATCTTCACATCGAAGGGCCCGTGCGGCGGGGCGCCCATCCCCACCAGGTGCCCGAGACCCGAAAGGGTCTCCGATACGTCGTCCCAGGCTCGCGCCGGGGCCTCGGCGACGCGTCCGACCGCCTGCAGCGGGTGGAGGACGAAGTCCTCGACCGCATCACGCATGAGATCGGTCGAGGAGGGCGCGGGCTGGGGCACCCACGGCTCCTTGGGACCCGAGCCGAGCGGGGCGTGAGGGTCGGTGTCGAACAGGGCGGATGCCACCAACATGCCCGAGATGCCGTCGGCCATCGCGTGGTGGAGCTTGAGCAGCACCGCGGTACGGCCCTCCGCCAGTCCTTCGAAGACGTAGAGCTCCCACAGCGGCTTCGAGGGGTCGAGGGGTCGGGACAGGACCCTGCCGACGGCGCGTTCGAGCTGGAGCCGTCCGCCTGGTGACGGGATGGCGGAGCGCCGGAGATGGAAGTCGAGGTCGAACCGCTCGTCGTCCACCCAGAGCGGGCGGGCCAAGCTGAAGGGGATCCGCAGGACGCGCTGTCGCAGGCGCGGCGCGAGATGGATCCTGGCTTCGACCACCCGCTGCACGTCGGCGTAGGTGAGGGCGCCGTCGTCCCGCGGCGCGAAGACCGACACGCCCGCCACGTGCATGTGCATGGCGGGACGCTCCAGGTAGAGGAAGCTCGCGTCCAGACTCGAGAGGCGTTCCGGGGCCATCGGCGCCACCCTACCGTTCCGTCGGACGGGCGGGTCCGGTGGTGCTACCGTCCGCGCGATGCCGACGTCGCGCCGGAGCTGCGCCTTGCTGCTGACCGCCCTGATGGCCGCCGCGTGGCTCACGCCGCTCGCGGTGGCGCAGGCCGACGACTACGGCGCCACGGTGAGCACGATCGACAACATCTTCGACCCCGACGTCGTGCGGATCCAGCCGGGGCAGTCGATCGAGTGGACGAACGACGGGCGGAGCCCGCACACCGTCACCGCGGACGACGGCTCGTGGGACTCGGGCAACATGGACCCGGGCGCGGCATTCACGCACACATTCGATCGGCCGGGCATCTACTCCTTCTACTGCCGCTATCACGGGAGCCCCGGGGTGGGGATGGCGGGCACGGTGGTCGTAGGTGACGTCCCGCTGCCGGGACCGGCGGGCGGCGTGGGACCGGGCGAGGAACCGGTCCCCTCGGGGTTCGCCCCGACGATCCGCGTCCCCCAACAGGCGCCCACGATCCAGGCCGCGGTGGACCGCGCGAAACCCGGCGGCATGGTGCTGGTGTCTCCCGGCGTGTACGACGAGGCGGTCACGGTCACCACGCCGTACCTCACGATCCGCGGGACCGACCGCAACGACGTGATCCTGGACGGAGGCTTCTCTCGGGCCAACGGCATCCACGTGATCGAGGCCGACGGGGTGACCGTGCAGAACATGACCGCCCGCCACTACCTGCTGAACGGGTTCTACTGGTCGAGCGTCCACGGGTTCTGGGCGCAGTACCTCACGGCCTACGACGACGGCGACTACGGGATCTACGCGTACGACTCCGACTGGGGTCAATTCGACCACGTGTACGCGAGCGGCTCACCCGATTCGGGCCTCTACATCGGCCAGTGCCATCCGTGCCACGCCGTGATCTCGGACGCGTTGGCGGAGCACAACGCGATGGGCTACAGCGGGACGAACGCCGGCGGTGACCTCGCGATCGTGAACAGCGAGTGGCGGTTCAACATGGCGGGCATCGTGCCGAACACGTTGGATTCCGAGGCCCTCGCGCCCCAACGCGAGGTCACGATCGGCGGGAACTACGTGCACGACAACAACGCGACCACGGCGGATACGAAGGACCTGGAGTACCCGACGTTCGGCAACGGGATCATCCTGGCGGGTGGTCGCGACAACCTGGTGACCGGCAACCTCGTGGAACGCCAGGAGGGCTACGGCATCGCGGTGATGCCCAACCTCGATGCGAACCTCTGGGTGAGCTCCGGCAACGTCGTGCGTGACAACGTCGTGCGTGACTCGGGACGGGCCGACCTGGCCCTGGGCGCTCCCGCGGCCGGAGGCGACTGTTTCAGTGGGAACACGATCTCCAGCAGCCTCCCCCCGGCCATCCAGCTCCTCCGCGGCTGCGGCTCGTTCGGCGCGAAGATCGGCGGGGGCGATCTGGCCCCCACGCTCAACCTGGGGACCCGGTTCCTCGACGCGCTCGACGGAGCCTTCCCCCACGGCGATTGGCGGACCCAGCCGACGCCACCTGATCAACCGCGGGATGGTGAACCCCGCGAAGGCACCTCCACAGCCCGCCATCCCCGACCAGGCCGTGCCCCAGCAGTACCGCATCCGTCCGGTGAGCGAGATCCCCACCTCGCCGGGAGCGACCCCGAGGAGGGAAGTCACCGTGTACGGGATCCCGCTGCTGGCCACGTCGTGGTGGAGCCTGCTGATCGGCCTCTACGCGTACGTGTTGCCCGGATTCCTCTACGCCGCCTGGCTCACGATCGCGCTCTGGGATCTCATCAGGCAGGAGTCGGTGCCGATCTCGTTCCGGGCTCGGTGGATGCTGGCCGTGATCCTGGTGCCGTTCTTCGGACCGATCCTCTACTTCGCGTTCGGCCGGTCGCCCATCCCGAGGCAGCTGCGGCTGATGCTCGTGGCGGGAGGCGTCGGGGCGTGCCTGGCCATCGCGGTCGTGGCGGCGCTGCTGGGCGGCTAGGCCGAGGTCGCGGCCTCCAACCGGATCCGCATGCGCTTGTTCGCCTTGCCCTTCGACTCGGTCTTCACGACCTGCACCCGACCGACCTCGGCGGTGGATCGCACGTGCGTGCCGCCGTCGGCCTGCTTGTCGATCCCCACGATGTCGATCACGCGGATCGGATCCACCGACGCGGGGATCAGCGACACCTTCGTGCGGATCAGGTCGGGGTCGGCGAGCGCCTCGTCCCGAGGGAGGAAGCTCACGAGCACGGGCACGTCCTCGGCGAGGCGCGCGTTGAGCTTCTCCTCGACCTCGCGCCCGATCTCCTGGCTCATGCTCTCGAGCTCGAAATCCATCCGCGCGGTGCCGGTGTCGTCCATGTTGCCGCCGGTGACCTTCGCGCCGAACTCGCGGAAGATCACGCCGGAGAGCGCGTGCAGCGCCGTGTGGGTCCGCATCATCATGTGGCGCCGTTCCCAGTCGATCGCGGCGGTCACCGCGGTTCCCGGCTCCGGCGCGGCCGCACCCGCCTCGAGGGCGTGGAGCACCGCAGCGTCGTCGCGCGACTTGGTGGTGTCGAGCACGCGAACCTCGTGGCCCCCCCAGCGCAGGATGCCGGTGTCGCCCGGCTGGCCGCCCCCCTTCGCGTAGAACACCGTGCGATCCAACACGATCCCGTCGGGCCGCATCTCCAGCACGATCGCGTCGCACGCCTGCAGGTACGCGTCGTGGGCGCAGAGTTGGTCGGTCATGCCCCCATGCTAGCGACGACGAGCGACGGACGGGGCGCGGCGGGAGGGGCGCCTCGGGGGCCTCACGGCGCCCACGTCGCCTCGCTCACCGGACCTTCCGAGGTGGTCCGGAGCACCGAGGCGATCACGGCGCCCACGAGGATGAGGGAACCGCCCATCGCGACCGCGACGGTGACCGGCTCATCGAGGAAGACGTAGGCGAGCGCCGCCACCGTCAATGGCTCCATCACGCCGATGATGGCGTTGCGCACCGCCCCGATCCGCTGGAGGCCGCCGAGCATCGCGGCGAACGCGCCGGCGGAGAAGACCATCATGCCGAGGAGCCGCCACCAGGAGCCGCCGGATGGGAACGAGAGCGCGCCGAAGCCGATCCCGTACACGACGTTGGCGATCGCCGCGCCGAGGCCGAGCCATGCGGCGGCCGTGAGTGGATCCGTCCGCTTCACGTGACGATCGGTGCCGACCAGATAGGCGGTGTACGCGAGGGACGTCGCCAGCGCCAGCACGATCCCAACCGTGGTGATGTCGGCCCGGCCGCCACCCAGGACCACGATGGCGCTGCCTGCGATCGCCAGGCCCAGGGCGGCGAAGAGCATCGCCGGAGGGGCTTCGCGATCCAGCCCGATCGTCGCGAGCATCACCCAGACCGGGTACGTGTAGAACAGCAGGGTCACCGCGGCGGCGCTGCCGTGGTTGAGCGCGGAGAAGTAGAGGGCAGCCTCCGACCCGTACCCGAGGGTGCCCGCGATCAGGAGGGGTCGCCACTCCCCTCGCGCCGGACGCAGGGGGCGGTGGAGCACCGCGATCAGGCCGAACAGCAGGACCGACTGTCCCGCGAAGCGGATCGCGAGCATCGCGAAGGGGGGAGCGCCTCCCTGGACCTCCTTGCCCAGGATCACCACGAACGCGAAGAGCACCGCCATGAGGGCGGACAGGCCCGCGCCCGTGAGCTCCCCATGGCGGTCGGTGGCACGACGGTCGGCCGCGGCCGGCTCGGGCGCGCTCACGCCTCGCCCGCCAGGAACGTGGCGACGCGCTGCACCAACATCGGGATCGACGCCATCAGATCGTCCTCCGAGTCGAGCACGATCAGGTCCGCGTTCGATAGCACCTCGGCGAGGATGTGGCCGAGCGCCTCCGGGTGGACCGGGTCGCCCCTGCGGCAGATGATCAGCGCCGGCGCCCTCACGGCGCGGAGTCGCTCGCGGTCATCGATCGCCACGTCGCGGGTCACCTCGCGGATCGCCCGCGCGACACCCAGCGGGTTCATGTCCTGCCACAGCAGCAGATCGAAGGCTCGGAGTCCGGGCTGGGTCTCGTAGTTCGCCGCCCGTCCCGACTCGACCAGGATGGACTCGATCGCCTCGTCCCTGGGCAACGTCTCGAGGAGATCGGCCGTCCGATCGAAGAGGGCGTGGTCGCCGATCGGGACGTCGAGGGCGGCCGGAAGCAGGAAGACGAGCCGCGCGAACCGCTCGGGGCGTTCGCCGAGGAGATGCGTGAGCGCGCCCGCCCCGAGCGACGTCCCGACCGCGTTGGTGGCCCCGTACGCCGCCGCCACGGCGTCGAGGTCGCGTGCGAAGTCCGCGAAGCGATAGGCGCCCGCCGGTGGCGTGCTCGAACGGCCGTGCCCACGGAAGTCGAACCGTACCTTCGTGCCCGGCGCCATCGGGGTGAACGCCGCGAGCTCCACGCTGGAGTTGGTGAGCCCGTGCGCGAAGACCGTCACCGGCTCGCCGGCGCCGTCCACCGCCACGTGCAACGTGGCGTCGTCGGTGATGACCTCGGGCACGCGCTCCCCCTCGCAGGAAACCGACGACAGCCTAGACGCGCGTGACGCGAGACTACTCCGCCGGGACGGCCGGCTCCCCGCCCACCTCGACGAGGTCGTCCTGCGGCGCGAACTCCCCCTTGATGCGGCGGGCCCAGGCGGCCACCAGGAACGTCAACCCCAGGAAGATGGCTCCCGAGATCACGAGGATCGCACGCGTGCGCGCGGGGTCGTCCTCGATCCACACCACCGACAGGATCATCGCCGGGATGATGAAGCCCAGGTTGTAGGCGATGTCGAACAGGGCGAACGCGCGCCCCCTGAAGTCATCCGGCATCGACTGCTGCATGATCGTGTCCGCCGAGATCTTCCCGAGGAAGAACGAGAAGAACCCGATGAAGAGCATGGCCGCGAAGCCGGCCATGCTCACGAGGCCTCCGAAGACGATCGTGCCGGCGCCCAAGAGGAACATCGAGGCGAGGAGCAGGCGGATCGGCGGGATGCGGTCCTTCCACTTCTGTGCCAGAACCAAGCCGAGCGCACCCCCGACGAGGCCGCCCGCCCCCGTGATCGCGAGCGCCGCATTGCTGGCGTCCCCCCCCTGCACCAGGTTCTTCGCGTAGAGCGCGAACGTGAACAGCCCGAACCCCCAGAACTGGTAGCGGAGCATCTGGAACGACGAGAGCCCGAGCGCGGCGGCGGGTCGTCCGGCGACCTCCTTCAGGCCCGCCACCATGTTGCGCACCACCTGGGAGGCCTCGCGCCCGAAGCTCGTGTCGTGCGCGACGGCCTCTACATGCCGCATGCGCCGGGCGATCAGGGCGCACACCACGAGGACCCCGGCGCCGGCGACCACGACCGCCCAGGCCGGGAGCGCCACGCCGGCCGCGAGCGCGAAGGCGATGCCCACCACCTGGAAGAGGGCCCCACCCGCCTGGGACAGACCGTTCCCCTGCAGTAGGTCTTTGCCCGAAAGGACGTCGGGGATCGCCGCGGACTTCACCGCGAGGACCACGCGCACGGCGCCCTGGGCCGCCAGGAGCGCCGCGATCAGCGCGACGGTGGCAGGGATGTTGCCCTCGGACGTGGCCTTGCCGAGCGGGAGCATGAAGGCCCCCGCCACCACCACGACGACCGCGGCCACGATCACGTTGGTCCAGCTCACGACCTTGCGTCGCTGGAACCGGTCGATGAACACGCCGATGAAGGGCGAGATCAGCGTGTAGGGCACGTACAGCGCGAGCACGACCTTCAGGAGATAGTCCGCGGACGGCACCGTCGAGACGTCGAAGCCCTTCTCGCCACCGAACGCGATCGACTTGCCGATCGCCCCCTGGATCACACCCTGGCCCGCCTGCGCCAGGAACTGCACGCCCATCAGCGTCGCGAAGTCGCGGTTGGAGAAGACGGCGAAGAGCTTGTTGAAGAAGCCGCCGAAGCTCTCGAGCACGCCGAGGAGCGGTCGCCGGGCGTAGCGCAGCGCGGCCGAACCTGCCACCGTCAGGCCCACGACCGTCCACGCCTTGGTCGGGCTGAGGGGGCCGCGCCAGACCGCGAGGACCGCGATCCCCGTCAGCAGGGTGAGCACGATCGACATCCCCGGGATCAGCGCGATCCGGCTGGGCGTGTCCTCGAGTTCGAACAACGGCGCCGCGATCAAGCCGGGCAGGAGGGCGAGCAGGAACACGCCGAGGAGCACCCGCAGCAGGTGGAGGGGATCGCCGAAGGGTCCGGGCGGATCCGCGAACGCCGCCTGTTGGGCCTGCGCGGCGGCCTGGGCCCGCGCGACCACGTCGGCGTCCGGCATCCACAGCCCCGGCTCGTTCATCACGTACGTGTCGGGCCCGATCTCGGTGCCGTGCGCCGTGACGAAGTCCTTCGCGGCCTGCTGCTGCTCGGGTGGAAGGTATCCCCAGTAGTACTGGCCCACCACGAACACGACGGGGTCCGCGGGGAAGGCCTTCTCCCGTACCTGCAGCTCATCGAAGTACTTCTGCGACCACTCCTCGTAGTTCTGGCTCCCCGTGCTGCTCGACGTCGGCCGGCCCGCCAGGAAGTCCTGCAGCGATCCCAGGTAGGTGGCGGAGTACTGCTCCATGTCGCCCGGGATGCCGGTGCGGAAGACGTTGGTGTAGGTCTTGGCCCAGCCGTACGCGGTGTTTGATCCCGTGGCGTCGTCGGCGTCCGTGTAGTTGATCACCAGCACGATGGGGCGCTCCCCCGCGGCGTGCACGACCTCGTTCACGGCGGTGAGCGAGGTGCGCACGCTTTCGTTGGCCCACTGGTTGGACTCCTCGATCCAGCGATGCTGTAGGCCGTCGGCGAGCAGCCAGCCGAGCGAACCCACCACGAGGAGCGCCGCGATGGCTCCCGCGACGAGCGCCGGCCCCCTGAACCGGAGGAAGTAGCGCACGGCCACGAACGCGCCCAGGCCCACGAGCGCGATGGGGGCCGCCGATGCGTTCAAGAACCGGTAGTACGGGAGCGTGCTCGTCAAGATCGTGAGCACGCCGACGAACGGGAACATCCACCAGATCGAGACCATCGAGTACTGATCAGCCGGTTCGCGCCTGTGACGGGCCATCAGGATCGTCGAGATCACGGCGACGAGGAGCAGCGGGACCGTGATCATCGGTCTCAGGGACGTGACCCATTCGTTCAGTCGGCCCTCGAAGAAGACCCTCGTGTAGGGCGGGGGTGCAGCCGCGTCGGAGATCTTGGCCTTGACCCCCCAGATGCCGATCACCCACATCGCGAGGCCCGCGATCATGCCGAAACCGGTGGCCATCAGCAGCGGACCATCGGAGCGGAGCGCGGCCCCGAACGAGAACCTGCTGGTCAAGAAGTGGAAGCCGAAGACCGCCAGCAACGTCATCCCGAACAAGACGGCCGTCGTGGGGTGCGTGAACGCCACGGCGATCGCGATCAGGAAGACGGCGACACGAGCGCCCCACGAGGTGCGCGCGGCGCCGGCGAACGCGACGATCAGGGACAACAGGAACAGCACGGTGATGTTGTCCAGGTAGCCCACGTACGGCGTGGTGAGGAATAGGGCTGCCGAGGCGAGCAACGTCAAGAGCACGATCAGGGGGTCCCGGCGCGCCCGGTAGGCGCCCGCACCGAACGCGAGGCCCGTGAGGATCGGGATCGCCACCATCAAGAAGGCGCTGAAGCTGTAGGCGCTGATGCCCGCCACCCGTTGCAGCAGCGCCCCCGCGAGCGGCACCGTGACGCGGTAGCCGCCACCGAAGACGCTGCTCGGGCCCCAGTCACCCGCGATCGAACCGGGGTTGCCGTGCAGGATGATGTTGGCCCGCCACGTGTACCAGGCGGGGTCGCGGGTGGGCGCGGTCCACGTGGGGTGCACGATCAACCCCCAGCCGAGGATCACCATCAGCAGGACGGCGAACCCCGCGATCATCCACCACGATCCGAGCCACGAAGAGCCGAGGGCGGCGTGCTCGGTCGGCGTCTCGACGTGGCCGTTCGCGGTGCGGGTGGCTGCCATCGGGTTGGGGTCCTCGATCCCTGCTCAGGTGCGGATCCGCGGCCTCGGGGGCGCGGGAACCCGCAAAGGATAGACGACCTCGACGGCCGATCCGGGGAAGCCCTTCACACCTGGTCCGTCGTGCCCTTGGCCTCGGGCAGGCACGGGAGGTCCTGCATCAGGGCCGAGGGGAACACCGCCTGGAAGACCCGGTCGTTCTCGTGACCCGGGATGGGGGTCACCCCGCCTTCGGCCGTCTGCGCCTGGGTCAGCGTCGCCACGTACCGCGCCACGTCCGCCACGGTGTGGCCGTTCGCCTGCAGCTCCGCCTGGTTCAGGAACACCTGGCTCGGCTGCGCGAGATCCACGACCGGCACGTCCGGACCGTTCTCGTCGAAGTTCTGTTCGATCAGGGTCTGGATGGCACCCACGGAGATCTGGAAGCCGCCGGAGACCGCGGGATCGGGCATGGCCCCGTGATCCGCCGTGAGCACCATGGCCCAGTTGCCCTTGCCCACCTGCGCATCCAGGTATCCCACGAACCGCTTCAGCGCCGCGTCCTGGGCGACCACCGCGTCGTTCATCTCCGGGGAGTTCATCGACCAGACGTGGCTGATGTAGTCGATCTCCTTGAAGTTCAAGTACAGGAGGTCGGGCATGTCGTCCTTGCCGAACCCCTCCCGCTTGATCACGCTCTCCACCACCGACTCCTGGTAGGGCGTCCGCGCGGGCGTGTCGAAGCCTTGCAGCAACTGCTGGATGTCGTTGTCGCGCCACTTCCCGTCGAGCTTGCCGTCCTGCTGATCGAGCGCGGTGATGTCCGCCTTCAGCCCGGGCACGTCGTTCGCGTAGGTGGGGAGCTCGTAGTACGGCGCCTCTCGCAGCGGGAGGTTCCACTCGAACCCCTCGTCGGTGAGCGTGTCGCCTCCGATCACCGATCGCGTGAGAGCGATGTCGCGATCCCCGCCGGTGAAGAACGACCCGTGCCCCATCATGCCGAAGTGGATGTCCACCGTCCCCACGATGCCCACCACGGGCTTGTTCCCCATCGCCCGGTCGTACAGGTCGGCGAACGTGGGCAGCACGAGGAACGAGGGGCCGTTGCCCCAGGGCGAGGTCATCTCGCCGCCCACCCGAAGGTGATGGCCCACGAGCCCATGGTGGTCGGGGAAGGCGCCGGTCCCGATGATCGCGTGGTCCTGCGCCGTGGACGTGGGCGATGAGCCCACGGTCGCGTGCTCGTAGAACGTGCCCTTGGGGATGAGCGACTTCAGGTACGGCCAGGCCGTGGGATGCGCCTTGAGCACGTTCATGCCGCCCGCGTCCCAGACCATCACGACGAGGAGCTTGGGCGGCTTCGGGTTGCTTCGCGCCGAGGCGGGGATCACCGCCTCGGTCATGGGCTGTCCGTCGATGGGCTTGAACGGGTAACCGACGATCTCGCCCTGCGTGGGCGCGATCCCCGCGAGCGTCACCGGCCGCGCGATCGGCGGCTGCGCCTTGATGTAGCCGGGGCCGTACCAGAGCATGGGCACGTCCTGCAGGTAGTCCCACGGTCCGACGTGAGGCAGACCCGCACCCACGAAGTCGGGCTCCTGCGGGATCCAGCTGAGGTCGGCCCCTCGGTCCGGACTCCAGCCCCGCCAGGTGCGCAAGAGCCAATCGTGGGGCACCGCGCACGCCTGCTTCACGAGGTCCGCCTCTGAGCTCTGCGCACGCGCCTGTCCCACAGGGTGCAGCAAGGCCGCTCCCAACAGGATCAGCGCGAGCGAGGACACGAGGACACGGCGGAGGAGGCGGGAGCGCATGACGGAGTCCAGAGAAACAGGAACCCGGGCGGAATGACAACCCAGGCGGTAGCGTGACCCGGTGCGCAGTGCCTCCAGCGACCCCTCGTCCGGCCCCTCGACAGGCAGACGCCTCGCAACGTTGATCGTGGTGCTCGCCGTGGTGGGTGCGCCCGCCCTCGTGCTGCGCGCGTTCTGCGCGGGCAACTCGTGCAACGACGCCTCGGCGGCCGCGGCTGAGGTGCCGTTCTGTCCGTTGCCGGCCGCGTTGCGCGAGGCGATCGGCGCGGGGTTCCGCCAGGGGCGGTCCCCCGACGTCCTCGCCGCCGCCGCGTCGACGCCGGTGGACACGGCCGTGCCGGGGCAGACGGTGGCGTGGCCGTCGACGAGCGCATCCTCGTCGGCCACCGCGCCCCTGGCCTTCCTGGGACCCAACGTCACGCGAGGCGCCTTGCCGCCCGGTACCGGCCTCGACGACGTGGCGCCCACCGTGGCCGCGCTGCTCGGCTACGCGCCCCCGCATCCGGAGGTGCGGGCGGGACGGGCGATCGACGGCGTCGCGAACCTCGGCGCTCCGCCGGATCTGCTCGGCGTCGAGATCGTCTGGAAGGGCGTGGGCTCGGACGCGCTCGACGGACGCTGGCCCCTGAGGACGCGCAGCGCTCGTGGACGCCGGCGCCTCCACCCTCCACGCGACCGTCGGCTCGCTACCGCTGGACCCCGCCGCCATCCTCACCACGATCGGCACGGGAGGGCTGCCGTCGCAGCACGGGATCACGGGCACCGACCTGCGCACGGCGCGCGGCGGCGTCGCCCGCGCATGGGCGCCACGGCGCGCCCGAGGCCGTCATCACGTCGCTCCCCGACGACCTCGACCAGTCGTTCGGCGACCGCGCGATGGTGGGGCTCGTCGCCACGGACCCGACGGACCTCGGGTTGATCGGCGACGGGTGGTACCTGGGCGCCGACCGCGATCAGGTCGTCGTGGACCGGACCGACCCCGGCGGCGGCGACGGTGCGCATGCTCGACCGGGGCTTCGGCACGGACGACGTCCCCGACATCCTGGGCGTCGTGCTCCGCGGCCCGCTCGCCGCTCGCTGGACCGCGAGACGGGAGCGATCATCGAGGCCGTGCGCGCGCGCGTGCCCCGGGCGATCGTCGCCATCACCGCGACCGGCGATGCGGCGACCGTCGCGGGCGCGGTGCCGGGAACGACGGTGGGCCACGACGTCGACGCGGCGCTCGGCGCGCCGGTCGTGCAGGCCGACGGGCCGGGGGGCGTGTTCCTGGATGCCTCCGCGCTCGCCACGGCCGGGCTGTCCGCCGATGCCGCCGTGCAGGCGATGCGCGCGCAGACCGGCGCGGACGGCGCGCCGCGCTTCGCCGACGTCTATCCCGCCTTCTCGGTGGCGTTCGCGAGGTATTGCTGATGGCCCTCGACGTCGCACGGCCGCGGACGCAGGCGCCGCGGACGCCCACCGCTCGCGGTGTGGGGCTGGCGGTGCTGGGTGCGCTGCTCGTGCTGGCGGCCCTCGTCCACCTGGCGCACCCGAGCCGCGTGGCGTGGCTGCAGAATCTCCTGATCGTGTTCGGCTCGCTCCTGGTCGAGGCGATGCCGTTCATCCTGCTGGGCGCGGCGGTCTCGGCGGCGATCGAGGTGTTCGTGCCCTCCACCGCGTTCGCCCGGATCGGAAGGCTCCCGCGCGCGATGCAACTGCCGGCCGCGGCGGCGGCGGGCATGGCGTTCCCGGTCTGCGAATGCGGATCGGTTCCGGTGGCACGGCGCCTGGCCTCGAAGGGTCTGGCGCCGGGCGCCGCGATCACGTTCATGCTCGCGGCGCCCATCGTGAACCCCGTCGTGATCGCGTCGACGTTCGTGGCCTACCGCGGGCGCGACACGCTCTGGCTGATGGTGATCGGCCGGTTCGTGCTCGGGTTCGTGGTGGCGATGATCGTGGGCTGGGTGATCGGCGCGCTCAAGGGAAGCGACGAACTGCTGCGCGAGCGCGCGGGCGCGGCCGAGGCGCGCGAGGAGGACGCGGCGCAGGCACGCTGGCGCCGCTTCGCCGGACATCTGAGCGGCGACGTGATCTTCATGGCGCGGTTCCTGATCGCCGGCGCGTTCATCGCGGCGGCCGTGCAGACCTTCGTCCCGCAGTCCATCGTGGACCGCGTGGCGCACCTGCCGGTGCTCAGCCTGGTCGCGATGATGCTCCTCGCGTTCCTGATGTCCCTGTGCAGCGAGTCCGATGCGTTCGTCGCGGCCTCCTTCGTCGCGTTCGGTCCCGCGGCACAGCTCGCGTTCCTCGTGAGCGGCCCCATGATCGACATGAAGCTGGGGGCGCTCTATCTGGGCACCTACCGCCGTGGCTTCCTGCGCACGGCAACGATCGCGATCTTCGCGACCACGCTCGTCCTCACGATGTGGATCCAGGTGATCTGGGGATGACGAGGTCCTGGAGCAGCGCACGGATCTGGACCGGCCTCGCCCTCGCCGCGTGGGGCGCCCTGTTCTGGTTCGTGCTCGCCACCGGGCGGACGGGCCTCTACCTGTCGGGACGGACCGCATGGCTCGTGCCGCTGGGGGGCGTCCTCGCCACCGGGGCCGCCGGGCTGCGCCTCGCCTCGGCGAAGACGGAACGCCCCGAGCGCCTGGGATCGCGCGAGGCCTGGACGCTCGGGCTGATCGTCCTCCCGGTCGTCGTACTCCTGGCGATGCCGCCCGCGACGCTCGGGCACGTACGCGGCCGGGCGACGGAGCGGGTTCGTAGGCTCCGGGGTGAGCGCCGGGAGCGGCTCCCTCGACTCCGGTCAGATCACCCTGATCGACGTGGCCGCGGCGCAGTCATCGAAGGAAGGGCAGGCGGCGCTCCAGCGGCACGCGGGTGAGGCGGTGACGTTCGAGGGTCTCGTGACGACGGAGGCGGGCGCGGGACCGGGCGAGTTCCTCCTCACCCGCTTCATCATCACGTGCTGCGTGGCCGACGCGACGATCGCGCAGGTGAAGGTCGTGGACGCGCCGCCCGGCGCGCTCCAGGACAACCAGTGGGTGAGCGTCACGGGGAAGCTGTACCCGCTCGGCAGCGACATCCTCGTGGACGCCAGTACCGTGACGCCGATCCCTCAGCCCGAACACCCCTACCTCACGCCGTAGCGCAGTCCCCGCACAAACCGATCAGGTCCAGTCGGTGGCTCACCTCCGCGAACCCGGCGCGCGCGGCCACGCGGTCGAGCGTCCGGTCGAGCGTGCGCTCGACGTCAGCGGGCAACGCCAGGTCCTGCACACGCCCGCACGAGCGGCAGACGAGATGGTGGTGATGCCCGGTCAGATCCTCGGCGAGCTCGTACCTTCCGTGCTCGTCGTCGGTCATCACCCGGCGCACCACGCCCGCCGCCTCGAGGTCGCCCAGGTTCCGGTAGACGGAGCTCTGCGCGAGGTCCCTGCGACCCCGCAGGATGTCCGGGATGGCGACCGGGCTGCCGGCGCGGGCGAGGATGTCCACGAGGCGTCGGCGTTGACCCGTGTATCGCTGCCCGCCCGCGCGCAGGCGCCGCTCGGCCGTGTCGTGCACGTCCGTAGCCACCTCCGTCACACCTCCACCTCCTCCGTCACGCTCAGACGCGTCACGCCGCGCGTCACCAACGCCACGACCGCGAAGATCGCAGCGGTGAGGAGCACGATGGTGCCGCTGGGCGCGAGGTTCCAGACCCAAGAAAGCGTGAGGCCTCCGACCACAGAGGCCACCCCGATCGCGATCGACCAGCGGAGCGTGCTCGGCGAACGATCGTGCGAGCAGCTGTCCGCTCGCGACAGGCAGCACCATCATCGCCGCGATCAGGAGGATGCCGACGATCTTCATCGACGCGACGACCGCGCACGCCGTGAGCACGGCCAGCAGGTTGTTGAGGGCGCCCACCGGCAGTCCCGACACGCGCGACCAGTCCTCGTCGGTCACGACCGCGAACAGGGGGCGCCGGAGGGCAACGACCACCACGGTGATGAATGCCCCGAGTTCGACGATGATCCGTACGTCTCCGTCGCTCGCCGCGAGCGGTTGCCCGAACAGGTACGTGAGGATGTTCGCGTTGAGTCCGTTCGCACGGCTCACCAACACCACGCCCAGCGCGATCCCCGAGTAGAAGAAGAGCGCCAGCGCCAGGTCGCCCGAGGCCTTGCGGCGGGCGCGCAGCCACTCGATGCCCAGGGCTCCCACGACCGCGAACGCGAGCGCCGTCCAGATCGGCCAGACGCGGAGGGATGCCCCCGTCAGGACGGCCAACCACAGCCCTGCGCCCACGCCGGCGAACGCGATGTGCCCGATGCCGTCGCCGATCAGCGACATCCGCTTCTGCACGAGGAAGGTCCCGATCAGTCGGCGCGAAGACCCCGACCACGACCCCGGCCACCAGCGCACGCTGCATGAATGGGAACCCGAACGGGTACGGCAACGGCAAGGCGGCCGTCACCGGAGCCCCTCGAGCCAGAGCGGCAGGTCCTCTCGGTGCACGCCTAGCGAGACCCCACCTTCGGTGAGTCCATCGGGTGGGCCGTCGAATAGGACCTTCCGCTTGAGCACGATGACGCGGTCGAGATCCTGGGCGACGGCCGACAGCTCGTGGGACACGAGCAACACGCCTGCCCCGTGGTCGTTCACGAGGTGCACGAGCGAGTCACGGAAGCGACGCTGGGACTCCGCGTCCACTCCCGCGATCGGCTCATCGAGCACCAACAGGTCCGGTTCGCTCGCGAAGGCTCGCGCGATGAACGCACGCTGCTGTTGGCCGCCCGAGAGCTCGTTGACGGGTGTGAAGCGAGGTGGTCGAGCCCGACGGAGACGAGCGCGTGGTGCACCGCCCGGCGATCGTCGCGGCGCATCGGACGCCACCATCCGCTGCGCGACAGCCGGCCCGTCGCCACGATCTCCTCCACCGTGGCAGGGACCTCCGAGGCCAGCACGGGCCGCTGCGGAACGTAGCCGAGCCTCCCGCGCTCGCGCAGCGGTCGGCGGGGCGCCGAACAGTCGCACCGACCCCGCCGAGGGGCCGAGCGCCCGAGGAGCACACGCAGGAGGGTCGACTTCCCCGATCCGTTCGGGCCAACGAGCGCCACGAACTCACCCGGACGCACGGACAGGGCGACGTCGACGAGGACTCGTTGCGGCCGTAGGCGAACCGAGACGCCTTCGGCGGCGACAAGGCCCCGCCCGGGGGGAGACGGATGCGTCCGCTGTGCGATCAGAGTGCGCTCCCGGCCCCTTCGGTCCATCAGGATTCAGGAATGAGACTAGTTCTCATGACCATCAGCCGGGACGTACGGTTCGATCCCGAGCACGTCAACCCCGGGCAAGGCTCCTAACCCGCCAGGCGGACGCGCCCGGAGGTCTGCCCGCGACGGCGGCGGCCGATGCCTCCACGACCCCGTCGTGGGCGAGCCCGTCGACGGCCGCACGCACGCGATCTTCGGGGTGACCGGACAAGGCGCTCAGCCTCCCGAGCGTGATCGAGGGATGGGTCCGCAGCACGTCGACCACGACGCCGCGCACCTGGCGGATCGACCCTTCGAAGGGCGGCTGGGGACGGACCGACGCCCGCCCGGCGCGACCGCTCGCACGGAACCGGCACGGCGCGGCGAGCGGACACACGTCGCAGAGCGGTCGCGTGCGGCAGACGGCGCGCCCGAGCGTCATGAGGGCTTGGTTCCAATCGCCCGGGCGACGACGATCGAGCCAGGAAGCCGCGGCGTCGGCTGCCTGCGCGGCGGTGATCTCGTCCCGCTCGGCACCGTGATCGAGCCGGGCCACGACCTTGCGGACGTTGGTGTCCACCGTCGCGATCGGCACGCCGTAGGCGATCGATGCCACCGCGGCCGCCGTGTACGGGCCCACTCCGGGCAGCGCACGGAGCGTCTCCGGCGCGCGCGGCACCGCGCCTCGATGATCACGCACGATCGTGCGGGCTGCCTCGTGCAGCGCGACCGCCCGCCGGTTGTACCCCATCCCCGCCCACGCCCGCACGACGTCGGCGCGCGTGGCGTCCGCCAGCTCGCCGACGGTGGGGAACCGGGCCATGAACCGGGGGAACGCCTCGACCACGCGGGACGCCTGCGTCTGCTGGAGCATCACCTCGGACACGAGCACGGCATAGGCATCGTCCTCGGTTCGACGCCATGGGTAGTCGGGTCCCTGACCGGCGAACCATGCGAGCAGCGCGCGCCGCGCCGTCCGGATTTCCCCGGGGGGGCGCGCGGGACTAGGCTCGGACATGGGAGGAGTGACCATGACCGACGTCCGCGACGTGATGAGCACCGAGCTGGTCATCGTGACGCCCAGCACGACCGTGGCCGAGGCGGCCACCGTGATGGGCACCCGCAAGGTGGGCTCCGCCCTGGTGATGGAGGGGACCGCGCTGCTGGGCATCTTCACCGAGCGCGACGTGTTGCGCGCCGTGGGCTCCGACTTCGACGCCGAGCATCATGCCGTCTCCGAGTTCATGACCGCGGACCCCCACACCGCCCGGGCGACCGAGGACGCCCACGATGCGCTGGGATCGATGCTCGCGTTCGGATTCAGGCACCTCCCGGTGATGGAGGGGGCCACCGTCGTGGGGATCGTCTCGATGCGGGACTTGACCCGGGCGATCTCGGGCTGAGGTCGCTCGAGCCACGCGAGCCTCAGAATCCCGCCCGGTTCTCCTTGCTGGGCATCGCCTCGGCCGCCTCGCTGAGCGCCTCGTGGATGGCGCGGAAGACGTCGCCAACGAACGCGGCCTTCTGGCCATCCTGTCCCGTCATCGTGCCCCGCACGGCGGACGCCGTGATCTCACATGCTTTCTCGAAGACGTGCCAATCGGTCTCGCGTGACATCGCTCGGCCCTCCGGGATCCCTACTCGCTCGTTCGTCTGCCGTCCTGTTTCCCTCGGAAGGCTACCTGAGGCGTCCGGATGCGGCGGCTGCGCCCTTCCGGATGCCCCGTGCCTCGGTGTCCATATGAGGGCTCGGCACCACGGCCGTCCGCACGAAGTCGGGCGCGGTTGTCGATATCCGCGAGCGGACGTTCGTCGATAGGGTGGGGATGGCCACGGAGGCTGTCATCTGAAGGAGGGGATCGGCATGCCGCAATACCTGCTCTTGATCTACAGCGACGAGTCGGCGATGGCGAACGCCAGCGAGGACGACGCCTCCCAGATGATGAAGGCCTACGACGGGTACACGCAGTGGCTCCGGGATCAGGGCTGGATGCTCGGGGGCGACGCGCTCCACGACACCCGGCAGGCCACGAGCGTGCGCCTCGTCGACGGGGAGCGGCTGGTCACGGACGGCCCGTTCGCGGAGACCAAGGAGCAGTTGGGCGGCTACTACCTGGTCGAGGTCGAGAACCTCGATGACGCGATCGAGGCCGCCGGCCGTTGTCCCGGCGCCCAGCACGGCACGGTCGAGGTCCGCCCGGTCCTGCCGATGTGAGTCGATCCATCGGCGGGAGTGAGTCACCTCCGGAGGAGATCGTCGGGCAGCTGTTCCGCCGGGAGTCGGGGCGAGCCGTGGCGACCCTCATCCGCCAACTGGGTGACTTCGACCTGGCCGAGGACGCCGTTCAGGATGCCTTCGCCGTGGCGCTCGAACGATGGCCCAGGGATGGGATCCCCGACAAACCCGGGGCATGGATCATCACGACGGCGCGCAACCGCGCGATCGATCGGCTCCGTCGTCAGGCGCGCCTGCACGAGAAGACCGAGGCGCTCGGGCGGTTGGCCGAGCTAGAGGCGATGGGCGATGACGCGATGGATATCCCGGACGACCGGTTACGTCTGATCTTCACCTGCTGTCACCCTGCGCTCCCGCTGGAGTCGCGCGTGGCCCTCACCCTCCGGACGGTGGGCGGCCTCTCGACGCGGGAGATCGCACGGGCTTTCCTGCAATCGGAGCCCACCGTCGCGCAGCGACTCGTGCGTGCCAAGCGGAAGATCCGCGACGCCGCGATCCCCTACCGCGTCCCGCCGCGGGAGCTGCTGGAAGAACGCACCGCCGGCGTCCTCGCCGTGCTGTACCTCATCTTCAACGAGGGCTACGCCGCGACCGAGGGCGCCCTCGTGCGGACCGATCTCTGCGAGGAGGCCATCTGGATGACCAGGGTGGTGGCCCGCCTCCTGCCCCAGGAGCCCGAGATCCACGGGCTCCTCGCACTGATGCTGCTGCAGCACTCGCGACGGGAGACGCGCACCGCGGCCGACGGCACGCTGATCCTGCTCGAGGATCAGGACCGCGCGCGATGGGATCACGACATGATCGACGAGGGCCTGGATGAGCTCGAGGAGGCCCGGCGGGCGGGTGAGACAGGCGCCTACCAGCTACAGGCCGCGATCGCGGCGGAGCATGCGCGGGCCCCGCGCCCCGAGGACACGGACTGGCCGCTCATCGCCTCGCTGTACGGGGACCTCGCGGAGCTGAGCCCGTCGCCGGTCGTGGAGTTGAACCGGGCCGTCGCCGTCGCGATGGCCGACGGTCCTGCCGCGGGTCTGGCGCTCACGGATCGCCTCGCCCCGGCGCTCGAGGGCTACCACCTGTTCCACGCGACCCGAGCCGACCTCCTGCGGAGACTCGGCCGCGAGGAGGAGGCGTCCCAGGCCTACGCTCGCGCGCTCGACCGAGCCACGAACCCCGCCGAACGCGCCTTCCTCGAAGGAAGGCTCCACGGTGCCTGACCTTGGGCCGCAGGTCACCTCGGTCCTCGAGGCCGGGCGTCCGTCGCCGGGCTAGAGTTCCTGTCGATGCTCTTCCCCACCATCGACTTCGCCATCTTCTTCGCGGTCGTCTTCCTCGGCCATTGGCTGCTCAACCCGCGGCCGTTGGCGTGGAAGCTGTTCATGATCGGCGCGAGCTACGTGTTCTACGCGTGGTGGGACCCCGCGTTCATCTGGCTCCTCGCGTCGATCTCCGCTGATCGCGCAGCTGGGGGCGCTCGCGGTCTCACGCCGAGAACAGGAACGCGCACGTCGATGGACGATGGCGATCGCGGTGGGCCTCACGCTCCTGCCGCTGCTGTACTTCAAGTACTACGGCTTCTTCTCCGTGAACGCGACGAACGCGGCGAGCTCCCTCGGCCTGCACCTGTCGGTGCCGCTGATCCAGGTGATCCTGCCCGTCGGCATCTCGTTCTTCTCCTTCATGGCCGTCGCCTACATCGTCGACGTCTACCGTCGGCACTTCGAGCCTGCGTCGTGGATCGACACCTTCCTGTACCTCTCGTTCTTCCCGCACCTCGTGGCCGGTCCCATCGTGCGACCCGACGAGTTGATCCCCCAACTCGACATCCGGCGCGACCCCCGCCACGTCGACGTGGTGGGCTCGGCGTACCTGATCTTCGGCGGCCTCTTCAAGAAGGTCGTGATCTCGAGTTACCTCGCCACCGCCATCGTCGACCCGGTGTTCGCGGATCCCGCGCGCCACAGCGCGCTCGAGGTGATCTTCGCGGTGTGGGGCTACGCCGTGGTCATCTATGCGGACTTCAGCGGCTACACCGATATCGCGATCGGCCTCGCGAAGCTGCTGGGGTTCCAGTTCCCGCAGAACTTCAACCGGCCCTACAGCGCGCGGTCGCTCCAAGACTTCTGGCGCCGCTGGCACATGACGCTGTCGCGCTGGCTCCGCGACTACCTCTACATCCCCCTCGGCGGGTCGAAGAAGGGCGAGATCCGCACGTACGTCAACATCATGGCCACGATGGTCCTCGGCGGACTCTGGCACGGTGCGGCGTGGACGTTCGTGCTCTGGGGCGCCTACTACGGGGTGGGGCAGTCGATCGGGGCCTGGAAGCGGGCGCACCTGCCCCCACGCCCCGAAACCCCCGTGTGGATCTGGACGCAGCGCATCGTGACGTTCAACCTCGTCTGTCTCGGGTGGATCCTGTTCCGCTCGGACTCCATCGCCACGGCCGTCTCGATGGTCGAGCGCCTCGTCACGGGGTGGGGCACGCCGACGCTGTTGCTGAACCCCCTGACCGCGCTCGTGATCTTCGGGATGCTGGCGATGCAGTACATGCCGCATGAGCCGGCGGTGGTGCTCCAAGAGAGGGTCTCGCACCTCAGTCCGGTCGTGATGGGACTCGTCTTCGCCGCCGTGTTGTTCTTCATCGCTACCATGGGACCCCAAGGGGTCGCCCCCTTCATCTACTTCCAGTTCTGATGAGCGACGCACCCACGCCCCGCACGCGCACGCGACCGCCCCCGACGGCGCCGTCCCGCACGCCGGTCCGCAAGGGCCTGCGCACGATGCCCGCCGGCAAAGCGCTGGTCGTGATGCTCGTCTGCCTGCTGGTGTGGGGGTTCATCGACGCACCGAGCCTCAAGCGATCGTCGGAGGCCCAGCCGCTCGGCGCGCGCAGGACGGTCTCCCTGTGGATCCTCAACCCGCTCGCGGCGGTGAGCAACGTGCTCCAACTCACCAAGGTCACGGATGCGGTGTCGCACGCGCTCGGGCGCGACCCGAACGCGGCACCCGGTGGCGTGGTCGCGCCCGATCCGGACCCCCTCCCGACGGGCATCGGGTCGCCCAAGCCGACGAAGGTGCCCGTCAAGACCGATCCGATCCGGACGCCCACGCCGACGAACAAGCTCCGGGTGGCGGTGGTAGGCGACTCGCTCGCCGCCGGCCTGGGCGTGTATCTCGAGCGCGCCCTGCGCCCCGCGCTCACGCGGGTCACCAAGCAAGGCCGGATCTCGACGGGCCTCTCGCGTGAGGACTACTTCAACTGGCCGGTCGCCCTGAAGCAGATCATGGACGGGTATCGTCCCGACCTGGTCGTCGTGATGACGGGCGTCAACGACAACCAAGGACTCTTGACGCCGGACGGGCACATGCAGACGCCGATCGGCACCTACGAGTGGCCGAAGGCCTACGAGCAGCGGGTCGAGGACTTCACGAAGATCGCCGTGGACAACGGCGCACACGTGGTCTGGGTCGGACTGCCGATCGTCTCGGACAAGGATCGGTGGCCCCTCTTCCAGCGGCAGAACGACATCTTCGAGCGCGTTGCCGCACACACGCCCAACGTCACGTACGTCGACGTGTGGGATCGATTCGCGACGCCCGACGGCGACTACTCGGCGTACTACCGTGACGACGGCAAGGTGGAGCTGATCAGGGAATCCGACGGCATCCACTTCAACGGGACGGGATACGAGATGGTCGCCGACGCCGCCGTCCAGGCGGCGATCGATGCGTTCGATCTCACGCCGGACGTGCTGCAGTCTCCGTAGCGGGGACGGGTGTCCTCAGATCCGGATCGGGACCTCGGGCAGGTTCGCGAGCGCCGCCTCCTCCTCTGCCGGGTCGAACTCGAAGTCCGGCAACCGGCCGTTGAGGTAGTCGTCGTAGGCCTGCATGTCGAAATGCCCGTGCCCGCAGAGGTTGAACAGGATCACCCGCTCCTCCCCCGCTTCGCGCGCCGCCACCGCTTCGTCGATCACCCCGCGGATCGCGTGGCTCGGCTCCGGTGCAGGGATGATGCCCTGCGTCTTGGCGAACAGGATCGCCGCCTCGAAGATCTGGTTCTGCGTGTAGGCCTTCGCCTCCATGTGCCCGTGATGCACGAGCATCGAGAGCGAGGGAGCGTCGCCGTGGTACCGCAGTCCCCCGGCGTGCACGGGCGCAGGGACGAACTCGTGCCCGAGCGTGTACATGGGCACGACGGGCGCGATCTTGGCGGTGTCGCCGTAGTCGTAGGCGAAGCGACCCTTGGTGAGGGTGGGACACGCCGCCGGCTCGGTCGCGAGGAACCGCGTCCTCGACGCACCGCGGAGCTTCTCCGCCATGAACGGATACGAGATGCCGGCGTAGTTCGAGCCGCCCCCCACGCACCCCACCACGACGTCGGGCTGCTCGCCCGCCATGGCCATCTGCTTCTGGGCCTCGAGCCCGATGACCGTCTGGTGCAGCAGGACGTGCCCGAGCACGCTCCCGAGGGCGTAGTTCGTGTCTTCGTGCGTCGCCGCGTCCTCGACGGCTTCGCTGATCGCGATGCCGAGCGACCCGGTGGAGTCGGGATGGGCCTCGAGGATCGCACGGCCGCTGTTCGTCTTGTCCGAGGGAGAGGCCACCACCGATGCGCCGAACATCTCCATGAAGATCCGCCGGTAGGGCTTCTGGTCGTAGGACGCCTTCACCATGTAGACGTCACAATCCAGGCCGAAGAAGCTGCACGCCATCGCCATGGCCGAGCCCCATTGGCCGGCACCCGTCTCGGTCGCTACGCGCCGGATGCCCGCCTCCTTGTTGTAGTACGCCTGCGGCACCGCCGTGTTGGGCTTGTGCGACCCCGCGGGGCTCACACCCTCGTACTTGAAGTAGATGCGGGCGGGGGTCTCGAGCGCGCGTTCGAGCCGCGTGGCTCGATACAGCGGCGAAGGCCTCCAGAGCCGGTAGATGTCGATCACGGGACCCGGGATGTCGATCCACTGCTCGGTGGAGACCTCCTGCATGATCAGCGCTTCGGGGAACAAGGGGGCCAGGTCGGGCGGGCCGACCGGCTCCATCGTCTGCGGGCTCAGCGGCGGCAGAGGCGGCATCCCCGCGGCCACCATGTCCGGGACGAGGTTGAACCAGGCGGTCGGCACCTCCTCGGGCGTGAGGTCGAAGCGGGTGCGGACGTCGCTCATCGCAAGGCCTCCTCGGCAAGGTCGAAGGCGAAGCGTATCCGGTTCGGCCCGGCCCGCGCCAGCGGGAACCTGCGGGGCCGCGCCGGGCGTCACAGGAACTTCGACGCGCACGCGGTTGCGTTCCGCGGGGTCCGTGCGTTTAGAGTGCGGGACCGTCGACACGCTCGGCGCCCATGCACCTCCGGCTGGGAGGGAGTACTCGATGCGACGTTCCGCCAGACCGATCCGCCCGCTCGCCGCGATGCTGCTCACGTTCGCGACGCTGCTGCCCCTCGCCATCGAGGCACCCGCCGTGGGTGCGGCGCCTGCAGCGCCGTCGGTGCGGCTCCTCGCCGCACAGAACAGGGTGCGACTCGTGCGGCGGAGCCATCGGGAGCCCGTCTTCCTCACGCTCGGGATCTACGTGGCCTCGGTGGGCGGCGCCTTCGAGCTGCACGTCGCACGCGCCGACTACGACACGCCGATCGAGGCGAGTCAGGTGGTCTCGGGGGTGGAGGTCCCGCTGCCCGATACCGCGATCGATGGCTTCAGCGGCCTAAAGGACTTCACCACGACGACGCTCACGAACACGACGGGTGAGGTCAAGGCCCGGCTCACGAGCACGTGGTGTCCCGCGTCCTTCACACGCGCGAGGGTGAACGCGTCCGGCCCGCTCGTGGATCCGTTCCCGGCGTATGGATGTCCGTACAACCCGTTCACGATCGGGACCGTGATGGGGATCGCTCGGGGGTGGGCGACGTCGCTCGTCGACCCGTACGGCGGTTACTACGGCTACCCGACCGGCTCTCCCACCGCCGATCCGTCGTCCGTACGTGTGCCCGACGGCCGATACACCGCCGACGTCACGATCCGGCAGCCCTTCCGCACCCTCTTCGGGATCTCCGATGCCGACGCTACGGTCTCGGTCGACGTGCACGTCGTCACCCGCCATTGTCGCCGGTGCGGCGTGAGCGGCAGTCCGCGGCAGGCCACCGCACCCGCTCGGGCCGACCGCCCGTATCGAGGCGTCCCCACCGATCCCACACCGGACCCGGCCACGCTGCCCGATCTGATCCCGCTCCCGGCATCGCAGATGTTCGTCGAGCACCGGCGTCGCCACGACTACTTGATCTTCGGCGCGACCGTGTGGGATGCGGGTCCTGCCCAGATGGTCGTGGAGGGATTCCGTCAGCCGGGCAGCGACACGATGGACGCATGGCAGTACTTCTTCGACGACCACGGCAAGCCTGTGGGGAAGGCGCGCGCCGGCGACATGGAGTACGACCGCAGACCCGGGCATCAGCACTGGCACTTCGAGCAGTTCGCCCGCTACACGCTGACCGACGCGGACAAGACCGAGGTGGTACGTAGCCACAAGGAGGCGTTCTGCCTCGCTCCGACGGACCCGATCGATCTGCTCGCGCCGAACGCGGAGATCAACCCGTACCCGATCGGTCTGTCCAGCGCATGCGGTGATGCGAGCGCGATCTGGGTGCGCGAGTCGCTGCCGACCGGATGGGGGGACACGTACTTCCAGTACCTCCCGGGTCAGTCCTTCGACATCACGGGGTTGCCGAACGGCCAGTACTTCGTGGAGGTGGTCGCGAATCCGCAGGGAACGATCTACGAAGCCGACACCTCCAACGACGTGACGTACCGTCGGGTCGTCCTGAAGGGGAAGCCGGGTCACCGGTGGGTGGTCGTGCCCGCATGGCACGGTCTCGACGGCCCGATCCTCCCGGGGAAGCCGGGCGTCTGAGCGCCGACACGAACGGAGCGTGAAGCGGTCGGCGTCGGGTACCGTTGCGACCCGTGCCACGTTCGACCGCAACGCGTGTCGCCCTGTTCGCGTCGGGGACGGCCCTCCTGGTGGGCTCCGGCGCCCTCGCCTACCGGCGCGACCCGTCCCCGACCGAGGTCGCGTTCTTCCGTGCCCTGAACGAACGTCCCGACGCCTTGCGCCGTCCCAACTGGGCGCTGATGCTCGGGGGGACCCTCGGGGCGGTGCCGGCGGCCTCGACGGTCGCCCTCCTCGCACACCGACGCAGGCTGGCGGCCCACCTAGCCGTGGGTGGGACCGCGGCCTACGTCCTCGCGAAGCTGGTCAAGCCCTTCGTCGGCCGCGCCAGGCCGGGCACGCTCCTGGAGGACGTCGCCTTCCGCGACGACATCGGGGGGAACCAGGGATGGATCTCGGGGCACGCCGCCGTGTCGTCGTCGATCGCGTTGATCGCCGGGCCGTCCATGCCCGTCCCCGCGCGCCTGGGCGTTTACACCTGGTCCGCGATCGTCGGGGCCGGGCGGATGTACGCCGGCGCGCACCTGCCGCTCGACGTCGCGGGAGGCTACGGCCTCGGCATGATGATCGCGGCGCTCGCCGAGCCGCGCGCGCCGAGCTAGTCCTCCGTCGTCCCGGGCGTCGCCGCCACCTCGACCCAGCCGTCCACGATCCGCGCCTGGAACACCCGAACCGGATCCTCCGCCGGCCCTTCGAGCGGCTCGCCCCGCTCCACGTCGAAGACGCTGCCGTGGCACCCGCACTCCACCGTGGCGGCGCGGTCGTCGAAGATCCCGGTGTCGGCGAGGGAGCATCCCTGGTGCGTGCACTCGTCGCCGAACGCGTACACGTGGGCCTCGACATGGGCCACGGCGACGCGACCGGTCGGCGTGTCGTACGCGCGGACCTCTCCTTCAGGGATCTCCGCGAGCGCTCCGACCCGGGTGAACTCCATGGATGGCCTCCTCGTCGATGGGCTCAGCCTAGCGAGCCGCCGCGAGCTCAGGCCCGCGTCAGCGCGGAGAACCCGCGCTGGGCCACCGTGAACGCGCCGAGCCCGGCAAGGATCACCAGCACGTAAGGCATCGCTCCCGGGATCAGGAGACCCACCAGCAACGCGAGGAACCGCTCGAGTCGTTGGAACAGCCCCTCGGTCAGCCGCACGCCGACGGCCTCGGCTTCCGCACGGATCTGACTCACGGCCAAGCTCACGATCAGCGTCACGAGCGCGAGCGCCGCCTGCCACGTCTCCCCCTTGGCCGCGAGGTTCCAGAACAGGCAGGAGAACAGGATCATGTCGGAGACCCTGTCGAGCACCGAGTCCATGAACGCGCCGGACCGCTTGGCCTCGCCACGATGGCGAGCCACGGAACCGTCGAAGACGTCGCAGAGCCCGGCCGCGAGCAGGACGAAGCCGGCCACGAGCCAGTTGCCCTCGAGGATCTGCCAACCCGACCCGACGTTGAGGGCCAGCGACAACAACGTGAGCTGGTTGGGACGGACGCCGGTCCAGATCAAGAACGCGAGGATCGCGCGGTACGGCCAGGCGAAGATGCGCTGCATGATGCCGCCCGTGGCGCTCTCGTTCTTGCGGGGCGCGGGCATATCGCGCACGCGCGGGGCCTCGCGCCCCTCATGGTTCCCGAGTCCGGTCAACGGTGCATCGCTGATCGCTAGCCCGTATGGGGCACGAACCCGACCACCACGTAACGGAAGCTGCCGGCCGGAGCATCGTAGACGACCTCCGAGCCCTCCTCCGCGCCGAGGAGCGCGGCTCCCAAGGGCGACGTCGTGGTGACGGTCCTCGCGCCCGGCGCCCGTTCCTCTGCATGCTCGGCCAGGAGGTAGGTCTCGTCGTCGGGGTCGTCCTCGTCGAGGGGGCGGATGGTGACGAGCATCCCGGGCCCGACCGAGGTGGCGTCGACGGGCGCCTCGACGATCTCGGGATCGCGCAGCATGTGCTGGAGCTTGCGGATCTTGGACTCCATCAGCCCCTGCTCGTCCTTCGCGGCATGGTACTCAGCGTTCTCCTTGAGGTCGCCGTGCTCGCGCGCGATCTTGATCTTCTCCGTGATCTGCTCTCTCCCCGTCGTGGTCATCTGCTCCAACTCGGCCTTGACCCGCATGTAAGCGTCCAGCGTGAGGGTGGCCGTGGGCTCTTGCCCGGGTTTGCGGGGAGGTCGATCGCGGAGCTCGTCCGGAAGGTCTCGCATGCCGGGCAGTCTACCGAGGGTCGCGCCGGCCTCTCCAGGTGTCCGCGAGCCCATGCGTTTGTGGCGGTTCATCGCCCTTCCGTGGCAGAGCCCCGTCACCCCCGACGCGCTCTGCTAGGAATGGGTCCATGACGTCACCGGAGCTCGGCTCGCGCGCCGACGCCGACCCGGCGATCCATCCGGCGCCGATGGACCGGCGGGCCTTCCTCCGGCGATCGGCGATGGCCGTCGCGGGCGGGACCCTCTTCTCCTGTACGGGGGGCCGCGTCGTCCCACGGGTAGGACGCACGAGCTCGCCGGCCGCGCGGATCGACACCCGGTGGCCCATCAAGCACGTGCTGTACCTGATGCTCGAGAACCGGAGCTTCGATAACCTCTTCGGACGCTTCCCCGGTGTCGAGGGAACGCGCATCGGAAACATGCTCGGTCGGGAGCGTCCGCTGCTCAGCTGCCCCGACTGGCTGCCCGGCGACCTCCCGCACGACCGGGCCTCGGCCCTCGGCGAATTCCACGATGGGAAGCTCGACAACTTCGGGATCGGCGACTACGGCGATCCGTGGGCGTACACGCAGTTCCGCGGTCCCGAGATCCCCGCGTACTGGCAGTGGGCTCGCGACTACGCCCTCAGCGACCACTTCTTCGCCTCCGCGCTCGGCCCCTCCTACCCCAACCACTTCTTCTTCGTGGCGGGACAGTCGGGCGGGGTCGTGGACAACCCGGAGAACATCGGCACGACGGCGGATCCCTCGACGGCGGGCAAGCCCGGAGGCGGGCGGTTCAAGAGCTGGGGCTGCGACGCCGTCGGTCAGGGAGAGCCTGTGTACGTGGAGGTGGCAGAGCCCGACGGCTCGTTCGTGCGCCACGATCCATGCTTCCACTTCCCGACCATGGGCGAGCAGCTCTCGCATCGCGGCATCGATTGGGCCTACTACGCTCCCCTGCCCGGCTACCTCGGCTACATGTGGAACGCCTACAACGGCATCCACCAGGTCTTCCACTCCGATCTGTGGCAGGAACACGCGCAGCACGACATCGACGACCTCGTGCACGACATCGACGCCGGGACGCTTCCGTCCGTCACGTGGGCGGTGCCCCACTTCCAGCTCTCGGATCACCCACCGTCGTCCTCGGCCTTCACCCATAACTGGGTGATGGACGTCGTGAACGCCGTGATGAAGAGCGAGCTCTGGGCCAGCACGGCGATCTTCATCACCTGGGACGAGTGGGGAGGGTTCTACGATCACGTCGTCCCCCCGCAGATCGACGACGTGGGGCTCGGGTTCCGGGTGCCGCTCCTCACGATCAGCCCGTTCACCCCCCGCGGACTGATCGACGACGAGGTGGGCGAGTTCTCGACGCCGCTGCGGTTCATCGCCGACAACTGGGGGCTGCGCCACCTCACCCCGCGGATCACCCGGGCCCACAACATGGAGCACCTGTTCGACTTCAAGCGGAACCCGCAGGCGCCGAAGTTCGCGACCCAACGCGCCGAGACGTTCGGGAACCCCTACACGTTCCCGTCGAGCTTCCCGGATTGGCCGCCGGGAACCGTGCCCGTGACCAGCCCGTTCGGCACCTGAGTCGGGCGCCTATCCCTCCGAGAAGTAGATGTTCTTCACCTCGGTGTAGAGCGCGGCGGCATGCATCCCCATCTCGCGGCCCATCCCGCTCTGCTTGTAGCCGCCGAAGGGCGCCTCGGTATGCACGCTCGAGGACGAGTTCACGCTGAGCGTGCCGGTGCGGATGCCCTTGGCCACCCGGATCGCCCGGCCGAGATCCCGCGTCCAGATGGAACCCGAGAGCCCGTACGGGGAGTCGTTCGCCATCCGCACGGCCTCCTCCTCGGTGTCGAACGGGATCACGCACGCGACCGGACCGAAGATCTCCTCCTGCGCGACGCGCATGTCGTTGCGCACATCGGCGAGCACCGCGGGCCGCATGAAGAAGCCGGCGTCCGAGGGGATCTCGCCACCGCTCACGCGCTTCGCCCCCTCCTCCTCGCCGAGCGCGAGGTAGTCGATCGATGTCTGGCGTTGCCCGTGACTGATCAGCGGGCCCATCTCCGTCGACTCATCCAGGGGTTGGCCCACGGTGACCGCGTCCGCCGCCTCGGCGAAGCGAGCGACGAACTCGTCGTAGATCGGCCGCTGCACGAAGGCCCGGGAGCGCGCGCAACAGTCCTGACCCGCGTTGTCGAACACGGACCAGAGCGACTTGGGCACGCAGACGTCGAGATCGGTGTCCGCGAAGACGACGTTGGCCGACTTGCCGCCGAGTTCCAGCGAGACCCGGGCGATGTTCCTGGCGGCCTCCTGCATCACGGCGGTGCCGACCTCGGTCGAGCCGGTGAACGAGATCTTGGCGACGCGCGGATCGGCGATCAGGGCGCCCGCGGTGGTGGAGCCGGGACCGGGCAAGACGCTGAGGGTTCCCTCGGGAAGTCCGCACGCGTACAGGATGTCCGCGATCGCGAGCGCGCTGAGCGGCGTCTGCGACGCGGGCTTCACGACCGCGGTGTTCCCGCACGCGAGCGCGGGCGCGATCTTCCAGGAGGCGATCACCGCGGGGAAGTTCCAAGGCGTGATCAGCGCACACACGCCTACCGGCTCGCGCAGCGTGAGGTCGATCCCGGGCGGCACGATGGGGATCGTCTCGCCCATGATCTTGTTCGCGGCCCCGCCCCAGTACTCGAAGACGTTCGCGACGATGTCGATCTCGGCACGCGCCGACGCGATCGGCTTGCCCCCGTTGCGTGCCTCCAGCGTGGCGAGCTCCTCTTGCCGCTCGCGGATCAAGAACGACGCCTTCATGAGCACGCGCCCGCGCTCGCGCGCGCTCATGCGCGCCCACGCCCCTTCCTCGAACGCGCGTGCGGCGATGTCCACCGCGCGGCGGGCATCCTCGGGACCCCCCGTGGCCACCTCGCCCATGGGCGCCGCGGTCGCGGGCTCGATCACCTCGGTCGTGGTGCCGTCGGCCGCAGCAACGCGCTCCCCGCCCAGAACCAGCAGATCGGTCATCCTCGTTCGCACCTCCGCTCGGTCGGCGCGATGATACGCCGCACGCCCACCTGTGAGGCCGGGACCGCCCATCCAGGGCGTGGTCAGATCGCTACGTCTGCGGTCGGGCCCGGTCGGGATCCTCCGGCAGGTCCGCGTCCACGAAGATCACACCGTCCCAGAACGCCTCGACGTGGCGTTTGGGGAACCGCTTCAGCTCGAGGTGGAGCTCCTTGGGCGGGTCGAAGCGGCCGTGGTCGAAGAGCAGCTCGAACCCCTCGGCATCGAACGACGTGAATCGATGCGGCCGGCGCGCACTTCGCATCCGGCGCGTGGCGCGTGTGGCCCCCGGACGTTCGGTGGCCGCGTCGAGATAGATCAACGCGGGTCCGCCGAGCCCGCCGTGCGGGTCGAGCCACACCCACAGCGTCCCACCGTTCGCGTTCACGAACGCCTCGACCTCACCCTTCGTGACGACCTTCACGCCAACACGCTAGCGCGCGGGGCGTACGCTTGCGCGCGGCCGGATGACGGCACGCGAGGAGGGCCATGATGCGTTTGGAGGGGAAGGTCGCACTCATCACGGGGGGCGCGAGCGGCATGGGGATGGTCGCGTCGAAGCTGTTCGCGTCGGAAGGCGCCCGCGTGGTCCTCACCGACGTGAACGACGAGGCCGCAGAGGCCACGGCCCGCTCCATCTCCGATGAGGGCGGCGAGGCGATCCACGTGCATGCCGACGTGTCCAAGGAGGGCGACGCGGAGGCGATGGTCGCCAAGGCGGTCGACACGTTCGGGCGCCTCGACGTGCTGTACAACAACGCGGGCGTGATGCTGCCGGAGGACGGGAGCGTGCACACGACTGACGAAGCGATCTGGGATCTCACGCTGGGCGTGAACGTCAAGGGTGTGGCGTTCGGCTGCAAGTACGGGATCCCGGCCATGCTCGAGCACGGAGGCGGGTCGATCATCAACGTGGCGTCGTTCGTCGCATGGGTGGGCGCCGCCACGTCGCAGACCGCGTACACGTCGTCGAAGGGCGCCGTCCTCGCCATGACGCGGGAGATCGCGGTCGAGTACGCGCGCCGGGGCATCCGCTGCAACGCCTTGTGCCCGGGCCCCATCGAAACGCCGCTGCTGATGCAGTTGCTGTCGGATGATGAGAAGCGCCAGCGCCGGCTGGTGCACATCCCGATGGGACGGCTCGGCCGCGCCGAGGAGCTGGCGAAGGCGGCCCTCTTCCTGGCGAGCGACGACGCCAGCTTCATGACCGGCGCGTCGCTCATCGTCGACGGCGGGCTCACCGCCGCCTACGTCACCCCCGAGGACTAGCCCTTACGGGCCATTGGCCCGAACCGCGACTTGACGGCTTCCGCCCGAAGGACTCTGATACGCCAAGCGTTTCCGTCTCACCACCTAAGAGGGAGGGGGTAGAGCATGGGCGATGCCGGCAGCGGCATGGACGCGTCCACTGGCACCCGCAAGGGGGATGTCGAACGGCTCCACGAGATGGGGTATGCCCAGGAGCTGAACCGGGGGATGTCGGCGTTCTCCAACTTCGCCGTATCCTTCACGATCATCTCGATCCTGAGCGGTTGCCTCACGCTGTTCGGGTTCGGGATGTTCGTGGGAGGGCCAGCCAGTTCGGCCTACGGTTGGCCGTTGGTTGGCATCATGGTGACCTTCGTCGGGTTGGCCATGGCCGAGGTTTGCTCGAGCTATCCAACGGCCGGTGGTCTCTATTACTGGTCCGCGAAACTTGCTCGGAAGAACGGTCCCGCGTGGTCTTGGTTCACGGGCTGGTTCAACCTTCTGGGTCAGGTGGCCATCACCGCCGGCATCGACTTCGGGCTTTCCGCGTTCGTCTGCGCGTTCCTGGGGATCGCGTTCGACGTCGAGATCACCAAGCTGATCCTGATCGTCACGTACACGATCGTCCTTGCCATCCATGGCCTCCTCAACACGTTCGGTGTGCGGCTCGTTGCGATCTTCAACAACGTGAGCGTGTGGTGGCATGTCGCCGGTGTCGCGGTGATCTTCATCATGTGCCTGGTTCTTCCGGATCACCACACGCCGTTCTCGACCATCTTCAACTTCAGCTCGACGAACGGGACCGGCGAGATCACGGGCTTCATGAATGGCACCGGTTTCACCAAGAGCCCGTTCGGCATCCTCGGGATCACGACCTACGTGTTCCTGATCGGCATGTTGCTGGCGCAGTACACGTTGACCGGGTACGACGCCTCCGCGCACATGACCGAGGAGACCCACTCGGCCGACGTCTCGGGGCCCAACGGGATCTGGAAGTCGATCGTCATCTCCGTCATCTTCGGCTACATCCTGCTGCTTGGTGTCTGGTACGCGATGAATCCGGAAGGCGGATACACGTCGGCCGCGGCGTTCCAGTACCCGGCCACGGGGAACATCGCGGCCCCCGCAGCGATCTTCCTGGATTCGTTTGGGAAGGGTATGGCGATCTTCGCGCTGATCATCGTCATGGGCGCACAGTTCTTCTGCGGGATGGCCTCGGTCACCACGAACTCGCGGATGATCTACGCGTTCTCGCGCGACGGGGCGGTGCCCGGCCACAAGTGGTGGCACGCCATCAACAAGCGCACCCGCACGCCGACCAACGCCATCTGGCTCGCCGCGGTCCTCGCATGGCTACTTGTGGCGCCCGCCTACTGGTACGGCTCGATCGTGGCGTACTTCGCGGTCACGGCGGTCGGCGTGATCGGCCTGTACATCGCGTACATCATCCCGATCTATCTACGTCGGCGATCGGGGCAGGAATTCCAGACGGGTCCTTGGCAGCTCGGCAAGTGGAGCGCTCTCGTCGGATGGATCGCCGTGATCTGGGTCTTGCTCATCTGCTTCATCCTGTGCCTGCCGCAGTTCAATTGGGGCAACGGGATCAAGTTCATCGACGTGTTCAACTTCACGCCGGTGATCGTGGGTGGCCTGTTCGTCATCGTGGGTCTCTGGTGGCTCATCTCGGCTCGCAAGTGGTTCACGGGACCTAAGGTGATGGGCACGCCCGAAGAGCTGGCGGCGATCGAGCGGGAACTGACTGAAGTGGGCTAACCCCCGATCTGGAGGACGGAGTCGGACCGGGCGCGGCGGGCCACCAGGCTCGCCGCGCCCCTTCCATCTAGGGAGGCAGCATGGGACCGAGCGGACTGATCGACGCCAAGCAGCTCGAGGAACTCGCGGACGCGGGCGAGATCGACACCGTCCTGTGCATGTTCACCGACCTCCAGGGCCGGTTCATGGGCAAGCGCATCCTGCCCTACTTCTTCCTGGAGGACGTCCTCGGCAGCGAGGGACTGCACGCCTGCCTCTACCTGCTCGCGGTGGACATGGAGATGGAGCCGCTCCCCGGCTACGAGTACGCGAGCTGGGAGACCGGCTACGGCGACTTCCAGATGATCCCGGACATGTCGACGCTGCGCGTCGTGCCGTGGCTGGAGAAGACCGCGATGGTGCTCTGCGACATCGCGGACGAAGAGACCGGCGAACCGGTGACGGTGGCACCGCGCCAGATCTTGCGCGACCAGATCGCGAAGGCCGCGGAGATGGGCTACACGGTGAAGACAGGGTCCGAGCTGGAGTTCTACCTCTTCCAGGATTCCTACGGGGAGCTCGCCGAGCGCGGTTACGAGACGCCGCGTCCTTCGAGCACGTACATCATGGACTACCACATGCTCCAGACCACGAAGGACGAATGGGTCATCCGGCAGATCCGCAACGGCATGCTGGGCGCCGCGATCCCGGTGGAGTTCTCGAAGGGCGAGTTCGGCAAGGGCCAGCACGAGATCAACATCACGTACAGCGACGCCCTCTCCAACGCCGACCACCACGCGATCTACAAGCACGGCGTGAAGGAGATCGCGGCCCTGAACCAGGTCGCCGCCACCTTCATGGCGAAGTGGACGATGGCGGAGGCGGGATCCTCGTGCCACCTTCACTCCTCGATCTGGGACGCGGAGGGGGCGAAGAGCCTCACGTGGAACAAGCGCAAGGCCGGCCACATGACCGATGATTTCCGCTGGTACCTCGGAGGGCTCATGGCGACCGCGCGCGAGATGGCGTGGATGTACGCGCCGTTCGTGAACTCTTACAAGCGCTACCAGCTCGGATCGTGGGCGCCGACGGCCATCGTGTGGAGCCGCGACAACCGAACCTGCGGCTACCGCACCGTGGGCGAGCGCAAGAGCTTCCGCGTCGAATGCAGGATCCCCGGCGCCGACGCCAACCCCTACCTCGCCTTCGCGGCCACGATCGGCGCCGGGATGTGGGGCATCCGCAACAAGGTCGAGCCCCCGTCCATGTTCGAGGGGAACGCCTACGAGGCCAAGGACGTCCCGCGCGTGCCGAGCTCGCTCCACGAAGCGATCGAGGTGTTCCGCGCATCGGACATCGCGCGCGAGATCTTCGGGGACTTCGTGTTCGAGCACCTCCTGAACACCGCGTTCCAGGAGCAGTCGATCTTCGACAACCTGAGCGTCACGGACTGGGAACTCCAGCGGTACTTCGAGCGCGGCTGAGGTGCGCCATTGAACGGCATCCCCGCCGACGTCGAAGGGCTCGCGCGCACGGTCCCCGGATGGGGCGATGCGGAGCTCGACATCGAGCCGCTCGAGGGCGGGATCACCAACCGCAACTACGTGGTGCGCACCGGCGGCGAGGCGTTCGTCCTGCGCATCCCCGGCCGCGACACGGAGCTGCTGGGCATCGACCGTGCCAACGAACACCGGGCGGCCCGCGTGGCCGCGGACGCGGGCATCGGGCCCGAGGTGGTGGCCTTCCTCCCGGAGAGCGGCTGCTTCGTCTCCCGGTTCGTCCGCGGCGACCACATCCCCCAAGAGGCCCTGCGCGAGGACGACGCGCTCGCCGCGGTGGTGCGTTCGCTCCGAGCGTTGCACGCGTGTCCCCCGATCCCGTCCACCTTTCCCGTGTTCCGGATCGTGGAGGGCTACCGCGTGACGGCCGAGACGCGCGGCGTCACGATCCCGGCCGCCTACGAGGACGCGCACGACATGGCCGAGCGGATCGAGGAGGCGTTCGACGTGAGCCCCTCGCCGCTCGCCACCTGCCACAACGACCTACTCAACGCCAACTTCCTCCGCGACGGGGACCACGTCTGGATCGTGGACTACGAGTACGCGGGGATGGGCGACCTCTTCTTCGACCTCGGCAACCTGGCCGTGAACAACGGGCTCGACGACGCCGCCCGGGAACGGCTCCTGGAGCACTACTTCCTCGGCGACGTCCGCGATCGCCATCGTTCGCGCCTCGCGCTGATGTGCCTGATGTCGGACTTCCGCGAGGCGATGTGGGGCGTCGTGCAGCAGGCCATCTCCGCGCTCGACGTGGACTTCGTGGAGTACGCGGACCGCCACTTCGCCCGCCTCCTCGCAGGTGCGGCCGACCCCCGGTTCGACGGGTGGCTGGAGGCGGCCCAGCGATCCGGCGTGAGCTCCGGACGCACATGCGTCGCACCGGGTACCGTCTGCACGTGGACAGCGAGGGGGACCGTCCGTGAACGTCGTCGTGTTCGTGAAGTGGGTGCCGTCGTCCGACGGCGGCCCGACGCTCGGGCCCGACCACCGGCTCGTGCGCACGGACGCCGAGGGGACCCTCGACCCCGGAGACGAATACGGGGTCGAGGCGGCGCTGCAGCTCATCGAGGCCCACGGCGGCGAGGTCACGGCCATCTCCATGGGTCCCGCCGAGGCGTTGCCGGCGGTCCAGCGGGCGCTCGCGATGGGCGCGCACCGGGGGGTCCTCGTGACCGACGACCTGCTCGCCGGCGCCGACGCGCTCGCCACCGCGCGCGTGCTGGCCGCGGCCGCCGGCCGCGCCGCCCCGGATCTCGTGATCGCCGCCGTGGAGTCCACCGACGGATACACCGGCACGGTCCCCGTCACCGTGGCCGAATCGATGGACCTGCCCGCCGTCACCTTCGTGACGAAGCTCGAACTCCTCGACGGCGAGGTGCGCGCCGAGCGACAGACGCCGACCGGGGCGGAGGTCGTCGCCTGCGAGCTGCCGGCGCTCGTGACCCTCACCGCGGGCGCCAACGAGCCGCGCTATCCCAGCCTCAAGGGCATCATGGCCGCCAAGTCCAAGCCGCTCGATCGGCTGACGACCGCGGAGCTGGGGCTCGACCCTGCATCGGTCGCTGCCAGCCAGGCGGTGGTGGCCGTGGAACCGGCGCCCGCCAAGGCCGGCGGCGAGATCCTCGGCGCCGGCGACGACGCCCTCGCGCGCGTGATCGAGCTCCTCGTCGAGGCGAAGGTGGTCTGAGATGACCACGGTGTGGGTGCTCGACGAGGTCACGTCGGCGGGCCCGAGCTCCGCGTGCGGTGAGCTGCTCACCGCCGCACGCGGGGTGGCGGACACCGTCGGGGTCGTCGCCCTCGGGCCGGGCGCGGCCGACGCGGCCGACGCGTACGGACGGTTCGGCGCCGCGACCGTGTTCGCGTGCGGCGAGGACGAGGTCGCGGGATCGACGCGGGCGGCGGCCGCGCTAGTCGAGCGGCTCGTGCACGCGCACGGCCCCGATCTCCTGCTGTTCCCGACCTCGTACGCCGGTCGCGACCTCGCGGCCCGCCTGCAGGCGCGCCTGGGGTCGACGCTCATGGGCAACGCGACGGCCCTCCTCGCTCCCGACCGCGCGCGCACGGAGATCTTCGGCGGTTCGCTGGTGGTCGATGTCGAGCTCCGCGGGCCCGCGCCCGCACTCGTGCTCCTCAAGCCACGCTCGGTGGAGGCGGTGGAGGCCCCGGTCCAACCCTCGGTGGTCGAGGTCGCGGCGGAGATCCCGCCCGGCCTGCGCGAGGTACGGGTGCTGGAGCGCCGCGAACAGGCCGCGAGCGGACCCTCGCTCGACGACGCGAAGGTGGTCGTGGCGGGCGGACGCGGCCTCGGCGGACCCGACGGGTTCGCGATGCTGGACGAGCTCGCGGGCGCGATCGACGGCGCCGCCGTGGGAGCCTCGCGCGCGGCCGTGGACGCCGGCTGGGTGCCGTACAGCTACCAGATCGGTCAGACCGGCAAGACCGTGAAGCCCGAGGTCTACCTCGCGATCGGGATCAGCGGGGCGCTGCAGCACGCGGTCGGGATGAAGGGGTCAGGGCGCATCATCGCGGTGAACAAGGACGCCGACGCCCCCATCATGAAGATGGCCGACCTGGGGGTGGTGGGCGACGTCCATCAGGTGGTGCCCGCCCTCACCGCGGAGATCCGGCGACGGACCGGCTCGTAGGCGCCGCAGCCCTGGCGGCCGTCCTCGTGGCGGCGGTCGTGCTCTTCGCGCGTCGTGCGCGGCCGCGAGCGGAGCTCGTGCGTCGGGCGCGCCCGACGGAGCGCGAGGACCCGACGCGCGCCAGGACCGCGCGCGAGCTCACCCAGGTCCTCGGGCAACGCAAGCTCTTCCAGAAGGCTCTGCCCGGCCTGATGCACGCCTTCATCTTCTGGGGGTTCCTGATCCTGTTGCCCACGATCGTCGAGGCGATGCTCGCGATCGTGAACCCGGACTGGACCTTGCCGTACCTCGGACACGCGGCCTGGTTCGCCTTCGCGGTCGACCTCTTCGCGTCGCTCGTGGTCGTCGGCGTCGGGATCGCGTTCTGGATCCGCAAGGTGCAGCGACCCTCGCGGTTCCAGGGGAGCCACCTCGGGGAAGCCGACCGCATCCTGCTCACGATCCTGGGCATCGTGGTCTCGCTCCTCCTGTGGAACGCGACGAGGATCGCGCTCGGCGATGCCGCGCATCCCGCGGCGTCGCCGGTGTCGAACGCCTTGTCCAACCTGTTCTCGGGCGGTCGAGGCACCGAGGTGGCGGAGCGGGTCTTCGTCTGGACCCACCTCCTGCTCGTGCTCGGGTTCCTCGCCTACCTGCCCGGGTCCAAGCACCTGCACATCCTCACGGCGGCTCCGAACGTCTGGCTCGCCAAGACGGGACCGAGCGGCAGGCTCGAGCCCCTGAAGATCGACCTCGAGGGCCCCGAGGAAGACCTGCGCTTCGGCGCCGCCACCGCGGCGGATCTCTCGCGCAAGCAGGTCCTCGATCTCTTCAGCTGCACGGAGTGCGGCCGGTGCCAGGAGGTCTGCCCCGCCTGGGCCACCGGCAAGCCACTCAGCCCCAAGCTGCTGATCATGGACCTGCGCGACCACGTGATCGGTGCGGCGCCCGCGCTCACCGCGACCGACGGCGCGGGTGTCGTGGAGCTCCAGCCGCTCGTCCCGGGCGCCGTCGAGGACGAGGTCGTGTGGGACTGCGTGACCTGCGGCGCCTGCGTGCAGGCGTGCCCGGTCGATATCGAGCACATCGACACGATCGTCGACCTGCGGCGCAACCTCGTGATGGCCGAGTCGCGGTTCCCCACCGAAGCCGGCGCCCTCCTGCGCGGGATCGAGGGCCCCGGCGAGAATCCGTGGGGACAGCCGCAGTCGGCGCGGCTGGAGTGGGCCGAGGGCCTGGACGTGCGCGTGCTGCAGCCCGGTGATGCCGCCCCCGAGGTCCTCTTCTGGGTCGGGTGCGCGGGTGCGTTCGACGAGCGAGCGCGGGAGGCCACCCGCGCGACGGCACGCCTGCTCGCCGCGACCGGCGTCGACTTCGCGGTGCTGGGACCACGTGAGCGGTGCACCGGCGACCCCGCCCGGCGGATGGGCCACGAGTACCTGTTCCAGATGTTGGCCGAGCAGAACGTGCAGACGCTCGGCGAGGCCGGCGTGACCAAGATCGTCGCGAGCTGCGCCCACTGCTTCAACACACTCGCCAACGAATACCCCGACTACGGCGGCCGCTACGAGGTCGTGCACCACTCGGAGCTGCTCGCCGGGTTGATCCGGGAGGGTCGCCTCACGCCGCAGGCCGGCCAAGGACGCGTCACGCTCCACGATCCCTGCTACCTCGGACGCCACAACGGCGTGTTCGACGCGCCGCGTGAGGTGCTCGGCGCGGCCACCGACGCGACGGTGGAGATGCCGCGCGCGAAGGAGGGCTCGTTCTGCTGCGGCGCCGGCGGCGCCCGGATGTGGATGGAGGAGCTGGAGGGCACGCCGCGGATCAACGACACGCGGTTCGCCGAGGCGGCCGCGACCGGGGCCGACACCGTGGCCACGGCCTGCCCTTACTGCTTCGTGATGCTCGACGACGCCGCCAAGGGCGCGGGCAGCGAGGTGGAGGTGGCCGATATCGCTACCCTCCTGGCGAGATCCGCCCTGCCCGACGGGTGATGCCTCAGGGCCGGGCTGAGCGGGCGTAGCGTGCCGGGGTCGCCCCGACGTGCCGCCTGAAGTGTCGGGTGAGGTGCGCCTGGTCGTGGAACCCCACCTCGCAGGCCACGCGTGATACCGGCTCACCGTCGAGCAGTCGCTTCCGGGCCGCCTCGATGCGGCGCCCGATCAGGTAGCGGTGGGGCGTGATGGCGAAGGTTCGCCGGAACGCCCTGATCAGCGCGGACACGTCCGCACCGAGGATCGCACCGGCCGCGGCGAGGGTCATCGTCTCGGCTCGATGCGCGTCGAGCAGGTCGCGCAGCGCCTCCGCGAGCTCGGCCTCCCTGCCCGGAGGGGAGGCGGCGGGGACTCGATCGCGGAGATGGGCGCGGATGCGGTCCCCGACCGACCAGGTCACCTCCTCCGCGGCGAGCGCGTCGTCGTCATCCTCGAGGAGCCCGTGGAGCCGTCCGATCGCCGCGAGCAGGCCCGGATCGCGGATATCGGGATCGTCCACCGCGCGGCCGCTCAGACGCACGGGGAGCACATCGACGCTCACGTAGAGGACACGCTTGCGGAATCCGCGGTCCGACGCAGGTCGGCCGTCGTGGATCACGTGGGGCGGCAGGAGCGTGACGACGTCGGTGCCCACACCGCGATCGCGTGCGTCGAGGTCGTAGCGGATCGCGCCCTCGTCGACGACGAACAGGGTCCAGTCGTCATGGGCGTGCGGCGGGTAGCGATGATCCACGAACCGCGCGTGGAAGACCTCGGAGATCCCGGGAACCGCTGGACTCCAGGCCCGCACCCACTCGCGCCGCGCATCCACCGACACCTGCAGGATCGTACAAGACCGACCGGCCTCGATCGTCGTCGACTGCGGGCATGGATCGCTCGGCTGCGCGATGCGACTGACGGGAGCCGCCGCCCTCCTGCTGTTCGCCGCGGCGGGGTCGGGCTCGCCGGGACCCAACAACACCCTCCTGTTGACCTCGGGGGTGCGCTTCGGCTTCCGGCGAACGTTGCCTCACGTCGTGGGGACGACCATGGGGATCAGCGCGCTGATCGTGGCCGTCGCCGCCGGCATCGGAGTCGCGCTGGCGGCGCTCCCCGCGGCCCAGGTGGTCCTGAAGGTCGCCGGGTCGCTCTACCTGATCTACCTCGCGTACGGCCTCGTGCGCGACGCCGGGGTCGACGAGGCCGGCCTCGCCGCCCCACTCACCGTGGGGCGGGCCGTGACCTTCCAGTTCGTGAATCCGAAGGGATGGATCTTCGCCGTCGCGGTGGTGAGCGCGTTCCTCCCGACCGGACCTGACCCCGTCGTGGGCGGCCTCGGGGTCGCCGCGGTCGTGGCCGTCGTCGTCGCCGCCACCGCCCTCATCTGGGCGAGCGGGGGTGCGGCGCTGAACCACCTGCTCCGTGACGATCGTTCACGTCGAGCGGTCACGGTGGCGCTCGCCGTGCTGATGGTGGCGTCCGTGGCGCTCCTGTGGCTGTGAACGTTGCGGCGGACTCAGACGAACGCGCGCAACCCGGTCAGCAGTCCGCCGATCACGAGGGTGTGGACCTCCTCGGTGCCCTCGTAGGTGATCACCGACTCGAGGTTGGTCATGTGACGCATGATCGGGTACTCGAGGGTGATGCCGTTCGCGCCCAGGATCCCGCGCGAGGTCCGGGCGATCTTGATCGCCTCCCGGGTGTTGTTGAGCTTGCCGATGCTCACCTGCTCGGGCTGCAGGCGACCCTCCTCCTTCAGGCGGCCCAGGTGATACGCGAGCAGCGTGCCCTTGTGGAGCTCCAGCGCCATGTCGGTGAGCTTCTTCTGGGTGAGCTGGAAGCCGCCGATGGGCTTGCCGAACTGCACCCGGGTCTTCGCGTAGTCGAGCGCCGTCTCGAAGCACGACCGGGCGGCGCCCATCGAGCCCCAGATGATCCCGAAGCGCGCCTCGTTCAGGCAGGAGAGCGGGCCCTTGAGGCCCTGGACACCCGGGAGCTCCGCCGCCGCGGGGAGCCGCACGTCGTCCATCACGAGCTCCGAGGTCACCGAGGCACGCAGGGACATCTTCTTGTGGATATCGGGGGCGGAGAACCCCGGGAGGTCGCACGGGACGACGAACCCGCGGATCCCGTCCTCGGTCTCGGCCCACACGATGGCCACGTCGGAGACGCTCCCGTTCGTGATCCACATCTTCGTCCCCGCGAGGATCCAGTCGTTGCCGTCGCGCTTCGCGAACGTGCGCATCGCGCCGGGATCGCTGCCGCTGTCGGGCTCGGACAGGCCGAAGCACCCGATCGCGTCCCCCGCCTGCATCCGAGCGAGCCATTCCTGCCTCTGCTCGTCGCTGCCGTAGGTGTGGATCGCGTACATCGCCAAGGCGCTCTGCACCGAGACGAAGCTCCGCAACCCGGAATCCCCCGCCTCGAGTTCCATCTCCACGAGCCCGTAGGCGACGGCCCCCAGCCCCCCCATCCCCTCGAGCTGCATGCCCAGGAAGCCGAGCTCGCCCAGCTCCTTCGCCAGCTCGCGAGCGGGGAACTCGCCACGTTCGTACCAGTCCTCCACGCGGGGAAGGATGCGGTCGCCCACCCACTCCCGGGCGAGGTCGCGCACCTGCCGCTCCTCGTCGGAGAGCAGATGCTCGAGGTCGAGGAGGTCGGTCGGCTTGAGGGTGGCTCGGTCGGCGGCGCTCATCCTGCGACGGTAGCACCGGTGTTGGCCGCGCGCGACGCCGACAGCTCCTACACTCAACGGTCATGAGGCCGGTGCTCCTCGTGCAGAACGACCCGGTGGAGACCTTCGGCGTCGCCGTGCGCGCGATCGAGGCCGCGGGCGCGGACGTGCTCGTCCTGGATGCCACCGATGCGGCGCAGCCGAGACCCTCGCTCGACGATCTCGCCGGGATCGTGATGTTCGGCGGCACGATGAACGTGGACGAGCTCGACGAGCATCCCTTCCTCAAGGAGAACCGGGACCTCACCCGCGAGGCGATCGATCGCGGGGTGCCCTTCCTCGGGATCTGCTTGGGGGCGCAGATGCTCGCGCGCGCGATGGATGCGCCCGTCTGGCGGGCCGAGGTGAAGGAGGTCGGGTTCGAGCCGATCCACCCCCTCGCGGAGGCCGTCGACGATCCGCTCCTGAGCGTCTGGGAGGACGGGGACCGGGTGTTCCAGTGGCATCAGGACACGTTCCAGATGCCGGAGGGCGCCCAACCGCTCGTCGTGGGCGAGCGGATCCCTGCGCAGGCGTACCGACTCGGCGCGAGCACGTGGGCCACCCAGTTCCACTTCGAGATCGATGCCGACGAACTCGAGCTGTGGCTCGAGGAGGCCTCGCAGTTCATGGACCTGAAGGAGGTCTGGGGCAAGTCCGCCCACGAGATCCGCGACGAGGCCGCGCGCCACCTGGCCGATCACGAGGTCAAGGGCTCCGAGATGTTCGCCCGGTTCGCGCGCATCGCGATGGAGCGCCGCGGGTGAGTCCGGGTTACCGTCCGCTGGTCGCGGTGGTCGCGTATCACCTCGCGAACGACCGCGTGGCTCGATGGCCCGACGGGGGTTACGGCGTCCCCGCCCCCTACGTCGACGCGCTCCGGCGCGCGGACGCCCGCACGGCGATCATCTCGCCCGGTGAACAGGGCGAGCCCGAGGAACTGCTCGACCCCTTCGACGGCCTGGTGTTGGTGGGAGGCGGCGACGTCGACCCGGCCCGGTACGGGGCGGAGCCGGACACCGCGCACGACTACGGCGTGGAGCCGGACCGCGACGCCTTCGAGATCGCGCTGCTCCTGGCCGCCGACCGGCTCCACCTCCCCACCCTGTGCATCTGCCGGGGCATGCAGGTCATGAACGTGGCGTTCGGCGGCACCCTGCGCCAGCACCTGCCCGGCACGCCCGGCCTGCTCGAACACGGCGTGCCCGTCGAGGACACCCAGACGATGCACGACGTCGAGCCCATCGCCGGGACCCTGCTCTCGGCGACCACCAAGTCGGGGCCGCTCGCCTGCTCTTCGCACCACCACCAAGGGGTCGACCGCGTGGGTGGCGGACTCGTGGTGGCCGGACGCAGCCCCGACGGGTTGGTGGAGGCCCTCCAGCGGCCCGTGCCTGGGGACATGGGCAACATGAGCGAGGCCGAGCTGACGTGGATGCTCGGCGTCCAGTGGCACCCGGAGGAAACGGCCGCCCAGGACCCCGCCCAGCAGTCCCTCTTCGATGCCGTGGCGAACCTCGCACGCCTGCGCGGTTCGCGGGCGAAGCCGGGAGCCATCGATGGGCGCAGCCGGTCCTACGGCCTGAGCGACCCCGATCCCCTCTGGGCGACGCGGTTCGAGGCGGAGGCGGCCCGCATCGCCGCGGCGCTCCCCGCGGACCTCGTCGCGCGGATCGACCACGTCGGCTCCACGTCGATCCCGGGCCTCGCCGCGAAACCCATCGTCGACATCCAGCTCTCCGTCGCCTCGATGGTGCCTCGATCCGCGTACGTGGAGCCGCTGCGCGCGCTCGGCTACCGGTGGGTCGTCGATCCCTGGGACGACGACCACGAGTACTTCAGCCGGAGCCGCACGCCCGAGGACGACCGGTCGTTCCAGATCCACGTCTGTCGCGCGGGGAGCGCGTGGGAGGCACGGCACCTCGCGTTCCGCGACGCCCTGCGCGCCGACCCCTCCAAGGCGGCCGCGTACGAGCGGCTGAAGCGCGAGCTCGCGAGCGCGCATCCGAACGACATCTACGCCTACGTGGACGGGAAGACGCCCTTCATCCGCGAGGTCGAGGCCCGCGCGACCGCCCCTGGCGTTCCTCCGGCGTTTGCTGAATAATCCCCGCTAATCGTGCCGGTGGACCGAACGATCTCCGGCACGCGCGGCGAGCGGGGGGGTTCCATACGGTGGCAACGGGCGTCGAACTGACCACGTACGGAGCCCGCATCCGGTGAGTTCCGTCGCCGCCACGCGATGGGGTCGCCCGCTGCCCGCGGGCGGCACGATCGGCGTCTGCGCGCCCTCGGGCCCGTACTTCAACCGCAGCGACGTCCTGCGCCCCGTCGAATGGTGGTCATCGAGGGGGTACCGCGTGAAGCTCCTCGAGGGCGTGTGGGCCAAGGACGACTACGTCGCCGGGTCCCCCGAGCAGCGGGCCGCCGATCTGCACGCCCTCTTCGCCGATCCGGAGGTCGACGTGATCCAGGTGCTGTGGGGCGGCACGGGCGCGATGCAGGTCCTCCCCCACCTGGACTTCGACCTGATCGCCGCCAACCCCAAGGCGTTGATGGGGTACTCGGACATCACGAACCTGCATATCGCCCTCCGTCAGGAGGCCGGACTCGCCACGTTCCACGGCCCCGGCCTCGGGTCGATGGGGATCCCCGAGCGCACCGACTTCACCTGGAACTCCGCGCTCGCGGCGTTCTCCGAGGGCGGCGTGGGGTCCGTCCCGCGCGATCCCGACGACCCCTACGTGCGGCCGATCGCGCCGGGCACGGCCACGGCCCCGATCGTCGGCGGCAACCTCTTCACGTTCGTCCATCTGATGGGCACCCCATGGGACCCCGTCTTCGACGACGCGATCCTGTTCTTCGAGGAGGTCGACGAACCCCCCTACGTGATCGAGGTGCACCTCAGGCAGCTCCTGATGGCCGGAAAGCTCGATCGCGTCGCCGGCGTGGTCGTCGGCGAGATGAAGAACTGCGACTGGCGCGAGGAACGCCCCGAGGCGCCCCGGACGCGGTCGCTCGAGGACGTGCTGGAGCTGTGCCTAGGCCCGCTGGGCGTTCCCGTGCTATACAAACTTCCGCTCGGCCACGGCAAAGCACCTGGCCACGATCCCCCTGGGGGTCGACGGCGACGATCGACGCCGAGGCGCGCACGCTCACGATCGACGAACCGGGCGTACGCCCGGGAACGTAAGACAGAACGGAACGTGACGGTGGATGGATCGAGGCTAGGGAGGAACCGGATGAGCAGGATGCGTCGGATCGTGGCCAGCGCCGCGATGGTAGGTGTGATCGCAGGGGTGGCCATGACGGGCTCGGCGTTCGCGCAGAGCGCGAGCGACAGCGGCTCCGCGTCCTCACCGCCGCCACGGGGTCCAAGTTCATCTTCGGCGACACGAGCGAGCCGAGCTCGCTCAACCCGATGGTGGGGTACCTGGCCACCGACTACACGCTGTGGGCCATGACCTACGACATCCCCATCAACTTCTCCACCAAGGACTTCAGCCCCGACCTCCAGCACTCGATCGTCACGGCCGTGGACACGAGCGCGGACGGCATGACGTTCACCTACACGATGCGCAACGGGATGAAGTGGTCCGACGGGCAGCCGTTCACGGCGAACGATGTCGCGTGGACCCTCAACTACTACAAGCAGCACAACATCTCGAACTACGCGGCCGACGTCTCGCTGATCGACAACGTGACCGTCACCGACGACACCCACTTCGTGATCCATGCCACCCAGCCGACGTCCGTGTACAGCGGCAAGACGGTCTTCCTCTACGACTACATCCTGCCGGAGCACATCTGGTCCAAGCTCGACGAGCCCAAGAAGTTCCAGAACGTGCCCGCGGTGGGCTCCGGCCCCTATTACATCGCGTCGTACCAGCAGGGTCAGGCCGTGACGCTCAAGCGGAACCCGTACTACTGGGGTCTGTCCGCCGGGCTCACGCCCACCTTCGACGAGATCATCTACCAGAACTTCAACGATGAGAACCAGGAGGCGGCGGCTCTGCAGAATGGCGAGGTCGACTTCGCGACCTTCGACTCGGCGAACATCCTCAACACGCTGAAGGGCAAGCCGAACGTCGAGACGCACGCGGCCACTGTCCCGAGTTTCGACGAGCTCGCGTTCAACACCGGATCCGCGTTCCAGACGAACACGGCCGGGGGCTTCGTGAAGCACGGTGACGGCAGCCACGCAGCCTCCGACCCAGCGTTCCGCCGGGCCGTCGCGATGGCCATCGACAAGCAAACCCTCGTGGACAAGGTGCTCCTCGGATACGGGACCGTTGCGAATTCCCCCGTCCAGCCGACGGCTACCACCGGCGAGTGGACCCCGGGTCCCAACGACGCCGACCTCTCGTTCAACCCCGACGCCGCCAAGCAAGCCTTGGCCGACGCCGGCTACAAGGACACCGACGGTGACGGCACCGTCAACGACCCGGTGACGGGGGAGAACGTCGTCCTGCGGTACTTCACGCGAAGCTCGGACCAGAACACCACCAAGACGGCACCGTACGTGAAGAGCTGGCTCGAGGCCGTCGGCGTCGGGGTGCAGATCACGCCCGTCAGCAGCAACAAGCTCACGAGCATCATCGAGGACGGCAACTACGAGTTGTTCCACTGGGGCTGGTACCCCAACCCGGACCCGAACTACATCACCGGCATCTTCACCTGCGCCGAGCGTGCGCCGAAGCCGGGCGTCTACGGGAACAACGACAGCTACTACTGCAACGACGCGTACGACAAGCTGTACCAGAAGCAGTTGAGCGTGACCGATCCCACCCAACGGGAAGACATCATCCATCAGATGCAGTCCATGCTCTGGAACGATCAGCCGTACATCACGCTCTACTACAGCCAGGTGTTGGAGGCGTACCGAAGCGACCGGGTCACTAACTTCTTGCCGCAGCCCGACCCGGATGGTGACCTGTTGGCGGCCTACGGACCGTACTCGTTCATCAGCATCAAGCCGCCCGAAGGTGCGAGCGACTCCGGCGCCAGCACGTCCGGAGCATCGGGCATCGTGTGGCTCCTGCTGGCGTTGGCGGTGGCCGCCGTGGTCGTGATCGTCATCGTGCTCAGCCGTCGGAAGCAGACCGACGAGGACGAAGCTTGACCGCGACCGACGGTCGCGTGTGAGATAGCCCGGACGGAAGGAGCGAGGTGGGGTCGAGGAGCTACCTGCTTTCGAAGATCCTGCAGGCGTTCTTGACCCTGCTGTTCGTCCTGGCGGTCAACTTCTTCCTCTTCCGGTTGTTGGGTGATCCTGCCCAGCAGCTCCTGCGCGGCGGGAACGGCGCGTCGCGCGCGACCGTCGCGCAGCTCGAGCAGGAGCTCGGCCTCGACCTGCCCTTGCCTCAACAGTTCGTGCACTACCTCAAGGAAACCGCTCAAGGGAACCTCGGGTATTCCTTCGTCAACAACGCCTCGGTCAGCACCACGATCGCCGATGCCGTCTGGCCCACGGTCCTGTTGATCGGGGGATCGACGATCGCCTCGATCGCGATCGGCATCTGGATCGGCATCTCCCAAGGCTGGCGACGAGGAACCGGGTACGACCAGGGCTTGCTCGGGTTCACGATGTTCACGTACTCCATGCCCGAGTTCTGGTTCGGCATGCTCATGATCATGGCGTTCGCGGTCGGTGTCGGGCCGTTCCCCGCGATCCTCCCCACCGGCGGGTACGAGACGCTGGGGGCCGGGTACACCGGGCTGCAGCACGCGACGGACGTCCTGAACCACATGGTTCTGCCGTTCTTCGTCCTCACGGTCGCCTACCTCGGCGAGTACTCGCTGATCATGCGCTCCTCGCTGTTGGAGACGCTGAGCGAGGACTACATCCAGCTGGCGCGCGCGAAGGGCTTGCGGGACAAGGCCGTCCGGCAACGTCATGCGGTCCCCAACGCCCTGCTGCCGACGATGACCGTCACGATCCTGTCGCTCGGCTTCGTGGTCTCCGGCGCCATCACGATCGAGCTGATCTTCAACTGGCCGGGGCTGGGCCTGCTCACCGCCAAGGCGATCGCGAACCGCGACTACCCCCTACTGCAGGGACTCTTCCTGATCTTCAGCGTGTCCGTGATCGTGGCGAACCTCGTCGCGGACCTCCTCTACTCCTACCTCGATCCACGCGTGAGGGCCGCGTAGTGGCCACCACGCAGACGCCTCCCGAGACCACCCCGCCCGCGGCGATCCCCAACCCGAAGGTCCTGGTCCGCAAGCGCAAGCGGGAGGCTCGCAGGCGCCTGTGGCGCGAGTTCCGCAAGAACAAGATGGGGATGGCCGGGACTGATCATCCTCGGGTTCTTCTTCTTCATCGCGATCTTCGCGCCGCTGCTGGTGAGCCGCTGCTACCTCTCGCCGACCTGCCCCCAGAACGGGCATCGCGCTGCAGCCCCCCATCCGCCAACTACCCGTTCTGGTTCGGCACCGACGATCTGGGCCGGCCGGTGCTCGCCCTGACGTTCTACGGCGCGCGCATCTCGCTCCTGGTGGGGCTCATCGGCACCTTCATGACGATGGTGATCGGCACCCTGGTCGGGCTCATCGCGGGCTACCGCGGAGGATGGGTCGAGAAGATCCTGATGTCGTTCACCGACTGGATCCTGGTCATCCCGTTCCTGCCGCTCGCCATCGTCCTCGCGACCCTGCTCGGGCCGTCGTTCATCACCATCACGGTCGTGATCGCCGTCACCTCGTGGCCGAGCACGGCGCGTATCATCCGTGCGGAGGTGCTCTCCTTGAAGACGCGAGGCTACGTGGAGCGCTCGCGCGCGCTCGGCGCCAAGGACCGCGTCCTCGTGATCAAGCACATCCTGCCCAACGTGGCGCCCCTGGTCTTCGCGAACACGATCCTCATCGTCGCGGTCGTGATCCTGTCGGAATCCACGCTTGGCGTTCCTCGGACTCGGTGATCCGCTGCACGCGTCGTGGGGCAAGCTGCTGGAGGACGCGTTCGGCGGCGGCGCGACGTACGCCGGGAACTGGTGGTGGATCATCCCGCCGGGCCTCTGCATCGTGCTCGTGGTGCTCTCGTTCACGATGATCGGCTACGCCCTCGACGACATCCTCAACCCGAAACTGAGGTCTCGATGAGCATCCTGGAGATCCGCGACCTGCGCATCACCTATCAGACGCAGGGCGGGCCCGTGCCCGCGGTGCGCGGCGTGACGCTCAACGTGGAGAAGGGGGAGGTCCTGGGACTCGCCGGTGAGTCCGGCTGTGGCAAGTCCACGATCGCGGGCGCCATCATGCGGCTGCACCCCAGGAACACCAAGGTCGAGGGCGAGATCCTGCTCAACGGGGAGGACGTCCTCACGATGAAGCCGGGGCGGCTCCGCGCCGTGCGATGGGCCGGCGCCTCGATGGTGTTCCAGGGAGCCCTGCACTCGCTGAACCCGGTGCGCCGGATCGGCGATCAGATCGCCGAGGCGATCATCGTCCACGGCCAGGCGAGCGAGCGCGAGGCGAAGGTCCGTGTCGGCGCGCTGCTGGAGCAGGTGGGCCTGCCGGCGCGCCGGATGACCGACTACCCGCACGAGCTCTCCGGCGGTCAGAAGCAGCGCGTGATGATCGCGATGGCGCTCGCGTGCGGTCCGTCGATCGTCCTCGCCGACGAGCCCACGACCGCCCTCGACGTCATGGTTCAGGCGCAGGTGCTCCGGCTCATGAAGGAGCTCCAGAACGAGCTCGGCCTGTCGATGATCTTCATCACCCACGACCTCTCGGTGTTGGTCGAGGTCTCCGATCGCCTGGCCATCATGTACGCGGGTCGGCTGGTGGAAGAAGGCCCCGCCGACAAGGTGTTCCACGATTCCAAGCACCCGTATACGGCGGCGCTCGCGGCCGCGTTCCCGGAGATCGGCGACGAGCGGTTCCGCCGGAAGCCGACCGGTCTCGGGGGCGACCCGCCCGATCCGCAGCACCTCCCCGAGGGGTGCACGTTCCATCCTCGATGCCCGCTCGCCTTCGACGACTGCGACGACACCGATCCTCAGCTGGTGGACGCGGGCGACGGCCGGCGCGCCGCCTGTCTGCTGGTGAAGGCCCCGACCTCCACCCCCGTTGGGGGAGGTGCCGCGTGAGCACCGAGGCACCAGCGTCGACGGACGCAGAGGTGGTGATCGAGGTGCAGGACCTGCACGTCACGTTCGCGGGACGTGTGGGGCTCTTCGCCGGCCTTCGGGGGAAGAAGGCCACGCAGGCCCGGGCGGTGGACGGCGTGAACCTCCAGATCCGCAAGGGCGAGGTCCTCGCGCTCGCGGGCGAGTCCGGATGCGGCAAGACCACGACGGCGCGCGCGATCATGGGCCTGCAGGCGGTGAACGCGGGTCAGATCCTCTACCGCGGCAACCCGCTCGGGAACCTCCGCAAGTACCGGCGCAAGGTGCAGATGGTCTTCCAGGATCCCACCGGCACGCTCAACCCTCGCCATACCGTCTACGAGATCGTGGCGGAAGGACTGCGGATCCACGGGATCCACTCGGGTCCCAACGGCGAGACCGAGGAACAGCTGGTCGCGCAGGCGCTCTCCAACGCGGGGCTGCGCCCACCCGAGAAGCTCTTCCAGCGGTACCCCCACGAGCTCTCCGGCGGACAGCGTCAGCGTGTCGTGATCGCCGGGTGCCTGGTGCTCGATCCCGAGATCATCGTGGCCGACGAGCCCGTCTCCAACCTCGACGCGTCCGTGCGGGGCGAGATCCTCCAGTTGCTGATGAAGCTGCGCGAGCAGTTCGGGCTCACCATCATCATCGTCACGCACGACCTCGGGCTCGCGTGGACCGTCGCCGACCGCGTCGCGGTCATGTACCTCGGGCGGATCGTTGAGATCGGCCCCACCGAGGAGGTGCTCCTGCGGCCCCTCCATCCCTACACGAAGGCGCTCCTCGACGTGGTCCCCGAGGCCGAGGGCATCGACCGGCCGATCCTTTCGGGTGAGCCGCCCGATCCGACGCGCATGCCCGGAGGGTGCCGGTTCCATCCGCGGTGTCCCGTGGTGGCCTCCGGCGAGGCGGCGCAGCTGGGGATCGAGGCGGCGTGCAGGGGCGAGGACCTCGGTCTCGAGGCGTATCCGAACGGCGCGTTCGCCGCCTGCCACAAGGCTGCGCTGAAGCTGTCCACGTAGCTCGGCACCGAACACAACCGGCCGATTCGCGCTGTGACGCAGGTCAAGGCGGCGGCCCCGCCTGCCGATACACCGTGTCACGGTGCGGAGCCTGGCGCGAGGTCGTCTGTCTCATCACGTCCGAGGTCTCCTGACCGTCGGGCTGCTGCTCGCCGTCCTTGGGTCCGGGGTGGCCTCCGCCGAGCCGATCGTCCAGCATCGCCTCCGCGATCTCCACAGGATCGATCGACACCTCGATGCGCTTCGCGGGACACGCGGCGAGCGCCTCGACGCGATCGCGCGTGAGCTGCAACTGGTGCGCGCACGTCTCGCGGATCTCTCTTCACCCGTGATGCTCGGCTCGCGCTGGCAGTTCGCGCATCGTCACCTCCGCGCCGCCGCGTTCCGCCTTCAGGTGCGCGAGCTGCGCTTCACCCGGTTCCAGGACCGCGTGATCGGCCGCCTCGCCGACCGACGTGCCGCGCTCGTCGGATGGATGGCCGAATGGGGCGTCTTCAGGCGATGCCCCGTCGACGGCCCCAACGCGCCGGCCCACAACTTCGGGATCATGGTGCGCCTCCCCCACGTGCCGGTGCACCGCCACATGGGCGACGACATCTCCGCAGCGGAGGGCACGCCCATCGTCGCCCCCTTCGCGGGCATCGCCACGGCCTCCTCCAGCGCCCTCGGCGGGCTCGAGGTGCGCGTCACGGGCGCGTCGGGGTACGTCTACAACGCGCACCTGAGCTCCTACGGCACGCTCGGGCCGGTCCGCGTGGGCCAGGTGATCGGATACGTGGGTCACACGGGCGATGCCACCGCCCCGCACGACCACTTCGAATGGCACCCGGGCAACGGGCTCGCCGTCGATCCCCAGGCGTTACTCGACGTCGTCTGCTGACGCGGAGGGTCGCTCAGCCACGGGAGCCGGAGCGGCCTCCTCGCCCTCACCCTCGCCCGTCTTGAGCACGCCGAGGATCGCCTCCATCTCCGCGTCGGAGACTGCGCCCTGCTTCGGCGCCTCCTTCGCCCGTGCCTGCGCGAGCAGGGTGCGCAGGTTCGACTCCGCCATCTCCGCGCGCGCCTCGAGCTCCCGAACGCGTTCCGTGAGGGTGCGCGCGCGCTGCTCGGCCTCGTCGCGCGCTTGACGCGCCTCCCGAGCCTCCTCACGTGCGGAGCGCAACCCCGCCCGTTGATCCGCCGCCTCCCGGCCGAGCTCGATCAGCCGGTCGACCGCCGCACGCCCCACGTCGGAGTACGAGAGAACGCGGCCTCCGGCCGCCGCGTCCGACGTTCGGCGGGCCCGCGGCTTGCGCTGGCGTCCGAGCGCCTCGCGCTCCTGCGCACCGACGGGCGTCGGATCCAGGAGTCGGTACGAGCCCATCGCCGGCTCCAGGCGCTTGCGGGCGATCAGAGCTCGCACGGCCCGAGCCGTCGACAACGCGTCGGGGAAGCCGAGGTCACGCCCGATCTCGGCGGGCGTCACGTCGAGGACGTCGCCTGTGGACGTGCGTGCCGCAACCGTCTCGAGGAACGCGTTCACGCGCTCCAGGCTCTCGTCGTTCATGGCGCTCATCATGAACGAGCCAATAGTCGCTCTGCCAGTGCGCGCGAGCGCATCCTCACTGTTGCTGCAGTGGCGCAGCCACAGAAGTAGGCTCCGACCATGCACGACGCCCCCGCGCCCCTGCGCGGCCTCCGGGTCCTCGATCTCACACGGGTTCTGGCCGGACCGCTCGCCACCATGACCCTCGGCGACCTCGGAGCGGACGTGATCAAGGTGGAGCGGCCGGTGACGGGTGACGACACGAGGCGTTGGGGACCCCCGTTCGCGGGGGACGACGCCGCGTACTTCCTGTGCCTGAACCGCAACAAGCGCTCGGCCGTGATCGACCTCAAGACTCCCGAAGGCGTCGCGGCCCTCCGTCGCCTGGCGGGCACCTCGGACGTCCTGATCGAGAACTTCCGTCCCGGACTCATGAAGGAGCTCGGCCTGGCACTCGACGACCTTCGCGCTGCGCACCCCCGCCTCATCACCTGTTCCGTGACGGCGTTCGGCGATGAGACGCCGGAAGCCGCCAGCCGCCCGGGCTACGACATCATCGTGCAGGCGCTCTCCGGGCTGATGAGCGTCACGGGCGAGTCGGATGGAGAGCCGATGAAGGCCGGAGTGGCGCTCCTGGACGTGATCACCGGGCTCTACGCGACGGTCGGCGTGCTCGCGGCGGTTCGGGAGCGGGAGGTGACCGGCCTCGGCCGCCACGTGAGCGTGTCGCTCTTCGACGCCAGCGTCGCCGCCATGGTGAACCAAGCCGCCAACCACCTGATCGGCGGCCTCGTGCCCCTGGCGATGGGCACGCAGCACCCCAACATCGTCCCTTATCAGGTGGTGCACGGGTCGGACCGGCCGTTCATCGTGGCCGGCGGGAACGACCGGCTCTTCGAGCGCCTGTGCGACGTCGTCGGTCAGCCCGGATGGGCGACCGACGAGCGCTTCGCGACCAACGAGGCACGGGTGCGCAACCGGGAGACGCTCGTGCCGCTTGCTGACGGATGTCTTCGCCACGCGGACGGCGGCGGCATGGCTCGAGGCGCTCGAAGCGGCGTCCGTGCCCTGCGCCCCCATCCGCTCGATGGACGAGGTGTTCGCCTCGCCCGAAGGCTTCGCCGCGGTCGAAACCGTCGCCGACCCATCCCGCGGTGGCTCTCTCCGCCTGGTCGCGGATCCGATCCGCTTCGACGGCGACGCGCTTCCCACCCTGCGACCGCCCCCCACGCTCGGCGAACACACCGACGAGGTGCTGGGCGGGTGAGCACGGCCGCTGAACGCTGGCGCGAGGACCTCGACGCGTGGGCGATCCCGCAGGCGCTGATCGACGCCGCCCCGGAGTCGCCGTTCGGATTCCCGGCCGAGCTCTTCCGTCACCGTGCGGCGGGCGCGGGATCCCGCGCCGACAGCCCGAGCACCCTCCGAGCGTTGGACGCGCTCCCTTCGGCAGGAACCGTCATGGATGTGGGGTCGGGCGGGGGAAGCATGTCGCTCCCGCTCGCGGGGCGCGCCTCACACCTCACGGCCGTCGACGGGCAGGCGGACATGCTGACCACGTTCGCCGAGGCCGCCCGGGCCGCCGGCGTCGAGGCCTCGACGATCTTGGGACGGTGGCCCGACGTGGCCGGCGATGCACCGACGGCCGACGTCGTGACCTGTGGACACGTCGCGTACAACGTGGCCGATCTCGGCCCGTTCGTGAGCGCCCTCTACGCTCACGCGGGCAGGCGAGTGGTGATGGAGCTGACCGATCGACACCCGCTCGCCTGGATGAACGACCTCTGGATCACGTTCCACGGCGTCACACGTCCGGATCGACCCACGGACGCCGACGCGGTCGACGTGATCCACGATCTCGGGCTCGCCGTCGAGCGCGAGGCCCGCACCAAGCCTCACACGGCGGCCGACGGCGGGTTCGAGCGTCGCGAGGATGCGATCGCGCTCGTCCGTCGCCGGCTCTGCCTGCCGGCGGACCGCGACGACGAGATCGCCGAGGCGCTGGGCGAACGCCTGCGCGAGCGAGGGGAGCTGTGGAGCGCCGGGCCGAGCGAACAGACGGTCGTGACCCTCTGGTGGGACAGGCCGCCTGAGGACGCCACCTGAGGACCGGGGCGCTTGGCACCTCCGGTGCGACGTGGCACGATCGCGCGGGTGACCAGCATGCCCGCCGAAGCGCAGCACCTGAGCGACCTGGCGCGGCTGCGCCGCGTCCGCGACCGGATCGACCGGGAATACGCGCAGCCGCTGGACGTCGAGGCGCTCGCCCGCGGCGCGCACATGTCGGCCGGGCACCTCAGCCGCCAGTTCCGGCTCGCCTACGGCGAGTCGCCGTACAGCTATCTGATGACGCGGCGCATCGAGCGCGCGATGGCGCTGCTGCGTCGTGGCGACCTCAGCGTCACCGAGGTGTGCTTCGAGGTCGGCTGCTCGTCGCTCGGCACCTTCAGCACCCGCTTCACCGAACTGGTCGGCGTCCCGCCCAGCACCTACCGGCGCCACGAGGCGGGCGCCACGGCGGGGATGGCGCCGTGCGTCTCGAAACAGGTGACCAGACCGATCAGGAATCGAGAAGTGTCGGTCACGCAGCCGCGGGTAAGGTGACCGCCATGGACACCATCACGATTCACGCGAGCTTCCTCCCGCAGAACGACCCGGACGCCGCCGTGGCCTTCTACCGCGACACCCTCGGCTTCGAGGTCCGTCTCGACGTGGAATACGGCGGGCTTCACTGGATCACGGTCGGCCCCGCCGACCAGCCCGACACATCCATCGTCCTGTATCCGCCGGACGCCACTCCCGGCGTCACCGACGACGAGCGTCGCACCATCGCCGAGATGATGGCCAAAGGGAGCTACGGCCAGATCCTCCTGGCCACCAAGGACGTCGACGGCGCCTTCGAGCGACTGCAGGCCGGCGACGCCGAGGTCGTCCAGGAGCCGATGGACCAGCCGTATGGGGTTCGCGACTGCGCCGTCCGCGACCCCGCCGGTAACCTGATCCGCATCCAGCAGCGGGACTGAGCGGCCACGAGGAGGAGCTTCGCGATGCCTGAGAGGAAGACCGCAACAGAAGAACACGCAGACGTCCGCGAAGAGCACCGCCCAGAGCGGCGTCCAAGGGATTCACGGCGGACGAACGAGCCGCGATGAAGGCTCGCGCCCGAGAGCTGAAGGCAGAAGAGCGTGCGAGCAAGAACAGAGCGGAGGGGGAACGCGACCTGCTCGCGGCCATCGCCGCGATGAAGGAACCGGATCGCGTCCTGGCCAAGCGGCTCCATGCGATCGTCGAGGCAACCGCGCCGGGCCTCTGGCCGAAGACCTGGTACGGGATGCCCGCCTATGCCAAGGACGGCAAGGTCGTCTGCTTCTTCAAGAGCGCGGAGAAGTTCGGGTCGAGGTACGCGACGTTCGGCTTCGAGGAAGCAGCGAACCTCGACGACGGCGCCATGTGGCCCACCTCCTTCGCGCTGAAGGCGTTGACCGCCAAGGAGGAGGCGAGGATCCGCGCGCTCGTGAAGAAAGCGGTGAGCTGAAGACCGAGCTCGCCACTGGCGCAGGCGGGAACGTCGGTCGGGAGACGATGACCATGGCCGCGAAGACGGGCGGGCGGTCGCCTGCGCCACACGTCGCCGACAGCCACGGTCTGATCCGCGTGCATGGCGCGCGTGTGAACAACCTCAAGGACGTCAGCGTCGAGCTCCCGAAGCGCCGGCTGACGGTGTTCACCGGCGTCTCCGGCTCGGGCAAGAGCTCCCTGGTGTTCGGCACGATCGCCGCGGAGTCGCAGCGGCTGATCAACGAGACCTACAGCACGTTCGTCCAGGGCTTCATGCCGACCCTGGCCCGGCCCGAGGTCGACGTGCTGGACGGGCTGACGACCGCGATCGTCGTCGACCAGGAGCGGATGGGCGCCAACGCCCGCTCCACGGTCGGCACCGCCACCGACGCCAACGCGATGCTGCGCATCCTCTTCAGCCGGCTGGGGCAGCCGCACATCGGCCCGCCGAACGCGTTCTCCTTCAACGTTCCCTCGGTGAAGGCCAGCGGTGCGATCACCGTCGAGCGCGGGCCGGGCAAGACGAGGACCGAGAAAGCGACCTTCACCCGTCTCGGCGGGATGTGCCCGCGTTGCGAGGGCATGGGCTCGGTCACCGATTTCGACCTCTCTGCGCTGTACGACGACAACCTGTCGCTCAACGAGGGCGCGCTCACGATCCCGGGCTACAGCATGGACGGCTGGTACGGCCGGATCTTCAGCGGTTGCGGATTCTTCGACCCGGACAAGCCCATCAAGAAGTTCACCAAGAGGGAGCTCAACGACCTGCTCTACAAGGAGCCGACCAAGATCAAGGTCGACGACATCAACCTGACCTACGAGGGCCTGATCCCGAGGATCCAGAAGTCGATGCTGTCCAAGGACGTCGACGCGCTGCAGCCGCACGTCCGCGCCTTCGTGGAGCGGGCGGTCACCTTCGCCACCTGCCCCGAGTGCGACGGCACCCGGCTCAGCCCGGAGGCTCGGTCGTCGAAGATCGAGGGGATCAACATCGCCGACGTCTGCGCGATGCAGATCAGCGACCTCGCCGGATGGGTCCGGGGTCTGGACGAACCGTCCGTCGCGCCGCTGCTGACGACCCTGCGGCACACCCTCGACTCGTTCGTGGAGATCGGGCTCGGCTACCTCTCGCTCGACCGGCCGTCGGGCACGCTCTCCGGCGGCGAGGCGCAGCGCACCAAGATGATCCGCCACCTCGGGTCGTCGCTCACCGACGTCACCTACGTCTTCGACGAGCCGACGATCGGGCTGCATCCCCATGACATCCAGCGGATGAACGACCTGCTCCTGCAGCTGCGGGACAAGGGCAACACCGTGCTGGTCGTCGAGCATAAGCCGGAGGTGATCGACATCGCCGACCACGCGGTCGATCTCGGCCCCGGGGCGGGCACCGCCGGTGGACGGGTGGTGTTCGAGGGCACCGTCGACGGGCTGCGTGCCGGCGGCACGCTGACCGGGCGGCACCTGGACGACCGGGCCTCCTTGAAGCCTTCGGTGCGGCTGCCGTCGGGCGTGCTGGAGGTGCGCGGCGCCAGCACCAACAACCTGCGGGACGTCGATGTCGACATCCCGCTCGGCGTGCTGGTCGTCGTGACCGGCGTTGCCGGGTCGGGGAAGAGCTCCCTGATCGACGGCTCGGTGGCGGGGCAGGACGGGGTGGTGTCGATCGACCAGACCGCGATCAGGGGCTCGCGGCGCAGCAACCCGGCGACGTACACCGGGCTGCTCGACCCGATCCGCAAGGCGTTCGCGAAGGCCAACGGCGTGAAGCCGGCGCTGTTCAGCGCCAACTCCGAGGGCGCCTGCCCCACCTGCAACGGCGCCGGCGTCATCTACACCGACCTCGCGATGATGGCGGGCGTCGCCACCACCTGCGAGGAGTGCGAGGGGAAGCGGTTCCAGGCCGGTGTCCTGGAGTACAGGTTCGGCGGGAAGGACATCAGCGAGGTGCTCGCGATGTCGGTCGCCGAGGCCGAGGCGTTCTTCGGCGCGGGCGAGGCGCGCACGCCGGCGGCGCACACGATCCTCGACCGCCTCGCCGACGTCGGGCTCGGCTACCTCAGCCTCGGCCAGCCGCTCACGACGCTGTCCGGCGGCGAGCGGCAGCGGCTCAAGCTCGCCACGCGCATGGTCGAGAAGGGCAGCGTCTACGTCCTCGACGAGCCGACCGCCGGCCTTCACCTCGCCGACGTCGAGCAGCTGCTCGGCCTGCTCGATCGGCTCGTGGACTCCGGCAAGTCGGTCATCGTCATCAATCACCACCAGGCGGTCATGGCGCACGCCGACTGGATCATCGACCTCGGCCCTGGCGCCGGCCACGACGGCGGCCGGATCGTCTTCGAGGGCACACCCGCCGACCTCGTCGCCGCCCGCTCCACCCTCACCGGCGAGCACCTCGCCGCCTACGTCGGCGCCCGACCGATCCCCTCGAGGAAGGGCACGGGCCACCGCCGCGGCCGGACGGCCGCCATGTCCTAGGCGTCTCCCGGCCGCGCCTTCATCGCGTAGGTGGCCACGTAGGAGCCTTGGTCGCCGTCGCTCACCCGCACGGTGCTGTGGACGACCCCGCGACCATCGGCGAGATGGATGGTGGGGAACCGCGGCAGCGTGGGCACAAGCCCGCCGAAGTCGTTGCTGCCGTCGGGGAGCATCGAGGTCGGATCGAGGCTGAGGTCCAGGAGCGCGCCTCGCAGGTGACCCCCCACCTCGATCTCGATCTCCTCCGCCTGCACCTGTGCGGTCGGGAAGTCGCAACGGAGCTTCCCTTCGAGGTGGACGGCGCCGGCGCCCTGAGCCTTGCCGGCTTCGTCGACCCCCACGGGCAGTTCGATCGTCCAGTCCGTCTCACAGCTGCCACCGACGAACAGGTCGTGGCGTGTTCGCGCGGTGCCCGTGACGAGGTAGCCCGTCTGGGCGAGGGAGGGTGTCGCCGCCGGGGTCGTCGAGCGCGCGCCCGGGTCCTCGACACCCGGAGGGAACGGGTTCGACCGCGAGGCGATGAACGCGCCGACGCCCGCGCACGCCGTGAACACGGCGACCCAAACGATGACCCTGACCCAGCGCGGCACTCCCGGAGCCTACCGGGCGCGACGCGCCACGTAATCGCGCAGGATGAAGTCGCCCACACGGTCGTCGTCCATCAAGAAGACGCGTCCCGAGGTGAGCTGCGCGAGCCGCTCCATGAAGCGGGCGAGACCCTCGGATTCCTCGAGCATGAAGATATTGAGGCGCACGCCCGACTTCGACAGGCGCATCGCTTCGGCGAGGGTCAGCTGGATCGTCTCGGGCTCGGGGGGCCACGCGAAGAACGCGTCGTGCCCCTCGAGATGGGCCGTGGGCTCGCCGTCGGTCACCATGATGACCTGCCGCGACGCGCGCGGATGCTGGGCGAGGAGGCGGCCGGCCAGCATGAAGGCGTGCTGCATGTTGGTGCCGTACGTGCGCTCGAGGCCGGGCGCCGTGAGGTCTTCGGGCTTCAGCTGCCGCGCGTAGTCGCTGAAGCCGATCAGGTAGAGGGTGTCGTGCGGGTAGCGACCCTCGATCAGGGCGTGCAGCGCCAGCGCCATCTTCTTGGCGTGGACGAAATGGCCGCGCAGCGGCATCGAGAACGAGAGGTCGAGCAGCAATGCTGTCGCCGTCTCCGTGCGCTGCTCCGCCTCCACCATCTCGAAGTCGTCGGGGTGCAGGCGGACGGGCTCGCCCGGGCTCGCCCGCACGACCGCGTTGAAGACGGTCTTCTGCACGGCGAGCTGACCGTGGTCACCGAAGCGCCAGGGCTTCGTCGCCCCCGTGGGCTCGGCGAGCCCGCCGGCATCCCGCGCCTCGTGCGTGCCTTCGCGATCGCGCCGCAGAGCATCGAAGACCCGCGTCAGTGCGCGTTCCCCCATCTTCCGCGCGCCCCGGGGCGTCACCTCCAGCCGACCCCCGCGCCGCTGCATCAGCCCGGCCTTCTCCAGGGCACGCTCGATCGCCTTCAGCCGTCGCAGGTCCTGCGTGGCGGGCTCCCCCAGGGTCCGCCGCAGCGCCTCCTCGTCGACGTCGTCGAGCGAGGCTCCCGGATACGCGCCCTCCATCGACCGGTCGAGCTCCTCGTAGTCGTGCAGGCGTTCCATCGCGTCGATCGTGGCGGACATGGGCATGGGCCCGTCCCCGTCTCCGAAGACCGGGTCGCCCCAGGGCATCTCCGGGAACGCGCCGGCGAGGTTCGCGCTCAGTCGGTCGACCTCGAACGCGAGATCCATATCCTGCATCATCTGCTCCGCGAGGGCCTGCAGCTCCCGGCGCTGTTCGTGGGAGAGCGATGCCATGAGGCGACTCATCGCCGCCATGCGTCGCGCCATCTGCTCGAGGAGCTCGTCGAGGGTCCGCGGGTTGTCCGGGAACAGGTCGCCGTGCTTCTCCATGAACGCCTCGAAGCCCGGTTGCGTGTCCTCGCCGCGGTCACGCCGCTCGATCAACGCGTTCAGGTCGGCGAGCATGTCGCGGAAGCGCGCGAGGTCCTCGGGCGTCACGTTCTGCATCCCCTGCGCCATGTTCTTGAAGTACGCGCCCAGGATGTCTTGGCGGAGCTGCTCCAACAGCTCGTCGAACTGCCGCTGCGCCTGCGGGTCCGTGAAGCGGTACTCCTGGAGCTCGCGGATCTGGCCGGGCGCGTCGGCGGGGAGCGTGTCGAGGAACGCCTCACGCATCCGCGCGTCATCCTCATCGCTGAAGGACAGCGTGGTGCGCTCGCGCTCCAGGATCTCCTCGAGCTGCTCCCGCACCTGCTCGAGCGGCCCGGCGAGGTTGAGCGCGTCCTCCTCGCGCTCGCGCTGCTGCTGCAGCCGGCGGCGGATCGCGTCGAGGCCGCTGAAGCGACCCCGCATCCCCCGCTGCAGGAGGCGCTGGAGCGCGGCGTCGGCGCTGCCGCCCATCAACACCTCGTCGGAGAGCTCTTCGAGGACGTCGCTCGCCTCGATCTCGGGCCCGAAGGGGTCCTGGGAGCCGTCCCATCGCGAGTAGCGGGCGCGCATGCGACCAGCCTACGGCGACTTCGTCGAAGAGGGGTCGGGTCTCAGCTCGGCGTGAAGTGGCGGTGCTCGTCGCCCGCGATGTGCATCCCCAAGGCGCGCGCGGCGCGCTGAGCGCGGCCGCGCGGGACCGTGGCGGAACGGCCGCTGAGATCCTTCGCCAGATCCTTCACCGGGATGTAGCGCACGCCTCGCACGGTCCTGCTGTCGGTGAGCGCATGCGTGAGGCAGACCACCGGCTCCACGTCCTCGTACACGGCGGCCCCTCCGAGCTTGGCCTGCAGGGCCTTGGCGCGACGCTTCAACCCGCCCACGTCGGCGATCTTCTGGGTCCCGATCGCGGCCCCCGTCATCCCGAACTGCAGCACCCCGGACAAGGGGGACGCCATCACGAGGAAGATCCCGGTCGTCCCCGCCACGATCAGGTCGTCGACCCGCGCATCGGGCGAGGGCATCACCCAGAAGCTGAACGGATCGAGGGTGCGCAGGGCCGCCGCGACACGCGCGCGCCCTTCACCGACCGCTTCGGAGGACGCGGCCCCTCTCGTCGATGGCATCTATGCGACGTCGGCACCTGCTCCGACCGACTTGAACCGCGAGGCCTCAACCGATGCCCAGACCCGTCATCAACGCCCGCAGCGACAAGCCGAAGCAGATGAACGAGGCCCCCGCGAACCACGCCCACGGAGGGAACGGGTTGGCGCCCTGCTTCACCTTCTGTCCTTCGCGCGCCAGCCAATGCGCGAGCACGAGGATCACGAGCGGCCCGAACCCGTAGACGTAGTGGAGCCACACGTCGGGTCGGTAGCCGAGGAGCAGCAGGATGATGCCGAGGAGCGCTTGCAGGCCCGCCACCAACTGGGCGACGGTGAGCCAGACCCAGAAGCCCTTGCCTGGATCCGATCTCCGGAGGATCCACGTGAAGAGCCCCCAGATCCAGCCGACGCTGAACACGGCGACGACGACGAAGCCGACGAACTTGTGGACCTCCGGCACGCCCGGATACTACGTGCCCGCGGGTCCCGTGTAGGTGGCGACGGCGTCGCCGCCGTCCTTGTTGAGCCGCCGGGACAGATGCAGCCCCTCGAGGGCGAACTCGAGCGCGCTCGCCGCCACGCCGGGGCTCTCCTCCTCGACGCTGAGCCGCTCGAGCAGCTTCCCGAGCCCGGGGAGCTCGCCGAACTGCGCCAGCAGGTCGGCCGCTGGCGTGAGATCGGAGGTGGTGGCGGCGAAGCCATCGTCGAACCGCTGGAGGATGGCGGAGAAGTCGAACCCGGAGAGGCGACGACGGAAGACCTCGAGCTCGGCGGTGCGCAGCGCACGGGCGAGGATCTCGTCCTCGCGCCCCTCCTCGATCGTGTCGAACTCCACGCGCCCCTCGGAGGAGGCCAGCACCGCGGCGAGATCGCAGACGCGCGGCACGGCCTCGGGCTCCCCGCTGCGCGCAGCACGCCTGACCGCCGCCGCGGCCAGCGTCTCGAGGTTCCCGATCGAGTACCGCACGCTGACGCCGCTGCGATGGTTCACGTGGGGCGAGCGCCGCAGCTCCGCCGTGAGCGCGGCGACGATCTCCTTCATGAATGCGGGCACCCGCACGGGCACATGCGCGGAGGCGGGAGAGGCCTCCTGATCCATGATCCGGATCTCCTCGGCCACCGTCTCGGGATAGTGCGTGCGGATCTGGGTGCCGAACCGGTCCTTCAAGGGCGCCACGATGCGGCCGCGGTGCGTGTAGTCGTCGGGGTTGGCCGTCGCCACCAGCAGCAGGTCGAGCGGAAGGCGGATCCGGTAGCCGCGGATCTGGATATCGCGCTCCTCGAGGATGTTGAACAGGCTCACCTGGATCCGCTCGGGCAGGTCCGGGAGCTCGTTGATCGCGACGATGCCCCGGTGGGTACGGGGGATCATCCCGTAGTGGATCGTGAACTCGTCGCCGAGGTAGCGGCCCTCGGCCACCTTGATCGGGTCGACGTCCCCGATCAGGTCCCCGACGGAGGTGTCCGGTGTGGCGAGCTTCTCGGCGTAGCGATCCTCGCGCGGCACCCAGCGCACCGCCACGGCCTCGCCCTCGGCGGCCACGAGCTCGCGGCACCGGGCGCAGATGGGGCGGTAGGGATGGTCGTGGATCTCGCACCCCTCGATCACGGGCACCTCCTCGTCGAGGAGCTCGACCATCGCCCGCACGAGGCGGGTCTTGGCCTGCCCCCGCTCCCCGAGCAGGATCAGGTCGTGTCCGGCCAGGATGCCGCGCTCCATCGCCGGCAGCACGGAGTCGTCGAACCCCACGAGCCCGGGGAAGAGGTCGGCGCCGGCCTCCAGGCGGGCGAGGAGGTTCTCGCGGAGCTCTTGCTTCACGGTGCGATCGACGTACCCCGAGGCCCTGAGCTCGCCGATGGTGCGCGCTGGTGCGGTCATGACGACCAGCCTAGCGAGGTTCCCGGATAAGGCCGGGGCGGTTCAGACCGAACGGAGCGTGGTGAGCGTGACGCCGCCGAGGGCGACCGCCAGGTCCGACGGGGTGCGCCCCTGGTCGTTCGTGTGATGTGGATCGGCCCCGTGCTCCAGGAGGAGTCGCACGACCTCACCGGTGCCTCGCGTCCGCATCGTGGCGTTCCACAGCGGCGTGTTCCCGTCGTGATCCACCGCGTCCACCGGAGCCCCGTGGGTGAGCAGGAGCTGGGCGACGGTGGCCGCGTTGCCCTGCGCCGCATAGTGGAGCGGGGTCTGCCCGTCGTGGTCGGCGATGCTCACGTCGATGCCATCGGCCACCAGCTGCTCGGCGTGGCGGAGGTCGCCGAAGAGCGCCGCGTAGTGCAGGGGGACCCGCCCCATGACGTCCGTGGGCGGACGATCTTCCACGATGGCCATGTTCCTAACCATCGACCGCGGGCCCGCGGTTCTGAACCGCCAACCTCGCCTTTCCGTCTCCGTGGGCCTGTCGCCGGCCGCTGATAGGGTCCCGCGCCATGGGGGCAGCCAGCGACATCCTCGCCGGGCTGAACGACGCCCAGCGTCAGGCGGCGCTCGCCGTGAACGGCCCGGTGGCGATCCTGGCCGGCGCCGGCACGGGGAAGACCACCACCATCACGCATCGCATCGCCTACCAGGTGGCCTCCGGCGCGTTCCCGGCCGAGTCCCTGCTGGCCGTGACGTTCACCGAGAAGGCGGCGGGTGAACTGAAGGAGCGCCTCGGCCGCCTCGGCGTGCAAGGGGTGCGAGGCGCGCACGTTCCACGCGGCCGCCCTCTCCCAGCTCGGACGGATGTGGGAGCGCTACACGGGGGACCGACTCCCCGAGATCCAGGATTCGAAGGCGCCGCTCATCGCCTCGCTCGCCAACGCGCTTCCTCCCCCGCACAAGTTCATGCCGCGCAGCGAGCTCGCCGGGGAGATCGAGTGGGCCAAGAACCGCATGATCGGATGGCGGCGCTACCTGGGCGCGCTGGCGGAACAAGGGCATACGCCCCCGATCCCTGCGGAGCTGATGGCCGGCATCTATCAGGGATACGAGCGGCGGAAGGAGCGCACCGGCCGGATCGACTTCGAGGACATGCTGTTGATGGCCGTCCGCCTCTTCGACGATCACCTCGAAGCGGCCGAGGAGATCCGGGGGCGCTTCGCGGCCTTCACGGTCGACGAGTACCAGGACGTGAACCCCCTCCAGCAGGCACTCCTCGAGCGGTGGCTCGGCGACCGGGACGAGCTGTGCGTGGTGGGCGACGACTACCAGACCATCTATTCCTTCACCGGAGCCTCGCCCGACTACCTCCTCGGGTTCCCGGTTCGCCACCCGGACGCCACGATCGTCCGCCTCGAAGACAGCTACCGCTCGACCCCCCAGGTGCTCGCGGTGGCGAACGGGCTGGCGCGTCATCTCGGGGGGTTCGCCAAGCAGCTGCGCACCGCACGACCCGACGGACCGAACCCCACCGCGCGCGTCCTCGCCGACACCGACGCCGAGGTCGCCTTCGTGCTCGGCGAGGTGCGACGCCTCCACGGCGAGGGCGTGCCGTTCGAGGAGATGGCGGTGATCTACCGCATCAACGCCAGGTCCGAGCCGTACGAGGAGGCGTTCGCCGAGGCCACCATCCCCTATCAGGTCCGCGACGGTGCGTTCCTCCGACGCCCGGGGCCGCGCGGCGTGCTGGCCCAGCTGCGCCGGGCCCGCGGCGACGCGGGCGTGCGCACGCGGTCGAGGCCGCGACGGACGCGCTCGGCTACGACCCCGAGGCCGATCCGGACGACACCGAGGAGGTGACCCGCCAGGCCGACCTCGCCCGACTGCGCGCGCTCGCGGCCGAGTACGAGGGGGTGCACGCCGGGGGCGACATCGAGGGATTCGTCGCCGAGCTGACACGACGCTTCAGCACGCAGCATTCCGGGCGGGGCGTGAACCTCCTCACGTTCCACCGCGCCAAGGGCCTCGAGTTCGACGCCGTCTTCCTTCCGCGGCTGCTGGACAAGGAGATCCCCTTCCGGTCGCAACGGGCGGCCGCGGATCCGGAGGAGGAGCGGCGCCTGCTCTACGTGGGCATCACGCGCGCCCGCGTCCACCTCTACCTGTCGTGGCCGCGCGAGCAGCGCACCGCCCCGAGCCCGTTCCTGGAGGAGCTCGGGATCGTCACGCCTCCGCAGACGCGCCCCGGCGGCGCCCCGACGCGCAAGCCCGTCAGCGTCTCCACCACCGGAGGAGGGACCTTCGACCGGCTGCGCGAATGGCGGCGCAAGCGGGCGGCTGCCGACGGAGTCCCCGCCTACGTCGTGTTCCACGACAAGACGCTCGCGCAGATCGCCGAGGAGCAACCACGCGACTGGGCCGACCTCGCGTCGATCCCCGGCGTCGGGCCCGCCAAGCTCGATCGCTACGCCGACGAGGTCCTCGCGGTCCTGGCCGACGCCTAGCCGTTCACCAGCTTCGGCAGGATCAACGCCGCCGCGAGCAGCGGCACCGCCACGGACAGGAGCCGCAGCGCCTTCTCGGGCGCGGCACGTAGCACCGAGGCATCCAGCGGCGTCGCGCTGCCGTCGTCGGCGACGATCGTTCCCGAGACGGATGTGGTGTGGCGCCTGAGCCTGCGTACCGGCGTCGAGAGCGCGCGCTGCGCCGCCGAGAGCGCGGTGCACGCGGCGGCGGCGATCACGGCGGCCGCATCCAGCGAGCCCGTCTGCGCCACGTACGCCGTGATGACGGGGAACGCTCCCCACGCGAGGGCGAACCAGAGATCCGAGTGGAACGCGCCGCCGAATAGCTCCAGGTTGTAGGCCACCACCAGGAACCCCCCGACCGGGATCAACACCCAGATCCAGGCCGTGGCCTCGAGGGCGCCGTCCACCCCGAGCGCGGCGGCTCCCGCCAGTCCGACGATCGCGAGGGCCTTCAGCACGCGGTCTGGGATGCCCGTGGCGAGAGGGCGGCCGTGGAGCTCGTCGAGCGCATGCGCCGCGACGCCCATCGCCAGGAAGAACGCGAGCATCGTCTCGAGCCACCAGCGCACGTTCACCTCCGGGGCGAGCGCGGCTCCGATCGCCACGTACGACAGGTGCCACAGGGTGTACGGGGGGTGGAGCAGGGTCCAGTAGTCGCGCCATCCGCCCGAAGGGAGCGCGTAGAACGCGGGGCGAGGAGACTCAGACGACACCCGGACCGTCCTTCACTCCCCAGATCACGACCCCGGCGCCGAGCGACATCAGTCGTGTGCGCACGTGACGGATCCCGGCGTCCTGCCACCAGCGCACCTGCTCCGGCAAGGGCGCACGGGCCACGTACCGCTCGATGCTGGGGCCAAGGAACAGGCCCGTTCGGTACCAGGCCGGCGAGACGACCGCGCCGACAGCGGGCATGACCACGCGCGTGTAGGCGCGCCACCCGGCGCGCAGGAGGGGGTCGTCCGGCTCGTGGAACTCGAGGGAGGCGAGCGTGCCTCCCGGCCTGAGCACGCGCGCGAGCTCGCGCACCGCGGCCGGAGGGTCGTCGACGTAGCGCAGCAGGTACGTGAAGGTCACCGCGTCGAAGGCGTCGTCGGGGAACGGGATCGACTCGGCGCGCCCGAGCGCCGGCAGGATCCGTCCGCTCAGACCGGCTCGGTCGTTCTCCGAGCGTCCCGCACGGAGCATCGACTCGCTGGGGTCGAGCGCGATCACCCGGGCGTGCGTGCGGGCGGCCAGCTCCCTCGACACCAGACCCGTGCCCGCGGCCACGTCGAGCACGCGCGCATCCGACGCCGCCTCGACCTTCGACACCATCGTCCGGCGCCAACGGCCGTCCTGGCCGAACGACCAGACGGCGCCCATCCATGAGTACTGAGGAGCGATCCCCGCGAAGATCTCCGGTGCGTGGGCACGGTCCGAACCGATCGGCATCGAGATCAGCCGCCGAGGATGCCGGGGAGGGCGCCGAGCGCATCCATCACGGCGTCGGGCGAACCCTTGGCCAGATCGGAGGGCTGGAACTTGCCGGTGCGCACCAGGACGCCGCGGATGCCCGCGGCCTGCGCGCCGTTCACGTCGTTCACGATGTCGTCGCCCACCATCAGCGCGCGATCCGCCGCGACGCCCAACAGGGTGAGCACGGAGGCGAAGTACGCGGGGGCGGGCTTGCCGCACACGGCGGCGTGGACGCCGGCCGCCTCCTCGAGGCCGGCCAGGAAGGCGCCCCCGTCCAACTGCCACCCGTCGGCGGTTCGCCAGTACAGGTTGCGATGCATCCCCACGAGCGAGGCGCCGTCCATCACACGGCGGAAGCATCGGTTCACGATGTCGTAGGTGAAGTCGTCACACGCCCCGCCGACCACGATCACGTCGGCTCCCTCGGGATCGTCCACGAGTTGCACGCTCCCGAGGTCGTCACGCGCGTCACCGTCGGACAGGACGTACACGGCTGCGCCGGGATGCTCGGCCTGCAGATAGGCCACCGTCGCCACGACCGCCGTCACGATCTCCTCAGACGCCACGTCGAATCCCGCCGATCCGAGCGTCGACGCCAGGTCGCTCCGCGTGTGGGTCGTCGTGTTCGTGATGAGGCGGAAGGGCAGTCCTCGCTCGCGGATCCATCGCATCGCCTCGACCGAGCCCGCGATCGGTTGCCACGAGACGGCGAGCACGCCGTCGATGTCCAGGAGCAGCCCGTCCACATCGGCGAAGCGGGAGGTCATGGCGCGAGTCTCGCATGCGCCGCGGCGTCAGCGCTCGCCCAGGCGGATCCCGGCGCGCTTGCGCGCCTGCTCAAGTCCGCCGCCGGGATCCACGCCCGTCTGGCGCAGGCGCCACTCGTTGTACGGCGCGATGAATCGGTACTTCGGCGGGAGCAGCGGGCGGAAGGCGCGGATGGCCGGGAACGTCGCGCGCACGGCGGTCCGCTTGGCAGGACCGAACGGAACCCCGTACGCCTCCTGCAGGCGCGGCGGGAGCGTTCCGAAGGCCAGCCGGGAGACGCCTTTCAGGATCGGGCGCCACTCGGCCTCGCGAGGAGGCTCGAGGAAGAGGTCGAGCACCCGGCGCGCACCGTCCGTCACCTGGAGGATCCCGCCGTCTTCGATGTCGGCCATCCACGCGCGCAATGCCGGCACCGTGGGAGGGATCATCGCGCGTGGCACGAGGCAGAGCTCCGCGGCCAGCATCTGCTCCTCGTGGAAGCGCTGGCGGCCCGCATCGTCGAGCGCACCCACCGTGAGTTCCTCGAACAACAGCGCCGAGTCGACGAGGCACGCATGAACGTAGAGCAGCAGGACCGGGATCGAGGGCGTCATAGCGGAGGCCCGTCACGGGATCCACCCCGTTGATGCGCGTGTGCACCTCGTTGATCCTGTCGGCTGCGGCGTGAGCCTCGGCCTTGGTGCCGAACGTCATCGTGTAGGTCAGGATCAGCGTCCGCTGGAGCCGCTTCCACGGGTTGCGCTCGTACATCCCGGTCTGGTTCGCGCCGGCGACGACGAGCGGATGGGCCGCCTGCATCAGCAACGCGCGCGCCCCGCCGAACAACACGGTGACCTCGCGATGGACCTTCCACGACACGCTGTCGGGTCCGAAGTAGCCGAGATCGCCGTCCGTGCTCATCCCTCAAAGGCTACGCGGGGAACGCCGGATGAGACCCCCCGAACCTCTGCGGAGGCGTGAGGCTGGACTTGCCCCAGAGCGGGCGGGAGAATCCGGTTCCCGACGCCGTGGAGCATCCGCCTCGTGCCCCTCACGATGATCATCGTCCTCGTCCTGGCCGTTGCGGCCGGCTTCGCCGCGCACGGGAGCCTGCGACCCTTCGAACACCTCCGGGTGCATCTGTGGGGGCTCGCGGTCGCCGGACTGATCCTGCAGGCGATCCCGCTCCCACGCGAGGCGTCCTCTGCCGCGGTGGCGGGACTCTTCGCCCTCTCCTACGTGTCGTTGATCGCGTGCGTCTGGGTGAATCGCAGGCTGCCCGCCGCCGGCCTGATCTTGATCGGGCTCGCCCTGAACATGCTCGTCGTGGTGCCGAACGGCGGGATGCCCGTCAGCGCGCAGGCGGTCCGGATCTCGGGAGGGTCGGTCGAGGATCTCCCAGCCGCGGGTGGATCATCCAAGCACCACCTGATGACGGACGACGACGTGCTGCGACCGCTGGGCGACGTGATCCCCGGACCGCCGCCGCTGAGCGACGTGCTCTCGATCGGGGATCTCTTCCTCTACGTGGGGTTGGGCTGTTTCGTCGTGCTGGTCATGCTCGGACGATCTGGCGAGAACCGTCGTCCGCCGGCTCGTTGGTTCCAGATGTACCGGGGCCAGCACCAGCACGTTCGTCGGGGCCCTCGGAGCTCTCGAGCGCGGTTGCGTCCTGCCCTTCCTGCTGCAGCAGCGAGATCGGGAACCCGACCTTGATCGTGGCGCCCTCGCCGGGGGCGCTCTCGACGTCGAAGACACCACCACCGACCTGGGCTCGCTCGCGCATCATCGCCATGCCGAAGTGCCCCTCGGGCCCCGGGGCGGAGATGTCGAACCCGCGTCCGTCGTCACGCAGTTCGAGCTCGATGAACTCCCCGCGCTGACCAACCGAGATCCATACGTTGGACGCCTGCGCGTGCTTCAGCGCGTTCATCACCCCCTCCCGGGCGATGTGATACACGAGGAGCGCGATCGGCGCCGGAAGGGCGATGTTCTCGACGTCACGGTGGAAGATCACGCCCGAATCGCGACCGACCTCGTCGGTGAACGACTCGAGCGCCTCGGCGAGTCCCTTCGCACCGAGGGGCGACCGATGCAGGTCGCGGATGAGCGCGCGGATCCTATCCGAGGTCTCCTGTTTGGACTCGCGGATCTTCTCGAGCTGGTCGGCGACCTGCTGGTAGTCCTCCTTGTCCATCAGCTTGCGGGCGACGTCGACCTGGATCGACAGGCGGAACAAGACCTGCGCGAGGTCGTCGTGGAGGTAACCGGCGATCTGGAGACGTTCGTCCGCCCGCTCCTCGGCCATGGCGTTCGAGAGGGTCCTGAGCACTTGCTCTCGGTCCTGGAGTTCCTTGTGCGCCTCCTCCAAGGCTTGCGACCTGATGAACATCTGCCGAGCAAACAGCAAGGGGGCGAGAGCAATCACCACCCCCGGAAGGCCGAGACCAGGGATAGAGAAGAGCTTCGCGAGAAGGGTCCCGACGAGGCCAAGCCCAAGATAGCTAATGAGGAATTCCTGGCCTCGTGAGAGTTGGCGCAGAACGGAAAAGAAGTTCATTCCATAGATGAGGGCGGCGCCAATCGTAACCAGGCAGATATTGATTGCGTAGTCGACGACGGTTGCGACAAGGGCCGCCGGAATCATCTGAAAGAGGGTGAGGTCCGCCGGCGCGCTCTGTGAGGTCAACGCGTGGTAGGTCGCGCTAGCAGCCAGCACAGCAAGGGTCACTTGGCTGCGATTGAAGAGCGAACGCAATGGGTTGATCTGGCGTCGAACTCCCTGGGATCGGAGGATCCCAAGAAAGCCACCAGGGCGGCCGTCCATGGCGCGTACAGGATGGCGACTGCGGTCAGGAGCGGGAAGCCCAGGCTGACCTGGATACCGCCCCAAGCTGGCGCAGGGAGAAGCTCAACGAGCGCCACCAGGAGGATCCAAGCGACCAACAGGAGGGGCAGTGATCGCCAGTCATTCCACGTCTTCCAGGCTAGTCCCGCCACCGTAGGGATCACCACCGCGAGCGCGAACAGGGCAGCCGAGGAGTGGCTACGCACCGTGACTGACCGTGGGGCGGTTTGGGGGATTCCGCTCATGAGAAGAACCCTATCTTGCCCCTCAAATGGCCGAGGAGGAAGCAGTCACCCAGCCCATTCCTGTTTGACCGACCCTCCTACTGCAATCGATGTAGGAGGATGAGAGGTGTTGTCCCCCTACCGGGTGACCCCCGATAGTTGCGGTGCATCCTCCATTGGGGGATATAGTTCTGAGACCAAAGGAAGCCCTTCATCGAAGGGAACGGAGAGGGAGGAAGCCCATGAAGACTGCAAAGCGTGTGGCTATCGCACTCGGCTCCCTGCTCGCGGTCATGCTCGCGGGCGGCGCCCACTTCAAGCTGTAACCCAGCCATTCGTAGATGTACCTGAGAACCCGGCCGCGAGCCGGGTTCTTCGGTTTCTTGACCACGTCATGCGCTGGTGGCGCGATTCACATCCGACATGCCGGCCGGGCCGGTGGGCAGACTCGCCGCCACCAACGTCCCCGAACCAAGTCTGCTGTCGACCACGAGGCGACCTCCGGAAGCGGCGACTCGCTCGGCGATGAGCTGTAGGCCAAGATGCTCGGTTTCATCCACCTCGCCCGGATCGAAGCCAATCCCGTCATCCGCGACAATGACACTCAGGTTTCCTTCGGCTTCACTGACGCGGACGCGGATGGAGCTTGCCCGCGAATACCGAGTGGCATTCCGAAGTGACTCACGCACAATCTGGTACGCAATGAACTGCGTGTCTTCGTCTGAATGAACATCAGCGAGCTCAAGGGAGATGGGTGGGGCGCCCAAGTTCTCAAGCGTCCTTGCAAGACCCTGGATGCTGGGAACCAAACCACCAGGACCCAGCGACGACTTCCTAAGCCCTTTCGCCATCTTGCGAACCACACCGTTAGCCGCGTCTGTTGCATCAAGCAGTGGGGGCAAGTCGCGATCAAGATCAAGAAGGCGGCCTGACGCGAGATCCTGCTTCAGGACTTGACCCATCAGGTGAACTTGGAAGAGGGGAGGAAGAACCTCATCGTGAAGCTCACCAGCCAGTAGCATCCGCTCGTCGCGTCTCTCAGTCGCAACTTGCTTGCTCAAACCACGAAGCACCCGATCCTTCTGGGCTAGTGACCGAGCCGTCTGATCGAGCAGGTGCCTGTGGGTGAAAGTCTCCCTTCCCAAGCCAACCAGGATCACGAAAGCAAGCGCAGCTTCCACGCCGAGACCCGTGTAGAGCTCGGCAATCAGCACACCGAGAAAGCCAAAACAACCATAGGTCAGTACAAATGAGCGCGGCGGTCCAACGTGCATCTCTTTGACGACGCTTAGGAATGATCGGCCGGACCTGAGTCGCCAGTAACCAGCTACGAGGGCATAGTTCACAAGCGTGTCAACAATCAGCGCAAGAACACCCGCCAGAGCTGTCCAAGGCCAGTCGGACAAACTGGCTCCAGTCGCAAAGAACGCGAAAGTACCTGCCATGGCACTAAGGGAGATTTCCGCCCGGTTGAACAAGCTGAGCCGTAATCCCACTTCACCTCGAAATTCGCGAATGTCGAAGACAGCCAACAGTGCAACCGCACCTACGGTGAACGGCCCGAAGAGGAGGCCCACCGCTAGAAGCAGAGGAAGATCGAATCCGAGGCTTGCTCGACCAGTTTGGAGGGTAAGTGACCCTGCAATACCTATCAGCAGGGCAAACATCAGGATAGCTACCCAGTTCCCTTCGACGTGAATCCATCCCCTCGCCAGTCCAAAGGCAAGGATGAACGCGTCGATGGCTACGACAAGCCATTGGAACACGGCCGCCGGCAAAGGTTCATCCGCGACACTTTGCCTCTTCGCGTTCCCAAAGGAACGTCCGCCTGCTGCTGCTGTCGACATCGGGCCCTCCCCCTCTGCTGCCCCGGTCGCCGCACACCGAACTCGCCTTCGGAGGGGGCTAGTTCTACCCAAAGCCGACCGGCAAGGGCAAGAGTGACAAGAAGCCAGGCGATACCATCAGGACATGAAGCCCCGTGTGCTCGTCGTCGAGGACGAGACCGCCATCTCTGAGCCGCTGGCGGAGCACCTCGTTCGAGAAGGGTTCGACACCGAGGTCGCCGGGACGCTCGAGTCCGGCAGAGAGGCCTTCGGTCGACGAGCTCCCGACCTGATCCTGCTCGACGTCATGCTCCCCGACGGCGACGGACGCGACCTGTGTCGCGAGATCCGCAAGGGATCCGACGTCCCGATCATCATGCTCACCGCACGCGGCGAGGAGATCGACCGGATCGTCGGTCTGGAACTCGGTGCCGACGATTACGTCGTCAAGCCGTTCAGTGCCGGTGAGCTCGTCGCCAGGATGCGCGCCGTCATGCGACGAGGTCGGGGCACAGCCCGCATGGGTCCCGTCACGATCGGATCCATCACCCTCGACCCCGCGTCGCGCATCGTCACGAAGGATGACGAGCACGTGGAGCTCGCCGCCAAGGAGTTCGACCTGCTGCACATGCTCATGAGTAACGCAGGCCAGGTCGTGAAGCGCGAGACGATCATGGACGAGGTCTGGGATCCCCATTGGTTCGGGCCGACGAAGACGCTCGACGTGCACATCTCCTGGCTCCGGAAGAAGCTCGAGGACGATCCGGCGAACCCCGTGTACATCACCACGGTCCGAGGTGTCGGCTTCCGCTTCGCCGCCGTCGAGGATCTCGAGCCGGCCCCGTAACGGGGAGGAGGGCGCCACGAAGGTCCGCACCCGGCTCGTCCTGGCGTTCGGCTACATCCTCCTCGTGGTCATCGTCGCGCTGACCATCCCGTTGGGGATCAACCTCGCGGCTCGCGCGCGCAGCGAGGTGGAGAGCCAGGCCCTGCTGAGCGCCCAGACGATCGCGGCGGGCATCGGCAAGGAGGGACTCGTCGAAGGGCCTGCCCTGGACCGCCAGGCGAAGGACTACGCGAGCCAGATCGACGGCCGGGTGCTGGTGTTGGACAAGGACGGCACGCCGCTCGCCGACTCGACGGGCGTGCCGATCTTCGACAACTACGCCACCTGCCTGCGGCCCGAGGTCCTCACCGCCCTGGGGCTGGCCTGCGCTCCGGACGGGTCCTTCATCCACGTCCCGGCCACCGCCAACACCATCATCCGGCACAGCGACACCCTGAACGCCGATCTGCTGCTCGCGGCCGCGCCGGTGCTGGACGAGGGGAAGGTCGTGGGCGCGGTCCGCATCACCGAGAACATCCAGGAGGTCAAGGTCGCCGTGCGCAACGTGCGTATCGGCATCGGGGTGATCGGGTTGGTCGGGCTCGCGGCAGGCATGTTGATCGCCTTCGCGCTCGCCAACTCGCTGGCGCGCCCCCTCACGAGCCTCGCCGCCACCGCCCGTCGTCTCGGCAACGGCGACCTCAGCGCGCGCGCGGGCGACGTGGGCGGCGCGAAGGAGATCCAGGACCTCGGCGAGTCCTTCGACGACATGGCGGACCGGGTGGAGCGCACGGTGCGGTCTCAGCGCGAGTTCGTGGCCAACGCCTCCCACCAGCTCAGGACGCCGCTGACGGGGATGAAGCTCCGACTCGAGAGCGCCGCCTCCGACGCGACCGACCCCGCGCTGAAGCACCAGATCGAAGCAGCGGACGTCGAGGTGGACCGGCTGGCCGCCACCGTCGATCGGATGCTCGTGATGGCCCACCAGGTGGAGCAGGGCGACGCGACGGTCGTGAACCTGCGGGAGATCGCCGACCGCGCGGTGTTCCGGTGGCACGATCGAGCGGGGTCGCTGAACACGGTCGTCACCGCCACGGGTGACGGCGGCAGCGCCCTCGCCAACACGGTCGATCTGGATCAGGTCCTCGACAACCTGATCGACAACGCGATCGCGTACGGCTCGGGTCCGATCGAGCTGGAGTGCGGTCGGCGCGGCACACACGTCACCATCGCTGTGCGCGATCACGGGCCGGGGATCGCCGCCGCGGAACGAGGCCGCGTGACCGAACGGTTCTTCCGGGGCCAGGGGGCTCCGAGCGGGGGTTCGGGGCTCGGCCTCGCCATCGCCCGCGAGCTCGCCGAGAAGTGGGGCGGCGACCTCCGGATCTCCGACGCCGACGGCGGGGGCGCGCGGATCGAGCTGGAGCTGCGCGCCGCCGGCGCCGCGCCCGTACCCTGAGGCCGCCCGTGGATCGAGGAGGAACCGTGCCCGCACCCGACAGCTCGCCGTCACGTCTGGAGCTGTGGGTGGATCCCTCTTGTCCATGGGCGTGGCAGACGGCGACGTGGTTCCGCGCGCTCCGTGACCGCGGCGTGCTCGACATCGAGTGGAAGCTCTTCAGCCTCGAACTCAACGCGTCAGACCCGGGTTTGCCCTTCCGGGAGGCCGCGACCCGCTACGGGCACGCTCTCCTCACGCTCGCGCTCGCGCGTCGCGAAGCCGGGGGCTCCGCGTTCGAGGCGCTCTACGTCGCGCTCGGGCGGCGGCTTCACCTGGAGAAGGATGAGATATCCGAGCTCCTGTTGATCGAGGCCGCCGAGGAGGCGGGCTTCGCGGGGCTCCCGGAACGTGCCGACGCCGAAGCAGACATCCTCGATGAGGTGGTCGCCGAACACCTCGCCGCCAGGGATCGCAGCGTCTTCGGTGTGCCGACCTTCACGATCGACGGCTCGAAGCCCGCGTACGGGCCGATCCTCTCCCTGGCGCCCTCGGGCGACGACGCGCTCTCCATGTGGGAGCACATCCGTTGGCTCGCAGAACGTCCTGAGTTCTTCGAGATGAAGCGCTGGCCGCGCGACCTCCGTCCCGGACACGGGCCACACCGCTCTTAACCGGGTCTTAGCCTTGCCCGGGCTAACGTCGTGGGCATGAGGCGTGGGCCGATCATCGCGATCTACGCCCTGGGTGGATTGGGCGTCGCGCTCTCCCTCTCCTTCGCCACCTTCGCGGTGGCCGGCCAGGACCTGAACGACCCCGCGTACCCCGTGCGTCCCGTGGCCGTGCCGACCGCCGGGCGATCCACGCCGACCAGTCCGGACGACGGAGCGACGGCCCACGGAGGCCCTACCCATACCCCGCATCCGGGCACGCTCTCAACGGCCCCCGCGGGCGGGTCCTCGGGGGACGACGGCTCGTCGCACGCGACGTCGACCGAGTCCCCCGAAAAACCCGGACAGGGGTCCGGGTCGAGTTCCTCGTCCCTTCGCCGGGCGACGACGGCAGCCATGGTGGCGACGGAGGCGGAGGAGGCGGCGACGACTGAATCGTCCGTCGAGCGATCCACGAGGGAGCTCGGCGACGGATACCCTTGAAGCAGCACCGAAGGGGAGTACCCCCGCGGGCGTCATCGTCAAGACGGTCCTTCCGAGACCCGGTGGCGTCGATCCGTGAGGATCGGGGAAGACCTTCGGCCGACATGGGCGCGGCGCCGCCGCGACCCACGACCGAAGGAGCGGGGATGCACGTCGATCCATGGATGTGGGGGGCATTCGTCGGGTTCATCCTGGCGATGCTCGCCGTCGATCTGCTCGTCCTGCATCGCGACGCGCACGAGGTCTCGATGCGCGAGGCGGGGATCTGGAGCGCCGTCTGGATCGGCCTGGCCCTCACGTTCGGCGCGCTCATCTGGGCCGTGTGGGGGCCTGAGGCCGGCGGTCAGTACCTGGCGGGCTACCTGATCGAGAAGAGCCTCTCCGTCGACAACATCTTCGTCTTCGCGCTGATCTTCGGGTACTTCGCCGTGCCGGCTCGCTATCAGCACCGCGTGTTGTTCTGGGGCGTGCTGGGCGCGCTGGTGTTCCGCGCGATCTTCATCGCGGCCGGCGCCACGTTGCTGGAGCAGTTCCACTGGATGATCTACGTGTTCGGCGCGTTCCTGGTCTTCACCGCGGTGCGCATGGCCACGGCCCGCACCGAGCACACCGATCCCGGGCAAGAACCCGGTGCTGCGCCTGATGCGACGCACGATCCCGATGACGAAGGCGTACGCAGGGCCTCGGTTCGCGCTCCGCGAGGCGGGTCGGTGGGTCGCCACCCCCCTCCTCGCGGTGCTGGTGGTGGTCGAGACGACCGACATCGTCTTCGCCGTGGACTCGATCCCGGCGATCTTCGCCGTCACCGATGACACCTTCCTCGTCTTCACGTCGAACGCGTTCGCGATCCTGGGGCTGCGGGCGCTCTACTTCCTCCTGGCGGGCCTGATCGACCGGTTCCGCTACCTCAAGATGGGCCTGGCGGTGGTGCTGGGCTTCGTGGGCGCGAAGATGCTCCTCACCGACGTCGTGCACATCCCGATCTGGATCTCCCTGGTCGCCATCGCATGCATCCTGGGGGTCGCGGTGGCGGCCTCCCTGCGTGTCACCACGGAACCGGAACATGAGAGGATGGACGCTCCATGAGCTCCCACCCGCACCACCACGACGTGTGGGGCGACGACCCCGAGGAGCGCGACGCCGACGCGGTCGTCGCGGAGATCGCCGCGACCGAGCCGGAGCTGGAGCGGCGCTGGCACGACCATCCGGCCGTCGTCCCGTTCAAGGCCGTGGCGCTGTTCATCGGACGCAACGCACGGCGGGTGGCCGTCACGATCGCCGGCGTGCTCGTGCTCCTGCTCGGGATCGCCGGGCTCGCCCTTCCCGTCCTCCCCGGTTGGGCCCTGATCTTCGTCGGGCTCGGCATCCTCGCCACCGAGTACGTCTGGGCGCGCAAGCTCCTGATGAAGGCGAAGGAGACGGCGATCGCCGCCAAGGACAAGGCGTTCGCGCGCAAGGACGCGCGCGCCGCGAAGAAGGAGGCCCGGCGGTCGGGCGCATCCTGATCGGGACGCCGAACCGGTCGCAGGTTGCCCCACGTCCGGTCCACTGCCCTCCTTGGACGCGTGGCGCTGGTCGCTCGATCCATAGGAGACTCGCGGGCGGCCGGGGAGGAGGGCGATGCTGGCGACCGACGCGTACATGGTGACCCTGCGGATCGTGCACATCGTCACGGGGGTCATCTGGGTCGGCTCGTTGTTCGTGGTGGTGGTGTTCGTGCAGCCCAGCGCCGCGGCGCTCGGCTCGGCGGGGGCGCCATTCATGTCGGAGCTTCGCAGGCGCCGATTCGTGGATGTCGTCTTCATCGACGCCCTGTTCACGGTCGTCGCCGGGTCGTTCCTCTACTGGCACGACTGGCACACGTATCCGAGCTTCGGCGACTGGATCGGCTCGAACTTCGGGGCCGCGTTGACGGTGGGCGCTCTGCTCGCGATCTCGGGGCTCGGCGTCGCCGCGAGCCGTCACGCGCCCCACGATCGGTCGGCTCGTATCCCTCGGGAAGCAGGTCGCCGAGTCCGGCGGCCCACCCACGCCCGAGACGGCCGCGCAGATCGGCGCGCTCCAGCGCCGGCTCGTCGTCGCCGAGCGGGTGAGCTTCTCCCTGGTCCTCCTCGCGGTCGTGGCGATGGCGTCAGCGCGGTACCTCTGAGATGGCCGGTCGCGATCCTGATCGGCACGTCCTCCTGGACGGATCCCACGCTGGTCAAGGACGGCAACTTCTACCCGCCCGGCACGAAGACCGCGGAGGCCCGGCTCCGCTTCTACGCCACCCGGTTCCCGCTGGTGGAGGTGGACTCCAGCTACTACTTCCCGCCGTCGGAGAAGAACTCCGTGCTGTGGATCGAACGCACCCCGCCGCAGTTCACGTTCAACATCAAGGCGTACTCGCTCCTCACCAACCATCCGACGCGACCCGACTCGCTCTACGCGGACGTCCGCGAGTCCCTGCCCGAGGGCGCGCTGGACAAGCGGTTCGTCTATCGGGACAAGCTTCCGGAGGAGGCCGTCGACGAGGTGTGGCAGCGCTTCCACGACGCCCTCATGCCGCTGCACTCCGCGGGCAAGCTCGGCGCCGTGCTCTTCCAGTTCCCGCAGTGGTTCACGATCAGCCGCAAGAACAAGGCGTACATCGAGGGTTGTGCGGAACGGCTCGCGGACTTCCGCGTCGCCGTCGAGTTCCGGCACGCCTCGTGGATGCGTGAGGACAACGTCGAGGAGACCCTGGGCTTCCTGGAGTCCCTCGACCTCCCTTACGTCTGCGTCGACATGCCGCAGGGGTTCGACTCGAGCCTGCCCCCCATCGCCGCGACCACGGCGAGCGATCTGGCCATGGTGCGCTTCCACGGTCGCAACACGGCCGCATGGAACGTGAAGAGCGAGACCGCCAGCGAGCGCTTCCGGTACGACTACCCCGAGGGCGAGCTCCGCGAGTGGGCGCCCAAGATCGAGATGCTCGCCGAGCAGGCGCGCGAGACCCACGTCCTCATGAACAACTGCTACCGCGACTTCGCCGTGCGCAACGCGCAGGAGCTGGGCAGCATGCTCGACGTCGAGCTGGCGTCCTCGGACGAGGACGATCAGACGAAGCTGGTCTGAACGGGCGCCGGCCGGGCCGCGGGCACCTCGAGGATCGGGGCGGGGTAACCGGTGGCGCGCAGCACATCCGGTTCCTTCCAGGGCGCGAATATGAGCCCGGCGGGCGTGCCGGCGAGCTCGCGCACGTAGCGGCGAACGTAGGAGCCCTGCGGGTCGAAGCGCTCCGCCTGACGGACCGGGTTGAACGAGCGAGACCGGCGAGGGTCCGTGCCGGTCCCCGCAGCCCACTGCCACCCGCCCGCGTTGTTGGCGGGGTCCCCGTCGACGAGCCAGTGCATGAAATGCACCGCGCCCTCCTGCCAGGGGATGCCCAGACGTCGCGTCAGGTAGGACGCGACCACCATGCGCGCGCGGTTGTGCATCCAGCCCTCGCGACGGAGCTGCCGCATACCGGCATCCACGAGCGGGATGCCGGTGCGGCCCTCCTGCCAGCACTCGAAGAAGTACCCGGCGTGCTGGGGCGGAGGCGGGATGTCGGGAGGAGGCTCCCGGAGGCTCCGCCACTGGAGGGTGGGGTCGTGCGCGAGGAGCTGTCCGTAGAAGTCGCGCCACGCCAGTTGGCGGATCAGCGCGTCCGCTCCGGGGATCGCGCCGGCCCGATCCACGACCTCGTTGGCCGAGAGGCATCCGAACCGCAGGTAGGCCGAGAGGCGGGAGGTGCGATCGGCGGCGAGGTCGTCGCGCACCTCCGCGTAGCGAGCCGCGTCGGTGGCGAGGTACGCGTCGAGATGCCTCCGCCCGGCGGTCTCGCCCCCGGGCGCCAGATCGATGGACTCGGCGTGCACCGCGGACGGGTGCGGGCGTGGGCCGGGCTCCAGACCGGGAGGGAGCTCGATCCTCGCGGGCACGGGATCGAGCGGTCGGCGAGGAGCCTCGGCCCACGCACGGTGGTACGGCGTGAAGACGGAGTAGGCGGGCTTGCCGCCCGGCGCCACGTCGCCGGGCGCGACCACGGCGTTGCCGGGATGGACGTGGAGCGCGACGCCGAGGGGCTCGAGCGCGGCGCGGAGTCGGCGCTCACGCAGGAGCGCGAAGGCACTGACGTCCTCCGAGAGGTGCACGACGCGCACATCTGCGCGCCGCACGAGGTCGACCACGTGGGCCACGGGGTCACCCTCGCGGGTGACGAGTCCGCCGCGAAGTCTGACGAGGGAGCGGTCGAGATCTGCGAGGGACTCGATCAGGAACCGATCGCGGTTGGGCGAGCGATCGAGGAGCTGCGGGTCGAACACGAAGAGCGGGATGACGCGCCCTCCCGCTCGGGTGGCGGCGCTGAGCGCAGGATGGTCGTGGACGCGCAGGTCGCGCGTGAACAGGACGACGTCGGTCACCGACCCACCGTAGGCCCGTGACGGGGCGGGCTTACGTACCGAACCTATGCGTCAGCGCGAGGGCGTCGCATCGATCCGTCACGGCGTCCACTGCGGCTGTTCGAAGTACGGCTCGGAGACGCCGAGGAGGAACTGGCCGTCCCAAGATCGGATCACGGGGTAGGCCTGGAGTTGCCGATCAGCGCTCGCAGGGTTGCCGGGGAGGGGGCGCCCCTCCGGGTCGAACCTGATCACGGTCCCATCGGGGCAGGTAACGCGGATCTCCTGCGCCTGCGCGTCCCACCGCTGGTCTTGGCCTTCGCCGCAGGTGTCGGGCACCAGGTCCAGGGCGTAGATCGGGCCTGAGACCGGATGCATCACGTAGATCACGCCGAGCTGCCGAAGCTCCGGTGTCCCGATGAGCACGGCCGCCGTTGCCTCGCCCTTCGGGAACCCGTCCTGCGGCGTGAACAACGGCGTCCAGCCGGCCGTGACCGTTCCGGATCGCAGCGTGGCACCCCTGAACGACTCGATGATCGAGCGGGCGGCTGCGACGTCGGATTCCGAGGCATCGCGGCCGGCCCAGAGGTCGATCTCGTACCTCACGCCGTTCGTCTGGATGTCCATGTCCGCAGGGCAGACCGTGCACGTGCCGGGCAGCACCTTCAGATCGGACGCGGAAAGCGGCAGGGGCGTGTCGTCATCCACCGATGGCCCCCCCGGTGGTCCGCCCGACGTCGCCGTGATCCCGAGCGCGACGAGGTCGGACGACGCCGACACGAGGTCGGGGCCGATCGGACCGGGCGTCGCCGCGTTCGGAGACGCGAGGCCGCCCGGTCCGTTCGCGATGACGACACCCTGGGTGTTGATCCTGCTTTGGATGTCGATGGGGCTGACGGACCACGCGGAGGGGTAGCGAGACGCTCCAGCCGGCGGGGTCCGTGTAGCTCGAGAACCCGGTAGCGCCTCCGGGGGCAAGGGCCGCCGAATCGCCCGAGGGGCGGAGGGCGCGCCACGCGAACCCGGCGGCCAGCGCGAAGACCGCCGCCGCCGTCACGCCCGCAACCAGACGCTTGGCGCGACCGGGACCCTCCGGCGTCTCCGGGTGCGAAGGCCCCTGTCGGGCGCGCCGGTACACCGACCCGTCGGGTCCCAGATCGTCGAGGTCGCGGAGGGCGGTGCGCCAGCGCTCCGTCATGCCTCCACCCCCTCCGACTCACGGAGGAGCTCGGCGAGGCGTCGGCGGCCGCGCATGAGGTGGACCTTCACCGCTGCAGAGCTGGTGCCCATGACCTGGGCGACCTGGCGGACGGGGAGGTCCGCACGGTAGTGGAGGTAGACCGCGGCGCGTTGGGACGCGCTGAGGCGCCTGAGCGCGGCCATGAGGTCCGCCGCCGGTTCGGGATCCTCGACCGTGCGGTCGGTCTCGAAGAGCTCGCTCTGGCGGCCCGTCCGCTCGAGGTCGGCTGCGGCGATCCGGAACGCCACGCGGTAGAGGTACGGGACGGGCTCCCGAACGGTGTCGGGACGTGCGATCGCGCGCGCGAAGGCTTCGGCCACGGCGTCGTCGGCCACGTCGCGGCGTCCGCCCGAGTACGCATAGACGGCGCGCCAGATCACGGGTCCGGCCTCGCGCCAGATCGCATCGAAGTCATGCGTGTCGGTCAACTCCTCTCACCCTGACAGAGCGTTGAGAGGTACGAAAGGTGAACCCCGTCACCGCACGCGGAACGCGCCGTGCATGAAGAGGTGGACCTCGCAGACGAAGACGTAGTCGCCGGCGGGGAGCGCAGGCAGGTCGTACGTGATCCGCTCCACCCCGAGGATCACCGAGCCGCGGTACACGGCGGGGCCCGTCGGGTCTTGGCAGCGCGGCTGCTTGGCCGCGGCCACCGCCTTCCCGAGGCAGCTGTCCGCAGGGTACATCGCCACGTTGTGCGACTCCCCCGCATCGTCGTTGGCGAAGTCGATCGTCGACGGAGCACCGGCCGGCACGGCCATGCAGTCGCGGTCGAAGGAGAGCGAGACCGCGCGGATCACGTTCGTGGTCGTCGGCGCGCACCCGGGAGAGGGCGAGGGTGGCGAGGGCGACGGGCTGGGCGATGCGTCGCCATCGCCGCCGCTGCACGCAGCGAGGGTGACCAACGCGAGGGTGAGGAGGAGCGAACGGCGGTGCACGCCGCCCAGTATCCGCGACGTGGCCGTGCGCAGGTCCCGCGAGAACCAGGGTGGCCGGGTACGCTCGTCGCCATGGGACGGCGTTGGAAAGTCGCGACGATCCGGGGGATCCCGCTGTTCGTGGGTTCCTCGTGGATGCTGCTCGCGGTGATCTACGTGTGGGCGCAGTACGTCGGGCTCACGCAGGGGTTCGCGCGCGAGACGCCCGCCACCGCGATCGTCCTCGCGGTGTTCACGGGCGTGCTCTTCTTCGGCAGCGTGCTGCTGCACGAGGCCGCCCACGCGGTGACGGCTCGCGCGCTGGACCTGCCGGTCTCCGGCATCACCCTGGTGTTCTGGGGCGGCGCCACCGAGACGCGCGCGAACGCGCGCGGGCCGTTCGGCGAGTTCCTCGTGGCGTTCGTGGGGCCGTTCACCACGCTCGTGATGTCGGGCGTCTTCTGGGTGGCCGCGCAGATCACGCACGGCACCGTGCATTCGATCTTCGACTACCTCGCCTTCCTGAGCCTGCTCTTCGCGGCCATGAACACGCTCCCGGGCTTCCCCCTGGACGGCGGGCGGATGCTCCTGGCCGCGGTCTGGGGGATCACGCGCAGCCGACGCACCGCGCTCCGCACGGCCGGGTACGTCGGGATCGCCATGGGCCTGGGGCTCTTCGCGTTCGCGGCGTATCGGTTCGCGCAGAACGACACGTTCCTCGCCATCTTCTGCGGCTACCTCGGATTCATCATGCTGGCCACGGGGCGCGGCATGGACGGGCGTATCGCGTTCCGCGACAACCTCGCGAAGGGCACCGCCGCCGACGTGATGCGTCCTCCGCCGACCACCGTGCCGGCGGACATGACGCTCACGGATGCCCTCGACCACGCCCTGCGCGGCGGCACGCCCGACCAGCGCTTCCCGGTCACCGAGGCCGACGGTCGCCTCATCGGCACCGTCTCGATGGACTCGGCGCGCCCGGTCGGGGCTCGCGACCCGATGCGCCCGGTGCGCGACGCGATGATCCCGATGACGCAGACCCCGCTCTTCACCCCGCAGGAGACCCTCGAGGAGGTGCTCGAGTGGCTCGCGGGTCGCGAGGGGTTCGTCCTGGAAGACGGACGACTCGTGGGCGCCATCGGCCCCGCCGACGTCGAGCGTTGGTACCGCCGCGAGATCGAGCACGCGCCGCCGGGTGACCTCTCCGACGAGCCCACCGGCCTGTCGGTTCCGCCCCGTCCCGACGTCTGAGTCGGCGACGCTCGGCCGTTTCAGGCCGCTCCGGACCCGTCAGCCATCAAGACTGGAGCGGTGGAACAGGCGGTTCCACCAACCGACGCCCGCCGGACTTCGACCCTTCGGCTCCTTCGATGAGCTTGGCCTCGTGCGCCATCTCGAGCTCGCGCCGCATCTCCGCCTGGTGCTCCTCCGAGAGCTCATGCTTCTGCTCCGGATCCCCGAATCCGGCGCCCCTGCTTCCGTCGGGATTCACCATGCGTGCGAGTGTAGCCACACTCGGGTTCCGGCCGCCCTTCCGTACCGTCCCCGGCGCGGGCCGCGCGAACCCCGTGTCGTTCCCTGCGGGTAGCATCCCCTTGTGACGGCCCCCCCGTTCCTCCCCGACGGTGATCAGCAGCGTGTCCTCGATCACGGGGACGGCGCCCTGTTGGTGACGGGTGGCGCGGGCACCGGCAAGTCCACGGTCTTGCGGGAGCGCTTCGCCCGGTTGATCGAGGGCGGCGCCGACCCCGAACGGGTCGCGTTCGTGGCGGGCTCGGTGAGCGCGCGCGACGCCGCACGCTCGGCGCTCCTGGCCCGGCTCTCCACGTCGCTGCCCGGCCTGCAGGTGGTGACCTTCCACGGCCTCGCCAACCGGATCCTGCGGGAGCGGTTCACGGAGCTCGGCTACGACGAGCCGCCGCAGGTGCTCGGCGCCGCCGAGCAGTTCGCCAAGGTGCGCGAGCTGCTCGCCAACGCGGACCCCGCCGACTGGCCCGCGTACGGATCGCTCCTGCAGCTCCGCGGCTTCGTCGACGAGGTCCGCCAGTTCCTGGTGCGCGCGCAGGAGGAGATGCGCACGCCGGAAGACATCGCCGAGGCCGCCGAGCGGCGCGGGCTGGCCGGCTGGCAGGAGCTCGCACGGTTCCTGGGCGAGTACCAGGACGTGCTCGACGACCTCGACGTCGTCGACTTCGGCGCCTTGCTCCAGCGCGCGGCGAAGGTGGCCACGGAGGGTCCCCCGCTCTTCGACCACCTGCTCGTCGACGACCTGCAGGACACCACGCTCGCGGCGGAGGCCATCTTGAAGGGTCTCCGTGCGCCCGACCTCGTGGCCGCGGCCGATCCCGACGCCGCGGTCTTCACCTTCCAAGGGATGTCTCGACTCCCGCTCGACCGGTTCGCGGAGACCTTCCCCGGATCGACCGCCGTTGCCCTCACGACCGATCATCGGACCCCCGAGCCAGCGCGGATCGAGGCCTGGGTCACGCCGCACGCCTCAGAGGAGCACGCCGCCGTGGCGCGTGAGCTGCGGCGACTCCACGTGGAGGACGGCATCGCGTGGTCGGAGATGGCCGTCGTGGTCCGGCGCCAGGGTGCGCACCTGGGCGGGCTGCTGCGCGCGCTCGACGACGCCCGCATCCCCCGGGCGGTGCCCGAGCGCGGGCTCTCCCTCACGGCCGAGCCCGCCACGCGCCCCTACGTCCTGGCGCTCCGCTGGCTCGTGGCGGACGACCCTCAGCGCGAGGAGCTCGTCGAGCCGCTGCTCACCTCCGACGTGGTGGGTCTCTCCGCCCGCCACCGCGCGCGGGCTCCTGCGCACCGCCCGCGCGGAGACCGGCTCGATCGGCGGAGCCCTCGATGTGGACGAGGGGCTCACCCCGGGCGAAGCCGAGACGGTGCGCGCCGCGCGCGAGGCGCTCGCGAAGGCGTCGTTGTTCGCGGGCATGTCCGTGCAGGATGCGTTCCGCGTGCTGTGGGAGGAGCTCCCGTGCTCGCGTCGGCTGGTGGAGGCGGCCGGGCACGAGGCCGAGGCGCGCCGCGAGCTCGACACGGTGGTGACCTTCGCGAACGTCGTGGCCGAGGCCGACGACGGCGCCGACAAGAGCGTGCAGGGGTTCCTGGAGTCGCTCGACGCCGGCGAGCACGGGCCCGGCCACTCGGCGTGGGAACGTTCCCGCCCCGACGCCGTCCGCGTGCTGACCGCCCACGGCACGGTCGGGCGCGAGTTCGACGCGGTCCTCGTGACCGGCGTGAGCGAGGGCAACTTCCCGAGCGTGCACCGCGCGGAGCCAATGTTCGAACTCGCGGTGCTCGACCGCGTGATCACGAACGCCGAGCGCAACCGCGAGCGCCTGGAGGAGGAGCGGCGCCTGTTCGACACGGTGCTCGCGCGCGCCCGCAAGCGCGTCGTGCTCGTCTGCGCCGACGCCCATCCCGATGCCGACGAGCTGAGCGTGCGCTCCCGCTTCGTGCACGAGCGCGGCCTGACGTGGACGCACGCGCCGGCGGGCCCGTTCGAGGAGCCGGTCTCGGTGCGCGAGGCCTCCGCCACCTGGCGGCATCAGCTCGCCACGCCCGGTCTCCCCGCTTGGCGCCGCCTCGCCGCACTCGAGGGCATCACCGCGCTCGGCGTCGACCCCGCGCGCTGGTGGTTCCAGCACGACTGGACCGACACGGGCCGTCCGCTCCACGAGCAGGTCCGCGTCTCCTACTCACGCCTGTCCAACCTGGAGGCGTGCGAGCTGATGCACGTGCTCGGCGACGAGCTCGGGCTCGGCCGTCCCGGTGGCTACCACGCATGGGTGGGCAAGACCGTGCACAAGATCATCGAGGAGACCGAGCGCGGCGAGATCGTGAAGGAGCCGCGCGCGATGGTGGAGGCGCTGGAGGCGCGCTGGCGCCCGCAGGAGTTCCCGTCGCTCGCCGTCTCCGAGGCGTTCCGTCACCTGGCGCGCGAGCACATGCTGCGCAACTGGTTCGAGACCTACGGCGACAAGCCCGCGCTCGGCATCGAGCAGTTCTTCGAGTTCGAGTTCGAGGGCGTGCTGGTGATCGGCTACATCGACCGGATCGGGCCCTCCGTGAAGGACGGCACCACCATCACCGACTTCAAGACGGGCAAGAGCGACAACGCCGGGCCGCCCGAGGACAGCCTGCAGCTCGGCATCTACTACCTGGCGGTCCAGGAGGCCGAGGAGCTCGCGACGTTCAAGCCGGTGCGCGTCGTGGAGCTGGCGTTCCTGCGCGGCAACTGGAGGAGCCCGCAGATCCAGTTCCGCAAGATGCCCATCAACCCCCGCGACGAGGAGGAGTACCAAGCGCGGATGCGCGAGCGCCTGGCCGCCCTGATCGCGCGGAAGAAGGAGCTGAACGCGGCCGAGGTCTACCACCCCAACCCGTACGCGAACTGCCGCTTCTGCGACTTCCGCACGCTCTGCCCCCTCTACCCGGAGGGCCAGCCCGTATTCCCCGTGGACGCGCTCAGGCGGCATCCGGAGGCGGCGCCGGCATGAGCACCACGACGATGCCTCCCGAGATCGTGGCCGCGATGGGCGGCGCCGAGCCCACCCCCGAACAGTGGGCCGCCATCTCGATGCCGCTGGAGCCCTACGTGCTGGTGGCGGGCGCCGGCTCGGGCAAGACCTCCGTGATGGCGGCCCGCGTGGTCTACCTCGCGCTGGTGGCGCTCGGCCGGATCCCCGCCGCGCACGAGGGCGCGCTCCCGGGCAACGTGCTCGCGCTCACCTTCACCGTGAAGGCCACCGAGAACCTGCGCCAGCGCGTGCGCCGCGCCCTCGCCACCGTCGAGCTGGACGAGGGCGAGGAGCCGGAGATCCTCAACTACCACGGACTCGCCGCGCAGGTGATCGACCGCTACGGCATGCTCGCGGGCATCGAGCCCGGGCAGCGCGTGCTCTCGCAGGCGCAGCGCGTGGACCTCGCCGGGCGGGTCCTCGACGAGATGACCTTCCAGCACGTGAAGACGGAATGGCAGCCGTCGGTGGTGGACAAGATCCTGAAGCTCGACGAGCAGGCCCAGAACCACCTGGTGGATCCCGACGCGATCGTCGCGCACAACGTGGAGCGGCTGGAGGCGCTGAAGGGACATCGGTCGGACAAGGCGTTCTACGCGGCGCGGGATCGCCTGGAGCTCGCGGAGGCCGTGAAGGTCTTCCGCCGCCTCAAGCGCGACCTTGGCGTGATCGACTTCGGCGACCAGATCGAGCTCGCGATGCGCGTGGCCACGGAGCACCCGGAGGTCGGCCGCGAGTACCGCGACCGCTTCGCCGCCGTGCTGCTCGACGAGTACCAGGACACGAACGTCGCGCAGGCGCGGCTGATGGAGGCGCTCTTCGGCGGCGGGCACCCCGTGACCGCGGTGGGCGACCCCGACCAGAACATCTACGCGTGGCGCGGCGCCTCGCTCTACAACCTGCTGGAGTTCCCGCAACGGTTCCGCCGCGCCGACGGCGCCGAGGCCGCGCGGCTCCCCCTGTTCACCAACTTCCGCTCGGGCGCACGCATCCTGCACGCCGCCGACGCGATCATCGCGCCGCTGCCGGCCGCGCAGCGGCCCGACCCCGAGAAGGAGCTGGTGCCGTGGCCCGCCAACGGCGAGGGCGACGTGACGCTCGCCACGCACCTCGACGAGCTCACGGAGGCGCGCTGGATCGCCGAGCGGATCGAGGCGCTGCACGCGGAGGGCGCCGCCTGGTCGGACGTGGCGGTGCTCTGCCGGACGTCGCGCCTGTTCTTCCTGCTGCAGCGCGCGTTCGAGGACCGCGGCATCCCGGTGGAGATCGTGGGGCTCGCCGGGCTGCTGAAGCTGCCCGAGGTGGTGGACGTCCTCGCCTACGCGCGCGCGGCGAACGACCCGATGGCCTCGGTGGCGCTCGCCCGGATCCTCCTGGGGCCCCGCTACCGCGTGGGGTTCAAGGACCTCGCGCTGGTGGCGCGCTGGGCCAAGGACATGAACTACGCGTGGCGCGAGGACGGCAACGACGACGAGGAGACGCCCTTCCTGTTCGCCGAGGCGCTGGAGCACCTCGACGACATCGAGGGCCTGAGCGACGAGGGCCGCACGCGCCTCGAGACGTTCCGGCGCGAGCTCGAGGCGCTGCGCGTCGAGGCGCGTCGCCCCGTCCCCGAGTTCTTCGGCGAGGTGATCCGGCGCACCGGCATCGTGGAGGAGCTCGAGGCAGGCACCGATCGCGCGGTGGGGACGCAGCGCGCGCGCAACCTCGGCGCGTTCCTGGACCAGGTGCACGCGTTCGAGCCCGTCGAGGGCGAGCTCACGCTGCGCGCGTTCCTGCAGTACGTCGACGACGTGGAGGCGCTCGACAAGGAGGAGTGGGAGCCGGTCCAGCCCTCGGACGAGGACGCGGTGAAGGTGATGACGATCCACCAGGCCAAGGGGCTCGAGTTCGACCACGTGTTCGTGCCGGGCGTGGCCACCGGCCTGATGCCGTCGAAGCGGATCCAGCAGAACCCTGCGGAGCGCGGCTACTCGCTCGACTTCGAGCTGCGCGGCGACGCCGCCATCCTGCCCGCCTTCGACGGCGTGCTCTCCCACTTCAAGCGCGACCTGCAGGCGCAGGAGGTCGTGGAGGAGCGTCGCACGATGTACGTGGCGCTCACGCGCGCGCGCCGGTCGCTGCACGTGAGCGGCTCGCAGTGGTACGGCGAGCTCGTGATGGCCAAGGGTCCCAGCGAGTTCTTCACCGAGCTCGCGGATTGGGGCGCCGCCACGGGCGAGGCCACGCTGGAGCTGGCGGAGGGCATCGACGCCGAGGAGAACCCGATGCTCGGCTACCGGCAAGGGCTCGTGCGGCCCTGGCCCGGCCCCGCCAGGCCCGACGACGCGGACGCGCTCTTCGCGGACGGATGGCGGACGGCGGCCGTCGACGCGGTGGCGTCGGGCGGCGTCCAGCCTTCGCTGCTCGACGCGCTCGGCGAGGAGGACCGCGCTGCCTTCGAGCGGGCGGCGTCGGCGCAGCGCCAGCTCGCCGCGCACCTGCGCGAGCGCGAGGCCGCCGAGCGCGGACCCGGCGCCGAGGGCGCGCCGCAGACGCTCTCGGTGAGCTCCGTGATGACCTACGCGCAGTGCCCCAAGCGCTTCTACTGGTCCAGCGTCCGGCCGCTCCCGCGCTTCAGCGGACCGGCGGCGCGCATCGGCACGGAGATCCACGGCTGGATCGAGCGGCGCGCGCGCGGTCAGGGCCAACTGCTGGAGGTCGACGACGCCCCCGACCTCACCGACGAGGAGCTCGCGGGCGACCCCGGCCGCGTGGACCGGCTCCGCCAGGCGTTCCTGGAGAGCCGCTTCGCCTCGCTCACGCCGCTGTTCGCCGAGCGCGCGTTCATGCTGCGCGCGGGTCCGTACGCGGTGAGCGGGCGCATCGACGCGATCTACGGCGCGCACGACGGGCCCTGGGAGGTCGTCGACTGGAAGACCGGCCAGCGCCCAGCGGACGACGACCCGCTCTCCGGCCTCCAGCTCGACCTCTACGGACTGGCGTGCGTGGAGATCTGGGACAAGGCCCCCGAGGAGCTCACGCTCACCTACGTCTACCTGAAGACGGGCGAGGAGATGACGCGTCCCCTCGGCGACCCGGAGGCGGTGCGGTCACGTGTGGAGACGGCGCTCGACGCCATCGCGGACGGATCGTTCGCCCCCACCCCGGGACCGGCCTGCCGCTACTGCGACTTCCGCGCGTTCTGCGCCGAAGGTCAGGCCTGGGTCGCAGCGAACAATTAGGCGCTCACTCGCCTTGGGCCGAGAGACGCTCGATCGAGGCCTCGAAGGTCCTGTAGCCCGCCGCGGGATCGAACCCGCCCTCGCGCACACCCGGGACGAGGCGGGCCACCAGGCCGGTCTCGGCGGGGCCGCGCACCTGCGACGCTGCGCGGAACCACTCGAGGTCACCGGGCTGGATCACGACCTCGCCGCTGGTGCCGAGGCGCCGGTACGAGGCGTCGTCGGTGACCACCGGCGTGTGCCTATAGGCTCGGTCCAGCTGGGCACGGACCGCGTCGTCCTCGCACGCGATCCGGACCGTCCCGTCCCACGTGACGGTGGCCACGACGGTCTCCGGATCGTCGGCGGGGTGGAACTCGACGTTCATGGACCCAGGCTACCGGGCTTCACCGGGCGAGCGAGCGGTCCACGCGTCGGATCATGCGCGCGAGGTTCTCCATCAGGGCGATGGCGACCTCGGGGTCGTCGTTCAGGACCTTCTGGAAGTCCTTGCGGGTGATCATGAGCATCGTCATGGGGGTCTCGCTCACCACGGAGGCGGTGCGCGGCCCGCCGTCGAGCAGCGAGATCTCGCCGAAGTGATCGCCCGGGAGCGTGCGGCCCACGGTCCGGCCCTTCACGGTCACCTTGGCCTGGCCCGCCAGCACGACGAAGATGCTCTCCCCCTCGTCGCCTTCCTTCACGATGGAGTGTCCGCCCATGTAGTTCACGATCTCCGCCACGGACGCGACCTTCTTCAGCTGCCGCTTGGAGAGCGCCTCGAAGAGCGGCACGGCCGCCAGGGCGACCTCGATCTTGGGCTTCGCCACGGGACCTCCTCGCGCGCTCGATGGTCGGGTCGGCGACAGCCTATCTTTTCCTCCCCGCGGATGGGAACGCGCGGCCGTGTCACCCGTCCCGGATACGCTCCTCGCCCCCCGGTTAGGAGTGGTGCTCATGGCGGCGCGTCTGCCCCGCCCCGATCGACCGCTCCCCCTCGTCGCGGTGCGCACGGGCCAGGAGGTCGTGCGCCAGGGCGAGGCGTGCATGCACGCGAGCGTGATCGAGGCAGGCGCGCTGCTCGCCACGGCGGTCTCGTCCGACGGCCGGGTCCTCGCCCTCGACGTGCTGGGGCCCGGCGACCTGGTGGGCGAGCCCGATCGCGCCGCGTCGCTCGTGACGGTGCGCGCCCTGCGGCCGTGTCGGCTACGTCCGCTCACGGGCCCGGTCGCGGCGACGCTGATGGCCGAGCGCGCGCGCAGGGCGGCGGCGCTCGCCCTGGACCTCGCGTGGTCGGACGTGTCCGGGCGCGTCGACCGGCGGCTGACGGACCTGGCGGGGCGGTTCGGGCGTCCGGTACCCGGCGGCGTCCTGCTGGCGCTGCCGCTCACCCAAGAAGATCTCGCCGCGCTGGCCGGCACCTCGCGCGAGTCGGTGAACCGCGCGTTGCGGCGGCTCGAGCGGGCCGGACGGGTGGCCGTGCTCGCTCGATCCCGCTACCTGGTGCGGCCCGGGCTGCAGGCCGTGGCCACGTGATCGGCCGGCGGTCACTCCGCGCCGGCGCCCGCGCCCTCCTGCAGGATGATCAGGCTGCAGGTGTTGCAGTAGCGGGCCCGGCCTTTCACCGGCCTCCCGCAGCGCTCGCACGCGCGCGGCATCACCGTGAACCACGCGGCGTCGAGGCCCTTGCCCGTCTTGTCGACGCGTCCCTCGCCCTGCAGCTTCAGCAGGTGCGCCAGAACGGAGCGGGCCGCGAGCGCGTGCACCTCCGCCGGGTAGTCCGCATAGATCGCCTCGACCATCTGCATGATCGTGCGCGGCCCGTCCGCCATGGCGGCCAGCACCTGCTCCTCGCGCTCCGTCCGGTGCTCGACGTACTCCTGCAGCTTCTCGGCGGCGCGGAGCACCACCGGGCCGTGGCCCGGGTAGAGGATCCTCGGCGCCAGGTCCTGCATGCGCCCGAGCGACCGCAGGTACTGCGCGAGGTCGCCGTCGGGCGGGTCGATGAAGCTCGTGCCTCGCCCGAGCACCGCGTCGCCCGTGAAGAGCGCGCCGTCCGCGGGGAGATGGAAGACCACGTGGTCGGACGAGTGGCCCGGGGTGTGCACGGCCACGAACGACGTCGCGCCCACGTCGATCCGCTCGCCGTCGCGGAGGTGCTCGGCGCCGTCCAGGCGGAACGCGCGGAGCTGCGCGCCCACGCGCCGGGCGAACGTGAGCGCGCCGGGCGCGTGATCGGGGTGGTCGTGCGTGACGAGGACCGCGCCAACCCGACCGGCCACCCTTGCCACCTCGTCGAGGTGCGCCGGGTCGAGGGGACCGGGGTCGATCACGACCGCGGGGTCCTCGCCCACCACCCAGGTGTTCGTGCCCTCCAGCGTGTACACCGACGGGTTCGGCGCCAGGACCCGGACGACGCGCTGCATCCTCAGTCCTGCCAGAAGACCGACCGCGGGAGGCGGTCGAGGTCGTCGTCGTCGGGTTCCCGCGTCTCGATCCGCCGGGCCCGGAGCTCCTCCGCGGTGTCGGACGCCGCGAGGGCGCGCACCGTGAAGTAGGTGGGCCAGTAGAGCTTCCGGGCGCCGGCCTCCCACTCGCCGAGCAGGGCGCGCGGCGCCGCCCACCACGCGTGCACCGCCTCGTGGCCGTCGGGCACGGGGTCGAGCCCGGGCGGCGACGCCACCGCGTAGTAGCGCGCGTCGAAGCGCACGGGGACCTCCTCGGGCGCCACCCAGTGCGCGACCTCCGCGAGCTGATCGAGGGCGGGGGGCGACGCGGTGGCGGCGGCCATCGGATCGCCGGGGTCGGCCACCTGGAGGCCCGTCGCGGTGAGCGCGAGGCCGGCCTCCTCGGCCAGCTCGCGCACGGCGGCCGCGCGGGCCGCCTCGGTCGCCGAGCCGAACCAGGCCTGGGCGAGCCGCTCGTCGTCGGCGTCGACGGCGCCCCCCGGGAACACCACGTACCCGGGGAGGAACCGGCTCCCCGACGAGCGCTCCAGGACCAGCACCTCGGGCCCGTCCTCGGCGTCGCGCACCGCGATCACCGACGCCGCCTTGCGGATGTCCTCGCTCACGGCGGCGATTCTCGCAGGATGGCCGGAGCCCCGCCGCGCCGACATACTCCGAGCATGAGCAGCCCGGTGCGCGACGCGATCGTGGTGGCGATCCGCGATCACGGCCCGATCTCGTTCGCCGAGTACATGGAGCGCGCGCTCTACGGGCCCGGCGGCTACTACGAGCGCCCCCCGGTCGGTGCCGAGGGCGACTTCATCACGAGCCCGCACGTGCACCCGGTCTTCGCGGAGCTGCTCGCCGGCGGCATCCGGCAGATCGCCGAGCGCCTGGGCGACCCCTCTCCCCTGCGCCTCGTGGAGGTGGGCGCGGGCGACGGCACGCTGGCGACGCAGCTGCTCGCGCACCTCGACGACCTCGACGTCGCGTACACGGCGGTGGAGCGCAGCGCGGGCGCCCGCGCACGGCTCGCCGAGACCCCCGGCGCTACGGTTGCCGAGGAGATCCCCGCCTCGCCCCACATCGTGCTCGCCAACGAACTGCTGGACAACCTGCCCTTCCGGCGGGTGCGGGTGACGGCGGAGGGACCCCGGGAGATCCGGGTCGGCCTCGACGACGCCGACCGGCTGGTCGAGGTGCTCACCGCGCCAGACGCCGAGGGGTTGGAGCGCGCCGCGGGCCTGGTCGAGGACGACGAGGTCGTGCTCCCCGACGGGGCCCTCGCGTTCGTCGACCGGCTGGCCGCGGTGCCGACGGACGGGATGGCGCTGCTGATCGACTACGGCGGCGTGGGCTCGCCGGGCGGTCTCACGCACGGGTACCGGGGCCATCGCGTGACCGAGGACCCGTTGGACGAGCCCGGCACGGCCGACATCACCGCCGGCGTGGACTTCGCGCTGATCGCGGAACGCGCCCAGGCGCGAGGGCTCGTGGCGTTCCCCACCGTGACGCAGCGGCGAGCGCTGACGGCGTTGGGCTTCGAGATGTGGGCACGCCGCGAGCTCGAGGCGCAGCACCGCATGTTGGACGAGCGCGACGGACTGGGGGCCGTGCGGACGTGGGGCGCGCGCAGCCGCGCAACGCTCCTCGTCGATCCGGCCGCCCTCGGTCGCTTCCGCTGGTTGGTCCTCGCCACCCCCGGCCTGGATCCGCCCAGGTGGCTCGACCTGCCTTGACCCTCGTGCGACCGGCCCCGTAGCGTTGGTCAGCCCGAACCCTGCCGAGCGAGGAGATCCCAACCGTCATGCGTCGCCGCACCGTCGTCATCGTCGCCGCACTCATCGTCCTCGCCCTGGTGGCGGCCATCGTGATCAGCGCCACGCAGGGCTCGTCGCCATCGCCCAAGGCCGCAGCCGCGGGGTCGCCCTCGGAGAGCAACCGGGGATCGGAGCCCTCGGGGGAGGCCGGCGGGACCGAGGAAGAGGGCGCGGGCCGGGAGGCGGACGCGGGGAGCGAAGGGAGCGGCGACCCCGATGCCGGCGAGGGGCAGCAGGAGCGGTTCGACGCCCTCGCCGAGGCCAAAGCCGACGGCACCTTCGGCGTGGACGCGCGCATCCCGCGCGCGGCGAGCGCGCCCGGGTGGGCGGGCGAGCGCGTCGTCGCCCGCCACTACGACGATTGGGAGCCGGCGATCGCCACGGACCCGAACGCGCCGTACGTCTACCGCCTGGTCACGCGCTACGGTGGCCCCACCGCCTGCCCGAAGGACTGCCCCGACCCGGCCATCATCCTGCAGGTCTCGAGGGACGACGGCCGGCACTGGGGACCGTTCCGGTTCCTGTGCACGTGCAAAGGCACGCACGGCATGTACGACCCCGAGATCGAGGTGGCCGACGACACCGGCACGGTCCAGGCCGCCTTCATGCGCAACTACACCGTCTGGTTCGTCCGCTCCTCGGACCACGGGAAGACCTGGTCGAAGCCGGTTCCCGTCTACGGGGACGTCGCCTGGCAGGACAAGCCGCTGCTGGCTTCGAGCGCGGACGGCAACGATGTCTACGTGGCGTTCAACGGGCCGAGCGCCGGCGACGCGTACGTGGCGTTCTCCCACGACGGCGGGAAGACGTGGGATCAGCGCAAGGTCACGACCAGCGGGCGCTACCTCTACGCGTTCGGCGGCCAGGTGCTCTCCGACGGGACGGTCGTGTACGCGGAGTCGAGCCTCAGGTACAGCGGGAACGGACGGGGGCTGAAGGGAGCCAACCGCACGGTGATCCTGCGTTCGGTGAACGGCGGCACGTCGTGGACCACGGCGACGGTCGCCTCGTTCGCGCTCGGACGCAAGTGCGTCTCCGCCGCCTGCCCCGCGGACTTCTACGACGGCCATACGGCGCTCGGCGTGGATGGCGCGGATCGGCTGATCCTGGCGGCCGACGGGTCGCTGAAGTCCCATGGGATCCGCGGCGTCTTCGCCTGGACGTCGACGGACGGCGGCGTGAACTGGAGCCCACGCGTGCGCCTGAGTCCCGGTTCCAGCGGGGCGGGGTTCCCCGCGGCGGTCGGCACCCCCGGGGGCGAGCTCCGCATCTGGTACATGGCCCGCCGCGACGGCCGCTGGAACACCTTCTACCGGATCTCCACCGACGGCGCGCTCTGGAGCCCCGCGGTGAAGATCTCCGACGCCACCGGCGGCGCCGTCTACATCAGCCCCAAGGGATACCGCGAGGCCTACGGCGACTACGGCGAGATCGACGTCACCGACACCGGCAAGACGGTGGCGATCTGGGGCGAGGGCGCGAGCTACGCGGGTCCGGGCGGCGCGTGGTTCAACCGCGCGACCTGAGCCCCGTCGTTCGTCACACCGGCAGCGGATCCCCTCGGCGGACCGACCAGACGAGCCGGTTGAGCTCGTCGACGATGCCCTCCTCGCCCTCGTCGCCGAAGGGATCCATCTCCTCGGCCGCGAAGGTCCCGGGCGCCGCCACGCGTTCGCCGGAGTTGCCCACGAGCACCGCACGCCCCTCGTGGGGGTTCCGCTCGCCCACGAATCCGGCCACGTCGTCCCAGGGCAACTTCACCGTCCGCAGGACCCCCACCACGCCGACGCCCTCCTCGTCGATCGTGAACCCCAGGTGGCACAGGCGCCTCGCCACCCAGGCGCAGCCCACCAGCATGACCACGCCGATCACCTTCATCGGCAGCCCGATCGGCGAGACCAGCAGCGCCGCGGCCATCGCGAGCGGCGCGAGCGGCACCACACGGGACTCCAAGCGCCAGCCGCGAGACCACACCTCGAGCGCCCCCCGCTTGTCCCGGCGCACCCTGAACCGACCGTAGGTAAGCATCACGTCCCCCTCAGGACTCGTCGCGGTGGGTATCGGCACGCGAGGGCACGAACCTGGAACGCGGATGTGGAGGAAGACGACCGCGCTCAGCGGTCGACGTCGCCGACCACGAAGAAGATCGACCCCATGATGGAGATGAGGTCGGGCAGGATCGCGCCCGGGAGCATGGCGGGGATCACGCTCACGTTGGAGAACGAGGCCGTGCGCATCTTCACGCGGTAGGGCTGCTTCTTCCCGTTGCCCACGACGTAGTAGCCCATCAGCCCGAGCGGGTTCTCCGTGCGCACGTAGACCTCGCCCTCGTCGAGCGTGAGCTTCTTGGGGAGCTTGTCCGCGCGGAACTTGCCGGCCGGGAGCTTCTCCATGCACTGCTCGATGATGTTGAGCGACTGCGTCACGCGCTCCACCAAGACCCACAGGCGGTCGTAGGAGTCGCCGGTCTTGCCTACCGGCACCTCGAACTCGACCTCGGCGTACTTCTCGTACGGCTCGTCCTTGCGGGGGTCCATCGGCACGCCGCTCGCCTGCAGCGTGGGCCCGGATGCGCCGTAGCCGATCGCGGTCTCGCTGGGGAGCACGCCGACGTTGCGGCAGCGCTTGAAGATGATCTCGTTGCCCATGATCAGGTCGTTGAAGGTCTTCACCCACTTGCGCACCGCGACCACGCAGTCGGCGGCCTCCTTGAGGAACCCGGCGGGCAGGTCGTCCTTCAGGCCGCCGACGCGGCAGTAGGAGTGGTGCATGCGGGCGCCCGTAGCGGACTCCATCAGGTCCTGGACCAGCTCGCGTTCGATGAACGAGTAGAAGACCGGCGTCATGGCGCCCAGCTCCAGCGGGAAGGAGCCGGCGAACATCAGGTGGTTCAGGATGCGGTTCCACTCGGCGAACATCGTGCGGATCCACTGGGCGCGCTCGGGCACCTCGATGCCGGCCAGGCGCTCCACCGCGATCGTCCAGCCGAGCTCGTTGTTGAACGCGCTGATCCAGTCGTGGCGGTTCATCAGGACCAGCACCTGGCGTGCGTCGCGGTACTCGGAGAGCTTCTCGGCGGCCCGGTGCATGTAGCCGATCACCGGTTCCGCGCGCGTGATCACCTCGCCGTCGAGCTCGAGCACCACCCGGAGCACACCGTGCGTGGACGGGTGCTGCGGCCCGATGTTGAGGATCATCTCCTCGGTGGTGAACTCGCCCGCGGGCGCGATCTCCACGTCGAGGCCGCCGCCGCGGACCATCGACGAGATCTCGTGCTGGAACGCCGGACGCTCGGAGGTGTCGACCATCGCGGCCCTATCCTACGCGGGGCCGCAGATCCCGCCCAGCCGCGCGCCCGGGTAGGCTGCGGGCATGCCGAAGGACGGGGCCGGAGAGGGGGCCGACACGCGACGCAGCGTGCCTTCGCTCGACGCCCTCCTGCGCTCGGGACCGGGCCGGCGCGCCTCGGCCACCTTCGGTCGGGCCCTTCTGAAGCAGACGCTCGCCGAGACCCTGGACGAGGTGCGGACGGGGGCCGGCAAGGGCGTCGAGCCTCCCTCGAGCGACGAGATCCTGGCCCGCGCAGTGGGACGCGCCTCGACCGTCGCCCACGGGCTCACCCCCGTCATCAACGCCACCGGCGTCGTGCTGCATACCGGCCTGGGCCGGGCGCCGCTGCCGGAGGCCGCGGCGCGGGCGGCGGCGCGGGCCGCCCGCCACTACACCGACCTCGAGGTGGACCGGGAGACCGGCGGACGCGGGCGGCGCAGCGCGCGCGCGGAGACCCTGGTCAAGGCGCTCACCGGCGCCCAAGACGCGTTGGTGGTGAACAACTGCGCGGCGGCGCTCCTGCTGAGCCTCGCGGCGCTCGCGAAGCGCAAGGAGGTCCTCGTCTCGCGCGGGGAGCTGATCGAGATCGGCGGGGAGTTCCGGATCCCGGACATCATGGCCGCGAGCGGCGCGAAGCTCGTCGAGGTCGGCACGACGAACCGCACACGGATCGGCGACTACCGTGCCGGCCTGTCCGAGCGTACCGGCGCGATCCTCAAGGTCCATCCCTCGAACTACCGCGTCGTGGGCTTCACCGCGAGCACGCCGGCGCGGGAGCTGGCGGCGCTCTCTCGCACGCGCGGGATCCCCTTCCTGCACGACGTGGGGTCGGGGCTGCTCTCGAGCGGACACGGGATGCCGCCGGACGAGCCGAACGTCACGGACGCGATCGCCGAGGGCGCGGACCTCGTGACATTCAGCGGCGACAAGCTCCTCGGCGGACCGCAGGCCGGCGTCGTCGCGGGACGTGCGGACCTCGTGGAGAAACTCCGGCGTCATCCGATCGCGCGCGCCGTGCGCGTCGACAAGATGCAGGTGGCGGCGCTCGAGCGCGTGCTCGCCATGTACGCGACGGGCACGGCCGAGACGTCGATCCCGGTCCACGCCATGCTGCGGGAGCCCGCCGAGCAGGTGCACCGGCGGGCCCAGCAGCTCTCGGAAGCCGTGGGCGGGGATCTGGAGGGCGCGCACGTCCACCGCTGCGAGTCGGTCGTGGGCGGCGGATCCACGCCGGAGACCGTCCTGGCCTCCTGGGGCGTGCGGGTGCAGGTGCCCGAGCCGACCGCGTTCGCGGCCCGGCTGCGCACGGGACGTCCCCCGGTGTTCTGCCGCGTCGAGGGCGACCACGTGCTCTTCGACGCAAGGACCGTCACCCCCGACGACGTCCCCCACCTCGCTCGCGCGATCCTCTACGCGCTGGAGGGCGACGAGTTCCTCGAGGACTGACGTGGCAGCCGAGCTTCGGGTCATCGCGACGGCCGGCCACGTCGACCACGGCAAGTCGTCGTTGATCGTCCGCCTCACCGGCATCGACCCCGACCGCTTCGCGGAGGAGAAGCGCCGCGGCCTCACGATCGACCTCGGCTATGCATGGACCGCGCTCCCCTCCGGCCGGGAGGTCGGGTTCGTGGACGTGCCGGGCCACGAGCGCTTCATCGGGAACATGCTCGCGGGCGTCGGACCGGTGCGCCTGGTCCTGTTCGTGGTGGCGGCCGACGAGGGGTGGAAGCCGCAGTCGGAGGAGCACCTCCAGATCCTGGACGTGCTCGGCGTCCACGGGGGGGTGGTCGCGCTCACCAAGCGCGACCTGGTGGACGCCGAGACGCTCGCGATCGCCGAGGAGGAGATCGTCGAGCGGCTCGTCGGCACGGCGCTCGAGGGCGCGCCGATCGTGCCGGTGTCGTCGGTGACGGGCGAGGGGGTCGAGGACCTCCGCGACGCCCTCGACGCGATGCTGGCCGCCGCGCCCGCGCCCGAGGACGCGCGCGCCCGGCTCTTCATCGACCGGGTCTTCACGATCAAGGGCGCGGGCACGGTGGTCACCGGGACCCTCACGGGCGAGGCGCTCTCCGTCGGCGAGGACGTCGAGCTCTTCCCGACGCAGGCCCGCGCCCGCATCCGCTCGCTCCAGACGCACAAGCGCGCCGAAGAGCGCGCGGAGCCCGTCTCGCGCGTGGCCGCCAACCTCGTGGGCGCCGAGCGGGAGACCCTCGAGCGGGGTGACGTCCTCGGTCGTCCCGGCGCGTGGCGGCCCACCGGCACGATCGAGGCGTCGCTGCGCCCGGTGCGCGGGCTCGCGCACGCGATCACCGGCCGCGGGGCCTTCAAGCTCTACGCGGGCGCGGCGGAGGCCGACGCGAAGCTCCGGCTCCTCGGTCGCACGAGCCTCGAGCCGAACGACGAGGCGTTCGTGCGGATCCGGCTCGCCCGGCCGCTGGTCCTCGACGTCTTCGACCGCTTCGTGCTGCGCGAGGCGGGCCGCCGCGAGACCGTCGCCGGAGGGATCGTCCTGGATGTCGCCCCCCCGGCGCGTCCGGGCCCCGACGCGATCGATCGGCTCGTGCGACGCGCGACGTCGTCGCGGGCGGAGCTTCCGGCCCTGCTCGCGCTCGAGCGCGGCGCGGTCGACGCGGCGGAGGCGGGGCTGCTCACCGGCGCACCGGCCGCGGACCCGCTCGTCGGCGGCTGGCTGGTCCGTCCCGGCCTGCGTGAGGCCGTGACGGAGGCGCTCGGCGCCCACCTCCGGGACCACCACGCGGCCCACCCGTTGGAGGAGGGGGCGCCGCTCGCAGGATGCCGGCGTGCCGTGGCGCAGGCGCTCCGCCGGGAGGGCGCGCCCGCCGACCCGGAGCTGATCGAGGCCTTGATCGACGCCGACGTCGCGGACGGGACCGTGGTGCGCACGGCGTCGGCGCTGCGCCTGACCTCGCACGTGGTCACCCTGGACAGGCGCAGCGCCGACATCGAGCGGCTCCTCGGAGCGGTCGGGGGTGAGCACGAGACCACGCCGCCCACGGTGCGGGATCTCCAGACGCAGGGGATCGGTCGCGACGTCCTCGACGCCGCGGTGCGGGAAGGGCTGGTGATCCGCGTCTCGCCCGAGCTCGTCTTCGCACCGGAGGTGATCGCGCGGGCGGAGGACGTCGTGCGCGAGGCGGGAGCCGCCGGCATCACGGTGAGCGCGTTCCGCGAGGCGCTCGGCACCAGCCGCAAGTACGCCATCCCCCTGCTGGAGTGGTTCGACACCCGCGGCATCACCCGCAGGGACGGCGACCTGCGGTTCCCGCGGGGCGCGTGATCAGGCGGGATCGACCTCGGCGGTGACCTGCACCTCGACGCACGTCCCGAGGGGCAGCGACGCCATCCCCACCGCCGTCCGCGCGTGCCGGCCCTCCTCGCCGAGGACCTCCATCAGCACCTCGCTCGCGCCGTTGGCGACCTTGGGGTGATCCACGAAATCCGCGGTGGCGGCGATGAACACGCTCATCTGGGCGATGCCGCGCAGACGCCCGAACCCGCCGAGCGCCTCACGGAGCGCCGCGAGGGCTTGTAACGCGGCCCGCCGGGCGGCGCCGGCCGCCTCGTCCACCTGGACGTCGCGGCCCAGGAGCCCGGGATGGAGCAGCTGACCGTCCTCCATCGCCACCTGGCCTGCGACGTAAGCGATCTGGCCGACGATCTTCACGGGGATGTACGCGGCCACAGGCTTCGGGACCTCGGGCAGCTCGATGCCGAGATCGGCGAGACGGGAGAGGAGTCTGCGCATCGTCCATGGCGAGGCATCCTGCGGCCCCCGCCGGGCGCCGTCAAACCGCTAGACGGCCTCGCGCGTGCGCTCCCGCAGGACGGCCCGGCGCTCCATCTCGTTGAGGCCACCCCAGATGCCGTGCGTCTCACGGATCTCCAGCGCGTACTCGAGGCAGTCGACGCGGACGGGACACCGCACGCAGATGGCCTTGGCCACAGCCTCTCGCGCGTTCTTCTGGCTGCGCTTCTCGAAGTAGTTCGGCGCGAAGAAGTACGTCGCATCGGCGCCACGACACGCCGCGAAGTGCTGCCAGCCGGAAGCGAGGTCATCGGCCATCTCACCCTGTTCTTCGTAAGGGGAGCCGCCGAGGATTCCCCGGGGGCGGAGATGGGACGCGGGTTAACCCAACCGCAACAACCGACGTCAGTCGGAGGAGACCCTGTCCGGGTCGCGCAGCATCGGGGTCGCGTCGGGGTCCGCCTCGACCTTGAGCACCAGGCCGTCGACCCCGCGCACGCGCACGGGCGTCCCGGGAGCGATGGCCTCGCCGGCGCTCCGGCCGCGCCACATCGCGCCCTTCACGTACACCGGCCCCTCCGGAGCGATGCGCCCGCGCGCCTCACCCACGAGCCCGATAAGCCCGCGCTGCGTGTTGACGATGCGATCGCGCGACTGCAGCGCGACGGTGAGCCCGAACCCGTAGTAGAGGAGGCTCGCGACCACCGCACCCGCGATCAGCCAGGGCGAGATCCGGATCGCGGGCGCCACCTGGTGCCACGCGAGCCAGGATCCCGCGCCGAACGCGACGAGACCGAGCGCGGTGAGGGGCCCGAGGTTGCGGATCCGCACGTCGAGGGTCATCAGGGCCACGCCCGCGAGCAGGAGCGCGAAGCCCGGCCAGAACGGCGGGATCACCCAGATGCCGTAGGCGGCCAGCAGCAGCATCCCCACCCCGGCGAAGCCGGCGAACCCGAAGCCGGGTTGCGTCAGCTCGAACGCGAGGCACGCCAGCCCGATCGCGAGGAGGAAGTAGATGATGGAGGGCGAGGCCACCCCGTGCGCCACGCGCAGGACCGGTCCCATGTTGTCGAAGTCGATGTTCACGACGTGCCGGGCGGCCTCTTGGTCCGTGGTGGCGATCCGTGTATGCAGGGTGACGGGTCCGTCGGCGGTCATCACGGTCTTCCCGTCCACCGCGTCGAGGAACTGCGTGATCGACCCGGCCGCGACCTGGGCGATGCCGTGGTCCATGGCCTGGGCTCCGTCGAGGGCGCCGTCGGGCCAGTCGATCCGGGTGTCCTTCCCCCGAGCGTCCAGCCAGCCCTGGATCGTCGCCTGCAGCCCGGGATCCGCCTGATCCGGCGCGGCGAGATCGATCGGGTTCAGTGGACCGGTCTGCGAGCCCGGCGAGACGCCGGCGAGCGAGGACGCGTACATCAGCAGGAGGCCCGCCCCGGCCGCCTTCGCGGGGGCGGGCCCGACCCAGACGAGGACCGGGACGCGCATCGCGACGAGGCGGTTCCCCAGAGCCACGCCGTCCTCGCCGAGCGTGCCCGACGTGTCCGTCTGCAGGACCACGATCGAACCATCGGCCTCCGCCTGGTCGAGCCGTTGGTTCAGGTAGGACCAGAGCGGCCGATCGATCGCGCCCTCCACCTTGAGCACCACGACGTCCGTGCTTGTGGGCCCGGACGTGGGGGTCGGCGAGACATCCGCCGCCCGGGCCAGGGACGGCGAGAGGGCGAGCGTGAGGAGTGCGAGGAGCAGGGGGACCGTACGACGCATCAGCGCTCCCTATCGTACCGGGGGGACCAAGGGTATCCTTGGCGCAACCCCATGGGCGTGCCGACCGGACCTCGCAGGGCGGACCCCCGCCCGCTCCACGACCGATTGGCGTTCAAACCGTTCGCGATCCTGCTGCTGATCCCCGTGGTGCTGATCGCCTCGGGCCTCATGGCGATGGTGATCGCCGCCCCCTTCGTGGGCGCCGCGGTGGGCGTCAAGCGGATCGACGACAAGGTGACGGCGCTGGGCGCCGACTTCACCAAGATCCCGCGCTTCCCCGAGCGCTCGACGATCTACGCCAACGACGGCAAGACCGTCCTCGCCACCGTCTACCTCGACAACCGGGAGATCGTGCATCTCAACAAGATCAGCCCCGTCGCGCGGCAGGCGGTCCTTTCCATCGAGGACTCGGGCTTCTACAGCCACGGCGCGCTCAACTGGACCTCGCTGTTGCGGGCGGTGATCGCGAACGCCCGCGCCGGGCAGGTCGTCGAAGGCGCCTCGACCATCACGCAGCAGCTCGTGAAGAACACCCTGGGGCTCGATCCCTACGACCGGAGCTTCGAACGCAAGCTCCAGGAGTTCGCGTTGGCGATCCGCGTCGAGAAGAAGTACACGAAGGACCAGATCCTGGAGATGTACCTCAACCAGGTGTACCTGGCCAACGGCGTCTACGGGATCGGGACCGCCGCCGAGTACTACTTCGGGGTGCCCGCCTCCAAGCTCACGCTCACGCAGGGCGCCACCCTCGCGGGGATCATCCGGAACCCGAGCCTGTATGACCCGATCAGGCATCCGTTGAAGTCGCGCATCCGTCGCAACGACGTCCTCAACCGGATGATCGGGCAGGGCGTCCTGTCCTACGACCGGGGTCAGCAGGCGAAGGCGACGCCCCTCAACCTCGCCAAGGATGCCGGCGTGTACCGCCGGACCACGCAGCCGTACTTCGTGACCTATCTGGTGCGGCAGATCCTCTCGAACACCAACGGCGCGTTCGACTCCCTCGGCAAGACCGTGGATGCACGCAAGCGGAGCCTCTACGAGGGCGGCCTCGATATCACGACCACCTTCGACCCGAAGTGGCAGGCCTACGCCCAGGCCGCGGTCAACGCTCCCGGCGCGCTGTCGCTCCCGTATCACCCGCCGGGATCGCTTCCCCCCGACGTCGCGATCGTCTCCGAGGACGTGAAGACGGGAGCGATCCGCACGCTGCTGTCGGGGAAGAACTACGCCAAGGATCAGCTCGACCTCGTCAACACGCCGCACGCTCCGGGTTCATCCTTCAAGCCGTACATCCTCACGGCCGCCTTCGAGGAAGGCATCTCCCCGAACACGACGTACTCGAGCAAGTCGCCCTACTACCCCCCCGGCGGCTGGCCGGGGAGCTCGTGCAACTGCGTCACCAACGCCGAGGGGCCGGGCGACTCGGGGATGATCAACCTCTACACGGCGACGACGGATTCGGTGAACGTGGTCTTCGCGCAGCTGATCCAGGACGTGGGTCCGGACAAGGTCGTGGAGGTCGCGCACCGGATGGGCGTCACGTCCGACCTGCTTCCGGTCCTCGCGCTCGCGACGGGCTCCGTCCCGGTCACGCCCCTCGACCAGGCCTCCGGGTTCCAGACGCTCGCGAACGGAGGCGTGCACTGCGTGCCGTACACGGTGGAGAGCATCTCCAACGACCGCGGCACGGTCTACACGCACCAACCCGACTGCACCGCCGTCGTCAAGCCGGAGATCGCGTCCTTGGTGACCACGATGCTCCAGGGCGTCGTGTCGGGAGGGACCGGCACGGCCGCCGCCCTCGGGACGTGGCCGGTGGCCGGCAAGACCGGAACGGCCAACGGCAACACCAACGTCTGGTTCGTCGGCTACACGCCGCAGGTCGTGACCTCGGTCTGGGTCGGCCCCCCCGGCCAGCTGTACTCGATGGGGAGCGTCTTCGGCGGCACCGTGGCGGCCCCCATCTGGCACGACTACATGCTGCGCGTCATGGCGGGGATGCCCGTGCAGGGCTTCCCCTCGGCCGCCCTGCCCTCCTTCTCCTCGGTCACCGTCCCCGACGTCGTGGGGATGGATCAGGCAACGGCGGAGTCCACCTTGTCCGCCGCCGGCTTCCACGTCGTGATCAACTCGGTCCACGCGGTCGAGCCGAAGGGGACGGTCGTTGCGCAGAGCCCCGCCGCCGGGAGCACGTCGGCGGCCGGCACGACGGTGAGCATCGACGTGAGTGACGGGGTCGCGGGCACCGCGGCCGTGCCCGGGGTGGTGGGCCAGAACGTGAACACCGCGCAGTCCACGCTGGAGGCATCCGGGTTCGTGGTCCACGTCGTGCACAAGATCGTGACCCACCCCGGCGACTACGACCGCGTGCTCGACCAGTCGCCCGGCGCCGGGACCAAGGCGCAGCAGGGCTCGACGGTGACGATCACGGTGGGCAGCCGGGCCTGAGCGCGGGTCTCGGCAGTCGGGCTCACGCCTCGAGGCGCGCGCGCACCTTCTGCTGGACCAGGGTGCCGTCGACCTTGCCCTGCGCCTTGCCCATCACCATGCCCATGACCTTCCCGAGCTCCTTGATGGAGGTGGCGCCGGTGGCGGCCAGCGCCTCGTCGACGAGGGCGTCCACGGCCGCGTCGTCGAGCTGGGCGGGAGCCCAGGGCTGGATCACGTCGCGCTCCGCGGCCTCCTTCGCCGCGAGCTCGGGACGCCCGGCGCCCTCGAACGCCTCGATGGACTCGTTCCGCTTCTTGACCTCCTTGCCGGCCACGTCGCGGATCTCGTCGTCGTCGAGCTCATGCCCCAGCTCGTCCTCCTTGTAGCGGATCGCCGAGACGAACATGCGCAGGGCGCCGACGCGCGTCTTGTCGCCCGCCTTCATGGCGTCGGTCATCTCCTGGTGGATCTGGTCTTTCGACGTGGAGCCGGTCACTAGACTCCCTCCGATGCTTGGCTGGATCCTGCTCGCGCTCGTCGTCGCCGGCGTGCTCTGCGTGTCGTACGGCGCGCTGATCGAGCACGGGTGGTACCGGCTGCGCCGGTACTCGTTGGCCATCCTACCGGCGGACGGGCCGGCCTCCCTGAGCGTGCTGCACCTGTCGGATCTGCATTTCGTCCGCGACGATCCGAAGAAGGCGCGGTTCCTCGCCGACCTGCCTCAGGCCGACGTGACGGTGGTGACCGGCGACTTCCTGGCCGAGCCGGAGGCCGTCGAGACCGCCGTGGCGGCCGTGGCGCCCACGCGCGGCCGGCTCGCCTCCTGGTTCGTGCTCGGCTCGAACGACTACTACGTCCCGCGGCCGTTGAACTACCTGGCGTACTTCCGTCGGCATCGCAAGCCACGCCGCGCGAAGCGTGGACGCGCCGAGGACCTGATCGCCCAGCTCGAGGCGGGGCGGTGGGAGGACCTCACCAACGTGCGGCGCGAGATCTCGCTCGACGGCCTCCCGGTGGAGCTCCTAGGGCTCGACGACGCCCACATCCGCGCGCAGGACTACCGGGTGGCTCCGCGGCAGGCTCCCGAGCGCTTCGGCGTGGCGGTGATGCACTCGCCCGACTCGGCGCCGGAGGCCGCGGCCCTCGGCTACACCTTCATGGTGGCGGGCCATACCCACGGGGGCCAGGTCTGCCTGCCCTGGCTCGGCGCGGTGGTGACCAACTGCTCCATGCCGCGACGGATCGTGAAGGGTCTGGCGCGGATGGGCGACGCGGTCCTGCACACCTCTCCTGGCCTCGGGACCTCCAAGTTCGCCCCGTTCCGGTTCTGGTGCCGCCCTGAGGCGACCCTCCTGCAGCTCACGCGCCGGGAGCAGGTCGGCGCCGAATCGCTACACTGACAGGCCCTCGGGACGTAGCGCAGTTTGGTAGCGCGCAGCGTTCGGGACGCTGAGGTCGCGGGTTCAAATCCCGCCGTCCCGACCACCTCCAAGGGCATCGAGGGCGGGTCGTGAGACCCGCCCTCGGCCCGTTCCGGAGAGTGGTCTCCTGCACAACCGCTTCTGCGGATACGTTTGACGACCCGGGGGAGGGACCGGTAGCCTCGTGTCAAGCCTCCGCCCGACCTGAGAGACGGAGGCTTCGCCATATCCGCCGGATCCAGGAGGGAAATGACCGGGACGCGTAGAAGGTTGGTGAGGACGGCCCTGACCGCCGTCTTCGTTATCCCCTTCTTCGTCGCCTCCGCCTCGCCCTCCTTCGCGGACCACGCGACGCAGACCGACGTCGCCAACGCCAAGGCCAAGCTCGACAGCCTCAACCAGCAGCTCGAGGCCATCGTCGAGCAGTACGACGCGGCGCGGGTCCAACTCCAGCAGCTCCAGCAGAAGCTCGCCGGCGCCAAGCAGCAGATGGATCAGGCCCAGGCCGCCGCCGAGGCCGCGCGCGCGGAGCTCGGCAAGCGTGCCGCGGAGGCCTACACCGGGATGGGGTCGCAGCTCGACACCCTCCTGGGCGCTCAGAACTTCTCGCAGTTCTCCGACCGCCTCGAGTTCATGGGGGCGCTCGCCCAGAACGACGCCGACCTCGCCACCACCGCCGACACGGCCCGCCAGAAGGCCGAATGGGCGGCGCAGCAGTACGACGCTGCCGTGGCCGATCAGCAGACGCAGCTGGACGCCGTGAACGCCAAGCGCGGCGACATCTCGGGCCTGCTCGACCAGGCCAAGAGCCTCTACGAGCAGACCAGCGCGAACTACCAGTCGTACCTGGCGGCCGTGCGGGCCCAGCAGGCGGCAGCGGCCACGCAGGCGAGCCAGGACTCCTCGGGCAGCACCGGTAGTTCGGGTGGGAGCTCCGGCGGGGGCGGCAGCTACAACCCGCCGCCGCCGAACGTCAGCGGGGCGCAGCGGGCCATCGACGCCGCCAAGCAGGTCCTCGGCACGCAGTACGTGTTCGGCTCGGCGAGTCCCGGCGTCGGATTCGACTGCTCCGGACTCACGATGTGGGCGTGGGCACAGGCCGGGGTCTCGCTCCCCCACTCCTCGGCGATGCAATACGCGGTGCTGCCCCACGTGGACCCGAGCCAGATGCAGCCGGGCGACCTCCTCTTCTTCTACAGCCCCATCAGCCACGTGGCCCTGTACATCGGCGGCGGCATGATGATCCACGCGCGCCACCCCGGACCGGGCGGCGAGGTGCAGGAAGGCAGCGTCGCCGGGTACGGCACGCCGGTCGTCGGCGTCGCACGTCCGTAACGACCCGGATAGGCTCGCCTCCGATGGAGGCCCCCACGGCGTCACCCCACGATCTCGAGCTGGTCGCGCGCCTGCGCGCCGGTGACGAGGAGGCGTTCATGTCGCTCGTGGACGCCCTGCAACCCTCGATGCTGCGCGTAGCGCGGATGTACGTGTCCACCGTGGCCGTGGCCGAGGAGGTCGTGCAGGACGCCTGGCTCGGCGTGTTGAAGGGCCTCGATCGGTTCGAGGGACGGTCGTCCTTGCGCACGTGGATCTTCCGGATCCTCACCAACATCGCCAAGACGCGGGGCCAACGCGAGGGTCGAAGCGTCCCGTTCGCGGCGCTCGCGGGCGACGATCTCGACCAACCGGCGTGGGACCCCGCGGCGTTCCTCGGATCCGAGGAGCAGTCGGCGGGGCACTGGTCGAGCCTCCCGAACGATTGGCGCGGGCTGCCCGAGGAGCGACTGGAGGCGGCCGAGACGCGCGCGCTCGTGGCGGCCACGATCGCGGCGCTGCCGCCCATGCAGGCCGAGGTGATCCGTCTCCGCGACGTGGCCGGATGGTCGGCGGAGGAGGTCCGTAACGCCCTCGGTCTCACGGAGACCAATCAGCGGGTGCTCCTGCACCGCGCCCGCGCCAAGGTGCGCCGGGCGCTGGACGTGTACCTCGAGGCGGAACGATGAGCACGGGAGGCGACGTGGCCTGCAAGGACGTGGTCGAGCTCATCACCGACTACCTCGAGGGCGCGCTCCCGGTCGATCTGCGCGCAGCGATCGACGCACACCTGGCGACGTGCGACGGCTGCACGAACGCCTTGGCGCAGATGCGGGAGACGATCCGCCTCACCGGCAGCCTCTCGGAGGATCACGTGCCCACGGCCGAACGCGAGGCGGTGCGCAGCGCGTTCAGGGCGTGGAGGAGCGACGCCCTCGCGGATCCGCCTCCCGCTTGATCCTCGAGGGCGCGGCACCGGGGAAGATCTACCCCGCGTCGAGGATGGCCTGGAGATCGGCCAGTCGCACCCGCGCCTGCTCGACGAGACCCTCGTTGCCGATCGCTTCGGCCTCGCGGATCGCTTCGTGCAGGAGATCGGCCGCCTGCTGCGCGCGCAGGTCTCCCTTGGCCGCGGTGGCGTACTTCAGCTTCTCGTCGGCCTTCACGATCAGCTGGAAGATCTCGTTCGGATCCATCAGGCACTCACCCCCGTTTCCACCCGGTCGAGGTAGCCGCGGATCTGGATCGCGGCCGCGGCCCCGTCCCCCACGGCGAACGCGAGCTGCTTGGTCGAGCCGGCCCGCACGTCCCCCGCGGCGAACACACCCGGAACGCTCGTCATGAGGGTGCCGGGATCGGTCACGACGAATCCGCGCTCATCGAGTTCGACCTGCCCCTTCAGGAACGCCGTGTTCGGATCGAGACCGATGAAGACGAACACCCCGTCGGGGTGGTGCTCCTCGCGTTCGCCGGAGGCCCGGTCCTCGATCACGACGGTGCCGAGCTTGCCGCTGCCGTCCTCCTTGGTCGCGAAGGAGGCGACCGCGTGGTTCAGCAGCACGTCCATCTTCGGGTGGTTCCGGACCTTCTCCTGCAGGATCTTGGAGCCGCGCAGCTGATCCCCGTACTCGACCACCACGACCTTCTCGGTGAACTGGGTGAGGAAGACCCCTTCCTCCAGGCCGCTGTTCCCGCCGCCGATCACCATCAGCTCCTTCGACCCCTTGTAGAAGGGCCCGTCGCACGTGGCGCAGAAATGGACGCCCGCTCCGATCAGGTCCTCCTCGCCCATCGCGTTCGTGCGCCGGTACGACGATCCCGTCGCGATCAGCACCGCGCGCGCGTGGTAGTGGTCGCCGGTGGCGGTCTCCACGTCGAACTCACGATGCCCGTCGTCGCGCACGTGCGTGACGCTCACGGCCTGCAACATCTCCACCCCGTAGCGCTGGGCCTGCTTGACGAATCGGTCGGCGAGATCCGCTCCGCCGATCCCCTCGGGGAAGCCCGGGTAGTTGTCGAGGCGCTCGGTCACGCCCGCCTGCCCGCCTAGGCCCTTCGCGTCGATGATCAGCGTCTCGAGGTTCTCGCGCGCCGCGTAGATCGCCGTGGTGAGGGCCGCCGGCCCGCCGCCCACGATGATCAGGTCGTAGACGTGCATCATGGCGGTGCGCTGGATGCCGAGCTTCTCGGCCAGCTCCTCGTTCGTGGGCTCCGACAGGTGCGAGCCGTCGGGGAACACGACGGTGGGGATCGTGTTGTTGCCGTCGTTGCGGGACTGCACCTCGGAGGCGAGGTCGGGCTCTGCCTCGAGGTCGTGGAAGACGTAGGGGATGCGCTGGTCGCCGAGGAACTTCTTGGCGCGACGGCAGTCGGGACACCAGCTGGCGCCGTAGATCACGATCTCGTCCACTGAGGCCTCCCCTGAGCTAGGGTCGTGGTGACGCGTTCCAGCCGGACCGTCTCATATCGAGCGCGCGCGTTACAGGGGGCCTGCCCGCATGGCGAGGATGATCGACGTCTCGGTGCCCATCGGTCCCGGCATGCTCACCTATCCCGGCGACCCCGAGGTGCGCGCCGAGCGCGTCTCCGACATGGCGAAGGGGGCGGCGTCCAACCTCTCGGTCCTGTCGATGAGCACCCACACCGGGACCCACGTCGATCCGCCGATCCACTTCGTGCCCGACGGCGCCACCATCGACCAGGTGCCTCTCGACACGTTCATCGGCGCCGCGGACGTGGTCGACGCGCGTGGCGCGAAGGGCATCGACGCCGCCCTCCTGGATGCTGCGGCGCTGCCTCCGAGACCGCAGCGCATCCTCTTCAAGACCGACTGGTCGGCGCGCTGGGGCTCGGACGAGATGCCCACGTTCCCGGACGCGTACACGGCGCTCACCCTCGACGCGGCGCGCTGGCTCGCCGACCGCCACCTCAAGCTGGTGGGCACGGACTTCATCTCCATCGAGGGGACGGATGACCCGACCTACCCCGTGCATCGCATGTTGTTGGGCGCCGGCGTCGTCATCGTGGAGGGGCTGGACCTACGCGAGGTGAGGCCCGGTCCCTGTCGCTTCAGCTGCCTGCCGCTGAAGATCCGCGACGGCGACGGCGGTCCCGCGCGGGCCTACGTGGAGCAGTAGCGGCGTCACGGATCGCGGTGCCTCAGGCATGGGGTGATGAACGTTCGGGGAACGGGTCGGCAACGATCGTCCTCAGGTCTATCCGTTCCGCACCGATGCTCGGACACTTCCGTCAGGACCGCTCGAACGCAGGAGGCTCCCGTGCAGATGGAACTCGAGTCCAACGAGGCGTACGCCCGCCAGACCATCGCGCACGCCCTCCGCGCACATCCGTACGAGATCTGGACCCGGGACGCGCTCGCCCGCCGCTACGGGATCGCGCCGTCCCTGGCGGCCGCCGTGCTCGCCGACCTCGTGGATGCCGGCGTCGCCGAGCGGCTGGAGGGTCCGGACGAGGAGTACGCGGCCGCGGGGATGGACTACTGAGCGCCCGTCGGCGCTGAGACCAACGCCGCGAGCGCTCGCGCCTCCGCCTCGAGGGCCTCGCGCTCGGCGAGCGCGGAGCGCCAGGACGGGGGGATAGCGGCGGTGCCACGGGCCGCGCCCAGCAGCGCGCCGGCCACCGCGGCGTTCGTGTCGGTGTCACCGCCCAGGGACACCACGTGCCGAAGGCCGTCTTCGAAGCCGCGGCCTTCACCCACGACCTGCAGGCCGATACCGGCGGTGAAGAGCGTGAAGCCCATGTCCGGGCCGTCGAGGGGACGGGCGCGCCCGGCTTCCGCCACGAGGTACTCGAGCTCCTCGCCCCCGTCGCGCGAGGCGACGGCTTCGAGCGCCGCCCTGACCGCGGCTTCATGGGCGGCACCGGCGACGAGCGCGGCGACGGCGCGGGTCACGGCCAGGCACGCCGTGCGGCAGCGCTCGTCCCAGTGCGTGAGCGCTGAGAGCGCGGGCGCCAGCGTCGCGAGCTCATCCGGAGAGCGCGCGTGCACGACGCCGAGCGGCGCGCAGTACATCACCGAGCCGTTGCCCGCGCTCACCTCGGGTCCGCGTTCCTCGACGTAGGCGCGCGCGGCGTCCGCCGCGCCGTCGCGCGTGCGAGCGAGCACCCGACGCGTGAGGTTCCCGACGTCCGGCGGACCCGAGGCGAGCCAGGCGAGGTGTCGAGCGAGCACGTCGTCGAGGTCCAGGACGCCGTCGTGCGCGATGAGCGAGCACCAGAGGTTGCGCGCCATCGCCGTGTCGTCGGTCCAGGTGCCCGGGGGCAGACCCATCCACGGACGTTCGAAGGCGGGGAGTGGATCGGGGATCTCCGCGGCGCGCCGGAACTCGAACGGGGCCCCCAGCGCGTCGCCCACCGCGAGGCCCAGCATGGAGGCGACGGCGCGGTCGCGGAGGGGGTCCATCGTCGTAGCCTAGCGGCGCCCTCGGCCATCGCCGCAGCTCAGGGCTGGTACATTCGTACGGCACCAAGGGCACGAGCTTCCGCAGTCCACCGCCCGTTCGGTGACACTTCACGGTCAGGGATCGACCAGCCCGATGCCCTGTCCAGCGGACGCACCCGGCACATGGGCTGAGTAGATACGGAGTGAGCAGTGGACAAGATCGGACCTAAGCACCGCACCTGCCGACGGGTCGGCGCCGCCCTCTGTGGCCGGCCGAACTGCCCGTCGAACAAGCGTCCCTACCCGCCCGGCCAGCACGGCCGGGGTCGCAAGCGGATCTCCGAGTACCAGACGCGCCTCGTCGAGAAGCAGAAGCTGCGCCACATCTACGGCGTGACCGAGGCGCAGATGCGCCGCTACTACGACAACGCCGCGCGTGGGCGAGGCGTCACGGGCGAGGCCATGATCCAGCAGTTGGAGACGCGCCTGGACACCGTCGTGCTCCGGCTCGGCTTCGCGCTCACCAACCGTCAGGCACGCCAGCTCGTCTCCCACGGCCACGTGCTGCTGGACGGCAAGCGCCTCAACGTGCCCAGCGCGCGCGTCAAGCCCGGGCAGACGATCGAGATCTCGGCCAAGGCCAAGAACTTCGTCGCGGTCCAGGAGGCGATGGAGATCACGCCCGACCCACCCTCCTACCTCTACCGCAACAAGTCGGAGGTCTCGGGCACGCTGTCCCGCGTCCCCGAGCGCGAGGAGATCCCGCTCCCGGTCGAGGTCGAGGAGCGCCTGATCGTCGAGTTCTACTCGTAAGCCCGGACGAGGCTGAGGTGGCCCACGCGGCTCCGCCGCTCGTCGTCCTCTTCGACGTGGACGGCACCCTCATCGACACCGGGGGCGCGGGCGGGCGGAGCTGGGCGCGGGCGTTCCGCGACGTCACGGGCGCGGAGGCGGACATCGCCTCGTTCACCGAGTCGGGGATGACGGATCCCATCGTCGCGCGACGCACGTTCCGAGGGGCCGTCGGGCGCGATCCGTCCCACGACGAGTTCGCCCGGCTGATCGCCGCGTACCTCATGCACCTGCCCGAACTGGTGATGAGCTCACCGGCGTACCGCGTGATGCCCGGAGTGCCTGAGACGCTCGCATCGCTCGCCACCCGTGGCGCCCTGCTCGGGCTGGTCTCGGGCAACATCGAGGGGGCGGCGCGCGTCAAGATCGAGCGCGCCCATCTGAACCGCTACTTCCCCTTCGGCGGCTACGGCACCGACTCCGCCGACCGCGTCACGCTCACGCGGGCCGCCCTCGCTCGGGCGGAGGAGCTCCACGGCCACGACATCGACCCCGCTGGCGTCTTCGTGGTGGGCGACACGCCGCGCGACGTCGAGGCCGCGCACGGGGCCGGCGCGATCTCTCTCGCGGTCGCGACCGGCGCCTACACGGAGGGCCAGCTGCGGGAGGCCGGCGCGGATCACGTCGTGCCGTCCTTCGACGCGCCGTTCCCGTTCGACCCCGCCGCGCGCTGATCCGCAGGCTCAGTCGGGCTCGGGCGGCTTGAGGGCGGCCCGCACGAACACCATCACCTCGCGTTCGCGCAGCCGCAGCGACTGTCGGCTCTTGTCCGCGCCCACCACGGCGTTCAGGACGCTCGCCTCGGTGAGCGAGCCCACCACCGCCGTGTAGAGGGTGAAGAGCAACAGGGCGGGGTCCTGCTTGCGGATCTCCCCGTGATCCATCCCGGTCTGCAGGAAGTCGATCGCGCGACGGCGCAGCGGGTCGATCACATCCGCGAAGCGGTCGAACGCGTCGGGCCCCAGGCGACCCGCCTCCCGCACGAACATCGGGAACTCCGGCCACTCACCCGCCAGACGGAACACCGCGTGGATCACCGCTTCCGCACGATCCCAGTACGTCTCCTTGTCCGCCAGCGCCTTCGCCATCTCGTAGGCGAGTCGCTCACCGGCGGCTCCGAGGCATGCCTCGAGCAGCGCATCCTTGGACGGGAAGTAGTACAGGAGCGTCTGCTTGCGCACGCCCACCGCGCTCGCGATGTGATCGAGGCTCGCCCCGCGGTACCCGTCGCGGCCGAACTGGTGGATCGCCTCCGCGACGATCGCCGCCTTGCGCTGCTCACCTCCGGCGCGGGGCACGGCGCTACTCCCAGGTCCGGTCGGGCGACCGGCGCGGGACCGGCCGCGACCCGTCCCACTTGCGCCGCCACTCCGGTCCCTGCGGACCGATGATCGCCGGCGTCGCCCCCTGCTCGGCGCGACGCAGCGACTCCCACCACGTGGTCTTGTCCTCGTCCAGGAGCACCGCCACGGCCTGGCTCATCCGCACGGAGAACGCCTGGTGCGTCTCACCCTCGTTCGGGTACACGGGGTCGCCGTAGCGCACGCTCACCGGGGGCCGGCCCCGCTTCGGCCAGTTGGTCCCCTTGGGCCAGGCCTGGTACGCGCCGCGGATCGCGACGGGCAACGCGCCCACCCCCGCCTCGATGCACAGGCGCGAGGTCCCGTGCCGGAAGCGCTGCGCGTGGCCGTCCGGCGAGCGCGCACCCTCGGGGAACACCACGAGGCTCCAGCCGTCGTCGAGGAGCTCCCGCGCCTTGGTCACCGCGCCGCGGCCTCCCTTCGCCCGGTCGATCGGGAACCCGCCGTACACGAGGGCCGTGAACGCCTGACGCCACCAGACGTCGAAGAAGTAGTCGCGCGCCGCGCCCACCGCCGTCTTGGACTGCCAGCGGTCGGGGAGCGACGTCATGATGATCGTCGCGTCCAAGTGGCTCGTGTGGTTCGAATAGAAGATCAGCGGGCCGGCGACCCCGTCGAGCTTCTCCCGCCCGTGCACGCGCATCGTCACCTCGTTGCGCAGCATCGGCCCGATCACCGTCTTGAGGATCACCTGGCGCGCCGCCGTGCCCACCTCCGTACGGGCCCAGTCCGTCGGGAAGAGGTGGTCCTCTCGTTCGGGCGTGAACGGCTCGGCCGACCGGGGCACCATCGGACGGCGTCCCCACCGGAAGCCTTCGGCCATCGTCTTCAGCTCGTCGCGGATGCCGCCCATCAGCGTCTCCTAACGCACGTCCGCGATCATCACGGGCGGGGCGTGGAAGTAGGTCATCGACGGACCGGAGCCGACCGTGTCCTTCGCCATCTCGATCGCGTCGCGGAGCGAGCTCGGCGCGGCGATACCCGAGCCGGCTGACGGTCTTGGGCTCCCCGCCCACGAAGATCACGTCGCCCGCGTGGTCGCGCCCGTGCGCCCCCCAGTACCACATGTAGAACGGGTGGACGCCGTGGTACGCGTTGCTCGTGCGGTACAGGTGCCGGTACCAGGGGTCGGTCGCGTACTTCTCCTCGAACTTCGACTCGATCGTCTTGGGGTCGGTGGTCTCGGAGAGGACCTCCTCGAAGAAGTCGATGTAGCTGGGGTGGTGGATCTGGTTGAACTCCCACGGCACCGGGTGGTGCAGGATCACGACGCCGCCCTCGCGCACCAGCGGCTTGTTCCGGTACATGTTGAACAGGTACCCGAGGCCGAGGCAGTGCACGAGGATCGGGTTCAGGATCGAGTTCACGTTGTACGGCCCGAGGTAGGGGATGCCCATGATCAGGACGTCGGATTGGCCTTGGACCTCCACCAGTTGCTGGCGATGCAGGTTGGTGAGCGTGCGCTCGTGCACCGCCTCCACCTCGCCGGCGTTGATGCCCGTGAGCTTGTAGGGCGCCTCGATCCGCCGGAAGAACTCGCGGCGCACGCGCGGGGGCGCGACCTCGTTCCCCTTCTTCGCGGCCATCATCAGCGCCTGGTCGTAGGCGCTCCACTCCCACTCGCGCTTGTTGAGGAAGCCGAGGCTGCCGGGGAACGTCTCGGCGTTCAGCGTGGTCTCGATCTGGAAGACCTTCACGCCGTCGGCAGCGAGCTTGCGGCCCATCCGGTTCACCGAGTCGTTGATGGCGCTGTGGCCCTCGCGCGGATCCATGTAGGAGCGTCGAGTGCAGCATCGTCTCGACGTTGTGATGGTGCTTGAGGCTCTTGTAGCTCGGCGAGGCCCACCGCCACGGACTTGTGGCCCCCGTCCATCGCCACCAGGTTGATGTTCACGTAGACGATCAGGTCGGACTCCGCCGCGCGCTTGCTGATCTCGACGTCCTCGCCCTCGTCGGTGATCCCGAAGCTCGTCAGCGCCTCGGGGTCCTCGGCGTCGAAGTTGTAGAGCTGCTTGGGGAAGAACGAGCGGAAGACGCGCTCGCCCACCATGCGCTCGATCTCCGAAGGCGGTCATCCGGCGGTGCAGCGCGGTGGCCACGATCAGCTCGACGTCCTCGACGCCCGTTGCGCGCCGCCAGCTCGATCACGTGCTCGAGGATCCGCTGACGGATGTCGGGCGTGACCATCGGCGGCAGCGGGATCGAGATGTCGTCGATCGCGATCGTGAGTTTCATCCCCGCCGTGAGCAGCTCCGGGAGCGGCTTCGAGTCGCCCACCGGGTGCAGGAGGGCGTGGCGGATCGCCGCGTTGACGTCCTTGATGCCTGGGAGCGCGTCCGGCGGGTACACCACGCGCGTGCCGAGCGGGAACTTCTGCATGCGGAACCCCTCGCCCTCGTGCACGAGGAGCGGGGGCGTCCGTTCGTCGACGTCCAACACGAAACCGGGTCTGGGCATCTCGATCGGTCTCCTAGTCCTGCGGCGCGAACGCCACCTTGAACGTGCCGAGCTTGCCGGCGGACATCGCGTGATCGATGGCCTCGCGCCACTGCGCGAGCGGATACGTGGCGCCGACGAGCTCGTCGAGCATGGGGAGCGAGCTCGCCAGCTCGAGCGCGAGCGCGAACGCGTGGCGGCGGTCCCCGTCGACATCCTCCATCCCGGCCGTGTAGGCGCCGACGAGCTCGAGCTCCCGCATCCACAGCGGGGTGAGGTCGGCGCCGGCGCCCGGGATCCCGCTCACCACGACGCGCCCCCCGGCCTTCGTGGTGCGCAGGCACATGTCGAGCGCGCTCCGCGAGCCCGTGCACTCCAGGGCCACGTCGACGCCGCCCAGCAGGAACTCCAGGCCCCGTTCGGGCGTGAGCTTCACCGCGCTGCCCCGCGCGGCGCACGGCCTTCGGTGGCGTGCTCGGGTCGCACGACCTCGGTCGGCGCCGGCCATCTTCGCGGCGGCGCGTTGCCGCGGGTGCTTGGCCGCCACCACGATCGCGCCCGGCGTCCGCGAACCGGCGCAGTGCGATCAGCGTGAGCAGGCCCACGGTGCCGGCGCCCACCACGAGGACGTCGCCCCCGGCCGGCACGCGGGCACGCAGCGCGGTGTGGATCGCGCACGCGAACGGCTCGATCAGCACGGCCGTCCGGTCGTCCATCGCGTCGGGGACCGCCCAGAGCTGCGAGCGATGCGCGAGCATCATGCGGCTCCAGCCCCCGCCCGTGTCCGCGCAGTACCCGGTCTGCAGGCCCGGCTTCAGGTCGCCGAGCGTGATGCGGTCGCAGCGGCCGTAGTCGCCCGCCGCGCAGTTCGGACAGAGCTCGGGCATCCCGCGCGCGGCGCATCCCAGCACCGAGGAGATCACGACACGTTTGCCGGCCTTCAGGTCGCCGCCGGCGTCGTCGAGCAGCTCGCCCACGACCTCGTGGCCCGGCACGAACGGCAGGGAGACGAGCGGCGAGAAGTAGAAGCTCGACTTCCCCGCGATCGTGGACAGGTCGCTGCCGCAGATGCCCGCCAGGTGCGGCTTCACGCGCACCCAGCCCTCGTGGCGCGGCTCGGGGTCCGGACGGGTGGACAGGCGCAGCGGCGCGAGCGGGCCGGCCACGAGGCCCGGCGCGCGGTCGCCGACGGCACGCGCGGTCAGGTAGCGCGGCGCGCTGCGGAACAGCTCCAGCGCGAGCGCCATCAGTGCACGCTCCGCATCGGGTCCCGCGGCTTCGGGAAGCGCACGCGCGGCATGCCCTTCGACATGCCCCACTCCTCGATCGGCCAGCGCCGGCGGCGCGCGTAGCGGTACAGCGACGCGTCCGGCGAGACGGCGACGGGGTTCCCCACCGCCCGCAGCAGCGGGAGGTCGCTGTAGGAGTCCGCGTAGGCGTAGGAGTGCTTCAGGTCGAGCCCCTCGAGCGAGCGCGTAGCGCTTCAGCCAGGCGGCGCGCGCCTCGCCGACGAGCGGCGGCTGCGACATGAACCCGGTGTAACGCCCGTCGCGTTCCTCCAGCTCGGCGCCGATCACGACGTCGAACAGGGGAGCGAGCGGCCGCACGAACGGCTCGGCGGCCGCCGTGATCAGCACGGTGCGGTGCCCGGCCGCGCGGTGCTCGCGGATCCGCCGGATGGCGGCGGCGCTCGCCTTCTGCAGCATGAACTCGCCCACGTGCTCGCGCACCAGCCGGTCGATGCCCTCCACGCTGGCGCCCTCGTACCGCCGGAAGAACGTCCGCAGGAAGTCGCCGCGATCGCGCCGGTCGATCTGGAGGTAGCCCGGGATCTTCGAGAAGACGTCGAAGAGCTCGGCGGGCCACGCGTCGGGCTCCAGGTCGGCCATCCGGGTCCACACGTAGGACTCCACCACGTTGGACGTGATGATCGTGCCCTCCATGTCGAAGACCGCCAGCACCGGCTCGCTCGCGCTCGCGGATCTTCACGGCGGGCTTCTCGCGGTCGCGCTTGGAGAGCTCGCGCAGGCTCTGTGTGACGGCCGGCGTGTGCACGTCCTTCAGGTAGTACTTCCAGTCGATCATCGCGACGTCGAACGGGAACGCCACCTTGTCCCGCATCGCTCATCGACTCGAAGAGCGCGAGCGTGCGGTCGTCGGTGTAGACGACCTCGGTCTCCGTGTACATCCCGTAGAGGTCGCTGTAGCGCTTCACGAAGTCCACGCGGGCTTTGTCGCGGTCCACGCGGTTGACGGCGTCGCGCATCCCCTTGGACTTGGGCAGGTGCGTGACGACCTGTTCCGCGAGGTCGGTGAGGCGCTCTGCCCGCCGGAGCATCCGCTCGACCTTGAGGCGGCCGGGGAAGTCCCAGTCCGGCACCTTGTGCTCGCCGCGCCCACGCTCGGGTAACGGGTGCTCCTCGAAGTATCCGCGGATCCACTCGTACAGCTCGAAGAAGCGCAGCGGGTTCCTGCGAGCCGGAGCTCACGTTGTAGTGCACCGCGGTAGCCGGCTCGGGCGGGTTCGCGGCGATCGCCAGGAGCGCGTTCACCACGAAGTCCACCGGGATCAGGTCGATGATGCCCTCGGGGATGCCCGGGAACTCGGGGATCTGGCCGAGCCCGTAGGCGCGGATGATCGGGTCGGCCATCTTGAAGCCGTCGATCCAGCCGGGGAACGGGTGCAGCAGTGCCGACTCGATGATGGAGGGGCGCACGATCGACAGCGGCAGGCCTTCGGCCGCGGCGAGCTCCTCGACCGCGCGCTCGCCCATCGCCTTCGTGAACGTGTACACGTCGGGCCAGCCGAGGGACCGCGCCCGCATCCGCCCGTACTCCACCAGACGCTTGGTGACCCACTTCTGGCGGCGCTCCTCGGCATCGTCGGCGACCGTGCTGGGGCCCGCGCGCTCGTGCTCCTTGCGGGCGGCCTCCAGGAACGCGCCCAGCATCTCGGGCTTGCGGGACTGGGCCTCCACGTCGCCGCGCGCCTGCAGCGCGAGCTCCAGCTCCAGCCGGTAGTCGACGCGCTGCTCGAGCGGTCCCTCCGGGATCACGCCCTTGCGCACGCCGGCCACGTACGCGGTGGACACGTGGACGAGCGCCGGCCGCGAGCCGCCGTTCACCACCCCGTGGTACATGTTCAGCGCGCCCTGGAGGTTGGTCTGGAACCCCTCGTCGATGGGCGGGTCGAAGCTCACGGTGGCGGCGGAGTGCATCGCCACGTCGATGCCGTCGGGGATGGGCGGCTCGCCGCGCGAGAAGTCCGCGTCGATCACGTCGACCCGTTCGTCAAGTAAGTTGACCAATCCGTCGTCGCCGACGCGCTCGCGCAGCGTGTCGAAGGCCGGCTTGCGCAGGAGGTACTCCACGCGCTCGCGGCTGGTGGCGCCCGTCTGCGACCGGACGAGGAGGGTGACGTGCGTCTCGGGGAAGTCCGCGAGCAGCCGCTCGAAGACCACCTGCGCCAGGAAGCCCGTCACCCCGGTCAGCAGCATCCGCTTGCCGGCGAGCTTCTCGACGATCGAGGCCGGGGCCCCTCCCCCGCTCTCTACCATGCGGCAGATTATGAGCTATCTACCACTTGGTAGACAAGTCGGTCCTGAGAACGGCCCGGCTAGACTCCGCGCCATGGAGCTGTCGGAGCTGCAGACGGTCGATGCGCGAGACCTACGGCGAGCGCGACGCCGCCCGAGGGCGCGACGCCACGTTCCGCTGGCTGACCGAGGAGGTCGGTGAGCTCGCCCGCGCCCTGCGCAAGGGCGACCGCGCCAACCTCGAGCTCGAGTTCTCGCGACGTGCTCGCCTGGCTGGCGTCGCTCGCGAACCAGGAAGGCGTGGACCTCGACCAGGCGATCCAGCGCTACGCCGACGGCTGTCCGAAGTGCCACCGCAAGCCGTGCGGGTGCGCGTTCGCATGAGCGTCGTCACGCCCGGCGACGGGCACCGCGAGCAGATCGCCGGGGTCATGGCGACGGCGCTCAACTTCCCGCTCGCGCGTGCCCTGCTCCGTGCCCCCAGCTATCCGCTCACGGACATGCGGGTGGCGTTGCAGGACGCCGAGGTCGTGGCCGTCGCGGCCGAGTTCCGCCTGGCGCAGTGGTTCGGCGGGCGCCCGGTCGGGTGCAGCGGGATCTGGGGCGTCGCGACCCTGCCCGAGCATCGCGGCACGGGCCTCGCGACCGCCTGCATCAAGGCGATCCTGGACGACGCCCGCGGGCGCGGGGACGCGGTCACGAGCCTCTTCCCGGCGCTGCTCACGCCCTACCGCCGGATGGGCTACGAGCTCGCTGGGGCCTTCGCGGAGCATCGCCTCCCGCTCGACGCCTTGCCCGACAACGGGCGCGACCTCCCTCCGGTGGAGCTCGCCGACCGCGAGCGCGACCTTCCGGGGATCCGCGCCGCCTACCGCACGTGGGTCGAGGGTGAGAACGGGCCCGTCGAGCCGCTCGACGACGACCATTGGGTGCGTCGCTTCCTGGATCGTCCCTCGGACGAGACGTTCCGTGCGGTGGTGGTGCGCGAGGACGGTCGCGTCACGGGGTTCGCGGCGTTCACGCGCGCGGTGGATCCCGGCCCGCTCGACATCGCGTTCGGTCTGAAGTGCACGCTGCTCTTCGGCGTCACGGGTCCCGCCTGGGAGGCGCTCTTCGCCTACTTCCGCGGCCATCGTGGCCTCGGCAAGTGGCTCCAGTGGCCGGGACCGCCCGCGGATCCCAACGCGATCGGCTCCGCGGAGACCTTCCTGGAGCGGCCGTTCCGCCACGACTGGATGCTCAGGCTCCTCGATGTCCCCGCCGCCTTCGAGCGGCGCGGCTACCCCGCCATCGACGCCGACGTCGTCTTCTGCGTGGACGACCCGATGTATCCGGAGAACGCGGGGCCCTGGCGGATGGAGGTGCGCGGAGGCGTGGCCACCGTGCAGCTCGACCACGCCGAGTCGTGCCGATCGATCCCGGTGGGCGCGCTCTCGGCGATGTACACCGGCTACCTGCGCCCACGTGACGCCGTGCGCCTGGGGTTCCTCCACGCCGAAGATCCGTCGGTCGAGGCGTTCACCCGGCTGCTCTCGGGCCCCGATCCCTGGTGCCCGTTCTTCTTCTGATGGCCCCCGACGCGATCGAGGTCCGGTTCGCGCGCCCCGAGGATTGGTCCGCGGTGGCCGGGCTGCTGGTGGAACTGGGTCGCGGGGTGGCCGAGGGGACCGCCGGGGACCCCACGCACGGGATGCAGTTCGCCGGTCACCTCCGCCGCCTCGACAGCGTCACGCTGGTGGCGGTGCGCGCCGACGCGGTGGTGGGCGTGGTGGACATGGAGTACCACCAGCGTCTCGGCGACCATCGCCCTCAGGCGCGCGTGCACGACATCGTGGTGACGGAGCGCGAGCGCGGATCGGGCGTGGGGGCGCGGCTCCTCGACGCCGCCGAGGACCTCGCGCGCAAGCGCGGATGCTTCCGCATGACGCTCGTGACGGCCGGCTGGCGCGACGGCACGATCGCCTTCTATCGACGGGAAGGTTGGAGCGACTACGGGACCTGGTTCGTGAAGCCGCTCGCCGCAGACGTCACCCTCGGCGGTCAGCCGGCCGACGACAACTAGCTCGCGTCGGCGTCCTCTTCGCGCTGCAGCTCCGCCTTGCGCCACGGGACCACGCCGTCCACCTCGATGTCGATCGCGAAGCTCAGCACGATCCGGACCACCACGATCAGACCCAGGGACAGCGCACTGGACAGCGTGGGATCCACCACGATCGTGCGGATGATGTCGGCGATCACCAGGATCTCGAGACCGAGGAGGATGCCGCGGCCCAGGCCGGCGCGGAGCGCCAGGAACGCGTCGAGACCGGTCCGTCCGCGCACGACGGCGAGAACGAACCGGACGAACGCGATCGCGCTCGCCACGACGAGGATCGAGACCCCTAGGAGCTCGAAGACCTTCACGAGGTCCGACATGCCGTGCTCGTAGTCCATGGGCGAACCCTACCGCCAGACCGGGGAGCCGCGGGTTATCGCAGGAAGAGGTGTTCGGCGATCTGGACGGCGTTCAGCGCGGCGCCCTTGCGCAGGTTGTCCGCGCAGCTGAAGAGGATCAGCGCGTCGTTGCGACCCGGCACCTGGCGGATGCGCCCGGCGATGGCGCCGTCGCGACCGGCTGAGTCGATCGGGCTCGGGTACACGTCAGCCGCGGGGTCGTCCCAGAGCTCGACACCGGGGGCCGCGTCGATCGCGTCGCGCGCCTCGGCTACGGAGATGGGGCGGGCGAACTCCGCCAGGATCGAGGCGCCGTGACCCACGATCACCGGGACCCGCACGCTGGTAGCCACCACGGGGAGATCGGGCAGGCCCAGGATCTTCCGGGGCTCGGCCATCAACTTCAGCTCCTCACCGGTGTAGCCGCCGTCCGCGAAGTCCCCGATCTTCGCGACCACGTTGTAGGCGATCGTCTTGCCGAACGTGGGCCCGGCCGGCAACGCCTCGGCGTCCGGACGGGCCAGCGACTCCTCGTCGCCGCGCAGCTTCTCGACCTGTTCCAGCAGCTCGCTCACGCCGTGATGGCCCGCGCCGCTCACGGACTGGTACGAGGAGAGCACCAACGAGGTGAGACCGGCGGCACGGTGCAGGGGAGCGACGGCCAGCACGGTCGCGATCGTGGTGCAGTTGGGGACGGCGACCATCTTGGGCGCGCCCTCGAGCGCCTCGGGGTTCACCTCGGGGATGGACAGCGGCACGGACGGATCCATCCGGAAGGCGCTCGAGTTGTCGATGCACGTGACGCCCATGGCGGCGGCCTCGGGCATGAACGACTGCGAGACGGAGGCTCCGGCACTCACCAGCGCGACGTCGACGCCGCGCAGCGCGTCCAGCGAGAGTTCGCGCACCTCGTGGTCCGCACCGGCGAACGGCACGCGCGTGCCCGCGCTCCGCGAGGAGGCGAGCGGCACGAACGCATCGACGGGGAAGTTCCGCTCCTCGAGGGTGCGGGCCATCTCCCGGCCGACGGCCCCGGTGGCTCCGACGACGGCGACCTTCATGGTCCCGTCACCCTACCAGCGGGTCTACGACCGATCGGCCATGCTCGACCGGCCTCTTGGTTCAGCCCTGCGAGGCCCCCGACGCGTCGAGCCCGAATCGGTCGTGCACGACCTGCACCGCGCGCGGGCCGTCGTCCTTGCGGATCACGCACGAGATGCGGATCGGCGACGTGGAGATCATCTCGATGTTGATCCCCGCGGCCGCCAGCGCGTCGAACATGTCGGCGGCCACGCCGGGATGGCTCTTCATCCCCGCCCCCACCATCGAGACCTTCGCGATGCCGTCGTCGAGCGTGTAGCGGTCCGCGCCGATCTCCTTCACCACGCGATCCATCACGCTGCGGAGCCGCGAGATATCGGCGAGGGGCGCCGTGAACGAGAGGTCGGTCGCGCCCTCGTGCGACACGTTCTGCACGATCATGTCGATGCTGATGCCGTCGTCGGCGATGGCCTTGAAGACGGTGGCCGCCACACCCGGGCGGTCGGGCACGCGGTCGAGCGTGACCTTCGCCTCCTCGGCGTCGAGCGCCACCCCGGAGATCAGCACGCCTTCCATCGCTTCGTCTACCTCCTGCACCCAGGTGCCGGGCGCGTCGTCGAACGAGGATCGTACGTGCAGGCGCACGCCGTGGCGCCGCGCGTACTCCACCGACCGCGCGTTGAGGACCTTCGCGCCCGGCGGCCGCCAGCTCCAGCATCTCCTCGTAGGAGATGCGGTCGATCTTGCGCGCGCCCGCCACCACCCGGGGGTCGGTGGTGAACACCCCGGGGACATCCGTGCAGATCTCGCACACCGCGGCGCCGAGCGCGGCCGCCATCGCCACCGCCGTGGTGTCCGAGCCGCCGCGCCCCAGCGTGGTGATCTCCAGCGACGAGGTCGAGAGCCCTTGGAACCCCGCGATGATCACGACGCTCCCCCCGCCGAGCGCCTCGATGATGCGCTTGGGCCTGATCTCGACGATCTTGGCGGCGCCGTGCTGCGTGTCGGTCATGATGCCGGCCTGCGAGCCCGTGTAGCTCGCGGCGCGGCATCCCCGGGCGTTGATCGCGATGCCCAACAGCGCCATCGCGATCCGCTCGCCGGAGGTGAGCAGCATGTCGAGCTCGCGCGGCTCGGGGACCGGAGCGATCCGGTGCGCCATGTCCAGCAGCTCGTCGGTCGTGTCGCCCATCGCCGAGACCACCACGACCACGTCGTTGCCCTCCTCCCGGGCATGCACGACGCGATCGGCCACGGCCTGGATCCGCTCCACGGATCCGACCGAGGTGCCGCCGTACTTCTGCACGATGATGGGCATGCCGGGATCCGCTCCGCGGTGGACTCGGGGACGCGTCGAGTCTAGCCGCCGCCCCCCAGCGCACGATGCAGGAAGTCCACCTGGATCTGGAGCATCGCCTCGGCCGCCCGCTCGTCGGTGGGCCGGTGCGTGATGCCGGAGAGCGGGATCATCGCGTGGAGGCGCCCGGCCTCCATCAGGGCCTTCGACATCCGCAGCGCGTGCGCCACGTAGACGTTGTCGTCGGCGAAGCCGTGGAGCATCAGCAGGTCGCCCTTCAGTGCCGCGGCGTCCTTCACGACGTCGGCGCGCTCGTACGCCTCGGCGTCGGACGTGGGCGTCCCCAGGTAGCGCTCCGTGTAGTGCGTGTCGTAGAGGCGCATATCGGTGACGGGCGCGCCCGCGATCCCCGCATGGAAGACGTCGGGCCGGCGCAGGAGCGCCGCCAGCACGAGGTATCCCCCGTAGGACCAGCCACGGATCCCCACGCGCGAGAGGTCGAGGTACCCGAGGCGATCCGCCGCGGCATGCAGCGCGTCCACCTGGTCCTCGAGCGCGGCATCCACGTAATCGCGGTCGATCGCGTGCGTCCACGCCACGCCCCGGTTGGGGGTCCCCCGCCCGTCGGTGACGAGCACCGCGAAGCCCTGATCCGCCAGCCACTGCGATTCGAGGTGCGCGCGCTGGGTCCGCAGCACCCGGATCGCGCCCGGGCCGCCGTACGGGTTCAACAGCACCGGGAGCGGACCGTCGGGCTCGGTCCCGCCCGGGGTGAGGATCGCGGTGTGCAGCTCACGCTCGCCTAGCGCGGCGAAGGTGGGCGCGGTCGTCACGACCGGCACCTCGGCGTGGGAGCTGAACGTGTGGACGGGAGCGCCGTCGCGCAGGAGGAGGGCCGAGGGCATCGCCGTGTCCAGCGTCTCCGAGGCCAGCACGACCATGTCGCCGCCCACCGCGGCCCCGTGGGCGCCGCCCGTCTCGCTCAGGCGCTCCGGATCGGCGTCCGCGCGCAGCCGCCAGACGTGCACCTGGGTCGGATCCTCCGTGGCGGTGAACACGACGTCCTCGCCGCCGTCGATCACGCCGATCACCTCGAGGCCGGGAGGCGTGACCGGCTCGCCGTCGATCATGAGCGCACGGTTCCCTCCCGCGTGTCCGGCGGTGAGGAGACGGCCGCGGGGCAGCCACGCCGGCGTGCCCGGCACGATCTCCGTCCAGACGTCGTCGTGTTCGGACCACAGGACCTCGGTGGCGCCCGTGTCCGGATCGATGCCCACGACCTGGACGTCGCGCTGGTCGCGGGATTGCACGAGCGCGAGCGGCGGCCCCTCGCCGGTCCAGCTGACCGCCACCAGGTACTCGAACGCCGCGCGGTCCCAGCGCACCTCCACGTCGGCGCCGTCGAGCCCGAGCACGTGGAGCGTCACGTCCGCGTTCGCGCTTCCGGCCTTCGGATAGCGCGTGGACCGGGGCGACGTCCAGGGGTCGGCGGGCGCCGCGATGTGCCAGACGTCGACGGGCCGCTCGTCCACCCGCGCCGCCAGCAGGCGCGTGCCCTCGGGCGCCCACCAGTAGCCGCGCTGGCGGCCCATCTCCTCGGCGGCCACGAACTCCGCCAGCCCCCAGTGGACGTCGGGGTCGTCGTCGTGCGCGAGCCGCCGGTCGATGCCCCCGTTCACGTCGATCACGTGGAGAGCCCCGCCCGTCACGTACGCAACCCGGGTACCCGTGGGATCGGGACGCGGATCGAAGGCCGGGCCCGCGGGCGTGAGCTCCCGGGTGGTCCCCGTGGCCAGATCGGCCACCAGCAGTCGGTCGCCCATCACGAAGGCGGCCACGCGCAGCGTGGGGTCGGCGGCGAACGTCACCACGCCGAGCTGCTTCTCACCCGCGCGCTCCCGCCGGTCGCGCTCCTCGTCCGTGAGGCGCTCCTCGTCGGCGGCCGACGGCCCGTACACCTCGCGCTCGCGGTCCTCGGCCACGTCGTAGACCCAGAGCGACGCGTGCGGATCGTCGCCCGCGGGCGTGCGCAGGAACGCGACGCGGGCGCCGTCGGAGGCCACCGCGAAGGCGCGCGGCAACCCCAGGTTGAACCCGCGCGTGCGCGCGGACTGACGAGGGAACGAGTCGGTCACACTTCCTCCTCGACGGCGGACGTCGCCGGTCACGCTAGCATCGCCGCGGAGAACGGAGGTCCGATGCGCGCGTGGCTCCTGGACGACACCACCGGCCCCGAGGCCTATCGCCTCGGCGAGGTCCCGACCCCCGAGCCCGGACCGGGCGAGGTCCGCGTGGCGCTGCGCGCCTCCGCCCTCAACCACCTGGACCTCTGGGTGGCGCGCGGCATGCCGGCCCCGCCGTCGCTCCCCCACATCTCCGGCGCGGACGGCGCGGGCGTGATCGACGCCGTCGGCCCAGGCGTCACACGCGCGGAGATCGGCGAGGACGTCGTGATCGACCCGTCCACCTCGTGCGGCACGTGCGCGGCGTGCACGCACGGCGACATCCCGTTCTGCCCCGACTTCCGGGTGGTGGGCGAGCACCGCCCCGGCACGCATGCCGAGGCGATCGTGCTGCCCGAGGCGAACGTGGCGCGCAAGCCCGCGCGCCTCGCCTGGCCGGAGGCGGCGGCGTTCGGCCTCGTGGCCTCGTCGGCATGGCGGATGCTGCGGCGCGGCCGGGTGGAGGAGGGCGACCGCGTGCTGGTGGTGGGCGTGGGCGGCGGCACGTCCACGGCGGCGTTCCTGCTCGCGCGCGCGCTCGGCGCGGAGGTGTTCGTCACGTCCACGGCTCCCGAGAAGCGCGGATGGGCGATGGAACGCGGCGCCGCCCGCGCGTTCGATTCGGCGGATCCCTACGACGAGGAGGTCCGCGCCGCCACCGACGGGCGCGGGGTCGACGTCGTGTTCGACAACGTCGGGACGGTCACGTTCGGGCGCTCCCTGCGTTCGCTCGCTCGGGGCGGCCGGCTGGTCACGAACGGCTCCACGAGTGGCCGCACCGCCGAGCTGCATCTGCCCACGCTGTTCTGGCGCCAGCTCGAGGTGATCGGCTCGTCGATGAACGACCACCAGGAGTTCGCCGACGCGGTAGCGATGGTGGCGGGCGGCGCCCTCGACATCCCGGTGGACTGCCGAGTGTCCCGTTCGAGGACTACCCGGCAGCGCTCGCCCGACTCGAGTCAGGGGATCAGCTCGGCAAGCTCGTGCTCGCCCGCTGAGTTCGAGGGAACCATCCGCAGCATCGCCGTCGTCCGAGGCCTGTCACACGACAACCCCCTCGCGGTATGAACCAGATGACGGACCCGCACCGCGAGGCGACGGAGAGGAAGGCCCCGTGCCGGACGAGCGCACCGACAGCGAGCTCCTGATCGCCTCGCGCAGCGACGGCGAGGCCTTCACCGAGCTCTACCGTCGGCACGCGGAGGACCTGCTCAGGTACTTCGCGCGACGCACGCTCGACCCGGAGACCGCGGCCGAGCTCACCGCGGAGACGTTCGCCGAGGCCTTCGCCTCGCGGCAGACGTACTCGGATCAGGGGGTGAACGGCGTGGCGTGGCTCTACGGGATCGCCCGGCACCGGCTCGGTCGCTTCTTCCGCTCGGGACGCGTGGACGCCGCCGCGCGCCGCAAGCTCGGGATGCCCGAGCGCGACCTGCCCTCCGAGGACTACGAACGCATCGAGGACCTGATCGACTTCGCGCCCATCCGCGACGCGCTCGCCGAGGCCCTCGAGACCCTCAAGCCCGCCCAGCGCGACGCGATGCGCCTGCGCGTGATCGACGGCCTCGGCTACGACGAGGTCGCCGCGCGCCTGCACTGCTCGGCCGACAACGCCCGCCAGCGCGTGAGCCGCGGCCTGCGCCAGGTCGCGCTCGTCCTGCAGGAGCGGGGCATGGAGCCCACCACGGAGGTCGACGCATGAACACCGAGATCCGCTTCCTGCAGCAGCTCGAGGACGACCTCCGCGACGCCGCCTCCCGCGAGCACGCCGCGGCCGCCGCGCATCCGATGTCCGCCGCCCCGCGCCGCCTTCCCCGGCGCGGCCGGACCTGGAGCGCGGTCGCCGCGGCCTTCGTGGCGATCTTGGTCCTCGCCGGCTCGATCGGCTTCCTGGCGCAGAACACGGCGGCGTGAGCCGGCGCGCGGCCAGCGAACCCGGGACGGCCGTCGGCATCGGTTCCGGCACGACGGCGCCCGAGGCACCCGGAGTGCCGGCTCCTGCGGGTCCCGCGATCGGTGTGGGCCAAGTCGTTTCCGGCGCTGCCGCCTCGCCGGCCCCCGGAGAAACCTCGTTCGGAGTCGCACACACGGCGGATCAGTTGGGCGGGGCCACCGGTGCCGGCTCCGTGAAGGGTGCAGCCACCGACGCCTCGGCCAACGCCCCTCAGACCGACCTGTCCAAGATCATCCGGGACGGGAAGATCGGGATCCAGGTGGCCGACCAGACGTTCACGGACAACGCCGCGGCCATCACGCGGATCGCGCAGCGCGCCAAGGGGCACGGTCATGGACGTCTCCACGCAGAACGAGAGCTCCGGCACCTTCACCCTGCGCATCCCCTCGCGGAACTTCGACGAGGTCATGCTGCAGCTCCGCGCGCTGGGCACGGCCGAGGGCGCCTCGATCCTCTACACGGAGGCCACGGGCAAGGACGTCACGGCCAACTTCATCGACCTGCAGGCGCGCCTCAGCATCCTGCAGGGCACGAAGGCGCGGCTCGTCGACCTGCAATCGAAGGCCACGACGACGAGCCAGATCCTGTTCCTGGGCAACCAGATCGACCAGGTGCAGCTCCAGATCGAGCAGATCCAGGGACAGCTGAACGTGATCCGCAACCAGGTGGCCGAATCCACCGTCACCGTGGAGCTGCGCGAGGAGAACGCTCCCGAGAGCACGAGCGCCGCCGACCGTCCGAGCCTCGGCTCCGCCTGGGACTATGCCGTGCAGGGCTTCATGCGCGTGCTCGGCGCCGTGATCGTGGGCCTGGGGTATCTGATCCCCGTGGCGGTCATCGGGCTCGCGATCGGCGCGGTGGTCATGCTGGTGCGGAAGCGGCGTCGCGGAGCCAGCTGAGCGCCCGGAACCGCTCCGCCGCGATCGAGGCCATCGAGGCGTCCTCCCCGGTCCGGCCCTCGGTGGCCCCGAACCACGCGTCGGCCTCGAGCCACGCCTGCTCCACCTGATCGTCCGGACGCAGCAGGCCGTTCGCGCGGAAGCTGTCCACGCTCCCGTACCGGGTCACGGCGCCGTCCAGATCCCCCTGGACGAACTCGCTGCCGAACGCCGGCATCGCATCGAGGTGCTGCAGCGCCCAGAGCAGGACGCCCATCGCCTCCTTGCGCCACATGGCGTCGGCGACCGCGGGCGCGGGCCAGGACCCCGACGGCGCCTCCAGCAGCTCCCGCTCTACCGGCGTCACGGCGTCGGTGAGCGACTCGCGCTCGAGCCATCGATCGGTCTCGACCCGGGCGCGCTCCGCCTGCGCCACGCGCGTGGGGTCGCCGCCGGTCTCGTTCACCACCAACTCGATGGCGCCGCGGCGCACGAGCGCGTAGAGCACGAGCGCGCGGTCGGAGACCTCGTCGGTGCCGGGTCGCGTCACCGCGGACCCCTCACATCTCCCGGCGGCCCTCGAGCGCCTGGGAGAGGGTGACCTCGTCGGCGTACTCGAGGTCGCCGCCCACCGGCAGGCCGCTCGCGAGCCGGGTCACCCGCACGCCGATGGGCTTCAGCAGCGCGGCCACGTACATGGCGGTGGCGTTGCCCTCGAGGTTCGGGTTGGTGGCCAAGATCACCTCGGTGACGTGATCGCGCTCCACCCGGTCCAGCAGCTCCTGCACGCGCAGGTCCTCCGGACCGATGCCGTCGAGCGGGCTGATGGCCCCGCCCAGGATGTGGAACCGGCCCTTGATCAGCGCCGCCTTCTCGATGGTGGCGGCGTCCTTGGGCTCCTCCACCACGCACAGGACGGTGCGGTCGCGCGACTCGTCGCGACAGATCCGGCAGAGGTCGCCCTCCGCGACGTTGCCGCACTCCCGGCAGAAGGCGATCCGATCCTTGGCCTGGACGATGACCGCGGCCAGGCGCTTGGCGTCCTCGGGCGGCGCCTTCACCAGCCAGAACGCGAGGCGCTGCGCGGACTTGGGGCCCACGCCCGGCAGGCGCGCCAGCTCGTCGATCAGCTCCTGGATGGGTCCCTCGTACGCCACGGCTACTCCGCACCGCCCTCGACGGGCTGGGCGCCCAGCATCTCCTGCACGCGGCGCAGGGCCTCGGCCTCGTCGGGCACGTCCTCCTCGTCCACGATCTCGACGACCGCGGGACCGCCTGCCGGCTCGCGGAGCTCGCGCACCACGCAGGTGATGGCGGGGCGGATGCCGAAGAGGTCGTTCAGCGCCGTGCGGAGCTCCTCCTGGCGCGCCTCCACCTTCTCCGGACCGACCTTGCGATCGGGCGGGAACGCGAGCTCCAGCGTCTCGCCGTCGTAGGTGGCGACGGTGGCCGACTCCAGCACCGCCTTCAGGATGGGCTGCCGCGTGGTGCCGAGGTGGTCGATCAGCGTGGGCCACGATCGCCGCAGCATCGCCACGTCGACGCTGCCGGCGCTGGCCGCGTGGGGGTGGCCGGTGCGCAGCTGGGTGCCGTCCGCGACGCTCGCCGCGGCCACCGGCTCCGGCGCGGGTTCAGCGGCGGGCTCCGGCGCGGCCGACGTAGGTTCGGGCTCGGCCGGCGCGGACTCCAGAGGAGTGGCCTCCGGGACGGTGACGGGAGTCTCGGCCTCGACGGCTGCCTCCGTGGGCGGCGGCACCGGCTCCGCGGGCGCCACGTCGTCGGCAGGCCCGGTCGCGCGCGGCGCGGGCTCGGCGGGGGGCATCACGCTGGTGGGGTCGAGGTTGGCCAGGCGCTCGAGGCGCTCCAGCCGCGCCACCACGCCCGGCGGGACTCGGGTCGGTGTCAGGGATGGTGGCGCGCACGAACGCCAGCTCCAGCGAGATCCGAGGCGACGTGGTCCAGCGCATGTCGTTCTGGGCGGCCAGCAGCAGCGAGATCACGCGGGCGAGCTCGCCGGGCGTGAACTTCTCCGACTGGATCCGTAGCTGCTCGTAGGCGTCGGCGGAGACGTCGAGCAGGTCCTCCTGGCCGGGCGCGGTCTTGGCGATCAGCAGGTTCCGGAAGTGCTCGAGCGCCTCCGAGGTCACCGTGCGCAGGTCGCGGCCATCCTGCACGAGCCGGTTCACGACCTCGAAGGTGGAGCGGGCGTCGCCGACCGCGATGGCGTCGGCCAGCTCGTGCTGGATCTCCCCCCGCGGCGCGCCAAGCAGCGTGGTGACGGCGTCGTCGTCGATGGCCTCGCCGCCGAGCACGCTGGCCTGATCGAGGATGGAGAGCGCGTCGCGGCTCGATCCCTCGGCCTGGCGTGCGATGGCGTGCGCGGCGGAGTCGGTGAGCGTGGCGCCCTCGGCCGTGGCGATGGCCTGCAGCTGGGTGGCGAGCGTCTCCAGCGTGAGCCGGCGGAAGTCGAAGCGCTGGCACCGCCCGACGATGGTGGCCGGCATCTTCTGCGGCTCGGTGGTGGCGAGCACGAACCGCACGCCGGGCGGGGGCTCCTCGAAGAGCTTCAGGAGGGCGTCGAAGGCGGGGGCGGTGAGGCGCTGCGCCTCGTCGATGATGTAGACCTTCTCGCGTCCCATGGCCGGGGCGGTGGGGGCGCGCTCCCGCAGCTCCCGGGCATCCTCGACCCCGCCGTGGCTGGCGGCGTCGATCTCCACGACGTCGAGGTGGGTGCCCTCGCGGATGGCCACGCACTGCGTGCAGGTGCCGCAGGGCTCGGGCGTGGGCCCCAGCTCGCAGTTGACCATCTTGGCCAGGATCCGGGCCGTGGAGGTCTTCCCGGTGCCGCGCGGGCCGCAGAACAGGAACGCGTGGTGCAGCCGCCCCTCGCGGATGGAGCCGGTGAGCGCGCGGACGACGTGGTCCTGGCCGAGCACCTCGGCCGGGGTCTGCGGCCGGTACCGCCGGTAGAGCGCCTGGTGCTGCTTCTCCTCCGCCACTGTCCCTCCAGCCTTCCCCGCACGGGGAAGGAACGCAAGGTGACCGTGCACCCGCCGTCGACCGCGGACGACTCGGACGCTTCCCGACACTCAGCTCCGGCCAGGCGTCCCTGCGGCACCCACCAGGCTCCGCTTACGGCTGCTTCCTTCCGGACCTGACCGGGTTCGCGGTCTGGAGTCGCGCAGGACCCGACCTTCAACGCTTCGTGACGGCAGCTGCCCCGGACCTTCCGGGCCTCGGGCGGGGATTCAGCCCCGCTAGAGCGGATTGCGGGTACAGGGCACCGCTGGCTCCCCGCCTAGCACGGTCACGGACGGGAGTATACGCGGGGTCCCGGACATCGCGGCTCCCGTGGCGGAGGGGCCCGGAAAGGGAACCTCCGGCGGCGTCGGAGCGTCCCAGAGGTATCCGACAACGACCGTCCCACGGCACGAGGAGGAACCCCCATGCGCTCGAGGATCCGCATCGCCGTCGCGCTCGCGATCGCCGTCGTCGTCCTGATCGTGGCGGGCGTGGCGGCCGCCACCAAGGGCGAACCGACCACTCCCGCGAAGCCCGTGGCGGGACCCCCGGCCTCGAGCGCGCCATGCAGCCAGCACGACAAGCCCGGCATAGGCCTCGACGGCGCCGTGAGCTCCACCACGTGCCCGGGTAACGACGACCCCGTCGACCTCGTCGGACACGCCCAGACGGTGGTCCCGACGCCGGGGATGGACAACGTGCACCCCACGAGCTGGATCAAGGCCGCGCCGAGCGCCGACGGCACCTCGGTGACCGTGCGCTTCTGGTCGGGCGTGGAGCCCTGCTATGTGCTCGATCACGTGGACGTGGCCTACGGGACCGACGCCGTCACGATCACGCTGTACCAGGGCAACGACCCCACCGCGGGCGACGTGGCGTGCATCGACATCGCGATGCTGAAGCAGGTCGTCGTCCCGCTCGACCAGCCGCTGGATGGTCGGCAGCTGGTGGATGGCACTCGCACCTGAGCGACCTCGTAGGCTGACCGGATGCTTCCGGTCGGCGCGGTGCTGGTGGACTTCGACGGCACGGCGTGCGCGCACGACGTGGCCGAGCACCTGTTGGACGCGTTCGGCGACGAGGGCTGGCAGGCCTACGACGAGGCCGTCGACCGCAAGGAGATCGCGCTGCGCACGGCGATCGTGGCGCAGGACCGGATGCTACACGCCGATCGCGACACGCTCCTGGACCACGCCTTCGAGCACTGCGGCATGGACCCCACGTTCGCGCCCTTCTGCGCCTGGCTGGCGTCTGAGGACGTGCCGGTGACGCTCGTCTCCGACGGGTTCGGCTTCTACATCGAGCCCTTCCTGGAGCGCGAAGGGCTCGGGCACCTGCCCGTGATCACCAATCGACAGCGCTGGGGCGCGGACGGTCGGCCCGACGGCCTCGACTTCGTGAGCGGGCATCCCGACTGCGTCGGCTGCGGCACGTGCAAGATGCGGGCGGTGCAGGAAGATCGGGGCGACGCACGGGAGGGTGGCCTTCATCGGCGAGGGCCAGACCGATCGCTACGGCGCGCTCTACGCCGACCTCGTGTTCGCCAAGGACGCCCTGCCGGCCTACTGCGACGAGGACGGCGTCCCCTACGTCCGCTGGGATTCCTTCGACGACGTCCGGCGCACCCTGGAGGATCCCGCCACGATGGTGCCGGGTCCCGTTGCGCCGCTACGCTGCCCCGGATGGACGCTCCCGACCTCTTGAACCTGCCCTCCGGATTCACCGCGCGACCCGTGACCCGCGACGACCTCGACGCGGTGCTCGCTCTCGTGCGCACGTGCGAGGCGCACGATGCGGGCCAGGCCGAGGTCGACCGCGAGGATCTGGAGGCCGATTGGAACCGCCCGGTGATGAACCTGCGGACGATGACCATCGCCGTGTTCGATGGCGACGTCATGGTCGCGGAAGCCGAGGTCGTGAGGAACCGGGGCGAGGTGAGCGTGCATCCCGCCCATCGGGGACGCGGCATCGGGAAGGCGCTGATCCCGTGGGTGGAGGGAGTGGCGCGCACCCAGGGTTCTCACTGCCGACAGATCGTTCCGGATCGCGCCACCGACGCCGCGGCGTTCCTGACGGCGCACGGCTACGAGGACGCGTTCACGTCGTGGATCCTCGCCATCCCGCTCGACGAGGGTCTCGCGCCGCCGCATCTGCCGCAAGGGATCGCGTTCCGCGACTACCGGCCGGGCGCCGACGACGCGGAGATCCACCGACTCGTCGAGGATGCCTTCGGCGAGTGGGACGCCCGGGAGCCCCAGGCGTTCGGAGACTGGGCGGCGCTCACGATCCGCCGGCCGGTCCTTCGAACCCTGGCACATGATCCTGGCCGCCGACGAGGCGACCGGGGAGCTGGTCGGCACGGCGTACCTCATCGACTACGAGGGCGTCGATGCGGGGTGGATCCAGCAGCTCGCCACCAAGGCCACCCACCGTCACCGAGGTATCGCACGGGCGTTGCTGCACCGGGCGTTCGGCCTCTACCGCGATCGCGGCAGGACGTCGGCCGAGCTCCAGACCGACTCCCGCACGGGCGCTCTCGGGCTCTACGAGAAGGTCGGCATGCGCGTGACCAGCTCCTACGCGAACTACATCAAGGAACTCGACCGCGGTGAGCGGAGCTAGTCGACTTCCGGCCCGGCGATCTCGTTCAACACGTTGAGCGAGGGCGCGAAGTAGTACGCGCCGCTCACCGGCCGGGAGAACTCGGTGAGGCGGTCGTGCACGCCGTCGCCCGAGAGGCCGAACATGCGGGCGAGCATCCGGTCGAACCGCGCCGGATCCGCGCTGAACCCCACGAAGTACAGGCCGTGCTCGTCGACGGTGCCGTAGGGCACGCTCCGGCGGAAGATCTCGAGCTCGTCGCCGTCCTCCTCGATCTCCACGCGCGCGATGTGGGCGTCCGGCGGCTTCTCGGCGTCGGAGAGCTCGATGCTCGCGGCCTTCGTCCGTCCGATCACGCGCTCCTGCTCCTCGACCGGCAGCGCGTGGAACGCGTCGAGGTCGTGGATCCATCGCATCGCGATCACGTGGCTCCCGCCCTCGCCGGGAGCGCCCGGCGGCACGATCGCGACGTCCGCGGCGCGTCGGACCGGCGGATTCGCGGTGCCGTCCACGAACCCGGTGATGTCGCGCCCGCCGTGGTAGCTGAAGCCGGGCTGTTCGGCGGCGAGGGTCACGACGTCGTCGACGACGGACACCGCGGCCCGCGCATGGTCCCAGGTCACGTCGGGCGTGCTGCCGCTGATCCAGAGCCACGCGTCGTGCTGGGTCGCGGGCGCGCCCCGGCCGCCGGCTCCCTCGATCGGCCGGAAGCCGGCGAGCGAAGCCGGCACCTCCTGGGGGGCCACCTCGCGCCACGCATCGGCGCCGAAGGCGATCACGAGGTTCACGCCGCCCGCCGATACGTCGGGCGTGCGCAGCCGTCGGAACGAATCGACCGCCTGCGTGGCGCTGACGCCCTCGCGGAGATCGAACTCCAGGAAGTGATGGGCGTCGGTTCCCTGGGCGAAGATCCCGAACTGCGGGAGGAGGAACGCCATGCCCGCCTACACCCCGGGCTCGGCGACGATGCGCCCGCTCTCGATCGCCGCCTGCAACGCCTGGTAGTCGCGCTCGTTCTGATCGGCGTACGTCGCGGAGAAGGTCGCGATGGCCTCGTCGAAGACATCCGACTTGCCGAGGTAGGCCGCGATCGCGATCCGGTCGCCCGAGCGCGCATGCGCCCGCGCCAGGGTCCAGCCGCACAGGCGCGCGTAGATCGCGAGGCCCTCGGGCAGCAGCGTGTCGATCTCCACCGAGCCCTTCCAGTCGCGGAGCTGCCGGAAGTAGAAGTCCCGCTGCTGCCCGTCGATGCCGGTGACCCGGTCCCAGCCCAGGAAGATGTCGCTGGTCGCCTGCATGAGTCGCTGGCCCGCCACGACGCGCTGGCCGTGGTTCGCGTACTGGCTCCTGCCGACGAAGCGCTCGAGGACCGACGCCTCGGCCTCCTTGATCTGCAGGAAGAGCGGGTCGGTGTTGTCGCGGCCCAGCATCAGGGCGATCCAGGCCCGCGTGCCGACGCTCCCCACGCCGACCACCTTCCGCGCGAGTTCCACGAAACGGAACTGCTCCAGCAGGTGGCGTCGATCCGTCTCGAGCGTCTTGCGGTAGGAGCGCAGGATCGCCTTGAGGCCCTCCTCGACCGCGTCGCGCTCGTCCTCCTTCAGGAGCTCCTGCAGGGGGACGATCAAGGGCGGCTGACTCACGATCCGCGGCTCCCCGTCGACCTCCTGGGTGAGCTTCGTGAACACCTGCAGGCTGTCGCGGGTGCGCGTCTTCGCGAGGGCCTTGTCGAGCAGCTTGGCGCGCTTCGGGTCGACCTGGCCCCTGATCTCGTTCGCGATCTCGTCCATGTCCAGGTGGGCGTACCAGACCTCGAGGTTGGACATCGCCGCGAACGATCGCATGGCGGTGCGGTATTCGCGGACGCTCGAGAGCACGGCGCTGCGACGCTCCTCGTCCGTGAAGGAGGAGTCGCGGCCGGCGATCTCGACGCTGGCGGCCAGGCGCTTCACGTCCCACTCCCACGGCCCGTTGGCCGTCTCGTCGAAGTCGTTGATGTCGAAGACCAGATGGCGTTCGGGGGAGCCGAACATGCCGAAGTTGGACAGGTGCGCGTCCCCGCAGAGCTGGGTGGGGAGCCCCGATGTCGGCGTGCTCGCCAGATCGCCCGCCATGATCAACGCCGCGCCGCGGTAGAAGGTGAACGGCGACACCCCCATGCGCCCGTAGCGGATCGGCACGAGCTCGGGCACCCTGCTGGCGGCCTGCTCCTCGAGGAGGTCGATGGGGTCGAGGCGCACCTCGGGGGCGAACTCGGCGTGGCGTTCGCGCGGAACCTCGTTGCGTGCCGCCTTCCCGCGCGCCTTCCGCTCCTGCGGAGAAGGATGCGCGACCGTGGGCGCGCCCGGTCGCCGCGGCGCCGACTTCGGTCCCTCGGTCGGGGGGGTCTGCTCTCGTTGCGTGCTCATGGTCTCCGTCTCCTCGCCGCGATGGGTCCTTGGATGCCCTGCCTATCACATCCCCCCTCGTTCGGGATACACCGGCTTGGGTGCCCTGACCGCATCGGGTGGATGTGCGGGCGAGAGAGACAGGTTAGGGTCCTGGCGCAGCGTGATCGGTCGCGAAAGGAGAGTGCCGTGTCGGACAGCGGATCATCCGAGAGACAGGTGAACAGAGGCGGGGTGCTGGGCGCGCTCGACGAGCGGGTCGAGGGTGTGATCAAGGACTTCTACGACCCCAAGTTCGAGGGTCGGCGTCTCTTCTCCGAGCTGATCGGCACGTTCTTCCTCGTGCTCGTCGCCTGCGGCGGTGCGGTCGTGAACGCGCAGAGCGGCGGGCAGATCCCGCTCGCCGTGCGGGTGACGGCGCCCGGGCTGATGGTGATGGCGATGATCCTGTTCATGGGCGGGGTCTCAGGCGCCCACTTCAACCCGGTGGTGTCGGTGGGCTTCGCGATGCGCGGGGACTTCCCGTGGAAGCGCGTGCCCGGCTACGTGATCGCGCAGCTGATCGGCGCGATCCTCGCCGTGCTCTTCCTGCGAGCGACCCTCGGGAACATCGGCGGTCTCGGCGTGACGGAGCCCGGCCCGGGCATCTCGGCCACCACCGCCCTCATCTTCGAGGCGGTGCTGACCCTCGGCCTCCTCAGCACGATCTTGGGGACGGCCTCGGGTGCGCAGAACATCGGGGTGTTCGGCGCCCTGGGTGTCGGGGCCTACATCGCGCTCGCAGGGCTCTGGTCGGCCCCCATCAGCGGCGCGTCGATGAACCCCACGCGATCGCTCGGCCCCATGATCGTGAGCGGGAACTGGAACGACTGGTGGGTCTACATCGTCGGCCCGTTCATCGGCGGCGTCCTCGCGGTGGGCTTCGCATGGGTCCTGCGGGGACGCGGCGGCGGCATCCGGGGGAGGATGGCGGCCCAGGGCGACGTGAAGCTCGATGTCGCCGATCCCACCGCCCCGCCGAAGGAGGCCCCGCCCGAGTAACCTTCGCTCGGCATCGGGAGGGGCCAGGCAGTGAGCGACGAGGGACCGATCACGCGTCCTTCGCTCACGACGCCCCGGTCGGCGGCGATCGCGGGGATCGCGTTCGCGCTGCTGCTGACGGGGGCGCTGGTGTTGATCCGACTCTCGATCCCGGCCGACGCGGGACAGACGTCGGATTGGCTCACCGACCAGACGAAGCGTGCATACCTAGGGCTGGCCCTCAACCTCGTTCCGTTCGCCGGCATCGCCTTCCTGTGGTTCATCGGCGTGATCCGCGATCACATCGGCTCGCACGAGGACCGGTTCTTCGCGACGGTCCTGCTCGGAAGCGGACTGCTCTTCGTCGCGATGCTGTTCGCTTCCGCAGCGGTCGCCGCCGGCCTGTGGCTGGAGATCTCGAGCATCCGCGGGATCGGTCTCGTCGTCGGACACCTGGCGGATCGATGCGACGGATCACCTCGCTGCTGTTGAACGTCTACGCGATGCGCATGGCCGCGGTCTTCACGATCTCGGTCGCAACGATCTCCCTGCGCACGGGCGTGATCCCGAAATGGCTGGCATACGCGGGGTACGCGAGCGCCCTTGTCCTCCTGGTGAGCTTCGGCATCAGCCCGTGGGTACATCTGCTGTTCCCGCTGTGGATCCTGCTGCTCAGCGTGCACATCCTGCGGCGATCGTGGACGACCAAACCTCGTCTCAGCGAGGGGTAGGAGTCAGCCCGCCACGCGGTAGAGGCGCCAGCGATCGGGGATGCCCTTGAGCTCGTGCTCGCCCGCATCCTCGAAGGAAAGCCCGCTGCCGGCCACGAGATCCTTGACGGTCTGGGAGACGAGCACCTCGGAGGGACCGGCCATCGCGGCGACCCTCGCCCCGATGTGCACGGCGATGCCGCGGACGGCGTCGCCCTCGAGCTCCACCTCGCCCGTATGCACGCCGGCGCGGATGCGGAGACCGAGGTCATGGACCGCGGAATCGATCGCCTGTGCGCACCGGACGGCGCGCGCCGGGCCGTCGAACGTCGCGAACACGCCGTCGCCGGTCGAATCGACGTAGCGACCGCGGTGACGTTCGATCTCGGCTCGGCTCCGCTCGTCATGACGCGCGAGGACCGATCGCCACTCCGCGTCCCCGAGTTCGTTGAGTCGCTCCGTCGAGCCCACGATGTCGGTGAACAGCACGGCCGCCAGGACGCGGTCGACGACCGGGGGCGGGGACGCGATCCCCACGAAGGTCCGGATCGCGTCGAGGACGGCGGGCTGCTCGTCGATCAGCGGCAGGAGGTCGCTCCCTCCCGGGAAGAGCCGGATCTCGGCTCGCGGGAGGAGCGAGGCGAGGTACTCGAGGGCCTCGCCGTCACGGTCCCTGGCCATGAGGAGCGTGGGGGCGCTCACGGCAGGCAAGGTTCCCCTGACATCGGTCTGCCGCCAGATCAACTCGAGTTCGACCGCCACGTCCGGGGTCGCCGTCTGCCGTCCGAGGAGGGCGACCGGCAGCCGGTCCGATGCGGGTACCGGCTCGGTTCCCGCCGGAGCGGGCTCGTTCCACCAAGCCTCGTACTCGGGGGTCCCCCACATCTCGACGGCCGCTCGCATGTCGCGATCCAGGAGCTCGTCGGTCTGACCCCAAGGATAGTCCGGCGCCATCGTCGATCGCGGCGCCGGGTACCACCAGAACAGCGAGTGCACGCGCTCGGGGATCGTGGCGGCGAACAGGACGTTGGGGGCGCCCCCCTCCAACGCGGCCCCGAGTATCGGACGCTCGGCGCCGACGGCGTCGAGGACGGTGAGGAGATCGGTCACCCGCGTTTCGAGGTCGGGTGCGTCGACGTCGCGGCTCGAAGCACCGGTCCCGCGGCGGTCGTGCAGGATCAGCCGCGAGAACGAGGCGAGGCCACGGAACCACTCCGCGTACGGGCGGGCCTGCCAGATGGCGTCGACGTTGCCCAGCCACTCGAACTGCCACGCGATGTCGATCGGCCCGGTGCCCAGCGTCTGATACGCGATGTAGACGCCGTCGGCGGTCTTCGCGTACCGGGTCTCCGGGAGTTCCACGGACCCATCCTGAGCGCGGGCTCCTCCCCGAGGCAAGGTTTCTAACGGACGGATTCCGCCTATATCGTGAACAGGCGTGACGTCGTCCGGAGGGCGACGCGACGGCCCGAAGGAGGCAACGGCGATGCGGAAGCTCAGCGTGTTCAACAGCGTGTCGATCGACGGGTACTTCACGGACGCGCACGGCGACATGAGCTGGGCCCACAGGCAGGATCCCGGGTGGGAGGCCTTCGCCTCGGAGAACGCGAGCGGCGGGGGCGTCCTCCTGTTCGGGCGGATCACCTACGAGCTCATGGCGAGCTACTGGCCGACGCCCGCCGCCCTCGAGGCGCTCCCGGTGGTGGCAGCGCAGATGAACGCTCTCCCGAAGGTCGTGTTCTCGAGGACCCTCCCGGAGGCGTCATGGCAGAACACCGAACTGGTCACGGCGACATCGAGGCCGCCGTCCGGCGCATGAAGCAGGAACCGGGGCCCGACATGGTCATCATGGGGAGCGGCACGATCGTGGCGCAGCTCACGGAAGCCCGGTTGATCGACGGGTATCAGATCGTCGTGACGCCGATCGTCCTCGGGAGCGGGAGGACGATGTTCGACGGCGTTCGCGAGCGCGTGGACCTGCGATTGACGAGCTCGCGGGTCTTCGACAACGGCAACGTCGTGCTGTGGTACGAGCCCGATGAGTGATGGAACTCCCATCTCCGACGGTCGGGTGAAGCGATAGAGAAGTGTTCTGGCCGTCGGACGGTTCGGCGCCGCCAGCGCCGTCACCCTTCCCCTTGGGCCATCTTGGCCTGTGCATCCGCGAGCGCACCCTTGAGCGCCTCGACGTGTTGACCCTCCGCTTCGCCGACGACCTTCTTGATCGCGCGCGTCACCGCAGGCTCGATCGTGTCGGCGTGGTCGTGCTTGTACGCCACGATGAGGCCTGCCCCTCCTAGGGGGATCGTCTTGCCCGCCTCCTCCTCGAGCTTGCTGCCGGTCTTCTCGTGCAACAGCTTCCCGGCGCCGGCGCCGATCACGGCGCCGATCGCGGTCGCGGCCAGCAGCGGAGGCGCGAACAGCCCGACCGCGAATCCGACGGCACCGAGACCCTCCGCGCCCTCCTTGACCATGTGGTCGGTGTGCTCGATGGACAGGTTGCCTTCGAGGTCCTTGCTCACCACGACGGCGCCCATGATCTCGGCGCCGCAGCTCAACACGGCCTCGTAGTCCTCGGTCGCGGCCTCGGCCGACAGGTAGCCGCCGATCAGTACGTCCGTGGGCTCCTTCGCCATCTGATCTCCCCTCAGCGCTAGCCGGACAAGCCGTGGGCCGCCTGGCCTCGATGCGACTCGGCGTGCATCTCGAGCTCGTCTTGATCCGACAGGTGCGGCTTGATGTCGAACACGACCTTCTTCACCGTGCCCGTGAACGCGAACGGCTTCCGGTCCTCATACGCGAGGTCCACCACGCCGCCGTTGTCCCGTCCGATGTCCATCCCCGCGTACGCGGAGAACCTGATCGGCACGGTGTGATCCATCCGACCCTTCCCCACCGGTCGGTCATCGATGAACAGCGTCACCTCACCGCCGGTCGCAGGCTTCGCCTCGTCGGCAGCGAACTCCATGCGGACGGTGACCTCGCCGGCCGGAAGATCCTCCTCCGCGACCTGCTTGAACACGAAGACACCCATCATCGAGTACGTGTGGGTGAGCTTCCCGTCCTCAACGTAGAGCGTGAATCCGCCGAGGTGATCCGACTCCGCGACGATCACACCCTCCGCGCCCCCTTCGGGCACGATGAGGTCGGCGCTGATCGCGTAGGAGTGGTTGTAGATCCGGGGGATCATCCCCGACAGGACGTTCTGCACGTCGCCACGGAATGCGAACGTCGTCCTCTCCGCGATGGGCGGAAGGATGCCGAAGAACGTGGACAAGGTGGCCAGCAGCGGCAGCACCTTGTACTTCTCGGCCTCCTCCCAGAACAGGTCCTTCAGCTCCTGCACCTTCTCCGGGTGCTCGGCGGCCAGGTCGTGGGCCTGCGTGAAGTCGTCGGGCAGGTAGTAGAGCTCGGCCGGACCGGCGTCCGGATCCCAGACGCCCGGCGCGTACGGCTTCAACGCCTCCGGTGTGACGACCCAGGGGATCCGCTCGGTCTTCATCGCGAGCCACCAGCCGTCCTTATACATGCCCCGGTTCCCGATCGTCTCGAAGTACTGCTGCGTCCGGAACTCCGGCGCGTTCGCGTCGGCGAACGTGGCGGCGATGGTGGTTCCGTGCATCGGTTCCTGCTCGATCCCGTCGACCGTCTGCGGCTGCGGGATGCCCACGAGGTCGAGGATCGTCGGCGCGACGTCGATCACGTGGCCGAACTGCGTGCGCAGCCCGCCGGCGTCCGTGATGCGCGACGGCCAGCGGATCACCATCGGGTTGCGCGTGCCACCCAGGTGAGAGCCGACCTGCTTGCCCCACTTGAACGGGGTGTTCCCCGCCCAGGCCCACGCCGCGCCGTAGTGCGGATCCATGATCTGGGCGCCCCACTTGTCGATGCCGCCGAAGCGCTCGGCCAACTGGAGCTGCATCTCATCGGTCAACGGGATGCCGTTCTGCATCGTCATCTCGTTGAACGAACCCGTCACGGTGCCCTCCATGCTGGCGCCGTTGTCGCCCCAGATCCAGATGATCACCGTGTCGTCCAGCTCGCCGAGCTCGTCGATCGCGTCGATCACGCGCCCGACGTTGTGGTCGGCGTTCTCCGAGAACCCCGCGTACACCTCCATCTGGCGCGCGTAGAACGCCTTCAGCTCCTCGGGCACGTCATCCCACGCAGGGAACGCGTCGTCGCGCGGTGTCAACTCGGCGTCGGCGGGGATCACGCCCAGCTCCTTCTGGCGCGCGAACGTCTCCTCACGCAGCTTGTCCCACCCCTGGTCGAACTTGCCCTTGTATTTCTCGGCCCAGGCCTGCCCCACGTGATGCGGCGCGTGGCTGCACCCCGTCGAGAAGTAAAGGAAGAACGGCTTCTCGGCGTCCTGCGCACGAACGCCGTGGAGCCATTCGAGCGCCCGGTCCGCCATGGCATCCGGGAAGTAGTAGGGGTCCTCGTCGTCGTAGAACCCCTCCGGGGTCCCGATCACCTTCTGGTTCTCGATCAGGCACGGGTCCCACTGCCCGGAGTCGCCCGCCAGGAACCCGTAGAAGTAGTCGAACCCCCAGCCGTTCGGCCAGCGATCGAACGGGCCCGCCGGGCCCTGTTGCCCGTCGGGCGTCAGGTGCCACTTCCCGAAGGCCGCGGTGCTGTAGCCGTTGTCGCGCAGGATGCGGGGCAGCGGCGCGCAGTCCCTCGGCAGGGTTGCCGAGTAGCCGGGGAACCCGCCGGCGAACTCACCCACCGAGCCGAATCCCACCGCGTGGTTGTTGCGACCGGTCAGCAACGCGGCTCGGGTCGGCGAGCACAGAGCCGTCACGTGGAACCGGTTGTACTTGAGCCCCTGATCGGCCACGCGTGTGTAGTTCGGTGTCTGGATCGGGCCGCCGAAGGTGCTCGGGTTGCCGAAGCCCGCGTCGTCGATCAGGACCAGCAGGACGTTGGGCGCGCCCGCCGGCGGTACCGGATGTCCGATCAGGTTCCAGTCCGGCTGTGAGCCCTCCAGGGTCTTGTTCGCAACGCCTTGGAACGCCCTCGCGGCGGATGGGCAGGCTACGTGCGGTCCGTCATCGGCCTCACCTTTCGCTCTCGGCATGGGATCGCGCTCGGGTGGTCAGTCTCGCACGAAGCCCTAGCGGCGGCGCCGGCGCGCCCGACGGTGCATGCCGGCGGCCGAGACCGGAGAGAGCGGGCGACCGAACGGGTCGATGAACAAGGCGCACGGCCCGGTGGCCGTGGGAAGGGTGCCATCGAGGGTCTTGATCTCGTAGCTGAGCTGGTCGCCCTCGAGCCGGGGCTCCTGAAGCACGACGACCACGTCTTCGGGCGGACGGTCGCCCGGCTCGGCGAAGCTCAACACCGCGTTCGGGGGGTCGCCGGCGAAGCTGTTCTCTCCCTCACCCCAGAACTCGACGAAGCTGCGGGTCGACATGTGGCCGATCTCGCGCTGCGGTCGGTCGGCGAAGTACAGCGTGGAGGGCGACATGCCATGCAGCACGAGGCGGTCACCCTCGCCGGTCATGCTCGCCGCCGTCTGGACGAACAATGCCTCGATGTCTTCGAGACGCTCCTCCGTGATCTCACTCATCGGTTCCCTCCTCGTTGATCGATCTGGCCGGATCGACGGCGCAGATCACACCCCTTCCGTCGCTTCCAGCCGCCCGGAGCGGACGGCCTTCACGAAGGCTTGATAGTCCAGCTCGTTCTGATCCGCGTAACGCTCGGAGAAATCGGTGATCGCCCGGTCGAAGTCATCGTGCTTACCGAGGCACGCCGAGATCGCGATCGGATCCCCCGAGCGAGCATGCGCTCGAGCCAACGTCCACCCGCATTGCTCGGCGAGGAAGCTCAGCCCGAACGGCTCGAGCGACTCCACATCGACCGAGCCCTTCATGTCGCGGAGCTGACGCCAGTAGAGGTAGCGGTTCGCCTGCTGGCCCTTGGTCCAACCCAGATAGATGTCGCTCGCAGCCTGCATCATCCGCTGCCCCTGCACGACGCGCTCGCCGGGCTGCTTGTAGCGGCTCTTCGGCAAGTGATCCTCGAGCACCGACGCCGTCGCCTCCTTCACCTGGAGGAACAGCGGGTCCTGCTGATCGCGGCCCTGCAGCAGGACGATGAAGGCCCGCGTGCCCGACGCTGCCGACGCCCACGACCTTGCGGGCCACGTCGATCACCTCGAAGCGCTCCAGCAGGTGGCGCCGGTCGTCCTGCAAGCGTGGTCCGGTAGGCGCGGAACTGCTCGTGGATCGCGTCCTGCACCTCGTCGGCCGACATGCCGTACGAAGCGAAGAGCTCACGTGAGGGGACCACGATCGGTGGCTGGCTGACGATCCGATAGGTCCCGTCGACCAGTTCGGCGAGCTTGGACAACGCCTGGAGGCTGTCGCGGGTGTGGGCCTTGCGAGCGGTCTTCTTGGCAGCCTTCTCGCGCTGCTTCATCTCCTTCCTCTGGGTCTTGTCGGTCTCCGAACGCACCAGGTCCTTGATCCCGGCCATCAGCTCCTGCTCGGACCGATGCGCGTACCAGATGTCCATCGTGCGCATCTGGGCGAACTCCGCCATCGACTCTCGGTAGGCCCGCACGGAGGCGAGGGTCACGTCGTGCGTCTCGGCCATCGTGAAGCCGTTGTTGCGCGCCGCGATCGTGAAGCTCGCGGACATCCGCTTCACGTCGTATTCGAAAGGGCCGGGAAGCGTCTCGTCGAAGTCATTCAGGTCGAACAGGAGCGCTCGCTCAGGTGACGCGAACAGGCCGAAGTTCGACAGGTGCGCGTCTCCGCAGAGCTGGACGGTGAGACCGGCCCTCGGCGTGTCCTTGAGGTCGGCCGCCATGATCTTCGCCGCGCCGCGATAGAAGGTGAACGGCGAGACCATCATCCGCCCGTGACGAACCGGAACGAGGTCCGGCTCTCGCGTCGCGTTCTGCTCCTCGAGCAGGGCTACCGGATCGGGACGATCGGAGGCCGGCTTCCATCCGGCGTGACTACGTGGGGGCGTCTCCTTCCGCGCCTGCTTGCCCGACGCCTTGCGTTCCTCGACGCTGGGATGGCTCACACGTGGCTCGCTCATGACACGCTTCCTTCGATCGGCGCCCCGTGGCGCGACGTCGTTCCCGTCCGCCTCGGCTCCTCATCCTCCGCCGGCGTCCTGCCCGTGGAGGATGAGGAGACCCGAGTCGCCGACCTTCGCTACATCTCCCCCATGCGTTCGGCCTTCTGGATGTCCCGACCGTGAGCCGTCAGCGCCCAGATGACCGCGAAGTCGACGGCGACGATCGTGATGCCCCAGATCGGATAGATCGGCATCCACACGAAGGCCGAGACCATGCTGACGAGCGCGGCGATCACGCCGACCGTTCGCGCGAGCACGTTCCCGGCGAACACGCCGAAGCCCGAGAGGAACACGATCGCTCCGACGATGAGGTGCCACCATCCCCAGGATGTGGTGCTCAGCTTGAAGAGGTTGTCCTCGGTGACCACGAACGCATCGGGGTTGATGATCCCCGCCAGACCCGCCAACATCGCGAACGACCCTCCGATGATCAACAGGATCCCCGCGAAGCTGATCCAGCCGATCGCTCCACCGCTCGGTTCTCTGTTCGACATCGCTTCCCTCCCATCCTGAAGCTCGTCCATCGCGAGCCCTCCATGTCATCGAACTCCCCGCATGCCCTCGCTACATCATCCTCACGGGGTGAATGTCGCCGCCATCAGCTCTCGAGGCGATTCGTCCCACAGGTCCATGACGTCGTATCCGAGGGCTGCCGCCACATCGGGAGCGGCGGTGACGACCCGCCCGAGCCCGACCACGGGCAGGATCGCGAGGAGCACGTCGGCGACCTCGTCCTCCGTCGCGCCCTCCGCCACCGCCCGGCTCGTGCTCCATCCGATGCAGACCGCAGAGGACCCCGTGGCCACGGATGCCGCCACCTGCAGCAAGGCTGCGGTCTTGGGATCCAACTGCGAGAGGCCAACCGGGCGCGGCTCGAGCCCGAGCTCGTCCTCGAAGTAGCCCTCGTCGATCATGGAAAGCCGGCGCAAGACGTTCGCCGAAGGTCGGCGGTACGTTGATCGCCCTTCCCGCTGACATACATCCATGCAACGTCAAGTCGGGGACGGACCTCATCGCCCCGATGGCATGAAACGCAAAGCTCGGTCACCCCTCCAGGAGACCCAGTTCACGGCAGCGAGCGACCGCCTCGCTTCGTGAAGAAGCACCCAGCTTCCGGTAGCTGGAGATCGCCTGCGACTTGATGGTGTTGCGGGACAGGAACATCTGCTCGGCGATCTCCCGGAACGACAGATGCGTCGACAACATCGGCAGGAGGCGGAGTTCGGCCGCGGTCAGCGTCGACGCGCCGAGCGCGATCGACCCTCGCTCCTTCGAGAGCTGCGTCCGGAGTGCGTCCGCGTCTGCGACCAGGCTTCCCAGATCGGGCCGTCGCCGGAGGAGCTCATCGATCTCACGCATCAACGTCTTCGCACCTGCCACGTCCGCGAGTGCGATGTGCACGCGGGTGAGCTCGATCCGAGTCTGCACGGCGAGGTAGGGAAGCGCGTAGGTCAGGTCGGACCGCAGTCGCTGCGCGCCGACGAGCTCCCGCCGCGCGGCCTCATGGTCCCCCCGGTGCACCGCTACACGGGCGTGCACCGCGCACACGAGCGGGGTTACGACGCTCTCTTCGAACCCGTCCCGATGCAGGGCGGCACGCGCGCGTTCCGCGAGGCTCATGACCTGGGTCCAGTCGTCCCGTGACATCGCCACCAGCGATCGCTCACTGAGCGCGATCGCGAGGTCCTCGGCCGCTCCGGTTTCCTCCCCGATGGCGACCGCATCCTCCAGAGACTCATCGCCGCCATCGAGGTCGCCGGCGAGGAGGAGCGCCACCCCCTTCGTGAGCGCTGGCGTGGGCGTCACGAATCCCACCCCTACGAACCTGCGCAGCGCCTCGTCCGCGTCGGCACGCATCCGCTCCACGCCGTGCCGACATAGCGTCGCCCTCAGGAGGGCGGCCCACGCTTCGCTGAAGGGATCCTCGGATCGTGCCTGCTCGTCCTCCCAACGATCGACCGCATCCGCCCACCGATCCGCGACGACCGGCTGCCCGATCAGCGCGAATAGCAGCGAGGCCAAGACGGCGACCATCGGGTGTCCCTCGACGCCGTCTCGATCCTCCAGCCATCGGATCCACCGCTCGATGGTCGTCATCCGGCCCTGTCGATACAGCGGAACCCCGAGCATCGCCACCAGGTCGGCGACCGTTTCGACGTCCTCGGCCGCGATGGAGTACTCGAGCGCAGATTCGAACATCCCGTTCTGCCGGCACCAGTCCGATGCGCGCCGACGCAGGGCGGGGAGCACGTCGGGCTCGTCTCGGCGCAGTTCCTCCAGGAGCATGTCGTGGAAGAGGTGATGATAGCGGTACCACTCGCCGTGCCGGTCGAGCGGCACCAACAGCAGGTTGGATCGCTCGAGGTTCGCGAGTACCGCGGCCGATCCGCTCGCATCGAGCACCGCGTCGCAGAGTGGCCCGGACATCCGCTCTAAGACCGCGGTTCGGGTGAGGAACGTCCGCTGCCTCCGTGAGCTCCGGGACAGGAACTCCGAACGGATGTAGTCGCTCACCAGCCGCTCGTCGCCACCGAAGGAGACACCGGCGCTCCCGAGGTTCCCTCCATCCTTGAGGGACAGCGCTGCCAGGTAGAGACCCACCGGCCACCCTTCGGTCCGCCGATACACCTCCGCGATATCCTCATCCCCAAGAGGGACATCGGCGTTACGCAGGAGTGCAGACGCCTCCTCGAGCGTTAGGGACATATCGTCGGGACCGATCTCCAAGAGCCTTCCCTCGGCTCGCAGGCGGGCGACACGGATCGGTGGCTCGGTGTGGCCCGCAAGCGTCAATCGGGACCCGGCGGGCACATGATCGGCGAGCACGGACACGGCCGCCCTGCACTCCGGGTTCTGCAATGCCTGAACGTCGTCGAGCACGAGCACGACGGGCGAGGTCATCGAGGAGAACGCGGATCCGAGCCTCGGGACGACCGAGCCCGGCACCGAACTCCGGGGCGAGTCCAGGGCATCGAACACCCGCTGGGGAACCGGCTCGACCGCATCGAGTGCCTCCGCGATGTAGCGGAGAAGGACCTTCGGCTCGTTGTCCTGTTCGTCGATCGACACCCACGCGAAGCTCCCGCTGTTGCTCTCGGCCCATTGCGAGAGCAGTGTCGTCTTCCCGTACCCGGACGGCGCGACCACCGACAAGATCGGACGGGCGTCCGCATCGGAGAGCCGATCGATCAGTGCCGAACGGTGGACGCTACCGGGCCGCCTGAACGGAGGTACGAGCTTCGACGCGACGAGGTCGATCGCCGTCCCGCGTCGAAGGCGCGATCGCTCGGCCTGTTCAACCATGCTGTTCCCGCCCACCACCCTCAACCGTTCCCACCAGCCGCCGGCTCCACGAGAGGACTGAGCAACAGCGCACACCAAGACGATCTCGCGATGTACCCACCTCGTTGGCGCCTGCGCACAACGTACGGCGCCACCTTATCGCTGGAGATCGCCCTCGAGAAGGCGCACGGCATGTGAGGGGCTCGCCTGACTACGTATGCACGAGACCGGTGCCAAGAGGCAGGTAGTCATCCCTCGTCTGTGTTGTGCACGGTTCGGCCGCCAGCCGCACGTCCACGGGGCGCTGTGAAGGGGCCCAGCGCCTGGGGCGTGCTCTCCGCTTTCGTCGCGAGCTCGATCTCCCCTCCGCCGTCGACGGTGAGCGCCACGACGCGGGGCGTCCCGCCGAGGTGCTTCACCTTGCTGCGCTGCGCGGTACGGGCCTCACCGGCGACCCCGTCCACAGCCATCTGCCGGCTTGAGATGAGGAGCGGCGCCTTCGTCCAGCAGCACGACCGTCAAGCCAGTCTTCGGCAAGGCGCGTCCAGTCCCTCTCGCAGATGCGGCACACTAGGTCCTTCGGCGGCTTGGACGTGGTGGTGGCGAGTGCCGGGGGCGCGGGTTCTTCGGCATGAGTATTGTTGACCGGTGAGCGGCGGATCCGAACGACAGGGGCGTTGGCTGCGAACCGGACGGATGGAGGCGTTCAGTGACGGCGTCTTCGCGATCGCGATCACGCTGCTTGTGCTCGACCTCGCAGTGCCCTCGATCGAAGAAGGAGCCGTCGGACACGGGCTGATCGAGGGATGGCCGATGTACATGGCCTATCTCGTCAGCTTCGCTTCGATCGGTGCGGCGTGGGTTGCGCACGCGACGATCACCGACCACGTCGAGCGCGCGGACGCCGTCTTCCTGCGACTGAACCTCCTGCTGCTGTTCTTCGTCTCCGTGCTCCCGTTCCCGACGAAGATGATCGGGGAGTTCGCGCACCATGCCGACGCGGAACGGTGGGCCGTGACGATCTACGGCATCAACCTGCTCGCGATCTCAGCGATGACGAGCGTCGTGTGGCGTCACTCGGTCGCCGAGCATCTGATCTCGGACGAGGCTCCACAGGAACGCGTGCAGGCCGTCTCCGCGAAGCTGACGCCTAGCCTCGGGTTCTACCTTGTCGCGATCGCGATCGGCCTCGCGATGCCGCAGGCGGCGATATTCCTCTACCTGGTAATCGCCCTCTACCTATTGATCCCGTTCCGTGCAATCTTCCGGACCTTCGGCAGACGTACCGACGCGTGATCGCGAGACGGAAGATCATCTGCCCAAGTGAGGGGCCCCGCTCTTGCCGAAGAGACGGTAATAGGTTCGTCGTCCAGACCAAGACTCACGCATCCACCGGCGGTAACCTTCCACTTCGGCCCAAGCCCGTGACCTCGGCATCCACGACGCGGATCTCACCCTTGAACGCACCGTGGTGGGTCAGCCACCGACGACGTGCGAACATCCCGACGATGAGGAAGACGATGACGATCAAGCTGACGCGAGCAGCGCGATCAGCATCGCGGGAGCGTACCCCGTGCTCCATCCCGACGAGCGAGGGGTCGCGAACCGCGTGAAGGATGCGGGACGCCATCGCTATACCCGGTCTCCGACGTTCCGTGAGGTTGGCGGTGGCCGAGGGATTCGAACCCTCGAGGGAGTTGCCCCCCTACACGCTTTCCAGGCGTGTCCCTTCGGCCGCTCGGGCAGGCCACCGTCGTCGAGTCTAACGAAGCGTCGCGGCGGGCCCTCGTGCGCCCTCAGGAGGTGTGCGCGTCGAGGAACGCCGCGTACTTCACCTGGCCGGTGGGCGTCAGGTGATAGCCGTCGCGATAGAACCAGTTGTCGTGCCGGCGGCTGTAGGCATACCAGTCGATCAGGCGCGCGTTCGCGTGACGATGCACGCAGGCCTTGAGCACGTTGTTGCTGGGCGTGCGATGCGGCCGCGGGATCTTCAGCGTGACGAAGTAGATGATGCGCGATCGACCGGCTGCGCGCACGGCCGCATCGCAATCGGAGCCCTGGATCTGCGCGTTGTTCCCCAGGTGCACGACGACCTTGCCGGGGAGATGGCCGGCGCGGCGCAGAGCGCGGATCTCGTCGTCGGCCGCGTAGAACTGGCGCGAGACCACGGCGTCCACGCGCACGAACCCGCGCGCGAGCAACTCGTTCTTGGCGCCGAGCATGACCGAGTCGCCGATGCCGACGCGTCCGGGACCTCCAGCCGACGCGCTCTGGACGGGGAGGTTGACCAACGATCCCGCGATCGCGAAGAGGACGATGATCCGGCGCATCGACGGAGGATACCGGAGACGCCACGGTCGGTTCCCGCCGCGAATGAGATCCTCGCCGGGCCCCTTCGCAGCAGTAGATCCCTTCTCCATCTAAGCGTCCTCGTGATCCACGGCGTTGTCTACTCAGAGGGATGGAACGCTCCGGCTTCGAGGAGATGTGCCGCAACCACTACCCCGAGGTGGTCCGCGTCGCGTTCCTCATCACCGGGGAACGAGAAGAGGCGCTGGACGTGGCTCAGGAGACGTTCGCTCGCGCGTATGAACGATGGGGACGGGTCTCGACGATGGAGAACACCGTCGGGTGGCTGATACGCGTGGCGACGAACCTCTCGCTCTCACAACGGCGGCGATCTCTCCGCCGCGCCCGCCCCGTGCCGACACCGCAGCCGACGGCGGAAGCGTCGGGTGACCCCGGGGTGGAGGCAGCCCTCGCCGCGCTCACCCCGGCCCAGCGCACGGCGGTCGTCATGCGCTTCTACCTCGACCTGTCGATCGAGGACACGGCGGAGATGCTCGGCAAGCGCCCGGGTACGATCCGGGCCCTCACCTCGCAAGGCGTCGCTCGCCTGCGTGAAGAGCTCGGAGCGTCATGGATGGAGGTTCGCGATGAGTGAGTCGCCGAAGGACGCGCTGAGGCGAGTGGCCGACGGGCTCGGAACGACCGATCCGGACATACCCGCGATCGAGCGACGTGGTCGTCGGCGTCGCATGCGGCGCTACGGCCTCACGGCGCTCGTCGGGTTCATCGTCGTCGTCGCCGTGGCTCTGCCGCTCTACGGGCTGTCCGGCATGGGAGACGGACGATCCCCCGGGCCCACTGCGGAACGAGCATCTGTGAGCATGGCGTTGGCCAAAACGAACGGGATCGAGTGCACGGCTTCGATGCCGAGCGTCGTTCAACCTGGCGCGGATCTCGGTCTGACGATGACCCTGACGAACGTCAGCGACGGCCCCGTGAAGGTCTCGTTGGCGGAGTTGGGTTACCCGGTACGCGTCGAGGCGGGCGACCAGACGATCTGGGACACCACGGAGTTGCTGAGCCACAGCTGGCCTTACATCCCGCCGAGAACGCTGGACCCGGGCGAGTCCAAGGCTCCACCGTTAGAGCCCCTGGCCGTCCAGTTCCCCGGGTCCCTCACCGTCGTCCCGACATGCGCGGGCGAGCGGATGCCGCCCCTCCATGCCGAGGTCGAGAACCTGGGGAGCACACCGTCGCCTGAGGACGCGGTCGCGCGGGCCGTCGGAGCGACGTCGGGGCTCTTCGACGGCTGCGCCCCGGGGCCGACGCGCACGGTCGTCGGGACCGTCGCCCCGCCCGATGACCCGTCGCTGTCGCTCGACGTTCGGTGCGCGGCGCACATGACGCGCGCACCCGGGTTCGTGGTCGTGACCCTCGTGATGAGCACGCCCTCCTCCGAGGGCCCACCCCCGGTGCCGCCCGGGATGCTCGTGTCGCCGGACCTCGCGTCCGACACGGGCAACGCTGAGACGCTCGCCTGGCGGTTCGTGGTGACGCCGACCAACGTGTGGCCGGTTGCTAGCGCCACGCGTACGAAGACGGTCGGCGCCGATGCGATGGATACGGAGTACGAGGTCTCCTCGAAGGGATGGCACGACGGCGGCAGCTCACGTTGCGGCGGCGAAGGCGGCTCGATGGGCGGAAACGGGACGTGGGTAACGATCTCCTTCTACAACGTCTGCATATAGCGCTCGTACGTACGGTGGCTCCCTGGACGGAAGCGAGATGAGTCGTGAACGGAGAACGGGCCGGACCTCGGAAGGACCCGCCCGCCCGACGCGGAGGCGGCGTGATACCGACAACACCGGCGTCAGAGTCCGCACGACCTGATCGAATGGCTGCCCCATCCAGATCGCCCACCCGCCACGGGATCAGCAGGACCCGCCGCAGCGACGACAGGATTGAGCTGAGCCCTCACATCAGCATCTAGCCTTCTTCGGCTGCCCTGACTCCTCGACGGCCGAGCGAGGCCGTGACGCGGGCCGGGAGCACGTCCGGAGGTTCGCGAGGCCGCGCGATCGCAGGGATGCGAGCCCTTCGACGGTCTTCGCCTCGGTGGGACCCGATCGCGGTGTCGATTCTCGCCGGTAGCGGCATCCAGGCGCGACCGGCCTCACCCGCAGTGGCTAGGTCAGACGCCGTCGAGGATGCCGCGCAAGGTGGCGGTGTAGTCGTCGAGAGCCTGGCGTCCGGCGCGCGTGAGCGTGACGGAGGTGCCGGTTGACGGACCTGCGACGATCTTCTCGGTGACCAGGTAGCCGGCGTCCTCGAGCTTGCGGAGGTGGGTGATCAGGTTGCCCGGCGTGAGGTCGAGCATCCGCTGCAGCCGCGGGAAGGACAGGGAGTCTCCCTCGCGCAGCGCGGCCAGCGTGACCACGATCCGCAGGCGGGCCGGTGCGTGGATCAGCGGGTCGAGTGCGACGTCGCTCATAGGCGCCGCAGGTGGATGTATTGGGAGACGCCGAGGGCGACGAGGCCGACGAACCCGGCCACCCCGAGCACACCCCAGCACCCGGCCGGTCCGAAGAACGCAGCGGTGGTCCCGATCACGAGCACCGCGGTCCCTTGGGCCATGCGTCCCCACTGCTCACGACCGGCGGAGAGGGCGGCGAGCGCTGTGCCGACCACGAGCCAGGGAGCGCAGGCGTCGAACACGCCGTAGACGATGGCATTGCTGAAGCCGTTGGCCTTGAGCGCGCCGTCGAAGACGTAGACCGCGATCCACGGCACGCCGATCGCGAGCCCGCGGATGGCGTCCTCGCGACGGGACGGCCCGCTGATGCCATGGGCGGCGCGACGGTACGTCGTCGCGCTCACCACCACCGAGACCGCGACGATGCCGTAGACCCAGCCGATCACCGCGAGGCTCGGCCCGACGTAGGGGTCCTGATGACGCACGGAGAGCCACAGCATGCCGTAGGCCGCGCCCACCACCACGGCCGCGAGCAGGTAGAGCAGCGGCGTGGTCTGCTCGAAACCCCGGTACGCCTTGCGACGCGTGCTGACGAGCAGGTCAGCGGCATCGCTGGGGTCGAAGCGGTCGTCGTCACCGGCGGCCGGAGGTGAAGAGATGTTGTCCGAGCCGTTCATGGCGACCTCCGCTCGCAACTTTGTAGTTCAAAGCTACATCTGTTTGCATCGCAAAGTCAAGGGTCGGCTCGACGGTCCTGGGCTCGACGGCGACCTCGTGCTCCGCGAAGACCTCGGCAACGGGCGCTTCTGGACGAAAGCGCTTGCTACCGGACGCGAACGGGCGGACCCGCTGAGCCCGCCCGTTCGACGCGGAGGCGGCGTGATTCCGATAGGCATCATGACGTGCAGCGACGCCCCCGGGCGCCTGCGTACCTGTGCGTACCTGTCCGTACACCTGTCGAACGCCGTGTAACCTGCCCTCCCGATGTTGTCGGAGCGCCGCTACGGGGCAGAGAGGAGACGGATCGTGCGAGAGCCACAGTCGCGCACAGCCGAGGAACTCGCCATCCCGGCTCTCAAGACACCCGGCATCGACCGACGCGAAGCGTTCGCCGATGACCGAGTCTGGGTCGGCACGATACGGACGGACGCCGGAACCTGGTCCGATTGGCATGTCCATCCCGGACACGACACGTACGGCTTCGTCACCGAAGGCGTGGCGCGCGTGGAGTTCGACGCCGATGGGAACGGGGTCGAGGCTGGCCCCGGGGGGTTCGTGCTCATCCCGGCGGGCGCCCCACATCGCGAGGGGAACCCCGGTGACGTGCCGAACGCGGGCGTCATCTTCCGCGTGGGCGAAGGCCCGGTGCTCGAGCCGCTGGACGGCCCACCCGCGTCGGCCTGAAGGGAACGAGAACGGGCGGGCCCGCGAGGACCCGCCCGTTCGGACGCGGAGGCGGCGTGATTTGAACACGCGAGGGGCGGTTTAGACCCCTAACCGCTTTCGAGGCGGTCCCGTTCGTCCGCTCCGGCACGCCTCCGTCGACGAGTCTAGCGGGCGGGCCCAGGGCTCCCAAGCGGCGCGTTCAGCGGCGCTCGCGGAAGAACGCGCGGAGCAGGTCGCCGCAGTCTTCGCCGAGGACGCCGCCCGTGAGGGCCGGGCGGTGGTTCAGGCGATCGTCCTGGAGGAGGTTGCCGAGCGAGCCGGCGTATCCCGCCTTCGGGTCCGTGGCGCCGAACACCACGCGAGCGATCCGGGCGAGCACGATGGCCCCCGCGCACATCGCGCACGGCTCCAGCGTGACGTAGAGGGTGCAGCCTTCGAGGTGCCACGTGCCCGCGGCGCGGGCCGCCTCGCGCAGCGCCAGGATCTCGGCGTGCGCGGTCGGGTCCTGGAGCCGCTCGCGGCCGTTCCCGGCGCCGGCGACGAGCCGCCCGTCGCGCGCGATCACGCAGCCCACCGGCACGTCGTCCCACTGCGCGCACAGGCGCGCCTCCTCGATCGCCTGGCGCATGAAGTTGACGTCGCCGTCTGGCGAGTAGTCTGACATGGACTAGTAGGCGTCGATCTCGAGGAGCCGCTCGTCGTCGATCCCGAAATGGTGGGCGACCTCGTGGGCCACCGTGTGACGGACGATGTCGCGCAACCGCGCCTCGTCGCCGCCGGCCTCGCGCCAGAGGGGACCCGCGAACAAGGTGATGCGGTCGGGCAGGGCGCCCGAGTAATGGTTGCCGCGCGCGGAGAGCGGCACACCCTCGTAGAGCCCCAGGAGCGGGCGCCCGTCGGGGGGCTCGTCGTCGATGAAGATCTCGACGTTGTCGAGCGTGTCGCGCACCCACGCGGGCAGGGAGGCGACCCCCTCCTCGACGAGCTCCGCGAACCGGTCCTCGCTGATCTGCATCCCCTGCAGCCTAGCCGCCCTCGTGACATAGGATGCCCGGCATGGCCGATGAGGACTGGATCGCCGTGCTCCCGCTCGAGGACCTCCCCGAGTCTCGCGCCACGAAGGTGATGCTCGACGGCGAGGCCGTGCTGCTCTTCCGCTCGGGCGAGCGGATCTTCGCGATCGGCAACCGCTGCACGCACCAGGGCGCGCCACTCGACCGGGGACCGGTGAAGGTGGGCGGCTCCGAGGCGACGGTGACCTGCCCGGCGCACGGCAGCATGTTCCGGCTGGAGGACGGGCGGGTGATGCGCGGTCCCGCCGCCCGCCCCGTGCCCGCCTACGACGTGCGGATCAACGAGGGCGCCGTGGAGATCCGCGACCGCGGCTGAGCCTCAGCAGATGCGCGGGAGCTGGTCGCCGGCCAGCATGATCAGCGGGCGCGTGGCCCCGAGTCCGCTCCTCGAACGCACCGCGACCGGAGGCTCCCCCACCTCGCCGACGACGGCCGCCTGTCGGCCGAGCTCGTTCGCATGCGCTGCGGCCACCACCGCCTCGGCGCTCTCGGGCGCCACCACCGCCACCGCGACCCCTTCGTTGGCCACGTAGAGCGGATCGAGGCCGAGCATCTCGCAGGCCGCCTTCACCGCGGGCAGCACGGGCACGGCCGACTCCGTGATCGTCATCGAGACCTCGCTCGCCTCCGCGAGCTCGTTCAGGACGCTGGCGAGGCCGCCGCGCGTCGCGTCGCGCAGGCACCGCACGTCGCCCGCCGCGATCATCGCGCGCACGAGCCCGGTGAGCGGGGCGGTGTCGGAGCGCACGTCCGCCTCGAAGTCGATCCCGGCGCGGCGGCTCATCACCGCCACGCCGTGCGATCCGACCGGTCCGCTCACGACGATCGCGTCGCCCGGACGGCAGCGCTCGGGTCCCACGTCCACGCCGTCGGGGATCAGCCCGATGCCGCTCGTGGTGACGTAGAGCCCGTCCGCGGCGCCGCGCTCCACCACCTTGGTGTCGCCGGTGACGAGCCGGATGCCGGCACGCTCGCAGGCGTCGGCCATGGAGGCGACCACCCCACCGAGCCGCTCCAGCGCGAGCCCCTCCTCCAGGATCAGGGCGGCACTGAGCGCCAGGGGCTCGGCGCCCATCATCGCCAGGTCGTTCACCGTGCCGTTCACCGCGAGCTCCCCGATGTTGGAGCCCGGGAAGAAGGCCGGCTGCACCACGAACCCGTCGGTGGTGAACGCGAGGCGCCCTGCCCCGTTGGGCAGCGGCACGACGGCGGCGTCGCCCATCCGCGCGAGCTCCGGATCGCCTCCCAGCGCCGGCACGAACAGGTCGCGGATCAGCTGCTGCGTGAGCTTGCCGCCGGAGCCGTGTCCGAGGAGCACCTGATCGCCGGGCGGCAGCGGCACGGGGCAGCGGAGCGCGAACGCGCGGACCTCCTGCTCCTCGGCCTCGCTCACGACCCGGGTCGGATCGCTCACGCGGGCGCGCCCTCCTGGGTGCGGCCGGCCAGGAAGTACGCGGCGCACGCGCCCTCGGTGGAGACCATCGGCGCGCCGAGCGGCGACTCCGGCGTGCAGAGCGTGCCGAACGCCGGACACTGCGACGGCTTCGCGCGCCCGCGCAGGACGTCGCCCGCGATGCAGATCTCCGACTCCGAGGCGGGCGCGCCGCCCGTCCAGGGGAAGAGCCGCTCGGCGTCGTGCGCCGCGTAGGGCTCGCGCAGCCGCAGGCCGCTCGCCGGGATCACGCCGATCCCGCGCCACGCGCGGTCGGCCACCTCGAAGACCTCGTTCACGACCTTCAGCGCCGCGGGGTTGCCGTCGCGCTCGACCGCGCGCACGTACTGGTTCTCCACCTCGGTGCGGCCCTCCTCGAGCTGGGTCACGAGCATCTCGATGCCCTCCAGCAGGTCGACCGGCTCGAACCCGGTGACCACGAGCGGGACGCCGAAGTCGCGCGCGATCGGCTCGTACTCGCGCCAGCCCTGGATCGCGCAGACGTGCCCCGGCGCAAGGAACCCCTGCACGCGGTTCCCGGGCGAGACGAGGATCGCCATGATGGCCGGCGGCACCAGGACGTGGGCCACGAGCAGCGCGAAGTTGGCGACGCCGAGGCGCTTGGCCTGCATCACCGCCATCGCGTTGGCGGGCGCGGTGGTCTCGAAGCCGACGGCGAAGAACACCACGGTCTTCTCCGGGTTGCGGCGGGCCACCTCCAGGGCGTCGAGGGGCGAGTAGACGACGCGGACGTCGGCGCCGACGGCGCGCGCCATGAAGAGGTCCTCGGCCGAGCCGGGGACGCGGAGCATGTCGCCGAACGAACAGAGGATCGCGTCGGGCTGCTTCGCGATCGCGATGGCCTCGTCGATCAGCGCGAGCGGCGTGACGCAGACCGGGCAGCCCGGACCGTGCACGAGCTCCACCACGCCGTCGAGGACCTGGTCGATGCCCTGGCGGATCAGCGTGTGGGTCTGGCCGCCGCAGACCTCCATGATCGTCCACGGCCGCGTCGCGGTGCGCGTGATGCGCTCCACGAGCGCCATCGCGATCGCGTCGTCGCGGTACTCGTCGAGGTACTTCATGCCGCGCCTCCCGGCATGTGCTCGGGGCGCACGCCCTCGGGATCCTGCGGGAGGTCGATGTACTCGAGGTTGTCCATCTCCTTCAGGAGTTCGTAGGAGCGCGCGGCCTCCTCCTCGTTCACCGTGCTGATCGCGAAGCCGACGTGGATCACGACCCAGCTCCCGATGTCGACCTCGGGCGCGTACTCGAGGCAGGCCTTGCGCCGGATCCCCCCGAAGTCGACGGTGCCCATCCGGATGCCGTCCTCGTCGAAGGTCTCGATCACCTTGCCGGGAACCCCGAGACACATCGCTACGCCACCTCCCGCCGTGCGTTCGCCACGAGCACCTGACCGAGCGCGATCCCGCCGTCGCCGACCGGCACCGCCCGGGGTAGGTAGGCACGCAGGCCGGCATCCGTCAACCGCGCGACCAGGCTCGAGGTGAACCGGTCGTTGGCGAACACGCCGCCGCCGAGGACGACCCGGTCGAGGCCGGCCTCCGATGCGGCTTGCACCGCAGCGTCGGCGACCGCGCGCGCGAACGAGGCGTGGAAGGCGGCGGCCGTCGCGGAGGGGCCGTCACCGCGGCGCAGGTCGCGCACGGCCGCCCGGATCAGCGGCCGCGTGTCGATCTCGAGGAGGCCCTCGGCGGAGCGCGCGAGGGTGGGCGGCTCGGCCGCCGCCGGCGCCTCGTCGCCGGCGCGCTGCTCGAGCAGCATCGCGGGCTGGCCCTCGTAGGTCGCGCGGCGGCAGAGGCCCGCGAGCGCGGCGACGGCGTCGAACAGGCGACCGGCGGAGCTCGTGAGCGGTGACGCGAAGCCCGACTCGCACTGGCGCAGCGTGACGGCGATGACCTCGCGGTCGGGCTGGAGCAGGGCGAGCGCGTCGTCCAGGACGCCCGCGTCGCGCGCGTGCGCGATCGCCATCCGCGCGGGCTCGCGCGTGGCCACGTCCCCGCCCGGCTGCGGGACCCGCCGCAGATGCCCGACGCGGCGGTAGCCGGCCGCGTCGCAGACGATCAGCTCGCCGCCCCAGATCGTCCCGTCGTCGCCGAGGCCCAGGCCGTCGAGGGCGAGGCCCAGCACCGCGCCCTCCAGTCCGTGCTCGGCCATCGTGGCCGCGACGTGCGCGTGGTGATGCTGGACCGCGACGGCCGGCACGCCCAGCTCCTGCGCGAACCGGGTGCTCGGCAGGTCGGGGTGCAGGTCGTGGGCCACCAGCTCGGGCTCCACGCGGAAGACCGCGCGGTACCGGGCCAGCGCCTCGCCGAAGGAGCCCATGGCCTCCTCGGTGTCGAGGTCGCCGATGTGCTGGGAGAGGTAGGCGCGCGTGCCGGTGGCGAGGCAGAACGCGCCGTGCAGCAGCGCGCCGACCCCCAGGGTGGGGACCACCGCGCGCGCGAGCGGGATGGGATCGGGCGCGAATGACCGGGCGCGCCGGAGCACCGACGGCTCCGCGTCCCCGCTCCGCACGCGCACGACGGGGTCGTCGTAGCGCGCGACGATCGCGCGGTCGTGCACGACGAACCCGTCCGCGATGCCGCCGAGGCGCGCGAGCGCGTCGCCGGTCTCGACGCAGATGGGCTCATCGCTCGCGTTGCCGCTCGTCATCACGAGCGGCCGGTCGATCGCCCGCACGAGCAGGTGGTGCAGCGGCGTCGACGGAAGCATCGCGCCCTGTCGGCGGTGCCCCGGAGCCACGGCCGCCGCGAGCCGCCCGCGGTCGCGGACCAGCACGATGGGAGCCCGCCAGGACGTGAGCGCCGCGATCTCGTCCTCGCTTGGCTCGAACCAGGCACGTGCCTCGTCCGTGTCGCGCACCATCACCGCGAAGGGCTTGTCGGGGCGGCGCTTGCGTGCGCGCAGGCGGGCGACCGCGGCTTCGTCGGTGGCGTCGCATGCGAGGTGGAACCCGCCGAGGCCCTTGATGGCCACGACCCCCCCGCGCGCGATCAAGGCCGCGGCGTCCTCGATGACGTCGGTGGGGTCGCCGGCGGGTCGGCCGTCGCCGCCGAGGAACGCGAGTGCCGGGCCGCACGCGGGACACGCGACCGGCTCCGCGTGGAAGCGCCGGTCCGCCGGATCCTCGTACTCGCGGCGGCAGTCGTCGCACATGGGGAACGCGCGCATCGACGTGCGCTCGCGGTCGTAGGGCAACGCCTCGATGATCGTGAACCGCGGGCCGCAGTCGGTGCAGTTGATGAACGGGTAGCGGAAGCGCCGGTCGACGGGATCGAGGAGCTCCGCCAGGCACGCCGCGCACGTGGCCGCGTCCGGTGAGACCAGGCGTGCCCCCGCTGCGCCGTCGGAGGACGTCTCCACGACGAACCCGGCGGACCCTTCCATCGCGACGGGCTCGCACCGCACGTCGTCCACGCGCGCGAGGGGAGGCGCCTCGACGGCCAGCGCCACCGCGAACGCGTCGAGGGCGGGCGGCGGGCCCTCCGCGTGGATCTCCACCACGCCGCTCGCGTTCCGCACGCTCCCGGCGAGCGCGTGGCGGGCGGCCAGCCTCCAGACGAACGGGCGGAACCCCACCCCCTGGACCACCCCGCGGACCTCGTACCGGCGCGCCTCGATCACGTGCGGCTCCCCGCGAGCGCCGCCGCCTCGTCCACGATCGCGTCGACCAGCGCGGGCAGCGCCGCCGCGACCGCGGGCGAGAGGCCGTGGCCGGCCGTGAGGTCGTCGGCCTCCAGACCCAGGAACACGACGCGCGGGAGGGGACCCAGCGCGGCGGCGAGCCCCACCGCCTCGGCGAGCCCGATGCCGTGCGAGGAGATCGCGCCGTGGAGCTCGGCGGGCAGCCCGTCGGGATCGCCCACCGCGCGCACCAGCGTGCCGGCGACGCGCGCGCCGGAGGGTGCGCGCACCGCGTCCACGATCACCACGGCGTCCGCGTCTTCGAGCAGGTCGAGCGACCCGGATCGAGACCCCGCCTCCACGACCTCGCACGTCGGCCGGCAGGCGCGCGCGTGCCGCGCGGACGGCGAGCAGACCCGCCGCGTCGTCCCCCGCCTCGGGGTTGCCGCAACCGATCACGCGGACGCGGACCATCGCGGGCCGCCTACGTCCGCTCGACGTCGAGCCGCAGGAAGTGCGTGGCGCAGGAGATGCAGGGGTCGTAGTTGCGCACCACCATCTCCGCGTAGCGGGTGAGCTCCTCGTCCGGGAGGTCGAGCACGCCGGGGAGGAACGCCCGCAGGTCCTCCTCCATGTGGCGGAGGTTCTGCGAGGTGGGCGGGACGATCTTCGCCTCCTCGATCGTGCCGTCGGCGGCCACGTCGTAGCGGTGGTAGATCGTGCCGCGCGGCGCCTCGGTGCACCACGTCGCCCGTCCCGCACGCGGCTCCACCGGGACCTTGGGCGGGTCCGGAGGCTCGTACGCGCGGATGATGCGGAGCGACTCCTCGAACGCGAGCGCGGTCTCGGCCACGCGCGCGGCCATCGAGCGGAAGGGGTCGAGGTCGGGGAACGCGCCGAGCCCGGCGCGCGCCGCGGCCTCGCGCGCCACCGGCGTGAGGGTCGCCTGATTCAGGTTGATCCGCGCGAGCGGGCCCACGAAGTAGGGCTGCTGCGTATCGGCGAACACCGAGTGCAGGGCGTTGGAGTGCGCGACGTGGATCTCCTCGGCTCACGGCTTCGTACTCCTCCGCCGTCCAGCTCCTGCCGCGCGTGGACGCGATGTCGCCCGCGTTCATCGGATAGTCAAGTTGATTGACCATCGACACCAGCTCGGCGTCGCGAGGGAAGGCGGGCATCTCGAGCGGCGCCACGAAGTCGGCCACATCCAGGATCTCCGCGAGCGCGTCCTCGAGTCGTCCCTCGAACGCCCGGAGCTCGCGTGCGGTCGCGGCACGGCTGAACCCGCCCACCAGCGGGGAGACGGGATGGATCTCCCGTCCGCCGATCGCCGCCATCAGGTCGTTGCCGACCCGCTTCAGCCGCAGCCCGCGCTCGACCTGCGGCTTGAACCCCTTCTGCGCCATCTCGATGGCGGAGTCGAACCCGAGGAAGTCGGGAGCGGCCAGCAGGTGCACGTGGAGCATGTGGCTCTCGATCCACTCCGCGCAGTACAGGAGGCGGCGCAGCTCATACGTGCCCTCGGGCACCTCGGTCTCGAACAGACGCTCCAGCCCGTGGATCGCGGTCATCTGATACGCGACCGGACAGATGCCGCAGATGCGCGGCACGATGTCCGGCACCTCGCTGAAGTGGCGTCCGCGCAGGAACGACTCGAAGAACCGCGGCGGCTCGTAGATCTCGAGCTCCAGCCGCGTGATCTCGCCGTCGTCGATGCGGACGTGCAGCGCGCCCTCCCCCTCCACGCGCGCGACGACCGGGACCTCGACCGAGCGATGGGTCATGCGGGCTCCTCTCCGGTCATCGCCGCCGCCGCGAGCGCCTCGAGCCGTTCCGAGGCTTCCCGGAAGTCGGGGGCGTACCCCGTGATGAAGCGGAACTTCTCGGCCACCTGCGAAGGCGTCATGCCGAAGCTCGAGGAACCGCCGCGCGAGCGCGTCGCTGTTCGGCGGCTGGGAGGGACCGAAGCATCCGTAGCACCCGCGGCCCATGCCGGGGCAGATCGCGCCGCACCCCGTGCGGGTCACGGGACCGAGGCACGGCTCGCCCTTGGCCACCACCACGCAGACGTAGCCGCGCTTCTTGCACTCGATGCAGACCGGGGTGGTGGGCGGGCGGGGCACCGAGCCCTGGAGCAGCCACGCGAGCGCCGCGAGCAGCTGTCCCCGGTCGACGGGGCACCCGGTCAGCTCCAGATCCACCTTCACGTGGTCGGCCACCGGCGTCGAGTCGGCCAGCGCGTCGACGTACTCGGGCGTCGGGTAGACGTAGCGCACGTGGTCGGCGAGCGCGGTGCCGTTGCGCAGCGCCTGGATGCCGCCGGACGTCGCGCACGCGCCGATCGTGATCAGGAAGCTCGAGGCCGTCACGGATCCCCTTCACCTGCTCGATCTGCTCCGCCGTGCTGATCGAGCCCTCGACGAGGGTCACGTCGTACGGACCGGGCTCCACGTACGAGGTGGCCTCCGCGAAGTTCACGATCTCGATCGCGCCGGCGAGCTCGAGCAGCGCCTCCTCGGCATCGAGCAGCTGCAGCTGACAGCCGTCGCACGAGGCCATCTTGAAGACGGCGACACGCGGCTTGGCGGCGGCGTCGCTCACAGCTCCGGCACCTCCAGCAGGTCGCGCATCTGGTCCCAGCGGAAGATGGGCCCGTCGGCGCAGACGAAGTAGGGGCCGAGCTGGCAGTGGCCGCAGAGCTTCACCCCGCAGTGCATCGTTCCGCTCCATCGTGAGCCAGAGGCGCTCGTCGGGGATGCCGAGCGCGGAGAGGTCGCGCAGCGCGAACCGCATCATGATCTCGGGCCCGCACGTGAACACCGTGGCGGCCTTCGGATCGATGTCGACGTACGGGAAGAGCGCCGTGATCAGGCCCTCACGGTGCGGCCAGTCGGCGTCGGCGATGTCCACCGTCAGGTGCACCTCCAGCTGGTCCTCGTAGCGCGACCAGTCCCAGCCACGTCTCCAGCTGGCGACGGAAGAGCATCTGCCCCGGGTCGCGCGCCCCCACCAACAACAGCACGCGGCGGTACATCGCCCGGTGTCGCAGCGCGGAGTAGACGGCCGAGCGCAGCGGCGCGAGTCCGAGGCCACCGGCCACGATCACCAGGTCCCCGCCGCGGGCCTGCTCCACGGGCCAGGGATGCCCGAACGGGCCGCGCAACGTGATCCGGTCACCCGCCTTCAGCCCGCCGATCACGTTCGTCACGCGCCCGCAGACCCGGATCGTGTGCGCGAGGTGCATCGGGCGCGCCGGGTCCGAGGAGACGCTGATGGGAACCTCCCCGACCCCGAACACCCCGAACATGCTGATCTGGCCGGGCTGGAACGTGTACGCACGGCGCGCCTCGGGATCGTCGAACACGCTCCAATACGTGAACGTGTCCTCGGCGGTCTGCACCACGCGTTGCACGGTCGCGGTAAGCGTGGGCACGCCCGCGATCAGCTCGTCGGCGCGCACGGTCATCGTGCTCATGCGAGCGCCTCCTCGTTCACGCGCACCTCGCCGTCGGTCATCCGGATCGCCGCGATCTCCTCGGTCACGTCGATGCCCACGGGGCACCAGGTGATGCAGCGCCCGCACCCGACGCAGCCGCTCGTGCCGAACTGGTCGATCCACGACGCGAACTTGTGGGTGAGCCACTGGCGGTAGCGCGAGCGCGGGCTCGAGCGCACCTCGCCGAACGACATGTGGCTGTACTCCTCGCTGAAGCAGCTCGCCCATTCACGCTCGCGCGTGGCCTCCGCGCCGTCGAGCGAGATCCCGTCGGTGATGTCGTGGCAGAAGCACGTGGGGCACGCCATCGTGCAGTTCGTGCACGTGAGGCAGCGCGATGCGACGTCGTCCCAGCGCGGGTGCTCGGGGTTGCGGTAGAGCAAGCCGGGAAGGTCCGCCGGTCTCGAGCGTCCGCCCCATGGCGCCTTCCGCGCTCGCCGTCACCCCGAGGGATTCCTCCTGCTGCGTCTCCGTGGCCTTCCCGGCACGGAGCGCGTCGAGCAGCTCGGCGCCGCGCGCGGTCCCCGCCTCCGCCGTGAAGCCCGCCTCCAACTCGGTGAGCGCGATGTCGAACCCACTCGAGCACCGTGGGCCGGTGTCCATCGAGACGCAGAAGCAGGTCGCGCCCGGGTGTCCGCAGTTCACGCCGATGAACAGCGCCTGTTCGCGCCGCGCGCGGTATGCGGGATCCGCGATCAGGAAGACGCGGTCCTGCACCTCGATCGCGTGCAGGTCGCAGGAGCGCAGCCCGACGAAGGCGTAGCGCACGTCCGGCAGGGGCGCCGGGGCGACGGTGATGGCGCCGTCTGCATCGCGATGCGCGGTCTGGATCGTCTCCCGCGCCGGGAAGAGGTAACGCTTGGCGGCGTCGGGGCCGTGCGCCCACGCGAAGAGCCGGTCGTCGCCCGTCTGCTCCAGCCGGTAGTGCGCCCGGGCCCTGCACCTCGCGCACGCCGCGCGGAAGGTCCTGCGCGCCCTCGATCGGGATCCATCACGATGGCGCCGTCGCGGACGGTGGGACCGATCAGCGCGTACCCCTGCTCCTGCACGAGCGCCAGGAGGGCGGCGAACCCCTCTGCATCCAGATAGCGCACGGTGCGGACCCCCCACGTCGTCGGTGCGAACATCCTCACCCGGAATGATGCCGTCGCGCCACCCGGGGCCCGGGGGATACCCGACCGGGAAGCAGCGGGACCTTCGGCCGTGCAAGGCGTCGCGGCGGACGCCGCAGCGGCCTGGTTCCCCACCGCGTACGCTTGCCAGGACATGCCCGGCGGCCTCCTCACCGATCTCTACGAGCTCAACATGGCCGCGAGCTACCTGCGACGCGGCATGGACGGGCTCGCCACCTTCAGCCTCTACGTGCGGGGCCTGCCGAAGCAGCGTGGATTCCTGGTGGCGGCCGGCCTCGAACCCTGCCTCGACTTCCTCGAGTCGTTCGCGTTCGACGACGACGACCTCGGTTACCTGGCCGAGGTCGGGTTCGAGGCCCGCGCGCTCGACGACTTCCGCGCGCTGCGCTTCGACGGTGAGGTCTGGGCCGTGCCGGAAGGACGCATCGTCTACTCGGAGGAGCCGATCCTGGAGGTGACCGCCCCCGTCGCGGTGGCGCAGGTCGTCGAGACCTACCTCCTCAACCAGATCACCCTGCACACCACGATCGCCTCGAAGGCGGCGCGCTACGTGCTCGCGGCGGACGGGCGCGACCTCGTGGACTTCGCGTTCCGGCGCACCCACGGGACGGAGGCGGCGATGGCGGTGGCGCGCGCCAGCGCGATGGTGGGCTTCGTCGCCACCTCCAACGTGGAGGGGGCCCGGCGTTACGGGCTGACGGTGGCCGGCACGATGGCGCACTCGTTCGTCGAGGCGTTCCCCTCCGAGCGCGAGGCCTTCGACGCCTTCGCCGAGGATCATCCGAACCGCACGACGTTCCTCGTGGACACGTACGACACGCTGAGCGGCGTGCGCACCGCGATCGACACGATCCGCGCGCTCGACCTCGACGGCCGGCTCGGGATCCGCCTCGACAGCGGCGACCTCGACGCCCTCGCGCGCGGCGCCCGCAGCCTCCTCGACGACGCCGGGCTGCCGCACGCGCGCATCTTCGCGAGCGGCGGCCTCGACGAGCACGAGGTGCACGAGCTCGTGCAGGCGGGCGCGCCCGTCGACGCGTTCGGGGTCGGGACGCAGTTGGGGGTGTCGGCCGACGCGCCCTACGTCGACTCGGTCTACAAGCTCACGGAGTACGACGGGCGGCCGGTCCTGAAGCTCTCGGCGGGCAAGGCCAGCGCGCCCGGGCGCAAACAGGTCTGGCGCGGGCCGGCGGGCGACCTGATCGCGCTCCGCGACGAGCGGTCGGGACCGCCGGACGGCGCACCGTTGCTGGAGCCGGTGATGCGCGGCGGGCGTCGCCTGGCCGACGCCCCGAGCCTCGCCGACGCACGGGAGCGCTTCCGCGCCGATCTCGCGACGGTGCCCACGAAGGCCCTCCGTCTGATGCATCCGGAGCACGTCGCCGTGCCGAAGTCCGAGGCCCTGCAAGCGCTCACCGAGCGCACGCGCGGCGGACGCGCGCGGACGCTCTAGCGGCTGAGGGGTCCTCACGCGGTGGGGAGCCAGCTCGGCCGCGTCGCCTCGTACGCGGTGATCTTCTCCTCGTTGCGCAGCGACAGCCCGATGTCGTCGAGCCCCTCCATCAGGCGCCAGCGCGTGAAGTCCTCCATGTCGAAGACCTCGTCGATGCCGGGGGCGCGCACCACCCGCTGATCCAGGTCCACGACGATGCGCGTCGCCGGTTCGTCGAGCACCGCGTCCATCAGCGCGCGTACGGACTCCTCGCGCAGCTCCACCGGGAGCAGTCCGATCTTGGTGCAGTTGTTGCGGAAGATGTCCGCGAAGCTCGACGCGATCACGGCCCTGAACCCCGCGTCCTCGATGGCCCACGGGGCGTGCTCACGGCTCGACCCGCAGCCGAAGTTGGCGCCGGCGAGCAAGATCGACGCGCCCGCATAGCGAGGGTCGTTGATCACGAAGTCAGGGTCCTTGCGCCACTCGGCGAACAGGAACGGCCCGAAGCCCGTGCGCTCGATCCGCTTCAGGTACTCCGCCGGGATGATCTGGTCGGTGTCGACGTCGCTGCGGTCGACCGGAAGCGCGGTGCCCTCGACCAACGTGATGGGTTCCATGCGGATCAGAGCTCCTCGGGGGTCGAGAAGTGTCCGGCGATCGCGGTGGCGGCGGCCACGGCCGGGCTGACCAGATGTGTGCGTCCACCCTTGCCCTGGCGTCCCTCGAAGTTCCGGTTGGAGGTGGAGGCACTGCGGTCCCCGGGGTTCAGCGTGTCGGGGTTCATGCCCAGGCACATCGAGCAGCCTGCGCCGCGCCACTCGAACCCCGCGTCGGTGAAGATCGCATCGAGGCCCTCCGCCTCGGCCTCCTGCTTCACGGCGAAGGAGCCGGGGACGACGAGCGCCCGCAGGCCGTCGGCCACCCTGCGGCCGGCCACGACCCCCGCGGCCACGCGCAGGTCCTCCATCCGGGAGTTCGTGCACGAGCCGATGAAGATCGTGTCCGGCCGGATCGCACGCACGGGCGTGCCCGGGGTGAGATCCATGTAGGCGAGCGCCCGGGCCGCGGCCTCCCGTCGGCCCGGATCGTCGAACGCGTCCGGGTCGGGCACGGCCTCGTCGATCGTGACCGACTGCGCGGGGTTCGTGCCCCAGCTCACGTACGGCCGCAGGGTCGACGCGTCGAGGGTGACCTCCTTGTCGAACGTCGCCCCTCCGTCGGTGGGGAGCGCGCGCCAGTCCTCGAGCGCCTGCTCCCACGCCGCCCCGGTGGGCGCGTGCGGCCGGCCCTCGACGTAGGCGAAGGTCGTGTCGTCGGGTGCCACCACGCCGGCGCGCGCGCCGGCCTCGATCGACATGTTGCAGACGGTCATCCGCCCCTCCATCGAGAGCGCGCGGATCGCGGAGCCCCGGTACTCGATCACGTGGCCGACCCCGCCGCCCGTCCCGATGCGGTTGATGACGGCGAGGATGATGTCCTTCGCGGCCACGCCCGGCGGCGGCGTCCCGTCGACGGTGACCGCCATCGTCCCGGGCCGGTTCTGGGGCAGCGTCTGCGTGGCGAGCACGTGCTCGACCTCGGAGGTGCCGATCCCGAACGCGAGCGCCCCGAACGCGCCGTGGGTGGAGGTGTGGGAGTCCCCGCACACGATCACCATGCCGGGCTGCGTATAGCCCTGCTCGGGGCCGATCACGTGCACGATGCCCTGTCCCGGGGCGCCCATCGGGAACAGCGTCACGCCGAAGTCCTCCGCGTTCGCGGCGAGCGCGTCCATCTGCCGCGCGCTCACGGGATCGGTGACGGGGCCGCTCGTGGTGGGCACGTTGTGATCCATCGTCGCCACGGTGAGGTCCGGACGGCGCACCCCGCGTCCGTGGAGGCGGAGACCGTCGAACGCCTGGGGGCTCGTGACCTCGTGCACGAGGTGCAGGTCCACGTAGAGGAGGTCGGGCTCGCCCTCGGCTCGATGCACGACGTGGCGTTCCCAGACCTTCTCGGCGAGCGTCTGCGGCATGGGTGCTCCTCCCCCGCCCGGTGGACCGGAACGGACCGCCGAGGGCCCAGGTTCTTCGGGGCGGAACCTTGTTCCAAATAGTGGAATCTGGTATCGATATGTGGAACATGAGCCTAGCAGAGCAGAGCGCGTCCGGTCCAACGCCCGTCGAGACGGGTGTCGGTGTCCTCGACCGCTCGATGGCGATCCTCGCCGCCGTCGAGCGTGGCGCGCGCTCCTTCACCCAGATCGTCGAGGCCACCGGCCTCACGCGCCCCACCGCCCACCGGCTCGTGAAGGCGCTCGAGGACCACGGGATGCTCACGATGGCCGGCGGCCTCGGCTACCGGCTGGGACCACGGCTCCTCGGACTCGCCGCCACCGCGATGCGCGACCTGCCGCTGCGGGATCTGGCGCACCCGGCCCTCGAACGCCTCGCCGCCGTCACCGGCGAGAGCGCGCAGCTGTACGTGCGCGACGCCGATCGGCGCGTGTGCATCGACGCGATCGAGTCCAGCAGCGAGCTCCGGACGATCGTCGCGGTCGGGGCAGCCCTCCCCCTCGCCAAGGGCTCCGCCGGCAAGGTCTTCCTGGCGTGGGCGCAACCACAGGACCGCGACCGGTTCCTGCAGGCCCTCCCCGAGGAGGAGGCCGACCGGCTCGCACGTCAGGTCGCCGCCACGCGGCGGCGCGGTTGGGCCGACAGCGTCGGTGAGCGTGAGGCGGGCGTGGCCTCCGTGAGCGCGCCCGTGCTCGACCGGCAGGGCTCCCTGGTGGCGGCCGTCTCCGTGTCCGGACCCGCCAACCGGTTCGGCACGGCGGGCGGGAAGCGCTACGCGCCCGCCGTCACGGCCGCGGCCGCCGAGCTCGCGGACGCCCTCGGCGCGTGAAGCGTATCCTCAGCTAGCCATGCCCCTGGATCGTCCCATCGATGCGGTGCACCGCACCGTCGACGCCTGGTTGACCCCGCGACGCGCCGTGACGGCGTCGGTCGCCTCGTTCACGCTGGTCTCCCTCATCGCCGCCACCCCGGGGTCCCCCTATCATCCCGTGCTGCCCGACGACAGCGGCGGCGGGCCGCTCGGGCTGCTCACGCGGCTCCTGTGGATGAACCACATCCCGCACGGGCTGCTGATCGCGATCGGGTTCCTCGCCATGATGGCCGCTGGGGTCGCGTTCCTCGTGGTGCTCTACGCGTGCGAGCGCGGGCTCGTGCCGATCCGCACGGTCATGACGCTCACCGTCGCCTACGCGCTCACGATCCTCCTGCTGCCCCTGCTGCTCTCCCGGGACGTCTTCAGCTACACGTACTACGGACGCATCGTCACGCAGTACCACGCCAACCCGTACGTCAAGACCCCCGCCGACTACCCCGCGGCGGACCTGAACAAGTGGGTCTGGTACGGATGGCGCGACACGCCGTCCGTCTACGGGCCGATCTTCGTGTGGATGGCCGCGGCCATCACCGGGGTGATCCACGCCGTCCCGCAGACGATCTTCGCGTTCCGCGCGGTGGCGGTGGGCGCCACGCTCGGATCCGTGTGGTTCGTCTACAAGCTGATGCAGCACGTCCGGCCCTCGAAGACCGCGTACGCGGTCGCGTTCATCGGCCTGAACCCGGTGGTGCTCTTCCACACGGCGGGCGGCGGTCACGTCGACGCGCTCGTGATGCTCGCCATCGCCGCGGCGATCTACCTCGCCGCCACCGACCGCGCCCTGCTCGCCACGGCCGTCCTGACGATGGGCACGCTCGTGAAGGTCTCCGCGGCGGTCCCACTGCTCCTGCTCATCATCTACGTGGCCGCCCGGACGGATCCGGCGCGACGGACCCGCGTGATCGCGGCGAACGTCGGTCTCGCCGCCGGGATCTCGATCTTCGCGGCGCTGCCCTTCATGCAGACGACCAACCCCACGTTGGGGATGGTCCAGATCGTGCAGCACGCATCCTGGATCGCACCCCCCGAGCTGATGGAGCGCGTCTTCGAGGCCGCGGGCCGCCTGGTCGCGGGCACCACGGGCGGGGAGATCGGCGTCGTGTTCGCGCGCCTCTGCATGTACACGGCGCTCATCGCGGGCGTGTTCCTGGTAGCCCGCCAGGTGGCGAGGAAGGCCCCGGACGAGCCCATCACCTACCTCGCCGGCGCGTGGGGCTGGGCGCTGCTGTTGATGATGCTGTTCTCGCCGACACTCTTCCCCTGGTACTTCTGCTGGGTGCTCCCGGTGGCGTGGGCGCTGCCGAAGGTCCCCCGGCGCACGCTGGAGATCGGGTTCCTCGCGCTCTGCACGTCGCAGCTCACCACCGAGAACTTCCAGCTGCCGGGGTGGATGCACATCAACCTGCCGATCGGGCACCCGATCCTGGTGGTCCTGCTGGTCTGGTTCCTGCGCGACCTCTACCTGCGCCTGCGCCACGACGTGCCGCTCGACGCCGAGGTCGACGTCGTGGCGCTCTCACGCGAGCTGCGCGATTACCAGGCGTAGGCCTCGGGCGCGGCGCCGCCGGGCCCGGGGAAGATCTCGTCGAGCTTGCCCAGGACCTCGTCGGAGAGCGAGATCTCGAGCGCGCGCATCGACCCGAGGAGCTGATCCTCGGTCCTCGGCCCGATGATGGGGGCGGTGACGGCGGGCTGGTGCAGGAGCCACGCGAGCGCCACGTCGGCCGGCCGTTCGCCGAGCTCGTCGCAGAGCGCCTCCCACTTCGCGAGCTTGACGCGGTTGTCCTCGATCTCGGCCGCCATGTACTCCTGGGAGCGACGCCAGCCGGCCTCGACCTTCTGGAGCGCGCCGGCGAGCAGGCCACCCGACAGCGGGCTGTACGGGATCAGGCCCATGCCGTACTCGCGCAGCGCGGGGATCACCTCTAGCTCCACCATGCGGGCGTTCAGGTTGTAGATGGATTGCTCCGAGGCGAGGCCCAGCGAATGGCGATAGCCCGCGATCTCGTTCGCGCGCGCGATGTGCCAGCCCGCGAAGTTCGACGATCCGACGTAGAGGATCTTGCCCTCGCGCTTCAGCTGCTCGAAGGATTCCCAGATCTCGTCCCACCACGCACCGCGGTCGATGTGGTGCATCTGATAGAGGTCGATGTGGTCCGTCTGGAGGCGGCGCAGCGAGCCCTCGCACGCCTTGCGGATCGCGAGTTTGGACAGCCGCCCTTCGTTGGGCCAGTCGCCCATCGTCCCGAAGACCTTGGTGGCGAGCACCACCTTGTCGCGGCGGCCGCTCCCCTTGTCGAACCATCGCCCGATGATCTCTTCGGTCGCACCCACACCGAGATGGCGACCGTACACGTTCGCCGTGTCGAAGAAGTTGATGCCGTGGGCGACGGCGGCATCCATGATGGCGTGGCTGTCCTCCTCGGAGGAGTGGGGCCCGAAGTTCATCGTCCCGAGGCAGAGACGGCTGACGACGAGGCCCAGGCGGCCGACGTGCGTGTACTCCAAGTCGGATCTCCTTCAGGTACGCAGGCGGACCCCTCAACCATACGCCCGAGGGCGGTCTGCGTCGGGGTGCGGAGGCCGCTCAAGCCGGAAGGGGACGGCGGGTGTCAGGATCGCGGAGCGCGCCGGGAGGGACTCGAACCCCCAACCTTCTGATCCGTAGTCAGATGCTCTATCCGTTGAGCTACCGGCGCAGGTCACCCAGCATACCGAACGGCACAAGGGCGCCTTCCCTCGGCGGTATCGTGACCGTGGACGGAGGTGGATCGGTGACGGACTACATCTGGGAGATACGCAACCCCGACGGCGCCGCGATGGGACTTGAGTTCGCCGTTGGCCGCAGCGACGGCCCACCCGGTGATGCTCGCCCATGCGCTCCCCGAGCGGGCCGACATCACCGTGCGGGACGACCAGGGACGGCTCGTGGCCTCGGGCAAGGATCTGCGTGGGGTCGAGCCGACGCCGATCGCCCGACTGACGATCACCGACGGCAGCGCTATCGCGCGCGAACATCTGGCCCTCCGAGGCCGACCTCGGCTCCCCCGTGATCCTCCCCGGCGGCGAGATCGGGATCCTCACGGCATGGTGGAACGCCGACGACCACCGGGCCTGGCGCTGGTCGATCGAGCTCTCGAACCACGCTTGACGGACGCGCCTCGGTCGCTGCGACACACAGATGGTTAGCACACCTCCCCTCCGGGAAAGAGCCTCCGATGACACGAGGGAAGGAGCCATCGATGGCACGCAAGCTCGAAGGCAAGAAGATCGCGGTCTTCGCCGCGCCCGAAGGAACCGAACAGGTGGAGCTCACGCTCCCGTGGGAGATCATGAGGCAGGAGGGCGCGCAGCTGGAGCTCATCTCCCTCACGCCCGGTGCGATCCAGATGATGAACCACCTCGACCGGGGTGATACGCAACCGGTCGACCGGGTCGTGACGGCGGCGGACCCCGATGACTACGACGGACTCCTGTTGCCGGGCGGCGTGGCCAACCCCGACGCGGCGCGCACCGATCCCGCTGCGGTCGCGTTCGTCGGTGCCTTCTTCGCGCAGGGGAAACCGGTGGCCGCGATCTGCCATGCGCCGTGGATGCTCGTCGAGGCCGACGTGGTGCGCGGCCGCACGCTCACCTCATGGCCCAGTCTCCGCACCGACATCACGAACGCGGGAGGGGAATGGGTCGATCGAGAGGTCGTGGTCGACCGGGGCCTGGTGACGAGCCGTCGACCGGACGACATCGATGCGTTCGCCGCGAAGGCCATCGAGGAGTTCGCGGAAGGCACCCACATCGAACGCCGGACGGCCTGAGGGCAACCTCGCTTCCTCCCCCCTCACCCTGGAGGTCGGGCCCACCGGCCCTGCCGACCCAGGTCCTAGCGGCCCGCTCCGCGCACGAGCATGAGGCGGACGCTGACGGTATCGGATCATCGAAAGAGGGGGTGATGCCCGATGCGCACTTCCCTGGTTCCCACCGCCGACGACGGCAGCAGCAGCCGCAAGGGCTTGCGATCAGGGGCGATCGGCGTGGTCTCCGCCACCGTGATCGGCGTCGCGTCGACCGCACCGGCCTACAGTCTGGCGGCAACGATCGGGCTCACCGCCGCCGTCGTGGGCCTGTTCTCACCGGCCATCGTGCTGGTGGCCTTCATCCCGATGCTGTTCGCGGCGTCGGCCTACTACTTCCTGAATCGCGTGGATCCCGACTGTGGGGCGACGTTCGCCTGGGTCACCCGCGCGATGGGCCCGCACGCCGGCTGGATGGGCGGCTGGGGCGTGATCATCGCCGACGTGATCGTCATGCCGAGCCTCGCCTGGGTCGCGGCCGCCTACACGTACTCGCTCTTCGGCCTCGACGCGCTCGCATCCAATACGTGGGCGATCATGGCGCTGGGCTGCGCCTACATCATCGCGATGACCGCGATCTGTTGGATCGGCATCGAGCTGTCCGCCCGGACGCAGTTCGTGATGCTCGCCGCGGAGATCGTGATCCTGGTCGGCTTCTCGGCCTGGGCGCTCGTGAACGTGTTCGTGAACCACCCGGCCGGGTCCATCACGCCCTCGCTGAGTTGGATGAACCCGTTCCAGCTGTCCGCATCGGATCTGTCGAAGGGCGTGCTGCTCGCGCTGTTCATCTACTGGGGTTGGGACACCGCGGCCAACGTGAACGAGGAGACGAAGGGCGCGCGGACCGCGGCGGGGGTGGCCACACTCGCCTCCACACTGGTCCTCGTGGGGACCTACCTGGTCGTCGCGTTCGCCACCACCGCCTACAAGGGTCCTGGGTTCCTGATCGACAACCCCGACGACGTGCTGACGGGGATGGTCGCGGCGCCGTGGAACAAGCTGATGATCTTGGCCGTACTGACGTCGGCCATGGCTTCCACGCAAACCACGATCCTTCCGACCGCCCGCACGACGCTGTCGATGGCTGCGCACGGGGCGCTGCCGCGGAAGCTGGCCGAGATCCATCCGCGGTTCCACACGCCGACCTGGTCGACGTGGGCGATGGGCCTGGCGTCCGTCGCGTGGTACGTCGTGCTGGTGCTGATCGACTCGAGCGAGAACATCCTGTGGGACTCGATCAGCGGGCTGGGCTTCGCGATCGCCTTCTACTACGGGATCACGGCGCTCGCCTCACCGATCCTGTTCCGCAAGGTCCTCACCAAGAGCTGGAAGCACTTCTTGCTCGCCGGCGTCGCGCCGGTCCTCGCCGCTCTGACGCTTCTCTACGTGTTCGTCCGCTCGGCGATCGATTACTGGGATCCCGTGAACTCCTACACCCCCGCGTGGTTCGCGTTCGGCGAGTTCCGCGGTGTAGGGCCGGCGCTCGTGATCGGGATCGGCTCGCTCCTGATCGGGATCCCGCTGATGTTCTGGTGGAAGCTGGTTCGCCCCGAGTTCTTCCACCGCAAGGCCGAGGTGGCCCGGTCGATCGACGAGGAGCTGCCCGACCCGGACCGGGTCTTGGAGGAGGCCACGAGTCTCGAGCCGCTCTCGGTGGTGCCGCCGAAGGTCCGCGAGCTCACGAAGCGATGAAGAGGAGCCCCGAAGGGGCCGAGGAGGGGGAGTTCGATGAAGGTCATGCTGGTGGGCGTGGGCGGGGTCGGCGAGGCGATCGCCGTCGTCGCGAAGGAACGGCCCTGGCTCGAACGGATGGTCCTGGCCGATCTCGACCTGGCGCGCGCCGGCGAGGTCGCGTCGAAGCTCGCCGATCCACGCATGTTCCCGGTGGAGGCGGTGGACGCCTCGAACCGTAAGCAGATCGCCGACGTCGCCCGCCGGTACGAGGTCGACGTGATCGTGAACGCGGTGGAGCCGCGGTACGACATGCCGATCTTCGACGCGGCCTTCGACGCCGGCTGCACCTACCTCGACATGGCGATGTCGCTGTCTCGGCGGCACGCCACCGACCCGTTTCACCAACCGGGCGTCAAGCTCGGCGACGAGCAGTTCGCGAAGGCCGCCGACTGGGAGGCACGCGGGCTCCTGGCGGTCGTGGGCACCGGGGTGGAGCCGGGCATGGCCGATGTCTTCGCCGCGTACGCGGCGAAGCACCTGTTCGACACGATCGACGAGATCGGGATCCGCGATGGTGCGAACCTCGAGGTGCGGGGCGACCGCTTCGCGCCGAACTTCTCCATCTGGACGGCGATCGAGGAGTGCCTGAACCCGCCGCTCGTGTACGAGCGCGAGCGTGGGTGGTTCACGACCGACACGTTCTCCGAGCCGGAGGTGTTCGAGTTCCCCGAGGGCATCGGGCCGGTCGACTGCGTGAACGTGGAGCACGAAGAGGTGCTGCTCATCCCGCGCTGGATCGATGTCGGCCGTGTCACGTTCAAGTACGGGCTGGGCGAGGAGTTCATCAACGTCCTGAAGGTGATCGAGATGCTGGGCCTCGACGCGACCGAGCCCCTCGAGGTGAAGGGTGTGCGCGCAGCGCCCCGCGACATGCTCGCGGCGCTGCTGCCCGACCCCGCGCACCTGGGCGACCGGATGACCGGCAAGACCTGCGCCGGAACGAACGTCCGCGGCACGAAGGACGGCGCCCCGCGCGAGATCTACCTCTATCAGGTGGCGGACAACGAGGAGTGCATGGATCGCTACGACGTGCAGGCCGTCGTGTGGCAGACGGGGGTGAACCCGGTCATCACGATGGAGCTGTTGGCCGAAGGGTCGTGGACGGGCGCGGGTGTGCTCGGACCGGAGGCCTTCGACCCCGACCCCTACGTGGAGCGGATGCCCACGTTCGGCTTCCCGTGGGAGATGCGCGAACGGCCCGTGCAGCAGGGTTCCCGCGCGCCGCAGCCCGCGCTCACTTGAGCGGGATGGGTCAGGTCGTCGCCTGACGAAGGAGGGCGTCCGTCTCGGCGAGCGCCGGCGCAGCCTCGAGACGCTCGAAGATCTCGCGAGCGCGCTGGAGCACCGGTGTCGCTTCGCTCGCACGCGAGCATCCGATGAGCGAGCGACCCTGTCCCAGCAGGGCGAAGGCGCGCTCGGGCACGACCCCGAACCGCTCCCAGCGATCGGCCGCGTCGGCATAGGCTTCGGCAGCCTCCTCCTGATCCCCGCGGAACTCCAGGAGGCCGGCGTGCGCGGCCGCGAGGGCATGCGAGGCGTAGGGATGCCGCGGCTCGAGGCCGTCGGTCAGGCGCTGCGCGAGCCGTGGGTCACGGAGGTCGAGGGCGGTTCGTGCCAATGCCGGGAGGAACACCGCGTAGTAAGCGAACTGACGGAGCGCAGGGGTCGCGTCCATCTCCTCCAGCAGAGCGGTGGCCGTTTCCCCGCGGCCGATCTCGAGCGCACGCGATCGCGCTCGACCCTAGGCCGACGATGGCCAGCTGGGCATCCTCCGTGCCGCGCGCCGCCTGCGCGAGGGCGTCGAGCGCGCCCGAAAGCGATGAGGCTCGTCCCCGAAACGCAGCGACACGGACCTCGACGGCGCGCACCACGGTGAGATCGAACACGTCGTCGGAAGAGAGACGCGTGGCGAGATCCTCGGCGAGACCGATGGCCTCGTCGAACGCCCCGACATCGACGAGCGGATCGAGCGAGCTCGACGCCGTGGTCCACACCGCCTCTTCCAGTCCCCGGGCTCGCGCGAACGCGATCCCGTCCTTCATCACCTTCACCGCCGCCGCGGGACCTTCGAGCGCCCACAGATCCGATGCCGAGGTTGTTGTGCAGCAAGGCCACCTCACGACCCTGCCCTGCCTCGGTCGCGATGGCGATCGCCTCCCGGTAGTCATCGAGACCTCGGGGATCGCCGAGCTGAGCACGCCCCATGCCGCGGAATCCCAGCGCCCGCGAAGAGCGGTCGAGGCCTAGCTCGTGGCCGATCGACAGCGCCCGCTCGGCGTGTCGGATCGCCGCCTCGTGACCTGGCCCGTGCATCGCATCGACGCGCGGAGAGTTCGACGAGCATCGCGGCGTACTCCGCGCCACGGCGGGAGAGGCTCCAGGAGCGCCAATGCATCCGTCGGCAACGCGTCCATCGCGGGGTCGCCGAGATGGATGAGCGTCCTGCCCAGCGTGCTGATGGCCCGGGCGGCGCCGGCGCGATCGCCTTCCTCCTTGCAGAGGGCGATGGCCTCCTCCAGCGCTTCGGCCGCGTCGGTGATCCGACCGGCCTGGAGGGCCGCCTCCCCGAAGCGGGCGAGCGCCTTGGGGACGTTCAGGCCGCCCCACCGGGGCGAGGGCGAGGGCGCGCTCGAGGTTCGCGACGGCGGCCGAGGTGTCGAGCCCGAGCGCCCGCTCTCCCGCCAGGGACAGGAACCTCAACGCCGGCGCCTCGAGCTCAGCGGCCTGCTCTCCCTCCCCGGCCGCACGCGCGAGATCCAACGCCGTCGCGTAGTGATACGAGAGGACATCCGCGAGATCCTCCACGCGCTCCGGCGCCTTGGACTCGATCCACCGCGCTGCCGCGACGTGTCGCGAGGACCTGGAACTCTCGTGGGAGCTGCGCATACGCGACATCGCGAGCGAGGATGTGCCAGAACGCGTACTCGGCCTCGCCTTCGATCGAGGATCGACGCGCCGGCACGCACGAGTTCCTTGCGCGAGAGTTCCCGGAGCGTCTCCGTCACCGTCGCCGAGATCGCGGTCGCCCATCTGGGCCACCGCCCCGGCCCAGAAGACCTTCCCGACGACGGCGGCGTCGGCCAGCATCGACTTCGTGTCGCCGGAGAGCGTGTCGAGGCGCGCCGCGATCAGGGCCTGGACCGACTCCGGGAACGGGATCTCGACCCCCTCGCGGAGCTCTCAGCTCGCGCCCATCCGCGACGAGCAGGTCCTTGTCCCGGAGGAGACGCACGAACTCTTCGGCGTACAGGGGGTTCCCGCCGGCGCGCTCGAGGATCGGCAGCTGCAGCTCGGCAGGGATCACCGTCGATCTCGAGCAGGGCCGAGACCAGGCGGGCGGTCTCCTCCTCGGTGAGCGGAGCGAGGTTGATCGTGTTGGCGTTCCGTAGGCCGTTGCGCGAAGTCGGGGTGGCGCTCGAAGAGCTCGGGGCGGGCCGTCCCCACCACGAGCATCGGCACGCCCTCGGCGCGATCGGCGAGATGCTCCAGGAACGCGAGCATCGCGCTCGTCGGCCCAGTGCAGATCCTCGAAGACGAACACGGTGGGGTCCTGCTCGGCGATATGTTCGAGGAAGCGCCGCCAGGCGGTGAAGAGCTCCTCGCGTTCGGCGGTGGAGCTCGCCTCGATCCCGAGCAGCGGGAGCAGGCGCTGGCGGAACCACGCCCGCTCCTCCCCTGCCGGCAGCACCGCATCGAGCTTGGCAGCCGCGACGCCCGTCGGATCGGACTCCAGGATCCCGGCGTGGGCCTTCACGATCTCGCCGAGCGCCCAGAAGGTGATGCCCTCGCCGTACGGGCAGGCACCGGCCCTGTCGCCAGGTGATGAGCTCGGGCCTGGCGTCGATATAGCCGAAGAGCTCGGCTACGAGCCTGGTCTTGCCCAAGCCCGGGTTCCCCGACGACGGAGACGAGCTGAGGAGAGGTCCGCGGCCACGGTCTTGTCGAAGATGCCCTTCAACAGTGCGAGGTCGATCTCCCGTCCGATGAACGGAGTGTCGTGCGTGCGCGTGAGATCGGTGCCGAAGCGAGCCCGGGGAGCTCTTCGCATGGAAGACGCGGACCGGCTCGGACTTGCCCTTGAGCGTCGCCGGCTCGAGCTCCTCGTAGTCGAAGATCACGCGCGGTGGCCTCGTAGGTGCCGAGCCCGACGGCGACGCCCATCTCGGGGGCAACCGACTGGATGCGCGAGGCCGTGTTGATCGCGTCTCCGGTCAGGAACCCCTCGCCCGAGCCCGGCTGCACGCCGAGTCGAACGAGCGCCTCCCCCGTGTTGATCCCCACGCGGAGCTTGAGCCCCGCCCCGTCGGGCACCGCGGCAGGTCCTCCGCGTCCTCGACGATCCGCAGGCCCGCGCGCACGGCGCGCTCCGGGTCGTCCTCGTGGGCGGCCGGCACGCCGAACACCCCCACGACGGCATCACCGATGAACTTCTCGACGACCCCACCGAACGCCTCGATCTGGGCACGAGCCATCGTGAAGTACTCGGCGAGCATCCGGTCGACGTCCTCCGGGTCCGCCGACTCCGAGATGGCCGTGAACCCGACGAGGTCGCAGAACAGGGCGGTGACGACCTTGCGTTCCTCGACGCGTCGAGGGGCGGCGCCGAGAGGAGCGGCGCACTCACCGCAGAACTTCTGCCCGTCGGGATTGTCCGTGCCGCAGGACGAACAGACCGCCATCGACCGAGCGTATGCGATGACGCAGCGGCCATGCCGAAGGAGCGCAACCTCCCGATCGACGTTGCCCGGATCGGCGGAGACGCCGGGATTCGAACCCGGGAGGGACGGTTAAGCCCCTAACCGCTTAGCAGGCGGCTCCTTTCGGCCTCTCAGGCACGTCTCCGCCGTCCATCCTAACGGGTGGCCCGTCCGCGCCCGGCGATAGGCTGCCGCCATGCCCGACGTGGTCGTCATCGGTGGTGGGATCATCGGCGCCAACTGCGCGTCGGAGCTCGCGCGTCGCGGAGCCGAGGTCACCCTGATCGAACGCGACGAGCTGGCGGCCCACGCCTCCGGTCGCAACCAGGGCCTGTGGGTCCTGCCCGACGACGAGGCGACCGTCGCCGATGGCCCAGCTGAGCCTGGCCCGCTACCTGGAGATCGCGGCCGAGGCGCCCCTCGACGTGCAGCTGGACCCCGAGCCCGTGGGGCAGGTCACCGTGGCGCGCGACGACGCCGAACTCCGCGCTGCCGAGACGGCGGTGGCCATCGCCGAGGCGGCCGGCACCCGCGTCGATCCGCTCGATGCGGCCGGGCTCGCCGAGGTGGAACCCGCCGTTGCCGACGACGTCGAGGCCGCCTGGCTGGTCCACAACGGGCATCGGCTGGACCCGGGGGCGCTCACCGTCGCGCTGGCGCTCGACGCGGCCGGACGCGGGGCCACGATCCGGCACCATCTCCAGGCACGGGCGCTCGCCCGACGCGGCGACCGCGTGATCGGGGCCGTGACCGACGAAGGCGTGATCGAGGCGCCCACCACGATCGTGGCGGGCGGCCCCTGGTCGTGGAAGCTGCTCGACCCGGTCGGGGTCCGCCTGCCGGTGACGGGGGCCCGCGGCTGGCTCGTCCGCCTGGGGACGCCCCCCATCGCCTTGCGTCATCTCGTGCGCGCCGAGCCGCCCGCCGAGCACCACCTGGGGGTCCCTCCCACGGCCGCAGACGTGGTCGCGAGCGGCGTGCCCACCAGCGCCGTGGCGACGATGTTCCACCCCCATCGCGACGGGACCGTGCTCCTCGGCTCCACGCGACAGGTCTGGCTCACGCCCGAACCCCAGGAGGACGACGTGGTGCCGCGGATGCTCGAGGCCGCGATCCGGCTGATCCCCTCGATGGCCGAGGTCGAGGTCCTGTCCACCTGGTGGGGCGTCCGCCCGCTGAGCCCCGACGAGCGCCCCTTCGTGGGGGCGGCGGCCGACGGCCTGCACGTGGCGACCGGCCACGGTTCCGAAGGCGTGATCCTGGGGGCCGGGACCGCGCAGCTCGTGGCCGCGCAGCTCGCCGGCGAGAGCCCCCGTTCGACCCCGCGCCGTACGACCCGTTCCGCTTCGCCTGAGGACGCGGGGCGACCTACTCCACGAGCCGCCCCGCGCTCCGCATGACCTCGAGCGCGCGGTCGACCGGCATGGCGTGCAGCGTGCGGCCGTCGCGGCCCACGGTGGTCTCCGCGGCCACGAGCGCGTTCACGACGGCCTCCTGCGTGGCGTCGACGGTGGCTTCGAAGATCCGGGAGAGCAGCCAGGGTGCTTCGAGCGGTCCGTCGACGGCCGCGCGCGACGTCGACGACGCGCTCGCCGAGCATCAGGCGGTTCGCGGTCGAGAACGCCAGCATCTGCTCGCCGCTCCCGTTCGAGGCGTAGGAACCCGTGGCGGCCAGGCCCATCCCCGCGCGCTCGGCCACGCGGCGCAGTTGGTGCGGGAGCAGCGGCGCGTCGGTGGCGACCACGACGACGCAGGAGCCTTCCGTGTGGGGTCTCCGGCATCAGGTCCGCGATCGCGCGGCCCACCGGCACGCCGTCGATCCGCAGGTTGGCCCGATCGCCGTAGTTGGTGAGCACGAGCACGCCCACGGTGTACGCGCCGGCCTCGTCCGCGAGCACGCGCGAGGCGGTGCCGATCCCGCCCTTGAAGTCGAAGCACTGCATCCCGGTGCCGGCGCCCACGCATCCCTCGGCGACGGGTCCCTCGACGGCACCGTCCAGCGCCGCGGCGACGTCCTCGTCGGTCAGCGGGAACGACAGGATGTCGCTCAGCCCGGAGTCGTCGCACTCGCTGATCACCGGCATCACCTGCTCCGCGCGCCTTGCCGTCGCGCGCGGCCATCCAGCGGAAGGTGGCGTCGTAGGCCTTCCCGATCTGCTGCGACGACGTGAGCACGACGGGACTCATCAACACGCCCCATTCCCGCAGCTGGTTCACGCCGATCAGCTCGCCGTACCCGTTCAGGATGTGCGTGCCCGCGTAGACCCACTCGTTCCAGGGGTCACCCTCGTGCGGGAAGATCGCGGTGACGCCGGTGCGGATCGCATCGGGGACCGTCGTCCCGCACGATCGTGCGGTGGCCCACGCGGACGCCGGCCACGTCGGTGAGGGCGTTCAGGGGTCCGGGGCGGCCGGTGCCGATGCGGATCCCGAGGTCGTGAGCGCGCGGACGAGACATGCGGCGGGCATGGTACCCGGCGGCGGGAGGCATGCCGATGCGCCGGAGCGATAGGATGCGTGCCCTACCGCTCATGGCCATCCTCACCCTCGGGATCTCCTTCCGTCGCGCGCCGATCGAGCTGCTGGAGCAGCTCGCCTTCACCGACGACGACCTCGCCAAGGCGTACCACCACGCGCACGAGGCGGACGGCATCGACGAGGCCGTGATCCTGTCCACCTGCAACCGCGTCGAGGTCTACGCGAACGTGCCGACCTACCACGCGGGGTTCCTCGCGTTGCGACGGTTGTTGACCGAGACGCGCGGCGTCGACCCCGAGGCGCTGGCCGAACCCCTGTACGCCCACTGGGAGCAGGACGCCGCGGATCACCTGTTCGCGGTGGCGAGCGGCCTCGACTCGATGGTCCTCGGCGAGACCCAGATCTACGCGCAGGTGCGCGAGGCGCTCCGGCGCGCCGAGACCGAGGACGCCGCGGGCCCGGCGCTGACCGCCTTGTTCCACGCGGCCGTGCGGACGGGACGCCGCGTGCGCCAGGAGACGTCGCTCGGCGCCGCGCCCGACGCGTTCGTGGCGCTCGGCGCCGACCTCGCCGACGAGGCCCTCGGCGGTCTCGAGGGCCGTGACGTGGTCGTGGTGGGCGCGGGACAGATGTCCGCGCTCGCGGTGAAGCACCTGCGGCAGCGGGGTGTCGGTCCGGTGCGGATCCTGAACCGGTCGCTCGAGCACGCGCGCGCGCTCGCGGAACGTTCGAACGCGGAACACGGCGACCTCGACGCGCTGCCGTCGGCCCTCACCCATGCGGACCTCGTGCGTGAGCGCGACGGGCGCCAGCGGCGTGGTCGTGCACGCGCGGGGCCGTCCGCGAGGCGATGACCGTGCGGGCCGGACGGCCGCTCCTGCTCGTCGACCTCGCGGTGCCGCGCGACGTGGATCCCGAGGCCGCGTCCGTCGAGGGCGTGCGGCTCCTCGACATCGTGACCTTGCGCGAGCGTCTCGCCGCGCACGACGAGGAGACGGCGGCCGACATCGCGGACGCGCATCGGATCGTCGTCGACGAGGTCCACCGTTACGTGGTGCGCCGACGCAGCGACGCCCTCGCGCCCCTGATCACCGCGTTGCGGCGCCGCGGCGACGCCGTGATGCAGGCCGAACTCGCCCGCTACGCCTCGCGCCTGTCCGCGCTCGATGCCGACGAGCGCGCCGCCGTGGAGTCGCTCGCGCGAGGCATCGTGGCGAAGCTGCTGCACGAGCCCATCGTCGAGCTGAAGGAGCGATCCGCGCCGGGCACGGAGAACGTGCACGCGGCGATGCTCGCCGAGCTGTTCGGCATCGACCTCGAGGCGGAGTGACGCCGCTCCGCATCGGCACCCGTCGCTCGCGGCTCGCGCTCGCACAGGCCGAGGAGATCCGCGCGCGGCTCGCGGGCATCGGCGCGGAGGCGGAGATCGTCCCCATGAGCACCTCGGGGGACGAAGGGACGAGCGCCGAGGACGCGCCGCAGGGACTCAAGGGTCTCTGGGTGGACACGATCCTCGACGCGCTCGAGTCCGGCGAGCTCGACCTGGCGGTGCACTCGGCGAAGGACCTGCCCGCCGAGGACGACGACGGCTTCGTGGTGGGCGCCGTCCCCGAGCGCGCGGACCCGTTCGACGTGCTGATCACCCGCGAAGCCGCGTTGCCGGCGGGCGCGGTGATCGGGACCTCGTCGGTGCGGCGCCGCGCCCAGCTGCTGGCGGCGTTCCCCGGGCTGACCGTCACCGACCTCCGCGGCAACGTCGACACACGCCTGCGCAAGCTCGAGGACGGGGAGGTCGACGCGGCCGTGCTCGCCGCGGCCGGGCTCGCGCGGCTGGGCATCGAGCCTGCGCACGCCCGAACGCTCCCGCTGGCGCAGATGGTGCCCGCGCCGGGTCAGGGCAGCCTGGCCGTGCAGTGTCGCGAAGACGACGAACTCGCCCGCGCGGCGCTGGAGGCGATCGATCACGCGTCCTCACACGCCGCGTTCGATGCCGAGCGCTCCCTCATGTGGCGGCTCGGAGGAGGGTGCGCCCTCCCGTTGGGCGGCTACGCCGCGCTCGGCGAGGACCGGACCCTTCGGCTCGTGGCGCTCGTCGCCACGCCGGAGGGCGACCGTGTGCTCCGCGTCGAGAGCGTCCGGGGCGGATCCGGAGGCGGTGGCGGGAGAGGCCGCGCGTGCCCTGATCGAGGAGGGCGCCGAAGAGATCCTCGCCGAGGTCTCGGAGCCGTGAGCCCTCGCTCACGCGGCGGTCCGCTGGCGGGCCGCACGATCCTCGTGACCCGGCCGTCGGAACAGTCGTCGCAACTCGTCAAGTTACTTGACCGATTGGGAGCGCGGTCGATCCCGGCGCCCGCCATCGAGATCGTCCCTGCGCGCAGCGCCGCGTTGACCCGCAGCCTGAAGGCGCTCGCCGCGGGCGAGTTCGCGTGGGTCACGCTCACGAGCCGCGCCACCGTCGACGTGCTGGCCTCCCGCCTCGGTGGCCCCGAGGACGTGCGGGCCGACGTGGCCGCGATCGGCGACGGCACCGCCGCGGCCTTCCGTCGCTGGGCGCATCGGGAACCGGATCTGCGGCCCACCACCTTCACGACCGCCGCGCTCGCGCGCGCCTTCCCGCGCGGGAGCGGTCGCGTGCTGTGTGCACGCGCGGACATCGCGCCCGAGGGACTGGAGTCCGCACTCGCCGCGAAGGGGTGGTCTCCCGAGCGCGTCGACGCCTACCGCACCCGCATGCCGCGCGCCCTGCCGCCGGAGGCGCGCGGCGCGCTGAAGGCGGGCGAGGTCGACGCGGTCACGTTCACGAGCGCCTCGACGGTGCGCGGCTTCGTGGGGGCGCTCGGGCCCGTCCGCGGCGCCCCCAAGGTCGTGTGCATCGGGCCGGTCACCGCTAAGGAGGCGCGGGCCCACGGGCTCACGGTGCACGCGGTGGCCAACCCCCACACGATCGAGGGGCTGGTCGTCGCTCTGGAGCGCGTCCTCGTGAAGGGCGCGACCGCCTAGAATCTCTCGCATGAGCTTCCCCTCGCAGCGGCCGCGACGGATGCGGCGCACGCCCGCCTTGCGCGGGCTCGTGCGCGAGACCACGCTCACCCCGCGCGACCTGATCGCGCCCCTCTTCGTGAAGGAGGGCATCGCCGAGCCCGCGGAGATCCCCTCGATGCCGGGGCAGGTCCAGCACACGCTGGAATCCGTGCGCAAGGAGGTCGTGGAGATCGCGTCGCGCGGTGTGTCGGCCTTCATGCTCTTCGGGATCCCCGCCCGCAAGGACGCGGAGGGATCCGAAGCGTGGAACCCCGACGGGATCGGGCAACGCGCGATCGGGGCCGTGGTGCAGGAGCTCGGCCACGATCACGTCGTGATCGGCGACCTCTGCCTGGACGAGTACACGGATCACGGCCACTGCGGCGTGCTGACGGACGCCGGCGACGTGGACAACGACGCCACGTTGGATCGGTACCGCAGGATCGCCGTCGCGCAGGCGGATGCGGGGGTGCAGATGGTGGGGCCGAGCGGCATGATGGACGGCCAGGTCGCGGCGATCCGCGGCGCGCTCGACGACGCCGGCCACCCCCACGTGGGGATCATGGCGTACGCAGCGAAGTTCGCATCCGCCTTCTACGGGCCGTTCCGCGATGCCGCCGAGTGCGCGCCCCGGTTCGGCGATCGCAGCGGCTACCAGATGGACCCGGCTAACGCGGACGAGGCGGTGCGAGAGATCCTCGCCGACATCGAGGAGGGCGCCGACGTCGTGATGGTGAAACCGGCGCTCCCCTACCTCGACATCATCCGCGCGGCCAAGGACCTCACGGGCTTCCCGATGGCCGCGTACCACGTGAGCGGGGAGTACGCGATGCTGAAGGCGGCCGCCCAGAACGGGTGGCTCGACGAACGGCGCGCGGCGCTGGAATCGCTCACGTCGATCCGACGCGCCGGCGCCGACCTGATCCTCACCTACTACGCGAAGGATGCGGCCGACTGGCTCGTCGCCGGATGACGCGATCGGACGAGCTCTTCGCCCGCGCGCGCACGCTGATCCCCGGTGGCGTCGACTCCCCCGTCCGTGCGTTCGGCGGCGTCGGCGGGACCCCCGTCTTCGCGGCGCGCGGCGAGGGCGCCTACCTCGTCGACGTCGACGGGAACCGCTACGTCGACCTCGTGCAGTCCTGGGGCGCGCTTCTGTTCGGCCACGCCTGTCCGGCGATCGTGGCGGCCGCCACCGAGGCGGCGCGGCACGGCACATCGTTCGGGATCCCCACGGAGGCCGAGGTTGAGCTCGCGGGGCGGATCGTGGACGCGGTGCCGAGCGTGGAGATGGTGCGGCTGGTGAGCTCGGGCACCGAGGCCACGATGAGCGCGATCCGCCTGGCGCGCGGCTTCACGGGGCGCGACCTGATCCTGAAGTTCGCGGGTTGCTACCACGGCCACTCGGACCCGCTGCTCGCCAAGGGCGCGGGCAGCGGCCTCGCCACGCTCGGGATCCCCTCGTCCCCGGGCGTGACCGAGGGGTCCGCGCGCGACACCCTGACCGCCCCCTTCAACGACCTCGGTGCGGTGCGTCGCATCTTCGAGGAGCACGGCCACGACATCGCGGCGGTGATCGTCGAGCCCGTCGCCGCGAACATGGGCGTCGTGCCTCCGGAGCCCGGGTTCCTCGAGGGCCTCCGCGAGCTCTGCGACACGTCGGGCACGCTCCTGCTGTTCGACGAGGTGATCACGGGATTCCGCATCGCCTACACGGGGGCGCAGACGTTCTTCGGCGTGCGGCCCGACCTCACGGCGTTCGGCAAGGTGATGGGGGGCGGCTTCCCGAGTGCGGCGTTCGGCGGGCGCGGCGACGTGATGGAGGTCCTGGCGCCCACCGGTCCCGTCTACCAGGCGGGGACGCTCAGCGGGAACCCGGTGGCGGTGGCCGCGGGCATCGCCGCGCTCGACCTCGCCCGCGAGACCGACCCCTACCCCACGCTCGAGCGCACCGCGACGACGCTCACCGACGCGCTCGCGGCGGCGTTCGCCGAGGCCTCGATCCCCGCGACGATCAACCGAGCGGGCTCGCTCTTCAGCGTCTTCTTCACGGACGAGGCCGTGCGGGACTTCGACGGCGCGGCCGCGGCGGACCACGAGCGGTACGCTCGCTTCTTCCACCATCTGCTCGATCGGGGTGTCTACCTCCCGCCCTCGGGCTACGAGCTGTGGACCCTCAGCACGACGCACGGCCCCGACGAGGTCACACGGGTCGTCGAGGCCGTGGCGTCGTTCCGCGGGTAGCCGGGGCTCCCGGCGGACGAGGGATGCGGAACCTGTCTGCGCGGGTCGGCCGCCGCGGGAACCTGATCTAGGCGGCGGTGGCGGGCACCGGGTCGTCGCGCAGATCGACGTCCTGCACCTCGAGGGCGAGGCAGAAGGTGCCGATCACGCGGTCGAGCGCGTCGTGCGTGGGCGCCACCTCGCAGCGGACGGTGCCGCGGGCGCCGTAGAGCGTGAACTCCGCGGTGTCGCCGCTCAACGCCGCGACGTGGGCCTCCAGGATGGCGAGGTTGACCCCTTCCATCCCGAACAGCGCCAGGAGATCGCGCCCCTCGCACTTCGAGAACGGAAGACCGATCACCTCGGCCGCCGCGCCGGTCACCGTCCGCATCCGCAGGGCCGTGTCCGTGGTCCAGAAGAAGACCGGACGGCCGTCCGCGGCACGACGCACCGTGTCGCTGCCGGCGAACCGCCGGGTCGGCGGCGGCGGTACCGGGACCTGGTCCGTGATGCCGATCAGTTCCCACTGCCTCATCGAACTCACCCCTCCCAGGGTCGGGATCTGTTGTACCTGATTTCGGGTAATCGAGGCCCCCGGCGTAGGGGTCGTTCGGCCCATTTCGTGTGTAGGCCGAATGCCCACGGCCTTCCGGAGGGGAGGTGGAAGGTTGATCGTCGCGCGTCGCGCTACCGCTTGCGCTTCTTGAGCTTGCGATCCTTCAGGATCTCGCGGACGCAGTGGTGGCCGGGCATGCCCGTCACGCCTCCCCCCGCGTGGGTGGCGCTGCTGGCCTGGTAGAGCCCGGCGATCGGCGTGCGGTAGTCGGCGTAGCCCGGCGCGGGACGCATGTGGAAGAGCTGGTCCACCGTGAGCTCGCCGTGGAAGATGTTCCCGCCGATCAGGCCCCACTCGTCCTGCATCTGCTTCGGCCCGATGATCTGGCGATGCAGGATGGACCCCTTGAAGTTGGGCGCCACCTCGTTGACCCGGTCGATCAGGCGGTCCGCGTAAGCCTCGAGGTCGGCGTCGTGGCCGTCCTCCTCGGCCCATTCCTGGGGCACCCACTGGGTGAACATCGACACGACGTGGACGCCCTCGGGCGCGAGGGTCTTGTCGAAGACCGTGGGGATCGCGGTGTCGCTGAACGGAAGCGTGGCGGCCTTGCCGAACCGCGCCTCCTGGAAGGCGCGCTCCAGGTAGTCGGCGTCGTCGAGGATCTGGATCGCGCCGCCGTGGATCTGCGGGTCGAACCCGGGGTCCGCCGTGAACTCGGGCAGCTCCGCCACCGCGAGGTTGATCTTCACGGTGCCGCTGCGGGTGCGCCAGTGCTCGATGTCCTCGACGAAGGACGACGGGAGCTCCGAGGCCTCGAGCTGCTCGAGGAACGTGATCTTGGGGTGGCAGGTGGTCACGACGGTGGGCGCGATGATCTCCTCGCCGTCCTCGAGCGTGACGCCGCGGACCCGGCCGTTCTGCGTGAGCACCTTGTGGACGCGGGCGTCGGTGCGGATCTCCGCGCCGAAGTACCGAGCCGATGCCTCGCACGCCGCGCTCACGGCGCCCATGCCGCCTTCGGGGTACCCCCAGCTCGCGATCTGCCCGTCGCCGATGTCGCCCACGGAGTGATGCATGAGCACGTATGCCGTGCCGGGCGCGTCTGGTCCTGCCCACGTGCCGATGATCCCGTTGACCGCCATGAAGCCCTTCAGCACCGGCGACTCGAACCAGCGGTCCAGCAGATCCGTCGCGCTCATCGTGAAGAGCCGGGTGATGTCGGCCACCGTCTGGGGGTCGATCTCCTTGCGGAGCTGCCAGCCGAGCTGCGCGACGTCCTTGATGTCGCCGGGCTTCTTGGACCCCAGGTTGGGGGGCGTCTCCATCAAGAGCGGCCCGAGGATGTTCGCGATCCTTCCGATCCACTCCTCGAACGCGAAGTAGGCGTCGGCATCCTTCTTGGAGAACCGCGCGATGGACGCGCGCGTCTTGGCCTCGTCCTCGTGTTGCACGACGGAGCGGCCGTCGGTGGTGGGCAGGTAGCCCATCCCCTGCGGGTAGACCTTGTAGCCGAAGCGTTCCAGCTGGAGATCGCGCTGGATGCTCGGCGGCATCAAGCTCATCACGTAGGAGAGCGTCGTCACCTTGATGTCGGGCGCCTCCTCCCACGGGCTCATCGTGTCGGCGGCGCCGCCGGTCTTGTGTCGCGCCTCCAGCACCACGGTGCGGGCTCCATGCTTGGCCAGGTAGGCCCCCGTGATGAGGCCGTTGTGCCCCCCACCGATCACGATGGCGTCGTAGCGGTTCGCCTGCTGCTGGGTCATGAGATTGAATCTCCATTCAGGAAACGGACCCGAGAAGGGTACACCAGAGACCCGCTAGCTGCGAAATCGAGTTGGACGGGCGTTCAGTCGCAGGGCACACCGCGACGAGGGTGCAACGCTCGGCACCATTCGCGAGACGATGGAGTACGAGCCAGGAAGGGAGACCGATGATGCAGCAGCAGGCGACGTTCGGCGCTGGGTGCTTCTGGGGAGTTGAGTGGGTCTACCGGCAGGTGCCCGGCGTCTCCGAGGTGATCAGCGGGTTCAGTGGCGGCCACGTGCCGGGCGCCAGCTATCGGGATGTCTGCGGCGGGACGACGGGCCATGCCGAGGTCGTCCAGGTGACGTTCGACCCGGAGGTCGTCTCCTACGACCAGCTGCTCCAGGTCTTCTGGGCGATGCACGATCCGACGCAGGTGGATCGCCAGGGACCCGACCGGGGAACCCAGTACCGCAGCGCGATCTTCACGCACTCGCCCGAGCAGCGGGCCGCCGCCGAGGCGTCGCGCGAAGCCGCCCAGGCGCGGTTCTCGCGCCCGATCGCGACGGAGATCGCCGACTTCGAGGCGTTCTACCCCGCCGAGGACTACCACCAGCGGTACTACGAGAAGACCGGCCACGAGCCGTACTGCCACGTGTTGCCGAAAGGATTGCTCGCGGACCTGGGCCTCGTGCCGGCCGCGGTCGACGGCTGATCCGACGCGGGCCACCGGGAGGGCTCAGCCCTCCCGGTACCCCACCACCTTGTGCGAGCCGTCGCACAGCGGTTGGCATCCGGAGGCCCCGCACCGACAGAGCGAGACCCGGGCGCCGACGTCGACGACGGCGCCCGACCGGTCGGTGACCGGCGTCGCTCCGGCCACGCGGATGGGGCCGTTGGGCTTCAGCGCCACGGCAGGGTGGGAGGTGTCGGGCACCTCCCATGCGAACGGCTTGGGGAGGCGGCCCGTCGGCTGCTCCTCCTCGAAGCAGGCGTACGGGGGGGCAGCGTCACAGAGCGGCAGGGAGCCCGAGGCGCCGCATCGACAGACGAGGTACTCGGCCTCCTCGGTCAAGGGGTCGCCGGTAGCCCAGCTATCCCCCTCGCGCAGCAGGCGGACGAGGGGCACGCCCCGCACCCGGAGCGGTCCGCCCGCGATCGCCTCGATGAGCCGCTCACCCGTCACGGAAGCCGACGTCCTTGTGCGAGCCGTCGCAGAACGGCTTGTTCGCGGAATGCCCACACCGGCAGAGCGTGACGCGGTTGCGCACCTCGTAGGTCCGGTCGTCGGCACCGACGATCCGCACGCCGCCGCGTACCCAGAGCGGACCGTCGGCCGAGACCGCGATGCCGGGGTCGAACGAGGGCTCCTCCGCCTCGGCGCCCACCTCGGGCGCGTGATCGATCGTGCCCGACGGACAGAGGTCCACCATGTGTTCGAGCCGCTCGCGGACCGCGGGATCCGAGGTCTCGGCGATCATGCGCCAGACGTTGGTGAAGCGATCCCCGCAGTAGCCCGCATGGGTGCAGAACGAGTGGTCGTCGGTCATCGCGACGCCGTGGCCGGGGAAGACCTTCGCACGTGTGGCCCTCGGAGCGGGGTCCGCGACCTCGGCGCCGTCCCACGCTTGATCCTCGTGGGATTCGTCGCAGAACGGCTTGGTGGAGGAGCGACCGCACCGACACAGCGTGTAGCGCTTGCCGGTGGGAAGAGGCTCGAGCTGGGCCCAGTCGACAGGCTCGCCGAACTCCGTCTCCACCTGACGGGTGCGAGCCAGCGGCAACGACCCCGACACCTCGTACGGGCCTTCGGGTTCGATCCGGATCATCGGTTCGGGCTCGGCCATCCCACGCTCCTGGCGCATCGGACCGGTCCCATCCTAGGCCGGATCGCCCATGCGATACTCCGGCGGACGGAGGCCCGAGGGAGGACGCCGCAGGTGACACCGGTGCGGATCAAGGTCGATCCCGGCGGCGACCGACCGGCGTCGGCCCAGATCGTCCGACAGATCCGCGCCGCGATCGACGCGGGTCGTCTCGTCCCGGGCGAGCGGCTCCCTACCGTGCGGGCGCTCGCGGAACGTCTCGACGTGGTGCCCAACACCGCCGCCAAGGCCTACCGGAAGCTCGAGGCGGACGGCTACCTCCAGGGCCGGGGTCGCGCCGGCACCTTCGTCGCGCACACGCCGCCGGCTCCCTCCGGCGATCCCGCCGTCGCGCTCCGGGAGGCGGCGCAGGCATACCTGCAGCGCGCCGACCGGCTGGGGTTCTCGCCGGACGCCGCCGCACGCGCGGTGCGCGAGGCCCGGCGTCCCTCCTGAACGACGCGATCCGCGCGCTTCCACGGTTCCCGAGCGCAGACGTGCGAAGCTCCACGCCAACGTCCGACGAGGAGGGATCGACCCGATGGTGCGTTGGATCGGCAGGCTCACCGTTCTTCTCACCGTGCTCGGCACCGCGCTGGGGACGGCCGGACCCGCACACGCCTACGTCGCCGGGCAGGACCGCCTCGCGTTCGTCCGCTTCGACGGGACCGACGCGTCGGTGCAGACGATGGCCTACGACGGGTCGGCGCCCAAGGCCCCCCTGAAGGCGAACGGCGCCTCGATGCCGCGGTTCGTCGCGGCGAGCCTCTCCACGGACGGAACCAAGCTGATCTACGCGAGGCTCCCGAACCCCAACTTCTCGGACCTCTACGTGAAGACGATCGGCGGCGGCACCAGGCGCTTGACGCGCACGCCGACGATCACCGAGACCTCCCCGGCTTGGTCCCCGAACGGGAAGCGGATCGCCTACCTCGAGACGGACCACGCGACGTATGCCTCCCTCGTCGTGGCCAAGGCCGACGGCACCCACGCCGTCCCGATCGTGACGATGACCACCGACTACATCTGGTACCCGAGCTGGTCCCCGGACGGAACCGAGATCGCGTTCTCGACCTCGGACGGCTCCGACGAGGAGATCTACGTCACCACGCCCGCGGGCGCCCCACCCACGCAGCTCACCGACAATGCCGTGAACGACTTCGCGGGCGACTGGTCGCAGGACGGGAAGCGGATCGCGTTCACCCGGGTGACGGCGACGGGACCGGTGCCGGCGTTCGGGTCCCGCCAGGTCGCGCTTGCGGCCACGCGGGCTGTCCACCGCCCTCGGCGACGTCTACACGATCAGCGCGACCGGCCTGGGCTCCCGGCGGGTCACGACCGACACGCAGGTCTGGGGCCGGGTCGTCTACGGCCCGAACAAGACCCTGGTGGTCTCGCGGCTCGCCCACGACTCCCTCGACCTGTACTCGGTGCCGGTGCGTGGAGGGAAGTACCACCGTCTCACCCACACCGGCGAGACGTATAACGCGGTCGACCTCCTGCCGCTCCGCGTCGCCTGAGGACACCGGCCTCCCGAGGCCGTCGCGCCCAGGTCCTATACTCCGAACACATGTTCGACGACCTGAACGAGGCGCAGCGCACCGCGGCCGCCCACGGCGAGGGACCCCTGCTCGTCGTGGCGGGGGCCGGCACCGGGAAGACCACCACGCTGGCGAGCCGGGTGGCGCACCTGATCGCCCGAGGGGTCCGACCGGAGCGCATCCTCCTGCTCACCTTCAGCCGCCGCGCCGCCCGCGAGATGATCGGCCGCGCCGAACGCATGAGCGAGGCGCCCGAGGCGGAGCGGGTGTGGGGCGGCACGTTCCACGCCGTCGCCAATCGGATCCTGCGCCAGGCGGGCCGTCCGCTCGGCCTGCGCCCCGACTTCACCGTGCTCGACCAGGCCGACGGCGCCGACGTGATGAACCTGATCCGTGACGAGCGCGGATGCAGCACCCGCGAGCGCCGCTTCCCGAAGAAGGACACGCTCGCCGCCATCTACTCCCGCACGGTGAACGCCGGAGAGAAGCTCGGCGACGTCCTGGCGCGTCACTACCCGTGGTGTCAGGACGAGGGGGAGGAGATCCGCGAGATCTTCCGCGCGTACACGGCACGCAAGCGCGCCCAGAACGTCCTCGACTACGACGACCTGCTGCTGTTCTGGAAGGCGCTCGCGTGCGCCCCCGAGACGGGTCCGCAGGTCGGGGCGGCGTTCGACCACATCCTCGTCGACGAGTACCAGGACACCAATGCGCTGCAGGCCGACATCCTCGAGGGCATGCGGCCCCCCGACACGCCGCGGAACCTCACCGTGGTCGGCGACGATGCCCAGTCGATCTACGGCTTCCGCGCCGCCACCGTGCGCAACATCCTCGAGTTCCCGGAGCGCTTCCCGGGCACGACGATCGTGACGCTCGAGCAGAACTACCGCTCGATCCCTCCCATCCTCGAGGCATCCAACGCGGTGATCGCGCTCAGTCCCCAGCGGCACGAGAAGACGCTGTGGACCGAGCGGAACGGGGCCATGGCCCCCACCCTGCGCACCTGTCTGGACGAGGCGGAGCAATGCGATGCCGTTTGCCGCACGGTGCTCGAGCATCGCGAGCGCGGCGTCCCGCTCAAGGCCCAGGCCGTGCTCTTCCGCGCCGCCCATCACAGCGACCTCCTCGAGGTCGAGCTCGCGCGGCGCAACATCCCGTTCGTGAAGTACGGAGGCCTGAAGTTCATGGAGGCCGCGCACGTGAAGGACACGCTGGCGCTCCTCCGCGTCCTGGAGAACCCCTGCGACGAGGTGAGCTGGTTCCGCGTGCTTCAGCTGCCCGAGGGCCTGGGTCCCTCCACGGCGCGACGCCTGATGGAGCAGATCGGCGTGCGGGAGCCGCGCGACGCCCGCTCGCCATTAGTCAATCTCCTTGACCATCCGGTCGAGGTGCCGCGGGCCGCCGTCGAGGGGCTCCAGGCCCTCCGCTCGGCGCTCGCCGGGTGCGTCGACGAGTCCGCGCTCCCTCCGGCCGGCCAGGTCGAGCGGATCCGCGCCTTCCTCGAACCCGTGATCGCCAGCAAGTACGAGAGCCCGGCGGCGCGGCTGCGGGACCTCGACCAGCTCGAGCTGCTCGCCACCGGGTATCCGTCACGGGGGCGCTTCCTCAGCGAGCTCACGCTGGATCCACCCTCCTCGACCGGGGATCTCGCCGGGGCGCCGCTCCTGGACGAGGACTACCTGGTGCTCTCCACGATCCATTCGGCGAAGGGGCTCGAGTGGGACGTCGTGCACGTGATCCACGCGGCCGACGGCATGATCCCCTCCGACATGTCGACGGGTGACGACGCCGAGATCGAGGAAGAGCGTCGGTTGCTCTACGTCGCGATGACGCGGGCTCGCGACGCCCTGCACGTCACGTTCCCCATGCGGTACTACCGTCGCCCCCGCGGCCTCGAGGACCCGCACAGCTACGCACAGCTCAGCCGCTTCTTGGAGCCGGCCGCGGTCCGCGGGCGCTTCGAGGCGATCGCGCCGCTCGCCGATGCATCGGAGCCCGACGACGTGATCGACGTGCGCGGCACCGCGAGCGTGGACGCGTTCCTGGCGGGCCTTTGGTCCGACTGAGGCGGACGCTAGGCTTGTCCCCATGTACGACGCCGTGTTGCTGGATCTGTACGACACCTTCGCGTGGAGCGCCTGGCCCGTGTGGCAGCAGACGCTCGCCGAGCACCTCGGGGTCACCTACGAGGAGGTGGGCAGGGCATTCGACGCGACCAGACCCACACGCAGCGTCGGCACCTACGCCGACGCGACCGAGGACCTCGAGGCCGTGGTGCGTGAGATCGGCGTCGTCCTCCCGCCCGACGAACTCGCGACCCTGCGGGCCCTCGAGCAGGAACAGATCGAGCAGAGCCTGTACCCCTACGACGAATCCCTACCCGTGGTGCGCGCCTTGCGGGAACGAGGTGTGAAGACCGCGCTCGTGAGCAACTGCTCGCACAACACGAAGCCCGGGGTGGAGCGGCTCGGCCTCTACGAGGAGCTCGATGCCGTGATCCTGTCCTTCGAGGTCGGCATCCGGAAGCCCGACCCGGGGATCTACCGAGCCGCGCTCGACGCCCTGGGCCGCCCCGCGCCGGAGCGCTCGGTCTTCGTGGACGATCAGCCCCCTTACTGCGACGGCGCGGCCGCCCTCGGGATGGACACGATGGTGATCTTCCGCCCGAACCAGCCCCCCGAAGGCACGCCGGCGTCGTCCAACGGACACCGAGCCATCACGGACCTCTCGGCATTGATCTGAACCGCGCAGCTGGGCGGTCTACTCAAGCGGAGAGGTACATCAGCAGGATCGCGACGTAGAAGCACGTCGCGGCCGCGATCGTGGCAGCGTGCCACACCTCGTGGTAGCCGAACGTATCCGGCCAGGGATCGGGACGATGCGTCGCGAGCGCCAACGCGCCGAGCGTGTAGGTCACCCCGCCCGCGACGACCAGGGCCATGCCCACGGTGGAGAGCTCCCGGGCGAGCGCCGGCAGGATGAAGATCGCGACCCAACCGAGTCCGATGTACATGAACCCCGACAGCACGTGGAGATCGACGCGGTAGAGCTTCGTCATGATCCCCGCGAGTGCGCCGGCCCAGACCACGGCGAGCACGATCCATGTGGTCGCGCCGTGCAGGGCCATCACGCACATCGGGGTGTAGGTTCCCGCGATCAGGACGAAGATCATCGAGTGGTCGAGGCGACGCATCCGCATGTACGCGCCGTCGGTCCAGTTCCCCAGGTGGTACATCGCGCTCGCGCCGAACTGCAGCAGTAGCGACGCGGCGTAGACGACGGCGGCCACGCGCGCCGCCGCGCCGGGGGCGACCCAGATCAGGAGCAGCCCGGCCGGGATGCACGCGAAGAAGGCCACCTGATGCAGGCGGCCCCTCATGCGCGGCTTCGGCGGGTCGTTCACACGTGCCGGGAGCGTGGCGGTCGTTCCCCTCACCACCGACAGCGTAGCGGACCACCCTCGGCCTTCATCGCAATAGACTCCGCGTATGGCTCATGAAGCTCAGAAGCGCCAGAAGTACCCCCGCAAGCTCTACGAGAAGGAGCTCTACCGCCTCCAGGAGGAGCTCGTCCGGATGGAGCAGTGGGTAGCCGCCACGGGGACCCGTGTCGTCGCGGTCTTCGAAGGACGCGACGCGGCCGGCAAGGGCGGCACGATCAAGCGGATCACCGAACACATGAACCCGCGCATCACCAAGCACGTCGCTCTGCCCGTGCCGACCGAGCGGCAGAAGACCCAGTGGTACTTCCAGCGCTACGTCGAGCAGCTCCCCGCCGCCGGCGAGATCGTCCTGTTCGATCGCAGCTGGTACAACCGCGCCGGCATCGAACGCGTGCTGGGGTTCTGCACGCCCGAGGAGTACTACCGGTTCCTGCGCCAGACGCCCATCTTCGAACGGCTGCTCGTGGAGGACGGGATCATCCTGATCAAGTACTGGTTCTCGGTGAGCGACGAGGAGCAGGAGCGTCGCTTCCTGGCACGCATCAACGACCCGATGCGCCGGTGGAAGCTGAGCGAGACCGACCTCTACTCGCGGACGAAATGGGTGGACTACTCACGCGCCAAGGACGAGATGTTCGTGCACACGGACATCCCTGAGGCGCGCTGGCACGTGGTGGAGGCGGACATCAAGAAGAAGGCGCGGCTGAACTGCATCGCCCACCTGCTCAGCCAGATCCCGTGGGAGCCCAAGCCGCTGCCCGAGATCGACATCCCCGACCGCCAGGTGGACGAGGGCTACGTCCGCCCGCCGCAGGAGCTGTCCACCCACGTGCCGGACATCGCCGCAGGAGCTCCTGGAGCGCCACGAAGCCAAGGGCTGAGACCCTCAGACGAGGTCGTCGAACGCCTCGGCCACCGGCTTGCGGATGCCCGTGACGAACGGGATCTCCTCCTTCGTGAAGCGCCGCGCCTCGGCGTCGCGCAGCCGGCGGATGCAATCCACGAGCCGATCCGCCTCGTCCGCCTCGAAGGCCAGGATCCACTCCCAGTCGCCCAGGCCGAAGGCGCTCGTCGTGTTCGCGAGGATCTCGGGGAACTCGCGGCCGATCACGCCGTGCTCGCGCAGCATCGCCGCGCGCTCCTCGCTCGGCAGCAGGTACCACTCGGGCGTGCGCACGAAGGGATACACGCACGCGAAGGTCTTCGGCGGCTCGCCCTTCACGAACGCCGGCGCGTGATCCGCCGTGAACTCCGCGGGCTTCACGACGCCCATGAACGTCCACGTGAGCTCCATCAGGCGGCCCGCGGCCGTGCGCTTGAACTCCACCAGGAACCGCTGCACGTCCTGCGGGGAGGATCCGACGAGCCACAGCATCAGATCGGCGTCCGCACGGAAGCCCACCGTGGAATAGGTGCCACGCACGTCGACGCGACCCTCCCACGACTTGTACAGGTTCTCGACCTCCTGGATGGCGTCGCGCAGGTCGTCGACGTCGGCGAGTTCATCGCGGAAGTCGTCGGTGGCGACGAACACGGGGTACAGGGCGTAGATCGTCTCGGTCATGGCACCGTCTCCTTCTCCTTGGGCGCGCCACGCAGATGCGCGAGGACGGCCTCGGCGGTCTCGCCGGCTCCGCGGACGCAGTCCGGGATCCCGACGCCGTCGTAGGCCTGCCCCGTCACGAAGATACCCGCGGGCAGCGCGTCGCGGATCCGCGCCACCCGTTCGAGGTGGCCCAGCCCGTACTGAGGCATCGAGCGCGGCCAGCGCACGACCGCCGCGTGCTCGGGCGCGTCCGGGAGCTCCACGACGGCGGCGTGGAACCGCGCGCACGCCTCGATCAGCTCAACGTCCGTCGCCTCGAGGATGTCCTCGTCGCCCACCGCTCCGACGTAGCAGCGCACCACGGCCCGGTTCCCGAACGCCGGCGAGGGCCACTTGTTCGACAGCCACGTGCTGGCCGTCATGGGCGCCTTCCCGCGCGGAACGACGAACCCGGTGCCCGAGGGCAGGGCGCGCGCCGTGCCCTCGCCGTAGACGAGCAGCACCACGCCGGTCGACGCGTACGCGACGCCGTCGAGCTCGCGCGCGGACGCCGGCGCCGTCGCGCGGAGGATCGAGGCCGTGGCGTGAGCCTCGGGCGCGAGCACGACCGCGTCGGCCTCCACGCGTGCATCGTCGTCCGTCCGCACCACCCACGCCGCGTCCCCCGCCTCGAGGGACGCCGCACGCACGCGGGTTCGGACGGCCGCGCCGAGCCGGGCCGCCAACGCGTCCGTGAGCCGGTCGACGCCCCCACGCGGGCGCACGAACATCGGGCCCGGGTCGCCGCGGCGGCGGGCGTCACGCGAGGCCGCCTGCGAGCCACGGATCAAGCTGCCCTGACTCCGCTCCCAGCGCGCGAGTTCGGGGAAGGTGGCCCCCGCCGACAGCTGGTCGACGTCGCCGGCGAAGAGGCCGGCGAGCAGGGGCGCCACCGCGAGGTCGGTGGCCTCGTCGCCGAGGCGACGACGCAGCAACGACCCGAGGGTCTCATCGCCCGGCTCCTTCCGCTTGCCGCGCACCAGGTCCTGGGCGGCGCGGCGCCTGCCGGCCTTCGACAGTCCGGGCCAGCGGAAGACGTCGCCGACGTCGCCGGGGATGCCGAACGGCGCGTCCTTCTGGAACGCCACGAGACCACGGTCCGTCCACAGGAACGCGCCCGTGTCGCCCGGCACCTCGAGCTCGGCCGCGATCCCGAGCTCCTTGCAGAGCTCCACGGCCCACGGCTTGCGGGCCAGGAAGGAGTCGGCGCCCGCGGGCAGGACCAGGTCGCCCACCGCGACGCTCCGCAGCTTCCCACCTGCCCTGGGCCCCGCCTCCACCACGAAGACGTCGAGCGCGGGGTCGGCCTCCCGGAGGCGGTGCGCCGTGGTGAGACCGCTCACCCCGCCGCCGACCACGACCACGCGGGAAGGCCGGGCGTTCACGCCGTGGGCACCTCCTCGTCGACCTCCGCGAGGTGGTCGCGCACCACCCGCGCCAGGACGTCGAGGTAGGCGGGATCCGCGTTGGGCATCCGCGTGCGGGCGAACGCGATGCCGGCCTCCTCCGCCAGTCCCTTCGCCTCGATGTCGAGGTCGTAGAGGATCTCGAGATGGTCCGCCACGAAGCCGGCGCTGCACACCACGACGGCCGTATGGCCCTCCGTCGCGAGCTGTCGGATCACATCCTCGATTGGCGGTCCCCACCACGGATCGGCGGTGCGCCCCGCGCTCTGCCACGCGATCAGGTAGTCCTCGAGGCCCAGCCGTCCGGCGACGAGGTCGGCGGTCTCCTGGAGGCCGTCGCGGTATCGGCAGGAGACGTCACAGTCGCAGTACCTGCAGCGCTGGGAGCCGTCCGCGAGCGTGCGCACCGGCAGCGAATGCGCGCTGAAGATGACGGCGGCGCCCTCGCGCGCCGTCGGCCGTCAACGAGCCCAGGGTCTCCTCCACGCGGGCGGCCAGGAAGTCGATGAAGGCGGGATGGTCGTGGTAGCGGCGCACGAACGTGAAGACAGGGACCCCCCCTCGGTCCGCCACCGCCTGCTGGACACGCTCGACGTACGTCTCCACCGACATCCCCGACCAGTGGGGGGCCATCACGATGCCGATGCCGCGCTCGATGCCGTCGGCGCGCATCGCCTCCACCGCTTCCGGGACGAACGGTGACGAGTGCTTCATGCCCAGGTACGGCACGAAGCTCCCGGGACCTCCGGCGGCGTTCAGCCGCTCGACCAGCCCGTCCGCCTGGGCCCGGGTCGTATCCAGCAGCGGGAACACGTTGCCGATCGCCGCGTACCGCTCGCGCAACTCCTGCAGATGCTCCGGCGTGGGCGGACGCCCGCCCCGGATGTCCGTGTAGTACCGCTCGATATCCTGCGGTCCCTCGGCCGTGCCGTAGGCCATGACGAGCACGCCCGTGCGGGTCCGATCGCTCACGCGGACACCCGTTCGGTGGACCCGTGGACGAGGTCGACGAGTCGTTCGAGGCTCTCGGGCTCCGTTGCGGGCAGCACGCCGTGGCCGAGGTTGAAGACGTGGCCGTCGCGGCCGCCGGCCGCCTCGAGGACCGCCAGCGTCTCCCGTTCGACCGCTTCCCACGGCGCCAACAGGACCGTCGGGTCGAGGTTGCCCTGGATCCCGCGCGTTCGGGGACCACCCACGCGCGACCAGGCCTCGTCCAGCGGGGTCCTCGCATCCACGCCGATCACATCGCCACCGGCCTCCGCCATGAGACCGAGCAGCTCGCCGGTGCCCACCCCGAAGTGGATCAGCGGCACCCCCGCCTCGCCGACGCGCGCGAACAGCGTCCGCATGTGGGGGAGCACCGCACGCCGGTACGCGTCCGGACCCAACGTGCCCACCCACGAGTCGAACACCTGCAGCGCCTGCGCCCCGGCCTCCGCCTGCGCCAGGAGATGCACGACCACGATGTCGGTGAGCGCCTCCATCAGGCGATCCCACGCGAGCGCGTCGCCGAACAGCATCGCCTTCGTACGCTCGTGCTGCTTGGACGGGCCGCCCTCGACGAGGTAGCTCGCCAGGGTGAACGGTGCCCCCGCGAATCCGATCAACGGGACCCGCAGCTCCTTGCGGAGAAGGCGGATCGCCTCGAGGACCTCCGGGACGTCCTGCTCGGGCACGAGCGGGCGCAAGCGCGCGACGTCGGTCGGGGAACGGACGGGAACGTCCACCACGGGGCCGCGCCCCGCCTCGATCCGCACGGGCACGCCCACGCCCGCGAGCGGCACCATGATGTCGCTGAACAGGACGGCGGCGTCGACCTCCATGCGGATGAGCGGCTGCATCGTGATCTCCACCACCTGCGCCGGGTCCTTGCACGTCTCCAGGATGTCTCGGTCGCCGCGCAGCGCCCGGTATTCGGGCAGGTAGCGTCCCGCCTGGCGCATGAACCAGACCGGCGTGCGGTCCACCGGTTCTCGGCGGCAGGCGCGCAGGAACCGATCGTCGAAGGCGGCGTCGCTCACGCCCCCAGCATACGGAGCCGCCCGGGTCCGGCCCTATGCACCCGCGGCCGGCGACTCAGGGTGCGCTGAACGCGACCACGTCCATCCCGGAGCGCTGCAACGCGAGGACCAGCTCGACCCCGTGCGGATGCTCCTCCAGCGACCACTGCTGCGGATTCGCGATGAGGAAGCGGGAGCGCCCGCCCGCCCGGCGAACCTGGAACTCCAGATGGAACCCGCGCAGGAGGGCGGCGGCCTCCGCCTCGTCGGCCTCGGCCACCGTGAGGCGGAACGCGCCGGGCCAGTCGGGCCGGGACGTCACCGCCTGCCGCGCGCGATCCTCCGCCGCGCGGCGTGCGGGCGCTCCCGCCTCGGGCGTCGCGGCGCGACGTTTCGGGTCCGGGCCGAGCACCGCGTTCCACAGCAGGCGGGTCATCCCCTCGACGTGGCCCGAGTGGTTGGGGTCGGAGGGCATGAGGATCACGCGGCCCTTCCCCACGAACTCGTCCACGACGGCCGCCGTCCCGTAGAGCTGCTCCTCCCCCGAGGCGAACCCGGAGACGAAGAAGTCGCCGCTCGCGCCCGTGGGGAACCGCACCGGTGCGATCGCCTTCGACGCGATCATCATGTCGTCGCTGTCGAAGAGCACGTGTGCGAACCGCCCGACGTTCTTCGCGAGCGGGCTGTCCTGGTCGACCTCGACGCGGACGACGCTCCCGGGCACGTCCGCCTTCGGGTCGTGCAGCAGGGCGGTGGTCAGACCGAGCACCGCGGCCAGCTTCGCGCCCCCTCCCCGATACCCGACGTAGCGGCCGCCGCCGTTCACGAACCGGACGAGCGCCTTCTTCCCGGCCGGCCCCAAGCGGCGCAGCGCGGTCGGCCAGTCCCCGCCGGGCGCGACCAGGACGTCGAGGTGGCGCAGGCCGCCGGCCCGGATGTCGTCCTCGGTGAGGTAGGTGTAGGGCAGCCCCCACACGTTGTCGAAGAGCCACCGCGTGGCCCCGACCGACTCTTCCGCGAAGCTCCCGACCGACATCTGGTAGACGCCGATCTTCGGCAGCGCCGACGGCAGCTTCCGGGGCGCCGGCGCCTTCACGGGCTTCACCAACGCCGCGTGCGGTCGCAGCTTCGCGCCGCTGTAGCCGCCGTCGAGCGACATGAGCAAGGGGCTGCTCCAGCCGGCCAGGCCGTACGTGTACGTGGTGGGCATGTACGGCGCCTCGTTGAGGATCGCCTGGATCCAGTGCTTCTGCGGCTGCGCCATCGGGATCCAGAGCGTGCCCTTCGCCAGGCGCGTGCGGCGGGCGCTCCGTCCGTACGGACGATAGTCGGGGACCTCGAGCGGCTCCTGGAGCCGGTACACGTCGACGTCCATCCGCTGGAGGCGCCGGACGAGCCGACGCACGTCGTCGCCCTTGGGCCCCGCCGCGTCCTCGATGAAGTAGTGACGCAGGGGGGTGGTGGGGACGGGGGTGCGGACCGGACGGTTCGGCTTGAAGTAGCGCCGGTTCCGTTCCAGGATCCCCTTGCGACCCTCTGCCAGCGCCTCCTCGAAGAGCCCGTGGAGCCCCCGCAGGACGGAGGCTCGGCGGTTCGCCGCCTGCCAGAGCGACGCCATCGCGACCGTGTAGTGCCGATGCACGCGGCGCTCGAGCGGCGCTCCGTTGTACACCTCGATCGTCATGCCCGCGGCGCCGAAGCCGAAGGCCGAGCCCGTGTCGTTGTACTGCGGCGCGAAGAAGTCGTAGATGCCGCCGTGGAAGAAGACCTCTCCTTCCTTGCGGAACTGCCGGGAGATCGCCGCTCCGTACACATCCTCGATCCAGCGCATGCTCGTCTCCGACACCTCGTGGTACACGGGATCCGCGTCGGGCGGGAAGAACGAGCGGTAGTAGCCGAACTCGTGATCGTCGAGCAGCAGGACCGGCGGGTACGACCGCATCAGCTCGACCCGGGAGTCGGTCTCGGGCTGCGTGCGCGCGAACACGTCACGGTTGAGGTCGAACCCGTACGCGTTGCGGCGTGTGTCCGCTTCGCGTCCGTCGGGATTCTGGACCGGGATCACCACGATCACGAGGTTGTCCAGCAGCGTCGTGGCCACGCAGTCGGTGCGGTCTGCGAGTTCGTAGAGGAGGCGCAGGCTCATGTCGGCGCCGCTCTCCTCGCTCCCGTGGATGTTCGCGATCACCCACGCGATCGCTGGTGTCGATGCGGCGAGACGCGAGACCGCGTGCGCGGGGGTCCGGGGGTCGCGGATCCGCAGGTTGGCCTGACGCACCTTCTCGAGCCCGGCCGGCGTGACGTTCTGAGGCTTGCCCACGATCGCGTAGCGGAGCGGCCTGCCCTGCCACGTGGTCCCGTACCGGGCCGTGACCACGCGGTTGCTGTCGGCCGCCACCCGCTTGATGTAGGCGTCGGCCTCCGCGCTCGTGACCTCACGATCCACCCCGAGGGTGAAGCCCAGGAACACGTCGGGATCCGTGACGCCGCCGGCGAAGACCGGAGGGGTGCTGAACGGATCACACGAGGCCGCGGTCGCTCTCGGGAGCGGCAACGCTGCGACGGTGGCTGCGGCGGCGGCGCCCTGCAGGAACCGGCGCCGGCCCAGCCTGGTTCGCGGTTCGTCCTCGTGTGTCATCGAGCCCTCCTCCACGGATGTGGCGGACAGGTATCACGCGTGGACCGCCGGCCGCAAGCCAAGCGGTCAGATCGGCGGACGCCGCGCCGCGCTGTCGAGCCACGGGCGGGCGCGCTCGTAGGCCGCGCCGGCGCGGAAGACCGTGGCGTCGTCGTAGGTCCGTCCCACGATCTGGATCCCGGTCGGGACGCCGTTGTCGGCGAACCCGGAGGGCACGGCCAGCACCGGACAGCGGCTCGCGACGTTGAAGGGGAACGTCATCGTGGCCTCCAGGTATCGCTCGAGCGTCACGCCGCCCACCTCCACCCCGTGATCGGCGTAGTCGTCCCCCGCCACGAAGCCGCGCGTGCCGACGGTAGGGCACACCAGGACGTCGTAGCGGTCGAGGATCTCACCGAGCGGCGCGTAGAGCGCGGCTTCCAGCATCAGCCCCTCGATGAACGAGGTCCGCTCGATCGCCTCCGTCGCCATGCGTCCCATCTCCAACGCGTAGGGCGTCATGAGGTCCGCGTCGGTGGCGGCGACGTGGGCGATGTACGCGCCGAAGACGGCGCCGAAGTGGATCATCGTCACGTCGAGGATCTCGGCGGAGCGCCACGGCAGGGCCACGGGCTCCACCACCGCGCCCGCGTCCCGGAAGGCGTCGCCGGCGGCGAGCGTGTTGGCCTCGATCTCGGGATCCATCGGGAAGTCTCCGAGCGGCAGAGCGAGGGCCACCCTCATGCCCCCGATGCCGTCGAACGATCCCGGAAGATCCACCTTCGGCCGCAACGACGCGACGTCGTGCGGGTGCGGTCCGGCGATCGCGTTCTCGAACAGCGCGCAGTCGGCGACCGTGCGCGCCATCGGGCCGTCGTGGCAGTAGTGGTCGAGGTTGAACGGCGGATCCACCGGCACGCGGCCGTACGGCGGCTTGAACCCGACCACGCCGCAGAAGGAGGCCGGGATGCGGATCGAGCCCCCGATGTCCGAGCCGCTCGCGAGGGTCGAGGTGCCGGCGGCGAGCGTGGCGCCGGAACCTCCGCTCGATCCCCCCACGGCCCACTCCGGCGACCAGGGATTGCGGGTGATGCCCCATAGCCGGGTGTGGGTGAAGGCGGCGCTGCTGAACTCCGGGGTGGTGGCCCGCGCGTGGACGATGCCGCCGGCGGCGAGGACCCGCTCCGCGATCGGCGCGGTGTGGTCGGCCACCTCGTCCCGCGTCGTGAGCGAACCGTTGGACCAGTTGCGGCCCTCGAGCGGCACCTCGTCCTTCATCGCCACCGGCAGCCCTTCGAGCGCCCGGGCCTCTCCCCCATCGCCCGCCCACCGATCGGCCGCGACACGCGCCTGATCGAGGGCCTCGTCGAAATGCGTGAAGGTGAACGCGTTGATCACCGGTTCGACCTGCTCCGCCCGCGCGATCACCGCCTCCATGAGCTCCACGGGGGAGAGCTCCTTCGTACGGAACAACCGGAGCGCGTCGGTGGCGCTGAGGTAATGCAGGTCGTCCATCGGAGCCTCCCTCGGGTGGTCGCGGGCACGCTAGCCGTGGTCCGCGGGTCGTGTCAACACCGCTGTCATCGCGGTTGACAACGCCTCGCGCCATCCGTCACCATCCCGGCGAGCCGACGGGTCGGGGGAGAGGAACCCGACGGTGACATCGGCGATGACCACTGCGTTGACAGGGGATGAGGGTGAGACAAGGATGCCCCGCATGAAGGCGGCCGGCGATCACGCGAGCCCGCGGCTGTCGCGGGAGCTGATCGTGGACGCTTACGTGCGCATCGCGGAAACCGACGGGACCGGCGACATCACCCTGCGGCGCCTCGGCAGCGAGCTGGGCGTGGACCCGACCGCCGTGTATCGGCATTTCCGGGACAAGGACGAGATCCTCGCGACGGCCTCCGATCGCCTCCTCGCCGAAGCTACCGAGGGGTTCACCGCCTCAGGCCACTGGCGCGAGGACCTCAGGACGCTCCTGTTGGCGCTCCGGACGGCGTTCATGGCACACCCCCACGCGCTCTCGGCGTTGCAGCTCTCGGCGGTGCCGATGCCGCACGGCTCGCTGCTCGTCGATCGGAGCATCGGATTCCTACGGCAGGCAGGGCTGAGCGACGAGGAAGCCATCCTCGCGTTCGAAGCGCTGGAGGACTACACGATCGGCGCCGCCATCTTCGACGCGCAGGCGACGGAGGACAGCCTGGCCCGCTGGCGCGAGGTGTACCGCGTGCTGCCGCCGGGCGACTTCCCGAACCTGGCGGTCACCGCCGAGCGCCTCTACCGCGAGCCGGGGAAGGCCTTCGCGTACGGCCTCGACCTGATGCTGGACGCCATCGAAGGGAAGACGAGGCCACGCAACCGGAACGGCACCACGGCACCACGTCGACGCAAGGCTCGATCGTCCGGCTGAGCCGGGCCGAGGAGGAGGGGTCATGAGAGGGTCCAGGAGGGTGCGCAACGCGACGGCGATCGCCATCGCGTTCGGGATGTTCGCGGTGGCGTGCTCGGGGCGATCGGTGGACGAGAACGCCTCGCCGAGCGGGGGCGCCACGGTCGAACTCGCCACCACCACGACGCCGGGCACGCAGCCCGTCGACAAGATCGTCTGGGGTGTGTACCGCGAGACCAACTCCCTCGATCCGATCTATGCCTTCGACTACCCCGAGAACACGGTCATGTCCATGCTCTGCGAGTCCCTCCTGCACCAGGAGCCCGACGGCACGATCGTCCCGGGTCTCGCCGACCTCACCTACCCGAACGACACCACCATGGTCTTCACGCTGAAGCCGGGGATCACGTTCTGGGACGGCAACCCCCTCACGCCCGAGGATGTCGTGTACAGCCTCGAGCGCAACACCGACGCGTCGCTCGGCGGCTTCTACGGGGCCACGTTCAGCCGGGTGAAGTCGATCGAGGCCACCGGCTCCAACGAGGTGACCATCAAGCTCAAGGAGCCGGACTACTGGCTCGCCGGGGAGCTCGCATCCGCCCCCGGGTGGATCGTGGAGAAGGCCTACGTCGAGGCGAAGGGCAAGGACTTCGGCACGCCGAGTGGCGGCACGATGTGCACCGGCTCCTACAAGCTGAACAGCTGGAAGACGGGCGACGTGCTTTCGATCGTGCGCAACGACGACTACTGGAACCCGGACGTGAAGCCGCTCGTGAAGGAGATCGACTTCAAGGGCACGCCCGACGAGGCCGCCCTGACGTCGGCGTTGCAGACCGGGGAGGTGAACGGGTACTACGCCGGAGGCATCACGACGCTCGACCAGCTGAAGGCCGACAGCGGCGTGACCGTCACGAGCGGATCGGGCTGGAACACCGACGCGTTCATCATCTCGAGCTTCGACGGGGTGCTCGGCAACCTCAAGGTGCGGCAGGCGCTCTCGATGGCGATGGATCGTCAGGGGGTCATCGACGCGGTGTACAAGGGGGCGGCCCTGATGCCCAAGTCCCTATCGGCGCCCGGCACCTGGGGATACGGGAAGGAGGTCTTCCAGAAGGCCTACGACGCCCTCCCCGACCTGAACGGGTCGGTCGACGAGGCCAAGCAGATGGTCGAGGACGCGGGTGCGACCGGCAAGACGATCACGATCGGCATGTCCAGCGAACTGAACACCGTCGCGGTGGAGGCCAGTGCGCTCCAGTCCGCCGCCGAGTCGATCGGGCTGAAGGTGAAGCTCAAGTCCGTCTCGGCCAACAACTACATCGACTTCTTCATCGACCCGAAGTACTGGGAGAGCGTCGACGGGTTCTTCACGACGAACTACGGCGACTACGCCGACCCCGCGGCCCTGCTGGCCACGCTGGTCCTGCCCGACGGATCCCAGAACTATTCCTACAAGACCAACCCGAAGACGGGCTATCACGACCCACAGGTCATCAGCCTGATGGAGGAGGCACGCTCGACCGCGGATCCCAACGCTCGCGCCCAGAAGGTGGCGGACGCGCAGGCCCTGATCATGCAGGACCTGCCCTGGATCTCGGTCGACTTCCCGTACTCGGTCCTGATCACGAGCTCGAACCTCACGGGGGCCGTGGCGTCGTTCGCCTACATGTTCGCGCCGTGGGGCAACGATATGGGCGGCACCGGCTAAGGGGGCCGGCATGCGTTGGCGGTTCCTCCTGCGACGGCTGGCCATGTTGGTGGCCACCCTGCTCGTGTCCAGCTTCATCATCTTCAGCGCGATGTTCCTGGCGCCGGGGAACCCGATCGCGGTGCTCTCCGGCGGCAGGAGCCTCCCGCCGGAGAGCGTCAAGGTCCTCGAGGATCGGTTCCACCTGAACGAGCCGTTCCTCACCCAGTACTGGCTCTGGCTCAAGGGGGCGCTGCACGGGGACTTCGGCATCTCGATCGCGCACCGGGAGAACGTCTCGACCCTGATCGCGTCGAGGGTGTGGACCACCGCCGAGCTCGTCCTCTACGCCTCGATCCTGATCCTCGTGATCGGGATCGCGATCGGCCTGATCTCCGGCCTGAGGCCGGGGCTCCTGGACACCTCGTCGCTGGTGGTGACGTCGATCTCGGCCGCGATCCCGTCGTTCGTGGCCGCGATCGTGCTGATCCTCATCTTCTCCGTGAAGCTGGGGTGGTTCCCGACGATCGGCACGGGATCGGGGTTCGCGGGGACCGCATACCACCTCACCCTGCCGGCGTTCGCCCTGGCGCTGTCCTCCCTGGCGATCGTCGCGCGGGTCACGCGATCCTCCGTGCGGGACGAGCTCGGACGCGAGCACGTGCAGACGGCGGTGAGCCGCGGGATCCCCTACCCGCAGCTCGTGCGCCGCCACGTGCTGCGCAACGCGGCGATCCCGATCACGACGATCTCGGGCATCACGATCGCCTCGTTGATCGCGCTCGCCGCCGTCGTCGAGCGCGCCTTCAGCCTGAACGGCCTCGGCGCCTACCTCGTGGCGGCGTCCAGCTCGAAGGACTTCGCCGTCGTGCAGGGCATCTCGCTGATCCTCGTCACCGCGTTCGTCGTCGTGAACGTCTTGGTCGACATCCTGTACGCGGTGCTCGACCCTCGGGTGTCCCTGGGGAGCCGCGCCACGTGAGCGCCGGAGCCGCGGTCACGACCTCCGCCCCCGCGAAGCGGCGGAGTTGGTGGGAGCTGGTCCGCTCGACGGGAGCCGTGGGCATCGCATCCGCGGTGGTGATCGTCGTGGCCATCGCGATCGCGATCGTGGGCTCGGCGATCGCACCGAACGATCCACAGATCGGACGCCTCTCGCTCTCCTACGTCGGTCCGGGCGGCGGCCACCTGCTGGGCTTCGACGGCCAGGGGCGTGACGTCGTGTCGAGGCTCCTCGCCGGCGCCCGCAGCTCGATGATCGGTCCCCTCGCCGTGGTGGCCATCTGCATGACGGTGGGGACGATCTTCGCGGTCTCTTCGGCGTGGAAGCGCGGTGCCTACGACGCCGTGGTGTCCTCGGGCATGGACGTGATGTTCGCGTTCCCCGGCATCCTGCTCGCGATCCTTGCCGCCACCGTGTTCGGGGCGGGGCTGCCGGCGGCCGCGCTGGCCCTCGCCGTGGCCTACACGCCCTACGTCGCCCGGGTGCTCCGGGGAGCCGCCCTGCGCGAGCGGAGCCAGGTCTACGTCGACGCCCTCTCGGTGCAGGGCGCCTCGTCGTTCTCGATCTGCATGAAGCACCTGATCCCGAACATGGCACCGCTGATCGTGGCGCAGGCCACGATCCTGTTCGGCTACGCGATGGTGGACCTCGCCGCGATCTCGTTCCTGGGTCTCGGGGTGCAGCCTCCGAACCCGGATTGGGGCGTGATGGTCTCGGAGAACCAGTCGGGCGTGGTGCAGGGCTACCCGACGGCCGCGCTCGCGGCCGGCATCTGCATCGTGGTCGTGGTCGTGGCGTTCAACGTGCTCGGCGAGCGCCTGTACGAGCGGGCGCAGGCGGAACGCCGGTGAGCGCGCCGGCCACCGGAGCGCGGCCCGGCGCCGGGTCCGGGACGTCGCCCCTACTGGCGATCGAAGGCCTCACGGTCCGCCTGCCCGTCGAAGGTGAGCAGCGCGCCGTGCTGCGCGACGTCTCCATCGCGCTCCGTCCCGGCGAGGCGCTGGGACTCGTCGGCGAGTCCGGCTCGGGGAAGTCGATGACCGCGCGCGCGGTCGACCGGCTCCTGCCCCCGGGTGCGGAGGTCGAGGGATCGATCCGCTTCGACGGCCACGATGTGATGGGGCTCACGGGCGCCGGGTTCCGCGCGTACCGCGACGATGTGGCGATGATCTTCCAGGACCCCCGCGCCCACATCAATCCCGTGCGACGCATCGGCGACTTCATGACCGAGGCCCTGCGCACGAACGATGGCGTGCCCAAGGCGGAGGCGGCCCGGCGCGCGATCGGGCTGCTGCGGAACGTGGGGATCCCCGACGGCGAGCGCCGCCTCCACCAGTACCCCCACGAGCTCTCGGGGGGGCTGCTGCAGCGCGTCATGATCGCGACGGCGCTGCTCACCGAACCCCGGCTGCTGCTGGCGGACGAGCCCACCACGGCGCTCGACGTCACCACGCAGGCCGACGTCATGGGGATCCTCGACGACCTTCGGCGCGAGTTCGATCTCACGCTCCTGTTCATCACGCACGACCTCGAGCTCGCCGCCGCCGTATGCGATCGCACGGCGGTGATGTACGCGGGGCAGATCGTCGAGGTGCGCCGCTCCGCCCTCCTGCACGACGACCCGCTGCACCCCTACACGGCGGCGCTGGCGGCGGCGCGGCCGAGCATCGACGCCACGGCCGAGCGCCTCACCGCGATCCGCGGTCGGCCCCTGTCGGCCTTCGAGGCGCCCGCGGACGCCTGCGCGTTCGCACAACGTTGCCCGCACGCCCAGGACCGCTGCGCGGAAGAGCTGCCCGCGCTCATCGCCCTGGACGACGGCCTCACGCGCTGCCTGCGCGCGGAGGAACTGCGCGGGAAGCTGGAGGTGGCGGCGGATGGCTGACGCAGCCGCGGCGATGGATCCCGCCGAGCCGGTCCTCGAGGTCGAAGGGCTGCGCAAGCTCTTCGGCGACCACCTCGCGGTCGACGATGTCCGGTTCTCCGTCCCGCCCTCCGGATCGCTGGCGATCGTCGGCGAGTCCGGTTCCGGGAAGACCACCGTCGCCAAGATGATCGTGGGGCTGGAGGCGCCCACCGCGGGCACGATCCGCGCGTGCGGCCGCGACCGCTCGAAGGCGGCGCACTCATCGGCGGAACGCCGGCAGCGCGGGCGCGAGGTGCAGATCGTCTTCCAGGACCCGTACACGAGCCTCGATCCCCGGCAGACGGTGGAAGCCACGCTGGACGAGATCCTGAAGCTCCATCAGGGCTGGCCCCAAGACCGACGCCGGGAACGCGTCCTCGAGCTCACGGAGCTCGTCGGCCTCGACGCACGTCAGACGCGTGCGCTCCCCCGAACGCTCTCCGGCGGCCAGCGGCAGCGCGTCGCGATCGCGCGTGCGCTGGCGGCACAGCCACAGGTCCTGATCCTCGACGAGTCCGTCGCCGCGCTCGATGTTTCGATCCAGGCGCAGGTGCTGAACCTGCTCGCCGACATCCGCGACGAGACCGGCATCTCCTTCGTGCTGATCAGCCACGACCTCGCGGTCGTGCGGCAGCTCACCGACGAGACCATCGTGATGTGGCAGGGCCGGGTCGTCGAGCGGGGACCCACCGCGCAGGTGCTCGACGACCCCCAGGACGACTACACGAAGCGGCTGCGCGCGAGCGTGCCGCGACCGGGCTGGAAGCCGGTCCGCCGCACGACGCCCGACGACGCCTGAGCGCTCGGGCAGGTTTCGTCGCGCGATCCTTGACGGACGGGCCGACCCTGTCACCCTGGAGCGGTCCGCCTTCGTACGAGAGGCGCTCCGTGGCCGCCACCGTCGTCTGTCCGATGTGCGGGATGCAGCTTCAGGGAGAAGACGTCGGTGATCCCCGGCACCTGAAGATCCCGGAACACTCCGAAGACCCCGACTTCGCGGCGCCGTGTCCGGGGAGCGGCTCGATGATCGCACCGAGCGACGCGAGCTACTGGGAACGGCCCTGACCCGGGCGAGCATCGCGCTGGCGCGAAGATCAGGGGACGTGCGAAAGTACGCGAAGTCCGCACCCGAGGAGGGCCGCGCCATGTGGTTCGAGAACCGAAGCCTGCTGTACGTCCTCGCCGTGATCGTCGTGATCGCGGGGATCGCCCTTGCCGTCACCACCGGCGACTCGTACGCCGTGCGCTGGGTCACCGCCCTCCTGTCGCTCTACGTGGCCGCACGGCTGGCGCTCGCGGCTCGGCGCATCGGGTCCTAGCGGAGGTCACTCAGGCGGGGAACCGCAGCTCCACCCTCGCGCCACCGCCCGAGACGTTCTCCACGGTGGCATCGCCGCCGTGGCCCACCGCCACTGCGCGTACGATCGCCAGGCCCAGGCCGGCTCCCCCGTCGTCGCCGGTCGCCGAGGTCCCACGCGAGAACGGTTCGAACGCGGTCGTGAGGAGGCCGGCCGGGAAGCCGGGTCCGGCATCCGTCACGCACACGATCACCTGAGCGTCATCGCGGCCGGCCTGGATGCAGACGCTCGTCCCGCGAGGGGCCGTTCGCAGGGCGTTGTCGAGGAGGTTGTCCAGCGCTTGGCGCAGCCGGTCGGGGTCGAGATGCACGCGCGCCTCCTGCGCATCGACCTCCAGGCGGACCCCGCGCGCCTCCGCCGACGCTGCGAACGCGGCGCGTGCATGCTCGAGCACCGGGCCCAACTCGATGTGTTGGCGATGGATGGGCAGCCGCCCCTCCTCCGCACGGGACAAGGTGAGGAGGTCGCTCGCCAGGCGAGCCAGCCGGTCCGCCTCCACCGACGCTCGCCGGAGCGCGGTCTCGAGCTCCTCGGGCGTACGCGCGCGCGCGAGCGCGAGGTCGAGTTCGGCCTTGAGCACGGTGAGCGGCGTCCTCAGCTCGTGGCTCGCATCGTCGACGAGCCGGCGCTGCCGTTCGGCCGCGGCCTGCAGGCGGTCGAGGACGTCGTTGAAGGTGCCCGCCAACCGGGAGAGCTCATCTTCGCCGGGAGGAACGTGCAATCGCCGGCCGGGCTCGGAGACGGAGACGGCCGCGGCCTCGGAGCGCATGCGCTCCACCGGACGCAGGGCAGCCCCGACGAGGAACCAACCGGCGATGGAGATCGCGGCGACGGTCACGACCCCCGCGGCAGCGAGGATCGCCGCGAGCTGCAACATCTCGTCGCGTCGATCCTGCAGTGAGGTGCCGACCACCACATAGCGCGGACCCGCGTCGGTCTGGAGCGGAACGACCAGGATGCGTGCGGCGTTGTCGATGCCGGGCACCGTCTCCTGGACGATGCGCGGCGCACTGGTCTGGGAGATGACGTCGATCGGCACCAGCGGGGACCGGGCGACCAGAGGGCTCGACTCCAGCACGCGCCCGTCGGGCGCGAGGACCTGCGCGAAGGACTCGTCGGCCTCGATCAGGCGCGCATGCGTGTCCGCCGCCGTGGGGATCCCGGCCCGGACGTCCGCGACGATGATGTCGGCGCGCGATCGGAGGCCGGCATCCACGGTGTCCAGGAGATCCGCACCCATCCGCACGTACACGAACGCCCCGAAGGCAGCGATCACCGCGACGATCGCCAGGGCGAAGAGCGCGGTGATCTTCGTCCTAAGCGACGGGTGCATCGTCGGCTCCGCCTTTGAAGCGGTAGCCGTAGCCCCGCACGGTCTCGATCGAGTCGCGACCGAAAGGACGGTCGATCTTCTCTCGAAGGTAGCGGACGTAGACCTCCACCACGTTCGAGTCGCCGTCGAACGCGAAGTCCCATACGTGCTCGATCAAGCGCGCCCTGCTTAGGGCCTCGCCCGCGTGACGCATGAGGTATTCGAGCAGCGCGAACTCCTTGGCGGTGAGCTCGATGTCGTCTCCGGCACGGGAGACCGTCCTGCCGGAAGGGTCGAGGATCAGGTCGTCCACGACGATCGCGCTCGGACGCTCGGGCGCTCCACGGCGCACGAGCGCCCGGACGCGGGCGAGCAGCTCGGTGAACGCGAACGGTTTCACCAAATAGTCGTCCGCACCGGCGTCCAGCCCGCGTACGCGGTCTTCGACGGCGTCACGCGCGGTCAACATCAGGATCGGCGACCACCGTTGATGCGCGCGGATGTCACGGCACACGGTGAAGCCATCGACATCGGGCAGGACCAGGTCCAAGACGATGGCGTCGTACTCGTTCTCCGAGGCGAGCCACGTCCCGTCTTCACCCGTGCCCGCCATGTCCACGGCGTAGCCCTCCTCGCTCAGGCCGCGGCGAAGCACATCGGCCATGGCGGTGTGATCCTCGACGACGAGTATCCGCATCGGTCGCACCTCCGCCAGGATGCTAGCCCCGACGGATGAGAGGACGCTGAGACGCGCATCGGGAAGGTCTCATCGAGCGCTCATGGATCCGTTCCTACGGTGGAGCTCGACCGGAGGAAAGGAGCTCGGGATGAAGAGGCAGATCGCGACATCCGTCGCGGTGGCGCTCGTCCTCGTCACCGCACAAGCGATCCAGGGTTCGTCGGCGGCACCGGCCTCGCGTGGCGCACGAGCGGGAACCATCGACCCCGCGGACTTCACCGCCCCCGTGGCCAACCCGTACTACCCGCTGATACCCGGCACGACGAACGTGTACCGCGGGACCAAGGACGGCGAACGCGTCTCGACCCGGACGACCGTCACGCCTCGCACCAAGGTGATCCAGGGCGTCACCGTGACGGTGGTGCGCGACGTCGCTCGACACCGCGGACACCTGATCGAGAAGACCTCCGACTGGTACGCCCCCGACAACCAGGGCAACGTGTGGTATTTCGGCGAGGCGACCGCCACGTACGCCCCCGACGGGCACGTGATCAGCACCGAGGGTTCCTGGAAGGCCGGGGTGCACGGCGCGGTGGCCGGCATCATCATGATGGCGAACCCCGAGCCGCCCATCTCCTACCGTCAGGAGTTCTATCGGGGACACGCCGAGGATCAGGCGTGGATCGTGAAGCGCGGGGGGTCCATCACGATCCCGTACGGTCGCGTCCACCGCGTCCTTCAGACGTTCGAGTGGACCCGTCTCGAGCCCGGCGTCATCGATCAGAAGGACTACGCGCCCGGCCTTGGGATCGTGTTGGAAGCCGGACGGACCGGCGCCCCCGAGACCTCGACGCTGGTGCGGGTCGTCCACGCGTGAGGCCTGGCGAGGGCGGGGCCGGCTCCGGTCCCGTCCTCGTCCCTACAGGTCGGAGGATGCGTCGAGGCGACGCACCACGGCCCGCAGGATCTTGACGGCCACGTCTTCCTCGTAGAGCAAGCTCTGGAACTCGCTCCTGCTCAGGAGGAAGCACCGGAGCGGCTCGGTGGCCGTGACGGTGGCGCTCCTGCGGCTCCGCTCGATCAGCGTCGAGCGCAGCAGCGCGATCTCGCCGAAGTAGTCCCCGGGCCCGAGCGTGCCTCGCTTCCTCCCGCGCTCACGAACCGTCGCGTGTCCCTCGAGGATGACGAAGAACTCGTCCGCGAAGGCGCCCTCCTCGCACACGGCCTCACCGGTTCCGTACTCGTGCTCCCACCCCTGCGCGGCGATGCGACGGAGCTGCCGTGCCGTGCAGCTCTCGAAGAGCGGAACGGCCTTCAGCTTCTGAACCGTGTCGGCGCGACTCATGCGGGACCGACCCTATACCGGTGGCGGGAGGAGTGGGATTCGAACCCACGAGACGCTTGCACGCCCAACGGTTTTCAAGACCGTCGCCTTCGTCCGCTCGGCCATCCTCCCGGAGGAAGCCTAGCCGGTGGCCCGTCAGGGCAGGCGCACCGGGATGCTCTGCGCGAATCGGAAGACGTCGCGGGGATCGTAGGTCGCTTTGATCTGCACCAGGCGCTCGAGGTTGGTGCCGTAGTAGGCGTGCCGCCAGTCCGCCAGATCGGGATCGATGTAGTTCTGATAGGCGAAGCCGCTGGCTTCCGGGCGCATCGACCTCCAGAGCGCCGTGAGCCATGTTCGGTTCGCCTGCGTCACGGCCGACGAAGCACCCTGAGGCAGGGTGGCGAAGTACTGGCCCAGGAAGGCCGCCCCGCGATGCACGAACGCCGTCGCGGCGCGCGGCACCCGGTTGATGGCGCCCCCGTACGCATCGAGCAGCAGGCCGCCGCCGCTCGAGCGCAGGATGGGGTTCCGGCCCCGCCGCTCCACGGATGCGATCACGGCGGAGATCCCCGCCGGCGACAACGGGGCGCTGAAGAAGTCGGACTTCACCAACGAGGACTGGCGCGTGAGCGCACCCGACGGGGACTGCGACGGCAGGTGGCACCAGGACACGCTCTTGCCGTAACACCCCGCCTCCAGGAGCATCGCGTCGAGGTAGGACAACGCGTTCACGTAGGAGTGACTGGGGGCGGTGCCCACGGCCGAGGTCAGCGCACCGATCAACGAGGCCAGGCGCGCCCGGGTCCCAACGAAGCCGCCGTTCACCGAGACCGTGGCCCCCGTCCGACGCCAGATCAGGTGGCAGTCCGACCAGAGGGCGTCAGGCGCCTGCGGGCCCCAGTGCTGCCAGGCGCGAAGCACATCGTGCGCATCGCTCCACGGCCAGTCCAGCGTGAAGGTCATCAGATGCGTGATGCGGCTCGTGTGGAACGTGAAGGACGTGGCGATGCCGAAGTTGCCACCTCCTCCCCCGCGGCTCGCCCAGAAGAGGCCGGGTTCGTGGTGACGGTCGCACGTCCGACGACGCCCGTCCGCGGTGACCATGGAGACGGAGGTCATGGCGTCGCTCGTCAGCCCGAGCGTGCGGCCCAACACGCCCTGCCCGCCTCCCAGTGCGAGACCCGCGATCCCCACCGTCGGACACGTGCCGCCTGGGAACGCCCTGCCGGCCTCGGCGAGCGCCGCGTAGATGTCGATGAGCCGCGCGCCGGCCCCCACGGTGGCGACGCCGCTCGATCGGTCGACCGAGACCCGAGACAGATGTGAGACGTCGATCACGATCCCCGGACAGCTGGAGTAGCCCGCGTAGCTGTGACCGCCGGAGCGCGGCGCGATCCGCAGGGCATGGCGCCGCGCGAACGCGATCGAGCGCTGCACGTCGGCGACGGATGCGCACTCGACGACGGCCTTCGGGTGGATCCCGTCGAACCGCGGCTCGAACAGCTGCTTGGCGGTGGCGTAGGCGGGCGACCCGGGCCGCACCAGCCGCCCCGTGAGGCTGCGTCCGAACGCCTGCCAGACGCCCTGCGGGATCGGGTCCGAAGCCCGGGCGACGCCGGCGGCGGCAAGGGGGAAGACCGAGCCCGCGACGGCGAGCTTGCCGCTACGAAGGAGGAACTCGCGGCGGTCCATGGGGGCATGCTACGCCCGAGGCCCGCGCACCTTGCTCAGCCCTCGAGCCAGTCCTCGAGTGGGAGGTCTGCGGCGAGCACCGAGAGGTCCCCCGCATCACGGATCGCGGTCGCGGCGCGCACCATCGCCTCGACCGCGACCCAGGCGAGACCGCCGCCGACGCTCACGCGACGGGCGCCCGCATCGACGATCTCGGCGACCGACAAGTGCTGAAGCCCGAGGACGTTGACCGGCTTCGTGACGGCCTCGCACACGGCCCTGATGTCCCGGGCGGTGCCGAGGCCCGGTGCGTACAGGACGTCGGCACCGGCCTCCTCGTAGGCCTGCAGGCGCGCGATCGTGTCGGCCAGGTCGGGGTTGCCGCGGATGTGGTTCTCGGCCCTCGCCGTGAGCGTGAACGGGAACGCCACGTCGGCGGCCGCCCCCGCGGCGGCGGCGATCCGCTCGACCGCGTGCCCCAGCTCGTAGATGCCGCCCTCGGGATCGTAGTCCTCGATCGAGGCGCCCACGGCGCCGGCCTCGGCGATGCGTGTGACGGCACGCGCGGGATCCTGCGGATCGGCGCCGTACCCGTTCTCGAGGTCGACCGACAGGGGGAGCTCCGTGGCGCGATCGAGCGCCGTCGCGTGCGCCACCACCTCGTCGAGCGACACCTGGCCATCCCGTCGCCCGAGCGTGAACGCGAACCCCGAGCTGGTGGTGGCGAGCGCCGGGAACCCGAGCGCGGCGAGCGCCCGGGCCGAACCCGCGTCCCAGGCGTTGGGCATCACGAACGGTGCGCCCTCATGCAGCGCGCGGAACGCCTCCCCCTTCGACCTCCGCCTACTCGGCGACGACACGGATCACCACCTTGCCGCGCTTGCCCCCGGTCAAGCTGCGCTCGAACGCCGCGCGGGCCTCCTCGAGCGGATAGACCGAGTCGATCTCCGGTCGGAGCGCCCCGGCCTCGGCGAGCCGGGTGAGCTCCGCCAGTTGATCGTGGTTCGGTTCGACGACGAAGTAGTCGGCGTCGATGCCGGCGGGCGGTGGCTCGGCGACGGACACCATCCTGCCGCCCGGGCGGAGGACGGTGGCCGCGCGCGCGAACCGCTCCCCACCGACGGTATCGAACACGAGGTCGACCGGATCGAGCGTGGCATCCGGCCCCGCTCCGGTCACCGAGACCTCGTGCGCCCCCAGGCCGAGCACCCGTTCGGCGTTCTGCGGCGAGGCGGTGCCGATGACGTAGGCGCCGCGGGCGCGGGCGATCTGGACGGCGAGGTGCCCGACGCCACCCGCCGCCCCCAGGATGAGCACCCGTTCGTCGCGCTCGAGACCGCCGTGATCGAACAGCGCCTGCCAGGCGCTCAGCCCGGCGAGCGGCACCGCGGAGGCCTCGACGTGATCGAGCGTCCGAGGCTTCGGCCCGAGGAGCTCCACGGAGGCGGCGACATACTCGGCCGCGGCCCCATCGCGGTCGAAGGCGAGGAGCGCGTACACGGTGTCGCCCGCGCCGACCGCGACGACGCCGTCGCCAACCGCGGCCACGACGCCCGAGACCTCGTACGAGGGCGTGGCCGGCAGCCGATCCACCGGCCACTCGAGCTCGTCGCGGGTGATCGACGCCGCGTGAACCCTCACGAGCGCCTCTCCCTGCGTCGGCCGAGGCACCGGGACGCTGTCGAGCTCGAGCGCGTCGGGCCCCCCCGGCGCGCGCAGGCGGACCGCGCGCATCGTCGTCCCGGGGGGTGATGTGATCGGCGTGTAGGTGTTCACGGCCTCTCCTCCTGGGTGGGTTCTCGGGCAAGTATCTTAATGGGAAGTATCTTACTAGAGAGTAATATCTACGAGCCACCGGGGCCCCCCCAGGAACCCTAAGGAACGCCCATGACGAGACACGGCGACCACATCGACGTCATCCTCGGGCAGTGGCGCCGCGAGCGCCCCGACCTCGACGTCGCGCCCTTGGGGCTGATGGGCCGGCTCCTGCGCACGGCCCATCTCGCCGATACGGCCCTGGCGGACGGGCTCGCCACGTACGCGCTCCAACCCGGCTGGTTCGACCTCATGGCGGCCCTGCGCCGCGCGGGTGCGCCCTACGAGCTCAACCCGACGGAGCTGGCGCGCGCGACGATGATCTCCTCCGGAGGCATCACGAAGCGCCTCGATCGTCTCGTCGACGTGGGCCTGGTGGAGCGACGGCCGGACCCCGGCGACCGGCGGGGCACCCTGGTCCGGCTGACGCCACGGGGCGTCGCCACGATCGAGGATGCCGTCGCGGCGCACGTCGCGAACGAGGATCGGGTGCTGCGTTCGCTCGGCCCCGCGGAGCGGCGTACGTTCGACGGCTTGCTCAGGAAGGTGCTCGAGGACCTCGAGCACGGATGAGTTGCGTGCCGCGCCACGCCGGCGCGCCCTCAAGGCCCGTCGAACGGCACCGATAGGAAGGCCGGACCCACCGGGAACTCTGCCTGAGGTCCTGGGAGTACCATCCGGTGCCATGGATGAGCCGGGAGCGCCGATCGTGCACGACCAGCTCGTGCGGGAACTCGGGGAGATCCAGGCGTGCCTCTACATGATGCGGCACGACGCCGAGGCGGACGAGCCCATGATCTACGTGAGCCCGCTGGCCGAGCAGGTCCTCGGGCTCGACCGCCACACCTTCATGCACTCGCGCGAGGAGCGTTCGCGCCGCATCCACGCGGACGATCGAGCGCAGTGGGAGGAACGGAGCCGCCTCGCGGAACGCACCGGCGTCTGGGACGAGGAATACCGGATCCTCGACGCCTACGACCGGGTGCGATGGGTGCGGGACCGGGCGTACCTGATCCCGGCGGAGGGGGAACGCCCCGCGGTGTGGATCGGCTGGGTGCTCGACATCACCGCCCCGCGGGAGGCGAAGAGCGCGCTCCAGGTCTCCGAGGCGCGGCACCGATCGCTCGTGGAGCAGATCCCGGCGGTGGTCTTCACGCTGACCAGCGAGGTACCCCCCAAGCTCCTCTACCAGAGCCCGCAGGTCGAGGGGTTGCTCGGATATCCGGTGGACGACTGGCTGACCGACCCCGAGTTCTGGCCGCGGGTCGCGCATCCCGAGGACCGAGAGCGGGTGAGCGCGTCTTGGGCCGCCTCCGTGGAGACCGGCACGCCCTTCCGTGAGGACTACCGCCTCGTGCACGCCGACGGACACGTGGTCTGGGTTCACGAACAGTCCGCGCCGGTGCTCGACGGCGAGGGGCGGATCCTGTTCTGGCAGGGGATCTCGGTGGACACCACCACCCAGCGACAAGCCGAGGAGGAGCTCCGGGGCTCGCAGGAGCGCTACCGCGCCCTCGTGGAACAACTCCCGGCCGTCGTGTACCACTACGCGCAGTCGGGAGACTCCATCTACGTGAGCCCGAACGTGGAGGACTTGCTGGGCCTCCCCGCCTCCGCGTTCGCGACCGACCACACGCTCTGGCACCGTCTCCTGCATCAGGACGACATCGATCGGATGCAGGCCGCGTGGCGCGAGGCGGAGCGCGCCGGCACCGGGTACGAGATCGAGTGCCGCTACGTGCGGGGGGACGGGAGCATCGTCTGGGTGCGCGATACCGCGCGCGTCATCCCCGGCACCGAGGAGAACGATCCGACCTGGCAGGGCGTGCTCGTGGACATCACGGCGCAGAGGCTCGCCGAGGAGGAGCGCAAGGCGGCCGACCGGCGCTACCGCGTGCTCGTGGAACAGGTCCCTGCCATCGTCTACGAGATGGGCCTCGACGACGAGCGCCGCACGCTGTTCGTGGGCCCGCAGGTGGAGGAGCTGCTCGGCTACACCAGGCAGGAGTGGCTCGACCAGCCCGACATCTGGATGGAGCTCTTGCATCCGGAGGATCGCGAGACCGAGCTCGCCGCGCACGACGAGCACAACGCGACGGGTGAGCCGTGGAACCGCGAGTACCGCATGATCGCGGACGACGGCAAAGAGGTCTGGGTCCGCGACCGCGCGAAGCTGGTGCGCAACCCGGCCACGGGCGAGGCGACGTGGCTCGGCATCATGCTGGACATCACCGAGAGCAAGGAGCTCGATGAGCGGCTCCAGCTCGTGAACGACGAGCTTGAGCTGCGCGTGCTCGAGCGCACCAGCGAGCTCGCCGATGCGAACGAGCTGATGGAGCTCGAGATCGGCGAGCGCCGGCGCGCGGAGCAGGAGCTGCTGGAGGCGCAGGATCGATACCGCACCCTCGTCGAGCACCTGCCTGCCGCCGTCTACGAGCTGGAGAGCGACCCCCCGAGCGACCGCGAGCCCGACGATCCCACCGCCCACGAGCGCCTGACCTACGTGAGTCCGCGCATCACGGCGATCGTGGGGTTCACGCCGGCGGAATGGCGGGAGCCGGGGTTCTGGAAGACGCGGCTGCATCCGCACGACCGCGACCGGGTCCTCGCGAGCTCGGAGCGCGCCCTGCGCACGGGTGAGCCGTTCGTCGCTGAACACCGCTACCTCGCGAAGGATGGCTCCGTGGTCTGGGTGCTCGACCAGGCCACCCTGCGGACCCGTTGGGCCGACGGACGCCCGCACCTCTTCCAGGGCGTCACGCTCGACATCACCGAGCGCAAGGAGGCGGAGCACAAGGCCGACGAGGCGGAGCGGCGGTACCGCATGCTGGCCGAGGACGGGCCGTTCATGACCTACGTGTACGAGCTCGATCGCGCGTCGGACCCACCGACGATCCGCATGGAATACGTGAGCCCGCAGACGGCGGTCGCGATCGGCTATCCGATCGAGGTGTGGATCGGCGACCCGGCACGCTGGTTCGAGTTCATGCATCCGGACGACCGTGACCGGGTGGCGGCGGAGATCGCGCGCAGCTGGCAGACGGGCGACGCGCTCGTCCACGACTACCGGCTGATCGCGGGCGACGGCCGCGTCGTGTGGCTGCGCGCCGATAGTCGGCCCGTGCGCTTCGACGAGAGCGGTCGGCCCGTGCGCTACATGGGGACCCTGATCGACGTGACCCAGGCGAAGGATGCGGAACGGACCTTGCGTGAGGACGTCGAGCGGTATCGCGAGACCGTGGAAGGGATCCCGGGTGTGTTGTGGACCACCGAGACCGACCTCGCGACGGGCGTGGAGCGCTACACCTTCGTCGGACCGCAGAGCATCGAGATCCTGGGATACCCACCGGAGGAACTCATGCTCGAGCTGCACCGCTTCCGTCGTCTCGTCCACCCGGACGACCGGGCACGCGTCATGGCGGCCAGCGCGCGCTCGCAGGACACGGGTCTGTGGGACGAGGAGTTCAGGATCGTGGCGCGCGACGGGAGCGTCCGTCGCGTGCGCTCGATAGGACGCCCCGTGCGGTCGCCTGCGGGGACCGCTCGCTGGCAAGGGGTGACGGTCCTCACGTCGAGGCCGGAGGCATCCACCGCGCCCCGGGACGAGACGTCGCTCAGCTCGGAGGCGTGAGGGTCCAGGCGCGTTCGGGCAGATAGGGCCGGAGCTTCTCCGGCATCACCACCGAGCCGTCCGCCCGTTGGTGGTTCTCCAGCAACGCGATCAACGTCCGTCCGATCGCCGTCGCCGTGCCGTTCAGGGTGTGCAGGGTCTCGAGGGAACCGTCGGCGCGGCGCACGCGCGTCTGCAGCCGCCGCGCCTGGTAGTCCGTCGTGTTCGAGCACGAGGTGAGCTCCCGATAGCGATCCTGGCCCGGCAGCCAGCCCTCGATGTCGTACTTCTTCGCGGCGCTTCCGCCCAGGTCGCCCGCGGCGACGTTCACCACACGGAACGGGATGTCTAGGTTCCCGAGGATCTCCTCCTCCACACCGACGAGGTACTCGTGCTCGTCCCAGCTGGACTCGGGCGTCGTGAAGCTGAACATCTCCACCTTGTCGAACTGGTGGACGCGGAACATCCCGCCCAGGTCTTTGCCGTACGTGCCCGCCTCGCGCCGGAAGCACGTCGAGTAGCCGGCGTAGCGGGCGGGAAGGGTGGCCTCGTCGAGGATCTCGGTCATGTGGAGGGCGGCGAGCGGCACCTCGGCCGTTCCGACCAGGTAGAGGTCGTCCTCGCGCGTCACGTAGATCTGCGCCTCGTCGGCCGGCAGGAACCCGGTGCCGTACATCGCGTCCTCGCGCACCAGCACCGGGGGGATCACGGGCATGAATCCCTTCGCGTTCAGGATGTCCATGGCGTGGCGCATCAGGGCGAACTGCACGAAGACGAGGTCGCCGAGGAGGTAGACGAACCGGGATCCGCTGGTGCGTGCGCCGCGCTCCGTGTCGAGGACGCCCAGGAGCTCGCCGAGCTCCGCGTGGTCGCGAGGCGCGAAGTCGAACGCGGTGGGCTCCAGGTGGCGACGCACCTCGACCGCGTCCTCGTCCGTGAACCCGTCGGGGGCACTCTCGTGCGGGATGTTGGGCGTCGCCGCGAGCAGCGCTGCGAGGGCCTCCTCCGCCTCGGCGAGCTGCGGCTCCAGCTCCTTCAGCTCGGCGCTGACCTTGGCGACCTCCTCGATCAAGGCCTGCTTCTCGTCGCCGGAGGCCCGGCCGATCGCCTTCGACGCCTTGTTCTGCGCGGCGCGCAGCTCGTCGGCGCGCGTGGTGAGGCCGCGACGACGCTCATCGGCGGCCAGGAGCTGATCCACGGCGTCGCCCAGGTTGCGCCGGGCCAGGCCCGCACGGAACGGCTCGGGGTCGTCTCGGATCGCCTTGATGTCGAGCATCGCTACGGCACCTTCACCTGTTCGGCTCCGGTCGCCTCCCCCTTCGCCGACGCGCCCTGTGCGCCGCCGGCCTGTGCCGAGGCCGCTCCGCCGTCCATGATGCTCTGTCCGTGGAAGACCCCGCCCTCTTCCACCACGAGGGTCTTCGAGGTGATGTTCCCGTCGATCCGGCCGCCCCGCGCCAGGTGCGCCTTCCCCTTCACGATCAGGTTGCCCTTGAACTTGCCGCCCACGCTCACGTTCTGTGCGCGGATGTCGGCCTCCACCTGAGACTGTGGGCTGAGCGTCACGTCGCCCTCGGCGTTGATCTGGCCCTTGACCTGGCCGTCGATCCGCAGCGACCCAGCCGACACCACGTTGCCCTCGAGCCGCGCGCCGGCGCCCACGATCGTGACCTCACCGTCCTGCTCAGCCATCTTCCGCTCCTCTCGCCGCTCGGATCGTCCTGGGGATTGCTGCTGGTCGGAGCCCGTCGCCTCCGCGGCGTCGGGCTCGTCCTCGTCGCGTTTGAAGATCATCGCGCCTTCACCGCCTCCTCCGCCTCCACGGTCATCGCCTGGCGGATCGCCTCCGCCTCCTCCATGGAGAGGTTGTAGGTGCTGTTGCTCTCGGTCACCGGCTTCGCGTAGACCCGCGTCTCCTGGCGTCCGTTGATCGAGGTCAGCACGACGCCGGTCCCGTGCTCATCCAGCAGGGCGCACGAGAACGAGAGCCGCCCGCCCACGTCCTCGAACGCGTCATAGCGCAGCAACGCCACCCGGCGCACGCTCCCTTCGATCAGGACCTGTTGGGTGTTGTCGCGTGCGTTGAGGACGCGCGCGGCGTGCTCCAGGCGTTGGATCTGCGCGGCCTGGCCCTCGAGCACCGCGCGGAGGGCCTCATCCATCTTCAGCGGCTGGCTCGGCACCTTCGGGCGCCGCCGGCCGCCCGAGCCCACGATCGCGAACGCGATGGCCAGCACGGAGAGCCCGATGGCGATCAGGACCATCAGCGTGAGCGTCGAGGTGGAGAAGGTCATCGGGGATCGATCCTTTGCCGGTCTGGCGGCCCCGAACCCCACGGGTTCCGGGCGGGACCGAAGTATACGATGGCCCCTCGCGTGGACGAACACAGGCTCGCCCGACTGCTCGACGAGGTCGCCTCCGGCGGGACCTCGGTCCCCGACGCCGTCGAGGCCCTCCGCAGCCTCCCGTTCGAGGATGTGCCGGACGCCAAGGTCGACCACCACCGCGAGCTGCGCACGGGTCACCCCGAGGCGATCTACGGCCCCGGCAAGACCCCTGAGCAGGTGCGGGACATCGCCGCGGCCTTGGCGGGGGAGGCCACGGGCGCCGTGTTCGTGACGCGCGCAACGCCGGAGCAGGCCGAGGCGGCCACTCGAGCGGCGCCCGGCGCGGTCTTCCACGAGCGGGCGCGGCTGGTCGTCGTGAAGCCCGCCGACGAACGCATCGACGCCGTCGTGGCCGTGGTGGCGGCGGGCACCGCGGACCTGCCCGTCGCCGAGGAGGCGGCCGTCTCCCTGGAGGCGGCGGGCGTCGAGGTGCGTCGCGTCGTGGACGTGGGCGTGGCCGGCGTGCACCGACTCCTGGCCCATCGGGCCGAGCTGGAAGCGGTCGATTGCTGCGTGGTGGTCGCGGGGATGGAGGGCGCGTTGCCATCCGTCGTGGCGGGCCTGACGTCGACGCCGATCGTGGCCGTCCCCACGAGCGTCGGCCACGGCGCCTCGTTCGAAGGTCTCGCGGCGCTCCTGACGATGCTGTCGTCCTGCGCGCCCGGCGTCTGCGTCGTGAACATCGACGGTGGGTTCAGCGGTGCGCAGGTCGCCTACCGGATCGTGCGGCGCGCGTCCCGGGCCGCCGTCGAGGGCGCGCCCTGATGCGCATCCTCTACTTCGACTGCATCGCGGGGATCTCGGGCGACATGGCCCTCGGTGCCCTGATCCAGGCGGGAGCCGACGCGGACGCGATCCGCGGGCACCTCGCCAGCCTGCCGGTTGAGCCGTTCGAGTTCCTGGTCGACGAGGTCGAGACCCACGGGATCCATGCCGTGAAGGTCACCGTGCGCGCCGAGCGCTCCGGCGTCGTGCGCACCTACGCCAACATCCGCTCGATGCTCGACGGCGCCGACCTGCCGGAGGGCGCGCGTTCGATCGCGCAACGGATCTTCCGCAGGCTCGCTGAGGCCGAGGCCGTCGTGCACCATCGCGACATCGAGCAGGTGGCGTTCCACGAGGTCGGGGCCGTTGACTCCATCGTGGACATCGTCGGCACCGCGCTCGCGCTCGACCAACTCGGGGTCGAGCGGGTCTTCGCGTCCCCGGTGCCCACCGGCATGGGGATGACCAAGACCGAGCACGGGATGATGCCGATCCCGGCCCCGGCCGTCGTCGAGCTCCTGCGCGGCGCCCCCCTGTTCTCGCGGAACACCCCCTTCGAACTCGTCACCCCGACGGGCGCCGCGATCCTCGCCTCGCTGGTGGAGGGGTACGGCGGACTGCCCACCACCCGGACGGGCGCGATCGGCTACGGCGCCGGCACCCCGCGTCAGGACTTCCCCAACGTGCTCCGCGTGCTGATCGGCGACGGCGACCCGACGGGATCCCCGTCCTCCGAGGGTCCCGCCGAGGCGGGCGTCTCGGACGAGGTGCTCCTCGAGACGAACGTCGACGACCTGAACCCGGAGCTCTACACCCATGTGCTGGAGCGGCTCTTCGAGGCGGGCGCGCAGGACGCGTGGCTGACGCCCATCGTGATGAAGAAGGGTCGTCCTGCCGTGACGGTCGTCGGTCCTGGGCGCGCCCGCACGCGCCGAGGCGTTGCGGCAGATCCTCTTCCGCGAGACCGGGACGCTGGGCATCCGATGGACCACCGTGCAGAAGCAGGCGCTCGCACGCGAGTGGCTGGAGGTCGACACGCGGCACGGGCGCGTGCGCGTGAAGATCGGTCGTCTGGAGGGCCGCCCGGTCACCGTAGCGCCCGAGTACGAGGACTGCGCGGAGATCGCGCGGAAGGCTGGCGTGCCCGCCCGCGACGTGTACGAGGAGGCGGGCCGCCTCGCCCGGACCCTCCTGGCGGAGGACTGAGCGGACCGATCCGCATCGCGCGAAGGGTCCTGCCCGCGGGGGGTCGTTCGACCTGGAGATGCTCCACGGCAACTCGATACGGTCGAGGCGTCCGGCAGTCTCATCTCCGGACCACGGGCGTTGCGCCGGTGCGGACGACGCGCAACGCCCCCAGGGAGGGCCGGTCCCACCACCTGGGACCGGCCTTCCCGTCTCAGTTGACGTCGCGCGCGCGCAGCATGATCGCGCCCGCGGCCACGAGGACCACGGTGTAGGCGGCGAGGGCCGCAGCTCCGCGCCCAGGGGTGATCGTGTAGAACTCCGAGCGCTCGAACGGCTGCCACGTGGTGAACGCCGCGAGGTTCTCGATCAGCAGGAAGCGCCCGAGCCAGGGCCGAAGTCCCTGGATCAGCAGCTCGAACAGCAGCAGGTAGCCGAAGAGCGCACCGAGAGCCGCCGCCGTGTTCCTGGCGAGCATGGCGACCGCCGCCCCGATCAGCGAGGCGCAGGCCGCGGCCATCGCCACCCGCACGGCCGTCCACCACGTGTCCCCCAGCCAGCCGGGCGACGTCGCGGACGACCCGCGCAGGGCCGCGGCCGCGCCGAGCACCAGGGCGAGGATCGCGATCAGCGCGAGGGAGAGCAACAGGACGCCCGCGAAGAGCGCCACAGCGCGCGTCAGGAACCATCGCACGCGCCGCGGCTCCCAGGTGAGGATCGTGGTGATCGTCCCCGTCTGCCAGGAGGCTCCCACGAACGACGCGCCGAGGGTCAGGCCGAGCAGGATCGCGAGGAAGCCTGAGCCCTGGATGAACGCGGGCATGTCGTCGAGCAGCAGCTGGTGCGTGTCTTCGAACGACGACACGGAGCTCATCGAGCGGCACTGGTCCCGGACGCTGACGCCCTCCGGCACCGGGGTGCCGAACGCGTGATGACGCACGCACTGCTTCACCCAGCGCTCGTACTGGCGCTCCGCGGCGGCCTCCTGCGCTGCTCCAGGGCGATGCGACGTCACGGCGCCGATCACGCCGCTCACCACGATGCCGATGATCGCGAGCGCCGCGAGCCCGCGGACGAGGCGCCGCGACCAGAACCGCATCCACTCCGAGCCGAGGAGTCGGATCATGCGTCCGACTCCGTGTCACGCGTCAGCTCCAGGAAGACCGTCTCGAGGTCGGCCTCCTCGGGACGGAGCTCGCTCACGAAGAGCCCGCGCTCGGCGAGCGCGCGCGAGACGCGCTCCGCCTCCGACGGCGCGATCTTCACGTGCAGCGCATCGCCCTCGAGCGTGACGTCCGCGCCCGCCTGGGTGAGGACCTCATGTCCCGCCGCGAGGTCGCGCAGGCGCACGACGAGCCCCTCCCCGCCCGTGCTCGCCAGGACCTCCTGCACCGGCCCGGCGCTCACGCAGCGGCCGCGCGCCAGGATCGCGACCCGGTCGGCGGTCTGCTGGATCTCCGTGAGGATGTGGCTCGAGACGAACACCGTGCGGCCCTCGGCGCCGAGACGGCGCACCAACTCCCGCACCTCCACGATGCCGGCGGGGTCGAGACCGTTGGCGGGCTCGTCGAGGATCAGCAGGGCGGGATCCTTCAGCAGCGCCGCGGCGATGCCCAGGCGCTGCTTCATCCCCAGCGAGTACGTCTTCACCTGATCGTCCGCGCGCTCGGCCAGCCCCACCTGGGCGAGCGCCGCGTCCACGGCCTTGGGCCCGATCCCGTCGATCCGCCCCAGGATCCGCAGGTTGCGCCGACCGCTGAACCGCGGGAAGAGGGCGGGCGTCTCGACGATGGAACCCACGCTGCGCACGACGCGCGGCAACGCCTTAGGCAGGTCGGCGTCGAGCATCCGCATGCGGCCGGCGCTCGGCGCGACGAGCCCGAGAAGACAGCGGATCGTGGTGGTCTTGCCGGCGCCGTTCGGCCCGAGGAAGCCGAAGACCCCGCCCTCGGGCACCTCGAGGTCGAGCCCATCGACGGCGAGCGTGGTGCCCTTGCGGAACCGTCGGTACTCCTTGCGGAGGCCCTCCACCTCGATGATGTTCACCTTGGGCGCATCACCGGGCGACCTTACCCCGCCCTTGGAGCCTGCCGATAGCACCTCGCATGGAGATGTGGTCGTCCTCGAAGTCCGCGGTGCCGCTCCCCGAGCACGTCCAGCGCCGGCTGAACCTCTGGAAGGGCGCCGGCGCGCTGATCCTCGTCGGTCTCTGGGGGTACTTCGGGTTCATCAAGGACGCCGAGGTCCCCGTGCTGCAGTTCCTCGACATCGCGGTCCACGAACTGGGCCATCGCGTGTTCTCCCCGTTCGGGGAAACGACGATGCTGATGATGGGTTCGGGCTCCGAGATGCTCTTCCCCTTCGCGGTCGGGCTCGTCTTCGGGATCTGGAAACGCGATCTGATCGCCTGGGGCATCTGCTGGGCCTGGGCCGCGAGCGCGTGCGCCGACTCGGCGCGCTACATGGCCGACGCCACCCAGGGACAGCTGGCGCTACTGGGGGGCACGGGTCCGGACGCGATGGGCGACTGGGAGCGGGTCTTCGGACCCGAGCATTGGGACAAGCTCTACCTCGCCGACGACTGGGCACGCAACGTCCACACCTGGGGTCTCGTGCTCTGGTTCGTGGCGCTCGCCCTCGTGCTCACCGGGATCGCCTGGAACTGGCGGCGCCTCGACGAGGCGGAGCGACCGGCCGCCGCGCGCCCAGCGGCGAAGCCCTCGAAGCCGTTGGCCCCCATGTCCTCCGACGACATGTGGAGATGAGGTCGCGGCTCCCGGCGCGCCCGCGCATGATCGGCGCCACCTCGGTACCATCGAGGCCGCATGGGCCCCCGACTCAGCACTCCCGCGCCGCTCCTCGGCACCGTCCTCGCCTCCCGCTACGAGATCCGGGCCCTGCTCGGCCGCGGCGGCATGGGCGAGGTGTACGAGGCCGTCGACCGGCAGCTCGACCGCACCGTGGCGCTGAAGGTGCTGCGTCCGGAGCTCGCCGCGGACCGACGCTTCCTCGTCCGGTTCCGGCGTGAGGCGCGCACGTCCGCCCGGCTGGCGCACCCCGGGATCGTGGCGGTCCACGACGTGGGTGAGGACGGAGGCCGCGCGTTCATCGTGATGGAGTACGTGCCCGGTCGGACGCTCGGCCAGATCGTGCGCGACGAGGGCGGAGTGGCTCCCGCGCGCGCGGCACGTATCGGGGCGGCCGCGGCCGACGCGCTCGCGCACGCCCACGACCGCGGGGTGGTCCATCGCGACGTCTCCCCCGGCAACGTCATGGTCACGCCGGACGGCGAGGTGAAGGTGCTCGACTTCGGCATCGCGCGTGCGGCGCGCGGGTCGGCGCGATCGGGATCCCCGTCGGCGCACGGCACGGTGGCCTACGTGGCGCCGGAGCAGGCACGGGGTGAGGCCTCGGATCAACGCGCCGACGTCTACGCGCTCGGCGCGGTGCTCTACGAGCTCCTCACGGGCCGCCCCCCCTTCGAGGGAGCCACCACCGTCGAGGTGATCCGCCACGTTGGTGAGCGTACGCCGACGCCCGTATCGACGCTGCGCCCCGACGTGGGAGCCGAGCTCGACCACGTGATCGGGCGCTGCCTCGCGAAGGACCCGTCCGCCCGGTGGGTGCGCGCGGACGAGCTGGCGACGGCTCTGCGGGATGCCGCGGCCTCTGCTCCGGAGCGAGCCCTCGCCATCACCGCGCCTCCGACCGACCCGGACCGCACGGCGCCCCTCGCGGTCGCGGCCACCGCCGAGCTGCCGCCGGAGCGGTCGGCGCGCGCGCCGCGCCCGCGTCGGCGCATCGGACGGGTCGCGTCGCTGGCCGCGGTCGCGACGATGGCGATCGGCGGCCTCTGGCTGCTCCTGCCCGCGCTCGCCTCGCTGTCCGACCCGGTTCGGCCGCGGCTGCACGGGCCCCGCCCGGTGCCGGTCCCCACGGGCTTGTCGGTGGCGACGTCGTGCGACGGGTTCCTCGCCACGCGGGCGGAGCTCGCGTGGACGCCCGGCGGGCCCTCCAAGGGGTACGAGATCTACCGACACGAGCCCGGCGCGGCCGGCTACACGCTGATCGCCCGGATCGACGACTGGCACGCCACGTCCTACGTCGACACGTCGCTCGGCGTCGACATCACCTACAGGTACCGCATGCGCGCCGTGAACGGTCCACGGGTGAGCCGGCCCAGCCGCGAGGCCGTCGCGCCGACGCCGCTCTTCTGCCTCGCGTAGGGCCGCTCAGCTCCGGCGGATCGACGCGGAACGTCGTCTGCGGCCGACCCCGAGATCGCGATCCTCGCGCGCCACGGCGTCCAAGGTTGCCCCGGCGAGCGCTCCGCGGACCGCTTCGGCGGCCGCCGCCCACGTGGGGTGCACCGCGCACGCGTCGTCCCAGCGGCACGGACCGCCGGCGAGCGGGCACCGTGCGTTCACGAGCGAGCCCTCGGCGGCCTCCACCACCTCGAGCATCGTGATCTCCGACGGCGGGCGGGCGAGGCGGAAGCCGCCCCCGCGGCCCGGGCGAGAGCCGGCGATCCCCGCGCGCACCAGCATCCCCATCACCTGGGGCGTGTAGGCGCGCGGCAGGTCCATGTCCTCCGCCACGGCGCTGATCGTGAGATAGCCACCCGCCTCGTACCCCTCGGCCAGCGCGATCGCTGCGCGCACCGCGTAGTCACCCGCGCGGGAAAGGGTCAGGTCCATGGTCCCGAGCATATCGGGACCTTGACCCCATCACTAAACGTTTAGTGATGAGCTATAGATATAGCCGTCGAACCTCACCCCGGGGTCGCCAGGAGGCGGTCGTCATGAAGAAGTTCATCCCGATCGGAGCGGTGGTGCTCGCCGTGGTCGTAGTGGTCGGCCTCACCGTGGTCGCGCCCGCGCTGTCCGGCGGTTCTCAAGGGCAGGCGGCCGACACCCCGAACTACAAGGTGGACGGCGCCAACGGCACGATGGTGAACGTCGACCTCAAGGCGTTCGAGACCGTCCAGGAGATCGCCCCCGGCGTGAAGTACCACGTCTGGACGTTCGACGGGACCGCGCCCGGCCCCGTGATCCGCGTGCACCTAGGTGACACGATCCACTTCACGCTGACGAACGCGAGCACGATCGGGATGCAGCACTCGATCGACTTCCACGCGGCGATGACGCCGTGGGCCGACCTGCCGAAGGCCGGCTCCACGACCCTGACCGGCAACTATCAGCCGGTGAACCCCGGCGACACGAAGAGCTTCGACTGGGTCGCGATGTACCCGGGCGTCTTCATGTACCACTGCGGGGTGCCGCCGGTGCTCCAGCACATCTCGAACGGGATGTACGGCGCCATCGTCGTCGAGCCCGAGGACCTGGCCCCCGAGCGCGAGTTCGTCCTGGTCTCCAGCGAGTTCTACCCGGGCGCCAAGCCCATCCATGGCGTGTACGAAGGTGACCTGGACAGGATGGCCGCGGTCGACCCGCAGTACGTGGTCTTCAACGGGATCGCAGACCAGTACAAGGACACACCGCTCGTGGTGCAGCCCGACGAGCCGTTCCGGATCTGGGTGATGAACGCCGGACCCACGCTCACGAACGCGTTCCACGTGATCGGCACGATGTTCAACGAGACCCACGACACGGGGAACCCCGCCAACACCGAGTACGGGCTGCAGACCTACAACATCCCGCCCGGAAGCGGCGCGATGTTCGAGATGCAGATCCCCGACGCCGGGCTCTATCCGTTCGTGACCCACGCCTTCGCGTACACGGGCCTCGGCGCGGTGGGCCTGATCAAGGTCGACCCGAACGCGCCCGACGCGCCGGAGAGCTACCCGCTGATGGGCGACCCGTTCACCGCGGGGGTGGCACCGTTCGGGCCGGGGGGCGGCGGATCGACGAGCACCACGTCGAGCGCGTCCCCGACGATGTCGATGCCGATGTCACCGAGCGCCTCGACGGCTCCGGCCTCATGCACGCCGAAGGGGACCGCGCTCAAGCTCGTGGCGCACAACACGCTGTTCGACACCGCGTGCCTCGCGGCGCCCGCCGGCAAGGCGTTCACGATCGCGTTCGACAACCAGGACCCGGCGATCCCGCACAACATGTCGATCTACACGGACGATTCCGCCACCACGGCCCTGTTCACCGGCGAGGTTGTCACCGGCCCCAAGAAGGTCACCTACGACGTGCCCGCGCTCGACGCCGGCACGTACTTCTTCCGGTGCGACGTCCACCCGACGACGATGACGGGCACGTTCATCGTGGGGTAGCGGCAGGCGGGGACGGGGTCAGCCCTCCTGCACCATCTGCAGGAGGGTGATCCCGTCCCGGTCCTCGGTGAGGGAAGGCAGGTAGCGGAACCCCGCCGGGTGCTCCCATCCCGCGAGGTCGTCGGGACCGGCCGCCGGATGGGCGAGGAGGAAGCGCACCAGCGCCCCCTTCAGGAACTTGTTCCAGTGGGAGACCGCGGTGAGGGAGCCGTCGGCGCTGCGTTCCAGGAAGCGGACCGCGTACTGGGTCACCCGCTCGGGAGGCTGCCACGCCATCGGCATGCTCGTTCGGCAGGAGGTTCCAGACCGGGCGTCCCGCGGCTCGCTCGGCCACTCGGGCGGAGAGATCATCGCGCCACCACGTCGAGAGCTTGCCGAGCCGGGGCAGTGACGCTCCCATCTTCAGCTTGTAGTCGGGGATCGGGTCGCTCGGCGCCACCGCGCCCCACAGACCGGAGAGGATGATCACGCTGCCGTCGAAGCGTCGGCGGTGCGCGGCCGAGAGCGACCCCGCGTCGAGGGCGTCGTACAGCACGCCCGTGTACCGCTCGATCGCGGGGAGGGTGGGGGCGGCGCGCACCGTGCGGTCGGCCTCCGTGGCGGCACCGAGGGCGGTTCCCTTCACGCCGAGCAACTGGGCCCGGGTGGCGACGCTGCCACGCATCGCACGCGCGAGGACCACCATCAGGTCGGAGCGCCGGTCGTCTAGGTCGATCTCCATCGTGCCCGGTGCCCACGGCGCGCCGGTGCCGCCGGAGGCCTTGCCCTCGGAGGGTGGAAGGAGGATCAACGGCAGGGTGGCGGCGGCCATCGGCCGCCCATGATGGCAGGACGCACGCGCGGTCTCGCCTCGCGCGGCCCACGAGCCGCCGCGTACCATATGCCGACCATCGAAGGGAGGCTCCGTGGCGTCAGTCGACACCGCAGCCCGGGGGACGGGCTTCGTCCGCCCGGACGGCAAGGAGAAGGTCACCGGCTCCGGTCGCTACACGGCCGACCTCACCCTCACGGGTCAGGCCTACGCGCGCTTCCGCTATACGGACCACCCCCACGCGCGGATCCTCCGCGTCAACACCTCCAAGGCGCGCGCGCTCTCCGGCGTGCTGGCCGTGATCACGCACGAGGACGTGCCCGACGTGAAGTACGGGCAGATGGTCCAGGACCGGTACCTGTTCGCGAAGGACGTCGTGCGCTGGGAGGCCGACATCATCGCCGGCGTCGCGGCCACATCCGAGGAGATCGCCGCCGAAGCGGTCCGCCTGATCGAGGTCGAGTACGAGGTCCTGCCCCCCATCACCGACTTCGAGGCGGCGACCGCGGAGGGAGCGCCCCTCGTGCATCCCGAGTGGTCGACGGACGGCCGCGACGAGGGCCTCGTGTCCGACGGCAACACCCTGGGGTACTCCACCATCGTGAAGGGTGACGTCGACGCGGGCATGGCCGCGGCCGACGTCGTCGTCAAGGGGCGTTACGTCTCCGACCCAGCGCACGGCGTGCCGATCGAGCCGCACGCGGTCGTCGCCCAGTGGCAGGGCGACCGGGTGACGATCTGGACCTCCTCCCAGGTGCCCTACATCGCCCGCTCCGGCGTCGCGCACACGCTGCAGATCCCCGAGGCCAACGTGCGCGTGATCGTGCCGCTGCTCGGCGGCGGCTTCGGCGCCAAGTGCGACTTCCACTTCGAGGCGCACGTCGCGGCGCTCGCGCGGGCGGCCGGCCGTCCCGTGAAGCTCGTCTTCTCCCGCGAGGAGGAGTTCATCGCCATCGACCATCGCCGCGAAGGCATGGTGCTCGAGTTCGAGACCGGGGCCAAGAGCGACGGGACCCTCGTGGCACGACGGGCGCGCCTGGTCCTCGACAAGGGCGCGTACTGCGGTGAGGGCGGGTTCCTGGGGCAGATGGCCGCGATGCACGCGTGCGGCCCGTACGTGCTCGAACACGTCTTCGTCGAGTCGTGGCTCAACTACTCCACCACCCAGCCTTCGGCCTCGGTGCGCGCGCCGGCGGCACCACAGGTCTGCTGGGCGCTCGAGCAGCACATGGACGAGGTGGCGGACGCGCTCGGGATGGATCCCGTCGAGCTCCGACGCAAGACCCTGATCCGGGAGGGCGACGAGGGGCCGACGAAGCAGGTCTTCGACCACATCGCGATCCGCGAGACGCTCGATCGCGCCGCCGAGCTGATCGGATACGGCGAGGAGCTGCCCGAGGACGAGGCGATCGGCTTCTCGTGCGGGTGGTGGCCGAGCTTCTCCTCGAACGCGGGCGCCTACGTGCAGCTGAACCCCGACGGCTCCGGCACGATCGTCACCGGCGCGCAGGAGAACGGGACCGGGGCCGTGATGGCGATGCCGAAGTTCGTGGCCGAGATGCTGGGCATGCATCCCGAGGACTTCCAGATCCTCTATCAGGACACCGACGCTGCGCCGTGGGACATGGGCTCGGCCGGCTCGCAGACCACGTTCAACGCGGTACGGGCGGTGCTCGACGCCGCCTCCGACGTCCGCGACCAGCTGCTGGAGGCCGCGGCCGAGCAGCTCGAGGCCGCGAAGGACGATCTCGAGCTCGCGGACGGCAACGTCCGCGTGAAGGGCTCGCCCGACCACGCCGTGGCGGTCTCGGAGATCGCGGCGGCCACCACGATCCACGGCAAGGGCGCGGGGGCGCTGCCCGACTCGCCGCCGGTGGACGCGGCCTCGTGCGTGGGACGGCTGGGGTTCGAGTCGTTCCTGGCGCCGCAGCTCTTCACCCACGCCGCGCGCGTGAAGGTGGACCGCGACACCGGCGTGGTGCGCGTGCTGCAGGTGGCGGCCGCACACGACTCCGGACGCATCCTCAACCGGATCGGGGCCGACGGGCAGGTCTACGGCGGCGTCGTGATGGGGATCGGCCAGGCGCTCTCCGAGGGCACCCTCCTCGACGAGGACGGACGGCAACGCAACCCCCACCTCCTCGACTACAAGCTCGTGACCTCGGCGGACGCGCCGCGGATCGACATCGACTGGATCGAGATCGACACGCCCGATGCCGGGCCGAACGGCTCCAAGGGCGTAGGCGAGCCGCCGTGCGTCCCCACCGCGGGCGCGGTGGCGAACGCGATCGCACGGGTGATCGGCACGCACGTCACGGAACTGCCGATGACGCCCGAGCGGGTCTGGCGCACCGTCCACGGAGAGGACGCATGAGCCGGTCCTACGTGGCCCCGACCTCCCTCGACGAAGCCCTCGCCGCGCTGGCGACGGGCGCGCGCCCGGTGGCGGGCGGTACGGACCTCGTCGTAGGCGCGCGCCAGGGCAAGGCGCCACTCCCCGACGCGCTCCTCGCGATCCACCGGATCGAAGCGCTCCGCGGGATCGAGGAGGTGGACGGCGGTGGGCTGCGCCTCGGCACGCTGGCCACGCACGAAGAGATCGTGGCGCACACGGCGGTGCGCGAGCGGTTCGCCGCGCTGGCCGACGCCTCGGCGATCGTGGGGTCGCACGCCACGCGCGCGCAGGGGACGATCGGCGGCAACGTGATGAACGCATCTCCCGCGATGGACGCGGGCGGTCCGCTGCTCTGCTTCGACGCCACGGTGACGCTCCGATCGACCACCGGCGAGCGCGTCGTGCCGCTCGCGGAACTCTGGACCGGCCCCGGCGCCACGACCGCCTCGGCGGACGAGCTGCTCGTCGCGGTCGACCTGCCCGTCCCCGCCGCGGGCACCGGGTCCTGCTACGTCCGCCTGGAGTACCGGCGGCAGATGGAGATCGCCGTCGTGGGCGCGACCGTGGCCGTCACGCTCGACGCGGGCACGGTTACCCAGGCCCGCGTGGCCATCACCGCGTTGGCGCCCACGATCCGCAGGGTCCCCCAGGCCGAGGCGACACTCGTCGGCTCGGACGGAGGTGCGGCGGCCGTCGACGCCGCGGGCGACGCCGTGGCCGCCGCGTCCACGCCCATCAGCGACGTCCGCGGCTCCGCCGCATACCGCCTGGCGATGGCGCGCGTGATCGGGCGCCGCGCCGTGAGCAGCGCGCTCGCCCGCGCGCGCGGCGAGGACGTCCCGATCCCCGCGAGCCCCGCCCTGCACGGCGCCCGCTGACGCACCCGAGGAGGAGAGCCACGCCCATGAAGGTCGACGCCACGCTCACCGTGAACGGCACCGCGTACCCGGTCGAGCTCGATCCCCACCTGAGCCTCCTCCGCGCGGTCCGCGACGTGATCGGCCTCACCGGTTCGAAGGAAGGCTGCGACGACTCCGAGTGCGGCGCCTGCATGATGCTCCTCGACGGCAAGCCCGTGAACGCGTGTTCTTACCTCGCGCTGCAGGCCGACGGCCGGGAGGTGACGACGGTGGAGGGGCTCGCGTCGGCTGAGGGCCTGAGCGCCCTGCAGCGCGCATTCCTGGAGGAAGGCGGGGTCCAGTGCGGCTTCTGCACGCCGGGCATGCTGATCTCCGCGACGGCGCTCCTGCGGCAGACGACCGACCCATCCGAGGAGGAGGTCCGCGTGGCGCTCGCCGGGAACCTCTGCCGCTGCACGGGCTACGACGGGATCGTGCGCGCGGTGCGGAGCGCGGCCGGCCAGACCGTCTGAGCATGTCCGGGACGCAGGTGCGGTTGGAGCCGTTCGCATCGGCGCACCTCGGCGCGTTCACGGCGATGCTGGAGGACCCCGACATCCAACGGTTCACGCGCGTCCCCGTCCCTGTGCCCGAGACCTTCCCCGCGGAGTGGCTCGCGCGGTACGAGGCGGGGCGCCGCGACGGGACGGCCGAAGCGTTCGCGGTGACGGACATCGGCGACGGGAGGTTCCTGGGCGTCGCGCTGGCGCCCCGCATCGATCCCGCGGCACGCGCTGCCGAACTCGGCTACGTCGTCGCACCCGAAGAGCGAGGGCGCGGCGTGGCCACGCAGGCCCTGAGCAGGCTCACCGCGTGGGCGTTCGCATCGCTCGCTCCGAAGCGACTCGAACTGTTGATCAGCGTCGACAACGAAGCGTCGAAGGGCGTGGCCGCGCGTTGCGGGTACAGGTACGAGGGCACCCTCCGGGCGATCCACGTCAAGCAGGACATCTGGGCGGACACGGAGATCTGGTCCCGGCTGCCCACGGACCCCTGAGCTACCCCTCCGACGGTGTCGGGTGAGGAGACGGCTCGGCGTCCCGGCGACCACGGTCCATTCAGCCTCTCGCGGCACGTGCCGGTCCTCCTACCGTGGAGATGGAAGGAGGTGAGATCGATGCTGGACGTCTGGAACGAGATGATGGCGCTGCAGCGCCGGATGGACGACCTGTTCCGGACCTACCTCGGCCCGAGGGCGCGTCCGACGTTCCCCGCGCTCCCCGAAGGCCTCCGTCGGCCGTTCGCGCCCATCAGCGACGTGTTCGCGCGCGAGGGTGACCTCGTGGTGCGGGTCGAGCTGCCGGGCGTCGATCCGAAGACGGACGTCGCGATCACGATCGAGGACGACGTCCTGATCGTGAAGGGCGAGCGCTCGAGCGAGGAAGAGGTGGAGGAGAAGGACTACTACCGGATGGAGTCGTCCTTCGGGGCGTTCGAGCGGCATCTGCCGATCCCTGAGGGCGTCGACGAGGACAAGATCGTCGCGACCTACACCGACGGTGTGCTCGAAGTGATCCTGCCCGGCGCGGCACCCAAGGTCGAGGAGACCGAGGAGCCGGAGCCAGCGAAGAAGAAGACGGTCCCGATCAAGACCGCGAAGGCGGCCTGATCCATCGACCGCATCCGATGGGGGCCCGGATCCCACGAGGCCCTCATCGGGGTTCTGACTCGGCCTTGTCCACCACCACGCGGCTGCCCTCCCCCGCGTACTTCCCAGCGTTCTGGAGGGCCTCGAGCACACAGAAGTTGACGGTCGCCTCACCGGTCCTCCCGGGCCTACGGTCCCCCGGTCGTCGACATGCCGGTGCCCGAGGCGGAGGGATGCAGGAACGGTACGTCGGGCTCCCAGCCGCGGCGCAGCACCTCCACGATGGAGGGCGGGGTCACGACCGTGATCCGACCCCTCGTGGCTCGCGGGAGGTGCTGCGCGTACCCCGAGGGCGTCCACCGCAGCAGCCGCGAGCCCACGACCGCGAACGGCGTGCCGTCGCGCAGGACGAAGGCCCCGTCGGGCAGCGAGGCGACGGACATCGCGTGGAGCCGTCGCATCCCGCGGGGCAGATCGAGACGCTCCCGGTGGAGCTGCGCGTCGAGCGCGTCCGCACCTCGTCCTCCCCGGTGCATCGAGCTCCAGATCTCCATGAAGCGCCCGTAGTCCTCACGACGGCAGAGCGCGCACGGCCGATGCCCCGCGGCGAACGCGGTGGCCTCGTCCAGGAAGAAGAGCTCCGTGAAGCGACCCGGCTGCATCAACGGAGCCCGGTGCCACCCACGGAAGGCGAGTCGACAGGCGATCCACCGCTTGCCGGCATACGGACGCCGGATGCCCCGGTCCGCGTCGTGGAGGCATCCGCGGTTGCCGTACACCAGGCCGCGCGACGGGTCGGCTATCAGCTCGCCCAGCGGGGTCACGCGATTCTGCAGCGCCATACGCCAGAATCTAAGCAACGACGGCGAGAGAGGGGCACGCACATGGAACGGGAGCACTCCCGCGGAGGATCGGCGGAACGCGAACGGCTCGAGACCCGATGAGCCTCGACACCTGGGCCGCTGTCTTCCTGATCGCCGCGCCGCTTTGGTTCAACGTCACGTTCGCGATGCTGGCGAAGCGCTTCGACTACCCGGGCGTGCTGCGCGAACCGGCGGGCACCATCCTGGAGCGATTCCGCGCGGGTGGGGACGGACTCGTCTGGACCTGGTGGGCGTTCGCCGCGTCGGGGCTGCTGTTGGTGCCCACGGTCGTGCTGCTCGCGGCGACGGCGACCGACGGAGGGACGCTGGTCGTGGTGGCCACGGTGGTCGGCGTCCTGGCGGCGCTCGTCCAGCTCCTCGGCCTGCTCCGATGGAGCTACCTGGTGCCGTGGCTCGCGCGCGCGCACGGGGCTGCATCGAGCCAGCCGGAACGGGCCATGTTCGAGGTCACGTTCGAGGCCTTCCATCGATTCCTCGGGGTGGGCGTCGGAGAGCACCTCGGCTACCTCTTCACGGGACTGTGGTCCGCGCTGATCGGCCTCGCCATCGCGATCGACGGCATCGTGCCGGTGTGGCTCGGCTGGGTGGGCGTCGCGGTCGGCGTCGGCCTGATGCTGGGCTCCACCGAGTACCTCGGGTCCCACGAGGAGCACGGGTGGAAGCTCGCGGGCGACGCGGTGCCGATCCTCTACATCGCGTGGTCGCTCTGGCTGCTCGCTCTCGGCGTCGCGTTGGTGGTCTGAGCCGCTCGGGTTGCGTCCTTGCAGGCGCGCGCCGCAGGATGCGCCCATGGACCAACCCGGCGTCGCCTTCGCACGTGCCCAGGACGGTGTCTAACTCGCGTACCAGGTCTTCAGAGGGGGTCCGGTCGATCGCGTCGCGGACCGGACGTGGTCGAGCTAGGCTCCATCCTATGACGAACGACCCGATCCTCATCGCCGCACGGGAGAACATCGGTGGGTCGCTCAGCGAGATCCGCAAGGCCGTCGCCGCACTCACGCCCGACCAGCTCAACGCCCGCCCCGCGGGGGAGGGTTCGAATCCGCTCGGCGTGATCGCGATCCACGCGCTCGGCAGCACGCGGTCCTGGCTCGCGCTTGCAACCGGTGCGCCCCTCCCTCCCGCGATCGCCCGGCAGAGTTCCGCACGGTCGTCGAGCATGCCGATGCGTTCGTCGCGGACGTCGACGTCCAGATCGCCGCGATCCTGGGCCTGATCGACATCGCCGAGCCGTTCGATCCTTCACGAAGCGGGGTCGCGACCTGGACACGCGCCAGCGCCGACGAGCCGGTCACGGCAGCGTGGGCGCTCCAGCACGCGCTCGCGCACCTCGGCGAGCACGTCGGTCACGCGCAGCTGACGCGTGAGCTGCTCCAGGCGTAGCTCCTGCCCCGCAACACTTCACTAAGGCCGCGAAACATCCTGAACAAGACCGGCAAGCTTCCTCTCTACATCGAGCGGTATGCAGCAGCTCCAGACGTCGGCGGCCGAGGGTTCACGCCGAGTGTCGTAAGTGCGGTGCGGATCTGGCTTCAGTGATCTCTCTCACGACGACGTCGTGATCGGGATTCGCGGCGGAACGCCCGCAGCCGGCCCGTCGCCCTCCACCGCGGCCCGAAGCTCTGGAAGGCCCATGTTGGGCCTCGTCGATGCGCCCGACGCTCGATGATGCACGTAGCGGCCCGCGGTGCGAAGCTCGGGACGTGAGCATGCCGGGCAAGGGCGAGGGACCCTTCCAGTTCCCGTTCGGGAGCGCGTGGCGCGCGTCTCGCGCGGGCATGGTCTTCACCCTCGAGAGACTGCGTGGAGCATCCGGGACCTGGGAGTCGGAGGGGTGGTTCAACTCCCGGCGGGAGGCAACGCGAGCGATGCGCGATCTCGCCCGGCGCCATCCCGAGGAGCGGTTGCGGATCCGGATGTCCGAGCGCCCGACCGCGGACCAGTAGGCGGACCGTCGACCAGGATGGCTAGGGTGGCGCGATGACGACGGTGCTCCTGTTCCATCACGCACGAGGGCAGACGGCCGGGTTCCTCGCCTTCGCCGGTGAACTGCGGGAGGTCGGACACGCGGTCCATGCGCCGGACCTCTACGACGGCACCACCTTCCGGGACCTGAACGAAGGTGTGGCCCATGCCGAGCAGATCGGCTTCCCGGAGCTCATCCGTCGGGGAACGGCGGCGGCCGATGAGCTGCCGGCCGACATCGTCTATGCGGGCTTCTCCCTCGGGGTCTTGCCCGCGCAGTCGCTGGCTCAGACACGACCCGGCGCCAGAGGGGCACTGCTGTACCAGGCATGCGTGCCGCCAACCGAGTTCGCGAGCCCATGGCCGGACGAGGTGCCGGTCCAGATCCACATGATGGACTCCGACCCGTGGACCGCGGAGGACCTGGTGACGGCCCGCGCGATGGTCGGGGCGATCGGGGACGCCGAGCTGTTCCTCTACCCGGGTTCGGGCCACCTCTTCGCCGACCCGAGCTCGGACGACTATGACGAGCGAGGGGCCGAGTTGCTCAAGGAGCGGACGCTGGCCTTCCTGGACCGAGTCGCCTGAGCGGACAACGCGATGGTGGGCGAGGGGGAGTTGAACCCCACGTCCTTCCGGACGCAGGAACCTGAAGTGTGGGACTCGATGGTCGTCGACGGCCGCCGGCGGACAGCGCAGGTCAACGCACGCGTACGGAAGCCGTCAAGGTGGTCGTCGATGACCCCTGGTGTCCCGTGTCCCCCCGCTGCGCGTCACCAAGGCGTCATCACCGTTGCGATCGGCGAGCTACCCGCGCTGTGGTCGCGACCTCTCCGGGAACCTCCATCCCGAACACACCCGGCGGTACACAGATCCCTAGACGATCTTGCGGTGGTAGGTGGCCATCGCGAGGGCGTACGCGACGATGAGGATGCCGACGCACCAGGCGAGGGCGATCCAGATATCGGTGCTAACTGGCTGCTGTGTGTACAGGTCGCGGATCGCGTTGACGATGGGCGTCACCGGCTGGTGCTCGGCGAAGGCGCGCACCGGGCCGGGCATGGTCGCGGTGAGCACGAACGCTGAGCTGATGAACGGCAGGAAGATGAGCGGGTAGGAGAACGCGCTTGCGCCGTCCACGGTCTTCGCGGACAGACCGACGATGACGGCGAGCCACGTCAACGCGAGGGTGAACAGGATCAGGATGCCGGCGACCGCGAGCCACGCCAGCACTCCCGCCCCCGAGCGGAAGCCCATGAGGAGGGCAACGAGCACGACGACCACGAGCGAGATAAGCGTGGCGACCAGCGAGGTCAGCACGTGCGCCCACAGCACGGACGAGCGAGCGATCGGCATGGACTGGAAGCGCTCGAAGATGCCGCTCTTCATGTCCATGAAGAGCCGGAAGGCGGTGTAGGAGATGCTCGACGCGATCGTGATGAGCAGGATGCCGGGCAGCAGGTAGTTCACGTACGAGTCCGGCCCTGCGTTCGATCGCGCCGCCGAACACGTAGACGAACAGCAGCATGAAGGCGATCGGCATGATCGTGGTCGTGATGATGGTGTCCGGGCTGCGCGTGATGTGGCGCAGTGATCGTCCCGTCAGGACGGCGGTGTCGCCGAAGAAGTGGTTGGTCATCGCTCTTCCCTACTCGTCGGTGCCGATGCGCGGTCATCGCCAGCGTCGCCGTGCTTGCCGTCGGCACCGACGATGGCGAGGAAGACGTCCTCAAGGGTCGGCTGCTTCTCGACGTACTCGACCTTGGCAGGCGGGAGGAGCCGCTTCAGTTCGGCGAGCGTGCCGTTCGCGATGATCCGCCCCTCGTGGAGGATCGCGATCCGGTCGGCGAGCTGTTCGGCCTCGTCCAGATACTGCGTGGTGAGCAGCACCGTCGTGCCCCGCCCGGCGAGCTCCTTGACGCTGTTCCAAACTTCGACGCGAGACTGAGGGTCGAGCCCGGTGGTCGGTTCGTCCAGAAAGATCACCGGCGGATCCCCGATGAGGCTCATGGCGATGTCCAGGCGGCGGCGCATGCCTCCGGAGTACGTCGACACCCTCCGTTCGGCCGCGTCGGTGAGCTGGAAGCGGGCCAGCAGGTCATCCGCGATCCGGCCGGCGCCCTGCAGGTGCCGCAGCCGGGCCATCAGGACCAGGTTCTCGCGCCCGGTGAGGATCTCGTCCACGGCGGCGAACTGCCCGGTGAGGCTGATGGACTCCCGCACGTCCGCCGGTTGCGTGGCGACGTCGAAGCCATCGACGGTGGCCGTCCCCGCGTCGGGCTTGAGCAGCGTAGACAGGATCTTCACGACCGTGGTCTTGCCTGCGCCGTTGGAGCCGAGCAGGGCGAAGATGCTGCCACGCGCCACGTCGAAGTCCACGCCGCGCAGCACGCGCAGCTCCTCGTACGACTTCTCGAGACCCTGCACGTGCAACGCCTCGACGGTGCCGGGCTGTCATCGCGATGCCCCTTGGTCTCCAGAGCCCTCTGCCTCGGCGCGCTCGATGGCGCTGGTCAGCCGTTCCCGCTCCCGGGTGACGTACCCGCCCTTCGCGTAGTTCGCGACGAGCGCCTCCACGAACTCGACCGGGTCGTCTCCGACGATCTCGCGGATCGGCGTTCCGTCCGCCGCGGCCCGCTCGAACAGGTCGGCGACGTCCTCCAACAACGAGGCGGCGCTGTCGGCATCCATCGGCCCGAAGAACATGAGGTACCGCTCGATCGCATCGACCGCCTGCGATAGTTCGGGGAAGCCGTCGAACGCGCGCCTTGTACGCCCGCCACCGCCGCTTCGGGCCGATCACCTTTGAGATGAGACCGCCCGTTTCTCTGTCAGACATCGGTCATCTGCCTCCTTCATGGAGCTGTTCGAGCCGTTCTGCGAGGAAGCTCCAGGTCCTCCAGAAGTCTTCGAGATAGGCCTGTCCCTGAGCGTTGAGGGAGTAGACCTTGCGCGGCGGCCCCTTCTCGGAGGGGACCTTCTCCACGTCGACGAGGCCGCGCTGCTCGATCCTGATGAGCAGCGCGTAGACGGTCCCTTCGGCGATGTCCGAGAAGCCTTTCTCCCGCAGCCACGCCGTGATCTCGTAGCCGTAAGCGGGCCGGCCGGACAGGATCGCGAGGACGATGCCCTCCAGCGTCCCCTTGAGCATCTCCGTCACCTGCTTGCCCACCGAACGGCTCCTTCAACCTACTCAGTGTCACTGACTACTGGTACATAGTAACACTAAATAGCCGAGGTGCAAACCGGGCGTGCGCGACGCAGGGAAACGGCGATCGGCTCGTCACGGATGAGCGGTCACGCCTACGGCGTCATCGATCACCGCTTGGTCACGACGAGACGTTGCGGCGAGACTTCAGCGTCGCACGCCGCAGGGAGTGGGCGAGGGGGGAGTTGAACCCCCACGTCCTTTCGGACACAGGAACCTGAAGCGCGTGCCCGCGCGGCCGATGGCGGCCAACCATGGACATCTGCGGCCACTTCGCGCGTGCTCCTCAAGTCCGTTTGGCCATACCTGACCATCGCCAACCGTCGTTTGCTCGACGGCGCGTCACCACGGTGGTCACCATGCCTTCGACGATGGTCGCGCTGCCCAGTGCGACGCGAAGGGCACACGCTCGCGCTCGGCTAGGCCTCAGGAGGGCCGGAAGCGAGCCATGACGAAGCTCGACAGGCACCCGCCGCCGCCGATCGCGACGATCCTGCCGTCTGGCTGGATCGCCAGGCCGGTCCACGCGCCGCTAGCGCACCGAGGCCTCTTGCCGAAGCGGGTCCGCACCCGCCCGTCGTTGCCGAACGTCGTGTCCAGCCGTCCCCTGGTCCGGTACCGGGCGAGCGTGAAGTGGATGTCCGCAGAGCCGGTCGCCCCGGCCGCGACGATCTTGCCGTCGGTCTGGATGGCGACGCCACCCCACATCCAGTCGGCCTCCCCCTCCTTGGCGCGGAAGATCGTCACTACCCGGCCGTCGCCCCCGAAGGTCTGGTCGAGCCTCCCGTTCGGGAGGTACCGCGCGAGCGCCCACCTGACGTCATACGCCGCGGCGCAGACGGCGGTGCCGCCCTCTACGATCCTGCCGTCGGGCTGGAGCGCCAGGCCGAAGGACTCGCTCGCGCCCGTGCACCGTCCGCTGCGGAACCATGTCGTCACCTTCCCGTCCCGACCGAATGATTCGTCGAGCGTGCCGTCGATGTTGTAGCGCGCCAACACAGTTCGCGGACTGAGCTTGTCGGTGTCGACCATGAAGACGGCGCCGGTGCCCCCGGCCACGATCTTGCCATCCGGCTGCACGACGATGTCGTTGAGGTAGTCGAACTGAGGGGTGAAGTCTGTCTTGACCCTCCCGTTGTCGCTGAAGGTCGTGTCGAGCGTCCCGTCCGTCTCGTACCGGGCGAGAGCGAAGCCGCCGTCCACGCGGCCGGCCGCCACGATCTTGCCGTCGGGCTCGAGAGCCAATGCCGTGACTTCGGCGGAGTGGCGCGCGGGGGTGCCGAAGTTCGTGATCACGGCGCCGTTGTCGCCGAACGTGGGATCCGGCGTGCCGTCGACGTTGTACCGGGCGAGAGCGAACGCCCACGGTCCATCGTCACCTGCCACCCAACTGCAGGACGTGAGGCCGGCGGCCACGATCCTCCCGTCACTCTGAACGACGACGGCCTTCGCGTCCTCGTAGCACTTCGTGCCGGGCTGGAAGATCGTCGATACGAACCCGTCGCCGCCGAAGGTGGGGTCGAGGGTGCCGTCGACATCGAACCGCGCGACGGCGAACCTCTGCCGCGTCCAATCCGGGTTGACCGGCACGGCACCGGCGACCACGATCTTCCCGTCGGTCTGGAACGCGATTCCGTTCCCGCCTCTGCTGGAACCGAACGGAAGGACGGCCACACGGCCGCCGACGCCGAAGGACGGATCGAGGTCGCCACCGGCAGCAGCCACAGACGGGGCCACGGCAACCGAGGCTGCCATCACCGCGGCAGCAACGAAGGGCACCAGCCACCCCCCCGGACGGCGGGAGTGGGTCCTCGGGGCACTTCCACGCATCCTGCTCACCCCTTCTTGACGCATGTAACGCCGGGCCTCCAGCCCTCACGTTCATGCTCACGCCTGGCGCTGGATCCGACGAGGACCGAGGGCCCCCTGGGGCGTGGGCCTCATGCTCGTCCCGGTCGCGGACGACGCCGTTCGGGAGGCGAGCTCCCGCCAGGACGGTTGCGAACGGAGTGAGTGAGGGGCGGGCATGATGGCACCCGCGGGCGACGTCGCCCTGTTCGCCCTCGAGATCTTGGCGACCGCGTGCGCTCGAAGCCCTGCGGAACTCGTCGCCGCACATCGGATGGTGGGCGAGGGGGGAGTTGAACCCCCACGTCCTTTCGGACACAGGAACCTGAATCCTGCGCGTCTGCCAATTCCGCCACTCGCCCGAGTGGAAGCCCCGCGATGGTAGCAACCGCCGGGACCGGAGGGCCTCCCCCGGAAGGGGGCCGGCGAACCCCCCATCCGAGCGATGTACCCGGAATCGGGTAGCACGCATCATGGCTGCATGCAGGTGCGATCCCATCCCCACCTCGAGCTCGACGCGTCCGTCCGGCGCATGATGCTCGTGTGCGCCGTCGGCCTCGCGGCGTGGGCCGTCGCCGGCGCCCTCGGCGTGCTCAGCGGGTACGTGGCGCTCCCGCCCACCGCCACCCTGGAACTGTTCCTCGCGGTGGCGGTGCTGATCTCCGCGCGCCGGATCTACTGGCAGTCATGCGAGCGGCGCTGGCGGCGGCTCCCCCACGAGGCGCGCGGCTACGCGAACCCCCTGCGCGGACGGTCCCGATCCGACGAGTTCATCGCCATCATCGAGGACGACATCGAGGTCGAGGCGTCCACAGGTTCGTCACATCCCCGCAGGTAGGATGAGCGCGGGGAGCGCGCGGCCGACCCACGCGCGCAGGACGCGCCAGTGCCGAACCTCCGTGACTTCGAACGACGCCTGGGTGGCCTCGTCGAGGGCCTCTTCTCCAAGACCTTCCGCAGCGGCGTCCAGCCGGTGGAGCTCGCCAAGCGCCTGATCAAGGAGATGGACACCGGCCGCACGGTCGGCGTGAGCGAGATCTGGGCGCCCAACCACTTCGCGTTCTACCTCTCATCCGACGACGCCGCGCGACTCGAGCAGGCCGAGGCGGCGATCGCGAGCGAGCTCAAGACCGTCGTGCGCGAGAACGCATCCGAGCGCGGCTGGGGACTGGTGGGCCCACCCGAGATCGAGTTCTTCATGGACGAGAAGCTGAAGAAGGGTGACTTCGTCTGCGAAGCCTCGCTGGTCGAGGGCCCCGAAAAGGTCGCCCCCGCGGCGTCAGCGGCGGGCGCCGCGACGCTCGTGGTACACGAGGAAGGCAAGGAGCGCCCGGTCGCGCTCAACCAGGAGGTCGTGACGATCGGCCGGCTGCCCGACTGCGAGGTCGTGCTGAAGGACAAGGGCGCCTCGCGCCGCCACGCGCAGATCAAGCTGAAGGACGGGACGGCCACGCTCACCGACCTGGGGTCCACCAACGGGACACGCCTCAACGGCCAGGTCGTGCAGGCGCGCGCGCTGGAGGATGGGGATCGCATCACGATCGGCTCCACCGTGCTGGAGTTCCGGAGGGCGTAGATGCTCCTCGCCAAGGGCGTCACGCCGTTCGCGCTCTCAGCCCTGAAGTACGGGCTCCTGGCGCTGCTGTTCCTCTTCATCTGGCGGTCGATGCGCTGGGTGGTGCGGGGCTTGGCTGTGAACCCCGTCCCGCGCCAGTCCCGCAATGCGAAGAACGGCAAGGGCAGCGAGGGCGGGCCCGCGCTGCCGCCGGGCCCCTCGAGCGTCGTCGTCTACGCCGATGGCGCCAAGCCGCGCACGGTGAAGATGGCGGCGAGCATGGTGATCGGGCGCGCCCCCGAGTGCGAGCTGCTCCTGGAGGACACCTACGTGTCGCAGCAGCACGCGCGCATCTTCGGCAAGAACAACGGGTGGTACGTCGAGGACCTCGGTTCCACCAACGGAACGTTCGTGAACGAGCAGAAGCTCGCCGCGCCCGCCATGGTGCAGCCAGGCGACCGCATCCGCATCGGCACGACGGTCCTGGAGCTACGGCGATGAGGATCGAGAACGGCGTGGCCACCGACATCGGCCGGGTGCGGGAGGGGAACGAGGACTCCTACCTCGTGGAGCCGCCGCTGTTCGCCGTGGCCGACGGCATGGGCGGCCATCGCGGGGGCGAGGTGGCGTCGCATCTCGCTCTCGAGACCGTCGAGGAGCGCGCGCGCGCGGAACAGGGCACCCTCGCCGATCAGGTGCGCGCGGCGAACCGCGCCGTGTACGAGCGCTCACAGCAGGATCGCGAGGTCACGGGGATGGGCACCACCCTCACCGCTGTCAAGCTCGTCGACGGGACGCTGCTGCTCGCGCACGTGGGCGACAGCCGCGCCTACCTCCTGCGCGGCGGCGCGCTGCGTCAGCTCACCGACGACCACACCCTCGTGAACCGGATGGTGAAGGCGGGCGAGATCACTACCGACGAAGCCGACGTCCACCCTCACCGCAACGTGCTCACCCGCGCCCTCGGCACCGAGCCCGAGGTGCAGGTGGACGTGAGCGAGGTGCCGCTGATGGACGGCGACCGCGCCCTCCTGTGCAGCGACGGTCTCTTCGGCATGGTCACCGAGGATCAGATCCAGGCGATCCTGGAGGTCGAGCCCGACCCCCAGAAGGCGGCCGAGCGGCTGATCCGGGCCGCCAACAGCGCGGGTGGCGTGGACAACATCACGGTGGTCGTGCTCGACGCTCACGAGGACGGCGACGAAGATGCGGACGATGCTCCGACCGCCGCGCCGTCGGTCCTCAGCAGCCCCGAGGGTCGGCGGTCCTTCGTGCGATGGACCATCGGCCTGGGGCTCGGGCTCCTGATCCTGGTCGGCGCGTTCTTCATCGCGCGCGGCTACGTGGACTCCCAGTGGTACGTGGGGGTGGCGAACGAGCATGTCGCCGTCTACCGGGGCATCCCTGCGGCGCCGCTCGGGTTCCACCTCTCCCACGTCGAAGAGCAGACCGACCTGTTGGCCGCGGACGTGCAGAAGCTGGAGCTCTACGCCGGTCTGTCCGACGGCATCAACGCGGAGAGCCGGGAGGACGCGCAGGCGGTCGTAGACCAGATGCGCAAGGACCTGCAGGCGAGCCAGCCCCAGAAAGGGGTGGGGGGGCCGTGAGCGCCGCCACGATCGAGACAGCGAAACCCCGTCGCGCCAGGACCGGCCTCCCGCTGCTGATCCTGGCGCTCCTGGTCTCCGTCGGCGCCTTCGCCGTAGCGGGGCTCGGTCTCGAGGGCAAGGTGCCGCCGCAGACGATCGTCTACGGGGTGCTCTACACGGCCGCGTTCCTGGGCGCCTGGGCGGTGGTGCGTTGGACCGCGCGCGGCGCCGACCCCGTGCTGCTGCCGGTGGCCGCCATCCTCGGCGGGCTGGGGATCGCGATGCTCTATCGGATCATGGTCGACCGGGGCCAGCCCGAGATCTGGGTCCAGCAGGCCGTCTGGCTCTTCGTGGGGCTGGCCGCCTTCGTGCTGACGTTGCTGTTGGTGCGCGACGACCGGCGGTTGGACGCCTACACGTACACGATCGGCCTGGCCGGCGTGATCCTGCTGCTGCTGCCGGTGGTCCCCGGCATCGGCTACGAGATCAACGGCGCGCGCCTGTGGGCGAGGATCGGGCCTCTGTCGTTCCAGCCCGCGGAGTTCGGGAAGATCCTCATCGTCATCTTCCTGGCGAGCTACCTCGCGTCGAAACGCGAGCTGCTCGCGAGCGGCGTCGGCCGCCTCGGCATGCCCCGCGGGAAGGATCTCGGCCCGCTGCTGCTCGCGTGGGGCGCTTCGCTGGCCGTGCTGTTCCTCGAGCGCGACATGGGCGCCTCGCTCCTGTTCTTCGGCGTCTTCGTCGTGATGCTCTGGATCGCGAGCGGCCGCTTCGGCTACCTCGTGATCGGCGGGCTGCTCTTCGTGCTGGGCGCCTACATCGGGTACCTCGCGTTCAGTCACGTGCAGCTGCGCGTCGACTACTGGCTGCACGCGCTCGACCCGGCCAAGGTGCTCGGGCTCGGGTACTACCAGCTCGCCCAGGGTTGGTTCGCGCTGGCGAGCGGCGGACTGGTGGGCACCGGCTTCGGCCAGGGCTCACCCACGCTGATCCCGTACGTGGGGAGCGACTTCATCTTCGCGGCCTTCGGCGAGGAGCTGGGGATGCTGGGCGCCGCCGGGCTGTTGCTCCTCTACCTGGTCCTGATCGGACGGGGACTGCGGATCGGGATGGAGCGCACCGACGCGTTCGGGAAGCTGCTCGCCACCGGGCTCACGACCGTGCTCGCGCTGCAGACCTTCGCGATCGTGGCCGGCGTTACGCGGTTGATCCCCCTCACCGGCGTGCCGCTCCCGCTCGTGTCCTACGGCGGCTCGAGCCGCGTGGCCACGTTCGTCATCCTCGCGCTCTTGGTGCGCGTGTCCGCCGGCCCGTGGGAGCGCGCGCGTGGATAGGCGCATCCGCCGTCTGGGCATCGCGCTGGTGACGCTGTTCGGATTGCTCTTCGCGCAGCTCGCCTACGTGCAGGTCTTCGCGGCCGACCGCATCCGCAACGACCCCGCCAACGCCACGCGGCAGATCATCGCCGAGTACAAGGTGCAGCGCGGGGCCATCCTCACGCGCGACCTCGTCGCGATCGCCGACAGCGTGCCCGCGGGCGCCAAGGCCGACTACCTCTACACGCGCGAGTACCCACGGGGCCCCCTCTACGCCGCCATCACCGGCTACTACTCGCGCGTGTACGGACGCAGCGCGCTGGAGCAGTCCATGAACGACTACCTCTCCGGCGACGCACCGGAGCTCGTGGCGTCCAACCTCACCGACCTCGTGTTGGGTCACCCACGCAAGGGCGGGTCCGTCGTGACCACGATCGACTCGCGGCTGCAGGCCGTCGCGCAGGCGGCGCTCGGCACGCTCCCCGGCGCCGTGGTGGCGATCCAGCCGAAGACCGGCGACATCATGGCGATGGTCGCCAACCCCACCTACAACCCCAACCAGCTCTCCTCCGGCACGTCGGATCAGATGAAGGCCGCCTGGGATCGCCTGAACGCCGATCCCGACAAGCCGCTGCTCTCGCGCGCCAAGGACGAGCTCTACCTCCCGGGGTCCACGTTCAAGATGGTGACGGCCTCCGCGGCGTTGGAGGCGGGGTACGGTCCCGAGAGCCAGTGGCCCAACCCCCACCAGCTCGACCTGCCCCTCACCAACGGCGTCCTCCAGAACTTCGGGAACGAGCTCTGCCTCGGCGGCGCGAAGACCGTCTCGATGGTCGACGCGTTCCGCGAGTCGTGCAACGTGCCCTTCGGCGAGATCGGGCTGAAGCTCGGCGCCGACCGCATGCAGGCGCAGGCGCAGGCCTACGGGTTCTGCCCCATCGACCCGCCCACCCAGACGACCTGCATCGAGAACACGATCCCGTTCACGATCCCGTTCCAGACGGGACGCTTCCCGATCCCGTCGTACTTCGACCAGAACGACCCGCTGCTCGCGTTCAGCGCGATCGGCCTGGACAACGTGCTGGCGAACCCGCTGCAGCTCGGCCTGGTGGGGGCCGCCATCGCCAACCGCGGGATCGAGATGCAGCCGCGACTGGTCACCGAGGTCCGAGCCCCAGACAACACGGTGGTCAAGGAGTTCGCTCCCGAGGAGTACGGGCGCCCGATCTCCTCCGAGAGCGCGAACGACCTGCGGCGGATGATGGTCGAGGTGGTGCAGAACGGCACCGGGTACTCGGCCCAGATCGCCGGGCAGACCGTCGCCGGCAAGACCGGCACGGCCACGAACGGTGAGGGGAACCCGCCGAACGCCTGGTTCGTCTCGTTCGCGCCGGCGGGCGACGGTGAGGTCCCGAAGATCGTCGTGGCGGTTATCGTTCTCGACGGCGGCGACCTGGGCAACGAGGCGACGGGGGGACGTGTGGCCGCCCCGATCGCCAAACAGGTGCTGGAGGCATGCCTGAACGGCGTGGGCTGTCCCCCATGATCGCCGTGACGAGAGGAGACGGATGAACGGCTCGGTGCTGGGAGATCGCTACCGCCTCGAGGCGCGGATCGGCGCGGGCGGGATGGCCGAGGTGTACCGGGGCTTCGACCCCGTCCTCAACCGGACCGTCGCGATCAAGATCCTGCTGCCCCAGTTCGCGCGCGATGCCAGCTTCGTCGAGCGGTTCCGGCGCGAGGCGCAGGCCGCGGCCCGGCTGAACCATCCCAACATCGTGGGCGTGTACGACACCGGGGCCGACGACGGCACGCAGTTCATCGTGATGGAGTTCATCGAGGGCCGCACCCTGGCGGACTTCCTCGCCGCGGGCCGCCGACCCACGCCCGTGCAGGCCGCCGAGATCAGCCAGAGGATCTGCGGCGCGCTCGCCGCGGCCCACGCGCAAGGCGTGATCCACCGCGACATCAAGCCGGGCAACGTGATGGTCACGCGCGACGGCACCGTGAAGGTGATGGACTTCGGGATCGCGCGGATCACCACCGGCGTGGAAACGGCCCCGCAGACCTCGGCCGTGTTGGGCACCGCCTCCTACCTTTCCCCCGAGCAGGCGCAGGGCGGCCCGCTCGACGCGCGCACCGACATCTACTCGCTGGGAGCCGTGCTCTACGAACTGCTCACGGGGAGGCCGCCCGTTCATCGGGGAGTCGCCGGTGGCCGTGGCCTACAAGCAGGTGAACGAGGCGCCCGTCCCGCCGAGCCAGGTCAACGCCGACGTGCCGCCGCGGATGGACGCCGTCGTGATGCGGGCGCTCTCCAAGAACCCCGCGAACCGCTATCAGACAGCCCAGGAGTTCTCCGAGGACCTCGGCCGCGTGGTGAAGGGGCAGGAGGTGCAGGCCACGCCGCTGATGCCGGGCTCCGGAGGCGACGCCACCCAGGTGATCAGCCGTCCACCGGCCACCGCCGTGCTGCCGCCCCAGGAGCCGGAGAAGGGCTCGGGACGCAAGGTCTGGCTGGGCATCCTCATCGGCGATCTTGGTCGTGGCGGTGCTGGGAGGAGGCATCTACCTCCTCGTGAACAGCCTCACCAACGACGAGAACCCGGGATCCGTCGTGATCGTGCTGCCCAACTACGTGGGGATGACGTTCGACGACGCCAAGACGGACATCGAGTCCCGCGGGCTCGTCGTGGCCGACCCCAAGTTCCGGCAGACCGACGCGGCGGCCGAGGGCACCGTGCTGGAGCAGGATCCACCCAAGGGCACCTCCGTGGCCACGGGAGCGGTGATCACGCTCACCGTCGCGAAGAAGCCCACGACCGTGCCCGTGCCGAACCTCACCGGGAAGACCCTCGCCGAGGCACAGTCGGCGCTGGAAGCCGTCGGGCTGCGGATCGGCTCGCAGACCCAGGCGCCGGACGCGACGATCCCCGCGGGGAAGATCATCAGTTCGAACCCGGCGAGCGGCGAGCTGGCCAAGAAGAACTCCTTCGTCGACGTCGTGGTCTCGACCGGGCCGGAGATGGTGGCCGTGCCGGACGTGACCACCGGCTGCCTCTCGCTGGGTGCCGCGAAGAAGGCGATCACCGACGCGGGGCTGGTGCCCGTGGAGGGCACCCCGGTGGCGCAGAACCCCGGGTGCGTGAACGCGAGTCGCATCGCGTTCCAGGATCCCGCGGCGGGAACGATGGTGCCGGCAGGATCGAACGTCACGATCTCCCTGGGGACCGGGAGCTCCTCCCCCACGCCATGACGCCACTACGTGTCCGAGCCCTTCACCGACGAGGAGCGCGCGATCCTCGCGCCGCACTTCTCGAACCTCGAGGGGCCGGTCTTCGCGCTCACGAACCTGCCCGAGGCGGTCAAGGGCGCGCTCTTCGCGCGCTACTCGCGCACGACGAAGTCACTGCGACGGCTCTTCCTCGATGAGTTCGCGAAGGACGTAGAGGCGGTTCCGGCCGGCGCCGCCGAGACCGGACGCGAGCGGGCCGCGCGCCTGTACGAGAGCGTCTTCGTCGAGTACGGCGACGATTCCGTGGCCCAGCTCGGCGGGGTGCACCTCGCGTGCGAGCAGTCCTCGCAGCTGCTGGCCAAGGCGCTGGAGTGGGGACGCCTCGCGGCCTACCTCGAGCAATCGACGCGCTACATGCGCTACGACGACCGTCCGGGCGACCGCTGGCGCGCGACGGTGCCCCCGGAACTGGCGGGAACGCCGCTGGAGGCCCGTTACGAGGCGTTCCTCGACGAGGTGTTCACCACCTACGGACGCATGTACGAGCCGATGGAGGCGTACTTCAAGGAGCGCTTCCCCCAGCAGGCCTCCGACAGCGACTTCGTCTATCGGCAGACGATCATGGCCAAGACCTGCGACACGCTGCGCGTGCTGCTGCCCGCCGGGCACACGGTCGAACCTGGGGATCTACGCCACCGGCCAGAGCTACGAGCAGCTGCTGATGCGCCTGGCGGTCCACCCCCTGCAGGAGATGCGTGACTACGGCGCCCTGATGACCACGGAGCTCCGCAAGGTGATCCCCGAGTTCCTCAAGCGCGTGGACGTCGAGGATCGCGGCGCTCGCCTGGGGGCGGTACTGGGAGGCCAACCGCGAGCGCGTGGAGACGCTCACGGCGCGCGTGCTCGCCGACGTGAAGGCCGAGTCGCGGGAGGAGGTCACGCTCACCGATTGGGACCCCGAGGGCGAGCTCAAGATCGCGGCCGCGGTGCTCTACGCCGCCTCGGACCTCCCCGACGACCAGCTCCTGGAGGTGGCGCGCATCATGACGCCGGCCCAGCGGGAGGAGATCCTGCGGGCGAGCGTGGGTGAGCGCGGGAACCGCCGGCACAAGCCGGGCCGCGCGTGGGAGCGCACGCAGTACCGCTTCGACGTGCTCTGCGACTTCGGCGCCTTCCGCGATCTGCAACGCCACCGCCCGCTCACGATCGAGTGGCAGCGGCTCAGCACCGAGCACGGCTACGAGACCCCGTCAGCCGATCGACGAGGCCGGCCTGCGCACGGACTGGGACCGCGTGATGGAGGCCAGCGCGGCGATGGAGCGCGCGCTGCTCGACGCCGGGATGCCCGAGGTCGCCCAGTACGCGGTCGCGATGGCCTTCCGGATCCGCTTCGTGATGCAGATGACCGCGCGCGAGGCGATGCACCTCACCGAGCTCCGGTCGCAGCCCGCCGGGCACCCGGTGTATCGGCGCGTGGCGCAGACGATGCACCGCCTCATCGACGAGGTGGCCGGCCATCACGCGATCGCGAGCACCTTCACCTACGTGAGCTACGACGACGTCGACCTCGAGCGGCTCGAGGCGGAGCGTCGCACGGAGGCCAAGCGCAAGGCCCGCGAGGACGGCAACTAGCGCCGGAAAACCCCCGTGGTTCCGGGGCTTCCCGGCCCAAAGCGTGTATGGTCGGCCGAACGACCTACACCTGGGGAGGTGTCAGCTTTGAACAAGTCCGAACTGATCGACGCCGTCGCCGAGCGCACCGGCATCGCGAAGTCCACGGTCGACGAGGTCATCAAGGGCATGACCGAGACGATCGAGATGACCGTCGCCAAGGGCGACAAGATCCAGATCCCCGGCTTCATCTCGTTCCAGAAGGTGCAGCGCGCCGCGCGCACCGGCCGGAACCCGCAAACCGGCGACACGATCAAGATCCCGGCGAGCGCCACGGTCAAGGTGACCGCGGGCGCCCGTCTGAAGAGCGCCGTCAAGTAACCCGGCGCGCTTCACGTACCCGCACGAGGGGCCCGGCCGCAGGCCGGGTCCCTCGTCGTTTCGCCAGGGCTCATCCCGAGCGCGTTTCGGTACCCTTGAGCCCTCCATGGACCGCGAAACCTGGCTCCTGTTGACCCTCGGCATGCTGATCACCGCCTCCGCGGTCGTGGGCGTGACCGGATGGGTGCACTTCGCTCGTGACCACCACCTGGCCAAGGTCGCCCACGCCGGCGGCGCCGAGGTGGGCCATCCCGAGGCGCACGAGGAGCCCTGATGCTCGAGTTCCTCGACCTGCGCGAGCGGGGCGAGCGTCTCGAGCCCACGCGGCTCGAGACCGACCCAACCGTCGCCGAATCCGTCTCCGGCATCCTCCAGCGCGTCTTCGTGGAGGGCGACGACGTGCTCGTGGAGCTCTGCCACCGCTTCGACGGCGCGGACCTCGGCGAGACCGGCATCCTCGTGAGCACCGTCGAGTTCGAGGCGGCGGAGCGCGAGACCCCGCAGGAGCTCCGCGACGCGCTCGACGCGCTGATCGAGCGGCTCACCCACTTCCACCGGCGTCAGCTCCCGCGTGAGTGGCGCGAGGAGCAGGACGGGATCCGGTTCGGCGAGATCGTTCGGCCGCTCCAGTCGGTGGGCTGCTACGTGCCCGGGGGCCGCGCGGTCTACCCGTCATCGGTCTGCATGACGGTCGTGCCGGCGGTCGTGGCCGGCGTCGAGGAGATCGTGGTGTGCACCCCGCCCAACGCCGACGGCACCGTCCCGGCACCCGTGCTCTACGCGGCGCGGAAGGCCGGTGCCACCTACGTGGCCAAGACCGGAGGCGCCCAGGCGGTGGGGGCGATGGCGTACGGGACCGAATCCATCCCTCGCGTCGACCGGATCGTGGGGCCCGGCAACGCCTACGTGACCGAGGCGAAGCGCCAGGTGGCGGGGACGGTCGGCATCGACGGCCTCGCCGGGCCCTCGGAGCTCGCGATCGTTGCGGACGACAGCCTCGATGCCCGGCTGGTGGCGCTGGACCTGATCGCGCAGGCCGAGCACGACCCCCAGGCCCGGACCTTCTTCGTCACCACCACGCCCGAGCTCGTCGAAGACGTGGGCGAAGCCCTCGAGCATGCCCTCCGCACGGCGGGCCGCCGCGAGATCATCGACATCTCCCTCGGTCACACGAAGGCCGTCGTGGTGCGCGACCTCGATCAGGCCGCGGAGGTCGTGAACGAGCTGGCCTCCGAGCACCTCTTGATCCTCCTGCCCGACCCCGAGGCGTTCCTCGTCAAGGTGCGCAACGCGGGCGCGGTCTTCCTCGGTCGCGCCACCGCGGTCCCGTTCGGCGACTACGGCGTTGCGTCCAACCACGTGCTGCCCACCGCCGGCACCGCGCGCTTCTCGAGCGGGCTGCGCGCCTCGGACTACGTGACGGTTTCCTCCGTCGTGGAGATGAGCGACGAGGCCGCCGCGCGGTTCGCCCCGCTGACGGCGGAGATCGCATGGGCCGAAGGATTGGTCGGGCATGCGAAGGCGATGCAGTCCCGCGCCATCCAGGCCGAGCCCGAAGGCGTCGAGCCGTGAGCCCGCCCGCGCAGCCGCGGCCCGGCGTCCGGGCCCTCGACCCCTACCTCTCGCCCCAGGTCGACGTGCCCGCGCGCCTCAACACGAACGAGTGCCCCCACCCGCTTCCCGAGGACTTCTTCGAGGAGCTGGCGGAGGCCGTGCGCGACCTGCCGCTGCACCGCTACCCCGACGGCCAGATGACCCGCCTCCGCGAGGAGCTCGCGGCCTATCGCGGCCACCCGATCGAGGGCGTGTGGGCCGCGAACGGGTCCAACGAGGTCCTCATGGAACTGTTGCTGGCCTACGGCGGGCCCGGGCGGACCGCCCTGGTCTTCGAGCCCACCTACCTGCTGCACACGCGCCTCGCCCGGCTCACCCATACGGATGTGGCCCCGCTCCGGCTGACCGATCCCTACCGCCTGACCGAGGAGACCGTGGCCGAGGCACTCGCCCTGCGTCCCGACGTCGTCTTCGTCTGCTCGCCGAACAACCCGACCGGCAACGCGCAGCCCGTCCGACTCGTTGCCGAGCTGGCGGCGGCGACCGATGCACTCGTGATCGTGGACGAGGCCTACGTGGAGTTCGGCGGGACGAGCGCGCAGGACCTCACGGCCGAGCACCCCAACGTGGCGGTGGTGCGCACGTTCAGCAAGGCCTTCGCGATGGCGGGCGCGCGTCTCGGGTACGTCCTCACGAGCCCCGAGATCGTGGGCGACCTCCAGCGCGTACGCCTGCCGTATCACATGTCCTCGCTGACGCAGGCCGCCGGCATCATCGCGCTTCGCCACGCGGGCGAGGCCATGGCGATCCTCGAGGCGATCCGCGGCCAACGCGACCGGATCCTCGCGGAACTCGGGGCCATCGACGGCGTGCGCGCCTTCCCGTCCGACGCGAACTTCGTGCTCTTCCTCACGCCGAGGCCCGCGGCCGAGGTGTGGCAGGGGTTGCTCGACCGCGGCGTCCTGATCCGTGACCTCTCCGCGGTGGTGCCCGACGCGCTGCGCGTCACGGCGGGCGCCGAGCACGAGGTCGATCGCTTCCTGACCAGCCTGCGGGAGGTGCTCGCGGCATGAGCAGGACCGCGAGCGTCGTGCGCGCGACCAAGGAGACCGACGTCCGGGTGGAGCTGAACCTGGATGGGGCCGGGCGGAGCGCGGCCGACACCGGCATGCCGTTCTTCGACCACATGCTGCAGCAGCTCGGCAAGCACGCCGGCTGGGATCTCGACCTGACATGCAAGGGCGATCTGCAGGTCGACGGGCATCACACGGTCGAGGACTGTGGGATCGCGATCGGCGAGGCCCTCGCGGAGGCGCTGGGCGACAAGGCCGGCATCCGCCGCTTCGCCTCGATCACGGTCCCGCTCGACGAGGCCGCGGTGGAGGTCGTGCTGGACCTGGCCGGGCGGAACTTCGTGATCCACGAGGTGCCCGTGCCCGTCGAGACGATCGGTGCGTTCGACACGGGACTCCTGGAAGACTTCGTGCGGGCGTTCGCGCAGAGCGCCGACCTCACGATCCACGTGCATCTCCGATACGGACGCTCGCCCCATCACATCTGTGAGGCCGAGTTCAAGGCGATGGCCAAGGCGCTCGGGGACGCGTGCGCCCTCACGGGCGCGGGCGGCATCCCTTCGACGAAGGGGACCCTCTAGGTGCCCTCGATCGCCGTGCTCGACTACGGCTCCGGGAACCTGCATTCGGTCTCGCGGGCCATCGACCGGGTCGGGGGCGACGCGCGCGTCACGGGCGATCCCGCGGAGGTGGAGGCGGCCGACGCGCTCGTGATCCCCGGGGTGGGCCACTTCGGCGCGTGCATGCGGGCGATCTGCCACCACGGCCTCGACCGGAGCATCCGCACGGTCTGCGCGAGCGGGCGGCCGATCTTCGGCGTATGCGTGGGCATGCAGGTCCTGTTCGAGGGGAGCGAAGAGGACGCCGAGGACGGACTCGGTGTGCTGCCGGGCGTGAGCCGACGGCTCCCCGACAACGTCAAGGTCCCGCACATGGGCTGGAACACGGTCGAGTGGAGCGCGGCGCACCCGTACGTGGACGGCATCGAGGATCGGACGCGGTTCTACTTCGTGCACTCGTTCGCGCCGGAGGTGACCGAGGGTCTGAGCGTCGGTGTCACGAACTACGGCCGTCCGTTCAGCGCGGCGGTGGCGCGGGAGAACGTCTTCGCCACGCAGTTCCACCCCGAGAGATCCGGCGAGGCCGGGCTGCAGATCTACGAGCGCTTCGTGAAGGACGTGGCAGCCGCTTGATCGTCATCCCCGCCATCGACCTGCGGGAGGGCCGCGCCGTGCGCCTGCTCCGCGGCAACCCCGACGACGAGACCGCCTACGCCCACGACCCCGTCGAGGTGGCCGTGCGGTTCCAGGAGGAGGGCGCGCGCCGCCTGCACATCGTCGATCTCGACGCCGCGCTCGGCAAGGGGAGCAACGCCGAGGTGGTGACGGCGATCTGTCACGCGGTGGCGATCCCGGTGCAGGTGGGCGGCGGGATGCGGACGCTCGAGGACATCGGGCGGCTGATGGAGGCGGGCGCCTCGCGCGCGATCCTCGGGACCGCGGCCGCGGCGGACCCGGCCTTCGTGGCCCGGGCCGTCGAGGAGTTCGCCGAGCGCGTGGTGGTCGCCGTCGACGTGCGCGGCGGTCGCGTGATGGTCAAGGGGTGGACGGAAGAGGGCCCGGCGCTCGAGGAGGCGGTGAGCGCCCTCGACGAGGCCGGCACCCCCCGCTACCTCGTCACGTCGATCGCGCGCGACGGCACGCTCGACGGACCCGATCTGCGCCTGTATACGCAGGTGCTGAAGCTCACGCAGACGCCCGTGATCGCGAGCGGGGGGGTCCGCGACGCCGACGATATCTGGGCCCTGCGCGACCTCGGCTGCGAGGCCGCGGTCACCGGCAAGGCGCTCTACGAGCGCACCCTGAAGCTCTCCCAGGTGATCCGGGGGTGAGGACGTGCTCGCGAAACGCCTGATCCCGTGCCTCGACGTCGACGCCGGACGCGTCGTCAAGGGCACGCGGTTCCAGGACATGCAGGACGCGGGCGATCCCGTCGGCATGGCGGCGCACTACGACCGCGAGGGCGCCGACGAGCTGGTGTTCCTCGACATCACGGCGACCGTCGAGGGCCGCGAGGCCACGCTCGACGTGATCTCCCGGGTCGCCGAGCAGGTCTTCATCCCGCTGACGGTGGGTGGTGGCGTGCAGAGCGATGACGACGTGAACGCGCTGCTGCGCGCCGGAGCGGACAAGGTGGCGCTGAACAGCGGGGCGGTGCGCGACCCGGCCCTCCTCCAGCGTTGCGCGGACCGCTTCGGCACGCAGTGCATGGTCGTCGCGATCGACGCCAAGCGGGACCCGGCACGCGACGGCTGGGAGGTCTTCGTGGACGCCGGGCGCACGCCCACGGGTCTCGACGCGGTGGGATGGGCGGTGGAGGCCACCACCGAGCGGGGCGCCGGCGAGGTGCTCCTCACCTCGATGGACCGCGACGGCACGGGCGAGGGGTACGACCTGGGCCTCCTGCAGGCCATCACGTCCGCCGTGCGTGTGCCGGTGATCGCGAGCGGCGGGGCCGGCGACCTCGATCACTTCGCCGAGGCGCTCACCGCGGGTCGGGCCGACGCCGTGCTCGCGGCGAGCCGGCTGCACTTCGGGCAGCTCACGATCCGCGAGATCAAGGAGTACCTCGAGTCCAAGCGCGTCCCCGTGAGGCTCTAGTGGCGACCGAGGACCTGGATCGCTCGCCCGTCGCGCTCGAGGACCTCCGCTGGGACGAGCACGGACTCGTCCCCGTGATCGCGCAGGACGCCGGGAACGGCGAGATCCTGATGATGGCATGGGCCAACCGCGAGGCCCTGGAGCGCACGCTCGAGGAGGGGCGGATGGTCTACTGGAGCCGCTCGCGCCGGGAGCTCTGGCGCAAGGGCGACACGAGCGGGCACGTCCAGCACTGGGAGGAGCTCCGGGTCGACTGCGACGGCGACGTGATCGTGGCGCAGATCCATCAGGAGGGAGCCGCCTGCCACACGGGGGAGCGGAGCTGCTTCTACCGCGATCTCGCCGGTTCGCGGGCGCCGCGAACACGTCGGTAGACTGCCGCTCCCATGCTCAAGCTGGTGATCCCCAAGGGCTCCCTCGAGGAGCAGACCCTCCGGCTCTTCGAGGCCGCCGACCTGCACGTGCGCCGCAGCTCCAGCCGCGACTACCACGGCACCGTCGACGACGAGCGCATCGAGCGGGTGAGCGTCCTTCGGCCCCAGGAGATCCCGGTCTACGTCGCCGAGGGGCTCTTCGACCTGGGCATCACGGGTCAGGACTGGATCGCGGAGACGGGCGCCGACGTCGAGGTCCTCACGAGCCTCAACTACGCCAAGACGGGGACGGGGCACGGCACGAGGATCGTGCTCGCGGTCCCCAACGCGCATCCGGCCGACGCGGCGCGCGAGATGCCGCCCGGTTCGCGCATCTCCACGGAGTTCGTGAAGCTGACGGAGCGCTACTTCGCGGAGCTCGGGATCCCGGTGAAGGTGGCCTGGAGCTACGGAGCCACCGAGGCCAAGGTGCCGGAGATCGTGGACGCCATCGTGGACATCACCGAGACCGGCAGCACCCTGCGTGCCCACGGCATGAAGATCATCGAGACGCTGCTCACCTCCGAGCCGGTGTTGGTGGCCAACAGGGAGTCCGCCGCGGACCCGGAACGCCGCGCGGCGATGGACGACATCACGACGCTGTTGCTCGGTGCGTTGCGCGCCGAAGGCCGCGTGCTGATCAAGCTCAACGTCACCGACGAGCGACGCGACGCCGTCCTCGCGGTGGTGCCCTCGATGAAGGCGCCCACCGTCTCCCCGCTCGCCGACGGCGGCTACGCGATCGAGGCGGTCGTGGACAAACGCGGCGTGAACCGCTTGATACCGCTGCTGCTCGGCGCTGGAGCGACGGACATCCTGGAGATCCCGATCTCCAAGATCGTGCCCTGACCTCGCTCACCTCCCGCCTTCCGCGGGGTACCCTTCGGCCGCAACGTCCCGTCGGGAGGAACCAGGGTGCGCCGATCCGCCATCGCTCTCGCCAGCGCCGCCCTCTTGGTGTCCTCGCTCGGATCCCCCGCCCGGGCCGACCCCGGCAGCCTCGACAAGTTCTTCGCGGGCGACGGGCGGCAGACCGCCTTCCCCCAGGGGGCGACGGGCTACGCGGTGGCGATCGACAAGCAGGGCCGGATCGTGGTGGCCGGGTACACGCTCACCGCCAAGACGGACTTCGCCCTCGCCCGCTTCCTGCCCAACGGCAACCCCGATCCCGACTTCGGCGGGGGCGACGGTCGTGTGACCACCAACCTCGGCGGCACGGACTACGCCTTCGACGTGGCGCTGCAGTCCGACGGGAAGATCGTCGTGGCCGGGGAGCGCGACAAGGCGAACGGCTCCCAGTTCGCCGTGGTCCGCTACGGCATCCACGGCGTCGTGGACAAGACCTTCAGCAAGGACGGGATGAGCTTCGTCGGATTCGGCAAGAAGTACCAGGGCGCCAACGCCGTCGTGATCGGGGCGGCGGGCAACATCCTGTTGGGGGGGTTCACGTCGAACGGCACGTTGAGTCGGTGGGCGATGGCGCGGTTCACGCCCGGCGGCGCACTCGACACGACCTTCGGCAACGACGGGAAGGTGAGCATCGACACGAGCCCGACCGACGAGCAGATCGAGGACCTGGCGCTGGTGCAGAACGGGAAGATCGTCGCGGCCGGCTACGAGGAGGCCTCGCTCATCCCCCGGTTCTCCATCGCCCGGTTCCAGGGCGGCGGGAAGCTCGATAAGGCCTTCGGCCATGGCGGCGTGAACAGCGTCGACCTCACCAACGGCGGCGACATCGCCTACGGCCTCGCGAAACAGTCCGACGGGAAGCTGATCCTCGTGGGATACGCCGACAACGGAGGGCGGGGCGACTGGGGGATCGTGCGGTTCGGTCCCAAGGGCCTGCTCGACAAGACCTTCGGGAACAAGGGCAAGGTGATCACCCACGTCAGCGATGCCTACGAGTACGCCTACGGCGTGGCGGTGCAGACGAACGGCAAGATCGTGGTGGTCGGTCGGGCGGTCGCGCACCAGCGCCGACTTCGGCGTGTTCCGGTACACGGTGAAGGGCAAGCTGGACGGGACCTTCGGTCACGGCGGCAAGGTCTTCACGGACTTCTTCACCGGCGCGGACACCGCCCGCGGGATCGCGCTCCAGACCAACGGCAAGATCGTGGTGGCGGGCGACGCCGCGAAGGGCGCCACCTCACGGATGGCCGTGGCGCGTTACCTGAAGAGTTAGTCCCTCACCGCCCGTGGTTGACCCTGGGTCATCTGCCCTGGAAGTTGGGGACCATCGGCCATTTGAACCACCGGGGGCGGATGTGGCACAATCAGAACGTGTCTGAACGAGCGTTCAAACGTTTCGTACCGACGCCATAGAGGGCGCGACGGGCCACGCTGCCCGCGCGTGCCTCTCGAGACCTCTCGCCCGACGGTGGGAGGTCGTTCGGTTTCTAGCGGGCGCGTGCACCACCGAAGGGAGCATCCGAGATGACCGACCTGCGGATCGAGGAGCAGATCCGGGAGGACGCCGAGGCGCTGGAGCAGGACTGGGATACCAACCCGCGCTGGCACGGCATCGAGCGGCACTACTCCGCTGAAGACGTGATCAAGCTGCGCGGGAGCTTCCGCGTGGAGCACTCCGTCGCGCGCGCCGGAGCGGAGCGGCTCTGGCGCCTGGTCCACGAGGAGGACTTCGTGGCCGCGCTCGGAGCCCTCACCGGGGGCCAGGCCGTCGAGATGGTGAAGGCCGGCCTGCAGGCCATCTACCTCTCCGGCTGGCAGGTGGCGGCCGACGCGAACCTCGCGAGCCACACCTACCCGGACCAGTCCCTGTACCCCGCCAACTCCGTGCCGGCCGTGGTGCGGCGCATCAACAACGCCCTGCAGCGCGCGGACCAGATCGCGTGGGCCGAGGGCACGCCCGCCCACACGATGGCGCCCATCGTGGCCGACGCCGAGGCGGGGTTCGGGGGCACGCTGAACGTCTTCGAGCTGATGAAGTCGATGATCGAGGCCGGCGCCGCCGGCGTGCACTTCGAGGATCAGCTCGCCTCCGAGAAGAAGTGCGGGCACCTCGGCGGGAAGGTGCTGGTGCCCACCGATCAGTTCGTGCGCACGCTGACCGCCGCGCGCCTGGCTGCCGACGTGCTCGGGATCCCCTCGCTCGTGGTGGCGCGGACCGACGCGCTCGGAGCGACGCTGCTCACGAGCGACATCGACGAGCGCGACCGGCGATTCACCACGGGCGAGCGCACGCACGAGGGCTTCTACTACGTGCGCAACGGGATCGACGCCGCGATCGCACGCGCCCAGGCCTATGCGCCGTACGCGGACATGATCTGGTGCGAGACCGCCACGCCGGACCTGGAGGAGGCCCGGATCTTCGCCGAGGGCGTGCACGCGCTGTACCCCGAGAAGCTGCTCGCGTACAACTGCTCCCCGCAGCTTCAACTGGAAGGCGCACCTGGACGACTCGACGATCGCGCGGTTCCAGAAGGAGCTGGGCGCGATGGGCTACAAGTTCCAGTTCATCACCCTCGCGGGGTTCCACGCGCTCAACGCGAGCATGTTCGAGCTCGCCAAGGGGTACGCCACCGCAGGGATGACGGCCTACGTCCAGCTCCAGGAGCGCGAGTTCGAGATGGAGACCGACGGCTACACGGCGACGCGCCACCAGGCCGAGGTCGGCACCGGCTACTTCGACAAGGTCTCCGAGGTGATCTCGGGCGGCAGCTCGTCGACGCTCGCGCTGAAGGGCTCGACCGAAGAGGCGCAGTTCAAGGAGTGACGCCGCGGCCGGAAGCGGGCGGTGCGGTGAGCCCGGGGCGCTCGTAGTGCGCGGCGTAGGCAGGCACGGGGATGCCGTCGCGCAGCGCCGGGTCCGCCACGGGCTCGAGCGCCGTGACCACCAGAGGGATGTTGCCCGCCCACACGTCGAGCGCACCGTCGGGCCCGTCGCCGTCCTCGGGTGGTCCCGCACTCACCTTCGCGCTCGCCTCCGTGAGTGGGAGCGCGAGGACGGTGGTGGAACGGGCGCGGTCCCCGTGGCAACGGGATCCCCGCACGATCCGGGGCACGATCCGGTTCGATCCGCGGCGCGGCCACGACACGGCCCCCGGCTAGCATGGGCGGCATCGCGACGCACGGAGGTGAAGGCACATGGCAGGACGCCTGGCGGGACGCAGGGTGGTGGTGCTGGTGGCGGAGGGATTCGAGGACCTCGAGTTCTGGGTCACGGTGATGCGCCTGCAGGAAGAGGATGCCGCGGTCACGATCGCAGGGCTCGACACGTCGACGGTGCGCGGCAAGCACGCCCTCGAGGCGACCGCCGACATGCCGGTGGGGGCGCTGGATCCCGCCGAGATCGACGCTCTGGTGGTCCCGGGCGGCTGGGCGCCCGACAAGCTCAGGCGCTCCGACGACGTGCTCGCCCTCACGCGGCGGATCTACGAGGACGGCAAGATCGTCGGCATGATCTGCCACGCCGGATGGGTGGGGGTTTCCGCGGGGATCGTGAAGGGACACCGCGCCACCGGGAGCCGCGGCATCAAGGACGATCTGGTGAACGGGGGCGCGACCTGGGTCGACGAGCCCGCCTTCCGCGACGGCAACCTGGTCTGGGGACGCGTGGTGGAGGACATCCCCGCGTTCTGCCGCGAGCTCGTGGCGGCCATCGAGGCCGAGACCGCGTGAGGTAGGCTCGGCGCCCATGGACCCGCTGCGCGGCACGATCTTGTGGGCCTCGGGGAACGCCACGTTGCGCGAGCATCTCCCCCGCTTCCGTTTCGTGCGCAGCACCGTCGAGCGGTTCATGCCGGGCGAGGACGCGGAGGATGCGCTCGCGGCCGCGCGGCGCCTGGCCTCCGACGGCCTGGGGACCACGTTCACGATGCTCGGCGAGAACGTCACGGACCTCGGCCAGGCCACCGCCGCGGCCGCCGCGTACCTCCGGCTGCTCGATCGGATCGAGGACCTCGGGCTCGACACCGAGGTCTCGGTGAAGCTGACGCAACTGGGGCTCGACCTGGATCCCGAACACACGCGCATGCAGGTCGTGCGGCTCGCTGAGCGCTCCGCCCTCCTCGGCCGGACGGTCTGGATCGACATGGAGTCCACCGGGTACGTCGAGGCGACCGTCGACCTGTACGAGGGCCTCCTGAAGGACGGCCACGACGTCGGCCTGTGCATGCAGGCCTACCTCAAGCGCACGTGGGACGACGTCCAGCGGCTCCTTCCCCACGGCCCGTCGATCCGGCTGGTGAAGGGCGCCTACCGGGAATCCCCCGACGCCGTGTTCACCGACCGGCGCGTGATCGACGAGGCCTACCTGCGCCTGGCCACGCACCTGGCGACCGATCCGGAGGGTCGCGTGCGCCGGACGGTGCTCGGCACGCACGACATGGATCTCGTCGCGCGGATCGAGGGGGCCGTGGGCGCGGGTGCCAGGGACCGGGTCGAGATCGCGATGCTGTACGGGATCCGCGTCGAGGATCAACTGCGGCTCGCGCGCGACGGATACGCGGTCCGCACGTTGATCTCCTACGGCGACCACTGGTACCCGTGGTTCATGCGCCGGATCGCGGAGAAGCCGGTCGCGAACAGCCTGCTCGCGCTGCGGAACCTCCTGTGACTCCGAGGCTGCGCGGGGCGATCGCGGCGAGCGTCACGCCGCTCAAGGGCGGGGGGCGCACCCTCGACACGATGGCCTTCGAGCCGCTGACCTCGTTCCTGTCCTCCGGAGGGGTCGACGGCGTCCTCGCGTGCGGCACGACCGGGGAGGGCGTCCTGCTGAGCGCCGGCGGAGCGACGCACGGTGACGGAGCTGTTCCTCGACACCAGACCGCGCGGGTTCATGGTGGCGGTGCACGCGGGAGCGCAGACCACCGCCGAGACCGTCGCGCTCGCCGCGCACGCCCAGGAGGTGGGCGCCGATGCCGTGGCGGTGATCGCGCCGCCCTACTATCCCCTGGACGACGAGGAGCTGGCACGCCACCTCGGAGCGGCCGCCAACGCCGCCGACCCGCTCCCGTTCTACGTCTACGAGTTCGCGGGGCGCAGCGGCTACGCGATCCCGCCCGCCGTGGTCCTGCGCGTGAGGGACGCGGCGCCGAACGTCGTGGGCATGAAGGTCTCCGATCTGCCCTTCGCCGCGGTGCGCCCCTACATGGATCTCGGACTCGACGTGTTCGTCGGGCAGGAGCCGCTGGCCATCGAGGGGATGGCGGCGGGCGGCGTGGGCTGCGTGAGCGGGCTGGCCGCGGCGTTCCCCGCGATCGTGGCACGGCTCGTGCACGACCGGGACGCCGAGGCCCACGAGGCGGTGGTGATGCTGCGCGAGGGCCTGGCCGGCATCCCGTTCCACGCCGCGCTGAAGGAGATCCTCGTGGCTCGCGACGTCCTGCTCCGCGCGGAGGTGCGCGCGCCCCTGCGGGGCCTCACCGACGCGGAGCGCGACACCGTGCTCGGGGTCGCGCGGGAACTCGGGGCGCTCTGAGGCCTCAGACCCTTCCGCCCTCGAGGGACGGCGCGGGTTCGGGCACCGGCAACTTGAAGGGGAAGGCGTGGCCACTCGGTCCGTGGGTGCGCAGATGGGCGAGGCGCTCGGAGGCCTCGGGCAGATCGGGCCGATGCCCCTCCTGCACCCACCAGAGGACGACCATGGGAGAGCCGGCGGGCTCGAACCACTCGCGCCGGCGGCGGAGCGCCCCGGCGTGGTCGCGCTGGCGATACACGAACGCGGCGAGCGCCTCCGGCGTCGCCCACACGCTCATGTTCACCAGGAGCAGGTCGTCGTCGAAGACCCTGATCGACGTGGCGCCCGTGCCGCTCTCGTCCGCGAGGCGCCAGACGAACCCGGGGGCGACGTCGGCCGCGGCATTCACCGGAGCGAGGGACGCCACGAAGTCCGCGAGCTCGGGACTGTCGAGCGGCGCCAGCATCCGCGCGACGTTGAGCTGAGCGAGGTGCATCGCGGCATCGTATCCGGTGCGAGTGGCGTCGTTGCCACGGCGTCCCGTTCCCGGGCCCGACGATAGGGTTGGGGCGTGAGCGGTCACATCGACCCTGCGGCGAGCGGCGAGGCCGTCGTGCCGACGAGGAGCCTCCGCAAGGCCATCGCGATCCGGCTGATCTTCCTGCTGGTGGCCCTCGTCACCCTCTACATCCTGTGGCCGAGCCTGATCACCGTCTTCCGATCGTGGCCCGACCTCCTGACGCTCAATCCCCTGTGGTACCCGGTGATGCTGGCGCTCGAGGCCGCGAGCTTCGTCTGCATCTGGGGGCTCCAGCGCCTCTCGCTGGCCACCGATCGATGGTTCGCGATCGCGACGGCGCAGCTGGCGGGCAACGCCGTGAGCAAGGTCGTGCCCGGAGGCGCCGCCTCCGGCGGCGCCGCGCAGTTCAAGATGCTGACGGACGTCGGTATCCCCGCCACCCGGGTGGGGGCGGGGCTCGCGGTGGCCTCCCTCATCAGCACCGGCGGGCTCTTCGCCCTGCCGATCCTGTCGGTGCCGGCCGCGCTCCTGGGCCGCCCCACGCCGAGCACCTTGGCGGCCGCCGCCTGGCTCGGCGCCGGGCTCTTCGTGATCGGGTTCGCGGCCGGATGGCTCCTGTTCACGCGCGAGGGGGCGCTCCGCGCCGCCGGCCGGGCCGTGCAGACCGTACGCAACAAGCTCCTGCGTTCGCGCCCTGCGTTGACCGACCTGCCCGATCGCCTCGTCCTCGAACGCGGCGCCATCGCCGGAACGCTCGAGGACGCCTGGTGGAAGGCCCTCCTCTTCTCCCTCGGCAACTGGATCTTCGACTACCTGGCGTTGCTGGCCGCCCTGGCGGCGGTCGGGACGACCCCGCGACCCACGTTGGTCCTGCTCGCGTACACCGCCTCGATGGTCCTGGCCATGATCCCGATCACGCCCGGCGGGTTGGGCTTCGTGGAGGCGGGGCTCACGGGGCTGCTCGTGGTGGCCGGGGTGAGCGGGCCGCAGGCGGCCCTCGCCGTCCTGGCGTACCGGCTGGTGTCGTACTGGTTGCCGCTGCCGATCGGCGGCGTGGGCGCGTACCTGCACCGCCGCCGGTACCACGGCCGGCTGCTCAACCAGGCGGTGTGATCGGCGGCAGGAACGCCAGCAGGTCCCGCAGGTCGGCCACGGTCGCCCCCGTCCACTCCTCCGCCTGGGGCCGGAGCTGGGCGGCCAGGTCGAGGGACGGGTCCCGGATCAGGTAGGCGGTCATGCCCACGGCCTCGGCGCCGGTGAGCTCCCCGTAGGAGCCGTCGCCGCAGTAGCAGCAGGCTTCGGGCGCCACGCCGAGGCGCGAGGCCGCGAGCCGGTAGATCGCGGGGTCGGGCTTGCGCAGACCCACGTCGCTGGAGAAGACCGTGACGTCGACCAGGGGCGCGAGCGGGCTCGAGCGCCAGAGCGCGGGGGTGTCGGGCGCGCACATGCTGAGGAGCCCCACGGGGTACCGGCGGGCACGCAGCTCGCGGAGCGTCTCGAGCGCGCCCTCACGCGGACGGAACCACCGGTCGTACATCGTCCTGCGCACCTCGAGCGCCTCGAACCACCGCGACCGAGGGCGGATCGATCCCGAGCTCGTCGCAGATCGCGCGTACGTTCGTCTCCATGTCCGGGAAGACGCCGGTCTGCCGCCCGATCGCCGTGGCGTCCCAGCCTCGGCGGAACGCCTCCGGGTCGGCACCGAGCGCCGTGGCCATCGCCTGCACCACTCCGTAGAACTCGGCACGCGGGAACTCGTGCACCAGGGTGCCGTACAGGTCGAAGATCACCGCAGCGAAGGGGGCCTTCGGGCGGTTCACGCTCGGCGCGCGCGCCACTCGTCCTCGAGCAACCCGAAGATCACCATGTCGTGATAGCCGGCGTGCACGCGCTCCGCGTCTCGCAGGATCCCCTCTTCGTGCATGCCGAGCCGGACCGCCACCGCGCGGCTGCGCGCGTTGTCGACCGCCGCCCGCAGCTCCAAGCGGTGCAGGCCCAGCTCGTCGAACGCGAAGACCTGGAACCGCTCGGCCGCGCGCGTCACGATCCCACGGCCCTCGTGGGCCCCGCCGATCCAGTACCCGATGTCCCCCGCGTTCGCGAGGAGGTTGACGCGCATCCCCATGGTGCCGACGAGCGTGCCATCCACGAACAGGCCGTTGGCCTCGGCGTCCGTCTCGGAGTCGCGGGACGAGGCGATGAACGCCCGCGTGTCCTCGGGCCCCTGCGTGGTGGGCTCCCACGGCATCCAGGGGCGCAGCCGATCGCGGTTGGCCTCCACCAGCGCGAACAGCGCGTCCGCGTGACCGAGGTCGAACGAGCGGACCCGCAGGCCCTCGCCCAGGTCCCAGTCGATCAGGATCGTCACGAGGCGGCGGCCGCCTTCTGGCGCTCCTCCTCCTGGAGCGCGCGGCGGAGCACCTTGCCGATCAGGGTCTCCGGGAGCGCGTCGCGGAACTCGATGTCCTTGGGCACGCGGTACCCGGTCAAGCCCTGGTCCGGGGCGCGGCACCACGCCGTGATCTCCTCGGCGGTCGCCGTCTGCCCCTCCTTCAGCACGATGAACGCCTTCACGCGCTCGCCGGTCGTCTCGTCGGGCACCCCGATCACGGCGCACTTCGAGATCTTCGGGTGCTGGTAGAGGACCTGCTCGACCTCGGTCGGGTACACGTTGAACCCGCTCACGATGACCATGTCCTTGATGCGGTCCACGATGCGGAAGTAGCCGTCGGGGTCCATCACCGCGACGTCGCCCGTGTGCAGCCAGCCGTTGCGGATCACGAGCGCGGACTCCTCCGGCTTGTTCCAGTACCCGAGCATCACCTGCGGTCCGTGGACGCAGAGCTCGCCGCGCTCGCCCTGCGGCACCTCGCGATCGGGATCGTCCAGGTCGATCAGGCGCACGTCGGTGTCGGGAAGCGGCAGGCCGATCGATCCCTCGCGGCGCTCCCCCACCAGTGGGTTCGCATGCGTCACCGGCGAGCATTCGGTGAGGCCGTACCCCTCGACCACCTTGGCGCCCCCCGAGATCTCCTCGAACTTCTGGGCGACCGCCATCGGCAGCGGCGCGGCGCCCGAGACGCACGCCTTCAGCGCGTGCAGGTCGTACTTGGGCGTCGACGGGTTCTCGTTCAGCGCGATGTACATCCGCGGCACGCCCGGGAACAGCGTGGGCTTCTCCTTCGCGATCGCCTTCAGCACCATGTCGATATCGAAGCGCGGGATCAGCACGAGCTTGGCGGCTTTCGTGATCGCGAAGTTCATCGCGAGGGTGCCGAACGAGTGGAAGAAGGGCAGGGACGCGAGCACCCCGTCCTCACCCTGGCGCACCACGGGGAACCACACCGCGGCCTGCCGGGCGTTCGCCACGAGGTTCCGATGGCTGAGCGTGGCGCCCTTCGACAGACCGGTGGTCCCCCCGGTGTAGACGAGGGCGGCCGGCTCGGCCTCGGGACGCTCGATGTGCACCTCCGGCGGGATCGGTCCGGCCTGCTTCATCGCGTCCTTCCACCTGCGCACGCGGTGCCCGTCGGGCACGAACGGGTACGGGGTCTCGTGCTTCTTGGCATCGGAGCGCGCCTTGAGCGGCGCGAGCCACTTGAGCGGCGGCCGCATGTAGGTCGTGATCGTGGCGAGGATCACCTCGCGGACCCCGGCGGCCTCGCGGACGTGGCCGAACCGCGCGTACGTCTGGTCGAACACGACCATCACCTGGGCGCCCGAATCCTTGATCTGGTGCTCGAGCTCACGCTCGGTGTACAGCGGGTTGTTGCCCACGGCGATCGCGCCGAGGCGCTGGCACGCGTACCAGGCGATCACGTACTCCGGGCAGTTGGGCAGGATCAGACCCACGCGGTCGCCGTGCTGCACGCCGAGGCCCGCGAGCACCGCCGAGAACCGCTCGACCTCGTGCAGGAGGCGCTCGTACGAGATGTGCCGACCGAAGAAGGAGAGCGCCGGCCGATCGGGGAAGCCCGCGGCCGCACCCTGCAGCAACGCGAACACGGACTCGTCGGGATACGGCTCGAGGCTGGCGGGCACGCCGGGGGGATACGTCGCGTGCCACGGGCGGGACTCGGTCATGACGGCATCATGTCAGCGCGGTGTGCGCGCCTCAAGCTGAGCGCGGCCCGTCGCTCGCGCGGCACGTGCGTACGATGCCTGGAGCCACCGAGGAGGGGTACCCGTTGGATGCGACGCTGCAGGGCGCCGCCGAGCCGCCCCGCGGCCTGTTCGCGAAGGGGATGCGGCTCGTCTGGGCCTACATCAAGCTGCACCCCCGCCCGTTCCTGGCGTCCGTCGCCGGCGCGGCGCTCTTCGCGGTGTCCTCGCTCCTGCTCACGGTGGCGCTCGGCCGCGCGACCGACGACGTGCTGAAGCCCGCGTTCTCCGGCGGGGTGGCCGCCAGGCAGATCTGGCTCGCGGTGCTCGCCCTGATGATCTTCGGATGCCTGCGCGCCCTGGGCATCATGGTGCGCCGCTACTACAGCGGCGTGGCCGGCGAGCGCGTGATGGCCACCCTGCGCACCGACATCTCCGACCGGTACCGCGACCTCGCGCTCCAGTACCACCGGGAGACGCCCACCGGCGAGCTGCTCGCGCACATGGAGGCCGACGTGAAGGCCGCCGTCGATCTGTTCTGGCCGGTCCCCTTCGCGATCGGCGTGCTGCTCCTGGTGGCCCTGGCGCTCGTGCAGCTCTTCCGGACGGATGTCTGGCTGGCGCTGATCGGCCTGGCGCTCTTCCCCACCCTCGCGCTGATGAACCGGAGCTTCGCGAAGCGCATGGAGGGTCCCGCGCGCCGGGCGCAGGAGAAGATCGGCGACGTCTCCGCGGTGGCGCACGAGTCGATCGACGGGGCGTTGGTCGTGAAGACCCTCGGTCGCGAGCAGGCGGAGACCACGCGCCTGGCGGAGCAGGCCGAGCAGCTGCGCCAGCAGCGGGTGGCCGGCGGGTTCATCCGCGCCACCTTCGAGGCCGCGCTCGACTCCCTTCCCACGCTCGCGACCGCGGTGCTGCTGGCCGTCGGCGCCACCCGCGTGAGCACGGGCGCGGTCACGCTCGGCGAGCTCACCGGGTTCATCGCGCTCTTCGGGCTGCTCTCCTGGCCGATGCGGTTCATCGGCTGGATCCTGGCCGAGCTCCCGCGCGCCGTCGTGAGCTGGGATCGCCTGGAGGCCGTCTTCGCCGAGCAGGTCACCGTCGTCCCGCCCGCGCACCCGCGCGCGCTGCCCGCAGGTCCCCTCGACGTGCGCGCCCGCGACATCCGCCTCCTGTACGACGGCGAACCGGTGCTCGACGGCGTTTCGTTCCATGTCGAGGCCGGCGAGTCGGTGGCGGTGGTGGGCCCCACGGGCGTGGGGAAGAGCACCCTGACGCAGCTGCTCGTGCGGCTCGCCGATCCCGACGGCGGCTCGGTGGAGATCGGCGGCGTCGACCTGCGCGAAGCCGACCCCGGTGACCTGCATCGGGCGGCCGCGATCGTCTTCCAGGAGAGCTTCCTGTTCGCCGACGCGGTGGAGGCGAACATCGCGCTCGATTCGGGCGCCGGGCCCGAGGAGGTGGTGGCCGCCGCGCGGATCGCCTCGGCCGACCGCTTCATCCGGGCGCTGCCCGAGGGGTACGACACCGTGGTGGGCGAGCGCGGCCACACGCTGTCGGGCGGCGAGCGCCAGCGCGTGGCGATCGCGCGTGCGATCGTGCGGCGCCCGCGCGTCCTGATCCTCGACGACGCCACCTCCGCGGTGGACCCCTCCATCGAGGCCGACATCCTGGGGTCCCTCCGCCGCGAGCTGCAGACCACGCTGATCGTGGTGGCCTACCGCCTCTCCACGATCCGGCTCGCCGACCGCGTGATCTACCTCGAGGACGGCAGGGTCGCGGGCTCGGGCCGCCACGAGCAGCTCCTCGCCACGCTGCCGGGGTACGCGGCCATCATCCAGGCCTACGAGCGGGGGGAGCGATGAGCGCGACCGCCGAGCTCGAGGCCCTCCGCGAGGACGACGACCTCCCCGTCCCCGACGAGCTCCGCAGCGCCTGGGCGGTGCTCCGCCGGGGCGTGCGCGAGAGCCCGGAGCTCAAGCGCGGGCTCGGGTTCACGGTGATCGTCTCGCTCGGGGTGACGGTGACGACCCTCGTCACGCCCGTCCTCGTCCAGAAAGTCTTCGACAACGGGTTCACGGGCGGGTTCCGCGCGACCTACGTCTACGCGATCTGCGCGTTCGCGCTCGTCCTGGTGCTCCTCGCGTTCGTCGCCGCGCGTGCGGCCGCACGCCGCCTCGTGCGCGCCGCCGAGGAGGCGCTGATGGTGCTGCGCGTGCGCACGTTCGAGCACATCCACCGACTCTCGATCGCCGAGCAGTCCGAGGAGAAGCGCGGCGTGTTCGTGGCGCGGGTGACCGCGGACGTCGACGCGCTGCAGCAGTTCATGGAGTGGGCGGGCATCGCCTGGCTCATCTCGTTCGCGCAGGTGCTGGGGGCCCTGGCCCTGATGCTGGTCTACGCCTGGCAGCTCGCGCTGGCGGTGGTGCTGCTCGTGATCCCGCTCCTGCTGGTGGTCGGCTCGATGCAGTCGAAGCTCACCACGGCGTACAACACCGCGCGCACGCGCGTCGGGGAGATGCTCTCGGAGGTCTCCGAGTCGGTGATGGGCGCGGCGGTCGTGCGCGCCTACGGCCTGGAGGAGCAGACCGACCGCAAGGTGAAGCACGCGATCGACGAGCGCTACCGCGCCGAGGTCGTGACGCACTTCCGGGCCGCGACGCTCTGGCCCATGTCGTCGATCTTCTACGCGGTGGCGCTCTCCGTGGTGATCGTGCTCGGCGCCACCTACGGCCCCTCCTGGGGCCTCACGTTCGGGCAGGTCACCGCGTTCCTGTTCCTCGCCGACATCTTCCTGCACGTGTTCACCGACCTGCCCGAGGTCTACGCCGAGACGCAGACCGCGATCGCGGGTTGGCGCAAGATCCTGGCCGTGCTCGACCTGCCGGTCGAGATCGTCGAGCCCTCGCCCGGCGTGGAATTGCCCCGCGGCGCGCTCTCCGTCGAGGCCCAGGACGTGCGCTACACGTACCGGACGGGCGCGGAGGTGCTGCACGGCATCTCGCTCGCGGTCCCGGCGGGCGCGCACATGGCGATCGTGGGCGAGACCGGATGCGGCAAGACCACCTTCGTGAAGCTGATGTCGCGCCTCGCCGACCCGTTGGGCGGGCCGGATCCTGCTGGGCGGCGTGGACCTGCGCGAGGTGGCACCCGACGCGCGCCGCGCCGGCGTGCGCATGGTGCCCCAGGACGGCTTCCTCTTCGACACCACCGTGCGCGAGAACGTGCGCTACGGGCGCGAGGGGGCGTCCGACCGCGACGTGCGCACCGCCTTCGAGGAGCTCGGGCTCGGCGCGTGGGTCGCCTCGCTGCCCGAGGGCCTCGACACCAAGGTGGGCGAGCGCGGCGAGGCGCTCAGCGTGGGCGAGCGTCAGCTCGTGGCGCTGGTACGCGCGCAGATCGGGGACCCGGGCCTGCTGATCCTCGACGAGGCGACCAGTGCGGTGGACCCCGCTACGGAGCAGCGCATCACGGAGGCGCTGCGCCGCCTATCGGAGGGCCGGACCACGGTGACGATCGCGCACCGCCTGTCCACCGCGGAGCAGGCCGACCGCGTCTTCGTCTTCGACGCCGGGAGGCTCGTCGAGGAGGGCACGCACCCCGAGCTGGTGGCCCTCGGCGGCGTCTACGCCGGGCTGTACGAGAGCTGGCTCGGCAACACCCAGGCCGAGCGGGCCGCCGCCGGATCCGACGGATAGGCTCGCGCACGTGAGTGACTTCATCGACGGGCTGCGCGCTGGCGCCGCGGCCGGCATGTTCCCGACGCAGGGTGATCTCGAGCTCGACGGCCTCGCGGAGCCCGTGGAGATCCGGCGCGACGCCTGGGGCGTGCCGTACGTACGCGCGGGCTCGCTCGACGATCTCTGGTTCGCCCAGGGCGTCGTGACGGCGGGCGAGCGGCTGTTCCAGCTCGACCTCGCCCTACGGGCGGCCAACGGTCGGCTGAGCGAGATCTTCGCCGACCGCACGGTCCCCCAGGACCGGTTCGCGCGCACCGTGGGCTTCCACCGCGCCGGTGCCGCGATGGCCGCCCGCTGGGACGACGAGGATCGCGCGATGCATCGGCGCTTCCGCGAGGGGGTGGCGGCCTGGGTCGCCGCGATGCCGGTGGCCCCCGTCGAGTACCTGCTCCTCGATCTGCGTCCCGACCTCCCCGATGACGAGACCGCCTGGGCGGCGGCGTACGCGCTGCTGGCGTGGGGCCTCTCGGGCAACTGGGACCACGAACTGCTGCGCGCGTGGATCCGCGAGCGCGCCGGCGACGAGGCGGTGGACACCCTGCTCCCGCCGGCGACCGCGGGTACGGCCGAGCACGCGGCCGGCGCCCTGCACGGCGCCATCTTCGACGGCCTGCCGAGGAGCCCCGGTCAGGGTTCGAACGACTGGGTCGTGGCGGGTTCGCACACCTCGAGCGGGAAACCCCTGCTGGCCAACGACCCCCACCTGCTCGTGACACAGCCGGGCATCTGGATCGAGCTCCACCTCTCGGCGCCGGGCTACGAGGCGCGCGGCGTGGCGCTCCCCTTCGCGCCCGGGGTGATCCTGGGCACGACGGCGCACCACGCATGGGGGGTCACCAACGTCAGCGGGGACGTGCAGGACCTCTACGTCGAGCGGCTGAACGAGGATCGGACGGCCGCCGAGTTCGACGGGGCATGGGAGCCGCTCACGGTCCACCGCGAGGAGATCGCTGTGCGCGGCTCCGAGCCGCAGGTGCTGGAGGTCCGCGCGTCGCGACACGGCCCGCTGCTCGACACCTTCGAGAGCGGCGTGATCGACCCCGAGCACGTCCCGCTCCCGCCGGAGCCCGCGTACGCGCTGCGCTGGACCGCGTTCGACGGCCACGGTATCCGCCCCTCGCTCGCGGTACGCGCCGCGCAGGCCACCGACTTCGCCTCCTTCCGCGCGGCGGTGCTGCAGGTCGAGTGCCCCGGCCAGAACTTCGTCTACGCCGGCGTGGACGGCACGATCGGGTACGCGTGCACCGGCCGGTTCCCCGTGCGCCGCGCCGGCGACGGCTCGACTCCGGTGCCAGGCTGGACCTCCGAGCACGAGTGGGAGGGGCTCGTGCCGCCAGAGGAGCTGCCGTGGGCCGAGAACCCCGCCCGCGGCTTCCTCGCGACCGCGAACAACCGGATCCACGACGACGCCTACCCGCACCTGATCGGGCACGACTTCCACCCGCCGTACCGCGTGCGGCGCATCGTCGAGCGCCTGAGCGCGACCGCCGAGCACGACGTCGCGTCGATGATGGCGATCCAGCTCGACACCGTCTCGGAACCCGCGCGGGCGTGTCTGTCGCCGCTCCTGGAGCTCGAGCCGATCTCCGAGGATGAGCAGCTCGCCCTCGGGCTGCTCGCGGATTGGGACGGCGACATGGCCGCCGGATCGGTCGCCGCCGCCGTGTTCAACGCGTGGTGCGCGCGGATCGCCCACGCGGTGCTGACGCCGCGGCTGGGCGAGGACCTCACGCGCCATTACCACGCGTGGCGCGAGGCCTTCCAGTGCGAGGTGCTCCCGGGGCTGCTCCGCGAGCGCGGCGCAGAGGATGCCTGGCTGGACGACGACCTCCTGCGCGCGACCCTCACGGGCGCGGTGGAGGACCTCCGCGCGACTCTGGGCGAGGACCCGGAAGGCTGGCGTTGGGGCGCGCTGCATCGCCTGCGTCTGGCGCATCCGCTCGCGTCGATCCCCGGTCTGGAACCCCTCTTCCTCGCCGCCGACGTCGAGTTCGGGGGCGACGAGCAGACCGTGATGCAGGGTGGATTCGACGGTCGCGAGGGGTTCCGACCCGCGGTGATCCCCTCGTGGCGGGCCGTCTACGACCTCGACGATCTCGACCGGAGCGTCGGCGTGCTCCCGAGCGGGATCAGCGGCAACCCCGCCTCACCCCATTGGAACGATCAGACGGCGCTGTGGGCGAGTGGCGGCTACCACCCGCTCCCCTTCACCGAGGCGGCCGTCGAGGCGGCCACGGTCACACGCATGCGCCTCGTCCCCCGGTAACATCGGGCGGTCATGCCCAAGTCCAAGGGACGTCCGAAGAGCAAGGCCTCCGGGGCCAAGGCGTACAACCTCACGCCGGCGCGCAAGAAGAAGCACAAGGGCAGCCCTCGCTGGTACGGACCCCTCATCCTCACCGTGATGGCGATCGGGGTGGTCGTGATCGTCATGAACTACATCGGGCTGATGCCCGGCGACACCAAGCCGATGTGGCTCTTCGTGGGCCTCGGGCTGATCGCGGCGGGCTTCGTGGGAACGATGTTCTGGTACTGACCGCTCGCGAATCACATCCGTGTGATCTTCCACAGGGGTTATCCACATCGGGGAAAACGTCATCGGGCGCCGGCCCGGTGGAAAACCCGTCAGTTCCGCCACCGGCGCTGTGGAGAACCGGTGGACAACGCGCTCACGGCTCCGAAGGACGCCTCACCACCTGCATCTTCTCGCCGCAATGGCGAGGGATCTGCAGCTCACCCAGCCTCGAGACCTTGAGCTCGGTCCCGCACTCGCCGCAGACCAGGAAGACATCCAGGTCCTCGACGTCCTCGATCTCGTGGGGCCCGCTCTCGGTTCCGGGAGGCGGCAGGAATGAGCGGAGCGACGCGATGCCCACGCGCCAGATCGCCGTAGCCGATCAGCGCGGCCGTGAGCAGCAGGAGCCAGGTGGGCATGGAGCCACGGTAGCAGCGCGCCCGATCTGCGCCGGGTCAGATCACGCCCTGGGCGATCATCGCGTCGGCCACCTTCTGGAAGCCCGCGATGTTGGCGCCGTGCATGTAGTTGCCCGGCTCGCCGTAGGCCTCGGCGGTCTCGCGGCACTGCGTGTGGATGTGGCACATGATCGTCTTGAGGCGCTCGTCCATCTCCTCACGCGTCCACGTGAGCCGCAGGCTGTTCTGCGACATCTCCAGCCCGGAGACCGCGACCCCGCCGGCGTTCGCCGCCTTCCCGGGGCCGTAGAGGACGCCGCCGTTCACGAAGATCTCCACGCCGTCGGGGACGGTCGGCATGTTGGCGCCCTCGCTCACCAGGAAGACCCCGTTGTTCACGAGGTTCGCCGCGTCCTTGGCCGTCGATCTCGTTCTGCGTGGCACTCGGGAAGGCGCAGTCGGCCGGGACGTCCCACAGGGGGTTGTGGTCGGCCTGGGGGTCGCGCGGGGTGAACGCCGCGGACGGGAAGCGCTCGACGTACTCCATGATCCGCCCGCGACGCTCGTTCTTCAGCTCCATCACCCAGTCGAGCTTCTCGCGGTCGATGCCGTCCTTGTCCTAGATGAACCCGCCGGAATCCGAGAGCGTGACGGGTTTGGCCCCGAGGTCCAGCAGCTTCTCCGCCGTGTACTGGGCCACGTTGCCGGCCCCCGAGATCAGGCAGCACTTGCCCTCGAGGCTCTCCTCGCGCGTCGCGAGCATCTCCTGCGCGAAGTAGACGGCGCCGTAGCCCGTGGCCTCCGGCCGCAGGACGGAGCCGCCCCAGGCCGGGCCCTTGCCGGTCATCGCGCCGGTGAACTCGTTGCGGATCCGCTTGTACTGTCCGAAGAGGAAGCCGATCTCGCGGCCGCCGACGCCGATGTCACCGGCGGGCACGTCGGTGTTCGGACCGATGTGGCGCTGCAGCTCCGTCATGAAGGCCTGGCAGAACCGCATGACCTCCCGGTCGCTCTTGCCCTTGGGGTCGAAGTCCGCGCCGCCCTTGCCTGCGCCGAGCGGCAGCGTGGTGAGCGCGTTCTTGAACACCTGCTCGAACGCGAGGAACTTCAGCATCCCCAGGTAGACCGTCGGATGGAATCGGAGGCCGCCCTTGTACGGACCCAGCGCGCTGTTCATCTCCACGCGGAACCCGCGGTTGATGTGGACCTCGCCGTCATCGTCGATCCATGGGACGCGGAACATGATCACGCGCTCGGGCTCCACCATCCGGTCCAGCACCTTCGCGGTGCGGTAGTGCGGGTGCCGGTCGAGCACGAGCTCGAGGGACTCCGTCACCTCGCGCACCGCCTGGTGGAACTCGGGTTCGTTCGGGTTCTTGGCCACCACGTCGGCCATCAACTTCTGGACGTACTCACTCATCGCGCGCCTCCTGCGACCCCGCCGGGGCGTGCGTGGCCCCGGCTACAGCGAGCATAGGCCGGGGGTCCCCCGAACGCACTACCCCAAGGGCCGCCTTCCGCCGGGCCGTCCAGCCCTCGGCTCACGCCTCCAGGACGTTGCGGCGCAAGAACTCGAGGATCGTGCGCTGCTGCCGCACGTCCTCGTCGATGTCGAAGGACGAATGCCCCGTCCCGAAGAGATAGACCTCGTGCGGGTGATCCCGGTTCCTGAGCTCCTCGACGTACGCGAGCGCCTGACGCAGCGGGCAACGGCTGTCGTTCTCCCCGATGATGAAGAGCACGGGCGCGACCACGCGGTCGGCGAAGTAGATGGGGTTCCGATCCGCCATCAGCTCGGGCACGTCAGCGGGGGCGGCGCCGAGCAGCGCGCGATCGTACGCCTGCAGGATGGGCGACATGTCGTCGTAGGACATCTCGTAGTCGCCCACGGGCACGCCGGCGACGCCCGCCTTCCACAGGTCGGGATGCTTGCCCAGCTCCATCAGCGTGAGGTAGCCGCCCCAGGACCAGCCGCCCACGGCCGCGCGCTCCGGATCGGCGATCCCCTTCGCCACCAGGTCCGCGAGCCCCGCGTTCAGGTCTTCGAGCTCGGGGCCGCCGATGTCGCCGACGAGGCTGTCGCGCCAGGCGGTGCCGTAGCCCGTCGAGCCTCGGAAGTTCACGAGGGCCACCGCGAACCCTGCGTCGACGTACGACTGCACCTCCGGGGACCACCGGTCCTCATCGAGCCAGGTGGGTCCGCCGTGCGGATGCACCAAGACGGGGAACGGCCCCTCGCCCTCGGGGGTCGCGTAGAACCCGTGCACGGCCTGGCCGCGCGCGTTCCGGAAGTGCCAGGAGACGTACGGGCGCCCTGCGGGCGCGCGGTCCCCGTCGGCAGCGAGGACCTCGGCGCCCTCATCGTCGAGGATGCGCGGCGGCTCCGCTCCCGAGGTGTGGCGGAACCAGACGTGGCCGTCGGGGCGGACCCGCGCGCTCGAGATCTGCCCATCGGGGTGGGGCACCGGTGACGAGACACGGCTCGCGAGGTCGTGGCGGTACAGGTGATGACGCCCCTCGAACGTGTGACGCAGGAGGAGCGCGGACGCGTCGGGCCACCAGTCCGAGACCACGACGGGTCCCTCCAGACCGGTGTCGAGGTCGGACCACGTCCCCGCGCCCACGTCCCAGATGGCGGGGGAGTCCTCGCCGCGTCGCTCGTGGGTCACGGCGAGGCGCTGATCGCCCGCCACGGGGGACCAGGCGGCCGCGAACAGGCTCCTGCCCTCGTCCAGCTGCTCGGCCACGACCCCACCGGTGCGCGGATCGAGCACGCGGATCGCCGGGTGCATCAGGTCGCCGTGCTCGCTGTGCCCGAGCGCCAGCAGGGCGCCGTCGGCGCTCAGGCCCGCGCGGTTGAACCCGCTCGCGTCCCCGGCGACCCCGATGTACTCGGTGCTGCGCGCGATCTCCTTCGCGGGGCCGTCGTCGATCGCGACGTAGACCGCGAAGCCGTCGCGTCCGCTCACGGATGCGGCCACCACGCCGGGCGCCTGCGCGAAGCCCTCGTTCCACCCCACCGGGATGCCGTCGAGGAAGGGGCGCGGCTCCCCACCGTGGAACGGCTGCGCGTACCAGCGGCCCGACTCGTCGCCCGTCTCGTCCTGCCAGTACAGGATCTCCTCGCCGTCGAGCGAGAGGGCGCCCGTGATCACGCCCACCGGGTGGTCGGTGACCTGCCGGCGGACGCCGGAGACGCGATCCCAGGCGTGGACCTGCCAGACCCCGCTCTCCGTGCTCTCGTAGCCCATCCGATCGGGGGCGTGCGGCGACCAGTCGGGCATGGACAGGTTGGGGGCGCGGAACCGGCGCTCCCACACGGGCGTCGCGTCGTCGGCGGGCATGGATGGAACCCTAAACCGAAGCCGCCCGAGCGACACGGATCGCCTCCAAGACCCGCTCGGGCGCGAGCGGGAGGTCGAGGTGGCGCACCCCCAGGTGCGCGAGCGCGTCGACCGCGGCGTTCTGCACCGCGGGCGTGGAGCCGATGCACGCCGACTCGCCGATGCCCTTGGCCCCGAGCGGGTTGAGGGGCGTGGGCGTCTCGGTGTGCGCCGTCTCGAACCATGGCAGCTCGGCCGCCGAGGGCATCAGGTACGTCGAGAGGTTGCCGGTGATGGGGTTGCCGGCCGCGTCGTAGCGCACCTCCTCGTAGAGCGCCTGGGCGATGCCCTGTCCCAGCCCGCCGTGCACCTGCCCCTGTACCAGCACCGGGTTGAGGATCCTGCCGCAGTCGTCCACGCCCACGTGGCGCACCAGCCGGACGTCGCCCGTCTCGGTGTCCACCTCCACCACCGCCACGTGCGTGCCGAACGGGAAGGTCGAGCCCCGCATCCGGAACCTGCCGGCAGCCGCGAGGCCCGGTTCCATGCCGTCGGGCAGGCGCGTGGGATCCTGCGCCGCCGCGGCGAGCTCTTCCCACGCCGAGCGAGCGCTCCGGGGCGCCCGCGACCCCGAGCCGCCCGTCTTCGGTGAGGGTCACATCGGTCACGTCCACCTCCAGCAGGTGGGCGGCGATGGTCCGCGCCCGCTCCAGCACCTCCGTCGCGCGTTCGTACACGGCCGAGCCCCCCGCCTGCAGCGATCGCGACCCCCACGTGCCCTGGCCCTCCGGCACCACCCCGGTGTCGGAATGGATGACCGTGATGCGCTCCATCGGCACCCCGAGCACGGCCGAGACGATCTGGGCGAACGCGGTCTCGTGCCCCTGACCGTGCGATGAGGTCCCCGCCATCACGGTCACCGCGCCGTCGGGGCGGACCTCCACGGAGCCGAACTCCTTCGAGGAGAACGACGTGATCTCGACGTAGGAGCAGATCCCGATCCCGAGCGCGAGGTGGTCCCCGCGGGTGCGGCGCGCCCGCTGGGCGGCGCGCAGCCCCGCGTAGTCCGCGCGCCGCAACGCCTCGTCCAGGGCGGGCTCGTAGTCGCCCACGTCGTACGTGGTGCCCGACGCCGTCGTGAACGGGAAAGCGTCGGGCGCGATCAGGTTCTTCCGCCGGAGCTCCGCCGGATCCATCCCGAGCTCCGTCGCGAGCATGTCCATCGCGCGTTCGACGAGCGCCGTGGCCTCCGGGCGCCCCGCGCCGCGGTACGGTGCGACCGGGGTGGCGTTCGTCACCACGCTGCGGCCGGTGCACGTGATGGCGGGGAAGCGATAGACGCCGGAGAGCATCTCCTGCGTAGTCGAGGGCATGAAGGCGCCGATCGGGTAGGCGCCCATGTCCGCGAGGAGCTCGACGCGCATCCCCACGAGGGCGCCGTCGCGCGTGGCCCCCAGCTCCACCCGCTGGACCTGCGCGCGTCCGTGCGTGAGGTTGAGCATGCTCTCCGTGCGCGATTCGACCCAGCGCACCGGTCGCCCCAGGATCTGCGCCGCGCGGGCCACCACGAGGTACTCGGGGTAGACCTGGAGCTTGGCGCCGAAGCCTCCCCCGACGTCGGGCGCGATGGCGCGCACCTGCCCCTTCCCCACGCCGAGGGCCTCGGCGAGGTCGTCGCGCACGTCGAACGGGACCTGCGTCGAGACGTAGACGGTGAACGCGCCGTCCGCCTCCGGGATCACCGCGATGCCGTTGGTCTCCATCGGGACCGGAGCGAGACGCTGGTTCACGAAGCGCCCCCGGACGACCACGTCGGCCCCCGCGAGCACGTCCGCGTCCCTGGTCCGCGAACGCGTGCGCCACGTTCGTGCCGAACGCGGGCCACAGGAGGGGGGCGTCGTCGGCGACCGCGGCCTCGACGTCGGTGACCGCCGGCAGCGGGTCGTAATCGGGGAAGACCGCCTCGGCCGCATCGAGCGCCTGCGCGAGCGTCTCGGCCACGACCACCCCCATCGCCTCGCCCACGAACCGGACGGTGTCGCGTGCCAGCACCTCCCGCCCGAACGGGCCCTCGAGGGCCTCGTGGCTCGCCTCCACGTTGCCGCTCGGCGGCATGCGCGGCAGGTCGACGTCGTCGGCGAGGAGCACCGTCACGACCCCCGGCATCGCCTGGGCTTCCTCGACGTCCACCCCGTTGACGTGCGCGTGCGGCATGATGGAGCGAATGAAGACGGCCCGCAACGCCCCCTCGATCGGGATGTTGTCCAGGTAGCGTGCCCGGCCCCGCAGGAACCTCGGGTCTTCAGTTCTGAGCACGGGCAGGCCGAACATCGAGGGAGGCACGGTGGTCACCGGCCCATGCTATCCGGGTGGGTCGTGAGGGGAGGGAACGAACCGGTGCGACGCAACGCCATCGCGATGACCCTCGCGCTGGTGGTCGCCGCCTGTCACGCCGCCACGTCGCCGAGCCCCCAGGTCGCCACCGGCGGCGGGGTGAAGCTCGTGCGCGTGGCCGCGCTCGCGGACCCGGTGGGCTTCACCTTCACGCCCAACGGCCGGATCGTCTACCTCGAGCGCGACACCGGGCGGGTGCGCCTCCTCAACCCGCGCACGGGCCACGACCGGATCCTCTACCGCTTCACCGGGGTCAACGCCGAGGGTGAGCGAGGGGCCCTCGGGGTCGCCCTGCACCCAGACTGGCCGCAGCGGCCGTTCGTCTACGTCTACGTCTCGCGCGCGCCGGGGTCGGCACCACTGCGCAACCAACTGGTCCGCCTCCGGCTCGCGCACGGGCGGCTCAGGGGCGCGCGCGTCCTCCTCAACTCCCCGATCGTGCAGACGAACCACAACGGCGGCCGCATCCTGTTCGGCCCCGATCGACGCCTCTACCTCGTGATCGGCGACGGCGGCGCGGACCCCGGCACGGCGCAGGACGCGGGCGACGTCCGCGGCAAGATCCTCCGCCTGAAGCCCGACGGCTCGGTGCCGGCCTCGAACCCCATCGCGGGCAACCCGTTGTGGTCGTTCGGCCACCGCAACTCGATCGGCATGGCCTTCGATCCTGTGAGCGGGAACCTCTGGGAGACCGAGAACGGGCCGGAGTGCAACGACGAGATCAACCTGATCGCGAAGGGCGGCAACTTCGCGTGGGGGCCCAGCGAGAACTGCTCCGGGGCGAGCCCGGGCGACACGAACCAGGACGGGCCGGACCCGAAGCACCTGCCGGAAACCTGGTTCAGCCCCACGATCGCGATCACCGGCATCGCCTTCTGCGATGGCTGCGGACTAGGCGCGGCGTTCGAGGGCGACCTGATCTTCGGCTGCGCCAACGGCAACTGCGTGACCAACGTGGGACCGCTCGGGGACGCGGACCTCACATCCGGTCGCGCCGGTCTCGCGGCCGACCCCACCCGGATCGACACCACATGGTCCGGTCCCATCTACTCCCTGGAGGTCGCCCCCGACCACCGGATCTACGCGAGCGACGCCCAGGGCATCTACCGACTGGCGCCCGCCTGAGGACACCCGATCACGAGGAGACGACGACATGCGACCACGACACCTGACCTCGGCAGCTCTCGCGCTCGCGCTGGCCGCATCCACGCTGACGGCCACCGTGCTGAGCGCCTCCCCCGCCGCGGCCTCGCATGCAGCCGCAGCCGCGGCCCCCGGCGTCCACGCCAAACTCGTGAAGGGAGGGCTGAACGATCCCGCCGGCTTCACGTTCACCCCGAAGGGGTGGATCTACTACGCCGAGCGCGGGACCGGCGAGATCCATGTGCTGAACCCATCGACCGGCAAGGGCCATCTCTTCTTCAAGGTGCGCGGGGTGAACGGCTCCGGTGAGCGCGGCGCCCTCGGCGTGGCGCTCGACCCCTCCTGGCCACGCGCACCCTTCGTCTACGTGTACGCGACCCGCTCCACGCACGGGGGACTGCGCAACCAGGTCCTGCGGATCCGCTCCAAGGGCGGCAAGGGGGTTGGCTTCCGCGTGATCGCGCAGGCCCCCGCCTCAAGTTCGCCGTACCACAACGGGGGCCGCATCCTGTTCGGGCGCGACGACAAGCTCTACGTCTTCATCGGCGACGGCCACGACTCGACGAACGCCCAGGACCGCACCGCCAACCTCCAGGGCAAGATGCTGCGTATCAACCCCGACGGCTCGGTTCCCTCGGACAACCCGTTCGCCCACAGCCCGATCTGGTCCTACGGCAACCGCAACTCCTACGGCTTCACGTTCGATCCCAAGACGCACCGCCTCTGGCAGACGGAGAACGGGCCGGAGTGCAACGACGAGATCAACGTCATCACGAAGGGCGGCAACTTCGGGTGGGGACCGAACGAGACCTGCTCCGGGACGAGCCCCGGCAACACGAACAACAGCGGCCCCGCCCCGAGGCACCGCCCCAAGGTCTTCTTCGGGGCCACGATCGGCATCACCGGCGACGCGTTCTGTCACCGCTGCGGGCTGGGCCCCCGGTGGGAGGGCAAGCTCTTCTTCGGGTGCGTGAACGACGGGAAGCTGCGCGTGCTCGCGCTGAACGCCGCTCGCACCGGCCCGCGTGGATCGCCGAACGTGGTGCTCGACAGCCCCGGCGGCGCGATCTACTCGATGGAGACGGCGCCCAACGGGACGATCTACTTCAGCGACTCGGGCGGCATCTACAAGCTCACGAGGTAACGGCGGGTCTGGTTGGGTTCCACGGTCCGGAGCATGGGAGTACCCTGGATGGGCGTCGTCCGTGTGTGACGTCGCGCTCTTCGTGGAGGTCATCGTGAACATCGGACGCCCCCAACGCATCATCGAGGTGGAGCCGGTCTCGCTGCCGCTGCCCGAGCCGGTCACGGCCCCGTCCGGACCCGCGCCCGCGGAGCCGACCCCGGTCCCCGCCGAAGAACCCGCGGGATGAGCCCGCTGGGATGAGCACGTCGGGCACGCTCGAGCGCACGCCGGCGACCGGCCGCTCGGCCGAGCCGATCGTGGCGTGGCGGTCCTGGTCGCTCGGCGGCTCTCCCGAGGCGGACGACCTGCTCCTGCGCCCCGTCTCGGCGCGCGGGCGCACGTGGCGCCCGCGCGAGGTGGCCGAGGCCTCGTGCGCGCGGCATCGCTCACATCGCGCGCCGGAGCTGGACTGCCTCTGCGGCCTCCACGCCTCCCCCACCTTCGACGTCCTGCGCCGCACACGCTGTCCCGCGGTCCTGGGGCGCGTCGCGCTCTGGGGCCGCGTGATCGAGCACGAGCGCGGCTATCGCGCGCGCTTCGGGTATCCCCAGCGCCTGCGGCTGATCTGTCAGTTCTGCTTCTGGCAGCACGCGGAGCTCACGGAGGAGCCCGCACGGGTGGGTTGGTACCGCGGCGACCGGCTCGTGCCCTTCTGCGACGGACACCTCGCGATCGCGCGCGCGATCGGGCTCGGGCCGGCGAGGACGCTCGACGCGCACGACGTCGATCAGCGACTCCGCGACGCGTACGCCGTGGATCCGCTCGGCGTCTGAGGATCAGCGGCCGTTCGCGGAGAAGTGTTGGTAGTCCTTCTCGGTGCGCCACTGGCCGCCCCACTCCCACCCGATCGCATGGAACGCCCACCAGACGCGATCGTGCAGGTGGATCATCCCGGGCCGGTGCTGGGTGCGATCCAGGTAGGCCCGACCCGCGGGCGGGGAGACGCCGCCGCTCCAGACGAACGGGTTCTCCACCGTGTTCACGTCGATCGCGCGCCCGTACGCGTGCTGGGACCACGTGCAGCAGACGCCGGCGCGCCATCGGCAGTTGAAGGCCGACGTGTTGTCGGCCGCCATCGAGCGATGATCGTCGGCGCCGTAACGGTCCACGAGGCGCATCCGCCGGATCGGGAACCGTGCGTCGTAGAGATGGTGGAACACGCGCACGACGTCGCTCGCGAACGTGCGGTGCACCACCATCTCGCCGCGATGCCAGCGATGGTCGAAGCCCCAGTACGTCATGTAGAGCAACCGCAGGTCGCGCAGCGGGACGGGACACCCCTCGTGCCACGACCGCCCGATCATCAGGTGGCGCGTGGCGGCGTCGAGCGGCGCGATCGTCGCGCTGAACGGCGGTCGGCCGGTCGTCGCGGCCGAGCCGACGGCCTCGGCGGGCGCGAGGCCGAAGATCAGCAACCCACACAGGACGAGCGTCGCGCGTCGCATCCGTTCACCCTAGCGCCGCCGGAACCGGGCGTTCGTGCTCTGGATCCGTCCCGCGCAGGGCGCGGCCCGGTCGAGCGACGATGGATCGGAGTACGGTGCCGGTATCCACCGAACGGGAGGAACCATGAGCGAGGTCACGGAACAGCAGCTCGAGGACATCGAGGCATTGTTCGTGCAGACGGCGGCCGGCATGTCGAGCCAGGGGGACACCCTGACCCTGCACGGACTCTCGCCGTCGACCTTGTACTTCTCCGACCGCCCGCAGCGCGAGGTCGGGCACATGACGTCACGGTCCTTCGTGGATCTGTGGGCCGAGGGGGAGAACAGCTTCGAGAAGGACCCACCCAACGCGGTCTTGTCGTTCGCGGAGCCCGGCGACCGGACGCCTGAGGACGTCGTGGTGGAGATCCAGTCGCCAGCCCTCGAGGGCGACGCTCTCACCTATCGCATCAAGGTCTTGGACGGCGCCGTGCCCGCCACGACCGGACCGTGTGCCCTCTTCATCGACCCCTTCGGCCGGCCACTCTCGCCGGTGTCCGCCGCGGGCATGCACCGCCGGGCGCGCCGCCGCCGGCGCTGATCTTCCGGGCCGTGGAGACGACCGGGTTCGAACCGGCGACCTCCGGCTTGCAAAGCCGGCGCTCTACCAACTGAGCTACGTCCCCCCATCGAGGGATGCGGGCCCGTGGATGAGCGACGCACGGGCGCGCGTGCCTCGATACAGAGTCTAGGCTGCCCCCGGCGGTCGCCTCGCCTCCAGCTCCGACACCGCGATGAACGCGAGGCCCCCGAGCAGCGCGAGGAGACCCCAGCCGACGCCTTCGCTCCCGGGGTACCGGAGATCCGAACCCGGAAACCGATGGAAGACGATCGACGCCAGGCCGTAGCCCGCGGCCCCGAGCCCGGCGCACCAGGCGCTGAGCCGCCACCCACGGATCCGCGTCGCCGCGATCGCCCCGACGAACAGCAAGCCGAGCGCCATCGCCGCCATGTTCGCCCAGTGGTCCATGCTCACGTGTGGATCGGCCGACGGACCGACGCGCTGCAGCCGCGCCATCGTCCACGCGAACCACAGGAGCGGGAAGGCCGCGACGAGGACGAACCCTCCCAGCACGGCACTGGGATCCGGCCTCGGATGGAGCAGCACGTCGCGATCGGGGTGAAGCGCCAAGAGGATCGCCGCCCCCGCACCGACCGCGAGGGCGAGGATGAGGTAGTTCGCGTCGGCGGAGACGAGACCCGCGACCGGGGCGCCCCTGCCACGCGGGTGGGGGCCATCGTCTCGAGCCGGGACGTCCGGATCTGTCACGGTCTCAGCGCATCGTCCAGGTGGGCTGCTTCTCGGGATCCAGGAACTGGATGAACGGCGAACCGTCCGAGGCGAGGCCCACCACGGCACGGAGCTCGCCGTCGGGATCCAGGAGCCTCAACACCGGCGAGCCCTGCGCGGCGAGCCCGAGGCGCACCCGCACCTTGCCGTCCTTGTCGTAGAGCCCGAGCGTCGGCGAGCCCTGCTCCGCGAGGCTGAAGACCTGCTTGAGATCGCCCTCGGCCACCTGCATGCCCATCGTGGGCGAGGCCTCGGGCGCCAGGCCGAACTTCGCACGGATCCGCCCGTTCTTGTCGCCGAACGCGAGCGATGCGCTGCCGTCGGAGGACAGCCCGAGGGTGGCGCGCACCTTGCCGTTCTCGTCACCGATCGCGAGCCCCGCGCTGCCGTCGGCCCCGAGCCCGAACCGCGAGCGGACGTGACCGTCCGGGTCCAGCATCGAGAAGAACGGGGTGTCGTCGCCCGAGAGGCCGATCCGCAGCCGGACCCGGCCGGCCTCGTCGACGACCTCGAATTCCTCGGCTCTGACGACGCGCTTCTTCATGCGGCGGCTCTCCCGGAACCCGCGGCGGGGTGTGCGCGTATCCTCGCCCCTCGACGGGCCCGGCTCAAGTGTCCCGGCCGGATGGGCTGCGCACGCACAAAGCGAGAGACCGCCGGGACCCGAGGGCTCCAGCGGTCTCTCATCACAAAGAGTACGGCCCCGGGTGGGCAGGGGTCAAGCCGAACGGCGGGTCCTGTCACTCTTTCTCATCGGCGACCCTCAGGCGCGCAACAGCTCGGACCGGCGCGTGCACGCCTCCAACCGCGAGGGCAACGGGGTGACACCGATCCCGGGCCCCTGCGGCACCGCCATCGTCCCGTCGGGAGCCATCTCGAACGGGGCGGTGAGATCCTCGGGGAAGTACCGGGCCGAGGCGCTCGTGTCGCCGGGGAGCGAGAACCCCGGCATGGAGGCCAGGGCGAGATTGAGCGCGCGACCGACCCCCGTCTCCAGCATGCCCCCGCACCAGACCGGCACCCCGGCCGCGCGCGCCACGTCGTGGACGCGGCGTCCCTCCAGCACGCCGCCCACGCGTCCCTGCTTGATGTTCACGATGCGGCACGCTCCCAACTCGATCGCCGCGGCCGCGTGCGCCGCGGAGCGGATCGACTCGTCGAGGCACAGGTCGGTGCGCACCTGAGCCTGGAGCTTGGCGTGATCGAGGAGGTCGTCGTAGCGCAGGGGTTGCTCCACCATCAGGAGGTCGCTCGCGTCGAGCCGCCGGAACACGTCGACATCCGCCAACGTGTACGCGGCGTTGGCGTCCACGCTGAGGAGGATCTCGGGGTGGGCGGCGCGCACCGCCTCGACCCGCTCCACGTCGATACCGGGCTCGATCTTCAACTTGATGCGCCGGTACCCCTCGCCGAGGTAGCCCGCCACCTGCTCGAGGAGTTCGTCGAGGCCGGCGGTGATGCCCACCGACACCCCGCACGCGACGCGATCACGCACCCCGCCCAGATGGGCCGAGAGGGACGCGCCGCGCGCGCGCAGCTCCGCGTCGAGCACCGCGTTGACCAGCGTGCCCTTCGCCATGGGATTGCCGCGCACGAACGCGAAGACCTCGCCGAGTTCCTCGGCGGAGACGTCGCCCGCGCGGAAGAGCGCCGGCGCGAGGAAGTCCCGCAGGACCAGCCAGGCACCCTCGTTGAACTCCTCGCTGAATCCGGGTTCGATGTCGGCCACGCACTCGCCCCACCCCTCGGCGTCGTCCGTCTCCACGCGCGCGAGCACGCACACCTTCTCGGTCGACGTCCCGAAGCTGGTGCGGAACGGCCGTACGAGCGGGAGGCCGACGAGGCGTAGCTCGACCGCGCGCACGCGCGTCATGCGGGCACCTCGCCGGGCGCCGCGAGCACGTACGCGGAGGTGCCGCGGTCGAAGCCGCAGACCATCAATCCCGATCCCACCCGATCCTCCAGCGCGTCGGCGACCCGATCGCGCTCGAGACCGGCGGCGACGGGGTCGCGTTCACGTAGGACGGGATAGTCGCGGGGCACCGGCACGAGGTCACCGTGGGCGGGCGCCGATCGCGGGCCCGGCTCGCGATCGAGCTCCCAGCGCACCACGAGCCGGTCGCTGCGTTCCCCGGCGTTCAACGCGTCGGTCATGGCCCCGTAGAGGTTGCGGCGGAATCGATCAGCCAGCGCCCCGAGCTTGCCCAGGTTCAGCCAGGCGTTGCGCGCCTGCATCGGGTCGAACGTCCAGCGCACCAGATGGACGTCCTGATCCAGGCAGTGCGCGCGTTGCGCGAGCTTCAGCGCGTGTCCCACGCCCGTGTGCCGGCGGTCCGGGAGCGCGGCGAGCATGTGGGAGTGCACGTGGAGTCCATCGTCCGGATCGATGCCCGCCCAACCCAGCACGTAGCCGATCATCACGTCGCCGTCGAAGGCGCCGTAGGGGGTGTTCCCCGACTCGCCGAGCGCCACGATCATCTCGGGAGGCATCAGGTCGTGCGGGCCCCACGTGGCCGACATGACCGCCTGGATGGCGCTCGCATCCTCCCGCGACGTGGCCGGCCGGAGCTCGACGCCCGCGGCCGCGGCGGCCGCGCGCGCCGTCTGCCACGGGGACCGTTCCATGGCGCCGGAGTCTATCCGGGGACGACCAAGGCCCGCGGCTGTGCCGCGGGCCTTCGCCTCGGACCTGGTGGAGCCGCCGGAACTAGCCGCCGGCCGGCGGCGGGAGCTCCTGCCACTCGACGTCGTCGAGGTCGTCGCCCTTGCGCCGCTTCACGATGGCCACGACGGCACCGACGATGGCCGCGATGAAGGCGAGCTTCATGAGCTTCCTGAAGAACCCGCCCTTCTTCTTGGTCTCGGTGTCTTCGATGACGATCTCCTCTGCCATGGAGGTGCCCTCCTTCCGGGAACCGACCCGGCGTCTCACCGCGGTCGTTTCCTCTACAGGGCATCGTAGCCCGTCTGCGTCAACTGCACGTACGAGACCCAGCCTACGGGTTGCCGCCGATACCGTCGAGCGTGACTCGAGCGGGCGATCGCCTACCGGGCGCGTGAGATGCGGAAGATCGTGACGCCGCCCACGCGCTGTGGTCGCACCCCGAGCAGCGTCGTCAATCGGGGGATCACCCACGCCGGCTCATCCCCCACCACGACGGTCGCCACGCCGTAGTCGGCGACGAACGACGGCGCCGCCTCGATGTTGCCCTCGTCCAGCCGGCCGTTGGCGAGCGCCAGGTATCGGACGTCGGCGACATCGCTCGGCGTTATCCCCAGGTACGCACCGGCGAGCTTGAACGCGGTGTTCGCCTCCGCCTGCCACAACATCTGCTGCCCCCGGTCGACGTCCACGATCCACACGGTCGAGCCCTGCGAGAGGTAGCTCCGGTAGAGGCCGGTGGAGAAGAACGGCGGGATGCGCACGTCCGAGACCCAGACGTCCGCGGTGATGTTGGGGATCAGCAGGAGCATCGTGAGCCCCGCGGCACACCATCGCCAGATCGATCGCGGCGCGGCCGCCAGCCAGATCGCGACGCAGACGGACGCGACGAGGAACGCGTACATCATCATCCGGCCGGGCACCGCTCGACGGATCACGGGGATCGCCTGCACGAGCCACCAGGGCATGGGCACCCGGACCGGGCCGATCCATAGCCATGGCCCGATCGCGAGGACGAGCGCCACCGCGAACGAGAGCAGGAGCACCTTCGTCCGCGGACGGCCGTGCTGCGTGATCCACAGGTGGACCAGGATCGCGACCAACGTGATGGGGACGTACCACCCGAACCGCTCGAACGTGAGGAAGCGCTCGATCTCGGTTCCGGCGGACGGCCAACGGCCGAACGGCGCGGTCGGTCCGGGCACCACGAACCGGAGGAGATCGCTCGCGTAGCTCAGGGTGCTCCTCGCACTTCCGGGATCCGTGAACAGGGATCGATACGGCTGGGGAAAGGCGAACGCGACGTAGAGGAACGGGCTCACGACCACGGCCGAGAGCCCGTAGGCCGCTGCGGTCCATCCCGCGGTCGAGAGGACGCGATGCCGCCGCGCGGGCGGCAGGATCGCGAGCGCGAGCCCTCCCACCACCGCGCCGAACAGCGCGGCCGTGGCGTACACCTCCGTGAAGATCCCGAACTGGAGGCTCAGGACGGTCGTCATGAGCACCACGAACGGGACCGGCCGTAAGGATCCCTCGTACCGACGGACGATCAGGTACCCGCAGACCGGGATCAGGAAGGCCCAGCTCAGGTCGATGTGGCCCGCTGCGAACTGGGCCATCACGTACGAGGAGAACCCGAAGACGAACCCCCCGGCGACGGAGGGCGCGAAGACGCCGGTCACGCGCCGGCAGAGCAGGTAGGCCGTCCAGGCCGACAGAGGCGGCGCGAGCAGCGCCGCGATGTTGAAGGTCTCCACGGGCCCGAGCGAGGTCGTGAGCGGGGCCAGCAGCACCCCTGGCACCGGCGCGATCGTGGTCCACGTCAGGTTGATGCCGAGCGGCGACCAGACCTGGCTCGTGTACAGCGGGTCGGCCCCGTGCGTCAGGGCCCACGGCCACCAGTGCAGCGCCCAGACGAAGAACGACCCGTCCCAGGGAACGGCGGCTAGCTTCCGATCCGCGAGATGCGGCAGGATCATCGGCCCGAACAGCGCGAGCGTCACCGCGAGGTAGGCGACGAACGCACCGAAGTGCTGCCGCCGCACCTTCGAGACGTCCGGTTGCGTGCCGTCCCGCGCGCCGGTGTCCGCGGCCTCCCGGGCCATCACCCCCCCGGGTCCCGCGCCCATCCCACCTCCGGTCCGTCGATCCGGCGCGCCGCTCAGCGACGGCGCCTTGCCATCCTGGCGCACCCGCGAGCGTAACGTGCGGCGGTCAGACACCGTACACGTCTGACATCCCGCTGCGATCCACGACCTAGACTCCTCGCGTGGATCAGGGTCACGTCCCATCGCTCCTCGCGCAGACCCGATTGTTCGCCGGGCTCGACCGAGCCGCTCTCACCACCCTTGCCGCCGAGGGCCACCAGCGCGCTTACAAGCGCCACGCACCGATCTTCTACGAGGGCGACCCCGGGGACACGTTCTTCGTGATCATGCACGGGGCCGTGAAGGTCTACGTCACCTCCCCCCAGGGAGCGGAGATGATGCTCACGACCGTCCGGCCGCCCGGCACCCTCGGTGAGGTGTCGCTCTTCGACGAGGGGCCGCGGTCGGCGTCGGCCGAGGCTATGGAGCCCGTGCGCGCACTCACGTTCGCCCGCAGCACCGTGCTCGGGCTGGCGGAGCGCGATCCACGGATCTCCGAGGCGCTGCTCCGGGCGGCCGGTGCGCTCCTCCGGCGCCTCACCGCGCAGACGGCGGACCTCGTGTTCCTCGACCTCGAGGGACGCATCGCGAAGTTGATCGCGGACTCGGCGGAGGCTCGCGGGCGACCTCATGCCGATGCGCTCGTGCTCGATCTCGACTTCACGCAGGGCGAGCTCGCCACGATGGTGGGAGGGTCACGCCAGAGCGTGAACCAGATCCTGCGTGCGCTCGAAGGGCGCGGCTTCCTCGCGATGGACCGGCACTCGATCACGGTCAAGGATCTCGCCGCGCTCCGCCGACGCGCCTCGATGTGACCCCTGTCGGGAACACGACACCTCCCGGGTCTCCCACGCGACAGATCCGCCTCCTGTTCGGACCGACGATAGGCGCATCGTCGAGGAGGGAAGGAGTGGGATGGGATGGCTACCTACACGGGAGATGCGCAGGCCAAGCCCGGAACGGGCACGATGCTCTGGCTCGCGGTGGTCGCGTTCGTCGTAGCCGCGGTCCTCGTGATCACGCTCATCGCGGTGCAGGGAGGAACGCCGGTTCCGAGTCACCCTGTCACCGGTCAGACGCAAGGTCAGGTCAGCGGGCCGGCGGGCGAGGGCGGGCCGATGCAGCAGATCCCCCTGGGGAAGGGGATCTGCCACCAGTGCGCGCCGTAACGACTCCCCCACGTTCGAGGGCCGGCACCCGCCGGCCCTCGTCGTGTCTCACGGTGGGCCTTGATGGACTTGAACCATCGAGCTCTTCCTTATCAGAGATGGTTCGCACAACCCTTCTACCTGCGTCTTTGCTGGTGGGGGCCACCCTGAGTCGTCACGCGCGTACCGTCGGGTTCCGTGTGATTCGGTCGGCTCCTTGACCAGGCGTTGACCAGGATCGACTCACGGCCACGTCCGCGCTGCGACGGCCCCGAACGGGAGCCCTGGCTGTCGCGTGATCAAACGATCGATCTCAAGGCGGCGGTCCAAGTCCGACCGTGGTTGGCGCGTCACGGATCCAGGCGACGAGCGGTGCGGTTACGGCTCGGGCATCGTCGCTCACGCCCCTGAGGGTGTTGGAGGCATAGGAGCGCTGGAACTCCAGGCCGACGTAGACCAGGCCGACGTGCGTCGATGAGATGCCGCCGACATGCTTCGGTGCCGCATGCTCGTCCAGAGCCCCGAGCTCGCGAAGGTAGTGAAGACTGGGTCGGTATCCGGTAGCGAGGATGATCGCGTCGACCGGTTCGCGTTCGCCTTCGCTCCATACCACCTGCCCTCCGTCGAGCGCGGTGAACATCGGACGGCGATCGACGCGACCCTCCGCTAGGGTCTGCTCGAACCCGACGCTGTCGGTCACCACGCTGCCGCCGGTGATCTTGCTCAACCAGATCGCCGGCAGGGTGTCGAACCCGCTCTCGCGGAGCCAGTAGTGCACATCCTTGCCGCCCAGCCGTTGCGGGATGAACCGCAGGGGATGGCGGGTCGCGATCGTGACCGTCGCGAGCGGCGCGAGTTCGTTGGCGACCTGCGCGGCCGAGTCACCTGCACCGACGACGATCACCCGCTGGCCGGCGTACGGCGTGGGGTTGCGGTAGACGGCGACGTGCGAGAGCTCCCCCGTGAACGTGTCCTCGCCCGGGAAGCTGGGGCGATAGGGGTTCGAGAACGACCCGCTCGCGGCAACGATGCCCGATGCGGGTAATTCACGTCCGTCCTCTGTAAGGACGAGGAAGGCCCTGCCGTCCTGCCGGATCGTCTCGACGCGGGTGTTGGTCTGGATCTCGACGTCGAGCCGGCCGGCGTACCGCTCGAGGTAGTCGGCCACCTCATCACGGCCCGGGTAGTGATCCGGCGCACCCGGGAAGGGCATCCCCGGCATCGAGCTGTATCCCGCCGGTGAGAAGACGCGCAGGCTGTCGTAATAGCGCGGCCACGATCCAGTTGGACGGTCGCTGGCCTCGAGGATCACCGCCGGCACCCGCAGCTCGCGTAGCGCTCGGGCGGCCGCCAGGCCCGACTGGCCGCCACCGACGACGACCACGGGTGGACGCGAGCCGGGCATCCGGTTCGAGCCCTCGCTCACCGAACCATCCCCATGGTCTACAGAGCGCCTACGTGAACGCCGGCGTCAGCGCCGCCTGCAACGCCGCCAGCGGCTCGGGGTTGATCCGGTAGTAGACCCAGCGGCCGCGCTTGTCCCGATCCAGGATCCCCGCTTCCGTCAGCACCTTGAGGTGGTGGGACACCGTGGGTTGCGACAAGCCCAAGGGGGCCGTGAGGTCGCACACGCAGCCCTCGCGGCTCGGGCTCGCCGCGATCAGGCTGAGCAACCGGAGGCGGGTGGGATCGGCGACAACGCGGAGCGCCGCGGCGAGTCCCTCCGCCTCCCGGTCGCCCAGGGGGGTCTCGGCGAACGCGGGGCAGCACGTCGCGTCGATCTGCTGGATGAGCTTCACGGGAGACATATTGACAGGCGTCTATCTGTTGGTCAATATATCGACCGCCATCGATGAGAGAGGAGGCGAAGTCTGATGTCGGATCCCGGTTGCCCGCCTGACTGCTGCCCGCCTGACTGCTGCTGATCGGCAGGGACCCTGGTGGGCCGCCCCCTTCATCGGGGGCGGCTCCACCAGGCGGCGACGGGACGCGAGCAGACGCCGTTCGTCTCACGTTCACCGTCCGGTCACCTTCACTCGCTAGGTTCCGAGCCGGAAGAAGGTGAACGCCGATGGAGTTGAAGGGTGCGCAGGAGCGTTTGATCTCCGAGTTCGCGGGCGTGTTCTCACCGGAGACCGTCACCCAGACCCTCCGGGACTCGGCCGCCCAGTGGGATGACGCCCCGATCCAGGTGCACGTGCCTGTCTTCGCCGAACGGTTCGCCAGGGAGCGACTCCGTGCGGCCGGTCAGGTCGAAGGGAGGATCGTGAAGGACGTCCCCGAGGTCCTCTTCGTGTGCGTGCACAACGCGGGGCGCTCGCAGATGGCCGCCGCACTTTTGGACGATCACGCGAAGGGGCGTGTGCACGTCCGATCCGCCGGTAGCACCCCGGCCGATGAGATCAACCCCGCCGTCATCGCCGCGATGGACGAGATCGGGGTGGACCTATCGAAGGAATTCCCGAAGCCGCTCACGACCGACGTGGTGGAGGCGGCCGATGTCGTGATCACGATGGGCTGCGGGGATGCTTGCCCGATCTTCCCCGGAAAGCGCTATCTCGACTGGGACCTGCCTGATCCGCACGGCAGATCGGTCGAGGACGTCCGCCCGATCCGCGACGAGCTCGACCGACGGGTGCGGCAACTCCTCGCGGAGCTGGTGGGAGCCGAGGCCTGACGAACCTGCCGTCGTCCCGGCGCTGGACGGCTGCGGATCCTGTCCCTAGGCAGCGTTCCTGAAGGACGAGTCGAGCGGCGGCTGATCGCGCGTCTGCCGCGTCCCGGGGTATCCGGCCGTCGAGATGACGTGCCGCACCGTGGACATCAACCACAGCACGACCGTGGCAGCCACGAGGACGGCCAGCATCGGCTCGTTGACGGCCAAGAGCGCCATGACACCCGCGACGAGCGCGGCGAGCCCGATCAACGACGCGATCACCAGATACACCTTCGAGGCCCGCAGGAGTCCGGCGCCGACGCCGTAGACGACGGCGGTGATCGAGGCCGCGAGACCCAGCCCCAGGACGATCCCCGCGAGCACCCTCGGCCCGGCTACCTCGATGCCCGCGAGCCACAGGACGTAGAGCACCGCCCCCACACCGACGAAGACGGTGGCGAGTCCATCCCTCCATGAGAGGCGCATCATGTCCTCCCTTGCTGTTCCCACCCGGCAGGCCACACGCACCACCATCTCCGGGCGGCTACTGACACCGTGGCGCCCACCGCATGCCCATGCCATGAGCCGGAAGCCCCATGAACGGGTAGGACCCGGGCGGCGAACACCGAGTCGTGGACGCGCGGACGAGCCCCTGATCGTCGTGTAGCTGTTAGCAGCAGACGTCACCGACGAGCGGAGCGGGGGTCGTCGTCCGGAACGCGCGGGTGACGTCGGGGCCAGCGACGATCGAGCCTTCGATCTCGCAGCTGGCCGCGAGGGTGTTGTAGATGGTGCCGAAGCGGCGCACGTTCTTGTGGAGCAACTCGACGCGATGCGGACCCTCGTCCGTCCTGAGCCGAAGCTCGTACGTGATCCTCGTGAACCGCGGCGGGTCGTCCAGACGCTCGGCCTCGACCGTCACCTCGGCACCCTCGTAGTCGAACGACAGGAGGTGCGAGAAGCGCTCGACGTTCTTGAGGATGCACGCGCCGAGTGCGAGGGCGAGGAGTTCTGCAGGTCCTGGCAGCTGGTCGCCTCGTCCTCGTGAAGCGTCGAAGTCGATGCGACTCCCCTTGACCAGGCCGGTAGCGACCCCGCGTTGGTTGACGCGCGCCACAGCTCGATAGCGCGACCCTTGAGTGGAACCGGAAGCAGTCGGGGTGAGAGTCTCGTCCATACCCCGATACTGCCGGACGATGGGACCGCTTGAGGAGGATGAAGGACCTCACGAGCGCGAGTCCTTCAGCAGACGCCTCTGACGAGGTGCTTAGGTAGTGGGCCTGGATGGACTTGAACCATCGACCTCTTCCTTATCAGAGATGGTTCGCGCACCCCATCTACCTGCGTATTCGCTGGTGAGAGCCACTCCGGGTCGTTCTCACCCGTACCGTCGAGTTCCGTGTGTTTCGGTCGGCTCCTTGACCAGGTGTTGACCATCATCGGCATCTAGGTACGCGGCTCAGCAACAGCGTCGCAGCCGGTCGGCGAGCAGTCAGCTTATGGACGCGTCATTCGTACAGGTCCCGGACCTCTCGGGCGTACTGATCGACCTTGTCGAACAGGAGCTCGCGGCCTTCGGGCGTGAGACGCGCCTCAATGAGGGGTTGCAGTTCGAGCTCGGCCTCCAGGAGATGGGCCGACAAGAGTGCATGGATCCCATACAGCACGCGCTGGAGCCCTCGCTCCGATGTGGAGTGGGTCCTCTCGTGCACGAGCTGGTGGCGAAGCACGTCCAACTCATCGATGAGTTTCGCCATCTGGGCGTGGCACAGGGTCATCCGACGCGTGAGGGACGACTCTCCCGGCTCGTCGGCCACGAGTGGAGCCAGGATCCGGCCCTCGGCGACAGCGTGGGGCATCAGCTCGTGGGCAAGGAACTCGTGGAGCCGAGCGAGACGCTGCGTCAACTCCTGCACGGGGACCGTGTCGATGGACCTTGCGAGAACGTCCATCTCCTCGAGGTAGGGCTCAAAGGCGCGGTGCTCGTCCTGCACGCTCATCATCTTCTCGTTCATTGCCACAGCCTCCCCTCGCATCGCCAACTTAGGTCACGGACCTCCCAGGAACTGCCGCCGATGGACCCCAGGTGTGAGGGACCGCGACTTACCGGCGAGACGTCTCGATCCTCGCGAGGCGTTACGCGCCGGTGACGCTATGTTTCCGATCATGGCGCCGTGGCCCGTCTTCGTCTTGGCTGGAGTCGCAATCGGCGCGCTGACCGGGCTGTTCGGCGTCGGCGGATCGTCGATCGCCACACCGTTGTTGGCCGTGCTCGGGGTACCCGGGCTCCTCGCGGTCGCCTCACCCCTTCCTGCGACGATCCCCGCTGCACTAGGCGCGGCCGGTCCCTACATCCGCCGCGGCGAGGCTAGGCCTCGTGCCGCGGGGTGGACGCTCCTGGGCGCCCTGCCGGCCGCCGTTGCGGGCGCCGTGTTGTCCGAGCTGGTCGGAGGCCGTGCGTTGCTCATCGCCTCCGGATTGGTGCTGGTGGTAGTCGGCGAGCGTGTCCTCAGACCTATCGATCCGTCGGCGCGTGCGGCTGGAGGCGCGAGGCGCAAGAACCGCCTGCTGCTGGTGGCTGCATCCGCGGGCGTCGGGCTGTTCACCGGGTTGCTCGCGAACGGTGGAGGCTTTCTGCTAGTCCCGATGTACCTGTTGGTTTTTGGACTCACGATGCGAGAGTCGGCCGGAACGAGTCTGTTCGTCATCGCCATCCTGGCCGTCCCCACACTTGCCACGCATTGGGCGCTCGGTCACATCGACTGGTCGGTGGCCGGCGCCTTCGCCCTCGGCGCGGTCCCGTCCAGCTTCGCCAGCAGCCGGCTGGCCCAGCATGTCGCCGGGCCGCGCCTGCGTCACGCGTTCGGCTGGTTCCTGATCGGCTCGGGTATCGCGTTTGTCCTCTACCGTCTACTGGGAGCCTGAGTGGAGACCGCCACGTAGGCTCGTGGGACGTGTCGCCCTCGAACCCAACTTCCGACGAACATGATCGAGTCGTAGCGTGGGCACTCCTGGGGGTCCAGCTCGGTCTGTTGGCCGCGGTCTTCCTGCTGCCGTCCGGCCATGCGTGGACGGTGCCAGGTTGGCTCAGGGCGGGGGCGCGCGTGCTCCAAGTCGGGGGCCTCGTGGTGCTCATCATCGGGCTGCAAAACCTCGGACGATCCGCGACACCGCTGCCCACCCCGGTGCAGGGTGGGGAGCTCCGCTCGAGCGGCCTCTACCGGTATGTGCGCCACCCGATCTACACCGGAGTGATGTCGCTTGCCGTCGGATCGGCGATCCCTTCGGGTAGCGTGGTTATCGCCGTCGCCACGGTGGCTCTGGTGACTTGGCTCGCGATCAAGGCTCGGTGGGAAGAGCGTCGCCTCGGCGCAAGGTATCCCGGGTACGCCGCCTACGCGGCTCAGACCCCTCGATTCATCCCCTCACCGAGACGGCGCACGGGCTGAGTTGCATCAAGGAAGCTTGGCCCCGAGCGTCGAGCGTTCAGGAGAGCGAGAGGAACAGCCGCTCAAGCTCGGCGGGATCCACGGCTCCGGGCTCGTCGGGGTTCGCGAGGCATCGCCGAAGCCCGCTCGCGATGATCGCGAACCCGGCCCGGTCGAGCGCGCGGGAGACCGCCGCGACCTGAGTCACGACCTCACGGCAGTCCCGGCCCTCCTCGAGCATCCGGATCACGCCGGCGATCTGACCCTCGGCTCGCCTGAACCGCCGCACGAGCGCCGCGACGTCCTCGGTCCCCAGCTGCACGGCTGAGGTTCCCTCGCCGCCCGACGCAACTTGGACCACTCGCGAGGACGTCATCGTGTCGGCTCCCTTTCCGAGTCGCGTTCGAGAGTTTCGAGCATCGAGACGAGGCTGCGCGCAGCCTCGGCGGCGATCGGCTCCAGTGCGGGGTTCTGCGCGAACGTCACGAGAATGGTCGGATCGATCACCTCGACGATCGTGCCGACGGGGCCTTCACGGACGGTCACGTTGCAGGGGAGAAGTAGCCCCAGCGACGGCTCCTCCTCCAGCGCCGAGTAGGCAAGCGAAGGGTTGCACGCTCCGAGGATCACTTGGGCTGGGACTTCGACCCCGAGCTTGGCCTTCATCGTCGCGCGCACGTCGATCTCGGTGAGCACGCCGAACCCTTGCTCCGCGAGCGCCTCTCGGGTCGCCTCGATGGTCTCGACGATGGGTCGATCGAGGACCAGTCGGAAGGCGTACGCGACCGATCCATGTCGCTCGGTGGCTGACGCGCTCATCGGCGGACCCCCGCAGACCCGGCGGGCTGCGCCTCCTCAACCTTGCGGTGCACCTCAACCATGTCGAGGTCGCGGACCGCGGCGATCAGCTGCTCGAGGGCGGGCCCGGGCAGGGCACCTGCCTGCTGGAACACGAGCACACCATCGCGGAAGGCCATCAGCGTCGGGATCGATCGGATGCCCAGGGCACCCGCGAGCCGTTGCTCGGCCTCGGTGTCGACCTTGGCGAACACGATGTCCTCGTGCGCCTCGGACGCGGCTTCGAAGACCGGGCCGAACATCTTGCATGGGCCGCACCACTCGGCCCACAGGTCGACGAGCACGATGCCGTCGCCGTCACGGTGGGTTCGAACGTGACTTCGCTGAGATCTACGGTCGCCACTGCTGACTCCTTTGGTCGGTTGTATACCCCCTGGGGTATCCTAACGTACGTGTAGATCGATGCATTCCCACCGCCGGAAGCGGACGGAACCCAGCGTCGGCCTAGACTGAGGATGTTCGCGAGCCCGGCTCCCGAACGTGGGGCCGCGACCCGCACTGATCCGAAAAGGAGGTGGCGCGGTGGCGCCCAAGGTGCTCGTACTCGGAGGGAACTTCGCCGGACTCACGGCCGCCCTGAGCGTGAAACAGGAACTCGGCGACGACGTGGACGTCACGGTCGTCTCCAAGTCCGATCGGTTCCAGTTCAACCCCTCGTTCATCTGGATCCCGTTCGGCAAGCGCAAGGCTAAGGACGTCGTCTTCCGCCTCGCGAAGACGTTCGAGTCGCGCGGGGTCGAGTTCATCCACGGCGAGGCGACCAAGATCGACCCGACGTCCCAGAAGGTCGAGACGTCGCAGGGCCAGTACGCCTACGACTACCTCGTGACCGCGACCGGCTACCTGAACGACTTCGACGTCCTCCCCGGCCTGGGGCCGGACGGCAACGCCTACTCGATCACGTCGCTCGACGGCGCGGTCGATGCCGCCGAGGGCTGGGCGCGCTTCGTGAACGACCCGGGACCGGTCGTGGTCGGAGCTACCCAAGGTGCGGCCTGCTTCGGCGCCGCGTACGAGTTCGTGTTCAACGTCGCCTACCACTTGAAGAAGCAGAAGCTGAAGGTGCCGGTCTCCTACGTGAGCGCCGAGCCGTTCGCAGGACACTTCGGGATCGGAGGGCTCCCGGGCGGAGAGAAGATGCTCGAGATGTTCTTCAAGCACACGAAGATCCAAGGGATCTTCGATGTCGCGATGGAAGAGATCGTGCCCGGCGAGATCCGGCTCACCGACGGCAAGAAGATCCCGTTCCGCTACGCGATGGTGGTACCGCCGTTCGTGGGGGCCGACGTCGTCAACGCGAGCGGCCTCGGCAACCCGAAGGGGTTCATCGAGGTCAAGGACACGTACCAGACGCTCGCTCACCCCAACGTGTACGCGGTGGGGATCGCGGCGGCCGTGAACGCTCCCTGGCAGACCGCCAACGCCGTGGGGGTCCCCAAGACGGGGTTCCCCGCCGAGACGATGGCCCACGTCGCGGCGACCAACATCGTCTCCCAGATCAAGGGCGAGGACCCCACGCGGGAGGAGTCCTTCGCCGACATCCCTGCCGTGTGCATCATGGACGCCGGCAACAACGGGGTCGCGATCCTGGCCGACAAGATGCTGCCGCCGCGCAAGCACGGCGTGATGATCCCTGGCCCGCAGAACCACGCCGCGAAGATCGCGTTCGAGAAGTACTTCCTGTGGAAGATGAAGAACGGCTACGTGAAGCTGCCGTGAGCACCGAGGAGGTGCCGAGATGGCTCAGATGACCGTGCGGAATGAAGACGGCGATCGGTTCACGATCGGCATCCGGGGACACGAGGTCGTCGTCGACCAACCGGTCGCCGACGGGGGAACCGACATCGGGCCGACGCCCGACCGAGCTGTTCGTCGGCGGGCTCGCTTCCTGCGTCGCGTTCTACGCGGGCCGGTTCCTCGACCGCCACGGGATCGAGCGCGATGGGTTCTCGGTCGCCTGCGAGTGGGAGATGGCGAACGAGCGCCCGAACCGCGTGGGGCGTATCGACATCGACCTGGAGCTGCCTTCGGGATTCCCCAGCAAGCACCGCGACCGCCTGATGGCGGTGGTCGAGCACTGCACGGTGCACAACTCCATGTTGCAGATGCCCGAGGTCCGGATCACGGCGGAGGCCGTCGTCCAGGCCGCGTGAGGCCGGTGGCTAGCGGATCAGGCCGAACCAGAGCATGCCCAGCAGCCCGAGGCTGACGCAGTATACGGCGAACGGCCTCAGCGTCCGGGTCTCGAAGTAGCGCATCAGAAAGCGCACCGACAGGTAGGCCGTCACACCGGCGGACAGGCTCCCCACGAGCACTTGGCTGCGGATCCCGTTGCCGAGCGGCCCGAGCAGGTCCGGCAGCTTGTAGAGGCCTGCGGCCAGGATCACCGGCGTCGCGAGGAGGAACGAGAAACGCGCCGCGTCCTCGTGGTCGAGCCCTCGTAGCAGACCCGCGACCATCGTGATCCCTGAGCGGCTTATCCCCGCGAGCAGGGCGAAGGTCTGGAAGACCCCGATCACGCCGGCTTCCCGGTACTGGAGGGTATCGAGGCGACGCGTGGGCTCCTCGCCCGACCCGCCGTGCTCGATCGCCGCGTGGCGAACGACCGACCGGCGGCGCAGATGCTCTCCGGCGAACAGGATGAGGCCGTTGATCGTCAGGAAGCAGGCGGCGGCCAGCGGCTTGGCGAACAGGGTCCTCAGGGGGTGCTCCAGCAGGAGTCCGGTCAGCCCGACGGGGATCGTTCCCACGACCAGGAGCCACGCCATGCGCTCGTCTGTGGTCTCGGCCCGCCGGGTCTTCAACGTCCGGAAGAACCCGCGGATGATCCTTGCCCAATCGGCCCGGAAGTAGATCAGCAGCGCGATCGCCGTGGCCACGTGCAGCCCCACGATGAACGCTAGGAACGACGACTCGCTCGCCGACTGGCTGGTGACGACGTTGTCCCATCCGAAGAACGCCGGGAGCAGAACGCTGTGACCAAGGCTGGACACCGGGAACAGCTCACTGATCCCTTGGAGCGCCCCGATCACGATGGCTTGGAAGTAGGTCATCGTCGATCCCCTTGCGCGTACGTGGGTTCTGTCAGCCTGTCGCCGAACGTGCCATCGGCTCGTGGCCGAGATGGAACGAAGTGTCGCACCGGTCGAGCACTCCTGCGCTCCAAAAGTTGTGAAGGTGTTGTCGCGAGGGAACGCGACCCCACGTCGCAACGGACGGTTCGACACTTGAGACACCTGCGCCGAGTTTCCCGGGGCCGCCCCGGTCGGCGAGCCTGCTGCTGCAGTTCACATCAGGCGGGGAGGGACTCCGGACTCGTGGCGGGGATCGTGAGGGTGGCGACGGTCCCGCCCCCGGGTCGATCCGCGAATTCCACGGTTCCTCCGAGCACGCGCGCGAGTCGCATCGCGGCGAATAAGCCTAGCCCTAGTCCCCTGGGCGAGAGATCCTCGATCGTGCCAGTTCCGAGAGCGCTCGATGCCTTGCGGACCGTTCGCTCGTCGATACCCCGACCCCGGTCCGTAACCTCGAAGACGAATCGACTCTCTGACGGCCGCCCGACGGAGACCCGTACCTCTTCGTCGGAGAACTTCACGGCGTTCTCCACGAGGTGGCGCAGGAGCTGGTAGAGGAGTTCGGGGTCGGTCCTGCACGTGAGGGCGGTCGGCTCGATCGCGAACGTCACCCTCGCTCCCGGGTCTCGAACGCCGAGGTGGTCCACGACCCTCCGCAGGAGAGACTTCACGGAGAACGTGTCGATACGCATCGGTCCCGTCGCGTCCTCGGTTTCGAGCACCGCGCTCACGGCCGCAACCAGATCCACGAGCCGCTGCGTGCCCGACTCGAGGCCGGCGAGGAGCGGCTGCGCTGCATCGGGCACCATCCCTTGTCGCTCGAGCGCGCGTGTGGCGCCCCGGATCGACGTGAGCGGAGCCCTGAATTCCTTCGACACCATCTCGATCATCGCTGCCCTCCGGGTGGCGAGATCGAGGGAGGTCTCCGCGAGTTGGAGCTGGCGCTCGTAGCTGGCACGCACCCGCGCGGAGGCGAGTGCGCTCAGGAGGCCGATCACGAGGAAGAGTCCTCCACGCGCCACCCACAACGAAGGGGGTTGGGCTGCGTAGGGGGCGGTGTCGAGCGCCACGAGCGGGCCGGCCAGCAAGGTCGCGAGGAGCGCGGCCAGCACCCCGCCTCGATACCCGAGGTAGGCCCCGGACATCACGATCGGGAGGCAGAACCAGCTCGGCGAGAGATGGTTGGCGCCTCCAGCCAGCCTGATGGCAGCGAAGCAGAGGCCCATCAAGGCACCTATGGAGAGGATGGCGATCCAGGCATGCTGCCCGAATGGCAGATACGCCCGCCCGATGCGGAAGCGGGCACGACCCTCCTCGACGCTCGTCGTAGCCACGCTCCACCATCGTGCGGATCGCGATGACGCTTTAGCCCGAACAGTCGCCACACGAGGATGCACGCTGGTCAGTGACGCTCAGGTGGGTTCGACGACGGGCGGTGGCTCCACGTTGCCAAGCGAGGACGTGGCGGAAGCCTGGAGGCGGGTCTGTCGGGTTGGACTTGGGGAGGATGCGGTTACATCGAATTCCTGTGGGTTCGCGCCGATTTCCGAGGTGCCGGATTGGGGAGCCGACTGCTCAACGCAGCCGAGGTCGAGGCGAGGACTCGGGGCTGCACACAGATGATCGTTTCCTCGCACAGCTTCCAGGCTCCCGGCTTCTACCAAAGGTCCGGCTACGTCGAGTACGGGAGGATCGAGTGCTACCCACACGGGCACGCCGAGGTTCACCTGGTGAAGAACCTGCAAGCCGTCTATCGACGTGACTCCCAGGATGGGGTCGAAAGCGTGCCACGCGCGCGGCGCCTAAGCCAGCTGCCGAGATCCGCGGAGAGGGTCGTCTGGGTTAGTCAGAACGTGGTGGTGGATATGGGATCAGAGACGAGGGACATCCAGAACATGACCATGTCGCGCGCGCGTATCCCGTTATCGATCACGACCACGGGGTACGTATCGAAGTAGTCCTCGCGGACTCCTTCGAAACGGAAGCCCGCCTTGCGATAAAAGGCGATCGTGTCGAGGCTGCAGTCGGACGTGCCAACGGCCAGGCGCATCGCGCCGTCCCGCCTGCATCGCTCGGCGATGGCTCCGATAGCGGCGCGGCCGAACCCACGACCGCGGTACTCCTCGGAGAGTGCGATGTTCCAGATCTCGACTTCGTCGGCTTCGTGGACGAGTACCACAACGCCGATCATCTCGTCATAGTCGAGGATCTCGAGGAGTTCGCCACGATCGAGATAGCCACGGATGTGCTCTTCCGCCTCGTCCGCTTCGAGCAGAAGCGGCAGATGTCGATCGCGATCGAAGGAAGCAGCGACCAAAGTAACTATCGCCACCGATCCCTCCTGACATCGCTGCGCCAGCGTCTGCGCAGGCTACGGCGGGTAACACACTTCGGCAAGCTCAATGTCGAGCCTGGCTCGAAGGTATCCTGACGCAATCCTCTAGGGATGCATCACCGCACCGCTCCCCTTCGAGGAGCCTTGTGCGATCGGCCGACACTTTCAACTCCGCTACTCGGTGAGGCCAAACCACGCAACCGGACTTGTCCCGCAGGATCGCCCAGTGGTGGCTCTGACACATGTCGTCGGGCAGCCCCTGTACATGGGGTGAGGTCCCCGGCCTGAACGAACGACTCGAACCCGAGGATGTAGCCGTCCTCCCGAGCGCAGCACGTCACTCACCCCGGAGGATGGGAGCGACTCACAGTCCGTCGCGAGCCGTAGATCTTGACCCGGGGGTGTACCCGCGAGTCCTCCTCTTCGGGCTGTTGACCAACCTTCAGACGGCGTCCTATCTCGCCATCATCAGACCGACTCAGCTCGTTGCACTCCCGGTTGCGCTTGAGCATGCCGCGAAGATCACCATTTGGGTGCTCTAGCCTGAGACCACAACATGTAGTCAACTGGGCGTGGGAGGATGAACAGCGCTGCCGCGGAAGGTGCCAAGCGTGCTGCGATCGATCCCGACTCGCCCGATGCGGGGGGCACTCGGCTAATCCCGTCGCCACGGCCCGTTGATGAGAGGATCCGACGTGCCCGAGGGGATGAACATCGAGGCTGCCCACAAGCTGACCGAGAAGCCCGAGGCACCCCAGACGCGGGACCGGCGTACCTGGAGCGAGATCGCCGAGATCCTCGAGGTCATCGTCCTCGCGGCGGTGGCGATCGCGACCGCCTGGAGCGGCTACCAGGCCGCGCGATGGGACGGGCGCCAGGCGTTCCTGTACGGGACGGCCTCGCGCGAGCGGATCGAGGCGGACGAGGCGACCACGCTCGGTGGTCAGCAGAAGCTCCTCGACGTTTCGACCTTCAACACGTGGATCCAAGCCCGCCAGTCGGGTAACGAGCAGCTCGCCGCCCTCTACGTGCACCGATTCAGCCCGGAATACAGGGTCGCCTTCGACGCGTGGCTGAAGACCGACCCGTTCCACGACCCCACCGCACCGCCGGGCCCCAGCTTCATGCCCGAGTACGTGAACCCGGGGGACGTCGCGGGGCAGAAGTTGAACGATCAAGCGTCGTCCACGTTCACCGAGGGCACCGACGCGCGCGAGACGGCCGACCGCTACGTTCGCCAGACCGTCCTGCTGGCCACGGTGCTCTTCCTCGTGGCGATCGCCCAGCGATTCAAGTTCCGGGCCGTCCGCACGGCTGCCGGCGTCATCGCGCTGGTGCTCCTGATCTACGCCGTCTCGGGGATCGTGACGCTTCCACGGATCTAAGTCCGCTCAAGGGACGGGACGTACATCGCCACACCTGACGATGCACAGGTGTGTACGTCCCGGAACTCATGAACGACGTGCTCAACAGCGTGATCGATCCGTCACCGGTCTTCGACTTCGAGACCGACCTCGATAACGTCGTGAGGCGTACGCCGCGGACCAGTTCGAGTCGAAGGCCTCGACCGTGCCCGCCCAATCCCGCGAAGCGAACGCTTCGCGCCCGACGCTCAGGAGATCTGGAGTCTCCATGCCGCAGCCTTGCGCGCAGGCCCAACCGGCAGGAACCGCACGAACGACAGCCGATATCGAGACGGTTGGCTTGGATCAGATCAGGGGGGACTCGTCGACCGACTCCCGGGGGGGTGGGGCCCCGATGGCTTTCCGGAGTAGCGCCTCCCCACGGGCCGGAACGAACACACTCATGACGTCTCCATCCGCGATGACGGTCTTCGGCTCGGGGAACAGCAGCTGGTCATCCCTCTGGATGGCGACGACCACCGCCCCTGCCGGCCAGTCGACGTCTGCGATGGCTCGACCGGTCACCGCTGACTCCGGATGCACCATTTCTTCGACCAGGACCGACCCGGGGAAGATCGAAGGGAGGCTCTCGAGACTAGACGCGAGAGATCTTCGGTAGGCAGCGACTAGATCGGCGGTTCCCACCGTTCCCACTACGCGACGATCCGCATCGAGAACCGGAACCCACGTGACGTGGTCGGTGGCGAAGATCTCCACGGCCGCCTCGAGCGTGGCCTCCTCGGGAACAGCAGACAGATTCCCCGCGATCGAACGAACCGCCGCGTCCGGATCGGCTCGAACGAGCTGGTCGATATCGACCGAACCTCGGTAGGTGCGGTCACCGTCGGTGAGCGGTGCACCGCTGAGACCCAGCTCGGTCAGCCGTTCGAGCGCCTCGCGTACCGGGATGTCATCGTGCAATGCGAGGCGTGGAGGCCGCATCGCTGCTCGGACCGGCATCGATGCCAACAGTGGCAAGCCGAACCGGGCACGGTGTGCGGGAGCCTCCGCCCGGTTCCGCAGCTGGCTCTCGTAGATGGTCTGGTCCCCGACGATCACGGTCGCAAGCCCCACGGCGACCATCGCCGGAGCGAGCATCTCGAGGCTGCCCGTCATCTCGGCAACCATCAGCATCACCGCGAGCGGAGCGTGCGCGATGCTGCCGAAGCAGGCGATCATCGCGACCACCACGAACGGGGCCGGCGAGTGTGGAACCGCGGGGAGGCCTTCGGACAGACGCCAGACCGCGGCGCCGAGGAAGCCGCCGATCACCATCCCGGGCCCGAAGATGCCCCCCGACCCCCCGGAACCGATCGACAGCGACGTCGCCAGGATCTTCGCGAACGGCAGCGCGAGGATCACCCACAGCGGGAGGGTCATGATGGCCGTGGTCATCGCCACTTGAACCCAGCCGTACCCCGTCCCGAGGATCTGCGGAATGGCGATCGCCATGAGCCCGACCAACAAGCCCCCGATCGCCGGCTTCAGCATCCGACTGCCCGGAAGTCGATGCGTGAGGCGCGCAACCGCGTAGAACGACGTCGCGTATAGGCGTCCGAGAAGCCCGGCCGCGACCCCGATGACGACGTAGTAGAAGAGTTCGGCGGGGTGGTCGAAATGGTAGCCCCCCGGTGTCGCGAAGATCGGCGTGAACCCGTCGACCGCACCGAAGACGGCAAAGCCGACGACCGACGCCACGAGTGACGGGATGAGCGCGTCGGCCTCCACGTCCTCGCGGTACAGGACTTCGGCGCCGAGGATGGCGCCACCGAGCGGCGCGCGGAAGATGGCGCCGATCCCCGAGCCGATCCCGACCGTCACGGCGATCCTCGCGTCCGCCGGTGTGAGGTCGAGCCACCGAGCGAGCATGGAACCGAAGCCCGCGCTGATCTGCGCCGTCGGCCCCTCGCGGCCGGCGGACCCTCCCGAACCGATCGTGATGGCGGAGGCGAGGATCTTCACGAACGACACGCGAGCTCGGATGCCCTTCGGGTTGTGGTGCACGGCGGCGATGGCGGCGTCCGTGCCGTGGCCTTCGGCCTCGGGCGCTAGGCTGAACACCAGGATGCCCGAGATCAAGCCTCCAAGCCCGACGATCAAGGGCAGCACCCACGGGCGCACGAGGTGGGATCCGGAGCCAAGTGTTGCCCCTTCGCCCGCCGGTGCCGGCGGCGTGTAGCCGCCTGCAAGACCGAGGAAGAGGTCGGTCGCCCATCGAAGTGCCGCCGTGAACGCGACCGCGCCGAGGCCGGCCACGACACCGATCACCACGCCGAGGACGAGCCACTTCCGGAGGTAGCCCGCTTGCCGAATCCGGACGGAGGTCTTCGCGAGGATGCTATCGCGCTTCATCCGGTCGCCACCCGAGAAGGCGGCAGGGCGTCATCGACTCTTTTCATGCTCACGTGACTGCATCCTGGACAGGGTGCTCCGGAATGCGGCGCCGGGATCGGCCGGACATCGCGACAGTGCACCACCCAGCGAGCGTCGGAGGGAGCCAGGCAATCGCGGACCTCATACCTGACCTCGCAGGGCTCCCGCCGTCGTCACAGACGAATAGATGGCGCTGCGCGCGGAGGGTGATAGGAACTTCGTCGACGCCGTGGCCAGGTCCGTCGCTGCGATCGTCATGACCCGCCTATCCCATCCAAGATCGCATCGAGGGCCTTGGCGACGTTGACCCACCGGAAGCCGGATGGATCCAACCCGGCGTGAAGCAGCAACCCATCTCCGAGTGCAAGCAGGATCGCCGCCAAGGCGTTCGCCGGTACTGATGCAAGTTCGCCCGATGCGATGCTTGCCTCTATCCAGCGTTTGAGCACCGCGCGTCTGGCCCTCACTACCGCGATCCACTTCTCCCGAACCGCAACGCTGGCCGACATCTCCGACCAGAGGTCCGCGCGGATCTGGAGTCGAGCTGGGTCGTCGCCGCGATCAATCATCACGCGCGTGAATCGCCGCAGACGCTCAACACCTCCCAGATCGGCTCGCTCGAGGTCCGACATGAGCTCATCTATCTCTGCTGCCTCGTCCTCGAGCAGGCCGAGCAATAGATCCTGCTTCGATTCGAAGTAGAGGTAGAAGGCTCCTTTGCTGACGCCGGCCTCGGCGCAGACTTCATCGACGGTGAGCGACTGGAATCCACGATCCGCGACGCAGCGCCACGCAGCCTCGATCAACTGCTGGCGACGAGCCACCTTGGTCTTAGCTGCGAGGCGAGGCATGAGCATTCCTGCCCGATGTTGAGATCTGTTCTGCAGCTTATGACCGACTGGTCAGTTTGGCAAGATTCTAATGCGCGCTTCGCACGTTCCCTGCACACGGCCAGTGTCGACCCTCGTTCTGACGGTCCTGCGATCGGAGACGCGTACAAGCGGAGTGCCTCCGTGATCTCACTGCGGCTAGCCAGCTCCATCGCCTGAGGATGGGCCAAGCCGGAACACGAGCCACCCCAGCACGCCGGCGACCGCCGAAGCGAGCAGGATCGCGACCTTGGCCTGGGCCAGACGCCCCGGCTCGCCGACGAACGCGAGCTCCGCGATGAACAAGGCCACGGTGAACCCGATCCCGGCCATGGTGCCCATCCCCACGATCGCGTCCCAGCCGACGCCCGCCGGCAGCGGGGACACGCGCGAGCGCACCGCCCCGAGGCTGGCCAGGACGATCCCGAGGGGCTTGCCGAGCACGAGCCCCAGGAGGATCCCCAACCCGACGGCACCGGTGACCGCGGCGGAGAGGGTGTGGATGGAGAGGACGACCCCCGCGTTCGCCAGCGCGAACAGCGGCACGATCAACCAGGAGGACCAGGGCAGGAGCGTGTGCTCGACGCGCGCGAGCGGCGGCACGGCCTCCTTCGAGTACCAGGCCAGCGCTAGCCAAGCCGGCGCGTCAGCGTCGGGGGGCTCCGGGTCATCAACCGTCTCATCGGCGGTGCGCTTCGCCGCGGCGCTCACCGCAGCCGGCCGCTGGAACGGGACCGCCGGCGTGAGCAGCCCGAGCACGACGCCCTCGATCGTGGGGTGCACCCCGGCTTCGTAGGTCGCGAGCCAGAGCGCCATCCCGAGCACGACGTAGGGGATCACCGAGCGCACGTGCCAGCGCTGCAGGAGGAGGACGAGTCCCACGAGCATCAAGGCGACCAGTAGCGAGGGGCCGCTCCAGCCCGTGCGAGTAGAACAGCGCGATCACGAGGATCGCGCCGATGTCATCGACGATCGCGATCGTCAGCATCAGTGGCTTCACTCCCCCGGGCACGCGCTGGCCGGCGATCGCGAGGGCCCCCAGGGCGAGCGCGATGTCGGTGGCCATCGGCACACCCCAGCCGTGCGCGGCCTCGCCGCCGGCCACTGCCAGGTACAACAGCGCCGGCACGACCATCCCGCCGACGGCCGCCAACGCTGGAAGGATCGCCGAGCGCGGCGCTCGCAGCTCACCAGTGGTGAGCTCGCGCTTGATCTCGATCCCCACGAGCAGGAAGAAGATCGTCATGAGCCCGTCGTTCACCCAGAACCGCAGGTCGGTCCCGAGCACGTGCGACCCCAGCGTCAGTTGCGCCGGCGTTCCCCAGAGCTCCTCGTAGGTGTGGCCCCACGGCGAGTTCACCCACAGGAGTGCCACCACCACCGCGCCGAACAGCAGCAACGCACTCGACGTCGAGGTCGTGAGGAACTCCTGGAGGGGCCGCACAACCGTGCGCGGGACGAACCTGTCGGACTGGGACCAAGCGGGGCGGAGCTCCGTGCCGTCGGCGGTCATGACTTCCTCCCTGCCGACCAGGCTTCCCGGCGCACCCGTCGGCATGTTACCCGGCCTTCCCGAGCGCCGTTCGTCCCGGCCCTCGAGCCGGCTGTCGCGCGTACTTCACCGAGTACACCCGATGGAATCGTCGCTGAAGCCAGGTCCCGATCGCCGCGTCGACAGATCGAAGCGCCGCCGAAGCCCATCGCGCCGCCGCGCGCGCGAGGATCGTGCGGGAACGGTCGAAGATCCATCGAGCGATCCCGCTCATGGAAGTTGCGAACGTACTCGTCCGAGGTGCTTGGCGACGCCCCCGTGGCCCACCCAACGGCCCTCCAGGCCAGCGGCAACCCCGACGGCTGGCATCCCGGCGTGGATCGCTATGGGCATCGTTCGCACGTGATCCAACAACAGATCTGCGGTCACGTAGTCGAAGGCGGCGACCGCGCTCCTCTCGCCGACACGGTGATACCCGCGAGCAGCAGTGTTTCGGTCAACTGCTGCCGATGCGGGCGGAACCGCTCCGCGGCTCGGCGCGAGCGATCATGATCGCGCCGCTCATCATTCGAAAGTGCCGGCGAACAGCTGGAGGGCCCGATCCGACGCTACGATGCAACCTATGACCGAGCCAGAGGTTGTCGCTTCGTCCGCGGATCTCGCCACGATCGAGCGGTTGCTGGCGGGCGACGAGACGACCTTCATGATGCTCGTCGAGCAGAACCAACCCCCGATGCTCCGCATCGCCCAGATGTATGTCTCCTCGCGCGCGGTGGCCGAAGAGGCAGTCCAGGAGGCATGGATCGGGATCCTGAAGGGCTTGCCGACGTTCGAAGGGCGATCTTCGCTCAGGACCTGGATGTACAAGATCGTCGCCAACGTGGCCAAGACACGCGGCGTGCGCGAAGGCCGCTCGCTCCCCTTCTCGGCGCTGGCAGGCGGTACCCACGACGATCCGGTCGATCCCTCGTGGTTCCAGGGCCCAGACGATCCGTCCCCGGGAGGGTGGCGCACGTTCCCCGACGATTGGCGCGGGATCCCCGAAGACCGGCTCCTGGGCCGGGAGACGCTCGACCACATCTCGCGCGCGTTGGACGGGATGCCCGCGATGCAGGCGGAGGTGGTTCGCCTTCGTGATGTGCTGGGGTGGTCCTCCGACGAGGTGTGTAACGCCCTTGACCTCACCGAGACCAATCAGCGGGTGTTGTTGCACCGTGGCCGGAGCAGGATCCGGCGAGAGCTCGGCGCCTACCTATCAGAGGGGCGGGGCGGATGAGCGAGCAGGCGCTGACATGTCACGAGGTCATCGAACTGCTCTCGAACTACATCGAGGGCGTCCTGTCCGCCGACGATCACCGGCGCGTGGACGACCACCTCGCGCTGTGCGATGGCTGCGCGACGTACCTCGACCAGATGCGCGAGGCGATCCGGCTGACGGGGAGGGTCACGGAGGAGCAGGTGCCGGAAGACGAGAAGGCGGCGCTGCTGACCGCGTTCCGCGATTGGCGGAGCTAACCCGAGACCGATCCAGGTCCCACCCAGTTTCCTGTAACGACCGCACCCCCTCACAGGACGACACTCCGTCCGGAACGATCCGAAAGGGGGACGGCCATGGAGATGTCCATGGAAGGCGCGGTCTTCGTCCAGACGAACGCCGCACACAACGAGGTGATCGCTTTCTCACGCGCGGCCGATGGGTCGCTCGCACGCGAGGGCGAGTCCGCGACCGGCGGCGCGGGCAACGACGAGCCGCACCTGCCATCGCAGGGCTCGGTCACGCTGACACGTGACCGCCGCCACCTGCTCGTCACGAACGTCGCGAGCAACGACGTGAGCGTCTTCGCCGTGAACGGCGCGATGCTCGAGCTCACCAAGACCGTGCCGGTGGGCATGGCGCCCCGGAGCGTCGCCGAGCACGATGGCTTGGTCTTCGTGCTCAACACCGGCGACGCCACGATCACGGGCTTCCGGCTCGTCGACTCCGACCTGGTCCCGATCGAGGGTGCCACGCGGTCGCTGTCGACGCCTGACGGCGCGCAGGTCGGCTTCACGCCCAACGGGCGGGCACTGGTCGTTACCGAGCGCGGTGGCGACAAGATCTCTTCCTACGCCGTCGGGATGGACGGCATGCTCGGGGAGGCGCGCACGATCGACTCGCTCGGCGCCACTCCGTACGGCTTCGCGATCTCGAACGAGGGCACACTCGTCGTGACCGAGGCGTTCCGCGCGGAGAAGGGCGCCGCGGCCGCCTCGAGCTACCGCATCGACGGTGATGCGGTCACGCCCGGCACCGCGAGCGTCGGCAACGGCCGCAGCGAGATCTGCTGGGCCGTGATCACGAACGACGGCCGCTACGCCTTCACGACGAACTTCGCCGATGGGGCCGTCTCTCGCTACGCGATCGGCATGGACGGCTCGATCACCCTCGAGGACGCGACCGCCGCGATCACCGAGGACGGGCGTCCAGGCCTCCGCGACGAGGATCTGTCCGACGACGGGCGGTACCTGTACGCGATCGACGCGGACCAGGGCCAGGTCGTCGCATGGTCGGTCGACGACCGCGGCCAGCTGTCCGCCGCCGGCTCGTGGGGCGGTCTGCCCACGACGATCGCCGGGCTCGCCGCGCGCTGATGCAGCTCGAAGACCTGTACCGGGTGACGTTCACGACCCCGGAGTCGTGGACGGTCACCCGGCCGGGTGCCGACGGTGCCGAGGGACAGAGCTTCCTGATCGCCGAGGGACGAGCCGATGGCCGCCTCTCGGCGCGGTACCGCGCGGCGAACTACCCGCGCCGTCGCACGGACGGTGCGCTCGAGCCTTCGTTCCGCGGGGTGCTCGAGACAGATGACGGCGCGACGATCCTCTTCCACTGGGAAGGTCTCGCGTCGATGACGCCCTCGGGCATGCGCCAACTCCTCGGTACGATCCAGCACGTCACCGACGACGATCGCTACGCGTGGCTGAACGACCGCGTGTGCGCGATCGAGGGCGAGGTCAGGCCTCGCGTCGAAGGCGACGGGTTCGATGTCGTGCTGGATGTTTGGGTGATGGTGTGGGAACCGATCCGCGACCGAAACGAACAGGTGGCGAACGAGGGGCCATCTTGACCCGGATCTCGTAACGAACCACAGCCGACGAACACCGCGAACCCGTCGCGACAGCTCCACCATCCAGTTCGATACCCGCATCCGAGTTCTTCGAACGTAGGGAGGTTCCATGCGCTTGCTCGCACTTCGCACGAGGCGCCGGCCTCCCGATGCTGGTCACCGGCTTCGTCGCGGCGCCGGCGGTCCCGGACAGCCGGTTAGGGAGATCTGGTTGCTACCAGCGTCGACGGCGAGCACCCGGTCACCTTCAGGCGTCGCCTGAATCGAGCCTTGCGATCGGCCTGTGCCGGCTTCACGGCCGTATTGCCCCTCCCCCTTCTCCCTTCGCCCCTGAGGATTGACCCCCGAGGACGGGCACAGTTGGATAACGAACGTTGCCCCTTGCGTTTACTACCCGTGTACCGCCTCCGGAACGAGCCCTCTGACCTGCCATTGTCGCCCGAGCTCTCCCTCCCCAGGGGGTTCCTGTCGGTGGGCCTGGATGGACTTTGAACCATCGACCTCTTCCCTATCAGAGATGGTTCGCATAGCCCCTCTACCTGCGTATTCGCTGGTGTGAGCCACTCCAGGTCGTCTCACCCGAACCGTCGAGTCCCGTGTGATTCGGTCGGCTCCTTGACCAGGTGTTGACCGACGAGGAGCGCTACGAGCTGATACAGGTTCTTACGCCGTGGCCCCTGAAGAGTCGCTCCGGATCACGTTCCGGCCGTCGGGGCTGAAGGTCCGAGCGTGGTACCACCACCCGTCCACCACCCGTAGAACAGGTCATATCCGGACAGCCCGCCGCCGCCCCAGCTTCTGTGGACGAGCCCGTCGATGGGTTGGGTCTTACCCGTTCCGTCGGCGTTCGCAACCACCCACACGCCGCAGGCGTTGTAGGCGACCTGCGTTCCGTTGGGGGCCCAGACCGGGAGCGCATCCTGCATCGCACCCATGTCGCAGCCGTTCAAGTCGAAGACCTTGATCCGGTCCGAGTCGAAGACCTTGATCCGGTTCGAGCCGTCCGGCGCGACCGTCCAGACCTCCAAGTCGGGGGGCAACGGCGGTCTGTTCCCGAAGTAGAGTGGGAAGACGATCCGGTCCCCGTTCGGCGACCATTCCGGGCGTCCTCACCCTCGAGCAGGAGATGGAGATCCGACCCATCGGCCTTCATGACCTGTATCCGATCTCCACCCTGGGGTAGTCGATGTCGTGGACCATGATCTGCGTGCCGTCGGGGGAGTAGTCGATGTCGAGGACGGACTCGAACGAGTCCGCAAGGGGTGAGCGTTTCCCACCCTTCGCCGCGACCTCATAGACGGAACCTCCGTCCGAGTAAGGCGATTCGGGTGCCGTCGGGCGACCATCCCAGCGCGGTCACGTTCCCCTCCGCCGTCCCGAGGGATATCAGACGACCATCCGAAGGATCGATGACGAACAGCTCATCGGTCTCACCGTCGACGCGCGCGTAGGCGAGCCGATCGCCCACCGGCGACCAAGCCCACAGCGCGTCGATGCCTTCCGCGTCCGGGGTGGCCTCGCACGGCGTCGTCAACTGCCGAGGTTCACCGATCGCGCTTTGGACCCAGAGTCCTGCCGTTGGCCCGCACGGACCATGGGGCATGCCCTCGAGGCTATCGAAGGAGACCTCGAACGCGACCCAGCGGCCGTCGGATGACCACTCGGCGGTCTTGACGAAGCTCGTGCAGCCTGGGTAGTCCGGGCAGTCGACGATCCCGTCGGTCTCCACGACCTTGCGGGCGTCGCCCGTCTCCGGGTCCTGGGCGGCCAGGTCCGGACCGGTTCCCTCTCGCACGAACACGAGGATCTCTCCGTCCCGGCGGAGCTCGGTCGGCATCGGGGTTGGCGGTAGATCCTCCACCGGGGCTCCGCGATCCCCATGGTCAGCGGAAGCGTCCGTCGCCTCCGGACCCGACGTGCATGCTACAAGCGCGAGCATGACCGCCAGCGCGACAAGACGTCCCGGGCGGATCCTCATCAGACTTCCTCCCTCAGGCCCTGCGGCCGCAGATCCGCCCAGTCGATCCCGTCGACGAGGCGGCGGAGGTCGGAGGCGTCCGCGTTCAAGACATAGAGATCGTCGTGCTCGCTTCGACGAAGCAGGAGCCGAGTCCCATCCTCACGTTCGCCGTCGCTCGCTGAGCCGACCGCTGGAGCGCGCCGCGCCATCACCGCGACAGCCACTCGCCCTCCCATGTCCCGGCGACGACGAGCCGGGGGTCGGAGCCGTCGGCGCCGATGCTCCACAGCGAAGACTTGCCCGTTTCCCCGGTCTTCGAGTCCTCGGTCCTCGAGAAGAGGATGCGGTCGCCCTTGGGTGAGAACCCGATGACCTCGAGGGACGTTCCGCGCTTCCCTTCGGTCAGCAGGGTCACCGATCCGGTCACCACATCGAGGACCCGCACCTCGGCACCGCTTGAGAACGCGATCCGATCGCCGGTCGGGGACCACGCGTAACCCCAGTCGGAGCTCGGCGCCCCCCGGTCGAACACCTGCCTGGGTTCGGAACCGTCGGAGCGCGCAACCGTCAGCGATCCGGAGGCGCTGTAAGCGACGAGCAACCCGTCGGGCGAGTAGGTGGCGTACGGGTCGCCCCCGCGCGACGGGAGCGGCCGCGGCGTGCTGCCGTCGAGCGGCAACTCCCAGTTCTCGACCCGCACCGATGTACCGTCGGGCATCCACTCCGGGTCGTGGTCGCCGGACGGGGTCCATCCGGGCGGCATCGTGAGCTGCGCCTGCCGAGCGCCATCGAGGCCGTAGACGCCGATCGTGGAGACCGTCTCTCCGTAGCTGAAGTTGTCCCACACCGCGACGCTTGTGGAATCCGGCGACCACGCGATCTGCCATCCGCCGAGCGGGAACGTCGCGACCACGTTGCCCTCCGCGTCGCTGATCACGCCCCCGGAGCAGGAGCGGTAGGCGAGGTACCGCCCGTCCGGCGACCACATGGATCCCTCCGCCGAGTAGCCGTCGCTGCGGCCGTCGCATGCATCGTCGCCGCGGTTGTCCGCGATCTTGAGGGCGTTCGAGCCGTCCGGGTCGGCGACGTAGACGTCGCCGTGCACGATGTACGCGAGCGTGCCCGACGCCGCCGCCGCCGGCGGGGGCTTGACAGGCGGCGGGTTCGCCGGGATAGGGGCCGACGTCAGCGAGCGGAAGAAAACGATCCCCGTCGCGAGCGCCACGATGACGGCGACGGCGCCCGCACGGATCCGCCGGTTCCGCTGCTTCCGCTCACGTCGGCGCTCTAGCCCCTCGAGCCCGTCGGCGGGAAGCGGGACGTCAGCCACGGCTCGATCGGCGCGCTCGAGCAGGACCTTGAGGTCAGACATCTTCGCGTTCCTTCCGCTCTCGGAGCGCCGCTCGCGCCTGCGAGGTGAGCATGCGCACGGTGCCCGGTCGGATGCCGAGGATCCCGCTTGCCTCCTCGGAGCTGTAGCCGAGGAGTTCGGTCACGACGATGGCCGCCCGCTGCCGCGTGGTGAGGGAGGCGAGCGAACGCATCGCATCGTCGCGCTCAAGGACGCTCTCGATGAGGTCACGCTCAGCCGGGGGACGGATCGACCGCGCGGCCGCCGTCATCGTTCGACGAAGCGCCGAGCGGCGTAGGTTGAGCGCCGTCTTGAACAGATAGCCGACGGGATCGTCGAGCCTGCCGACGCGATCCCATCGCTCCCAAACCCTGACGAAGGCCTCTTGCATCAGGTCCTCGGCCTCCGCGGAGTCGTGCGTGATGAGCAGAAGGGCTCGGAACAACCGCTCACGCTCGGCCTCGAAGAAGTCCTCGAACGCGAGCGTGACCCGAAGATCTCCTGCGGATCCACTCACAGCGGCATCCTGCTGCTCCATCGCCCTCATGAACGCGCTCGAGACACCATACGCATAGGCGGCACAGCGCCTTTTCCATGTCGACGAGGAGGCCGCAGACCTTCGGCTCGCCATGCGGTGCCGACACGATGGGCTCGTGGCGCCCTCTCCGAGGTAGGGCTTCATATCAACGCCGCTCCCGTCTCGAGGGGATCGATCGGGGAACTCGTCGAGAACTGTCATGAGACAGCAACTCATCAGACGGCGAGCGTGGCTAACCATGCATCAGCGGGATCCGGTAGAGCATGGCCCGCCACCCGCGGAGGTTCTCGACTTGGGTCGAGATCCAGAGCAGCCCGTCGCTTGCGTGCGCGCTGCCGCTGACCTGCGACGACCCGATCCGCGCAACGACGCGATCGGTGGCCGGGTCGACCTGTGCGACCAGCTCGGAGCTGGCACGGAGCCAGACGAACCCCGCTCCGACGGTGAGCTCGCCGCCCTCGATGACTGCGTCCACCGGGATTGGGGCGACGACCTTGTTGGACGTTGGGTTGGCGAATCCCGACGCCGAAGCGCGGCGGTTCTCGCGACGCGAGTCGTTCTTCGAGACTCCGGAGACCGTCGTGCCGCCTGGGCCGCAGCACGGCGGCCGAGATCCGCTCAGCGATCTGCCACTAACGGCAGGCCCATGAAGACTGACGACTGACGACTCAGCCCGAGAGCCCGAGCACCTGGATTAGGCTACATGGAGCTTCCAGGTGACCGTGAAGCGGCCGGTCCCGAACGCCTTCATACGGATCCTGTGCAATCCGGCGTCGAGCGGCTTGAGGATGAAGAGGAATCCTTTCGTCACCGACTTGCTCGGCCCCGCAGCCACGTGCCAGATGTTCCTCGCCGGGTAGTCGACGATCTCTCCCGGCGTGCGGAAGATCCACCGTCGATTCGCCGCAAGGCGTTCGCCGTCGATCAGGACGAGCTGGTGGAAGTGTCGGGCGCCCCACACCCGATTGAAGTACTTCGTGGCACACCGGCGGAGTTGGAAGTAGCTGTCACCCAATCCCTCGGCGGTCGAACACTCGACCGCCACCGTCCCGAAGACGATCGGCACGCCGGCGGGGACGGCGCAGTTAGCTCCAAAGGGCCCGACGAAGATCGCGCCATCGACCGGCTCGCAGTTCCTCGGACCGTCCGGATGGAAGTAGGGGTTCTGTCCGCGAGGGATCTCCTGCAACCACGTTCCAAAGTAGGCGCTTGCCCACGTCGGGTAGTCCATGGCGAGCGGGGACGAATCGGGCGGGTAGACGGGCCGCGTGCCAGCAGCGGCGGGCAACGCCATCGTGAGCGCGAGACATGCAACCAGAAGTCCCGTGAAAGTCCTTCGCATCCGAGTGCTCCCTCCCGCGGGCCGCGTGGTGAGGGAGGCGAGCGAACGCATCGCATCGTCGCGCTCAAGGACGCTCTCGATGAGGTCACGCTCAGCCGGGGGACGGATCGACCGCGCGGCCGCCGTCATCGTTCGACGAAGCGCCGAGCGGCGTAGGTTGAGCGCCGTCTTGAACAGATAGCCGACGGGATCGTCGAGCCTGCCGACGCGATCCCATCGCTCCCAAACCCTGACGAAGGCCTCTTGCATCAGGTCCTCGGCCTCCGCGGAGTCGTGCGTGATGAGCAGAAGGGCTCGGAACAACCGCTCACGCTCGGCCTCGAAGAAGTCCTCGAACGCGAGCGTGACCCGAAGATCTCCTGCGGATCCACTCACAGCGGCATCCTGCTGCTCCATCGCCCTCATGAACGCGCTCGAGACACCATACGCATAGGCGGCACAGCGCCTTTTCCATGTCGACGAGGAGGCCGCAGACCTTCGGCTCGCCATGCGGTGCCGACACGATGGGCTCGTGGCGCCCTCTCGAGGTAGGACTAGAGGCCTATACGGACGATAGCGCTATCGATCTGGAAGACAGCGAACCTTCTGACGAGGGGGGTTTAGGTAGTGGGCCTGGATGGACTTGAACCATCGACCTCTTCCTTATCAGCGAAGGTATCCGCAGGGCTCTGACCAGCACTTCTGCAGCTCAGGGCGACTTTCGGGTGTCACACGCTTACCGTCGCGTTCCGTTGGATCCGGTCGGCTCCTTGACCTGGTGTTGACCAACTGGGAGTTCGCCTCGAGATTCCGCCTCGTGTAAACGGTCTGGGAACCCCAGGTGTTCATGGGTCGAAGGACGGAGGAGCCGTTGATCCAGCAGGACGAAGCCGAGTCTGCGTCCACCGCCATGACGTTCGAGGAGTTCTTCCTCGCGACGAACCGGGATCTCACTGGCGCGCTATGGCTCGTGACGCACAACGCTCATGAGGCTGAGGAGATCGCGCAGGACGCGTACCTGAAGCTGTGGGAGCGCTGGTCGAAGGTGGCGGCGATGGACGAGCCGACGGGGTACCTGTACCGCACCGCCTGGAACCTCTGGCGGAACCGGGTGAGGCGGGCGGCCGTCGCGCTCCGCAAGTCGATCCACACGATCCCCACGGATGACCCCGGCATGGGGATCGAATCGCGAGACGAGGTGGTGCGGGCGCTCGCATCGCTGACACCGCGCCAACGCGCCGCACTCGTCCTCACCGATCTCCTCGACATGACCTCTGAAGATGCAGCGAAGGCGCTCGGTGTGCGGCCATCCACGGTGAGGGTCCTCGCCGCACGTGCTCGCGCGAGCTTGAAGGAAGGGATGCAGCCATGAACCGCAGCGACCTGGAACGCGCCCGTCGCGCCGCCCCGATCGAGGACCTGACGTTCGAGCGACTCACCCAACGACGTGAGCGCAAGGAGTTGCGTCGGCGCGCTGGCGCCCTTGCCGTCTCGCTCACCATCGGCGTCCTCGCCGCGGGTGGTGTGTTCCTCGCCTTCCGAGATGATGGAGCAGGAGTGGGCCTCGCCTCGAGCGGTACGCCGTCGACGACCTGGACGATGCCCTCCGGGTTAGTCGTCCCTGCGGGGAGCTATGCCTACGTTCGCAGCGTCGAGTACGGCGGCGGAGGCACCTCCGAGCGTCAGACGTGGTTCTCACCGACCGACGGCTCCGGAGGCGTGGATGACCATCGCTATGGGCCCGGCGAGATGACGAACGGGCACGACCCGAACACGGCCTCGCTCGCCGGCCTGTCCACCGATCCCGCCGTGCTCGCGGATCAGTTGATCCGACGGAGCGCACCCGACGGCGCGTCACCCATCCCGGTTCCATCGCCGGACCCCAACGTGCCGGAGGTCACCGGATCGGTGGCGGCAGCCATCTACCTGCTGCTGGGCATGGACAACGCGACGCCCGAGCTGAAGGCGGCGCTCTCACAGGTCCTCGTCAGACTCGAAGGCGTGACGACGAACCCAGCCGCATCCGATCCGGTGGGGCGGCCGGCGTGGAGCGTCCGTCTCGAGGAAGGCACCCGGGTGAACGTCTGGTGGTTCGACCCACAGAGCGACCAGCTGCTCGCATCCGAGATCGTCGAACCCGGCACGAGCTTCTACACGATCTACGAAGCCAGCGGCGTGGTCGGCGACATCGGAGCCACGAGCACGCAGCCCTCGTTCTTCCCCTCGACCTCAGAGCCGCCTCCTCTCGGGAAGGCGTGAGCATCCTCAGGTCGGGGTCGCGAGAGGCCGCTTCGCGCGTCCGATCAGCCGGAGCGGCACGAGGTCTGGTCGAGGCCAGCACCGGGATCCGAGCCGGCAACCCACAGACGCACGGATTGGATGCCGGGGTGAACACGAACGTCAGCGGAGGGCAGCTGTTGGATCACCGTCCCCAAAGGGGTGTGGGGATACGCCATGTAGGTGATCTCGTCAGGACAGAGTCCAACCTCGGCCAGACGTTGAACGGCGGCGGTGATCGATAGTCCCGTCACGTCCGGCATGTCCGCGGCTCGTTGCTCGCGGATGATGGCCGCACCGAGCAGCGAGAGACCGATGAGGGCCACCGCGAGGACCGCCACCCGACGCATCCACGTCCCATTCGGCCGCGTGGTCTGCGACTCATCGCGAACCGCTCGGTGTCCGTGACTCTTCACGGCATCCTCCCCACCTTCAGGGCCAACAGCCTTCCATCGGCCTGCGGTAGTCAGTCGTCAAGACGAGGAGCGCGCCTTCGCACGGTCATCGCGTGCACTCAAGGCGATGAGCACGATCGCGACCCCGACGCATGCGATGACGATCGCGACCCTCAGCGCGACGTGCTCGCTCGTGCACGACGTGACCGGCGGACCACAGGGCGCACTTCCCGGCACCGGAGTGGGACACGCAGGCATGTTCGTCACGCACGTCTTCGGATCCCATGCGAGCGCCACCGTCAGGCCGACAACCGCCAGCCCGACCCCAAGGAACCGCAGCAACCAAGACCGGGACATCTATCTCAGCGTGACACAGGCACGCGAGAGACACGAGAGCTGGCGTGGGCGCGCGTTCGCCGATCTTCCCGGACGCCTACCGGATGGACCGCAACGCTCCGATGAGCAGCAGGACCAGCGAGCTGGCCACTCCCATGATCCCAACAATCAACGGGGAGATACCGCCGCAGTCCGAACCGCCCGCGGCGTCGTTACAGCCGTGGGCTACCCACGAGGGCGACGTGACCAGGATGGCGATCGTAACGACGACGACGGCCCCTGCTGCGATCGCCCACCACTTCATGTCGCGATCCTACGCTGACCCGTCCCCGCCACTCGGGGTGATCACCACGGAGGGTGGAGCGGAGTTAGAGCCTGCGCCCGGGCGTAGGCTGTCTCAACCTTGACCAGGAACAGCAAGCGCCCCCGGTTGTCTTCTGGAGTGAGGGTTGCCTGGCCGTGGCTCGTCCTGGGCGTCTTGGCGATCGGTGTCGGCCTGGCCATCTGGGAAACAACGTTCATCTTGGTTCCCGCTGGGTTGGTGCTCGTCGGTCTCGGAGCCTTCCAGCTGTTCCGACACAAGGCCGGTCCGCGCGGAACTGAGGCACAGTCATGAGACGGGTGTTGCTCGTCGCCTTGGCCCCGATCGTGTTCGCCACGTGTTTCTTCATCGCCTGGGTCGTCCTGCCTCCGGTTCCTCGCTGCTACGCGTTCCCGACGGTCAGTTGCGTGGCGGCCTTCCGTTCCGGTGGCGTCGATGTGTTCGGTAGTCATCAGTTCACGATCGCCCAGACGGTCACGATGATGGTCGGCATCGGTGCGTCGATGTTCCTGCTCGCCTTCGCGTTCGCCCCTCGGCACCCGTTGACCAGCCTCGGTGTCGGAGTCTTCGCGGTGGCGCTGGTGATCGCCGTCACGCTCCCCGCCGAGGTCACCGGACCGACACCTAGCAAGGCGTGCTCCACACCCGGGATCGATGGTCCAGTGTCGGGTAGGTGCGTGACCGGCGAGGCGCCCATGGATGATCGCCTGGGGGCCAGGATGCTCCTGGTGTTGGTGGAGCCGGAGCGCTGACGCTCGGTGCTCTCACGGACCGCCGACGCCGCCGTTGGAGCGACGATCCCGATGGAACCATCCTCGTTGCTACGTCGTCGTAACAATGCGACTGGTGGCCGAGGCGAAGGGATAGCGGATGGCGTCCTGGGAACCCCCGACAGAAGGAAGCCGGCGCCCTTCGATGAGGACCTGGGCCGCCATCGCGATCGGCGTCGTGGTGCTGGGTGCGACCCTATGGATCGTCTCTCACCGCAACGATGGCCTGGCGGGGACCTGGCACCAAGGTGATCGGACCCTGCAGGACGGCTCCGATCTTCATCAGGGGCTGTCGGTCGGTGTCCGAGATTCGCACTGTCCCGAGGGCGCGACGATCCTCATGGCCGCGTGGCCCCTGGGCAGCAACGCGCCGTACGCCTTCAACGGTCCGACGATCCACTCTTACGCCAGGGACCCTGGCGGGGTCCTCGCGTCAAAGGAGGCGGTTCGCTTCATCACCGCGCCATCGCTGCCTTCCTCGGCACGCGACACCGGCGTCCACAACGACGAGTGGAGCATCTGGATCGTCCCGGGCACCGAGGACGAATACGTGTGGCTGTGGAACGGTGAGCAGGCCGAACGCTGGCCCCGCCTCACCGACCTCTCCGCCTGCTCGTAGCACCGGGGCGAGTGCCTCTGCCTTGTCCCGGTTTCATAGGAACGTTGAGAGGATTGGAGTGTGACGAGCGCAGCCCTGACCCCGTGGTGGCGACAGCGCACGCCCCGTAGTTCTGACGGGACCGCGGGAGGCACCCTTCCCACGCGGATCCTGGACTGGAACGACGCTCGGGTACGGGCGCTCGCCCTCAGCGCCCGCGGAGCCGCCGATGGCCCTGATGACGTGGCCCTGCTCCGAGCGGCGCATCAACTGATCTCCGAGCAGGTTCATCCGGTGTACTCGGTGGACGACGCCACTCCTGTGTCCCGGGTCCTTGCCCGGGGCCGCGGCTCATGCAGCCAACGTCTCGCGATCCTCGAAGCCGTGGCCAGGGCCTCGGGCATCGCGACCCGGGTGCGGGGTCTGGAGGTGGACGGCCGCTTCTGGTATCCGAGGTTCCCGCACCTTCGGTTCCTCGTCCCCGACAAGGTCCTCCTGGCGTGGCCTCAGTTCCGCATCGACGGATCGTGGCTGGATGTCTCGGAACTGTTCGGGTCCCTCGACCAACTCGCCTGCAGCCCGTCGGCGGGGTTCACGAACGTGGGTGAGGAGACGCTGTTCGACGCGCTGTCGCGGACCGCCGTCGATTGGGACGGCCGTACGGGTGATCCTGGGTCTTCGTCGGGGTGCGACCTCTCCGCCAGGGTCGTGGGGGATCTCGGTCTCTACGATTCCAGGGATCAGCTGTTCGCGATCCACGGTCAGACCCTCTCGTGGCTGGCCCGCAGCGTTGCCGATCCGATCCTCGGGCGGTGGAGACCCTAGTCCCGCCCACCTGATGGTTCTTGTTCGGCAACCTGTCGCAGGTAGCGGTTTCGCTCCTCGATCAGGTGTCGGAGGTAGGGCCTGAGGATGATCCGCTCTACGACTAGACCGATAGGACCGAGTGGAGCCTTGAAGGTCACCGCATCGATCATGTCGGTTCCCCCGTCGACGCTCGCGAACCGGTGCTCGTGGCGGAACCGAGCGAACGGACCCGACACCTGCTGGTCCACGAAGAACTTCGGCCGTTCGAGGGCGACGATCCGACTGGTCATGGTCCAGGTCGCGCCGAAGTGTCGGGCACGCCAGGTGACTTCCTCGTCGAGCCCGATCTGTCCCTGGGTGATCCCGCCGATCGCCCACTCGTTGGACCCCGACATGGAGACCTGATGAGCATCGATGTTGAGCGCGAGGTCGAAAACCGTTGCGATCGGTGCATTCATTCGCGTTTCACATTCGAAGTAGGACGTCACGTGTACGAGCGTACGTCCGACCGCTAGTCGGCCCCCCCCATGTTCGACCGCCCAGTTCTTGTCCCGGTTTCGCGGCCGTCCGGGGGTATGCTCGGCGAGATTGACGCGTCGAGGGGACCCCTTTGTCGAGGTGAACGGCTCCCCGGGCGGCGGCTCGTTATGAGGGCGTGGGCTATGTGAGTGTGCCGAAGACCACGTTGGTCTTGCACCCGATCGATACCGAGCCTGTCGTGGAAGTGACCGCCCACAGGCCCCCACTCTCCCCAACGTGCTTGCCTCTGGGCGGGATGTGGATCTTCCTTCCCGCGCAGGAGACGACATCACCCGGTTCATAGATGCCGCGCTTCACATTCAGATGTTGTTCGCCCACCTTGAGGATGACGAACGTCTTGGCGGGCGAGATGACCGGTGTGGGTGCACTGGACTCACACGGACCGGTGCACGAGAAGTCGGATCCGGTGCAGCTGGCCGCGAGGACGGCCAGAGCTATCGCGATGAAGGCGGATGCGGTCTTCCGCATGGCCCCATTTCGGCTCATTTGCACGGGCCTTGGGTGGGACCGATCGTTCGTCGACAATGCCCACATGAGGATCGAGAGTCTCCCTTGAATCGGCGGCAGCGGCGACACCCGGATCACCACCCTTGGGATGACTTCTCCTTCGGCGGGTTCGTCGCCGGCTGGCGCAACCCACATCGGCGCTACCGTGGCCATACCATCTTCTGGGCGATGGGCGTGGCGATCATCGCGCTGGTCGCTTTCACACTCGTCTTCGCGTTCGCAGTTCACCTGGTATCCCAGCTGCTCGGCTGATTTCTCCCGGTCTTCGCGGCCGTCCGGGGGCGAAGTGCCTACGAGATAGGCGCGTCGAGGGTGACTTCGATCGCCTCCAGGTCCGAGTTCAAGACATCCTGGATCGTTCCTCGACTTCCGCCGACGTAGGTGCAGACCCCATCGATCTCCGTGACGACCGTCCACGCGTGGTCATCCGGCCACCACATGCTCGGGGACACGAACCCCGCAGGCTCGAACGCGCACGCCGCCCGAAGGGGACCTCGGAAGAGCACCTGGTCGCGGCCCTTCTCAAGCTCCACCTTCGGGATGGCGTCCAAGTAGGTCCGTTCCTCCCGTTGCTTCCTCATCAGCGCCCTTCGCTCCTTGCGTGGAGGCCCAGGTGGGGCGTACAGAGGCGTGCCCGTCGTGAACGCTCCCGAGCCGGACCACAGACCGAACCAGCAGGTGTCCGGTGTTGCAGTGTGGGGAGCGAGCACGTCGACGAGGACTCTGCAGATCTCCTTTGGGAGCTCTCCATCAGCAGGATGCCCGGCGGGTCGTACGTAGACGTCCCCTCGGTCGTCTTCACTCACGCCGAGAACCTCGGAGAGTGAGACGTCGGGAGTGAGTTCAACGCCATGCTCGGCGCCCACCTCGCGCCAGCTCCTCTGGAAGTTGTCGCTGGAGTGTTCTCCGAACAGCAGCGGGTGGAACACCCTGGCGTAGGCCTCGAACCCCTCAGGCATGAAGCTCCACAGGCGGACGTAGTCGCGATCCCACGGCCTGAGGCTCGACACGATCCAGTCGGCGGCGCTCACGTCACGCACGAGGTCGACGCCGGGAGGTATGCCCTCGAACACAGGCTGGAGCCTACCGACATGCGGGGTCCGCGGCCCAGACATTGGAGCTATCCAGTGCCTGTCCCGGTTTGGCGGCCGTTTGCACCCATCGCCCTTCTCCCTTCGCCTTCGCGGATTGACCCCCTAGAACGGGCCTTGTTGGATGGCGAGGCCCCTCCTCGCGTTTACTACCCGTGTACCACCTCCGGAACTAGCACTCTGACCTGCTGTGCTCGGCCGAGCGGTTCCCTCCTCAGGAAGAGGTCTGGCGGCCAGCGCGTCACGCATGAAGCGTAGTTCGGAGCGCGTGGGATGTGCCTCCTTCCTCCGAACATCAGCTCGGATCCCGGCGCGCGCCCCACTCCCGCCTCCCCGCCTTGCGTGCCTCGGCGGCGTCCCGGAGCACGGTGCCGTCGCGGTCGATCCAGAAGTGCCTGGACGTGTTGATCAACCGCCGGGCGTTCATGGTGAGAAAGGTCTCGAGCGCAGCCTCGTCGGCGACGAACGGCTGCCCACGCGCGGGCCTGATGGTCTTGAGGAGGTAGGCACCCATCGCACATGCATCCCCGTGGAAGTCCTTGATCCACGAGTAGCCGAGGCCCTTCTTGGAGCACGCCTCCTGGAAGAGCCGTACGGGGATCCGCGGCGCGCGGGTGATCACGTGCAGATGTGGTCTGAGGTCGTCGCTCAGCTCGACGATGCTGGCGCGAGGGACGATCAGCCCCGTCTGGCTCTCGATCCAGCGGAACCCGGCCGCGAGACCGCGCCTCAGGCGCGCCCCTGCCTCTGCCAGGTCATCAACGAGCTCGGAGAGGGTGACGATGCCGTCCTGTTCCAGCGGCGATAGCCCGATCGCGGTGATCAGCTGCCGCACGCTCACGAGTGCGCACCTCGGGCAGTCGTTCCGGCGGCAGCGCTCGTACCTCACGCCGCCGGGCATCCTGGCGTCTGGGTAGCTGCGGGGCGTCGGGCACGAAATCTCCCGGCCCCTCCAGTCGCGGATCACCACGAGGCGTCCTGGTTGTCCTCGAGCCACCGGAGCACGTCGTCCTCGCGGAAGCGCAAGAGCCGGGGACCGCATCGAACACAGGGCAGACCGCGAATCTGGACGTATTCGTAGACGGTCCTGCGCGGGACCTGGAGCCGCTCGGAGAGATCCTGTGCGGTGAGGAGCCGCTGAAGCCCGGTTCTGCCTAAAGGGTCATCCGCCGGGAGTCGCCACGCCACGACTCGACCGTAGGCCCACCGATAAGTTATCGGATAGACTTATCGTTCTGATGCAGCGAGCTCACTCGGTGACGACGGACATCCCCTACGTACGGGATGACGTCCGGGGCGCCGTGACGCACGTTCAGGACGACGAGAAGGGGCTTCACCGGATGCATCACCGGTCGGGCGCGCCCGAGCTGATCTCGCTCGACCCCTACGCGGTCCCCGGCAACCTGCTCGCCAACTTCACGGTCAGGGACGTCTTCGTCATCCTGGAGTTCGCGAGCGTCGACGAGTCCTTGGAGCTCGTGCGGGTCGACATCCGGGGTTACGACACGGCCGACGCCGCCGAGACGGCGATCGTCCGGTACCAGGACCTGGAGCTGCCGCTCCGGCGCATGCGCGACGCTGCGCTGCGCGCGCACCGCGCGATCGCCCGATGGCTGGCCAAGGAGTCCGAGGCGGACCTGCCGGAGGGCTCGAGCGACTCCGAGTCCGAGGAGGGCTCGCTCCCCCGTCGGTCCCTGGAGGTCGCCGTCGACCACGTCGACGCCGGCGAGCGAGCGACGACCGCGGCCGAGGGGAAGGTGCCCCTCACAGAGGAGTTCTGCAAGCAGGTCGCCGCGATGTATCAGGAGATCCTCACCTCATCGAAGACCCCTCCCAGGAAGATCAACGCGGAGATCGCGGAACGGCTCGGCATCTCGCTTGGGCGAGTGCACCGGGCGGTCTACAAGGCTCGGCACGTCTTCGGTTATCTGCCTCAGACGGAACGCGGGGTTCCCCGCGCGTGACCGAGCCACTGAGCCTCTTCTGAATCCCTGAAGCGTCTGCTGCTCGGTTCGCGCTAGGGATGTTCCTCGGGGCGATCATGATCTCGACGTCGTGGGAGTTGAAGCCGGAACCATGATCGGGGCAGCGGTCGGGATCGCGGAAGGCGTGCTTGTCGGGTGGCGATCCGCTCGGGTGACTCCGACCCTCCCGATGAACCGTGAACCTGGCCGGTTCCCGTCGAGCCTAGCCAGGCGTCCACGCGAGCCCTGAGGCGCCGAAGCGGTCGCACCCTTCCCGTACCCTCACTCGCCGAGTTTGGCGTCATATGAGCCCACGTCCCGGCTGTCGGCCCCAGGCCGCCGCTCATGCTCGAGGCAGGCCGCGGATTTGACAAGTGTTGCCATGCCGCGCATAAGTGCAACACAGGTTTCGCACTAGCGAAAGAGAGGGAGGGGCCGTGAAGCGTCGAAGTCTCATCGCAAGCTTGGTGGTCACCGTTGCTGTTCTTGCGCCCGCCGTGCCATCAGGAGTTGCCCAGGGGGACGGCAGTTGCTCCATTGTTGCTCTCTGGTCGCGTGGTAGACGCGTCAGGAGCCCCTCTTGCTGCAGCAGCTGTCGTGGCGTACACGCTTCCTGTAGACCTGAATGGGCTTCGACCGGGAGATGCGATTCCCGAGGTAGAGATTGGGCGCACCACGAGTGACTCGAACGGGAGGTTCACTCTCACAGTCGAGAACACCAAGAGCGCCGATGGTGCGATTACCGAACTCGCGGCCGACCTCGGTGGTCACCTGAATGCTGAACTCCGGATCATCGCCACGGACGGCACGACCTATATCAGTGGATTCACTAGAGACACTGTCCCCGTGCCTTCAGGTAGCACCTCCCCACGTACGCGGTCGGGGTTGAAGCTCACGCGAGGGAGTTCGTCTGTTCCCATGAAGGGCTATGTGGCCCGGATCGACCCTCGCCAGACCGGCGTCTTCACCACCACTCCCCGAATCGGGGCCCTCGCGACGCAAACAGCTCCGCGCGTAGATGACATCGGCTGCTACTGGCTCTTGGATCAGAATCTCGCCGACGCCTACGGTCGCGTTATTGAGGCTCATCACTGGGACAACAAGATCAAAGGAAACACCGAGTATCACTCAGGGACCCAGACTCAGTTCCAGAGCGGACTGGCAGGTGCGCTCTCAGGCGGGCCTGATCCCGCAACTTGGGCAATAGGTGCCGCGTTCTACACGGGCGGGTCGGCGACCTCTTCCAGTGCGGCCACAACGACCAAACTCGACGCCTCGACCTCCGCAGGTGGCAAGACCGTGGAGGCCAACTTCCGTAAGGTGCAGGAGGCCTATTCATGCAGCATCATCGGCATACGTCAGTACCGGAGGCGAGCAACCAACTGGAACGGATACGACCTCAGGTACGGGGACAACATCTGGGGTAAGGATGGTCTTTGCGACACGACGTATGCGAGCAACAGCCACGTGTACCCGAACTCGCAGGCATCTTGGAGCAAGACCAGTGCGGCTGGGACATGGGAAGGAGGGGCCCTGGATCTCGGACCGTTGGTCGTCGCAAGTCAAACCACCTGGGATACCTCAGTCACGGCGAACTACTACTTCAACACTCAACACATCCTGTGTGGGTCCAACGCGGCCCCCGCGAACGCAGCTAAGGTCTTTGCCGGAAAGTAGGTGAGTGCGTTCGATCCGGCCAGAAGGGCAATGAGAGGAGGGCTTATTGCCCTCCTCTTTGCTTTCTCAGTCGTCGGGGGCGGCTCTTGCGACAGGGCTGCGAGCGACTCGGGCCCGCTTGTCGCGAACGATCCGGCCTCGTCCTACGGGGCCGGCTTCTTCGTCGACGTGAATGCCCCTTACACGTTCTCGGATGTGCTGCTCGGGAACAGCGGTGAAGAGCCGATCACGATCGACAGCGTCGCCCTCATCAACCCCCGGGGTCTGGAGATCGTTGGCACACGGATTGGGACACTAACAACCAGGGACTACCCTTCGGGCGCCGACGGATTCCCGCCTGTCTCATACCACTTCGAGATGCAGCCAATCGGCGCGGCACCCATCCCACCGAAAGGGGCCTTCGACCAGCCCCACGTTCTCTTGATCGTGGGGATGTCCGCAGCTGGAGCCGGCATCTCCTCCGCCACCGGATTCCTCTTGGGCTACCACACATCTTCGGGAGGCGAGTACACCGCGACGATTCGTTACGCAGTCGCGTTCTGCGCGCCGAGAAGCCATTGGGAGCGGAAGCCGTTCAGAACCAAATGCGTCGCCCCGGCGGCGGCTTCCATGCCTTCGACATAGGCTCGCTCAGATACACCCTCGTCAGGTTCAGCCCAAGCAAGCCTCGTGCGACACCGGAGATGAGAACCTCCCCAGCTTGTCCCCTCGAGCACGAATGGCGTCGCGATTCGTCCGCCCACGCGATCCCTCGACTTGGCGTCCCCGCGAGCCCTGAGGCGTCGAGACGCCCGGCCCTTCCCGGAACCCTCGCTCGTGGAGTTTGGCGTGTCTCCGTCGCGCACGGAGCGGAATCCGAGGGTCCCCTCCCTGCTCACGTCTCGGGCGGCCGCCCGGCTCGTCTACGACGCCTCGGCGCGGTCCTCCAGGGCGTGGAGCGCGGCCCAGACCCGCACGTACGCGTCGTGCCGGTCCCGACCGGCCGTCGCCATCACTCGGGACTTGAAATTCGAGTAGTCGAGGCGCTCGGTCTCGCGCTCGAGGAAGCTCGACCACTCCGACCTCGTGAGCACCGCCCTTCAGGGATAGTCCGCGCTCGGTGAGCTCGCCGCCCGGGAGCCGGGAAGCTCGAGGGCCTCCAGCAGGCCGAGGAGGTCCGACTTCGCCCTCGTCCGAACCAGGAGCAGGTCATCCGGCCCCGCGCCGGCCGGCAGCGGAAGCCGCGGGCCGTCTCGGTCCCGATCGTATGCCACGGCCGAGTAGAACCCGGTCTGGGTGAACGTCCACATGAGGTGCCCTCTCTATTTCTATTTTGGTTGTCCTTCTCTAACAAGGAATGTATGCGGGCGCGAGCCGGACGGGCCATCAGGCGGAGAGGAAAGGGCGGCCAGCTTCTCGAACCCCACCTGCATCTCGGCCTTGGAGACATGGATGTACTCGCCGGTCTGTTGGAGGGTCGCATGTCCGAGGATGGCCTGGATCGTGGCCTGCGGGACGCCAGCGGACGAGAGCAAACTCGCGGTCGTGCGCCGGCCGCTGTGCGGCGTCGGCGGATCCTGGACATTGGCCTCGTCCATCGCGCGGTTCCACACGCGCCGTCTCCAGTTGTTGGGTCGGATCACCCCTCCGCCTGGGGCGCTGAACACCTGCGCCTTCCCGATCAGCCCTTTAGCTTGGAGATGCTGCAGCAGCTTGTCCCAGACCGGTAGATCTGCGGCCACGGGCAAGACGCGGTATCGGTTGGCCTTCGTAGCATCCTGCACCTCGAGCTTGCCGCCGACGTCGGTGACGGTCCTCTGGATCGTGATCTCCTCAGCCGCCGCGTCGATGTCTCGCGCTTGGAGGCCCGCCATCTCTCCCACGCGCAGCCCCAGGAAGAACATTGTTTCGATGGCGAGCGCGTCGCTCGGCGAACCAACCCTACCCGCCGCCTCGACGAGGCTCGCGAGTTCCACGGGCGTGAGGATGCGAGCCTTCTTGGGCTGCGGGAGCTTGACCCTAGTGCCGGGAGCCGCCGCCGGGTTGGTAGCGAGTTCCCCGTTCTCCACCGCCTCCTGCAAGACGCGATGCAGGATGCTCCGGCACTTCTGCCTGGTAGCCGCGCCCACCCCGCACCTCTCCAGGTCGGCGAGGAAGTCCTTCACCGACAAGACCGTGATCCTCCCCACCGGCCAGCTCCCGAGCGCGGGTTCGATGTGGGCGCGCCACTCCTGCTGCCAATTGGCTCGAGTGGTGCGCTTCAGGCTCTCGCCGTGGTGTGCAAGGTAGGTCTCCCAGACCGCCTGGAGCGTTCGTTTCCCCGAGGCGATGGAGGTCGGATCCTTGATCGCGCGCGCTCGCCATTTGCGGGCTGCGTCCAGCGTTTTGAATTCCTTCCAATGCTGCCTTCGACCCGGATCCCGGTATTGGGCCAGGTACTTTCCATTCACCTTCCGGTAGATGCCGGTCTCGACCACGACCCGCTGCTTGCCCGCGGGAACCGCCTTGCGCTTGACCATCGCTCGTCCCTACTCCTGGCGCTTGTTGACCTATGTTGACCCCAGGCCCTCCAATAGCCAACCATACAAGGGACATAGAACAAGAAAAACCCCCTGTTACCAGGGGGTTCGTGTCGGTGGGCCTGGATGGACTTGAACCATCGACCTCTTCCTTATCAGGGAAGCGCTCTAACCGAGCTGAGCTACAGGCCCCAACGCCGCAACCGAGGCGGCTGCCCAGGGTAGACACGGCCAGAAACGCGTGTCAATCGAGCGGTCCGATGGCGCCCCTCAGCGAGGCGGTGGTTCGGCGAGCGTGACCTCGATGCCGCCCACGATGTCGCTGATCAGGTTGTAGAGGAACACCAGGAAGACGGTGATCACCGACCAGACCACCGTCCACACGCAGCCCGCGATGAACAGGATGGTGAAGACCTCGCCACCGTTGATCTTCACGGGCTCCGGTCCGAGCGTGCTCGTGCCGTTGCCGAACACCCACCCCAGGACCTTGGCGAAGGAGTCCATCGCGCCGGCCGCCGAGAGGATCGCGTAGATGATCAGCAGGGCGAAGAACACGATCAGCATCACGCAGAAGTAGAAGATCACGGAGAACTTCAGCACCGACATCGGGGAGATCCGGCGGATCACCACCCGCGTGCGGCGGCGGGCTGCCTTCCGCGTCACGGGAGGGCGCATCGTGCGCGGCGACGGAGGCACGGGGGCAGGTGCGGGCCCCGGAGCGGTCGGCCGCGGCGGGGCGGACGACGTCACGGTGACGGGTTCGGGCTCCGTCTGCGGGGGCTCAGGGCGCGCCCGTTCGGTGGCATGGGTGGGATCCTCGATCGTGGGAAGTCCTCTCGGGTCTGGTCGGGGCATAAGGGTACGCCCTTACGCGCCGCAAGTTGCGGTAGCAGCGCCATGTCATCGGACGAACCTGGACCTACGTCCGCAGTGGACCCGACCCCGCGAACAGCACCTTGACGTGCAGGACCGCGATCGTCGCGAGGGCGATCGGGGTGAGGATCCACGCGCCGAGCCCTACGTCGTCGAGGAAGAGCAGCCCGCCCACACCCACCGCGGCACCCTCGAGCGCGAGCAGGATGTCGAGGCCCGTGCGCGACATCCGTGGGCGCAGGCGCCACACGGTGAGGACCAGCAGCGCCCCCGCCACGGCGATCGTGATGGCGCCTGCGGTCTCGTGCATCGGGGACGATTATCGTGCCTTGCGTGAGCGACGGCACGGACGTCCAGCGGGACCTCCGCACGATCCTGTGGGTGCAGGCGCTCCGTGCCTTCCTCTACGGCTTCGGCACCGTGATCCTGGGCACGGCCCTCGCGCGCAGCGGCCTCAGCGACCTGCAGGTGGGCGCGGTGTTCACGGCGATGCTGGCCGGCATGGCCATCGTCTCGCTGACGGTGGGGGCGCTCGGCGACCGCCTGGGGCGCCGGCGCATGTACGCGACGCTCCTGGCGGCGATGGGCATCGTGGGGGTGGTCTTCGCGCTCTCCGGCAGCTTCTGGGTGCTCTTCCTCGCCGCCCTCACGGGCACGATGTCCACCGACGCCAACGAGTCCGGCCCCATCACCACGCTCGAGCAGGCGATGATCGGCAGGGCGCCGTCTGCGGCACGCCTGCACGTCTTCGGGCGGTACAACGCGGTGGCCTATCTCTCGGGCGCCCTGGGGGCGCTCGCGGCGGGAGGACCCGCGTTCCTGCACCGCGCTTGGACCTCCGCACCGTCCGGCCAGCGCTGGCTGCTGATCTTCCCCGTGGGGGCGTTCGTGGCGCTGGTGCTGGTCCGGCGGCTCTCCCCCGCAGTCGAGGAGGCGGGGATCCGCGCCGGACGTCCCCTCGAACGCTCGCGGCGCAACGTCGTGCGCCTCTCGAGCCTGTTCGCCGTCGACGCGTTCGCCGGCGGATTGGTGGTCACCTCCTGGATCGTCTTCTGGTTCGAGAAGCGGTTCGGCGCGTCCGTCGAGTTGATGAGCGTGGTGATCTTCCTCGGGGGACTCCTGCAGGCAGGCTCCTCGATCGTCGCGGCCCGCCTCGGCGCGCGGTTCGGCTTGCTGCACACCATGGTGTTCTCGCACCTGCCGTCCAACCTCCTGCTGGCGGCGATCCCGTTGATGCCCGCGCTAGGCCCGGCGGTGGGCCTGCTGCTCGCCCGATTCGCCCTCAGCCAGATGGACGTGCCCACCCGACAGGCCTACATCGCGGCGATGGTGGAGCCCGAGGAACGGACGGCCGCCGCAGCCCTGACGAACACCTCGAGGTACGTGGCGCGCCCCTTCGGCCCGGTGTTGGGTGGCGTGCTGATGACGAACGTCGCCGTCGGCGCGCCGTTCGTGGTGGCCGGTGGGATCAAGAGCCTCTACGACCTCGTGCTCTGGCGGGTCTTCTCGCGGACCCCCCTGCCCGAAGAAGCGTCACCACCTGCGTGAACAGGGTCCGCTGAACTACGTACGTAGCTCGTGGTCATAGATGACTACGGATGTCCTCCCCGGACTCAAGAACGACCCCCCCACACGCCGATACGGGAGCCCTACAGCCGGAACGACGGGTTTGGAGGCTCCATGACGCGTACGTGGAAGAGGCGAGCAGCAGGACTGGGACTGGCGGGCTGTCTGTTCCTCGGGATGGTCGTGGTCAGCGCGGGGGCGGTGTCGTCCCTCGACGCGGCCGTCCATATGCGCAAGGACATGAAGAAGACGCTCTTCCATCTTCAGGACGTGCGTCACGACCGCCGGCAGCAGCTCCAGAAGTGGATCAACGGGACGAAGCATCGCCTGAACGACCTGTCGCGGGTCGTCGAGGACCGTTCGCTGCACGGGAGCGTGCGTCACGACGTCTCCAAGGAGCAGGCCAAGGTCCATCGGCTCAAGATGCGCAAGAAGCACGTGATCGCGACGATCCGCGCACGCTTGACGCGCCTGAAGGCCCAGCGCAAGGCCCTCGCGGATTGGATCGCCACCTACGTGATCTTCCTGCTGTGCCCCGTCGACGGGCCCCACTCGGTCGCGGACAACTTCGGCGTGATGGTGAACATCCCCGGCGTGCCGCCGCACATCCATCAGGGCAACGACATCTCGGCCCCGGCCGGGACGCCGATCGTGGCCCCGTTCGACGGCACCGCGGTGGCCACCAGCAACGACCTCGGCGGCCTGGCGGTGGACGTCTACGGCGCGCTCGGCCACGTGTACAACGCCCACCTATCGAGCTACGGGAAGCTCGGCGCGGTCAAGGCCGGCGACGTGATCGGCTACGTCGGCTACGACCGGCGACGCGACCTCGTCCGCACGACCACTTCGAGTGGCACCCGAACGACGGGCCCGCGGTCGACCCGCACCCGTTCCTGATGACCGTCTGCTGACGCCCTCCCGCGTTCGCGACGCGACACGCACCCCCGGCCAACGAGCGGCCGGGGGTGCGTTCACGTTTCGCGGGCGGCGGCCTGGAGCTACTCCTCGTCGTCGTCCATCTGGGTGATGACGGGGGCGAGGGCCACCACGGTGGCGCCGTCCTCGACACGCATCGTCCGCACCCCCTGGCTGGCCCGGCCCACCCTGCGGATCTGCCCGGCGGGGACCCGCACCACCTGTCCGCTGGAGGAGATCACGAACATGTCGATGTCCTTGGTCCCGATGTAGGCACCTGCGAGCAGCCCGGTCTTCTTCGTGAGCTGGTGCCCGATCACGCCCTTGCCACCGCGTCCCTTCGTGGGGTAATCGGCGAGCTTGGAACGCTTGCCGTAGCCCTGTTCGGTCACGCTGATCAGCTCCTCGCCGTCGGAGACCATGCCCACCGCGAGCACCCGGTCGTCCTCGGCGAGCCGCATCCCGATCACGCCGCCCGTGGCGCGCCCCATCGGCCGGGCGAGGGATTCCTTGAAACGGATGGCCTGGCCCTTGCGCGAGACCAGGATGACCTCGTCGGTGCCGTCGGTGAACTTCACGTCGATCAGCTCGTCGCCCTCACGCAGGTTGATCGCGATGAGGCCGGTCCGCGGCGAGTCGTACTCGGGCAACGCGGTCTTCTTCACGATGCCGTTCTTGGTCGCGAAGATCAGGTAGCGGCCCTCGTCGTACTCCTTCAGATCGACGACGGCGCTGATCTTCTCGTCGCCGTCGAGGGCGACGCCCGGCAGGTTGGCGGCGTAGAGGCCGCGGGCGGTCCTGCCCGACTCGGGGATCTCGTGCGCCTTCACGCGGTAGACCCGGCCCTTCGTGGTGAAGAAGAGCATCCAGTGATGGGTGGTGGTGGTGAAGACGTGCTTCACCACGTCCTCCTCCTTGAGGTTCTGTCCCCGGACCCCCTTGCCGCCGCGCCCCTGCCGCTTGAACGAGTCCATCGCCAGCCGCTTCACGTAGCCGGCCCGGCTCACGGTGATGACGACGTCCTCCTCCGCGATCAGGTCCTCGTCGTCGAAGTCGCCGTCCTCGGCCTTGATGGAGGTGCGGCGCCCGTCGGCGTGCTTCTTGCGGATCTCCGCGAGCTCCTCCTTGATCACGCCGCGCAGCTTCACGGGGTCGTCGAGGAGGGAGTTGAGGTACGCGATGCGCTCCAACAGGTCGGCGTGCTCTTTGTCGAGCTCCTCGCGCGCGAGACGCGTGAGGCGGCGCAGCGGCATGTCCAGGATGTGGTTGGCCTGGATCTCCGTGAGCTTGAACTGCTTCATCAACTTGGTGCGCGCCTCGTCGGCGTCCTGCGAGCCGCGGATGGTCTTGATGACCTCGTCGAGGTGGTCGAGCGCGATCAGCAGGCCGAGGACGATGTGGTCGCGCTCCTCCGCCTTGCGCAGGTCGTAGCGCGTGCGCCGGGTGACGACGTCGACCTGGTGGTCGACGTAGTAGCCGATCATCTCGGCGAGGTTCAGCGTGCGTGGCACGCCGTCGACGAGCGCGAGCATGATGACGCCGAAGCTCTCCTGCAGCTGCGTGTGCTTGTAGAGCTGGTTCAGGACGACGGCGGGGTTGGCGCCGCGCTTGGTCTCGATCACGAGGCGCATGCCCTGGCGGTTGGACTCGTCCTTCAGATCGGCGATGTCCTTCACGCGGCCCGTCTTCACCAGGTCGGCGATCTTCTCGGCCAGGCGCGCCTTGTTCACCTGGTACGGCAGCTCCGTGACCACGATCTTCGACTTGCCGGCCGAGCCCTCCTCCACCTGCGTCACCGCACGCACCTTGATGGAGCCGCGCCCGGTCTCGTAGGCGTCCCGGATCCCTTGGCGCCCCATCACGGTGGCCCCCGTCGGGAAGTCCGGGCCCTTCACGAACTTCATGAGGTCCGTCGGCGTCGATTCCGGGTTGTCCAGGTAGAAGACGACCGCGTCGATCACCTCGCCCAGGTTGTGGGGCGGGATGTTGGTGGCCATGCCCACCGCGATGCCGCCCGCGCCGTTGACGAGGAGGTTGGGGAACCGCGCGGGCAAGACGGTGGGCTGCTGTTCGTACCCGTCGAAGTTGGGGACGAAATCGACCGTCTCCGAGTCGATGTCGCGCAGCATCTCCATCGCCATGGGCGCCAGCCGCGCCTCCGTGTAGCGGTAGGCGGCCGCGGGGTCGCCGTCGACCGAGCCGAAGTTGCCGTGGCCGTCGACGAGCGGGTAGCGCAGCGACCAGTCCTGCGCCATGCGCACGAGGGCGTCGTAGACCGACTGGTCGCCGTGCGGGTGGTATTTCTTCAGGACGTCGCCGATCACGGCCGCGCACTTGCGGTGCGGGCGGTCGGGCCGGTAGCCGGCCTCGAGCATGGCCCAGAGGATCCGCTTGTGGACCGGCTTCAGGCCGTCGCGCACGTCCGGCAGCGCCCGGCCCACGATGACCGACATGGAGTAGTCGAGGTACGACCGCTGGATCTCGTCCTCGAGGTCCACGGGCTCGATGCGCCCGACGAACAACCCTTCCTGCGCCATGGCCTGCGATCAGCTCCTCAGACGTCCAGGTTCTGGACGTACTTCGCGTTGCGTTCGATGAAGTCCTTGCGGGAGGCGACGTCGTCGCCCATCAGCACCGAGAAGAGGCGGTCGGCCGCGACGGCGTCCTCGAGGGTCACCTGCAGGAGCGTGCGGCGCTCCGGATCCATGGTGGTGTCCCAGAGCTGGATGGCGTCCATCTCGCCGAGGCCCTTGAACCGCTGCGGATCGCCGATCTTCTTGCCGTTGGCGTTCTTGCGGAACTCGTCCCACTCGCGCTCCGTGTAGAAGTAGTGCTCCTGCTTGCCCTCCTTCAGCAGGTACAGGGGCGGCTGCGCGAGGTACACGTATCCCGCGTCGATCAGCGCCGGCATGTACCGGAAGAAGTACGTGAGCAACAACGTGCGGATGTGCGCGCCGTCCACATCCGCGTCGGCCATCAGCACGATGCGGTGGTAGCGCGCCTTCTCCAGGTCGAACTCCTCGCCGATGCCCGTGCCGATGGCGGTGATGAGGGCCTGGATCTCCTGGTTCTCCAGGATCTTGTGCAGCCGTGCCTTCTCGACGTTCAGGATCTTGCCGCGGATGGGCAGGATGGCCTGGCTGGCACGGTCGCGCGCGCTCTTGGCCGAACCGCCGGCCGAGTCGCCCTCCACGATGTAGAGCTCGCAGCTGGCCGGATCCGAGAGCTGGCAGTCCGCGAGCTTGCCCGGCAGCGAGCCCGACTCCAGGAACGACTTGCGTCGCGTGAGGTCGCGCGCCTGGCGCGCGGCCATCCGCGCCTTGGCCGCCGACGAGGCCTTGGCGAAGACACGCTTGGCCTCGGCCGGGTGCTCCTCGAACCAGCTGGAGAGCTGGCCGTTCACGGTGGTCTCCACGAGCGAGCGCATCGATGCGTTGCCGAGCTTGGTCTTGGTCTGGCCCTCGAACTGCGGGTCGCGCAGCTTCACGGAGATGATGGCGATGAGGCCCTCGCGGACGTCCTCGCCGATCAGGTTGTCCTCCTTCTCCTTCAGGAGGCCCTTGGCGCGCGCCCACTTGTTCAGCACGTTGGTGAGGGCCTTCTTCAAGCCCTCCTCGTGCATGCCGCCCTCGTGCGTGTTGATGGTGTTGGCGAACGAGTAGAACGACTCGGTGTAGCCCGTGTTCCACTGCAAGGCGATCTCGACCTCGCCGTCGTCGCCCTTCGTGTCGATGTCGATGATCTTGTTGACCGTGTCCTTGCCCTGCGCGAGGTACTTCACGAAGTCCACGAGGCCGCCGTTGGCCTTGAAGATCTCCTCGGCCTTCGGCTCGACCCGCTCGTCGACGAGCTTGATCTCGGCGCCCTTGTTCAGGAACGCGAGCTCGCGGAGCCGCTCGGCGAGGATCTCGCGCCGGAACTCGAGGGTCTCGACGAAGATCTCGGGGTCGGGCCAGAACTGCACGCGCGTGCCCGTCTTGGTCGACGCCTTGCCCTTCGTGAGCTTGCCGAGCGGCTTCCCGCGCTCGTACGACTGTGTCCACGTGAAGCCGTCACGCATCACCTCGACCGTGAGCTTCTCGGAGAGGGCGTTCACGACCGAGACGCCCACACCGTGCAGGCCGCCGGAGATGGCGTAGCCGCCGCCGCCGAACTTGCCGCCGGCGTGCAAGCACGGTCAGCACGACCTCCACGGCCGGACGGCGGTCCTTGGCGCCCGGGATGGGCTTCACGGGGATGCCGCGTCCGTTGTCGAAGACGCTCACCGATCCGTCGGCGTGGATCGTCACCAGGATCTTGTCGGCGAAGCCCGCCATGGCCTCGTCGACGGCGTTGTCGACGACCTCGTACACGAGGTGGTGGAGGCCGCGGGAGCTGGTGGTGCCGATGTACATGCCCGGCCGCTTGCGGACGGGTTCGAGCCCTTCGAGGATCTGGATGTTGCCGGCGTCGTAACCGGTGCTCTTCTTCGTCGTCCTGGTCGTCTTGGTCGCCAACGAGCCTCCGATCGAGCCCGCGCAGCGGCCCACCCATGACATGCGGGGGACGTGCGCGGGAAGGTCACACGAACAGGTGACATTCTACCGAACGGGAGTGACCTTCGACCCGGTTTCGGGTCACGAGATACACGCTTCTACCTGCGGTTTTACAGGTTTCGCCGGGGAGTCACATCGCTCGGACGACGATCTGCACGCGACGCACCTTCCCGCCGCCCAACGCCTCGTCCGCGCGCCGACGGATCTCCTCGTGGAGGAAGCGCACCTGGGCGCCCCACGGGCCGTTGGATACCTCCACCGTGAGGAGCCCGGCCTCGAGGGAAACGGGCTTGGATGCGCGCGACAACCGCTCGCCGGCGACCTCCGGCCACGCACGCGCCAGCTCCGCGACGGGCATCCCGCGCGCGAAGACGTCCTCGGCCATCAGGCCGTCCACGATGTCCCCGATGGGCACGGCGTCGCTCGAGCGTGCGTCCTTGCGACCGCCGAAGCCCTTCGAATGCGGCACGACTCAGGCCGCCTCTCGAGGGGTGACGGTGCCGGCCTCGATGCGCCAGACGGCGTCCACGACGGCCGGCACGTGCGCGTCGTCGGCCACCGAGATCACGACCTGGCCCCCGCGCGCCGCGAGACGCTCCCCGATCTGATCGCGCCGACGTGGGTCGAGCGCGCTGAAGGGGTCGTCCACCAGCAGGATCGGCGGCTCGCCCAGCTCCAGCGTGACGGCCGACGCGAGCCCCGTGCGCAGGCAGAGTGCCGCCGCCCACGTCTCCCCGTGCGATCCGAACGCGCGCGCGCCCAGGTCCCGGACCGCGAGCTCCAGGTCGTCTCGATGTGGCCCCACCAGGGAGGTCCTGCGCTGCAGCTCATCTTGTCGTCGGTCCGCGATCTGGGATCGGAAGGTCTCCTCGACGGCCCCGTCGGCACGGACGTTGGGCCGGTAGATGCACGCGAGCTCGTAGGACGCGAGGTGTTGGAAGTCCTCGCTCGCGTGCGGGGCCAACAGCCTCACGGCCTCGGACCGGGCCTCGATCAGGGCGGTCCCGGCGCCGATCAGCTCTTCGTCCCAGGCCTCCATCCCCTCGGGCACGCCCGGGCGGTCCCACTCCTTCAACAGGCGGTTGCGCTGGCGCAGCGCGCGATCGTACGCGGTGAAGAGCGCCTCCTTCAGGGGCCAGAGCGCCATCACCGCCTCGTCCATGAACGTGCGACGCTTCGAGGGGTCACCGATCACGATCGGGAGGTCGAACGGGCCGAAGAGCACCGCGCGCACCTGTCGGCGGAGATCGCGCTTGCGTCGCACCGGCGAGCGGTTCACCTTGATGCGGCTCGCGCCCTGCTGCGGGATCTCCACCTCCACCAACACCTTTCCGTGCAGCGTCTCGAACTCCCCACGCACGTACGCGGCGTCGGCGCCTTCACGCACCAGGTTCGCGTTGGTCGAGGTCCGGGGCGAGCCGAGCGCGTACAGCACGTGGATCCCCTCGAGGAGGTTGGTCTTGCCCTCGCCGTTGGGTCCCACGGCAGCGATCAACCCGTCGGGCATCGGATCGATCCGCGTATGCGCATGGTTCCGGAAGTCGCGCAACTCCACCCAGGCGAGACGCATGGCGGGGAAGCCTTGCGCTGCAAGCCGTCAGCTGACGGCGGCCGGCAGGCGCACCGGCATCACGAGATACGTGTACTCGTCGGCGTCCCCACGCACGACACCCGGCTTCAGCCCATCACGCACGTCCAGGCGGATCGATTCCCCGTGACACGCGGTGAGCCCGTCCGCCAGGTACTGGGGGTTGAAGGCCACCGTGAGGTCCTCGCCCTCGTAGCGCGCCTCGACGGTCTCCACGGCCTGTCCCAGATCCGGACTGGAGCTGCTGAGCTTCACGCCGAGCGCGTTGAACTCGATCCGCACCGGGGTGGTGTCGCGGGCGAGCAGCCCCACGCGGCGCACGGCATCCAGCAACTGCTGGCGGGAGATCGTCAGGCGGCTCTCGTGTTGCTCGGGCAGGAGCTGGCGGTAGTTCGGGAACTCGCCCTCGATCAGACGCGAGGTCAACGTGAGATCGCCGATGCGGAAGGCGACCTGGGCGTCATCCAGGAACACCGTGACCGAACCCTTCTCGTCCGTCCCGGCGGCCCTGCCGGCCTCGGTGAGGGCGCGCTCGGGGACGATCGCCTTGCCCTCGCCGTCCGCCGTCGCCACGAGGTCGCGCACCGCCAGCCGATACGAGTCCGTCGCGACCATGACGACTCCCTCGCGGCTCACCTCGATGAGCACGCCGGTGAGGACCGGGCGGGCCTCGTCGCGTGAGGCCGCCCGTGCCACCTGGTTCACCGCCTCGGCGAACGCCCCCGCCTCGGCGGTGATCGTGGTGCCGCCGGGTTCCTGCAGGCCCGGGAAATCCTCGGCGGGGAGCAGGCGGAGCGTTCCTTCGTATGCAGCGCAGCGGATGTGGGCCTGCGACTGATCGGTCTCGAACTCGACGGGCGCGTCGGAGAGCGACTTCACGGTGTCGCCCAGGAGCCGCGCCGGGACGAGGGCCACCCCCGCCTCGGAGACCTGGATCTCGATCGACAGCCGCGCGGAGACCTCGAGGTCCGTGGTGGTGAGCGTGAGCCGCCCATCCTCGGTCGCGTCGATCAGCACGCCCGTCAGCGCCGGGATCCCCGGCCTCGACGACACGCCACGCTGGACGGTCTGGAGCGCCTCCGACAGCGCATCGCGGTCACACCGGAACTTCACCGTGTCCACCCCCTGGGTCTTCTGCAGTTCTTCTTATGAGTAGTTCGGTAGTAGGCGCTGTGGATATCTGGGAAGGTGCGCCGTTTCCCCAGCGTAGCCTGCCTGTCGGACATGGGGACACGCGGTGCGCAACCCTTGTCGCTCTCGGCCCGATGGCCAGAGCGACAGGAAGTACGCACCGAGGAACCCTGGGTTGTCCACAGGGGATGTGTACATGTGGAGGGCGTCATGCCGCCCCCCTGACGCGCCCGCGGATGATGCGCGTGAGGTCCTGGACCTGGCGGAAGGTCGTGTCGCGGGCCCGCATGTCCGCCTCGACCTTCTTGATCCCGTGCAGGGCCGTCGTGTGGTCGCGACCCCCGAACATCTCGCCGATCTTCACGAGCGAGAGGCCCGTGTTCTCACGCATCAGGTACATGGCGATGTGCCGGGCCTGGGTGAGGGGCCGGGAGCGCGACTTGGACATCAGGTCGGCCGTGGAGAGCTGGAAGTAGCCCGCCGTCTCCTCGAGGATCAGCTGCGGCGGGATCTCGTTCTCCGTCTGCGGGATCAGATCCTGAAGGGCGCGCTCCGCCAGGGTCACGTCGATCGCCTGGTCCGTCAGCTCGGACCAGGCGACCACGCGCACGAGGGCGCCCTCGAGCTCCCGCACGCTCTGGTCGAACTTGGAGGCCACGAACTCCACGACCTCGGCGGGCACCTCGATCTGGTCGCGCTCCGCCTTGAGCTGGAGGATCGCGATGCGGGTCTCGAGGTCGGGCGGCTGCACGTCCACGCAGAGCCCCCATCGGAAGCGGCTGACGAGGCGCTCCTCCAGTCCTGCGAGCTCGTGGGGCGGACGATCGGAGGCGATCACGATCTGCTTGCCGGAGCCGTGCAGGTGGTTGAAGGTGTGGAAGAACTCGGTCTGCGTCTCCTCGCGCTTCGCGAGGAACTGGATGTCGTCGACGAGCAGGATGTCCACCTCGCGGTAGCGCTGGCGGAAGCCGTCACCCTGGCGTTCACGCACGGCCTTGATGAACTCGGTCACGAACTGCTCGGAGGTCACGTACTTCACGCGGATCCCGGGCGACAGCCGATGCATGTGGTGACCCACCGCGATCAGGAGGTGGGTCTTGCCGAGCCCGGTGGCCCCGTAGATGAACAGCGGGTTGTACGCGGTGGACGGCGTGGCCTCGGCGACGGCCATCGCGGCCGCGTGCGCGAAGCGGTTGGACGGGCCCGGCACGAACGCGTCGAAGGTGTAGTTGGGGAACGGCAGTCCAGGCGCCCCCAGGACCTCGGGAGGCGGCAGGAGGTCGGAGGGAGCGCCGATGGCGGCGAAGGCGGCCGGCGGGGGGCCGCTGCGGTCCTCCTCCGCGTCCAGGCCCTCTTCGGGCTCGGTGCGCAGGCCTTCGTCGACGCCGATCTCGATCTTGACGGGCCGCCCGGCGGCGTCGGCAGCAGCCTCCTCCATGAGCTGAAGATGGTTGTGTTGCAATCGTTCCCGCACCAGCTGGCTCGGGACCGAGAGCGAGAGCGCGACGTCGCTCAGCGCGATGGGCCGGACGTCGGAGAACCACATGACGAGCGTGGTTTCGGGCAGGTCCTCGCGGGCGCGATCCAGGATGTGAGCCCAGGCCTCAAGCGCCGCTTGCTCGGAGAACGCAGCCGACATATGTATCCACAGAACCTTTCCACAACGGTGGAAAACCCACGGGAAGGTGATTCGCGGTTCGCCTCGGACGGTCGGAGCCGTCTCGCCCTGGGGGGAAGGCGGAGCGCACGATAGCACGGCGGTTTTCCACACGACCGCTCCCCCGGGGGGTCTTGACACTCTTTCTCTTGTCAAGCCCTTTGTCCTGCGTCGATGCGGGCCCGTATACTCTGCGGCGTGGCCGGCTGCGAGCCGGCCTTCGCGTCGATACGAGGACTTCGAGATGGCCAAGGGCAAGCGCACCTATCAGCCGAACAATCGCCGCCGCCACAAGCGTCACGGGTTCCGCCTTCGGATGCGGACCCGAGCGGGGCGATCGATCCTTGCGGCCCGCCGCCGCAAGGGCCGGTCCAGGCTCACCGTCTGACCCCGGATCCGTGCGTTCTCGCGAGGTCCGCCGGGTCTTCGAAACGGGCCGATCGCTGCGCGGAGAGCGGGTGGTAGTGTTGCTCGCGCCCGGCCCGGGTCGCGTCGCTGTGGTCGCTGCGCGTCGAGTGGGGGGCGCCGTCGAGCGGAACCGGGCTCGGCGGATCCTGCGAGAGGCCTGGAAGCAGGTATCTCCGCAGGTCAGCGGCGGTTCCGACGCCGTCCTGGTGGCCCGCGAGGCTATCGGGGGGGCCAAGACACAGGATCTGGTGGCCGAGATGAGGCAACTGCTGGGCCGGGAGAGGGCGACCGAGGCATGAGCGCCCTGCGCCGCGTCCTCTGGCGCCTCGGTTCTCCCCTCCGCGCCACCCTGGTGGCCGCGATCCGGTTGTATCGCGCCACCCTCTCCGGCTGGCTGGGCGGGCAGTGCCGGTTCTACCCGTCGTGCTCCGCCTACGGCGAGGAAGCGATCCGGACGCACGGCGCGCTCAAGGGCTGCGCGATGACTGCCTGGCGGATCGCGCGATGCAACCCGTTCGGCACCGGGGGGACGGACCCCGTCCCACCGCGCCACGCCGACGCGCCGGATCCTCGATATGATGGCGTCATACATAGTGGGAAGGCGCGCGCCTAGATGGTCGGCTCGATCCCCATCATCTCCCCTGCGTTCCAGATCCTCCTGAACACCATCGGTTGGGTCCTCGCCGAGATCTATCGGTTCATCCCGAACTACGGGATCGCGATCGTCCTGCTCACGCTCCTGCTCCGGTTCATCCTCCTGCCGCTCGGGGTGAAGCAGATCAAGTCGATGGGCCAGATGCAGGCGATCCAGCCCAAGATCAAGGCGATCCAGACGAAGTACAAGGGGAACCGGGAGAAGATCCAAGAAGAGACGATGAAGCTGTACAAGGATGCCGGGGTCAGCCCGCTCGGCGGGTGTCTCCCGATGCTCCTGCAGTTCCCGATCCTGATCGCGATGTACGCCGTCATCCGCATGCCGCTGCTGGAGGCCGTCCCGGCGCAGTCTGCCACCCCGGCGTCCTACGTCGTGCAGAACAACCACCTGCCCGTGGACAGCCGGCTGTTCGCCGACGTGATCGAGCACACGAACACCGGGATGGTGATCATCAACCTGCAATGCTCACCGGCGCAGTCGGGGACCACCGCGGTCTTGAGGGACACGAGCAAGAACGACGTCCTGCCCGATAAGCCATTGATCAACGGCCGCACGGTCACCAACGGGGATCCCTCGACGGGCGAGGTGATCCCGGTCCTCAAGTCGCGCTCGACCCTCGACTGCGGGGACGGCATCCCCTCCAAGATCCCGTACTTCGTCCTCCTGGGGCTGATGATCGCGACGACCTTCTACCAGCAGCGCCAGATGACGAAGGCCAGCCCCCCCAACGCATCGTCCCAGCAGCAGCAGGCGATCATGAAGCTGATGCCCATCATGTTCGGCGTCTTCGGGTTCGCGTTCCCCGCGGGTCTGGTGCTGTATTGGTGCGTCTCGAACGTCTTCCAGATCGGCCAGCAGGCCGCGCTCCTGCGGGCCGGGCACATCGGCCCCGAGGCGCTCGAGCGGAAGATGGCGGAGACCCGGGCGAAGAACGCCGCTAAGGCCGGGCAGCCCGAGAAGAAGAGCCTCATGCAGCGTTGGATGGACCAAGCACAGCAGGCGGGGTCCGCGAAGGACGGCAAGCCGACCCCCAAGGCCAAGGGCTCAGGTTCCGGCACGAAGGGGACCTCGGGGTCCGGCGGTTCGGGTTCGGGCAAACCCGCGTCCGGGAACGCCCCGCCCGCGGGACCCCGTCGCAAGCCCAACACGGGCGGCGGCAAGGGCCCCAAGAAGCGTCCGGGCGGTGGTTCGGGTGGCTCGTGAGGTCGAACGCGAGGGTGCGACGGTGGAAGAGGCCGTGGAAGCGGCCCTCGACGAGCTCGGGATCGAACGCGACCAAGCGCGGATCGACGTGATCCAGGAACCGAAGGCGGGCGTCCTCGGGGTCGGCGGCCGCGAAGCGATCGTGCGTGTGAGCGAGCCGGACGACGACGCCGAGCAAGAGGGCGAGGCCGAGGTGGCCGATGTCGAGGCGGCCGATGTCGAGGCGCCGGTACGCGGTGACGTGCGCCGCCGGCCTCGAGGATCTCGAAGAGCAGGCGGACGCCGTGGCGGATTTCATCGACGAGCTCCTCGCCAAGATGGACATCGACGCGATCGCGGAGCCTCATCCTCGCGGAACCCACATGTATGTGGACATCGTGGACGGCCCCGAAGACGACATGGCGCTCCTGATCGGTCGGCATGGGCAGACGCTCGAGGCGATCCAAGAGCTCGCCCGCATGGCGGTGGGCCGGCACCTCGATCAGCGGATCCGCGTGATCGTCGACGTGGAGGACTATCGGAAGCGGCGCGAGGCCCAACTGGAGGAGCGCGCCCGCGAGGTCGCCGAGCGCGTCGCCACCGAGGGTGGCGAAGAGGAGCTCGAGCCCATGAACCCCTACGAGCGCAAACTCGTGCATGACGCGGTGGCCGAGGTCCCCGGCGTGGAAACCAGCTCCCGGGGCGTGGAGCCCAGCCGTTTCGTGGTCATCCGTAAGGTCTGAGCGGGACCCCTCTGCGGACGGCCTTCCCCGGCACCTCGCGATCCCGCACGCTGACCGGCCTCCGGATAAGCTGAGAGCGGACCACATACGGGGGAGGCATGTTTCACGTGAAACATGAGGGTTGGGGCGAGTCGGCCACCGCCCTCGGTGTCGAGGTCGGCCAACGGATGGGCGCCCGGCTGGACGCGTTCGAGCAGCTCCTCCTCGAACGCGGCGCCCCGATGGGCCTGATCGCACCGGGTGACGTTCCTCGTGTTCGGGAGCGCCACATCCTCGACTCATTGAGGGCCGCACCATTCGTGAAGGGCAGGACCACGGGATACGACCTGGGGTCCGGCGGAGGCCTACCCGGCCTCGTGCTCGCCATCGTCCTTCCCGACCTCGCGCTCACGCTCGTCGAGGTCCGCAGGAACCGGGCGATCTTCTTGGAGATGGCGGTGGAGGAGCTGCAGCTTCGGAACGTGGTCGTGTACAACCGACGGGCCGAGACCCTCCGTGAACGTCAGGACCTCTGCCTGGCCCGCGCTTTCGCGCCGCTGGGGCGCGCCTGGGACACGGCTCGTCCCCTGCTCCGCGACTCCGGGGCCTTGATCTACTGGGCCGGCGCCCGATTCGACGCGTCGGCGGACCTGCCCCCCGATGCGGCCGCCCAGGTTCATCTGACCCCCGAGCTCCCCGGTTCTGGAGCCCTCATCGAGCTCACCTCGACCTGACCGCACCCTGGATGCCGTGTTCGTCCGCCGATCTGGGCGATTCCGCCGCGCGTGGCTTGCAAGGTCGAACGCGCTCGCTATCATGGGCGCGCAGTGACCACCGCCTCATCCGGCGCCAGCGCCGCTTCCCGTGCCAGCTCTTCGCGAACCGCCTCCAAGGGTGGCGCGACCGCGGCAGCCAAGCCAGCCCGCAGCCCCAAGAAGGCGAAACCCCAGGTTCCGGACGTTCCGGGTGTCGCGCGGATCATCGCCATCGCCAACCAGAAGGGCGGGGTGGGCAAGTCCACCACCGCCGTCAGCTTGGGAGCCGCGCTCGCGGACGTTGGCTACCGGGTCCTGGTGGTCGATCTCGATCCCCAGGGCAACGCATCGACCGGGATGGGTATCCGCCACGAGGCCCGGGAGATCACGGTCTACGACGTCGTCGTGGCGGAGGCCTCGGTCGATCTCGCGATCGTCCACACCCCGGTCGAGCGACTCCACGCCATCCCTTCGACGATCGACCTGGCCGGCGCGGAGATCGAGCTGGTGAGCCAGTTCTCCCGTGAAGGGCGTCTCAAGAAGGCGCTGGGTGCCGTGCGTGAGGGCTCGTATGACTTCATCCTCCTCGATTGCCCACCGTCGCTCGGGCTGTTGACCGTGAACGCGCTCACCGCGGCCGAGGAGTTGATCGTCCCCATCCAGTGTGAGTATTACGCGCTCGAGGGCCTCGGCCAACTGCTGCGCAACGTCTCGCTCGTCCAGCAGAACATCAACCCGGGTCTGCGGCTGAGCGGCATCGTGATGACGATGTTCGATCCCAGGACGAAGCTCTCGGAGCAGGTCGTCGAGGAGGTCAGGAACTACTTCGGCGACCTCGTGTACGACGTGATCATCCCGCGCACCGTGCGTCTGTCCGAGGCGCCCGGTTACGGGCAGCCCATCACCGTGTACGACCCCAAGTCGAAGGGCGCCGAGTGCTACCGGGAGCTCGCCAGGGAGGTGGCCGTTCGACCGCCGCCCGCCGAGCCCATGCCCGCCTACGAGGACCTGCCGACCGTGGTCGTGCCCGCCCTCGCGCAAGAGGACACCGTCACACAGGAGCCGTTGGCGGAGTCGGAGATCGAGGAGATCCCGACGGTGCACGCCATCGAGGAGGAGCTCGAGCAGGAGTCCGCCGTGGCGACGACGGAGCAGGCGGAAGACGAGCTCGAGGTCGAGGCCGTCCAGGAAGAGGTCACCGAAGTGCTCACCGAGGTGATCGAGGACGCCGAGGCCGAGGAGCACGAAGGCGCGGCCGCGCCCCCCGACGTGACCTCCGATGAGCCGGACGAGCCCGCTCCGGCGGCTGCAGCGGCAGAGGCATCGGAGGCGGCCGCAAGCATCGAGGTCGACCTGGCATCCCAGGACGACGATCTGTGGGAGGACGTGGACGAACCCGCGCCGCCGGCGCCCAGGGTTCAGCCACCGCGCTCCCCTGCCCCACCCGGGCACCTTCCCGAACGACGGGTGGTGGTCATCGACGAGGACGCCGAGTATCCGGCGCCCTCAACCTCGGAGGCGTCCGAGGGATCCGCGTCCGATGAGGAGGGGGCCGGCAGGGCCTCCGCCGATATCGGCGCGACCCTCGAGGACGAGAACGGGGAGCCCAAGCGCCGATGGCGACTGTTCCGCAAGGGAGGCGAGTGATGTCGAAGCGAGGTGGACTTGGTCGAGGGTTGTCGGCGCTGATCCCCGGTGCGCCGGAGGCGGGAGAAGCTCCGTCCGGCTTGCTCGAGGTGCCGGTGAACGCCGTCGCCCCGAATCCCAAGCAACCTCGTACGCACTGGGATGAGGAGGAGATCGGAGCCCTGGCAGCCTCCATCAGGGAGGTCGGCATCCTGCAGCCCATCGTCGTGCGCAAGGCGGACGCGGGCTACGAGCTGGTCGCGGGCGAGCGCCGCTTGCGCGCAGCGAAGGTCGCGGGCATGGCGACCGTGCCCGTGGTCGTCCGCGACACCGATGACGCGGACCTCCTCCGCGAGGCGCTGATCGAGAACATCCACCGTCAGGATCTCGGTCCGATCGAGCTGGCCGATGCGTTCCGGGCCCTGCTGGAGGAGCTCGGCCTGAAGCAGGAGGAGCTGGCCGAGCGGGTGGGGGTCTCCCGCTCGCACATCGCGAACACGATCCGCCTCCTGCAGCTCCCCCTCGAATCCCAGCAGCTCCTGAGCGATGGGAAGATCCAGGCGGGTCACGCCCGCGCCCTCCTCTCGCTCGGCGACGCGGAGGCGCAGAACGCCCTGGCGCTGCGCATCGCCGCGGAGGATCTGTCCGTGCGCGCGACCGAGGAGCTCGTCCGTCGCTACGTCGAGGGTCCGAGCAAGGACGAGAAGCCCGCCGGCCAAGACGGGGGAGGAGTCCCCGAACGACCCGAGCGTCGGCGAGGTGGAGGAGATCCTCTCCGAGCAGCTCGCCACCCGCGTGCAGATCCAGATGGGGAAGAAGCGAGGCCGCGTCATCATCGAGTTCGGCTCTGCGGACGACCTGGAGCGGATCGTGTCGGAGATCATCGGCTCGGGTCCCGGCCTCGCGCCCGAGTAGCGCTCGATCTGCGGCCTCACGCGCCGGGCGAGCGCGGCCCGTAAGACTCTGTCACACAGATCGGCCATCCCCATCCCCACGGCGTGGGCCGCCATCGGGAGGAGACTGGTCTCGGTCATCCCAGGGGAAACGTTCACCTCGAGGACCCACGGCAGCCCTTGACCGTCGACGATCAGGTCGACGCGGGTGACGTCACGCGTGCCCAGCGCCATCGCGGCCTTCCCGGCCTCCGCCGCGCTGACCGCCGCGACGTCGGGGGAGAGGCGTGCGGGGGCGAAGTACTCCGTGGCGCCGGCTGTGTAGCGGGCCGCGTAGTCGTACACCCCGCCCTTGGGCGCGATCTCGACCAGCGGCAGGGCCTCCGGCGGGGCGCCGATCAGCCCGGCCGCGACCTCGGTTCCGTCGACCTTGGCCTCCACGATGGCGGCCCCGCTGAACGCGAGCGCGGCCATCACGGCGTTGGGAAGGTCGGCGGCGCGCTCCACGAACCCGACGCCCAGGGCGGATCCGCTGCGCGAGGGCTTGACCACGCAGGGGAGGCCGACGCGCTCCACCGCTGCGCCGAGGGCCGCGCCCGCTCCGAGATCGCGCAGGGCCCAACCCTCGATCGTCACCCAGTCGGGGGTGCGGACGCCCGCTCGGCTGAGCGCGTCCTTCGCGAGGACCTTGTCGAAGGCGATCTCACAGTCGAAGGCTGCAGTCCCGGTGTAGGGGATCCTCAGCAGATCGAGGAGGCGTTGCACCGTGCCGTCTTCGCCCTCCTTGCCGTGCAGGCTCAGGTAGCAGAGATCCGGGGCCCGCTCCTGCAACGTCTCCGCGAGCGGCATCTCCCCCGGGTCGAGGAGCTCAGCTTGGTGGCCCAGCTCGATGAGTGATGTTGTCACACGGTGCCCGCTGCGGAGCGACACGTCGCGCTCCGGCGTCCTGCCGCCGGCGAGCACGGCGATCCTCATGGGTGGAGGCTCCGATACAGCCGCTCTTCGTCCTCGAGGAGCGCGCCGAGGCGCCCGATACCCTCACGGATCCGATCCTCGGTGGGGTAGCAGAAGGCGAGCCGCATCTGGTTCGCGCCTCGCCCGTCGGGGTAGAAGGCGGTACCCGGGACGTACGCCACACGCCGTTCCACCGCGGCGGCGAGCATCGCGCGGGTGTCCACCCATCCGGGAAGGGTGACCCAGACGTAGAAGCCTCCCGCCGGACGCGTCCACGTCGCGTCGTCCGGGAACGACTCGTCGATGGCCTCGAGCATCGCGTCGCGGCGCGCGCGGTAGATGCCCACGAGGCTGGAGAGGTTCTCCCGCCAGCGCGCGCCCGCGAAGTACCGCTCGGTGACGAGCATGTTGAACGATGATCCGCAGAGGTCCGCGGCCTCCTTGGCGAGCACCAACCGCTGGACGACCGATTGCTCCGCGAGTGCCCACCCGACCCGCACGCCCGGGGGAGAACACCTTCGACACCGTCCCGAGGTAGATCACGTTCTCCGGGTCGAGGGTTCGCAGGGCCGGGAGCGGGTCGCCCTCGAACCGGAGCATCCCGTACGGGTTGTCCTCCACGATCGGAACCCCCGCTTCACGGCAGAGGGCGACGAGGCGCTGGCGGCGGTCGTATGATAGCGTCACACCAGCTGGATTCCCGAAGTTGGGGCAGGTGTAGACGAACTTGGGCCGGTCACCGCGGACGAAGGCCTCCTCCAACCGATCGACGATCATGCCCTCGTCGTCGATGTCGATCTGCAGGTAGCGAGGCTCGTAGGCGCTGAAGGCGGTGAGCGCCCCCACGTAGGCCGGCGCCTCCACCGCCACCAGGTCGCCCGGGTCCAGGAAGATCTTGCCGACGAGGTCGAGCGCCTGCTGCGCGCCGGTCGTGATCACCATGTCCTCGGGGTCCCCGGCGATCCCCTCCTCGTCCATCAGCGCGACCATGCGCTCACGCAGCGCCGGATGCCCCTGGCCGCCCCCGTACTGGAGCGCCATCGAGCCGTGCTCGTCGAGCACGTCGCGCACGACCTCCAGCACGTCGGCGGCGGGAAGCGCCTGGACGTAGGGCATGCCGCCGGCGAGGGAGACCACGTCCGGGCGGGAGGCGACCGCGAAGAGCGCCCGGATCTCGGATGCCGACATGCCGGAGGTCCGCCGGGCGTAGCGGTCGACGAAGCGATCGATGGAGAACTCGGCCATGGGAAGGGCCTCAGCCTAACAGCGCCTCCGCGCCCGACCTGCAGGGTCCCCGGCTCAGTAGCCTGCCAAGACGCCCCACTCCACCGGGACGCAAGCCCCAGTGATGGGCGTCGCATCGGGCGAAGCGAGGAACGCCACGAGCGATGCGATCTCGTCGGGGCGGATGAATCGTGCCCGCGCCCCCTGCGGCATCTTCGCCAGCAGCGACCGGAGATAGCCCTCCTCGTCTCCACCGCCGAAGTCGCGGGCCTGGCCACGGAGCATCGGTGTGTCCACGTCCGCGGGGCACACCGCGTTCACCCGCACACCGTGCGTAGCGAGTTCCAGCGCAAGGGATCTGGTGATCCCGTTCACGCCGAACTTCGATGCGTTGTAGATCGCGCAGCCCGGGTTCCCGCCGAGGCCGCTGTCGCTGGAGATGTTCACGATGCATCCCTCGCTGCGGATCAGTTCCGGGATCGCGTAGCGCGACGCGAAGAACGTGCCCTTGAGGTTCACGCCGATCGTGCGATCCCACTGCTCCTCGGTCATCTCCCAGGAGTCGCCCTCGACCCAGACCCCGGCCGCGTTGACGAGCACGTCCAGCGTCCCGTGCAGCGCGAGGGCTTCGCGCACCATCCGTGCACACTCGGCGACGAGCGTGAGATCCGCCACGACGGTCGCGACGTCCGGCATCGCCGCCGCGGCCGCCCGCAGTCCCGCAACGTCGACGTCGGCGAGGACGACGGCATCGCCGTCGCGGAGGAACCGTTCGGCGATCGCCCGGCCCATGCCGCCGGCGCCGCCGGTGATCAGGGCGACGCGCGTCACGCTTCCCCGGTCCCGGGGGGTGGTGGGGGCGGCGGTGGCGGCATCCCTCCCGGCGGGGGCCCTCCCGCCTTCATGCCGTCGCGGACGGCCTTGCTCGGCCGCCCGGCGACGAGGTACACGATCGCGCCGATCACCTGCAGCAGCACGATCACCAGGACCCACACGAGCTTGGTGCCGGACTGGTAGTAGCGGTCGTCGGGCACGCGGATCGCGTCCACCAGCGCCCAGATCCAGAACGCCAGGCTCGCGATGCCGAACACGATGATGAACACCGCGAACACCCAGAAGAACGCCGGGACCTGATCCCCGTTCACCACCACGGTCGGACCCCCCGAGGGGTTGACGGTCACCTGCGCCAGGGTCGCGATCATCGGGGGTCCTCCACCTTCGGGAATACCTCCGCGGCAAGCACTTCAAGCATATCCAGGTCGTCGAAGAGCTCGTGGTTGAGCATGATCCGCTGCACACCGGCGGCCGCGTACTCCGAGAGCCGCTCGGCGGCCTGATGGGCGGAGCCCACGACGCAGGTGGCGCGCAGCTCGTCGAGCTCGTCCTCGAAACGGCCGGCCCGCATCGCGCGTTCGCGCGCCCGCCCGATGCGCGCAAGCGCGTCCTCCTCGCTCGAGCCCACGTAGCACCACGTCATCACGGACGTCGTGAGGGTGTCCTGGTCCCTGCCGTCGACGTCGAGCCGTTCGCGGACCTTCGCGATCCGGTCGCCCGCCTCGGATGGTCCGACGCCCACGGTGTTGAACTCGTCGGCCCAGCGGGAGACCAACGCCGCGATGCGGGGACCCCCGTTCCCGCCCACGATGATCGGCGGATGCGGCTCCTGGACACCCTTGGGTGCGAAGGGAACATCCTCCAACGTGTAGTAGGTGCCCGCGAACGTGAACACATCCTCGGTCAGCAGCCGATGCACGATCTCCAGCTGCTCCTCCAGCCGAGCGAACCGCTCTCCCACCGGCGGGAACGGGAAGCCGTGGGTGCGATGCTCCTCCTCCCACCATCCCGCGCCCATGCCGATCTCCGCGCGCCCGCCGCTGATGCGGTCGACGGTGACCGCGGCCTTGGCCAGGACGGCGGGTTGACGGAACGTCACGGGGGACACGAGCGTCCCCACGCGGATCGAGGACGTGACCGCGGCGAGCCCAGCCAGGTTCGTCCACGCGTCGGAGGACCCGCGTTCGCGGTCGCGCATCACGCTGAAGTAGTGGTCCGAGGTGAAGATCGCGTCGAAGCCCAGGCGCTCGGCCGCCTGCGCGGCCGCGACCCACTCCTCCCAGGTCACGCCCTCCTGGCCCTCGAGCATCAAGCAGAAGCGCATCGGCGCGTAGCATAGCCCCCGCATGAACGACACCGTCTCCGAGCCCGAGCCGAAGGATCCCGGCCTACCCACCGAGGGTCAGCGAGCCCTGCGGGGGCTACTGCTCGGCGCCGCGCTCGGCGCCGCGCTCGCGGCGCTCGCGCGGCGAGGCCGGCGAGGGAACGAGGGCTAGCCCCGGAAGAAGCGCTGGAGCCCGGCCGCGACGGCGCGCCCGACCCTTCCGGGGAACGCGGGGTCGGCGAGGAGCTCGGCCTCCCGTGCGTTCGTGGCGAAGACGGGTTCCACCAGCACGGCAGGCATCCGCGTCTCGCGGAGCATGGCGACCGTGAGCCGTTGGAGTCGGCCGCGACAGGCGAACTCCCCTTCGAGTTCTTCGAGGATCATCTGGGCGAGCAGGTGTCCGGCGGGCGAGTGCGTCGAGGCGGTGCCGAAGTAGGAGCACGTCGGTCCCCGTCCCTCGGGGAGTCCCGCGGCCAGATGGAGCGAGATGCAGGCCACCGAGTCCACCTCGTTGGCCATGGAGGCGCGCTCCGATGGGCTGGGCGTCTCCGCCGGTCCGCGCACCAACACGGGGTTCGCGCCGAGCGCGCTCAGCTCGTCGCGGAGCGCCTCGGCCATCGCGTAGGTGGCCGCGGCATCCTCATCCGCGTGCTCGGCGTCGATCGCGATCACGGCTCCGGCGATCGACGTGTGTCGTTGACGGAGTTCCTCGAGCTCGCGGACGAACGCGCGTCCGATCACCGTCTCCTGAGGGCGCATGCGATCGAGCGTCGCGATGGCGTGGGGTCCGGCGATGCCGTCGGGCTCATCGCCCACGTTCCGCTGGAACTCTCGCAAAGCGCGGTCGGTGTTCGGCCCGAAGAGCCCGTCCGCGCGCCCGACATCGAAGCCGAGGGCATCGAGCTTGCGCTGCAACGCGAGCACGTCGTCGCCCCGGAAGTTGGGAGCGTGGAGATAGAGGGTGCGATCACCGAGGCGGTACGAGGCCTCCACCAGCTGACCCCAGGTGTCCGGCCCCACGAGCCCGTCCACCCGCAGTCGCCGGGCCGCCTGGAAGGTCCGCACGGCATCCTCCGTCGAGGGGCCGAACCGCCCGTCGCTCTCGGCGGGGTCGATCGTCCCGCCGAGCGCGCCCAGGCGCTGTTGGATGTCATGGATCTCGGGGCCCTCGTCGCCGAGGTGGTAGACGCGCACGCGTCGAGTCTCTCCCGGCTGCGGCGCCGTCGGCAACCGGTGCGCTCAGCCGCGCCGGAGGTGCGTCAGGATAGGTGTGGATCGACGTCCTTCAAGATGGCGTCCTTCGGACGCGCGCCGATGACCCGGGCGACCTCCTCGCCGCCCTTGAACAGGATGAGCGAGGGGATCGACATCACACCGTAGCGTCGCGTCGCGTCCGGGTTGTCGTCGATGTTCAGCTTCACGACGTTCAGCCGTTCGCCCTTCTCCTGGCCGATCTCCTCCACGACCGGGGAGACCATGTGGCACGGCACGCACCACTCGGCCCAGAAGTCCACGAGGACCGGGGTCTCGGAATCGAGCACCTTGGTCTGGAACTCCTGGTCGTTCACTTCGCCGATGTTCGCCATCTCGGATCGTCTCCTTGCGTTCGTTCGGGTTCCGGCGGGCCCGCCGGCGCCGCTCCGGCCCGACGCTAGCTTCTCAAACACGCACGCGCCGCGCGGGATTCCCGCTAGAGGCCGTGGCCTTCGTCCTCGAGCAGACGCTCGGCATCGATGGCCGCCTTGCATCCCTGACCGGCGGCGGTGACCGCCTGCCGATAGATCGTGTCGGTGACGTCGCCGGCCGCGAACACACCCGGGACGCTCGTATCCGTCCGCGGCTCGCGGACGACGACGTACCCATCCTCGAGGTCGAGCTGGCCCTCGAACAACGAGGTGTTCGGCGTGTGGCCGATCCCCATGAACACGCCGTCGGCGGGGAAGTCGGTCACCTCGTCCGTCTTCACGTTGCGCAGGCGGACGCCGGTGACGGCGGCATCGCCCAGGATCTCCTCCACCACGCTGTCCCAGATCACGTCGATCTTGGGGTGATCGAGCGCGCGCTGCCCCATGATGGGGGAGGCGCGGAACTCGTCGCGACGATGCACGATGGTGACCTTGCTCGCGAATCGCGTGAGGAAGGTGGCCTCCTCCATCGCGGTGTCGCCGCCGCCCACGACCACCAACTCGCGGTCGCGGAAGAAGAACCCGTCGCACGTGGCGCAGGCGCTCACGCCGCGCCCCCGAAGCTTCTCCTCGCCGGGGACCCCGAGCCACTTCGCCGAGGCTCCGGTGGCCACGATGAGCGTTCGCGCGCCCCAGGCCTGATCGCCGGCCTTCACCGAGAAGGGACGCGTGGACAGGTCGACCGAGGTGACGTGCACCGCGAGGATCTCCGCGCCGAAGCGCGCGGCCTGCTTCTCCATCTGCTCCATGAGCTCTGGGCCCATGATGCCGTCGGCGAACCCCGGGTAGTTCTCCACGTCGGTCGTGAGCATGAGCTGCCCGCCCGCCTCGAGACCCTTCAGCACGAGGGGCGCGAGGTTGGCCCGCGCCGCGTAGAGGGCGGCCGTGTAGCCGGCCGGCCCCGACCCGATGATGATCACGTCCCGCACGTCGTCGCCCATGGAGATGCATCCTCCCACAAGCCAGAACGCCGCCGTATTCCCGGTTCCTCCGGGACCGGCCTACGTCGAGACCTGGGTGATGTGGAGGATCTCGCACCCCTGGACGCTCGCCACACGCACCGTGAGTGCGACCACCGGCTGCCCGACCCCGGGGCTTTCCGCGTAGAAGCCGATGTAGGCGGGCCGGCCCTGGAACTTCGCCTCGATCAAGCGCACCGGCGTGCCCGGGACCTGCTCGAAGGCCTGCTGGATGCAGGCGGTCGCCTTGGCCGCTGCCCCGGGGGCTGCCGTGCGTGCCGGTGCGCCGGAGGCCTCGGGCTGGACGCCCGCCGCGCCCCCGGTGAGCTTCACGGCCGCGTCGGAGGCGAGCGCAGCGAGGGTATCCGGCTGGAAGTTCTCGGAGCTGAGCTCGAGGGTCGCCGTTGCCGACGCCGCAGTGGCGGCGCCGGCGCTCGCCCTGTCGGCCGGGGAGGCGCCACCACCTCCGATCTTGGGCAGCACGAGCGTCGCGACCAGGAGGATCGCCGCCGCCACGGCGGCGGGTGCCGCCCAGCGCTGCCAGCGAGGCGCGGACGTCCCGCGGACGCCGCCGCCCGTTCCGAGCTCCGCCATCGCCTTCGCGCCCAGGTCCGAAGGGGAGGGCGCCTCCGGGAGGCGACCGAGGGCTGCCACCGCCGCACGGGCCTCGGCGACCTCGCGCCGGCATCGGTCGCAGGTGGTGAGGTGCGCGTCGACGACGGCTCGGTCCTGGGCGGACGACGTGCCGTCGACGTAGCCGGCGAGGAGCTCCTCGGGGTGCGTCATGACTCCTCCTCCGACGTCCGCGACGACCCGGATGGTTCCCCCGAGACCTTCCCCGAGCCGTCCGTGAGCGCGCGGGCGAGCGCGATACGGCCCCGGTGCACCCTGGACTTCACGGTGCCCAAAGGGACGTCGAGGATCCGGCCGATCTCCTCGTACGGCAGGTCTTGCACGTCGGCGAGGACGAGCGCGACGCGGAACTCCTCGGGCACCGTGGCGAGCGCAGCGGCGACGTCCAGCGTCCCCGCCACCTCATCGGCGTGATCGCCGACGGGCGGCCCGGGCTCGTGCGGTTGATCGGGGTCGTCGGGCGACGTCACGTGGAGCATCGGGCGTCGCTTCCGTCGGCGGAGCTCGTCGTAGCAGGTGTTCACGGTGACGCGATGCAGCCACGTGGTGAACGCGGCGTCGCCGCGGAACTGAGCCAGCTTGCGCATGGCGGCGACGAAGGTCTCCTGCGCGGCGTCGCGGGCGTCGTCCCCGTCGCCCAGGATCCGCAGGCACAGGTTGTAGACGCGGGTCTCGTGCCGTTCCACGAGGGTCCCGAAGGCGGAGGCGTCACCCTGCAGGAAGCGGCGGACGAGAGCGCCGTCGGGATCGGGGTCGGTCACGGACCCGACGCTACACGGCGGGCGGGCTGTTGGTCTCCCTGTCGGTGACGACCGCGTAGTGCTTCGTGGCGTCGAGGCGACCCAGCAGGATGGTCTTCGCCTCCTCGTGCAGGGTGATCGTGACCGAGCCCGTCTGCTCGTCGACCTCGCAGAAGGTCTTGCCCACCTTCAGCGTGGCGTCCTGCGTGTGCACGGTGGCGGCGGCCGTCGCGCAGGCCTTGTCCACGTCGTGGCTCAGGCGGAAGTCGGCCACGGCATCCGTCGCCGCGTCCGTGGCCACGTTGGACAGGTGGAAGCGCGTGATCACGATGGAGGCGCCGTCGATCGTGACCACGATGACGAGGGCCGCGATGAGCAGCCAGACCACGGCCAGTTTGCCGACCATCCCGCGCTCGTCGCGGAACCGTTCCATCGATCTCGTCCTCTCAGCCGCGGAACCTCCGCAGCAGGGCAGTCTTGACGTCATCGACTTCTCGGACCCTGAAGATAAGCGCCAAGATCACGAAGGCAAGCACGCCCACGCAAACGCCCACGAGCACCACGCCGAGCTGCTCGGCGACGCCGGTGGGGTCATCCCCGAACGGGAGGGTGGACGCCCAGGCCAGCACGGCCGCGCCCAAGGCGGCAGGTGTGACCCGCGCGAGCGTCCCCGCGATCCGTCGTCCGTCGATCCCGCCCAGCCGTCCCCGCATCATGAACATCATCACGATCGTGCCGAAGCCGTAGGACACGGCCCATCCGAGGGCGAGCCCAGGAACCCCCCAGCGCAGCACCAGCATGAACACCACATCGGCCGCCACGTTCACGACGGCGGCGCCGACGTTCACGAGGGCGGGCGTACGGGTGTCCTGCATCGAGTAGTAGGTGCGCGTCAGCAGCTGGAAGGTCGAGAAGACGGGGAGTCCTACCGCGAAGGCCACGAGCACACGCGCGATCAGCTCGGCGTCCGCCGGACCCGAGTTCACATGCTGGAAGATCAGCCGGGAGATCGGCAGGGCGAGCGCGATCAGCCCCAGGGCGGCCGGCAGGATGATCACCGCGGTGTCGCGCACACCGCGCGAGAAGAGCTCCCGCACGCCCCCCGGGCGTCCCTCCGTCCACTGTCCGGCCATCCCCGGGATCAGCGCGGTGAAGATGGAGACCACGAAGATGGCATGGGGGAGCGAGACGACGATGAACGCCGCCGCGTACGCGGTCAGACCGCCGCGCACGCGTCCGTTCAGCACGATGATCACGAAGTACGCGGCCTGGTTCGCCACCACGTAGAGGACGACCCAGCCCGCGAGTCGGGCGAGGCGACGGAGCGCGGGGTGGTTCCAGTCGAAGCGCAGGTGCCAGCGGTACCCGAGCCGTCGCAGGGAGGGCCAGAGCGCGATCGTCATCAACGCCACGCCGAGCGTCGTCCCGATCGCGAGCACGTATCGCTCGGGACCGTCGATGCTCACCACGCCGGGCGCGGCGCCGTGCAGGAGCCAGACGTAGAGGCCGAACGTGGCGATCACCACGACGTTGTTCAGGATCGGCGTGAACATCGGGGGCGCGAAGCGCCGGTGCGCGTTCAGCAGGCCGCCCGCGATCGCCCCGATCCCGTAGAAGACGATCTGCGGCATGAACCACCGCAGGAAGAAGGTGCCGAGCGCGAGCTGTGCAGCCGCAGCGTCCCCGGAGGCATGCGATGCCACGTTGTACGCCCGGATGATCCAGGGAGCGAAGATCGCGCCCAGGATCGCGATCCCCCCGAGGCCCACGAGCGCCAGCGTCAGCATCCGGTCGGCCACTTCCCACGACGCATCCCGGCCCTGGGTCTGCATCCACTCGACGAACAGCGGGACGAAGACCGAGGTCAAGATCCCGCCGAGGGCGAGCTCGTAGATGATGTTCGGGGTCGTGTTGGCCTTGTTGTAGGTGTCGGCGAGGGCGCTCGCGGTCACGCCCAGGGCCGCGGTCTGCGCCGCGATCCGTAGGAACCCCGTGAAGCGGGAGAGCGTCGTTCCCACCGTCATCACGGCGGCGTTGCGGGCGTACGCGGCCTTCGAATCCTCCGGCGGGAGCGTGGGCTCAGGCAGCTGCATCACGGCGACTCCTGCGGACGCGGATCAGCCGGCGGACCCACAACACAGCGAGCCCGAGTGCGGCCGCGGCGGTGATCACCAGGGCGACCGTGTTCACCGCGGCCGTGCGGACCACCAGGGTCTGCGGCTCGTCGAGCGGCCGACCCGATGGCGCGCGCACCAGCAGCTGGATCGGGTGGGCCTGACCGCCGGCCGTCGCCTCGACGCGGAACGTCACCACCTGGTTCGGGCGGGAGAGCGTGACGACCTGGGTGGCTCCCTCGGGGAAGCGGAACCAGGCCGACCGCAGCTGGACGACGATCCGCAGCGGCGTGGGCCCGGGATCACCCATCTGCAGCGGGATCGTCCCGACCGCGGACGTGAACGTGAAGCGCTGCGCCGTGCGAGGCCGCACGCGCGCGAAGACGTCCTCCGTCACCGTGTGCACGTGGTCGATCCACGTGCGCCCGGCGAGCTCGCCCGTCTCGCCCACGTAGACGCCCGACTCCGCGTTGAGGAGGTCGAGGTCCAGACGGTCCGGCGCCGGGCTCTCGATGGTGAGCATCGTCCGGTAGGCGTCCACGTCACGTCGCTCTTCCCGGATGCCGTCCGCGTAGGTCCTGGAGAAGGCGACGTCGCTCGGGCTGCGCAAGGGCGCCACCGGTCCGGCCGGGTTGACCTGCGCCGCGAACTCCTGGGCGAGGGTCGGCCGCAGGAAGGGCGCGTCGGCGATCCGCCCCACGAGGGGAGCCCACAGGCCGGCGGGCAGACCGGTGGGAAGAGCAAGGGCGATGCCCCGGACCGTCGGTGATCCGTCGGGCTGGGGGGCAGGGACGGGGGACTCGCGCCAGATCGTGGCGAGCTCGCCGTAGACCGCCTGCGCGACGCGAACGGGGTCGGCCTGCAGGGTCGTGTCGAGCAACAGCCCTTCGGCGCCCGGATCGGGGAGTACTACGGGCATCTGCGTCCCCGACGAGGTCGTCAGGGTGGCGGTGGGCAGCGGCGCGAAGCCGTTCGGTTGGGCTTGGCGCTCGACGGTCCCCACGTCGCCGAGCAGGGTGGAGGCGCCCCCCCGCGCCAGCGCTTCGATCGCGCCTTCGTCCAGGGCACCCTGCGGCGGGCGTGCCACCTCCGGGGTCGGCTGCACGCCGAGCGCGGTGGACACGATCGCGTCCCCGGCGCTGCGCTGTCGCGCGAGGTCGTCGGAGAGCCCGTTGGCCAGGAGCGAAGGGATCAGTGGCGCCGAGAAGGGGAGGGTGGAGACCTGAACCCCGGCGGCCCGTGCGAGGGACCGCAAGGACGCCAGCAGCGCCGCCGCGTTCGCCGCTCCATCCTTACCCGCCTCCACCACGGTGCCGTCGGCCCGTTCGTACCCGTCGGCCATCGCGGTCAGCTCGTCGATCATCGACGGCTGGATCACGAGATCGATCGGATCCCCGCGATGAGGGTCGGCCGCCATGAGGTTCAGCGCCGTAGCCTCGGTGCCGAGGCTGCCGTCCGGCGCGATGGAGGACTCGAAACTCGGGTCCGCGAGTTGGCCGGCCGGGTTGAACGCCGGGGGCGCCGTGAACTCGGCCCACCAGGACAGGCGTACCGGTTGTTCCGGCGTGCGCACGATGTACACGATCGCCGTGGTCAGCGCGGCGAGGGGCACGCCCCCGCTCCGCACGTCCACCTGGGCTGGATAGACGAGCGAGTCCCCGGGGTCGACACCCGGGATCGCGCTGAGATCCAGGGCGACGGTAAAGGTGCGTCCCCGCTGCGGATCCAGGGTTCCCTTCTCGGGGAAGGGCCGCGCGACGAGCGGGATCGTACCTGGGCCCTCGCGGAGCGAGCTCTCGTATTGGTCGCGCGAGCGGATCGGCTGTCCCACGGTGACCTCCACGGAGAGGTCTCCGAAGCGCTGATCGGACGTGTTCCGCACGTGGACGGAGATGTGCAGCAGGGGGTGCTCGGGCGAGGCGTACGGGGTCTGTGCCGACAACGTGAGCGTGACGCCCGTGGGCGCCTGGGCGGCGGCCGTCGGCCCCGGGAACAGGAGCGCGCAGACGAGGATGAGGAGCGAGGAGGCGGCGCGTGCCGCGCGGGTGGTCGTCATGGCCGGCGCCCCATCGTAGCCGCCGCCCCTCAGCCCCGGAGCAGGCTGGAGAGCTCGCTCGCTCCGTAGATCACGGCGATCGTCAACAGGAAACTCCCCACGAGGATCCGCAGCGTGCGCTCCTTGGTGCCCAGCGCGAATCGGGCCCCCACCCGGGCCCCCGGGACCGCGCCCACCGTCACCACGACGAAGACCGCCCAGTCGATGTGCCCGAGCGCCGTATGCACGACGGTGCCCGGGATCACCAGGGCCACGATCGCGAGGAGCGAGGTGCCAAGCGCGCGCTTCAGGGGCATCCCGAGCGCGCCCGCCAGCAGCGGCACGATGATCAGCCCGCCTCCGATGCCCAGCAGTCCGCTGATGAAGCCCGCGGCGAACCCGATCGAGGCGAACGCGAGCGCCGTGCCCTCCCCGAAGACCTTGCGGGGCGCCGAGGCGCGCGCGCCGCGCAGGATCGCTACGGCCTGGTACGCCAGGAGCAGGGCGGTCACCACCAGCAGCAGATGGGTGTCGATCAGGTCGGTGAGCCACGCGCCGAGGATCGCGGCCACGATCCCCGGCCCCACCATCCACGCGGCCGCGCGCACGTCGACCTCGCCCGCGCGCCCGTACGTGTAGGCCCCCGTGAGGGCCGTGGGGAAGATCACCGGCAGGGGCGTGGCGAGCGCCACGATCGGTGGCGCGCCCATCAACACCTGGATCCCCGGCGTCATCACGATCCCGCCCCCGACCCCGAAGAGACCGGACAGGACACCGGAGACGAAGCCGATGGCGACGCCGAGCGCCGCCTCCGCGGCGCTCATCGCAAGAGCTCGGCGGCGCGCTGGAGCACGTCGCGCTCTCCCCGGTACGCGGCGCGCTTGAGGGCGCGCTCCAGGGGGAACCAGCGCACCTCCTCCATCTCGTCGTCGCGATCGTCCGAGTCGCCGCCCGTGTGGCGCATCAGGAAGAAGTGCACGGTCTTGCGGATCCGCACGTCGTCCCAGACGTAGAAGTACTTCGTGTCGCCCAGGTCGGCCTCGATCTCGCCCGCGAGGCCCGTCTCCTCGCGCACCTCGCGCACGGCCGCATCCTCGATCGTCTCGCCCTCCTCGATGCCGCCCTTCGCGAGCCCCCAGGCCAGGTCGCCGCGGCGGGTGCGCCTCGAGGCGAGGACGACCTCGATCCCCTCGTCGCCGCGACGGTAGATCACGCCCCCGGCGGACACCTCTTTCTGGACGGGCCCCTTGCCCGGGGTGGCCCGCTTGGCGGGGATGCGTCTCTTGGCCGCCGCCTTCTTCGCGCCGGAGGTCCGGTGCGGCTTCTTCTTCTTCTTCTCTCCCCGTCTTGGGGGTCCCGGCGGGTGTCGGCTCCTGGCGCTGCAGGCTCTGCGGGTCCTGAGGGGCGCGCGCCTCGGCGCCGGAGGCCTGCGCGGGCTTGCGCCGACGTCGTCGCCGGCGACGGGTGCTCCGCTTCGGGTGCTCCTCGGCGCCGGCTCCTTCCTGCTCGCCCGTCATGGAGCGGATTCTAGGTCCCGGACTCAGGTGCGCTCGGAGAACGGCCGATGGAAGCACCGGGGATCCCCCCTGGAACACGACGACCGCACGAGGAGACCGTCGGGCACCTATGGAGATCAACGAGCTGTTGCGCTACACGGTGGAGCGCGGGGCGAGCGACCTGCACTGCAAGGTCGGCAACGTCCCGTTCATCCGCGTGGACGGAAGCCTGGAGCCGACGCGTTTCGAGACGCTGACGGCGGCCGACACCGAAGGGTTCGCGATGTCCCTGATGTCGGAGCACAAGAAGAACGAGTTCGCGACCACCTCGGAGGCCGACCTCGGGTACACGTTGCCGGGCGTCGGTCGGTTCCGCGTGAACGTCTTCCGTCAGCGCGCGGTGGTGGGTCTGGCGATCCGCCGGGTCCGCAGCGAGGTCCCCACGTTCGAAGAGCTCCGCCTGCCCGAGGTCATGACGGAGCTCGCGGACTCGCCCCGAGGTCTCGTGCTCATCACGGGCCCGACCGGCACCGGGAAGACCACCACGATCGCCTCGATGATCGGCCACATCAACCGCACGCGCCGCGCCCACATCGTCACGATCGAGGACCCGATCGAGGTCGTGCACGAGGACGCGCTCTCGATCATCCAGCAGCGTGAGATCGGGATCGACACGGACAGCTACGCCAACGCGTTGCGCCACGTCGTGCGCCAGGACCCCGACGTCATCTTCGTCGGCGAGATCCGGGACTCCGACTCCGCGCTCTCGGCGATCCAGGCGGCCGAGACCGGCCACCTCGTGATCTCGACCCTGCACACGATCGATTGCATGGAGACGCTGAACCGCATCCTCGACCTCTTCCCGCCGCAGCAGCAGAAGGAGGTCCGTTCGTCGTTCGCGGGGGCTTTGCGGGGCATCGTCTCCCAGCGCCTCGTGACCCGGGCCGACGGCAAGGGTCGCGTGCCCGCGTGCGAGGTGCTGATCAACACCGGCCGCGTCTTCGACCGGATCATCGACCCGGACGCGACGGACGAGATCATCGACGTGATCGCCGAGGGCTCGTTCTACGGGATGCAGACCTTCGACCAGGGTCTGGTGGGCCTCGTGAGGCTCGGGCTCGTCACCGAGGACGACGCGCGGCGCACGGCCACCAACCCCCACGACTTCGACCTGCAGCTGCGCGGCGTGCTGGAGCGTGCGTCGTCGATCCCCGGGATCGAGGGCGGTCTGCCCTTCTGAGCTAGGTTCGCTCCCCGGCGGCGCGTTCCGCGCGGATCTCCATGGGATGGCGTCGATAGCCGTAGGGGATCGCCAGGAGCAGATAGACGGGGATGAACAGCGGTCCCCAGGCGCGGTACTGCCGGATGTGGTGCCGTTCGTGCGCGCGCAGCGTCCCTTGCACCGGCACCCCCGAGACGATCACGAAGCCCACGGTCATCGCCGCGCGATGGAGTCGGAGCAGCAGCGCGCTGAGCCCGCGCGGCGCGCGATCGAAGACGATGGCCCCCTGATCCATCCGGGGGAGCTGGAAGGTGAGCGCGCCGAGCGCCAGGCCGAGCAGCGTGTTCGGTGAGGTCCAGATGAAGCCGAGCCACATGGGCACGGGATTCAGTCGTCCTTCATCGTCCGCATGCGTCGCGCGATCCCGATCACGGCCGCCGCGAACCCGATCGCGAGGAGGCCCAGCACGACGTACGGTGGTCCCGAGTCGCGCCCGTCGCCTCCCTCGGGGTCGAGGGTGCCGCCGGCGCTCGGCGACGTCGACGGGGAGCTTCGTGCGGACTGCGCGTACGCCTGAGCGAGCAGTTCCACGGCGTCGAATCCGCCGGGCGGCTGCAGGAGCGAGAGGTAGATCTCCGGGGCGTCGGCGCCCCGAGGGTGGGGGAGCGCGGCGGAGTCGAGCAGCTTGTCGGCGAGCTCGTCGGCGGCCAGCGTGCCGCCCAGGTGGCTGAGGGCTCCGGCCACGCGGCGACGTGCGGCCGGCAGGCCGCGTGCGGGAACGACCAGCGCGTCATCCGGCCCGGTCACGATCAGGAACGCATCGGAGGGGCGGGCCTTGCACGTGCCGACCGACCAGACGGCGTTCAGGACGGCGAGCAACCGCTCGGGCACGGGGCCGTCCCCTTCGGCGGCCGCCAGGGCATCGCCAAGGTCGTCGCTCGCGAACCCCCCGGCCACGATGGCGGCGGTAGGCCCGGTGACGGCGGCACCCGAGGCTACGCGCGCGCCGGTGCTTGCCGCGGGGTCCCCGTGGAACGTGACCGCCGCGGCGGCCCCGGTTCCCTGCTCGGTTCCCGGCACCTCCGCGACGAGCTCGTCCGGAGCGGCGCCGGCCTGCAGTCGCCGCAGGCTGGCGTCGGCTCGCTCGGGCTCCGGCGGCTCGCTCACGACCGCGCCATAGGATGGATCGATGGCGGCCATCGACGCGGCGTCGCGCAGCCCGCAGAACGCGCCGGCGGTCCCCAGCTGCCGTCCGCCGGGATCCACGATGGCCACGGCGATGAACGCGTCGGAGCGCGGCGCCGCAGCGGTGCGGGCGGGCAGCAGCGCGATGACCGGCAAGGCGAGGGCCGAGACGATCCGAAGCGTGACGGCGAGGCGGCGGCGGGGCGACATGCGGCGAGCATAGGCGGACCGGGCCACCGAGTGGCCGCCGAGGCCCGGGTATCCTCGTGCGGTCATGACCGAACCGACGCAACCCAGCACGGGGGCCGTCATCGAGGTCGATCCCCTCGCGCAGGAGTTGGGCGAGCGCTTCGACGCGGCCGGCCACCAGTTGTATCTGGTGGGTGGTTCCGTGCGCGACCTCGTGCTCGGGCGTCCCCGTCCCGACACCGATCTCGACTTCGCCACCGACGCGGCCCCGCACGAGACGACGCGGCTCCTGCGAGGCTGGGCGGACCGGCAGTACCTCGTGGGCGTGAAGTTCGGGACGGTCGGCGCGCTCAAGCGCGGCCGGCGGCTGGAGATCACCACCTTCCGCGAGGACGTCTACGCCGAAGAGCACCGCAAGCCCGCGGTCACCTTCGCGAAGGACATCGAGACCGATCTGTCCCGTCGCGACTTCACGATCAACGCGATGGCCGTCCGGGTGCCGGGCGGCGGGTTCATCGATCCATTCGGGGGCGTGCGCCACCTCGGCGCCAAGGTGCTCGACACGCCGCTCGCCCCGGAGGTGGCCTTCGCCGACGACCCCCTGCGGATGCTGCGCGCGGCACGGTTCCTGGCGCAGCTCGACGTGACGCCGGCGCCCCGGGTGGTGGGGGCGATCGAGGGGATGCGAGAGCGCCTCGCGATCGTGAGCGCGGAGCGGATCGCCGAGGAGCTCAACAAGCTGCTGGTCGCAGCCCGCCCCGCTCGCGGGCTCGAGCTGCTCGTGGAGACCGGCCTGTCCGACGAGTTCATGCCCGAGCTCACGGCCCTGCGTCTGGAGCAGGACCCGGTCCATCAGCACAAGGACGTGCTGACGCACACCTACGCCGTGGTTGAGCGCTGCGAGGCCATCCTCACGCTGCGCCTCGCGGCCCTGCTCCACGACGTCGGCAAGCCCAAGACGCGCGAGATCACACCCGAGGGCGTGCAGTTCCACCATCACGAGGTCGTCGGCGCGCGCATGGCCGAGTCCCGGCTGCGCGAGCTCCGATACCCCAACGCGATCATCGAGGACGTGCGAACCCTCGTGGAGCTGCACCTTCGGTTCCACGGCTACGGCGAGGGGTGGAGCGACAGCGCGGTGCGCCGCTACGTGCGCGACGCGGGTCCGCTCCTCGACATGCTGAACCAGCTCACCCGCGCGGACTGCACCACGCGCAACGAACGGCGCGCGCGCGAGTTCGCGGCGCTGCAGGACGACCTGGAGGAGCGGATCGCGCGCCTCGCGGAGCAGGAGAACCTCGACTCGATGCGCCCTCCCCTCGATGGCCGCCAGGTGATGGAACACCTCGGGCTGGAGCCGGGCCCGCAGGTCGGCGAGGCGCTGGCCTACCTGATGGACGTGCGCATGGAGCGCGGCCCGATCCCGCAGGACGAGGCGTTCGCCCTCCTCGACGCATGGGCGAAGGATCACGGGCTCGGTCGCTAGGCGCCCCCGCCCGTGGCGAGATCGTTCAATCGGTGAAGAGGTCGTCGACCAGGGCCACCGCCGTGACGTACGCCGCGTGGGTGCCCAGGCTCGTCGCCAGTACGTCCGGCGGCCAGCGCCAGGGCGGGGGCGTCCGACCGAGCACCGGGAACAGGGTGAAGGTGGCCGTCATCAGCGTGGCGCCGAACGCCAGGCTCGCCCATGGCTCGGGCAGCCGCCGGCGCAGGAGCCCGTGCCACAATCCGAACGCGGATCCGTAACCCCACTTCAGCAGCTCGCCCAGCTCCGCGTCGGTTCGATCGGTCACGCTCCCCAGATGCATCACGCTCGCGACGATCTGCCCGGGGACCAAACTGTCGTCGTAGTCCAGCGAGCCCGACACCGCGGGGCGCAACCGGTGTTCGGACCGGTACGCAAGCGTCATGGCGGCCGTGCCGGCCACCCCCGCGATCACGCTACGGACCGGCCACGGCATGCCACTGCGCCTCACCGTGTCGCTCATAGCCCTGGGCTGCTCTGCATCAGTCCACCGTCGGCGAAGATCGTCGTGCCCGTCACGTAACTGGCGCCGTCGCCTGCCAGGAACGTTACGACGCTCGCGATCTCTTCGGGTCTCGCCATCCGTCCGAGCGGGATCGCGTCGTCCAGCCGCTTCATCTTCGCCGGGTCGTCCACGGTCGACTTGTTGATGGGGGTATCCACGGCGCCTGGTCCGACGCCGACGACCGTGATGCCGTGCGGCGCCAGCTCGACGCCGGCGGTCCGTGTGAGCATCCGCATCCCTCCCTTGGACAGGCAGTAGGCGGTGTTGCCCGGCATCGGCCAGTCCTCGTGGACCGAGGTGACGTTGATGATGCGGCCCCCCTCCCCCTGCTCGATCATCTGCTTGGCGGCAACCTGCGTGCCGAAGAACGCGCTCTTCAGGTTGACGTCGAGCACGAACGCGTATTGCTCCTCGGTGGTGTCCAGGATCGACGTGCGCGTCTCGACCCCGGCGTTGTTGACCATGATGTCGAGACGCCCGAACGCCGTGACCGCGGCGGCGACGAGGTGCTGCAGATCCTCGACCTTGCTGACGTCGGCGTCGACCCCGATGGCCTCGTCGCCCAGGGAGGCCACCTTCCGCTCGAGCGCTTCCGTCGCCTCGGGGTGCGCGACGTAGTCGATCACGATGTTGGCGCCCGCCTCCGCGAGCCCGAGCACGACGGCCCTGCCGATGCCGCTGTTCCCGCCCGTTACGATGGCGGTCTTCCCCTGCAAGGTCACGGTGCCTCCCGTTCGTCGTGGGGCTCGGTCCGCGGTCGCGCGCGATCGGCATCGTCGCCGGACAGGGCGAGGGCGGCCGCGATCAGGGTGAGATGGCTGAAGGCCTGCGGGAAGTTGCCGATCAGGCGGCCGTGCTCGACGTCGTACTCCTCCGAGAACAAGCCGAGGTCGTTGCGCAGGGCGAGGAGGCGATCGAACAGCTCCTCGGCCTCGTCCTTCCGCCCGATCAGGGCGAGATCGATCACCAACCAGAAGCTGCAGGCGAGGAAGGCCCCCTCGCCGGGTGGGAGACCGTCGGCGGCGTCCGCGTCGGGGATGTAGCGCAGCACGAAGCCGTCCTTCACGAGCTCGCGCTGGATCGCTTCGACGGTCCCCACGACGCGAGGATCCGTCGGCTCGAGGAACCCCACCTGGGGGATCAGGAGCAGGGCGGCGTCCAGCTGCGACGAGCCGTAGTACTGGGTGAACGTGTTCCGCTCCGCGTCGTAGCCCTCCCGGCAGACCTCCTCATGGATGTCGTCGCGCATCTTCCTCAGGGCCGTGAGGGGGGCCTCCACGCCGGCGTCTTCCGCGATCTTCACGATCCGGTCGGCGGCGACCCAGGCCATCACCTTGGAATGCACGAAGTTCCGACGGGGTCCCCGCACCTCCCACACGCCGTCGTCGGGATCGCGCCAGTGCTCCATGAGCCAGACGACGACACCCTGGGCGATGTCGAGGGCCTGGTCGGCCCCCTGCATGCCGAGCTGGCGCGCGCGGTAGACGGCGTCGATGAGTTCGCCGTAGACGTCGAGCTGGAGCTGGCCCGAGGCGGCGTTCCCGACGCGGACGGGCGCCGAACCCTCGTAGCCGCTCAGCCAGTCCAACTCGTACTCGTCCAGGCGGCGCTCACCGGCGATCCCGTACATGATCTGCAGGTCCTCGGGGTCGCCCGCCACCGCGCGGATCACCCAATCCCGCCAACGCGTGGCCTCCTCCACGTAGCCGGCCACCATCAGGCTGTCCAGGGTGAGGGACGCATCCCTCAGCCAGCAGTAGCGGTAATCCCAGTTGCGGACCCCGCCGAGGAACTCCGGCAGGGAGGTCGTGGGCGCGGCCACGATCCCGCCGGTGGGTTCGTAGATGAGCGCCTTCAGGGTGATCATCGATCGCTCGACCTCGTCGGCCCAACGTCCCGCGTAGGTCGATCGTGCGGCCCACTCCCGCCACCAGGCGTCGGTCTCCTCGACGGCCGTGGATGGGTCGATCGGATCCGGGAGCGGTCCCCACGGCGAGTAGTAGGTCAGGACGAACCCCACCGCGTCGCCCTCGTTCACCGAGAAGGTGGCCGCGTGATGGTCTTCCTGGACACGCAGCGGGATGTCGCCGCGCAGCTCGATCGCCTCCGGGCCGGCCCCCACCGTGACGACCCCTTCCCCCGCGCCACCCCAAGGCCGCGTCTTGCCGTAGTCGAACCGTGGCTTGAACCGCGTCGTGACCGTCACGGACCCCCTGATGCCCTGCACCACGCGGACGAGACGGGGGTCGGTGTCACGGCTGGGCATGCAATCCACCACCCGGACCACACCGTCGGCTGTCTCGAAGTCGGTCTCGAGGACGAGGCTCTGCGGCCGGTAGCGCCTCGCCGTCGCGATGATCCTCCCGTCGGGGGCGATGCTCCAGAACCCGTTGTCCGGGGTTCCGAGCAAGGAAGCGAAGCACGCCGGGGAATCGAACCGCGGGAGACAGAGCCAGTCGACCGACCCGTCGAGCCCGACGAGCGCCGAGGTGTGGAGGTCACCGATGAGTGCGTAGTCCTCGATCCGAAGCGCCATCGTGACCTCCCGACCCTCCCCCTAGGCGCACATCATGCCAGCGGTGAGCGCTTCCGGCTCGAGGGGGATGGCAGGCGCACGGATGGCCTGAGTCGCGGTGTACCCGCGGGTAGGCTCTTGCGCATGAGTGACCCCGCACGTGGGCTGACGACCGCGGAGGTCGCGGAGCGTGTCGCATCGGGCCGTGTGAACGATGTGCCGACCGCCCCCACCCGCACCGTCTCGCAGATCGTGCGGGCCAACATCTTCACGCGGTTCAACGCGATCTTGGGCGCGATGCTCGCGATCATCATCGTGGTCGGCCCGGTGCAGGATGCGCTCTTCGGGTTCGTGCTGGTCGCGAACGCCGCCATCGGGATCGTGCAGGAACTGCGCGCGAAGCACACCCTCGACCGGCTCACGTTGCTCACGGCCCCCAAGGCGCACGTGGTGCGCGACGGCGAGACCCGCGAGCTCCCCGTCTCGCAGGTGGTCCAGGACGACGTGCTCGACCTGGTGGCGGGCTCCCAGATCGTGGTGGACGGCGAGGTCGTGCACACCGACGGCCTGGAGATCGACGAATCGCTCCTCACGGGCGAGGCGGATCCGATCCTCAAGCGGGATGGCGAGGAGGTGCTCTCGGGCTCGTTCGTGGCCGCCGGCGCCGGTCGCTACCGGGCCACGCGCGTGGGCGCCGAAGCCTACGCCGCCAAGCTCGCGGAGGACGCCCGGCGCTTCACGCTCACGCGCTCCGAGCTCCGCAGCGGCATCGACAAGATCCTCACGTACGTCACGTACGCGATCGTGCCCACCGCCGCGCTGCTCTTCTTCAGTCAGCTTCGTTCGCACGATTCGTGGCGCGCGGCGGTCTCCGGCGCGGTGGCCGGCACCGTGGCGATGGTCCCGGAGGGCCTGGTGCTCCTCACGTCGCTGGCCTTCGCCGTCGCGGTGGTGCGGCTCGCGCGACGGCGTGTGCTCGTCCAGGAGCTCCCGGCCGTGGAAGGGCTCGCGCGCGTCGACGTGCTCTGCATCGACAAGACGGGGACGCTCACCGAGGGGAAGCTCACGGTGCGAAGCGTCGAGCCGGTGGACGGCGCGGCGGCGGACGACGTGCTGGGCGCGATCGCGGCGCACGATGCGGCGCCCAACGCCACGATGCGCGCGATCGCCGAGCGGTATCCACAGGCGCCGGCGGGCTGGGAGGAGACCGGCTCGGTCCCGTTCTCGTCGGCCCGCAAGTGGAGCGCGGCCGCGTTCGACGGTCACGGCGCCTGGATCCTCGGCGCGCCCGACGTGCTGCTCAGCGGGATCGAGGGGCACGACGACGTCCGCGCCACGGTGCAACGCGAGTCCGAGGCCGGTCACCGGGTGGTGCTGCTCGCGTCGGCGTCCGCCCTCGCCGGCGACGACCTCCCCGCACGGCTCACACCCGCCGCGGTCGTGGTGCTCGGTGACCGCGCGCGCCCCGATGCCGCCGGGACGCTTCGCTACTTCGCCGAGCAAGGCGTGCGGGTGAAGGTGATCTCCGGTGACGACCCACGCACCGTCGACGCGATCGCGCGCGAGCTCGGCTTGGAGGACGCCGGCGAGCCCGTCGACGCCCGCACGCTGCCCGAGGACCGGGAGGAGCTCGGAGGCATCCTCGAGCAGCACTCGGTGTTCGGCCGCGTGACGCCGCAGCAGAAGCGCGCGATGGTGCTGGCCCTGCAGGCCCACGGCCACACGGTGGCGATGACGGGCGACGGCGTGAACGACGCGCTCGCCCTGAAGGACGCGGACATCGGCGTGGCGATGGGTTCGGGCAGCGACGCGACGCGCGCTGTCGCACAGCTGGTCCTGCTCGACTCCACCTTCGACGCGCTCCCCTCGGTGGTGGCCGAGGGCCGTCGTGTGCTCGGCAACATCGAACGCACCTCCGGCCTCTACCTGAACAAGACTGTCTACGCGATGCTGATCTCGCTCGCGATCGGCGTGGCGGGGTTCGCCTTCCCGTTCCTCCCGCGGCACCTGACGCTGGTGGGCGCGATCACGATCGGCATCCCCTCGTTCTTCCTCGCCCTCGCGCCCAACACGGACCGGTTCCGCCCCGGCTTCGTGAACCGCGTGCTGCGGTTCGCGATCCCCACGGGCACCCTCGCCGCGGCGGCCACGTTCCTCGCGTACACCGTGGCCACGAACGAGGCGGGCGTGACGCTCCGCGAGGCGCAGACGACCGCGGTGATGGTGCTGACGTGGATCGGGCTGCTCGTGCTCTCGATCCTGGCTGCGCCGCTCACGCGTGACCGGCTGATCCTGATCTGGTCGATGGCGGGGCTCTTCCTCCTGGTCCTGAACCTTCCCGCGACACGTGCGTTCTTCGCGCTCGAGATCCCACCGCTGATCGTGTGGCTCGCGGGCTTCGGGATCGCGGGGCTCACGTGGTCGTTCGCGCGGCTCTTCGTGCCGGGCGATCGCCCGGTGGGCTGGCGGGAGCGCGAGCGGGATCCGGCTGGACGTGCGGCTCGCTAGCGCGGCCTCAGTGGAGTAACCCGATCCTCGACGGCGGCCAGATGATGACCTCCGCCTTCCCGATCACCTTGTCGATGGGGATGAACCCGAGGCCGAAGCGCGAGTCGAGCGAGTTCCCGCGGTTGTCGCCCATCACGAACAGGCTTCCTTCGGGCACAGGTGTCTTCGGGAAGTCCTCGGTCCGCTGCGTGAGGTACGGCTCGTCGAGCTTCTGCCCGTTCACGTACACGCTGCCCCCCTTTGCCCACACCGTGTCGCCGGGGAGTCCGATCACCCGCTTGATGAAGTCCTCGTTCTCGGGCTTCTGCACGCCGAGCCCTTCGAACATCCAGTGGAAGAACCCGCCGATCGCCCCGCGATCCGGTTGCGCCTTCGGGTTGGGGTCGGAGAACACCACGATGTCGCCGCGCCGGGGATCGTGGAAGTAGTAGGGGATCTTCAGCACGAGCACGCGGTCGCCGGGCATCAGCGTGGGCTCCATCGAGCCCGACGGGATGAAGAAGGCCTGCACCAGGAAGGTCTTGATCAGCAGGGCCAGGATGAAGGCCATCAGGATCAAGCCCGGCAGCTCCCCCATGAACCGGAGGATCGGGTTGCGCTGCTTCTCGGGTGGGCTCTTGGGCTTCGGCTGATCGAGCGACGTGCGCTCGGGGGTCGTCGTCACCCGCCAAGGGTACCTGCGGCTCGGAGCCGATGCGGGCTCAGGCGGGGAGCTGCAGCACGAGCTCCACGGCCTTGCACGAGGCCCAGATCTCCGCACCCTCGTGTAGGCCGAGTCGCGTGACGGACCCCAGCGTGACCTCGGCCACGATCGGTGGCGCAGACGCGATCCGCACCCGGGCGCGTTCCCCCTCGACCGACACCGCCGCCACCTCGCCATGCAGCACGTTGCGCGCCGACCCCCCTTCGGGGCGCACGGTGTGGAGCACGACTTCGGCGGGCCGCAGCGTGGCGGTGACGCCTTCGAGCGGCTGCCGGGGGAGCTCCACCGGCCACGCCACGACGAGCTCGCCATCGTCGGTGACGAGCCGTCCCGCGCCTTCGTCCAACGGCTCGAGCCTCCCGGCGTAGAGGTTCAAGCCCACCAGGTCGGCCACGTACGACGAGCGCGGCGCCTCCCGGATCGCGGCCGGCGTGCCCGCCTGCGTGACGCGGCCGTCCTCGAGCACGACGAGACGATCCGCCAGCGTCATCGCTTCGACCGGATCGTGCGTGACGAGGAGGCGCACGCCCGGGAAGGCGGCGAGCGTCGTGCGCAGGAGCGGGCGCAGCTGTGCGCGTGCCTGCACGTCGAGCGCGGACGTGGGCTCGTCCAGCAGCAGCAGCGTCGGTTCGTCGATCAGCGCGCGCGCGAGCGCGACGCGCTGCCCCTCCCCGCCGGAGAGGTCCGCCGGCCGCGCGTGCATGCGCGCCTCGGGGAGACCCAGCCGGGCGAGGAGCGCGCGCGCGCGATCCCGTGCCGCCTGCTTCGCGATGCCGCGGGCTCGCAGGGGGAACGCGGCGTTCTCCATGGCGGAGAGGTGTGGGAACAGGCGCAGGTCCTGGAAGACGACGCCGATCGGCCGGCGTTCGGGTGGGAGCGTTGATACGTCGATGCCTTCCAGGCTCAGGTGCGTCTCCCCGTCCTCCGTCAAGCCCGCCACCGCCTGGACGAACGTCGACTTGCCCGATCCGTTGGGGCCGATGAGCGCCACGGTCTCTCCCGGCTCGGCGTCGAGCGCGGCGTCGAGCGAGAACCCGTCGCGGCGGAGCCGGACCTCGGCGTGCAGGCTCATCGCGTCCACAGCCGGTCGCGCAGCAGGACCAGCACCACGAGGGAAAGCGCCACCAGCAGCAGCGAGAGCAGCACGGCGGCGCCCGGGTCCGTCTGCCGCGCTTGGTACACGGCGAGCGGCAGCGTCTGTGTGCGCCCCGCGAGGTTCCCCGCGAACGTGATGGTGGCGCCGAACTCCCCGAGCGCGCGCGCCCACGCGAGGACGATCCCGGCCGCCAGCTGAGGTGCGAGCATGGGGAGCGTGACCCTGCGGAAGGCGTATCCGCGCGATGCGCCCGCCGCCGCCGCCGCGTCCTCCAGTCGCGGATCGAGCGACCGGAGTCCGGCCTCCGCCGCGATCACGAAGAGCGGGATCGAGACGAACGTCGCGGCCACGACGGCCCCCGCAGTGGTGAACGGCAGCTGGATCCCGAGCGCGCTGCGGAGCCACCTTCCGGCCACGCCGCTCCTCCCGAGCGCCTCGAGCAACGCGATCCCCCCGACCACCGGAGGCAGCACGATGGGGAGGATCACCACCGCGCGCAGCAGGTTCCTCCCGCGGAAGCGGCCGCGTGCCAGGACCCACGCGATCGGCAACCCGAAGAGCGCGGAGAAGAGGGCGGCCGTGAGCGAAACCTGGAGGCTGAGGCGGAACGCGGTCCAGGCGCCGCTGTCGGTGAGCACCTCGCCCACGTGACCCCACGGTGCGCGGATCAGGAGCGCCAGCAGCGGCACGGCGACGAACGCCGTCCCGATCGCCGCCATCGCGACGACGAGCGGGTGGAGCCGGCGCGGCGCACTCACGGTCATGCCGCGGGCGGCGGCAGGAACTGGAACGAATGCAGGGTCGCCTGAGCTTCCGGTCCCGTGACGTAGTCGACGAAAGCCTGAGCCAGCGTGCCGTTGCTGCTCCCCGCGATGACGGCGATCGGATAGGTGGCGATCACGTTCACGTCGTCAGGGATCTCGACCGCATCCACGTCGGACGATACCGACGACACATAGACGATGCCGGCATCAGCCTCACCCGCGGTGACCTTCGCGACCACTGAAGCCTCGTCCTCCTCGTTGGAGACGATGTTCGGGGTCACGCTCTTCAGCAATCCCGCGGACTTCAGGCTCTCGCGCGCGTAGTCACCCACGGGCACGCCGGGCGCCGCCAGCACGAGTTGGACCCCCGGGTCGGCGAGGTCGGCGTACGTCTTGATGTTCGCCGGGTTGTCGGTCGGCGTGATCACCACGAGTCCGTTCTGTGCGAAGTCCACCCGCCCCGTGACGCCGGTCTTCTTCTGCACGTCGTCCATCCACGTGCCGCTGGCCGAGGCGAACACGTCGGCGGTGCCCTCGGACTCGATCTGCGCAGCGAGTCCGTCGCTCGGTCCGAAGTTGAAGGTCACCGTGGTACCCGCGTTCGCGGTCTGGAAGTCCTTGCCGATCTGCGTGAAGGCCGCGGTGAGCGAGGAGGCCGCGAAAACGATGAGTTCCGTGGAGGTGCCTTCCGACGATCCAGAACCGGACGGCGAGGCGTCGTCGTTGGATGTGCACGCCGCGGTCAGGAACGCGAGGCAGACGACGGGGACGAGGAGTCGCTTCACGTTGGCTTCCCTTCGCTCGAGATGGGACGATGACTATACAGAGTCCATGCTTGTGATACCAAGGGAAACCTGGTGTGAGATAGGCAATACACTGTGGCAGTCATCGGAGCCCAGAGGGGAGCGATGGAGACGAGCGCCAGGAATCAGCTTCGGGGGACCGTAACGTCAGTGAGGATGGGCGCGGTGATGGCGGAGGTCGTCGTCGACGTGAATGGCGCACAAGTGGTCGCCGCCATCACGAAGGAGTCGGCCGAGCGCCTGGGCCTGGTCGATGGCAAGTCGGTGACCGCCATCATCAAGGCGACCGACGTGATGATCGGCGTGAGCTGACCCTACTCGGGCAGGTTCACCATCACGCTGGTGGCCTTCACCGTGGCCACGGCCTCCATCCCCACCTCGAGCCCGAGCTGATCCACGGCTTCGCGCGTGATGAACGCGAGCACCCGGTGCGGCCCCGCCTGGATCTCCACGGTGGCAGACAGCTCGTCCCGCTTGATCTCGGTGATCACACCCGGGAAGCGGTTGCGTGCGCTCCCGGCGACGATGGGCTGGTGGCCGCTGCGCTCCGAGAGCAGCCGGGCGACCTCGGCGGCCGGCACCTCGCGCTGCCCGCCGGCGGTGCGGTGCGTCGTGAGCTTGCCCTCGCGCTCCCATCGGCGCAGCGTCTCGACGCGCACGCCCAGCGCCTTCGCGGCCTCGCCGATCCGATAGGTGTCCGCCATCTCGCGGCAGGATAGCCCTGGACGCAGTTCCTGGCCGACGCGTAAACGCTCCCGGCTCCCGAACGCTCTGTCGTTCCGTGGTGATGCGATGCGACGGACGCGACGATGATGATGACGACGGTGGGGGAGCGCGAGGTCGACGACGGGGCGGGGACCGGCTCAAGAACCGGCGCGCACGACTTCGCGCGCGTCTTCCGCGAGGACGGCCCCGGCCTCTGGCGCACGATCTACGCGTTCACGGGCGGTCGGCGCGATATCACCGAGGACGTGGTGGCGGAGGCGTTCGCGCGCGCGATCGCGTACGGCGGCACCATCCGCGAGCCGCTCCCGTGGCTGTACCGGACGTCGTTCCGCTTGGCGCAGACCGAGCTGAAGAGCGAACGGCGATCGAGCACGCTCGGTCCGAGCAGGAGGATCTCGTGGACCCTCCGGAGCTGGCCGGACTGATGGAAGCCCTCCGTCGGCTCTCGCCCAACCAGCGTGCGGCCGTGGTGCTCCGCTTCGAGGCCGATCTCCCGTCGACGAGGTCGCTCGGCGGATGGGCATCGCGTCACCCACGGTCCGCGTGCACATCCATCGCGCCCGCGCGCGGCTGCGCGCGTTGCTGGGCGCCGAGGAGGTGGACGACTAGATGCCCGAACGCTGGGAGCACGAGCTCAGGAAGCTGCGCGCCGTCCAGCCCGACGCCGACCGGACCTGGCAGCAGGCGCAACGCCACCCGCGCGGTGAGGGGATGCCGCCCCGCCGTCAGCGCGTGGTCGCCGGCGTCGTCGCGTTCGCGGTGTTCGCGGCGGCCGGCATCTTCGCGTGGCAGATCCTCCAGCCGACCTCGCCGCTCGACACCTCGGTGGGCCTGCCCGAGGGCCCGACGGTCATCGTCACGTTCCGGATCGCCGACATGAACGCCCACGGCGCTCATGCGCGGTTGACGGTGGGTGGCGAGACGGTGCAAGGGACGGTCGGTTCGCATTGCTGGACCTTCTCCGGGGGGAGCGGGTGCGCCGACGCGGCCGCGCCCTCGTTCGCCGACGATGACTTCGTACCCGTGCCGCGAGGCGCGACGCTCGCCATCAGCGGCGATGCGACGAGCGTGGACGGCGAGATCGACCGAGCGGGCGACTTCCCGTTCCCCAAGGTCCAGGGCTTCGGCTCGATCACGGCACCCGTCACTCTCGATCAACCGGCGGGCAGATACGTGCTCTCGTTCGTCGCCCACGCCGACGACGGTGACGTCCCGTTCTACTTCCCTATCGAGCTCGTGAAAGGCCCAGACGGCGCCTCAGGGAGCGTCGGATCTCCTTCAGGAGACACGCTCGCCGTGTCGTGCACTGATCAGGGGGCAACGGTATCCCCCAACGAGATAGCCGGATCGCCCGACGGCGTCCGTATCCATGCGACCGATGCGACCGGCACGGCGGCCGATGTCATCGTCTCCGATCCCTCGCAGCCCCCCCTCACTTGGCGCCTCACCGCCGAGGGCGGCTCAGCGTTCGATCCTCTCGTGCAGGTGCAAGCCCCACCGGGTGATCTCACGGTGACATGCGTCAGACCTGACGACGCGTCGCTGGGGTCTTCGGCTTCGTTCACCGTGACCGATCCAGCCCACTGGTTCCATCCTTGGACGCTGGACTGCCCGATCGAAGAGATCAAGACCACCGGGGCGATGCCAGTCGTCATCAGCGATGGCGAGATTCGATCGACCGCGCGTCAGTTCCTGGACGGCCTGCTTCCGGACGACGTTGCCGGTCAATCAGGATGGTCGGCGCAGCTCGCCGTGTATCCAGAGATGATTTCGTTCGAGCGAGCTGGCAGGAGGATCGCCTGGCTAGAGATCGGCGCCGCCGGTCGTTGGTTCGTCGCTCTCGCCAGCGCTACCTGTGCAGGGGCAGGCCTGAGCCCTTCCGTGACGACCCCCACCTCCATGCTCGGCTGCTCTCCAGGAGACGAGAGGGCGTTCTCACATCAGGGACCTTCGCTCCTGCCGGCTGGTGAGGCGTTCATCCGGGCGAACGTAGCTGGGATCCTTCCCTCCGACGCCGTGGACCAACTCGACGCGGTCACGGGAGTCCTCAAGCCGCGATCCGGGCCATGGGTCATCGAGCGGGACGCAACGGTCGTCGCGTGGGTCGATTACGAGACGCTTTCTGGCGTCGCGTGCCGTGGATCTGGCATCGAGGGCGTCTGATCCGCGTCAGACGGCGAAGCGCACGTGCAGGATGTCGCCCTCCTGCACCTGGTAGTCCTTCCCTTCCACCCGGATCTTGCCGTGGGTCTTGGCGTCCTCCATCGATCCCTGCGCCACCAGGTCGTCGTAGGAGATCACGTCCGCGCGGATGAACCCTCGCTGCAGATCGGTGTGGATCACGCCAGCGGCCTCGGGTGCGTGCGCGCCGCGCCGCACCTCCCAGGCACGCGTCTCGTCCTCGCCGGTCGTGAGGAACGTGATGAGGTCGAGGGCTCGGTAGCCTGCGTGGATCACCTTCTCGAGGCCGGGCTCGGCCACGCCGAATTCCTCCAGCAGCGCACGCGCCTCCTCCGGATCCATCTCCGCGGTCTCCGCCTCGATGGAGGCGTAGACGCCGACGGCGTCCTCCGACGCGAGCTCAGCGGGCACCTCCAGCCCTTCCTCGAGGTTCGCCACGACCACCTCGGGCTTCATCGTGAGCGGCGCGATGCCCCGCAGCAGCTCCGTCTCTTGGGGCTCCAGGCCCGCCGCACGCAACGGCGTCTCCGCGTCCAGGGCGGCCTTCGCGTTCCGCAATGCCGCCACCTCCTCGTTCACGCGACCCTTCGCACGCTTCTCCGCCTTCTCGAGTGCCGACTCGATCACCCCGAGGTCCGCGAGCAGGAGATCGGCACGCACGCCGGCGAGCTCCGCCGCGGGGGCCCGGTCGGGTCCGAAGCAGCGGATCACGAGCGCGAGGGCATCCGCCTCGCGGAGCTTCGCGACGCCCTGCGCGCTCGACGTCCCCCCGGGCACGTCGACGAAGCGCACCTGCGCGGCCACGGTCTTCTTCGAGCGCTCCATCTCGGTGAGCACGTCGAGACGCGGGTCCGGCACGGGCACGACGGCCACGTTCGCCTGTCCGCCGTGCGAGCCGGCGCGCGTGAGCGCCGTGAACAAGGTGGATCTCCCGGAGAACGGGACGCCGACGAGGCCGATGTCCTTCACGGCCCCGAGGCTACCGGAAGCGGTCGGACCGCCGACCCGACCGGACCGACCGTTAGGCGCGGCGCGCATCGACCGTTCGGCCCACAAGTACCGCCGTTCGGTCCCTGTGCCCCCCAGACGACTGATGCCGATGTAGCTCAGGAGACCGGGCGGGGTGGGGTGCCGCCAGACCCACCTCACCCCGTCGGGTCCGTTCCGGTGAGACGGCCGCGCGCGCGTCGACGCGGACGCAAGCTCCGGTGGGCTGGGGATCCGACGGCCCCAGCCCACCGGCACCTTCCCTCCGCCGCTGAGCACGGCGGCTCGTTCTTCCGTGGCGCACGCCGCGAGGGCCGTCTAGGCTGAGCCGATGGTCTGTACCCGGTGCGGCTCCGACGCGCCCGCCGACGCCAGGTTCTGCCCCTCCTGCGGCGCCCCCCTGGAGGCGGCGCCGGTCCAGGAGGAGCGCAAGCTCGTCTCGGTCCTGTTCGTGGACGTCGTCGGATCCACCGCACGAGCCGACGGCGCCGATCCCGAGGACGTGCGCGCGCAGAACCAGCTCTACTACGGCGAGACCCGGGCCCGCATCGAGCGGTTCGGAGGCGTCGTCGAGAAGTACGTGGGCGACGCGGTGATGGCCGTCTTCGGGGCGCCGCTCGCACACAGCGAGGACGCTGAGCGCGCGGTGCGCGCCGCCCTCAGCATCCTGGAGGGGATCCAGGTCCTCAATACGCGGCACGAGGGACTGGACCTGCACGTGCGCGCCGCCGTCTGCACGGGCGAGGCGATGATCACGGTGGACGCACCACCCGCGGACGCCCTCGCCACGGGCGATGTCGTGAACATCGCGGCGCGCCTCCAGTCGGTGGCGCCTCCCGACGGCGTCGTGGTCGACGCCGAGACCCATCGCCTCACGCGCCACGCCTTCGGCTTCCAAGAGCTCCCCGACGTGGACGCGAAGGGCAAGCGCGACCCGGTCGCCGCCTGGCTGGTGGAAGGGGCGCCGGTCGTCCCCGCCGGCCGGCCGATGTCCACCTCACCGCTCGTCGGCCGCGATCGGGAGCTGCTCCTGATCGCGACGCTCTGGGACCGCGTGCGCGCGAGTCGGGTCCCGCACCTGATCACGGTGCTCGGGCCGGCGGGGATCGGCAAGACCCGGATCGGGCGGGAGGTCTCCGAGATGGTCGAGGAGCAGGGCGGCCGCGCGCTCTGGGGCCGCAGCCTCCCCTACGAAGAGCAGACGCCGTACCGCTCGTTCGCGGAGATCGTCCGTCGCGCTGCCTCGATCTACGAGAACGACTCGGCCGAGGTGGCCCGCGGCAAGCTCGCGGACCTCGTGGGCGACGTCTTCCCCACGGCGGAGGTCGCGGAGAGCCGCGCCTACCTCGGGCAGCTCCTGGGGCTGGTCACGACCGAGGGCACCGACGATCCTCACCACCTTTACTTCGCGGCCCGACGCCTCGTGGAGCTCCTCGGCGCACGGGCGCCCCTGCTGCTGGTCTTCGAGGACATCCATTGGGCCGACGACGCTCTGATGGAGCTCCTCGACTACCTGGTGGGTCGCGTCGCCGACCAGCCCGTCGCGTTCCTGGCGCTCGCGCGGCCGGAGTTCGTCGAGACCCGCCCCTCGTTCGGGGCGGGGCTCATGGGCCAGACCAAGTTGCCGCTCGAGCCGCTCACGGCCGTCGAGGCGACCGAGCTGATCGCGGCCACGCTGCCTGCGGAACCCGCCACCGTGGAGAAGCTGGTGCAGCGGGCGGAGGGGAACCCGCTCTTCCTCGAAGAGCTCGCCGCCGCGGTCGCGGACGACGCCGACGTCGATGAGTTGCCGACGACGGTGCGTGCGGCCATCGCGGCGCGGATCGACGCGCTCCCGCCCGGCGCGCGCACGGGTCTGCTGCACGCATCGGTGATCGGACAGTCGTTCTGGCGGGGCGTGGTGGAGCGCATCGGCGAGCTCGACGACGTCGACGAGGCCCTCGAAGCCCTCGAGGCCCGCGGCCTGGTGCAACGACGTTCCGAGAGTCAGCTGGAAGGAGACGTGCAGTACGCGTTCAAACACATGCTGATCCGCGACGTCGCCTATGCGACCTTGCCCCGATCCGTGCGTCGGGAGCTGCACGCGGCCACGGCGCGCGTGATCGAGTCCTCGATGCCGGACCCCGAGGAGCTCGCCTGGGTGCTGGCGCTCCACTGGAGGGAGGCCGGAGACGCGCAGCGCGCGATGGAGTACCTGATCGCCGCGGGCGATCGCGCGCTCGCCGCGCTGGCTGGGGAGCAGACCCACGACCTGTATAGCCGCGCCCTCGAGCTCGCCGCCACCGACGAGGATCGCCGCCGCATCCGCCTGCGGCGCGGGCTCGCCCTGGTGGAGCTCGAGGAGTTCTCCCGCGCCGACGAGGAGCTGGCCGCGCTGATCCCCGAGCTGGATGGCACCGACGAGGTGGAGGCGATCATCGGCCGTTCCCGCGCCACGTTCTGGACGGAGCGGGCCGAGGAGACGATCGCGCTCGCGGAGCGGGCCCTCGTGCTCACGCGCGAGCGCGCGCCGGAACTGGAGCCCGTGGCGCTGGCGCGGTTGTCGGGGACCTACGCGATGCGGGGCGAGGCGGGCGATCTCGACCGCGCGATCGAGTTGGGCGACCGTGCGTTGGAGATCTGGACGCCCGGGGTCCGCCAGCCCGAGCTGGCGGAGCACTTCCACATGCACGCCGACAACTTCTACTGGACGGGAGACTTCGCTCGGACCCTGGAGATGTCCGAGGGCGCCGCCAAGGTGGGAGGGCTCGAGCCCAGCAGCGCCGAGTACCTGCTGCGCGGCGCCGGGATGCGAGGTCTCGCCCTGGCGGGGATGGGTCGCTACGAGGAGGCGCTCGAGGCGGCCGAGGCCGCGATCGCCACGGCTCGGAGGATCGGGCGCCCCGACAACGTCGTGATGAACTACTCCACCCTCACGTTGCGCGAGATCTTCTGGCTCGACGAGGCCGCCGATCGCAGCGCGACGGTACAGGACCGGCTCGGCCCATCCGCCTTCAACATGCCCTGGATCAACGCCCGCGCCGACGTGATCTGCACGGATCTCCTGCTCGGCGACATCGGCGCCGTGGATCGTGCATGGCCCGACGTGTGGGAGGCCGCGGCCGCGAGCCACGCGTGGGAGCGGTGGCTCGTGGGTGGGAGGCTGGCGGCGGTGCGCGCGGCGGCGGCCCTCGAGGCCGGGCGCTTCGAGGACGCGCTCGCATGGTCGGAGCGCACCATCGAGATGGCGCGGCCCGTGCGACGGCACAAGTACGAGATCGACGGAACGATCACGCTGGGGCGGACCCTCGCTGCGCTCGGCCGGGTCGAGGTCGGGCTCGCGCGCCTGAGGGAGGCGATCGCCCTCGCCGAGGGTCTCGGCGGCTCGCCGTTGCTGCGCTGGCGGGCCCGCGCCGCGTTCGCCGAGGCGGCGCTGCAGGACGCCGGCACGGGAGCGGAGGGCGAACGGCGGCTGGCCGAGGCGACCGGCATCATCGAAGAGGTCGCGGCGGGTCTCGACGACGAGCGGGCCGCCCGGTACCGGGCGGCCCCGCAGGTCGTGCAGGTGATGGAACGGGTCTGACCGAGTGGATCGACCCTAGGACTTGGTCTCCCAGAAGATCTTGGCCAGCTCGTCGATCGCGTCGAGCAGCTGCTGGCCCTGCGCCGGGTCGAGCGACTTCTTGGCGTCGCCGGCGAGCTTCGTCGCCTTCCAGAACTTGTCGTGGAGGTCCGGGTACTTCTCCACGTGCTCGGGCTTGAAGTAGTCGGTCCACAGCACCCACAGGTGCTCCTTCACCATGTTCGCCCGCTCTTCCTTGATGCCCACGGCGCGCTCACGGAACACGGCGTCGTCGGAGCCCTGGTACTTCTCCTGGCAGGCCTTCACCGACTCGGCCTCGATGCGGGCCTGGGCCGGGTCGTACACGCCGCACGGCAGGTCGCAGTGTGCGTGGACGGTGCGGCGCGGCTTGAGGAATGCTTCGAGCATGGAACCGCCTCCTTCGTCGAACGAGCCGAAGTCTGAAACCTACCACCGCGGTAGGAAACCGATGGACGCGGCCATCGCCGGGGCCGTCGTGGCGACGGGACTCGCGTGGGCGTGCCTGCGTCTACGCCCGACGCGCGTGGCGATCGAGGGTCCGTCGATGATGCCCACCCTCTTCCCGGGCGACTGGGCCCTGGCCGTGGAGGCGCGCAGGTACGCGCCGGGCGACGTCGTCGTGGTGGAGCACCCGGGCCGGCCCGGCTACGAGATGGTCAAGCGGATCGCGGCCGGCCCGGGTGCGGCCGTGGGCGATCGCCGCCTCGGGCCGGACGAGTGGTGGGTGCTCGGCGACCACGAGGCGTCCTCGACCGATTCCCGTCAGTTCGGGCCGGTGCGCACGGACGCGCTGAGGGCGAAGGTGGCGCTCGTCTACTGGCCGAAGGAGCGGCGGCGCCTCGTGCGATGAGCGAACGCGAGCTCACCCGCGTGCCGCTCGGCGCCGATAGAGATGCATGGGTCACGTTCCTCCCGAGCGTCCGTACGATGGTCGGGTGAGCGCGCTTCCCCCACGTCCCGACACGGGCCTGCCCCCGCCCCCGCCGCCGCCGTTCGTCCATGCGCCGACGCAGCGCCGGCGGGCCTCCCGCCGCGGCTTCACGACCGCCGCGGCCGCGCTGATCCTGATCGCCCTGGTGGCCGCCGCCCTCGTGCCGAGCGTCCCCCGCCTATCCCGTACCTCCACCACCACGTCGGACACGGACGCGCCGTACTCGTTCATCCTCAGCCGGCCCACGGGCGACCCCGTGCGATGGAACCCTTGCGACCCCATCCACTATGTGGTGAACCTCGGCACCGCACCCGACTCATCGTTGGACGACGTGCATGAGGCCGTCCGGCGTGTCTCCGCCGCCACCGGCATCACCTTCGTCGACGATGGGTTCACGCAGGAGATCCCGATGGACGACCGGGACGCCTACCAGCCCGCGACGTACGGGGATCGCTGGGCACCCGTCCTCATCGCCTGGGTGACACCGTCGCAGACCGACATCCCCTTCTCCAAGAACGGGCACACCGCCGCGGGCGTGGCGTCCCCGCAGGTCCCCGACTCGGGCCAACTGATCTACGTGAGCGGTTGGGTGGCCATCAACGCCGCCGACCCCAATGCGCCGGGCTTCGGGTACTACGGCGACGAGGGGCTCGTGTTACAGCACGAGCTCACCCACGTCGTGGGGCTCGGACACGTGAAGGAATGGGGGGAGCTGATGGAGGGATCCGGAGGCGGCGTCACCGACTACGGCCCCGGGGATCTGGCGGGGCTCGACCTGGTCGGGCGCGATCAGGGCTGCCTCACGACGCCCGAACCGGGTTGATCCTCCCGCGCCGCCCGGATTGTGAGATCGGAGCCGCTGAGCTAGGCTGTTGCACCTGCAAATGATCTGCACGCGCGAAGCCGGCATCGTGGGGGCCATGATCCCCGACCGTCTCTGCTGTCAGTCCTGACAGGAGACGGCGCCGCACGTCCGCGCGTCACCGATCCGCCCGCCCCTTCCCGTCTCGCATCCGCACCGTTCGGAGGTCCCACGTGTCCACCACCGTCTCCGCCGTCACCACCGTCACCGTCGACGCTCGCGGGCAATCGTGCCCTGGTCCGCTGGTCTCGCTCGCCAAGGCCCTGAAGGACGCCGCCTCGGGTGACGTCTTCGAGCTCCTCGCGACGGATCCCGGCTCCAGGTCCGACGTCCCGAGCTGGGCCACCATCAGCGGCAACGAGCTCCTCGAGGCCGGCGAGCTCGAGGACGGTACCTACCGCTACGTGGTCAGGAAGGCCTGAGCATGGCCACGACCGAGGAACGGATCGACGCTCCCGCGTTCGCGGACCTGCTCGCGCGCATCGAGGCGCTCGAAGCCGCGCAGCAGGGCCAGGTCAAGAAGAAGAACAAGCTCACGATCATCGCGTGGGGCGGCGATCTCGACCGGATCTGGCCCACGACCATCCTCGCCACCACCGCGGCGGCGAGCGGCATGGAGTCCACGGTGTTCTTCACGTTCTGGGGCCTGTTCGCTATCGTGAAGCCGGGCGTGCGCATCACGGGCGACAACTGGATGCAGAAGATGATGAGCGCGATGAACCCCGGCTCGGCCCAGAAGGCGAAACTCTCGCACTACAACTTCGCCGGGGCGGGTCCGGCCATGTTCAAGAAGCTCGCGGACGACCACCGGGTCGCCAAGCCCGAGGAGTTGATCGCCACGGCCAGAGACCTCGGCGTCCGGCTCATCCCGTGCCAGATGACGATGGATCTCCTGGGCCTGAAGCACGAGGACCTGCTCGACGGCCTCGAGGATCCGATCGGCGCGGCAACCGCGATCGCAGAGATGCGCGACGCGGCCGTCTCGCTCTTCATCTGAGCGGCGGACTCACGCCCTGCGCGCGCGGATGTTGAGGCGCACGTAGTCGATCACAGGTGCGGGCATGCGCACGGCAACCTCGTGCACGAACGCACGCGACGCCTCGGGGCCCATCCCGTGCACGTGGTCGCCGAGACAGATCGTCTCGAGGTACGGCTCGAGATCGTCCTCCGCCAGTGGGGTCGGCTCGTCGTGGAGCCAGCAGGACACATCGGTGAAGCCCGCGGCCTCCAGTCGGGCGCGGGTCGTCTCGGGCGCGGCGAAATGCTTGCGGCCCGCGAAGTCCTCCCCTAACGCGCGCAGCGCAGCCTCGATCGACGCGATGTTGCCGGCCCCACCGCACTGCGCGGCGAGCTGCCCTCCGGGTCGAAGCACCGCGGCGAGATGCGCGAACAGCGCATCGTGGTCGGCGATCCAGTGGAAGGTGGCTGTGGACAGGACGGCGTCGACGGGTTCCTCGAGCGGGAGGGGGGCGGCGAGGTCGGCGACGAGGTACGTGACCCGCTCCTCCCCGAGGCGCGCACGGGCGCGCTCGATCATCGACGCCGAGCCGTCCAACGCGATCACCGTGCCGCGCGGCAGGCGGTCGCGCAGGAGCGCCGTCACCTGTCCCGTCCCGCAGCCCGCGTCCAGTACGCGCTCGTCGCCCGCCAGATCCAGCCAGGCCACCACGCCCGCCCCCCAGGCGGTCATGGGGATGGGCAGGCGGTCGTAGGTGGCGGCGTCCCAGTCCCGAGGCATCCCTCGAGGCTACCGGCTCGGCTCAGCGCCCCGGTTCTTCGATGCCGTAGGTGTCCTGCAGCTCCGGGAGGGTCAGGCCTGGACCTTCGATCAGCCGGAGGTCGCCGGTGGGGTCGCCCACGTCTGGGATGGCGATCCGCGTGCGGGGGCCCATCAGGTGATCGTCGCGGAGCGAGCGGTACCAACCCGGCTCGTAGGCGAGCGCCAGACATTCCGGGCAGTCCTCGCGCGTCCCCGGCCTGTGCGACGTGTGATCCATGGCGCGACCATCCTGGCGTGCGTGCGGGTGCGCTGCCAGTCCCCCGACTAGGGGAGATATTGCTGGGTGATCTTCACGATGACCCCGTTCACGACCGTGACCCACCAGGGCGTGTAGCTCATGTCGGGGTAGTCCGTCATCGCGGTCCCGTTCACGGCGGCCGTGAACCCGTCGAGCGTTCCGGCCCGGTGCTTGCAGCACGCGGGTCCGCCCGAGGGGTAGTAGAGGATCGTCACCGTGGGTGCGACCGGAAGGGTCCTGAGCTTTGGGTTGTCGTTGACGATGTAGTACCCGTTCGGGGGCGGGGTCTCGTCGCCGTGCGCGGCCGCGGCGTCGTTCGCGGCTTGATCGGTCAGGAAGAGCGCCAGGTCGAAGGTGAGGGTGGGCGCGCTCGCCGTGCCACCCATCTGCTTCGCATACACGAAGCTCCGCCCGTCGACCAACACGGGCGACGCCGCGGCGCTGGGCGACGGGCTCTCGCTGGGGGTCGGCGACGCCGAGGACGAGGGGGCCGGCGAGTGGGTGCGGGTCGGGGTGGCTGAGCCCGACGCCCGGTTCCCTGCGTCGCCCGAGGTCGCGAGGAGGTACCCGCCGCCGAACGCGAGGAGCAGCAGGACGACCAGGATGCCGAGCGCGACGATCCGGCGCCGCCGCACCTCGGCCGCGCCACGTCGTCTTCGTGCCATCGTCTCGCGCCTCCCGGTCGATATCGGCGCTCACCATACGCTTCGCGCCCCGGACCATCCGGGAGGCGCGAAGTCGTTAGTGACACTAGTTAGCATTGCGTACTATCATGAGGACATGCCGTCCTCCCCCACCACGATCGACGTCGCCGGCCTCGCCTCACAGCTGCGGCTCTCCGTCTTCCGCCTCGCGCGCAAGCTCCGTCGCGAGGGCGAGGCGGGCGTGACGCCGACGCTGCTCGCGGCGCTCTCCACGATCGAACGCCACGGCCCGCTCACCCCGGGCGCCCTCGCGCAGCACGAGCAGATCAAGAAGCCCACCTGTACGCGCGTGATCGCGGACCTGCTCGAGAAGGGGCTGATCGAGCGGACGGTCGATCCGCTCGACGGACGGGTGGCCTGGATGCAGGTCACGCCGCTCGGGCGCAAGACCCTGCAGCGGGTCCGGTCCCGCCATAAGGAGTACCTCGCCAGGCGCATGAAGCGACTGAACACCGAAGAGCTCGAGACCCTCGAGCGCGCGGCGCGGATCTTGGAACGGCTCACCGAGGAGGAGGACCGATGAGCCCGCGCGCCCGCCTGTACGCCTCGGCGCAGCGGACCTTCCTCTCGCTGCGCACCTCGCGGAACTTCCGCCTCTACCTCTTCGGACAGCTCGTCTCCGCCACCGGCACGTGGGTGAACGCGACCGCGACGGCGTGGTTGGTGCTGCAGCTCACCCATTCCGGCGTGGCGCTGGGGGTGAACGTGGCGCTGCTCTTCGTGCCCATCCTCTTCCTCGGGGCCTGGGGCGGGGTGCTCGCCGACCGTCACGACAAGCGCCGGATCCTCGTGTGGACGCAGACGGCGTTCGCGCTGAACGCCCTCGCGCTCTTCGTCCTGGTGATCACCGGCGTCACGCAGCTGTGGATGGTCTACGCGCTCTCGCTCCTGGCCGGCGTGGTGACGGCCATCGACAACCCGACGCGCCAGAGCTTCTACATCGAGATGGTGGGCGAGGAGGCCGTCACGAACGCGGTGAGCCTGAACAGCGCCGCCTTCACCGGCTCACGGATCCTCGGGCCCGCCCTGGCGGCCGCGCTGATCGCGACCGCGGGCGTCGCCTGGCCGTTCCTCCTGGACGCCGTCTCCTACGTCGCCGTGATCACGGCGCTCCTGCTGATGCGTCCCGCCGAGTTCCACGTGCAGGCGCGCACGACGCGGGAGCGCGGACTCCTCAAGGCCGGTCTCCAGTACGTCTGGCGGACCGACGAGCTGCGGACGCCGCTCCTGATCATGGCGGGGGTCTTCACGTTCTCGTTCAACTTCGCCGTGCTGCTGCCGCTGCTCGCCACCGACACGTTCCACGGCAACGCCGGCACGTTCGGGGCGCTCTCGGCGCTCGCGGGGCTTGGCTCGTTCCTGGGCGCCCTCACGATGGCCAACCGTGCCCGCACCCCCACGATGAACAGGCTGGGCGTCTTCGCCACGGCATCGGGGCTCGCCCTCGTCGCGGTGGGGCTCGCGCCGACCCTGGGCGCGGCCTTGGTGGTCATGGTGCCCGTGGGCTTCGCCGTGATGGCGTTCATGATCACGGGCAACACGATGCTGCAGCTCGAGGCGCGCCCACAGGCGCGCGGCCGCGTGATGGCCCTCTACGGGGTGGTCTTCCTCGGCTCCACGCCGATCGGCTCGCCGATCGCCGGATGGGTGGGCCAGTACCTCGGTCCGCGCGTCGGGCTGATCGGCGGCGGCGTGATCGCGTTCGCGCTCGGTGTGGGACTGCTCGTCCAGCGTCGCCACGCGGCGGCGGTCGCCGCAGGCCCTGCGTGGGGATCGGAGCTTCCCGACGCTGCCGGGTGACGGCGGTGACGGGACCGAGGGGGGAACCGTCAGCGCGCACGGGGAGGGGGAGAAAGGTGCTCGCCGCCACCCGGCGTCGGGTCTTCGGTTGTGCGTCGGTCTCAACAGTCCGACGCTCGCCGGGGTCTCCGGTCGAGGGATGCCCGTCCCTCGTCCGTCGACCCGGACGTCATCACGTGCTCAGGCGCTCAGGCTCGCCCTCGGCTCCCAGGTGATCACACCGTCGCGCGGTTCCTTCCCGAAGGCGAGGAGTGACGCGTACCAGCTCGGTTCGTAGGCGATCTCTTCGCAGAGATCGCACTCGCTGTCCATGCAGGTCTTGTGCCCGGGATGATCACCCATCGCATGTCCCTCGATCCGTCGGGAGCCCCTCTGGTGAAGCTCGGCTCAGGATGAGGCCTGTGGCTACGTAGGTCGATACCCGTTCAGGGTCAAACCTAACTACCATGAGCTAAGTAAGTAAGGCTACGTACGTGTCCCGCGCATGGGGGACGGATCAGACGTCGTCGAGCTCGCGGTCGATCGTCCAGTCGCCGTCGGGCTCGGGGCGACTCACGTCGAGCACCGTGCCGTCCTTCAGCGAGAGCCGGAACGTACGGGTGCGCACACCGTTGCGCTCGACCAGGGCCGTCCTGCGGACCTCGACGGGCTCCTCCACGCCGCCCCAGTGGATCGTGCGCGGCCATTCCTCGCCCGCCGCGCCGGCGTAGAACCGCAGTCGGATCTCCGGCGCCCGCCGCAACCACAACGGGAGCACCGGCGCCCAGAGCAGGAACACGACGGCCACGCAGGCCGCCGCGCCGCGCACGCCCACGGCTGGCAGCAACCCGATCGCGAGCACGGCCGCCAGCAAGCGCGCCAGGTTGTAGGCCACGTCGTACACGGCGAAGACGCGCCCCCGCAGACCATCGGGGACCGCCTCCTGCACCATCGTGTCGATCGGCACCTTCTTCCAAGCGAAGGAAAGGCCCACCACGAAGCTCGCCACGAGGACCGTCCATCGGTTCAGGAAGAGCGCCACCCCCAACAGCGCCACGCCGCCGAGGACGAAGGACCACGCGACGATGCGGGGGCGGGCGAACCGGCCGTCGAGGCGTGCGACCGTGAGCAGCCCCAGGAAGACACCGACACCGCCCGCCCCGATCAGCCAGGAGAACGAGCCCACCCCCTCGCCGAAGCGCTGGCGGAACACCACGAGCGCGAGCACGAGCACCAATCCCTGGCCCATCTGGTCGACGGAGATCGTCGTGATGGGCCCGACCGCACGCGGGGTCCGCACGATGTGGCGGATCCCGTCGACGAACTCCACCCCGACCCGCCGGAGCTGGTGGCGCAACAGCTCGGACGCCTCGGGGAGCATGTGGGGGCGGAGGTCGCGGCGGATCCGCGAGGCGACCACCGAGGTCATGACCCACGCGATCGCTGCGGTCGTGACGATCGCGCCGTTGCCCCATGCGTCGGCCGCGAGACCACCGGCGAACACTCCCACCAGGAGGGCGACCGTGCCGCCCACGGTGGCGACGGAGTTCGCGGCCAGGAGGTCCTCCATGGGCACGAGGCGCGGGACCACGGCCTGGGCGGTGGACAGGAAGAAGCGGTTCACCGATGTGACCCAGAGCGCCGCACCGTAGAAGAGGACGGCGTGCCGATCCGGGTTGAGCAGGATCAGGAACACGGGGGCGGCGCGCAGCAGGGGGGCGATCACCATGATCCTGCGCCGCGACCATCGGTCGATGAACACACCGGTGAAGGGGCCCACCAACGAGAACGGAACCACCACGATGGCCGAAGCGGTGGCGAAGCCCGCGGCGGTCGTCTGCTTCTCGGGGGAGAAGGCGATCGAGGCCACCAGCGCCGCCTGGATGAAGCCGTCCGCGGTCTGGCTCACGAGGCGCATCCCGAACAGGCGTCGGAAGTCGGCGTGGCGCAGCGCATCCCGCGCGCGTCCCATCCTCGGCCCGGCCATGCTCGGCATCGTACGGCGGCCCGCACACCGCTTCGCCCCCTCTCTTGGGCACACCTTTGGAGCACCCCCGGGTACATTTGGCTGCTCACCCGCTCGCGAACGAGGAGGATCGATGGCCCGATTCAAGGTCGGCGTCCAGCTCCACCCGCAGCACACCTCCACCGACGACCTCCGTCGCGCGTGGCGTGACGCCGACGCGATGGGCGTCGACAGCCTTTGGGTCTGGGATCACTTCTATCCGCTCTACGGCGACCCGAACGGAGCCCACTTCGAGGGGTGGACGCTGCTGGCCGCGATGGCCGTGGAGACCCGGGTCGCCCGGTTCGGGGCGATGGTGACCTGCAACTCCTACCGCAATCCCGAGCTTCTCGCCGACATGGCTCGCACGGTCGACCACCTCTCCGGCGGGCGGATGGTCCTGGGGATCGGTGCTGGGTGGTTCCAGCGCGACTACGAGGAATATGGCTACGCGTTCGGCACCGCGATCGACCGCCTGCACGCGCTGCGTCAAGCGCTCCCTCGCATCGAGGCGCGGTTGCGCAAGCTCGACCCGCCGCCCATCCAGGATCCGCTCCCCATCCTGATCGGCGGGGGCGGGGAGAAGGTCACGCTGAAGCTCGTGGCGGAACATGCGCAGCTCTGGAACGGCTTCGGGCCACCCGCGCGGTACGCGCACAAGAGCGCCGTGCTCACGCGGTGGTGCGAGGAGCTCGATCGCGACCCCGGGGAGATCGAACGCACCGTCCTCATCGAGGTAGAGGACGTCGAGGAGACCGATGCGTACCTCGACGCCGGCGCCGAGCATGTCATCGTGGAGATCGGGACCGAAGGCGGGAAGCCCTTCGACCTCTCGCCGGTGCAGCGGCTGCTCGAGGCGCGCGGATAGCACGAGCGGATCCCGGGGTGCGCTGACGAGGGTCGGCTGCCGATACCTCCGAGATGCGTCGCCTCTCGATCTGTCTCGTCGCCCTCCTGTCGGCCGTCGCCGTGCCCGCAGGCGCCTCGGCCTCGCCCGCTTCGGTCTCGACCGAGCCAGACGTGCATATCGCCGCGTTCGACAACTACTTCGTGCCTTCCTCACCCACCGTGCGCCGAGGAGCGACCGTGATCTTCGACTTCGATACGGCCGGGGACCACCACACGGCGACCGACGATTCGGATCTGAAGCTCTACGACTCCGGGGATGTGGCGGGAGGCGGCCCGAGCTTCTCGTTCACGTTCGTCGCCGCCGGTGTCTATCCCTTCTATTGCATCTTCCATCCCGAGATGCGCGGGCGCGTGCGGGTACCGATGCGGGTCGCGCCGGCGCACGGGCCGAAGGGAACCACCTTCAAGGTGGTGTGGGCGTCCGTCGACGCGTCGACGGGGGACGCGTACGACGTACAGATCCGGCGGCCCGGGCAGCGGTGGGCCTCGTTCCTGGGCCTCACCGCCGTCCCCTCCACCTCGTTCAGCCCGCACGCGCGGGGGACGTTCCGGTTCCGCGCCCGCTTGCACGACACCATCGCGGACACGACGTCGGATTGGTCGGATCCCGTCTACCTCGAGGTCGTGTAGAGGAAACCGCTCCCCCCGGGAAGCGGTGAGGCCGGGCCCGAAGGGCCCGGCCTCGTTCGTCCGCGACGCTGCAGAGCGCTATGCGCTGGTCGACTGCGTGACGGACGCGGAGCGCGGTGCGCGCTCCAGCACCAGCGTCCAGTCGATGTGATCCTCCGGCGCGCCGACGATGAAGGCCTCTGTGTTCTCGTGGGCCTGCTCGTCGGAGAACTGCACGGGCGGGGACTTCATGAAGTAGCTCGACGGGGCGATCAACGGGCCGCCGATGCGGCGGTCGAGCGCGAGCTTCGCGCAGCGGATCGCGTCGATCACGATGCCGGCCGAGTTAGGGGAGTCCCAGACCTCGAGCTTCATCTCGATCGTGAGCGGCACGTCGCCGAACGAGGTGCCCTCGATGCGGATCTGCGCCCACTTGCGGTCCTCGAGCCACGGCACGTGGTCGCTCGGCCCGATGTGGATGTCGTGCTTGTCGAGCGGCTCCTCCATCTGCGACTGCACCGACTGGGTCTTCGAGATCTTCTTCGACGTCAAGCGCTCGCGCTCCAGCATGTTCATGAAGTCCATGTTGCCGCCGAAGTTGAGCTGATAGGTGCGATCGATCTTCACGCCGCGATCCTCGAAGAGCTTGGTGAGCACGCGGTGCGTGATCGTCGCGCCGACCTGCGACTTGATGTCGTCGCCGATGATCGGGACGCCGGCGTCCGCGAACTTTCGCGCCCATTCCACGTCGGACGCGATGAACACCGGCAGGCAGTTCACGAAGGCGACCTTGGCGTCGATCGCGCACTGCGCGTAGTACCGCGCGGCCTGCTCGGAGCCCACGGGCAGGTAGCAGACCACGACGTCGGCGCGGGCGTCGCGCAGCACCTGCGTGACGTCGGCCTCGGGCCGGTCGGACTCCGTGACGACCTCGCGGTAGTAGGTGCCCAGCCCGTCGAGCGTGCGGCCCTTCTGGACGATGACGCCCGTGGGCGGCACGTCCGCGAAGCGGATCGTGTTGTTGGGCTCCGTGTAGATGGCCTCGGCCACATCCTTGCCGACCTTGTCCGCGTCGACGTCGAACGCGGCCACGATCTCCACGTCGTGCACGTGGTACCCGCCGAGTTCGACGTGCATCAGACCCGGTACGCGCTCGGTGGGCGCGGCGTCCTTGTAGTACTCCAGACCCTGGACGAGCGACGAGGCGCAATTGCCCACGCCCACGATCGCGAGACGAACCTTGCTCATGCTGTGTGCTCCTTTCGGCGGAGCGCCGCAGCACGGCGCTCCGAACCCCCTCCGGTGGTTCCCTCGGTGCGGCTGCGCTCGGCCTTGATCAGCCCGTCCACCCACGCGAGGTCGGATTCGACGTCGGCACGCCCGTGCTCCATGAGCGACAGCGTGTAGTCGTCGACCCGCGCGCGGGTGCTGCGCAGCGAATCGGTGATGCTGTTCAGGCGGTTCTCCAGGTACGCGCGTCGGCGTTCGAGCAGACGCAGCCTGGTCTCCGGCGGCAGGTAGCGGAAGAACGCCAGCCGGACGCGGAAGCGCTGGTCCTCTGACTGGTTGTCATGCGGCGCCTCCTGCAGCAGTTGGAGGAACGTCTCCTCACCCTTCGCGGTGATGCGGTAGACCTGCTTGCGCCGGCCGACCGTCGCCTCCTCGCTGGCCACGGCCTCCACCTCGCCGGCGCGCTCGAGGCGCCGCAGCGTGGGGTAGAGCGAGCCGTAGGAGACCCGCCAGAAGCCGCCGAGCGACTCGCCGAGCTCCCTGGAGAGCTGGTAGCCGTGCATCGGCTGCTCCTTGAGCAGGCCGAGGATCGCGAGTTCGAGCACGTGTGGGATCCTCCCTAGACGTTGCGGCTCGATATATCGACCGCATATATCGCTCCGATATATGTACCCGTCGTTCGGCTCGGTGTCAACCGTGGTTCGAGCGCAGGGAGCACCGAGAACCGGCAAGATGAGGGCCTGGGAGGTGACGGGGATCCAGCGCCGCACGATCAGACTGCCGAAGGACCTGCAGGCCTCGCTGCGGGCGCTCGCGTACGTGACCGATGATGACGAGCGCCGCCTGACGATCCGCGCCGTGGAGGCCTACCTGGACGGGGAGGGCCACGATGCCGCGGTGGTGGGGTTCGGCGAGCGGGTTCGCACCCAACACCGGGTTGCGCTCGATCGACTCCACGACCCCTGAACGTGAACGTCCGCTACCTCACCCCCCGTGATCTGATCGCGCTGGCCGCGTTGGAGCTCGGCGACGATCCCAAGGTCGATGAGGACGCCCTCCACGAGGCCGTCGCCGTGCCCGCGCGTACCGAGCACGGCCAGGACGCGTTCCCGAGCATCCCCGTGAAGGCCGCCGTGCTCATGACCGAGCTGATGCGACGCACGCCGTTCGGAGGTGGGAACGCGCGCGTCGCGTTGCTGGCGGCCCTGGTCTTCCTGAACATCAACGGCCTCGACGTCGCGGCCTCGGAGAGCGACCTGGCCGAGCTCGCGCAGCTGGCCGGCCGCGGCAACCTGTCGCTCATGATGGTGGCGGCCGGGTTCGAGTCCATCGTGGTGCCCCTGGGATTCCCGGGCTCAGATCCGGCCGATGGCGACGAGGAGCCTCCGGACTAGACGCGCGGCGTGTGAGGTCCGAGGCCTATCCTCGGGCGATGCCCGACCCACATGAGGAGCCGCTGCGCGTCGCGATGCTGGCGCCGATCTCCTGGCGCGTCCCGCCCCGCCATTACGGCCCGTGGGAGCTGTTCGTGTCCCTGCTCACCGAGGGCCTCGTCGAGCGCGGCGTGGACGTCACGCTGTTCGCCACGGCCGATTCGCAGACCGCGGCGCGCCTGGTCGGGACCGCCCCCACCGGCTACTCGGAGGACGAGGCGCTCGACGCGAAGGTCTGGGAGGCGATGCACATCGCCACGGTGTTCGAGCGCGCGCGCGAGTTCGACCTCATCCACAACAGCTTCGACTTCCTGCCGCTCACGTTCAGCAGGCTCGTCGAGACCCCGGTCGTCACGACGATCCACGGATTCTCCTCGCAGGCGATCCTGCCCGTCTACGAGCGGTACAACGCCGGCGGGTCCTACGTGGCGATCAGCGAGGCCGATCGCCATCCGGCGCTCGACTACGTCGCCACGATCCATCACGGGATCGACATGCGAGCGTTCCCGTTCCGTGCCACGCCGGATGATTACCTGCTGATGTTCGGGAGGATCCACCCGCACAAGGGTGTCGTGGAGGCCATCGACGTGGCCGAGCGGATGGAGATGCCGCTCGTGATCGCGGGCATCGTGCAGGACGAGGCCTATTTCGCCGATCGGGTACAGCCGCGCATCGACGGGGATCGGGTGCGCTACGTGGGCGCGGTCGGGCCCGACGCCCGGGGATCGCTCCTGGGCGGTGCCGTCGCCCTCCTGCATCTGATCAGCTTCGACGAGCCGTTCGGCTTCGCCGTGGTGGAGGCGATGGCCTGCGGCACCCCGGTCATCGCGCACGACCGCGGTTCCATGCCGGAGCTCATCCGCCCCGGAGAGAACGGCTACCTGGTCGCTTCCGGCGAGGAGGCCGTGGAGGCGATCCACGCGGCGGCACGGCTGGACCGCGCTGCGGTGCGCGCCTCGGTGCTCGGACGCTTCGACGTGATGCGGATGGTGGATGCGTACATCGAGGTCTACCACCGTGTGCTCGACGAGCATCGGACGACGCGTGCGCGCTGAACCGCGACCTTTCCGGCTGGGGGTGAACTACTGGCCGGCGCGCACCGCGATGGGGTGGTGGACGCGGTTCGACCCGGGGGAGGTCGCCGCGGACTTCGAGGCGATCGCGGGGGCGGGGATGGACTCGGTACGCTGCTTCCTGCGCTGGGAGGACTTCCAGCCCGATCCGCTCCGCGTCGACCGCGCGATGCTCGGACATCTCGTGACGGTCGCGGACGCGGCGTCTCACGCCGGTCTCCAGCTCGTTCCGACGCTATTCACGGGCCACATGAGTGGCGTGAACTGGATCCCCGGATGGGTGCTCGGGGGCACCGAACACGATCCAAGGTTCCGCGTGGTCGCCGGTGGGCGCGTCGTCGCCGGACGGATCCGCAACTGGTTCACGGACGACGCCGTGGCGGATGCCCAGGCGCTGATGGCGGCGGAGGCAGCGGGCGTGCTCGCGGGTCACGACGCGTTGTGGGCTTGGGATCTGGGCAACGAGAACTCCAACTGCAGCATCCCGCCCGATCGCGAGACCGGTCGCCGCTGGCTGGCGCGGATGGCCGCCGCGATCCGCGAGGCCGATCCGGACGCCTCGGTCACGATCGGACTCCACATGGAGGATCTCGAAGAGGACCGCCACATCGGCCCTCGGGAAGCCGCTGAGGTCTGCGACTTCCTCACGATGCACGGCTATCCGATCTACGCAGGCTGGGCGGACGGGCCGACGGATCCCGACGTGGTGCCGTTCTTGGCCCGCATCACGCGGTGGCTGGGAGGCGGGAAGGAGGTGCTGTTCTCGGAGTTCGGACTGCCCACCGCGCCTGAAGACGGCGTCGCCGCAGTCATCGGATCGGAAGCGGAAGGTCCTCTCCTCGTCGAGGAGGAAGCGGCCGCCTCGTACACCGCCCGGGTGCTCGAGGGGCTACGCCGCGCCGGATGTGCAGGCGCGATGCTCTGGTGCTTCACGGACTACGCCCGGGAGACCTGGACGGATCCCCCGCTGGACGAAGCGGCCCACGAGCGGTCGTTCGGCTTGTGGCGCGCCGACGGTTCCCCGAAGCCCGCGCTCACCGCGGTCGGTGCGGCGGCAGGTGGGACCCGCTCGACCTCCGCCTCCGACGGATGGATCGACATCGACCCCGATCGCTTCTGGCGCCGGCCGCGGGCCGAGCTGAGGCGGTTGTACGAGCGGTACCGGGCCTCGATGTCCACCGCGTGATCGAGTTGCTGCCCTCAGGTCGTCACGTCGACCACGTGCGCGGGCAGCGGCCGGCGGCCCGCCTCCAGCGCGAGGGCGGCGGCCGCGATCCCGGCCACCCCGCACCCGATCCAGAGCGCGTCGGGATCGAGGTGCCAGACCCACGTGCCGATCAACGGGCCGACCACCGCCGCGCTCGCGTACATCATCCCGAGCGCGCCCTGGTACCGTCCGCGCGCGTGTTCGGGCGCGCGGTCGGCCACGAACGCCGATGTCGCGGGTGACTCCACGATCTCTCCGAGCGTCCAGATCACGACCATCAGCGTCAAGGCCGGAAGCGACCGGGCCAGCGTGAGGATCGCGAACCCGCCGCCCACCAGGACGGCGCCGAGCGCGATCATGCGCGTGCGCGTCCGATGTTGGGTCCACGCGCTGACGGGCAGCTCGAGCAGCACCACGAGGATCCCGTTGCACGCCAAGAGGAGTCCGTACACCTTGGTCGAGTAGCCCAGGTCGTCGGTCACGTGGAGCGCGAAGGTGCTGGCGCTCTGCATGTAGACCGCGGCCGTGAGGAACACGGCGCCGAGGAACAGCAGGAAGCCCTTGTCGGCCGCCATGTGGCTGCCGGCGCTCGCGTGTCCACGTGCGCGCTCTTGGACCTTGGACGTGCGGGTCCCGTGCGGAAGCGCCACGATGGCCACGATCGCGAACGTGAAGGACGTCAGCGCGTCGCCGACGAAGAGCAGGTCATAGGAGTGTGCCGCGAGGATGCCTCCGAGCGCCAGGCCGAAGGCCCAGCCGAGGTTCACGCAGAGCCGGTACGCGCTGAAGGCGGCCACGCGGGCCTCGGGGGCCGCCAGGTCGGAGATCAGGGCGCTCGATGCGGGGCGGTACAGCTCGGCCGCGAAGCCCAGCAGCAGCACGACCCCCACGATCGCTCCCAGGCCGCGCACCCACACCAGGGACAGGGTGAGGGCAGCGCCTCCCAGCATGGAGACCGCGATCGTGGTGCGCCGTCCCAGGCGATCGGCCATCAGCCCCCCCACGCCCTGCGCCCCGATCGCGCCCAGCCCATAGGCGGCCAGCCCGAGCCCGGCTTGGGGCGCCGAGTATCCGCGGTTCGTGAGGTAGAGCGTGATGAACGGCAGGACGAAGGTCCCGAACCGATTCACGAAGGCCCCGAAGAACAGCACCCACACCTCGCGCGGAAGGCCGCGGAGGTTCTGCCGCAAGGACGGCCCGGGACCGTCGGGAGGAGACGCGTTCACGCGGTGACGCCGGACCCGCCCGAGGGACGGCGATACCTGGTGGCGTAGCCCGGCGCCTCGATCCCCGCCCTGAGGTCGGGCGCGGGCTCCGGGACACCGATCGTCGTGCGCAGGGGCAGGACACCCGCCCACACGGGCGCATCCAGGTCGTCGGGCGGATCAACGGGAGGTCCCGTCCTGATCTTCGCGGACGCCTCCTCCAGCCCGACCGCGAAGATCGAGGTCTCCTTCAGCTCCTTCCCGCTGGGCATACGCACCTCCGAGGTGCGGCCGGGGACGACATGTTCGACCAGCGCGCGCTGTGCCTCGTCGCGTTCGGCCGCGTCGGTGACCTCGCGCGGCGTCCCGTACACGACGACCGACCGGTAGTTCATGGAGTGCTTGGGTGTGGATCGCGCGAGCACGAGGCCGTCGATCAGCGTGGTCTCGATGCAGACCGTGCGGCCGTCGCCGATGCCGCGAAGGGTGCGGCTGGCGGCGGAGCCGTGGACGTAGAGCGTGTCGTCGATGCGGACGTGGATCGTCGGGATCACGCGAGGGTGACCCTCGTCCGTGACCCACGCCAGGTGACAGAGCAACGCCTCGTCCAGGATCGCGTCGACCGTGGCGCGGTCGTAGTCGCCGCGTTCGGGGTGGCGACGGACGCGCGTGCGCTCGGTGGGAGCCTCTGCCATGAACCGATGCTATCGGGCGAGACCGCGGATGCCGCTAGTGCTTGTCCCAGTGATCCTTGTTCCACCAGTGGCGGTGCTTGCCGTCCACATAGTCGATGTGACCGTCGTGTTCGACCGCCTCGTGGCCGCACTCGGGGCCGTGCTCGTGCGCCTCCTCGGCCTCCTCGATCTCACGGGGTTCGAAGGCCTGCTCGTTCCCCCACATCCCCGGCGACATCTTCGACATGTCCGGATCCTTCCGTGATCGCGCCTACGGAGCCAGTCATATCACCCCGAACGTCGAGACGCATCCGTCGGGCCGCGCGATCGAGGGCGCCGAGCAGCGGGCGACCCAGCGCGAGCACGAGGAGCGCGTTGCCTACGGCGCGGAAGGTGTCCCAGGCGAACGAGGTGGCCGCGTAGAACCCCAGGTAGTGCCGGAGGTTCGTGGCTGCGCCCGCGCCTGGGTCCCAGGCGAGCGCCGACCCGCCGGCGAGGAAGGGCCACGACCAGAGGTTCATGACCGCGCCGAAGAGGTAGCCGCTCACGAACCCGTATGCCGCCAGCGATCCGATCCGCATCGCCCAGGATCCCTTCGGCAGGAGGCCTGCGCCCATGCCGACCCAGCCCACCGCCACCATCTGGAACGGCAGCCACGGACCGAGCCCGCCGACGAAGAGTCCGCTCGCGAAGGTGCCCACCGCGCCGAGGAGGAACCCGAACCCGGGGCCGAAGGCGTTGCCCGCCACGAGGACGATGATGAACATCGCGCTGAACCCGGCGACGAAGCCCGGGAGCCGCAGGGCCACCATCGCGGCGCCGAGCACGCCCAGGAGTGCGACGGACTTGGGGCCCAGCCCGCCGCGACCGAGCTCCACGAACAGGACCGCGCCCAGGCAGATCAGGAGCGTGAGGAGGATCAACGGCCCGTCCTGCTTGTGGTTCTCGTCGAACCCCGGGGCGAGCGGCAGGACGAACGGCCAGAGGAACGCGAGCAGGCCCAGGAGGTTCACCCCGACGAGCACCGCCACGCGCAGGCGCTCGCGGCCGACGCCGAGCGCACCCGTGACCGGAACCGCCGTCGCGCTCACGCCAGCGCCTCCGCGACCTGCTCCGGCGTGAGCCAGCCCGCACCGAACGCGCGGGTCATCTGGGGCGCGAAGACATGGGAATCGCCGAGCACGACGCCGGGGTCTCCGTCGGCGATCACCTCGCCGCCCGCGAGCATCACGACGCGCGTGGCCACGGCGGCGGCCAGCTCCACGTCGTGCGTGGCGAAGACGCCGGCGCCCCCGTCCGCGGCGTGACCCCGCAGGAACCGCACGAGCCGCTCCTTCGAGTCGGGGTCCAGGCCGCGCGTGGGTTCGTCGAGGAGGAGGACGGGCGCCCCGGCTGCCGCGACCGCCGCCGTGGCCACCAGCAGCCGTTGGCCGGCGGAGAGATCGCGCGGGTGGCACGCCGCGAGCGGCGCGATGCCGAGGGCGTCCAGGACCAGGCCGGCCGTCGTTCCGTCCAGCCCCCGCGCGTGCAGCGTCGTGCGCACCTCGTCGAGGACGGTGTCCGCGAACAGGATCGCGTCGGGCTCTTGCGGGCAGAGCGCCGCGTCCAACCCCGGCCGGGGTGCGTGTCCGTCGACGAGGACCGTCCCGCGGGACGGGGCGTGCACGCCCACGATGCTGCGCAGGAGGGTGGTCTTGCCCGCGCCGTTGCGGCCCATGACCGCGACGATCTCGCCGGCGCCGACCTCCAGGTCCACGCCGCACACCGCGGGGACGTCGCCGTGGGATGCGGTGAGGCCGTGGATCTCGATCAGGACGTCGCCGGGGGCGTGGCCGTTCTCCCGCACGTGGTGCGGGAGCGCGCCGGCCATCCGCCGAGCGTCTCGCACGGTGAGCGGCACGGGGTCCCATCCCACGAGGCGGCCGAGGCGCGCCACGGGCGGACCCATCGCCAGCCGGCGGATCACGTCGGCGGGGCTGCCCATCGTCACCCGACCCCGATCGAACCCGAGGGCGACGTCCACCGCACCGGCGACCCGCTCGAGGCGGTGCTCGGCCAACAGCACCGTCATCCCCTGGTCGTGCACCAGCCGCTGCAGCGCGGCCACCACGTGCTCGGCCCCTTGGGGGTCGAGCTGCGAGGTGGGCTCGTCCAGGACGAGCGATGCGGGGCCCGGCCGCCATCGCCGCGGCGATCGCCACGCGCTGGCGTTCGCCGCCCGAGAGCGACCGGACGCTGCGGCCGCGCAACGGCTCGATGTCGAGCAGGTCGAGCATCTCCTCCACCCGACGGCGCATGTGCACGGGGTCGACACCGAGGTTCTCCATGCCGTACGCGAGTTCGTCCTCGACGCGGTCCAGCACGAACGAGGCCGCGGGATCCTGCGGCACGAACGCGACGACGTCCGCGAGCTTGCGCGGCGGGAAGCGCAGCGTGTCGCGTCCTCCCGCGTGCACCCGTCCCGCGAACGTCCCGCCGGTGAAGTGGGGCACGAGCCCGTTGGCGGCGCGCAGCAGCGTGGACTTGCCCGCGCCGGTCGGGCCGACCGCGAGCGCGAACGTGCCCTCGTCGACCGTGAGGGTGACGTCTGCGAGCGCGTCCGAGGCCGCGTCGGGGTACCGGAAGGAGACGCCGTCGAAGCGCAGGGCGTCGGTCATGACCGTTGCGCCTTGGGATGGGGAAGGAAGCCCGGGAGGGCCAGGAGCAGCATGGCGCCGATCAGCCACGGGTCGGCCGCGGGCCACGCCAACGGGTCGGTCGAGGGATGCAGGCCGCCCCGCCCGGTCCAGGCAGCGGCCAGGAACACGCAGGCGGCGACGCCCGCAGCCGACGCCGTGGCGACGCCTGCGGGCGTCCAGTGCTCAGGCCGGTAGCGGGTGCGCCTGCCGCGGCCGTGCCCACGCGCGTCCATCGACTCGGCGAGCGTGACCGCCTCCTCCATCCCGGACTCGAGGACCGGCACGGCGAGCGACGGCAGGCCGCGCCAGCGCGCGGTCCGGATGCCGCGGAGCTGCTGGGCTTCGCGCACGCGCCCCGCCATCGCGATCGTGCGGGGCGCGATCGAGAGCGCCAGCGCGGCCGCGAGGGCAGGCTCGTGGAAGCGACGAGGCGCGAGGCGCACGACGCCGAACGGATCCGTCACCGCGTTGAAGGTGCCGAAGACGATGAGCAGGGCGGCGAGGCGCGCCCCTTCCAGCGCGGCGAATGCCACGTTGCTGGCATCGACGGTGCCCAGGAAGACGAGCGCGGTGCGGATCGCCATCGCCAGGAGGCCGGCGAGGGCGAAGACCCGGAAGCTCCGCGCGGTGGGTCCGGGCACGCGGCAGTTCGCGTACACGAACCAGGCGACGGCCACGAGGAGCGCCAGGTAGAAGGGGTCGGTCGTCGTGAATGCGACGGCGCCGGCGCAGGTCGCCCAGACGATCCACGCGCCGGGATGGAGCTTCACGCCCGCTCCTGCCTCTGGCGCCGTCGGAGCGTCAGCGCGCCGGCGGCGCCCAACGCGACGACGGCGCCCGCCACCGCGAGGGCGCCCACGGGCGGGCCGCCGCTCGACGGGGCGGTGCCGCTCGTCGCCACCGCGCGGATGATCTCGCGGGACGAGGGGTCGCTCGACGACGGTGTCGGCGTGACCTCGGAGCTCGGACGCGGCGACGCGTGGGCGCCGGCAAGGCCGCCTCCCCCCGGTGAGGGGGATGCTTCGCCGGCGCCCACGCCGGAACCGGTGGGACCCCCGCCGGCGTTGCCGCCCCCGGCGGGAGAGGGCCGCGGCGAGGGCGCCGGCGCCGGCGACGGCGAAGGTGTGCTCACGTCGCAGACCTCGGAGAACCCGAGCGACGGCGGCGCCGGGTGCGTGGTACCCGAGTCGCCCGTCCCGAACGACCAGCCCTCGACGGACCCGTCGCCCACCGACGCCGAGGCGGCGCCCGAGCCCGCCCAGCTCCACCCGCCGCCGGGTGCGCCGTGCCAGTAGCCCCAGAAGTCCGGGTACGCGGAGAAGCAGTCGCCGCCGCTCGGCCCGACGCCGTCGAGTTGGCAGACGGCCTGACTGCCGAAGCCGAGGTGATACGAGAGGCCGTACTGCGCGCTGGCCAGTTGGATCAGCCGGATCCCGCTGACGCTCGCCGAGTCCAGCGCGACGCAGTACGTCGTGGTCCGCGCACCCGTGTCGACCACCAGCGCCGCGTGGGGACGTCCCGACGCCGCCGCCGCGCACGACGCGCCGGCACCGAAGAGCGCCGGCACGAGGGCCGGCGCCACCAGCACCAGCCCGAGCGCGAACGCGCGCGGCCGCGTCAGCATCACGCGCAGGCCCTGACGGCCGGCAGGCCCGTGCGCACCGAACCGCTGACGGGCAACGTGGCCCGCAGGAGCCCCGGCACGGCGCCGATCGTGGCGCCCACGTCGGGGTCGGTCTTCGCACCGCCGGTGGAGGTGTAGGCGAAGGCCCCGCACACCGGGTATTGGAGCCTGCGCAGCGCCGACATCCCGCCCGTAGGGATCGGTAGGCCCGCCTCGGCGTACGCCTGCAGCACGAGCGCAGTGGAGTTCGCGTCCGTCGTGAAGCCCGCGGAGTAGCCCCAGCCCTTCGCGTGGTCGCGCACCGTCGGGAAGAAGGCGAAGGGGTCGGCCACCCAGTCCGTCTTCGACATGTTCGTGAGCGCCTGCACGACGTAGCTGGTCGTGTTCGAGTCGGACGAGAAGTAGTCCGTGGGCGTCCCGTCGTAGCAGCTCGCATCGTCGGTCGCCGCGTCGTACGGCTCGTCGTAGGCCCAGCCGCCGTCGGGGCACTGCGCCGCGAGCAACCAGTTCGCGGTGGTGAGGCCGGGCGCGACGCCCGCGGACTCGAGCGCCAGGAGCGCCATCGCGTCGTCGAAGACCGCCGACGTGCCGAAGTGTCCGCCGGACACGGTGTCTCGGAGGGCCTTGATGAGGTTCGTCCCTCCGAAGGTGCGCGGATCGAGGCCCGCGGCGGAGACCGCCAGCACGACCTTGGCCTGGAGCCCGACGCTGTCGACCCGGCCGGCTTCGACCTGCGAGCGGAGGTAGCCGACCGCCTTGCTCATCCTCGTGCGGCCCACGCCGGCGGCGACGAACGCGACGACCGCGTCGGCGGTGGAGCCGACGGGCGAGAACGCGACGATCGCCCCGTTCGCCTTCTGCTTGGACGCGAGGTAGGCGACGGCGCGCGCGGCGCGTTGTCGATCGGTGGGGGCCGCGGCGTGCGCGGCGACCGGGGCCACGACGATGGTGAGCGTGACGAGTGCAGCGGCGACCCTGCGTAGGGTCCGGCCCATGAGGGCGCTCCTTCCTGGGCGATCCTCGCGCCCGTACGGAACGTCCCCGAGGGTCCGGATCTTCAGGCGCGGGGCCGGTGGAGCGCCCGGCGGCCGACATCCCCGGTCCTCGAGGGATCGTTCAGCCCGTGCGCCGCGCAGGTCGGCCTGGCTCGTGCGCGCGGGCCGTGGGCCCGTCGCACCTACAGTTGCGGGACAGCGCCGGAATCCGACCGGCTTCGCCTCCGCGGCGCCTTGCTGAGGGGGACGCTAGCACAGTGGGCGGGTCCCCTCGCAGCCCCGCCGGCGTCGGGCCAGCGGCGCTACTCGTCCTGGCCGCGGAGGTAGCGCTCGATCTCGGAGGCCAGCTCGTCGCCCGAGGGGATGGCCTCGTCATCCTCGCCCTCCTGGGATTCCAGCTGCTCGACCATGGCGCGGGTGTCGTCCTGCGCGGCAACCGCCGCATCCAATGCCGCTCGCTGGGTCGTGGCCTCCTCGGGGAGGCCGCCTAGCTGGAGCGTGATGCCGAGATGCTCGCCCATCGCGTCGAGCAGCGCGATCGTGGCCGGCGCGTAGGGCCCACCCACGTACGGGGGCACCTGGGCGTAGAACCCGACGCTGGGGATCCCGCCCTCGATCACGCTCATCTCCAGCACGCTGATGCCGGCCGCCGGCACCCGCAGGAGGCCGTCGGGACCCTGAGGCGTCCCGGGACGAAGGAGCCCTTCCCGCGAAGCGGTCGCGAAGACGGGCGTGGGGCGCGTGTGGGGTGTCGCGGCCGGGATCGCCCCGAGCGTCACCCACTGGACGACGCCGGCCTCGACCGCGAATCGTTGGAGGTCGGCGCCCAGTTCGCGCCACCGGAAGTCGGGTTCGGGCCCGTGCAGGATCAGCAGGTCGCGCCCGTCGGCGTGGAGCCGTCGCACGGCGAGTTCCGGCCACGCGAGGTGCCGGAGCACGCCGTCGATCACGTCGAGGACCGGTCGCCGCGAGCGGTAGTCGAAGAGCGCGTCGGGATCGAACGTGGCGACGGTCGTGGCATCGCTCGCGAGGTGGCTGGCGGCGTTGCTCGCCGCCGAGGCCGCGTCGATCCATCCGTCGAACGCCGCCACCAGCACGGGGGCCACGAGGCCGTCGAGGGAGCCGGTGATGCGGTAGAGGGTCACCTTCCCAGCATAGTGGCGGCAACGCGCAACCGAGCCTGAGGCACGCCGCCGCGGGTCGATCGGGCGCTGCCGTCGAGTCGTCGGCTCGGTAGGCTGCAACCCATGTCACAGACCGGAGGCGCCGGCGCCCTCGAGACGCGAGGGCTGACGAAGCGCTACGGGCCGGTCACGGCCGTCGATGACCTCACCTTCACGGTGCCGAAGGGATCGGTCACGGGGTTCCTCGGACCCAACGGCGCGGGCAAGACCACCACGATGCGGATCCTCCTGGGATTGGCGGCTCCCACCCACGGGAGCGGGGTGATCCTCGGTGAGCCCTACGCGCGGCTGACGGATCCCCTCCGCCGCGTCGGGGCGCTCCTGGAGATCACCGGGTTCCATCCGGGCCGCAGCGGTCGCGACCATCTCCGGGTCTCCGCGCTGCAGGGCGGGCTCGCGCCCGGGCGTGTCGACGCGGTGCTCGCTCAGGTAGGGATGGCCGAGGCCGCGGACCGGCGCGTCGGCGGCTACTCCTTGGGCATGCGCCAGCGACTCGGCCTCGCGACCGCGCTGCTCGGCGATCCCGAGGTCCTCGTGCTGGACGAGCCGGGCAACGGCCTCGATCCCGCGGGCGTGGCATGGCTGCGCGGCTTCTTGCGCGCCTATGCCGCGGCAGGACGGACGGTCTTCGTCTCGAGCCACGTCCTGGCGGAGATCGCGCAGGTCGCCGACCGTCTCGTGGTGATCGATCGAGGCCGGCTCGTCGCCGAGGGGCCCGTCGAGGAGATCACGCAAGGCTCGGGCTCCGCCGTGCACGTGCGCACGCCCGACGCCGCACGCCTGAGGGCCCGGCTCGTCGCCGATGGGGCGGAAGTCGTCGCGGCCGACGGGGATGCGCTCGACGTGACCGGGATCGCGATCGAGCGCGTCGGGGAGCTGGCGGCCGCCGACGGCATCGTGCTGCACGAGTTGAGCCCGCGCGAGGCCACGTTGGAGCAGGCGTTCCTGGCCCTGACGGGCTCGGGCGAGTCCTCGGGCGACGCACCGCTGCCACCCCCTCCCGTGCAGGGGGCGAGGTGATGCGGCTGTTCCGTTCGGAGTTGTTGAAGATCCGATCGACCCGTCTGTGGATCGGGCTGCTCCTGGGCGCCGCCGCGCTCACCCTGCTCGGTGCCCTCGCGACCCTCAGCGTGGCCGGAACCGAGCAGGGGGCGCAGGCGGGGGTGACCCCTTTGCGCACGGTGTCCGACGTGCGGGACTTCGTGTACGTGGCGAACGCGACGGGCCTGTTCACGGTGATCCTGGGTGCGATCGCCGTCACCGGCGAGTACCGGAGCGGCACGATGGCCGGGACGTTCCTGGCCTCACCCACCCGTTCGCCGGTCGTGATCGCGAAGGCGGTTGCGTGTTCCGTGATCGGCATCGGCTTCGGCGTCGCCTGCGCGCTGATCGCGGTGATCTGTGCCGAGGGGTACTTCCTGACCAAGGGCCTCCCCCTGCAGTTCGGATCCTCCGTGGGGGTGGCGATCCTCGTCGTGGCGGCGACGAGCGCGACGAGCGCCGCGATCGGCGTCGGCGTCGGGGCGGTGCTCCGAAGTCAGCTCGTGACGGTGCTCGCGTTGCTGGGGTGGGGGCTCGTGGTGGAGCAGTTGGTCGGAGGCCTCCTGCACTCGTGGCAGAAGTGGCTGCCGTTCGCCGGGGCGCAGGCCTCGCTGGCGCAGCAGGAGCCCGACCTCCTCGCACCGCTGCCGGGGGGCCTGCTCCTGATCGGCTACGTCGCGTTGGCCGTGGTCGTCGGCATCTGGTTCACCCGGCGTCGCGACATCACGTGACCGATCGCCACGTTCGGGCCGCGAGCCGAGGTGTCGGACCCGGTCCGCGAGGGCCGGGAGACGGATTCACCGTTCGCGCTCGGCCAGGATGTTCTTCAGCGTCGAGAAGGCGTTCATCGCCGGCGGGAACCCGGCGATCGTGGCGGTCTCGAGGATGGCCTCGCGGAGCTCGTCCGGCGTGACGCCCGCGTCGAGCGCCGCACGGAGGTGCTGGGGGAGCTGCGAGGAACGCCCCAGCGACACCAACGACACCACGGCCGCGAACTCGCGGTCGCGCACGGACAGGCCGGGGCGCGTGTAGATGTCGCCGTAGATGAATCCGAGGATCGCGCGGCCCACGTCGCCGAGGCCCTCCACCGCAGCCAGGGCCTTCTCGTCGTGGACCTCGAGGAACCTGGTCCGCCCGCGTTCGTATCGCTCGTCGTCCACGTCGTCCACGTCGTCCTCCCGGCCGCCACAGAGGTCGGAACCCTAACGCGCGTCCGGCTCGGCCGCCCCCGCCGTTCCGATCGTGTGGAACCCGAGCCGAGCGTAGACCCGCGCGACGTCGAGGTCGTCGGCGGAGAGGAACACGGTGTCGATGCCGGCGTCCAGCGCGTGCGCGACCAGCACGGAGGTGAGGGCCGCGCCGATGCCGCGCCGACGGAAAGCGGGGAGCGTGGCGATCCCCGTGATCTCCGCGGCTCCGTCGGCGGGCTGGTAGCTCCCCACCGCCACGGGTGCGCCGCCCACCGCGGCCGCCGCCATCACCGTGAACCCGTCGCGGATGCGCTCCCGCGTGAACGCGAGGGTATCGGGGTCCGCACGACGGATCGCCTCCGCGAAGGCCGTGTCGTCCCGTACGCCGACGGCGGTCCCCGGGGCGCCGAACCCGACGTGGGCGACCGCGTTCATCAGCGCGAGGTCCGCCTCGGGCGACACGATCGCGATCTCCACCTCCGAGATCGGGGCCGCGCTCGTGAACGCGCCGGGCGGGAGGTGCATCAGCGGATGGCCGACGACCCGCATGCCGGCGGCGCGTGCGGCGCCGGCGACCCCGGACGCGAGCTCCTCGATCCACTCGATCTCCTCCGGCTGCCGCAACGCCCGTTGGCGCTCGCGCACCGCGTCGACGTCGTCGGGAGTGAAGGTCGCGGCGCCGGGGGTGGGCCGGGCGTAGTAGCGCCACCCGTGGCCTTCGTTCACGAAGAGGGTGAACGGCCCGATCGACTCCGTGCGCACGACCGCGCGCGGGACGACATCGAGGTAGCGATCGATGCGACGTAGCAGTCCGAGATCCGGCGGCTCCGTGTTCAGGTCGGGATGACCTCCCAGTGCGAGGCCGTGAGGTCCCGTTCGACGAGGAACCGCTCGTCCTCGGGGTAGAACACGGCCGTCTCCACTTCCTCACCCGCGAACGCACGGATCGCGTCCATCGACTCCCAGAACGTCAGCATCAGGAACTCGGCCCGCTCGCCCTCCACGCGCCGGAGCATATGGACGCCGAGGTTGCCGGGTGTGTGCGCGTAGCCGCTCACGCCCGTCCCCCGCATGTACTCCGCGTACGCATCGGCGTCGTCGGCGCGCACGGCTCCCTTCCAGATCCTCGCGATCATCGCCGCCACCTCCCCGCGGGGAGCTTCTCATCTGCGCGCGGCGGACGTGGACCGCGGCGTAGCATCGCGGGATGCCGTACGAGCTGGTCGAGCGCACGCCCACCGTCGAGGAGTACCTCGCACTCCGGGCGCACGTGGGGTGGAACGAGCTGCGCGACCGCGAGGCGGTGGCGCGCGGGCTCGAGGGGTCCCTCTTCGCGGTGTGCGTCGAGCGCGACGGCGAGCTGGTGGGCATCGGCCGCCTGGTGGGCGACGGCGGCGTTTACGCGTACGTGCAGGACGTGATCGTCGTGGAGGGGGAGCGCGGCCGGGGCCTGTCGCGTCTCATCATGGACGTCCTGATGCGGTTCCTCGACGAGACCTACCCCGACGGTGCGTTCATCGGGTTGATGGCCGCCCGCGGGGTGGCGGGGCTGTACGAGCGGTACGGGTTCGTGCGCCGGGACGACGACGCGCCGGGCATGTACCGCTACCGCACGTAGCCGACCGCTTAGGGCGGCCTCAGGTGCCGTTCGGTTGAGGGTCGACGTCCCCGGTCGCGGCGGGTCCGGCCTCCTCGGCGGGCGGCGCGCCGCCCAGGTCGGTCCAGATCGCCAGGAAGGCCTCACGATCGATCTCGCCCTTCGCGTAGCGCATCCGCGCCTGCTCCAGCGCCGGGTCCGGAGCCCCGGGCGTCGGAGTGCCGCTTCCCGACGGGACCGGGGGCGGGGCGGCCACCGCGCGCGCGTGCTCCATCCGGTTCATGCGCACGACGAGCCAGATGACGACCCCGGCGAGGATGAGGATCAGCAGGAGCGGGACCCAGCCGTGCCAGGTCTGCCACCAGGGCTCGTGCCACATGGGTGAGCGATCGGGGTGCCAGGTCATCGGGAAGCTCCTTCCGAAGGTCGTGGTTGGGTATCGGCAGGTAAAGGGGTCGAGATGTATGGGCTCATGCGACCTATCGCGGTACCGGGGACGTGATACGCCCACCGTCGAGGCGCACGCGCACGGGCGCGCGGGCGGCCACCTGGCCGTCGTGCGTGACCAACACGAGCGTCACACCGCGTTCCGCCCACAACGACTCCAGGAGTCCGACGATATCGTCGCGGGTCCCCTCGTCGAGGTTGCCGGTGGGCTCATCCGCGAGCAGGACACGCGGATCCTTCACCAGGGCGCGTGCGATCGCCGTGCGTTGCTGCTCGCCGCCGGAGAGCTCACCGGGGAGATGGTCGGCCCGCGCGCCTAGTCCGAGGTCCTCGAGCGTCGCGCGCGCCCGACCCGCCCGCTCGTCCCCGGTCACGCGCAGCGGCACGAGTGCCGTCTCCACGTTCGCCTGCGCGGTGAGCGTGGGGATCAGGTTGAAGGACTGGAACACGAACCCGAACTCCCTCGCGCGCAGCTCAGTGAGCGCGTGGTCGGAGAGCCTGCCCAGCTCCCTGCCGTCGAGGATGACGGACCCCGAGCTCTGCCGGTCGAGGCCGCCCAACAGCTGCAGCAAGGTGCTCTTGCCGTGGCCCGTCGGACCCTGGATAGCGACGAACGCGCCGTCTGCGATCTCCAGGTTCACGCCGCTCAGCGCGCGGATCTCCTCACGCCCGCGGCGGTAGGTCTTGGTGACGTCGGTGAGTTGGTACATCGGTGCTCCTTCCTAGACGAGGCGACGCATCGCGTCCGCGGGACGCAGGCGCGCCGCGCGCCATCCGCCGAGCGTGCCCGCGATCAGCCCGCCGACGAGCGAGAGGCCGATCGCCAGCGCGATCAACGACAGGCTCACGGGCGCGTGTAGCGCCACAGACACGGACCGCGTGAACTGGTTCCCCCCTCCTCCGGCGGGGCCCGCCGGTCCGCCACCCGGCAGGGCGAAGGTGGAGATCCCGGCCGTGAGGGAAGGGGCAAGCTGCGTGAGGAGCCATGCACCCACGAGGCCGAGCGTTAACCCGAGCACGCCCCCGATCAGGCACTGCACGACGGTCTCGCCCATGATCTGGCCGACCACCCGGCGCGTGCGCCACCCGAGCGCCTTCAACGTGCCGAGCTCGCGCGTGCGTCGACCCACCGCCGACAGGGTGAGAAGGCTCGCGACGACGATGGCAGCCACCAGCACGGCGACGGAGAGCCAGACGCCGAGCTTGGTGGACAGGTTCGCCGCGCTCGATAGCGAGCCCGAGGTCTGGGCCGCGAGATCGCTCGCCGTGGAGACGGTGGCATCGGGGAAGGCACGCTTGATGGCCTTCGCAGCCGTCGGGATCGACGATGAGCTGTCGGCCCGGATGTAGATCGTGTTGACCTTGCCGCTCAGGTCCGCGAGGTCCTGCGCACGGCCGAGCGGGATGTAGACGTCGTAACCCGCGCCTTCGGCCGTCGTCGTGGCGAGCCCGACGACCTCGAACTTCGCGCCTGCGATCTCGATGCTGTCGCCAGGCGCCAAGCCCTGCTGCTTCGCGTAAGCCTTGTCGAGGACGGCGACGTCGGCCTCGGCGTCCGATGCGGTGAGGGCACGGCCCGCGCTCACTTGGTCGGCCGCGAGCGGGCCCACCTGCGTGATGGTGACGTCGAGGCCGGCCACCGAGAAGCTCGAGACGTCGATCTGGCCCGGGTCGATCGGGGCGGTCGCATCCGGACCCTGGGCGGTCCCAGGATCACCGAACGTGGGGAGGTCTCCGGCGATGTGCATCGCGGAGAGCTGGAGTCCGCCGGCGGCGGCCGCCACGCCGTCCGCCTCGGCGACGGAGGCGACCCTCGTTGCCGAGAACGCGGCCTGTCCCGGTCCTGAGACGAGGCGATCGCGCTGGAAGGTGTCGCCGCCTCCCCCGACCTGGAACCCTCCCGGCGCCGTGCCCGGGGTCGCCGTCTGCGTGACCGTGATGTCGGTGCCCACCCCGTAGAGCGAGTGGAGCACGTCGCCCTGCGCGTCCTTCACGCCCGAGGCCATGGCAGAGACCACTACCACCAGCGCGATGCCGAACGCGAGGCCCAGCGCGACGACGGCCGTCTGCTTGCGCCGTCCGCGCAGTTCCTTCCCGAGGTAGGTGAAGAACACGTCGGAACCCCCCTTCGTTGGATCGTCGGAGCCAGTGAAGCCTGGCGGGCTTAGAGGACCATGCGCCCGGGCTGAGGGGTTGCTGAGAGTGGGGCTCAGGTCCTTCGCGGAGCGTTCTCAGGAACTTCCCAGGGTGCGGAGCTAGGGTGCAGATGTGAGCGGCCCCCGCATCCTCGTGGTCGACGACGAGCCCAACATCACGGATCTCGTCGCGATGGCCTTGCGCTACGAGGGCTTCGAGGTGGAGACCGCCGGCACCGGCGGTGCCGCGCTCAAGGCGGTCGATGCGTTCCGCCCCGAGCTGATCATCCTCGACGTGATGCTTCCCGACCTCGACGGGTTCGCGGTCACCGAACGGCTCAAGGCCGCCCGGTCCAAGGTCCCCGTCCTCTTCCTCACCGCGCGCGATGCCGTGGAGGACAAGGTGCGGGGCCTCACGCTCGGCGGCGACGACTACGTCACCAAGCCGTTCAGCCTCGAGGAGCTGGTGGCCCGCGTCCGCGTGCTGCTGCGTCGCTCCGGCACGGCCGAGGAGTCGGGGCCGATGATCTTCGCCGACCTCGAGCTCGACGACGACACGCACGAGGTGCGCCGCGACGGCACGCCGGTGGAGCTCACGGCGACCGAGTTCCGGCTGCTCCGCTACCTGATGCAGAACGCGCCGCGCGTGCTCTCCAAGGCGCAGATCCTCGACCACGTCTGGAACTACGACTTCGGCGGCGACGCCAACATCGTGGAGACCTACGTGAGCTACATCCGCAAGAAGCTCGACGCGCTCGGTCCGCCCCTGATCCAGACCGTGCGCGGCGTGGGCTACCGGTTGAACGCGCCGGCCCAGGGACGGGACTGAGCCGTGACCCTGCGCGCGCGCCTCACGCTGGCGCTCGTGGCGCTCCTCGCCGCTGGGGCTGATCGTGGCCGACGTCGCCACCTACACGGCCCTGCGCTCCTTCCTGTTGCAGCGCGTCGACCAACAGCTCGCGGCCGCCCGCGTACCCGCCGCCATCGCCCTGAACGACGAGCTTTCCGGCGGGGAGCCCCACCCGCCCGCGCCCGGCGGCGAAGCGGCGCTCCCGAGCGGCACGTACGTGGCCTTCATCGACGCCTCGGGGACCCTGCACGACAGGGTGTTCTCGTACGGGGGTCCGGAGCCGTCCAAGCCCCTCCTGCCCGAGGCACTCGGCACGGAACCGTTCACGACGGGCGCGGTGGCCGCGGGTGGTCCCCGGTACCGGGTGCAGGCCACGCAGGTGAGCAACGGCGTCCTCGTGGTGGGGATCCCGCTCACCGAGGTCACGCCAGACGCTGCGCCGCCTCTTGGTCGTGGCGCTGCTGGTGACCGGCGCGGTGGTGGCGGCGATGGCGCTGATCTCCTGGGCGACCGTTCGCCGCGGGCTGCGGCCGCTCGAAGAGATCGAGGATACGGCGGGGGCGATCGCGGGGGGTGACCTCTCGCGGCGCGTCGACGAGACCGACCCCCGCACGGAGGTGGGGCGGCTCGGGATCTCGCTCAACGGGATGCTGGGACGGATCGAGGAGGCGATGGACGAGCGTCGGGCGTCGGAAGAGGCGCTGCGCCGCTTCCTCGCCGACGCCTCGCACGAGCTGCGCACGCCGCTCACCTCGATCCGCGGCTACGCCGAGCTCTTCCGCCGTGGCGCCGAGAAGGATCCGGCCGACACCGCCGTGGCGATGCGTCGCATCGAGCAGGAGAGCGAGCGGATGGGCCTCCTCGTCGACGACCTGCTCTTCCTCGCGCGCTCCGGCCGCGGGTCGCCCCATCGCCCACGATCCGGTGGATCTCGCGCGCGTGGCGGCCGACGCCGTGCACGACGCGCAGGCGATCGACCCGTCGCGATCGATCATCCTCGAGAGCCCCGAGCACCTCGTCGTCGCCGGGGACGACCGCCGCCTGCGGCAGGTGTTCGCGAACCTTCTTTCGAATGCGCTCACCCACACCCCCGACGGGACGCCCATCTCGGTGGCCGTGCGGGAGGAGTCCGACGTGATGGCCGCCGTGGAGGTGGCCGACCGCGGCCCAGGTCTCTCACCGGAGGACGCCGCCAACGTGTTCGATCCCTTCTACCGCGCTGACCCCTCGCGCGGGAGGGCCGTCGACGGCGGTGGAGAGGGAACGGGGCTCGGGCTCGCGATCGTGGCCGCGATCGCGGAGGCCCACGGCGGCGAGGTCGACCTGAAGACCACCCCCGGTGACGGCGCCGCGTTCGTCGTGCGCATCCCGCGCGAGGCGCCGACGACCGTGGATGCCGAGCTTCCCGAGCCGCCGGACGAGCATGGGAGCGAGCGGTCGGTCGCGCACCGCGCTAGCGGGGAATCGCAGGCCTGAGCTTCAACGCTAGGGCCGGGCAGGCGGTGACGGCGCGGCGCGCGTGCGCCCGCAGCACTTCGGGCACGTCGCCCTCGATCACCGGGTAGCCCCAGTCGTCCAGGTGGATCAGTTCGGGCAAGAGGTCGGCGCAGAGGCCGTGCCCCTCGCAGGCGATCGGGTCCACCCCGAGGTGCAGAGCCTCGCTCATCGCCGGGTGTCTCCTTCCGGCGTCGGCAGGACGGCCGGGGCATCCATGGAGGCACAGCCCCCATCGGTGCGATGGCGTCGGGTCTCCTCGGCGAACACGTCCATCGCGCTCCGCACGAAGCGGACGGTGCCGTCGGGAAGGCGACACGCGCCGCGTCCCTCGACGTCACCGGACCACCGACGCACCCGGCCCTCGGCGCCGATGTCGCCGTCGAGGGCGAGTTCGGCGACCGCGCGCGCGATCGCCGCGAGTCCGTGCACGCACGGTCCGCACTGACCCGCCGTCTGACCCGCCATCCACGACGCCACCCGGGCGGTCTCGGCGAGCCCGCAGGCGGTGCGCGGCAGGAAGCAGAGCACGCCGGCGCCGAAGCCCGCGCCGGCGCTCGTGAGATCGTCATCGTCCAGGCGCAGGTCGAGCGCCCGACCGAGCGACAGCCAGGTGCCGAAGTACCCGCCCACGAGCACCGCCTGCACGTCCTCGGGGCGACCGCCGGCGGCCCGTAGCACGTTGGCGACGGGCGTCCCACCGGCGATCTCGTACACGTCGGGGCGCGCGACCGCGCCGGAGACGGTGACGAGACGTGTCCCGGGCTCGGCCTCGGTGCCGAGCGTGCGGAACCACGCGGGTCCGAACGCGTGGACCTGCGCGAGGTGCGCGAGCGTCTCCACGTTCTGGACGAGCGTGGGGCGTCCGTCGACGCCGCGTGCGAACGGGCGGTCGTTACCGGCCGGCGGGACCGCGGGACCACCGTTCACGAGGTGGACGAGCGCGCGCTCCTCGCCGGTGACGTAGCGCCGTGGCGCGCGCACGATCCGCGCGGGCACGACACTCCGCTCGCTGGCCGCGCGCTCGTGCAGGGCGCGGCGCAGGCTCAGATCAGCGTCGTCGGTGTCCACGCAGAGCTCGATGCGATCGGCGCCGACGGCGCCCGCGGCGAGGAAGGCGCCGTCCAGCACGAGGTGTGCCCGTGTGGTCATCAGCAGCCGGTCCTTGCGGCTGGCCGGCTCGCTCTCCACCCCGTTCACCACGACGACCGGACGACCTCTCCCGCTCCTCACGGCGCGCATCTTCCTGGCCATCGGGAACCCGGCGCCCCCGCGTCCTCGCAGCCCCGCACGCTCGACCTCCTCGATGAGATCCGTGCCGGATCCGACGGATGGTGCGGGATACAGCGAACGGTGGTCCTCCAGCTGGCGGGGACCCTCGCCACCGGCGAGGAGGCGCGGCAAGCCCACCGGGGGGCGAACCCGCGGGCCGCGATCCGCGCGTACGGGGAGTCGTTCGGCTGGAGCGCCCATCACGCGGTCCCCGAGAACGCGACGGTGCCGCTCACGTCACCGGAGGAGCCCGCGATCCGCAGCGCGGCCACCAACGTCACGCTGGCGCCCCCGGCGTCGCGCAGCTGCGCCTGGATCCGGCCGTCGTCGATACCGGCGATCGACCCCTGATATCGAGACGGGTCGTCCTGCGGACCCAACCGCACCTCGCCCCCCTGCACCGCGAGGCCGCCGCCTGCTTCTTGTCCCTGCAGCTGGATGTCGAGCACGAGCGGCACGCTGCCCGCGACCGTCCCGCTGAGGTCCAGCACGATCGTGCCGTTGGTGCCGGCACGCTGGCGAGCGCTGCCGCTGAACGCGGCCTCGGCCGGCAAGGAGGTCTGGGCGGGTGCGTCCGCACCCGAGGCCACGCCGGCCGCCGCGATGCCGCCGTTCGGCCCTGGGGGCGTTCCCGCCGTCCGCGCCCACCCGGCCCGGAGCGGACCCGCCACGAGGAAGGCGGCGACGCCGACGGTGCCCACGATGGTCGCGGAGACGGTGGCGGCCCGGGCGAATGCGCTGGGCTGTGTCCTCGCGAGGCGCCAGCGGAGCGCGGCGAGCACGACGGCGAGGGAGAGGGCGTCGAGCGCCAGCATCCATACCGTCTGGGTGTCGCTGCCGGTCCCGAGCCCGTGAAGGAAGGCGATCGGCCAGCACGCGTACGCGAACCAGTGCACGGCCCGCCACGCGCCGAAGCCGAGCCGTGCCCGCAGCAAGCTCGTGATCACGAGGGCCAGGAGCAGGTCGAACGCGACCGCCCCGAGCCCTAGCCAGACGGGACGGTACGCCGAGACGAAGGGCACGAGGGCATCGACCCAGCGGATGGGCGCGTAGCCGTCGACCACGGAGGTGGCCACGTGGATACCGACGAACGCCACGACGAGGAGCGACAGGTTGCGATGCAGTCCCTGTGTGATGAACCTGGGCCACCGCTCCGAGCTCCAGCCCACCCGCCCGGTGATCCCCAGCGCGACGACAGCGGTGAGTAGCACGAGCGTGATCACGCCGGTGCCCCTCGTGAGGAACCACAGGGCCTGCGTGGCGATCATGCTGGCACCGCCTCGGGCCATCCCGCGGTGCGTTCGATGCGGCCGTCCGTGCGCACCAGTCGCGCGGGCAGGCCGAGTGCTTCCAGCCAGTCCGGCGCATCCTCGCCGCGGATGATGGCGGCCGTCGACGCGATGTTCGCATCCACGCAGGTCGCGGCCGCGATGCTCACCGTGCGCCAGACCTCCTCCGCGGGACGGCCCTCGCGCGGGTCGACGATGTGATGTTGCACGGTGTCCCCACGCGCCCACCGACGGACGGTGATGCTCGAGGTGGCCAGGCCACCGGATGCGAGCAGCACGGAGGCGCCGGGCTCGGGGGGCGCGTCGTGCGCGTCCGCGAGCCCGACGGTCCATCCTCCGGGAGGGGAGTCGCCCGCGATGGCGATGTCGCCACCCAGGCTCACGAGCACACCGTCGCCGGTGGCCTCCGCGGCCGCGCGGGCAGCGCGATCGGCCGCGAGGGCCTTGGCGGTGGCGCCCAGATCCAGCCGGACGCCGGGAGGGATGCGCACGCACGAGGCGGCCGGGTCCAGCTGCACCGAGCGCCAACCGGGAGCCGGCACCGGCAGGCCGGGCGGCGCCCCGAACGAGGCGAGCGCCGCGAAGTCCCGGTCGTACCCCATCCGGATCAACGACGCGCCCACGGTGGGATCGACGTCGCCATCGGTGAGGACGGCCGCGCGCAGCGCCACGGCGAGGGCTTCCATCAACAGGGCCGACACCCGGACCCAGAGCCCTGGCGTGGCGTTCACCCGTTCGATGTCGGAGTCGGACCGGAAGCGGCTGCAGGCGAGGTCGATCGCCTCCAGTTCGCGTACGACGGCATCGACGGCGGAGTCCAGATCACCGGCGAGCCTCGTGTGGATGTCGGCGGTCGTGCCCAGCGCGCGGAAGGTGGCCCTGCCGTGAACCATCACGAGCCGCCGGAGACGGGTCCGCCCATCCCACCGGAAGCGGGCAGAGGTGGGGTGAGCGGGGCCTGGAGTCCGCCTTGCTGCGACGGCTCCCCCGGATCCTGTCCCACCTGGCTGCCTCCGACGGGCGCGCTCACCGGAGGGTTCGACGTGGTCGCCGTCGACGCGTGCTGGGTGCCTGCGAGCACGATCGCGATGGCGCCGCCGCCCGCGATCGCCGCCGCACCGATCCACCCGGTGAGGCGCGAGAGTCGTCGCAGACCGACATCACGAGCGTGGATCCGTGGGTCGCTCATGCCAGCAGTCTCGCGCCCGGTGCTGTGAAGCCCGGGTGAGAGACCTGAGAACCGACTGAGAGGTTCTCGGCCCGTTAGTAGCGGGGCTCGGACGGCTGGGGGAGCGCGTCGAGCTCGGCGATGTCCTCGGGCTCGAGGTGTACGTCGGCAGCCGCCACGTTCTCCTCCAGGTAGGCGAGCCGCTTCGTCCCCGGGATCGGGATCACGTGCGGTCCTTGCGCGAGGATCCAGGCCAGCGCCACCTGGGCCGGGGTGACGCCGCGACGTGCGGCCACCGCGCGGACGCCGTCGACGATCGCGAGGTTCTCGTCGATCGCCCGCTGCGTGAAGCGCGGGTTCTGCGCGCGGAAGTCCGCGTCCTCGAAGGAGGCTCGCGTGATGGTGCCCGTGAGGAATCCGCGCCCGAGAGGCGCGAAGGGCACGAACGCCGCCCCGTGTTCGGCGCACCACGGGACGACGTCGTCCAGAGGGTCGCGCGTCCACAGGGAGAGCTCGGACTGGACAGCAGCGACCGGATGGATCGCCCGCGCCCGTTCGAGCTCCTCGAGGCTCACCTCCGAGAGGCCGAGCGCGCGCACCTTGCCGGCCTCGACGAGCCCGGCCATCGCGCCCCAAGATTCCTCGAGGGGCACCTCCGGGTCCACGCGATGCAGGTAGTAGAGGTCGATGGCATCGGCGCGCAGTCGCGCGAGCGACCCGTCCACCTCTTGGACGATGCGTTCGGGCCGCGCGTCGCTCTGGAGCGGATAGCCACCGTTGGGACCGACCACCAACCCCACCTTCGTGGCCAGCACGACATCGGGGCGCCGGCCCTGCATCGCCCGCCCGACGAGGTCTTCGTTCGTGAATGGCCCGTAGACGTCGGCCGTGTCGAAGAAGGTCACACCCAACTCCACGGCGCGGTGGATCACCGCGATCGAGGCCTCGTCCGAGGCGTCGCCGACATACGCCCAGCTCATGGGCATGCATCCCAGGCCGATCGCGCCGACCAGCGGGCCGTTGGGTCCGAGGGTGCGTTCCTCCATAGCATCGAGCCTACCCGCGGAGCATGCGAGCGCGGCTCAGAAGGGGAGCGGCTCCCCGTCTTGGAAGAATCCGCCCGAGGGCCCACCGTCGGGAAGCGTTACACCCCATATGATGCTGGCGGCCCCCTGCTCGGCCGACCTCGGCGCACCTTCGCCGCCCATGTCCGTACGGCACCAACCTGGGCTGCAGGCGTTCACGAGGATGCCGCTGCCCGCGAGGTCCTCGGACAGCGCGCGGGTCATCGCGTTCAGGGCGATCTTGGTGGCCGCGTACACGCCACCGCCCCGCTGCTCGTGCGCGCGCGTGGCGAGCTCCGTGGATACGTTCACGATCCGCCCCCAGTGGCGCTCCCGCATCGGCGGGAGGAACGCCCGGGTCGTGCGCCAAGCGCCGAGGAGGTTCGTCTGCCAGGCCCGCTCGATCTCGTCCGTGCCGACGACTCCGCGCGGGTTGAGCGCCGCGTTGTTCACCAGGATGTCCACGCCGGCCGGGCCGAGTCGATCCGCGGCGTTCCGCACGCTCGCCGGATCCGCGACGTCGAGCCGCACGACCTCGACCGAACGTGGCCGCAGCGTCGAGGCCGCCCGCTCGCCCGCCCCGATGTCACGCGATCCGAGGGCCACCTCCGCGCCGAGATCCACGAGCATGCGGCAGACGACCAGCCCGATCCCGCGGTTCCCACCCGTCACGAGTGCGCGCCGGCCCTCGAGCGTTCCGTTCTCGCTCACGCCGATCCTCACGCCGCGGAGTCTATGCCCGAGCCCTCGTCCGCGGTCTGTAGCATCGAGGCCTCGGCCGCACGAGGAGGTCCTCCATGGCATCAGGCACCGGCACGGCAGACGACCCTTGGGTCCTGCAGACACCCCCGGGCACCTCCGGGTACACGATGTGGCGTGACGAGGAGGCGGATCCGCCCGCCCTCATCTGTCAGGTGGGCAAGACCAAGCTCGCGTACCGGCTCCGCTGCCTCGACGATCTCCACGCGATGTTGAAGGCGCACGGCGACTGGATGTCCCTGGGCGGAGCCGACGAGCAGAAGCCGGCGGCCGACGGCAGCGTCGAGGCGTGGGCCCGGTCTAAGGACAATCCCGTGGGCGGCTGGTACGGGCTGAAGAAGGGTCTCCGCGGTCGCTTCGGCGTGTACGTCCCGCCGCTGATGGAGGCCCTGGGTCTCGCCGAATTGGAGCACAACCCCCGCAACAATCGGATACGCGCCCTCTGACCGAGCCGCTCCTCAGCGAGGCCCCCGCGCGTCTTCCTCTGCGGCCCGCCGGAACCGGGCGGCGGCCTCGGCCCGATCCCCTCGGCGCTCCGCCACGCCCGCCAGCGCCCGCCAGACCCAGCCCGCGAGCTGGCGCTCGCCCAGCTCCTCCGACATGCGCACGGCCTGACGCAGGTCCGTCTCGGCCTCGTCCAGGTGACCCCACTCGCGGTACGTGATGCCGCGCTCGGCGAGCGCGTCGGCGAGCTCCCAGCGGGCACCCACGTCGGCGAAGATCTCGACCGCGCGATCCAGCTGCACGACCGCCTCCGCGAAGCGCCCGGAGTCCTCGAGGACGCGGCCGCGCTGCGTCGCGATCACCGCCACGCTGAACTGATCGTCCACCTCCTCGGCGAGGGCGCCGGCCTCCTCGATGAACGCGGCGGCGCCCTCCGGGTCGTTCAGTTCCGCCCGGTTGATCGACAGCGAGGTGAGCGCCCGCACCTGCGACCAACGGTCGTCGTGCTCCCGGGCGATGTCGAGGGCCCGCAGCCAGATGGGCTCGGCTTCCTCGTACCGCTGGCGGGTCCACGGCACCCAGCCGGCGAACAGGAGCGTGCGCGCGACCGCCCAGGGTTCGTCGAGCGTCTCCGCCGCCGCGAGCGAGCGGTCGAGCAGGCCCTCGGCCTTGTCGACGTCGGCCTCCACGTTGATGGCGACGTCGCCCAGGAAGCGCAACGCGAGCGCGAGCGTCCACGCGTCATCGAGCCGCGTCCCCAGCTCGACCGCGTCGGTCAGCACCGCCGTCGCCTCGGGGTACTCGCCCAGCCAGTACCGAGCCTCGCCCATCCCGGCCAGGACGTGCGCCTCGCGCACACCCCAGCCCTCGTTGGGTCCCGCCATCTGCAGGGCGCGCTCGTAGTAGTCGACCGCCGATCGACTCTCCATCCGACGCCGGGCCCGGTCACCTGCCGCGGCGAGGGCGTCCGCCGCGCGCTCGGGCATCGCGCGACCGTCCGGGTCGAGGTCGAGGGCCGCCTTCGCCGCGCGCTCCACGTGGTCGGCGGCGTAGGTGGGGTGTCCGGCCGCGCTCAGCGCGTCGGCGACGCGGAGGTGCAGCTCGAGGCGCAGGCGTTTCGGGAGGCTCGCGTAGGCCACCTCGCGCAGGGTCTCGTGACGCATCCGCCAGCGCAGCGAGGTCCCGCGCGTCGCCTCCTCCCGCACGACGATCTCGGCGTCCTCCAGGTCCGTGAGCTCCTGGACCCCGCAGGCGGCCACCAGCTTGGCCTCCTGGAGGTCGAACGCGTGGAGGTAGACGGACAGGCGCCGCGCGAGATCCCGATGATCGGGTGGGAGCGCGTCGAGCCGGGCCGCGACGACCGCCTGCACGGTGGGGGGGAGCCCGGTGCCGGTGCGCGCGCCCGGCTCGGCATCCATCACGGCGCCGGTCGACTCGACGATGTAGAAGGGGTTGCCTCCGGTGCGGGCCGCGAGGGCCGCCGCCTCGGGGTCGTCGAGCGCGCCGCCGCTCGCCTGGCGGGCGAGGAGGGTCGCGTCGTCGGATCCCAGCGGCTCGAGGCGCAGGGCCAGCTGGTTCACGGAGCGGGTGCCCCACGCCGGGCGGACGTCCGCGAACTCCGGCCTGGCGGTGGCGAGGATCATGACCGGGCCGGGACCCTTGCTCGCGCGAGCCCCCAGTCGCTCGACGAGATCCACCATGGGCGGACGGAGGTCCTGGAGGTCCTCGAACAGGAGCACGACCGGCCCCTCCACCCCGAGCGCCTCGACCAGGGCGAGGAATCCCGCGCGGACATCTTGGACGAAGGCCGACTCGTCCTGGCGTTCCTCGACGAGTCCCAGGAGCAGGCCGAGCCGATCGGTCATCCGCGCGGGATCCTCCACCCCTTCGACCGGGTGCGCTTCGAAGAACTCGCGGAGCCGGCGGAGCGTCTTCTCGCGCGGATCGTCGCGGTCGATCGCCACGGCGTCGCGCACCATCGTGGCCGCCGGCGCGTAGGTGGCGCTGTCGGCGGCCGCGTACCCACGGCCGGAAAGGACCCTCGTCTCCGGGCCGAGGCCCGCGATGAACTCGTCGGCCAGACGCGATTTGCCGATCCCCGGCTCGCCCATCACCGTGACGAGCAGCGGGCGCCTCGTGGCGACCACGCGCGCGAAGCCGTCGCGCAGGATCGTGAGCTCGTTGCCGCGCCCCACGAACGGGATCGTGCGACGCACCGATCGCCCCGTCAGCCCGTCGACCGGGTAGGCGACGAGGGGTTCGTCGAACCCCTTCGCGGACACGTCGCGCCGCTCGCCGAAGGTGGCCGAGTCGCGGGCGAGCGCGTGGGCGGTCTGACCGATCAGGACCTGACCGGGCTCGGCCGCCGTCTGCAGGCGCGCCGCAGCGTTCACCACCGTGCCGGTCACCAGCAGCTGGCCCGATGGTCCCACCCCGGTTGCCGCCTCGCCCGTCTCGATCCCGACGCGCACCTCGAGCAACTCGGACAGGTTCAGCTCCGTGCACAGATGTGCGACGCGACCGCGGATGGCGAGGCCCGCGCGCACGGCGCGCAGGGCGTCGTCCTCGTGCACGGTGGGGAGGCCGAACACCGCCATCACGGCGTCCCCGATGAACTTCTCCGGCTGCCCCCGGAGCGCGCGCAACTCCTCCGTCACCGTGTCGTAGAAGCGTCCGAGCACCTCGCGCGCGCGCTCGGCATCGAGACGCTGAGACAGGCCCGTGGAATCCACGAGGTCGGCGAAGAGCACCGTCACGACCTTGCGCTCCTCGGTCCCCAACGTGCCCGCCACGGGTGCGCCGCAGTTGGCGCAGAACCGCGCGTCTTCCGGGAGCGGATGGCCACAGACCGAGCAGGTCATCGACCCAGGATAGTGCGAGCCGGTGACGTGTCGGCCGTTCGAGTCGCCCGTTCATCCCGGCGGTGCCGAGGACAAGGTGCTGGTGCTTCCCGGCGCAGGGTTCGAGATGCCGGGCTACTTCCGGATCTCGCTCACCGGGACCGAGGCGATGTTCGATCGGGCCTTGCCCGTCCTCGAGCGCGCCATCGAGGAAGCGACCGACTAGCGCCCCGGACCTCTGGACCTCCGGACCTCCGGCCTACGGGACCCGGGCCCCGCTGCCCGGGTCGGACACGACCCTGCGCGGTTACATGGCGGTGACCGATCGAACGTCGATGCGAGGAGGGATGGCCATGTCCACCATGCAGGCAGACATCCTGGAGAAGCTCGACCATGCGGAGGAGGCGTTCACGGTTCGCCGGGTCTTCGGCGAGCCCTTCGAGAAGGACGGCGTGACGGTGATCCCGGCGGCCAAGGTGCAAGGAGCCGTCGGCGGAGGCGGGGGCGAGGGCCCCGAGGGCGAAGGCGGCGGCACGGGGTCCGGCTTCGCGATGAACACCAAGCCGTTCGGCGTCTTCGTGATGCGCGACGGCGACGTCTCGTGGCGCCCGGCCGTCGATGTGAACCGCATGATCCTGGGTGGTCAGATCGTCGTGATCGTGGCGCTCCTGCTGGTGCGTGCGATCGTGAAGACGCGCTCCCAGGCGAACACGTTGTCGATGCTGCGGAACCTCGTGAAGGCTCGCGCGGATGCGGGCGCCTCGGTGTGAAGGGGATCGGCCCTGCTCGACGAGGCGCTGCTGACCGGGAGGTGATGACCGGCGCGCGGTCAGTCGGCTCCCAGGGCCAGCCGCGCGACGGCGTCGATGTCGTACTTGGTCGCGTTGCCCATCACCGCGATGCCGAGGCCACGGGACGGATAGATCCGGATCACGTTGAAGAAGCCCGCCCCCCCGCCGAGGTGCTCGACGAACGGCGGATCCGCATCGCGTCGGTCCGCGGGACGGAACCACCCGAGCCCGAGGTCGAACCGCCGCCCCTGCCAGCGGATCTCCCGCATCTCGCGAGCGGAGGTCTCGTTCAGGATGCGTACGCCGTCGATCTCTCCGTCCTGAAGGTGCATCCGTACGAAGCGTGCGGCGTCGGCGACCGGCCCGACGAGCCCGCCGTAGGCCTGCCCGTCCAGGAGGAAGCGGTTGAAGGAAACCCATCGGCCCGACGTCGGCCCGAGCACCCATCGCGGGAGGAGCAAGCGCATCGGGCTCCGGCGCGGGTGATACCCGGTCGCGTCGGACGCCTCGTCGGTCGCCGGGTACGTGAAGCCGGTGCGCGACATCCCGAGCGGTGTGAGCACCCGGGTGGCCACGATCTCGGTGAACGGGCGCCCGGCGAGGTTCGCCATGGCAGCGCCGAGGGTGAGCGTCCCCAGGTTCGAATAGCTCGAGCGCGTGCCGGGCGCGAACCTCAGCTTCCGGTGCTTCGCCAGGAGTCCGTCGAGGAACGCGTCCGGGTCGGGAGGCGTCTGATCCGCGGGGTGGATCCAGGTGACCGGGATGGGGTTCGACAACCCGGCGCTGTGGGACAGGAGGTGCCGCGCGGTGATCGTGGCCGCGGCATCGGCCGGGCGGAGGTGACGCATCTGGGGCACGTGGGGGGCGACGGGCGCGTCGAGGTCCAGCACGCCCTCCTCCACGAGCCCCATCGCGGCGGTCGCCGTGACGATCTTCGTCATCGAGAACCAGGGACAGACGCTGTCCGGCGTCATGGGGCGGTCTGCGGCGAGATCGGCCGACCCCACGCCCGCCGAGGCGTGTAGGCCGTCGAGGCCGACGATCTGTACCGCGACCCCGGGGACGCGCTCGGCAACGACCTCGCGAACGCGCTGTTGGAGACTGACGTCGGTCGCCAAGGTGCTCCCTTCGCGATCGTGGCCGCGGCCTCCGGCGACCGCGCCGACCCGCAGGAGTCTAGCTCCCGGACGCCGGCGGCACCGTCGCTCCGGCGACCGCGGGGCCCAGGGCTGAGCGGTTACGCTGGGGACGTCAGTCGCGAGCTGCTCCGACAACAGGAGGGGATGTACCGTGCGTCGTTCGTGGATCGGCTCCACCGTGTCGCGCTTGGCCGTGATCGCCCTGGTGACCGTGGCGGCCGTGGCCTGCAGCTCCTCGGACTCGGGGAGCACCAGCAGCACCCCGCCGGCGTCCGTGACCGTCTCGGGCGCGGCGGCCGATGGGTGCGCCGAGGTCGCGGCACTCAAGGATTCGCTCACGGCGCTGACGCAGGTGAACGTCGGTACCGACGGTCTCGCCGCGCTCGACGCGGCCGTCGCGACCGTGAAGAGCAACCTGCAGGCGGCAGCGAGCGCGGTTTCCGCCGACCTCAAGCCCTCCGTCGACCAGGTGCAGACGGCGGTCGACCAGCTGGAGACGGCGCTGCAGGGCGTGACGTCGAGCAACTTGGCCGCGTCGGCGACGGCGATCGGCACGGCGCTCGCGGGCGTGGGGACCGCCTTGACGAGCTTGTCGTCCGAGCTGAGCCAGAAGTGCCCCGGTAGCTGAGTCTGATCCACCCCTTGGTATGGAGATCGGGGTCTACACGTTCGCGGAGCTGCAGGAGGATCCGCACGACGGTCACATGATCAGCGCCGAGCGACGGATGCGCGACCTCGTGGAGGAGGCAGAGCTCGCGGAGCGGGTGGGGCTGGACGTGTTCGGGGTGGGGGAGCATCACCGCGCCGACCTCATCGTCTCCTCGCCCGCGGTCGTGCTGGCGGCCGTGGCCGCACGCACCGAGCGCATCCGTCTCACCAGCGCGGTCTCCGTGATCAGCTCCGACGATCCCGTCCGTGTGTTCCAGGACTTCGCCACCCTGGACCTGCTCTCCGGCGGGCGCGCGGAGATCATGGCGGGGCGCGGCTCGTTCACCGAGTCGTTCCCGCTCTTCGGCTACGACCTGCGCGACTACGACGACCTCTTCGACGAGAAGCTGCGCCTCCTGATCCAGCTCCGGGAGGAGGAGCACGTGAGATGGACCGGTCGCCACCGCCCTCCCCTCGACGGTCAGGGCGTGTACCCGCGGCCGCTGCAGGAACCGTTGCCCATCTGGGTGGCCGTGGGCGGGGCTCCCGAGTCGGCGTTCCGCGCCGGGACGCTGGGCCTGCCCATGGCGCTCGCCATCATCGGAGGGATGCCCGAGCGGTTCGCGCCGTTCATCGACCTCTACCGCGACGCCGCCCGCCAGGCCGGTCACGAGCCTGCGCCGTCGGTGAGCATCAACTCGCACGGCTACATCGCGGCGACGTCGCAGGAGGCGCTCGACGAGTCGTTCCCCTACGCCGCCTCGATGATGAACCGCATCGGGCGTGAGCGCGGGTGGCCGCCCATGACGCGCGAGCAGTACGACGCGGCCGCCACGCCGCGCGGCGCCAACTTCGTCGGCTCGCCGGCGGAGGTGGCCGAGAAGATCCTGTTCCAGCACGAGATCTTCGGCCACGACCGGTTCCTCGTGCAGTTCACCGTGGGGTCGATGCCGCACGAGAAGGTGATGCGCTCGATCGAGCTGCTCGGGACCGAGGTGGCCCCCATCGTGCAGGGGGCGCTGGGCGACGGTTAGGCGGGGGCTCGTTCTCCTCGACGGCTCCACGCCCGGCTGGGCACCGCCCTCTCAGCCGGTGAAGAACGCCTCCAGCACCGGCGCGAGCACCTCGGGGGCGGCGCCGTGATCCTGCCCCTCCAGCGTGCGCCGCTCGGCGCGGGGCAGGATGGCCGCGAGCGCCTCCACCGCGTTGCGTGCCCACGCCGGACTGTTGCCTCCGTCCATCAGGAGGGTCGGCACCCTGCTCGCCGATGCCCACGACGGCGGGAGCGGCCGGCCGGCCATCTGGTCACCCATGACCATGCCGTCGTAGGCGATCGTGTGTGCGAGCGCCTCCAACCCGGGCCACATCGGGGCCTGGCGCATCTGCTCCACCATCTCCGGCGGCACGCCGACCCCTTCGATCATGAAGTAGGCGACCGCATCGCCGCGACGGTCGGCGGCCACGAGTTCCTGGAGATGCCTCACGTAGTCGTCGGGCACCGGCGGGCGGCTGCTGTCCACGATGAACGGCGGCTCGTACAGGGCCAGCCTCGGGACCGGGAGCCCGCCGGCGACGGCCTCGAGGGCGAGCGCCGCCCCGGAGGAGTGCCCGAACAGGAAGGCCGATCCACCCGCCCCCTCGATCAGCGCCGCGAGATCCTCGATCTCGCGCTCGACGGCATACGGTGGGGTGTCACCGCTATCGCCGCGCCCGCGGCGGTCGTAGGCGAACACGGTGAAGGTCGGCGCCAGCAGCGCGGCCAACCCGACCGCGGCCTGCCGGTCGCTCAGCGCGCCCCCCACGAGGACGAGCGCCGGCCCCGCGCCCGAACGATCGAACGCGATGATCGTGCCGTCGGCGGAGCGCACGGACGCGGACACGTCAGTCCTCCTCGTGCCGCGTCTTGAGGTGCGCGGCCAGCCGATCGAAGAAGATCAGCTCGCCCCGCATCGCCCTCGAGTACTCGTCGGAGCCGAGGTTGCCCCCTCGCTGGGTGAAGGTCATCCGCGTCCGGCCACCCCCGATGTCCTCGAGGACGGCCGTGAGCACTTCTTCTCGTTCCGAGTCGGCGAGGGTCGGATCGGCGATGGTGAGCGCCACGCGCTCGGGCTCGACGACCTCGACGAAGCGCCCCGAGAACGGGATCTCGATCCGATCCGGGCCGTGGATCATGATCAGGCTCCACGCGCCTCCCGGCCGCGGATCCGACGTGAAGGTCTCGAGCGGGATGGACGATCCCTCTTCGCCGAACCATGCGGCCATCCCCTCGCGCTCGATCCAAGCCCGGAACACATCTTCGCGGGGGGCGTCCAGGATCCGGACGATCGTGATCCCGTCTGCGTCGGAGGTGGCGGAAACCACGCCCTCCGGCGGTATCGCGTCACTCATCTCGCGTCTCCCCTCACGTGCCTCACGGTTCGGTGTCGTGCCTGGTCTTGATGACGCGCTGCAGCGTATCCACGTAGGTGGGCCAGCCGCCCATGAACGAGTCGCGATCCGCCTCGGTCTCGAAGCCGGTCTGGACCATGGTGAGGAGCGTCTTGCCGTCCTGATCCTCGAAGGTCATGGTCATCTCGGTCTCGATGCTGCGGCCCCACTCGGCGATGTCCATCCGGTGCAGGAAGACCAGCCGACGCGGGCGATCGACGACGGAGTAGGTACGCGTCTCGGTGTCCGCCTCGCCGCCCTCGGGTCCCATCACGTAGACCGACGTGCCGCCCACGCGCACGTCGGTCTCGGTGCGATGCACCTTCCAGTCGCTCTGTCCCGAGCCGTGCAGCTCCTCCTGCGTGTCGGCGTCCACGAAGGCGTCGAAGACCTCCTCGGGCGTCGCGTCGAAGAGCCGTTCGATCCGCAGTTCGTAACTCATCCATCCGCTCCTTCCGTGCGCTCCACCGGCGGGATGTTCTGGTTCAGGTGGAACAGGTTGGTGGGGTCGTAGCGTGCCTTGACCGCGGCGAGGCGGTCCCAGGTCGACCCCGGATAGGCCTCCCGGATCCGCGCCTCGCCCTCGTCGGCGAGGAGGTTCACGTAGGCACTCCCGCCATCCTCGCGCAGCGCGGCGTGGAAGCCCTCGACCCAGTCCGCGTGCCGAGGGCGACTCTCGGCGTCCTCGAAGACCGCCGCGACGCTCACCATGATCTTGCGGGCACGGTGTGCGAACGCGGTGGCGTCGTCCGGGATACGGGCCATCGCGCCGCCCAACACGCGGAGCTGGGCGACCGCCATCATCGCGTCCGACGACCCGAGGTGCTCCAGGATCGTGCCGGCCACCGCTTCGTCGATCTCGTCGACGAACATCGTCCGGCCGACCGCGAGGGGGTGGTAGCCCTCTTCGTCGGGCGGGTAGATCTCGGGGTACGGCATCGGGCGGAGCATGTCCGCGAGGGGCTCGGCGATCGCGCGGAAAGGAGCCAAGGCCCGCTCTCCGTCGGCCAGTTCGCCGGCGTGCACCAGCATCGCAAGGATCACCAACTCGCCGTGGCGCTCCTCCGGGAGGAACGGCATGGGCGGCGCGGGCATCACGTTGGCGATCGTGGAGAGGTCCTCCGGTGCGGCCTCGGCCAGGGCGATGAAGGAGGCGATCGTCTCGGAGGTCGCTGGGAGCACCAACATGCCGCCCATCACGGTGTCGACGGGGTGCAGCCGGTACCGGAACCGTGTCGCCACGCCGAAGTTGCCCCCGCCGCCCCGGATCGCCCAGAACAGGTCGGGATGCGAGTCCCCGTCCACGTGCAGGAGCTCGCCGTCGGCTGTCACGATCTCGGCGGCGAGCAGGTCATCGATCGTGAGTCCGTACTTGCGCACGAGGTATCCGATGCCGCCGCCCAGGGTGATGCCGCCGATCCCCACCGAGCCGGTGTCGCCGAAGCCGGTGGCGAGTCCGTGGGCGGCGGCGGCGGTCGAGTACGCCGCGGCGGTCATCCCGGTCTGCGCCCACGCCGTGCGCCCGGCGACGTCGATGTCGATCGCGCGCATGTCCGAGAGGTCGAGTACGACCCCTCCCTCGGTCGTGCCGTGGCCGGCGCCGCTGTGGCCGCCGCTGCGCACCGCGAGCTCGACCCCGGTTTCGCGGGCGAGGCTCACGACGCGGGCGACGTCGCGATCGTCGACGACGCGCACGATGGCGCCCGGGTGCAGATCGAAGCCTCCGGGGAACACGGCGCGTGCCCGGTCGTAGTCGGGGTCCCCGGGGACGATCACGCTACCGGCCACCCCGTCGCGGAGCGTCCGAACCGTGCGTTCCAACGTGACGGCACTCACGGGTGTCTCATGCCTCGTCTTCATCAGCTCGTCTCCTCCCTCGTGTGGTCGGCTCTCTCCCGCTGCTGGCGTGCGAGGTACGCCTCGAGACGGTCGAAGCGTCGCTCCCACCGCAGCCGGTAGTGCTCGATCCAGTCCGTCGCCTCGTTCATATCCGCAGGACCGAGTTGGCACACACGGATCCGCCCCTGCTTCCGCGTGCTCACGAGCTGCGCCTCCTCGAGGATGCGGACGTGCTTCAACACGCCGGGCAGCGAGATCCCGATGGGCTCGGCGAGCTCGCTGATCGAGGCGGGCCCCGACGACAGGCGCTCGAGGATCGTGCGACGCGTGGGGTCCGACAACGCCGAGAACGTGCGATCGAGCGCCTGAGACTGAACCATACGGTTAAGTATCACTGGGGGGCGACGATGCGTCAATCCGCGCGGGGAACCGGAGTGTGAGGCGCGCCTACACTGCGGAGATGGCGCTATCCACGGCAGACATCGCGTTCCTGCGAGATCGACACGCCGCGGCCATGATCACGCTCGGTGCCGATGGGATGCCCAAGGCGGTGCGGGTGGGCGTGGCCCTGGTCGACGGCGAGCTGTGGAGCAGCGGCACGCGCGATCGCGTGCGCACCCGGCGGCTCCGCGGCGAGCCCCGTTGCACGCTCTTCGTCTTCGATGAGGGATACGCCTGGCGCTCGTTCGAGACGATCGTCACGATCCTCGACGGCGAGGAGGCGCCGGACATGAACCTCCGGTTGTTCCGCCAGATGCAGGGCCGGCCGACGGGGCCCCTAGGCTGGTTCGGCCGCGAGCTGTCCGAGGAAGCGTTCCTGCAGCGGATGGTCGATGAGGGCCGGCTGATCTACCGGTTCGATGTGCGACGGTCCTACGGCATGCCGGCGGATTGACCCTTCCGTCGCCCGCGGAGTACGGTCGCCTGCGCACACGATGAGTGGCAATCCGCACGCCCGGGTCGATGGAGCGACGATCGCGATCGGTGGCCTGGTGCTGGTCGGCTGCGTGCTGTTCGCGATGGCGGATCTGAACGATCTCGAGGTGGGTCTGTTCCGCGCGGTGAACGGGCTCCCCGACGAGCTGCGCCCGTACGTGTGGCCCCTGATGCAATACGGCACGTTCATCACGATCCCGCTCCTCGCGCTGCTCGCGATCGCGTTCCGCCGACCCCGTCTGGGCGTCGCGTTGCTCCTCGCCGGGGTGGTCGTGTACCTCCTCGCGCTCGTCGTGAAGGAGATCGTCGACCGGGGGCGGCCGGAGGCGCTCGTCGACGGGGTCCACGCTCGCGAGGTGTTCGGTCCCGACAGCCTCGGCTTCCCCTCGGGGCACGCGGCGGTGGCGACGGCGCTCACGGTCGTGGTGGCCGCCCACCTCTCCCGCCGGTGGGCGATCGCCGCGGTCGCCGTGGCGCTCGTGGTGTTCTTCGGCAGGATGTACGTGGGCGCGCACCTTCCACTCGACCTGATCGGGGGTGCGGCGCTCGGAGCGATCGCCGGGGGTGTCGCGAACCTGATGGTCCGTCCCACCCCGCGGTCGTCGAACCCTCGAACGCCGACGCCATCGGCAGGCTGAAGGCCCGCGTCGCCGCGCTAGGTGTTGCGCGTGCCTGCCACGAACAGGCAGGCGAACGCGGTGCCGATCGTGCCCGCGATCGGGGCCAGCAGCGCGGCCAGTGGGATGCGTGTCGGGTCGGTCCCCGTCACCAGCACGGGCGCCCAGATCGACGCGATCGCAACCACGGCCCAGATCGCCACCACAACGAGCGCGAGTGCACGCCAGCGACCGTCCACCTTGTCTCTGCCCATCGCGCCGGTCATGAGGATGAAGCCGGAGGCGATCGCACCCCACAACCACATCGTCACGGCTGCTATCGGCAGATGCTCCTGCATCGAACCGCTCACCATATCGGGGGCGAACAGGCTCGCCGCGCCGACGGCGATCCACACCGCGGCCGCGGCCGCGCCGACCATCAGGAAGCGGTCGTCACGCGGGGTCGCCGCCACGGTCGGGAACTCCGGAAGTCTCGTCTGCGTACGCATCGGATCCTCCTCGTCTGCTATCCCAAGCGTGTCAGTCGCCACGTGCGCCCTGGAGGGGCTGAAGGCCCGGTCCCCGCGGTCGCTTCGTCACCCGGCCGGGCATGCCAACGGGTGGAGCGACCGCCGTCGCCCGAGCTAGCATCCGGTGATGCGGTTCCCCGGGCTCGGGACGTGGATCGAGCGCCGAGCGGCGCGCTCGCCTGCCGATGTCGCGCTCATCGCGGAGGGCGCATCACGCTCCTATCGCGACCTCGCGGCCGACGTGCGCGCCATCGCAGCGATGCTCCAACGCGAAGGTATCGGTCCGGGCGATCGGGTGGCGTTCCATGGGGGCAACCACCCGGTCGCGCTCGGGTCACTGTTCGGCGCGACGGCGATCGGCGCCGTATGGGTTCCGATCCATCCCGCGCGACCCGAGGATGAGGTGCGTGCGGTGCTGGAGGATGCGGAGCCCCACGTCCTGATCCGCGCGTCGCCGATGTCGCGTCCGGAGACGGACGCCCTCGTGTTCGAAGCCGAAGAGCTGGTCGGGCTCCCGGCGGGCTCCGAGGTACTGCCGGCACGGCAGCCAGCCGCGGAGGACCTCGCGATCCTCGCGTACACCTCGGGGACGACGGGGGCGCCGAAGGGCGTGATGCTCTCCCACGCCAACGTGATGTGGGGAGTCGTCCAGATGGTTGGCGCCTGCGCGTTCTCTCCATCGGACGTGACGCTGGCGGCCGCACCGTTCACGCGCATGGGTGGTCTGGGGGTGACTGTCCTCCCGACCCTGTTCACCGGCGGGGCGATCGTCGTGCCGCCGAGCGCGGAGGGCGGTGCGGTCCTCACCACGATCGAGCAGACGCGCGTGTCCGTGGTGTTCGCGAACCCCGACCTGCTCGACGCGATGGTGCGGGCCCCCGCGTGGGCGGGCACGGATCTCTCGAGCGTGCGCACGGGGGTGGTGGGGGGCGGCCTCGTCCCTGAGGGTCTGTTGCGGAGCTACCTCGACCGGGGCGTGATGCTGCTGCACGGATACGGGCTCACCGAGGCGTCCCCGGTGGTCTCGCTCCTCGACGAGCGGGATGCCGCGATCCGCGCCGGGTCGGTGGGCAAGCCGTTGCCGTTCGTCGAGGTCCGGGCCGAGCGTCCCGACGGATCGGCCTGCGGGGTCGACGAGGTCGGCGCCTGGTGGGTCCGCGGTCCCAACGTCGCCGAGGGGTACTGGCGTCGCCCCCCGGTCCGCGATGCGGAGGGCTGGTTCCCGACCGGAGATGTTGGGTCGATCGATGCGGACGGGATACCTCAGCTTCCTCGACCGGGCGTCGTCCGCGATGGAGGTGGGACGGTGCCGTCGTCTATCCGGCCACGATCGAGCGGGCGCTGTACGGCGCGCCGGGCCTCGTGGACGCGACCGCCGTCGAACTTGACGGACGCATCGTCGCCACCGTCGTCACCGAGGGCGCGATCGATCCGGCGCGCAACTGTTCGCGATCTTGCGGTCTGCGCTCGCTCCGCATGAGATGCCGAGCGAGATCCGGCGGGTGGAGCGAGATCCCGCGCAATGCCGCAGGCAAGGTGCGTCGCGCCGATCTCCGTCGGGCGCTCGCCTAGCGAGCCCCGAGCGGGCTCCGCGCATCGGCACGTCACCCCAGGCAGATCGCGAACGGGGTGACCTTCCGACTGCCGCCGCCGATGCTGTGGATCCGACTCATCCACCCGTCGTCGGGGATGTGGTCGGCGTCCGTGCCATCGTACGGCGCCGAGGTGATCGAGCGGGCGGTGCTCGTGCCGCCCGTGACCCGGGCGCCGCCGCCCACCACGTGCTCAGAGGGGCCACAGGCGACCCGGCGGAGGATGGTTCCTCCGGCGACGAGGGTGCCGGGCTTGAGCTTCACGTAGCGCAGCGGCATGTGTGCGGCGCAGACGGCGTACACGCTCGAACCCGCCCGAGGCCGCCGCCGGGGTCATAGACCGTGCCTGCCCAGCCGTCGTCCGTGATCAGCTTCGGATCGCCGCCGTCGAGTCGGGAGCGACGACGTGACCCAACTGCCCGTCGTGGCGATGAACGCGCTCCCGGTGCTCACGTGCCACCGAGGCGCTCCGCATCCCACCGACCCGGAACGCTCACCGGAAGGGGAGTCGGGGACGGTCGTGAAGGGATACGCGAGGATGCCGCCATGAACGCAGATCGAGTAGGCGGTGAGCGCGGCGACGTCGGGACCGTGAGCGTACGCCAGCCATCCGTCGTCACCCGACGTGTCGGTGTCGTTGAAGTCGTCCCAGCGGCTGGCCGCCAGCCACGCCTGGGCGACAGGGCCACCGGCCGCCGATCCGCCGCCGATCAGATGCCAGTTCGGGCCGCCGCAGCCCGCCTCGGCACCGGCGGACTGACTGACGAACGGCGACGCGTCGGAGGCATATCGGACCCCTCCGATCGTCCCGAAGACGTGGTCGCCCACGTTCGGATCGATCGGCGTGCCGCCGAAGGCGCTCGTGGGCGCGCTCATCACGAGCGTGGTCACCAACAGGGCGAGGATGCCGGCCACGGTCTTCATCGTGCGGACGATACCCCATGGCTCCGTCCCGACCCGTGAACGCCGATCAGGTCGCGGTGGCGCTGACGTGGATCAGCCTCGCGACCGAGCGGTAGGGTTCGCGACGGCCGGCCTCGCGCTCCAGCTCGAGGAGCTGCTCGTGGCGATCGGCGGGGAGGTCGTCGGGCGCGAGATCCGAGAAGAGGCGGATACCGACGTGTGAGTCCATCTGCCAACCGCTCTCCGTGAGGAGACCCCTCCACTCCTCCAGGGTTCGGGACCGGTTCGGGATGCCCAGGTTCCCCGCGGCGACGGGATCGTCGAGCAACCGACGCGCCTCCGCGTAGTCGCCCTTCAGCCCCGGGCGCACCGCGAGTCCCTTTCGGTTCTTCTCGAGCAGCGACAGGACGGTCCCGACCCGAGCGACCGATCGCAGCGCCTCGAGGGACGGTCGGGGCTCGTCGAGGTACATGAGTACGGCATGGCAGCAGATGGCGTCGTACGGACCGGGCGCCACCGCTCGGACCTCGTGGATCGAGCCGGCGCGTGCCGTGATGTCGACCCCTGCATGCGCGATGCGCTCGCGCGCGATGTCGAGCATGCGCGCGGACGGGTCGAGGATCGTGACCTCGTACCCGCGCTCCGCGAGCGGCACCGCGACCACGCCCGAACCTCCGCCCGCGTCCAGGATCCGCGCCGGCGGCGGAGGCAGCGTGTCGTGCAGCCGTTCGAGGACGAGCGCGAGCCGGATCCGGCCGCGCGTGGTCTCGTAGTGCGCGTCGAACCACGCGGCCCGCTCGTCGAAGGTGGGGTGCATCCCCTCACGCGGCCGCGTTCGCGGCGTCCTCCAGCACCTTGACGTCGATCTTCTGCATCTGCAGCATCGCCTGCATCGCCCGCTGGGCGCGCTCGGGGTCGGGGTCGCTCAGGAGCTCGCCCATCCGCTCGGGGATGATCTGCCAGCTCAGGCCGAACCGATCCTTGAGCCAACCGCACATCGACTCCTCGCCGCCGTCGGCGATCAGCGCCGACCAGAGCCGGTCGACCTCGTCCTGATCCGCGCAGTTCACGCTGAACGAGACCGCCTCGGTGAACGGGAACTGGGGTCCGCCGTTGATCGCCATGAAGTCCTGACCGAGGAGACGGAAGAACACCAGGGCGACGTTGTCACCGCTGGGCGTGCCGTCGAGCCGTTGAACGTCGGTAATCTCCGCGTCGGCGAAGAGGGAAACGTAGAAGTTGGCGGCCTCCTCGGCCTGGGTGTCGAACCAGAGGCACGGTGTGATCTTCTGCATGACGGTGCTCCTTCCCGCTCGTGGGTCAGCTGTTGGCGACGAGCTTGGCGACGAGGTCGTCGAGGCGGTCGTAGCCCTCGTTCATGCCTTCGGCCATCCCGGCGTCGACCATGGCGTCGCGCGCCTCGACCGACTGGAACACGGAGTTGGTGTGGACCGTGGTCTTCCCCTCCTCCTCCTCGAGCGTGAGGGTGTCCATCGAGACGTGGCCGGGCGCCCCCTCGAACTCGAAGGTCTGCACGAAGCCGTCGGGCGAGGGCTCGCCGTGGAAGACCCCGTGGAAGCCGAACGCGTTGCCCGCGCCATCGGAGGCGACGTAGCGCCACGCACCGCCGTCGCGCACATCGAACCGGTCGACCGTCGTCGTGTACTTCCGCGGCCCGAGCCACTGCACGAGCAGCTCTGGTTCGGTGAACGCGCGGAAGACGAGGTCGCGCGGCGCGTCGAAGGTGCGGGAGGTGAGGATCTGCGGCACACCCGGCTCCGCCGTGATCTGCATCTCGGTCATGTCGTACCCCTTCCTGTCGGATCGCTCGGCCGCGATCGGTCGGTCTGTTCCGCCTGCAGCGCCGCGAGGAGTTCGTCGAGGCGCTCGTAGCTCTCTTCCCAATATGCCCGGTAGCCGGCGAGCCACACGGTGGCCTCCTTCAGCGGTTCGGCCTCGAGGTGGCTGAGGCGTGCCGTGGCGCGGCGCGTGCGGGAGATCAACCCCGCGCGCTCGAGCACCTTGAGGTGCCGGGAGATCGCTGGCTGAGAGACGGTGAACGGGGCCGCCAGCTCGGCGACGCTCGCCTCTCCCAGGGCGAGACGCGAGAGGATCGCGCGCCGCGTGGGATCCGCGAGGGCCCCGAACACCGCATCGAGCTGATCGACCGCCATCCATAACCTCTTATTTATATAACGAGTAGGTTATAGATGATGGAGACGTCCCACGTCAAGTCGCGGGGAAGGGCGCGCCTTCAGCCGATCTCTCCTCCAACTGCATCGAGAAGGACGGGGACGCTCAGCCCATCGGGCTGGCGAGCTGGAAGTAGTTGTCGTCCGGGTCGGAGAACGTGCAGATCAACATGTCCGTGGAGTCACCGGCGGGGTTGTACGGCTCCTGGATCACGGTGGCACCGGCCGCGACCATGCGGTCGAACTCGGTCTTCACGTCCGGGGTCTCGATGTTCCAGATGATCCTGCCCGGTTGGGCGTTCTGGCCCCGCACCTGGTCGTGGGGGCCGACCATGATGCCCCCGGAGCCGAGCTGCCATCCGGTGTAGCCCCCCTCGTTCCACGCTGGGGCGCCGAAGACCTTCGTGTAGTAGTCGATGAGACGCTGAGGGTCCTCCGAACCGATCAGGACGCTGTTGAGGTTCATGCTGCCTCCCTTCGTCGACCCATCCTTACCAGAGGTAGCGACGATCGAAACCCAAAGGCCCGACGGCGCGCCTGCGCCCGACGTCCCGTGATCGGCCATCCCTGGCTATCCTGGCTGTTCGGGGTGGTCGGGGACGAGGGCCCCTCGAAGGAGGGCGGCCATGGGCGATCGGGAGGTCGGCGGCGACATCGGGCTCCGCTTCGTGCGCGCGCTCGTGACGAAGGACGTCGAGGCACTGACGTCGCTCCTCGATCCCCAGATCGAATTCCGCGGTCTCACGCCGAGCCGCGGATGGGAGGCATCATCGCCCGACGGGGTCCGAGAGATCGTGTTCGGCTCGTGGTTCGAACCGCAGGATCACGTCCGGGAGACGCTCGCGGCCGACACCGACCGGGTCGCGGACCGGGATCGTCTCCGGTACCGGTTGCGGGTCGAGAGCGAGGGTAGCGAGTACCTGGTCGAGCAGCAGGGGTACTACGACGTCGTCGACGGCCGCATCACCCGCATGAGCTTGATGTGCTCGGGGTTCCGACCGTGGCCCGGCCCGTCGTGACGCTACCTCGCAACGATGCTCGAGGCTCCGGACGTTGCGGACCGCTCCACGGACGGGGAGCCTGCGTAGCGCATGTGTGAGGCCCCGGACGCGCCGGCCGTAAGCGTCCCAGTCGCCGTCACGTCGGCGGTCGACGCCCCGGAGAGGTCGATCGTGAGGTCGACCACCGCGAGTGCGTCGGCGTACAAGTGGCTCGCGCCGGAGACGGTCGCCTCGACCATCGACGCAACGCCGGCCAGGGTCGCCATCGCCGACCCCGAAAGCGCGACGTGACCGGCACCCAGCGCGAGATCGGCGGTGATCGTGCTCGAGCCTGACAGGGCGATGTCCAGTCGTTCTCTCTCGATGGTCGATGCGATACGCACGGTCGAGGCGCCGGCTCCGAACACACGATCGATCGCGGGCGCGGTGACTTCGGCCTCCAGGGTTGCGCCGTGCGCGTGATGGATGCCGGGCCGGAGTCCGATGCGGAGTAGGCCATCCCTCACCTCGATCCTGACGTCGTCCCGGAGCACGGCGTCCGCGCGCAGCTTCACGGCTTCCGGAGACCCGATCTTGACGTCGACCGTGAACCGATCCGAGACCTCCAGACCCGTGAACGGCTCCACATCGATGGATGTCATCGGCATCTCGCTCATCTCGCTCCTTCCGCTGATTCGCGATCCGTGCTCCATGTGCCGTCGGCGATTCCACCATGACCCGACGACGAGGTCCACCGCGGGCGCGGACAGGTCGCGCGTCGCTCCTTCGGTACACTTCCTGCCTTCCTGACCTGCGGAGACGACGTACATGCCACGTGTGATCTTGATCGCCTGGGACGGCGCCGACTGGCGCATCCTCGACCCCCTGCTCGAGGCGGGCGCGCTGCCGAACCTGCAGGCGCTCATCGACCGAGGACAGCGCGACGTCCTGCGCTCCACCGTCCCCACCCACTCCTGGTCGGCGTGGCCGTCCTTCCTCACCGGCGTCGACCCCGTGGACCACGGTGTCTTCGACATCCTCGAGACCGTCCCGGGCACGCACAAGCAATACCCCGTCACGTACAAGTCGATCAAGGCGCGCACCTTCCTGGACGACCTCACGTCCGCGAACAAGAAGCAGCTCCTGCTCGATGTGCCGCTCACGTTCCCGCCGCCCGACATCCAGGGCGCGCTCGCGGCGGGCGGTGTCTTGCCCAAGAACCGCCAGTTCACCCAGCCCTCAGACCTCCCCGAGACCCTCGCGAAGGCGGGCCTGGAGTGGCCGATCAACGGCATGAGCTGGACCACGTATCACAACAAGCCCGACGCGTACCTGGACGAGGCGTTCGAGGTCACCGCCAAGCGCATCAAGGCCTCCGAGTGGCTGATGGACAACACCGAGTGGGATCTGATGGCGAGCGTCTGGGTGAGCATCGACCGGACGCAGCACTGCCTCTCCAACTACGTGGCCCCCGACCACCCGGACTACGTGAAGAACAAGGACTCGCGCATCGGCAGGAAGGTCGCCGACATCTTCCGACAGACCGACGACGCCATCGGCGCGTTCGTTTCGCGCGCCGAGCCGGACGACATCATCCTGTTCATCTCCGACCACGGCTTCCAGTCGTGCACCCGCACGGTGAACATGGACCGCCTGCTGCACGAGTTCGGCTACCTCGACTTCAGCGCCTCCAACGTGGTGTTCGGGCCGATGCAGTGGGGGCCCGTGCGCAAGGTCGCGCGCAAGGTCTACGACACGCTGGGCCTCCATGGGAAGGTCGCCTTGCCGCAGTCGATCAACTGGGCCAAGACCCAGGCGTTCACCTCGATCCGCTCCACCGGCGAGGGCGTCACGATCAACCTCGCCGGCCGCGAGATCGACGGCATCGTCGACCCCGGCGACTACGACAAGGTGCGCGACGCCGTGATGGATCGCCTCGCCAACTTCGTGGACCCGAAGACGGGCAAGAAGCCCGTCAAGGAGATCCACAAGCGCGAGGAGGTCTTCAAGGGCAAGTTCGCCGACGAGGCGCCGGACATCCTCATGGTCCCGGCGGAGGACTACTCCCTCACCCACGCCAAGGCCGCCTACGAGGACGCTGACTGGGTGAGCGGCGACCACCGTATCGAGGGCACGATCGTGGCGGTGGGTCCGAACGTGACGCCGTTCTCCCAGACGCCCGCGCTGATCGACATGGCGCCCACGATCGTCGCGGCGCTCGACGCGCCCACCGCCGTGAAGCCCACCGGACGCGTGCTCACCGAGATCCTCGGCACCGGTGCGCACATCACCGAGCGCGAGGTCGCCGACGAGCCCGCCGCCCCCGCGATCCCCGGGATGGCCATCCCCGGCATGGGTGGGGACTCCGCGGTGAACGAGACCGAGGCCGACGAGATGGAGGAGCACCTCCGGGGCCTCGGGTACATCGAGTAGCCGCGAACGGGATCCTGGACACGCGAGGGGCCCGGGCGAGGACGCGCCCGGGCCCGGCGATCGCGTGGTCGCGGACTCACATCACGTTGAACGTCTCATACACCGTGATGCTCGCGCCGCCCTGCAGCACCGGGCACCCCTTCGCCAGGTTGACCGCCTCATCGAGTGAGTCGGCCGTGAGGATGGTGTAGCCGGAGGCCGAGCCGCCCCCGCCGTCGGATACCGCACCGTCCGATGCGATCGACTTGGCTGCGCCCGAGAACGGATTGCCACCGTCCTTGAGCGCTCCGCCGATCGAACTGAACCAGCCGTCCCATGCGTCCATCACGGCCTTCTGCGCCTCTTCGCCCTCGGGCATGGCACCACCCTGGTAGAGCAGCACGTAGTCGCTCATCGACCCTCCCTTCACGCGCGGCATCCGGTATCCGCGCTTCCACCTCAACGACGAACGCCGTCGGCGGATATCGACATCCGCGCCGAAGTCGCACGTTGGCCGTCGCTCCTAGACTCGTTGCGGCGGCATCGATCGGCCTCGTGGCGATCGATCATCCGGCCTGGCCATGGCGTTCTTCGTGCTGGCCGTGACCGTCTCGTTGGCGAACGCGGCGACCGCGAGGTCGGCCGAGGAGGAGATGCGATGACCGTTGGATACCGCAACGCGGACGGGTTGGCCGAGCCGCCCGGATACACCCACGTCGCGATCGGGCAGGGTGCGCGGATGGTCTTCACGGCCGGGGCCGTCCCGATCGACGCTGACGGGAACCTGGTCGGCGCCGGCGATCCCGTCGCGCAGACCGAGCGGGTGATCGAGAACCTCCTGCGGCAGCTCGAGGCCGGCGGCGCCGGCCCGGGCGACGTGGTCAAGACCACGGTGTACGTGGCAGCCGACCACGATGCGATGATCGCGGTCTGGGATGCCGTGCAGCGCTCATCGATCGCGTCGGCGCCGTCGACGCTCCTGGGTGTGGCGCTCCTGGGGTACACCGGGCAATCGGTGGAGATCGAGGCGGTCGCCGTCGTCTAGACCTTCGGCGGGGAGGATGCATCAACCTTCGGCGGATGCACGGCGGCCCGGATGCCCCCTACGATTCCCCGATGAACGTCGGCGACCCTCATCCTCCGGCCGCTCCTGAGGCCTCGGAGGCGGACGAGAACGGCATCACCCCGTCCGAGAGCGCTGAGATCGAGGCGCACCTGCGCAGCCTGGGCTACATCGAGTAGCGCTCAGGCGTCGCCCTCAGGGCGGTCCGATCTATCCACCCATGCGGGCCAGAGCCGACGTGCCGTCCCCCGGGCCACACGTCCTCCCAGGTGCATCGCACGCCACGCGCCCCGGTAGCCGGGGAGCACCCCGAGGGCGACGACGACGTGCCCGGCGATCGCCAGCGTCACCACGTAGAACGTCCAGCGATGGATCCGCGCGAGCCACGAGAAGGCCGGCCCGCCATGGAGGATCGTGAGGCCGATCCCGGTGAGCGTGAGGACGATCAGACCCCCCACGATGACGAGGTTCGCGATCCGCTGCCCCGGATCGAAGTCGCCCTCGTGACGCGCGAACCGTCCGTGGAGAGCTCCTGAGGGCCAGCGCGCCCACCAGCGCCCGTCGCCCGGGTCGCGACGGAGGCTCTCCCGCACGAACGTCGCGATCCCCTTCCTCCCCGTCACGATCGGAACCAGGATCAGCAGCGCGAAGGCGCGGCCGAGCCAGACGTGGAGGCGGGCGTCGGACATGCCCGCGATCCGCGCCAGCGGGCTCGGCCGGCCTTCGTCACCGCCCAGCAGCCGCCATCCCGTGAACAGCAGGGGGAGGACGACGAGGTAGACGGCCGCATGGAACCACCGCACCCGTCTCGGATGCCGCTCGATCCGTCCCGCCTGGCGAGACTCAGTAGCCGTAGCCACCGGTGCCACCGCTCATCGCGGGCGCGCCGCTCGGTGTCGGAGTCGATGCCGGCGTGGATCCGGGGGAGGCACCGGCAGAGCCCGTGCTCGCGCCGGTCACCGTCACGGTGATCGTATCGGTCGGGCCGGCATCCGAGTGATCCGCGTTGCGCAGCGAGGCTTCGATCGTGTGCGTTCCCGGTGCGAGGCCGGTGACCTGCACGGTGTTCGCGTACGCCAGCTGGTACTGCGAGTCACAACTGGCACCGTCGACACAGAGATGCACGTGGTGGTCGCCGCTGCTGGGATCGCCGATGGGCACGCTCGCCTGAAGCTCGACCGTGAACGGGTCCCCGACCTTCGCGTGGTCCTTGGGTGATGCGATCTTCACCCAGAGGTCGCCGCCCTGCGAGGCGCTCGCGCCGCCTCCGCAGGCCGCCGCGATGAGTGCCAGGCCGAGCAACACGGCCGCCCAGCCGATCCGTCGAGATGTCCGATGCATGGTGCCTCCTTCATGTCGATGACAGGCGGTACTACAGGGATCGCACGTCCGCGGGATTCCCTCGATCGGATCCGGCTCGAGCAATCCCTCGGGGAGGCCCGGCCGGTAGTACTCGCGTGACCATCACCAGGCGGATCGTGCGTGCGGACACTCTCGGATGAGTCGTTGCTGGCAGGTCTCGGCTCGGGCGATCCCGCGGCCGCGTCGGCCTTCATCGCGCGGTATCAACGCCGCGTCTACGGGCTCACGCAGTCGATCCTGCGCGACGCGGGAGCGGCTGAGGAGGCCGCCCAGGAGACGTTCGTGCGCGCATGGACGCATGCCGAGGCGTTCGATCCGCGTCGGGGGAGCGTGCCGGCCTGGCTCCTCACGATCGCACGCAACGTGGCGATCAACATGCTGCCGACGCGGCGCCCCGATCCGGTGGACCCGAGCGTGCTGCTCTCGTTGGAGGACCCCGAGGGTGCGACGAGCGACGAGCAGGTGCAGCCGGTGTCCGAACCGATGCGCGAGGCGCTCGCCCGGCTGCCCGAGAGCCAACGGCGGGTCATCGTCCTGGCCGTCTTCTACGGCTTCACTGCGAAGGAGATCGGTGAGCTCGACGGCGTCCCGCTCGGCACGGTGAAGACGCGGATCCGGAGCGCCCTGATGAAGCTCCGCGTGGAGATGGGGGCATGCCATGAGCACTGAAGTGCGTTGCGATCAGGTCCGGGAGCTCGCCCCGGAACTGGCCCTCGACATCGCCGACGGGCAGGAGCGGGGTCTCGCATTGCGACACCTCGAGCGATGCGTGTCGTGCCGCGCCTTCGTCGCCGACCTGTCCTCCCTCATGGACGACCTCTTGCTCCTCGCTCCCGAGCAGGAGCCGCCGGACGGCTTCCGTGAGCGGGTGCTGGCGCGCATCGCCGGTCCGCAGGCGCTTCCTCCCCCGCGCCGCTGGACACGCCCGCTCACGGTCGCCGCGGCCTTCCTGCTGGCGCTGGCGCTGGGGGCGGGGTCGGTGATGGTGGCGACGTCTGACGACCGGAGGATCGCCGGCAGCTACCGCTCGGTCCTGGCCGCCGGCGCAGGTTCGTTCTTCACGGTGGCCCCGCTGGAGGCGTCCGACGGTGGCGGCGTCGGCACGGTCTGGGGGTACGAGGGCCGCCCCTCGTGGCTCTTCGTCAGCCTCTCATCGCCGCCTCCCCGTCGGCGCCCGTCGGCCGTCGTGGTGTGGACCGACGACGGGAGGCGTGCCGTGGTTGGGACGGCCGATTTCGGTCCCGATCGGTCCGGATGGGGGGTCGCGATCCCGATGAACCTGCGCGACGTGCGGGTGGTACGGATCGCCGGGGTGGGCACGGCCGAGATCATGCCGCAAGACCCCTGGGGTTAGGGTTCCTACAGGTCTTGACACCAAACCGACCCTTGCAGGAAGCGCTGGCCGACTACCAGCGCCAACGCGACGACGACACCGCGGCCATGTTCGAGTTCACCGTCGAGTTGGCGTCCTTCAGGAATCCCGCGCCGAAGGAGCGCGTCTTGTTCGAGGCGCTCGAGGACAAGCCCGAGGAGATCAGCCGGTTCCTCGCGGTGATCGCGGGCGCCGAGCCGATGTCCTCCTACTTCGCGCAGGGTCACCTCGTGAAGCTGATGGGCGTGCGCGGCATGGCCAGGGCCATGCTGGGGCGTCGAGGCTCCGCGCGCAGCGCCGCGTGAGGGGAGACGTGTGGCGCCCCGACTTCCGAGGGCGCCCACACGTACCATCACGGACGTGAAGCGCCCAGACTCGCTCGCCCGCCCGCTGCTGGCGTTCGCGCTGTTGGGGTTGCTCGTTCTCGTGATCGTGGCCATCTCGGGCATCGTGGTGATCCGCCGGCTCGCCACGGAGCAGGCTCTGAACGAGGCCCGCCAGTTGACGGATGTCTCTGCGCGCGTCGTGGAGCGCCGCGTCACGGACGGCCTCGTGACCGGGGACGCCCTCGCGCGAGGCTCGGTCGCGCGGGTGGTCGGCGACGCCGTTCTGCACGATCCCGTCGTCCGCGTGAAGATCTGGTCCCGCGACGGCACGATCGTGTACTCCGATGACTCGCGCCTGATAGGGGACACCTACCCGCTCGGTACCGAGGACCTCGAGGTGCTGGATCATGGCGGCGTCGCCGCCGAGGTATCCGATCTGAGTCGACCAGAGAACCGGTTCGAGCGGAAGTACGGCGAACTCTTGGAGGTGTACACGCCGATCCGCACGCCGGATGGAACGCCGCTGCTGTTCGAGACGTACCAACTGGCTTCGAGCATCGCGGAGCGACGGAGGCAGCTCGCGACCACGTTCGCGCCGGTCCTCGTGATCACGCTCCTCGCCCTGGCGTTGCTGGAGATCCCCCTGGCCTGGGCACTCGCGCGACGCGTCCGCGCCACCCAGCACGAGCGGGAACGGTTGATGCAGCGCGCGATCGAGGCCTCGGATCGCGAGCGGCGGCGCATCGCCGGCGATCTGCATGACGGTCCCGTGCAGGAGCTCGCGGGTCTTTCGATGCAGCTGTCGGCGGCGGCGGAGCGGGCGACGGACCCCGGGGACGGAGCTGTGCTGCGGGACTCTGCCTCCGCGGTGCGCGGCAGCGTGCGTACCCTTCGCGCGGCGGTCGTGGGGGTCTATCCGCCCAACCTCCGACATTCGGGTCTGTCTGCCGCGCTCTCGGACCTCTTGGCGCGCCTGGGCACAGAGGGCGTCGAAACGGAGCTGGACGCGCCCGATGCGGCGTTCGAACCCGAAACCGAGGCCTTGCTCTACCGGGCAGCTCAGGAGGCCTTGCGCAACGTCGAAGCGCATGCGGAGGCGCGTCACGTGCGCGTCTCGGTGCGCCGCGAGCGAGATCGCGCCGTGCTGGAGGTCGCCGACGACGGACGCGGGATCGCGCCGGAGGACGCCGACCGTGCTCGTGCCGGCGGCCATATGGGCCTCACGATCCTCGGCGACCTCGTGCGCGACGGCGACGGCACGCTCACGGTCCGGCCCGGCGAGTCGGGCGGTACGGTGGTCCGCGTGGAGGCCACCGCTTGATCCGCGTCGCGCTCGCCGACGACCATCGGGTGGTCCGTGTCGGTCTGGAGCAGCTGCTCGGCACGTTCGCCGATGTCGAGTTCGTCGGAGCGGGCGCCGGCGGTGAGGAGGCCGTCGAGCTGTGCCTAGGAACGAGGCCCGACGTGCTGCTCCTCGACCTCTCGATGCCTGACGTCGATGGCATCGAGGTCACGCGTCGCCTGCGTGCCGCCGCGCCGGAGACGCGAGTCGTGGTGTTCACCTCGTTCTCCGATCGTGAGCGCATCATGCAGGCGCTCGACGCGGGCGCCATCGGCTACCTGTTGAAGGACGCGGAACCCGAGGAGATCCATGCGGCGCTTCGGGCGGCCGCGCGGGGAGACGCCCCCCTCGCACCGCGCGCCGCTGCGGAATTGCTCGCCGAACGACAGGTGCGTGCGCCCGCCGATGCGATGGATCTCACGGCCCGGGAGCGCGAGGTGCTCACCCTGGTGGTGGAAGGTCTCGCCAACAAGCAGATCGCTCGACGACTCGGCATCAGCGAGAAGACGGTGAAGGGACATCTCACCAACCTCTTCCAGCGGATCGGGGTGGCCGATCGCACCCAGGCCGCGTTGTGGGCGGAGCGCAACGGCATCCTGCGGGATCCAGGTCCCGGGACCTAAGTCCCGTTGAGGCCGATGCCACCGCCCGGCACGATGGGTGGATGCACGGATCGTTCCTGCGAACCATCGCACTCGCCCTCTCTCTCGTCGTGTTCACCGTCGTGTCGGCGTCGGCCGATGGCGTGGAGAGGCGAGGCCATTGCTCCGGCGGCCGCGGGGAGTGGAGGGTCGAGGTGCGGGCCGAGACCGGCGGCCGGTTGCGCGTGCGCTTCAGCATCGAGCATGTTCCCGCGGGCCAGGCGTGGCAGATCTTCCTCTCCGATGACGGCGTCGGGATCTACTCCGGGACGCGGCGGACGGACCGTCACGGGGAGGTGCGGGTCACCGTCGATCGCGCGGATCGCCGGGGCAGGGACCGGATCGCTGCGAGCGGCGTGAGCATGGCGTCCGGGGTGAGTTGCGAGGGTTCCCTGACGATCTGAGGCCAGGGAGGTCCCGGGACCGTCGTCCCGTTGCGACCACGACCACGCCGCCATGAACCTTGAACGAGGCGGCCGGACCCACCGGCCGAGAGCCCCGAGGAGGGATGCCGGATGTTCAGCAAGATCGTACGGGTGGCCATGGTCGCCACGCTCGCCCTGACGCTCGCAGGCGCCACGGCGGCGAACGCCAAGGGCCGCGAAGTCGTGAAGACGGGTTCCTGCAGCGGAACCAGCGATTGGAAGCTCAAGCTCAAGTCGGACAACGGCAAGATCGAGCTGGAGTACGAGGTCGACTCCAACCGCGTCGGTCAGAACTGGCAGGTGCGGATCACGAAGAACGGCATCCCAGATCTTCCAGGGCTCACGCAGGACCACCGGGCCGAGCGGTTCCTTCACCGTCCGACGGTTGACGCCCAACCCTGCGGGCACCGACGCCTTCCGTGCCCGCGCCACCAACGCGGCCACCGGTGAGACGTGCATCGGCTCCGCCGCCGTTCTGAGGCGCACGGCCGCACGGCGTCGTACGCTCCGCACCGACGGGGTGCCCGCCATCGAAGGGGTGGCGGGCACCCCGTTCTCATGTGTGGCGGTTCCATGACCTGAGCCCCATGAGCCACTTCGTCCGGGATACTGATGGGCCGTGGGAACCCCAGAAGAAGCGCTCGCCGCCGCCGAGGCCGAGGAGGCCGCCCTCCCGGATCACGCCGAGGAGATCCGGGATCGCAAGACGATCCTCGCCGGGACCGGGCAGAACATCGTGGGGCTCGCCGTCTACGTGACGGCGAGCTTCGGGATGAGCATCCTGATCGCGCGGGCGTTCGGGAAGGGCTCTCCCGCCTTCGGGCAGATCACCCTGATGACCCAGCTGGCGTTCGTCGTGGGCGCCGCCACCCGCTTCGGGATGGACATGGCCTCGGTGCGCCGCGTGGCGATCGAGGTCGGCAAGGGCGAGCCCGGGCGCGCCCGCGCCGTGGTGCGGATCGCGGTGGGCGTGGCGGCCGTCGTGAGCGTCCTGGTGGCGGCCATCGCGCTGGCGATGCGGGTCCCCATCGCCGAGCTCGTGAACGTGCCCGAGCCCGTCGGTGGCCGCGGCGGCGTCGGCCTCATCTTCGTCGCGGTGGCTCAGGTGTACCTGGGGGGCAGCCGGGGACTGAAGATCATGCGCCACACGCTGTACGCGTACTGGATCGGCCAGTCGATCGCGTGGATCGCCATCACGCTGGTCCTCTGGTCGGTGCTCGACAAGACGGTCGCGATCACCGTCTGGGGATACACGCTGTCCTGGATGGTGGCCACCGGCATCGCGTTCTGGTCGTGGCGTCAGGTCACGCGGCCGTTCCCGCCCATGCCGGCCGAGCCGGGCGAGACGAAGGCGCTCGTGCGCTACGGCGCCCCGCGGGCGCCGGCCGCGCTCTTGTCTCAGGCCCTCTTCTACACGGACCTCGCCGTGCTGTCCCACTACTACCCCGACAGCCCCGACGTCAGCGTGTACGCGGCGGCCATCCGTGTGGCGCAGGCCCTCGTGCTCTTCCTCACGGCCGTCTCCTACATGTTCAGCCCGTTCGTGGCGGACCTGTACGAGCGCGGACTCATCGACCGGCTGAACGCGCTGTTCAAACGGATCACCCGGTGGACCCTGGGCGGCACGATCCCGCTGCTCCTGCTGTTCATGATCGCGCCGACCGTCGGTCCTGAAGGTGTTCGGCGGCTCGTTCGACACCGGGAGCGCGTGGCTCCGCGTGCTGTTGATCGGGCAGATCGTGAACGTGAGCGTGGGGGCCGCGGGCTTCATCCTGATCATGGTGGGGCGCACCGGGTGGGATCTGCTGGTCTACGCGCTCTCGTTCGTCCTCGATCTCGTGATCGCGATCACCCTGGTCCCCCATCTGGGGCCGATGGGCGCGGCCATCGCGCAGAGCAGCGCCCTGGTCGTCTCGAACGCGCTCCGCCTCTGGCTCGTCTGGCGGTTCGTCCGGATCCAGCCCTATGACCGGTACTACGCGCGCCTGTTGATCCCGACGGCGATCGGCGCCGTCGTGATGCTGGCCGTGAACGCGGTGACCGCCGGGCCGCATTGGGCCGTCAACCTGTTCGCCACCGGTGTCATCGGCGGGGCCGCCTACTACGTCGCCCTGTTGTTCTTCGGCCTGATGCCCGAGGAGCGTGCGAGCGTGGTGAAGATGATCGCCAAGGCGCGCGGCCATCAGGTGCCCGCAGCACCCGGGACGTGATCGGGACCGCATGAACTGGAGTTCGTCCGCGAGCTCGGGTAGCTAGCGGCCGGGCTCGGAGCGTTCCTCGTCGGGCGCCAGGTTCCGCAGCACGATCACCTCGGCCTCGAGGGCCCCGATCTCGTCGTCATCGGGGAGGATCACCGGGATGACGGGACGGCGGCGTTCCACCTCGCGCTTCACGCTCTGGATCTCCGATTGGACGGCCTGGAACTCCTCGAGCAACGCGTCCCGGCGCTCGAGGAGTTCATCCAGGGTGATCCGGAGCTCGGCGTCGGGGTCCTCGGAGCCCTCGGACGGCGATGTGCCGACGGCCTCCGGGGACGGGTCCGGGCGGGAAGAGCCTGGTTCGCCCCACCGCCTGCCGAGCTCCGCGGCCATCCGGCGCTCGAGCCGCCGACCGTGCGCTCGTGCGAGCGCGGCGGTCCCGGCGAGCGCGACGGCGGCCACGAGGCATATCACGATGCGCTCGGTCGCCGAGGCGACCATGGTCGACAGCATCCGTCGACGGTTCCCTTCCCGGGGGGGAGGCCTGCCCTGCCGTTCGGCATCGAAGGGTGGCCCACATGGGGGACGCGGGCAATACGTTGTTCGCTGCAGGCCGAAGGCCCCGCGCCGCCAGGTCGCTACACTGCCGCCCGTCCGCGAACGATGGAGGTCTCCCGTGTCCGTGCCCGATCCCGTCCTGGATCCGCAGGGGTACCAGCGTCATCTCCTCGAGCTGCTGGGTGCTGACGATCCTGCCGAGGTGCAGGCCGCGACGCCGTCGGCGTTCCGGACGCTCGTCGCCGGTGCCGGTGACGAGCTCTACCGCCGCCCGGCACCGCGCGAGTGGTCCGTGTTCGGGTGTCTCGCGCACCTCGCCGACGCCGAACTCGTGATGAGCACCCGGTACCGGTTCATCCTCGCCCACGACGAACCCCCGCTGATCGGCTACGACCAGGACGGATGGGTGGACACCCTGCACCCGGACGGAGGTTCCGCCGCCGCGCTCCTGGATCTCTTCGAAGCCCTGCGTGTGGCCAACCTGGAGCTGTGGGCATCGACCGATGAGGAACGGCGTGCTCGGGTGGGGATGCACGCCGAGCGGGGGCCGGAGAGCCTCGATCTGTCGTTCCGGATGATCGCGGGACACGACCGGTTCCACGTGCGGCAGGCGCGGGAGGCCATGGCGCAGGCGCTACGGCTGAGGATCACCCCCAGGCGGATCCGAGGATCGCGGCCAGCAGGGCCACCGCGCCCGCCTTGTCGAGCGGTTCGTTGCCGTTGCCGCACTTGGGCGACTGCACGCAGCTCGGGCATCCACGGCTGCAGGGACACTGGCGGATGGCCTCGAGGGTCGCGCGCAGCCACCGCTCGGACGTGCGGAACCCGCGCTCGGTGATGCCGGCACCGCCCGGGTAGCCGTCGTAGATGAAGATCGTGGTCTCGCCGGTGTCCTCGTGCATCGGCGTGGAGACGCCTCCGATGTCCCACCGGTCGCAGGTCGCCACCAGGGGCAGCAGCCCGATGGCGGCGTGCTCGGCGGCATGGATCGCGCCGGGGAGCTCCCGCGGACCCACGGCAGCCTTCGCCACCACGGAGGTCGGGATCGTCCACCAGACGGCGGTCGTTTCGAGGTGCTGGGGCGGAAGCGGGAGGGGTATCTCGTCGATCACCTCGTTCGTGCTCACCAGCTTCTGGACGTAGGAGGTGACCTGGTTCGTCACCCGCGCCGATCCGAAGAACGCGTCGACGTCGCCGGTCCGACCCCGTTCCCGCACGGCCACCACGCCGATGTCGGTGACGTCGCGGGCCTGGGTGTAGTAGTCGGGGTCCGCCTCGGAGACGAGCGCGACCCGGTCCACCAAGCTCAGTTCGCGCACGAGGTACTGCTCCCCCATGTGGAGATAGACCGCGCCCGGGTGCAGCGCCTTGAAGGCCCGGCCCTCGTCGGCGGTGCCGAGCATCTCCCCCGTCTCCTCGATGACGATGCGGTACACGTGTCCACCCCCCGCTCGGATGTCGACGGCGCGGTGCGGCGGCTCCTTCCCCCGGTCGTGCCAGGCGTCCCTGCGCAGGCCCAGGTCCCCGCGCTCGACCATGCGCGCAACGGCGTCGCCGACGTCGGCAGGGTCGCCGAAGAAGGGGAGCTCGTCCTCGCGCAGGGGCGCCTCGCGGGCGGCGCAGCGGAGGTGCGGCTCCAACACGTACGGGTTGGTGGGGTCGATGACCGCCGCCTCCGCGGGCTTGTCGAAGAGATCCTCGGGGTGATGCACGAGGTACTGATCGAGCGGATCGTCCTGGGCCACCAGCACCGCGAGCGCGTCCGTGTCCCGGCGGCCCGCGCGGCCGGCCTGCTGCCAGAGCGACGCGCGCGTCCCCGGGTACCCCGTCAGGACGGCCGCATCGAGCGATCCGATGTCGATGCCGAGCTCCAGTGCGTTCGTGGACGCGACGGCCAGGAGCTCGCCGTCGGCGAGCTCCCGCTCGATCTTCCGGCGATCTTCGGCTAGGTAGCCCGCCCGGTAGGCCTTGATCTTCGTCCGCTTCTGCGCGTCCCGGACCTCGCGGCGGGCGAACTCGGCCAGCAGCTCGGCGGCGCGTCGGGAGCGCGCGAACCCGATCGTGCGGACGTCGTCCTCGACGAGCCGGGCGACGAGGCCCGCCGACTCCGAGAGGGCGCTCCGTCGCTGGCCCGTCTCCTCGTCGACGATCGGCGGGTTCCAGAGCGCGAACAGCTTCTCCCCACGAGGGGAGTCGTCCTCGGTGACCTCCTCGAAGTCGAGGCCGGTGAGGCGGGTCGCGAGCTCGCCCGGGTTCCCCACGGTGGCGCTCGCCAGGCACCAACGGGGCGCTCCGCCGTAGTGCGCCACCAGACGTCGCAGCCTGCGCAGCACCATCGACACGTGCGAGCCGAAGACGCCTCGACAGATGTGCGCCTCGTCCACCACGACCAGCGACAGCCGGTAGAAGAAGTCTGCCCATCGCGCGTGGTCGGGCAACAGGGCGAGGTGGAGCATGTCCGGGTTCGTCATCACGAGGTTGGCGTTCTTGCGGATCAGGGGCCGCTCGGACTGCGGGGTGTCGCCGTCGTAGACGGATGCCTTGAGCTGGGGGATCTTCAGCGCGCGCACAGCCCGGAGTTGATCGCGTGCGAGCGCCTTGGTCGGATAGAGGTAGAGCGCCGTCGCCTTCGGGATCGTGAGCGCCGCCTCCGCGAACGCGGCGTTGTAGACGAAGGTCTTCCCGCTGGCCGTTCCGGTCGCCATGATCAGGTTCTCGTTGCGGCGCAGTGTCTCCAACCCGCGGACCTGGTGAGCGTAGAGGCCGGTGATGCCCAGGAGCTCAGCCCGTTGAACGAGCAGATCCGGGAGGTCGGCCGGGAACGCGTAGGACTGGGGGGTGCGGGACGCGAGCTCCCGGACGCTGACCAGAGACGTCGCTACCTCCGGATCGGCGGTGAGGGAGGCGAGGAAGGCGTGCGGGTCCACGTGGCCCAGGCTAGCGGGGTCGGGTCGTCGCGATAGCGTCGGCGGCACCCACCCCGCGGACGATCGCGCTGGGAGAATGGGCGCCCACATGGAGTGGCTCGTCCTCGTCCTCTCGCTCGCGGTGATCCTTGCCGGTGCCGAGCTGTTCACCAACGGCGTCGAATGGATCGGCGAGGGGTTCGGGCTCTCGGAGGGGGCCGTCGGGTCGGTGTTGGCGGCGGTCGGCACGGCGCTCCCCGAGACCCTGTTGCCGCTGGTGGCCATCCTCGGAGGTCACGACGCCGGAGAGGAGATCGGCACCGGCGCCATCCTCGGTGCGCCGTTGATGCTCACCACCCTCGCCATGGTGGTGATCGCCGTGTCGGTGCTGCTCTTCGCCCGCGGCGGACGTCGTCCCAGGGAGCTCGCGTTCGATCCCATCGTGCTGCGGCAGGATCTCGGCTATTTCCTGGTGATGTACCTGCTCGCGACGATCGCCGGCGTGATCCACGTGAAGACCTTCCACTACGGACTCGTGATCGTGCTCCTCGTCGGCTACGCGTACTACGTGCGCCGGCATTTCGTGGGGCCGGCCGACCGCACCATGGAGCAGGAGGCGAGGAGCGAGATCAAGGCGCTCTACGTCTGGGACTGGCTCCGCCGGGCCAGGCGGTCGCTGCCCGCGTGGACCGCGGACGCCTCCGTCGCGGCACCGTTCGTCCAGACGGCGCTCGCGCTCGCCCTCATCATCGCCGGGGCCCGGCTCTTCATCCTGGCCGTGGACGACATCGGCCGTCAGTTCCACGTCTCGCCGCTCGCGTTCTCGCTCCTCGTGGCGCCGCTGGCGACCGAGCTGCCCGAGAAGTTCAACAGCGTGATCTGGGTCCGGCGCCGCAAGGACACCCTGGCGCTCGGGAACATGACCGGGGCCATGGTGTTCCAGGCCTCGTTCCCGGTCTCGATCGGCCTGCTCCTGACGCCGTGGGAGCTGCACGGCGAGGCCGCGGTGGCGGCGGTGATCGCGCTGGCGGCGGGCACCGTCCTCTACACCACCGTGCGGTTCCGCGGGAGGCTCACCGCACACCTGCTGCTCCTGCAGGGGGTCTTCTACGTAGGCTACGTCGCGTACGTGCTGACGAAGATCTGAGCTAGCCCTTGGGCTGATCGGCCGTAGGGCTCGGCGGCACGTTCTTCTTGAGCAGGACCCCATCGGGCTTCACGTCCGTGAAGATCCGTGCCTTCCACGTGTTGTCCAGGATCACCACCGAGAGGGATCCCGCCATCTGTGCGCTCCCCGGCAACACCACGTTCTGAACGTTCTTCACCGGGACCTTCGTGGCCGTGAACGCGAGCTGCTGGACCTCGTTCAGCGGGATCTCCGTGTAGATGTTGGACATGCCCGCGCCGAGCCAGGAGACGAGCTGGCTCTGGTCCTTGGCGTACTCCTTCTGGAACTGGGCGAGCGCCGCGAGGATGAGTCGACCGCCGTTCTCCTGACGCGCGAAGTCACCCTCCAGCATGCTGTGTCGGTCCCGCGCCATCGAGAGCGCCTGGGTGCCGTTGAGCGTCTGCACGCCGGGCTGCAGATCCGCACGCGAGTAGGACGGGTCGTACATGCGGAACGGGACGTCGACCGTCAGCCCGCCGATCTCGTTGATCATGTCCGTGAAGCCCCAGAACGTCGTGATGGCCCAGTAGTCGATGTGCACACCCGAGATGCTCTCGATCGTCTGGACCATGAGCTCCGGACCCCCGTAGAACAGGGCCGAGTTGATCTTGTTGGTGCCGTGGCCCGGGATGTCCACGTAGGAGTCCCGCGGGATCCCCACCATCGTGGCGCGATGCTTGCCGGGGTTCAGGAAGATGAGGTGGATCGAGTCCGAGAGCGAGTGCAGCACGTCGTCACCGGGCCGGGCACCGCTGCCCACTGCCAGGATCACGATCGGCTTCGTCCCCGTGAGCGACGGCGTGTACCCCGCATGCGCCTTGCCCACCGCGATCCCGGAGGTCTGCGCCTGGGCCGTCACGGTGCCGATCGCGCCCAGCGAGGATCCGGCCACCCACGCCACGAGGGCGCACACGAGGAGCGCGCCGCGCCGCCTCACGAGGCCTCCGCCGTCGGCGTTGCGCCGGAGCCGGTCGTCTTCGCGGGTTGGTCGTCCCTGTTCACCTTGAACGCAGTGATCTTCCATCCGTCCGCCGTCTTCTCGATGACGTACTGGCCCTGACTCACGATGTCGGTCGCGCTGGTGCCGTCCTTCTTCGTGGCGGTAGCCGTGAACGTCACGGTGCTGACCGTCGAGTACGGCACCCCCTTGGGGTCGATGAGGACCTTGGTCGTGAACGTGGCCTTTTTGCCGGGTTCGATCGCGCTGTAGGTGTCGCCCGCCGCCGAACCGGCCGTCAGCACATCGATCTGCTTCATCGCCTCGGCTTTGGCCTCGTCGGTGAAGTCGTCGAAGGCGGCCTCGTACGAGGCGGTGGTCCAGTTGTCGGGAGACAGGAAGGCGTTGGAGTAGACGTCGTGGAGCATCCTCTCGGCGTTCGCCGCCGCCGGCTTGGCGGCTTGGACGGCCTTCTGGGTCGTCGCCTGATCCGGGTCCATGGCGGTGGTGACCACGACGGTCTTGCCGGCGGCGAAGGCGAACGGCGGTGTCGGCACGGCGCTGTGCCCGCCCACGAGCGGGCTGTCGGAGCCCCCCGTGATCAGCACGACCGCGCCGACGATCAGCGCCAGCGCGACGACGCCCCCGACGATCAGGTACGCGGGCTTGATGGTGCGGGACGTGGATGCGTGACGGCCGTCTGCCAAAGCGCGACGAGCCTACCCGGGCTTCCGTGGGTCGCCAACGATGTCCTCGTGATGGTTCCGTGAAGGTGCCGCCGGCGGGCCCGATGCATGGGGCTCATCGGCCTCACCCGGTGGCCAGAAGGCCGTGGGAGAATCCCTTCCGATCAAGGAGAGACTCCGTTCGTTAGATCCGGTTCCACTGGAGTTTGCGATGCGAGGGCGACGCGATGACCGAGCGAGAATCAGACCTCAGGAGCGCGATCCACGCCTCCTGGGCTTCGATCTGTTGGAGCTTGGGCGCGGGCGTGGCCGCGATCACGATCGGACTCGCGGCCAACACGCTCTCCCTGCTCGCGTACGGTCTCGATGGCCTCGTCGATTCCATCGCGTCGGGGGTGATCCTCCTCGATCTGCGGGTGGAGGTTCGCGGTGGCCACCCACCAGCCCACAGACGAGCTGAGCGCACCGTCGGGCTGGCCTTGCTGCTGATCGGAGCCGTCGTGTCCGTGCAATCGGTTCGAGGGCTGTCGTCGGGCATCGGCCCAGACCCTTCCTCCTTCGGCATCGCCATCGCCTTCGCGTCGATGGTCGTCCTTCCCCCGCTCGCCATCTGGAAGATCCGGCTCGGTCGTCGCCTGAAGAGCACGGCACTGCAAGGAGACGGGATCCTGACCGCGGCCGGTTCGGCGCTCGCTGCCTTCACCCTGACGGGGATGCTGCTCGATCGGAGGTTCGGCTGGTGGTGGGCGGATCCGGCCGCGGCGCTCGCGATCGGCGTGTTCCTCATCGCCGCGGGGATCCTCACCTTGCGGGACCGTGGGGCCCACGCGCGCACCTGAAGAGGAGCCCTCAGTCGGGTTCCGGGCGAGGCCCCATCACCCTCGCGGAACAGCCCTTGCTGGAGGTGAGTACGTGCAGGTCAGCGACGGTCGACGTTCCCTATACTTCACGGGTTCCCGGCCCTGTCGGGTGATGAGAGAGGCCCCAAACCCCACACAGGAGGTTCGATGTTCGGCGTGCTTGCCCAGGAGGGTGGACCGCTCCAGGTCATCTTCAAGTCGTCCGATTCCACCGCGCTCTGGGTGATCCTCGGCATCTCGCTCATCGCGCTCGTCTTCGCGTACTACCTCGTTCGCGAGGTGCTCGCCGCGCCCGAAGGCACGGACAAGATGAAGGAGATCGCGAAGGCGATCCAGGAGGGCGCCTCCGCGTACCTCTCCCGCCAGTTCCGGACCCTGGCCGTGTTCGTCGTGATCATCGGCGTGGCGCTGTTCTTCATCCTTCCGGTGTCCAAGGACGCGGTGCACTCGGCGTTCTCGATCCGGTTCGGGCGGTCCGTCGCGTTCATCCTCGGCGCGAGCTTCTCGGCGATCACCGGATACGTGGGCATGTGGCTCGCCGTGCGCGCGAACGTCCGCACGGCCAACGCCGCCCGCGAATCGGGTCTGCGCCAGGCCGTGAAGCTCGCCTTCCGGGCGGGCGGGGTGGCGGGGATGTTCACGGTGGGCCTGGGGCTCTTCGGCGCCACCGCGATCCTCATCATCTACAAGCAGGACGCCACGAGCGTGCTGGTGGGCTTCGGGTTCGGCGGGGCGCTCCTCGCGATGTTCATGCGGGTGGGCGGCGGCATCTTCACGAAGGCCGCCGACGTCGGCGCCGACCTGGTGGGCAAGGTCGAGCAGGGGATCCCCGAAGATGACGCGCGGAATCCCGCAACGATCGCGGACAACGTCGGCGACAACGTCGGCGACTGCGCGGGCATGGCCGCCGACCTCTTCGAATCCGCGGAGGTCACCCTGATCGCCTCCCTGATCCTGGGCGCGGCCGCGTACGCCGGTTCGCCCAAGGGCGCGATCATCGGCGTGATGTTCCCGCTGTTCATCCGCGCGGTTGGCGTGGTGACCTCGATCGTCGGCATCATGGTGGTCAGTCCGCGCACGGAGACCGAGTCGGGGATGAAGGCGATCAACCGGGGTTTCTTCGTCTCGGCGCTGATCTCGGCGGCGGCGGCGTTCGTGATCGCGAACCTCTACATGGACAGCTACAAGCCAGCGATCGCGGTCTCGATCGGGCTGGTGCTGGCGGCGGTGATCCAGGTGCTGACGCAGTACTTCACCGACACGAAGTTCAAGCCGGTGCAGGAGATCGCGGAAGCCACCGTCACCGGGCCGGCCACCACGATCCTGTCGGGCTTCGCGACGGGCCTCGAGTCCACCGTGTACTCGGCCCTGATCCTGGCCGGCGCCATCGTGGCCTCCTACTACCTCGGCGGTTCGACGGCCGAACGCCTCTACTTCATCTCGCTCACCGGCATGGGCATGCTCACCACGGTGGGCGTCGTCGTGTCGATGGACACCTACGGCCCCATCTCGGACAACGCCCAGGGCATCGCCGAGATGTCCGGGGAGTTCGAGGGCCGACCGGCGGAGATCCTCGGAGGCCTGGACGCCGTGGGGAACTCCACCAAGGCGATCACGAAGGGCATGGCGATCGCGACGGCGGTCCTGGCGGCGACCTCGCTGTTCGGGTCGTTCGAGGAGGCGCTGCGGGGGGCGGGGTTCGACTTCCTCGGCATCCGTGTGGACCGGCCCGACGTCCTGGTCGGCCTGCTCATCGGCGGGTCGGTGCCGTTCCTGTTCTCCTCGCTCGCCGTCCGTGCCGTCGGGCGCGCCGCGGCGCAGGTGGTGGTGGAGGTGCGGAACCAGTTCCGCCTCCATCCCGGGATCATGACCTACGACGAGAAGCCGGACTACGGCGCCGTCGTCGACATCTGCACGAAGACGTCGCTGCGCGAGCTCACGACCCCGGGACTCCTGGCGATCCTGTCGCCCATCTTCGCCGGGTTCTTCTTGAAGGGCGAGGCGCTCGGCGGGTTCCTCGCGGGGGCGATCCTCACGGGGCAGCTGCTGGCCGTGATGCTGTCCAACGCAGGCGGCGCGTGGGACAACGCCAAGAAGTTCATCGAGGAGGGCAACTACGGCGGGAAGGGATCGGAGAGTCACAAGGCCGCGGTCATCGGCGACACGGTCGGCGACCCGTTCAAGGACACCGCCGGCCCCGCGCTCAACCCGCTGATCAAGGTCATGAACCTGGTGGCCCTGCTGATCGCCCCGCTCGTGGTTACGCACGCCGACGACACCGCCCTGCGCATCACCATCGTGATCGTGACCGCCGCGGTCTCTGGCCGGCGCGATCTACGTCTCCAAGTCTCGCAAGTCCGAGCTCGGCGAGGAGATCAAGCGGGCCAACGTGAAGACGTCGGCCTAACGAGCAGAACCTCAGCGACATGGGCAGGTTGCGGCGCTACCTCGCACGGGTCGCGGACCGCGACGAGGCGCGCCTGCAGACCGCCACGCTCGAATGGGCGTCGACGGTGCCCGGAACGCAGCGGATCTCGGAAGCTCCGTCGCGTCAGCGCGTCCGCCTCGCCGGCATGGTGCGCCGCATCAGCGTGCTGCCGATCGAGGGCATCCGCTCGCTGGAGGCCACCATCACCGACGGGACCGGCGAGGTGAACGTCGTGTTCATGGGACGTCGGAACATCGAGGGGATGTCGCTCGGCACGCGCGTCGTTGTGGAGGGCGTGATCGGTGACCAACGCCACGTCCGGCGCATCGTGAATCCGAAGTTCGAGTTCTCCAGCTAGGGACGCGTCAAGACCGTCGGGCCTCGGTCGTCAAGGCCTTGTTAAGACGTACCAAACCCCTGTTCGCCGGACCTACGCTTCCGCGTGATGGCATCCGTTGGAGAGCGAAACGAAGGGGTGGCCTGATGGGCGACGTGGTGTTCGTCGTGCTGATCGCGGTCGCGTTCGCGGCCCTGTTGCTGATGGTGCGGGCGGTGGACAAGCTATGAGCCTCGACAACGTCGTCGCGCTCGTCATCTCCGTCGCGCTGGTCGTGTACCTCGTCCTCGCCTTGGTCTTCCCGGAGCGGTTCTGATGGGCGGCTGGGCGCAGTTCGGTCTCGTCGTCCTGCTGCTGGTGGTCGCCTACCGACCGCTGGGCGACTACATGGCCTGGTGCTTCACGTCGCCCAAGTCGCTGCGGGTCGAGCGGGCGATCTACCGCGTCGCGGGCGTGGATCCGACAGTCGAGCAGCGCTGGACCGGATACACGACGTCCCTGCTCGTCTTCTCCGGGATCGGGGTCCTCCTGCTGTTCGTGCTCCAGCGGGTCCAGGGGTCGTTGCCGTACTCGCTCGGGCTCGCGGGCGTGAAGCCCGATCTCGCCTTCAACACGGCGTCATCGTTCGTCACCAACACCAACTGGCAGAACTACTCGGGTGAGTCGACGATGGGCTACGCGGTCCAGATGTCGGGCCTCGCCGTCCAGAACTTCGTGTCGGCGGCCGTCGGGATCGCGGTGGCGATCGCGCTGATCCGCGGGTTCACCCGCACCGAGACGAGCACGATCGGCAACTTCTGGTCCGACATGGTCCGCGCGACCGTGCGGATCCTCCTGCCGATCGCGTTCGTGTTCGCGCTGGTGCTCGTGACGCAAGGTGCCATCCAGAACTTCCACCCGTTCCACGATCGTGGCCACGGTCTCGGGGCAGACCCAGTCGATCCCCGGCGGCCCGGTCGCGTCGCAGGAGAGCATCAAGGAGCTGGGGACGAACGGTGGCGGGTTCTTCAACGCCAACTCCGCGCACCCGTTCGAGAACCCGAGCCCGTTCACCAACCTCGTGGAGATCTTCCTGCTCCTCGTGATCCCGTTCTCGCTCACCGGCACCTTCGGCAAGCTCGTGAAGGATCGGAAGCAGGGCTACGTGCTCGCTGCCGTGATGGCCGCGCTCTGGATCGGCTTCGTGGTGACGGCGTGGCACTTCGAGTCGCAGTCCAACCCCGAGGTGCGGGCCGTCTCATCCGGCCCCAACATGGAGGGCAAGGAGGTCCGGTTCGGGGTGCCGGCGAGCTCCTTGTTCGCGGTGAGCACGACCGGCACGTCGACCGGCGCGGTGATCGCGTCGCACGACTCGTTCACCGCGTTCGGCGGCGCCATGCCGCTGTCCAACATGATGCTGTCCGAGGTGACTCCCGGCGGCACGGGCACGGGCCTCTACGGGATCCTCGTCCTCGCGGTGCTCTCGGTGTTCGTGGCCGGACTGATGGTCGGGCGCACGCCCGAGTACCTCGGGAAGAAGATCGAACCGCGTGAGATGAAGCTCGTCTCGCTCTACATCCTGCTGACGCCGGTCACGGTACTGGTGCTCGCGGCGTTGGCGCTCTCGATCCCGTCCGCCCGGGCCTCGATCTTGAACCCGGGTGCGCACGGCCTCTCGGAGGTCCTCTACGCGTTCACCTCGGCCACGAACAACAACGGGAGCGCGTTCGGAGGCCTGAGCGGGAACACGACCTTCTACAACACCGCCCTGGCGTTCGCGATGTTGATCGGACGGTTCGGGTCGATCGTCCTCGCGATGGGGCTCGCGGGCTCGCTCGCCAAGAAGAAGCACGTCCCGGCGTCGCTCGGGACGTTCCCGACGACATCGCCGCTCTTCGCGGGTCTGCTCGCCGGTGTGATCTTGATCGTGACGGCACTCACCTACTTCCCGGCCCTCTCACTCGGGCCGCTCGTGGAGGGATTCACGCGATGATCGACTTCCATCTCGTCTGGAGATCGCTACCCGACGCGTTCCGCAAGCTGGACCCGCGCGTCCTGTGGAAGAACCCCGTGATGTTCGTGGTGGAGATCGGGTCCGTCCTGACCACGTTCCTGTTCATCCGCGATCCCTCGCTGTTCGCCGGTTCCGTGATCGTGTGGCTGTGGCTCACCGTGCTCGCGGCGAACCTGGCGGAGGCGGTGGCCGAGGGCCGCGGGAAGGCGCAGGCGGCCACGCTGCGCGCCACCAGGAAGGAGACCCTCGCCCGACGCCTGCGGGCGGACGGAACCGAGGAAGAGGTGCCGGGCACGGAGCTGCGCCCGGGTGACCGGTGCGTGGTGGAGGCGGGCGAGATCATCCCCGGCGACGGTGAGGTCGTGGAGGGCGTCGCGTCCGTGGACGAGTCGGCGATCACGGGCGAATCCGCGCCGGTGATCCGGGAGTCCGGAGGCGACCGCAGCGCCGTCACCGGCGGCACCAAGGTGCTGTCCGACCGCATCATCGTGGAGATCACGTCGAAGCCCGGCGAGACCTTCATCGATCGGATGATCGCGTTGGTCGAAGGCGCGCAGCGGCAGAAGACGCCGAACGAGATCGCGCTGAACATCCTGCTGGCGAGCCTCACGATCATCTTCCTGCTCGCCACCGTCACTCTCCAGCCCTTCGCGATCTACTCGAAGGCGGAGCAGACCGTCGTCGTGCTGGTGGCGCTGCTGGTCTGCCTGATCCCCACCACGATCGGGGCCCTCCTGTCCGCGATCGGCATCGCGGGCATGGACCGGCTCGTCCAGCGCAACGTGCTGGCGATGTCGGGCCGAGCGGTCGAGGCGGCAGGCGACGTGAACACGCTGCTCCTCGACAAGACCGGCACGATCACGCTCGGCAACCGCCAGGCGGCCGAGTTCATCCCCGCCCCCGGCGTGACGATCGAGGACCTCGCGGACGCGGCGCAGATCACGAGCCTCGCGGACGAGACGCCGGAGGGCCGCTCGATCGTCGTGCTCGCCAAGGAGCACTACGGCCTGCGGGGCCGCGAGGTCGAGGGCGCCGAGTTCGTCCCCTTCACCGCGCAGACGCGGATGAGCGGGGTGGACCTGGACGGCCACAGCCTGCGCAAGGGCGCGGCCGACTCCGTCCGGGACTGGGTCCACGAGCAGGGCGGCGAGGTGCCCGAGGAGGTGGACACGATCGTGGCCGGCATCGCGGTCCAGGGCGGCACGCCGCTCACCGTCGCCCGCGACGACCAGGTCCTCGGCGTGATCTACCTCAAGGACATCGTGAAGGAGGGGATGCGCCAGCGCTTCGACGAGCTGCGGCGGATGGGGATCCGCACGGTGATGATCACCGGTGACAACCCGCGCACGGCCCAAGCCATCGCGGACGAGTCCGGCGTGGACGACTTCCTCGCCGAGGCCACCCCCGAGGACAAGATGGCGCTGATCCGGCGCGAGCAGGAGGGCGGCAAGCTCGTGGCGATGACGGGCGACGGGACGAACGACGCGCCCGCGCTCGCCCAGGCGGACGTGGGCGTGGCCATGAACACGGGCACGTCCGCGGCGAAGGAGGCCGGCAACATGGTCGACCTCGACTCGAACCCCACCAAGCTGATCGAGATCGTGGGGATCGGGAAGCAGCTGCTGATCACACGCGGGTCCCTCACCACGTTCTCGATCGCGAACGACGTGGCGAAGTACTTCGCGATCATCCCGGCGATGTTCGCCGCCGTGTATCCGGGGCTGGATCGGCTCAACATCATGGGGCTGTCCAGCCCGGACTCCGCGATCCTCTCGGCGGTGATCTTCAACGCCTTGATCATCGTCGCGCTGATCCCGCTGGCCCTGCGCGGCGTGAAGTACCGTCCCCAGCCGGCACGGCTGATGCTCCGCCGGAACCTGGCGATCTACGGCCTGGGCGGCGTGATCGTCGCCGTTCATCGGGATCAAGGCGATCGATCTCCTCGTGAGTCAGGTGGTGCACTGATGCGACGTCAGACGGTAGCGGCCATCCGCATGTTGGTGGCGTTGACGGTGGTGTGCGGGCTCATCTATCCGCTCGCCGTCACGGGTATCTCGCAGATCGTGTCGAAGGACCGAGCGAACGGGAGCCTCGTGGAGCCCGACGGCAAGGTCGTCGGGTCCTCCTTGATCGGTCAGGCGTTCGACGGCGACAAGTGGTTCCACGCCCGGCCCGACGCCTTCGATCCCACCGCGAGCGGCGCATCGAATCTCGGGCCGTCCAACCCCGATCTCGGGACGGCCGCCCAGGATGCGGCGGACGCGGTCCGCAAGGCCGAGGGGATCGGGACCGGCACGTCCCTGCCCGTCGACGCGGTGACGACGAGCGGCAGCGGGCTCGATCCGGACATCAGCCCGGCGTACGCCCAACTGCAAGCTGCGCGCGTCGCGCAGGCGCGAGGACTCTCCACCGAGCAGGTGCTGCAGCTGATCGACGAGAACACGAAGGGCCGGACGTGGGGGATCTTGGGCGAGCCACGGGTGAACGTGCTGCTGCTCAACCTGGCGCTGGAACAGCTAGCCTCGCAGGCGTGAAGCGAGGCCACCTCCGGATCTACGTCGGATATGCGGCAGGCGTGGGCAAGACGTTCGCCATGCTCGGCGAGGGCCATCGACGGCGCGATCGCGGCACGGACGTCGTGGTCGGGTTCGTCGAGACCCACGGCAGGCCGCTGACGCAGGAACGGATCGGCGACCTGGAGGTCGTCCCTCGGAGGCGCCTCACCTACCGGGAGACGACCTTCGAGGAGATGGACGTGGACGCGATCCTCGCGCGCGCGCCCGAGGTCGCGCTCGTCGACGAGCTCGCGCACACGAACGTCCCCGGCTCGCGCAACGAGAAGCGGTGGCAGGACATCGACGAGCTCCTGGACGCCGGCATCGACGTCATCTCCACGGTGAACATCCAGCACCTCGAGTCGGTGAACGACGTCGTGGAGCGGATCACCGGCGTCCGGCAGCGGGAGACGGTGCCGGACGAGGTCGTGCGGCGCGCCGACCAGCAGGAGCTCGTGGACATGACGCCGTACGCCCTGCGCCGCCGCATGGCGCACGGCAACATCTATCCGCCCGAGAAGATCGACGCCGCCCTCTCGAACTACTTCCGCGAGGGGAACCTCGGGTGCGCTGCGCGAGCTCGCCCTGCTCTGGATGGCCGATCGCGTCGAGGAATCGCTCAGCGACTACATGAAGGCCCGCGGGATCGAAGGTCCGTGGGAGACGCATGGAGCGGATCCTCGTCGGCGTCTCCGGCAAGCCGGAGGACGAGATCGCTCATCCGTCGCGCGGCCCGGATGGCGACGCGTTCGGGTGGCGAGCTCTTCGGGGTGCACGTGATCCCCGAGGACGGCCTGGCGGAGCCCCCCGCGCTCGATGAAGGACGCGCGCTGGTCGAGACGCTCGGGGGTTCGTTCCACGAGGTCGTTGGCCGTGGCATCCCCGACGCGCTGCTCGACTTCGCCCGGGCGGAGAACATCACGCAGATCGTCGTCGGGGCGTCGACGCAGTCGCGATGGCGTCACCTCACCCGGGGATCGGTGATCAACCGCATCATCAAGCAGGCGGGTCAGGTGGACGTGCACATCATCTCGGGCGAAGAGGCGCCCGCGGGTGGAGGCCTGCGCATCGAGCCGCTCGGTGGGTCTCCCGCGCTCGCGGAAGTTGGCGGCCGTGGCCGTCGCCGTCGTGGGCCTCCCGCTCCTCACGTGGTTCCTGCTGTCGGTGAACGAGAGCCTTGGGCCTGTCCAGCATCCTCCTGCTCTACCTGTCGCTCGTCGTCGCGGTCGCGGCGATCGGGGGCCTCTGGCCGGCGGTCGCCTCGGCGATCGCCGCGTCGCTGATCGCGAACTGGTACTTCACGCCGCCGGTCCGCACGTTCACGATCGCGGAGGCCGAGAACCTCCTCGCGATCCTCGTGTTCATCCTCGTCGCGGTGGTGGTGAGCGTGCTCGTCGACCGCGCCGCGCGGCTGCGATCCGAGGCCTCACGGGGCCGCGGGGAGGCGGAGGCGTTGGCCCGCCTGGCCGGCTGGCTCATGTCGGAGGACGATCCCCTGCCGAGCCTCGTCGAGCACCTGCGCACGACCTTCGGGCTCAGCGTCGGTGGCGGTGATGCAGCGCGAGTCCGACGACGGCGTGGATCGTGGCGGCCGCCGCCGGACAGCCGCCGCTCGAGCGACCCGAGGACGGCGTCGAGACGATCGAGCTCGACGAGTCGCACGTCCTCGTGCTCGGACGGCCGCAGCTGCCGGCGGAGGCACGGAGGGTGCTGTCCGCGTTCGCGGCGTCGGTCACCGTGGCGGTACGTGGCCGGGAGCTCGAGCGCGAGGTGGAGGAAGCGGCGGAGATCATGGAGGTCAGCGAGCTGCGCACCGCCATCCTCGCGGCGGTCTCCCACGATCTCCGGACGCCGCTCGCCTCCATCAAGGCCGCGGTCAGCAGTCTGCGCCAGGACGACGTGCGCTGGACCGAGGAGGAGACCAACGAGTTCCTCGCCGCGATCGAGGAGGAGGCGGACCGGCTCGGCAACCTGGTGGGCAACCTCCTCGACATGAGCCGGATCCAGACCGGGGCCCTGAACCTCGTGCGGACCAAGGTCGGCCTCGACGAGGTCGTGCCCAAGGCGCTGGCGAGCCTGCCCGGACAGCGGACGTTCCGTCGAGGTGGACGTGCCGGAATCCCTGCCACGGGTCGACGTGGATGCGGCGCTGCTCGAGCGGGCGATCGCGAACCTCGTCGCCAACGCGTGCACGTGGAACGGGCCCGAGACACCCGGTCCAGGTCGCGGGATCGGCCACCGAGGACCTCGTCGAGCTGCGCGTCGTCGATCGCGGCCCCGGCATCCCCATCGAGGATCGCGATCGCGTCTTCGAGCCGTTCCAGCGGCTCGGCGATCGCACGTCGGCCGACGGTGTCGGGCTCGGTCTGGCGGTGGCGCGCGGGTTCGTCGAGGCCATGGGCGGCGATCTGCGGATCGAGGACACGCCGGGCGGCGGGCTCACCATGGTCATCGGGTTGGAGGTGGCGCCATGACGCGCGTGCTGGTGGTCGACGACGAGCCGCAGATCCTGCGCGGGCTCCGGACCAACCTCAGCGCGCGCGGCTACGACGTGCTGACCGCGCGCCGACGGCGAGAGCGCGCTCTCGATCGCGGCCGACCGCAAGCCCGATGTCGCGATCATCGATCTGGGGCTCCCCGGCATCGACGGGGTGGATGTGATCCGAGGGATCCGCGCGTGGAGCAGGCTGCCGATCATCGTGCTCTCCGCCCGCGACCAGGAGCCCGACAAGGTGATCGCGCTCGATGCCGGAGCCGACGACTACGTCACCAAGCCGTTCGGGATGAACGAGCTCCTGGCCCGCCTGCGTGCCGCCGAGCGGCGGCTCGCCCGCGTCGGGGAAGAGGCCGTCGTCGAGACCGCCGCGTTCCATCTCGACCTGGCGGCCAAGCGGATCGTCACGCCAGGACGGCGGGGAGGTGCACCTCACGCCCACGGAGTGGCATCTGGTGGAGATCCTCGTGCGCCACCCGGGGAAGCTGATCAGCCAGCGGCAGCTCCTCAAGGAGGTCTGGGGTCCGAAGTACGAGGAGGAGACCAACTACCTGCGGGTCTACATGGCGCAGATCCGTCGGAAGCTCGAGCCGGATCCGCCGAGGCCCCGGTACTTCATCACCGAACCCGGGATGGGCTACCGGTTCGAACCCGAGCCCTCCGCCTGAGAGCTCGGTCAGATCGAGGCGGCGCCGTCCTGCGGGCCGGACGGAGCTCCCGCCGGGCTGATCCTCGCCCACCACGGCGTTGCGGAGCGTGCGCTCGGCGTCGGCCGCGGCGAGGGCGACCACCTCGTCCCCGACGACCAGGACCGATTCTGGCTGCGGGATCACCACGTGTCCGGCGCGCAGGATCGCCACCACCGCGCACTCGCCGCGGGAGCCGGAGCTCGTAGATGGGTCGCCCGACGTTCGGGGACCCCTCCGGGATCGTCATCTCCACGATGGACACGCGCCCACCCTCCAGGCGGATCAGGCGGACGAGGTCGCCCACGGTGACCGCTTCCTCGACCATCGCGGTGAGGATGTGGGGCGGGGAAACCGCGGCGTCCACGCCCCACTGCGCGGTGAAGAGCCATTCGTTCTTGGGATGGTTCACCCGCGCCAGCACCCTGCGGCACGGCGAACTCCTGCTTGGCGATCAGCGAGGTGACGAGGTTGTCCTCGTCGTCGCCCGTGGCCGCCACGACGACGTCGGCCGATGTCAGCTCCGCGTCCTCGAGCACCCACGGCTCGCACGCGTCGCCGTGGACGACCTTCACACCGTCGAGTTCGGCGCGCAGCGACTCGGAGAGGGCGCGTTCCTGCTCGATCAGCGTGACGCTGTGCCCGCGTTCGGCGAGGTCCGCAGAGAGGTGCCTACCGACCGCGCCTCCGCCGCTGACGACGACGCGCATCAGTGGCCACCCAGCGGCGGGGCGAGCTGCTCATCGAGCAGATCCATGCCGTCCTTCGCCATGATCACGGCCATGTAGTCGCCCTCCTGCAGCGTGCTGTCGGCCGTGGGGATGAACCCGCCGCCGCCGCGCGACACGCCCGACCACCATCAGCTTGCCGTCGACGTTCAGCGACAGTGGCGATCGTCCCACCAGGTGCGCGGGGACGGGAACCCGCATCCGGAGGAGGTCTCCGCCGCCGATCGCCTCACGCAGCTCCGACCGATCGTGCAGCAGCATCAGCTGGATCTGCTTGACGCCCCACTTCGTGGTGGCGACGGTGGGGATGTTCAGCCGCTCGTAGATCTCGGCGCGGCGCGGGTCATAGATCCGTGCGACGACCTTGGGCACCTGGTAGCGCTCGAGCGCGACGCGCGCGGACACGATGTTGGAGTTGTCCCCGCTCGAGACCGCCACGAACGCATCCGCCTCGGCGATGCCCGCCTGCTCGAGCACGTCCCGATCGAACCCGAGCCCGACCATGGTCCGTGCGCCCTCGCCAGGCGGGTACTTGTAGAAGGCCTCGGGGTTCTTGTCGATGACGGTGACGCCGTGCCCGCCCTCGAGCAGCTCGATCGAGAGTTCGGATCCGACCCGCCCGTTCCCCATGATGATCACCTTCATGGCGCGACAGGGTATCGGATGGATGTCCGGCCTGACCCCGGTGCTCACGGGGCCGGGGAGGGCTCGGCCGCAGGGCTCTTTGGCTCCCCGCTTCTTCTCGATGCGGAGGTGGTAAGGGACGGTCACCACATCGCAGTGGGCGAGCCCTTCCAGCCCCGCGCACCAGCGCCTTGCTCGTGCGGTCGTGGAGCAGCCGCTGGAGGATCCCCGTGTAGCTGCGCCGGGGGATGACCACGGAGACCTCCATGTCGGGCGCTTGGAGTCGTTCGATGTACTCCCGCACGGTGCGGGGGATGTTGCGGTCGGGACAGTCCTCGATGTCGAGCTGGATGCCGAGCGTGGTCGCCAGATTGAGCCACTGCTCCAGCAGCTCATGCGCCTTCGCGGGGTCGACCGCTGCATGGAGCGCCCGGATCTCCATCGTGCCGGCCGCGCGCGCGTACTCGATCGCGTTCAGCAGGCTCCGGTCGAGGCGCTCCACGAGGATCACCGCGGTCTGCCGGGCTCGGGGCAGGACCCTGAGCGCGCCGGCGGAGCCCGCGTGCCCGGGACCTCCGTGGTCGCGGACGACCACGACGCTCAGATGCTGGTCGGTCTTCGGCGCCGAGGTGAGGGTCCGCAGGTCCCTCCAGGTCCGTACCCGCTGCCAGAACGACTCGGTCTCCGGGGCCGGCAGGATGAGGGTGGTCTCGAGGGTGGGACCGGTCTCACGCAGGGCGTAGTCCGCGAGGCATCGTACCGGCCTCCCGTGCGGGCACGGGATGTCGACGAGCGGGATGTGCGAGATCTTGGAGGTCCAGTCGCGCCGGAAGGCCTCGGCCGCTGCAGGGTCGCGAACGACCTGCACCGCCGTGAACCGCTTCGGCTGGACCGTCAACCCGTACTGGATCGCGTGCACCGTCTTCGCGTCGAGCTCCTGGGCCACCACGATGGCGTGGTGTCGCCTGGTCGCGCCACGCTCGATGGCGCTGAGCCCTTCGACGAGCGCGTGTTCCTCGGACTCGTAGATGTGGTTCACACGGACGAGGATCGCTACTAGCACCGGAACCGCGATCATGATCATCCAGGCGCCCTGGCTGAACTTCACCACCGCGATAACGATGAGGATGATGAACGTGGCGATCGAACCGGCTCCGTTGATCAACAGCCCGCGGAACCATCCCTCTTCCCGCAGCCTCAGGTGGCGTTTCGCCATACCTGCCTGGGAGAGGGTGAACGAGGTGTAGACGCCGAGGGCATAGAGCGGGATCAAGCCGGTGACGCTCGCGTTGAAGCCGATCAGCAGGATGCTGCCTGCGACAGCGAGCGCGAGGATGCCGCTGGAGTAGACGAGCCTGTGTCCTCGCTTCGTGAACTGTCGCGGGAGGAAGGCATCGCCCGCGTGGAAGCTCGCCAGCCGCGGGAAGTCGGCGAACGACGTGTTGGCCGCGAGGATCAGGATCAACGCGGTCGAGATCTGCAGCACCCCATAGAACAGCTTGCCGGTCGCCGAGCTGCCGAACACGGCCTGACCGATCTGCGCCAACACCGACTTGCTCTCGTCCTCGATCGGGTATGACCTGCAGGTGAACGCCCAGGTAAGCGACACCCAACAGGCTCGAGCCGAGCACGAGCCCCATCACCGCCATCGTCCGCTGGGCGTTCTTCCATTCAGGCTTCCTGAACGCAGGGACGCCGTTGGAGATCGCTTCGACGCCCGTCAATGCGGCGCCGCCCGAGGCGAAGGCTTTCAAGATCAAGAAGACGCTGGCAGCCTGAACGCCGAGGGTCATGGGTGCCGGCACCTGCCCGGGGGCGTACTGGATAGTTGCCAGGCCGCCACCGAGGAACTGCCGGTAGAGCCCGTAGAAGACCATCGAGAAGAGACTGAAGATGAAGACGTAGGTCGGAGCGGCGAAGATCGCGCCGGATTCCCGAACCCCTAAGAGGTTCCCGTACGTGATCAGCCAGACGAACATCAGCGCCAACGGCAGGCGGAAGGGGAACAACGCGGGAACCAGCGAGGTCACCGCCTGAACGCCGGCCGCGGTGGATACGGCCACGGTGAGCACGTAGTCGGTGAGCAGCGCAACGCCTGCGACCTGGGCGGGCAAAAGTCCGAAGTTGTCGCGTGTGACGATGTAAGCGCCACCTGCCGAGGGATAGGCCTTGATCGTCTGGCGGTAGGAGAACACGAGGATTGCGAGGACCGCCACGATGACGAGGGAGAGCGGTCCGAGGAAGGAGAAGGCGGTGACCCCGATGATCGGGATCATCACGCGGAGCATCTCCTCGCCGCCGTAGGCCACCGACGACATCGCGTCGGAAGAGAACACCGCGAGTGCGATCTTGTTGGTGAGGCGCTCGTGTTCCAGGCGCTCCGTGAAGAGCGGGCGGCCCAGGAACAGCCGCTTCGCCCCGTACTTGAGGCCGGGACCCTCGTCGGGGGCGTTCACGACGGGCGCGGACCCGGTCTTCACAGCCACGAGGGAAGGAGGGCGTCCACGACGCGGGCGAGCATACTACGGCCCCTCATGCCCACCTCTTGGCCACCTCTTGGCCCACCTGAAGGAGGGCTCGCCTCGCCGAGATCTCGCCCGGATAGCTCGAGACCCGCCGGCTGGACGGCGCCGGCGGGTCTCGATGGACGGGATATCTCTTCGGATCGGGGTGGCTGCGGAGGTTGAGCCACCGCAACGTTGGGTCGATGGTGCCTTATGGAGTGTGAGCGAGGCATGAAGGATGCGTACGAACGCGTGAAGATGCCGTGAAGAGCGTGGATGAGCAGGCGGCGGTCTTGGATCCGGGATCCGAGGGCAAGCGGAGTGCGTCCACAGGCCGAAGCGTGCTCGTCGTCATCCTCGTCTCGGCCGCCGCGACGCTCGCGGCCGCCGTGCTCGATCACTCGGGTGGGACGGGCAGCGCCGTGTCGATCTACATGCTGGCCGTGGTCATCGCGGCCATCGTCGGGGGGATCCCGGCAGGGCTCGGCGCCGCAGCGATCGCCTCGATCGCGCTGGTCACGATCTTCTCCGCTCATCCGTCCACGGCTTCGCCGGATCAGACCGCCGACCTCATCGCCACCCTCGTCTTCCTGGCCGTCGCGATCATCGTGGGGATCCTGGTGGCGGGGGCGGTGCAGGAACGGGCGCGGGCGGCACGCCGCGAGCGGGAGGCGCAGTTCCTGGGGGCGTTGGCGAGCCGGTTCCTGGCGGGGGACGTCCCTGAACGTGCGCTCGATGACTTCGCGGCGGCGCTCTTGCCTCCGCTCGGCCTCGTCTCCAGCGAGATCGACGCGACGGTGGACGGCGTCGCCCTGCACGCGCGAGCCGTATCTCCCGGGGAGGGGTTGCCCGGTCAGTCTCACATGGTGCCGCTCGCGGTGGGCGACGCGACCTTCGGCGCCCTGACCGCCGTGCGACCGGCGGGAGCCCGTCCGATGTCGCGGTCAGAGCGCGTGCTGCTCGAGGCCGCCGCCAAGCAGGCCTCCGCGGCGCTCGAGCGCGCGCGCCTGGACGCCAAGGTCCGTGGAGTTCAGCTCGAAGCGGAAACGAACCAACTGCGCGCCGCGATGTTCTCGAGCGTGACCCATGACCTCAGGACGCCGCTCGCCTCCATCATGGCCGGCGTGACGAGCCTTCTCGACGAATCAGCGGTGCATGACGCCGCTCAGCAGCGCGAGCTGCTCCTCACGATCAGCGAGGAGACCTACCGGCTGAATCGTCTCGTGGGCAACATCATGGATCTCGCGCGCATCAGGGCCGGAGCATTGACCCCGGCGCGCCAGCCGACGGGATTGGACGAGGTGGTGGAGGCCGTCCTGCGTCGGCTCCGGGTAGCACCGTTCCGGTCACGCCGTGCACCTCGATCTCCCGGCCGATCTGCCCGAGGTGATGGTGGACCCCATGCAGATGGATCAGGTGTTCACCAACCTGATCGAGAACGCGGTCCGGCATGCGCCCGACGGATCCGAGATCGACGTCGCGTTCGGTGTCGCCGCGACCGTGGTGCGCGTCCGCGTGACGGATCGGGGCCCCGGGATCCCTCCTGAGGAACGGGAGCGCGTCTTCGAGGCGTTCTATCGTGGAAGCGTGAGTCCGGAGCGGCCGGGGAGCGGGCTCGGCCTCGCCATCGTCCGCGCCATCGTGCTCGCCCACGGCGGCCGGGTCTGGATCGAGGAACCCGATGGAGGAGGAACCACGGTGGTGCTCGAGGTGCCGATCGAAGAGCCGACCGACGAGGGCACGATCCGATGAGCGTCGTGTTGGTGGTCGACGACGAACCCCAGATCCGTCGGGCGCTGCGTACGAGCCTCGAGGCGCACGGCTACGAGGTCGCGGTCGTCGGTACCGGTGAGGAGGGCGTGCTGGCTGCGGCGGAGCAATCACCCGAGCTCGTCCTGCTCGATCTGGGCCTGCCCGACCTCGACGGCACGGAAGTCATCAGGAGGATCCGCGGGTTCAGCGAGGTGCCTGTGATCGTCCTGTCGGTGCGCGACGGCCAACAGGACAAGGTCGCAGCGCTGGATGCGGGCGCCGACGACTTCGTCACCAAGCCGTTCGGGATGGAGGAGCTGCTCGCCCGTTTGCGTGCCGCGCTGCGCCGCGCGCAACCGGAGGAACCCTCGATGCCGGTGATGAGCTACGGAGGGCTCGAGGTGGACCTCCCTCGCAGGCTCGTGTCGCGCGACGGTGCCGCGATCCACCTGACCCCGACCGAGTACGCGCTCCTCGAGGCGCTGGTCACGAATCAGGGGAAGCTCCTCACGCATCAGTGGCTCCTGCGGAAGGTGTGGGGGCAGGGCTACGGCACGGAAACCACGTACCTGCGCACCTATGTCCGGGCCCTCCGGAAGAAGCTCGGCGACGACGCTCAGGCGCCCGCGCTCATCATCACGGAGCCGGGCGTGGGGTATCGATGGGTGGCAGAGCCTTCGGAGTGACCCGGGCAGGTTCCGGTGTCCACGCGCGACGCGCCCTCGGGCGCAGGCGTCCCCGCTGCGCTAGGTTTGGCGCTTCGACCGAACGGAAGGATCCACATGAACATCCGGCCGGCCACGAAGGACGATGACGCGTTCCTCAAGACCATGATGTACGAGGCCGCCCGGTGGAATCCCGACTGGCCCCGCGAGCCGATGGCGGAGGTCCTCGACGAGCCCATCCTCCGGCGCTACCACGAGGACTGGGGCCGTCCGGGCGACGGTGGGATGGTCGCGGAGATCGATGGGGAGCCGGTGGGCGCGGCCTGGTACCGCCTGTTCACCGCGGACGCGCCCGGTTACGGGTTCGTGGACGAGCGGACGCCCGAGCTCTCGATCGCCGTGGCGCCGTTGCACCGACGCAAGGGTATCGGCGGCACGCTCCTGCGCGCCGCGATGGTGAACGCCCGGGAAGAGGGGTACCAGACGCTGTCGCTTATCGGTGGCCGTGCACAACCGGTCGCGGATGCTGTACCAGCGCGTCGGCTTCGAGAAGGTGGGCGAAGAGGGCGACAGCTGGACGATGCTGGCGAACCTCTAGCGCCTCAGCGATCCCCCGTCTCGCGCGCGGCGTCGAGCGCCGCGTACTCTGCGCGCACCTTCGTCCATCGACGCGCCACGTACGCGACGGCGAGGACGGCGAGGACGGCCAGGATCAGGAACGAGAAGGGCGCGAGCGCCTTCTCGACCTTCTGCCAGTTCGCCCCGGCAACGTGCCCGAGGTACGCCAAGGCATACACGAACGGGACGCATCCGAGGATCGTGTAGGTCGTGAACTTCCAGAACGGCATCTCCGCGACGCCGGCGGGGAGGCTGATGAACGTGCGCACGACCGGGAGCAACCGGGCCACGCACACCGTGGCATCGCCCCGGCGCTCGAAGAACACATGGGCGCGGTCTACCTCGTGGGGGCGGATCAAGAGGTAGCGGCCGAACCGGTCCACCAGCGGACGTCCTCCCGCCTTGCCGGCCCAGTAGGCGAGCCACGACCCGGTCAGGTTGCCCGCGACCCCCGCGAAGCCCACCCAGACGAGGCTGAGCTCGTTGCCGCTGCCGGCGAAGGCCGCGCTCGTGAGGGCGCCGCCGAAGAGCATCGTGACCTCGCTGGGGATGGGAACGCAGGCGGATTCCAGGAGCATCAGGACGAAGATCGCCACGTAGCCGTACTGGCTCAGCAGGTTCGTGATCTGGTCGGTGAACATGGCCAAGCTGTGCACGGGGTCCGTTCCGGTCCGGGAATACGCAGACGGTATCACCGTGTTCCGAGGGTTCTGTGGCCTCCGTGTGAAGCTCTCACCTGCACGGTCGTCCACCCGGTCGGTGATACCGTCCCCGGCCAAGAGCCCCGGTTCGCAGGGGTTCCACGATGCGACGAAGGTGCGTGTCCATGCCCAAGACCCTGGTGGTGGTCGAGTCGCCCGCCAAGGCGAAGACCATCGAGAAGTACCTGGGCGGCGAGTACGCCGTCCGGGCTTCCTATGGGCACATCCGGGACCTCGGCAAGGGCTACGGGGGGCTCGGGGTGGACGTCGAACACGGGTTCCAGCCCGACTACGTCGTGCCCGAGGATTCCAAACGCCACGTCTCCGAGCTGAAGTCGGCCCTGAAGCAGGCCGACGACGTCATCCTCGCGACGGACTACGACCGCGAGGGCGAGGCCATCGCGTTCCACGTGGCGACCCTGCTGGGGGTGGACCCGGAGCGGGCGAAGCGCGTGACGTTCACCGAGATCACGCGGGACGCCATCCTGGAGGCGTTCACGCACCCTCGCGCGATCGACCTGAAGCTCTTCGACGCGCAGGAGGCCCGCCGGATCCTCGACCGCCTCGTGGGCTACCGCATCTCGCCGATCCTGTGGCGGCGGGTGCGGCCGGGGCTGTCGGCCGGCCGCGTCCAGTCGGTGGCCGTGCGGCTGATCGTGGAGCGCGAGCGCGAGATCCGCGCGTTCGTGCCGGTGGAGTACTGGAGCGTCGACGTCCGGCTCACACCCGAGGACGCCGAGCAGCCGTTCGTCGCCCGGCTGGTCGAGATCCCCGAGGGCCGCCTGGCCGCGTCGCCGGAGAAGAAGGGCGTGCTGCTCGCCGCCGAGGCCGACGCCGCCACGCACGCGGAACGACTGGGCCGTGCGGCCTACCGCGTCGCCAACGTCGAGCGGAAGGAGCGCAAGCGCTCGCCCGCCCCGCCGTTCACCACGTCCACCATGCAGCAGGAGGCCGCGCGCAAGCTCGGCTTCAGCGCCCGCAAGACGATGACCCTCGCCCAGCGGCTGTACGAAGGGCATCGACCTGCCCGGCGAGGGCTCGGTCGGGCTGATCACCTACATGCGCACCGACTCCGTGAATATCGCCGAGACGGCGCTGCGCGAGATCACGGAGCTGGTGAAGAGCGAATACGGGGCGGCCTATGCGTTGGCGGAGGCCCGCCACTACAAGACGAAGAGTCGCAACGCGCAGGAGGCGCATGAGGCCATCCGGCCGACGAGCGCGATGCGCACGCCGCAGCGCGTGGCCTCGGCGCTCGATCGCGATCAGCTCCGCCTCTACACCTTGATCTGGCAGCGCACGGTGGCCACGCAGATGGCCGAGGCCCGCTTCAACCAGGTGGGCGTGGACGTGGTCGCGACCGCCGCGCAAGAAGGGCCGACCGCGGAGGCCGTGACCTACGGCCTACGCGCCACCGGGCAGACCATGATCTTCGACGGCTTCATCCGCGTCTACAAGGAGGGGCGGGACGAGGGCCCCGACGAAGACGCCGAGAAGACGCTGCCCGAGCTCACCGTGGAACAGGTCCTGCGCATGCTGGAGGTCTTGCCCGAGCAGCACTTCACGCAGCCGCCGCCCCGCTTCAGCGAGGCTTCCCTCGTGAAGACGCTGGAGGAACTCGGCATCGGTCGGCCCTCGACCTACGCGTCGATCATCGACACGATCCAGCGCCGCGAGTACGTCACCCTGGAGGAGAAGCGGTTCCGGCCGACGGACGTCGGCGAGGTGGTCACGGACAAGCTGATCGAGCACTTCCCCGACGTCGTCGACGTCAACTTCACCGCGTACATGGAGCGCGAGCTCGACGACATCGCCGAGGGGGACCTACGCAAGCTGCAGATGCTGGAGGAGTTCAACGGACCGTTCGAGCGCTCGCTCGAGAAGGCCGAGCACTCGTTCGAGCGCTACGAGGAGGCGCTGGACGAGGACTGTCCGCTCTGCCCGAAGGAGGGCCGCGAACCCGCCAAGCTCCAGGTGAAGCTGGGGCGCTACGGGAAGTTCATCGGGTGTCCCAACTACCCGGAATGTCGCTACATCCGGAACATGGACGGCACGGAGCGAGCGGAGCCCGAGCTGATCGACGAGCTCTGTCCCGAGTGCGGACGCCAGCTCCAGAAGCGCGTGGGTCGCTTCGGGCCGTTCGTCGGGTGCAGCGGTTACCCCGATTGCACGTTCATCAAGAAGGATCCCGCCAAGAGCACGGGGGTCACCTGCCCGCAGTGCAAGCAGGGAGAGCTCATCGAGAAGCGGAGCCGATTCGGTACCACCTTCTACAGCTGCGACCGTTACCCCGATTGCGACTGCGCGGTGGGGAACCCGCCGGAGAAGGACCGCCCGTGTCCCGAGTGCGGCGGCCTCCTGCTGCGCCGCCCCAAGTCCTTGCGATGCTGGGGCTGCGGCGCGGAGTTGGACCTCGACTTCAACGTGACCAAGTCCGGGGACGTGGAGGCGGAGACGGCGGCGCGCGAGGCCAAGGCGGCGGCGAAGGCGGCGCGCGCCGCCGCGAAGAAGAAGGCCACCGCCAAGAAGAAGCCTGCCGCCCGTAAGAAGTCCGCCACGCGGAAGAGGACCGCGGCGAAGAAGCCCGCGACCACCGAGGTACCGACGACGGCAGGGGTCAAGACCGCCGCATCGGCCGAGGCCGAGGCGACGGCGGAGGGCTAGCGCCGCGTGGCCACCTTCGCCGATGAGGTCGCCGCGCTCCGCGGGACCAAACCGGCGACCCTGAGGGACCTGCTCACCAACCGGGCGTTCTCGCGCCTACTCGCCGCGATGGCGATCTCCTCATTGGGGGACTGGGTTGGGTTCGTCGCGGTCACGTCGCTCGTGACCCAGCTTTCCGGATCGACGGCCGCCGCGGGGCTCGCGATCGGCGGGGTGATGACCGCCCGGATGCTGCCCGCGATCCTGTTCGGTCCGATCGCCGGCGCCCTCGTGGACAGGGTCAACCGCAAGCAGATCATGATCATCGCCGACATCGGTCGTGGCGCGATGTACGCGTCGATGGCGTTCTTCCACGAGTTGTGGGTGATCTTCCTGCTGTCGTTCGCGATCGAGTGCCTGTCGTTGCTATGGACCCCCGCGCGTGACGCGTCGTTACCCAACCTCGTCCCGAGGCGTCAGCTCGCCAACGCGAACTCCATCGGGCTCGTGAGCACGTACGCCACGCTCCCGTTGGGGGCCGCGGTCTTCGCCGGGTTGGCCGGGTTCAGCCAAGCGCTCGGCCAGCGCGTCGCCTTCCTGGGGAACTCACCGCAGTCCCTCGCGCTGCTGCTCGACGCTGGCACCTTCGCGTTCTCCGCCGTGATGGTGAGCGGGATCGACATCCCCACGCAGGTCAGCCTCACCAAGGGGCGGTTCGACCTGACGAGGGTCTGGCGCGACATCGTCGACGGGGTCAGGTTCCTGCGTGAGGACTCGATCGCCTCGGCGATGACGGCGGGCATCGTGATCGCGTTCGCAGCCGTCGGTGCCGTGCTGGCGGTGGGCCCGATCTTCGTGACGGTGACGGTGAACGCGAAGGCGGCCGGCTGGGGGGTCGTCGTCGTGGCGTTCGGAACCGGGATGGCGATAGGGATGGCGGGCACGAACGTGGTGGCGAAGTACTTCGATCGCGGTCTGACGTTCGTCTACGCCCTGATCGCGGCGGCCTTCGCCCTCTTCCTCCTGGCCGCGATGCCGAACCTCGCGCTCGTGTCCGTCGTGGCGGTCTGGCTGGGGACCTTCTGCGGGCTCGCATGGGTCAGCGGCTACACCCTCTTGCAGGAGAACGTGGAGGACGAGTACCGAGGCCGTACGTTCGCCTCGTTGACGGTGCTCTCCCGCCTCGGTCTCTTCCTGTCGCTCACGCTCTTCCCTATCCTGTCGACCGTCTATGGAGATCACGGATTCCACATCGGCGGACAGCCGTTCGATCTGTCGGGCACGCGGCTCGCGCTCTGGACAGCCGGCGTCCTCGCGCTCGCGGCCGGGCTCAACACCCGGCGATTGCTTCGACGGCATCGCCTCTCCCGGCCCCAACCCCTCATGCTCGTGCCGAAGCTGAAGCGCCCGCCCGCGGCGGGTGTCTTCATCGCCTTCGAGGGCGTGGAAGGCGCGGGCAAGGGGACCCAGATCAAGGAGGCCGAGGCCTATCTGCGCGGCCTGGGACACGACGTGCTCGTCACGCGCGAGCCCGGCGGGACCGAGTTGGGCGAGAAGATCCGCGACGTGCTCCTCGATCCGAGGACGGGGAAGCTCGATGCGCGGAGCGAGGCGCTCATGTTCGCCGCGGCGCGCGCACAGACCGTGACGTCCGTCATCCGGCCCGCGCTCGCCGACGGCAAGGTCGTCATCTGCGACCGGTACGTGGACTCGTCCCTGGCCTACCAGGGATGGGCGCGAGGTCTCGGGGAGGAGGACGTCCTCACTCTGAACGTCTGGGCGACGCAGGGGCTCTTCCCCGACCTGGTGATCCTGCTCCACGTGGAGCCCGAGCGCGGGCTCCTGCGCTCGACCGAGGCGCCCGATCGCATGGAGCTCGAGGGTCAGGACTTCCACGCCAAGGTGTCCGACGCCTACCTCAAGATCGCGGAGGAGCACCCGGAGCGATTCGTCGTGGTGGACGGCGACGCTCCCAAGGACGTGGTGTTCGAGGGCGTGCGGGCGGCGCTCGACCGGGTCCTGCGCGACCGCGAGGCCGACACCGAGTCCCCCACCTGATCCGCGCGCGGCCTCGACGCGTGGTGGCGGAAGGGATGTCGCATCGCTGCGCTAGCATCGCGCTATGAGCGCCGTGCTGGAGCGGGTCCCCGGTCAGGAGGCGGCCATGGCCTTCCTGACCGCCGCGGTCGAACGGCCGCATCACGCCTACGTGCTGGGAGGGCCCGAGGGGTCCGGCAAGTCCATCGCCGCCGCCGCGTTCACCGCGGCCCTCCTGTGTCCGGCGGGCGGGTGCGGCGCGTGCCGCGCGTGCAGGCTCGCGCTCGAGGGACATCACCCCAACGTCTTCCTGATCGAACCGGAGGGGCGCGACATCCACGTCGACACCATCCGCGAGGAGGTGTGGACGCCCGCCTCACGCACCGCGCCGGAGCCCGGGCGCAAGGTGTTCGTGATCCGGGAGGCGGACCGGCTGAGCCCGGCTGCGGCCGACACGCTCCTGAAGGTCCTGGAAGAGCCGCCCGCGGACGCGGTCTTCCTCCTCATGTCCGCCCGCGCGCACGAGCTTCCCGACACGATCCTGTCGCGCTGTCACCTGGTGACGTTCACCGCCCTCTCGGAGGCGTTCGTGGTGGGGGTCCTCGTCGACGAGGGAGTGCCTGAGGTGCGCGCCCATCTGGCTGCGCGCCTGGCGGGCGGCAACCTGGGACGCGCGCGTCGGCTCGCTGTGAGCCAGGACGGGCTCGCGTTCCGCGACGCGGCCCGCGAGGCCCTGATCCACGCGGCGGAGGGCCCTTCGGGAGCACTGGAGGCCGCCGACATCGTGCTGGCGGCGGCCACGGAGTACCGCAAGAACCTGAAGGGCGAGCTGCAGGAGGAGCTCGCGCCGTTCCTCGACGAGCGGGGCCGTCCCGAGGACGCCTACCGGGGCGCCATCAAGCGGATCGAGATCCGCTTCCAGCGGAAGGAACGACGTGCCGAGCGCGACTACGTCGACTGGGTGCTGCTCGCCGTGTCTGCGTTGTTGCGCGACGTGATCGCGTCGTCGGTGGGGGCGGGCATGGAGGTCCTGCTGAACCCCGACCTCCCCACCGATCGTTCGCTCACGGTCGCGCGCGCGGCGCGTGGGCTCGCCGGCGTCGAGGAGGCGCGGGCCGAGCTGGCGGAGGATCTCAACCTGAACACGCGACTGGTGCTGGAGCGCGCGTTCCTGCGGCTGGCGGAGATCGCGGCCTGACGTAGGTCAGCGGGCCGACACGCGATTGTGGTGCTGGCACCACTGGCATCGGGCTCACTGGGTGTGATGCTTGTGACGTGCCTGTTCGCGTCTTGATCGTGGATGACCAGGAGCCGTTCCGCATGGCGGCCCGGATGGTGGTGGATGCCACGGATGGCTTCGAGGTCGTGGGTGAAGCCGAGACGGGTGAGGACTCCGTCACGATGGCCGCCGACCTCGCGCCCGACCTCGTCCTCATGGACGTGAACCTTCCGGGGATCAACGGGCTCGACGCCACCCGCCGGATCCTCGACGGCGCGGGTGACCCCGTCGTCGTGCTGCTCCTGTCGACGTACGAGGAGGAGGAGTATGCCCCCCGCGCGGCCGAGTGCGGTGCGGCCGCATACATCCCCAAGGCGGTCTTCGGGCCCGATCGGCTGGAGTCCGCCTGGGAGGCCGCCTCAGGATCAGCGCCCGGACGCCGGTTAGGGGCAGGTCCGCCGCACGTCCCCGCACCACCAGCTCGGTGAACTCCACCTGTGCGTGTGACCGTACGGCGGTCCGAAGGACCAGCCGCACGCGTGTGACCGCTCGTGACCCGGCTCGCGGGCGGACCGGCGTGAGCTGGTGGGCGGGGAGCCCGTCGTGGGTGCGGTAGGCGAGCACCCAGGGCCCCCCGGCGCTCCGGGTCCACACGTCGAATGCCTTGGCGTCGGAGAACGAGCCCGCGCAGATCGCCGACGGATCCACGGCGAACGTCGAGATGTCGACCGGCTGCGGCAGGCGGATCGTGAGGGAGCGCGGACGGGCGGCCGACGTGAGCCAGCTGGTGGTGCGGGAGTCGTCGACCGCCGCGGCCGGGCCGCATTCGCCGGCGACGCCCGTGTGATCGGGCCCCGTGAACCGCACGATCGAGGCCCCGCCGGCGAGGGAGGCCCAGTCGCGGCGCAGGATGATGCGCATCGTGGCCGCGCCGTCCACGCGGACGTGCGCGAAGGTCCGCGTCGCGTAACCATCCAGCGACACCTCGACGTCGCGGTAGAGGCCATCGGGCACGTCGGGTATATGGAAGCGCCCATCGGGGCCGGTCATCACGCTGAGGTCGACGGGTACCCCGAGCTCGGAGCCCGCCACGCGGACGAGCGCGCCGGCCACCGGTGCTCCGCCGCCGCTGGGGTCCGTGACCCGTCCGGACAGCGAGCCGCATCCGGGGCCCGGGCAATCCACGGGAGTCGAGAAGTCGGCGACCGGATCCGTGTCGAAGGTGTCCGTGGCCGAGGCGAAGAACCCCATCCCACGCGATGCGAAGACCTGCCAGATCGCGTCGTGATGCGCGGACCCGAAGATCGCCGCGTCCGCCACGAGGATGGCGTTGCGCATGTCGACGAACGTGGGCGCCTGTGGCGAGAGCTCCATCGCGCGCGTCGCGAGCGTCTCGGTGACCGCGGAACCGAGTTCCCGACGGAGCTGCCAGAGGGTCTGGAGCCAGATCTCCCCGTCGGAGTGCTCTTCGGGCCGCGTGGCGACGTGTCCGAAGTCGGCGTAGGTGAGGCCGCCGGGTCCCGCGCCGCCGGGCGTGTCGGGACAGTGGGGGGATCGGGCCTCGACCTGGCAGTCGGCGAATTGGAACCGGACGCCCTCGCCACCCGCGATCCAGACGCCCATCGGGACGTCCGTCTTGCTGGGCGCATCGGCTTGGTACCCGGCGCCGACGAGCGCGTCGAGCGCGTACCAGTCGCTCCATCCCTCGGAGAGCGCGCCGGACTGCTGGCCGTAGAGCGCCTCGGAGCCGTCGGGCATGGTGACGAGCCGGCTCGAGAGGCCGTGCGTGTACTCGTGGAAGACGACGGACGCGTCATCCGCCGCGTCGCCGGAGGGGATGTTCGGGTGCGAACGCGTGGCCCGGAAGAGGTACAGCGACATCCACCCCGCGTTCCCGTCGGGCGGTGTGTACATCGTCGCGTTGTTGAGCAGACGCGGCCGGCCGTCGTGCGCGAGGTTGGCGCCCACGAGGGTTTCCGCCCGGACCGCGTCACCACCTTGACCGCCGAGCCCGTCGTCGTTCACCGCCTGGAAGTTGCCGGCCGCCTCCGTGAACCCGATGGGCGCCTCCTCGAGGTGGTCGTGATACGTGTTGAGCAGGTAGTAGGCCTGGATCGCTTCCTGGCGGCGGTTGACCCGCCAGCTGTAAGGGTCGTTGGCGTCCCAGGTGCATGGGGTCGACGGCCTGCAGTTCTGCGATGGGATCGCGGTGTCGAGGACCGCCGGTTGTCCCCAGTCGAGGGTCAGGGCGTCGAGCGCGGGGATCTCGTCGCGTGGATGGATCGCGTCGTCACCCGGCGTGGCCGTGAAGACGTGCGCGTTGTTGCCCGAGAGGGCCTCCGGACCGGCGACCGGGAAGGTGACGGGGCCCTGGACGCCGCCCCCGTTCGGCAGGAGCGGCGAGGGCGCGTGCGGCCAGGCGAGCCCGGAGCCCGGCTGATCGGCTTTCACGAGGTTCTCGCGCCACAACACCCTTCCGGACGCGGCATCGATCACGGCGCGGTCGATGCGCGAGGGCGAGATGGTCGTGATGGTGGCCCACGCGAGCTGGGTGGTGCCCTGGGTCGGGAAGCGCACGAGGGTGGCGCGGTCGCGAGGACCGGGGATCGGCGGGGCGCGGCGAGCCTCGACGCCCGCGGAGGCTTCGGTGGCGTGGATCGCCTCGGCGGCCGTGAGCGTCGGGCCGGTCCGCGCCGGGTCGCGCACCACGTGGTAGACGGGGCCGATCATCGCGATCAAGGATCCGTCGGCCTCGACCGCGGCCTTCAGTCCCGCCCCGAAGACGGGCTCACCTCCCACGACCTGCACCCAAGAGAGGTGATGGGTGCCGAGGATGTCGACGTAGTCGTCGCGGAATGCGAGCAGGTCGACGTCGGTCGGCGTGAGTCCGAACGCGTCGAGGTGATCGCGGAGGAACCCGAGAGCCACGTCCTGCGGGGCGAGGCCGCTCGGCCCGGTGAGGGTTCCGTCGAGGTTCGCCACCCAGCGCACCGCCCCCAGGTACGGGTCGGTGTCCACCAGGACCCCGCTCCCGATCGAGTCCGCGAGCGCGGCGCGTGCCCGGAGCACGTCGGGCGTGGCGGGTGCGACGGCAGGACCGCGCCGCTGGCCGTGCATGACCGCATCCTCGTGAGGCCCTGCGAACGCGGGCCCAGGAGTGATCGATGCCAACCCCCCGGCCAGGATCATCCCGGCCGCGGCCAGCACGACGAGGGGACGACCCGGTCGCGACGGCGCCTTCCCCATCGCCAAGCCCTCCCGATCGGATCTCGCCCCCGACGCTAACACCCGGAGATGTCGAACAACTAGGAGCCCAACCCGCCGCGGAGAGCCCGGGATCGGGCGCCGACGTGGGGTCGCGGACGTGCTCAGATGCCCGTCGGCAACCGACCGACGATCTTCGTTCCCACGCCGGGCGTCGAGGTGATCTCCACTTCCCCGCCGAGCGCGGCGAGCCGGTCGGCGATCCCTTGCAGGCCGGTGCCGTGGCCGGTTCGTGTCGCGTCGAAGCCCACCCCGTCGTCGCTGACGGTGAACGTGAGCGACCCCTCGCCGTTCGAGAGCGTGACATCCGCCCGGGAGGCGGTCGCGTACTTCGCGACGTTCTGCAGGGCCTCCAGACAGGAGAAGTAGACGGCCGCCTCCACGTCCTGGCCGAACCGGCCGATGCCGTTGCCTTCCACGGTGGTCGGTATCGCGGCCTTGCGCGCCTGGGCCTCGAGCGCGGCGACCAAGCCCTTGTCCTGCAGCAACGGCGGGTAGATCCCGCGTGCCAAGTCACGGAGGTCCTCCAGAGCCTCCGTCGCTCTGCCTTGGAGCGTGCCCGCCATGCGCTCGGCCGCGGCGGGGTCGGTCCGCGCCGTGCGAGCGAGCAGCCCGAGTTGCACGTTCAGCGCCACGAGCTGCTGCTGCGCCCCGTCGTGGATGTTGCGCTCGAGCCTGCGCCGCTCTTCGTCCTGCGCCGCGACGAGGCGCTGACGAGAGGCTTTGAGTTCCTCGATCAGTCGGACGTTGCGGAGCACGAGGCCCGCCTGCGACGCGAGGTCGCTCACCAGTCGTTCGCGAGAGGCATCCCACGGATCGTTGGGAGGCATCGTGACGCCGAGTGCGCCGAGCTCCTCGCCCTGATCGAGGACGGGCACCCGGATCTCGTCGTCCGTCGAGCACAGCGTCCGGCGGCCAGGTGGCGACCGGGCGTTGGTCGCTGCCCAGCCGGAGGAACACGCGCGCGACAGCGGCGCCCGTTCCCTCCGCCAGGATCCGGGCCATCCTCGGGAGCACGTCCTCCGTGGCGTAGGTCTCCCCGACGTGGCCGGTGAACTCGGTCATGACCTCGTACGCGGACGCGCGCTTCCCGTACACGAGTCGGTCCGCGATCGCGCGCGCCGCCTGGTGCACGGGCCGGAACGTGACGATCAGCAGAACGATGCCGACGAGCAGGCGCGGCGCGTTCCCTAAGGTGGCGAGCGCGAGGACGCCCAGATACATAGCGAGCAGCGTGACGGTCACCAGCGTGAAGATGACCGCCTTCCTGACCACGATGTCGAGGTCGTACAGGCGGTACTTCAGGACCGCGACGCCGCAGGCCGCCGGGATCCCGAACAGGACGATCCAGAGGAGCAGCATGAACGCGGCGTTCTCCAGGACGGTCCCGACATCGGAGGTAGGCGTGTCGCCGTAGATGGCGCTGATCACGAACACGAGGACGAATGCCACGCCGGCGGCGATCCCCACGTAGGCGAGCCATCGGATCTGCTGGCGCTCGTCACCTTCAGATCGGCGGAACCGAACGATCAGGCTCGCGATCGACAGCGCGGCGCACAGCAGGATCGCGGAGCCCGCGATCCCCAGGATGATCCCGACCGGCGCCTTCCACGCCTCGACGGCGTAGGGGTTGGGGGGCCCGTTGACATCGTTCGCCATCAGGTCGAGCTCTTGCGGGAGGATCGCGAACCCGACGGTCAAGACCGTCACCGCCGCCAGGTAGAGCCGCCAGACCCATCTCCAGCGAGGCGTTCCGGTCGGGTACAGGAGCGGGATCGACACCAGGGACGCGATCGTGACGAAGAACATGATCGTCCCGACCCACGCGAAGAACGACGTCAGCGGCAATGGTGCTGCGGCGTCGAGCAACGAGTAAGTCGCGTACGCCTCGGTGGAGCCGGCGATCGCGAACGCGCCGATGACCGCGAGCAAGGCCCAGCCGACGGCGTTGCCGGTGCGGGCTGCGATCGTTGCGCCCACGACGCCGAAAGCGCCGACGGCGAGCACCACGGTCGCCGCGAGGAGTGTGTCGCTCCACCCGTTGCCCAACGAAAGATCGAAGGCTCCGAAGAGCACGGCGAGGATCGTGGATCCGATCGCGACCCCCCACGCGAGCCGAGCCCTCGTCCCCGTCTCCGACCTGGTCATCGCCATGGCGCGATTGTTGCCCCTCCAGACCTCCGGGGCGAGGGGGAGTTCCTCCCGGTTCTCAGCGAGGAACCACCCCTTCAGCGGGGTGCTGGCACCCCTCGCGGATCGTGGTGGCGGCCAGGTCGTTTCCCCTGCTCAGGGGCCCTACGGTGGAGTCGCACCGCAAGGAGGAGGCACATCATGAAGAAGATCCTGGTCGGAACGGACACCACGGCCTCGGCCGATCTGGCCGTGCAGGACGCGGCCGAGCTCGCCCGGGCGCGCGGCGCCGAGCTGCTGGTGCTCTACGTGGCGCCGGAGGAGACCCTGCGATCCGTCGTCGATCCCGCGCAAGGCCGCCAGCCCGGAGAGCTACCTCGCCGGACTGCCCCATCGGTTCGAGGGCGTGACGACGTCGACGCGAATGGGAGCGGGGAGACCCTGCGGAGCAGATCTGCCAGGTTGCCGCGGACGAGGGCGCCGACACGATCGTGGTCGGCAACCGCGGCGTCGCACGGGAGCTGGTGGCGGGTGCGCGACAGCGTCCCGAACCTCGTGTTGCGTCACTCGCCGTGCAGCGTCTACGTGGTGGACACGCGGAGGGCTCAGTAGTGCCTGACGCCGGACCCCAGGGCGCGAGCGGAAGGCCGGGATCCCCTCGTCCCGGCCTACGGTTGTTCGGTCTCGCGGAGGAACGCCAGGACGGCCATCACCCGTCGATGGACGTCCGGTTCCTCCGTGAGGTCGAGCTTGTGGAAGAGCGCGTTGATGTGCTTCTCGACCGCGCGCTCGGTGAGGAAGAGCGACTTGGCGATCGCCGCGTTGTTCTCGCCCTGGGCCATGTGCGAGAGGACCTCTCGCTCCCGGTCGGTGAGCGAGGCGAGCGGGGAGTGCGCCATCCGGTCCTTCGCGGCGACGAGCTCCTCGACGACCTTGGGATCCAGGACGCTGCCGCCGCGGCTCACCTCCTCGAGCGCGCGGATCAGCTCGTCGATGTCGGCGACGCGCTCCTTCAACAGGTAGCCGAGTCCGGCCGCACCGTCCTTGAGCAGCGCGTACGCGTACTCCTCCTCCACGAACTGCGACAGCACGACGACGCCGGTCTCGGGGTGCTCGGCGCGGATCTGTTTGGCGGCCTCGATCCCCTCGTTCGTGTTGGTGGGGGGCATCCGGATGTCGGTGAGGACGGCGTCGGGCGCGTGCGCCTCGACGGCGGCGAGGAGCTCGTCGCGGTCGGCGGCCATCGCGACGAGGTCGATGTCGTCGCAGGTGGCCAGCAGCGCGGCTGTTCCTTCGCGCACGAGGTAGTTATCCTCCGCGAACACCACTCGGATCATGCGCGGATGGTACACGGGGCAACCGCGCGGAAGGGACACGCCGCATGACCGCCATCCGGGTCGTCCTGGGAGAGGACAACGTCCTCGTGCGCGAGGGCGTCCGCGCGCTGCTCGACTCCTACGACGACATCGAGGTGGTCGGGTGTCGCCGCGGACGCTCCCTCGCTCCTCAGCACGGCGGCCGAGCACGTCCCCGACGTGGTCGTGACCGACATCAAGATGCCGCCCTCCTTCCAGCTGGAGGGGATCGACTGCGCGCACGAGATCCGCGACCACCATCCGGACACGGGCGTCGTCGTGCTCTCCGCGCACGACGACGAGGAATACGCCCTGGCGCTCCTCGGCAAGGGCCGCAGCGGCCTCGCCTACCTCCTGAAGGACCGCATCGCCCAGGGCGACGAGCTCGTGCGTGCGATCCGCGAGGTGCATGCGGGCGGGTCCACGGTGGACCCCTTGATCGCCGAGCGGCTCTCCGGGCGCGACGACACCGGGACCAACGACCGCGCGCTCCTGGACATGATGGCCAAGGGGTTGGGGTACGCGGAGATCGCGGCGGCCCTCGACACCACGCAGGAGTCCGTCGACCGCCAGGTCACGGAGCTGTTCAGCCGGATGGCCGGCGACGGTGGGAGCTCCGGCTTGGTGGACGAGTTCAAGCGCCTGCACTCGGCCGTTGTCGAACAGACCGCGTCGCGCAAGACGCTCGCATCCTTCGTCCCGAGCCAGCTGGCCGACCGCCTGGCGGCGCAGCCCGACGCGCCCATCGAGCCGCAGGAATGCGAGGTCACGGTCCTGTTCTCCGACATCCGCGGCTTCTCCACGCTCGCCGAGCGCCTGGGTGCGCGCGAGGTCGCCACCGTGGTCGGCAAGCACCTGTCCGCCATGGCCGAGGTGGTGGCGTCTCACGGCGGCACGATCGACAAGTTCCAGGGCGACGCGGTCATGGCGATCTTCGGCGCCCCCGAACCCCAGCCCGATCACGCCGAGCGGGCGCTCCGATGTGCGATCGCGATGCAGACCCGCCAGGGAGAGCTCAACGACGAGGGGTGGGACGTGGAGGATCTGCCCACCCTCGGCGTCGGGATCGGCGTCAACACCGGCCTCGTGATCGCGGGCACCGTGGGCGGAGGCGGCCGCCTCGAGTACACCGTGGTGGGCGACGCCGTGAACGTCGCGTCGCGCTTGCAGTCCGAGGCGGAAGGCGGCGAGATCGTCGCCGCGGCCAGCACGGTCGCCGCCGCCCCCAGCGTCGCCTGCGAGTCCATCGGCCCGCGCCAGGTGAAGGGCCGCGAGGAGCCCGTCGAGGTGTTCCGTGTCCACGTCGACATCGGCTGAGAACGTCCCCGCCGCCCGGCCCGCGCGGTGGCCCTGGCTCCTCGTCGGCCTGTTCGTCGTCTTGGCGAGCCTCGGGACCGTCCTCGTCGTCGCCAACGGCGAGCCCGTGATCGGCCAGGTCTCCTACCTCGTGGCGTTCTCGATGTTCGCCCTGGTCGGCGCCCTCATCCTGAGCCGCGACCGGCGCAACCGGATCGGCATCCTGCTGATGTGGTCCGCGCTGGTCACGGGGATGGCATTCGTGACGGGGGAGCTGACGACGTGGTTGGTGACGGAAGGACATAGCGGGCCGTTCGTCGTCGCCGCGGGGATCCTGAACGGCATCGGCTGGGGGCTGGGCGTCCTCGCGGTCGTGTTCTTCCTCCCGCTGCTCTTCCCCGACGGCCGGCTCCCGTCGCCTCGGTGGCGCATCTACGTCTGGTTCGTGGTCGGGTTCCTCGCGCTCCTGCTGATCTCGCTGGTGTTCGGGCAGAGGACGCTGACCGGATCGGGCGACACGGGGGTCGGGGTCGCGAACCCCTTCTACATCCGAGCGGTGGGTGATCTGCCGACGCTCGACCCGGCGATCGCGATCCTGCTTCCCGGGCTCTTCGCGCTGACGATCTACTCCCTCTTCCGGCGGTTCCGCCGTTCCTCCGGGGTCGAGCGGCAACAGATCAAGTGGGCCACGTTCGGCTTCCTCAGCGCGCTCGTCCTCACGATCGTCAGCGGCGTGATCGCGGATCCGGGCCTGAGCGGGTTCATCGGCGGCATCGGCTTCCTCGCATTCCCGGTCTCGATCGGGGTCGCGGTGCTGCGGTACCACCTCTACGACCTGGACGTCGTCGTGAAGAAGGCGGTGGTGTACGCCGCGCTCGCGTTGTTCGCGACGCTCGTCTACCTGGGGCTCGTGGTCGGGCTCGGCGCGTGGCTCGGGAGGGGCAGCTCATTCCTCACCATGGTCGCGGCGGTGATCGTCGCGGTCACGTTCCAGCCGGCGCGAGAACGCGTCAGCCGGTTCGCGAACCGGGTGGTGTACGGGAAGCGTGCGACGCCCTACGAGCTCCTGACCGACTTCTCCGAGCGCGTGGGCGAGGCCTATGCGGACGCCGACGTGCTGCCGCGGATGGCCCGCGTGCTAGGGGAGGGGATCGGCGCCGATCGGAGCGACGTCTGGCTGACGGTGGGGTCCGAACTCCGCCAGGTGGCGGCGTGGCCGGAGGGGACACCCACGAACGGACACGTGCCGATGCCCAACGGCGCGCCGGTCGCGGTCCCCGAGATGGATCGCGTGTACGTCGTGGAGCAGGCCGGCGACGTGCTCGGCGCGCTGGCGGTGCGGAAGCCGCCCACCGACCCGGTGTCGCCCGCCGACGAGAAGCTCATCGCGGGGCTGGCCTCACAGGCGGGGCTCGTGCTGCGCAACGTCCGCCTCACGGAGGAGCTGAAGCTGCGCCTCGACGATCTGAAGGCGGCGCAGAAGCGCCTCGTGTTCGCCCAGGACCAGGAGCGCCGCAGGCTGGAGCGCAACATCCACGACGGCGCGCAGCAGCAGCTCGTTGCGCTCGCGGTGAAGGCTCGGCTCGCGCGCGCGCTCACCGAGCGGGACCCCGCCAAGGCCACCGAGATGCTTGACGCAGATCGAATCGGAGACGCAGCACGCGCTCGAGGATCTGCGGGATCTCGCCCGCGGGATCTATCCCCCGCTGCTCGCCGACAAGGGCTTGGTCGATGCCCTCACGGCGCAGGCCCGCAAGGGCCTCGTTCCCACCGAGGTCCGCGCCGACGGCGTGGGCCGATACCCCCAAGAGGTCGAGGCCGCCGTGTACTTCTCGGCCCTCGAGGCGTTGCAGAACATCGGGAAGTACGCGGAGGCGGAACACGTGGTCGTCCGGCTGGGTCAAGATGACGGGATGCTGACCTTCGAGGTGCGTGACGACGGACGCGGGTTCGACCCGGCGATCACTGGGTACGGGACCGGGCTGCAGGGGATGGCCGACCGCCTCGCAGCCCTCGACGGCACGCTCAGCGTGGACTCTCGTCCCGGCGGCGGAACCACCGTGCGCGGCCGTCTGCCGATCTCGACCCCGGTGAGCGCCTGATGTCGGCGCACGTCACTCCGCGGCCCAAAGGCTTCTTCCGCAAGGCGGAGCGCGTGATGGTGGGCATGGTCATGACGGTCGCGGCGTTCCTGCTCGAGAAGGTGGTCCTCCGGACCATCAAGCAGGAGAAGGCGTCCGGCGGCGACCCGCTCGCCGCCGCCCGCCCTCGCCGTGAGGCCGGTCGCGGCGGCCCTGGGGAGTTCGACGTCGATCTCGACGAGCAGCTCCGCCCTGAACAGCCGAAGCGTTGACGGATATGAGTGGGCCCGTGACCGAGCGAGGCCTCCTCGCGTTCAGTGCTTGCGGATGATGTCGACGAGCATGCCGATGGTCAGCAGCCCACCCGCGATGCCGAAGGCGACCGGCACCCACGTCGGCGCCTTGTCCGAGACGGCGGTGAGTCCGCTCGCGAGCACGGCCGCGCCGGCCGTGAGCGCCAAGGCCAACCGTCGCCCCGCGCGGCGGATCGTGGCCTCCAGGGTCGTGGCCCGGAAGTTCACCTCGAGCTTCTGACCCGGCCGGGCGCCGATCAGCCGCTCGACCGCCTCGATCACGCGCATCGCGCGGACCTTGAACTTCTGCGTCTGATAGAAGACCGCCTTCGGGTCGAGCTTCCCGCCCATCTGCTTGAAGACGCTCCGCATCAGGAACGAGCCCGCAACGTCGAACGGGTCGAGATCGGGGTCCAGGGCCGCGGTCGCGAGCTGCATCTGCGCGAGCGCCTTGCCCGTCAGCGTGAGCGAGGCGGGCAGCGGCACGCCGTGGCGCAGCGAGATCTCGGTCATCTCCTGCAGGATCGGCCCGAGCTGGATGTCCGCCAGGTTCGCCGTGCGGTACTCGACCATCAACTCGCCGATCTCGGCCTGGAACGCATCCACGTCGAGGTCCGTGCGGTCGATGGCGCCGGCGAGCATCAGCGAGACATCGGTGAGGAACGAGACGTCCTCCTGCCAGAAGGCCATCAGCAGCAGCATCAGCTGCTCGCGCATCTCGGGCCCGACCTCTCCCACCATGCCGAAGTCGAGGAAGTAGATCTTGTCCTGCCACCACATCAGGTTCCCGGGATGGGGATCGGCGTGGAAGAACCCGTCCACCAGGATCTGCTTGTAGTAGCTCTCCAACAGCTGACGTGCGGCCTGCTTGCGCTCGGGCCCCTCCGGCGCCTGCGAGATGGGGATCCCCTGGATCTCCTGCATCACGAGGAGCCGGGACGTCGAGATGTCGTTGAAGACGCCGGGGACCTCGAGGCGGTCGTACTCCGCGATGACGCTGTGCATCCGCGCGATGTTCGCCGCCTCCTGACGGAAGTCGAGCTCGCGATGCAGCGATGACGAGAGGTGCTCGAACACGGCGCCCATGTCGATCACCTGGTTCAGACCGGGGCGTCCGCTCACCTTCTCCGCGAACAGCTCCAGCAGCGCGAGGTCCTGCTCGATCTCGCCTCGCGCGTCGGGGCGCTGCACCTTCACCACCACGTGGTCGCCGCTGGCCAGGGCCGCCCGGTGGACCTCGGCGATCGTGCCGGCGGCGAGCGGCTTGGGGTCGATCGACTCGAACACGTCCTCCCACGGCACGCCCAGCTCCTGCTCCATCACCTTCACGACCTGCTCCTCCGAGAGCGGGGTGACGTGGTCCTGGAGCGTGGCGAGCTCGTCGATGAATTCCGGGGGGAGCAGGTCGGGCCGCGTCGAGAGCACCTGACCGAGCTTCGCGAAGGTCGGCCCCAGCTCCTCGAGCGCCGCGCGCAGCCGCTTGGCCTGGCGCGCGCGTCCGACGGCGCCGTCCTCGTCGGGGCGGCCGAAGAGCTCCTTCAGGCCGTGCTTGGCGAAGACGGCGGTGATGTGCGCGCCGCGAGCCGTGAGGCGCGGCTGGGACGGCTCCTGGTCCTCGAGGCTCCCGCGGATGACGGTGGGCGCCGGGCGCGCCACCGTGGCGGTGGCCTTCCCGTTGGGCGACGACCGTGTTCACGATGATGACGGTGCACCGCGCGTTGTGGCTGATCCGGTTGGGCACGTTGCCCAGGAGGAACTCCTTGCGCCCCGCCATCCCCGCGTTGCCGACCACGAGGACGTCGATCGCCTCGTTCTCGGCCGCGTGCACGATCGCCATCGCCGGGTCGTCGTCGATCACCACGTGGGCGTGCCCACGCTCGCCCGGCGACCTCCCGCGCGTAGTGGGCGAGGGCGTCGGCCGCTCCCGCCGCGCGGGTGCCTTCCGCCGCTCCGTATTGGGTCCCTCCCGGGTGCTCCCGCAGGATCACCTGGACGATGTGCAGCTCGGCGGCGAAGCGATCGGCGAACGAGGCGGCCCAGCGCACGGCGCGTTCGGCGGTCTCGGATCGGTCGGTCCCGACCATGACCTTGCTGACGGGGCCCATCACTTCGGCATCGGGGTCTCGGCTCATGCGCGCATCATGACGGGTGAAGCAGGGGCGGGGAAGGGTGGCCGCCCGGTCAGCGCTCGCGCGGCGCCCCCGAACCCCTCCGGGGGTGCCAGCACCCCCGGAGGGGACCCCTTGATAGACTCAGCGACTGCCGCCGGAGTAGCTCAGGGGCAGAGCAACCGCCTCGTAAGTGGTAGGTCGTGGGTTCAAATCCCACCTCCGGCTCTGGAGGGCCTTCCCGTGTGAGGCGCGCCTGTTGCTAGAATCCGCCGCGATGAAGACCCTCGCAAGATCCCTCGCCGTCCTCGCCGGGTTCGTCGCGGCGCTGACCGGTGGGCGCCCAGGCCGCATCGGCCCAGGTGATGATCACGCCTTCGGTCACCCCGGTGGAGAACCCGGCGGCCAGCGGGCCCATCACGCCGTTCGGGATCCACACGAGCCTCGCGGTGCTGCTCGGCATCCTGGGCGTCGTGGTCGTGGTCGTGATCGTGGTCCTCTACCTGCGGTACGCGCCGCGCTTCGCCAAGGACGAGGAGTCGCTCAAGGTCGTGCGGGCGGATCGCGTCCGCATCGGCGAGGAGCTCCCGCGGCGCAACGTCGACCTCACCCAGGCGGCGCCCGTGCTGGTTGCCCCGCCGGCGATCCCGGCCGCGGCGACGGCCGCCGCCGTGGCGACCCCCGTTGCCACCGCCCCCGCAGCTGCTGCCGCCCCCGTCGCGGCGCCGGCTGCGGTCCCCGCACCCGCAGCCGCACCCGCCACCGCGCCGGCCGAGGCGCCGGCCCCCGCCGCACAGGCCGTCCCTGCCGCTCCGGCCGCACCCGCCCAACCTGCTGAGCGCGTCGAGGTCACCATGGATCAAGAGGTCTTCGACAAGACGCTCGAGGAACTGCTCGCCGCCGGCACCGACCGCCGGATCGCCGAAGGCAAGGCGCGCCGCGCCGGGATGATCGCCGCCAAGAAGAAGGCGGCGGGCGAGGGCTGAGCCCCCGCCACCCCCTATGGGCGCAGCCCAGGTCGACTGGTCCATGGGGTCGGCCGCCGCCCGCCTCGCCGACTGGGACACCGCCTTGCAGTTCGGCAGGAAGGTGTCCGGTCCCGGGCCCGGCGTGCCCGCCGTCGAACGGGCGCGCATGCGCGAGGACTTCGCGGAGCTGGTGCCCCTCGCCGAGGACCTGATCAAGGACTTCTGCGGGTTGGAGGTCGAGCGGGTTCCGCTCGCGCGCCTGGGTGATGGCCCGGAGCGAGTGGATCCGACAGAACCTCAACGGGGTCCAGCGCCTGCTCGAGCCGCTCGCGGAGCGGATGCTGGCGGACAAGAAGCAGCGCGCCGAGTACAAGCGCAAGGCCATGGGCGCCCAGGCGGGTGCGCTCTTCGGCTACGTGGCACGCCGGGTGCTCGGGCAGTACGACGTGTTCCTGCCGCCCGACGATGAGGGCCTGCTGTACTTCGTGGGTCCCAACGTCGCCGAGGTAGAGCGTCGGTTCCACATGCCCGCCGCGCGACTTCCGACTCTGGATCTCGATCCACGAGGTCACCCACCGGGTGCAGTTCGGCGCGGCGCCGTGGTTGAAGCCCTACCTCTCGGGTCTCGTCGATACCTACCTCGCGTCGATCTCCCTCGACTCGCGCGAGCTGATGGAACAGCTGAAGCGCGCCGCCGAGGAGGCGCGTGCGGGTGCCGACGTGCGCGGCATGGGCGGGGTCTTCCTGCTGCTCTCCCCCGACGCAGCGGGAGATCTTCGTGCCGGATGCAAGGGATGATGGCGCTCCTCGAGGGCCACGCATCGTTCGTGATGAACGAGGTGGCGCGCGATCACGTGCGCGGACGTGGATCGGATGCGCCGCGCCCTCGCGACCCGTCGCCGATCGAACGCGGCGGAGCGGACGCTCCAGCGCGCGATCGGGTTCGACCAGAAGATCAAGCAGTACGACACGGGCGAGCGGTTCGTGCGCGAGGTCATCGCGCGCGCCGGCATGGACACCTTCAACCTCGTGTGGCGGTCGGCGGATCATCTCCCGTCCACGGAGGAGATCGCCGACCCGGAACGCTGGCTCGCCCGCGTCGAGGGCTGAGCTCGGTGCGGCGTCCGCCGTCCGTCGCCCGGGTGCTCGAACGCATCACCGCCACCGCGCGGACACACGACCTGTTCCTCCCTGAGCGCGGCGTCCTGGTCGCGGTCTCGGGCGGTCCCGACTCCGTCTGCCTCCTCGAGTCGCTCGTGCGGCTCCGCCGCATGTTCGGGTACCGGCTCGAGGTGGCGCACGTCGATCACCGGCTCCGCCCGGACTCCTCCGCCGACGCCGCCTACGTGCGACGGCTCGCGGCGCGTCACGACCTCGCCGTTCCATCTGCACACGGTGGCGACCGCGCCCGAGGGCGGCTCGTCCGTCGAGGCATGGGCCCGCAGGGAGCGCGTCGAAGCGCTCGCCGGGCTCGCGCACGACCTGGACGCCGGCCGCATCGTGCTCGGGCATACGCTCGATGACCAGGCCGAGACCGTGCTGCTCAACCTCGTGACCGGCTCGGGGTTGAGCGGGCTCGCGGGGATCCGCTACGTCGCCGGGCCGTGGGCCAACCCGCTGCTCGACGTGACGCGGGACGAGGTGGAAGCGTTCTGTGCCTCGTTGCACCTGCGCCCGCGACGCGATCCCACCAACGACGACCCGCGGTTCCTCCGCAACGCGCTGCGTCTGGAAGGGCTCCCCGCGCTCGAGAGGGCCCTCGGGCGGAACCTGCGCGAGCCGCTCGCGCGCTCGGCGTCGACCCTCGCCGAGGACGCGGATGAGCTGGCGCGCCGGGCGAACGATGCCGCTGAAGGGGTCCTCGGCGAGACCGCGGAGGGGGTCGACCTCCAAGCGGTAGGGCTCCTCGACCTCCCACGGGCGATCGCCGCGCGGGTGGCGAGCCAGGCCGTGTACGCGTGCGGCGCCGTCTGCACGCGCGCCGACGTCGAGGCCGTCCTCGATCTCGCGTCGGGCAGACCCGGGCGCCGCCGTGACCTATCCGACGGGGTGAAGGCCCGGCGAGGACGCCGTCACGTCCATCTGCTCCGCTCGCTAGACTCCGGGCCCTGATGGACGTCTACGCCTCCGACATCGAGAAGGTCCTGCTCTCCGCGGACGAGATCCAGGCCAAGCTCGCGGAGATGGGCGCGCGCATCACGCAGGACTACGCGGGATCGTCGCTGTTGCTCGTCGGCGTGTTGAAGGGCGCCTTCGTGGTCATGGCCGATCTCGCGCGGTACATGCACCTGCCGCTGGAGTTCGACTTCATGGCGGTGTCCTCTTACGGGGCGGCCACGAAGACTTCCGGGGTGGTGCGGATCTTGAAGGACCTCGACCACGAGCTCGAGGGACGCGACGTGCTGCTCGTCGAGGACATCGTGGACTCCGGGTCTGACGCTCAAGTACCTGCTGAAGAACCTGGCCGCGCGCAAGCCCGCCTCGCTGGAGGTGGCGGCCCTCCTGCGGAAGCGAGGGATCCAACAGGTCGAGCTCGACCTGCGCTACGTGGGCTTCGACATCCCCAACGAGTTCGTCGTCGGCTACGGCCTCGACTTCGCGGAGAAGTACCGGAACCTCCCGTACGTGGCGACCCTCCGCCCCGAGGCGTACGGGGGCACCTGATCCCGCGCGGCGGGAACCGTCGCCTCGGTCGGTCCGTCGTAGGAGTGATGCGTCGATCCCTATGCGCCGTGGCCCTGGTCCTGCTCGTCGCATGCGCGCACGCCTCGAGCGTCGGGCCCTCGCCCGCATCCGGAGCGCGGGGCACCGTCGTCTTCGGACCCAACTGCCCCGTCGTGGTTGCCGGGACGCCGTGCCCCGACCGGCCGTGGCAGGGGAAGGTGCAGGCGTTCACGGTCGGCGGCGCACTGGTCGGTGAGACGACCACGGATCAGGAGGGCGCGTTCGAACTGCCCCTCGATCCGGGCACGTACGACCTCATCCCGCTGACCCCCGACGGCCCGCCCACCGCGAAGATGAAGCGCATCACGGTGACCGCGGGGAGCGTGGTCTCGGTGCAGCTCCAGGTGGACCCGGGCATCCGCTGAGCGCGCGCCGTCCTCGTCCGGACCCGGTGCTACCATCGGAAACGGGCTGGCGCGCGGTCGTGCGCGTCCGGCCCTGAGCTGTCCCCGAAAGCGCCTCCGCCCGCGCGTACCACTCGAGCACCCAGAGGAGCCCGATCTGAGCAGCACGCCACCGGTCTCGCCGCTCAAACGCTTCGGCCGTGCGCCCACCATCTGGATCGTGGCCGGGACGCTGTTGTTCTTGCTGATCCTCACGTTCGCGGGGCGCTCGACCTCGTCCAAGGAGCTGAAGTTCTCCGAGTTCGAACAGGCGCTCTCCAACGGCGACGTCAAGACGGCGCAGATCATGGAGGGCGATCAGAAGGTCGTCGGGGAGCTGCAGGACGGCACGAGGTACTGGGCTGCGTTCACGGCGGAGTATGCCGACGAGCTCCAGACGCAGCTCGACAAGGCTGACGTGCCCAACAGCACGGATCCGCAGAAGCCGAACCAGCTGCTCGGCACCTTCGTCACCGTACTGCTACCGGTGCTCCTGATCGCGGGTGTGCTGATCTGGGTGATGAACCGTTCGCAAGGGGGCGGCGGCCGCGTGATGCAGTTCGGTCGCAGCAAGCACAAGGTCGTCAGCAAGGACCAGCCCAAGACCACCTTCAAGGACGTGGCCGGGGTCGACGAGGCCATCGAGGAGCTCGAGGAGGTGAAGGACTTCCTCCAGGACCCCGGCAAGTTCAAGGCGATGGGCGCCAAGATCCCGCGCGGCGTCCTCCTGTTCGGCCCGCCCGGGCACCGGGAAGACGCTGCTCGCGCGCGCGGTGGCCGGCGAGGCCGGCGTGCCGTTCTTCCAGATCAGCGGCTCGGACTTCGTCGAGATGTTCGTCGGCGTGGGCGCGGCGCGCGTGCGCGACCTCTTCGAGCAGGCCAAGGCCAGCGCGCCCGCGATCGTGTTCATCGACGAGATCGACGCCGTCGGGCGCCAGCGCGGCGCGGGGATGGGCGGTGGCCACGACGAACGCGAGCAGACGTTGAACCAGCTCCTCGTGGAGATGGACGGGTTCGACCAGCGCAGCACCGTGATCCTGATGGCGGCCACGAACCGGCCCGACATCCTCGATCCGGCCCTGCTGCGCCCGGGTCGATTCGACCGGCAGGTCGTGATCGACCGCCCCGACCTCGAGGGGCGCAAGGCGATCCTGCGCGTGCACGCGCGCGGGAAGCCCTTCGATGCCTCGGTGAACCTCGACGTGCTCGCGCGGCGCACGCCCGGGTTCACGGGCGCCGACCTCGCCAACGTGATCAACGAGTCCGCGCTCCTGGCCGCCCGCCGGAACAAGCGCGCGATCTCGATGTCCGAGATCGAGGAGGCGGTCGACCGGGTGATGGCGGGCCCCGAGCGCAAGACGCGCGTGATGGACGAACAGGAGCGGCGGCTGATCGCCTACCACGAGGGCGGTCATGCGCTGGTCGCGCACGTCCTGCCCAACACCGACGAGGTGCACAAGATCACGGTGATCCCGCGCGGGCGCGCGCTCGGCTACACGCTCACGTTGCCCGAGCAGGACAAGTTCCTGATGACCCGCGAGCAGCTGCGCGATGAGCTCGCCATGCTGATGGGTGGGCGCGTCGCCGAGGAGATCGTCGCCGGCGACGTCACGACGGGCGCCGGCAACGACATCGAACGCGCCACCAAGGTGGCGCGCCAGATGGTCACCGAATACGGCATGTCCGACGTGATCGGTCCTCGAACGCTCGGCGTCAAGCAGGGCGAGGTGTTCCTCGGCCGCGACTGGGGATCCACCCCCGACTACTCCGACGCCGTCGCCCTGGAGATCGACACCGAGGTGCGCGCCCTGATCGACGAGGCCCACGACGTCGCCCTCGACATCCTCACGGAGCACCGAGGCAAGCTCGACAGCCTGGCCGAGCGGCTGGTGGCGGAGGAGACGCTCGACCGCGAGGAGGTCCTCGAAGTTCTTCGCGGACATCCCCAAGCGTGCACCTCGACCGACCGAGGTCCGTGGTGCAGCCCTCGCGGTGTCGCGCCAGTCCATGCAGTCCGAGCCCGGCAAGGGGCCCTCGACGCCGGGCACGCTCGGCTCACGCTGAATCCGTAGACTCCGAGCCATGACGGACCGCTGGGCGACGTTCGACTGCTACGGCACGCTCGTCGACTGGTTCGGGGGCACCCGCTCCACCCTCGCGCGCCTGTGGCCCGACGCCGATGCCGACGCCCTGCTCGCTCGGTATCACGCGGTCGAGCCGACCGTGCAGGCCGGCCGGGGTGTTCCCTACCGGCAGGTGATGGCCGAGACGCTCGCCGGCGTGGCCGCCGCGGAAGGGCTCGAGATCCCCGCCGGCGAGGAGGATGCGCTGGCGGTCTCGTTGCCTGCGTGGCCCGTCTTCCCCGACGTCCCGCCGGCGCTCCTGAAGCTCCGCGAGCGCGGGTGGAAGCTCGCGATCCTGTCCAACACCGACGCCGACCTGCTCGACGCCTCGCTGCTCGCCGTGGGCGTCCCGGTGGACCTCCGGATCGTGGCGTCGGAGATCGGCAGCTACAAGCCGGCGTTCAGGCACTGGGAGACCTTCTTCCGCGAGACGGATGCCGATCGTGCGCGCCACGTCCACGTCGCCGCCTCGCTCTTCCACGACGTGGAGCCCTGCGCCGCACTCGGTCTGCCGTGCGTCTGGGTCAACCGGCAGGATGAGTCGAGCGATCTGCCGCGCGCGGGAGAGCTCGCTGATCTCCGGGGGCTCCCCGACGCGCTCGATGCGTTGGTCCCCGCCTGAGGTAACCCCCACGCGGCGCCCCGCCCACCGGCCTAGACTCCTCGCATGCAGCGGGTCGAGCCGCAGGATCCCTACACCGTGCTGGGCGTCGCGCCCGAGGCATCGGCCGCTGCCATCCGCCACGCCTACCGCGCCCTCGCCCGTCGGCTGCACCCCGACGTCAACGCGGGGGACACGGAGGCGTTCCGGCGGGTCGCCGACGCCTACGAGATCCTGGGCGACGACCGCCGGCGTCACGCGTACGACGTCCAGCGGGCGGACGCCCTCCGTCGCTCGGGCCCGGCCGCGGAGCGTCGCGCCCCGGGACCGACGGGCAACATCGGCGTGACACGTCCCTACCACGGCGCTCCGATCCCGCGAACGGCCGACCCCGAGCGCGGGGTCGACGAATGGCGGATCCTGGGATGGGTGGGCCGCACGATCGCGGCCGCGGTGGTGCTCGCGATGGTGGTGATCGTGGCGGCCGCGTTGATCCTCGGGGGCGGCAGCAGCACGGTGGCGACGCCGGGTCCTGAGATCGGCACGGTCTGCCAGACCCCCGACGGATGGGTGGACTGTCACCTGCTGGACCCGCGCCTGCCGTGATCCGGAGGGTTGCCGTTAGGATGCGCGCGTGACCAGCGACCGCTTCGACGAGGACAAGATCGCGGAGGGGGTCCGGCTGATCCTGGACGGGATCGGCGAGGACGTCGATCGCGGAGGCCTGAAGGAGACCCCCCGCCGCGTGGCGCGGATGTACCGAGAGATCTGTGCCGGCGTCGGCGAGGATCCCACGGACCTCGTCACCGTCGTGGAGGGCGCGGACTTCGACGAGATGATCATGGTGCGCGACATCCCGCTGTCGTCGCTGTGCGAGCACCACCTGATCCCGTTCAACGGTCGTGCCCACGTGGCCTACGTGCCCAACAAGTCGGGCCACATCACGGGCCTGTCGAAGATCGCACGCGTGGTGGACGTCCTGGCGAAGAAGCCCCAGGTCCAGGAACGACTGACGACGGAGATCGCGGACACGATCGAGCGCGCCTTGGATCCGCGCGGCGTGTTCGTGGTGATCGAAGCCGAGCACCTCTGCATGACGATGCGCGGGATCAAGAAGCCGGGGTCGATCACCGTGACCTCGGCGGTCCGCGGGCTCTTCCGCACGGACGCGCGCACGCGCCAGGAGGCCATGAACCACATCGGCATGCGGTAAGTACGCGCACCGCTACGATGGTCCGCATGGCTGAGGGCTCCGTATGGCGCTGCCGTGAGCACGCGTTCTCGCTCGGGGAGCGCACCCTGCTGATGGGCATCGTGAACGTGACGCCCGACTCGTTCAGCGACGGCGGTCGGTTCCTCGGCGCGGACGATGCCGTCAAGCACGCGCTGCAGATGGCGGCCGACGGCGCGGACATCCTCGACGTGGGCGGGGAGTCGACGCGCCCCGGCGCCGCGGACGTCTCCCTCGACGAGGAGCTCGCCCGCGTGCTTCCGGTGATCGACGGGATCCGCGCGGAGCTCCCCGACGTCCCCCTGAGCATCGACACGCGTAGGCCGGAGGTCGCGCGGCGGGCGATCGCGGCCGGCGCGGCGATCGTGAACGACGTCTCCGCCGCCGCCGATCCCGCGATGTTGCCGCTCGTGAAGGAGGCGGGGGTCGGGATCGTGCTGATGCACATGAAGGGCGAGCCCAAGACGATGCAGGAGCGCCCGGCCTACGAGGACGTCGTCATCGAGGTGCGGACGTTCCTCGCCGCGCGGCTCGGGGCGGCCGTCGCCGCGGGGGTGCCGCGCGACCGGCTCTGCGTCGACCCGGGCATCGGGTTCGGCAAGAACCTCCATCACAACCTGGAGCTCCTGCGGCACATCGGATCCTTCCGGGACCTCCGCGTCCCGGTGTTGGTGGGCGCGTCCCGCAAGCGATTCATCGGAGAGCTGACGGGCGTCGCCGACCCGGCGCAGCGGGTGGAGGGGACCGCCGGCGCCGTGGCGTGGTGCGCGGGCCAAGGGGTTGACGTCCTGCGCGTGCACGACGTCCGGGAGATGGCGCGGGTGGTGCGCGTGGTGGATGCCATCGCCCGCGGTGACGCCCGGTGACCGACACCGGCCTCGCGACGCGCCGACGGGTACGCACCTCCGGCGGAGAGATGGCGTACACGGATGTGGGCGAGGGACCCGCCGTCCTGCTCCTGCACACCGTGCCGCTCTGGTCGTTCCAGTGGCGGCAGTACGTGCCGATGCTCGCCCCTCGCCATCGCGTGATCGCGCCGGATCTGATCGGCGCGGGCGATTCGGCCATGCCCGAGGATCGGGCGCTCGACATCCGGGCGCAGGCCGGCTACCTCCGGGAGCTCCTCGCGCACCTCGAGATCGAGCGGTTCGCGGTCGTCGGGCACGGGATGGGTGGAGGCATCGCACAGCTGCTCGCCCTCGACGGCGACGGGGTCGAGGCGATGGTGTTGATCGACTCGGCGGCGTTCGACCACTGGCCGTCGGACAGCGCCCGGGAGTTGCAGGAGCGCGTCCGCGAGGTGGAGCCGACGTCCGCGTTCGCCTCGGCCGTGGTGCGCACGGCCTTCGACGTCGCGATGCGACACCGGACCACGCTCACCGATGACCTCGTGAGCGCCTACGCGCGGCCCTACGCCGAGGCGCCGGCCGCGCTCTTCCGGATCGTGAACGGACTCGACGGCGTCGGGCTCACCGGACGGGAGGCGGAGTTCGGAGGGCTCTCGATGCCCGTGCTCATCCTGTGGGGAGAGGACGACCCGTTCTTCCCGGCCACGGTGGCTGAGGAGCTCAACGCCGCGATCCCGTCCTCCACGTTGGGGCTGATCCCCGGCTGCGGGCATTACCTCACGGACGAGGTCGTCGAGACCGTCGGACCCTTGCTCACCGAGTACCTCCGCGCGATGTACCTGCGCGCGCCGCACGGTCACGCCGGCGAGAAGGAAGGCGTGGTGATGCTCCAGCTCGAACGCCGTCCTCCGTGGATGGACCTCGCGGAGGACGAGGCCGACGATTGGTTCGTCGAGGACGACGATGACGATGAGGAGGATCCCACGTGAGCACGTCCCGCCTGTTCCTGTCCGGTATCCGTGCGAGCGGCCACCACGGCGCGCGACCGGGGGAGAAGGACGAGCCGCAGGAGATCGTCGTGGATCTGGATCTCGAGGTCGAGGTGGCGCACGACGCGATCGAAGCCACGGCCGACTACCGGGGTGTCACCGAGGCGGTGCGAGCGGTGGTGCGCGATCGCTCCTTCGACCTGATCGAGGTGATGGCGCGCGCGATCGCCGACGAGGTCGCGTCGATCGATCACGTGATCCGCGTGACGGCGCTGGTCCACAAGCCGAACGCGGCGCGCCGCCTCGAGATCGACGGCGTCACCGCGGCCGCGTCGGCAGAGGCGGGCGGGGGGTAGCGCGGTGGAGGCCTACCTCGGGATCGGGTCGAACCTGGGGGACCGGCTCGCGAACCTCCAGGGCGCGCTCGACGCGTTGAACGCCGAGGCCGGGGTGCATGTGGTCGCCTGCTCCCGTGTCTGGGAGACGGACCCGGTCGGCGGACCTCCGCAACCCGATTTCCTCAACGTGGTGGTCAGGCTGGAGACGGCGCTGGACCCGCACGGGTTGCTCGAGGCCGCTCACCGGGTGGAGGCCGCCTTCGGACGGGTGCGCGACGTGCGATGGGGCCCGCGCACCGTCGACGTGGATATCCTCTTGATCGACGGGCTCACCCTCGACGACCCCCACCTGATCGTGCCGCATCCCCGCATGACCCAGCGCGCGTTCGTCCTGCTGCCGCTGCTCGACCTCGATCCCGAGGCGCGGCTCCCCGACGGCACCCGCCTCGTCGACGTCCCGCTCGGTCCCGACGCGGCCGGGGGGGCCCGCCCGTTCGCCCCTCCGCTGGTGATCGCCGCATGAAGGGCCCGCGTCTGTGCCTCCGCTGCGATTGGGAAGGCGAGACCGACGCGCCGCGATGCCCCGAGTGCGGGGCGCCGCTGTTCCGACCCTCCGCGCCGGAGCCCCGCCGACGCCCGACGACGGATGGGGCGTTGGGAGCCGGGTCCACGACGAACGCGGCCCCGGCCTCACCATCGTGGCCGGTGGAGACGCCTCGGCCCCTGGCGGACGATCCGGACGGAGCCACCCCCGCGCGGCCGACGCCGAAGGCGCGCGCGACGGCCCTCGTCGTGGCCGGGGCCCTCGTCCTGACCGGATCGGCCTTCGCGTGGATCCAGGCACATACGCCGCCCCCCGCCGCCCCCGCCACCGGCCTGAAGGGGACGCTCGTCTACGCGGTTCCCGTTGGGGACGACTGGGCTCGGCTCTGGCGCTGGGATCTCGAGTCCAACGTCGTGGCCGAAGGCCCGAAGATCCGCGATCCCGTCGAGCTCGTGAACGCCTACGGTCCCGGCGATGACTGGGTCGGCATCACGTCGAGGCTCCCGGACGGGCGGTTCAGCGCCGGCATCCTGCCGTACCAATCGCCCAACGACGACGTCACGCCGGTGCTCGCGGCGGACATGGTGGCGTGGGGTCCCAGGGGGGAGGGCGTCGCGGGGTTGAGCGTCGGGGGCGCGGACGGATGTCGCCGACGGGTCCAGGTGCGCTACGCGTCGTTGGTGCCACGCCGGACCGACGTCCAGGTCGACGACAAGATCTGCGGGATGCCGTTGTCGATCGGACGGGACGACGCACGCACGTACCTCACGATCCGCCGAGGCCACGATGCGCGCGTGGTGTTCGCGGGCCTCGACCGGTTCCACTTCGTGCTGGGTCACCATGTGCTGGCGAGCGTCTCACCGGCGGCGGATCTGTTGGTGGTCCCCGGGACGGCCGTGCCCTCCACCCTCGTCCTGCCCGAGGCGTCGGTGCCGCCCAGCGCCATCGCGCAGGACGCGCACGATCCCCTCGGGGCGGTCACCGGCACGGCGATGTACTTCCGCGGGCTCGCCGGCGGACGGCCGATCCCCTACGGCGTCGGGCCCCATCCCTTCACGCTCGACCGCGCGCTCGCGTGGTCGCCCGACGCGAGCGACGTCCTCGTGGTGGGTCGCGTGGATCGCCAGTGGGGGCTCTACCAGCTCGGGGCGGGCCCCTCGCCGGGGCGCCGCGCCCCGAGGTACCTGGGCGCGGTGGAGGGGCAGCTCTACGCCACCCATGCGGACGACGGCACGGGCTTCGTGCTGAACGGCACCTCCCTGTCGACGGTCGTTGACGGGCAGCTCACCCCGCTCACGCTGCCGCCGGGGGCGCCCACGCCGGACGGTCCCATCGTCTGGATCCGCTGAGTCGCCATACTTGCGCCCATGAAGGTGGCGGTGATCGGTGCGGGGCGGGTCGGGACGGCGGTGGGTGTGCTGCTCACCCGCGCCGGCCATCGCCTGATCGCGGTCTCCGGTCGAGGCCCCACGCGCGATCGCGCGGCACGCTATCTGCCCGACGTCGCGGTCCGTGAACCGGAGGACGCGGCGCGCGACGCGGAGCTCGTGATCCTCGGCGTGCCCGACGATCTCGTCGCGCCGATGACCGCCTCGCTCGCGGGCGCGGGCGCGGTGGGGGCGGGTGCCTACGTCGCGCACCTCTCGGGCGCCCTCGGCCTCGATGCGCTCGAGCGCGCCCTCGACGTCGGCGCTCATCGATTCGCGATCCATCCGCTGCAGACCTTCCCGGACGTGGTCCACGCGGTGGAGGGGATCCCGGGATGCGCGGTGGCCGTCACCGCCGACGACGAACAGGGATACCTCGTGGCCGAGCGCATCGCCGACGATCTGCTGGGCGAGCCCTTCCGACTCGCCGACGGGCTCCGCCCGCTCTACCACGCGGCCGCCGTGCTCGCCTCCAACGACCTGGTGGCCGTCTCCGCGTTGGCCGCCGAGGCGTTCGCGGCCGCGGGCATCGAGCGACCCGGTGCGCGCGATGCGACCGCTGCAGCGGGCCACGCTCGACAACGTCGGCGAGCTGGGCCCCGCCCGCGCGCTCACGGGGCCCGCCGTGCGCGGCGACGCGGGGACGGTCGCGAGGAACCTGGAGGCGCTGGAACGCGAGGTGCCCGCGGCCGTTGCCCCGTACGTCGCCCTGGCGCGCGTCGCTCTCGACCTGGCCGTGGGGCGGGGTTCGCTCGCCGAGACCGATCGGGCGGCGGTCGAGGAAGTGCTCGCGCGGTGGAGCTGATCCGGGGCGCCGCCGAGCTCCGCGCCGCCGCGGACGCGCGGCGCGACGCCGGGGCACGCGTGGGCCTCGTCCCGACGATGGGCGCGTTCCACGCCGGTCACGCTTCGTTGATCGCCCGCGCGCGTGCGCGGTGCGACGTCGTCGCGGTCTCGATCTTCGTGAACCCGCTCCAGTTCGGCACGGACGAGGACTACGAGCGGTACCCCAGGGACGAGGACGCGGATCTCGCGGCCTGCGAACGGCTCGGCGTCGATCTCGTATGGGCGCCCACGGTCGACACGATGTACCCCCCCGATCTCGACCTGCCCGCGCCCGACCCGGGGCCGGTGGGCGACCTGTTCGAAGGCGCGGCGCGCCCGGGCCATTTCGCCGGGGTCCTCAAGGTCGTCCATCGCCTCTTCGACGTGACGGGACCCTGCGCCGCGTTCCTCGGCGAGAAGGACGCGCAGCAGCTCTTCCTGATCCGGCGGATGGTGGCCGAGCGCGGCATGCCCGTCGAGGTGATCGGGTGCCCTACCGTGCGAGAGGCCGACGGCCTCGCGTGTTCGTCGCGCAACGCCTACCTCGCACCGGCCGAGCGCGCGCAGGCCGGCTGCCTGTTCCTCGGGCTCTCCGAGGCCGCGGCGCTCGCGCGCGTCGGGGAGCGCGACGCGCGCGTGCTGGTCGCCGCGATCGCGCGCGAGGTCGGCGCCACGGCGATCGCGCGCCTCGACCATGCGGCCGTGGTCGACGAGGCGTCGTTCACGTCGGTGGATGTCCTCGAGCCCGGCCGGGGAGCCAGGGCCATCGTGGCCGCACGATTCCCGTCGGCGCGCCTGATCGACAACCTCCGCCTTCCGGAGCCGTCGGCGTGACGGAGGTCGCCGCGCGCCTCGACCGGGTGACGGCGATGACGGCCGCCATGGAGGCGCTGCTGGCGGACGGGGCCGTGGCCGAGGGCGACCCCGACGCCGTGGGCAGCGGCGTCCTGGTGGCCGACACGGGTTGCACGCTCGCCGGGCTCCCCGTGGCGCGGGAGGTCTTCGGTCGTCTGGGCGCGAGGTTCCGGCCACTGACGCAGGACGGTGCGCCGGTGGGCCCCGGGGAGCCCGTCGCCGAGCTCGGTGGTCCCCTCGCGGCGATGCGCGGCGCGGCTCCGACCGCCGTCCGTCTCCTCGTGCGCCTCTCGGCGATCGCGTCGGGCCGGCGCCGCCCCGAGTCCGGAGATCCACTCGACGCGTACGCGTTGCGGTTGTCGCCCGGGCAGCCGGTGGGCGACGATGAGCCGTCGTTCCACCTGGAGACGAGGGAACCGGAGTGAGGGGATAGGCGTGCTGCTCGCGGCCGACGTCGGCAACACCGAGATCGTGCTCGGCGTCTTCCGAGGTCCCGAGCTCGAACACACCTGGCGTCTGTCCACCCAGCCGGAGCGCACGTCCGACGAGCTCGCCCTCGCCCTGGGCGGTCTCCTCGCACAGCGAGGGATCTCGTTCGCGTCGCAGGTCACGGGGCTGGTCGTCGCCTCCGTCGTGCCGGACGTCACGGCCGCGTTCCGCGAGATGGCGGCCGGGTCCTTCCCGTTCGAACCCATCCTCGTGGGGCCGGGAACCAAGACGGGCGTGCCCATCCTCACGGAGAATCCCCGCGAAGTGGGGGCCGACCGCGTGGTCAATACCCTGGCCGCCTTCACCCGGTTCGGCGGCCCCGCGATCGTCGTGGATTTCGGCACGGCCACGAACTTCGACATCGTCTCGGCGCACGGCGAGTTCGTGGGAGGCGTGATCGCACCTGGGATGCAAGCCAGCGCGGCGAGCCTCTTCTCCCGGACCGCGCGCCTCACGCGCGTGGAGCTCACGGCGCCGTCGAGCGTGATCGGCAAGAACACCGTCGAGGCGATCCAGTCGGGCCTGATCTTCGGCACCGCGGGCGAGGTCGACGGGATCGTGCACCGGATCCTGCACGAGCTCGGCGATGCCACCGTGATCGCCACGGGTGGGCTGGCTCCCGTGGTGATCCCCCACTGCACCACGATCGACCAGCACGAGCCCTGGCTCACGTTGGAGGGGCTGCGTCTCGTCTTCGAGAAGAACCCGGTGACCGAGGATGCCTGAGGAACCGGAAGACGCCGGCGCGGGAGAACGATGAGCAGCGCGTCTCGCGCGAGGACGAGGTGCTCGCCGCACGGCGCGAGAGCCTTGCGCGCCTCGACGAGGCGGGGATCCCGGCCTTCGCGCTGACGCTCGAGCAGGCGCTCGGCGTCGAGGACCCGACGCCCGTGGTCGAGATCCAGCGGGCGTTCGATGGCCTCGAGGCCGGCGCCGTTACCGACGAGGTGCGTACCGTCGCGGGTCGGGTCGTCCAGCGGCGGGACATGGGCAGGCTGCAGTTCCTGGTCGTGCGCGACCGCACCGGCGACATCCAACTCTTCTGCAACGCGAAGGAGATGGACGCCGACGCCAACGCGGTGCTCGGCGAGGTCGACCTCGGTGACATCGTCGGGGCGACCGGGCGCGTCGGGACGACCAAGAAGGGGGAGCTCTCGGTCTTCGCGCGGCGGCTGGCGATGCTCACGAAGAGCTTGCGCCCCCTGCCCGAGAAGTGGCACGGACTCCAGGACCCGGACCAGCAGCAGCGTCGGCGCTACCTCCATCTGATCGCCGACGAGGCGCCGCGTCGCTACTTCCTCGCGCGAGCCGCCGTGCTGAAGGCGATCCGCCGCGTCCTCGACGAGCAGGGCTACCTGGAGTTCGAAGGACCGATGCTGCAGCTCGTGGCGGGCGGCGCGAACGCGCGCCCGTTCACGACCTTCCATCACGTCCTCGATCAAGAGATGAAGCTCCGGATCTCGCTGGAGCTCTACCTGAAACGGATGCTGGTGGGCGGGGTCGAGCGTGTCTACGAGCTCGGTCGGAACTTCCGGAACGAGGGGATCGATGCCGATCACAACCCCGAGTTCACGATGCTCGAGGCCTATCGCGCGTACGGCGACTACAACACGATGATGCAGCTGTCCGAGGACCTGATCGCCGCCTCCGCCCGCGCGATCGCGCCCATCTTCGGCCGGGACCCCGACGCCGCGTCGATCACGTACCGGGGGCGCGACCTCGACCTCACGCCGCCGTTCCGTCGCATCACGATCCTCGGCTCGGTGTCCGAGGCGGCAGGCGAGGAGATCACGCTGGACCGGCCGGATCTGCGCACGATCGCTGCGCGCCACGAGGTGCAGGTCGCCGATGCGTGGGGTCCGGGCAAGATCGTCCAGGAGCTCTTCGAGAAGCTCGTCGAGGGGACGATCGAACAGCCCACGTTCGTCTGCGACTTCCCCCGCGAGGTCTCACCGCTCGCGCGGCCGCATCGCGACGACCCCGGGCTCACCGAGCATTTCGATCTCGTCGCCGGCGGCCTCGAGCTCGTCACCGCGTTCTCGGAGCTGACGGACCCGATCGAGCAGCGCGCGAAGTTCGAGCTCCAGCAGGCGATGAAGGAGACGCTCGGCGAGGAAGCCCACCCGCTCGACGAGGAGTTCCTGCGCGCGCTGGAGCACGGGATGCCTCCGGCGGGAGGGATGGGCATGGGCGTCGACCGCCTGCTGATGCTGTTGACGGACGCGCCCAGCCTGCGCCACCTCATCATGTACCCGAGCCAGCGACCCGAGTAGGTGCGCCGCGTCCGTTCCCGTCGTGCGTAACGGCGGGCTATGCTTCGCCCTCAGGACGACCAGGACGGAGCTGCCGGGAGCAGGAGGGGACGCATGGCTGAGGGGATCGAGGCGCTCCGGCGCGTGCCGCTGTTCAGCGGGATGTCCGATCGTGAGCTCCGCAAGGTGCTCGAGATCACCAAGGAGGTGACCCACCCCGGCGGGACAGACGATCGTCGAGGAGGACCAGTCGGCCGTGGGCTTCCACCTGATCACCGACGGAACCGCGGAGGCCTTCGTCGGTCATCAGTCGGTGGGCACGATCGGTCCGGGCGACTACTTCGGTGAGATGTCGCTCCTCGACGGGAAGCCTCGCTCGGCAACGGTGAAGGCCACGTCGGAGCTGCACACGCTCGTGGTGCCCTCGTGGAGCTTCAACCAGCTGCTCGACAAGCACCCGGAGATCATGCGGGCGTTGCTCGTGGAGCTCTGCGCGCGGCTCCGCCGCGTCGAAGCGCTGCGCGGTTAGCCCCGCTCCTCGTCGGACTCGGTGGCCTCGTGCAGGACCACGACCAGGTCCTGCAGGCCGACGCCCTTCGCGAGGAACCCGGACGCCCCCGCCTCCAGCGCGGCGCGCTCCACACCTTCGTCCGCGTGCGCGGTGAGGATCACCACCGGCAGGTCGGGCTGGGTCTCGTGGATCCTCTTCATCGCGTCGATGCCCGAGAGATCCGGCATCGACAGATCCATCAGGACGATGTCGGGCTTCAGCTCCTCGGCTCCGGCGCACGCGGCCACGCCGCCCCCGGCCTCTCCGGCCACCTCGATGTCGCCGACCAGACGCAGTGCCGAGGTGAGCGCCTTCCGGAAGGCCGGATGGTCGTCGACGACCAAGACGCGCAAATCCCTGTCTCCTTCTGGCGGTGTCGGGAGGCTCCGCACGCGGAGGCTCGTCCTTCCTTGCTATAGGTGAGGCCCGGGATGCGGGCCGGGAACGAACGTGATTCTGCGGCGCAACGTAGGACGCGCGCAATCTGCCATCCGGGGGACTTTGATTAGTCCTTCCGGGTAGGACGTATGGACCTTCGACCTCCCCCATCCGCCGGACGCGCGCGAGAAGGCGGAAAAGGTCGCCGTCGGGCTCATCCCGTGTCGTCCAACGTCCGAAGAACCCATCAAGAGCGCGCGGACGGGGAGGCCGGAACATGCACGAACGGTTCGGGGGTTATCGGGACCCACGGGTATACTCCGTACCAGTGGGCGCTGCGGCCGGACACCGGATGCGGCGCCCGAGGCGCCTCGGGGGTAGGACGTGGTCCGCTGATCCTCGAGGACGGACTTGCGGGTCGCGGCCCGGAGGGCGCTGACATGTTCGAACGTTTCACCGATCGAGCCAGACGGGTTGTGGTTCTCGCCCAAGAAGAAGCGAGGATGCTCAACCACAACTACATCGGCACCGAGCACATCCTGCTCGGGCTGATCCACGAGGGCGAGGGCGTCGCCGCTAAGGCGCTCGAGTCGCTGAACATCTCGCTCGAGGCCGTGCGCCAGCAGGTCGAAGAGATCATCGGCCAGGGCCAGGCGGCCCCCACCGGACACATCCCCTTCACGCCCCGCGCCAAGAAGGTGCTGGAGCTCTCGCTGCGCGAGGCGCTGCAGCTCGGTCACAACTACATCGGCACCGAGCACATCCTGCTCGGGCTGATCCGCGAGGGCGAGGGTGTCGCCGCGCAGGTCCTGCAGAAGCTCGGGGCTGATCTGAATCGTGTCCGCCAGACCGTGATCCAACTGCTCTCCGGTTACACCGGCGGCAAGGGCGAGACCACCCCCGGCGGCGGGGCGCAGGGCGAGGGCGGTCCGCAGGGTTCGATGGTGCTGGACCAGTTCGGCCGGAACCTCACGCAGCTCGCGCGCGATCAGAAGCTCGACCCGGTCATCGGGCGGGAGAAGGAGATCGAGCGCGTGATGCAGGTGCTGTCGCGCCGCACCAAGAACAACCCGGTGCTGATCGGCGAGCCAGGGGTCGGCAAGACCGCAGTCGTGGAAGGACTCAGCCAGGCCATCGTGAAGGGCGAGGTGCCCGAGACGCTCAAGGGCAAGCAGATCTACACGCTGGACCTCGGCGCGCTGGTGGCCGGCTCGCGGTACCGCGGTGACTTCGAGGAGCGCCTCAAGAAGGTGCTGAAGGAGATCAAGACCCGCGGCGACATCGTGCTGTTCATCGACGAGCTCCACACGCTCGTGGGCGCGGGCGCGGCCGAGGGCGCCATCGACGCGGCCTCCATCCTGAAGCCCATGCTCGCGCGCGGTGAGCTGCAGACCATCGGCGCGACGACCCGCGACGAGTACCGCAAGCACCTGGAGAAGGACGCCGCGCTCGAGCGTCGCTTCCAGCCCATCGAGGTGCAGGAGCCGTCCGTCGCGCACACCATCGAGATCCTGAAGGGCCTGCGCGATCGCTACGAGGCCCACCACCGCGTGAACTTCACCGACGATTCGCTCGTGGCCGCCGCGAACCTCGCGGACCGCTACATCTCCGACCGGTTCCTGCCCGACAAGGCCATCGACCTCATCGACGAGGCCGGCTCGCGGATGCGCATCCGTCGCATGACCGCGCCGCCCAACGTCCGCGAGGTGGACGAGAAGATCGCCGAGGTCCGTCTGAAGAAGGAGTCCGCCATCGACGGGCAGGACTTCGAGAAGGCTGCCGCGCTGCGCGACGAGGAGCGCCAGTTGCAGGAGGAGCGCACCCGGCGCGAGCAGGAATGGAAGTCGGGCGAGATGGACATCCTGTCCGAGGTGGACGAGGAGGAGATCGCCGAGGTGTTGTCCATCTGGACGGGCATCCCGGTCTTCAAGCTCACCGAGGAGGAGACGGAGAAGCTGCTCCGCATGGAGGACGAGCTCCACAAGCGCATCGTCACCCAGAACGAGGCGATCTCCGCCGTTTCCCGGGCCATGCGCCGCACGCGCTCCGGACTCAAGGACCCTCGCCGCCCGGCCGGCTCGTTCATCTTCCTGGGGCCTTCGGGTGTCGGGAAGACGGAGCTGTCCAAGGCGCTCGCGGAGTTCCTCTTCGGCGACGAGGACGCGCTGATCCAGCTCGACATGTCCGAGTACATGGAGAAGCACACGGTCAGCCGGCTGATCGGGTCGCCCCCCGGCTACGTGGGGTACGAGGAGGGCGGACAGCTCACCGAGGCCGTCCGCCGCAAGCCGTTCAGCGTGATCCTGTTCGACGAGATCGAGAAGGCGCACCCCGACGTGTTCAACACGCTGCTGCAGATCCTCGAGGACGGGCGACTCACGGACTCGCAGGGCCGCACCGTGGACTTCAAGAACACGATCATCATCATGACCTCGAACCTGGGGACCCGCGACATCCAGAAGGGCCCGGGCGTCGGGTTCGCGGCAGCCGGGAACGAAGAGGTCACCTACGACAAGATGAAGGACCGGGTGACGGAGGAGCTGAAGAAGTCGTTCCGCCCCGAGTTCCTGAACCGCATCGACGAGGTCATCGTCTTCCGCTCGCTCAGCCAGGGGGACGTGAAGAACATCGTCGACCTGATGATGAGGCGGGTCACCGAGCAGCTGAAGGCCAAGGACGTGGAGATCGAGCTCACCGACGAGGCGAAGACGCTGCTCGCCACCGAGGGGTACGACCAGTCCCTCGGCGCGCGGCCGTTGCGTCGCACCATCCAGCGCCTGGTGGAAGACCCGCTCGCGGAGAAGCTCCTGTGGAAGGAGTTCCGCGCCGGCCAGACCATCATCGTGGACGTGCGCGACGGCGAGATCGTGTTCGACAACGCGTCGGTCATCCCGCCGGACGTGCCACCCGTGGAGCTGGCCGGCTCGACCGAGTAGCTGCGGGCCGCATCCGAACATCCGATGCAGGAGGGCCGGGGCTTCGCCCCGGCCCTCTGCGTGCGTGACGCCGACCCCGTCTAGCCGCTCGGGTTAGATGGCGCGGTTCACCAAGAGGCTCTTGGAGTTCCGGCTCCAGGAGACGGCGTTGACATCGCTCGCCACGCTGACCCCGAGATCCTTGGTCTTTCCGCTCGCCACCGAGAGCACCTTGACGTCGAGCCTGGGCCAGCTAGACCCTCCGGTCCCTGGGTCCGCCAGCTCGAACCGCTCCACGGGGTTGTACGTGAGGAACGCGATGCTCGTTCCATCGGGGGACCAGCGGGGCGAGAACCCCTCCGCCACCGGGTTGAGGTGGGAACCGTCGGCGTCCATGATCGCCACGCCGCCCGCGTGGGACAGCGCGATCCGTGAGCCGTCGGGCGAGTAGACGGCCTCCGAATCGTCGTCGTGGTTCTTGGTGATGCGCGTAGGCGTGCCGCTCCCGTCGGCCGCGACCGAGTAGATCTCCTGCGTGGCCGAGAACCCGTTATCGTCCAACGGGACCGCGCCGGCATCGTTGTAGATGATGTGAGTGCCGTCAGGTGACCAGGATGGCCATCCCTTCTGCGTGGGACCTGTCGTGAGCTGCTTCATGTCGGATCCGTCGGCACCGATCACGAAGATGTTGGTCGTGAAGGGACCGTGATCGCTGGCTCCGCGTGCGACGAATGCGACACGAGTACCGTCGGGAGACCACACCGGTTGATCCACTCCCGAGATCCCCGGTCCTCCGTACTGCGTGAGGTAGCGCGCACTGGCGCCGTCGATCCTCGCGGCTACGATCCGGGCGCCTGGGGCGCATGAGGTGCACGCGGCGACGTCCGGTGATGCGGTGACATAGACGATCCACTTGCCGTCGCGCGAGAGGTTGGGCTCCCAGGCGTCAGGTGGAAGGTTCACCCCGCTGATCACGGCTCCATGCAGATCGACGAACGCCGGCGACATCGTCGCGACCCCGGGAGGGGATGTTGGCGGAGGCGACGTCGATACCTTGCCAGCAGGGAGGCCGCCCTTGTCGCCAGCGGGGTTGGCGATGAAGAAGACCGCCAAGGCGGCGATCACGGCCGCGGCGAGGGCGACCGCGCCGATCCGCTGCCTGCGACGGCGACGTTCCTGCGCTTCGTGCTGTCGTTGCAATGCGCCCCGGTCGGGGCCTGCCTTCTGGGTGACCATCTCGAAGACCTCCTTGGACTCAGGCATCCCCGCTCCTCACGTCGCTCTCAGCGCGGCTCGCCCCTGAGAGGCGAGCACGCGCACCGTCGTGGGCCGGATGCCCATCATCTGGCCGGCCTGTTCCGAGCTGTACCCGTACACGTCCGTGAGGACCACCGCGGCGCGCTGCCTGGGTGTGAGTTGGAGCAGCAGTCGGCGGAGATCCTCCTTGAGGTCCACGTCGTCGAAGGGGTCCGGCGTGGAGCCCACCATCGTGAGGTGCCGAGCGGCGGTCCGTGCCCGGCGCGCCCGCATCCGGAACCCGTTCAGGGCCACGCGGAAGAGGTATCCCACCGCGTCGTCGATCTCCCCGATCCGGTCCCAGCGCTCCCAGAGCTTCAGGAAGGCGTCCTGCATGAGTTCCTCCGCGTCCTGACGGCTGCCCGTGACGAAGTACAGCGCCCGGTACAGGCGTTCGTGCTGGTCGATGAAGAAGTCGTCGAAGCTGAGCGGGGCATCGGACGTCACGAACCCCTCCACCACGAGCCCTTCTCCCTCGGTCTGCACGAGCCATGGATGCACGAGGTACGCGCATCGTTTAGCGGATGGCGTGCCCGGGCAAGTCAGGCTGACCCCACATCTACGGGTTCGGTGGGTCTCCGATGTCGATGCCGGCTCAACCGGTTCACCGGACCGGCTAGCTCGTCACACGAGACCCCGCAGCTCCTCGGGGACCAGGTCCGCGAAGGTCCAGCCGGTCCAGAGGTCGCTCGCGATCCGGTCCGATCGGGGCACGGACGCCGAACCGCTCGAAGTACGTCCCCATCCGCTCGAGATCGCGCCGCAGGAACGCCTCCGCGTGGCTGTTCTTGCGGGGGTCGACGGCTTGAGGAAGGTCGATCACCGTCAGGCGGCCCTCCCAGACCAAGACGTTGTACGGCGAGAGGTCTCCGTGCACGACGTTGCTGAACAGCATCAGCTCCACGGCGTGCACCATCTGGTCGAACAGATCCTCGGCCTCCTCGCGATCGTCGGGGACGTAGGAGCGCAGCTGCGGCGCCGCGATCTCGAGATCGCCCACGTACGACATGAGGATCGCGTCGTCCGTGCGCTCGATGGCCTCGGGCACCGGCACGGGCGCCGCCGCGGCCCCGAGCATCCGGAGCGACTCCCATTCGCGACTCACCCAGATGCCCCCCTGCACCTCGCGGCCGAACCGCGTCTTCTTCTCGAGCGCCGCGCGGATGCGCCGCTCCTTGATCCACTCGCCGTCGCGGTAGAGCCCGTCGTCGCGGAAGTCCCGCTGGTTCAGCGGGTGATAGGCCTTCAGCGCGAGGTACTCGTGCCCGGTCGTGCGTGGGTTGGCGCGGCAGAGGTGGACCGAGGCCTCCTTGCCGCTCTTGATCGGTCGGATGACCGCTTCGATGAGCCCTTCATCGAGGAAGTGCTCGGCCGCTGCGTCGTGCAACGTGATGCTCCTTTCGGGTCGTGGACGTGCAGAGGCCACGTCCCGAAGGAGGTCGGATGCGCCGGCGGTGGCGTGCGTTACCGCTGGCGCGAGACGGACCGGAAGGGACGCGGCGCGCGCGCGATGTCGAGAACCGAGATCGCGGCCATACCTCATCCCTCCTTCCGGTCGTCGCGGCGCGTGGGCACGCGCCGGTGCTGCGCGAGTATAGCTCGTCAGTCCCGTCGAGTCGAAGGCTTCGAAGCCCGCGTGTCGTGCGACGAGGAGCAGCGCGATGATCAGCAGGAACCCGCTGAGGGCCATCATCGGGATCGAGATGTAGTGGAAGCGCCAGATCCACACGACGGTGCACGGGGATTCCGCTTCGCAAGAGAGCGAGGTCTGGTGCGGGAAGCGCTCCAATTGGTAGTGGTAGATCGAGATGGCGGCGCCGATCACCGCGACCGGCACCGCGTAGTGCCAGTGATCGCGGTCGCGACGGAGCGCCGCGATCAGCAGCACCACCGCGAGCGGGTACATCGCGATCCGCTGGTACCAGCAGAGCTTGCACGGATCGAAGTGAGCGATCTCCGACAGGTAGAGGCTCCCCAGCGTGGCGGTGAGCGCCACGATCCACGCGAGCCAGATGCCGTTCTCGCCGATGACGTCCCAAACCGCGTCACGCGCGGGCACGAGGCCGGGTGCGAGCCTGGCGCCGATCGCCAGCACGAGGATCGCCAGCAGGCTCAGTTGCGCGACCACCGTGAGCAGTGCGAACAGCGTCGACATCGTCTGGACGTTCACGGATAGCGAGCCTACCGGAGGCATCGGCCGGCGCGGGGGGTCGGGCGGCGGTGTCAGAGGGGGCCACTAGGGTGCGGCCCATGGCCAAGACGAGATCCGTCCTCGCGTGCACGGGGTGTCGTCAACAGGTGTCGCAGTGGGTGGGCCGGTGCCCCGGATGCGGTGCCTGGGGCACGGTGGAGGAAGTCATCGGGAGTGTGAGCGGCGGCGCGGCACGTGCCGCCTCCACCCCCGTGCCGCTGGTCGGTCTCGGAGCTGCCCCCGAGATCGACCAGCGGACCCCCACGGGATCCGACGGCGTCGATCGGGTGCTCGGGGGCGGTCTCGTGCCGGGCTCGGTCACGCTGCTCGCGGGGGAGCCCGGGATCGGGAAGTCCACCCTCCTGCTGCAGCTCGTCGCCAACGTCTCGGCGGCCGGGCATCCATGCCTCCTCGTGTCCGGTGAGGAGTCGCAGGCGCAGGTGGCGGCGCGGGCGCGGCGCCTCGGGATCGTCGCCGGCGCCATCACGTTCGCCCCCGGCCGCGACCTCGAGCAGGTGCTGGACGCGGCGACCGCGGAGCGACCGTTCCTCCTCGCGGTCGACTCCATCCAGACCCTGCGCGACACGTCCGGCTCCCAGATGCCGGGCGGGGTGTCGCAGGTGAGGACGTGCACGGACGCGCTCGTGGGCCTCGCCAAGTCCCAGGGCATCGCGGTCGTCATCACCGGGCACGTGACCAAGGACGGCGACCTCGCGGGCCCTCGTGCCCTGGAGCACGCGGTCGACGTCGTGCTCGCCTTCGATGGGGATCCCCGCTCGGGGTTGCGCGTACTGGCGGGAGGCAAGAACCGGTTCGGCGCCGAGGGCGAGACGGCCTGGTTCGAGATGGGGGCCGCCGGGCTGCGCGAGATCGACCCCACCGAGCTCCTGGTATCGGGGGAGCGGGTCCCGGGTGCCGCCACCGCACTGCCCAGGTCCGGGCGACGGGCCCTCGCCGTGGAGCTGCAAGCCCTCGTGGGGTCAACGGAGGGCCCCGCGCGTCGGCAGGCCACCGGCCTCGACCTGCGACGGTTCCAGCTGGTCGCGGCCGTGTTGGAGCGATCGGGGCTCGCCCTGGGTCGTGCCGAGCTCTACGGTGCCTCGTCCGGAGGCGTCAAGGTCGACGATCCCGCCTGCGATCTCGCCATCGCGGCGGCGCTCGCCTCCGCGGCCACCGGTGCCGCGCCCCCTCCGGACGCGGCGTTCGTGGGAGAGGTGGCGCTCACGGGCCTCGTCAGATCCGCCTCGGCCATGGAACAGCGGTTCGCAGCGGCTCGGGCCGTCGGTTGTCGCACGGTGTTCGCACCGGCGGGGACGACGACGCCCGCGCCTGAGGGACTCCGCCTCGTGCCCGTCCGCACCGTGCGCGACGCGCTCGGATGGGCGTTCCCGGCTGTCGCGACCGCTCGCGAGCCCGCCTGATACCCGGCTTACGGCCTAGTCCCGACGGACCATACCCAGGCTACGTATAGCCCTCTGACCTGCGGTTTTGGGTTGCGTCGCAAGGCGGGTCCGTGCTACCCTCTAGCTACTGAACCATCCGTTCGCGATCCCCGCAGCTCTCCAGGGAGGTTTCGTGTTCCGCAAGGGCGATACCGTAGTGCATCCCGAGCATGGCGCAGCAGTCATCGAAGAGCTGCGAGAGAAGGAATTCCTGGGGGAGAAGCGAACGTACCTCGTGTTGCGCGTGGCTTACGGCGACCTGACCCTGATGATCCCGACCGATTCGACCGAGCAGGTGGGATTGCGCTCCGTCGTGAGCAAGAACGAGGTCAAGAAGGTGCTGAAGGTGCTGACGGAGGACGAGTCCTCCATGGCGGCCAACTGGTCTCGTCGGTTCAAGAACAACATGGAGAAGCTCCATTCCGGCGACCCGTACCAGGTGGCCGAGGTGCTCCGGAACCTGTCCATCCGCGATCGCGAGAAGGGCCTGTCGGCCGGGGAGAAGCGCATGATCACGAAGGCGCGACAGATCCTCATCTCGGAGCTGTCGCACGCCACCGGCAAGTCCGAGGAAGACGCCGAGACCATGATCGACGAGGTCCTCGACGACGCCCATGGCGCGAAGCTCGTCGCGGAGGCCTGAGCTCCCCAAGGTCCGTTCCCAGGCACTCGGCGTCGTTCCAGGCAACCCCTCAGGGTCGACGTCGCCTGCGCCGATGACCCCTCCGTAGGGGTCGCCGCCGCTCTGTGAGGCCGCGGCCACCCCTGACACCGTCGGAAGGGGTCGAGCCGGGCATGAGCGAGAGAGAGCCTCGCGTGGGCGCGTTGCGTGGGCGCCTGGTCGAAGGTGTCCGGCTGATCTTCATCGCCCTGTTGGCGACCGCCGGCTACCAGGTCGGTGCTTCCTACGCCGCGGACAGCACGAGCAAGGCTCTGATGTTCATCTTCTTGGGCGCCGCCATCGGGTTCGTGATCGGCGGCGTGATGGGTCGCCTCACGCTGCGGGCCGTCGGCGGGATGGAGCGCGAGCTACGGCGGAAGCCGGCCCCGCAGTTGGCGGGAGGCGTCGTGGGACTCGTGATCGCCATGATCGTCGCGGGCCTGATGATGATCCCGTTGCTCTTCGTTCCGCCGTCGATCGCGTGGCCAGGCATCGTGTTCCTGTACCTCGCGCTGGGCTCGCTCGGGTTCCGCCTGGGCGAGGCCAAGCACGAGGATCTCTTCGCGCTGGTCGGGATGAAGCCGCGCGCTTCCGCAGCCTCGGCGCGCGGCGACCTGCACGTGATCGATACCAGCGCCCTCATCGACGGACGGGTGGCCGACCTCGTGGCGACCGGCTTCGTGAGCGGGACGATCCTGCTGCACGACGGCGTGCTGCGCGAGCTCCAAGCCATCAGCGATTCTTCCGATCCGAAGCGGCGCACGCGGGGCCGTCGAGGGCTCGACGTCCTCGTGGAGCTCCAGAAGGCGCCGACCGTGCAGTTCCAGCTGATCGAAGAGAACGGTGTGATGGACGTCGACGCGGCCCTCGTCCGGCTGGCGCGTGAGCGCGGCGCCTCGCTCATCACGGTCGACCACAACCTCGCGAAGGTGGCGGAAGCCCTGCGGGTCCCGGTGGCCCAGATCAACGCCCTGGCGTCCAAGTTCCGCGTCCCCTACACGGCCGGCGATGAGATCAGCGTCCGGCTCGTCAAGGAGGGGCGCGAGCACGGCCAGGGCGTGGGCTACCTCGACGACGGCACGATGGTGGTCGTCGAGCGCGCGGACCAGCACATCGGCACCACGGTCGAGATCCGCGTCACCAACGTGATCCAGACGACGACGGGCCGGATGGTGTTCGCCGCGCTGGCGAGTGAGAGTCCCGTCGAGGCCTGATCGCTGCACCCGCCGGACGGCGGTCTGGCATGCTTCCTCCATGGGAACGTGGGCTCGGTCGCGTGCCGCGGCCATCGTGCTGGCCGCAGGCGCGGGACGACGCCTCGGCGCGGACGACCCCAAGGCGTTCGTCACGATCGGCGATCGGCCGGTCCTCGCCGTGGCCGCCGCCGCCGCCGCGGCCTCGCCGGCGGTGGCGATGCTCGTGGTCACCGCTCCGCCCGGACTCGAGGAACGGGCCGCGGGATGCGTGGAGTTCCTCGGCAAGCCCGTCACGATCGTGAGCGGGGGTGAGACCCGCCAGGCCTCCGTCCGCGCGGCCCTCGCGGCACTGCCCGACGACGTCGACGTGGTGGCGGTCCACGACGCCGCTCGCCCGTTCGCCCCCCCCGACCTGTTCACCGCGGTGATCGAGGCCGTGCGCGACGGGGCCGCGGGCGCCATCCCCGTGATCCCCGTGGCCGATACCGTGAAGCGCGTCCACGACGGCGTGGTGATCACCACGCTCGATCGCGAGGACCTCGCCCTGGCCCAAACGCCACAGGCGTTCCGGGTGGATCTCCTGCGCGAGGCGCACGCGCACGCCGAGGCGTCGGGACTCGGCGTCACGGACGACGCCTCGCTGCTCGAGCTAGCGGGGGGGACCGTCCGCGCGGTGCCGGGCGATGCGCAGAACTTCAAGATCACGACCCTCCTCGATCTCGCCCACGCGGAGACGCGCATCGGTGGCGCACGATGCCTGAGGTCCCGCGCGTGGGGCTGGGGTTCGATGTCCACCCATGGGCCGAGGGCCGCGAGCTCTGGCTGGGTGGCGTCCGCTTCGAGGGGCCCCGTGGTCTCGCGGGGCATTCCGACGGGGACGCGGTATGTCACGCGATCGCCGACGCGCTGCTGGGGGCCGCGGCCCTCGGCGACGTGGGCGAGCATTTCCCCGACACGGATCCGGCCGTCGCGTCGATCGCCGGCTCGGAGCTCCTCGCGGGAGTCGTGCGGATCGTGGCCGGGGCCGGTCTGACGCCGTCCAGCTGCGACCTCACCGTGATCTGCTCGGAGCCGGCCATCGCCCCGCGTCGCGACGAGATGCGCGACACGCTCGCCGACGTGATCGGGGTGGATGTGACGCGGGTCTCGGTGAAGGCGACCAGGCCGGAGGGGTTGGGGCTCGTCGGCGACGGGATCGGGTGCCTCGCCGTGGCCGTGCTCGCGTGAGCCGCCCGCGCGAACCCCGGCGTTCGCCCCACACGACGGACGCCGTCGTGTCCGGGCGACGCGCCGTGACCGAGGCGATCAGGGCGGGGATCGCCAAGGAGGTCCTGGTCGCAGCTTCCGCGAAGGCCACCCAGGGGTTCCGCGCACTCCTCGACGCGGCCTCGGCGGCCCAGGTGCCGGTGCGCACCGTCACGCGCGCCGAGCTCGACGCCCTCGCCGCGGATCATCAGGGAGTCCTCGCTCGGGTCCGGACGCCCGCCGAGGCCGCGCGGATCCGCGAGCTGACCGAGCGCGATCTCGCCGATCTCCCGTTCGCCGAGGACGCGGTCGTCGTGCTCCTCGACGGCATCACCGATCCCCAGAACCTCGGTGCGGCCGCGCGCTCGGCGGAGGCGGCGGGCGTCGCGGCGATCGTCACCCGAACCCGGCGGGCCGCGGAGGTGAGCGACGCAGCCGTCCGAGCCTCGGCGGGCGCGCTCCTGCATCTCCCGCACGCCCGCGTGGCGAACATCGCACGTGCGGTCGAGCGACTGCAAGAGGTCGGGTTCTGGGTCATCGGTCTCGATGGGTCCGCGGATCGGACGATCTACGGGGACCCCTGCCCCCCGGCCGCGTGGCGATCGTCATCGGCAGCGAGGAGAAGGGTATCTCGCGCCTCGTCCGCGACCGTTGCGACGCGCTCGTGGCGCTCCCGATGCGCGGACGGATCGGCTCCCTCAACGCGTCCGCGTCGCTGGCCGCCGCCCTCTACGGGTACGTGCTGCCGTCGAGGACGCAGGCGTGAACGAGCGAGCGGTGACGGTAGACTCGATCCCACGCCGGCGTGGCGCAGTCCGGTAGCGCAAGCGATTTGTAATCGCTAGGTCGTCGGTTCGAATCCGACCGCCGGCTCTTCTCCTCCCCCTCTCAAGACGTTCCCGCCCGATGCCGATGGAACCACGTCGGACGGCGTGGTGGGTGCGTACGTATCGCTACGTACGCAGGCTCAGGGAAACGTGGAATTCTCCGCCGGAAACCGCCCCCGTACCGTGTCGACAGCGGTCTGCACAGGCCGCTGAGGGATCGTTGAAGGGTCGGGCGTGGAGAGAACGGAGAGGTCAGCGATGCACGTCCAGCGCATGCTCGCATCCACGGCCCGGCGGGCATCGTCCGCCGTGGACCGTCGTCGTCCATCGCTCCGGGAGGAGCGCGGCGCCGCGGCGGTGGAGTTCGCCATCGTCGCAACGGTGCTGTTCCTGCTCGTCTTCGGGATCATCGACTTCGGCTTCGGGTTCCACACCTGGAACGGGACCGCGAACGCGGCACGCGAGGGTGCCCGGCGCGCCGCGGTGGATCCGAACCAGGCCGACATCATCGCGACGACCAAGAAGGCTGTGGACTACCTCGACCCGGCGCTGCTGAGCATCACGATCACGTGCAGCCACGGCGGGGCGTTCGCGACCTGCGGCCCCGAGAGCTCCTGGCTCGACGGTGACTACGTCCGGGTGACGGTCGACTACCGGTATCAGTTCATGACCCCCATCGGATCGATGGTGGGGATGGGCGACGGGCTCACCCTGCACTCCACCTCCGAGTCGAGGTACGAGGGATGACCGCCCTCAAGCCCCTCCGCAAGCGGCTCGACGGCGAAGAGGGCGTCGTCGTCGTCATCTTCGCGCTCGTCCTGGTCGTGCTCTTCGCCGCCGTCGCGTTCGCCGTCGACCTCTCGCGCCTCTACCACCAGCGCCAGGTGCTGCAGAACGCGGTGGACTTCGGCGCCCTCGCCGGCGCGCAGGACCTTCCCGTTCAAGGCACAGCGCAGGCGTCCACGGCCGCCGCCGAGGCGCTGAAGGTGACCCTGGCGAACGCGCCCGAGATCGTCCCCGCGCAGGTGGCGATCTCGTTCCGTTGCATCGTGGGCGACCGCGATGGCAACGGCGCGCCCGACGCCGAGGACATCCCCGCGGTCTGCGGCCCGGTCTCGGGCACGTGGCCCGCGGCGGAGTGGCGGACGAAGCGCGGTCGTTCCTCGCATGCGTGCAACCCCTACGTCGGGGACAAGTGCAACACGGTCACGGTGGGTACGAGCGAGATCGTCGACTACGCGTTCGCTCCGGTGATCGGTATCAACAGCGGATCGACGGGCGTGCTGAACGCCGCCTCGTGCAAGGGCGCGTGCGGTGCAGCGTCCGCTCCGCTCGACGTGGTGCTGGTGCTCGACCGCACGGGGAGCATGACCGCGTCCGATATCGTGAACGTGAAGAACGCGGCGATCTCCATCCTCGGCTTCTACGACTCGAGCCAGCAGCACGTCGGGCTGGTCGCGTTGCCGTACGGTCCGGCCAGCAACAAGTGCACCACTGCCGACCCCCAGAACTATCCCGACTCCAACTACATCGATTGGCAGCAGGTGCCGCTGAGCTCGACGTTCACACGCGCCGACGGCACGCTCGATCCGAACAGCACGATCGCGCGCGCGGTGAACTGCCTCCAACGGACCGGCAGCCCCAAGATCTTCGTGAACGGACGGGATCAGACGAGCAAGGGCCACACGAACCTGGGCGATCCGCTCGACGCCGCCCGCGACATGCTGCGGCTGCAAGGGCGTCCCGACGTGCCCGACATCATCATCTTCGAGACGGATGGCCAGGCGAACCAGCCCTACGGCCTCAACCCCTGCAACTACCTGAACTCCAAGGCGAGCCTCGCGAAGGCGGCGGGGCAGACGATCTACACGATCGCCTACGGTCTCGACAGCCCTCCGGTGAAGTGCGACTACGACACCGGCGGACCCTTCGTGAACAAGTACGCCACCTAGAACCTGGCCATGGCGGCCACGAACTCCACGGACGACGTCCCCGGCGGCTGTGGACCGAACGAGAACAAGGACGGGGACAACTACTTCTGCGTGCCGGGCAGCACGGATCTCGAGCCGGTGTTCCGCCAGGTGGCGGCCGCCAGCGTGGGTGCCGCCCGACTCGTGGATGACGTCTGACATGTGCGTCGGAACAGGAGGACGATCATGAAGATGCGGAACCTGGCGTTGCCAGCGGCCCTGCTCTTGGCCGTGCTGGCGGCAGCAGCGATGCTGCTCTACACGTCGACCGTGAAGCACGACGCCGCCACCGGCGGCAACACCGTCACGGTGGTCGTGTCCACGCAGGACATCCCGGCCGGGACCCAGCTGGACGCGCTCATCGACAACGGGACGCTCACCACCCAGCAGATCCCCCAGAACTACGTCGCGCCGGGGGCGCTGACCTCGCTCGACGACCTGCGCGGCACGACCAACAGCCAAGCGATCGTCAAGGGTGAGCAGGTCATCAAGGATCGGATCGCCGAGCTGGGCGCGGTCGAGGGGGGCTCCCTCGGCATCCCGGACGGGTACACCGCGATGACGGTGCAGCTCCAGTCGGCGGAGGGCGTCGGCCAGGCGGTGACGCGCGGTGACCACGTGCGCGTGCTCGCCACGTTCCACGGGCTGGGCACCGCGACCGAGGTGAAGACCGTGGCGCTGATCCAGGACGTCCAGGTCCTCGACGCCGTCACCCTCGGCGACGGAGAGTCCAAGAGCGACAACGTCCTGTACACCCTCGCGGTGAGCCCGCAGGACGCCGGCAAGCTCGCCTACGCGATCGACAACGCGACCGTCTACTTCTCGCTGCTCCCACCGGGCGGCAAGGTCGCGCCGATGCAGCCGGTCACGACGGCGAACGTCGCCAAGTAACGACACCACAGACGCACATCGTTCCGCATCGGTGAGGGACCCGGGGCCTCGGCTCCGGGTCCTCGCCTGTTCAGCCCGGACATCATCCGCGGACGAGCAGCGCTTCGAGCCCTCGGATGATGTAGTTGGGTTTCCATGCCGGCTCCTGCGCCAACTCGAGACCCGGCATCCTTCGGAGCAGCGTGCCGAACGACGTCTCCAGCTCGAGTCGGGCGAGCGGCGCCCCCAGGCAGAAATGGATGCCCGCGCCGAAGGTGAGGTGCGGGTTCGGGTCGCGGCCGACGTCGAACGTGCTCGGATCCTCGAACACGTCCGGGTCGTGGTTCGCCGAGCCGAAGAGCAGTCCGAACTCCGCGCCGCGCGGGACCGAGAGCCCGTGCAGGGCGACCTCCTCCAGGGCCCACCGCTCGAACATCTGAAGCGGCGTGTCCCAGCGCATGATCTCCTCCACGGCGGTGGGGAGCAGCGCGGGATCGGCCCGCAGCCGGGCCAGCTGCGCCGGGTTGCGGAAGAGGGCCCACCACCCGTTCCCGGTCACGTTCACCGTGGCCTCGTGCCCCGCGTTCAGCAGGAGAACGCAGGTGCCGATCAGCTCGTCCTCCGTCAGGCGCTCCCCGTCGTCCACCACGAGCGCCAGCTCGCTGATGAGGTCGCCCGTCGGGCGGGCCCGCCGCTCGCGCGACAGTGCGCGCAGGTAGTCCGAGAAGGCCGTGCAGGCGCGCACCGCGGCGCGCTCGTCCTCCGGCGACGGATGGAGCTCGTACATGCGACAGATGTCCGCCGACCATGGACGCAGGAGACCGCGGTCCCCGGCGGGATCCCGAGCAGCTCCGCGATCACGGCGACGGGCAGGGGTTCGGCGAGGGCAGGGATCAGGTCGAACGTGCCGGAGCCCTGGACCGTATCGACGAGGCCGTCCATCAGCCGCTGGATGGGCGCACGCATCCTCTCGACCATGCGGGGCGTGAACGCCTTCGAAACCAGACGCCGCACCCTCGTGTGCATCGGTGGCTCCATGTCGAGGATGCCGTGTTCGATGAGATGCCAGAATGGCTGCAGTGCAGGGTCGATTGGGGGGCGGCCCATCTCCTCGTCGGTGGCGAGGTGATGGTAGGTGCGCCCGAGCCGCCGGTCGCGCAGGAGGGCGTTGACGTCCTCGTAGCGTGCGACGAGCCAGTGGTCGGTGGCCTCATCGAGATGCAGCGGCGCCCGGGTGCGCAGGCGGTCGTAGACCGGGTACGGATCGGCGATGAAGCCGAGGTCCTCCGGCGCGAACCCGAAGTCGTCCGTCTGCGCGCGCACCACGCGACGTACGGTACCCCGCATCGGACGGCCCCCGTCAGCGTGCCTGAGCGGTGGCAGTGGGTCAGGACCACGGTCATCGCCACTGGCACCGATCGCCCTTGGCACCCGCGTCTCCCAGGTGGCCCCTCCACGTAGGGTCCCCTGCCCCCTCCGCTCGTCCCCCGCGCGGGTCGATGCTGGGGGCGATCGAACGGGGGTACGGAAGGGGTACGCGATGAGCGACGACATCCTCTCGTTGGTCTTGTTCTCCGGCACCGACGACAAGCTCCAGGCGGCATCCGTGCTGACCGTCGGCGCCGCGGCGATGGGCCGCAAGGTCAACGTGTTCCTGCAGTACTGGGCCCTCGACGCGTTCCGCGCCGACCGCGTGATGAAGGATCACGGCGTCGCGCCGGAAGCCGGCGAGGAGGGCCTGCGCGCGATGCAGGCGCAGGGCAAGACGCACTGGAGCGAACTGTTCCGTCAGGCCAAGGACCTCGGCGAGGTCAAGGTCTATGCATGCGCGGACTCGATGGAGATGTTCGAGATCACCCAGGACGATCTCGATCCGCTCGTGGACGGGATCTGGGGTGTCGCCTCCTTCTTCATGGAGGCCGAAGGCCCCATCACGTTCATCTAGGAGGTGGCGACGATGACGACGACGGAGATCACCCGCTCGATCGATGCGCGCGGCATGGCGTGTCCGGGCCCGCTCATGACGCTGATCGGTGCGATCCGCGAGGGACAGGTCGGGGACACGATCGAGGTGCTCTCGAGCGACGAGGGTTCCAAGACCGACATCCCGGCGTGGGTGCAGAAGGCCCAGCACGAGTTGGTCGAGGTCGTTCCGGAGGACGGCTACTCACGCTTCATCATCCGGAAGGCCCGGTGATCCGCGATGCCGGCGCGCGTGGTGGTGCTGGGAGGCGGGGTCGGCGGCACACTCGCCGCGAACCTCCTCGATAGGGAACTCGGCCGCGACGCCCACGTGACGGTGGTGGACCCCACCGGCATGCACGACTACCAGCCCGGGTACCTCTACCTCGCCCTCGGCGAGGCGAAGGGGCACTGGCTTTCCCGAGAGGAGCGCACGCTCCTCCGCAGGGGCGTCGACCTGGCGATCGAGCGCGCGGTCCGCATCCATCCGGAAGCCGGCACCGTCCAACTCGAGCGCGGCGGGAGCCTCGAGTACGACTACCTCGTGATCGCGACGGGCTCGCGGCTGGTGCCGGAGCAGGTGCCCGGTCTCGTCGAGGGTTCGTTCGAGTTCTACTCCCTCGCCGGGGCCGAGCGGCTCTCCCAGGAGCTGCACCGCTTCAAGGGCGGCCGCCTGAAGGTCGGGGTGGCGGGGATCCCGTACAAGTGCCCGCCGGCTCCCGTGGAGTTCACGTTCATGGTGGACAGGTACCTGCGCGATCGCGGGCTCCGCGACGTCAGCGAGATCGAGCTCCTCAGCCCGTTGAATCGGGCGTTCACGATCGAGAGCGCCTCGACGCTGATCCAACCGATCCTGGACGAACGCGGCATCGGGCTCACCACCTTCTTCAACGTGGAGGCGGTGGATCCCGCGGCCGGCGTGGTCGAGTCGCTGGAGGGCGAGAAGCAGGAGTACGACCTCCTGGTGCTCGTCCCGCCGCACAAGGGTGCGCAGGTCGTCATCGACTCCGGGCTCGGCGACCCTGGCGGCTGGCTGCCCACCGACAAGCACACCCTGAACGTCGAGGGGCAGGAGCACATCTGGGCGTTGGGCGACGCGACCGACCTCCCCATCTCCAAGTCCGGCTCCACCGCCCACTTCGAGGCGCCGGTGATCGCGAGCCGGATCGCCTCGCTCGTCAAGGGGACCGCGCCGAAGGAGAACTACGGGGGCCGCGTGATGTGCTTCCTCGAGACGGGAGACGGGAAGGCGACCTCGCTCCGATTCGACTACGAGCACCCGCCCGTGCCGCCCCAGCCCAACCGCGCGTGGCATGTGGCGAAATGGTTGTTCAACCGGATGTACTGGGAGACCGTGCCGCAGGGCCGGATCCCCGAGAACGCGCCCTTCTCCAAGCCGAGCACCCGTCCGGCGGAGTCATGACCGACGAGGAGGTACCCACGATGACCGAGACCGTGACCAAGACCCTGGACCTCAAGGGGCTCTCCTGCCCCATGCCCATCGCGAAGACCGCCCAGGCGATCCGCGACCTGCGGCCGGGCGAGCTGATCGAGTCGCTCGCCACCGACCCGGGTGCGGTCCCCGACTTCAAGGCGTGGTGCACCTCCACCGGCAACGAACTGGTGGAGCAGACCGAAGACGCAGGCGTATATCGCTTCGTCATCAGGAAGAAAGGTTGACTCCGATGGTTGCTGCGATGGAGGCGACGCTCGAGAAGCCCGCACCCGCGGAGCTCGAGCACGTCGCGCACAAGAAGCTCGTGATCATGGCCTGGAGCGGCGACCTCGACAAGATCTGGCCGACGTTCATCCTCGGGACGACCGGGGCCGCCATGGGCATGGAGACGACGATCTTCTTCACCTTCTGGGGGCTGTTCCCGCTGGTCCGCAACGACGTGCACATCACCGGCGAGAACTGGATGCAGAAGATGATGTCGATGATGAACCGCGGAGGGACCGAGCACCTGAAGCTCGGCAAGATGAACTTCGCCGGTGCCGGCCCCGCGATGATGAAGAAGCTGGCCGAGGAGCACCACGTCGCTTCGCCGAACGAGCTGCTCGAGGTCGCGCGCGACCTCGGTGTGCACCTCGTGCCGTGCCAGATGACGATGGACCTCCTCGGCCTGGCCAAGGAGGACCTGATCGAAGGCCTGGAGGACCCTGCCGGCGCGACGTCGGCGCTGCTCGAGGCGCAGGACGCGATCACGCTGTTCATCTGAGGCCCGAACCCGCTCCCGGTTCGCCCGGGAGCGCTGAGCCGGACGGCGGCCGTACCCCCCGCCGCCCGGCTCAGATCGGCGTGGTCCACTTCGCCTGCGGGTCAGGCCCCGGGCAGGAACACCTTGAAGATCGATCCACCACCGGGTCGATCCTCCAGCCACGCCCGGCCGCCGTGGAGTTCGGCGAAGCGCAGCACGAGCGACAGCCCGACCCCGACGCCGGGCGAGTGGACGGCGGCCGAGCCGGGAGCCTGGCGGAACGGTTCGAAGACGGCCTCGTGCAGGTCCTCGGGCACGCCGGGGCCCTCGTCCTCCACCTCGAGCAGCACGCCGTCGTCCTCGCCGCGCGCCCGGATCCAGATCCGTGTCTCCGGCGCTGTGTGGCGGATCGCGTTGGACAGCAGGTTCTCGAGGATCCGCTCGACCTTCGCCCCGTCCACCGAGACCGTGATGGGCTCGACCTCCACCTCGATCACGTGAGCCGTCGGGTTCTCGGTCTCCTCGATGCCGCGACGGACGAGGTCCTGCAGATCGGTCGGGCGCCGCTGCGGCGTCACGATGCCCCGTTGCAGCCGATCGAGATCCAGCAGGTCGGAGAGCAGGCGCTCGAGCTTCCGGGCGTTCGCGGCGATGCGCCGCACGAGGTCGACGGCGTCCTCACGAGGGAGCTCGAACTGGGACTGCTCCAGCGTGAGGGCGGATCCGAGGATCGACGTCAACGGGGTTCGCAGGTCGTGGGAGACGGCCTCGAGGAAGGTGTTCTTCATCTCGTCGAGCGCACGGAGGCGTTGCGAGGCCTCACGCTCGCGCCGGAAGGCCTCGGAGTACTTCCGCTCGCTCTGTTGCAGCGCCTGTTCCGCGCGTCGGCGCTCGGTGACGTCCACCATCAACCCTCTGAGCTGGCGGGCCCGCTGGGCGCCACGCACGATGTGGATCAGGTCGCGGATCCACACGGTCTCCCCGGCCGGGGTCTCCATGCGGTACTCGAGGCTCCGATCCTCGCCGGCCTCCACCGCCTGGCGGAGCGTGGCGAGCGCCTCGGGTCGATCCGACGCGGCGATGTGGTCGCCCCACGTCATCCCCTCCACCGGCCAGGCCGACGCGTCGCTGCCGGCCATCTCGTTCGCGCGACCGCCCACGAAGGTGAAGGCGAGGGTCGCGGCGTCCGCCTCCCAGAACCCCGCGTCGAGGGTCTCCACGAGCTCGTGGAAGCGCTCCAGCTCCGAGAGGCGCCGGGCGTTGCCCAAGGCGAGCGAGGTGATGTCGGCGATGCCGCGCACCATGCGCACCTGGGACGCGCCGAACGGGGTGGTGCCGGGCTCCGCCACCAGCGCGAGGGCCCCGTTCCCGTCCGGCTCCCAGCGCAGCGGGGCGGCCAGCACGTCGGCCGGCTCGTGCACGAAGTAGAGGTCGGGGGGGAGCTGGCGCACGACCTCCTCGGGGATCACGAACGGATCGAGGTCGGCGAACAGGAACGCCGCCGCCACCTCCCGGGAGACGTCGCCGATCTCCGCACGCGGTCGGGCCACCCCTTCGATCACTTCGTGCAGCCGCGCGAGCCGGTAGTCGCCCGTGTCCGCATCGAGGACGTACGCGCCGGCCGCGGCGCAGGGCACGAGTTCCGGCACCGACTCGACCGCCAGCTGCAGGATGTCGCCCACGGTGTGCTTCCCGGTCATCGTCTGCGACAGGCGGAGCAAGGACGCCGACGTCTCGGCGGCCTGCCGCGCGGACTGGAAGAGCTCGGCGTTCTCCAGCGCCACCGCCGCATGCGATGCGAGGACCTCGAGCAGGCGCTGATCCTCCGCGTCGAACTTCCCGTAGCCGAGGCTCGAGAGCACGATGACGCCCTTGATCTTCTCGCCCAGCTTCATGGGCACCAGGAGCATCGACTCGACGATGTCCTCGGTGCCCTCGATCTGGATCGCGAACTCGACCTCCTGCGCGTTGGGCGTGAGGAGCGAGGCGCCCGTGGCGGCGACGTGCCCGGTCATCCCCTCACCCATCTCGGTCACGAGGTCCTCGAGGCGTTCCTCCTCGTACTCCTTGAAGAGCTGGCCTCGGAACGCGATCGGCATGAGCGTGTGGTCGTCGTCGAGGAGCACGTACACCCGGCAATTGTGATAGTCGATGATCGTGTGGAGCTCGGCCGTGATGGCGGCGCCGATCTCCGCGACATCGCCGAGCGCGTTGAGCTTGGCGGCGAGGCTGTGGAGCATGTTGAGCTGGGCGACGGACCGGAACCGGTCCGCGCTGCTCTGGCCATCCAAGGGGGTCACCGCCATGTCGTGTCGACGCTCCGATCGCGATGCTCTCACAGCCATCGCAGCCTTCTAGCCAAGTGTCGGAACCCGACGGGGGGTGCTTGAACGCGCCACCTCCGTCTGCAAGCCTCAGCTCCGTGGCGCGTGCGTCTGCTGAGGGGAAGCCGACGGAGCCGGCCGGGTTGTCTTCGCGCGACCGGCAGCTCCTGGACTTCGAACGGGAGAGCTGGAAGCTCGGCGTGCCCAAGGAGCGGGCGATCCGCGAACGGTTCGGCTTCTCGCCGACCCGTTACCACCAGTTGCTGAACCGGCTCGTCGAGACGCCCGCGGCGCTCGCGTACGACCCCATGCTCGTGCGACGCCTCCGTCGCCTCCGCGAGTCGCGCCGCCGTCGCCGCGTGGCGGGACAGCTGGGCGTGCGCGTCTGAGGACCTGCCCCCGGCCCGGGCATCGCCCGGAGGCTGGGGTAGGATGGCCCGCGTGAACCTGGGCACCGGACGCATCGTCGTGATCGTGGCGCTGATCGTGGCCGGGCTCGCCATCCTCGCCAACGGGTTCAGTGACGGCGCCTCGGTGGCGGCCCCGGGCGGTGGCACGGTGGTGAGCCCCAGCGGCTCCCCCAGCGTGACGCCGTCGACGGGTGCGACGCCGACCGAGACCACGTCCCCGCTCCCCGACCCCCAACCGCCCGCGAAGGTTACCGTCGCCGTCTTCAACGGGACGGCCGCACCGGGATTAGCGGCTCAGGGCGATCAGACGCTGACGGACGCCGGATACACCAGCGGACAGGCTCCCGCGGACTACGTGCCGAAGCCGGTGGCGAAGACGACGATCTACTACCGAACGGGACCCGATGCAGCGCAGAATCAGGCGAACGCGCAGGACGTCGCCGACACCTTCTTCAAGGGTGCGCTCGTTAAGCCCTTGGGCTCTGGTACCGACGTGAGTTCCAAGGTCAACAACAGCGTGCAGGTCGTGGTCGTGTTGGGCGAGGACTACGCCAACAAGGTCGGCGGCTGAGCCGTTCCCGGCTCAGGCTTCCTTCCGCAGCTCCCGGAGCGTTGATTCGCGAAGCTCGGCGCGGTCGTTCGGGGTCATCGCCATCACCCGATCGAGCGAGTCGAGCAGCTGCTCGGGCGGGAACGGCTTCGTCACGAAATCCGATGCCCCGTCCTCCCAGCAGCGCATCCGGTCCTTCATCTGCGCCTTCGCGGTGAGGATCACGACGGGCAGGTCGCGCGTGGCGGCGTCCTCTCGGAGGGCCGCCAACACCTGATAGCCGTCCATCGCGGGGAGCATGAGATCGAGCACGACGACGTCGGGCCGGGCCTCGCGCGCCAGGGCGAGACCTTCGGCTGCCTCCAAGGCGCCAAGAACCTCGTGTCCCGCGTGCTCCAGGTTGAGCTTGCAGAGCAGCAGGACGTCGGGCTCGTCGTCGATCACCAGCACGCGCATCATCAGCGGTTCCCGTACCTCATGTCCGTCACGCACCTTTCCCCACCGATGTCATCGGCACGAAGGGCCGAGTCATGGATACCCATTACCTGGGACGTGGGGAGAAAAGCGCTCAACCACAGGCCTGCCGTCGAAGGCGTGAGCTGAGGTGGACCCTTGGCGTGTCCGCGACCGACGAGGGGAGCACGAGATCAGCGCGCATCCGGACCTTCATCCCCTCGTTGACGTGCGGTTTCGCCCCACCTACCCTGGGGCGAGGAGGCGTCCCCCATGCTCAAGGTGTCTCAGAAGCTCGAATACGCCATGCGCGCCATGATCGAGCTCGCACAGCATCGTGATGACGAACGTCTGGTGCCGGCGCGGGAGATCGCGGAGCGTCAGCAGGTGCCGCTCCGGTTCCTGGAGCAGCAACTCGGGGCGCTCTCGAAAGCCGGTCTGGTGGAGAGCTTCCGGGGTGCCGGCGGCGGGTGCCGCATCGCGCGGGACCCCGCGGAGATCACCGTCGCGGAGATCGCCGACGCGATCGAGGGACAGCTGTTCCCGATGTTCTGCCTGGAGCCCTCGGACCACACCTGCTTCCAGGACTCACGCTGTGGGCTGCAAGGATTCTGGGCTGACGTCGCACGGGCGGTGCAAGAGGTCTTCTTGAAGACCACGGTGGCGGACCTGGCGGCCCGTCACGTGGGATTGGCGCCGGGACCCGTGCTGGTGAGCACGGACCAGATCTTGTCCCGCCTGAACTGACCCGACCGGGCCCCGGCCCGGCGCCCCGGCGTCGCTTACTTCCCGGCTTCGGCCTTGCTCAGGATGCGGGTGAGCTTGGTGCCGCACACGGGGCAGGTGCCCTGGGCGGCGGGGCGACCGTTCTTGAGTTCGACGATCTGGCCCTCGAACATCCGCTTCTCGCGGCACTTCATGCAATACGCCTCGTACTGCGCCACCGCAGCCTCCTTCCAGCTTCGAGGCCGCCTCGACGGGCGGCCTGCCCACGATGGTGGCCCCGCCCGGGCACCGTTGCAAGTACCTGAGCGAACGTGCGCCCTCGCGCGAGGAGCCCATCCTGCGTACGATGCGGCCCTCACCCGTTCACGGAGGACCACACATGAGCGACCCGCAGAAGAACATCTCGGCCCTGCTCTCGGAGGAGCGCGTCTTCGAACCGTCCCCCGCGTTCGTGGAACGCGCGATCATCAGCGACGCAGGGATCTACGCGCGGGCGGAGCAGGATTTCGAGGGGTTCTGGGCGGAGCAAGCCGAGCGCCTCAGCTGGTTCTCGAAGTGGGACACCGTGATGGAGTGGAACCCACCCTGGGTGAAGTGGTTCCAGGGCGGCACGCTGAACGCCTCGTACAACTGCCTCGATCGCCATGTCGAGGCCGGTGGTGGGGACAAGGTGGCCTACTACTGGGAGGGCGAGCCCGGCGAGCAGCGCACGATCACGTACCGCGAGCTGTACGAGGAGACCTGCAGGTTCGCCAACGCCCTGCGATCGCTCGGGGTGGCCAAGGGCGACCGCGTGGCGATCTACCTCGGCATGGTGCCGGAGCTGCCCGTCGCGATGCTCGCCTGCGCGCGGATCGGCGCCGCGCACTCGGTCGTGTTCGGCGGCTTCAGCTCCGAGTCGTTGAAGGACCGCATCATCGACGCCGAGGCCAAGGTCCTCGTCACCGCCGACGGGGCCTACCGGCGCGGCCAGGTGGTGCCGCTGAAGGCGAGCGCCGATGAGGCGGTCGCCGCGTGCCCGTCGATCGAGCACGTGATCACCGTGCGGCGCACGGGAGGCGAGCACCCCTTCGAGGAGGGGCGCGACCTCTGGTACCACGACCTCGTCGCCGCTCAGGAGGCCGTCTGCGAGCCCGAGCCGATGGACGCCGAGGATCTGCTCTACCTGCTGTACACGAGCGGCACGACCGGCAAGCCCAAGGGCATCGCGCACACGACCGGCGGGTACCTGACGCAGGTCGCCGCCACCCATCGCATGATCTTCGATCTCCATGAGGAGGATGTGTACTGGTGCGCAGCCGATATCGGCTGGGTGACCGGACACTCGTACATCGTGTACGGGCCGCTCGCGAACCACACCACCGGGATCATGTACGAGGGCGCGCCCGACTGGCCCGACAGGGACAGGCTCTGGGACGTCGCGGAGCGATACAAGGCCACGATCCTCTACACCGCGCCGACCGCGATCCGCGCGTTCATGCGGTGGGGCACCGAGCACGTCGAGAAGCACGACCTCTCGTCGCTGCGGCTGCTGGGGTCGGTGGGCGAGCCGATCAACCCGGAGGCCTGGGTGTGGTACTGGAAGTACATCGGTGGCGAGCGGTGCCCGGTCGTCGACACGTGGTGGCAGACCGAGACCGGAGCCATCCTCATCACGCCGCTCCCCGGCATCACCGCGCTCAAACCCGGCTCCGCCACGAACCCCTTCCCGGGCATCCAGGCCGACGTCGTGGACGAAGAGGGGAACTCCGTGCCCCCGGGCGGCGGCGGCTACCTCGTGCTCCGGCACCCGTGGCCCGCGATCTGCCGCACGATCTGGGGGGACCCCGATCGGTACGTGGCGACGTACTTCAGCAAGTACGGGCCGGAGGTCTACGTGGCCGGGGACGGGTGCCGACGCGACGAGGACGGCTACTACTGGCTCCTCGGTCGCATCGACGACGTGATGAACGTGGCCGGGCACCGCCTGTCCACCTACGAGATCGAGAGCGCGCTCGTCGACAACCAGAAGGTGGCCGAGGCCGCCGTGGTCTCCCGTCCCGACGATCTGAAGGGCGAGGGCATCGTCGCGTTCGTCACGCTGAAGGGGGGGTACGAGGGCGACGAGGCGACGCTCCAGGAGCTGCGGGAGCACGTCGCCAAGGTGATCGGGCCGATCGCGAAGCCGGACAACATCATCTTCACGCCCGACCTGCCCAAGACCCGTTCGGGCAAGATCATGCGCCGGCTGCTGCGCGACGTGGCCCGGGGGAACGAGCTCGGCGACGTGACCACGCTCGCCAACGAAGAGATCGTCGAGCAGATCCGCGATCATGCGGCGGCCCAGCCCGCGGATGACTGAGCGATGACGATCGACGGATCGGTGTTCACCGGACCGGAGGCGGAGTTCATCGCCGGTGCCCGCGTCGCCTACCTCGCCACCGTCTACGCCGACGGGAGGCCGCACCTCGTGCCGATCGGCCCCGTGTTGGACATGAACCGGATCGTGTTCGCCACGGAGCGGGACACGCAGAAGGTGCGCAACCTGGAGGGGGACCCGCACGTCGCGATCGGCTGCGACGAGTACCACGAGGACTGGGACCAGCTGCGGCAGGTGATCGCGTACGGCGAGGCGTACCTCGTGGAGAGTGGTCCGGAGTTCGAACGAGACCGCGGACTCCTCTACGAGAAGTACCCCCAGTACGAGGCGATGGCCCCCATCACGGCCGAGTCCTCGGTCATCGTCGAGGTACGGGTCGACCGGGTCTTCAGCTCCGGCTTCTAGCGCTCCGCTTGCCGTGTCCCCCGGATGGGGGGGCTGATGCGTCCTCCTTTCGCCCCAACGCGGCATACCCGAACTTAAGTACCCTCGCACACCCGTCGATATCGCCTGCACCTTGGCTGGCCCAGAGGGGGCCCGGAAGAGGGGGCAGCGAGCATGATCGACCGTCGGGAGTTCCTGAAGAAGGCCGCGGTCACGACCGCGGGGATGGCGTTCGCCGGGATCGCGGAGGCATCGTTCCTCGCCGAGCGAGGGTGGGCCGACGTCGCGGGCCCGGGTACGGGCGACACGTTCGGCGTGAGCGTGCAGACCATCGGCAAGCAGACGAACGTCGAGGCGCTGCAGGCCTTGGAGGCGATGAGCGGACGGATGTTCGCCACGGTCCACAACCGGTTCCCGTGGCAGACGAGCCTGGTGAACCGGTACTCGACGTTCATCGCCGGGCGCGGTCAGGTGCCCATCCTGTCCTGGTTCACGCGCGGCAAGCAGACGGTGAAGTGGGCGGACATCGCAGCCGGCGCGCAGGATGCGAGGATCACCGCCGAGGCCATGTCGCTGAAGGCGGCCGGCTGGCCCGCCTACTTCTGCTTCCACAAGGAGCCCGAGGACGAGGCGACGCTCGGCAACGCGGCGCAGTGGCGGGCCGCGCATCAGCGGGTGTGGTCGATCTTCCAGGAGGTCGGCGTCACCAACGTGCGCTTCGTCGCGTGCTTCATGGCGCCCACGTTCAGCGGGAGCTTCGGCGGGGTCGAGGCGTGGTTGCCCGAGAACTACGACGTGATCGGCGTGGACGGCTACAACCGCAACATCGGCGGCAACTGGCGCAGCTTCGAGAAGATCTTCACCCCGGCGCACCAGGTGGCGACCACGCTCGGCCGGCCGCTCTTCGTGATCGAGCACGGCTGCGTCGAGGGGAAGGCCGGCCAGAAGGCGCAGTGGTTCCAAGACGCCCAGGCCATGCTCCAGGGGTGGCCCGACGTGATCGGGGTCTCCTACAACAACGAGGGGAGCGGGACCCGCAACTACCGGATCGACACGTCGGCCTCGTCGCGCGCCGCGTTCGCCGCGGTGGCGACGAGCGCCTTCTTCAACCCGGCCCAGACCTTCTGGAACGGGGAGCCGGCGCCCGCGGCGGCGGAGCGGTTGAAGCGACCGGGAGCCGCTCCGTCGCAGGGGAGGGGCGGGCGCCGACGGCATCACGGGGGACGCGGGCACCGTGGCGGCCGCCGCCACCGGGGCGGCGGCCGCGACCGGGGTCACGCACGCGGCTAGCGGTGCTCAGTCGGACAGATGCTGTGTGAACAGCGCCATCGCGAGCTCCACGTGCAGGATCTGCTCGTCGACGTCGTTCGCGTGGTGGCCTCCCGGGTAGAGGTGCACCTGCACCTCACGCCCGCGCACCCGAAGCCCGTGGGCGTAGGTCATGACCTGCCCCAACGGGCAGCGACTGTCGTGCTCGCCCGCGATCATCAACATCGGGGCGCGGACGCGGTCGATGTAGGTCATCGGGTTGCGTTCGTGGAAGAGCTCGGGGACCTCCATCGGGCTCCCGCCCATGGTGGCGAGGTCCCACGCCCGTAGCGCGGGCGCGCATTCGTAGTGCGCGGCGACGGAGTCGCCGACGGGGATGCCGGCCACGACGGCCCGCCACCGCTCCGGGTGGAGGCCGGCGTTCAGGGTCGCGAGGTACCCGCCCCACGACCAGCCCTCGATGAAGAGCCGATCCGGGTCGGCGATGCCCTCCGCGATCAGGTGATCGAGCCCGGCGTTCAGGTCCTCAGACTCCGGGAAGCCCACGTCGCCCAAGAGCGCCTGACGGAAGGAGGCGCCGTACCCGGTGGACCCTCGGTAGTTGACGAGCAGGACGGCGAAGCCGTGGTCGGCGTACGCGAGACGCCGTGGGTCGAAGGCGTCGGTGTTGTGGTATTCGGGGCCTCCGTGGGGCGAGACGATGGTGGGGAACGGCGGCTCTCCGTCCGGGCGCACGAGCCAACCCTGGATCCTCGTCCCCTGCGGGTTCGAGAACCACACGGCCTCGAACGCGCGTCCGGGCGGAGGCGATTCGACGCCGGGGATCGACAGGACGACCGCTCCCCCGAGACTCCGGATGGCCGGAGGCTCGACGCCGCTCTCCGCGCGGTACCAGACGTCGCCGTCGGGCCGCACGCCCGCCTGGGTGATGGTTCCCGCGGCGGGCACGATCTCGGAGGACTCGCGGGTGTCCAGATCGAATCGCAGGAGGGCGTCGCGTGCCTCGTGGTCGCGGCGCAGGAGGAGCGCCGCGCCATCGGGGTACCAATCAGCCAGGTACAAAGCGCCCGGCTCCTCAGGCGCCGATCGCTCGAGCGTGCCGTCCGCCAGGTTCCAGAGCCACGGCCGCTCGAGGTCGTCGAGCTCGCGGATCACCACGAGCCGCTGATCGCCGGGCATGGGTGACCATCCCGCGGGCGAGAGGGTGTGCCCCTCGTCCCGGAGCTCGCCGACGATCTCCCCGTTGCGGGTATCGAGGACGCGCAGCGCGTAGTGCGAGATGTCGCCGTCCTCGCTGTGCCGGATGCACAGGAGGGTGCCGTCGGCCGAGAGCCCACCGGGTCCTTGGGGCCACTCCTGGCCGACCCCCGCAGGCTGGCCGTGCCGGTAGAGCGCTCGCGGATCACCGCCCTCGTGCGCGACGTACACCACGTAGTCCTCGTCGGTGCTGAAGCCGGCGGCCACGACGCCCGGCACCATCGCGAGGCCCGACATCCAGGCGTCGTCGAGCCCAGGGAACAGCGGTCGCGCATCGCCGCCCTCGAAGTCGGACACCATCCAGTGGCCGCGCTCGTCACCCAGCAGGTCGAGCCACCACACGAGGGCCTCGCCATCCGGCGTGACATGGACCTCCTCGGCGCCGACGCCATGCCCGGAGACCTGCCGCCGTGACCCCGACTCCAGGTCCCAGGCCCACGCCTGCGATGTGCCCGATTCGGTCGAGACGACGCCGAGGCGTGCGGGCCTCGCGTCCGCCCAGCGGGCCTCCGAGATCGTGGGCGCGCTGAACCGGAGCTTCCACGGTGCGGTCATGTGTGCGCAGCGTACCGGGAGGCAGCCCGCCTGAGCAGTTGTCCCGCTCCTCCAACGTCCGCCACGATGTGTCCGTGAGCCGAGGGAAACCCAAGCGACCGCGGGACCTGATGGACGTGTTGATCGACCGCCCATCGCACACCGGGCCGGGCGAGGACGACGACGCGTACGTCCCCCCTGCGCCTTCCACTTCCTGGCGAGCGCGCACCGACGGCCCGGGGCTCGTCCTCGCGATCCTCGGCGTGGCGTTCGGCCTCCTCCTGTTCGTGGTGCCCGGGGTCGTCGCCGGGAGCCAGGTGCGCGAGTGGCGGAGCGGGCTCCGGTTCCGGCCGCGGTTCGCGTGGGCCCTCGGCGGCACGGCGATCTGGGCGGCGACCTTGGTGCTCCTGTCGTTCACGCCGCTCTTCGGGTTCGCCTTGATCGTGGGCGTGGTGGCGCTCCCCCTGGTGATCCGCGTGGCGGCCCGCGCGTAGCTCGGCCGGACCCGGCTTGTCACACCCGCCCCTCTTCCCGGTACAATCGTTAGCACTCGCTGCCATCGAGTGCTAGCAGTCGGTGGTGGTGGCTGAGAAGCCGGCAATCGACCAGGAGGAAGGAGAAGGGATGGCTGCGAAGATCATCACCTTCGACGAGGAAGCACGGCGCTCGCTCGAGCGGGGCATGGACCAGCTCGCCAACGCCGTGAAGATCACGCTCGGCCCCAAGGGCCGCAACGTGGTCCTCGAGAAGAAGTGGGGCGCCCCCACGATCACGAACGACGGTGTCTCGATCGCCAAGGAGATCGAGCTCGACGACCCGCAGGAGAAGATCGGCGCGGAGCTGGTCAAGGAGGTCGCCAAGAAGACCGACGACGTCGCCGGTGACGGGACGACCACGGCCACCGTGCTCGCCCAGGCCATCGTGAAGGAGGGCCTGCGCAACGTCGCCGCCGGCGCCAACCCGATGTCGCTGAAGAAGGGCATCGAGCGCGCCACGGAGCTCGCCGTCGAGGCCATCAAGAACCAGTCCAAGGAGGTCGAGGGCAAGGACGAGATCGCCCAGGTGGGCGCCATCTCCGCCGCCGACGCCGAGATCGGCTCCACGATCGCCGAGGCCGTCGACAAGGTCGGCAAGGACGGCGTCATCACGGTGGAGGAGTCCAACACCTTCGGGATGGAGCTCGACTTCGTCGAGGGCATGCGGTTCGACAAGGGCTACATCTCGCCCTACTTCATCACCGACCCCGAGCGCATGGAGGCGGTCCTCGAGGACCCCTACATCCTCATCGCCAACAGCAAGATCTCCGCGGTGAAGGACCTGCTCCCGGTGCTCGAGAAGGTCATGCAGGCCGGCAAGCCGGTCCTGGTGCTCTCCGAGGACGTCGAGGGCGAGGCCCTCGCGACCCTGGTGGTCAACAAGATCCGTGGCACGTTCCGCAGCGCCGCGGTGAAGGCTCCGGGCTTCGGCGACCGCCGCAAGGCCATGCTCCAGGACATCGCGGTCCTCACGGGCGCCACGGTCGATCTCCGAGGAGGTCGGCCTGAAGCTCGAGACCGCCACCATGGACCTGCTCGGCACCGCCCACAAGGTCGTCGTCACGAAGGACGAGACGACGATCGTCGAGGGCGGGGGCAAGGAGCGAGGACATCAGCGGCCGCATCAACCAGATCAAGAGCGAGATCGAGAAGACCGACTCCGACTACGACCGCGAGAAGCTGCAGGAGCGGCTGGCCAAGCTCTCCGGCGGCGTGGCGGTCATCAAGGTCGGCGCGGCCACCGAGGTCGAGCTCAAGGAGAAGAAGCACCGCATCGAGGACGCCGTGCAGTCCACCAAGGCGGCCGTCGAGGAGGGCATCGTGCCCGGCGGTGGCGTGGCGCTCCTGAACGCGCAGACCGCGCTGGACAAGGTGGACCTCGAGGGTGACGAGCTCACCGGTGCCGCGATCGTGCGGCGCGCGCTCGAGGAGCCGCTGAAGCAGATCGCCTTCAACGCCGGCCTCGAGGGCGGCGTGATCATCGAGAAGGTGCGCGCGCTGGACCCGGGCCACGGGCTCAACGCCGCCACCGGCGAGTACGGCGACATGCTGAAGTTCGGCGTGATCGACCCGACGAAGGTCACGCGCTCGGCGCTGCAGAACGCCGCGTCGATCGCCGCGCTTGTTCCTCACCACGGAGGCCGTGGTCGCCGAGAAGCCGGAGAAGGCCCCCGCCATGCCGGCGGGCGGCATGCCCGGCGGTGACATGGACTTCTGAGTCCGCAGCACCACCGCAGCATCGGACGGGGCCCCTTTCGGGGGCCCCGTCCGCGTTCCGGCTCGGATTGACCGGTGCCGGTGGGAGCCGGAGGATACGCAGGCACCCCGTCTGCGAAGGGAATCCGGTGCCGATCGCTCCTCGCCCACACGCGCGTGAGGCGTCGTGTACTCGCTGAAGCAGACCGTCCGCATCTTCTCGTCGGTGGGCCGCAACCACGCGCTGCGCCGCGTGTTGCTCGCGTTCCTGATCTTCAACACCGCGGAGTGGGCCACGTGGGTGGCGATGCTCGTCTACGCGTTCGATCGGGGCGGCGCATCCGCGGCCGGTCTGGTGGCGGTGATCCAGCTCGTGCCCGCGATCTTCGTGGCGCCCCTCGGGTCGACCATGGGCGACCGACTGCCGCGCGAGAAGGCGCTCGCGCTCGGCTACCTGATCCAGTCAGGCGCGATGGCCGCCACCGCCCTCTCGCTGTTCGTGGATGCGCCGATCGGCGTGATCTACCTCTGTGCGGCCCTGTCCAATTGCGCGATCACGCTCACGCGTCCGGTGCATCACGCGATCCTGCCGGAGCTGGCCGAGACGCCGCCGGAGCTCACCGCCTCGAACTCCGCATCCAGCACCCTGGAAGGGCTTTCGGTGTTCATCGGCCCGGTGCTGACGGGCATCCTCCTGGCCGAGGAGGGAGCCTGGCTCGTCTTCGCGGTGACGTCCGCGGGCGTGCTCGTCGCGGCCGCCATGACGGTGGGTCTGCGGCGTCACCTCGCGCTCGTGCCGGCGGGTCGGGTGTCGGCGTCGATCGTGCAGGACGCGAGGGAGGGGTTCCGTCAGCTCCGCGAGGACCGCGGCGCCACCCTCCTCACGCTGTTGGTCGGTGCGCAGTTCGTCGTGGTCGGCATGCTCGACGTGCTGGCGGTGGTGCTCGCCCTGGAGATCCTCGGGATGGGCCCGGCGGGGCCGGGGCTGATGACGGCCGCGGCGGGGATCGGGGGGCTGCTCGGGGCCGCCGGCACCGCGGTGCTGATCGGCAGGCACCGGATGGCTCCGGCCGTCGCCGCCGGGATGCTCGCCACCGGTGGATGCCTCGCGCTGGTGGCGGTGGCACCCGGACCGGCGATGGCGGCCGCGTTCTTGATCGGGTGCGGGATGGGCAAGGCGTTCTTCGACGTGGCGAGCCGCACGCTCCTGCAGCGCACGGTCGATGACGAGGTCCTCTCGAGGGTGTTCGGGCTGCAGGAGGCCATGCTGATGGCGGGCCTCGCGGTGGGTTCGGCGATGGCTCCCGTCTTCGTGGCGCTCTTCGGCGCGCGCGGCGCGTTCGTCGCCGCCGGGGCGCTCCTGCCTCTCGCCGGGCTGCTCAGCCGGGCCAGGCTGCGCGAGGTCGACGACCGCGCCCGGGTTCCGGGCGTGGAGCTCGACCTCCTCCGACGCATCGCGTTGTTCGCGCCGCTCGCCCAACCCGTGCTCGAACGCGTGAGCTGGCACCTGATCCCGCTCGAGGTCGGGGCGGGGGAGGTGCTCATGCGCCAGGGGGAGCCCGGGGATCGCTTCTACGTCATCGCGGAGGGTCAGGCGACCGTCGAGGTCGATCACGTGACGGTGGCGCACCTCCGGTCGGGCGGCTACGTCGGCGAGATCGCTCTCCTGCGCGACGTCCCGCGCACCGCCACCGTCCGGGCCGCGACGGACCTCCGCCTGCTCGCGCTGGATCGGGTGGAGTTCCTCGCCGCGGTGACGGGATCGCGTCCGAGCGCGGTCGCGGCGAACCAGGAGGTCGATCGCCGCCTACGCCAGAACCGCCGGCTCACCGGGCGATCGACCGACGACGAGCTCCTCTGACCGTCACAGAACCGCAACAACTGCGGATGAACCGCGCGGCGAGGAGCACCGAAGTACCGGGTGGAGCCCCTCTCTCCAACTGGAAGGCCCCGAGCCCCCCGCTCGGGGCCTTCTTCCATCCAGGATCGGCGGTCGTGGGAGGATACGCACCATGATCGCCACGGGGGTCGCCACCAAGCTCGCGGGGCTGCACGATCTGCTGGGCGGCACCGGGGGCGTCGTCGTGGCCTTCAGCGGCGGGACGGATTCGACCCTGGTGGCGGCCGTGGCGTCCCGGGTGCTCGGTGAGCGCGCGGTGGCGGTGACGGCGGTCTCGCCGTCGCTGCCGCCCGGCGAGGCCGAGGAAGCGCGACGACTCGCCGCCGCGCACGGGATCGCGCACCGCGTGGTGCGCACCCGCGAGGCCGAGGATCCGGCGTACCTGGCGAACGGCCTCGACCGCTGCTATCGCTGCAAGACCGAGCTCTACGACGTGCTCGCGCGCGTGGCCGAGGAGGCCGACTTCCCGGTGGTGGTCTCGGGAGCCAACCTCGATGACCTGGGCGAGTTCCGTCCGGGCCTGCGGGCCGCCGAGGAGCACGGCGTGCGCCATCCCCTGATCGAGGTGGGGATGACGAAACGGGAGGTGCGCGAGGCCGCCCGGGATCTCGGGCTGGCCACGTGGGACAAGCCGGCCTCGGCCTGCTTGTCGTCGAGGATCAGGTTCGGGGTGACGATCACGGTGGAAGAGCTGTCGAAGGTGGGTCGCGCCGAGCGGCTGCTGAAGGATCTGGGGTTCCGCCAGTGCCGGGTGCGCGTGCACGACGCGGACCTGGTGCGCGTGGAGGTGGAGGCGGACGAGGTCGCCCGCCTGGCCGAGCCCGCCGTCCGCGCTCGCGTGATCGAGGGGCTCACCACGCTCGGCTGGCGCTACGTGACGCTCGATCTCCAGGGCTTCCGATCGGGTTCGATGAACCCCGAGGTGCCGCCCGGGTGAGCCACGAGATCCGCGTGAAGATCCGATGGCGGGACATGGACCACTACGGCCACGTGAACAACGCGGTCTACCTGACCTATCTCGAGGAGTGCCGCGACCGCTTGGTGGAGGGCCTGATGGGATCCGAGGGCGCGTGGGACTTCGTCCTGGCGCACGTGGGCATCGACTACCGGAACCAGCTCACCCAGGACGACGGCGAGATCACCGTGCGCTGCGCGGTGGCGAGCTTCGGCGGCTCCAGCGTGCGGACGCGCGAGGCCATCGTGAAGGCCGACGGGACCGTGGCGGCGGAGGCCGAGGCGGTGATCGTGCCTCGGGCCCCGGACGCGGCGCGCTCGCGGCGCCTCACCGGGGACGAGCGGCGGATCCTCCAGGCGGCGATCGACGGTGACGGGTAGCCCGCTCAGGCCCTATTTCAGGGGCAGGATCCGACGGCCATGCACGAAGTGATCGCGGTACCAGCCGTCGCCGACCCACATGATGGTGACGCCGCCGGGCGTGTGTGAGGAATCCAGCGAGAAGCCGTTCCCGATGTACACGTCGACGTGGTCGACGATGCCGTCGTCGTCCCCGTCGTAGAACATCAGGTCGCCGGGCATCAGCTGGTCGAACTTCAGGTGACCGGTGCGCGCCATGTCCGCGGAGGAGCGTTGGGGGAGCTGCCACCCGGCGTACGGCCTGGGCGGCGCCACCTTCCAGATGCCGCCGTCGTTCGCGCGGAGGGCCCACCACGAGAAGCCCGAGCAGTCGAACCCGGCGATCGGCTGTCCACCCAGCCCCGAGGGCTCGGGCGTGGCGAGGCCCCACTCGCCTCCCCAGACGTAGGGGTACCCGACGTAGCGGATCCCCCACTGCACGATGGCCTGTCGCGACGGCCCCATCTTCGGTAGCTGGATCCCTTCGTACTGCCCTGCGATCCACGGGACGGTCCAGGACGGCAGCGTCTTCGCCTTGTAGAGCGAGAAGGCAACCTGGGAGCGGGGCATCGGCGTGGACGGCCCGACGTCCTGGGCCTCGTTCGCGTCGCTGTTGTAGCGCAGACCGAGCCGCATGCCGAGCATCGTGGTGCCGAAGTTGACGGGCGTGTCGAACGTCACGCCGCCGCTCGTGTGCAGCGCGTCGAGCTGCTGCGCGGTCGATCGCAGGCCGAGCGCCAGGACCAGCACGCGATGCACGGTGGTCATCGTGACGGGCTTGTCCGGCAGGAATCCTCCGTCGGCCGTCCGGCGCATCCACCCCATCTTCACGGCGACGTTCGCCCAGCGATAGAAGACCTGGGTGGTGTCGAGGTCAGTGAAGGCGATGGACGGGTCGACGGTCTCGTCCGGCGCGAAGGCCTTCACCACCGCGCGTGCGAAGTACTTCCGCGTCTCGATCATGGAGGGACGGAAGGGATAGGTGCCGTCGGCGTTGGCCGGGAAGTCGCGCATCCAATCGAAGGCGCCGCCCACGTAGTCGATCGCGCTGCGCGCCCACGCGTCCCCGCTGCCCACATCGCTCCACTTCACGCCCGCGCGCCGGGTGCGCGCCGCTGCAGGGATGTGCACCGGGATCGGCGCCGGTCCGGATCCGTACTCTCCGGCCGCGACGTCCCCGTGCGGGGAGCCGGGGCCGCGCGCGGCCGCTACCGCGATCGTCGTAGGCCCGAGGGGGAGCATCGCGAGCGCGCTCGACGCGATCAGCGTCAAGGTCATCACGCGACGGCGAAGCCGGGTTCCCCCTCGGTTCATGGTTAGGGGGTCGGTCCCCGGGCGGAAGAACTTGAGGTGGCCGGGGGTGGGCCGCATGGGAGCCCGACCCTAGCAGTGGCTACCGCACCCGTGCAGGGCGACACCGCCTACCCCACGTGCGGTAGGCTCCGCGGGTGCTGGGGGAACGTGAAGCGCTCGTGGTCGACGTGCGACCGTTCGACGTCCACGGCGTTCCCTATGCCGACGTCACGGTGGCCTACCGAGACCGTCGGGTGGAGACCGCCCGCCTGGGGCGGGAGAGCATGCCCGCGGACCTCCAGCCGGGCGAGGAGGTCCTCGTGAGCTCGGCGGTGAACATGATCGTCGCGATCCGGCGCTCCGCCGGCTGAGTCGGTGTCCGCCTGAGGTCGTGATTCAGTCTCGCGGCCCTTCGCCGCGCACGACCTCGACCTGCTCCAGCGCCTCGCGCAGGTCCTTCAGCCAGTCCTCCTGGCGCTCGGCCACCAGTCGGACGCACCACGCCAGCGCGTGGCTGCGGCTGCGCGCGACGCCCGCGTCCACGAGCGTGTCGAGGACCTTGCGCTCCGGCATGCGGAGCCGCGTCATGGCGGGGATGCTGAGCGTCGTGAACAGATGACGCTGGTCCCCACACTGCGCTCCCCAGGAGACCTTGCGGCCGAAGCGGCGCTCGGCCTCGTCGGCGATCTGCATCCGCTTGCCGCGCGTGTCCTCCCGGAAGCCGTCGATGCGCGAGGCGCGCGCTGCCACCTCGGTCTCGGGGGTGGCGTCGGAGGGCAGCTCGGGCTCGGGCAGCGTGCCCACGACCAGGATCTCGTCGCGGTCATGGGTCACCTCCGGCGGACCGGCGAACCACTCGGCGGGGAGGCGGCCGGCGAACCAGCCCTGGAGATGCTCGGCGGGTGAGGTGGTCATCTTCTCTGTCATGCAATTGAGATTACATCATTACATCCATGCGTCAAGCCCCCGCGGGGGCCCGCGGGTCCGCTACCCTCTCCCACCATGCAGCCCCTGCCGGATGAGGCGCCTACCGGGTCCTACGGCGGGAGTCGGCTGACCACGGATCTCGAGACCCCCCCGGACCACGCGTACGACGGTCGGGGCGAGATCCCCACCCCGCACCACGATCTCCCGCTGGAGATCGCCCCGGAAGATGCGCGGATCCTGGATGCGATCGCGGATCAGGGCGAGTGGATGACCGACGTGCTGGCGCGCCTGGTCCAGGCCCCGACGGTCCTCGGCGAGGAGGAGGCCGGGCAACGGGTCGTGGAGGGGGTCCTGCGCTCCCTCGACCTGGATCCGATCGACGTTCCCATGGACGAGACCGCCCTGCGGGCGCACCCACAGGCCGCGCCGTTCGATTGGGACGTCGACGGGAAGCGGAACGTGGTGGCCACCTGGGATCCGGGGTCGCGGACGGACGGCCGGTCCCTGATCCTGAACGGACACATCGACGTGGTGAGTCCGGAGCCGCTCTCGCAGTGGGAGGATCGCGACCCGTTCAGCGGGCTCCGCGAGGACGGGTGGCTCTACGGGCGTGGCTCGGCCGACATGAAGTGTGGGCTGGCCGCCATCTTCGGGGCCGTGAAGGGATTGCGATCCCTCGGACTCGCTCCCCACGCGCCCGTACACCTCGAATCCGTCGTGGAGGAGGAGTGCAGCGGCAACGGCACCCTCCAGACGATCATGAGCGGCTACACCGCCGACGCCGCGGTGATCACGGAGCCGTTCGGCGCCGCCATCACGACCGCGCAGGTCGGCGTGCTCTGGTTCAAGGTGCGCATCGTGGGCGTGCCCGGGCACGCGGCGGAAGGACGCAACGCGACGAACGCGATCGAGAAGAGCCTCAACGTGATCGGGGCGCTCCGCGAGCTGGAGACCGAGATGAACGTCGCGCCGCCGCCGCCCTTCGATCTGTTCTCCCATCCGATCAACCTGAACGTCGGTACGATCAGGGGCGGTGACTGGCCTTCGACGGTACCCGGCGTATGCGTCACCGAGTACCGGATCGCGCTCTACCCCGGGTCCACGATCGCCGAGCTCAAGACGCGGATCGAGGCGACCGTCGCCGGGGCGACCGCCGACCAGCCCGGCTCCGCCGAGGTGCTCTACAGCGGCTTCTCGTCCGAGGGATACGACATCGCGGACGACCATCCGCTGATCGGCGCGCTGGCAGCGTCGTTCACGCGCCAATCGGGCGCGCCTCCCGCACTGGTGTCAACCACCGGGACGACGGACGCGGCCGTCCTCGGCAACGTGGCGGGCATCCCGGCGGTGTGTTTCGGCCCCTACGCGGAGCAGGCGCACGGGGTCCATGAACGGGTGTACCTTCCGTCCGTGGTCCAGACGGCTCAGGTGCTGGGACTGTTCATCCGCGACTGGTGCGGCTTGTCGTGATCGACGGGCTCGTCCCGCTCGTCGGGCTGGTCGTGATCGTCGTGCTCGCGATCTGGGCGCTCCGAGGAGCCCCCGCACCTCCCGAGCCCGAGACGACCACCGCATCCGAGGACGAGCCCGCCCCGGTGCCGCTCGTCGCGTCCACGCCGATGCTCAGCGGGATCCCGGCCATCCGGCACTTCTTCCGGACGAACGAGACGCCGATCTACTTCGTGTCGCGCGACCGCGTTCAACCTGCTGGGGATCGACCGCTGGGTGCGCAACTTCAAGTTCATCAACTACTACGACTCCTTCGACGGTTGGCATCCGAACGTCCTCGTCCCGCACGAGCAGACGCCCCGCGAGTTCTCCTCGATCGAGGAGATCTGCAACTACCTGCTGGGTCACAAGGAAGTCGTGGACTACGTGCAGGCGCGCGGACCCGGTGGCAAGGTCGCGTTCCTGATGTTCGACGAGGAGACCGAGCAGCTCGCGGAGGAGCTCAGCCTCGAGGTGGCGTTCCCGGCCGCCGCGCTGCGGCATCGGATGGACTCCAAGATCGAGACCACGCGCCTCGGCGACGAGGCGGGCGTCCCGAGCGTCCCCAACGTGATGGGAGACGGGACCTCGTACGCCGACCTGCTCGCCCTCTCGCGCTCGGCGGGGCTCGGCGACGACCTCGTCGTGCAGACGCCGTACGGCGACTCCGGTCAGACCACGTTCTTCATCGCGGACGAGGACGATTGGAAGGCGTCGGCGTCGAAGATCGTGGGCGAGCCGATCAAGGTGATGAAGCGGATCGAGCCGCGCGAGCTGGCGATCGAGGGCGTGATCACGCGCCACGGGACGCTCGTGGGTCCACTCATGACGGAGCTCACGGGCTTCCCGGAGCTCACGCCCTACGACGGAGGCTGGTGCGGCAACGACGTCTCGCCCGACGTGCTCACCGAGGTCCAGCGGACGACCGCGCGCGAGCGTACGAAGGCGATGGGAGAACGCCTGCGTGAGGAGGGCTACCGCGGCTATTTCGAGCTCGATTTCCTCCTCGACGCCGAGACGGGCGACATCTGGCTCGGGGAGCTGAACCCGCGGGTGACCGGGGCGAGCAGCATCACGAACGTGACGGCCGTCGCTTACGGCGACATGCCGCTCTTCCTCTTCCACCTTCTGGAGTTCATGGACGTGGACTACGAGATCGACGTGGACGAGCTGAACGCCCGCTGGGCGCACCCGGGCAATGTCGACGAATGGACGCAGTTCATCCTGAAGCAGACCGACGAGGCCGTGGAGCTGATCACGGAGGCGCCTTCATCGGGGATCTGGCGGATGCACGCGGATCGGTCGATCGGGTACGCGCGCCGTGATACGGATTGGCACACCGTGAGCGACGAGGCCGAAGCGTTCTACCTGCGCATCGCCGGGACCGGCGGCTACCGGTACCCCGGCGCCGACCTCGGCATCCTGGTGACGCGCGGACGGTTCATGAACGAAGAGCACGAGCTCCAGGATCGCGCCCGTGACTGGATCTCGGGGATCAAGGGTCAGTTCCGCAGCGTCCCGCCCGAACGCGAGCCGGAGGTTCAGCCCGAACCGTTCGGCTTCAAGATGCTGTAGCCGATACTCCATGCAGATGGTCCCCTTCACCTTCCGATCGGTGCAGGAGCTCGAGCTCGGCCCGAAGTGGGCCGCGATCTTCGAGGAGCGGTGGCCCCACTACCGGGCCTGGTTCCTGCGCGAGGGCGAGGCCGCCAGGCCCTCGTACGCCACGAGCGTGCGCATGCTGCGCGCTCACATGCCCGAGCTCGTCCCCGCCTACGAGCGGGTCGTGGATCTGGCGGGCGGGGGCGATCTCGCCGCACGGATGCTCTCGCTCTACAGGCCACCGCCCTACCTCGCGGCGTGCTCGCAGGGGGTGTGGACGCGCGGCGGCCAACCGATGCTCGTGCGCAACTACGATTACGCCCCCTCCCGGATGGAGGGTGTGATCTGGTCGACCAGGCTGCTGCAACGGCGCGTGATCGGGATGAGCGACTGCTTGTGGGGCCTGCTCGACGGCATGAACGACGCGGGCCTCGCGGTGTCCCTGACGTTCGGGGGCCGCCGCGCTCTGGGAGACGGGTTCGGGATCCCGATCGTCCTCCGCTACGTGCTGGAGATCTGCGAGGACGTGGCCGAAGCGCGGGCGACGCTCGCGCGTCTCCCGTACTCCCTGTCGCACAACCTCACGCTCGTGGATCGACACGGCCGCGTGCTGACGGCCTACCTCTCGCCGGATCGGGAGCCGATCTTCCGGGAGTTCCCCGCCGCCACCAATCATCAGGGCATCGTCGAGTGGCCGGAGCAGGCGCGCGCGACGCGCACGATCGAACGGGAGCGATGCATCGTCGATCTCCTCGACGATGCCTCCCTGACGCCGGACGCGTTCGTCGACGCGTTCCTGAAGGCTCCGTTGTTCAGCACAGCGTACGCGAGCGGGTTCGGCACCCTGTACACGGCGGCGTATCGCGCCGTCGAGGGCGTGGTGGACTTCCGGTGGCCGACCCACTCGTGGCGCCTGGGGTTCGACGCGTTCCCGGAGACGGAGCACACCGAGGTGCTGGCCGAGGGCTCGGTCGCCTGAGGAGGCCGTTCGCCCGACGGTGCTTCGCTGGGCGGGGCCCGCGTGCCATGCTTGCGACCTAGCGTTCGGAGAGGGAGGGCCTCGTGGAAGCGCGAACAGCGCCGAAGGGATCGGTCGTGCCCATGGTCCTCGGGATCGTGGGCGGCGCCATGTTGTTCATCGGTTCGTTCCTGACGTGGGCGACCGCGTCGATCGACCTCGCGAAGTTCGCTCAGGCGCTGGGCGTCGATCAGAGCCTGCTCGGAGGAGCAGTGGGCGCGACAACCCGTTCGGTCTCGGGGATGAGCGCGGATGCCGACGGGAAGTTCACGCTCGTGGCCGGTATCGCGGTCCTGATCTTCGCCGTCGTGCTGTTCGTCAAGGCCGACCTCGGCAAGGTGATGGGCGGTCTGATGGTCCTGGCCGGCTTGATCGGTGGGGGCGTCGCCATCTACGACCTGAGCAAGCTCAACGACGTTCGGGACGAGGCGCTCGGATCGGTCAGCTCCACGCTGCAGGGTGCAGGGATCGACCCGGGCATCCTCGAAGGGGTCTTCAAGGTGAGCGCCGGCATCGGGATCTACCTCTGTGCGCTGGGAGGTATCCTCGCCGTGGTCGCCGGCATCATGGCGCTCGTGTCCCGGAAGCCGGAGCCTGGGGCCGCGGGTGAGATGGGAACGACACCCGGCTACGCGCGGACGAACCCCGTGGGCTCAGGCTTCGACTCCTCCACGCCTCCACCCGCGCCGGCCGCCATGGCCGAGCCTCCCGCGCCGGCTGCGCCGATGGCCGAGCCTCCCGCTCCCCCAGCATCATCTGCGCCGCCTGCCACCCCTGCCGTAGCGGAGCCTCCCGCGCAGCCGCCTACCCCCGAGCCGCCGTCGATCCCTTCCTCGGGCGAGACATCCGGGGACGGAGTGAACACCGACTGACGTGCGCACCGCCACCTTCGAGCTCGACACGCGAGCACGTCGCGTCGTCGACATCACGGCGCAGGTCTCCGCGTTCGCCGCGGACGCGGGATCGGACGGTCTGGTCAACGTCTTCGTGCCCCACGCGACCGCCGGCCTCGCCGTGATCGAGACGGGCGCCGGCACCGAGGGAGACCTCGAGGAGGCCATCGAGCGGATGCTCCCGCGCGAAGATCGCTACGCGCACCGTCACGGGTCCCCGGGTCACGGCGGGGATCACGTCCTGCCCGCGTTCGTCGCGCCCTCACTGATGCTCCCCGTCGTGGACGGAGCGCTGGCGTTCGGCACGTGGCAGTCGGTGGTGCTCGTGGATCCGAACCGCGACAACGACACGAGGACCGTGCGGCTGTCCTTCGTGCCGGGCTGAGGTCGCCTCAGAGGTACTGGCCGGGCGCGCGGTCGGCCTTACCGTCGCGCGGCGTCTGCACCGCTTGAACGTCCCGCTCGCGGAGCAGCACGAGGTCGTCGCCGTCGAGCTCCACCTCGAGACCCGAAGAGGGGAGGAACAGGACGCGGTCGCCTGCCGCGGCCACGCGGACGTCGGGTCCGACCAACGCCACCTCGCCCCACGAGAGGCGCTTGGGCGCGGGCATCGCGGTGGCGGGGATCAGGAGGCCACCCGCCGACTTGCGCTCGCCGTTCTCGGGCACGCGGACGACGAGTCGATCGCCGGTCAACCGGATGTCCCCCGTCGTCTCGCCCGGCTTCTTGGTCCGCGGCTTGCGTGGCTTCGACGGCGTCTTGGCGCGGGGCTGCTCATCGGTGGCGCGGGGCATGGCCCGAGTCTAACGAGCGCGAGCAGGTACCATGCGCCGCGTGAAGGCGCGCAAGCTCACCCGCTGGGGGGCGAGGCGGCTCGAGGCGTCGCCTGCCATCGATCACTGGCAGGAGGATCGCGAGCAGATCGAGTCGGAGATCCTCCTCGGGTTCGTGATGGGCGAGGAACCCGACGATGACGACGACGTGCCGGGATGGGCACGGCGGCAGTTCGAGGCGTTGATCGAACGGCGCGAGACCGGGGAGCCGATCCCGCTGATCACCGGCTCCACCGACTTCCTCGGGCTGGACATCCTTGCGGCGCCGGGGGTGTTCGTACCTCGGGACTCTTCGGAATTCCTCGCGATCCAGGCGATCCGCCGGCTGAAGGGGCGCAAGGGGCCGGTGCACGTGGATCTCGCGACGGGGGGTGGCACGATCGCGCTCGCCGTGGCCGATCGCGTCAAGAAGGCCCGCGTCTACGGGACGGATGTGGCGAGCGACGCGGTGAAGCTCGCGCGGAAGAACGCCAAACGCCTCGGGCTGAAGGCCACCTTCCGTACCGGAGACCTGTTCGGCGGCCTGCCCGAGGAGATCGCGGGCCACGTCGACGTGATCACGATCCACCCGCCCTACGTGCCGGCGGACGAGGTGCAGGATCTGCCGGACGAGGTGCGCGCCTGGGAGCCGCGGCACACGCTGACGGACGGGAGCGTCGACGGCATGGGCCTCGTGCGACGCACCGTCGAGGAGGGCCCGCGGTGGCTCGTGGACGACGGGTGGGTGCTGATCGAGGCGGATCCGGACGCGGCCCGGGACGTGAAGCGCGTGATGGCCAAGGGAGGCTTCCGGGACGTGAAGAGCACGAAGGGCGGCGAGCTGAAGGTGACCCGCGTGGTGGTGGGGAGGCGGCCCCGATGACGACCGCGATGCCGTTCGGCACGTGGCCATCCCCGGTCTCGGCGGCGACGCTCGCGTCGAGCGCCATCGAGCTCTCCGAGCCCTGGATCGTGGACGGGGCGACGTGGTGGCTCGAGTCTCGGCCCGCCGAGGACGGTCGGTCCGTCATCGTGCGGACCGACCCCTGGTCCTCGCCGACCGACGTGACCCCCGAGGGGTTCAATGTTCGCACCAAGGTCCACGAGTACGGAGGTGGTTCGTTCCTCGTGTCCGGCACGACCGCCTACTTCTCGGAGTTCGCGGACCAGCGGTTGTATCGGCAGGACCTGGGTGGCGGCCCGGTCCCGATCACGCCCGAGACCGGCGGGCGCCACCGCTACGCGGATGGCCGTGTGAGCGCCGACGGGTCCCTCCTGATCTGCGTGCGGGAACGACACGAGGACGACGGCGTCGTGAACGAGCTCGTCGCCCTCCCCACCGACGGATCGGCCGCGCCGCGCGTCATCGCGTCGGGTCGGGACTTCTACGCCGCGCCGCGGCTCGCCCCCGACGGCTCGCGGCTCGCGTGGCTCAGCTGGGACCTCCCCTGGATGCCCTGGGACGGATGCGAGCTGTGGGTGGGCGCGCTGGCCGCGGACGGGACGCTCTCCGATGCGCGTCACGTGGTCGGCACCGACGGCGAGGAATCGATCTGGCAGCCCGGGTGGAGTCCGGACGGGGTGCTCCACCTCGTCAGCGACCGCTCCGGCTGGTGGAACCTCTACCGGGAACGGGACGGGGAGCTCCACGCGCTGCATCCGGCCGAGGCGGAGTTCGGATGGCCCCACTGGGTGTTCGGGGGTGCGACGTACGCCTTCTTGGACGACGGGCATATCGCGTGCATCTACAGCCGTGACGGCGTCCAGCACGTCGCGTTGCTCGACCCCGAAACGGGGGAGCTGATCGACGTCGACCTGCCACACACGGCGATCGCGTATCCGTACCTCGCCAGCGAGGGATCGCAGCTCGCGCTCGTAGCGGCCTCCCCGACGCTGCCGGAACAGCTGGTGGCGCTGGACTTCACCAGCCGTGCGGTCGAGATCCTGCGCACGGCGGACGAGGTGCAGCTCGACGAGTCCTCCGTCTCCATCCCCCGCGCGATCGAGTTCCCGACGGACGGCGGCCTGACGGCCTTCGCTCACTTCTACGCCCCCGCGAACCCGGAAGCCTCCGCGCCCGTTGGTGAGCGCCCGCCGTTGATCGTCATGAGCCACGGGGGGCCGACCTCCTCGCGCACGAACGCCTTCGACCTCACGAAGCAGTACTGGACCTCCAGGGGCTTCGCCGTGGTGGACGTGAACTACGGCGGGAGCACGGGATACGGGCGCGCCTATCGGCAGCGCCTGAACGGCACGTGGGGCATCACGGATACGGCGGACTGCCTGAACGCCGCGCGCTACCTCGCCGATCAGGGGGAGGTGGATCCCGCGCGGTTCCTGATCCGCGGCGGCAGCGCGGGCGGGTACACGACGCTGTGTGCGCTCACGTTCCACGACGACTTCGCCGCCGGTGCTAGCTACTTCGGGATCAGCGACCTCGAGCCGTTCGCGCAGCCCGGCGGGACCCACAAGTTCGAATCGCGGTACGAGCACACGCTGATCGGCCCCTACCCGGAGGCGGTGGAGCGCTACCGCGAACGCTCGCCCATCCACTTCGTGGATCGTCTCTCGACCCCGATGCTCGTGCTGCAGGGGACCGAGGACGAGGTGGTCCCCCCGTCGCAGGCCGAGGTGATGGTCGAGGCGCTGGAGGCCAAGGGCCTTCCTTACGCCTACCTGCTGTTCGAGGGCGAGCAGCACGGGTTCCGCAAGGCGGAGACGATCCGGATCTCGCTCGAGGCGGAGCTCTCGTTCTACGCGCAGATCCTCGGCTTCGAGCCCGCCGGGGCCATCCCCCGGCTGGCGATCCGCAACCTCGGCGTCTGATCAGGCGAGACCGCGGGTCCCGCCCGAGGCGGGCCGGTCGGCCTTGGAACCGGCCCCGCTCCGCGGTCGAATATCTGGTGAACGCCCTGTCCGCTTCGCCCGTGCTCACCGGAGGATCGATGACGAACGCCACCAAGACCAAGCAGCGTGCCGACCACCCGAACAAGGCGCAGCGACACCAAGCCGAACTCCGCTCGAAACGGCAACGCACGCTGGTCTTCGCGATCATCGGGCTCGTCGCCGTCGTCGTGATCGCCGCGATCCTGCTCTCCGGCGGAGGGAGCTCGGACACGCCTCCATCGGCGGTGGGGCAGGTGACGATCGCTCCCGCCTCGGGTCCGGTGCAGGCCGGCGACACCATCCCGGCGTTCTCGGCGCCGGCGCTCGGCGGGGGCACGATGCGGTGGGCGGCGTACGCGGGCAAGCCGACCGTGTTGGCGATCTGGGCGCCGTGGTGCCCCCATTGCCAGGCGGAGCTTCCGCGCCTGTCCGCGGCCATGGCCGCACATCCGGATCTGCAGCTCGTGACCGTCGCGACGGCGATCGGGCAGGAACCCGGCCCCTCGGTGGCCGGCTACCTGGCGGATCATGGCCTGACGTTCCCGGTGGGGATCGACGACAGCGAGAACACGATCCTCAACGGGCTCGGTGTGAACAGTTTCCCGACGATCTTCTACGTCGATGCCGAGGGCAAGGTGGTGCAGGTGAGCACCGGGGAGCTGTCGCCGGACCAGCTGAGCGCGGCACTGGATCAGCTCGAGGCCTGAACCCCAGATCCGGCCGGAGGGGTCCGCAGGGGGCCGGGCGGAGCCCGGCCCCCTGAGGGGAGAGGGGGCGCGTCCTCTCACCCGTGCACGCTCGCAGGCCCGAATGAACGGGGGGTGAATGGGGATCGACGACGACGCGGCGTCTCGGTGAGGTCTAGCCGCCGATCATCGACATGCTGCGGGCCGGCTGGACGAAGTCGGGGTGGTTGATCCTGTGACCGGACCACTTCCGCCAGACGTCCGTGCGGATCAAGGCGGCGAGTTCCTCATCGCTCGCGCCGGCGCGTAAGGGCTCGCGCAGATCCGTCTCCTCCAGGGCGAACAGGCACGAGCGCACCTGACCCTCGGCGGTGATCCGGAGGCGGTTGCATGTGTCGCAGAACGGTTGGGTCACGCTCGCGATCACGCCGATGCCTCCCCGCGCGCCGTCGGCGAATCGATAGGAGGTGGCGGGCTCCGTACCGTGTCCCGTCGCCTCGAGTGGGAAGACGGCGTCGATCGTCTCGAGGATGCGGGCGGCCGGCACGACCTTCTCCCGCTCCCATCGATGTTCGGCGTCGAGGGGCATGTACTCGATGAAGCGCACCTCGAAGCCGGTCTCGCGGGACCAGCGTGCGAACTCCACGAGCTCGTCCTCGTTGGTGCCCCCGATCACGACCGTGTTGATCTTGATGGGCGTGAGCCCGGCGGTCTCCGCCGCCTTCAGGCCCGCGAGGACCTTCTCCAGCGCGTCCCGGCGCGTCATCTCCGCGAAACGATGGCGCATCAGTGAGTCGCAGGAGACCGTGGCACGGTCGACACCGGCCTCCGCCAACGGCGCCGCGAGTCGATCGAGCAGCACACCGTTCGTGGTGATGGAGATGTCGAGGTCGGGGCCCACATCCCGGAACATGCGTACGAGCGTCGGAAGGTCCGCCCGCACCGTCGGTTCCCCGCCCGTCACCTTGATGGATCGCACCCCGAGGCCCACGAAGATCCCCAGGAGCCGGGTGAGCTCCTCGAAGGTCAGGATCTCCGACCGGGGCAGCCAGGCGACTCCCTCGGCCGGCATGCAGTAGGTGCAGCGGAAGTTGCATCGGTCTGTGACGGAGACGCGGAGGTCGTCGGCGACCCGACCGAACGTGTCGATCAGCGGTCCGTCGACCGGGGCGGGACTCGTGGGTGGTTCCCAGGTGTTCGTCACGTGAGCGTCCAGCGTACCCCGGCCCGTGTGGAAGGGCTACGGGCCGAGCTCCGGCACGGGCGGGAGCGCGGACCCGAGCACAGCCAGGACCTCGTGGAGCGCGCCGTCCGGATCGGTTCCCCCGCTGATCCGCATCCCCACCGCCACCCCCAGGAGGTAGGTGGAGATGGGCGTGTCCTTGCGTTCCACGCGGTGGGCGACATCCCGTGAGGCTCGCAACAAGGTCGCCTCAGCCGGACCGGGCAGCGTCGGGACGCCCAGTTCAGATGCCAGTCGATCCGTCCAATCGCTCATCCCTCACGCCTCCCGGTTCCTGGAACCTCAGGGTCGTCCGCGGCGTGCGAGGATGGTGCGATGAACGAGCCCCCGCGCGCCGCGGTCTTGACGGTATCCGACGGCGTCACCCATGGCACCCGCGAGGACACGTCGGGCGCTCTCGCCGAGGCGATGCTCGCCGACGCGGGGTTCGTCGTGGCCATGCGTCGCGTGGTCCCCGACGAGCGCCCCGACATCGAGGTTGCGCTCCGCGACCTGGCGGCGTCTCACGGCCTCGTGCTGAGCACCGGGGGGACGGGGTTCGGGCCCCGGGACGTGACCCCCGAGGCTACACGCGCGGTGATCGACCGCGAGGCCCCCGGGCTGGCAGAGCTGATGCGTTCGGCCGGACTCGCCCATACGCCCCTGGCCGCGCTCTCGCGCTCGGTGGTCGGGACGGTCGGTGCGTCCCTCATCATCAATCTCCCGGGCAGCCCCAAGGGGGTGCGCGAGGGGTTGGAGGCCGTGCTCCCCCTCGTCCCACATATCGTGGAGCTCCTCTCCGGACGCACCGGCGCGCACCCGACCGGCCATGCGGACCCCACGGGAAGCAAGCAGACCGAGGCCGTCACGACGGTTCCGGGGACGGTAACCATCACGGCCGTGAACCAGATCGGAGCGCCGCCCTGCCCCGTCGGAGCGCGCATCCTCCTCGGTCCCGACGGCCCGCTCGAAGGGACCCTCGGTTGTGCGGAATTCGACGCCGCCGCGGCCGAGGCCGCGCGGGAGGTCCTGGCCGCGGGTGACGGCCGTCCCGTGACGCGCACGTTCCATCACGACCTCGGCGACGTCGAGGTGTTCGTCGACCCGCATCTCGCGCCGCCCGCGCTCGTGGTCGTCTCCGCCACGCCGGTGGCCCTCGCGCTCCTCGGACTCGGGCGCGGTCTCGGCTACCACACGATCCTCGTCGAGCCGCGAGCAGCGCGCATCCTGCCAGCCCATCGCGCCGAGGCGGATGAGGTGGTCGCGTCGATGGGCGAGATCGCCCTCGACGAGCGCACCGATGTCGTGCACACCGACCACGACGCGCCCGACGTCGCGGGATCGGTCGCCGCGGTCCTGCGCGCTCCGACCCGCTTCATCGGCGTCATGGGGAGCAAGCGGCACGTCGGCCCTTACGTCGAGGCGCTCCGCGCGATGGGGTTCTCGCAGGACGATCTAGCCCGGGTCCGATCGCCGGTGGGGATCGATCTCGGCGCGACGTCGCCGGAGGAGATCGCGCTCTCGATCGCGGCCGGCCTCGTCGCCGCGCGGGCCGGTCGCGACGGCGGGTGGCTGGATCGGTGAGGCCGCCTCCGGCCCTGCGGGACTGACCGGCCCGTGCAGGCGCCGGCCACGCGCGCGCGTGCGTCCGCGGCGATCATCGTCGCGTTGGCGACCTTGGCGCTCGCCTCGTTCATGCCCGCACCGTCGTCTCCGAGCGCGTCTCGCGCCCGCCCCAACGTGATCGTGATCGTGACCGACGACCAGTCGCTGGACACGTTGCCGACGGAACCGCCGGCGATGCCCTGGCTCCAATCCCAGATCTTCGACGATGCCGAGGGACACTGGCTGTGGTTCCCGGATGCCTTCCTGAGCACGCCCCTGTGCTGTCCCTCGCGGGCGTCGATCCTGACCGGGGAGTACGCCCACAACACCGGCGTGCAGGACAACCACCAGGGCGAGAACCTCGACGAGTCGAACACCCTCGCGACGTGGTTGCAGGGCGGCGGGTACACGACCGCGCTCTTCGGCAAGTACCTGAACGAGTACCCGTGGGACCGCGGGCCGTACGTGCCGGATGGCTGGAGCCGGTTCGTGGGGAAGGACAACACGGACCAGCAGCAGACGTACTACGGCTACCAGGAGATCGACCAGGGGGTCCCCTTGCGCGAGGGATCGTCGCCGGACGCCTACGCCACCGACCGGTTCGCCGCCCAAGCCCTGGCGTTCCTACGAGGCCTGCCGGCGGGGGATCCGTACTTCTTGATGTTCACCCCATCCGCGCCGCACCAGCCGTGGATCCCGGCTCCCCGCGATCGGGGAGCGTTCCGCGGAGTTCCGATGCCCGTGTCCTCCGAGCGCACCCTGAACGACGTGCGGGGCAAGCCCGGGATGGATCAGGTCGCTCCCACCGGTCACCGCCTCGGATCGCTCCGGGATCGAACGGTCGCTGCGCGCGGAGCGCGCCACGTTGCTCGCGGTCGACGACGCGATCCGCGCGATCGTCGACGAGGTGCGGGCGCGCGGTGAGCTCGACGACACCGTCATCTTCTTCCTCACCGACAACGGCTTCGCGTTCGGACAGCATCGGTGGAGCGGCAAGCGCTGCCCGTACGACCCGTGCATCCGGACGCCGTTCGCCGTGCGCGCGCCGTGGGTCGCGGCCGGCGAACGGGGCGAGCCCGTCGCCAACGTCGACCTCGCTCCGACGATCGCCGATCTCGCCGACGTCGACCCGGGGCTCACTCCGGACGGAGCGAGCTTCGCCCGTCTCCTCGGGGCCCCGACCGCGGATCTCCCGGCGCCGTCGCCGGATCGGCCGATCCTGATCGAATGGGCCGGCGATAGCGAGGTGCCTCCCTGGCGCGGGGTGAGGACGCCCGACTTCGCCTACATCGAGAACCGGGACGGCACCGTCGAGCTCTACGACCTCACCGGTGCGCTTGGGCGGCCCGATCCCGACGAGCTCCGCAACGTCGCGGCGGAAGCCCGGTACGCCTCGACCCGTCGGCGGCTCGCGAACACGCTGGTCAGACTGGCTTCCCAAGGGGAGACCGAAGGGTAGACTCCTGCATCGTGCAGCAGCGCCCCGGCCCCATCCTCCGACCCGCGTCGCCGCGCCGACCCAGCCACAAGCAGGTCGTGCGACGGCGCGCCTTCGTCGCGTTCCTGTTGGTCGCGGCGATCGCGATCGTCTGGTTCGTGTGGCAGCCGTTCGCCTCGAACGGCCCGGAACAAGCAGCCGGCCGGCACAGGAGCGGCCAGGGCAACGGCGGGACCGGAGCAGGCGGCACGGATCCGGGGACGATCGTGCCGGGGGAGAACCCGATCAAGCACGTGATCTTCATCGTGAAGGAGAACCGGACCTTCAACAACTACTTCGCGACGTACGGGCATGGAGCGGTCGGCACGACGACGGGCAAGACGATCACCTGCTCGACCTCCACGCACAGCTGCCAACCGGGCGACGACTACCAGCTCACGAAGGCCCAGGACGTCGCGCCGCACGACATCACCCACGGGTTCTCCTCGGGCCTGTACTCCATCGACGGGGGCAAGATGGATGGGTTCAACATCATCGGGCTGGGCGAGGACATGTCGGGATACACGTACTTCGACCGCGACGGGATCCCGAACTACTGGAAGTACGCCGACCGCTTCGTGCTCGCGGACCACTTCTTCACGTCGATGTACGGACCGACCTTCCCCGAGCATCTCTACACGGTGGCGGCGCAGTCCTACGGCATCGTGGACAACAAGTCGACGACGGATCACCCCGGGAACTACTGCGACGATCCGACCGAGTACGCGCCTCGGTTCCCGCTGGAATCCCTCTCGGATGCGGATCTCAAGAAGATCATGGGCTACGAGAACCACATGACGAGCGACTACCCCAACCAGCTCTTCAAGATCTCCGCCTATTGGGAGCAGACGCGCACGTGCGTCCCCATCAAGTCGCTGCCCGACGAACTGCAGGCGGCGGGCATCGATTGGAAGTACTACTCGGAGAAGGATCACTGGATGAACGCCCTCCAGGCGATCCGTCACGACCGGTTCACGCCGGCGATCTGGTCGAAGGTCCAGGACCCGGCGAACTTCCTGAGCGACGTCAAGAACGGCGACCTCCCGGAGGTCTCGTGGCTGATCCCGCCGGAGCCCTACAACGAGCATCCCGGCGACTCGGATCCAAACAGCCCCTCCTACTCGCCCATCTCCGTCTGCGCGGGCGAGAACTGGACCGTCAACCAGATCAACGCGGTCATGAACAGCGACTACTGGGCGTCGACGGCCATCGTCGTGGTCTGGGACGACTTCGGTGGCTTCTACGACCCCGTGAAGCCGCCCCACTACGACGTGATGGGACTGGGACCGCGCACCCCGGCACTGATCATCTCGCCCTACACACGCGCCGGCGACAATCCCGACGGTGGGTACGTGGATCACACGGACTACGAGTTCTCGTCGGTGCTGAAGTTCATCGAAGACCTGCACGGGCTCAAGTCGCTCACCGATCGCGATGCGCAAGCCGACCCGCTGAGCGGCGCGTTCGACTTCACCCAGCCGCCGCGGATGGACAAGCTCGTGCTGCCGCTGCGTCAAGACTGTCCGTACGGCACGACCGTGGACGAGGTCAGCAAGAACTGACGAGCGGGCCCCTGATGATCAGGCGTGCGTCGGCTCGACCCAGTGCGCATCGGGGAGGCCGTTCGCGACCTGCTCGCGCCACCACGCCTGCCCGTCCTCGGGCAGCGTGTAGATCGGGTCGAAGTACACGTACTCGCGCGTGAGCGCCTCGGGGTCGTCGTACTCGATGCCCGTGCGGTAGTTCTTCGTCCAGTACGAGACGCCCTTGCTGTGGTCGTAGTCCTTGAGCATGTGCACCCAGCGCTTGCCCACGAACGGCACGTCGCAGATCACGCGCGGGGTCGCGAACCCCGGCATGTAGCCGAGCAGCTCGTACTGCAGATCCTGCGCCTCCTGCACGGAGGTCCGCCAGTGCTCGGCGTTGGGGATCATGTCGCACATGTAGAAGTAGTACGGCATGATCTTCGCGTGATCGAGGAGCATGAAGCAGAGCTCCAGCAGATCGTTCGGCGCGGTGTTGACACCGCGGAGCAGCACGCCTTGGTTCCGCACGTCGCGGAAGCCTGAGTCCAGCACCATACGCGCCGCGCGCCCGACCAGCGGGGTGACCTGCTGCGCGCAGTTCACGTGGGTGTGGACCGCGATGTCGACGCCGCGCTCACGCGCGGTGGCTCCCATCCGGCCGAACGCCGCCTTCACGTCGTCCTGCAGGAAGTGCTGGGGGATCCCCATCAGGCCTTTGGTCGCGATGCGGATGTCGCGGATATTCTCGATGGCCAACAGCGACATCACGAACTCCTCGAGGCGCTTCACGGGGACGTTCGCCATATCACCGCCGGAGACCACCACGTCGCGGACCTGCGGGGTGCGCCGCAGGTAGTCGAGCATCAACTCCCAACGTTCGTTCTGCTTGATCTCGAACTTGTACTTGAGGACCTGCAGGGTGTCGTTGCCCACCAGGTCCATGCGCGTGCAGTGGCCGCAGTACTGGGGGCACGTGGGGATCAGCTCGGCCAGGACCTTCGTCGGGTAGCGATGGGTGAGGCCTTCGACAGCCCACATGTCGGCCTCGTGCAGCGAATCGCGCGACGCCATCGGGTGGCTCGCCCACTCCGGCTCGCGCTCGCTGAAGGCCGGCGCCATGTAGCGGCGGACCCGATCGTTGCGCAGATCCTCGATCTCCATCGTGTTGATCATCTGCGGAGGGATGAGCATGGACATCGTCGCCCGCTCCTCCTGATCGCGGCGGATGTCCTCCAGGAGGTCGTCGCCGAGGTGCTCGCCGAGGGCCTCCTTGAACTCCTTGAGGTTCTTCACGGAGTGGGCGCGCTGCCACTGCGCCGACTCCCACTGCTCCTCGGTGACGTCCGCGTAGCCGGGGAGGCGGGTCCAGTCCGGTTCCTCGTACGGACGTTCGAGGGGGTAGCGGAACGGCTGGTCCTCGGCCGCGTGGGCATGGGCCTCACGATGGCCCGGTCGTGCGGTCGTCGTCTGCGGTCGCGTGTCCACGCTCATGTGTGCACCCCCTGGTTCACGGAGAGTCGCCCCGGACGAGGATGGGCGAGCTTGACGGAGTATCGACGGTGAAACCCCATCATACCCGAAGAGCGTCCGGCAGAACCAGGGGTCGACCGAAGGATGTTCGGTGCGGTCAGCGACGCCCGCGGCCGCGGCCGCCGACGTTCTGGTTGTCGCGGCGGGGCCGGCGCTCGATGCGGATCTCGGGGGCCGCCTTGGGCAGGCGCGCCTTCATGGGGGCGTGGCCCGTGCGCTCGAAGCGCACCATGAGGTGGTCCGGGAACTGCTGGCGATCGGTCTCTCGCCAGCCGTTCGCGAGCAGGTGCTTCAGGCGGTTGGACGCGGTCTTGCGCAGCTTGTCGGTGCCGGGCACGCGGACGTACATCCGTTCGTGCAGCACTTCCTTGTAGTCAGGCATGGTCGCGAAAGCCTAGCAGGCCGCCGGGATGGGGCCCGGGCCGCTTCAAGCCGTTGGCTCGCAGGGCCGATACGAAGGGGGTATGGAGGCGCTCGAGGCCGGATCCGACGGCGTGCCGGGCGCCCTGTCGTTCGTGACGGAGCAGCTGCTGCGTGCGGACGATTGGGCGGACCGACTCGAGGAGGTGCTGGCGCACCTCGGCGCCGCCGCGGCAGCCGATCGCGCCTACCTCTTCCAGAACATCCGCGATCCCAACGGACGGCTCTGGATGGATCTCCTCGCGGAGTGGGACGCTGACGGCGTCCGCAGGGTCTTCGACGATCCCTCGAACCACCTCCACCCTTTCGCCCCGGATTTCGCCCGGTGGATCGAGCTCTTCGGTGCCCACGGCATCGTGCGATCCGACGTCGAGGACCTTCCCGAGCCCGAGCGCCAGGTCCTGGCTGCCGAGGGCGTCGCGTCGGTCCTGGCCGTGCCGATCTTCGTCTCCGGCGAGTGGTGGGGGTTCGTCGGGTTCGACGACTGCACGAGGCCGCGCGTCTGGCCTGAATCCGATGTCGACCTCCTCCGGGGTGTTGCGAACACGATGGGCGAGACCGTGCGCCGCGACATGCAGGAGGACGCGCGACGGCTGAACGAGGACCGCTTCCGCTCGCTCGTCGAGCAGGGTCCTGCCGTCAGCTACATCGATGCTCCTGACGAATCGGCCACGACCATCTACGTGAGTCCGCAGGTGGAGGCCCTCCTCGGCTACACCCCCCAGGAGTGGTACGAGGATCGCGATCTCTGGCTCAAGCTACTGCATCCCGACGATCGCACCCGCGTGATGGTGGAGAACGAGCGCCACAACGAGACGGGGGAGGTGTTCCGCGCGGAGTACCGGATGCTGCATCGCGACGGCCACGCCGTCTGGGTCCATGACGAGGCCTCCATGGTCTGCGACTCCCGTGGGATCCCACGGTTCTCGCACGGCGTGATGATGGACATCTCCGAGCGCAAGGTCGGTGAGGAGACCGCGGCGTTCCGCGAGTACCACGACGAGCTCACCGGCCTTCCGAGCCGGTCGATGTTCGAGGAGCTCCTGGAGCTCTCGACCGAGCGTGCCGCTCGTCACCACGGTTCGGTCGCGGTCATCTGTGTGGACATCGACGACTTCCGGCTCGTGAACGATTCGCTCGGCCACCAGCTCGGAGATCGGCTCCTGGAGATGGTCGCGGAGCGGTTGCGCGAGGCGACCCGAGAGACCGACCTCGTGGCGCGCCGCGGCGGCGACCAGTTCCTGATGCTCCTGGCGGATCTCGAGCACGAAGGGGTCGGCGACATGGACGCGGCGGTGGTGCGTGCCGAGGCCGCCGCCCAGCGCGTGGCAGAGTCCATGGCCGCGCCCTTCGTCGTGGACGGGACGGAGCTCTACTTGTCCGTGAGCCAGGGCATCAGCCTCTTCCCTCAGGACTCGGAGGATGGCGGCGGCCTCCAGCGCAACGCCGAGGCGGCGATGTACGAATCCAAGAAGACCGGCCCGGCCGGCTACGTGGTCTCGTCGCGTGGTGCCTTCGACTCCGGAGCCAAGCTCGCCTTCGTGACGCGTCTGCGCAAGGCCGTGGAATCGCAGCGATGGACGCTGCACTACCAGCCGGTGGTCGACCTGGACACTGGTGCGATGCGCGGCGTCGAGGCGCTGATCCGTTGGGTCGAACCCGACGGGACGATGGTGCCGCCGAACGATTTCATCCCGCTCGCCGAGGAGCTGGGCCTGATCGAGGTGATCGGGGACTGGGTCGTGCGCGAGCTCGTCTACCAGGCGCAGGCGTGGCGCGACCTGGACATCGATCTCGAGATCGGGTTCAACCTGTCGCCCCGGCAGTTCTGGCAGCCCGACCTCGCGGAGCGCATCGTCACGCAGATCCGCGCCGGCGGTATCGACCCCTCGTGCATCCTCGTCGAGATCACGGAGAGCTCCGCGATGGTCGACCCCGATCGCGCGCAGGAGATCCTGTGGGAGCTCCACCGCGCGGGGTTGCGGATCGCCGTCGACGACTTCGGCACCGGGTACTCGTCGCTCTCCCGGCTTCGGGAGATGCCCGTCAACGTTTTGAAGATCGACCGATCATTCGTCGACGGCGTGCACGAGGATCCCCAGGCGGCGAGCATCGTGACCGCGTTCCTGGAGCTCGCGAAGGGCCTCGGGATGACCACCCTCGCGGAGGGCATCGAGACGGAGGGCGAGTTGGCGTTCCTGCGGGCGCGCGGATGCGAGCTCGGGCAGGGCTACCTCTTCGCGAAGCCGGTCCCGCCGGAGGAGATCATCGCGTTCGCCTACGGCGGCGTGCCCGTCCCTGCCTCCGTCTCGAGTCCGGTCTGAGGCTTCAGGTCCGTGCGAGCTCCTCGCGCACGCTCGCTGCGATGGATCCCGCGTCGATCCCGGTCCACGCGCGCAGCTCGGTCGGGGTGCCCGACCCCGGCATCTCGGTGACGGCGAGCTTCACGACGCGTCCGCTGAGCGGCCCGGTCGCGGCGAGCGCGTCGAGGACGGCGTCGCCGATCCCTCCCTCGATCCGGTGATCTTCCGCCACCACGAGGAGGCCCGTCTCCTCCAGCGCGTCGCGCAGCGTGTCGGCGTCGATGGGCTTGACGGAGTACGCGTCGATCACCCGCACGTGGATCCCCTGGTCCGCGAGCGCGTCGGCGGCCGCGAGCGCCTCGTGCAGGGTGATCCCCGCTCCCACCAACGTCGCCACATCGCCATCGCTCCAGCGCAGGGTCTTCGAGCCACCGATCGGGAAGGCCTCGTCGGGGTTGTAGAGCGGGGGCGTCGCCTCGCGGGTCGTGCGCAGGTAGGAGATGCCCTCGAGGTCGCACATCGTGGTGACGAGCTTCACGGTCGCGTTGCCGTCCGCCGGGTACAGGACGGTCGACCCGTGCACCGCGCGGAAGAGGGCCAGGTCTTCGAGGGCCATCTGCGAGGGCCCGTCCTCGCCGATGGAGACGCCTGCGTGGGACCCGCTGATGCGCAGGTCCGCCCGGCTGATCGCTCCCATCCGCACGAAGTCCGCGGCCCGCGAGACGAACGCCCCGAACGTTGCCGCGAACGCGGTCTTGCCGAGCGCCTGGAGGCCCGTCTGCACCCCGAGCATGCATTGCTCGGCGATGTAGAGCTCGATGAAGCGCTCCGGCGCGACCGCCTGGACGTCGTCCGTGTACGTGGAGTTGCCCACCTCTCCGTCGAGGACCACGAGGTCGGGACGATGCCCGGCGAGCCACGCCAGGCTCTCACCGAACGCCTTCCGCGTGGCGACCGCCTCCGCGTAGGCGGGGGCAGGCTCGGGATCGAGATCGCCCAACCGGACGGTCTGGAACGCCTCGGGTCTCGGTGGGGTGATCGTGAGCGAGCGGATCCCGCCGAGCTCTTCGATCGCGGCGCCCTCCCGATCCGCCGGCACGGCCTTCCCGTGCCAGCCCTCCTGGTCCGCGAGGAACGACACGCCGTGACCCTTCTCCGTGCGGGCGACGATGAGGGTGGGCCGGTCCGCGGCCTCGGCCTCGCTGTACGCGTGGTCGATGGAGGCCACGTCGTGACCGTCGATCTCGATCGCGTGCCAGCCGAACGCCTGCGCGCGCTGGGCGAAGACGTCGGCGTGCCACTCATGCATCGTCGGCCCGCGCTGGCCAAGCCGGTTGAGGTCCAGGATGCCGATCAGGTTGTCCACCTCGTGGAACGCGGCGGCTTCCATCGCCTCCCACACGGAGCCTTCGGCCATCTCGGAGTCACCCATCAACACCCAGGCGCGGGCGGGAGCGCCGTTGAGGCGCATCGCGAACGCCATCCCCAAGCCTGCGGCGAGTCCCTGTCCCAACGACCCGCTCGCGACGTCCACCCAGGGGAGCCCAGGCACGGGAGCGGGGTGACCCTGGATGGGCGAGCCCATCCGGCGGAGGGAAAGCAGCTGCTCGTCCGAGATCGCGCCGATCGCCTTCAGGGTGGCGTACAGCGCAGGAGCCGCGTGACCCTTCGACATCACGAACCGGTCGCTCGCGGGGAAGTCGGGGACCTCGATGTCCATGCGCAGGTGGTCCGCGTAGAGGACGGCGAGGAGGTGCGCGCAGGACATCGATGACGTCGGATGGCCAGAGCCCGCCGCCGTCGTGGCGCGGATGCTGTCCACCGCGATCTGCGCGGCGAGGTCGTTCCAGAGCTGGATGCGGTCGTCCATCGATCCCCCGTCGGTCGTGACGTGCGCAAGGGTACCGCCGCCGGAGCTCGACGCGTGCCTCGGATCGGGGGCCGACGACCGCGGCGTCGGGCACGGCCTATCGCCTACACGCCGCCCTGCGGTAGCGTCGCGGACCATCGTGAGGAGCCGGCATCCATGATCCCGATCGACCTGCGTGTTGACGGCCCGGCGGGGGACCGTCCGGTGCTGCTCGGGTTGGCCGGGGACAGCGCGTCGGGAAAGAGCACGCTCTCGCGGGGGATCGAGTACATCCTCGGCGTCGAACGGGTGGGCCGCGTGTGCACCGACGACTACCACCGCTACGATCGCGCCGCGCGGGGCGCCCTGGGCATCACGCCCCTCGCGCCGGAGGCCAACCGGATGGATCTGATGGCAGCGCATCTGCGCTCGCTCGCCGCGGGTGCCTCGGTGCGCAAGCCCACGTACGACCACCATGCCGGGACCTTCGGTCCCGAGGAGATCGTTGAGCCGGGCGAGATCGTGATCGTCGAGGGCCTACTGCCCTTGGCGGACCGTGGGACGCGCGACGCGATCGACGTGGCGGTCTACCTCGAACCCGAGGAGATCCTGCGGCGCCGGTGGAAGCTCGAGCGCGACGTGTTCGAGCGGGGTTACGCGCCCCAGCAGGTCGTCGACGAGATCCATCGTCGCGAGGCCGACGCCGCGGAGCACGTTCATCCGCAGCGCGGGTTCGCCGACATCGTGGTCTCGTTCCATCGCCGTCCGGAGGCCGACGACGACGAACACCTGTCCGCTCGGCTCCTCGTGCGTCCCACGCTGCCCTACCCGGGGCTCCGCGAGCTCGTGGGGTCGCTCCGGCGTCGTGGGCTCGAGCCGATCCGTTGGTCCACGCGCACCGATCGGCGGGGACCGATGAGCGTGCTGGACATCGACGGGAACTGCCCGGCCGACCTGGGCGAGGAGCTGGAGGACGTGATCTGGTCCTACCTGCATCCCGACGATCGCATGCAGTGGGAGCGCATCGGCATGGTGCGCCATCCCGAGCGTGGCCCCGAGCGGAGCGAAGCGCTCGCCCTGGCTCAGCTCCTCATCGTCGCGCACCTCGTCGGTGCCCTCGACGGTGCTTTCGAGCTGTAGCCGACCGGGTACGCTGTAGGGCAGATGTCCTCAGGAACACCCTCATTCCGTGACCTCGGCGTGTCCGACGCCGTCATCGAATCCCTCGCGGCGCGGGGGATCGAGGCGCCCTTCCCGATCCAGGTCATGGTCATCCAGGACGCCACCGAAGGCAGGGACACCCTCGCCAAGTCGAAGACGGGTTCGGGGAAGACCCTCGGCTTCGCGATCCCCATCGTGGAGCAGCTCGACCCGGAGGTGCCGAAGCGTCCCGAGGCCCTCGTGCTCGTGCCCACGCGCGAGCTGTGCACCCAGGTGAAGGACGACTTCACCGACATCGCGAAGGCCAAGGGTCTCAAGGTCAAGGCGGTCTACGGCGGCACCAACGTCAAGGAGCAGGCGAAGGGCGCGGACACCGCGCACATCCTGATCGCCACGCCGGGGCGGCTCGACGACCTCGTGGAGCGGCGTCTCGTGAAGTTGGGAGGCGTGCGCATCTTCGTCCTCGACGAGGCCGACCGCATGCTCGACATGGGGTTCCAGCCTCAGGTGGATCGCATCGTGCGCCACCTGCCCAAAGACCGACAGACGATGTTCTTCTCCGCCACGCTCGACGGCGCCGTGGGACACATCGCCGACGTGTACACGCGGAACCCGGTGCGCCATGAGATCGAATCCGATTCCCAGACCGTCGACGAGGCCGACCACAAGTTCATCCCCGTCGAGTCCCATGGCAAGCTGAACAAGCTGATCGAACTCGCTCACGCCGAGGAGGAGACGGGCCTCACGCTCGTGTTCGTGAACACGAAGCGGCACGTCGAGACCCTCGCACGCCAACTCCGCAACCAGGGCGTCCCGACGGTGACGATGCACGGCGACATGACCCAGCAGGCGCGTGAGCGCGCGCTGAAGCGCTTCGAGGACAAGCACGTCGGGGTCCTGATCGCCACCGACGTGGCCGCGCGCGGCCTCGATCTCGATGACATCTCCCTCGTCGTGAACTACGACCCGCCGCAGGACGACAAGGGCTACGTGCACCGTGTCGGCCGGACGGCACGCGCGGGCCGCGCCGGCGTGAGCATCACCTTCGTCACGCCCGACCAAGCCGGGGACGTGAGCCGGATGGCCGCGCGCCTGGACCTGCACGAGGAGTTCGAGCAGGAGGGGATGAAGGTCGCGCCGCCGCGGACGGTGTTCAGCGGGAGCAAGGGCGGCCGCCGGAGCGGGCTGAGCAAGCCCCGCCGTCGGCGCTGAGTCAGCCTTCGAGAGCGCTCGGACCGTCCTCCACCAGGTGGATCGAGCTGCGGCGGTGCATCGCGAGGATCTCGGCGGCGGGCACCGGCTTGGAGAAGTGGAACCCCTGGCCGAGCGTGCAGCCCCGGTCCGCGAGGAACGCCCATTCACCCTGCGTCTCGATCCCCTCGGCGAGCGGGATCATGCCCAGGTTGCTGGCGAGCGAGATCATCGCGCTCACCATGCTGGCCGCGTCGCGATCCTGATCGACGTCACGCACGAAGGATCGATCGATCTTGAGGATGTCCACCGGCATGTGCTTCAGCCGAGCCAGTGACGAGTACCCCGTCCCGAAGTCGTCGATGGCGAGCTTGAGGCCGCGTTCGTGGAGCTCATTCAGGACGGCCACGGTGCGGTCGGGGTCGGTCATCGCCGTGGACTCGGTGATCTCGACGGTCACGCGCGTCGGATCCATCCCCGCCACGACGATGGGCGAGACGATCTTGTCGACGAGATCCGACTGCCACAGCTGACGCGGGGAGAGGTTGAACCCGATCTCCAGCTCCAGCCCTTCCCATCGCCACTGCGCGTCCTGCCGGCAGATCTCCTCCACGACCCAGTCGCCGATCGCCTCGATCAGCCCCATCTCCTCGGCGAGCGGGATGAACTCGCCTGGAGGCACCACCCCGCCGTTCGGCTCGGACCAACGGATCAGTGCCTCCACGCCGAACATCCGCCCCGAGTCCAGCTCGATCAGCGGTTGGTAGTGGAGCATCCACTGCTTCTGCTCGACCGCCTTGCGCAACCGGGTGGACAGGGAGAGGCGGCTCATCGCGGATCCATCCTCGCGTGCGTGGACCTGGTAGCCGCCGGGACCCGCCTTCTTGCTGAGGTACATGGCGGTGTCCGCGTTCTTCATCAGCGCCACCGCGCCTTCGGCATCCTGCGGGAAGGCGCTGATCCCCTGGCTCGCCGTCAGGTACAGCTCGGTGCCCGCGACCGTGAACGGAGCGTGGAACGCTTGCTGGATCCGCATCGCGACCGCCTCCGCGGAGATGGTGGCCCCGTCCTGGCCCCCGGGCATGGGAGGGGTTCGATCCAGGTCCGCCAGCAACACCAGGAACTCGTCGCCACCCGGTCGCGCGACGAGGTCGGTGTCGCGTGTGGCTTCGCGCAGCCGGTCCGCGAGCATGGCGATCAGTGCATCGCCCGCGTCGTGACCGAGTGAATCGTTCACCAGCTTGAAGTCGTCCAGGTCGACGCTGATCACGGCGACACCCTCGCCGGTCCGCCGGGCCCGGTTCAGGGCCAGATCCAGCAGTTCGTCGAACATGGCGCGGTTCGGGAGTCCCGTCAGCTTGTCGTGGTACGCGAGGAAGGCGATCTGCTCCTCTGCGGCCTTCCGCTCGGTGATGTCCAGCATCACGCCCTGCACCAATTGCGGGCGCCCATCGGCATCCGGCAGCACGATCGCGCTGTCGCGGAACCAGAGGACGCGCCCGTCGCGCGCGATGAGCCGGTACTCGAGGACGAACCGGCCGTCCGCGTCGCGTCCCCGTTCGTACCCGTCGAGGGTCGCCTCGCGGTCGTCGGGATGGAGCATGCGCCCCCAGAGGTCGGAGTCGCCGACGTACTCCTCGGGCGTGTACCCGAGGAGGAACTCGATCTGCGGGCTCACGTAGGTGGTGGTCCAGTGGTCGTCGGCGAGGTCGGTGTACACGATGGCGGGGATCTGCTCCACGAGCGCCCCGAACTTCGACTGCGCCTCCTGCAGTTGGTGCTGGGTGATCGCCAGGTCCGTGACGTCGAGCATGATCCCGAGCCAGTAGAGCGGCTCGCCCTCCCGGTCGTTCACGAGCTGAGATTCCTCGCGGATCCATTTCACGGTGCCGTCGGGGTGCAGGGCCCGGTACTCGAGCCGGAACGCATCGCCGGTCGTCACCGAATGGGCGCTGGCCGCGATCACCCGCTCGCGGTCCTCCGGGTGGATCGCCTCCGTCCACACGAGAGGGCTGCTGAGGAAGTCGCTGCGGCTGATGCCCAGGAGCTCTTCGACGCCCGGCCCGACGTCGATCATCGGCTCGCCTTCGGCGACCGCGTCGATGTAGATCACGGCGGGGAGGTGATCGATCAGCCCGCGATACCGGGACTGCAGGGTGGCGAGCTGGGCGGCGAGATCGTCGGCCGGGTCGAAGACGGGCGCCGCGAGGCTCTGGCTCAGCCCGGCATCGATCGCCGTCGGTTCGAACTCGTGCACGGACGCCCCTGCCTCTTGACTAGTCCGACTGGTCGACTAGGTATCGGCCGTCCGAGGACCGTGCTTGAACTTCAGGTTAAGCGTTGAGGCAACCTGCGGGGCAAGGGAAGCAGGCGCGAGCGCCGGAGCGAGACGGACTCAGGCGACCGTGAATCCGGTGTGCATCCCCTGTTCGTAGTGCCCTGCGATGTTGCACATGATGATGTAGGACCCGGGCTGAAGGTCCAGCGTGAGGTCGGTGGTCGTCGACGGAGGGATGTCCTCCGCCTCGCCGATCAGATCGATCCCGTCCTCGGAGACCAGTCCGTTCTCGACGGGCAGCTGATCCGGCGCCGCGTCCGACTTCACGACGACGAACTCATGCGTGCTCGGACCCTCGTTCTCGATCGAGAACGACACGTCGCCGTTGTCGGCGGTCGCGCTCGAGAGCGCGATCTCGAAGTCCTTCACGGTGGCGCTGACGCCGCCGCTGTCCGCGCCTGAGGCGCCATCGGACGAGCCGGTCCCGTTGCCACAGCTCACCGCCAGCGATCCCAGCAGCGCGAGGCCGGCGACGCGGCGCATCGCGCGCGTGTTGAACGATGGACGCATCCGGTCTGCCCTCCACTCGTCGGGTGCGGCGTGAATCCTACCTGCTGGATAGGATTCGGGGCCACTCGCGGTGTCAGCAGCCGGTCTCGTCGGGCAACAGGGGTCTGAACGTGATCGCGTAGCGTTTCCCACCGCTCGTCCACGGCGTCAGCTGGTTGGCCTTCTCCGCCAGCGGTTGCACCGCGGACCAGTCGTCGCCGGTCACCACGCCGCACGTGGCATCGCCCATGGCTGGTTCGGCGGCGCCGAACCCGGCGAGCGGGGACTCGAGGGGCCAGGCGACGGGGGCCTGCGGGAGCTGGGCATCGGGCTGGTAGGGCGCCACGAACAGGCGCGCCGAGGTCGCTTCGTACGGGTGATCGGGGCCGAGCGATCCCGCCGGCACGAGCGTGTCGAGGTCACCGAGCCGCTCCACGAGGTGCTGGAGCGCGCGGCGCATCGTCCACATCGCGTCCGGTTGTCCCGGCTGCTGCGAGCCCTCCATGCCGAGCGCGTACGCGCTCACCCGGTGCGTCTGCCCATCGGCCTGCAGGACGAACACCGTCGTCGCCGCGTCTGCGACGCCCATCTGTCCCATGTCGCCGTAGTCACCGTCGCGCTCGAGCCCAGCGTCGATCGCCGCCTGCAGGATCGCCTGGATCCCGTCCTCGGAGGCGACCTGCGCCACGATCGACGGGAGCGCAGGTCCGGGGTAGATGGTGTCCTCCGCGCCGGGCATCAGGATCGTGCCGTCGCCGTAGAGGGCGAACGCGGGCAGGCGGGTGGCGAGGGTCGAGGGCGCGACGAAGCCACCCTCGTACGACACCTTCAACAGGACCTGGTCGGCTCCGGTCGCGTGGCTGATGGCTCCCGTCGGGGTGGGGGTATCTCCGCCGTCGCCCGTCGGCGCGTTCGCGCAGGCCCCGAGGAGCAGCGTGAGCGTTGCGAGCGCGGCCGGCAGTCGGTATCTCATCGTCGATCGCCTTCCGTGCGGGTCGGTCTCCCTTGGACGCCACGGTATCCGGAGCGGTTCCCCACCTCCGGATGTACGCTGCGGCCATGCCGACCACGATGCGTGCGCTCCGCAAGCTGGAACGCGCCGCGGGCGCCGCGTTGGTCGAGATCCCTGTTCCGGACCCGCGGGAGGACGAGGTGCTCGTGCGCGTCCACGGCGCCTCCATCTGCGGCACCGATCTGCACATCTACGACTGGAACGAGTGGGCAGAGGGCCGGATCCCCCACGTCCCCATGACGTTCGGCCACGAGATGGCGGGCACCGTGGAGGCCGTGGGCGAGGAGGTGCATCATCTCCAGCCGGGCGCGTTCGTGGCCGCGGAGACCCACATCGCCTGCGGACACTGTTCCACGTGCCAGACCGGGCGCGCACACATCTGCGAGAACCTGCGGATCCTGGGCGTCGACACGGAGGGTGTATTCGCCGAGTACGTCGTGCTCCCGGCTCAGAACGCCTGGGTGGTAGGCGAGGGCATCGACCCCGACGCGGCCTCGATCATGGAGCCGTTCGGCAACGCGGTGCACGCGGCGTTCGGGACGGGGGGCGGCGAGGACATCGCGACGAACGCCGTCGCGGTGATCGGGTGTGGGCCGATCGGCATGTTCGCCGTCGCGATCGCCCGGTCGCTCGGCGCCTGGAAGGTGATCGCGGTCGAGCCGAACGACTACCGGCGCGAGAAGGCCGCCGAGATGGGAGCCGATGTGTCGATCGATCCCTTCGATCGCGACCCCGTCGAGGCGGTCCTGGACCTCACGAACGGGACCGGCGCCGAAGTGGTGCTCGAGATGAGCGGGAACGCGCGTGCGATCGATCAGGGGACGCGGATGCTGGCACGAGGCGGCCGGATGTCGCTCCTCGGGCTGCCCGATGGCGCCGTGACGCTCGACCTCAACGACCAGGTGATCTTCAAGGAGGCGCGTCTGCAGGGCATCACGGGCCGCGAGATGTTCCGCACGTGGCAGCAGACCACGACGCTACTGTCCACCGGGCGCGTCGACGTGTCGCCGGTGATCACGCATCGGTTCGGCATCGACCGGTACGAGGAGGCGTTCGCGACGACCGCCTCGGGGGCCTCCGGCAAGGTGATCCTCCTTCCCGGCGGTGAGGGCGCCTCGCAGGCGGCGGGCGCCTGAGCTTCAGAGGTACCGGGGTCGGTGGGGCCGCGCCCCGTGGAGGTTCCCCCGGTGCGCCGTCGGGCGCGGCCGCGTCGCCTGCCTGGTCCACGCGGAACGGGAGTCGCTCCGCCTCCGCCCCGTCGAGGCGTAGCGAGAACGCGTAGGTACCGGCCTCGGGGAGCGAGATCCCGTCGAGGTTCAGGGCCAATGGCACGACCACGTCGGAGAAGCCGTCCGTCGGGGCCTGCGTCTGGAACGACGCGTGCAGGGCGAACTGCTCGGCGCCCGAGGGATCGACGAAGAGCGGCATCGGCTGCTCTCGCGGATCGAGCAGCGAGAGCTCGAGGTTGTGCTCGCCGGCCTCCCCGTCCTCGAGCGTGAGGAGCACGCCGATCCCCACCCGGTCGTGGCGCGCCGGGAAGCCGTTCGCCGCGAGCCGGTTCCAACCGGCGCCGAGCACGTAGAGCTTGCCCTCGACAGACTGGACGGAATCGGCGAGGAACGCGCGGGCCTTCATGGCGGGCATCCTAGCGGGCGGGGCGCGGTAGGGTTCCGAGAGCCGCGGACCGACGGGAGGTCACGATGGGCGCACTCGATTACCTGAAGGACGAGGTCGCGACGCTCCGGACGCAGGGACTGCTCTTGCATCCGCGAACCCTCGAGGGCATGACCGGCGCCCGCGCGCGCTTCGACGGTCGCGACGTGATCAACCTGGCCTCCAACAACTACCTCGGCCTCGCGAGCCACCCGCGGATGAACCGAGCGGCGGCGGACGCGGCGATGCGGTTCGGGGCGGGCAGCGGCGCGGTCCGCACGATCGCCGGCTCGATGACGATGCACCGCGAACTGGAGGAGCGGTTCGCTACGTTCAAGCACGCCGAGTCGGCGCTGATGTTCCAATCCGGGTTCACCGCGAACGCGGGCACGGTGGCGGCGATCCTGTCCAAGGAGGACGTGATCGTCTCCGATCAGCTGAACCACGCGTCGATCATCGACGGGGCGCGCCTCTCGCGCGCCGAGATCAAGGTCTTCCCCCACCGCGATGCGGAGGCCGCCGGTGCCCTCCTCGCGGAGACGGCCCGGCCGGGACGACGCCAGCTCCTGATCACCGACGGCGTGTTCTCGATGGACGGTGACATCGCGCCGCTCCCGGATCTGGTGGAGGTGGCCGAGCGTTACGAGGCGATCATGATGATCGACGACGCGCACGCGTCGGGCGTGCTCGGCACGGGCGGCGCCGGCACCGTGGACCACTTCGGGATGCACGGACGCGTGGACATCCAGGTGGGCACGCTCTCCAAGGCGATCGGGGTCCTCGGCGGCTTCATCGCCGGGCCACCGCACCTCACGGAGTGGCTGCAGAACCGCGGCCGACCGTACCTCTTCTCGACGAGCGCGCCGCCCGCGGTGGTGGCCGCCTGCATCGAGGCGCTCGCGATCATCGAGGACGAGCCGGATCGCTTGGCGCGCCTGTGGTCGAACACCGAGGTCTTCAAGCGCGGCCTCCACGACCTCGGCTTCGACACCGGGACCTCCGAGTCGCCCATCACGCCGGTGATCACCGGCGACGAGGAGGTGACGCAGACGTTCGCGCGGCGGCTCTTCGACGAGGGCGTCTTCTGTCCGGCGATCGTCTTCCCGACGGTGGGGCGTGGGCTGGCGCGTGTGCGCACGATCGTCACGGCGGACCACACCGAGGACGATCTCCGAGAGGCCTTGGAAACGTTCGCGAAGGTCGGCGAGGAGCTCGGGCTGCGCTAGGCGCCGTACCGCGCGCGCATGCCGTCGAGCATCAGATCGAGTCCGAGCTCGAATTGCTGCTCGAGATCGCACCCGGCCATGTAGGGGAGCGCGGCCACCACGCACGGAAGCTCCGCCGCGTCGATCCGCCCCGCCAGCTCCGCCAGGTCGCCGTGCTTGTCGAACGACATCTGGCGCTCCATCATCACCGAGCCCTGGATGTATCCGCCGAAGGCGTGGAAGACCTGCATGACCTCGTCCTCGGGAACCCCGATGCTGCGGAGCACGGAGAGGGCGATCTCCATCGGACGCAGCGCCTCGAGGGAGTCCGGTGGACCGTGGTCCTCGGCGAGGAGTTCGAGCATCTGCGGATGGGCGTTCATGAGGTCGCGCCACGCGCGCGCGATGCGGCGACCGTTCTCGAACGGATCGTCATCGGTCAGGACCGGGTACCCGAACGCCTCGAACACCCGCAGCCGGATCCCTTGCAGGAGGTCGTCCTTGTCGTGGACGTGGTTGTAGAGCGACATCGCCTCGACGCCGACCTCGCGCGCCACCCGGCGCATCGTGACGGCCTCGAGTCCCTCCGTGTCCATGATGACCAAGGCCGCGTCGATCACGCGATCGCGCGTGAGGCGCTCGCGCAGCTTCGGTGTTCCGATGGTCGTTCGCATCCGTTCCTCGTACGTTGGGTTGACACACTTACAACGTACACCTACCATCCTTACGTCGTAAGCATACACCGTACGTCAACGGCGCCGACCGCACGGGCGCCGAGATGAGGGAGGGAACGGGGATGAAGATCAATCCCGAATCGCTCGCGAGGGCGAGCAGCCACCACCCCTGGCGCGTGATCGGCGTCTGGATCGCGTTGTTCGTCGCGATGGGGGCCATCTCGGGCACGCTCCTTGCGGGTGTGCTCAACAACGACATCTCCTTCACGAACAAGCCTGAGTCGATCAAGGCGCAGGACATCGTGGACCAGAAGTTCACGGCGAAGCAGGCGGGCGTGAGCACCGAGTACGTGATCGTCCAATCCGACTCGGCAACCGTCGACGACCCCGCCTACCAGGAGTACGTGAAGGGGCTCCAGGCCGCCCTCGCCGCGCGCACGGACCTCCTCGCCGAGCCGCCGGCGACCTACTACGACGTGGTCGCGCAGGCGCCCGAGCAGGCGGCGACGCTCGTCTCGCAAGACAAGACAGCGACCCTCATCCCGATCGCGATCAAGGCCGACGACTCCGCGACGATCGACGGCATCCGTGACGTGCTCACGGGGTCCTCATCCTCCGGATTCACGACGCAATTGGCAGGACAGTCGACCCTGAACGTCGACTTCGCGAAGATCGCCGAGGAGGACGCGCGCAAGGGCGAGACGATCGGCATCGCGGTGGCGCTCATCGTCCTGGTGATCGTGTTCGCGGCGATCATCGCCGCGCTGTTCCCCATCGGTATCGCGCTCGTAGCCATCGCCATCGCGCTCGGGATCACGGCGCTCGTAGGTCAGATCGTCGAGTTCAACCTGTTCGTGACCAACATCATCACGATGATCGGCCTGGCGGTGGGCATCGACTACTCATTGTTCATCGTCTCCCGATACCGGGAAGAGCGGAAGAAGGGCTACGACAAGCTCGAGGCGATCGGGGCGTCCGGCGCCACGGCGAGCCGTGCCGTGTTCTTCTCCGGGATGACCGTCGTGCTGGCGCTGCTGGGCATGTTCATCATCCCGACGACGATCTTCCGGGCGCTCGCCGCCGGCGCCATCTTCGTGACGCTGGTGTCGATCGCCGCATCCATGACGCTGCTCCCCGCGATGCTGGCGAAGACCGGCGATCGGATCGACTGGCCGTGGATGTCGCGGGTGGCGAACGTCTTCGTGCTCCTCGGCCTGGTGCTGATCGGCGGCATCGTGGGCACGCTCGTCGGCCTCGTCGCGCCGCCCGGCGTGGCGGTGATTGTGGCACTCGCGGCGATGATCGGCGCCGCGATCGTCCTCACCCGCGTGCACCGCAGCGGCAGGAGCAAGCTCGTCAACCGCTTCGCGCTCATGGACGGGATCGACTACGACGTGCAGGGCGGGTTCTGGGATAAGGTCGCACGCGGCGTCATGGCCCGCCCCTGGGTCTACCTGATCGTCAGCGTCGTGATCCTGGCTGGTCTGGGCTCCTTCTACTTCCAGATGAACAAGGGGAGCTCGACCGACATCAACCAGCTCCCCGACGTGCCGGCCAAGACGGCGTTCCTCGCGCTCGAGAAGAACTTCGCCGGCGGCCTTACTGACCCCGCGTTGATCGTGGTCTCCGGGAACGCGCAGGATCCTCAGGTCCAGGCCGCGGTGAAGGACCTGCAGGCGGAGATCGCCAAGGACCCGGCGTTCGCGCCGGAGACCCAGGTGGCGACCTCCCAGGACGGGTCGGCCACGCAGGTCTCCGCCTTCTTCAAGGGCACGACCCAGAACGACGCGGCGTTCGCGGCCATCCAGGGACTGCGCGACGACGTGGTGCCCTCGGCGTTCGCCGGTGTGCCGGGCGTGCAGGTGTACGTGGGCGGGAACAGCGCAATCTTCCTGGACTTCCTGCACGTGACCGACACGTACCAGTGGATCGTGCTGGGCTTCGTGCTGGGGCTGTCGTTCCTGCTGCTGATGGTGGTGTTCCGCTCGATCGTCGTGCCGATCAAGGCCATCATCATGAACCTGCTCTCCGTGGCGGCCGCGTACGGTGCGGTGACCCTGGTGTTCCAGAAGGGGGTGGGGATCGGCTTCTTCAACGCCATCGGGTTCAACTTCCACAAGAGCGAAGCGATCGAGGCGTGGCTCCCGCTCTTCCTGTTCTCGATCTTGTTCGGGCTCTCGATGGACTACCACGTCTTCCTGCTGAGCCGGATCCGGGAGGAGTACGACAAGACCCACGACAACACGGAGGCGGTCGCCTACGGCCTGCGCACGACCGCGGGCATCATCACCGGCGCCGCCATCATCATGGTGGTCGTGTTCACCGGGTTCGCGTCGGGACGCCTCGGCCCGCTGCAGCAGATGGGCTTCGGGCTGGCGGTGGCGGTGTTCATGGACGCCACCATCGTCAGGACCTTCCTCGTGCCGGCGAGCATGCGACTGCTCGGTGACCGCAACTGGTACCTGCCAGGTTGGCTCCAGTGGCTGCCGAAACTGAACGTCGAAGGGCACGAGCCCACGATGGCGGTGACCGTCCCCGACTCGCCGGCCGAGCTGGTCGAGGCGGGCGAGACACCCAAGGAGTAGGCCTCGGCCTTCCGCGCCACCGGAAGGGAGGGGGAGCCCGTGCCCCCTCCCTTCCGCGTTCGGGGTAGGTTGCCGTCATGGGGAGCGAGCACGAGGCGTTGCGCCGCCGGCTCGGCCGCATCGGAGCCTGGACCTTCGCGTTCGACGAGATGCCGGCCTCCCGGGTGCGCGTCGACGCGCGACGATTGGAGACGCTCGGCTTCGACGCCCTCTGGGTACCCGAGGGGTCCTCGTCGAGGGACATCTTCGCCCACCTGGCGCTGTTGCTGTCGGCGACCGATCGGGTCGCCGTGGCCTCCGGCATCGCCAACATCACGGCTCGCCAACCGGAGGTGATGGCCCAGGGCGCTCGGACCCTCGTCGACGGGTGGGGTGAGCGGGTCGTGATCGGCATCGGCGTGGGACACGCGTACTCCACCGAGGCACGAGGCATCGCTTGGTCGCGGCCGCTCGCCCGGATGCGCGTCTACCTCGACAGGATGGATGCGGCGCCGTGGGGGTGGGAGCCGCATGTCGAGCCCCCGCGACTGCTCGCCGCGCTCGGCGACGGGATGCTCGGGCTTGCCGCCGAGCGCGCGCTCGGTGCGCACACGTACTTCACCCCGGTGGCGCATACGGCCCACGCACGCGCCGTGCTGGGCTCCGAACCGGTCCTCGCGGTGGAGCTCACCGCCGTGGCCGAGACCGATCCCGATCGCGCACGGGGACAGGCTCGTGCGTGGGCGAAGCACTACCTGGAGCTCCCGAACTACGCAGCGAACCTCGTGCGGATGGGCGCGTCGCCAGAGGACCTGGCGGCGGGGGGCAGCGATCGCCTGATCGACGCGACGATCGCCTGGGGGCAGGCGGACGACGTTGCCGCTCGGGTGCGTGAGCACCTCGAGGCGGGCGCCGATCACGTCTGCGTGCAGTTCGTCGGAGACGACGTCGGCGCCGGCATCCCCGCCTACCGGGCGCTCGCGGCGTCGATGGCGTCTTAGGTCGCCGCGCGCCTGCGCAGGCGTTCCTGCACCGCCTCGCTCCGCAGCTCCCGCAGTGCGTCGCGCGCGATCCACCGAGCGCTCTTCGCGTCGAGCTCGAGCAGGCGCTCCGCCTCGGCGATGGCCGCCGCGTTGAGCACGAGGTCGCGCTTGCCGATCTCGCGGAGCGCCCAGTTCACGGCCTTCCGCACGTAGTTGCGGTCGTCCGTGGCGCCGCCCCGGATCACCGGCAGCCAGGTGAGCCAGAACGCGTCGTCTCGCTCCCGGTCGTGGACCGCGCGTTCGGCGATCAGCGTGAACCCGGCGCGCTTCTCGAATTCTTCCTTCCGGCGCGCCCACGTCTTCGCCTTCGCGTACGCGTAGGGCGTGCTCCCGAAGAGGTTGCTGCACGTCTGGTCGCAGAGGTCCCACGAGTCGAAGTCGCCGACCCACGACTCCATCTGCGCCCGCGTGACCTGCGTCGGATCGTCCACCATCGACGCGAGGATGCGCGCCTCGTGGATGCCGGTCGCCCACAGATCCAAGGCGAGGGCGTGATCGAGGCGATGGCCGCGGGCGATGCGCCGGCAGTGGGGGATGCTCACGCCGAGGGCGCGCTCCACGTTGATACCCACACGCGCCATCCCGGGGGTGCGGGTCGGATCGGCCGCAGCCCGTAGCTCGCCGAGCGCCTCACGTGTTCGGGCGCGCAACGTGGCGGTCCTCCCTCGAGCGGCTCGGGTCGACCGCGCATGCCTGCTGGCCGAGGGCGGCGCCGAGCCGGGCGCGGTGGCGCGCGACCCACCCGTAGGCACGCTCGGTCGCGTCGGGGAACGTCTCGAACAGCGGAGCCACGGCGGCCCCCGCGGGGAGCCGTCGCAGGACCTGTGGGATCGCGGCTCCCGCCGACCACACCCGCCCGTCCTCCGTGATCAGGTGCCACGAGGCGGTCCGGGCTCGGGGGTCGACGTGCGCGAGCGAGCGCCCGCCGACGGCTCCCTCGATGGGGGCGAACGCGAGCCGGCCCCGACGGTCCCACGTGCGCAACCGACCGGCCGACCAGCGGCAGAACCCACAATCCTCGTCGTAGAGCACGATCGCACGCGTCATGCTCGGGATGCTACGACGGTCCCGTCACAGCGGATGGGCGGGTACCGTGGTGAACCCCAGCCCCATCCGGCGGATGCCGTGGATGATGCCCGGCAGGGCGTTGATCGTGTGGGTCGCATCGCCGCCACCGTCGTGGAGCAAGATGATGGATCCGGGCACGACGTGCTTCAGGACGCGCTTCGTGATCTCCTTGGCGGTGAGGTTCGAGCGCCAGTCCTGCGGGTCCACGCTCCAGAGCACCACGCGCATCCCCTGGCTGCGGGCCTCCTCGACGACGTCGTCGTCGTAGCTCCCCCCTGGAGGGCGGAACAAGGTCGGCCTCACGCCTAGCGATGTCAGCGCGTCCTTCGCGTCGCCGATCTCCGCCGCGATCCGGTCGTCGGTGAGGTCGGCGAGCGCCGGCGACACCGGATGATCGTAGGAGTGGTCGCCGATCGGGTAACCGCCCTCGGCCACGGCACGCGCGACCTCTGGATACCGCCGCACGAGGTAGCCCACCATGAAGAACGTGGCCGGCACGTGGAACCTCCTCAGCACGGCCATGACGTGCTGCGTGTCGACCGGCCAGGGGCCGTCGTCGAAGGTGAGGGCCACGTCGTGCGGAGCACGGCCAGGACCTCGCGACACGTCGGTGACCGACATGACGTCCCCGGAGATGCGCCCCGTGACCGTGACCTGCGTCGTCGGGTAGGTATCGAGCGTGCGTTCCGGGTTGCCCACCCGCCGGCCCGGCAGGCGCCGCGCGACCCGCCGTGTGCCCTCGACGCGGTCCTCGCCGTCGGAGACCGTCACGCGGTCCCCGCTCGCGAGCACGACCTCGTCGAGGGCGTGACGCCCGTTCAGCAGGATCTGCCCCGGGTCCGCCGATCGATCAAGCACGTCGCCGCTCACGGAGAGGAGACGCCCATCCGACGCCTCCAGGTGCTCGTTCGTGACGAGGTCGCCCAAGGTCGTGCCGGGCGGCACCTCGCGCGCGACGCGGTCCACGCGCACGTGGACCGGAGGGGGCGACGGGACGGGTGGCGGTGCGGAACCGCCGCAGGCGGCCGCCGGGATCCCCGCGATCGTCAAGAGCACGATCACACGGAGGGCGGCGGGGAAGGTGCGGCCGGCCATGGGAAGGGCCTCATCATCCCATGGATGCCGCGGCCCCGGCCCCGCTGGGAGAATGCGTTCGTGCCCGATACCCGTTCCTCGCGTGGGCCCGTCATCGTGATGGCCGTCCTCGACGTGCTCGCCTTGCTGGCGTTCGTCGTTGCGGGGATGCGATCGCACGGGGAAGGGGCGGTCGCGGAACACTTCCTGCGCAACGCCGTCCCGCTCGTCGTCTCCTGGATCGCGTTCGCGATGGTGCTCGGCACCTACCGTCGCCCGGGCTTCACGACGTTGTGGCGGACCTGGCTCGTGGCGATCCCCATCGCCCTCGTCGTCCGCTCCGTCTGGGTGGGCTCGCCCACCGGCGTGGACTTCCTGACCTTCTTCGCGGTCGCGATGGCGTTCACCGCGCTCTTCCTGTTGATCGGCAGGGGCGTCACCATGCTCGTGACCGGTCGAGGCTATCCGGAGCGCCGGCGAGCGTGAGTTCCACGCTCGAGATGCCCGATCCCGGCGCCGCGAGGAGCTTCTGGCTCGACGAGGCGCTCGCGCACGACCCGGGCGCCGCGTGTCCGCCGCTCACCGCTCGCGTCACCGCGGACGTCTGCATCGTGGGCGGCGGCTTCGCCGGTCTGTGGACCGCGGTGGAACTGGCGGATCGCGAGCCGGGGATGCGGATCGCGCTGTTGGAACAAGACATCTGCGGCGGCGGCGCGAGCGGCCGCAACGGCGGATTCTTCGCATCATCATGGTGGGACGTCCCCGCGCTCTGCGGGCTCTTCGGGGAGGAAGCGGGTCTCGCGTACGCGACGCTGTTGTCGGACCTCGTGGCCGAGGGCGAGCGATGGTGCGACGAACACGGCGTGGACTGTTGGTTCCATCGCGAAGGCGTCCTGGGGGTCAGCACGGGGGCGTGGCAAGAGGGTGTGGGCGGCACCGGGCCGGCGGCGTTCCTCGACGCGCGCGGGCTGGGTGACCGGGCTCTCGAGCGCACCGCGGCGGGATGCCGGGAGGTGGCGGATTCGCCGCGGTTCCTGGATGGGCGGTTCTTCCCCGATGCCGCCGTGGTGCAGCCGGCGCGGCTGGCACGGGGTCTGCGTCGGGTCGCGCTCGAGCGCGGCGTGCGCATCTTCGAACGCACCGAGGTGACGGGGCTGGAACGGTCGCGGCCGGCGGTGGTTCGCGCCCGTCACGGCGCGGTGAAGGCCGATCAGGTCGTCCTGACGACGGGCGCCTGGGCGGCCGCGTGGCGCGACTTCCGCAGGAGCTTCGGGGTGATCGTCGACCACGTCGTGGTGACCGAGCCCATCCCGGAGCGCCTCGAGGAGATCGGGTGGACCTCGATGGTCGGGATCGCCGACGGACGCGACCTGCTCTTCTACCTGCGTCCCACCGACGACGGTCGGATCGCGATCGGGGGCGGAGCCATCGGAACGGTGTTCGGGGGCCGGGCATCGGGCCGCGCCTCGACCCACGACCGCCGGCTCGCCGAGGTCGCGGCCCGCGGCCTCGTTTGGCTCTTCCCGCAGCTCGAGGGGGTGCGGTTCTCGCACGCGTGGGGCGGACCGATCGATCAGACGGCGTCCTTCACCCCGTTCTTCGAGAGCCTGCGCCCGGGCAACGTGCACGCCGGCCTCGGGTTCTCGGGCCATGGGCTCGTGCAGACGATGCTGGGCGGACGCGTCCTCAGCTCCCTCGTCCAAGGGGCGGTTGATCGGTGGACCGCGCTCCCCGTCGTGGGCCCGCCGTTCGCGAAGGCCCCGCCCGAGCCGTTCCGCTACCCCGTGGTGAGGGCCGTGGGGTGGGCGCTCGAGCGCGGCGACCGGCGCGCGGACGCGGGGAAGCCGCGTGGGTGGCCGCTCGAGGCGATCGGCGGCGCGCCCGATCGTTACCGCGCGCGGCTCGCCTCCCGAGGCCCGCGCTGATGCGCGGCTCGCCTCAGTAGCGGTCGTCGCGATCGGGAGGGAGTTCGCCCGGGTCGGCCTCGTTCTCCCGGTACTTGGTCACCCGGTACTCCGAGACCTGCTGGTCGTATTGCGCCGAGATCCTCCGCGCGGAGCGCTTGACGGCCCACCAGGCCACTCCCACCAGGATCGCGAACACCAACAGGAGGGTGAACAGGACGATGGCGGTCGCCTTGAGCACCACCCCGAGGACCCCGAAGAGGGCAGCCAGCACGAGCACGATCAGGATGAAGACGAACATGTCGGCTCCTAGCCTACGACGGTGGCGTCGAACGGACGATGCGCGCTGCGAGCGCCGCCGGATGTTGCAGGGGGAGGTCGTGGATGCCCTCCATCCACCCGATCGTCACCGGGCGACCACGGGCCGCCTCGCGCACCCGGCGGACCGCCACCCGCTTCGCCACGTCCTGCTCCGATGCGTCGGGATCACTCGGCACGATGCGCGACGATCGACGTGCACCGGCACGCGGAGCCTCGGGTAGAGCGACGGCGGATCCTGCTCCCAGATGGCACGGAGGATGCGGAGGTGGTTGGCGCGGGAGAGGTAGGGGGCGATCGTCCCGTCGGCTCGCACGCGCATCACCGACATCACGATGTCCTCGACATCGGGCGTGACGTGGACCGCATCCGCGAAGAAGGTGCGGATCATGCCGCGGAACTGCGTGGCCGGCATCCCGATCAGCCTCGGCGGCGCGAGCTGTTCCCTGGCCGTTGGCCAATCCATGTGGTCGCTTAGCGATGTGAGGCCCCCGTCGACCAGGACCGCCCCGTCGATCGCTCGGGGATGCGCCGCCGCGAGCTCCAGGGCGACCATCGCTCCCCAAGAGTGACCCGCGATCATCGGACGGCCGAGACGGGTGGCGCGGATCACGGCGCGAGCGTCCGCCACGACGTGGGGGAAGCCGTAGCCGCTCGTCGGCTTCTCGCTCTGACCGTGCCCACGTGCGTCGTAGGTCACCACGCGGAACCGCCGGACGAGGCGCGGCAGCATCAGGTCCCAGATGTGCTGGCTCGACGCGAGGCCGTGCATCAGCAGGAGCCCGGGCGCATCGGCTGTGGGTGGGTCGAAGGCGCGCGCCGAGAGGCGGACCCCGCGGTCACCCGCCACCTCGACGACTCGCTCCTGCATACTGCGCCCATGGTAGAGGCGTTCCGTTCACCGTTGGCGGCCGACGCGAACGCGGGAGCGGTCGCCGTCGTCACGGGCGGCGGCACCGGCATCGGGCGAGCCACCGCCCGGGAGCTCGCGCGCACCGGCGCCGCCGTCGCGATCTGCGGCCGCCGTCCCGAACCCCTGGAGGCCGTCCGCGCGGAGCTCGCGAGCGCCGACGCCGAGGTCCTCGCCGTGCCGTGCGACGTGCGCGAGCCCGAGCAGGTCGCGGCGTTCCTCGACGCGGTCGATGCGCGGTTCGGCGCCGTCGACATCCTGGTGAACAACGCCGGCGGGCAGTTCGCCGCATCCGCCGAGGACATCGCGTTGAAGGGGTTCCGAGCCGTGCATCGGCTGAACGTGGACGCACCCTGGCACCTCACCCATGAGGTGGCCGCGCGCTGGATGATCCCGCGCAGGCGCGGGGTGGTGGTGTTCATCGGGTTCAGCCCGCGTCGCGGGATCCCGATGATGGCGCACGCCTCCACGGCACGCGCCGCGTTGGAGACCATGGCGTCCGCGCTCGCGAACGAGTGGTCGCGCTACGGCATCCGCGCGGTCTGCGTGGCCGCCGGCCTGGTGCAGACCGAGGGGGTCCTGCAGTACGGGGGCCAGGCCGTCGTCGACGAGTACGCGACGATGGTGCCGATGCGCCGTGCCGGGTTGCCCGAGGAGGTCGCGGCCACGATCGCGTTCCTGACCTCCGCGGGAGGCGCGTACATCACGGGGTCCACCGTGGTCGTCGATGGTGGCGCCGACGCCTGGGGGCAGGGGATGACCCCTCCTGCGATCGAGCCGTGACGATCGCCTAGCCGCGGCGTCGAGTGGCGGAGCGGCGCGGCGCGAACATCCCCACGATCACGATCCCGAAGGTCGCCAGCACGATGACGCTCATCGCCGCGCGCAGGTCCACGGTCTGGGCGATGTAGCCCAGCAGCGGCGGCGTGAAGATGAAGCCCGTGTACCCGACGGTCGTGACGGCGGCGATCGCGTTGGTGGGATCCTCGTCGATCGCCTCCGTGAGGCCGAACCCGGCGGGGGCCGCGGCGCTGATCGCGAACCCCAGGAACAGGAAGGCCAGGCCCACCACCCAGGGGTTGCTGGTGGTCACCACCGCGATCCCCGCGACGGCGGAGCCGAGACCCGCCGCCAGGATCGTGGGGCGCAGGCCGAGCCCGAACAGCACGCGGCCCGCGAACAGCCGGCCGAGGAAGATGGCGCCGGAGAACGCGATGAAGGCGATCGCGGCCGTGGCTGCCGAGGCGGACAGCTGATCGCGCAGGTACAGCCCGCTCCATGTGTCCATCGACCCTTCCACCAGGAACGCGAAGAGCACGACGAGCGCGGCGACCCAAAGGGCCGGCGTCCGGAACAGCGCCGAGATCGAGAAGGCGGTGCTGGTGCCCTGCGGCGCGCGGTCGGTGGGACCCGTCCTCGCGTTCCACACGGTGGTCACGAGGAGGGCCGCGCTCGCGTAAGCGAGTCCCCATCGGAAGTCGAGGCCGGCGGCGATGATGAGCCCGGCCGCGGCCGCGCCGGTCACGCCGCCGAGCGCGTACGACGCGTGGAGCCACTGCAGCACCGGTTTGCGGGTCGCGACCTCCGCGCGTTGCGCGGCCACGTTCATGTAGACGTCGATCAGGCCGTTGCCGACGCCCACGAGCATGAACCCGATGAACACGAGCGATGTGGGCAGGTAGCCGATCGCCACGCTCGCCACCGCCAGCGTGAGCAGGGAGATCGTCATGGAGGAGCGGAGCGGGAGCGGCTGGAGCCGCGGAGCGAGGAACAGCATCACGATGACGGCCACGACCGACAGCAGCATGTAGAGGCCGCCCAGGGAGGCATCGCCGATCTCGTGCGCCCGCTGGAACTCGTAGACGAGGATCACCCACACGCCCCAGTACTGGCCGAACGACCAGTAGCCGGCGAGCAGCGGAACGACCGCGGGACGGCCGGTCGGCGGCGTTGATTGGCGGGCGATCTCCCCAGGCCGCAGATGCGGTCCGAGTTCATCCATCGGGGCATCATCCCACGGCCGCCGCGACGCGAGCGCACGCTTGACCCGAGATGGCCAGCATGGGCTAGACTCCGCCCACGATGGCAGGGGGCGAGGTGCAACTGGTCGACCTCGTGAAGCGTTTCGGCGAGTTCACGGCGGTCGCGGGGATCAACCTCGACATGCCATCGGGAGAGTTCTTCTCGTTGCTCGGACCGTCCGGTTGCGGGAAGACCACCACGCTCCGGATGATCGCGGGCTTCGAACGTCCGTCGGAGGGCCAGATCCTCCTAGACGGCACGGACATGGCGCAGACCCCGCCGCACAAGCGGAACGTCAACACCGTGTTCCAGAACTATGCCCTCTTCCCGCACCTCACGGTGGAGGAGAACGTCGCGTTCGGCCTGAAGTACCAGAAGGCCACGAAGCAGGAGACCACGGAGCGCGTGGGCAACGCCCTCGAGCTGGTGGCGTTGGGCGATTTCGGCAAACGGCGGCCGAACCAACTCTCCGGCGGACAGCAGCAGCGGGTCGCGCTCGCGCGCGCGCTCATCCTGAACCCCGCGGTGCTCCTCCTCGACGAGCCGCTCGGGGCGCTCGACGCCAAGCTGCGCAAGCGCCTCCAGATCGAGCTGAAGGCCCTCCAGGAGGAGGTCGGCATCACGTTCATCTACGTGACGCACGACCAGGAGGAGGCCCTCACGATGTCCGACCGCATCGCGGTGATGTCCCAGGGTCGCGTGGAACAGGTCGGCCCGCCGAAGGAGATCTACGAGGAACCCGCCACGGCCTACGTCGCGGACTTCCTGGGCGTGTCCAACCTGATGGAGGCGACGGCCTCCGGCGCAGGCGACGGCGGCTGCAAGGTGGCCCTCGGCGAGTTCGACACTCATGGCGGGCAGGGCGACGCGAGCACCACCGGTGCCGCGAAGATCACGATCAGGCCCGAGCGCGTCGACCTGCAGTCCCAGGGCACCACGGGCGAGAACCGGATCCCCGGGATGGTGGAGCGCGTGGTCTACGTCGGTTCGCTCCTGCAGGTCATCGTGAACCTCGCACCGGGCGAGCGGATCCAGGCGTGGGTCCAGAACGAGGGCGCGATCGTGCCGTTCGAGTCGGGCACCGCCGTGACGGTGCATTTCCCGAGGGAGGCGCTGCGCGTCCTGCCGGATGCCGGCACGCCGATCTCCGAGGACCCACAGGCCGACGTCGCCGACTGAAGCGGGTTCCCCAACCACGCACGAACGAGAGGGCCCCGCGCGTTGCGGTGCCCTCTCGGTCTACAGCTGCACGAACTCGGTGACGCTCGATCCGCCCGAACGCTGACCCCGCGTGAACCAGCGGTACATCATGATCGCGATGCCGATCGCGACGAACGTCGTGATCAGCATGAACGTGGCGGCGGCGTTCACCGCGGGCGTGGGCGAGGCGCGCGCCGCGGAGTAGATCTTCACCGACAGCGGCTGCGTGGCCAGCGTCGAGGAGAGGTAGTTCACGGTCACGAAGTCGTCGATCGTGTCCGCGAAGACGATCGCGAAGCTCGCGAAGATCGCCGGGTACAGGAGCGGCAGGAGCACGCGCGTGATGGCCTGCCGCGGCCGGGCGCCCAGGTCCATCGCGGCTTCCTCGTAGAACCGCGCCGATCGTGAGCAATCGCGCGCGCACGATGATCACGGGGTACGAGAGCTGGAACGTGATCAGACCGAGCAGCTGCGCGCCGGTCCCGAGCGGCACGAGGGAGCGGAGCAGGTTCGTGAACAGGAGGTAGAGCGCGACGCCGAGGATGATCTCGGGCAGCACGAAGGAGAACAGCATCCCGAAGTTGGCGAAGCTTGCGGGCTTCGTGTGCCACCGGTCGATCGCGATCGCGAACAAGGTCCCGAGCGGCACGGCGATCAACATCGTGATGATCGAGAGCTTCAGGCTCTGCGTGATGGCCGAGCGCAATGCGGGGTCGTGGAACAGCGAGTCGGTGGGGTCCTGCCACCACCACCTGAACGAGAACCCCTGCCACGATGCTCCGGGATCGCCCCGCGTTGAACGAGAAGGCGATCGCGACGAGGACGGGCAGGATCGACCACGCGAGGTAGGCCCACGTGAACGCCTCGAGGCCGACCGGCTTCCGCCAGGGGTTCTTCAACCAGCGCGTCAGGCGACCGCCCGAGTGGGGCAGGTCGCCGGCCGGCCGATCGCCACCTGGCTCATTCCACGCCCTCCGCCGCGCGCCTGGTGGAGCGCAGGTAATAGAGCATGGGGATCAACAGGAGCACCATGAGGATGAGCACGAGCGAGCCCGGCGCGGGGCCCCTGGCCCTGTTGCGTGATCGTCTTGTCGATCAGGTTGCCGTACATCGATGTCCGCGATGAGCCCATCAGGTTGTTGGTGTAGTAGTCGCCGAACATCGGCAGCGACACGATGACGGCGCCCGCGAGGATGGCCTGCTTGGACACCGGGATCGTGACCCGGAAGAAGGTGCGGAAGGGGTTGGCGCCGAGGTCGCTGGCTGGCCTCGAGCCAGGCTCACGTTCATCCGATCGATCCCGCCGTAGATGGGCAGGATCATGTACGGGATGTACCCGTAGACGAGCGAGAGGATGACCGTGACGGGCTTGCCCGAGAGCCAGTCGACGGGCGTCGGTGCGACGTGGATGATCATCAGGAAGTCGTTCACGTATCCGTTCGGCTGCAGGAGGCTCTGCCAGGCGAAGATGCGCATCAGGTAGCTGATCCAGAACGGGGCCACGAGGAGCACGAGGTAGAGGGTCTTGCGCTTCCCGCCGTACCGCGCCACGTAGTACGCGACCAGGAACCCCACCACGACGCAGATCAGGCTCGCGATCGCGACGAAGACCAACGTGCGGATCAGGGAGGGCTGCCAGAACGAAGCCGGTCCGAAGAACCGCTTGATCACCTGCTGGAACGAAGATCCGCTCCAGTACCAGGGCTCATAGACGGGGAGGGGTGCCCCGAAGATGGGGTCGGAGGTGCCGAACGCCACGCTGACCACCACGTAGAGCGGCAGGACGAAGAAGATGGCCAGCCAGAGCGCCGACGGGCTCGCCAACGAGGGCCAATACCAGCGCGGATACCAGGCCCCCGGCTCCTCCCGGGCCGCCTTCTTGGCCGCCCGCTTGCTCTGCTTCACCGGCGGCTGGGCCGGCGGCGTGGTCGTCGTCGGAGCGCTAGCCACCCGACGTGACCTGATCCCACGCATCGAACCAGAGCTGATCGGTGCGACGGTCGAGCTCGAGGAGCAGGTGGCCCGTCTTGAAGTCGCTCTGGCTCAGCACGGCGTCCGGCATGCTGGCCGGCACGACCCCGTCCTTGATCAGGGACGACGGGTTGATGGAGATCTGCGGCGGCTGGTAGCCGACCCAGTCCGCGAAGTTCTGGAACGAGTACTCCTTGCTCGACATGAAGTTCAGGAACGCGTGGGCGAGCACGGGGTTCTGCGCGTTGGCCGGGATCGTCATCGATGTCGTTGTTCACGGTGCCGTTGCGCATTCGGTGGGTACCAGTAGCCCAGCACATCGGTGCTGACGCCCTTCGGCAGGTAGTACTTCGCGCCCACCATGTCCCCGGACCACGCCTGGGTGGCCCAGATGTCGTCGTCGGGCAGGAGCGCGTACGCGCCGTTGATCGTGATGCGCGCGTCCGTGAGGATCGAGCAACTCGATGAGCGAGTCGGCCGCCGCCGCGATGATCGGCCTCGTGCTCGGTGTTCACATCGGTCGATGCCGTTGCGGAGCAGCGCCATCCCCAGCGCGGTCCGGTAGTCGTCGTAGATCCCGGTCTTCCCGCGGTACTGCGGATCCCAGAGGATGTTGTAGCCCTTCTGGGCCATCTCGTCGTCGGAGATGTGGTCGCGACGGTAGCCGATGCCCGTCGTCCAGGTCACGTAGGGGATCGTGTAGCGCCATCCCTGGTCGTAGAACGGGTTGCGGTAGACCGGCCACACCTGCGCCTCGAGGTTGGGGATCAGGTCGTGGTTCAGGGGCTGGAGGAGCTTCGCCTCCACGAGCTTGTTCAGCTTGTCGATGTCGGTGATGAAGACGTCGGGGCGGATCTGGTCCGCGCTGATCTTCTGGATCCCCTCCTCCATGTTGTTGAAGGTCGTGTACTCGACCGTGACGCCGAACTTGTCCTCGAACGCCTTGAGGGTCTTCTTGTACGTGTAGTCCGCCCAGTTGTAGAGCTTGAGCGTGACGCCCTTCTCGATCGGGGTGTCGGTGGGGATCGGCTGCTGGCCATACGTGGGGAGTGTCACGGGACGCTCCGGCCTGGCCGGCGGGATGAGGGTGACGCCCTCGGGCAATTGCCCGGGACGGGCGCAGGCGGCGAGGATGGCCGACATACTCGGCACCGCAACGGCGGCCCCCGCAGCGCGGCGCAGGAACGTCCGGCGGTCGATCGGCGGTCTGGGCACGACGACTCCTTCCGAGCCATCGGATCGTGCAGACCGACGGCGCAAGCGAGGACCTGATTACCATGGGCGCGGCCGCGCACGCAACTGCGTGGGCCGTCAATCGGTAGTTCGTCGGAGAGGGGCGTTCGGGTTGGCCGATCTTGGCCGTGTGGTGGTGGTTGGCGCGGGATTCGCGGGGTTGTCTGCCGCCCTGCTCCTTCGTGAGGCGGGCCTCGACGTGACGGTGCTCGAGGCGCGCGAGCGCGTGGGGGGTCGCGTGTGGTCGGCCACGATCACGAACGGTGCGGTGGTGGAGCTCGGCGCCGAGTGGATCATGGACCACGATACGGACGTGCTGGGCCTCGCGGAGCGGTTCGGGATCCCGGCGGTCGAGACCGGCGCCGACTATGGGCGCCGCGAGCCCACCGGCGCCGGCGCCTCGCCGTTGGATGTCCAGGATGCCTTCTGCGAGGAGGCGAACCGTCTCCGATCGGCGATGGCGTCCGAACAGGCGGCGTCGGTGTCCCTGGGCGCGTTCCTCGACGCCGTCCCCGGCGACGACGACGCGCGACGCCTCGTGAAGATCCGCCTCGCCGGGACCTGTGCCCAGGGTCTCGACCGCGTGACCCTGCTTCAGGTCGCCGGCGACGGCCGCGGCTTCACGCATCGGGCGGATCGCTACTTCCGCCTGGGACCGGGCAACCAGCGGCTCGCGGAGGCACTCGCCGACGAGGTGGACGACGTCCGGCTGGGGCTGGCCGTCGATTCGATCCGCCACGACCTCGACGGGGTGCGCGTGCGCAGCGGCAACGTCGAGGAGCGGGCCGATGCCGTGGTGGTGGCCGTGCCAGCGCCGATCGCCGCACGACTCAGCTTCGATCCCGTGCTGCCCGACGATCTCGCGATCGCCTTGCGTGAACTCCCGATGGGTGTGGCCTCGAAGCTTGCGGTGGCCACGCGAGGGCGTCCCTCGGTCCGCTCCCTCCAGTCGACGGAGACCTCGATGTGGTGCTGGGTGGCCAACGGATCCGACGGCGCGCCTCGCGGGTGCGTGGCCTCGTTCGCCGGATCCCCCGAGGCGCAGGAGCACCTCGGCATCGCGCAGGGACGGATGACGCCCTGGCTCGAGGCACTCGAGCGGATGAACCCCGATCTCGCCTTCGAGGGGGAGCCGGTGATGTACGCCTGGGCCGACGATCCGTTCACGTTGGGGGCCTACGTCGCCTGGGACGCGTCGTCGTGGGCGCGGATGGACGTGCTCGCCCGACCGGTCGGCCGCGTCGCCTTCGCGGGCGAACACACGGCCGGCGCGGCGTTCCACGGCACGATGAACGGCGCGGTGTTGAGCGGCAGACGCGCGGCCGAGCAGGTGCTCGCCGCGATCGCGTGAACGCGGACCCCGGCTGACACCTCCCCCCGATGCGTTGCTAGGCTCGCGGCCTCGTCGCCGTCGAACCCGGAAAGAGGGATACCTGTGAGTGAGTCGCCTGTCGCCGAGCCCGTCGTGCTGATCGAGGATCTGGGCCCCGTACGCCGCCTGACGATGAACCGACCGGACGCGCTGAACGCGTTGAACGGCGGGCTCGTCGACGCGCTCTCCGACGCGATCCGTGCCGCCGGTGCGGACGACGCCGTCAGCGTCGTGATCCTGCGCGGGTCGGGGAGGGCGTTCTGTGCCGGCTACGACCTCAACGAGGACGCCGAGGGCGGCGAGCACGACGCCCGCGCCTGGCACGGCGACCTCGCGCGCTCAACCGAGCGGATGTTCGAGTTCCTGGACTGCCCCAAGCCCACGATCGCCCAGGTCCATTCGTACTGCCTGGCGGGGGGACGGATCTGATGCTCGCCTGCGACCTCGCGGTGGCGGCCGACGATGCGAAGTTCGGATACGTGGACGTGCGGTTCGGCTCGGGTGTGGTCTCGATGTTCCTGCCCTGGGTGGTGGGTGTCCGCAAGGCCAAGGAGCTCCTCTTCACGGGCGAGGATCGGGTCTCGGCCGAGGAGGCGTTGCGGATCGGATTGGTGAACCGCGTGGTCCCGAAGGACGATCTGGACGAGGCCACGCTGGCGCTCGCCAACGAGATCGCCATGAACGAGCCGTTCGTGATCCAGACCACCAAGCGCGCGGTGAACCGGGCGTGGGACGTCGCGGGGTTCCGCGCCGCGATGGCCGCCAACACCGAGCTCGACGTGATGATCGAAACCGCGAACCTCCCCGCGCGCGACGAGTTCCGCCGGATCACCCAGGCGGACGGGCTCAAGGCGGCGATCGCCTGGCGGGACGCCAGGTTCCGCGGTGACGAGGGATGAGCGGACGCGATCTGCGGCCCTTGCTCGCGCCTCGTTCCATCGCCGTCGTCGGGGCGTCCGAGTCCGCCGACTCATGGGCCCCGGAGATCGAGCGTTCGCTCAGGCATGTCGGCTACACCGGTGAGCTCTATCCGGTGAACCCCAAGTACGACGAGGTCTGGGGGCGGCCGTGCCTCAAGGCCGTCACCGAGCTGCCGCGCGGGGTGGACCTCGTGGTCTTCGTGGTACCGGCGCGGATCGTCGTGCGGATGATCGACGACTGCGGCACGGTCGGGGTCCGCGGCATCATGGTGGTCTCCTCGGGCTTCGCGGAGGCGGGTGCGGAAGGGCGCGCGCTCCAGGAGGAGCTGCGGGCGGCCGCGGAGCGCACCGGCATCCCGATCCTGGGACCGAACGTCGAGGGATTCGTCAACTACATTGACCATGTGGCGCCGTACGGCACCACCCCGCCGCCCAACCCCGTGCCCGGGACGATCAGCGTGATCAGCCAGAGCGGCACGGTCGCGTGGGCGATGAACCAGCTGGCGTCCGACCGAGGCGTGGGGTTGCGGATCATCCTCGGGGTGGGCAACGAGGCGGTGCTCGGCCTGGGCGACATGTTCGCCTGGGCCGCCTCGGATCCCAAGACCAAGGTGGTCACGTCGTACATCGAGACGATGCGCGACGTGGAGCGCATCGGCGAGGGGCTCGAGGCGCTCCGCCGGGCGCGCAAGCCGGTCCTGATCTGCGCGCCGGAAGGCCGCAGCGAGGCCGCCCGCCGGTCGATCGTGGCGCACACGGGGGCGCTCGCGGGCAACACGGCCCTGCGGGACGCCTGGCTGCGCGGCCACGGGGTGGTCCTCGTCGAGGACCCCGTGACGATGTTCGAAGCCGCGGTCCTGCTGAGCCACGTGAAGAAGCTCCGCACCCCCGGCGTGGCGGCCGCCCTGCAGTCCGGGGGGGCCTGCACCCTCTTCGCGGAGGCGGCGGGATCCCAGCGCCTCGCCCTGCCCGAGTTCGCCTCGACCACCAAGCGGAAGCTCAGGCGGGTCCTGCCGCACTACGCCTCGCAGAACAACCCGCTCGACGTCACCGGGCAGGCGGCCGTCGAGACCGACATGTTCGAGGGCGCGATCGAAGCGCTCGCGAGCGACCCCGGCGTGGGCCTGATCGTGTTCGACGCGTTCCCCCCGCGGCTGGTGGGCGAGACGCCCTGGGCCGACCCGGTGTTGCGCAAGGCGCTCCAGCTCCAGAAGACCACCGGCGTCGCGTTCGTGAGCGTGGCGATGAGCCCGCTCGCCTACATCCCCGAGGCCACCGCGTTCACGCGGGAGTGGCGGCTCCCCTTCCTGCAGGGGCACCGGGCCGCGTGCGGCGCGATCGACGCGCTGATCCGGTTCCAGTCCTCGAGCGCGCGCGCCGTGCCCGCCCTGCCCCCGCATCCGGCGCGCGCGCGAGCGCTGCGCGTGCTGCGGGGACGCTCGGGACCCGTCGACGAGGCGACGGGGGCGAAGCTCCTCGAGCTCTACGGCGTGCGCCGCCCGAAGGAAGGGGTGGCGGCCACGCCGTCGCGCGCGGGCGCGATCGCCCGCACGCTGCGGTTCCCGGTGGTGGTGAAGGCCCTCGCCCCGGAGATCCCGCACAAGGCGCGGCTGGGCGGGGTCCGCCTCGACATCGCCAACCCGACCGACGTGGAGGTCGCCGCGGCCGAGGTCCTCGAGGCGGCGAAGCGCGCGGGCGCGCGGGCGCCGAGGGTCCTCGTGCAGGAGATGGTGCGTGGGGCGGAGGTCCTGGTCGGCGCCGTCGTCGACGATCGGTTCGGCGCGATGTTGACGATGCGCCCGGGCGGGGCGCTCGCCGAGGCCGGCGCGGCGATCTTCATGCCGTGCCCTCTCACCCCGGCGCAGGCGCGCGCCTACGTGGAGGACCAGGCGGAGCACTGTGGCCTGGATCCGGCGCAGCACGACCTCCGGGCGGCCGCCCGCGCGGTCGAGGCCATCGCCCGCGCCGCCCACGACCTGCGGGGGCGGATCACGTCGCTCGAGGCGAACCCCCTGCTCGTCGACGAGCGGGGCGCCGTGGCCGTGGACGCGCTCGCCGAAGCGCGGCCCGCGTGATCTACGGGCTCGTCGCGGCCCTCGGATGGGGGGCCGCCGATTTCGGCGGGGCGGTGGCGGGCCGGCGCATCGGGAGCCTTGCCACGGTCCTCGTCGCGCAGGGGCTCAGCGCGGTCATCGTGACGATCGTCTTCTTCGGGGCCGGGCACGGCGTCGGGGAGCTGGCGCCGATCGCGTGGTGGATCGCGCTCAACGGGGTCGTCTCGGCGGGCGCGTATACGACCCACTACCGGGCCCTGCAGCTCGGCCCCATGGTCGTGGTGTCTCCGGTGAGCGCGGCCTACGCGGTGGTCGGTGTCGCCCTGTCGGTGGTCATCCTCGGTGAGCGGCCCTCCGCGCTGGCGCTGGTGGGGGCGTTCGTGACGGTGATCGGCGTCATGCTCGCCTCCACGGACCTGAAGAAGCTCATCGCGGGGACCCATGGGATCCCGGCGGGACTCCCGTGGGCGATCGCCGCTGCGGTGATGTTCGGCATCGGCGGGTTCATCCTCGGGTGGGCGTCAAAGGAGGTGGGGGCGATCCCCGCGCTGTGGGGATCGCGGACGGCGCAGGTGATCTGCTTCGGCGCGATGGCGGCGCTGCGGCCACACGAGCTCCGGCAGGTAGGCCGCAACGTGGGCACGGCCGTCGCCGTCGCCACCGGGATCGTCGACCTCGTGGGCGTGCTGGCCTTGGTGTTCGGCGCGGCGGCCGGCTTCCTGTCGATCGTGCTGGCCGCCTCGGCCATCTTCCCGCTGATCGCGGTGGCGCTCAGCGTCGCCTTCCTGCACGAGCGGCCGGTCCCCAACCAGATCGCGGGCGCGGTCGTGGTGGTCTCGGGCCTGATCCTGCTCGGGTTGGGGAGCTAGCCCTCGACCTTCTTCGCCGCGGGCTTCCGCGTGCGCTTCTTCGCGTGCCGGTAGAACTCGACGGGCTCGGGGGCGAGAGGCGTGTTGCCCAAGATCAGGTCCGCGGCCTTCTCCGCGGTCATCATCACCGGCGCGTAGATGTTGCCGTTGGTCACGTACGGCATCACCGAGGCGTCGACCACGCGCAGGCCCTCGGTGCCGTGCACGGCCATCGTGAGCGGATCGGTCACGGACATCGCATCGATGCCCATCCGGGCCGTGCACGAGGGATGCAGCGCGGTCTCGGCGTCCCTTGCCACCCAGTCCAGGACCTCCTCGTCGGTCGCGACGGAGGGACCGGGCGAGAGCTCCCCGGCGTTGAAGGGATCGAAGGCGGGCTGGTTGAGGATGTCCCGCGCCACCGTGATGGCCTCGACCCACTCCCTACGGTCCTGGTCGGTGGACAGGTAGTTGAACCGCAGCGCCGGGTGCGCCGACGGGTCGGTGCTCTTGATCTTCACGGAGCCGCGCGCGTCGGAGTACATGGGCCCGATGTGCACCTGGTAGCCGTGGTCGCTCGCCGGCGCGGACCCGTCGTAACGCACCGCGATCGGCAGGAAATGGAACATCAGGTTCGGGTACGCGACGCCGTCGTCGCCGCGGACGAACCCGCCCGCCTCGAAGTGATTGGTGGCCCCCGGACCCGAGCGGAAGAAGAGCCACTGGAACCCGATCCAGGGCCGGTACCGCAGCTTCATGTACGGGGCGACGGAGACGGGCTGCTTGCAGGCGTACTGGATGTATACCTCCAGGTGGTCCTGTAGGTGCTCGCCCACCCCGGGCAGGTCGTGCACCACCTCGACCCCGAGCGCGCGGAGCTCGTCCGCGTTCCCGACGCCGGAGAGCTGCAACAGCTGCGGTGAGTTGATCGCACCGCCGCACAGGACGACCTCGCCGGTACGTACGCGATGGCGCTGCCGGCCTCGCGTGTACTCGACGCCGACGGCGCGTTTGCCCTGGAAGAGGATCCGCGTGACGCAGGCGCGCGTCTGCACCTCGAGGTTCTCCCGAGCCATCACCGGGTGGAGGTACGCGCGCGCGGCGGAGAGGCGTCGGCCGTTGCGGATATTGCGGTCGAACGGGGCGAAGCCCTCCTGGCGGTATCCGTTCACGTCGTCGGTGAGGGGGTAGCCGGCTTGCTGCACGGCCTCGAAGAACGCCCCGAAGAGCGGGCTGGTTGCGGGGCCGCGTTCGAGTCCGAGCGGGCCCGCGTGGCCGCGGAACGGGTCGTCGATGTCGGCCGCGAGGCACGTCTCCATCCGCTTGAAGTAGGGCAGGCAGTGGGCGTAGTCCCACGTCTGCATGCCCGGATCCGCGCCCCATCGCTCGTAGTCCATGGGGTTCCCGCGCTGGAAGATCATCCCGTTGATGCTGCTTGAGCCGCCCAGGACCTTGCCCCGCGCGTGATAGATCCGGCGGCCGTTCATGAACGGCTCGGGCTCGGATTCGTACTTCCAGTCGTAGAAGCGGTTGCCGATCGGGAAGGGCAGCGCCGCGGGCATGTGGATGAAGACGTCCCAGGGGTAGTCGGAACGACCCGCCTCGAGCACCAGCACGCGGTTCGCCGGATCGGCGCTCAGCCTGTTGGCGAGGGCGCTCCCCGCGGACCCACCGCCGATGATCACGAAGTCGTACTGCGTGGCCGCCACGGCCTCCCCCTTCGCTCCCGTTCGCGCCGGAGTCTGCACCAGACGGCCGCGACACGCCCGCCTTCCGTTGCAGACGGCGCAACCCCTGCCTTGCGCCTGGGGTCGGTCGGGACCAATATCCGACGGTCGAGGGGTTCGCCGGTGGGAGGGGGTCTTCACGTGGACGATGCCGCCAAGGTCACGGTCGCGTGCCGCAACGTGTGGAAGGTGTACGGACCCAAGGCCGAGCGGATCGTCGGATCGCCCGATGCGAGCCTCTCCCGGCAGGAGCTCCTGGAGAAGACCGGCTGCGTCGCGGCCGTGCGCGACGTCTCCTTCGAGGTGGCGCCGGGCGAGGTCTTCGTCGTCATGGGCCTGTCGGGCTCGGGCAAGTCGACGCTCGTGCGGATGATCAACCGTCTCCACGACCCGACGAGCGGTCAGGTCCTGGTCGACGGGGACGACGTGGTGACGATGGACGACGAGCGCCTCCGCGCCCTGCGGCGGCGCAAGATCAGCATGGTGTTCCAGCACTTCGGCTTGCTGCCGCATCGCACCATCCTGGACAACGTGGCGTTCGGCCTCGAGGTGCAGGGGGCGGAGAAGGACGCCCGCGCGTCGCGCTCGCAGGAGGTGCTCGACCGCGTCGGCCTCGGTTCCTGGGGGCGTTCCTTTCCCGACGAGCTGTCGGGTGGGATGCAGCAACGCGTGGGACTGGCCCGCGCCCTCGCCACCGATCCGGAGATCATGCTCTTCGACGAGCCGTTCAGCGCACTGGACCCCTTGATCCGCCGCGACATGCAGGACGAGGTGATCCGTCTGCAGAAGGACGTGCAGAAGACGATGATCTTCATCACGCACGACCTGATGGAGGCGCTGAAGCTCGGCGACCGCATCGCGATCATGAAGGACGGGGCGTTCGTCCAGGTCGGCACCCCGGAGGAGGTCGTGGCGCACCCGGCCGACGACTACGTGGCCGACTTCACGCGCGACGTCCCGCGCACGCACGTCCTCACGGTGCGCACGATCATGCGCTCGACGAACGGGGGCGCCGACTACGCCGGGGACGTCGAGGCCACCACCGTGGTGCGTGACGTCCTCCCGCGCATGGTCGATCACGACCGCCCGTTCCGCGTCGTGAGCGAAGGGTCGCAGGTGGGGACGATCGACCGGGCCGCCGTGCTCGCGGCGATGGTGGAGGACGACGCCTCGTGACGATGGAGGCGCCGCCGTCCTCGGGCCTCGGCGAGCTCGAACGGGAGGAGGCGGTCGAGCGGCGGGACCTGATCTACCGCCAGCACCCACGATGGCGTCGTCGGGCCGCGTGGGCCGCGGTGGTGGTGGTGATCATCGCGATCGGCCTCCAGCTGACGGCGGGGTTCCCGAAGGGTCTCACCGTCGATGCCGCGAAGCCCTTCAACGACTTCGTCGACTGGGTGATCGCGAATCAGCGGACGAACGCGCTGTTCGTCCACGTGATCACGCCCATGCAGTCGGCGTTCCAGTCGATCTACGACAACCTGGTGCTGCTCCTCTCCCGCCTGACGTGGCTGGGCGTGGTGACCCTGGCCGCAGCGATCGCCGGTGTGCTCGCGGGGTGGCGCATGGCGCTCCTCGCCGCCATCGGGTTCCTCTCCTTCGGCGTGCTCGGGTTCTGGGAGGCGAGCCTCGAGACGCTCGCCCTGATCATGATCTCCGTCGCGATCGCGGTGGGGTTCGGGATCCCGCTCGGCATCTGGGCCGGGCGACATCCCGTGGTCGAATCGGCCCTGCGGCCAGTGCTCGACGCGATGCAGACCATCCCGGCGTTCTCCTACTTCGTGCCCTTCGCGTTGCTGCTGGGCATCGGCGCCCCGCCCTCGATCGCGGCGACCGTCATCTTCGCGATCCCCCCGGCGATCCGGCTGACGAGCCTGGGCATCCGCACCGTCTCCGAGAGCTCGCTCGAGGTCGGCCACTCGTTCGGGGCGACGTCTCGGCAGATGCTCCGCAAGGTCCAGCTCCCGCTGGCCAAGCCGTCCGTGATGCTCGGCGTGAACCAGAGCATCATGATGGCGCTCGGCATCGTCGTCCTGGCGGCGACGATCGGGGCGGGCGGCCTGGGCCAGTCGGTGCTCGACGCACTCAGCACGCTCGACGTGGGCGCGGCGCTCGCCGCGGGCCTCGCGATCGTCGCGATGGCCATCGTGTTCGACCGCGTGACGTTCGCGTGGAGCCGGGGCGATCGGGCACGGCGTGACGCGGGCGGCACCCGCATCTTCGGCCTGGTGCTCTCGCGGCGTGTGGTCCTGGTGGTGGCGCTCGTGGCCGTCGTGGCCGCGGTGTTCATCGGCCGTCAGGTGATCCGTCAACAGGACTTCCCCGTGGGGCTCACGTGGTCCTTCGCGGACCCGGTGAATCAGGCGGAGTCATGGGTGCTGCGGACCTTCGGGGGGCTCACCACGGCGATGACCGGGGCGATGGTGCGCTACGCGCTCGACCCGCTCTTCAAGCTGCTGACGGGCTTGCCGTGGTGGATGGTCTGCGGCTTCGCCGCACTGATCGGGTGGGCGGTATCCCGACGCTGGACGCTGCCCCTCGCCGCCTTCCTGCTGATGGCGGCGGTCGGGGTGATCGGGATGTGGGACCCGGCCATGAACACCCTCAGCCAGGTGCTCGTCGCCGTCGCCTCCTCCGTGGTGCTCGCCGTCCCGCTCGGGATCTGGTCCGGCAAGAGCGACCGTGTCCATGCGGTCTTCAAGCCGATCCTCGACACCATGCAGACCATGCCCCAGTTCGTCTACCTCGTGCCCGCCGTGGCCCTGTTCGGCGTCGGCCGCGTCCCGGGCGTGATCGCGGCGCTCGTCTACGCGATCCCACCGGGGATCCGGCTCACCGACCTCGGGATCCGGCAGGTGCCCAAGGACATCGTCGAGGCGTCGGACGCCTTCGGCGCGACGTCGATGCAGACGTTGTGGAAGGTGCAGCTGCCCCTGGCGCGTCCGTCGATCCTGCTGGGCGTGAACCAGACGGTGATCATGGTCTTCTCGGTCGTGATCATCGCCGGTCTCGTGGGCGGCACCGGCCTGGGCTACCTCGTCGTGGACGGGCTCTCCCACAACCCCGGTATCGGCGTGGTGGCGGGGATCGCGATCCTGTTGATGGCGATCGTGATCGACCGCATCACGCAGGCGCTGGGACAGGCCTCGCCGGAGCGGCGGATGGGGGACCGGCAGCCGAGTTCGGTGATGGCTCCGTCCGGCGCGGGGGGAACCAGCGTAGAAGAAGGAGAACGTTCGGAAGGAGAGGAGGACGGATGACCAAGCGACGGTGGGCGATCGGTGCCCTCACGGTGGCGATCGTGATGCTCACGGCCGCCTGCAGCGACGTGAAGGACTCCGGTTCCTCGGGGAGCGCGTCAGGTTCGGCGGTGCCCGACAACTCGGGCACGACGATCACGTTCGCGATCAACCCGTGGGTCGGGTCCGCTGCCAACGTGGCAGTGGCTCAGAAGCTGCTGGAGGACAAGCTCGGATACACGGTGGAGACGAAGAAGATCGACGAGTACGCCCAGTTCCCGGCGATCGCGAAGGGACAGATCGACGCCACGCTCGAGGTGTGGCCGTCGGGGCACGCGGCGGACTACAAGAAGTACATCGAGTTCCGGCAACGGGGTCGTGGACGGTGGGAAGCTCGGCGTGACCGGCCAGATCGGCTGGTGGATCCCCACCTACATGCTGAAGGATCATCCTGAGCTCGCCACGTGGGAGGGTCTCAAGACCGACGCCGAACTCTTCAAGACCGCCGAGAGCGGCAGCGCGGGGCAGATCCTGGACGGGGCGCCGAGCTACGTGACGTTCGACCAACCGATCGCCGACAACCTCGGGCTGAACCTGAAGGTCATCTACGCGGGATCCGAGGACGCGCAGCTCGCGGCCCTCGACGCGGCCTACCAGAAGCAAGGTCCGATCCTGATGTACTTCTGGACCCCCCACTGGGCGCAGCAGAAGTACGAACTCACGATGATCAAGCTGCCCGACGTGACGCCCGCATGCGAGCAGGCGGCTGCCTCTGACGCGTCGAAGTACGCGTGCGCCTACCCGCAGGACGACCTGTACAAGGCGTTCAACCAGGACCTCGAGACGAGGGCCCCGGCGGCGTTCGCCCTCCTGTCGGCGATGCAGTACACGAACGACGATCAGAACATCATCGGGCTCGGCATCTCCAACAAGGAGGATCCGGCTCAGGCCGCACAGCAGTGGATCGATGACAACCCCCAGGTCTGGCAGCCCTGGGTGGACGCGGGACTGGCCGCACAGTCCTCGTAGAGACCGATCCAGCACACGGAGACAACCGAGGCGGGGGCGGTCCGAAGGACCGCCCCCGTCGGCGTCGACGAGATGGGCCGTCCAGGGTTGCTGTCAGCGCAACTGAACCCTTGCTGCCGCAACACCGGGTGAGAACATCTCCGCGGACGTCGCGAGAGGAACGACAGTGCAGGACCGTGCCCAGACGGTGATCATCGGCGCCGGGATCGTCGGCGTCAGCGCGGCGTACCACCTCGCCGAGATGGGGGTCACGGACGTGCTCGTGATCGACCAGGGCCCCCTGTTCGAGACGGGCGGCTCCACCTCGCATGCGCCCGGGATCATCTTCCAGACCAACGGCTCGCGCACGATGTGCCGGATCGCGCAGGACTCCGTGGCCCTCTACGACGCCGTCGAGCTGGACGGCGAACGCTGCTGGTACGGCGTCGGCGGGCTCGAGGTGGCCACGACCCCGGAGCGGATGGAGGAGCTGAAGCGCCGTCAGGGGTTCGCGCGTTCGTACGGCATCGAAGACACGGAGCTCCTCACGCCCTCGGAGGCGGCCGCGAGGAGTCCGCTGCTGGATGCCTCGACGATCCTCGGGGCCTACTGGGTGCCCACCGACGGGGCCGGCAAGGCGGTGAAGATCGTGACCCAGATCGGGCGCGTGGCCCGGGATCGGGGCGTGGCGTTCGAAGGCGGCGTGCGGGTCACGGGCTTCGACATCCGCGACGGCCGTGTCCGCGCGGTGGAGACGGACGCGGGGACGGTCGAGTGCGAGCGCGCGCTGATCTGCGCGGGGTTCTGGGGTCCCACGGTGGGCGCGATGGCCGGGATCCCGATCCCGCTGGTCGCCGTGCAGCACCAGCTGGTGTGGACCGACCCGCTGCCGCAGCTCGACGACCTGACCGGCGACACCTGGGCGCAGCAGCCGGTCGTGCGCCATCAGGACATGTCGCTCTACTTCCGTCAGCGCGACGATCACTACGGCGTGGGCAACTACCGCCACGAGCCGATCCTCACGCCCCAGACGGAGATCCGGCGTCACGGCCACGGCGCGATGCCCTCGCTCATGCCGTGGACGCCCGACGACTTCGATCTCTGCGAGGCCGAGACCGCGCGGCTGTTCCCGGCGCTCGCGGGGAAGATGCGGCCGAGCGACCCCGCACGTTCGCTGAACGGGATGTTCTCCTTCACGCCGGACGGGGGTTCGGTCGTGGGGGAGAGCGCCACCGTCCGTGGCGTCTGGGTGTGCGAGGCCGTGTGGGTCACCCACGCGGCCGGCATGGCGCGCCAGGTGGTCGAGTGGATGGAGACCGGCGAGCCTTCGTACGACCTCGCGGAGGCCGACGCGAACCGCTTCTACCCCTTCCAGACCTCCGCCCCGTACGTGCGCGAGCGCGGCGCGCAGCAGTATCGCGAGGTCTACGACATCATCCACCCGCTCCAGCAGCCGGCGAAGCCCCGCAACCTCCGGCTCACCCCGTTCTTCGCCCGCCACCGGGCCCTCGGCGCCGAGTTCTTCACGGGTGCGGGGTGGGAGCGCCCGCAATGGTTCCGAGCGAACCGCGATCGGGTGGGTGGCGTGCGGCACGAGTGGGCTCGGCGCACAGGTTGGGCCGCGCGCGGCTGGTCGCCCGAGGTGGGCGCCGAGCACCTCGCCACCCGCGCGGACGCCGCCCTCTTCGACATCACGCCGTTCGCGAAGTTCGACGTCGAGGGGCCCGACGCGCTCGCGTACCTCGAGCGTGTCTTCGCGAACCGGATCGAGCGGCCCGTGGGCTCGATCGTCTACACGGCGGCACTCACCCGGCGCGGCGGGATCCGCCTCGACCTCACGGTGATCCGCAAGGACGAGGAGCTGTTCCGGGTGATCACGGGCGGTGGCAGCGGGCCCCACGACCTGGTCTGGCTGCGCCGGCAGATCGGCGAGGGGGAGCGCGTCCGCATCACGGAGCGCACGGGATCGCTCTTCGCGTTGGGTCTGTGGGGCCCCAGGGCGCGCGACATCCTGCAGGCGGTGACCGAGACCGATGTCTCGAACGACGCGTTCCCTTACCTCACGGCGCGTTACCTCGACGTGGGCGAGGTCCGGCCGGTCTGGGCGCAACGCATCTCCTACGCCGGCGAGCTCGGATGGGAGCTGTACGGACAGGTCGCGATGGGCGACCGCATCTGGGAACTGCTCTGGGAGGCGGGTCGGGAGCACGGCCTGAGGGCGGCGGGCGGCGGCGCCTTCGACTCCCTGCGCCTGGAGAAGGGCTATCGGCTGTGGGGCCAGGACATCCACACGGAGCACGACCCGCTCGAGGCAGGCCTGGGCTTCGCCGTGCGCTGGGACAAGGACTTCCAGGGCAGGGCGGCGCTCGAAGCGATCCGCGACGCGGGAGGTCCCGCCGAGCGGCTCGCCTGCATGACGTTCGACGACCCGCGCGCCGTCGTGATGGGCAAGGAGCCCATCTGGCACGACGGGCGCGTGGTGAGCTACGTGACCTCGGCGGGCTACGGATATTCCGTCGGGCGGGGCATCGTCTACGGCTACCTCCCGGCCGCCCTCGCCACGGACGGCACGCCGGTCGAGGTGGAGTACTTCGGTGTGCGCCACCCCGCCACGGTGCGCAACGAGCCGCTCTGGGATCCCAAGGGCGCACGACTCAAGGCATAGGAGCGACCACGATGACCGACGAAGAGCTCGACCTCGCATCCCTCCCCGACGACGAGCTCGTCGCGCAGATGCACGACGACCTGTACGACGGGATGGCGCCGGAGATCGTGGAGGGGACCAACATCCTGCTGGGGCGCGGGTGGGCCGCCGACCGCGTCCTGAACGACGCGCTCGTCGAGGGGATGCGCATCGTGGGGATCGATTTCCGCGACGGGATCCTCTTCGTGCCCGAGGTGCTGCTGGCGGCGAACGCGATGAAGGCCGGCATGGAGATCCTGCGCCCGCTCCTGGCGGAGACCGGGGCGGAGCGCGTCGGCAAGGTCGTGATCGGGACCGTGAAGGGCGACATCCACGACATCGGGAAGAACCTGGTTGGGATGATGCTCGAGGGCGCCGGCTTCGAAGTGATCGACCTCGGGATCAACAACCCGGTCGAGGACTACCTCGCCGCGCTGGAGGAGCACGAGCCCGACATCCTCGGGATGAGCGCCCTGCTCACGACCACGATGCCGTACATGAAGGTCGTGATCGACGAGCTGGAGGCGAAGGGCCTGCGGCAGAAGTACATCGTGTTGGTGGGCGGCGCCCCGCTGAACGAGGAGTTCGGCAAGGCCGTGGGTGCCGACGCCTACTGCCGCGATGCCGCCGTGGCCGCCGAGACCGCGCAGGCGCTCGTGCTCGCCAAGCGCGCGATGGCGTCCTGACCGAGAGGAGAGCGTCCCCGTGGCCGAGCTGACCGTGATCCGCTGGCGCGACATCCCGATGCAGGTGGTGGCCCGCGGCGACGGGGGCGCGAGCGCCCGAGCGCTCCTGCCCGAGCGGTTCCAGGAGGCCGTCGACGCCGCGGCGATGGTGGCCGGCCTGATCGGCTCGGACGACTACACGGAGCAGATGGCGATGGATCGGCGCCCGTGCGACGACGATCTCGACGCCGAGGTGGCCGCCGTCGCCGCGGCGCTCGAAGCGGAGTGGACCGACGAGGTGCTGAAGGACGCGATCCGCGCCGGCGGGATCAAGGGCGGCCCGGACGTGGCCGGCCGGGGCGAGGCCGTGCGGCCGTCGCCCGAGGAGGCCTAGGTGGCGGAGACCGTCGTCAGCTCGGCGACCCGGGAGGTCGTGATCGGGACCGGCCGTCCGTTCGTCATCATCGGCGAGCGCATCAACCCCACCGGCCGCAAGAAGCTCGCCGAGGAGATGAAGGCGGGTGACTTCTCGACCGTGGTGGCGGACACGCACGCACAGGTGGCCGCCGGCGCGCACATGCTCGACGTGAACGCCGGCATCCCGCTCGCCGACGAGCCCGCGATCCTGGCGTCGACGGTCCGCCTCGTGCAGTCCCTGACCGACGTGCCGCTCAGCATCGATTCCTCGATCGTGGCAGCGCTCGAAGCCGGGCTCTCGGCGTACGAGGGCAAGGCGCTGGTGAACTCCGTGACCGGCGAGGACGAGCGCATCGAGCAGGTGCTGCCGCTCGTGGCGAAGCACGGCGCCGCGGTGGTGGCCATCACGAACGATGAGACCGGCATCAGCGAGGACCCGGACGTGCGCTTCGCGGTGGCGCAGAAGATCGTGCACGCGGCCGCCGATCACGGGATCTCCGCCGATGACATCGTGGTGGATCCGCTCGTGATGCCGATCGGGGCCATGGGCGGGGCGGGCCGTCAGGTGTTCTCGCTCGTCCGCCGGCTCCACGACGAGCTCGGTGTGAACACGACCTGCGGGGCCTCGAACATCTCCTTCGGCCTGCCCAACCGCAACGGGATCAACGGTGCCTTCCTCGCGATGGCGATCGCGAACGGCATGACGAGCGCGATCACGAGCCCGTTGCACGAGGAGGTGCGCCAGGCGGTGATGGCGGCCGACGTGTTGATGGGCGCCGACGCGCACTGCGGCGCATGGATCGCGCGCTATCGCGAGGACGCTTCGCCGGGGCCGACGAGCGGTCGCCGTGGCGGACGCGAGGGACGGCGCCGGGCGGCCCAGGCGCACCACCGAGGCTGCCGGCGCGCCGGAGTCCCCGGCCGTGCCGTGAGCGAGACCGAGGAGGCGCTCGTCGTCTTCACCCCCTCGGGCAAGCGGGGACGCTTCGCCGAGGGGATCGACCTGCTGGAGGCGGCGCGGACCCTCGGGGTCGATCTCGATTCGGTCTGCGGCGGTCGCGGCATCTGCGGGCGGTGCCAGGTGGTGGTGAGCGAGGGCGCCTTCGCGAAGCACGGCATCACGTCGGCGGCCGCGCATCTGACCGCGTTCAGCGCGCCCGAGCAGCAGTACCGAGACCGCAGCGGCCTGGCCCAGGATCGGCGCCTCGGCTGCCACGCGCGGATCCTCGGTGACCTCGTCGTGGACGTCCCTCCGGAGAGCCAGATCCACCGGCAGGTGGTGCGCAAGGAGGCCGATGCGCATCCGATCGAGGTCGACCCCGTCGTGCGCCTGCACTACGTCGAGGTGCGCGAGCCCGACATGCACGACCCGGCCGGAGATCTCCAACGGCTCCTCGAGGCGTTGGAGGAGGACTGGCGGCTCACCGGCCTCGCGTGCGATCCACACGTCCTCGCGTCCCTGCAGCGCACGCTGCGCGCGGGCGCGTGGACCGCCACGGTGGCCGTCCATGACGGACGCACGATCATCGCGATCTGGCCCGGGTTCCACGACGACGCGCTCGGCGTCGCCTTCGACGTGGGGTCGACCACGGTGGCAGGGCACCTCTGCGACCTGCACACCGGCGCGGTGCTGGCCTCCGCGGGCGCGATGAACCCCCAGATCCGCTTCGGCGAGGACCTGATGAGCCGCGTCAGCTACGTGATGATGAACCCGGGCGCCGAGGCCGACATGACCGCCGCGATCCGCAGCTGCGTCGACACGATGGTGGCCGACCTCTGCACGGACGCCGGCGCCGATCCCAACGACGTCCTCGCGATGACGGTGGTGGGCAATCCGATCATGCACCACCTCTTCCTGGGACTCGATCCCACGGAGCTCGGCGGGGCTCCGTTCGCACTGGCGACCGACGAGGCCGTGCACCGGACGGCGGGCGAGCTCGACTCTGCGTGCCGGCAACCCGGGGGCCCGCGTCTATCTCCTGCCGTGCATCGCGGGCCACGTGGGTGCCGACACCGCGGGGGTGATCCTCTCGGAAGCGCCCCACGAGCAGGAGGTCGTGAACCTGATCGTGGACGTCGGGACGAACGCCGAGATCGTGCTCGGCAACCGCGACCGGCTGCTCGCGGCGTCGAGCCCCACGGGCCCTGCCTTCGAGGGTGCGCAGATCTCGTGCGGGCAACGGGCGGCCCCCGGCGCGATCGAGCGCGTGCGGATCGATCGGGAGACCCTGGAGCCCCGTTTCAGGCTGATCGGCGATGACGCCTGGTCCGACGAGCCCGGCTTCGACCCGAGCGCCGTGACCGGGGTCTGCGGCTCCGGGATCATCGAGGTGGTGGCGGAGATGTTCCTGGCGGGGATCATCACGACCGACGGCGTGATCGACGGCGGGCTCGCCGCGCGCACCCCCCGGATCGAGGCTCAGGGCCGCACGTTCTCCTACGTCCTGCACGAGGGAACCCCGCGGCTCGCGATCACGCAGGTGGACGTGCGCGCGATCCAGCTCGCCAAGGCTGCCCTGTGGGCCGGCTGCAAGCTCCTGATGGATCGCCTCGGGATCACGCGGGTCGATCGCATCCGCCTGGCCGGCGCGTTCGGGGCCCACATCGACCCCGTGCACGCGATGATCCTTGGTCTCGTGCCCGACTGCGAACCCGCCCATGTGACCAGCGCCGGCAACGCGGCCGGGACCGGCGCGCGGATCGCGCTCCTGGATCGGGGGGCGCGCCGCGAGATCGAGGAGGTCGTGCGGCGGGTGGAGAAGGTGGAGACCGCCGTGGAGCCTCGATTCCAGGAGCACTTCGTTGGAGCCATGGGGATCCCGCACGCGTCCGAGCCGTACCCGCGCTTGGGCGCGGCCGTCGACCTCCCCGCCCCGCGAACCGCCGGCGCCATCGAGGACCGCGCGCGCCGTCGCGGTCGTCGGCGAGCGTCCGATGCGACCGGCGACCCCGTCGCCGACGCCACCACCACCGAGAGGAGCGCCCCATGAGCGATGTCCAGAGCGATACCCCCAGGGGCCGGCGCACCGGCGGCCGCGCCGGCCGCGCCGCGGCCCGGGCCGCCCACGCCGTCGAGCGGGTTCCGTTCATCACGCGCACGCTCACGCCCTTCGAGGTGCTCTCGGAGGAGGGTCTCGCGCTGATCGAGGAGAACGCGGACAGCATCCTCGAGCGGGTCGGGATCGACTTCAAGGGCGCCCCCGACGCCCTCGACCTGATGGCCGGCGCCGGCGCCGACGTCGACGGCGAGCGCGTGCGGTTCCCACGTGGGATGTGCAGGCAGATCGTGCAGGCCACCGCGCCGTCGACGTTCACCCAGCACGCGCGCAACCCCGCCAACGACGTCCAGATCGGAGGGACGGCGACGGTCTTCGCGCCGGCCTACGGCTCACCGTTCGTGCGCGACCTCGACGGGGGCCGCCGCTACGGGACGATCGAGGACTTCCGCAACTTCGTGAAGCTCGCGTACGCGACGCCATACCTGCATCACTCCGGCGGCACGGTGTGCGAGCCGGTCGACCTCCCCGTGAACAAGCGGCACTACGACATGGTGTACGCGCACATCCGCTTCTCGGACAAGCCGTTCATGGGCTCCGTCACCCATCCGGAACGCGCGCGCGACACGGTGGAGATGGCACGCATCGTCTTCGGGCCGGACGCGCTGGAGACCGGCGCGCACGTCCTCAGCCTCATCAACGCGAACTCCCCCCTCGTGTGGGACTCGTCGATGCTCGGCGCCGCGCGCGCCTACGCCGAGGCGAACCAGGCGGTGATCATCACGCCGTTCATCCTCGCGGGCGCGATGTCCCCGGCGACGGTGGCCGGGGCGGCGGCGCAGACGCTGGCGGAGGCGCTCGCCGGCATGACGTACGTGCAGCTGGTGCGCCCCGGCGCGCCCGTCGTCTTCGGCTCGTTCGCGTCCTCGATGTCGATGCAGTCGGGCGCGCCCACGTTCGGAACCCCCGAGCCGGCCCTCGTGCTGTACACGCTCGCGGCGTGCGCGCGCCGCCTCGGCGTCCCGTTCCGAAGCGGCGGTTCGCTCACGGCGGCCAAGATCCCGGATGCGCAGGCCGCCTACGAGTCGGCCAACACGTTGCAGCCGACCGTGCTCGGGGGCGTGAACTTCGTGCTGCACGCCGCCGGATGGCTCGAGGGCGGTCTGACCATGGGTTATGAGAAGTTCGTGATGGACCTCGATCAGTGCGGGATGATGCACGCGTTCGCGAAGGGCGTGGATCTGTCCCCGAACGGGCAGGCGCTCGACGCCATCGTGGAGAACGGCCCGGGGCAGCACTTCCTGGGCACGGCCCACACCTTGGCGAACTTCGAGACGGCGTTCTACCGCTCGTCGGTGGCCGATAACAACAGCTTCGAGCAGTGGGAGCTGGAGGGGGCCCTCGACACGACTAACAGGGCGAACGCCGGTTGGAAGAAGATGCTCGCCGAGTACGAGCCGCCGCCCATCGACGACGCGGTGGATCTGGAGCTGCAGGAATGGATCGAGCGGAAGAAAGCCTCCTTCCCCGACTCGAACGTCTAGGAGGACGAGGGCCCGTGGTGTCGAGGAAGCGCCGGTCGAACGCGACCGGCACCGAGGAGCAGCGCGCCGCCTTGCGGGCGCTCGTCGCCATGCCCAAGTTCGAGCTGATCCCGCTCTCCAACGCGATGGAGCATGCGGCGGAACTGCCCGCCGGGGCCACCGTCACGGTCACCGCGTCGCCGGGCAAGGGCCTGGAGGCGACGGTCGAGCTCTGCGAACGGCTCGCCGGCGGATGGGCACACCCCGATCCCCCACCTGTCCGCGCACATGGTGCGCGACGCCGTGCACCTGCACGACCTGCTCCAACGGTGCCAGGAGGCCGGCTTGCGGCGCGCCTTCGTCGTGGGCGGCGACGCGAAGGATCCGGGCGCCTACCACGACGGTCTCGCGCTCCTGCGCGGGATCGACGAGGCGGGGCGTCCCTTCGACGAGATCGGGGTGCCCGCGTACCCGGAGGGGCACGCCGACATCTCCGACGCGCGCCTGCTCGAGGTCCTCCTGGAGAAGCAGCGGTACGCGAGCTACATGGCCACGCAGATGTGCTTCAACCCGGAGGCGATCGTGGCCTGGATCGGCGCGATGCGCGCGGCGGGCGTCACCCTCTCGGTGAACCTCGGGACCCCGGGCGTCGCGGAGCTGAAGAAGCTCATGACGATCTCCACCAAGATCGGGATCGCGGACTCGGCCCGCTACCTGAAGAAGAACCGCAGGATGGTGGGCCATCTCCTGTCGCCCGGGAAGTTCGGACCGGACGCGCTGCTGGAGGGCATGGCGGACGTGTTCTGCGACCCTCGTGCCGACGTGGTCGCGCTGCACCTCTTCACGTTCAATCAGGTGGCGGCCACGGTGGAGTGGCAGCAGCGCATGCTCGCCGAGCTGGGGTAGCCTTCACCGATCCACGCCTGTCGCGCGAACCAGGAGGGTCCCGACGATGACGGACGACGCCAGCGGCATCGCGAAGGAGGAACGCTCCTGCGTCGTGGCGGTCTACGAGACCGACGAGCAAGCCCGGCTCGGATTCGACGCCCTGCGTGAGGAGGGCGTCGCCGAGGAGCGGATCACCGTGGTGGGCGCGGGCGAGACCGACGATGCGGAGGGCGCGTTCGACGCGGAGAGCCCAACCGCGCGGGGAGCCGGGCGGGGGGCGCTCCTGGGCGGCATCGTGGGTGTGGCCGTGACCGTCTTGGTGCCCGGCGCCGGGGTGGTCTACGCGAGCGGTCTCTTCGCGGCGGCCGCGATCGGGGGCGTGACCGGCGCGCTCGCGGGCGGGGGCCTCGGGATCCTCGCCGAGGTCGGGGTCCCCACCGCCAACCTCAAGGATTACGAAGAGGACCTGACGGGCGGCCGGTACCTCGTCGTCGTCCACGGCGACCCCGACGAGGCGGAGCGCGCGCGTGCCGTGCTCGACATGACCGACACCGAGGAACTCGACCTCTTCCTCTGACCCGGTGTGTCGGAGACCGGGGGGCGCGCGCGATCCGGCACGACGGTCTGGGACCTCTGGTCGGTGCCGGTCTCCGGCGGGAAGCCGGTGATCGTCCAGAGGAACGCGGGCTGGGGCGCGATGGACGCGGACGGTAGGCTCGCGTACGCCACTCCCGTGTCTGCCCACACCTTCGATGAGGGTGAGCTCTTCGTCCGGAACGTCCAGCACGCGACAGCTCCCGAGCCGTTGGTCCGCGGACCGATCGTGAAGGTGGGGTGGTCGCCCGACGGCACGCGGGTCGCGTATGTGGGGAAGGACTACATCTACGTCCTGAACGTCGAAGACGGCTCGACCACGAAGGTCGTCAAAGGCGGCGGCGCCGAGTGGTTCGACGACAACACGCTGATCGTGGCCACCTAGCGGTCGAGCGGACTCGCGGCGGGTGCCCGGCCCTTCTCCCGGGGGCCGGGCCCTCGCTCACCCGGGTGCGGCCTCTACCAGGTCAGATCGTGGCCACGGCGGCCGCGAGCCAGTCGACGAGGTAGTCCGCGAACGAGGGGCGGACGTAGATCCTCGTCGCGGTCACGCGTTGATCCAGGATCACCTGGGTCTTGCCCAGGATCGTCTGTGCGCAGAGGCCCGCCCACCAGCTGCGCGGATGCAGGTCGAGGGAACATCCTCGCGCCAGGACCTCGAGGGCCGCGGGGCCCGACAGGTCGAGCACGGCGCGGTTCGCGGAGACGTCGACGATCGAGGTAGGCGCGCCGGGGAGCGCCGCCGCGAGCTCCATCGCGATCGCCGTTGCCGAGCCGGGCGCGCCCGTGACCAACCACTCGTCCGGCCCGAGCCACAGGGCCGCCCGATCGCCCGCGGCGAGCACCGTGTTGGGTTGGCGCGGCAACGCCAGGTGGCGCGCGGCCTCGGTGGCGACGCGGAGGTCGACCTGCGCGAGGAAGGGAACCTCTGCCGCGACCAGCTCGCCGCCCGAAACCTCGGCGAGCGCGGCGAGATCCCCCGCGCGTGCGGCGAGCGGACCCATCGGCTCAGCCGTCACGCCGGGCTCCCTCCGGGTCGTAGAACGCCGGCGCCGTGACCTCGGCCTCGATCGTGCGTTCCGTGAGCGGTGCGAACACGGTGGAGCCGATCAGCTCGCGCCCCCGCTCCACCATCGCCAGCGCGATGGAGCGCCCCAGCACGGGGCTGTGGTAGCTCGACGTCACGTGCCCGATCATCGGCATCGGGATCGACCCGGTGTCGTCGGCCACGATCTGCGCTCCCTCGGGGAACACCGTGCCCGGGTCGCGCGTCGACAAGCCCACGAGGTGCTTGCGATCGGCGCGGACGGTGTCCGGCCGCGAGAGCGAGCGCCGCCCGATGAAGTCGCCCTTGGTCTCGTTCACGATCCACGACATGCCGAGGTCGTGGGGCGTGACGGTCCCGTCGGTGTCCTGTCCGACGATCACGAACCCCTTCTCCGCCCGAAGCACGTGCATCGCCTCGGTGCCGTACGGGGTGATCGCCATCGGCGCCCCGGCGGCCATCAGCGCCTCCCACATCGCGCGTCCGTACCAGCCGGCGACGTTGACCTCGTACGCGAGCTCTCCGCTGAAGCTCACGCGCGCGACCCGCGCCGGCATCCCCGCGACGGACCCCTCACGCCAGGTCATGAACGGGAACGCCGCCGCGTCCAAGTGCGATGTCCGTGCCGGCCGCGGCGAGCACGTCGCGCGCGCGGGGCCCGTTCACCGCGATCGTCGCCCACTGCTCCGTGACGCTCGTGGCGTACACCCGGAGCTCGGGCCACTCGGTCTGCAGCCACTCCTCGACGTGGTCCATCACCTTGGCCGCCCCGCCCGTGGTGGTCGTGATCAGGAAGCGATCCTCGGCCAGGCGCATCGCGACGCCGTCGTCGAAGACCATGCCGTCGAGGCCGAGCATGAAACCGTAGCGGATGCCACCCACCGGGACCGAGGACATCCGGTTCGTGTAGAGACGGTCGCAGAACGTGCCCACGTCCGGCCCCATCAGCTCGATCTTGCCGAGGGTCGAGGCGTCCATGACCCCCACGGCGCCCCGCACGGCGAGGCACTCGCGATGCACGGCCTCGCGGAGCGTCCTCGCCGGTCGTGGGGAAGTACCAGGGCCGCTTCCACTGGCCCACGTTCTCGAAGACGGCGCCGTGCGCGACGTGCCACGCGTGGATCGGCGTCGTGCGAACCGGGTCGAGGAGGCGCGGCCCGCGGTCGCGTCCCGCGAGCGCGGCGTACGGGACGGGCGTGTACGGCGGCCGCGCGTTCGTGGGTCCCTGCGCGCCCGGTCCCGCTCCCCACGCCTGGTTCACGATCGCGGCGGTCAGCACGCCGCTCGTGCGTCCCTGATCGATGGCGGTGCCGATGTACGTCGCCCGCTTCACGTGCTCGGTGGAGCGCAGGTTCATCCCGACGGCCTCGAGCACGTCCGCGACCGTGGAGTCGCGCTGGAGGTCGACGAAGTGCCGGCTGAGGTCGTCGGCGGGGGTGAACCACCGAGGCGTGACGGAGGGGAGGCCCTCACCGGCGGCGGCGCCCACGATCCGCAGCCAGTCCGGCCCGTCGCCGTCGGGGAGGAAGCAGGCGCGGGTCTCGTCGTATCGGAGACCACCGTCGATGCCGCGCCACAGCTGGACCGCCGGGTTCCAGCCGCCCGCCACGAGGAGCAGATCGGCGTCGAAGGAGTCGGTAGCGCCGTCGGGTCCCGTGGCGTGTACGGCGCTGACCCGCGGGTCGCCGTCCGTGCCGGTCACCGACCACCCCGAGCGCACGTCGATGCCGCGTCCCCTCGTCTCGTCGGTGGCCGGACCGCCCTCGCCGGCATCGATCAGGGCCAGGACCTCCAGCCCTGCGTCAGCGAGCTCCATCGCCGCGCGATGGCCGGTGTGGCTCGTCGTGAACACCACCGCGCGCGTCCCGGGCAGCACACCGAACCGGTCGGCGTACAGCGCCGCGGCCGAGGCGAGCATCACGCCGGGGCGGTCGTCGTCGGCGAACGCGACGGGCCGCTCATGGGCCCCGGTCGCCAAGATCACCCGACCGGCGCGCACGTGCCACACGCGCTCCACCGGACGCGACCGTTCGTAGACGACGACGTAGCCCATGTCGTAGACGCCGAGCGCCGTGGCGCGCGTCATCATCCGGACGTCCGGGGCCGCGTCCAGCTCGCTCGCGACGGCCTCCACCCACGCGAGCGCCGGGTCGCCCTCGACGGTGTCCGTCGTGTGCGCGGTGCCGCCCAGCCAGTGCCGTTCGTCCACGAGCAGCACGCGGTCGCCCGCGGCCGCCGCCTCGCGGGCCACCGCCAGACCCGCCACACCGGCGCCCACGACGAGCGTCTCCACGTGCAGGTGTCGGTGATCCGCCTGCGGGACGCCCGCGTCACCCTCGGGCAGTCGGCCCACGCCCGGGCGCCCGACGGCGCTCAGCCCCTCCACGAGCTCCACCGCGGTGGCGGGCACGATGGGTTCGCATCTGGGCGTGGAGATCTCCACGAACGCGCACGGCTCCTCCACGCCTGCGGAGAAGACCCCGCGCGGGCGCCCCAGGATCGGCGATGGGCAGATCACGTCCACCCCGCCGGCCAGCAGGGCGCTCGCGAGCGTGTCGCCCGTCAGTCCCTCGTAGGGCGCACCCTCGAACGTGAACGCAACCGGCGTGGCGCGATCGACGCCGTGGCCGCCGGTCTCGACTCGCCGCGATGTCATGCCGACGGATCCTCTCCGAGCGGGAGGGCGGCTTCGATCGTGTGATCGACGGTGGAGCGGACGAGGTCGAACCAGCGGCGGCACCCCGCGGCGTGCATCCATCGTTCCTCCCACACGCCCCTGGGGTTCTCGCGCATGAACAGGTAGTCGGCCCACTCCGCGTCGCTGAGCGTCACGGGATCGGACGGGTACGCGACGTGCGCCTGGCCGCCGTAGCGGAACTCGATCTCATCGCGCGGGCCGCAATGCGGACAGGGGATCAGCAGCACGGCGCCCTCATGCCTCCTCGTCGAACGCCTTCACGAGGCGCTTCGGCGCCGTCATCCGCCACGCCTCGGTGATGAGCTCGCGCATCTCCGCGGTGTGCACGCGTCCCACCACGATCCCTACCCACCCGTGCACGCCCACGTACTCCGGGTAGAAGAAGACGTCGGGATCCTCTGCCAGGAGCGCCTCCTGTTCTTCCCGCGCCGCCTTCACGCTGGCGCGCTTCCCGTCGGCGCCCATCATCAGGAAGATCTTGTTCCGCACGCGGAACGTCGCCTCGCCCCAGGTCTCGCGCTCCTCGGCCTCCGGCAGGGAGAGCGCGAACGTGCGCACCGCGGCTGGCTTCACAGCGTCCTCCTCATGGCCCTAGTGCGCGACCGCCGCCGCGCCGTGCTCGTCGATCAGTGCGCCGGTCGTGAAGCGCTCGAGGGCGTACGGGAGCGCGAGCGGCGATGGCGCGCCGGCCGCGATCGTCTCCGCGTAGACCCAACCCGACCCGGGCGTGGCCTTGAAGCCCCCCGTGCCCCAGCCGCAGTTGATGAACAGGCCGGGCACCGGCGTGAGCCCGATGATGGGCGACGCGTCCGGGCAGACGTCGACGATGCCTCCCCAGGTCCGCAGCACGGCCGCCTGGGCGAACATCGGGAACAGTTCGAGCGCGGCCGCCATCTGGTGTTCGATCACGTGGAAGGAGCCGCGCTGGGCGTAGGAGTTGTAGGCGTCGATCCCGGCCCCCATCACCAACTCGCCCTTGTCCGCCTGGCTGACGTAGACGTGCACGGCGTTGGACATCACGACGGTGTCCAGCACGGGTTCGTAGAGCGCGGAGACGAGGGCCTGCAGCGGATGCGACTGGATCGGCAGGCGGAGCCCCACCATCGAGGCGAGCACGCTGGTGTGGCCGGCGGCCGCCAGCGCCACGGTGCCCGCACGGATCGTGCCCCGGCCGGTCTCGACGCCGATGACCCGGCCGTCGTCCTCCCGGAGGAACCCCGACACCTCGGCGTGCTCCACGATGTCGACGCCCAGGCGGTCCGCGTTGGTGGCGTAGCCCCACGCCACCTTGTCGTGGCGGGCGACGCCCCCACGACGCTGGAGCGTGCCACCCAGCACCGGGTAGCGCACGTCGGGGGACGTGTTCACGATGGGGCAGAACGCCTTGACCTCGTCGGCATCGAGCCACTCGGCGTCCACGCCGTTCAAGCGGTTCGCGGAGACGCGTCGCTTGCTCGTGCGCACGTCACCCAGGTCATGCGCCAGGTTCAACACCCCGCGCTGGGAGAACTGCATCGGGAAGTCGAGCGTCTCTTCGAGCGTCTCCCAGAGCTTCAGCGAATGCTCGTAGAGCGCCGCGCTCTCGTCCCAGAGGTAGTTCGACCGGATGATCGTCGTGTTCCGCGCCGTGTTCCCCCCGCCGAGCCATCCCTTCTCCACCACGCAGACGTCGGTGATGCCATGGTTGGCGGCGAGGTAGTACGCCGTCGCCAGGCCGTGCCCGCCCGCGCCCACGATGATCACGTCGTAGGCCGGCTTCGGATCGGCGGCGCGCCAGTAACGCGGTCGGTCGTCGGTCATCGGGTTCGGTGGGAGGCCGCGGGTTCGGCCCGCTCAGCCTCGATGATCGCAAGGGTACCGTCGATCGCGCGGGCGCGTCCTGCGCAACGTCGGCTCACCCGGCCGCCGGGCAGGACTTCACCGTTCGTGTGTAACGACCAGGCCCCTCAGATCGGGACCGGTCAGGTCCACGGTCCCCGAGTCGAGCGTCAGGCTCAGCGTGCCGGCCGTCCACGCCTGCTTCTGATGCACGACGTGTCCGCAGCGATGGCCCTTCCGACGGGCCGTTGACGTCGTGACGAACGCGAGGTTCCCCGAGGCGAAGGGCGCGAGCATCGAGGCCTCGACATCCAGGCCGTTCGGGCCCATCGCGAACACGTGGCTCCCAGCGGTGTTCGCGATGACGAGATCGAACTCCTCAGCGGGCGCTACGACCTGGTTCACCGTGCCGAACAGGAGATCCTGCCGGACCTCGCCGAACACCGCGGTTCCCTGTGTTGCGGACGTGATCCCCGCCGACGTGAAGCGCACGCATCGCGTTGGGTGCCCTTGTCGCGGACAACGCGCGCCGGTGCTGACCCCTCGCTGCGCGCGCGCCTTCATCGTCGTCACGTCGAGAGCGGGCAGCGTGCCCTCGTTGGACGAGAACTGGAACGACCCCGTGAGCGTTCCGCGACGCATGTAGTCGGTCTCCAGCACATCGTGGGTATCCCAGCAGCGCAGCGAGCGTGAGCGGATCGAGCCGTGGGGGCGGAAGGTCAGGTCGATCTGACCGAACGGGCCGAGTGCCGTATCCGTGTGGACACGGCCGACCCGGAGACGGCGCCCCATGTGGAAGGCGTCGGGCGGAAGCTCGAACCGCCATTCATGCTCCTCCACGCCGTTGATGAGGGTCTTGCCACCGAAGACGATCATGAAGGGGCGTGCTCCGGACGTCACCGCGGCGAACCCCCAACGGTAGGGGGAACCGGGAACCTTGAAGCTGCCGATCAGCGCCGTCGCCGATCCGGATGCGCGCTCAAGGAGCTGACGACTGGATGGGATCGCGAACCGGGAGGGGACGTAGCGCTGGGCCGATCTGAACGACGCGGACCGCTGGATCGGGCGGGGAGACGGAGAGGCGGACGCGGATACCGTCGCCGCCAGCGTCAGCGCCACGGCGAGGACGAGCGAGGTTGCGGCGCGGGCGGCGATGCGTTGCACGGGAGCCTCCTGAAGGTATGCCAGATCCACCGGTTGCGCGAACGATAATCCCGTTCGACCTGATGCGCCACTGGGCAAAGGTCGCGGGCGCTCGCGGCTCGGGCCGCGCATGTGGCGCCGTTGACAGCCCTCAGGAGTGGGGCGTAGCGTCCGGCACCGTCGCGGTGAGCGGGACGGTGTTGCGTGGTACGAGACCGATCGGACCAACAGGAGCGAGGCGGCAACCTCCAGTCGGTGAACCGCGCCCTGCGGGCCCTCGAGCTGATCGCGGAGGCAGGGGAGCTGGGCGTCACCGAGCTGGGACGGCGCCTCGACGTACACAAGGCGACGGCGTCGCGGCTCGTGGCGACCCTCGCCGAGCGCGGCATGGTGGAACGCGACCCGGTCACGGAGAAGTACCGCTTGGGGTTCGGCCTGATCCGGCTCGCCGGCGCGGCCATGGCCAGCATGGATCTCGTCCGCACGGCGCGGCCGGTTTTGGAGGATCTGGCGGACCGCACCAGGGAGACGGTGAACCTCGGCGTGATCTCCGGCGATGCGGTCGTCTACATCGACCAGGTCACCGGCACGCGATCGATCGTGGCGGTGAGTTGGGTGGGCCGGCGCACGCCGCTGCACGCGACGTCGAACGGCAAGGTCCTGCTGGCGAGCGCCGACGATCGCGAGCGCGACCGGCTCCTGGCGCATCCGCTCGCGCGCACCACCGCGGCCACGATCACCGACCCCGCCAAGCTCCGGGTGCAGCTGGCGGAGATCCGCACGCGTGGGTACGCAACCACGATGGAGGAGTTGGAGGAGGGATTGAACGCCGTGGCCGCCCCGGTGCGCCGCGCGGACGGCGAGGTCGTGGCCGCCCTCAGCGTGAGCGGTCCGGCGTTCCGCATGCGCCCCGTCGACCTGCCGCGGGTCGGACGGCTGACGATCGAGGCCGCCGCGGCCATCTCGCGGCGGCTCGGATACGTGGAGCGCCGGCGCCCGGCCGCTGGCTGAGCACGAGGAGGCCGACGTGACGATCGGATGGGATGCCCATCGCAATGAGGTGCCCACGCTGCTCGGCGCGATCGGACGGACCCCGCTCGTACGTCTCCAGCGCGTGGTGCCCGATGGCGTCGAGATCCTCGCGAAGGTGGAGTGGTACGGCCCGACCGGGTCGGTGAAGGATCGGATCTACGCGCACATGCTGGGACGCGCCGAGGTCCGCGGCGACCTCAAGCCCGGCATGACCATCATCGAATGCACGACGGGCAACGCCGGCATCGCCTGCGCCGCCGTCGCGGCGATCAAGGGGTATCCGTGCGTGATCGTGATGCCCGAGGGGATGAGTCCGGAGCGCAAGCGCATGATCGAGGGGTACGGGGCCGAGCTCGTGCTGACGCCCGGTGCGGGCACCGATATCGACCTGGCCCTGGCGAGGATGACCGAGATCCGCGCATCGGACCCGGATCGGTACTTCTTCCCCGGTGAGTTCGAGAACCCGGACAACCCCGAGGCCCAGCTCGCCTCCGGTGAGGAGATCTGGGAACAGGCGGGCGGTCGCATCGACGCGGTGGTGGGCTCGCAGGGGACGGGGGGCTGGATCACCGGTGTGGCGCGCGCGCTGAAGGGACACGATCCCGCGATCCGCGCGTTCGCCGTCGAGCCATCGGAGTGTCCGCTCATCTCCAAACAGCAGTGGGGCACGCACGGGGTGCCCGGGATCGGCGACGGCATCATCCCTCCCAACCTCGATCTGAGCCTGATGGACGGCATCGTCACGGCCTCCACGACGGAGGCGCTCGGCATCGCGCGACGCCTCGCCAAGGAGGAGGGCATGCTGTGCGGGCCCTCGTCCGGCATCAACGTGGCCGCGGCGCACAAGGTCGCGGCCGCGCATCCGGAGGTGCGTCGGATCGTCACGGTCGTGCCCGACACCGGGCAGCGCTACCTGAGCGGCGAGCTGTTCGGCGAGCGACCCGAGGTCGAGGAACCCGACCGCGACCATGTGATCGACGCACATACGTTGGCCCAACTCGCCGAGCATCGCGACCGGCTGGAGTTCATCGGCTGACGCGACGCCCTCACGGCCGATTGAATCGTGGTTCAACCCACGCGATATGCTCCGGCGGACCCGTCCGGAGGTGACCGATCGAGATGACCACGTACCCGATGTCCGCGGAGGACCGCGCGATCCAGTCGCGCGCGCGCGCGTTCGTCGACGAGGAGCTGATCCCATGGGAGCAGCACGCCGAGGCGCACGGCGGCGAGATCCCTGCGGACGTCCGCGAGAAGCATCACCGCCTGGCGATCGAGCTCGGCCTCTTCGCGATGAACATGCCGCGGGCGCTCGGCGGCACCGGGATGACGATGCTCCAGCAGGTGCTCGTCTCCGAGCAGATCGGGCGCGTGACGAACGCCCTGGGATGGTGCGTGCACACGCCGCCGGCGTGGGCACCCGGCGTCGTGAGCGACCATCAGATGCACACCTGGATCGCGCCGACGATCCGCGGCGAGATCCACGAGTGCTACGCGATCACGGAGGAGGGCGCCGGCTCCGACGTCGACGCGATCGCGGCCACGGCGCGCCTCGACGGCGACATGTACGTGCTGAACGGGGTCAAGATGCACGTGACCTCGTACAACCACGCCAGCTACTGCTTCTTCCAGGCGAAGATCGCGGGCGGCATCCACGAGGGCGAGCATGCGATGTTCTTCGTGGACAAGTCGACGCCCGGCGTGCGGGAGGCGCGTTCGCCCGCGTACTCCCACACGTACCCCGACACGCATCCACTCGTTGCCTTCGAGGACGTCCGGGTCCCCACGGACAACCTGATCGGTGAGGAGGGCGACGGCCTCGACTTCACCTACGAGTGGTTCCGCTACGAGCGCCTGATGATCGCGGCGCGCTGCTGCGGGGCGGCGGAGCGGCTGATCGAGGAGGCCACCGCCTTCGCGAAGGAACGGGTGCAGTTCGGCGAGCCGATCATCGCGTTCCAGGCGATCCAACACATGCTCGCCGACTCGCTCACCGAGCTCTGGGCCGCGCGACTGATGACGTACCGGCTGGCGGAGAACATCGACGTCGGCGTCGACGTGAAGCTGCAGCACGCCCAGTGCTCCATGGCCAAGCTCTACGCCTCGGAGATGGCGAACCGCGTCGCCGATCGCGCCGTGCAGATCTTCGGGGGACGCGGATACATGCGTGAGAACGTGGCGGAGCGCTTCTATCGGGAGCTACGCGTCGATCGGATATGGGAAGGTACATCTGAGGTGCAGCGGAACATCATCGCCGACCAACTCGTGAAACGTGGCGTCTCACCGCTCGTCGGTTGAACGGCCCGCGGTTGTTCTCGCGGTGAACTCCCTGTAACGATCTAGTGACGCTCTGCGGTCGATGCCTCGTTCGAGACATCCTACATGTCATTGCGCCGCAGTCACTCTCGGGGCTTGAGCGCCATTGGTCCCCGATTCAAGGGGTCCCGGTGGACCTGCCGACGCACCTCGCGTGTGTTATCGAAGGAGTGACGAGACGATGAGGAGGCAAGGGCCCATGGACCCGCTGAAGATCTGTTTCGTCGGCACGTACCCACCTACGCGATGTGGTTTGGCGACGTTCACGCAATCCCTGATCGAGGCGATGGCGGCCCAACAGAGCGGGAGTACGGCCGGCGTTGTCCGCGTGATGGAGGGCCCCGAGCCGCCGATGTATCCCGAGGTCGTCGCCGAGTGGGTCGCGACCGATCCGACCTCGAGCGCGCGCGCGATCCACGCCATGCGCGCGTTCGACGTGGCCGTGCTGCAGCACGAGTACGGCATCTACCCCGGTCCCGACGGCGAGGAGCTCGTGGACTTCCTGCGCGCCTGTCCGATCCCGGTGGTGACGGTCCTGCACACGGTGCTCACCGAGCCTTCGGTGAACCAGCGCAAGGTGCTGGAGCAGGTGATGGAACTCTCCGAGACCGTCGTCGTCCCGACCGAGGCGGCCAAGACCCGGCTGCTCGCCGCCAACGAGGTGACCCCCGAACGCGTCGCGGTGATCCCGCACGGCGCCGTGCCCAACGTCGGGCCCTCCTCGCTCGAACGGACCCAGCCCACGGTGCTCACGTGGGGGTTGATCGGTCCCGGCAAGGGGCTGGAGTACGGCATCGAGGCGATGCGCCACCTGCGCGACCTGGAGCCGGCCCCCGTGTATGTGATCGCCGGGGAAACGCACCCCAAGGTTCTGGCTCGTGACGGAGAGCGCTACCGCGAAGGGCTCATGAAGCAGGCCGCGGACCTCGGGATCGGTGACAACGTCGTCTTCGAGGACGCCTACCTCGACGGGCCGAGCCTGCGCGCGTTGGCGCGTTCGGCGGACATCGTCCTGCTGCCCTACGGTTCGCGTCAGCAGATCTGTTCCGGCGTCCTGGTGGAGGCGGTCTCGACCGGCAAGCCGGTCGTGGCCACAGCCTTCCCCCACGCCGTCGAGCTCCTGTCGAGCGCCTGCGGGATCGTGGTCCCGCACGAGGACCCGAAGGCGATCGCGCGCGCGCTGCGTCGGCTCATCACCGACTCGGCCCTGGCCGATTCGATGCGAGCCCAGGCCCGCGTCGAGGCTGAGCGGCTGGCGTGGCCGGCCGTCGGGCGCGAGTACCTCCGGTTGCTCCACCGCGTGCTGGCGGAGCGTGAGGCGGCGTGAGCCTCCCGCGTCCGCGGCTCGCGCACCTCGCGCGGCTGACGGACGACACGGGATTGTTCGAGCACGCGATCGGTGCCGTGCCGCGCCGCACCGACGGGTGGTGCACGGACGACAACGGGCGCGGGCTCGCCGTCGTCAGCCGATCCGAGGAGCAGGACGCCGAACGACTCGCGGGCGTCTATCTCGCGTTCCTCTCGCACGCGCACGAGGGCGGCGGCCGGTTCCGGCTCCGCTTGGCCTTCGATCGCCGGTGGACCGCAGATCCCGCGTCCGACGACGCGAACGGCCGGGCCCTCTTCGGGTTGGCGGTGGCGTGGGCTCGAGGTCCGGCGTCGCTGCGTTGGACCGCCGGGAAGCTCTTCGGTGAAGCGGCCGCCTTCCGGTCGGAGCATCCGCGCGCGATGGCCCACGCGGCGGTGGCCGCCGCCGAGCTGGTGGCGGCCCATCCCGACCATCCCGAGGCGTGGGCGATCCTCACCGACGCCGCGCGCACGCTGCCGCGGCCGAGCACCGACGGCGGCTGGTCCTGGCCGGCGCCGCGGCTCACCTACGCCAACGCCCTCCTGCCCGAGGCGCTCGTCGCGACGGGCGCGGCGCTCGGCGACGACGCGCTCCTCGCCGACGGCCTTCACCTGTTGTCCTGGCTCCTCGACGAGGAGGCGTCCGGGGATCGTTTCAGCTTCGTCCCGACCGGTGGCCGGGGCCCCGGCGATCCGCGCCCCGGGTTCGACCAGCAGCCCATCGAGGCGGCGAGTGTGGCGGAGGCTTGTGCGCGCGCGTACGAGGTCACCGGTGATCCCGTCTGGCTCTCCTGGCTCGAGCGCGCCACGTCATGGATCTGCGGGGCGAACGACGCAGGGGCGGCCCTGGTCGATCCCACGACGGGGGGCGGCTACGACGGACTGATCCGGGGCGGGGTCAACCGCAACGAGGGTGCCGAGTCGACCCTCGCGGTGCTCACCGTCCTGCAGATCGCCCACCGGCTGCTGCCGTCGGAGCGGCTCGCCGCGTTCGAGGTGCGCCCGCCAGTGCCCGATCAGCGCGCGGCGGCCAACGCGGCCAGGAGGTGACGTTCGGACACGACGGCCGCGCCCACCGCACGGTCGGCCGCTCCGTAGGTCATGTAGATCGTGCCGTCGTCGCGCCGATGCGCCCCCTGCACGAAGACGACGTTGTTCACGTCACCCTCCCGTTCCCAGGGCAGCTCCGGTTCCAGGATGGGCTCGATCAGGCGGGAGATCGTGCGTCCGGTGCCGGCGTCGAGGAGCGCAGCGTTCACGGTGTACGCGCCGTCTGCGCGCCGTTCGTGGAACAGGAGGATGAACCCCTCCGGCGTGAGGATCGGTGGCGCCCCCGCCCCCACGGCGAACGCGCCGGGCGAGGGCGCGATGATCGTGTGGTGCTCGATCTCCGCGAGATGCGTCTCCCAGTACGCGCCGTCGGCATCGAAAAGGTGTTCGAGCGAGTCGAAGGTGGCCACCTGGATGTTGGGGTGGATCCGATGGAGCATCGCGATGCGGCCGTCGGCGAGGTTGAACAGCACGGCGTCCTTGTTCGCGATGCCATCGGGCCCGATCAGCCGCCCGCTCCCTTCGTCGAGGAGGAACCGATCCGCCTGCGCCTCGTAGTCCAGCCGGTGGACCCCGATCCTCCAAGGCTCGCTGGCGTCGGCCGGCAGGTGCGTGTACGTCATCACCACGTGCTCGCCGCTGCCGTTGCGCACCCGTTGGACGCGGGGGTCCTCGAGCGCCTGGGCGTCGACGGCGTGCACCCCGGCGCTCGCCAGCACGTAGCCGAAGTCGTAGTGCAGGCCGTCGCGCGAGTCGAAGACAAGGATGTCGGAGATGTAGTCCAGGAACTTCGGCCCTTCGCCCGGGTTCAGGCGGTAGCCCGAACGCACGCCACGGGCGAAGACGTGGTACCTGCCGTCATGGAAGAGGAGCCCCGCGTTGAAGACGGGGTCGTAGCCGGGCGCTGAACCCGACGCCACCACGGGCCGGTCGCTCAGCCTCCGGGCGCGGTGGGTGGTCTCTGCGGACGCGCTCATCGAGGGTTCCAGCGGCAGAGGATACGGCATACCGCTCTCCCACCCGCCATTTCGACGAAGATGGGAGCCCGGTTGAGCATCTGGAGGAGGGGCCCGCATGACGCTGAACGGTGCGATCGTTCGATCCGAGCGCAATCCCATCCTCACGCCCGCGGACTTCTCGCCGGGCGTCAACGCGGTCTTCAACCCGGGGGCGTGTGCCCACGACGGAGGGACCCTCCTGCTCGTGCGGGTGGAGGATCGCACCGGGATCTCCCGGCTCGTGGTGGCGACGAGCCCGGACGGGATGGGGGATTGGACCGTCGACGAGACCCGGGGCCTGAGGCCCGAGCCCGACCGGTTCGAGGAGCATTGGGGGGTCGAGGACCCGCGGATCACGCAGATCGACGGGACGTACTACGTCGTGTACACCGGCTATTCGGAGGGTGGTCCGCTCGTATGCCTCGCCACGACCGAGGACTTCGCCACCTTCGAACGGCACGGGGTCATCATCCCGCCGGAGGACAAGGACGCCGCCCTCTTCCCGTACACGTTCGAGGGCCGCTGGGCCCTGCTGCACCGCCCCGCCACGGCGACGGCCGGGCTCGGCGCGCACGTCTGGCTCTCCTGGAGCCCGGACCTGCGGTACTGGGGCGACGGTCGGATCGTCCTGCCCGCTCGCCGCGGCGGGTGGTGGGACGCGAACAAGGTCGGGACCGGCCCCCCGCCGCTGCGCACCGACGAGGGCTGGCTGCTCTGCTACCACGGCGTGCGCGTCACGGCCTCGGGTTCGCTCTACCGGGTGGGGCTCGCACTGCTCGACCTCGACGACCCTTGCACGGTGCTGCGGCGCACCGATGAGTGGGTGTTCGGTCCCACCGAGCCGTACGAGCGCATGGGCGACGTTCCCGGGGTGGTCTTCCCCACAGGCTGGGTCCTCGCCGAGGACGGGGACACCCTCCGCGTGTACTACGGGGCGGCGGACAGCGTCGTGGCCGTGGCGACGGCGAGTCTCGCGGTCCTCCTGGCGGGGCTCAGGCCGGGTCGCGACGCATGAACCAGATGTGCGGCCCGCCCTCGGGGGCGTCCTCATCGGTCACCGTGCGGAACCCGAAGGACTCGTAGTAGGCCACGTTCGCTGCTTTGGAGGTCTCCAGCCAAGCCGGCACGCCGTCGCGATCCGCCTGCGCGAGGCCGTCGTGCATCAAGGCGGATCCCAAGCCTTCGCCCTGGCGTTCGGGCATCACGCCGATGTGGCTGAGGTAGCGGAGCGGCTCGTCGGGTTCGTGTGTCCCCACCCATCCCCAGAAGGTGGCATGACGATCGGCGTGCGCGCCCAGGATGTCGGCCTCCTCGCCGCGCGGGGCGGGTCCGATCGCCTCGTGCTCCTCGCGCGCGCCGGGAGGGATCCAGACAGCGATCCCCGCACCCTCGGCCGCGAGTCGGATCCACCCGCGCCGGAGGTTCTCGCCGTCATAGTGCGTGAAATGGCGCCGGATGCGCTCCTCGAACCCCTCCCGTCCGAACGACCAGCGCAGCATCGCCTCGCCGTCGAGCGACCGGGCCGCCGTCTCGACGACGACCGCGAGATCGTCCGGTGTGGCGGTGCGCACCTCCACCATGGCCCCGAGCCTACGTCGCGTGGGCTGTGCCCGCGGATGAAAGGCCCGCCTCGAGGAGTCCGCCGGTCCCGGTCGTCGCTCCGGCGACGGCTCTACGGTGGAACCAAGAAGACGGAGGAGGTGCACGATGGAGGCGAAGCCCGGCGACCAGATCGTGGTCGAGACGGAGCGGACCGGACAGGCGCCGCGCCACGGCGAAGTCGTCGAGGTGATCGGGGGCGGCGGCAGCCCCAGCTACCGGGTTAGGTGGGACGACGGTCACCTGAGCACGCTCCTGCCCTCGGCCGGCGCGATCCGGGTGGTCCCAAAGGACTGAAGCCGTCGCGCCGGCCGTCGCCGTCGCCGTGACAGACTGCCGACATGGAGGTCTATCCCGACGCGTCCGGTGTGGCGCGGGGCGTCGCCGAGGTCGTGGTCGAGGTGGCGACCCGCGCGATCGATCACAGCGGTCGGTTCGTGATCGCCCTCTCCGGAGGCTCGACCCCCCGCGAGCTGTATCGGCTCCTCGCCGCTCCCGGCGAGGCGGAGCGCATCCCGTGGGGATCCGTCCACGTGTACTGGGGTGATGAGCGCTGCGTCCCCCCGTTCGATCCCGCGAGCGATCACCTGCTGGCGAAGGAGGCCCTGCTCGACCACGTGCCCATCCCCGAGGGCCGGGTCCACCGGATCCGCGGCGAGGACGACCCCGCCGAGGCTGCGCTCGCCTACGAGCGGCTCCTGCGGCGCGCGTTCGGCGCGCTGGAGGGCCCGCCGCCCGTCGCGACCGGCGCGCGGTTCGACCTCGTCCTGCTGGGGCTGGGGGAGGACGGCCACACCGCGTCCCTCTTCCCCGGGAGCCCCGCGCTGCACGAGAGCGAGCGATGGGTGACGGCCGTGGAGGCTGATGCGAGTCCCCGGCACCGCATCACGCTCACGCCCCCCGTCCTGAACGCGTCGGCGCACAAGGTCTTCCTCGTGACGGGGATGGCCAAGGCGCAGGTGCTCGCGCGCGTGGTGGAGGGGCCGTTCGAGCCCGACATCCTGCCTGCACAGTCGATCGAGGGGGCGGACTGGTTCGTGGACGCGGCGGCGGCGTCGATGTTGGCGAGCTAGGGCTGGTCCCCCGCACGCCGGTCGGGATCGTGCCACCCGCCGTCACCTTTGATCAGGATGTCGGCCTCCTCGGGTCCCCACGAGCCCTGGGCGTAGTGCGCGAGCGGGGTGGCGTCGTCGAGGATGGGATCCACGATCCGCCACGAGGTTTCCACGATGTCCTGGCGCGAGAAGAGCTCGGGGTCGCCATCCATGGCATCGGTCAGGAGGCGCTCGTACGGAGCCATCACCTCCGCGGGCTGATGGTGCGCCATCAGCTCCACGTCCTCGCCCACCATGCGGTCTCCAGGTTGCTTCGTGCGCGCGCCGAGCGTGATGCTCACGTCCGGTCCGAGCCGGAAGATCACGTGGTTGGGGTGTCCTCGATGGCCTTCGCCGAACACGTCGCGCGGCGGCCGTTGGAGTTCGACGAGCACCTCGGTGGCGGTGACGGGTAGGCGTTTGCCGGCGCGGATGTAGAACGGCACCTCGGCCCACCGCCAGCTGTCGACGTGCACGCGCAGGGCCACGAAGGTCTCGACGTCGCTGTGCGGATCGACGCCGTCCAGCGCGCGGTAGCCGTTGAACTGGCCGCGCACGACGTCGTCGGGTGTGAGGGGGCGGATCGACTTCAGCAGGCGGACGCGCTCGTTCAGGAACACGTCGCGGTCGTCGCCCGCGGGTGGGTCCATCGCGACGAGCGCCAGGACCTGCAGCAGGTGGTTCTGCACGACGTCGCGGATGGCCCCCACCTGCTCGTAGAATCGGCCGCGCTTGCGCAGCCCGAACTTCTCGGCCATCGTGATCTGCACGGACTGCACGTAATTCCGGTTCCAGAACGGCTCCAGGAACGTGTTGGCGAAGCGGAAGTACGCGAGGTTCTGCACCGGCTCCTTGCCCAGGAAGTGGTCGATGCGGAAGATCGCATCCTCAGGGAAGACGTGGCGGATCACCCGGTTCAGCTCCTGTGCCGATCGCAGGTCGCGCCCGAACGGCTTCTCCACCACCACCCGGGCACCGGAGGCGCACCCGACCGCATCGAGATGCTGGACCACGGTCTCGAACAACGACGGAGGGATCGCGAGGTAGTGCAGCGGGCGCTTCGCGTCCCCGAGCGAATCGCGCAGACGTCGGAACGTGGCGTGATCGGTGTAGTCGCCGTCCACGTAGCGGAGACGGGCCACGAGCTTCGCGAACGCCGCCTCGTCGACGCCCCCGTGCTCCTCGAGGCTGGTCCTGATCCGCTCCACGAGACGTTCCTTGCTCCACCCCGAGCGCGCGACACCCACCACCGGCACCTCGAGGTTCCCCCGACGCACCATCGCCTGGAGCGCGGGGATCACCTTCTGATAGGCGAGGTCGCCGGTGATGCCGAAGAGCACCAGCGCGTCCGAGCGCTCCTGAGCGCTCACGCGCGCCCCGCGGGGCCGCGGCCACCTTCCACGTGCCCGCCGAACCGCGCCCGCATCGCGGAGAGCACCCTGTCCGCGAAATCGTCCTCGCCCCGGCTCGCGAACCGCTCGAAGAGGGCGGCGGTGAGCACGGGCGTGGGCGTCGTGGACTCGATCGCGGCGATCGCCGTCCATCGTCCCTCTCCGGAGTCGGACACGCGACCACCGAAGCCACCGAGGTCGGGCTCGTCGTGTAGCGCCGCCGCGGTGAGGTCGAGGAGCCAGGACGCCACGACGCTGCCGCGTCGCCAGACCTCGGCGATGTCGTCCAACGGGAACGCGTAGCGGTAGCGCTCGGGGTCGCGCAGGGGGGTGGTCTCCGCGTCCACCGGCCGATCCACGCCGCCCGCGTCGGCGTGCTTCAAGACGTTCAACCCCTCGGCATAGGCAGCCATCAGGCCGTATTCGATCCCGTTGTGCACCATCTTCACGAAGTGCCCGGCGCCGCTCGGACCGCAGTGGAGGTAGCCGTGCTCGGCGCGGCTGGGCTCGCCGCTGCGCCCCCTCGTGCGCGGGGCCGCCTCCACCCCGGGTGCGAGCGACGCGAAGATCGGGTCGAGCCGCTCCACCGCGTCGGCATCGCCGCCGATCATGAGGGCGTATCCCCGCTCCAGCCCCCAGACGCCACCGCTCACGCCCACGTCGAGATAGTGGATCCCGGCGTCGGCCAGCTCGGCCGAGCGTCGCAGGTCGTCGACGTAGTGAGAGTTGCCGCCGTCGATGAGCGTGTCGCCCGGCGCGAGGAGCGGCGTGAACGTCTCGATCGTCGGGTCGACCACAGCCGCGGGCACCATCATCCAGACGTTGCGGGGCGGCTCGAGCTCCGCCACGAGCTCCTCGAGGGTGGCCACCCCGGTGATGCCCTCGGCGGCGACGGCGGCGACGGCCTCGGGCGCGACGTCGTAGGCGACGCAGTCGTGCCCGGCGCCCGTGAGCCGGCGCACCATGTTCGCGCCCATGCGTCCGAGGCCGATCATGCCGAGCTGCAAGCGGTTCGCTCCTTCCGGCGGCGGGCTCCGCCACGTGAGGGAACCTAGCACGGGCCCGGCGGAGCGGGTCCCGTGGGGCCTCCGGTACCATCGATGCTGCGTGCGGACGGCGGAGGATGATCCGAGCCGGCCGCCCGGACGACGATCGAGCGCGGACCTGGTCGGCCCGCCAGCTGGGAGTGATGACGTGGATCGCATCAGCCATTGGGTCGGAGGGAAGTCGGTCGTCGGCGAGTCCGGCCGCACCGGCCCCGTCTTCAACCCGGCAACCGGCACGCAGACGCACGAGGTGGACTTCGCGAGCGCCGGCGAGGTGGACGCCGCCGTCGCGACCGCCCAGGAGGCGTTCGCCGGCTGGCGCCGGACATCGTTGTCCAAGCGCGCCGACATCTTGTTCCGGATCCGCGAGGCGGTGCACGAGCATCGCAAGGACATCGCGCGCCTCATCACCGAGCAACACGGCAAGGTGCTGTCCGACGCGATGGGTGAGGTGGCGCGTGGCCTGGAGAACATCGAGTTCGCCACGGGCATCCCTCACCTGTTGAAGGGCGGGTTCACCGAGCAGGCCTCCACCGGGGTGGACGTCTTCTCGATCCGCCAACCGCTCGGGGTGGTGGCGGGCATCACGCCGTTCAACTTCCCGGCCATGGTGCCCATGTGGATGTTCGCCAACGCCATCGCGTGCGGGAACGCCTTCATCTTGAAGCCGTCCGAGAAGGATCCGGGCGCGTCGTTGTACATCGCGGAGCTCTTGAGGGAGGCGGGCCTGCCGGACGGCGTCTTCAACGTGGTCAACGGCGACAAGGTCGTGGTGGACCGCCTGCTGGAGCACCCGGGCGTCGAGGCGGTCAGCTTCGTCGGATCCACGCCCATCGCGAAGTACATCTACGCGACGGGCACGGCCAACGGGAAACGCGTGCAAGCCTTGGGGGGTGCCAAGAACCACATGGTGGTGCTGCCCGACGCGGACCTCGACATGGCGGCCGACGCGGCCGTCTCGGCCGCGTACGGCTCGGCCGGCGAGCGTTGCATGGCGATCTCGGTGGTCGTGGCCGTCGGCGACGTGGCCGACCCGCTCGTGGACGCCATCGTGGCCCGGCTGCCACTGGTGAAGATCGGCGACGGTCTCGACCCGGAGTCGGAGATGGGTCCGCTCGTCACGCGGGAGCACCGTGACAGGGTCGCCGGCTACATCGCGTCGGCGGCGGAACAGGGCGCCACGATCGTCGAGGACGGCCGCGAACACGGCCTCTACCGGGACGCCGACGGCTTCTTCCTCGGCGTCTCGCTGATCGATCACGTGACCACGGAGATGGACTGCTACCGCGACGAGATCTTCGGGCCGGTCCTCACGGTCATGCGCGCGAGCACCTACGACGAGGCCCTCGCGCTCGTGAACGACAACCCCTACGGCAACGGAGCGGCGATCTTCACGCGCGACGGCGGTGCGGCCCGTGCGTTCCAGTTCGACTGCCGGGCCGGCATGGTGGGCGTGAACGTGCCCATCCCGGTGCCGGTGGGCTACTACTCGTTCGGCGGGTGGAAGGACTCCCTCTTCGGCGACAGCCACATGTACGGTCCGGAGGGCATCGGCTTCTACACCCGCGGCAAGGTGGTCACCGAGCGCTGGCCGGACCCGGGCACGTCCCGGGTCGACCTCGGCTTCCCGAGGACGCGATGATGAGCGGGCGCGACGATCTCACGACGCGCGAGGCCGAGGCCTGGGCGGCGTTCTACCGGTTGGTCGACGAGGTGCCGGCGGAGCGGCGCGAGGAGCCGATCCTCTCCGACGGCTGGTCGGTGAAGGACGTGCTGTGGCACATCGCGTTCTGGTGGTCGGATCTCCCGTCTCAGCTCGAGCGGATCCGCACGGATGCCCCCGAGACGGAGAACGATGGGACCGACGAGCGGAACGCCTCCGCGCTCGCTCAGGGACGCACGCGCACCCTCGCCGAGGTCGAGGGCGAGGTCGTGCGCACGCGCGAGGCGCTCCTGGCGGCGTGGGCGTCGGCGCCCGAGGGTCCCAAGGCCGACGAGGTCTTCGTCTGGGAGACGATCGAGCACTACGAGGAGCACGAGCCGCAATTGCGTGCCTTCCTCGACACCCAGGTCTGAGCCGCCGCGCTCAGTGGGAGGGTTCGCGAGCGACGACCGTGGCGCGCTCTCCCAACTGCCGTTCTACCCGTCCCTCCGGGTCACACGTCGCGACGCATGAACCAGACGTGCGGTCCGCCGCCGGGCGCGTCACCCTCGTCCGTCACGCGGAACCCGAAGCGCTCGTAGTAGCCCACGTTCGTCGGTTGCGACGTCTCGAGGAAGGCGCCCACCCCGTCGTCCTCGGCGAGCGCGAGCCCGTGGCGCACGAGCGCGGAGCCCACACCGGTCCGTTGGCGGGGCGGGTCGACGGCGATCGCGTCCAGGTACCAGAGCGGCTCCTCGGGCACCTTCCCTTCGAGCCACGCCCACATCGCCTCGTATCGCGCGCCGCCGTCGGGCACCAGCCCGCCGTATCGGTCGCGCCCCTCGTGGGCGTCGAGCACCTCCCCCGCCTCGCCGGGGGGGACCCACACCGCGACGCCCTCCGCCTCGCCCGCCTCCCAGACGATGCCCTTCGTGATCGGGCCCTCGTAGAGGATGTGGAACATCGCCGTGACGGACGCCGGCGTGCCCTCGCCGTGCAACGGCCACTGGATCATGGGCTCCGCGATGAACGCCCGGCCCAGGACCCCCGCGAGAGCGCCCAGCCGATCGGGCGTCGCCCGCGCGATCGCCACGGCGCCCGGCGTCATGGACGCACCTCCGCCGCCCGGCCCATGTCGGCGTAGCGGAACGTCCCCTTCGCGATGCGCAGACCCACGAACGAATCCACCTCGGAGACGCCGGGGACCCTCCGGATGTCCTCGTGCATCAGGCGAAGGAGGTCGTCGCCGTCCTTCGCCACCACCTCCACGAGCACATCGAAGTTGCCGGTGCACTCGATCACGTAGACGGCCTCGGGGATCGCGCAGATCGCATCGATCGCGCGCGCCACGTTGGGGCCGCTCACCTTCACCCCCAGGTACGCGAAGAGGAGTCCGAGCTGGTGCGGTTTCGTGTCGGTGACGAACCGGATGGCGTCCATGCGCTGCAGACGCGCCACACGCGCGCGCACGGTGGCCTCCGCCACGCCGAGGTCCTTGGCCACCGCCGTGAAGGGCCGGCGGCCGTCCTCGGCGAGGGCGTCGATGATCTGGAGGTCGAGGTCGTCGATGCCGGTTCCCGCCATGGCGGTGCGATTCTCGCAGAACGAGGAGGCGCCTGGCTGCGATATCCGCATCGACATCCCACCTCCCCGCTATCGCCGGCCGGTCTCGGCGGCATATCCTTGACGCTATCCGCATCGCCTCCGGAGGTCCGCACGTCATGAGCCAGGCCGAAGACACCAAGATCCGCAACGACGAGGTCGAGTGGGAGCCGCGTCCGACGCTCGCCAGCGCCGACTACGCCAGCTCCGAGGTCTGGGCGCAGGAGAAGGAACGGATCTGGTGGGGCGACTGGATCTGCGTGGGTCGCACCGAGGAGGTCGCGGACCCCGGTGACTACATCGTGCGCGACATCGCCGGCGAGTCCGTGTTCATCACGCGGAACGACGGCGGGGAGTTGCGCGCCTTCTACAACGTCTGCAGCCACCGGGGCACGAAGTTCGTGGACGATGTCGAGGGCACCGCGAGCGTGCGCAAGGCGTTCGTCTGCCCCTACCACGCGTGGACGTTCGACCTGAACGGGCAGCTGATCGGGTCCCCGAACGTGAAGGAAGACGAGCATTTCGATCGGTCAGCGCACCCGCTGTACGGCATCGCGGTCGACGACTACGCGGGCTTCCTCTTCCTGAACATGACCCAGGGGACGCCGCGCCCGCTGATGGATGCGCTCACCGACGGCGCTGAGTCGATCACCGCGTTCGAGCGCTTCAAGATGGACGAACTCACGGTAGGCGTGCGTCTCGTCTACGAGGTGGCCGCCAACTGGAAGATCGTGGTGGAGAACTACAACGAGTGCCTCCACTGCCCCCAGGTGCACCCCGAGCTCGTCCAGGTCGTGCCGCTCTTCCGCTTCGGCGAGGTCTGGGACGAGGAGACCCGCGACGACGGCAACTGGATGGTCGAGGGCGCCACGAGCTTCACCAAGACCGGCCGGAGCGAGCTCCCCAAGCTCCCGGACCTGCTGCCGGAGGACTACACGATGTACTACGGCAGCTACGAGTTCCCCAACCTCATGCTGAACCTGCACCCCGACTGCGTCATGTACTACATCGGCTACCCGAAGGGGCCGAACCACACGACGGTCGTGAGCGAGTTCCTCTTCCGCCCGGAGACGATCGTCGGCCCGGACTTCAAGCCGGAGCCGGTGGTGGAGTTCTGGGACCTGATCAGCAAGCAGGATTGGGACGTGTGCGAACGGGCGCAGACCGGCGTGAGCTCGCGGGCCTTCACCCGGGGCGTCTACCCGCGCCAGGATCGATTCCTCTACTGGTTCAACGAGGAATGGCGCCTGAAGATGGGCCGCGCACCCCTCGGCTGAGGCCCCCGCTCCTCAGCGCCCGAGCATGCGCACGACCACCCGGGCGGCCTCGGCGCCGGAGGTGATGGCTCCCTCGATGTAACCGCCGCCGTCGATCGACGTATCCGATCCCGCGAAGGCGAGCCGGCCCTGCGGTCGTGCGAGGTCGCCGACGAGGCCGCTGCCCCATCCCGGCGGCCAGGACAGCCACGCCCCGTTCGAGAAGGGGTCCGCGTTCCAGTCGTGGCTGTCGCACGCGAGGACCCGCGCGCCCGGCTCGATGACGCGGATGGCGGCCTCGATCTCGCGCGGATCGTGCGGATCGCGGAGGGCCCCGAGGCCGTCGAACCCCACCACGAGGGCGCCCGCCTCGAGGGGGCGCATCCCCATCGCGTGTCTGGAGCGGGTGTCCCCACATCGTGCCGAGGGTCGTGGCCCCGAAGCCCTCGGCCACGGCGAGCACCTTGGTGGATCGCCCCACGTGGCCCTGCGCGGCCGCCTGCGCGATCGCGGCCCCGAGCGGGGGATCGAACGACACGCCGCCGAGGCAGTTCAGTGGGAGGGCCACCACGGCTGCGAGGGCGTCGATCGTGGATCCGTCGGCCAGGGTCACGACCACGTCGTCGGGTTCCTGGGTCACCGACGTCACCACCGCGCCGAGGCGGATCGTGCCGCGCACCTCGGACGTCACGGCGTCCACCAGCGAGACGGTCCCGTCGGTGAAGGATTCGCCGAGCTCCTCCATCGTCGACTCCACGTCGAACCCGGTGAGGGCGAGGTCCGATGTGAGCATCAGCACGGACATCTCTCGCGGATCGCCGCCTCCCATCAGGGCCACCCACGACAGGAGCGCCTCGCGGCTCGCATCGGGGACGTCGAGGCCGCCGATCCAGTCCGCGGCGGCCACGTCGAGTTCCGCGGGGACCGAGGGACCCGCCTCCCACGACCGGAGCACGTCGGCGATCGCGGCGTCGAGGGCGGGGCGGGCCGGGTCGAACAGGGGGCCGAACGTCTCCGCGACGCTGGCCCCCTCCCTCCGCTCGGCGGTGCCCGCGAAGACGACCCGATCGAACATGTTCGCCTCGGTGACGGCGAGTCCGTACCGATGGATCTCCGCCGCGATCGCCGGCTGGAGCGCGCGGCTGAACCACGTGCCGCCCATCTCCACCATCACGTCGGTCCCCGCCAGCGGGCGGGTCCACGTGCGGCCGCCCAGCCGATCTCGGGCCTCGAGCACCGTCACGGCGAGGCCGCGCTCGCCCAGGTCGCGCGCCGCGATCAACCCCGCCATGCCGCCGCCGAGCACGACCACGTCGACCGTCATCCATCCCCTTCCGCCCGGATGGGCGAGGACTCTAGGAAGTCGGACAGGCGGTCGCAACCCGTGGCTCGCCTTGCGCCCCATGCCTGACCGCGCGAGACTGCGCCGATCGAGGGGAAGGGGTAACGCGATGGCGCCGAAGACGTGGGGACTGTCGAAGGAAGACGCCGGGTACCGTCCCGCGCCGAAACCCGAGGTGTCGTGCAGGGTGTGCCAGTGGATGTTCCCCCGTCTCGCCGTCGGTTCCTGCAAGTACGTCCGGGGCATCGTGGAGGGCTCCGCGACATGCAACGAGTTCCAACGTCGCGGCTCAGGACGAGCGTGAGGCGTCCCTCAGACCCATCCTCGCCCGCGCGGTAGGCTCCCTCACCGACCGAGACCGGGGGGCAGCGCGATGGTGGAGCGGGGGACGCCGGCGACGGCCGACGAGCTGGGGCTGATGCGTGGCACCCCGCCCACGGGCGAGCATCTCGTCACCCTCGAGAACTGGCTCGTCGCACCGTTCAACCGGTGGAGCCTCCAACACATGCGCGAGATCGTGCCGACGGCGCCGATCGCCGCCGTCGACGATGCGGAGCCCTTCCCGCGGGCTGAGCAGGACCTCGACGGCATCGGGTTCGACGTGGCGGGGGAGGCGTGGACGGTCGGGGAGATGCTCGACGCGACCTTCACGGACGGCTTCCTCGTGCTGCACGCCGGTCAGCTCGTCGCGGAGCGCTACGCCAACGGGTTCGGGCCTCACCTCACGCACGTGATGTTCTCCACCACCAAGTCCGTGGTGGCGACGATCGCGGGGATCCTCGTGGGTCGCGGCACGTTGCGCACCGACGCCACGGTGGCCGAGGTCCTGCCCGACCTCGCAGAGACCTCCTGGGCCGACGCGACCGTGCAACACCTCCTCGACATGCGCACCGGCACCCGGTTCAACGAGATCTACGAGGACGCCGAGGGCGACATGGGCGTCTACGCGTCCGCGAGCGGCATGGCTCCGTCCTATGACCCGGGGGGACCCGACACCTACGCGTACCTGGCAGGTCTGGAGAACGATCGCGCGCACGGTGGGCAGTTCGACTACCGATCGGTGGTCACGTCCATGCTCGGTTGGGTCGTGGAGCGCGTGGGCGGCGACCGGCTCCCCGACCTGATCGCGCGGGAGCTCTGGCGTCCGATGGGGGCGGAGCACGAGGCGTGCATCGCGGTCGACCGCAACGGCAACGCGATGGCAGCCGGTGGCATGAGCGCGTCGCTCCGCGATCTCGCACGCTTCGGCCAGCTGTGGCTGCGACGGGGCACCGGGCCCGACGGTACGCGGGTCGTGCCGGAGGCGTGGGTGGCCGATACGATCGCGGGGGCGCACGACGGCCGCGAGGTCTACGCGGCCGCCCTCGAGGCGCCCGATCCCGATTTCCCGGAAAGCCATTACCGCAACAAGTGGTGGGTCCTCGATCCGGACACGCCGTTCTACTCGGGGATCGGCATCCACGGCCAGTACGTCGCGATCCACGAGCCCGCCGATGTGGTGATCGCGAAGTTCTCGTCGCTGCCCGTCGCCGACGACCGCGACCTCGAGCATCTCCAGCTCGCCGGGTTCAGGGCCGTCGCCGAGGCCTTGGCGGGGTAGCCTTCCGGCTCATGACCACGATCCCGGAGCATCTCGCCAACGAGGATCTCGACGCCGCGTCCGTCCTGGATCCCCTCAGCGACCTGCCCGCGCGTGCGCGCGTGGCGATCGTGGGCGGCGGCATCATCGGGGCCAGCATCGCGTACCACCTCACGCGCGCCGGCGAGACCGACGTCGTGCTGGTGGAACGCGCACGCCTCACGGCGGGGACCACGTGGCACGCGGCGGGCCTCGTCTCGCAGATCCGTGGCAACCACGCCCTCACCGCGCTCACGAAGGACAACGCCACCGTCTACGAGAGGCTGCCCGCGGAGACCGGCATCGAGACCGGCATGCGACGCCACGGCGCCATGACGATCGCACGCACGGAGGGTCGTCTGCAGGAGGCGCTCTACGGCGTGGCGATGGCCAAGGACGTCGGTGTGGACGTGGAGGTGCTCGACCGCGCGGGCATCAAGGCCTACTGGCCCGCCGCCAACGTCGAGGACCTCTACGGCGCGGTGAACTTCCCCACGGACGGCACGGTGAACCCCGGGGACGCGGCCCTCGCGTTCGCGAAGGGCGCCGTGGACCACGGCGTGCGCTACGTGCCCGAGACCTCCGTAGCAGGGTTCACGATCCACGACGGACGCGTGAGCGGGCTGGAGACATCGCGTGGCGCGATCGAGGCGGAAACGGTGGTGCTCGCCGCCGGCCTGTGGACCTCCGAGCTCGCGCGCCGCGCGGGCGCGAGCGTGGCGCTCTATCCGGCGGAGCACGTCTGGGTGATGACCGAGGAAGGCGAGGGCGCGCGGGAGGAGGCGCCCTTCCTACGCGACCTCGACGGGTACCTCTACATCCGCCACTATCGCGGCCGTTACGTGATCGGGGCGTTCGAGCCGAAGGGCAAGCCGAAGCCGGTCGGGGAGATCGGCACCGATGGGTTCGTGGAGTTCGGGCCGGACTGGGACCACTTCGCGCCGGTCCTGCGGGCGGCGCGCGAGCGCATCCCCGAACTCGAATCCATCGGGTTCTCGCACTACCTGCGTGCGCCCGAGAGCTTCACGCCGGACTCCGCGTTCCAGCTGGGCTTCGTCCCCGAGGTGCCGGGGCTCTTCGTGGCGGCGGGGTTCAACTCCCAGGGGATCATCTACGGGCCCGGTGCGGGTCGTGCCGCCGCCGAGTGGATCGTGGAGGGCCACCCCACGATGGATCTCGCCGACGTGGACGTCGCGCGGATGGGCCGCTGGGCCAACGAGCGGGCCTGGATGCACGTGCGCACGGTCGAGTCGCTCGGAGGCCTCTACGAGATGCACTGGCCGGGCAAGCAGCCGGTCACCGCGCGCGGCGTGCGGCGCGTGCCCCTCTACGACCGGCTCCGTGCGGCGGGGGCGGCCTTCGGTCAGGCGGGGGGTTGGGAGCGCGTGAACTGGTTCGAGCCGGGCGTCACCGATCCCGATCCCGTGTACTCGTTCACCGACCCGTCCTGGTTCCCCGCCGTGCGCGCGGAGGCCCGGGCCACCAGGGAAGCGGTCGCCCTCTACGACCTCGCCTCCTACGCGAAGTTCCTCGTGCAGGGCCCGGGAGCCGTCGCCGGCCTGCGTCGGTTGTGCGGGGCGGACGTGGACGTGCCCGTGGGCCGGGTCGTCTACACGGTGCTCTGCAACGAGCGCGGAGGGATCGAGATGGATCCGACGATCACCCGCATCGGCGACGACCGGTTCCTGGTGGTGGCGCCGACGCTCGCGCAGCGTCGTACGGAGATGCTGCTACGCAACGGACTTCCCGATGCTGCCACGGTCACGGACGTCACGAGCGGCTTGGCCGTCCTGCACCTCGCCGGCCCGCGTTCCCGCGACCTGCTCGCCCGCATCACCGACGAGGACCTGTCGGACGAGGGGTTCCCGTTCCTGTCCGCGCACGAGATCGAGGTGGGCTGGGCGAAGGCGTGGGCGCTGCGGGTCTCCTTCACGGGCGAGCTCGGATGGGAGCTGTACGTGCCGACCGAGTTCGTGACCGACCTCTACGACCGCGTCGTCGAGGCGGGCGCCGACCTCGGCCTGCGCCACGCCGGCGCCTTCGCGTTCGACGCCGCGCGCCTCGAGCGAGGCTTCCGCTCCTTCGGCCACGACATCGGTCCCCTCGACGACCCCTACGCCGCCGGCCTCGGTTTCACGGTCCGCTTCGATCACGACTTCGTGGGCCGCGACGCCCTCGAGAAGCTGAAGGAGGGCCCACGCCCGAGGCGGCTCGTGAGCGTGCACGTGCCTGATGCGGTGCTCTGGCACGGCGAGTCGGTCGTGCGGGGGGACGAGCGGCTCGGCCATCTGACCTCGGCAGGCATCGCTCCGACGCTCGGTGGCTCCGTGGGGCTCGCCTGGATCCACGGTGAACCCGACGGCGACGGCTGGGGTGTCGAGATCCGCGGGGACGTGGTGCCGGCCACCGTCCAGGCGACGTCCTTCTACGATCCGCGCGGCGAACGGGCGCGCACGTGAGCGCACCCTTCGCGTTCATCGGCGTGCCGATCGACAGCGTCGGGCGCTCCGGGGGAACCGAGCACGGGCCGGCCGCGCTGCGGGAGGCCGGACTCGCCGCGGCGCTCGGAGGCGTCGACGCAGGGGACCTCCCGTTGCGGATCCGAGGCGAGGAACGCGACCCGGAGACCGGCATCGTGGGGTCGCCCGACGTCCTCAGCGTCACGACCGAGCTCCGCCGCGCCGTGGCGGCCTCGATCGGTCGTGGGGGGCGCCCGTTCTTGGCGGGAGGATGCTGCGCGGAGCTGCCCGGGGCGCTCGCGGGCGCGCGCGACGCCCTCGGGCGCGTCGGCCTCGCCTACCTCGACGGGCACCTCGATCTCTACGACGGGGTGACGTCGCCGACCGGCGAGGCGGCCGACATGCCGATCTCGGTGATCCTCGGCCGCGGCCCCGCCGCGTGGGTGGGGGCTGCCGACGGGCCTTCCGCCGACGCCGCCGACGTCGCGATCCTCGGGTATCGAGACCTCGAGGAATCGCAGACCCATGGGATGGTCCACCCCGACGCCCTCGAACCGGCACCGCTGCACCTCGACGTGGACGCCGTGCGCGCCGAAGGTCCGGGGGCGGTCGGCGCCCGCGTCGCCGAGCGCCTGACCGCGGCCACCGGCGCCTTCTGGCTCCACCTCGACGTGGACGTCCTCGACCAGGATGTCTTCCCGTCCACCGACTACCTGATGCCGGGCGGCCTGACGTGGGAGGAGCTCGTGGCGTTGATGGGACCGCCGATGCGTTCGTCCGCCCTGGTCGGTGCCTCGCTCGGGTGCTACAACCCCGACAAGGACCCGGGTGGCCAGCACGGCCGCGCCCTGGTCGAGGCCTGGCGCCAGGCGATCGACGATCCGGAGGTGCAGCGGTGATCATCGGGATCCCCAAGGAGGTCAAGACCCACGAGTACCGGGTGGCGGCCACGCCCGAAGGCGTGCGCGAACTGGTGCACGCGGGGCATCGGGTGGTGGTCGAGACGACGGCCGGCGTCGGGTCCGCGATCACCGACGCGGACTTCGAGGGGGCCGGCGCGGAGATCCTCGCCGACGCCGACGCGGTCTTCGCCGCGGCCGATCTCATCGTGAAGGTGAAGGAGCCGCAGCCGCAGGAGTTCGGGCGCTTCAAGGAGGGCCAGCTCCTCTTCACGTATCTCCACCTGGCAGCGGACAAGGACCTCACGGAGTTCCTCATGCAGCGCAAGGTGCGCGGCGTCGCGTACGAGACGGTGCAGTTCCCCGACGGCCGTCTGCCGCTGCTGGCGCCGATGTCCGAGATCGCCGGGCGCATGGCGCCTCAGGAGGGCGCCGCCGCGCTCGAACGGCCGAAGGGGGGGCGCGGCGTGCTGATGGGTGGCGCATCGGGCGTGGCGCCCGCACGCGTGGTGGTGCTGGGCGCCGGCATGGCCGGGAGCAACGCCGCGCAGATCGCCTCCGGGATGGAGGCCGAGGTCACGATCGTCGACAAGAACGTGGATCGGTTGCGCGACATCGATCGGGTCTACCGCGGGCGGATCCAGACCGTGATGAGCTCGCGGCTCGCGGTGGAACGCCTGGTGCTCACCGCAGATCTCGTGATCGGGGCCGTGCTCGTGCCGGGGGCGAAGGCGCCGCACCTGGTGAGCGCCGAGCAGGTCGCGCGCATGCAGCCGGGCGCCGTGCTCGTCGACATCTCGATCGACCAGGGCGGCTGCTTCGAGACGTCCCGCGTGACGACCCACGCCGAGCCCACGTACGTGGTCGACGGCGTCGTGCACTACTGCGTGGGCAACATGCCGGGGGCGGTGCCGCGCACCTCGACCTACGCGCTCACGAACGTGACGCTGCCGTACGTGCTGGAGATCGCGCAGCGCGGCGTCGAGGACGCGATCGCGGCCGACCCCGCGCTCGCGCTCGGCGTGAACACCTGGGACGGCCACCTCACGAACGAGGGTGTAGCCGCGGCGCACGGCATGACCCCGACGCCGCTCGCATCGCTCACGCGCTGACGCCGGGCCCGGCGAGCAGGCGCTCGAGCTCCGCCCGCGTGGGCATGCCCTCGCGGGCGCCGGCCACCGTTACCGACGCCGCCGCGGCGGCCACGGCTCGGCGCACGGCCTCGTCGATCGGAAGATCCTCCAGGAGCCCCGCCGCCAGCACGCCGTTGAAGCAGTCGCCAGCGCCGGTCGTGTCGACGGCCTCGACCCCCACACCCTGGATGTCCGCCGTCGCGCCGTCCAGGTGGATCCGCACGCCGGCGGCGCCGCGCGTCTCGACGACGGCGATCGACGACGGCAAGGTGCCCAGTCCGGCGAGCTCCGTCTCGTTGGGGGTGACGACGTCGGCCATCCGCGCGAGCTCGCCGGCTCCCTCGGTGCTGGGCGCCGGATTCATCACGAAGCGGGCGTCGTGCGCGCGGCTCCACGTGGCCGCGGCGCGCACCGCGCGCTCCGGCACCTCCAGGCTCGCGAGGACCACGCTGGGAGCCAGGTCCTCGAGCGCCGCCTCGACCGTCCGCCCGGTCACCGCCGCGTTCGCGCCGGGCGCCACCGAGATCTGGTTCTCACCCAAGGGATCCACGGCGATCAGCGCCACGCCCGTCGCCAGGCGTGGGGCGATCGTCACGTGACCCACGTCGATGCCTTCGGCGGCCAGCGCTTCGCGCGCCGCGACACCCAGGGGATCCTCGCCCACCGCACCGATCATCGCCACCCGTCCCGGCGCGACGCGCGCCGCCGCCACCGCCTGGTTCCCGCCCTTGCCCCCGTCGTGCCGGGCGAACGTGCCGCCCACCACGGTCTGGCCGGGGCTCGGGAGCGCGGCGCCCGTGATCACGAGGTCCACGTTGATCGCGCCGATCACCGCGAGGGTCGGCGCCTGGTCGCTCACGCGCGCGCCTCCACCAGGTCGCGGAGGCGGCCCACGAACCAGGTCATGAACCGATCCGCGTCCACCTCGAGCGCGACGCGCGCGTTCTCCTGCGGATCCCAGCCGAGCGCCCACGGCGTCCGTCGCACGCCGGCCAGGTCCGCCACGCTCATCCCGCGGGTCCATCGCCCGTCGCACTCCACCTCGACGCGCGTGGCAGTGAGTTCCACGAACGTGGGATCGATCGCGATGGCCAGCGCCAACGGGTCATGCATGGATGCGCCTTCGCTCGGCCCGAACGACTCGTAGAAGTCGATGTAGAACGCGACGGCGTCGTCCACGAACCGTGCGAGCGGCGAGTCCGGGGCGGGTGCCGCGATCTCCGCGACGTGAGCGCGAGACATGCGGACCCGCTCGGTAACGTCGAGTCCGGCGCACAGTGGCAACCGCTCGACCGGCACGCCCACGAATGCACGGAAGACCGCCTGGGCCGCCTCCGGGTCCACCCAGACGTTCGCCTCGGCGGTGGGCGATACGTTGCCCGCCTTCGCGAACGCGCCGCCCATGATCGCGAACCCCTTCAGCAGGTCCGGCAACCTCGGCTCTTCAGCGATCGCCACCGCGATGTTCGTGAGCGGCCCCGTGGCGACCAGGAGCACCTCACCCGGACGCGCCCGCGCCGTCTCCACGATGAGCGCGGTGGCGGAACGATCCGACGGCGACCGCTTGGGGGTGGGGAGATCAGCATGTCCGAGGCCGCGCGCCCCGTGCACCTCCGGATAGGGCTGGTGTTCGCGCACGAGGGGCCGACCCGCTCCCTGCGCGACCTCCGCGTCCGGGATGCCGGCGAGCTCCAGGACCGCGAGCGTGTTCAGGGTCGCCTGCTCCACGGTGACGTTGCCCATCACGCACGAGGCGCCGATCAGTTCGACTTCGGGCGAGGCGGCAGCGAGGAGCAGCGCCATCGCGTCGTCCACGCCGGTGTCGACGTCCAGGATCAGCGGGGTCGGTGCCACGGTGCGCAAGCCTACCCCGGCGTGCGGGGCGCTACGGGGTGCTCGCGCGCTCCCGCGAGAAGCCGATCAGCTTCGCGGCGACGTCCATGCAGACCTCCTGCATGCGTTCCGGGGTGAACGTGGGATCGCTGAACAACACGGGGATGGCGAGACCGTCGATCATGGCGCCGATGGCGATCCCCAACTCGTCCGCATCGTCGCCCTCGGGGAACTCGCCGGTCTCTCGACCGTGGCGCACGATGTCCGCGATCGATTGACGCCACCGCCGATCGAGCACCTCGCGCTCCTTCGCGAGGACGGGGTCACGGAGGGCGCGCACCCAGATCTCGATCCAGAGCGCCCACTCGTCGAGCCGTTCGTACTCGGGTAGGAGGCCGGGGACGCTCAACTCGATCAGGCGCTCGAGCTGCTCGCGCGCCGACGGCATCCGGCGCATCTCGCGCCCCATCCGCAGGTAGAACTGGTCGTTGGCCGAGATCAGCGCCTCCATCAAGAGGCGATCCTTCGACTCGAAGTAGTAGAGGATCAGCCCGGGGGAGACCCCGCAGCGCTCGGCGATGTCCGAGATCCGCGTCTCCGCGAGTCCGCGATCGGTGATGACCCGAGCGGCCGCGTCCAGGATCTCCTGGTGTCGGTCCTTCGACTTCTGACGTGGGCGGCTCATCTCGACCCTTCTCGCTGACGTCCTGAACGTCGCACAGGGACCGGGGTCCCCGGGGCGTCCATCCTGTTGAACGCTCGGTCAACTTTACCCGTGTGAGCAGGCAAGTCAAAACCCCTGGTGAGAGGGTGCCGAGTTGACTGGCTATTCAAAGTCGGCCATGATGCCGCCGTCGGCCGCCCGGCACCCGGCGTCGTGGGCGGCGTGGAACGAAGCAGGGTCGGCCGGGCGACCGGGGAAGGATCTGAAGAGCTATGGCCTCGAACACCTACGACGCCATCGTGATCGGCGGTGGGCACAACGGCCTCACCTCGGGGGCGTACTTCGCTCGCGAGGGCGCGCGCACCGTCGTGCTGGAGGGGCGCCACAAGACCGGAGGAGCCGCCGATACGAGCGCGCCCTTCGCGGATCATCCGGAGATCAACGTGACGACGTACTCCTACGTCATGTCGCTGATGCCGCCGTCGATCATCCGCGAGCTGAACCTGAAGCGCCATGGCTACGACGTCACGCCGTTCGGCCCGTACTTCCAGGCGTTCCCCGACGGCCGCGCCATCACGGTCTACGCGGATGACGCCGCCAAGTCCTACGACTCCATCGCGCAGTTCTCCAAGAAGGACGCCGACACGCTCCCCAAGTGGGAGGCGTGGATGAAGGGCGTCTCCGACGTGCTCGGGCCGTTGCTGCTGAGCGTGCCGCCGCACGTGGGCTCCACCAAGCTCGGCGACCTCCTGCCGCAGGCGCAGACGGCCTGGAGCATGCGCAAGCTCGGCGAGCGCGGCGTCGCCGACGTGACGCGCTTGTTCACGATGAGCGTCTCCGATCTGCTGAACGACTGGTTCGAGTCCGACGCCATCAAGGCGATGCTCACGGTGAACGGCGTCATCGGCACGTGGGCGGGCCCGGACGAACCCGGCACCGCCTACGTGATGCTGCACCACTCGATCGGCGACGTCGGCGACGGCCATCTCGGATCCTGGGGGTTCCAGCAGGGGGGCATGGGCGCGGTGAGCGACTCGATCCGTCGCTCGGCAGAGTCCTTCGGCTGCGAGATCCGCACGAACGCCCGCGTGAAGAAGATCCTCGTCCGCGGTGGCCGGGCGGTGGGCGTCGCACTCGAGAACGGCGAGGAGCTGCGCGCCCCGGTCGTGGTCACCACGATCCACCCGAAGATCGCCTTCCTCGACCTGCTCGATCGCCACGAGCTCCCGGCGGACTTCGTCTGGGACATCGAGCGCTGGAAGACGCGGTCGGGCACCGTGAAGGTGAACGTCGCGATCTCGGAGCTGCCCGACTTCGTGGCGGCGCCCGGCAAGGAGCAGCAGCCGCACCACACCGGGTCGGTGGAGCTCTGCCTCAGCCCGCAGTACGCCGAGCGCGCGTTCCAGGATGCGCACATCGAGCGCAAGGCCGCGACCGCGCCGTTCGTCGACGGGACGATCCCCACCACGCTCGACAAGAAGCTCGCGCCCGAAGGCGTTCACGTCTTCTCGATGTTCACGCAGTGGGTGCCCGACGACTGGAACGAGGACCCGCACCGCGACGAGCTGGACGCCTACGCGCAGCGCATCTTCGACGGGTACAACGAGCTCGCGCCGAACTTCCGCGACGCGATCATCGACTACCAGGTGATCGGGCCGTACGACATGGAGCAGGATCTCGGCCTGATCGGCGGGAACATCTTCCACGGCGAGTTGAGCGTGGATCAGCTGTTCCACATGCGCCCGGCCCCGGGCTACGCGGACTTCCGCACGCCGATCCGCGGTCTGTACCACGGCTCGTGCGCCACCCACGGTGGCGGCGGCGTGAACGGCATCCCCGGCTGGCAGGCGTTCAAGGCGGCCCGCAAGGACAAGGCCATCGCCAAGAAGTAGCCCGTGACCCACCCGTCCACCGACGAGCCCGGCACGCATCGGACCGGCCTCGAGCCCATGCTCGAGGCCGGGTCCGTCGCGGTCGTGGGCGCCAGCGTCAAGGAAGGCTCGCTCGGCCGCCAGATGGTCGTGGAGCTCGAGCGCGGTGGCTTCGAAGGGGCGATCTACCCGGTGAACCCGGGCTACGAGGAGATCCTGGGGCTCCGGTGCTACCCGTCGGTCGCGGAGCTGCCCGAGGCTCCCGATCTCGCGATCCTGGGCGTGGCCAACGCCCGCGTCGAGCAGGCGCTCGTCGACGCGGTCGCCGCGGGCGCGCGTTCCGCGGTCACCTTCTCGTCCCTGCACGAAGACGAGCCGGATCCGGGAAGACCGCCGCTGAAGGCGCGTCTCGCGCGGATCGCCCGCGAGGCAGGCATCCCGCTGTGCGGCGGCAATGGGATGGGCTTCCTGCACGAGACCCACCACCTGCGTGCCACGGGGTTCGCCACGCCCGATGACGTGCGGCACGGCCCCGTGACGTTCATCTCGCACAGCGGTTCGGCGTTCGCGGCGATCGCGTTCAACGACCGCGGCATCGGGTTCAACCTCGTGGTCTCGAGCGGTCAGGAGATCGTCACCACGATGGCCGACTACATGGAGTACGCCTTGGCGCAGGAGCAGACGCTCGTCCTGGCCCTGTTGCTGGAGACCGTGCGCGACCCGTCGAGGTTCCGGGAACAGCTCTCGCGCGCCGCCGAGCGAGGGATCCCGGTGCTGGCCCTGAAGGTCGGGCGCACCGAGGGCTCCAAGGCGATGGTCGCCGCGCACTCGGGTGCGCTCGCGGGGGAGCACGGCGCCTACGAGGCGCTCTTCGATGCCCACGGCGTGCTCGAGGTGCGCACGCTCGACGAGATGGCCGACGCGATGGAGCTGTTCAGCGCCCCCCGCCGGGTCAAGGGTGGGCGAGGGATCGCGAGCGTGCACGACTCGGGAGGCGAGCGCGCGCTCTTCGTGGACATGGCCCACGATCTCGGCGTCCCGTTCTCGGCGATCTCGGACGCCACCCGCGCCCGGATCCAGGACGGCCTCGACCCGGGTCTCGTGGCCGAGAACCCCCTCGATGCGTGGGGGACCGGCATCGACGCCGACCGGATCTTCCGCGACGCGTTGGGGGCGCTCCACGATGACCCCGACACCGCCGCGATGGCCTTCGTGGTCGACCTCACGCGACAGGGCGAGCCGTACGACGAGGGCTACCTCCAGGTGGCGAGGGACATCTTCGCGGCGACGACGAAGCCGTTCTGCGTGCTGTCGAACCTCGCGAGCGCCGTGGCGCTCGAGGAGGCGGAGATGCTCCGCGACGGCGGGATCCCGGTGCTCGAGGGCACCGCCTCGGGGCTCATCGCGCTCCGGCTCCTCATCGCGCACCGCGATCACGGTGTGCGCGCGGCGGCCGAGCCGCCCACGCCGGTCGCACCCGAGGTCCGCGACCGCTGGCGTTCCCGCCTAGCCACCGGCGAGGAGATGTCCGAGGCCGAAGCGCTGCAGCTCCTCGCCGACTACGGCGTGCCCGTGATCCCCGCTCGCGAGGTGCACACGGCCGAGGAGGCCGCCGAGGCGGGGGTCGCCCTCGGCTTCCCCGTCGCCCTGAAGACCGCCGCGGCCGGGGTCCGGCACAAGTCGGACGTGGGGGGTGTCGTCCTCGGGGTCGCCGACGCGGATGCCCTGCGCGGGGCGTACGACGGGCTGGCCGCGCGCCTGGGTCCGGACGCGATCGTGGCCCCGATGGCGCCCACCGGGGTCGAGATGGCGCTCGGCATCGTGCGGGACCCGCAGTTCGGGCCGCTCGTCCTCGTGGCGGCCGGAGGGATCCTCGTCGAGCTGCTCAAGGACCGGCGCCTCGGGCTCCCGCCGCTCGACGAGCAGGCCGCCCGCCGCCTCATCGACGGCCTGGGGGTCCGGCCCTTGCTCGATGGCCTCCGGGGCGCTCCGGCGGCCGACGTCGACGCCCTCGCCACTGCCCTCGCCCGGCTCTCGGTCCTGGCCCTCGACCTCGGCGACCTGATCGGTGCGCTCGACGTGAATCCCGTGATCGTGGGACCCGAGGGATGCGTCGTCGTCGATGCGATGCTGATCCCCGTCGATCGCTCGGACGCCTGAGCGCGCCGAGAACGCGCGTGGGACGCGCCTAGAAGGGGTGGTCCGCCGGGACGGTGCCGGCCGGCCACCCCGGGTAGTCGGTGGGGAAGACCCACGGCGACCCGTAGGTGGGCGCCCGCTTGGACGAGGGCTGGGGCGCCCGCGGCTTCGCCTTGAAGTCGAAGATGTGGCTCATGTCGTGGGTCTTCGCGATCCGCGGCGTGAGGTGGTCGAGCCCCCAGTTGTCGCTGATGAACCGGAGGGGCGTGGAGAACTCGCCGAGCTCGTCGTCGATCAAGCCGCGGCGCGTGTAAGGGCTGATCGTGAGCAGCGGCACGCGGAACCCGAGGCCGATGTCGTCGATCTCCGGCGGCATCACGGAGTCGTAGAAGCCGCCCCACTCGTCCCAGGTGACGAACAGGGCCGTGTGCTCCCACATGTCGCTCTTCATGAGCGCGTTCACGACGTCGGTCACCCAGTTATGCGTGAATCCCGAGCTGACCGGGGGGTGGTCGGAGAGCTCGAACCGAGGCGTCGCCCACGTGACGGCGGGCAGGTCGTTGGCCTGGATGTCCTTCACCAGGTTGTCCACCGGCCGCGTGTGCAGGTGCCACTGATCGGTGTGGAAGATCGGCCCGATGCCGTTGTAGGCGTTCCAGAAGTAGCCCGTCTGGCCGGGCACCGCCGAGTAGAAGGTCCAATCGATGTTCTTCGCGGTGAGCTGCTCGCCGACGGTGGGGAACGAGAAGCAGGTGTCGTGCTTGGCCAGGTTGCCGACGTCGTCCTTGACGAAGACGAACACCTCCTCGCCGTACGCGTCGCACCCCCAACTCTTGAACGTCTTGTCGCCGTCGACGCGGGTCTCGATGTTCTCCGGGTTGTCGATCACCCCACCAGACGAGCCGGCCACGAAGAAGAAATGGTTCGGGTAGGAAGGCCCCGCTGCCGACGCGAAGAAATGGTCGGAGATCGCGTACTCACGTGCCCACTCCCAGTAGTTCGGGATCTGGGACTCCTGCATCTGGCTGTACGCCCACTCGGGCCCGTAGATGCCGTTGCCGAAGCCGTCGAGCTTCCCTCCGTTCATGCAGTTCAGGAACGCGGCCCGGTCGTGCGGGAGGTCGCCGGGCAGCCAGTCCGGGCACTTCCGCAGCGGGACCTCCTTGCCGTAGGACACGCCGACGTCCGTGCCCGTCACCCCGGGGAACCTGCCGAAGAGGTTGTCGAAGCTCCGGTTCTCGAGCATCAGGTAGATCACGCGCTTGATCGGCGTCGCCGTGTCGATGCCGGGGGTGGCGTCGCTCACGGAGGGCACGACGCGACCGCCCGTGCAGGAGAAGAGCACGCCGCCGGCCACCGCCATCGCGGAGCGCGTCAGGAACCGACGTCGGCTGATCGGCAGTTGGTGCGTGTCGCCACGCGCCTCGTCATGTGGGTGTACGGCGGGCATCTACGTCCAGTTGTATCAAGTCGGGATGGGGTCGGTATCCTCGGCGGGTCCCCGAGAACGTTCGGAGCCGGATGTGCGTAGGTTCATCGTGGTGGTCGCGGCACTCGCAACGCTCGCCTCCGCATGCCACGGCGGCGGCGGGACCGGGTCCGGCTCGGACGTCTTCTCCAACGCGCCGGAGCCCACCGACACGTCGACGATGGCGCCACCGGAATCGTCGACACCGACGGCCTCGCCGACCCCGCCGGCGCTGCCCGAGGTTCCCCCCGCGACCAAGGGACCTCCATCGCCGAGCTGCGTGAAGGGCTGGATGACGCCGCCGGCCGGAGCGCCCAAGTTCACCGATCCCCTCGGCGTGATCCGACGCCTCGATCCCACCCTCGGCAAGCTCGCCGTCGTGGACATGCGGTACTTCGTCGGACCCGAGTCCCCGCCGTCGGAGCAGGGGTACCTGCAGGACATCGAGCGTTGGTACATCAAGCTCTACGACGAACAGGACCTGAGCTACCAAGGGCGGTTCCTCGTGGAGCAGATGCGGTTCGGCCGCGGCGTGGTGGCGGTGGCGCCCTACGACACGCAGGGGTTCAGCTCTCCTGATTGGAGCGGCTTCCAGTGGGACGCGGGCGATCCGACGCGCAAGGCCTACGCCGGCCTCCCGGGCACCTGGCCCGGGATCCGGTACGACTTCGTCACGGGAGGCGCCGGGCTCACGATCCCGGGGCTGCCCGCCGAGGTCGTCGGCTGTCTCGACGGCACCTGATATCGCCCGGGATTCCGGGACTTTCGGCGGATTGCCGTGCCGAACGGACCGTGATTCCATGCGTCCTATGGCTACAAGTAACTACCACGTTTACCGTAGACCGGGAGACCCTCTCGGGATGCTGGCCGCCCTCGCGGGCGGCGTGGGTGCCGTCGCGAGCGTGATCCTCTGGATGTACCACTGGAAGCCGCAGAGCCCCCTGTTAGGGTCCTACGCGTTCGAGATGGTGCACGGTGGTCCGATGCGCGACGACCTCATCGCGCTCGCGCTCGGATGCGGCATCGCCGCGGTCGCGGCCTCCGTCCTGGGAACGCTCGGCTCACGCCGGGTGCGGGCCACGCTCCCCGTGGGGCTGCTCCTCGCGGCGATCGCCCTGTCCTACCCCGTCTGCGCGCTGCTGCACCTCGTCCACACCCACTGAGGTGCGGTCCGACCGCGATCCGGTGCTCGCGGGTGGTCGGGTCACGCCCAGAACTTCCACCACGGACGCTTGACCTCCGGCGTCACGCCGGTCTCGGCCGCCTCCTCGGTGTTGATCTCCTCGGTCTCCTTGGCGAGGCGCTCGCGCTCCGCTTCCTGCATCAGGCGCTCCTGGTCGGGGCCGCCCATGCTGCCGCCAGGGAAGTCCGGTCGCTCACCGTACATCGCCCTCTTCCTTCCGTCGTCCGTGTCTCGTGCTCGACCTTACGCCCCTCGGGCGCGGCCTGCCGACTCAACGTGCGGAGGGCCACCCCGCGTAGAGGCCCGCGCCGCGCTTGCGCAGCTCGTTCCCGATCACCACACGCTGGATCTCGGACGTCCCCTCCCAGATCCGGTCGACCCGGAGCTCGCGCCAGAGCCGCTCCACCGGGTTCTCGCGCATGTACCCGCGGCCCCCGTGGATCTGGACGGCCTTGTCCACGATCCGGCCGGCGGTCTCGCTGCACACGAGCTTGACGGCGCTCGCCATGGCGTGGATCTCCTTGCGCGACGCGTCGCCGCGAGCCGCCTCCCAGCAGACCCGGTAGAGCATCGACTTCGCGGCCATCAGCTCCGCGGCCATGTCCGCGAGCATGAACTCGATCGCCTGGAACCCGACGAGGGCCCGGCCGAACTGCGTCCGCTCGCGCGCGAAGGAGAGGGATAGATCAAGCGCGCGCGCAGAGGCTCCCATCGTCCGGGCCCCGATCATCAGGCGTTCCTCCACGAACCAGTCCTTCGTGAGCTCGAACCCGTCGCCGACGTTGCCGAGGATCGCGTCGTCGCCGACGCGCACGCCCTCGAAGGCGAAGATCGGGTGCTCGAAGACGAACGTGTGCATGTAGGCCGGGGTCCGCACGAGCCGCACGCCGGGCGCGTCCTTGTCCACGAGGAAGACGGTGGCCTTCGTGGGATCGTCATCGACGTGCGCGTGGAGCTCGAAGAAGTCCGCGACGTCGCCGGCCGTGACGTGCCACTTCTCGCCGTCGATCACCCAGTCGTCGCCGTCACGGCGGGCGCGGGTGGCGACCATCGTGGGATCCGAGCCCGCACCCTCTTCCGTGATGGCGTAGGCGTCGCGCCGCTCGCCGCGGAGGGCCGGTCGGAGGTAACGCGCCTTCTGCGCCTCGGTTCCGTGTCGCAGGGGGATCGAGGGTCGCCACGGGAGGTCCCAGAGCGCGCCCGTCGCGTGTCCCCACTGCTCCTCGATCAGCATCTGCTGGAAGAGGTCGTAGCCCTGGCCCCCGTCGGCCACCGCGTGGTTGATGCCGTTGAACCCCCAGGCGAGGACCGCCCGCTTCGCGGCCGCGTGGCTCTCGGGCGAGAGGCCGTCGAGCTCCTCGCACTCGTCCTCGTACGGGATCAGGACCTGCCCCGTGAAGTCGCGGGCCTTCTCCTGCAACTCGCGGTCGGCGGCGTTCAGTCGGATGTCCACGTCTCGGCTCCTGGGTTAGCGTCACGGGGAGTGTAGGAGTCCGCATGGGAAGGGAGTGAGTCGGTGACGCGGGTGATGCTGAGCGGAGGTCGGGTCTTCGACGGGACCGGGGCTGCCCCGGCCGACGCCGACGTCGTGTTCGAGGACGGCAGGATCGTCGAGGTCAGCACCGGACTCGACGCCGACGAGGCGATCGACGTCGGCGGCCGCACCCTGCTCCCGGGTCTGTTCGACACCCACATCCACGTGGCGATGCGCTACGAGGACTTCGACGAGTCGCGGACGATGAACGAGCCCTTCACGATGTCGTTCTACCGGGTCGCCGAGAACCTGCGGAGGACCCTCGCGCTGGGGATCACCACCGTGCGCGACGCGTCGGGCGCCGACGCGGGGCTGCGCATGGCGGTCGAGGAGGGCACCCTGGTGGGCCCCCGCATGCAGGTGAGCCTGACGATGCTCTCGATGACCGGAGGGCACAACGATCCGTGGCTGCCGAGCGGGGGCGCCAGCCCGTGGGGCGTCGCGTACCCAGGCATGCCATCCGGGGTCTGCGACGGCGTCGACGGGGTCACGCGCAAGGTGCGCGAGGTGATCCGCGCGGGCGCCGACGTCGTCAAGATCGCGTCCTCGGGCGGATTCTTCTCGCCCACCGACGATCCGAAGGAGCCCAACTTCTCCCAGGAGGAGGTCGACGCGATCGTGCGCACGGCGGCGGACCTCGGGACCTGGGTGATGTCGCATGCGCATGGTGCCGAGGGCATCAAGCGTGCGGTACGGGCGGGCGTGCGCTCGATCGATCACGGGACGTACCTGGACGAGGAGGGCGCCGCCATGATGGTCGAGCGCGGCACCTGGCTCGTCCCGACGCTCACCGCCGGCGACACCACCGAGGAGCTCGCGAACGATCCCCACCTCCCCGCGCTCATGCGGGAGAAGCTCCAGGGCCTCGGGCGGCCCGAGTTCGACGCGTTCCGGCTCGCCGCCGACGCCGGCGTGAAGGTGGCGATGGGCACGGACTGCCCGGTGGCTCCGCACGGCACCAACCTGAACGAGCTGCGGCACATGGCCGAGCACGGGTTCACGCCGACCCAGACGCTCGTGGCCGCCACATCGAGCGCCGCGGAGCTGATGGGCCTGCAGGACGAGCTCGGCACGATCGCGCCGGGCAAGCGGGCGGACCTGGTGGTGGTGGACGGCGATCCGTTCGACTTCACCGACCTGGAGGACCGGATCCGACAGGTGTGGAAGGACGGCACGCGCGTGGTGCCGTTCGGCTGAGGCGCTGGGCGCGCTGCTAGCGTGACGCGATGCTCGGCGTCGTGCTCGCGTTGGCCGCGGCCGCCAGTTGGGGTTCGGCCGACTTCCTCGGCGGGCTCTCGACGCGGCGGCTCTCGATCCTCACCGTCTCGGTCGTCTCCCAGACGGCCGGGTTGCTCTTCACGCTGGTGGTCGTGGTGGCGAGTGGACGGCCTGCGCCCTCGACCCACGTCCTGATGCTCGGGCTCCTCGCCGGTCTCCTCGGGACGATCGGACTCGCGGCGCTCTACTCCGGTCTCGCCCTCGGTCCGATGGGCGTGGTGGCGCCGCTCGCGGCGATGTCGGGCATCGTGCCGGTGGCCGTGGGCCTCTTGCGGGGGGAGCGACCGGCCGCGATCCAACTGGTGGGGGTCGTGTTGGCGATCGCGGGCGTGATCCTGGCGTCGCGCCATCGAGACGAGACCGGCGCCAGGGTCCATCCACGCGCGGTGACGCTCGCGCTCGTGGCCGCGCTCACGTTGGGACTCCTCATCGTCCTGCTCGACGACGCCGGCACGCGGAGCCCCGCCTGGACCGTGCTGATGGTGCGGGTCGCGGCGCTCTGCTTGCTGAGCGTGCCGATCCTCGTGCGGAGGCCGTCGTTCGAGATGGATCGAGGACGACTCACCACGCTCGCGACGGTGGGGGTGTTGGACAACGGCGCCAACCTGCTCTTCGTGCTGGCCGCGCAGCGCGGACTGTTGAGCCTCATCGCCGTGCTCGCCTCGCTCTATCCGGTGAGCACCGTCCTGCTGGCGCGCGCCGTCCTGCACGAGCGCCTGAGCAGCGTCCAGGTCGTGGGCGTGGTGATGGCACTCACCGGCGTGGCCCTGATCGCGGCCGGCTGATGTCCTCCTCAGGCCTTCCGTGCCCGGACGATCGCGCCGAACATCCCGTCGGTCAACTCGTGCGTCGGCTCGATCTCGATATCCACGAAGCCGGCCCGTGTCAGCCCGGACGTGTACTCGTCGAAGGACAACGCCCCGGCGATGCACCCGACGAAGTTGCCGCGCTCGGCCCGTTCAGCCGGTGACAACTCGTTGGCGGAGACCACATCGCTGATCCCCAGTCGCCCTCCCGTGCGGAGCACGCGGTGCATCTCGTCGATCACCTTGGGCTTGTCCGTCGACAGGTTGATCACGCAGTTCGAGATGATCACGTCGACGCTGGCGTCCGGGAGCGGCACGTCCTCGATGTATCCCTCCATGAACTCGACGTTGTCGACGCCGGCCTGCCGCGCGTTCTCGCGGGCGAGCGTGAGCATCTCCTGCGTCATGTCGAGGCCGTAGACCTTGCCCGACGGGCCCACCCGGCGCGCGGAGAGCAGCACGTCGATGCCGCCGCCGGACCCGAGGTCGAGGACGGTTTCTCCGTCTCGCAGGTCGGCGACCGCGGTCGGGTTCCCGCATCCGAGCGCGGCCAGCACGGCCTCGTCGGGGACCTGCTCGCGTTCGGTGATGTCGTAGAGCTGCACGCCGAGGCCCTCCTCGGGCGCGCAGCAGCTCCTGTCCTGATCCCAGTCGTTCGCGGCTATCCCGTCCTTCACCGACCGTGCCGCTGCGGCGTAGTGATCGCGGACCTCTTCACGCAGCTCGCTCATGATGTCCCTCCTTCGGATCGCAGGACCTCGCCCAGGCGCCGGACGGCGTCGGGTCGCAGGCTGTAGTAGGCCCAGACGCCGCGCTGCTCCCGATCGAGGAGGCCGGCGTCGACCAGCTTCTTCATGTGGAAGCTCACCGTGGGCTGGGACAGACCCAGCGGTTCGGTGAGATCGCAGATGCAGACCGATCCCCCCGAGACGGCGAGGAGGTTCACGACGCGCACGCGGTGCGGGTCTGCGAGCGCCTTGAACAACCGCGCGGTGGCGGCCGCGTCCTCCTCCGACATCCCCGCCCGTGCGATCGGAACGCAGCAGGACGCTGCGTCGCGTACATCCAGCGTGCGCACCGTCGTCATCTCGGGCCTCCTCGGCTTCCCGCCATCCCGTCTCCATACATCGATGGTTCTCGATGTCTCTAGCATGGCACAGACATCGACGGATGTCGATACATGCTCCTATACGGAGAGGTCGCGTCGCTCGAAGGTCACGTACCCGACCGCCAGCGCGATTGTGGTCACGGCGAGTAGCACGAGCACGTTCTCGACGTGCACCCCCGTGAGCAGCGGGTCCGGCTCGAGGTACCACCGGAACGGCGAGAGCGGACGCAACGGCTGCAAGGCGCTCACCGACGGGGCCAGCACGTTCACGATGAACGCGGCGGCGGCGAAGGCCCCTGTGAGGCCCATGGCGAGCCCCTTGTGCCCGCTGGCGCATCCGACGGCGAGCGCGATCGACCCGAACGCGAGCGCCAGCAGGCAGAGCATCAGGCACGCGGCCCCGAGGTCGACGAACGGGAGATCCAGATCGAAGCGCGGCCCCACTAACGCGAGCGCCGCCCACAGGACGGCCGCGAGCGCGGCGGTCGTGAGCGCCATCGCCAGGAACTTGTCGGTGAGGACCTGCCGCCGTCGGATCGGCGTGGAGAGCAGGAGGTCGAGCGTGCCCTCCTCCTCCTCCCCCGCCACGGCGCGCGCGCCGGCGCCCACCGCGAAGAGGAGGAAGAGGATCGGTCCGAGCGTGCTGAACGTCTCGCTGCGCAGGTACCCGGCGGGCGACGTGAAGTCGCCCCCGATCAGGTTCTTGAACGCCTCCGGCATGTTCTCCAGGAATCCGGAGAGCGCGGACGCGCTCTTCACGATGCTGGGGTAGAAGGCGGCGTACATCGTGGCCACCCCCACGAGGCCGATCCCCCAGCCGATCAGGGCGCGTCGCTGATCGCGAACCGTCTTGGTGAGCAGCCCGGTCACGGGGACTCCTCGGGGTTGCCCCCGTCGGGTCCGAAGTAGTCGAGGAAGAGGTCCTCCAGGCTCTGCTCCTCCGTTTGCACGTTCACGACGGTGTGTCGCGCCGCCTCCTTGATCACCGCGTCCATCGGTCCCTCGACGGCGAGCGAGAGCTCGTCCCCGTGGCTCCGCACGTCGCGCACGCCCGGGACGGTCTCGAAGGCCGCCGCGGGCGCGGGTCCGTCGAAATGGAGCCTGATCCGACGCCGCGCGTGCGCCTTGAGGTCGCCCACATCCTGCACGGTCGCCAGGCGACCCTCGCGCACGATCCCGACCCGTCGCAGACCCGCTCGACCTCCGGCATCACGTGCGAGCTGAGGAAGACGGTCGCGCCACGGCCTCGCTCCTCGTCGAGCATGGCGTAGAAGACCTGTTGCACGAGGGGATCGAGCCCCTGCGTAGGCTCGTCCAGGATCAGGAGGTCGGGCCGGTGCATGAACGCCTGCACGAGGCCCACCTTCTGCTTGTTCCCGTGCGAGAGGTCGCGGATGTGTTTGGTGATGTCGAGGCCCAGCCGCTCGGCCAGCGAGGCGTAGCGATCGCGCGGGACGCCGCCGCGGAAGGTCGCGAAGTCGTCGAGGTAGCGCTCGCCCGTCAGGCGTTCGTACAGGGCGAGCTCGCCGGGCAGGTACCCGATCCGTGCGTGGACCCGCGGCCCATCCCGTCGCGGGTCGAGTCCGAAGATCGTGACGCCGCCCCTCGTCGGGCGGATGAAGTCGAGGAGGCACCTGATCGTGGTCGTCTTGCCCGCGCCGTTGGGCCCGAGGAACCCGAACACCTCGCCTTCGTCCACCGAGAAGGTGAGGTCTTCGATGCCACGTGTCTTGCCGTAATACTTCGTGAGCCCGGCTGCGGCGATCAGGGCCATGTAGGTATCTTCCACTTCCGGGAGAGGTTCGGCCCGCCGGTCGCCCGGTCTCGCACGGTCCCTACGGGCCCAGGTGGTAGCCGAGGCGGCGCGGGAGACGCGCGACGAAGTCGACGAGCGGGTTCGGCTCCTCGCCGCGGTCCTCGAAGTCGTCCTTGCGCCGGATCGCATGGTTCGCGATCAACGCCCCCGGCGAACGGATCGGTTCCGGTGGGAACCGGCGGGGCTCCATATCCACGAACGGGAGCTCCAACGCTTCGTGGTACCGCCCGAGGGCGCGATGCGCGAGGATCCGCCCACCCAGGTGCGACGGGCCGACCCCGTTCCCGGTGTACCCCATCCCGTAGTGCACCGTCCCCGTCTCGAGTGTCCCGAAGAACGGCAGGTGGAGCCCGGCGACGTCGATGGGGCCGCCCCATCCGGCCTCGATCGGCACGTCGTGGAAGGACGGGAACATCCGATGCAGGTCCTGGGCGGCGACGCGCAGCGCGTGCTCGTCGTAGGCGAAGCGGGGCCCGATCGTGCGTGCCAGGTTGGGCTGCATCCCGCCGATACCGAAGGCGATGCGCCCGTCGGGCGTGGTGCGCAGGTAGTGCAGGGCGGCCCGGTAATCCGAGACGCCCGTGCCGTCGGTCCAGCCGATCTCCTTCAACCGCTCGGGCGCAGGCGCGGTGAGCACGATGTAGCTGCCGCGGACGGTGATGGCGCGGCGGAACCGCTTCCAGTGCGAAGCCCAGGCGTTCACGGCGATCACGGCGGCGCCGGCCGTGACCGTGCCGCCCGGGGTCTCGGCCCGCGAGGGTGCGCCCGCGCCGAAGCGCGTGACGGGGCTGCCTTCGTAGATGCGGACGCCCGCCTCCTTCGCGACCCGTCGGATCCCGCGCGCCAGGGTGGCCGGCTGGACCGTGGCGCCGAACGGCGTGAAGACGCCCGAGCGGAACGTGGCGGAGTCGACCCGCGCCCGCAGCTCCTCGCGGTCCAGGACCTGGAAGTGGTCGCCGACGCCCAGGCGATCGGCGACGATGATCAGGTCCGCCCAGGCACCCACTTGCGCGTCGGACGCCGCGGCGTTGATGTCGCCGTCCTTGCGGAACCAGGCGTCGATAGCGTGTTCCTCGCAGAACGCCCCGATGGCGTCCACGCTCTCCTCGCCGAGGCGGCACGCGCGCAACGCGGGCTCGTCGCCGAAGTCCTCGGCCAGAACGTCGAGATCGTTCCAGAAGCTGTTCACGAACCCGCCATTGCGGCCGCTGGGGCCGCCGCCGCAGATGTCCTGCTCGAGCAGCACCACGTCGACGCCGGGGTCGAGCGCTTTCAGATGGACGGCCGTCCAGAGGCCCGTGTAGCCGCCACCCAGGATCACGACGTCGGCGGACGTGTCCTCGTCGAGGGGGGGCGCGGGTTCGCCGGGATCCGCGGCGAGCGCCTCGCGGAGCCACCAGCTGCGGCCCTCGTCGGGCGGGATGTGGATCGCGAGGTCGGTCATGGCCGGCCCAGGGTATCGCCGCATGGGGGGGTGGTGGCCACCTCGATTGGTACCGTGAGGGGCCTACCCCGTCCGTCGGGTCCGAGGAGGCGTATCAGCATGGCAGCCGGGAAGGATCGTCCCCGCAGCTGGGAGGTCACGGAGGGCCCCGAGCGCGCTCCGGCCCGCGCGATGCTCCGCGCCGTCGGCTTCAGCGAGGACGATTTCGGCAAGGCGCAGGTGGGCGTCGCGTCCAGCTGGAACGAGGTCACGCCCTGCAACTACCACCTCGACAAACTCGCCGCGCTGGCGAAGGAGGGGGTGCGCCAGGCGGGGGCGGTGCCCGTGGAGTTCACGACGATCGCGGTGAGCGACGGCATCGCGATGGGCCACGAGGGGATGAAGGCGTCGTTGATGAGCCGCGATCTGATCGCGGACTCGGTGGAGCTCGTGATGCACGCCGAGCGGATGGACGCGCTGGTGGGGATCGCCGGCTGCGACAAATCCGAACCGGGGATGCTGATGGCGATGGCCCGGATGAACCTGCCGTCGGTCTACCTGTACGGCGGCACGATCCTCCCCGGTACCTACAAGGGGAAGGACATCACGATCCAGGACGTCTTCGAGGCGGTGGGCTCCCATGCCAAGGGCACGATCGACGACGCCGAGCTGCTCGACATCGAGCGGGCGGCCTGCCCCGGCACCGGCTCCTGCGCGGGGATGTACACGGCGAACACGATGGCCGCCGTGGGCGAGGCGCTCGGCATGTCGCTGCCGGGCAGCGCGAGCCCGCCCGCCGTCGACTACCGGCGTGAGGTGTTCGCGCGCGAGTCGGGCGCACGGGCCGGCGGCATCGTGGCGGAGGGCGGCCCGCTCCCGCGTGAGGTGATGACCAAGCAGGCGTTCGAGAACGCGATCGCGGTGGTGATGGCGCTGGCGGGTTCCACCAACGCGGTGCTCCACCTGCTCGCGATCGCCCGTGAGGCGCACGTCGATCTGCAGCTCGACGACTTCGATCGGATCGGACGCACCGTGCCGCACCTGGTGGACGTGCGGCCCGCCGGGCGGTACGTGATGAGCGACATCGATCGCGTGGGCGGCGTGCCCGTGATCATGAAGGAGCTGCTGGACGCCGGGCACCTCCACGGCGATTGCATCACCATCACGGGCCGGACGCTCGCGCAGAACCTCGCGGCGATGGACGTCGCGGCGCCCGACGGCGACGTGATCCACCCGCCCGCCGATCCGCTCCATCCGTGGGGCGGGCTCGCGATCCTGCGCGGCAACCTCGCCCCCGACGGCGGCGTGATGAAGGCCGCCGGCGCCGAGGGCCTCGTCTTCCAGGGGAGGGCCCGACCGTTCGACTCGGAGAAGGCCGCCTTCGACGCCCTGACGTCGGGGGCGATCCGACCCGGGGACGTGATGGTGATCCGCTACGAGGGCCCGAAGGGCTCGCCGGGGATGCCGGAGATGCTGGCCGTCACCGCTGCGGTGGCCGGCGCGGGACTCGGCAAGGACGTCGCGCTGATCACCGACGGGCGGTTCAGCGGCGCCACGAAGGGATTCAGCGTGGGCCACATCGCGCCGGAGGCGTTCGTGGGTGGACCGATCGCGCTCGTGGCCGAGGGCGACCAGATCCTGATCGACGCCGACGCCCGCACGATCGCGTTGCTCGTCGATGACGCCACGCTGGAGGCGCGACGGGCGACGTGGCGCCAGCCGGAGCCGCGGTACACGCAGGGAGCGCTCGCGAAGTACGCGCGCGTGGTGGGCTCGGCCGATCACGGGGCGGTGACCTGGTGAGCGCGCCCCGGATCGAGACGCCGGCCGCGTTGCAGTGCCGGATCTGCGGACAGCAGTACCCGGTGGAGCCGCTCACGATCTGCGAGGAGTGCTTCGGGCCGCTCGAGCCCGCGTACGACCTCCAGTCGGTGGACGGGGAGGTCTTCCGCAAACAGGCCGAGCAGGGACCGCATACGCTCTGGCGTTACGAGCAGCTCCTGCCCGGCGGACCCGGCATCGAGCGGGTGGACCTGGGCGCCGGATACACGCCCCTGCGCCGGGCGGATCGTCTCGGCGCGGCGCTCGGGCTGAAGGACCTGTGGATCAAGGACGACTCCGTCAACCCGTCGTATTCGTTCAAGGACCGGGTGGTCTCGGTGGCGGTGACGATGGCGCGTGCGTTCGGCTTCGAGGCCGTCTCGTGTGCCTCGACCGGGAACCTCGCCAACGCCACGGCCGCGCACGCCGCCAAGGTCGGACTCGACTGCTACGTGTTCGTGCCCGAGGATCTCGAGCGCGCGAAGATCCTGGCCACCGAGGCCTACGGCGCCAAGGTCGTCGCGGTGCGCGGCAACTACGACGACGTGAACCGCCTCTGCAGCGAGGTCGCGGAGACGCTCCCGTGGGCGTTCGTGAACGTGAACATGCGTCCGTACTACGCCGAGGGGTCCAAGTCCCTCGGCTTCGAGACCGCGGAGCAGCTCGGGTGGCGCCTGCCCGACCACGTCGTGGTGCCGATCGCCTCCGGCGCCCTGCTCACCAAGATCCATCGCGCGTTCTCCGAGCTGATCGCGATCGGCGCCGTGGAGGAGGAGCCCTACCGCGTGAGCGGTGCGCAACCGGAGGGATGTCGCCCGGTGGCGCAGGCCTTCCTGGACGGTGCGGACGAGGTCACCCCCGTGAGGCCCGACACGATCGCCCGGTCGCTCGCGATCGGCTCACCCGCCGACGGCTACTTCGCGCTGAAGGTGGCGCGGGAGACCGGCGGGCACATCGCGTGGTGCACGGAGCAGGAGATCCGAGAGGGCATCCAGCTGCTGGCCAGTACCGAAGGCGTGTTCACCGAGACGGCGGGGGGCGTGACGATCGCCAACCTCAAACGGATGTGCGAGCAGGGCATCATCCGCCCCGACGAGGAGACGGTCGTCTACGTGACCGGGAACGGGTACAAGACGATCGAGGCGCTCGAAGGATTCCTGGAACCCTCGTTCAACGTGGCGCCGAACCTCGACGAGTTCCTCGAGGCGCTGAACGCCTGATCCGCACTGACGCGAGAGGCCGGGACCCGCAGGTCCCGACCTCGAGCGCGTCGCTACGACGATCCCTACGGGATCACGTTGAAGATGAACGCGTACTCGCTGCCTCCCTTGCGCGCCTTCAGCTCCATCGTGCCGCGGGCATTGTTGAACATGCCCTTGCCACCCGTGATCGCGATCACGTTGTCCTTCGTGTCATAGAAGGGCCCTTCCACCGTGATAGCGCCGCCCGGCACGAAGGTGATCCAGCGGCACTCCCACGAGCCCTGCGCCGGGTCGATCCGGATGCAGTCACCCTGATCGTGGCCGACCTGCTTCTTGTTCGCGGCATCGAAGATCTTGTTGTGCCACGTGAGCAGGTCACCGGCGGAGTCGCCCTTCTTCCCGGTGTCGGTCACGACATCGGTCGCGGCGTGCTCGATCACGCGTACGGTCATCGGCGAAGTGACCTTCTTCTGGTTCGCGGCCGAGACCAATGACGCCACGAGCACGACGGTCGCCACCAGTCCGGCGACGGTCACCAACTTGCGCATGGTGCGCTCCCCCTCCTTCGTCGGTTTCGGGTTGGAGTCTAGGCCGATGGCTCGATCGGCGCTGATGGCCTCGCCGCCCGCCGCGGTGTCGGCCCACCCGGTATCGTCGGACGATGCTCGACGCGCGTCGCTACATCGTGGGGATCGACGATCGCGGGGCCCCCCTCGCGGGCGCGCGCACCTACGTATGGCGGTTCGAGGCCGCCGAGCTCGTGGGTCTCGGCACCTCGTGGGCGTTGACGACGGATCCTCCTGCAGGTCGTCTGACGAACGGCGCGCCCCTGGTGGTGGCCGCCGACGGCGCGCTGCTGTTCTGGCCGTGGCCCGCCGAACCGCACGACCCGGACAAGCGAGCGAACTGGCTGAGGACCCCTCCGGGCCCGTTCTCGCTGATCCTCGATGTGACGGTGCCGGAAGAAGCGTGGCTGCCCCCGCCCGTCGCCGTCATCGAGCCCTGAGGCGGGGGTCACGGGGATGGGCGTCGACGTCCTCTCGCCCCGGGCGCTCAACCGCGCCACGCTCGAGCGCCAGCTCCTGCTGCGCCGATCGACGACCGCACCGATCGAGGCGGTCCGGCACCTGGTCGGGATGCAGGCGCAGATCCCCTTGAACCCCTACCTCGGGCTGTGGTCCCGGCTCACGCGGTTCCGGCCCGCTTCGCTCGCGCGGCTGCTGGAGGATCGGGCCGTGGTGCGGATCGTCGCGATGCGCGGCACGATCCACCTGCTCACCGCGGACGACGCGCTGGCGCTCCCGCGCCTGGCGCAGCCGGTCCTCGATCGGGAGCTCGCGCGCCACCCCCAGTTCGGCCCGGCGTTGCGCGGGATCGACCTCGCACCGGTGCTCGCGTTCGGCCGAGAGCGGCTGGAGGAGGCGCCGCGCACGCCGTCGGAGCTCCGTGCGGAGATGGCGGTGCGCTTCCCCGATCTCGACCCGGCCGCGCTCGCGTACGCGTGCCGGAACCATCTCGCGCTCGTCCAGGTGCCGCCTCGCGGCGTATGGGGACGCTCCGGCGCGGTGCGCTCGACGACCGTGGAGTCGTGGCTCGGTCGTCGCCTCCCACGCAGGCCGTCCATCGACGACGTCGTGCTGCGCTACCTGGCCGCGTTCGGCCCGGCCGGGGCCGCCGACGTCGGTGCCTGGTCACGCCTCGGCGGGATGGCCGAGGTGCTCGACCGTCTCGCTCCTCGCCTGCGGGCGTTCAAGGACGAGAAGGGACGCGATCTCGTGGACCTGCCCGACGCCCCGCGGCCCGACCCCGTCGTGCCCGCTCCGCCGCGCTTCCTCCCGGAGTACGACAACGTCCTGCTCTCGCACGCCGACAGGTCCCGGTTCGTCAGCGACGGGCAGCGGGTCACACGCTACGCCGGCGAGCGCACGGTGCAGGGCGCGGTGCTGCACGACGGACTCGTGCGCGCCACGTGGCGGATCGAGCGGGACCGCGATACCGACATCGCCACGCTCTTCATCGATCATGACGGCCGACTCACGGAGCGCGCGATGTCCTCCATGGCGGCCGAGGGTCGCCGGATGGTGCGGTTCCACGGGGTCGATGCCGACGCCGGTGAGGTGCGGTTCGCGCCGCGGGCGGAGTGAGCAACCGAGGTTGACATCCGGGGGAAGTGTCAACTAAGGTTGCTCGCATGACCGTCCTACACGCGACACCCGACGATCCCGGCGACGGCCTCGCCGCGGTCGTGGCCCTCCGTCGCCTGGCGGATCGACTCGAGGACGCCGAGGTCGAGCGGGCCGTGCGACAGGGCTGGAGCTGGAGCCGGATCGCCGAGGCGCTGGACGTCACCCGGCAGGCCGTGCACAAGAAGCACGCGAAGCACCTCAGGGCGATCGGCGTCGAGACCGGAGGAGACGGTGATGTTTGAGCACTTCCACCGCGATTCGAGGACCGTCGTGCAGGACGCGCGTGACGAGGCGAACCGGGGCCCTTCGCTCGAGGCGGAGCATCTCCTGCTCGCCCTGTCGCGTCACGCGACGTGGGACGCGGGCCGACTGCTCGGGGAGGCAGGCCTCGACCACGAGGGGCTGCGCCGCGCGCTCGAGGCGGAGGAGGAGCGGAGCCTCGCGAAGGTGGGGATCGAGTTGTCGGCGTTCAACCTGCCCGCTCGGCGTGCGGGTCGGCGCGAGGCACGTTGGAGCGCTTCGTCGAAGAACGCGATGCAGCGCGCCCTCGCCGTTGCCAAGGAGCACGGAGACCGCTACCTGCGCCCGACCCACCTGCTGCTGGGCGTGCTCGCTGCGGAGGAGGGCACGGTGCCTCGAGCGCTCGCGGGAGCGGGCGTCGATCGACCGGACCTGCGCCGCCGTGCGCTCGCGAAGCTGAGGACCTCCTCCTGATGGGGAGACGCGCCTGGGCCCGTCGGCGGCGACCGGTATAGGGTGGCCGCGTGGCCGGATCCGACCTCGCCGATGCCTTCGCACATCACGTGTGGGCGACGCAGCAGCTGATCGACGCGTGCTCGTCGCTCGCGCCGGAACAGCTCGCCAGCCCGGTTCCCGGGACGTACGGGTCGATCCTCGAGACCCTCCGGCATCTCGTCGGGTCCGATGACTGGTACCTGTTCGTGATCACCGGGGGAACCCGCCCGCGGATCGACGAGGACGCCATGGGTCTCGCCGAGCTTCGGGGCGTGGCGGAGGGTCACGGCGACGTGTGGGCCGCCGTCCTCGCCGAAGGCCGGGACCCACAGACCGAGGTGGTGGCCCACCGGGCGGACGGGTCCGAGGGTCACGCGCCGCTGGGGATCCGGCTCGCGCAGGTGCTGCATCACGGCACCGACCATCGGAGCCAGATCTGCACGGGCCTCACGGCACTCGGCATGGAGCCTCCGGACATCGATGTGTGGGCCTACGGCGAGCGGGACGGTCGCGTGTTCGACGTCCCGGCCTCGACCTGATCGAGCACGGTCCGAACACACGACCGCACCTAGACACCACGAGGTGGGGGACCGAACCGATCACGCCTTACTTCACCGAGATCGAGCGTAGGTTCGCGGCCGGCTGAGATCGGTCCCGAGCGTGTCGGGACGAAGGCCCCGCCCGAACGAGGCGTGGGCGCCTCATGGTGGGGTAGAGGACACGAGGAGTCCGGGATGACCGGGTGTGCCGGCTCCCGGCGCAAACGGGAGGAGGCATCCCATGTCACAGCAGGTGACGCAGTCCTCGGCGAGGCCCATGGTCGTACCGGATGCCCAGATCAAGCAGGACATCGGACCCGCTCCGACCGCCTCGGTCGGGACGGGCTGGGCGACGTTCGCCGGTGTCCTGTTCATGGTCGCGGGGCTCTGGAACGTCATCGCAGGTTGGGCCGCGCTGGTGCGCAAGGAGTACTTCGACGAGGCCTCGATGCTGTACCACAACCTAGAGGTCGTGGCCTGGGTCTGGATCGGGATCGGCGCGATCCAGGTGCTGACCAGCTACCTGATCTTCGCGCGCAAGACGAGCGGACAGGTACTGGGCATCGTGCTGGCCGCTCTGTCGATGCTCGTGTGGTTCTTCACGATCGGTGCCTACCCCGTGTGGGCCCTGACGATCCTGGCGATCGACGCGTTGGTCATCTACGGCTTGGCCGCGCACGACGACGTCTTCGAGTGAACCGTTCGAACGGAGCGTTCCCCGGCCCGGACCCCGGGTCGGGGACGCGTCCTCAGACGACGTCTGCCTTCGGTTGACAGCCGCTGCCCGGCCTCTACACTGTCATGACCATGTCGAGCCAACGGCTGTTCGGACGCAGCTCCCTCGTACTCATCAGCTAGGCGCGGCCAGGCCCCACGGCCTGATCCCCGCGCCGACGACCCCGCGAGCCCCGCGGGGTTTTTTGTACCCACCGAACAGGCGAACGCACGAACCAACACCGGGTGACGGATCCGGAGACAAGGAGACCACCATGAGGTACGAATTCGAGCGAGACGGCACCGTCGTCGCCAGCGTGCTCTGGGAGGGTCCCGGCCAGGTCAGCGTGGATGCCGCGGATTCCTCGACGCGCGCCGTGGTGGACCGCTACCTCTCCTCCGAGGTGGTCTACCTGGGCAGCGGCTTCGACTTCGGCGAGGAGAACGCGGAGGACATCCTGCAGATGCGCCGCCGGGATTGGACCCCGTGGGAGTTCGAGCGTGCGTGCCGCAACCTGGGGCACCGCCTGCAGGCCCACGTCCGCCGCGTGGAGACCGGTCCCGTCGAGGAGCGCGAGGTGGCCGCACGATGAAGGTGACCGGCGCCGACGCGCTGCTGAAGGCCCTCGAAGGCGAGGGCGTGGAGGTGGTCTTCGGGATCCCCGGCGGGGCCAGCATGCCCATCTACGACCCGCTCGTGGACCGCTCGCCGATCCGGCACATCCTGTGCCGGCACGAGCAGGGGGCCGGCCACGCGGCCGAGGGCTACGCCTGGGTGACCGGGAAGGTGGGCGTCTGCATGGCGACCTCGGGCCCGGGCGCCACCAACCTGGTGACGCCGCTCGCCGACGCCAAGATGGACTCCGTCCCCATCGTCGCGATCACCGGTCAGGTGCCCACCCCCGTGGTGGGCAACGACGCGTTCCAGGAGGCGGACATCACGGGCATCACGATGCCGGTGACCAAGCACAACTTCCTGGTGAAGGACCCCGCCCAGATCGTGGAGACGGTGCGCGAGGCCTTCCACATCGCCAGCACCGGGCGACCCGGCCCCGTCCTGATCGACCTCCCCAAGGACGTGCTCCTCGCCGAGACCACGTACAAGTGGCCCGAGCGCGTGGCCTTGCCCGGCTACAAGCCCACCACCAAGGGCAACCAGCGGCAGGTGGTCGAGGCCGTCAGGCTGATCATGAAGGCCAAGAAGCCTGTGCTCTACGTGGGCGGCGGCGTGATCAAAGCCGACGCGGACAAGGAGCTCGCGAAGCTGGCCACCACGGGCCGGCTCCCGGTCGTCACCACCCTGATGGCGCGCGGCGCCTTCCCCGATTCGCACGAGCTCTGCCTGGGCATGCCCGGCATGCACGGTAACTACACGGCCGTCACCGCGATGCAACAGGCCGATCTCCTGGTGGCGCTCGGCTCGCGCTTCGACGACCGCGTGACCGGGAAGCTCGCGGGATTCGCGCCCCACGCCAAGATCGTGCACGTCGACATCGACCCGGCGGAGATCGGGAAGAACCGGGCCGTCGACGTGCCCATCGTGGGCGACTGCAAGGACGTGATCGGCAAGCTCGCGGCCGAGCTCGTCAAGCGCCAGGACGAGATCGGCGGCGTGCCCGATCGCTCCGCCTGGCTGCGCCAACTCGCCGAGTGGAAGGAGACCTACCCCTATCGCTACGACCAACAGCCCGACGGGCCCTTGAAGCCGCAGTACTGCGTCGAGCGCCTGCATCACTTCGCGGGGGAGGACACGATCCTCGTCTCCGGTGTCGGGCAGCACCAGATGTACGCGTCGCAGTACTGGGGGTTCGAACGGCCGCGCCACTGGGTGAACTCGGGCGGTCTGGGCACGATGGGCTTCGCCGTCCCGGCGGCGATGGGCGCCAAGGTGGGGCAGCCCAAGAAGCGCGTCGTGGCGATCGACGGCGACGGGTGCTTCCAGATGACGGCGCAGGAGCTCGCCACGAGCGCCACCGAGAAGATCCCGTTCGTGACGGCCATCCTGAACAACGGCTACCTGGGGATGGTGCGCCAGTGGCAGGAGCTCTTCTTCGACGAGCGCTACTCGGGCGTGTGGCTCGATCCCAACGTGCCGGACTACGTGAAGCTCGCCGACGCCTACGGCGCCGTGGGACTCCGCGTGGAATCCCCCGACGAGGTCGATGCCACCATCGAGAAGGCGTTCTCCGTGACCGATCGCAGCGTCGTGATCGACTTCCGCGTGGACCCGGCGGAGATGGTGTTCCCCATGGTGCCGTCCGGCGCGTCCAACGACGACATCATCCTGGGGCCCGAGAGCGTGGCGCCCACCATCGACCCGGCGGAGGCACCGATCGCATGAGCACCCTGCACACCATCTCTGTGCTGGTTGAGGACCGACCCGGCGTGCTCACGCGGGTGGCCGGACTCTTCGCCGCGCGCGGCTACAACATCGACTCGCTCGCCGTGGGGCCCACCGAGACCCCGGGGCTCTCGCGTATGACGATCGTGGTGAACGTTGATCTCAATCCCTTGGAACAGGTCACGAAGCAGCTCAACAAGCTCGTGAACGTGATCAAGATCCTGGAGCACGATCCCGGTTCGGCCGTCGAGCGCGAGCTGATGCTCGCCAAGGTTCACGCGGAGGGTGACATCCGCGCGCGGATCATGGAGATCTGCGAGGTCTTCCGCGTGAACATCGTGGACGTCACGTCCTCGACGCTCACCGTCGAGGCGAGCGGCAAGCCGGAGAAGCTCGAGGCCCTGCGCGAGATGCTCGAGGAGTACGGGATCGTGGAGATCTCCCGCACGGGGCGCATCGCGCTCTCACGCGGAGACCGCGGCATCCGCGAACGCTCACCGCTGCGGGCGGCGAGCACCAACTAGTCCGTATCAGACCACCCCGGAAGGACCACGACATGGCGACGATCTACTACGAGAAGGACACCGACGCGGCGGTGTTGCAGGCCGACAGGATCGCGATCCTCGGCTACGGCAGCCAGGGGCACGCGCACGCGCAGAACCTGCAGGACTCCGGCTTCGACGTCCGCGTGGGCCTGCGTCCCGGCTCGGCCTCGCGCGCCGAGGCCGAGGCCGCCGGCCTGAAGGTCCTCGACACGGCCGACGCCGTGGCCGAGGCCGACGTCGTCATGTGCCTGCTCCCCGACACGAGCCACGCCAAGGTCTACGCGGAGGACATCGAGCCGAACCTGAAGGACGGCGACATGCTGATGTTCGCCCACGGGTTCTCGATCCACTTCGGGACCGTGGTGCCCCCTGCTGGCGTCGACGTCACGATGATCGCGCCGAAGGGACCCGGCCACCTCGTGCGCCGCACGTACGAGCAGGGGATCGGGACCCCCGGGCTGGTGGCCGTGCAGCAGGACGCCACCGGTAAGGCGCTCCAGCGCGCGCTCGCGTACGGCGCGGGCATCGGATGCGCGCGCGCGGGCATCATCCAGACCACGTACCAGGAGGAGACCGAGACAGATCTCTTCGGCGAGCAGGCCGTGCTCTGCGGTGGGCTGTCCTCGCTGATCAAGAACGGGTTCGACACCCTGGTGGCGGCGGGCTACCAGCCCGAGATCGCGTACTTCGAGTGCCTGCACGAGGTGAAGCTGATCGTGGACCTGATCTACGAGGGCGGGCTCTCGTGGATGCGTCACTCGGTCTCCACCACGGCGGAGTGGGGTGACTACGTGAGCGGCCCCCGCGTCGTGGACGGCCACGTGCGCAGCGAGATGGAGGGCGTGCTCTCCGACATCCAGGACGGCTCCTTCGCTCGGCGCTGGATCGCCGAAGCCGACGCCGGCTTCCCCGAGTACCAGCGACTTAGGAGCGAGGCGCGCACGTCCCAGCTCGAGAACGTGGGACGGGAGCTGCGCCAGATGATGCCCTGGCTGGAGAGCGACACGAAGGTGGCCCCGGAATGACGGACGGTGAGGTAGGCAACGTACGGATCTTCGACACCACCCTGCGCGACGGCGAGCAGGCGCCCGGCATCGCGCTCTCGAAGGCCGAGAAGGTCGAGATCGCGGAGCAGCTCGCGCGGCTGAACGTCGACATCCTGGAGGCCGGGTTCCCGATCTCCTCGCCCGGCGAGTTCGACGCGGTCGCGGAGATCGCCTCGAGCGTGAAGGGTCCGGTGATCGCGGCGCTCGCGCGCACGGCGACCGGTGACATCGAGCGCGCGGCCGAGGCCCTGAAGGGCGCCGACCGCTGGCGCATCCACACGTTCATCAGCACGAGCGACGTCCAACGCGAGTCCATGCTGAAGATGAGCCCGCAGCAGGTGCTCGACGCGATCCGAGAGAACGTCTCGCTCGCGAAGAGCTACACCGACGACGTCGAGTTCAGCGCCCAGGACGCCACGCGGACGCCGCTCGAGTTCCTGATGGAGTGCTTCCAGGTGGCCGTCGCCTGCGGCGCCACGACGATCAACGTGCCCGACACGGTGGGCTACGCGACGCCGACGGAGTTCGGCGAGCTGATCCGCACCGTGCGCGACGCCACGCCCGACGACGTCGTGATCTCGACGCACTGCCACAACGACCTGGGGCTCGCGGTGGCGAACTCGCTGGCAGGCATCGAGAACGGGGCGGGCCAGGTCGAGGTGGCGGTCAACGGGATCGGCGAGCGGGCCGGCAACTGCTCGCTGGAGGAGATCGCGATGGTCGTGCGCACGCGCGGCCAGCACCTCGGCAAGCGCCACGATCTGAACATCAAGGAGATCATGCGGACATCGAGGCTGGTCGCGATGACGACCGGCTACGGCGTGCAGCCCAACAAGGCGGTCGTGGGTTCGAGCGCGTTCGCGCACGAGAGCGGCATCCACCAGCACGGCGTGCTCTCGAACCGGGCGACCTACGAGATCATGGACCCGGTCGAGATCGGCCTGGAGGGGAACTCGCTCGTCTTGGGCAAGCACTCGGGCCGGCACGCGTTCGTCGACGCGCTCGACAAGATCGGCATCACGCTGGACGAGGGTGCTCTGAACCGCGCGTTCGGGCGCTTCAAGGACCTCGCCGATCGGAAGATCCAGATCACCGACCAAGACCTGACCGCGATCGTGGCCGAGGAGCTCGGGGCGGCCGACGAGGATCTCCTCGTCCTCGAATCGGTCGTCGTCGGCGGCGGGACGCATCTGCAGCCCCGCGCCACCGTGCACCTGAAGAAGGGTGAGGAGACGATCGAGGAGTCCGCGATCGGCGACGGCCTCATCGATGCCGCGATGGGCGCGATCGGGCGCGCGGCCGGCGTGGAGGCGCGACTCGTGAGCTTCAACGTGTCCTCGGTCACGGGTGGGTCGGACGCCTTGGGCGACGTGGTCGTCCAGCTCGAGGTGGACGGGCGGCGGGTGACCGGCCGCGGCGTGGCGACCGACGTCGTGGAGGCGAGCGCGCGCGCGTACCTCGCGGCGGTGAACCGCGCGCTCCAGGTCAGCGGGGCGAGTGCCCCCGACGAGGCGGCGCCGTGACGGGACGCGGCGTACGCGATCGGCGTGATCCCCGGCGACGGCACCGGGCCCGAGGTGGTGCGCGAGGGCCTGAAGGTCCTCGACGCCGTCCGCGACGGGTTCTCCACCGAGACCGTCGCGTTCGACCTGGGCGCCGACCGATACCTACGCACGGGCGACGTGCTCCCCGAAGAGGAGCTCGACCGGCTCGCCACGATGGACGCCATCTTCCTGGGCGCGGTCGGGGATCCGCGCGTGAAGCCGGGGATCCTCGAGCGGGACCTGCTCCTGAAGGCGCGCTTCGGCCTCGATCAGTGGGTGAACCTCCGGCCCGTCGTGCGCTATCCGGGGGTGGAGACGCTCGTGCCGAGCCACGCGGAGGAAGACGTGAACCTCGTGGTGGTGCGGGAGAACTCCGAGGGGCTCTACAGCGGCGCGGGAGGCTTCCATCGCAAGGGCACCGCGCACGAGGTGGCGGTGCAGGAGTCCATCAACACGCGCCACGGGGTGGAGCGGATCGTGCGGTACGGGTTCGAGCTCGCGATGCAGCCTCATCGCCGGCGCAAGCTCACGCTGGTCCACAAGACCAACGTGCTGACGTTCGCGGGCGATCTCTACCAACGGGTGGTGGACGAGGTCGCAGAGGAGTTCCCCGACGTGGAGACCGACTACGTCCACGTCGACGCCGCGTGCATCTACTTCCTGGACTGGCCGGCGCGCTTCGACGTGATCGTCACCGACAACATGTTCGGCGACATCATCACGGACCTCGGCGCCATGATCCAGGGCGGGATGGGCATCGCGGCCGGGGGCAACATCAATCCGGACGGGGTGAGCATGTTCGAGCCGATCGGCGGCACCGCACCCGATCACACGGGGAAGGGCACGATCAATCCGCTCGCCGCGATCGGGGCGATGGAGATGCTGCTGCGCCAGCTCGGCGAGCAGGAGGCGGCGGATCGGGTGGACCGCGGGATCCGGGCGGCCACCCGGCAGATGAAGAGCATGCGCGCGGGTGAGATGGGGCTCAGCACGTCCGAGGTCGGCGACCTCGTCGTGGCGGGAGCGATGGCGTGAGCGTGCCGGAGGCGCCCGGACGCACGGTCGAGCTCTACGACACCACGCTCCGCGACGGCGCGCAGCGCGCCGACCTCAGCTTCACGATCGAGGACCGTCTGCGGATCCTCCACAGGCTCGACGCCGTGGGGTTCCCGTATATCGAGGGCGGATGGCCCGGGGCGAACCCGCGCGACACGGAGTTCTTCAAGCTCGCGACGAAGGAGACGCTCGCGCACGCGCAGCTCACCGCCTTCGGCATGACGCGCAAGGCGGGGGAGCGTGCCGAGGACAGCGCCGTGCTGCGCGAACTGCTCGATGCCGGAACCGGGGTGATCTGCCTGGTCGGCAAGTCGTGGGACCTGCACGTGACCGAGGCTCTGCGCACCGATCTCGACGAGGGCGTCGCCATGGTGCGCGACTCGGTGGCGTTCCTGCGTTCCCAGGGGCGCCGGGTCTTCTTCGACGCCGAGCACTTCTTCGACGGGTACCTGGCGAACCCCGGGTTCGCGCTGGCCGTGATCGCGGCGGCGGAGGAGGCGGGCGCCGAGCGGCTGGTGCTCTGCGACACGAACGGCGGGATGCTCCCGTTCGACGTGGCGCGCATCGTGCGCGAGGTCGGGCGGCAGGCGTCGGCGAAGCTGGGGATCCACGTGCACAACGACGCGGGCTGCGCGGTGGCGAACTCCCTGATCGCGGTGGACGCCGGCGTCCATCAGGTCCAGGGCACGATCAACGGGTACGGCGAGCGCACCGGCAACGCCGACCTCGTCCCGATCACCGCGGACCTCGTGTTGAAGATGGGCATGACGGACGCCTTGCCCGAGGGCGCGGTGGAGCACCTCACCGAGCTCGCGCACTACGTGGCGGAGATCGCGAACGTGACGCCCGACTCGCACCAGCCCTACGCGGGTCGTTTCGCCTTCACGCACAAGGCGGGCCTGCACACGAGCGGCGTCGCCCGGCTCACCGAGGCCTACGAGCACGTCCCGCCCGAGACCGTGGGCAACCACCGTGGCGTCGTGGCGAGCGACCTCGGCGGCGCCGCGACCCTGCGCATGAAGGCGGCCGAGTACGGCGTGGAGCTCGCCGACGCCGACGTCCCCCGACTCCTCGAGGACCTGAAGGGGTTGGAGTCCAAGGGCTACACCTTCGACGTCGCGGACGCCTCCCTCGAGTTGCTGATGCGCAAGGCGCACGGCTGGCGCCAGGCGTTCTTCGAGGTCGAGAGCTACAAGGCGCACGTGGAGGAGCGTCGGAACGAGGGGGCGCTCGCGGAGGCGACCGTCAAGGTCGTGGCCGACGGCGAGCGGCACATCGAGACCGCCGAGGGCCACGGGCCCGTGGGCGCGCTCGACAACGCGCTCCGCAAGGCGCTCACGAACGCGTACCCACAGCTCGACGACATGCACCTGGAGGACTTCCGGGTGCGCGTGCTGGGCGAGCAGGGGCCGAGCGGCACCGGGTCGATGGTGCGGGTGTTGATCGATACGTCCAACGGGGAGCGCGAATGGACCACCGTCGGCGTGAGCGAGAACATCCTCGAGGCGTCTTGGGAGGCGCTCGTCGAGGCCTACACGTTCGGCCTGCTCCACCCGCGGGAGTCTCGGGAGGACTGAGCGCGTGAGCATCACGATCCGCGCGGCCACGCCCGGGGACGCGGACGCGATCGGCGCGGTGCACGTGGAGAGCTGGCGTTGGGCCTACCGTGGCCAGCTCCCCGACGATCTCCTGGACGGGCTCGATCCCGCCGAGCGCGCCGCGGGGTGGCGACGGATCCTGGAGTCCGGCGAGATCGACGTGATCGTGGCCGACGACGAGGCCCGGCTCGTGGGGTTCGCGAGCGCCGCGACCTCGCGCGACGACGATGCGCTCCCAGGCACCGGCGAGGTGCTCACGGTGTACGTGGTCGAGGACGCCGTGGGGACGGGCGCCGGCCGCGCGCTCCTCGTCGGTGCGCAGGGACTCCTGCGGGCGCGCGGCCACACCCGTGCGACGCTCTGGGTCCTGGAGTCGAACGAGCGCGCGCGGCGCTTCTACGAGCGCAACGGCTGGAGGTGGGACGGATCGCGGGGCACCCACCAGGTCCAGTGCGCGAACATGCCGGTCGTGCGGTACGCCACCGATCTGCGAAGGGTGGTCTCAGGCGGGCGCTGATCCGTTCGCGCTCACGGCCCGCACGATCGCGTTCTCGATCTGCACCGAGCGCGCCTTGGTGATGCCGCTGGACAGGATCGAGAACTCCGCCCACTCCTGCTCCCGCTCCACCCACACCCATCCGGAGAGCGCGGAGACGCCGTCGAGCGTGCCGGTCTTGGCGCGGATGGGGACGTCGCGGAGGCGACCCTTCAGCGTGCCCTGACCGCCGCGGGCCAGGAGCGATCGCAGCGTCTCACCCCACGGCTGCCCGTCGGCCGCCCAGAGCATCTTCACGATCTGCGTCGGCGTCACGCGGTTCGCGTAGGACAGCCCGGAGCCATCGTGGGCGATGACGCCGGATACCCCTCGTGCGCGGGCGAAGGCCGCGATCGCCGCGGCGCCCTTCGCGATGCTGCCCGGCGGGCCCTCCACGCGCGCGCCCAGGAACTTGCCGAGCACCTCGGCGTAGAAGTTCAGGGACCACACGTCCATGCGGTGCATGATCGAGCGCAACGGATCGCTCCGTTCGGTGGCCAGGGGGACGAGGTGTGCGGGCGCCGCGCCCATCCCGGCCCGGTGGGTGACCTTGATGCCGCTGGCCTTCAGCCGCTTCGTCAGTTCGGCGGCGGCCCGTCGTTCGGGGTCGCTCACGTGATGGCCCGCCCCGTCGACGTTGTCGTGGTACGTGAGCGCCGTCGGCAACGCCACGTAGTAGGCGGGGAAGTACGACTTCCATCCGGGGGCGAACCAATCCCGGGCGAACGGTCCCGTGGAGCCCATCACGCGGCCGGTGACCTTCGTGATGCCGTCGGCCGCGAGTGCCCGGGCGAGCTCAGCCAGATCCGCGCGGTCCGTCTCCGGGTCGCCGTGGCCGACGATCCAGAGGTTCCCCGTGAGCACGCCATCCTTGGGCTTGGCGGTGCCGAGGACCCCGGTCGGGATCGTGGCCTCCGGGGAGAGGCGGTCCAGGAGCGCCATCGAGAGCAGGAGCTTCTCGTTGGAGGCAGGCGGCCGGGCGACCCAGTCCCGGTGCCGGTACCACGTCGTGCCCTGATAGCCGATCACGACGCCCACCGGGAGGTCGCCGACCACCGTGTCGATGCGCTGGATCCACTTGGGCTTGGTCGGGTCGGACGCGACCGCCCCGGCGTGGGCCACCGGGGCGTCGGCGGCCACCGTGGGCACGGCGACGCCCAGGAGCAGCGTGAGCGCGAACAGGAGGCGGCGGGGACGCATGGAGGTCACGATGGTACGGGCTCGGGATGTCGACGCCACGGAAGCGGGTGGATTCACCCCTGAGCGAGCGCTTCGACCTCGGCCTGCATCTGCGCGCGTTCGTGCAGGAGCGCCTTGAGGTCGTCGGAGGGCAGCGGCTTGGCGAAGAAGAATCCCTGACCCAGGTCGCAGTGGAGCTCAAGCAGGCGCTGCAGCTGGTCCGCGCGCTCGATGCCCTCGGCCACCGGCTTGAGGTTCAAGATGCCGGCGAGCTCGATCACAGCGGCGGTGAGGGCGCTGGACTCGCCGCCCTCGCTCACCCCGTCGATGAACGACTTGTCGACCTTGAGGATGTCGACGGGGAAGCGCCGCACGTAGTTGAGGCTCGAGTACCCCGTGCCGAAGTCGTCGATCGCGAGTTGCACCCCGAGCGCCTTGAGCTCCGTGAGCCGCTCGATCGACAGATCCATGTCCTGCATCATCACGGACTCCGTGATCTCGAGGATCAGGGCCTGCGGCTGGAGCGCGGTCTCCTGCAGGATGCCGCGGACCTCGTCCACGAGCTCGGGCCTCGCGATCTGGCGCGCCGAGAGGTTCACCGCCATGTGGAACTGCGGCTGGTTCGGGAACCGCGTCTGCAGCTCGACGGCCGTGCGGCAGGCCTCCTCCAGCACCCAGCGGCCGATCGGCACGATGAGGCCGGTCTCCTCGGCGAGCGGGATGAAGTCGAGCGGCGGCACGATGCCGCGCACGGGGTGGATCCAGCGGACCAGGGCCTCGACCCCCGAGATGTTGCCGCTCTCCAGCTCGATCACCGGCTGGTAGTGCAGGACGAACTCGCCGTGCTCCAGCGCGCGCTGGAGGTCGGCCTTGAGCTCCAGGCGCTTCAGAGCCGTGTCGTGCATCGCGGGCTCGAAGACCTGGTAGCGCCCCTTCCCCTTCTCCTTGGCCATGTACATCGCTACGTCGGCGTTGCGCAGCAGTTCCTCGGCGTCGCCGAGCCGCTCGCCCTCGGCCACCGCGATGCCCACGCTCGCCCGGACGTAGACCTCCTTGCCCTCGAGCGCGAACGGTTCCTCCAGCATCTGCATCACGCGGTCGGCCACGTCAACGGCTTGGATGCCCTCGCCGCCGTCTTCGAGGAGGATCGCGAACTCGTCGCCGCCGAGGCGTGCCGCCGTGTCCGCCGCCCGCAGGGCCTCCTTCAAACGGTCGCCCACCTCGCGGAGGAGTTGGTCGCCGGCCGCGTGGCCCAGCGAGTCGTTGATCGTCTTGAAGTCGTCAAGGTCCATGAACAGCACCGCGATGGGCTTGTGGTCGCGTTCCTGGCGCTCGATCGCGTGCGTGACGCGGTCCCGGAACAGGGCCCGGTTGGCGAGGTTCGTCACGGAGTCGTGGAACGCCTGATGCGAGAGCTGTTCCTCGAACGCCTTGCGCTCGGAGATGTCACGCGTGTTGAGGACGATGCCGTGGACGTTGGGGTCGTGCAGCAGGTTGGTGCGGAGCGTCTCGGCGAAGATGAAGGTCCCGTCCTGGCACTGCACGCGGAACTCCATCAGCCCCGGGTGGCCCTCGCCGTCGCCCATGGCCGTGAGGAAGGACAGGACGCGCGTCTTGTCGTCGGGATGCACGAGATCGATGAACCGGGAGCCCTCGAGCGCCTCGGGCTCGAGCCCGAGCACGCGGTGGGCCGACGGGCTCGCGTAGCGCACCGATGTGTCGGCGTCGACGACCGTCACGATGTCCGAGGAGTTCTGCACGAGCGAGGCGAAGCGCTTCTCGCTCTGCTGCATCAGCAGATCCTCGGTGAGCGCCGCGCTCTCGAGCGCGAGCGCAACCTGCGAGGAGAGCGCGCGGAGCGAGTCCACGATCGTGCGCGGCATCTCGTCGGGGGTGGCCACGACCATCAGACCGCGGAGCTCCTCCCGGATGAACAGCGGGGCCACCATCACGGCGCCGTCGGCCTCGGTCGGCAGGGAGAGCGCCCCCCGGAGCGTGCTCTCGTACGTCTTGACCACGTACGCGTCGTTGTCGAGCAGGCGCTCCCGTTTCCACGCCTGGAGCTCGCTCAGGTGGAAATGGGCCCCTTCCGCGTCGTCGCTCCCGCCCGCAGCCGCGACCACCACGAGATCGTCCGTGCCGTCTCGCTCCTCGCACATGCGGATCGAGGCGTCAGGTCCCGCCAGGGCGCGGATCGCCTGGATCGCCGAGGCATGGATCCCGTCGCGGTTGGTTGCCGTCACGAGGGATGCACCTGCCTCACGGAGCGCGCGCTCGCGATCGACGGATTGCTGCTGTTGGCTCACCAGTCCGACCATGCGGATCACGGCCAAGAGGAACAGCGTGATCGTGGCGGCGAGGACCACGGGCACGTTCACGGGTTCGCCACGCCAGATCTGGATCACCTGCGTGAGGGGGGCCAGGAGCGAGGCGGCGCCCAGGAGCGCGAGCCGCCCGATCCCCACCCGCGCCTCCACGTCGGTCGCGCGCTCCGAGAGCTGCTTCATGCTCGGGTGCAGGGCGGCAGCCCCGAACCCCACGTAGAACGCGATCCAGCCGATCTCCAGGAACCCACTGCCGGGGATGTATCCGTCGTGGAGCTGCAGCCACCCGTAGAGGGAGTCCGTGACGAAGAGCGCCACGATCGCGGTCACCATGAGGTTCAGCGACGGCGACCGCCGCCCGCTCCCCACCGCCAGACGGACCGCCACGGTCAGCATCAGCATGTCCATCAGGGGGTAGCCCATCGAGACGAACTTCACGAGGCCGGACAACGTGGTGTCGGTCACGTAGGGAGAGATCAGGAACACCCAGGACAGGGTTCCGATGCCGATCGCGATCATGGCGGCGTCGATCAAGCTCCCCCGGTCGCGGCTCGCCCCGCGACGACGGATCAGCAGGATCAACCCCGCGATCAGGCAGGGGTACACCGACAGGTAGAGCACGTCGCTGATGGCGGGGTACGGCGTGTCGCCTGCGTCCAGCGGGAAGAGCGTGGGCAGCAGGCTGTGGAAGGCGCTGTAGTTGTACGCCACCACGTCACCCATGATGAAGAGGAACTGTCCGAGCGCGAACAGATACCAGGGGGCCCGTTGTTCCGGCTGGTGGATGTGCACCGCCACGAGGATCAGCACCGGTGAGGAGAGGCCGATCAGGTTGAACATCCAGCTGTGGTGACCGGACAGGAAATAGACCGCGGTCGCGACCGCGGCAACGAGTGGGTACACGAACCAAGCCCGTTTCCTCACGAATGGGCTATCGGCCCTCGAGGCGACGGACTGAAGGCTCGCGTCTGACTCGCTGAGCAGGGGGAACGGGGTCCTCGAACGGCGCGAACGGCGACCTCAGCGGGCTAGACGGCCGTCGGCACCGACGGTTCGAGTTGGAAGCGCTCGTGGAGGCCGGTGAGCACGGCCACGAGCTCCTCGACCTGCTCGTCGGTGTTGGCCGCCGTGGTCTGGATGCGGAAGCCGACCTCGTCCTTCGGCACCAGCGGGTAGGCCGCCATCGTCGCGTACTGGCCGTGGTCGAAGAGGTAGCGGCCGACCTCGTCGATCGACTCGTGATCGGCGAGGGGCACCTCGATGATGGGCAACCCGGACGTGTTGGGGGTCTTGATGCCTGCCGCGTGGAGCCCGTCGAGGAGACGGTGGGTCTTCCGCCAGAGGTCGGCGCGGATCTCGTCGCCGCGCGTGCGGTTCACGGCGAGACCGGTGAGGGTCGTGGCCAGTGAGGCCACCGGCGAGGGGCCCGAGTAGAGGTAGGGCGGGGCCAGCACCTTCAGCGCGTCCTTCAGCCGTGTCGGCAACGCGAGGAACGCGAGCAGCGACGAGTAGGACTTGGAGAAGCCCGCGACCAGGATCACGTTCTCGTAGCCCACGCCGAGGTGCCGCATCACGCTGTTGCCCTTGGAGCCGTAGTCGCAGAGCTCGTCGGAGGTGCGCTCGCCGATCACGCCGAAGCCGTGCGCGTCGTCGACGTAGAGCACGGTGTCGTGCTCGCGGGCCACGCGGGCGAACTGCGCCATATCGGGCGTGTTGCCGGTCATGGAGTTCACCCCGTCCATCGCGACGATCCGAGGGGCGCCCGGATCGCTGGCGCTGAGGAGCTCCTCGAGGTGCTCCCAGTCGTTGTGGCGGAACCGGACGACGGTGGCGCCGTGACCGGCCGCGACCATCGCGCCGTCGAAGATCGTCTTGTGCGCCCGTCCGTCGAGGAAGATCGTCCCGTCGCCCACGAGCACCGGGATCACCGACATGTGGATGTGGGTGATGGTGGGCAGGACGAGGGTGTCTTCGGACCCGAGCAGCTCCGTCAGTTGCTCCTCGATCTCCGGATACAGCCGCGGGTTCCCCAGCAGGCGGGACCAGGACGGGTGCGTGCCCCACCGCGCCAGGAACTCCGGCACCGAGGCGATGATCTCCTCGTCGACGTCGAACCCGAGGTAGTTGCAGGACGCCCAGTCGGTGAGCCATCGGTCACCGATCCGGATCTTCCGTCCACGCTGCTCGTCGATGACCGCGTCCATCATCGGATGGGTGCGCTTGAGCCGCGTGAGGTCGGAGGTGGCGGCCACCCAGCGGTCGAGCCATCCGTCGACGTCGCGGCGGCGCGGCTTGCCGTTCGGCGACGGCTCCGCGGGCAGGTCGGACAGCCGTCGTTCGGCGCCGTCGGTCGTCCGTCGACGAGGGAAGTCGTTGGGCTGGGGGTCCATCGTGAGGTCACCATCGGTACGTACGTAGTCGACCTTTACCTCGCGCCGCATGGGCCGCCTCCGGTGGGCCATCCGCCCGACACGCGGTTGCAGAACCGTGTTCGCTGGCGGTTCGGCGGTGCTTGGGACGCGCCTCCCGGGGCTAGACTGGCGCCGCCCGGAAGCCGACACGGAGGTACGCGGTGAACTCGATCGATCGATCCAGGCTCCACACGCTGATGGAGCGCGAACGCGCCACGTTCCGCGAGCGCCATCCCGGCTCCGGCGCGCTCGCGGAAGAGGCGAAAGCCAACCTGCTGTACGGCGTGCCCATGAACTGGATGACCCGCTGGCCCGGCGATCATCCGGTGTTCGTGGAGCGGGCCGAGGGCGCACACTTCTGGGACGTGGACGGCAACGAGTTCGTCGACTTCTGCCTCGGCGACACGGGAGGGATGGCGGGGCACGCGCCCAAGGTGAGCGTCGACGCGATCGCCGCGCAGTCGGCCAAGGGCATCACGCTCATGCTTCCGACCGAGGACGCCGAGTGGGTCGGACGCGAGATGGAACGTCGGTTCGGCGTCCCGACGTGGTCCTTCACGCTCACCGCCACCGACGCGAATCGCTTCGTGATCCGCTGGGCGCGTGCGCTCACCGGACGCGACAAGATCGTCGTGCACAACTGGTGCTACCACGGGACGGTCGACGAGACGATCGCGACGCTCGACGAGGCCGGCAACGTGGTCGAACGCGAGGGCAACGTCGGCAAGCCGGTGCCGCTCGAGCTCACCACGCGCGTCGTCGAGATGAACGACCTCGACGGCCTCGAGGCCGCGCTCGCGCACGGCGACGTGGCGGCTTGCCTGTTCGAGCCTGCGCTCACGAACATCGGCATCGTCCTGCCGGACGAGGGCTACCACGAGCGCGCGCGGGAGCTCTGCTCGAAGTACGGCACGTACCTGATCATCGACGAGACGCACACGATCAGCGCGGGCCCGGGCGGGTGCACCCGAGCATGGGGACTCGAACCCGACTTCGTCACGATCGGCAAGACGCTCGGCGCCGGTATCCCCAGCGCCGCCTACGGCATGACCGCGGAGGTCGCCGATGCGATCTACGCGCACCCGGAGCTGGACAGCGACGTCGGCGGCACCGGGGGCACGCTCGCCGGGAACGCGCTCTCGCTCGCGGCGATGCGGGCGACCCTCGCCAGCGTCCTCACGGACGAGGCCTTCGCGCGGATGATCGAGCTCGGCGAGCGGTTCGAGGCGGGCGTACAGGACGTGATCGGCACCCGGGGGCTGCCGTTCCACGTGACGAGGCTCGGCTGCCGGGTGGAGTACCTCTTCCGCCCCGAGCGCGCGCGGACGGGGAGCGAGGCGGCCGCTGCGCAGGACGCCGAGCTCGATCCGTTCATCCATCTCTACCTGTTGAACCGCGGCGTCCTGATGACGCCGTTCCACAACATGTCGCTGATGTCGCCCGCGACCACGATGGAAGATGTCGACCGCCACACCGACGTGTTCGGGCAGGCGGCCGACGAGCTGGTGGGCGCCTGAGCTTGGGCAGGGGGATCGAGCGCCGAGGCGAGGAGGGGGACGCACGTGGCGGTAGGGAGCTTCCTGTTCATGACGATCGATTGCCTGGATCCCGACGGCCTGGCCACCTTCTGGGCGGAGGTGCTGGGCAGCGAGATCGACCTCGTGATGGACGACGGTCGCTACGTCTTCCTGAAGGGGAGCGACACGCTTCCCGCGCTCTGCTTCCAGCGGGTGCCCGAGGCGAAGGTCGCGAAGAACCGCCTGCATCTCGATGTGTCGGTGGAGGATCTGGGGGCGGCCACGGATCGCATCGTGGAGCTGGGCGGGAGCTGGACCGACGGGGTCGACCGTCAGCTCGAGGACGTCACATGGCGCACGATGGCCGATCCCGAGGGCAACGAGTTCGACATCGAGGTGGGGTGACGCGCGCCCGCGTCAGCCGTGCGCAGCCGCGAACGACCGCATGAGGTCGGCCAGGGCGCGCGCACCTGCGAGGGGCATCGCGTTGTAGAGGCTCGCGCGGATCCCGCCGAGGCTGCGGTGACCCTTGAGCTCCACCATCCCGGCCTCGGCGGCCTCGCGCAGGAACATCCGGTCGAGGTCCTCGCTGGGCAGGCGCCAGGTCACGTTCATGGGTGACCGGCTCGAGATCTGGGCGTGCCCGCGATAGAACCCGTCGCTGGCGTCGATGACCTCGTAGAGCGCAGCCGACTTGGCCTCGTTGGCCGATCGTTGGGCCTCGAGACCGCCCACCTCGTCGCGGAGCCACCTCGTGACGAGCATCAGGATGTAGATCGAGAAGACCGGGGGCGTGTTGTAGCGCGAGCCGTGCTCGACGTAGGTCCGGTAGTCCAGGACCGTGGGCAGGCCGTCGGGCACGCGCTCGAGCAGCGAACGCTCGACGATCGCCACCGTGACGCCCGCCGGCCCCGCGTTCTTCTGGGCGCCGGCGTAGATCAGCCCGTAGGCGCCCACGTCCACGGGACGGGAGAGGAAATCCGAGGACATGTCGGCGAGCAGCGGCGTCGCGCCCGGGACGCTGGGCTCCGCGCGGAACGCCACGCCCTGGATCGTTTCGTTGGACGTGATGTGCACGTAGGCGGCACCCGGGCTGAGGACGGCGTCGAGTTCGTCGTCCGAGGGGACCCGCACGAATCCTTCGTCGCGGCCGCTCCATGCAGCGCGAGCGGCACCCTCCTTGGCCGCCTCGGCGAGCGCCTTGGCGCCCCAGCTCCCGGTGACCACGTACTCGGCCACACCGCCGGTCCCGCGCAGGAGGTTCAGGGCGACCATCGAGAACTGCTGCGTAGCGCCGCCCTGGCTGAAGACGACGGCATGGGACTCGGGGATCGACAAGAGGGCGCGGAGGTTGGCCTCGGCTTCGTCGATCACGTCGGTGAACCAGGGGGCGCGGTGGGAAACCTCGAGTGGGGAGATACCGAGGCCGGGCAAGGCCACGAGGTCGCGCTGCGCCTCCTCGAGGACCCGGAGCGGGAGGGTCGCCGGTCCCGCGGAGAAGTTGAAGACGCGCTCGCTCATGATCGACCAGGCTAGCCGACCGCACGCACGAGGCGTCCTCGCGTCAAGCGCCGGGCTTGTACACCATGAGGTAGAGGATCAGCAGGAACCCGAGGGTTCCCACCGCCGCCGTGATCGAGGTGATCGGCCCGGACAGGGCGGCGCCCAACTCCTCATCGCTGAGGGTGTAGCTCCCATCGTGCCATCGGGTGCAACCGTCACGGAGCTTCTTCATGTACGGGGTGCTCACGGAAGACATCACGGCCATCGTCGCGAGGAGCACCAGGATCGAGATCCACAACCACGACCGCCCGAACATCTTGCCCTGGATCCCCGCCGCCACCCCGCCGACGAGGAGCAGCGCCGTGGACACGTACATGGGTGGGACCGAGCGCTTGGAGAGCTCGCAGAGGTCGAAGATCTTGTCCCTGTCGCCGTCGACGGCGCGCACCTGGAACATCGCGTACATCGAGACACCGTGCGTCGCCAGGAATCCCGCCATGCCGACGAGGTGCAGGAAGAGCCAGAACTCGCCCATCCCGGGGAGCATAGCCGGGGGGCGTACACCCGCCGTGGCCCGATGGAGGCGATCAGCCGCCGTGTGCCCGGGGGGCGTTGCGATGCGTGATCCGCCCCTTCAGGTGGAAGCCTCGTCCGAGATGCACCCGATCCGGGAGCTGGCTCCAGCCGTGCTTGCGAGGGCGATGCTGCAGGTACGGGTCGTGGACGTGGTGGGCTTCGCCACCCGCCTCGGCCTGGGTCTTCGCAGGAGCGGGTGTGAAGCGCGGGACATGCTTCACCTACCTCACCTCCTCCTCTCGATGCCACCGTAGTCCGTCCCGAGACGGCCGTCACGGGTCGACCGGCCCCGGTGATAGCGTGTCGGCCCGTTCACGCGAGGAAGGTGCGGCGAGGTGGCGTACAAGCGGATCCTGTTGGGCACGGACGGCACCGATCGGGCGGCGCACGCCGGCCGGGTCGCTGCCGCGCTGGCGAAGGCGGGGAAGGCCGAGCTGATCGTCGCCCATGTGTGGGAGCAGCCCGAGGGCGCCGAGGCGCGCCTGGCCGTCGCCGTCGACGCGGCCGAATCCGCGGGCGTGAAGAAGGTCGTGCCGGAGTTGCACGGTGCCCGTCCACCCGCCGAGGTCCTCGCCGAGATCGCGGAGGTCCGCGACGTCGGACTGGTGGTCGTGAGCGCGGGGCGCGGCCAGCACGGTCCCGGGGTGGTGGCCGACCGCTTGTCGCATCACTCTCCGCGCGATCTCCTTATCGTCTCCTCGCGGCCGGCGCCCGAGGAGGGTCCGGTGTACCGGCGGATCATGATCGCAACCGACGGCTCACCCACCGCCGATCGGGCCGCGCGCAAGGGATACGACCTGGCGGAGGCCCTCGGGGCAACGGTCACGATCGCGTTCGTAGGACACCCGGCCACCGGGAAGCTCATCACCGAAGACACGCAGGCGATGTACGCGCCCGAGGAGGTCGAGACCGCCATCGACATCCGGCAGGGCGAGCCGGCCACCGAACTGCTCGCGGCCGCACGGGACGCCGACGCCGATCTGGTCGTCGTGGGCAACAAGGGGATGTCGGGCGCGAAACGGTTCTTCCTGAACCCCGTGCCCGAGCGTGTCGTCGAGCAGGTGGATCGCGACATCCTCGTGGCGCGCACCGTCGTGCAGGTCGAATCGGAACTCGCGCCCGGTGAGGGCGGGATCATCGAGCGTGGCGGGGAGAAGCTGGCGGCTTACGTCGGCAGCGACGGCGAGGTGCAGGTCTTCTCCGCGAAGTGCACCCACCTCGGGTGCACCGTCGCGTGGAACGCGGGTGATGGGGTGTTCGCGTGCCCGTGCCACGGCTCGCGGTTCGCCTCCGATGGCTCCGTCGTCCAGGGGCCGGCGGCACGTCCCCTCCCTCCCGCCTGAGGACAGCCGGTCTCAGGTCCCCCAGGGTTTCGTGACCATCAGGAAGACGATCAGCACGAGGCCGATGGTCCCTATGGCGGAGATCACGTGCGCACGGGAGCTGCCCACCAGCTCGAGCAGCTCTTCGTCGCTCACCCGAGGGACGCCGGAGGGTCGCATGCCACACGACGCCGTGATCTTGCGGAAGTAGGGACGAGCGAGCGCGTACATCGCGACCAGCGTGACGACCAAGATCGCGATCGACAACTCGATCCACGGCTTGCTGAGGTAGCTCACCTTCAGCGCGGCCCCGAACCCGCCGATCAGCAACACCCCGAGCGAGACGTACATCGGGATCACGGTGGATCCCGAGAACGCGATCAGCTCCGCGATCTTCTCTCGGTCGGGCGCCACGCGACGGATCCGATAGAGCGCGAAGATCGAGACGCCGTGGGACGCGAGGAGCCCGAGCACCCCGACGAGGTGGAGGAAGACCCAGTAGCTATACGTCATGGCCGGCAGAGCATATCCGCGCGTCCGGGGATCCGCGCACTCACCCGCGCACGAGCGCCTTGGTGAGGCACGTCGGCCCTCCGTCGCCCTTGCGCGAGATGTCCGAACCCGCGTAGGTGCGCACGTCGACCCCGGCGGACTCCATGCGACGCGCGGTCTCCGGGTTGCCTTCCAGGGCGAGCGCGACGCGGGGCCCCAACGCGAGCACGTTGGGCCCCATCGAGTCGAATTCCGCCTCGGGCACCTCGACGAGGTCGATCCTCCGGTCGTGCAGCAACTCGACGAGGCGCACGGGCATGAGCGACAGATAGACCACGGCGAGGTCGCGGTCGAGCATCGAGATGAACGACATCAGGTGGACGCACTCCCGCGGGCCGCGGAGGTGGGGGAGATCGAACGCGATCACGTCGACCCCAGGCGCCAGCAACGCCCGCAACTGCTCGATGCCCGCGTCGTTCGTCCTATACCCCCGTCCGATCAACAGGGTGGAGGGATCCAGCCAGAACATGTCGCCGCCCTCGGCCGTGGCGGGGTCGTGGAGACGGCCGGCGATGGGCACTCCCGCCGCGGCGAGATCCACCGCGTAGGCCTCGGGCTCTCCGCGGCGTCCCTCCTTGCCGGGCCGCAGGAGCACGGCCCCGGCGTCGGTCATCAGCAACGGGTCGTAAGCGTAGATGGCGTCGGGGTCGCCCGGCACGGGGGTGCGGCCCACGACAACCTCGGCTCCCGCGTCCTCCAGGACGCCGCGGAGCACGGCGTGCTGTTCGGCGGCGACCGCCGGATCGGGCGCCGAACGCCAGGCGTAGGTCTCGTACGCCGCGGCAGCCTCGGCGACCGGTGGGCGAACGAAGACACGGCGGAGCGTGGAGGTCTGGTCCTGGATCGACATGGCGTGGATGGTACGCGGCGCGGGCGCTCACGGCCCGCGGAGCTCAATGACCGTAGCCCTGGCCTCCGCCGCCGCCGTCACCGTGGTGGTCCCCGCCGTCACCGTGGTCTCCGCCGCCGCCGTCACCGTGGTGGTCCCCGCCGTCACCGTGGTCTCCGCCGCCGCCGTCACCGTGGTGGTCCCCGCCGTCACGTGGTGGTCCCCGTGGTCTCCGCCGCCGCCGTCACCGTGGTGGTCCCCGCCGCCATCGTGGTGGTCCCCGTGGTCTCCGCCGCCGCCGTCACCGTGGTGGTCCCCGCCGCCACCGTGGTGGTCCCCGTGGTCTCCGCCGCCGTCGTCACCGTGGTGGTCCCCGCCGTCACCGTGGTGGTCCCCGAGGTTCTCCGCCGCCGTCGTGGTGGTCCCCGTGATCCTCACCGTGGTGGTCGCATCCGTGATGCCCAGAGCCCTCGTGGTGACCCTCGTGCTCGTCGTGCTGACCCCAGCCGCCGGATCCCCCCTGGCCTTGCCCGAACCCGTCGCCGTGGTGGCCGTGATCACCGTGGCCCACGAGATCTTGACCGTCGTCGTCGCCATCGGTGGTCGCCGCCGCCGAGGCCACTGGTGGTCGGACCGCTCGGCTGGGCGCCCGTTCCGGAGCCGCTCGTGTCGCCATGGCCTCCGCCACCGCCACCGCCACCGTTCGGACCGCCCGATCCTCCTCCGCCACCGCCGCCGGCCGGGGCACCCGCGCTCTCGGTGCCCCCTCCGCCACCACCGCCTCCTCCGGAGGCAGGACCACCCGAGGTCGAGGATGTCGTGATGACCGCGTGGAGCGTGATCGGCTGGGCGGTTGCGCCACCGCCGAGCCCACCGAGCACGGTGCCCGGAACGGCCACCGCGCGGGGCGGCGGGATCGAGGGTGTTGACGTGGCCACGGACGGGGGTGGCGTCGTCGGCCGCTCGCCGCTGATGGTCGGGGGAACCCGATTGCCGCTCAGGGAGATCGCCAGCACCAGCGAGGCGGCCACGGCGGCCCCGCCCAGGGCGATCGTCCCCAGGCGGCGCTGCAAACCGCCCGCCAACGCCGGAGCTGCCTTCGTCGCTGCTGCGCTCGATGCCGTCCCAGCCGCGGCGGTGGACGCGGTCGTCGCGGCGGCTGCGGGTGAGGCGCTCGCCGCCAGGGCCCCGGCGCCCGCGAGCGCGGCGCCGGCCGCGATCGGCGCCGCCTCTGAGGCCTCCGGCGCGGATGCGGCTTCGAGCTCCGCCATGGTGAGCGGACCCTCCACGCCGGCGGCGGCCGCGACGGTCTCTGGGGCCGCGGGCGCCTCCTCGGTCGGCAGGATCAGGACCGGCGCTCCCTCGGAGTCGTCGATGATCGGCTCCCCGGGTTCGCTCGGGGTCGAGCCCGCGATCTCCTCGGCGGGTCCCGCGGTGCTCCCTGCCGCCCGACCGAGCGCCAGGATGGCGCCCAGCCCGAGGGCGCCGGCCGCCGCCGTACCGGCTCCGTGCCGGGTCTCGAGGGTCCCGGTCGTGCTGGGCACACCGGTCAGCTGCTCCACGGTGGGCCCCAGCTTCCTCAGGACCGCGGAGGGCTCCACGCGCGCGTCGCCACCGATCGGGACCACCGCCTCCGGCCAGATGAGGATGACCTTGGCGCTCGGGGCGACCTCGTGGACCATACCCACGGCCACGACGCCGATCCCGTCGTCCATGACCACCACGTCGGGGCGGTGCGCTTCGAGCTGCGAGGCGAGCTCCGAGGTCGTCGAAGCTTCTCCGACGACGTCATAGCCCTCGCCTTCCAGGACGAACCTGAGCAGGCCCTTCCGTGGGGAAGCGCCTTCGGCCACCACGATCCGTGCGCGGCGTTGGCTCATGCGTCCACTGTCCCCCGTTCGTCCTGCAGCACGATCGAGCCTATCCCAGTTCCATCATCGGCCCCGTAGGGCACATCTAGACTCCCACCGCGGGACTGGAGACGCATCCCCCCTGGGAGGAGCCATCACGGATGGGCGAACAGCGATTGGTCTGGACCGGGGAGGGGGTCGAATTCGAGGGTCTCGCGACCTGGGGTGCGCCAGTGCGAACCGGCGAACAGGGAGGTGTGGGCGCCAAACCCTCGGACCTCCTGCCGCTCTCCCTCTCGGCATGCACCGCCTACGACGTGGTGGTGATCCTGCGCAAGCAACGTCAAGACCTGCGTGGCCTCGAGGTGCGGACCATCACGGAACAGGAGCCCGAGGCGCCCTGGACCTTCAGGAAGATCCACATGCACTTCGTGTTCGACGGTGAGATCGACGATCGCAAGGCCGCACGTGCGATCGATCTCGCGGAGTCGAAGTACTGTGCCGTGGCGGCGACCCTCCGCGACGTGGTGGAGCTCAGCCACTCCCACGAGATCCGCTCCGGGTAGGGAACCACGCTCAGCGGAGATGGCCGGTGATCTCGACCGTCCCCTTGGAAGGCGGGAATCCCGGGCACCGGAACGCGATCGTCCAGGTGCCGATGAAGCTCTGGACCGTCCAGCCCTCGGGTGTCGTCACGCCGGCGAGGGCGATCAGACGGAACCCGATCGGCGCCGCCACATGGCGGCCGCGCATGCACGCAGCGGGAGGGCCGCTCACCATCCCGGTCCACACGCCGTCGGCCGGGCTGAGCGGCGGACTGTGCCCCTCCCAACTCGCCCGGCAGGGGAACGCCGCAGCGACGCACGTCGCGAAGAACGACCATCGATCGGCACCACGCATACCCGGCACGGGCGCGTCCATCCCCGCGAGCGTGGCGAGGTTGTGGGAGGTGCGCACGACGAGCTGCACGTCGTAGCTGCCCACGAGCTGTGCATCACGGATCGTCGGGACGGCGCTGGGGGATGCGGTTGTGGGAGAGACCGGCCCCGCAGGCGAGGTGGACGCTCCGTCGGAGGCGAGCCCGATCGCACCCCCGACCAGCAGCCCCACCACGACCAGCGCGAGTCCCACCACCGGCCAGGTGCCGCGGCTCGAGCCGCCGGGTGGGGACCCGCCGGCGCCATCGGTCACGTCTGGATCACGCCCTCGAAGGTCCAGGTGATGGATGCGGCGGTGCACCCAGGAGCCTTGCCGGATTCATGCAGGGAGCCGCGGACGCTGGTCGCGCGCCAGGCACCCCGCACGGGACCGGCGCCCACGATCCGGGTCTGCACGTCGATCGTCTCGTTGATGCTCCCCCCCGTGCATCCGCGCAGGAGCAGGGAGCCGTGGGCCTTGCCGCGGTAGCTGCCGCCGTGACGGGCGAGGAGGGCCGACGGATCGTGGGAGCGCACCCGCCACTTCGCGCTGCAGGCGCCCGTCCCGCACCGCGGGTCGAAGACGAACATCAGCGATCCGCCGCGCGGCTCGGCCGTGAGACCCGTTGAGGCCGCGACCTTCATATCCACGAGGAAGGATCCCTCGAGGCGGGCGTCGCGCAGTGCGGGGGTGTGGGCCTTCACGGTGGCGGCGGCGGGCCGGGTCGGCACATCATCGGCGCTCACCCCGACCACGGAGTAGGTGTACGTGGCCCCGGGCTCCACGTCCGTGTCGCGGTAGGTGGGTTCGCTCAGGTCGTCGGCGAGGGGTGCGTCGTCGCGGGTGACCTCGTAGTGGTCGATGGAGACGTCGGAGGGAGCCTGCCACGTGAGGGTGATCGCCCAGGCGGCGGCGGAGGCGCCCCAGACGCGCGGCTGCGACACGTCGAGGGCGGCGATCGCGCCTGTGGGGCGGGCGCCCTCGTCCGGGGTGCGGGTGGTGTCGCCTCCGCTCGTGCAGGACGCGAGGATCAGCATGAGCGCGCTCATGCAGAGCGCAGCGAGGCACCGGGGGGGTCGCTGCATGCGGGGATGCTACCGGCGTTCGGCGCCCGCTGCACCGCCTGGGAGGATGGACCCCATGGATGCGTCGGGTCTGCGTGACCTCCTCGCCGCGGCCCCACTCGTGGCCGACGGCGGGATGGGGACCTCCCTGATCGAGGGTGGGGCTGCCGTCGGAGCGTGCTTCGAGGCGCTGAACCGCGACGACCCCGACCGCGTGACCAGGGTCCACGGGGCTTTCGTGGCGGCGGGATCCCGCCTGATCCTCACGAACACCTTCGGCGCCAACCGGTATCGCCTCGCAACCCATGGCGAGGGCGGCAACGTCGACGTGCTGAACCGCGCCGGCGTCGCGAGAGCCCGCGAGGCGGGAGCCGAGGTGGTGGGCGGTTCGATGGGTCCCCTGGGGGTGCGCCTCGCACCCTATGGCCGGGTGCGTCCCGAGGAGGCGTTCGAGGCCTACCGGGAGCAGGCGCTCGCGCTGGCCGAGGCCGGCGTCGACCTCTTCGTGATCGAGACGCAATCCGACCTCCGGGAGGTCGAGCAGGCGGTCGCCGCCGGGCGTGCCGTCGCCCCCGAACTCGCGGTGGTCGCCTCCGCGACGTTCACCCGCGACGACCGGACGCTGCTCGGGTCCACACCGGTCCAGGTGGCGCGTCGTCTCGTAGAGCTCGGGGTCGACGGGCTGGGGGTGAACTGCGGCGAAGGTCCTGCGCAGGCGCTGCGCGTCGTGCGGGCGATGGGCCCGGTGAGTGCGGGCCTGCCGGTCGTCGCGCGGCCGAACGCCGGCGGCCCCTCCGAAGTGGGCGGACGGTTCGTCTATCCGGCGACGCCGGCCTACGTCGCGGGGCTGGTGGAGGCGCTGCTCGGCGAAGGGGTGGCGATCGTCGGCGGGTGCTGCGGCACCGGTCCGGCACACGCCGCGGCGGTCGCCGAGGCCGTGGGCCGCGCCCTCCCCGGCGAGGTCACGGCCGCGCGCGAGCCCGTCGGCGTCGTGGTGGTCGAGGACGCCGCGGGGCATCAGGACGCCGAGGCGCCCACCGCGCTGCAGGTGCGGCTCGGATCCGGCGCGTTCGTCGTGACGGTGGAGATGGAGCCGCCACGATCGTTCAGCGCCGCCGAGTTGGTGGCCGCCGCCACCACGCTGCGCGACGCGGGAGCCGACGCGATCGACGTGGCGGATTCGCCCATGGCCAAGATGCGGATGAGCGCCTGGGCGGCGTGCCGTCTCATCCAGGAGCAGGTCGGCATCGATACCGTGCTGCACTTCCCCACGCGGGGGCGCAACCTGCTGCGCCTGCAGGGCGATCTGCTGGGTGCCCACGCCCTGGGGATCCGTAACGTGTTCGTCTGCGTGGGCGATCCGGTGAGCATCGGGGACTATCCGCACGCGCTGAACGATGTCGACGTGACGGCCACCGGCCTCCTCGCGCTGATCACCCGCGACTTCAACGTGGGTCATGACCGAGCCGGCTCCCCGATCGGCGAGCCGACGACGTTCCTCGCCGGAGCCGCCGTGGCCCCGAACGCGCCCGACCTCGCGCATGAAGTGCGCCTGCTCAAGCGGAAGGTGGACGCGGGTGCGGCGTTCCTGCTCTCGCAGCCGGTCTACGAGCCGGAGGCCATCGTGCGGCTGCGCGAGGCGTTCGAGCGGGAGGCGGGCGCGCCGCTGCAGGTGCCCGTGCTCGCGGGCGTGCTTCCCCTCGTGACGGCACGCCACGCGGAGTTCCTCCACAACGAAGTGCCCGGGATCTCCATCCCCGATGCCGTGCGTGCGCGGCTCCGCGCCGCCGGCGGGGATGCCTGGCGCGAGGGATTGGCCATGGCGCGGGATCTGATCGGCGCCTTTCCCGCCGCCGGGGCCGCGGGTGCGTACGTGATGCCCCAGTTCGGCCGCTTCGATCTCGCGGCGGAGGTGGTCGAGGCCGCGCGCGCGGTGAGCGGCTCAAGCTGAGGGCCCGCACGGTCCGATAGCTGACGTGAACCCCGGACCCAACCTCCTATGCGAACGTTCCCCTCATCCAGCCGCGCGCGCCTCGCGCTGATGCTCTGCCTCACGGTGCTGCTCGTCACCGCGGCGCCGGCGAGCCTCGCGTCCGCGAAGGCGGGGAGCCACGGAACCGTTCGGACGATCGACGACGAGATCGCGCATGCCCAGCATCGGATCGACCGCTGGAACCGGATCCTCCTGCACTGGCAGGTCCGCGTGGGTCGTGCCGCCGCGCGGGTGCAGCGCGTGAGCGCGCTCTCACCCTCGAACGCGATCAGGGTACAGGGCTACCTCAGCCCCCGCATGGCCAACCACGTCGTTTGGTTCCCACTGACCCCGGAAGAGCGGATCATGCGGGCCCACCGCACCCTCCAGCGGGTGCTCCGGGATCACCGCGCGATCGAGGCGCAGGAGCAGCAGCAGGTGTGGTCCGCCTACCTGCTCCAGCTCCAGGACGCGCGTCGGCAGGCCGTCGCAGCCGCTCGAGGTGGCTCCGTCGATCTCCCCGCGGGACCCGTGACCTACGAAGCGTGGGGGCGCGCGTTCCTCACCACGATCGGCGCCCCGAGGTGCGACGAGAACGTCGTGCTCACGGTGGCGTGGGAGACGGCGGAGTCCACCGCGGCGCTGTTCAACCCCCTGGCCACCACGCACGACATGCCGGGCGCGGGCGTCTTCAACTCGGCGGGGGTCCGCAACTACGTCTCGCTGAGCCAGGGGCTCGAGGCCGCCCGCGACACCCTCGAGAACGGGGCCGCGTCCTACGGCTACGGAGCGATCCTGAGCGCGCTCCGCGCCTGCGCGTCCTCCGAGACGACGGCAGCGGCGATCCGCGATTCGGCCTGGTGCCGGGGTTGCGCGGCGGGAGCCTACGTGGTCGGCCTCCTCCCGGCCGTGCGCGACGCGTGGGCCGAGCACGCCGCCCGGCTGATCTCGACGTCCCCTTGACCCCGTGCCCGCTCGGGAGGAGCACGGACGTCGCCGACCTGCCAGAATGAGGCTTCGTGGACTCGACCGAGACATCCGCGACCCACCGCGCGATCGACGACCTGCTCGAACTGATCGCTGAGCGTGTCCCCGCCGACCGCCGGGATGCGATCGAGGCGTTCGCGCGGGCGTACATCCGGCGCCTGACGGAGGAAGAGCTCCGCGAGACCGACATCGCCGGGCTCTGCGGCATGGTGCTCTCGACCTTCGCCTTCGCGGACGAGCGTGGCCTGTTGCCCACTGCCGTTCGTGTATTCGTGCCCGATCCCGCCGTCGACGGGTACGAGGTCCCCGGCTCGGTGATCGAGACGAACACCGACGACTCCCCCTTCCTCGTCGACTCGGTGCGCGAGGAACTGGCGGCGCGTGACCTGACCCTCCGCCGCGTGCTCCACCCCGTCGTGGGCACCCTGCGCGACGAGCAGGGCCGGATCGAGCGTGTGATGTCGGGGCGCGATGCGAGCCACCGCGAGTCGGTCATGCATTTCGAGATCGAGCGCAAGCTGAGCGACGAGGTGTCGGCCGAGCTCGAGAAGCGCGTGCGGAACATCCTGCGGGACGTTCGGCTGGTCGTACGCGACTTCGAGCCGATGCAGCAGCGCGTGAAGCACATGATCGAGATGGCGCGGGTGGCCGCGGTCCGCTACTCCCCGCAAGAGGTGGGGGAGACGGTGGACTTCCTCGACTGGCTCCTGCAGCTGAACTTCGTCCTGCTCGGGTATCGGGAGTACGAGCTGTTCGACGACGACGTGAAGGGCCGCTCGATCCGAACGGTTCCCAACAGCGGCCTGGGCATCCTGTCCGACGTCGGACGCTCCACGTTCGCCGAGGACACGCCGCTCGAGTCGCTTGATCCCGCCCTCCGTCGGCGCATCGAGGACGGCGACCTGTTGGTGTTCAGCAAGACCAACGCGTACTCGACCGTGCACCGGCGCGCACGGATGGACTACATCGGCGTGCGCAGGGTGAACGCCGAGGGGGAGATCGTCGGCGAGTCGCGCCTCATCGGACTCTTCACGTCGAAGGCGTACATGGAGCAGGCCACCAAGACACCGCTCCTGCATCACAAGCTGGAACAGATCCTGGAGGCCGAGGACCTGATCCCCGGCTCGCACGATTACAAGGAGGCCATCGAGCTCTTCGAGTCCTTCCCCAAGGACGAGCTCTTCCAGGCGTCCACCGCGGAACTGCGCCGTCTCGTGGTCGGGTTGCTCCAGCTGGAGAAGCATGGGGGGATCCGGGTCCTCGTCCGTCGCGATCTCTATGGGCGCAGCGTGAGCGTGGTCGTGGCCCTGCCGCGAGACCGGTTCAACGCCACCCTGCGCAAGCGGCTCCAGCAGCTCTTCGTCGAGCGGTTCAACGGGACGACCGTCGACTACCACCTCTCGTTGGGCGAGACCGAGAGCGCGCGCATCTTCTTCACGGTGCACGTCGAGCCCGGGGTCCAGATCCCTGAGGTCCCGTACGAGGAGCTCGAGCAGGAAGTCGAACGGCTCGCCCGATCGTGGGACGACGATCTGCGTGACGCGCTGGTGGGCCGCGTGGGCGAGGAGCGCGGCTCCCGGCTCGCGGCGAAGTGGGGCCCCCGGTTCCCCACCTATTACAAAGCCAGCTCCGAGTGGACGTTGATCGCCGACGACGTGCTGACGCTGGAGGAGCTCGAGTCGAGTCCCGAGGGATTCCTCGTGGGGCTCGGGAACGAATCCAGCGGCGAGCGGCTCACCCGCGTGAAGCTCTACAAGACGGGCGGCAAGGTCGACCTCTCGGCCTTCATGCCCATCCTCGAGGCGCTCGGCCTGCGTGCCGTGGAGGAGATCCCCACGGCGCTCCAGGGCGAGGGGAAGATCTACATCCACGACTTCGGGGTGCTCGATGCGCGCGGCGCGGTGCTCGAGCTCGAGACGGCCGCCGAGCGCGTGGCGGAGACGATCTCGGCGGTCTGGCGCGGCGAGGCCGAGTCGGACTCCTTGAACCGGCTCGTGATCTTCGCCGGCCTGACCTGGCGTCAGGTCGCGGGGGCGCGGGCGTATCGCAAGTACCGCCAGCGCGTGTCGGCGCAGTTCACGGAGGAGTACCAGAACGACGCCTTCGCGGAGAATCCCCACATCGCGGCGCGGCTCGTCCAGCTGTTCGAGGCGAAGTTCGACCCGGCCACCACGGCCACCGACGACGATCTGGAGGAGATGAAACGGCAGATCGTCCACGACCTGCAGTCCGTCGCCTCGCTCGACCAGGACCGCATCCTGCGCGGCATGCTCGGAACGATCCTGGCCACGGTGCGCACCAACGCCTACCTGGGCCGCCGGCACTTCTCGATCAAGCTGCGCTCGGCCCAGGTCCCGGACATGCCGAAGCCGTATCCCCTCTACGAGATCTTCGTCTACTCGCCGGAGATGGAGGGTATCCACCTACGGGGCGGGATGGTGGCGCGCGGCGGCATCCGCTGGTCCGACCGGCGGGAGGACTATCGCACGGAGATCCTCGGCCTGATGAAGGCGCAGAAGGTGAAGAACGCCGTGATCGTCCCGGACGGCTCCAAGGGTGGATTCGTCCTGAAGCGCGGTCCCGCGGCGCCCGAGGATCTGAAGGCCGAGGTCGTGAAGCAGTACACGACCTTGATGCACGGCATGCTCGACGTCACCGACAACCTCGTGAAGGGTGAGGTCGTGCACCCCAAGGCCGTGCGCGTCCTCGACGGGCCGGACCCCTATCTCGTGGTGGCCGCGGACAAAGGCACGGCCACCTTCTCCGACATCGCGAACGACATCAGCGAGTCCTACGGGTACTGGTTGGGCGATGCCTTCGCGAGCGGCGGCTCCCAGGGCTACGACCACAAAGAGCTGGGGATCACCGCGCGGGGCGCCTGGGAGTCGGTGAAGCGTCATTTCCGGGAGCTGGGCGTCGACGTGATGAACGAGCCGTTCTCCGTGGTGGGCGTGGGCGACATGTCCGGGGACGTCTTCGGCAATGGGATGCTGCTCTCACCCCACATCCGCCTGCTCGCCGCGTTCGACCATCGGCACATCTTCGTGGACCCCGATCCCGACCCGGCCGTCTCGTTCGCGGAGCGCCAACGGCTCTTCGCCACACCGGGATCCTCGTGGAACGATTACGACCGGGGCGCGATGTCCGTCGGGTCCGACGTCTTCGACCGCCGCTCGAAAGAGGTCGTGATCTCGCCGCAGGTCCGCGCCGCACTCGGGATCCCCGACGACGTCCACGACGACATGACCCCGGCCGAACTGATGCGGTTCATCCTCCAGGCGCCCGCGGATCTCCTGTGGAACGGCGGGATCGGCACCTACGTGAAGGCGAGCACGGAGTCCAACGCCCAGGTGGGCGACCGCGCGAACGACGCGATCCGGATCACGGGGTCCCAGGTCCGTGCCCGGGTGATCGGCGAAGGTGGGAACCTCGGATGCACGCAGCTCGGACGCATCGAGTACGCGCTCGCCGGCGGCCGCATCAACACCGACTTCATCGACAACTCGGCGGGCGTCGACACCTCGGACCACGAGGTGAACCTGAAGATCCTCCTGGGCCTCGCGATCCAGCGGGGGGAGCTCACGCTGGAGCAGCGCAACGAGCTCCTGGAGGCGTGCGTCGATGACGTCGTCGCGCACGTCCTGTACGACAACTACCTGCAGGCGCAGATCCTCTCGCAGGAGATGCTGATCTCCACGCAGCGCATCGAGAACTACGAGGATCTGATGGTCCAGCTCGAGGGCGAAGGCGAACTCGAACGCGAGGTCGAGTTCCTCCCCAGCTCGGAGGCGATGCTCCAGCGGCGCGTGGACGGCCAGGGGCTCGTGCGGCCCGAGCTGGCGGTGCTGCTCGCCTACGCGAAGCGCTCGATCGCGGCCGCGTTGCTGGACTCGGATCTGCCGGATTCGCCGTACCTCGCGGTGGATCTGGAGCGCTACTTCCCCGCGCTGGTGGTTGAGCGGTTCGGACACCTGATCGGGGAACACCCGTTGCGCCGCGAGCTCATCGCCACGATCGCCGCGAACGACGTCGTGAACTCGCAGGGCATCACGTTCGTCTCACGGATGGTCACGGAGACGGGCGCGCGACCGTCCCAGGTCGTGCGGGCCTTCCGCATCGCGCGCGACGTCACCGGCGCGGTCGATCGGTGGGCCGCCGTCGAGGCGCTCGACGGCGTGATCGACCCGGGCATCCAGAACCAACTGATGAGCGGTGTCGACTGGTTGGTGGAGACCACCTCGCGTTGGTACCTCGTGCGCGCCTCGGGTCAACACCTGGCTCAGGCCGTGGGCGAGGCCCGAGAGTCCTTCGCCGAGCTCTCCGGGGTGATCGATCAGATCGGCCCCGACACGTGGCGTGAGGAGCACGAGCACAGCGTGCGGCGGCTGGTGGCCGAGGGCGTTCCGCCCGACCTCGCGCGCCGCCACGCGTTCCAGGGCGAGCTCGTGCACGGGCCCGACATCATCTCGGTGGCCCACTCCACGGGTCGCTCGGTGCTCGAGGTGGCTCGGGGGTTCTTCCTGCTCGGCGAGCGGCTCCAGATCGACTGGCTCGAGCAGCGCCTCGAGCAGCTCCCCGCCGGCACGCGGTGGCAGCGATGGGCGCAGCAGTCCATGGAGGACGACCTGTTCAACCTGCGCCGGCAGATGGTCGAGCGCGTGCTCGAAGGCTCGGGGGGCCGTCCGATCGACGAGGCCGTGGATGCGTTCCTCGAGGAGCGAGGCGAATCCTTCGAGCGGCTGCGAGCGCTTCATGCGCGGCATGGCCGTCGAAGGCGTCAACGATCTCGCGCAGCTCACCGTCGCGCTGCGTCAGATCCGCTCGCTGCTGAGCTAGCGGTTTCCGGCTCGAACGGCCGTCCCGCGCTCAGGCTCCGTAGAAGTCCAGCGTGACCCAGAACGTGCCGTGGGCGCGCACCACGCCGATCCCGATCTTGTGGAACCGGGCCGCGAGGTTGTTCGCGCGATGGGTCGGGCTCGCCATGAAGGCCCGCTCGAGGACCTTGAGGCTTCCCGACATCCCCACGTTCTCGCCCCAGGTCCGCGCTCCCAGCGAGCGGACCACGGGCCAAACGCTCGTGGAGTGGTACAGCGTGTTCTTCCCCGCCATCCGCTGGCTGTGCTGCGACGCGTAGCGGGACACGCGCGCGTTGAGGCGCAGCGAACCCAGCCCATGCGCCTGGCGCGAGCGGTTCACGAGGGAGAGCATGCGGTGCCGGAGTTCCCGGCTCCGAGCCCGCGCCTGCGCCGGGCTCGCCGCCGTCACGAGGACGACCACCACAAGCGTCAGTCCGATGAGAGATCGTCTGAACGTCATGAGGAAGCGTTCACCCTACCCAAGTCCTCATGGGGTGTCACTCACCCGGAGGGAGGACCCCCATCGGGGGGACGCTATTGCCGCCCGGATCGTCGCCCGTTACGGTCCGCCCCATGCCGCGCTACAGAACGGCCGCCGCCCTGGGCCTCATGCAGGGCTCGCCGCCACCGCCCGGGAAGCTCGTGTCGCTCGCGAACTGGCAGGAACCGCCGTTCAACCGATGGGGGTTCCAGCACGTACGCGACCTGATCCCGACCGCGCGGATCCCGCGCGGTGATGGCCCGGCGTGGCGGCTCCCGCACGCCGAGCGGGACCTCGATGCGCTGACGTTCCGCTCCGGCAGGCGTCGCATGAGCGTCGCGACGATGCTGGAGGAGACCGCGACCGACGGATACCTGGTGCTGCATCGGGGACGCGTCGTGACCGAGCGGTACTTCAACGGCATGACCGCCGACACGACCCACCTGATGATGTCGGTCTCGAAGTCGGTCACGTCCACGGTGGCGGGGATCCTCGCAGGGCGCGGGTCGCTCGACGTCGATGCGGAGATCGTGCGTTACGTCCCCGAGCTCCGGGGCACGTCGTTCGACGGGTGCACGGTGCAACACCTGCTGGACATGCGCGCCGGCACCCGGTTCAACGAGGACTACGCCGACCTCGAAGCGGAGGTGCGCGTCTACGAGCAGATCTACCTCTGGCGCCCGCGCACCTCCACGCGGTTGCCTGCGGACGCGCTCAGCTACTACGCGACGCTCCGGAACGACGGGCCCCACGGCGGACCCTTCCGCTACCGCTCGGTCCTCACGGACGTCCTCGGCTGGGTGATCGAGCGCGCGGGGGGCGCCCGGCTCCCCGAGCTGATCGCGCGGGAGGTGTGGCAGCCGATGGGGGCCGAGTTCGACGCCGAGATCACCGTGGACGCGCACGGCAACGCGATGGCGGATGGCGGCATGTGCGCGACCCTGCGCGATCTGGCCCGCTTCGGACTGCTCTTCGCCAACGGCGGACGTCGTGGAAGCAGGCGGATCGTCCCGAAGGCGTGGATCGCGGACATCGTGCGCGGGGCCCCGGACGGGCGCGAGGCCTTCGCCGCGGGTGCCGACGCGGAGGATCGGCGGCCGGGGGCCCACTACCGCAACAAGTGGTGGGTGGTGGCGCCGCACATCCCGGCGTACGCGGGGTACGGCATCAACGGCCAGATGATCTTCGTCCACGTGCCGGCGCGGGTGGTGATCGCGAAGTTCTCCACGTGGGCCGACGCCCTCGATGCCCGCGCCGACCGGTGGACCTCGGACGCGAGCTTCGCGATCGCCGAGGTCCTGAGCGGCGTGAGCGAGCGGTTAGAGGGGGATCCAACCGGCGAGGCCGTCGGGCCCCGTCTTCATCCGACCGAACGGCTCCGCGAAGTGCGTCGGCGCGATCGTGGTCCCGGGGTTGGACAGGAGCTCCGCGATCAGCGCGCGTCGCGTGAGCGCGGCCTGCGGGTGGATCGCGTCCGCCCCGCTCGGCCAGTCGGGGTGCGAGAACTGAGCCGGATGGTTGAAGGCGTCGGCCGAGACGATCGCGCGGCGGCCCTGCGAGCGCACGCGCACGACCTGGTGGCCGGGCGTGTGCCCGGGTGCGTGGTGGATCGTGATGCCCTCGGCCACCTCGAGGTCCCCCTCGATCAGCTCCAGGAGACCGGCGTCCTGGATGGGGGCGAGCAGGGTGGACACGATGGCCGCGTCCTCCTCGTCCCGCTCGGCGGCCTCGCGCTCCCAGTCCCAGTCGGCGCGCTGCAGCAGGTAGCGCGCGTTGGGGAAGGCGGGCGACGGCACGAGGTCGCCGTCGGGCTCGGCGGGCGCGAAGGTGACCGTCCCCCCGATGTGATCGTCGTGCACGTGGGAGATCACCACGGTATCGACCGCGTCCGCGGGCGTGCCGGTCTCGTGCAGCGACTCCATCAGCCGACCGGGGGCGCCGAACCACGTAGGCCCCGGCGCGCCGCGCACGCCGATCCCGGTGTCGACGAGGACCACGCCACCGGGGTGGCGGATCAGCCAGGCCCGCACCTTGAGCTGCCAGCCTCCGGTGGCCCCGTATACGCCCGGGTACCGCTCACGGTACGCGAGCAGTTCGCCGGCGGGGAAGTCGGGGAAGGACTCGGCCATCGTGCCGATCTCGCCGTCGCAATCCAGCAACGCGATGAGCTCGATGTGGCCTACGTCGACGCGCTCGTGCGGCATCGGGGCATCATAGGGGACCGCGTGCCGTGGCCGAGCGCGAGGATGCTCAGTCCAGGCGGAGGCTCGTGAACAGCAGCGCCACCAGGGCGAGCGCGCCGATCGCGAACGCGCCGGCCAGGCCGGCCCGCAAGGGGGCGCCCAGCGCCTCCGACAGCGCCACAGCGGCGCCTCCCAGACCCGATCCGGTGGCCACGCCGAGCATGTCCATCAGCAAGACGGACGACAGCTCACCTGCCTCCTCGCCCGCTTTGGACCGTCGCATGGTGGCGAGCGGCGGTGTCGGGAACGTGATGCCCATGCCCAGACCGACGACCGCCCAGCCCACGAACGCCACAACCACGGGAACGGCGAGGATCAGGGTGGTCGCGACCGTGATCTCGCCGAGGAGCACGAGGACGGTGCCCAAGCACATCAGCCGCGTGAGCGGCACGCGCTGGGCGCGGCCCGATTGCCACGCGCTCCCGGCCGCCCACGTGAGCGTGGCCGAGGTGACCGCGAGCCCCGCGAACCCCAGCGAGATGCCGCGCACGCCGGTGAGCATCAACGTCAGGAAGGCGTCCATCGCCAGGAAGCCCATCGAGAGCAGGAAGGCCGACGCCGCCGCGGCCGGCACGCCGCGCGCGGCGCGGAACGTGCCCTGGGGCGCGATGCGCCGCAGCGCCGGCCACGCGATCGCGAGCCCCGCCGCGATCGGCGCCAGCGCCCACCAGCGCACCACGGTGAGGGACGCGAAGACGAACCCCGCGCCCACCATCAGCTGCAGCGGCCACCGCACGGAAAGCGTCGTGCGCGGGCCGTCGGAGCCCGGGACGAGATCGAGCGCGGGCGCGATCAGGAGCCAGCCCACGAGCAGCACCGGCAACGGGGGCACGTAGGCCCACCGCCAGCCCACCGTGCTGGCGATCAACGCCCCGAGCGGCGGGCCCACCAGCCCGGGAAGGATCCACATGGACGCCAGGAGCGCCAGCACACGGGGCCGCAGGTCGTCGGGGTACATCTTCGCGACCGTGCCGAGGGAGATCGCGTACAGGCCGCCACCCCCGGCCCCCAACACGAACTGCCCGAGCAGCAGCACCGGCATCGTCGGCGCCGTGGCGGCGATCACCGCGCCGCCCGCGAAGATCGCGAGCACGATCGGCAGGACGCGTGCGGCCCCGAACCGGTCGAGCGCTCGTCCGGCGATGGGGATCGCGCCGAGCGTGGAGAGTCCGGTGGCGGTGAAGACCAGCCCGTAGAGCTCGGTCATCCCGAGGTCGCGACGGACGTCGGGCAAGATCGTGACGATCACGAGGGACTGCACCGCCACCAGCGCCTCCAGGAGCAGCAGGCCCGTCGTGAGGCGCCCGCGGCGCCCGCGGAAGACCTCTCGCCAGCGGGGTGGGGGCGCGAGCGGGGCGACGGTTCCAGCGGCCATGGTCCCCCGAGTCTAGGCGGGGCTCACGAGACCACGGCGCCCGCGGGGTGGAGCGCGCATGCGCCGCCAGCCCCTAGACTGAGCCCGGATGTCTCGCAGCGGAACGGTCCGGCACCTGAGCGCGATGGAAGCGTCCATCGTCGTGGCCTCGAACCGGGCGCCCATCGCCTTCGAACGGAGCGACCAGGGACGGCTCGTCGGGCGACGCGGGACGGGCGGGCTCGTGACGGCCCTGTCCGGCGTGTTCTTCCGCGACGACACGGCCTGGGTGGCCGCGGCGATGACCGAGGGCGACCGAGCGGTGGCGCTGAAGGGCCGCACGATCGAGCCCGAGTCCCACCAGCGCGTGCGCTTCGTCGTGATCCCGCCGGAGCGTTACGAGGGCTACTACAACGAGATCTCGAACCGGATCCTCTGGTTCGTCCACCACAACCTCTGGGACATCCCGCGCATGCCGATGTTCGACGACGCCACCCAGGACGACTGGAGCGCCTTCGTGGAGGCGAACCGGCAGTTCGCGCTCGCGCTCGCCGACGAGGCCGATCGCGACCCCGTCTACCTGATCCAGGACTACCACCTCTGCCTCGTGCCGGGGATGCTCCGGGAGCTGGTGCCCGACGCCAAGATCGTGCACTTCTCGCACACGCCGTTCGCGGGCGCGACCTACCTGCGGATCCTTCCCGTGCAGATGCGCGACGCCGTGCTGCGCGGACTGGCAGGTGCCGACGTGCTCGGGTTCCAGTCGAAGATGTGGGCGGAGAACTACCTGCTGTCGGCGCGGAGCATCCCGGGCTTGAAGGTCCTGCGCGGCGGCCGACTCGAGCTCGAGGGCCACACCGCCACCGTCCGCTCGTTCCCCGTCGCGGTGAACGCTCACCCCTTGCGCGAGACCGCCGCCCTCGAGGAGACGCGGGCCGTCCGCGACGAGCTCCGGGAGTGGCGGGGGGACCGGGCCATGATCCTGCGGGTCGACCGCCTGGAGCCGTCCAAGAACATCCTGCGCGGGTTCATGGGCTTCAGGCTGTTCCTGCGTCGCAACCCGTCATGGAAGGGGCGCGTGCAGTTCCTCGCCCTGTTCAGCCCGTCGCGGGAAGACGTTCCCGAATACCAGACCTACGGCGAGGAATGCCTGGCCGAGGCCGAGCGCGTGAACGCGGAGTTCGCCACGAAGGACTGGCAGCCCATCACCGTGAAGGTGCAAGAGGACTACGGGTACGCGGTGGCCGCCTACGACCTCTACGACATGCTCCTGGTCAACCCCTCGTACGACGGCATGAACCTCGTGGCGATGGAGGGACCGCTCGTGAATCGCCAGGACGGCACGGTCGTGCTATCGCGGAACGCCGGGGCGCACGCGCGGCTCGGGCGCCACGCGCTGGGGATCAACCCGTTCGATCTGGCGGAGACCGCCGAGGCGATCCGGGAGGCGCTGGAGATGCCGCAGGAGGAACGAACCCGGCGCGCGCGGGGGATGGCCCGCACGATCCAGGCGCACACACCGCCCACGTGGCTCGCGGACCAGCTGGAGGCCGTGGACCAGGTCCGCCCGCCCTCGCGCCGCTAGAGGTCCTGCAGCAGGCGCACGAGATCGGGCGGCCCATCCACCACGAGGTCGGCCGCCTCGGCGAGCGCGGCGGGTGTCTCCTCGCCACGGACGGCGATCTTCACGGTGAGCACGCCGTCCTCGCGCGCTCGATCGATCGCCGTGAAGGCCCGGAGGTCGGCGACGTCGTCGCCGGCATACAGGACGGCGTCCAGTCGCTCCTGCTCGAGCAGCCGTTCGACCGCGCCCTCCTTCAACGGCCGCCCGGCGGGGACGAGTTCGAGCACGCGCTTGCCGTCGATCAGATCGAGGCCGTGTGCGCGGCCGATCGCGCCGAGGGGACCGCGCAGCGCCGCGTCGGCGGCATCGGGGTCGCCGGTGCCGCGCACGTGCACGGCGACGGATCCGCCCTTGAGCTCCACGCGAGCCCCCGGGACGGCGGCCGCGGCATCGCGGACCGCGTCCAGCACGGCCGGGGCGAGATCGTCGGGGGCGTGCAGGCCGTAGGACGCCACCAGGCGGATGCCCGGCACCTCGACGAGCACGTCGAGCTCGGGGGCGGTGCGCCCCGACACCACCGCGACGACGGGGTAGCGCTCCGCCAGACGGGCCAGGGCCTCGTGCGCCCCGGGCTGCATCCGGGCGAGGTCGGGCCGGGCGACGATCGGACTGAGCGTGCCGTCGAAGTCCAGGATGATCCCGGCGCGCACGCCGCTCTCGAAGGCGGAACGGAAGGCCCCGATCGGGTCGGCGGTCGTCATGGGCCGATGCTAGGCCGCCCCGAGCGCCACCGCACGGCGGTGGCGGAACCCGCGGAGGGTGCGTGACCTGGGGCCCTGGCGCTGCCACCATCTCCGGGTAGATTGCTCGGTCGGCGTCGGACCCGGCGCCGGCTGCTACGCGTGTGCGAGGAGGAGCCGTGGAACCACGGGAGATCTACGAGCGGTTCCGCGCCGTCCTCTTCGACATGGACGGGGTCCTCACGACCACCGCGCGCCTGCACTCGGCCGCGTGGCAACGCACCTTCGACGAGTTCCTCGAGCGCTGGGACGAGTCCCACGGCACCGTGACGCCACGGTTCTCGCCCGCCGAGGACTACCTGCGGTACGTGGACGGGAAGCCCCGCTACGACGGGGTCCGTGACTTCCTCGCCTCGCGGAACATCGCGTTGCCGGATGGATCAGCCGACTCGTCGCCCGACGAGGAATCGGTGGGCGGCATCGGCAACCGCAAGCAGCAGCTCGTGGAGTCCGCGCTGCACACGGAGGGCGTCGAGGCGTTCCCCGGGTCCGTCGCGTGGGTGCGCGAGTTGCAGGCGCGCGGCCTGGCCACGGCGGTCGTCTCCTCCAGCCAGAACTGCGCCGAGGTGCTGGATGCGGCCGGCATCGCCGATCTCTTCGACGTGCGGGTGGACGGCGCCGTCGCGGTGGAGCTGCAGCTCCCCGGGAAACCCGAGCCGGACACGTTCCTCGAGGCCGCCCTGCGCCTCGGTGTCGACCCCAGCGACGCGGTCGTCGTCGAGGATGCACTCGCGGGCGTGCAAGCCGGGCGCGCCGGCGGCTTCGGCCTGGTGATCGGCGTCGACCGCGACGAGCAGACCGACGCCCTGCTCGCGCACGGCGCCGACATGGTCGTGAAGGACCTGGGCGACCTGGTGACCGAGTCGGCCGAGGCCGGCCACATGGCGGGGCCCAAGGCGCACCGTCTTCGCGCCGCCGCCTTGCGCCTGCTGGCGGCCGACGAGGAGTTCCCCGTCGACGAGTTCCGGCTGGTGGAGCGGGGGTTCAACCCGGACAACGTGCCCCAGCTCGAGGCGGTCTTCGCGGTGGCCAACGGCTACCTCGGGTTGCGCGGCACGCACGAGGAGGGCCGCCCCGTCCACCAGAGCGGCACGCTCCTGAACGGCCTCTACGAGACCTGGCCCATCGTCTATCCGGAGAAGGCCTTCGGCTTCGCCGAGACGGGGCAGACGATCGTGAACGCCACGGACGGCTCGGTGATCAAGCTCTACGTCGACGACGAGCCCTTCGACCTCGACCACGCCGAAGTCCTGGAGTACGAGCGCGTGCTCGACATGCGCGCCGGTGTGATGGAACGGCGCGTGATCTGGCAGATGGCCGACGGCCGGCGCTTCTCGGTGCGCTCGAAGCGGATGGTCTCGCTGGACCAGCGTCACCTCGCGTGCATCGAGTACGTGGTGACGGCCCTCGACCGCCCCGCGGCCCTCACGATCTCCTCGGAGCTCGTCACGCACACCGGGGCGGACGCGGGCACGTCCGAGGATCCGCGCAAGGGCCGCGGCTTCGAGCCGGGCGTGCTGATGCCGAAGTCGGGGCGGACCAGCGGCGCGCGTGTGGTCCTGGGCTTCCAGACGCGCTCGAGCGGCCAGCGTATGGCCTGCGGCATGGATCACGAGACGAACCTCGGGGAGGACGTGCTGCCCGAGACCGAGGTGAACGGCGACTCGGCCCGGGCCGTGTATCGGGTGAAGGCCCAGCCGGGCCGTCCCGTACGCCTCATCAAGTACCTGGGATACCACCACGCCGCCGACGAATCGGTCGACGAGCTGAGCTTCCGGGTGGGTGGCACGCTGGACCGCGCTCGCGCGGAGGGGCTCGACGCGATCTTCGTCAACCAGCGCCAGCGGATCGACGCGTTCTGGGCGACCGCCGACGTCCGCACCGAGGGCGCTCCCCTGCTGCAGCAGGCGATGCGCTTCAGCCTGTATCAGCTGCTGCAAGCCTCGGCGTGCTCCGAGGGGTTCGGGATCCCGTCCAAGGGCCTCACCGGCCAGGGGTACGAAGGCCACTACTTCTGGGACACCGAGATCTACGTGATGCCGTTCCTCGTCTACACGGCGCCCAACCTCGCCCGGAGCCTCCTGCATCACCGGTACGCGATGCTCGACCAGGCACGGGAGCGTGCGCAGCAGGTGGGCCTGAACGGCGCGCTCTTCCCCTGGCGCACGATCAACGGGAAGGAAGCCTCCGCGTACTACGCCGCCGGCACCGCTCAGTACCACATCGACGCCGACGTGGCGTACGCCCTGATGCAATACGTGCGCGTGACGGGCGACCGCGACTTCCTGGCGCGCTACGGCGCCGAGATCCTCGTCGAGACCGCGCGGATGTGGGCGGACCTCGGGTACTTCTCGTCGCAGAAGCGGGGGCACTTCGTGATCAACGGGGTCACGGGTCCGGACGAGTACTCGACCGTCGTCGACAACAACGCCTACACGAACCTGATGGCGCGTCAGAACATGCGCTCGGCGATCGAGGCCGTGGAGTGGCTCGCGGCGAGCGAGCCGGAGGCGCATGCCCGCCTGATCGACCGCACGAAGCTGCACAACGGCGAGATCGAGGACTGGCGCCGCGCCGCCGACCTGATGTACGTCCCCTACGACGACGCCAAAGAGCTCCACCTGCAGGACGACGGGTTCCTCGACCGCGAGGTCTGGGACTTCGAAGGGACCCCGCCCGAGAACTATCCGCTCCTGCTCCACTACCACCCGCTCGTGATCTACCGGCACCAGGTGATCAAACAGGCCGACATCGTGCTCGCCACGTTCCTGGTGGGCGACGAGTTCACGCCCGCGGAGAAGCGGAAGATCTTCGCGTACTACGACCCGCTCACGACGGGCGACTCGTCGTTGTCGGAGTGCATCCAGAGCATCGTGGCCGCGGAGATCGGCGACGTCCGGGCGGCAGAGGAGTACTTCATCGACGCAGCCGCGGTCGACCTGGCGGACGTCGCGAACAACGTCCGCGACGGCGTGCACGTGGCCTCGGCCGGGGGCACGTGGCTCGCCGCGGTCTACGGCTTCGCCGGCCTGCGCGACGGCGGTGCGGAGCTCTCGTTCCGCCCTCTGCTGCCCGAGCGCCTCACCGCCCTCGCCTTCACGCTGCGCACCCGCGGCTGCGTGCTCGACGTCGAACTTCGCGACGGAGCGGCCACCTACCGGTTGCGCGAAGGCGATCTGCTGCGGATCCTCCATCACGGCGAGCCGATCGACGTGACCCAGGAGGGTGTCTCCCGACCGCTCGGCGCATCCGTCACCGACGCGACCGCCAAGTCCGCCTGAGGGGTTGTCGCTCATCGAGACGCGCGGTACCGTCGGCAGATACGAAACGATACCGTCACGTAACGTAATGAGGAGGACGGAACGGTGACACAGACGATGGTGGGGACCACGGCGGTCCCTGAGCGGCCGGAGGGCTACGAGCGGCGGTGGTGGATCCTCGCGGTCCTCTGCATGAGCCTGCTCGTCATCGGACTCGACAACACGATCCTCAACGTGGCGCTGCCCACGCTGGTGCGGGACCTGCATGCCTCCACCAGTCAGCTGCAGTGGATCGTGGATTCCTACACGTTGGTGTTCGCTGGGCTCCTGCTCACCACGGGCAGCCTCTCCGATCGCTACGGCCGACGCAGCGCGCTCGCACTCGGGCTCGTGATCTTCGGCGTGGGGTCGGTGCTCTCCGCGTTCGCGACATCGGCCACGATGCTGATCGGAACGCGGGCGCTCATGGGGGTCGGAGGAGCCTTCATCATGCCCTCCACCCTCTCGATCCTCACGAACGTGTTCCCGGCCGAGGAACGTGGGCGCGCGATCGGGATCTGGGCCGGCGTCTCGGGCCTCGGGATCGGGATCGGTCCGGTGGTCGGGGGCTGGCTGCTCAATCACTTCTGGTGGGGATCGGTCTTCCTCGTCAACGTGCCGGTCGTGATCACGGCGCTGATCGCCGGCCGCCTGATCGTCCCCAACACCCGCGACCCCGAGGCGCCGCGGCTGGATCCCCTGGGCGCGTGCCTGTCGATCGTCGGGCTCGTCTCCCTCGTCTTCGGCATCATCGAGGCGCCGAGCCACGGGTGGACCGACCCGCTGATCCTGACGTCGTTCACCGTCGCGGCCGTGACGCTCGGCTCGTTCGTGGCATGGGAGTTGCACACCGACCACCCGATGCTGAACGTGCGCTTCTTCGAGAACCCGCGGTTCACCGCCGCCAACATCTCGGTGACCCTGGTCTTCTTCGCGCTGTTCGGCTCGCTGTTCTTCCTCACGCAGTACCTGCAGTTCGTGCTGGGGTACACGGCGCTGCAGGCCGGCTTGCGCGTTGCTCCGATCTCGCTGGCGCTCATCGTCGTGGCGCCGATCACGGGGCGGCTCGTCCAGCCATTCGGCAACAAGCTGCTCGTGGCGGCCGGCATGATGACGGTGGCGGTGGGGCTCTGGTTCCTGTCCACCGTGACGGTGACGACCGGCTATCCGCACGTGCTCACCTCGCTGATGGTGCTGGGCACCGGGATGGCGCTGGCGATGACGCCCGCCACGGAGTCGATCATGGGCTCGCTCCCGCCGGGCAAGGCGGGCGTGGGCTCCGCGATGAACGACACCACGCGGCAGATCGGCGGCGCGCTCGGCGTGGCCATCCTCGGAAGCGTGTTCGCCTCGGCCTACGCCTCGGCGATCGCGTCGGCGATCCAGGGCCTGCCGCCGCAGGCCGCGGCCGCCGCCACCAACTCGGTGGGGGCCGCCCTCGCGATCGCTGACCGGCTGCCCGGCACGTCCGGGACCGCGCTCGCGACCGCGGCCAAGAGCTCGTTCATCCATGCCATGGATCGGGGCCTGTTCGTCGGCGCCGCGGTCGCGGTGGTCGGTGCGCTCGTGGCGCTGATCTGGCTGCCGAACCGCCCGCTCACCGAGCCCGAGGCCATCGTGCTGGAACGTGAGTCCAGGCCGCACGGGTTCGAGGGCACGGTCACCGAACGGGCCGAGCCATGAGCCCCAAGCTGATCCTGGATGATGTGGTCCGGGTGCCCGGTCGACCTCGCGATCCGTCGCGCGACCGGGTGATCATGGAGGCCACGCTCGAGCTCCTCGCCGAAGGTGGGTACTCCAAGCTCTCGATGGAGGCCGTCGCGCATCGCGCCGGCGTCGGCAAGACCACGATCTACCGCCGCTGGCCCACGAAGACCGCGCTCGTCGTCGACGCCCTCGAACAGCTCTCGTCAGCGAAGGCGGTGCCCACCGAGGGCTCGGTGCGCGAGCGCCTCACCGCGCTGGTGGCGGAGATGCTCCGCCACCTGCGCGCCGGCCGCGGTGCGCGGATCATGGCGGCGCTCGTCGGGGAGATCCCGCGCGATCCGGAGCTGGCGGAGGCTGTGCGCGCCGTCTTCCTCCGCAAGCGCCAGGGGACCGCGTTCCGTCTCCTCCAGGAGGGCGTCGCGAACGGGGAGCTGCGCCCCGACCTCGACGTGGAGCTCGCCGCGGACCTGTTGATGGGCCCCGTGATCCTGCGGCGACTGCTGACCGGCGGGCCCCTCGAGCCGGAGCTCGCGGCGCGGACGGTCTCCTACCTCTACGACGGCTGGGGCGTCTGACTCCGGACGGGCCGACCCGTCCGTTCGGCCCGTTCGACCCCCCGCATGAGCGGCATCCGGCCGGGTCGCGTGGATGCCGTGCGCGTCACCATCGAGTCAGGAGGTGGCGTGTGCCGGAGCCGTCCTACGTCTCGGGACCTTCTGATCTTCCCCTGATCGGGCTCACGATCGGCGCGCAGCTCGCCCGCACGGCGACCGCGTTCCCTGACGCGGAGGCGATCGTCGCGCGTCATCAGGGCCGGCGCCTCACCTATGCGGAGCTCCGTGGAGAGGTGACGCAGGCCGCGAGGGCGCTGCTGGCGCTCGGCGTCGCTGCGGGCGATCGCGTGGGCATCTGGAGCCCGAACCGCATCGAGTGGGCGGTCGTGCAGTACGCGACGGCGGAGATCGGGGCGATCCTCGTCAACGTGAACCCGGCCTACCGGGTGTACGAGCTGCGTCACGCGCTGAACGTCGCCGGCGTGCGCACGCTCGTGAGCGCGCGTGGGTTCCACGCCGCGGATTACGTCGCCCTCCTGGACGAGGTGCGCGGCGACCTGCCCGACCTGCGAGAGATCGTGTTCCTCGATGACGAGCCCGTGCCTCCGTGGGCGCGAACCTGGTCGGAGACGCTGGACCGCGCGGACGAGGTCACGTCCGCAACGCTTCACGCGCGTGAAGCGGGCCTCGATCCGGACGATGCGATCAACATCCAGTTCACGTCCGGGACGACCGGGCTCCCGAAGGGCGCGACGCTCACGCACCTCAACGTGCTGAACAACGGCGCGATGGTGGGGAGCCGGTTGCGCTACGGACCCGGAGACCGTGTCTGCGTCCCGGTTCCCTTCTACCACTGCTTCGGCATGGTGCTGGGCAACCTCGCCTGCCTCGCCCACGGCGCGACGGTCGTCCTGCCCGCCGAGTCGTTCGATGCGCGCTCGTGCCTGGAGGCGATCGAGGAGGAGCGCTGCACCAGCGTGTACGGCGTCCCGACGATGTTCATCGCGATGCTCGACGATCCCGCGTTCGACGGGTTCGATCTGCGGAGCCTGCGGACGGGCGTGATGGCGGGCGCGCCGTGTCCCGTCGAAGTGATGCGCGACGTGATCGACCGGATGCACGCGCGGGAGATGACGATCTGCTACGGCATGACCGAGACCTCGCCCGTCTCGTTCCAGTCCCTTCCCGACGACGAGCTGACCACACGCGTCGCCACCGTCGGGACGGGTGCATCCCTTCGTGGAGGCGAAGGTCATCGACCCGGCGGACGGCCACACCGTGCCGCGCGGTGATGCAGGCGAGCTGTGCGTCCGGGGGTACCTCGTGATGCGCGGGTACTGGCACGATCCCGACGCCACCCGGGCGACGATCGACGCGGCCGGCTGGCTGCACTCGGGCGACCTGGCCTCCATGGGTGAGGATGGCACCGTCAGCATCGTGGGGCGCCTCAAGGACATGATCATCCGAGGGGGCGAGAACGTCTATCCGCGCGAGGTCGAGGAGTTCCTGTTCACGAACCCCAAGGTCGCGGACGTGCAGGTGATCGGCGTGCCCGACCCGAGGTACGGAGAGGCGGTCTGCGCATGGCTGGAGCTCCACCCGGGGGCGACGGCCACCGAGGACGAGATCCGCGCGTTCTGCGAAGGGCGCATCGCGAGTTACAAGATCCCCCGCTACGTGCGATTCACCGACGCGTTCCCCATGACGGTCACCGGCAAGGTCCAGAAGTTCCGCATGCGCGAGCAGATGATCCGGGAGCTCGGCCTGGAGGACTCCGTCGCTCAGGCTTCGTAGCCCTCCACGGTGCGCGCGTCGCGGAACTGCGCGCCGTCGGGATCGAGCCCCGCGGACGCGCGGGCGCGGCGCTGATGCAGCAGATCCCAGCACTGGTCGAGCATGATCTCGAGTTCGCGGAGCCGTTCGCGGTCGGCATCGCTCGCGCGTCCGTCGGACTCCCTCTCGAACAGCGCGTGCTCCTCGTCGGCAAGCTGGTTGATGCGGTCGATCACGTTGTCATCGTCCATCTCTACCCCTTCCTCGTCCGGTCCGACCCGTTCCGGAGTTCCTCGACCCACGAGCGCAACCTCGGCACGTGTTCGGCGTAGTGGTCCGGGCCCGACTTGCGTACCCACCAGTCCGCCTCGGGGTTGGGCGACGCGAGCGTGCCCCACTCGTGGAGCATCCGCGAGCGTGCGGCCACGGCCTGCGTGCGCACGTCTGCCGGCGGCACGTCGGCCATCGCCTCGTAGAAGGCGGCGTTCAGGGCATCGATGTCCAGCTCCTCGCGCCGGTAGGTGCCGGAGGAGATCCGCTGGATCGCCACCCCCGCCTCGGCGAGCCACGTGCCGACGTGCGCCAGTGCGTCCTTCGCCGACCAGCCCTCCTCGAAGTAGCCGGGGCGCACGGCATCCTCCGGGCGGAGCCCCTCGACGAGGGCCATCAGCTCCCTCCAGCCGCGTTCCTCCTCGGCCATGAGCCGAGCCCGGTCCTCGAAGGCGCCCTCGCCGGTCCCCATACCCATGTCATACCCCGGATCCCACCGGACGCGCCACCACGCGCCACGCCTGGCGTCGTCAGAGGCGGCGCTCGTGGGCGTCGCCCACGTACGCCGTGAGGGATGCGGCGGCCGCACGCACCGCCTCCGCGTCCACGCCGTGGGCGATCCCGAGGTCGTCGAGGAAGCGGCAGAGGGACTCCGTCGCGAGGTTCCCCGGGGCGCCCGGGGCGTAGGGGCAGCCGCCGGTGCCGCCGGCGGAGCTGTCGTAGGTCGCGATCCCGAGCTCGAGTCCCGCGCGCACGTTCTCGAGCGCGCGACCGTGCGTGTCGTGCAGGTGCAAGGCCAGGCGGTCGGCGGGGACATGCTCGAGGAGCGCCGCGCCCACGCGCCGGACGTCGTCGGGCTCGGCGACCCCGATCGTGTCGCCGATCGAGATCTCTTCGCACCCGAGATCCAGGAGCATCAGGGACACCTCGACCACCTTCGCGGGGTCCACCGCGCCCTCGTACGGGCAGCCGAACGCCGTCGAGACGTACCCGCGGCGCCACCAGCCGAGGTCGTCCGCCCGGGAGAGCACGGGCCCGAACGCGTGCAGGGATCCCCCGATCGTCATCCCGATGTTGGCCTGCGTGAACGATTCCGAGGCAGCGGTGAAGACCGCGATCGCATCGACGCCCGCGGCCTCGGCCCGCTCCAGCCCGCGCATGTTGGGCACGAGCACCGGGTAGCGAACGCCTTCCCGTCGGCGCACCCCGGCGACGACCTCCTCGGCGTCGGCGAGTTGCGGCACGGCCCGCGGGCTCACGAACGACGTGACCTCGACGACCGGGAGTCCCGCGCCCGCGAGCGCCTCGACGAACCCGATCTTCACCCCGGCGGGGACCACGCCGGATTCGTTCTGGAGGCCGTCCCGCGCGCCGACCTCGACGATCCGGACCTCGGTGGGCATCGCGTCGTCCGCCTCGCTCATGGCTCCTCCACCTCCAGCAGCACCTGACCCTTCGCCACGACGTCGCCGGGCTCCACGCGCACCGCACGCACCGTGCCCCCCGCGGGCGCCTGCATGCGCAGATGCATCTTCATCGCCTCCAGCACCACGACCAGTTGGCCCGGGCTCACGCTGTCGCCAACCTCGACCTCCACGCGCGCGACCGAGGCGGGCATCGGCGCGACCAGGGAACCGCCGGGGAGCGAGATCGGCGTGGGCGCGAGCTCGTCCTCGAGCGCGTACGCCCAGCCGCGATACTGCGCATGCGCCCCCGCCACGGCGACCTCCGGGTCCGGAGGGGATCCCGCGAACGCGCGCCAGGGGTCGCGGGGATCGGGAGCCGCCGCCCCGTGCGCGGGCAACGGCGGCACGTTCGGACGCCAGACCTCCGTCACCCAGTCGGTGTCGGCTCGCCCCGCCAGGACGTCGGGATGCACGAGCGCGTCCAGGAGGAAGCCGAGGTTGGTCGCGACACCGAGGATCCGCACCTCGGCGAGCGCCGCGCGGAGCCGGGCGAGGGCCGTCCCACGATCCCGGTCATGGGCGATCACCTTGGCCAGGAGCGGGTCGTAGCCGAGACCGATCGCGTCGCCGTCCCGCAGCGCGGTGTCGATCCGCACGCCCGGCCAGCGTGGGAGCGCGAGCAGCTCCACGCGTCCGGTCGAGGGCAGGAAGCCGTTGAGCGGGTCCTCCGCGTAGACGCGGGCCTCGACGGCGTGGCCGGTGAAGGCCACGTCCTCCTGCGAGAGCGCGAGAGCCTCGCCGTCCGCCACGCGGAGCTGCGCGCGCACGATGTCGATGCCGGTGGTGGCCTCCGTCACCGGATGCTCGACCTGCAGCCGCGCGTTCATCTCCAGGAACGCCCAGGTGCCGTCGTCCAGGAGCAGGAACTCGGCCGTCCCCGCCCCCTCGTATCCGGCCGCCGCGGCGACGGCGAGCGCGGCATCGCCGAGCGAGGCCCGCAGCTCCGGCGTGACCGCGGGGGAGGGCGCCTCCTCGAGGACCTTCTGGTGACGGCGCTGCAGCGAGCAGTCCCGCTCGCCCAGGTGCACGCCGTGGCCACGGGCGTCGCGGAGGATCTGGATCTCCACGTGCCGCGCTCCCTCAAGTCGACGCTCGAGGAAGATCCGGGGGTCGCCGAACGCCGCGTCCGCCTCTTCGCGCGCCTCCGCGAGCGCGTGCGAGAGCTCCTGAGGCGCGGCCGCGGCGCGCATCCCTCGACCCCCCCCGCCTCCCGCGGCCTTCACGAGGACCGGGAAGCCGAGGCGGGCGGCCTCCGCCCCGAGTGCCTCGTCGGTGAGCGCCTGCGGCCCGGAACCGGGCACGACCGGCACGCCCGCGGCCTCCGCGACCCCACGCGCGGCGAGCTTGTCGCCGAGCAGACGCATCGCCTCCGGAGGCGGTCCGACCCAGCGCAGTCCCGCCGCGCGCACCGCTTCGGCGAACTCGGCCCGCTCGGAGAGGAACCCGTAGCCCGGATGCACGGCATCGGCACCGGCGTCGGTCGCGGCCGCCACGAGCGCGGCGCCATCGAGGTATGAGCCGACCTCCACCACGTCGTCGGCGAGCTCGGCGTGCATCGCCCTGAGGTCGCCGGGGCCCGCCACCGCGACCGCCTCGATCCCCAGCTCACGGCAGGCGCGGACGATCCGCACCGCGATCTCCCCGCGGTTCGCGATCAGGAGCCGCTGGATGGGACCCACCCCGGCGCCCGCTTCTCGAGGAAGGCCGCGAGACCCTCCTGCCCTTCCTCGCTCGCGCGCGCGGCCGCGATCCGCTCGGAGAGGTCCGGCAGCACGAGCGAGGCGGTCGCGTCGCGGATCAGGCGTTTGGCCTCGGCGACCGCGCGGGGCCCGCAGGCGAGGAACGCCTCGGCCGTCTCGGCGACCGTGGCGTCGAGCGCGGCGTCGGTCACGACGTGATGGACGAGCCCGATCCGCCGCGCCTCCTCCGCCTCGAAGGTGCGTGCGCTCGTGAAGAGGGCGCGCGCGTGGCCCGGTCCGATCGCGCGCAGCACGTACGGAGCGATCGTGGCCGGGATCAGGCCCAGCCGCGCCTCCGCGAAGGCGAAGCGGGCGCCGTCGGCGGCGACGGCCACGTCCGCACAGGCCACGAGCCCGGCGCCGCCGCCGATCGCGGGGCCGTGCACCCGGGCGATCACCGCCTTCGTGCAGGCGTCCACGTGCTCGAAGGCCTCGCGCAGCGCGACGGCGTCGCGCAGGTTCTCCTCCCGCGAGAGGTCGCGGCTCGCCCGCATCCACTCGATGTCCGCCCCCGCCGAGAAGGCGCTTCCCGCCCCGGCGAGCACCACCACGCGGACGTCGTCGTCGGCCTCCGCCTCGCCGATCCGCCCGGCGAGCTCCTCCATCAGCGAGGGGCCGAGCGCGTTCCGGCGGTCCGGGCGATCCAGGGTGAGGGTGAGGACGGGTCCCTCGCGGTCGACGGCCACGTCGCTCACATCCGGAACACCCCGAACGTGGTGGTCGGCACCGGCGCACGTGAGGCCGCGTCGAGCCCGAGCGCGAGGACCTCACGCGTGTCGAGCGGGTCGATCACACCGTCGTCCCAGAGGCGCGCCGTGGAGTGGTACGGGCTGCCCTCCTCCTCGTAGCGCTCGACGATGGTCTGCTCCTCGGCAGGGTCGCCCCCTACGGTGGTGAGCACGGAGGCGGCCTGCCGTCCGCCCATCACCGAGATCCGCGCGTTGGGCCACATCCAGAGCTGGCGCGGGTCGTACGCGCGCCCGCACATCGCGTAGTTGCCGGCGCCGAAGGACCCGCCGATCACGACGGTGAACTTCGGCACGTTCGCGCACGCGACGGCGGTCACGAGCTTCGCGCCGTCCTTCGCGATGCCGCCCGCCTCGTACTCGCGGCCGACCATGAACCCCGTGATGTTCTGCAGGAAGACGAGCGGCACCCCGCGTGCGGCCGCGAGCTCGATGAAGTGCGCGCCTTTCAGCGCGGACTCCGAGAACAGGACCCCGTTGTTCGCGAGGATCGCGACCGGGTGGCCGAAGATCCGCGCGAACCCGCAGACGAGCGTGTCGCCGTAGAGCGCCTTGAACTCGTGCAGGACCGAGCCGTCCACGATGCGCGCGACCACCTCGCGCACGTCGTAGCTCACGCTGAGGTCGGAGGGCACGACCCCGTAGAGGTCCTCCACGGTGACGGCCGGATCCACGGGGTCCGTCACCCGCCACGCGCGAGCCCGCGGGAGGTTCAGGTTGGCCACGATCTCCCGCACGAGACGCAGCGCGTGCTGGTCGTCGACCGCCTCGTGGTCGGCGACCCCGCTGCGACGCGCGTGGACGTCGGCGCCGCCGAGCTCCTCGGCGCTCACGTCCTCGCCGGTGGCCGCCTTCACGAGCGGAGGCCCGCCCAGGAAGATCGTCCCGGTCCCGCGCACGATCACCGTCTCGTCCGACATCGCGGGGACGTACGCGCCGCCCGCGGTGCACGAGCCCATCACCGCGGCGATCTGGGGGATGCCGAGGGCCGACATCCTTGCCTGGTTGTAGAAGATCCGACCGAAGTGCTCGCGGTCGGGGAAGACGTCGGCCTGCATCGGCAGGAACGCGCCGCCGGAGTCCACCAGATAGATGCAGGGCAGTCGGTTCTCCATCGCGATCGCCTGCGCCCGCAGGTGTTTCTTCACCGTCAAGGGGAAGTACGTGCCACCCTTCACCGTGGCGTCGTTGGCCACGATCACGCAGGGCGTCCCGTGCACGGGCCCGATGCCGGTCACGATGCCCGCCGCCGGCGCCTGGTCGTCGTAGAGCCCGTCGGCGGCGAGCGGCGAGAGCTCCAGGAACGCGGCCCCGGGATCGATCAGACGCGTGACACGTTCGCGGACGACGAGCTTCCCGCGCCCCACGTGCCGTTCGGTGGCGGCCGCTCCGCCCCCTTCCCGCACCCGCGCGAGCCGGGCTCGGAGCGCCTCGACCTGTGCACGCATGGCGTCGACGTTGGCACGGAAGTCGGCCGAGGCTCGGTCGACGTGCGTGTCCAGTCGGGGCACCCTCGCTCCGTTCCCTCAGGCGTCCGGCGTCGCTCGTGGACGGTCGCGCACACCATACCGCCGCGCGCGCCGTTCCCGCGGCTCGTGGTAGGTATGGTGCATGGCGGTCGAGACTGGGCCCGGCGCGATCTCCCTCGAGGAGCTCCGCAAGAGCGTTCGGGAGTTCGCCGAACGCGAGATCGCGCCCCACGCCGCGGCGATCGACCGCGACGACGTCTTCCCACGGTGGCTGTGGCCAGGGCTCGGCGCCCTCGGCGTCCTCGGTCCCACGGTGTCGGTGGACGACGGAGGGGCCGGGCTCGGCGCGCTGGAGCACCTCGTGATCGTGGAGGAGATCTCGCGCGCATCGGCCTCCGTCGGGATGTCCTACGCGGCGCACGCCAACCTCTGCGTGCACAACCTCTGGCGGAGCGGGTCCCCCGAGCAGCGGCGGCGCTGGCTCCCCGGGCTCCTGTCCGGAGAGCACGTGGGAGCGCTCGCGATGAGCGAGGCCGACGCCGGTTCCGACGTCCTGGGCTCGATGCGCTGCCACGCCGAACGTGTGGACGGGGGATGGATCGCCAACGGCACCAAGATGTGGATCACGAACGGCCCGGAGGCCGACGTCGTGATCGTGTACATGCGCACGGAGGGTGTGGCCGCCGGCCCGGTGACCGCGTTCGTGGTCGAGCGGGGGATGGAAGGCTTCGCCACGTCCCCCAAGATCGACAAGCTCGGTATGCGCGGCTCCCCCACGTGCGAGCTGGTCTTCACCGACTGCCGCATCCCGGACGATCACGTGCTCGGCGCGCCCGGCGGCGGCGTGCGCGTCTTGATGCAGGGGCTCGAGTCCGAGCGCCTGGTCCTCACGGGCGGACCGATCGGCATCATGCAGGCGGCGCTCGATCTCGCGGTGCCCTACACGCGGGAACGGCGGCAGTTCGGCAAACCGATCGGTTCCTTCGAGTTGATGCAGGGCAAGCTCGCCGACATGTACGTCGCGCTGGAGTCCTCGCGCGCCTACGCCTACCGGGTGGCCGAGGGGTTCGACCTCGCCGGCGCCACGCGTCAGTCGGCCGCCACGGCCGGGTGCCTGTTGTACGCCTCAGAGCGTGCGGTCGAGGTGGCGCTCGAGGCGATCCAGGTCTTCGGGGGGATGGGCTACGTGAGCGAGAACGCGGCCGGACGGCTCCTGCGCGACGCCAAGCTCTACACGATCGGGGCCGGCACGAACGAGATCCGGCGCATGTTGATCGGCCGGCAGCTGACGGGGGAGCTCGGCGGGTGACCGACCGCGACGGCGGGTTCATCTGGACCCCCGACGCCGCCACGGTCGAGCGAGCCAACGTCACGCGGCTGATGCGCGCGCACGGGATCGACGGGCTCGCCGAGCTCACCGCTCGATCGGTGGCCGACGCCGCGTGGTTCTGGGATGCGGTCGTGCGTGACCTCGACATCGTGTTCGACTCACCGTACGAGCGTGTCGCGGATCTCTCGCGCGGTCCGGAATGGGCGACCTGGTTCGTGGGAGGCACCGTGAACGTGGCCACGCAGTGCGTCGACCGATGGGCCGAACGGGACCCGGACGCGACCGCGGTGGTCTGGGAGGGCGAAGACGGCGACGTCCGCGAGGTCACGTACGTGGAGCTCCGCCGCATGGTGGACGGCGTCGCGGGCGCGTTGGGGCGGCTCGGCGTGCGGGACGGCGACGCCGTGGCGATCTTCATGCCGATGGCGATCGAGACCGTCGCGGCGCTGATGGCCTGCGCGAAGATCGGGGCCGTGTGGGTGCCCGTGTTCAGCGGGTTCGGCGCCGACGCGGTGGCCGCGAGGATCGCCGACGCGGGCTGTGGGGTCGTGATCACCGCCAACGCGTCGCTGCGGGGTGGCCGCCCGGTGCCCATGAAGGCCGTGGCCGACCGCGCGGTGGAGGGGATCGACACCGTGCGGCACTTGCTGGTCTGGGAGCGGCTGGCCGAGGTCCCCACGCCCATGACGCCCGGCCGGGACCGGAGATGGTCCACAGAGGTGGACACCGCCACCGCGCCGGTCGCGTCGATGCCGCTCGACGCCGAACATCCGCTGTTCATCGCGTACACGAGCGGGACGACCGGCCGTCCGAAGGGCGCCGTGCACGTGCACGGAGGCTTCCTGGTGAAGATCGCGGAGGAGGTGGCCTACCAGGCCGACCTGCATCGTGGCGAGCGCCTCCTGTGGGCGACCGACCTCGGCTGGATCATGGGCCCGTGGGAGATCGTCGGCGCGCTCGCGCTCGGCGCCACGGTGGTGCTGACGGAGGGCTCGCCGATCCATCCGGACCCTGGGCGGCTGTGGGCGCAGGTGGCCCGTCATCGCGTGAGCACGCTCGGCGTCTCGCCCACGCTCGTGCGCGCGCTCATCCCCTCCGGACCGGACCCGGTGCGCGCCCACGACCTTTCGTCGCTGCGGATCCTCGCCTCGACGGGGGAGCCGTGGAACCCCGACGCCTACCTGTGGCTGCATCGGGAGGTCGGCGGGAGCGCCCTGCCCATCGTGAACCTCTCCGGCGGGACCGAGGTCGGCGCGTGCTTCCTCTCCCCCACCCGGTTGTGCCGTTCAAGGTCGATTCGCTCGGCGGGCCCGCGCTGGGGATGGACGTCGACATCGTGGATCCCGGAGGTCTCCCCGTGGGCCCCGGGGAGGTGGGGGAACTGATCTGCCGTCAGCCGTGGCCCTCGATGACCCGGGGGATCTGGGGTGACCCCGAGCGCTACCTGGACACGTACTGGCGCCGCATGCCCGGCGTCTGGGTGCACGGCGACTGGGCCAGCCGTGACGAGGACGGCTACTGGTTCCTGCACGGTCGCAGCGACGACACCCTGAACGTCGCGGGCAAGCGGATCGGCCCCGCCGAGGTGGAATCGGCGCTGGCGACCCACCAGGCCGTCGGGGAGTCGGCGGCCGTCGGCGTGCCGGATGCGGTGAAGGGCGAGGTCATCTGGTGCGTGGTGGTCCTGCGTCCCGGGGTGGAGCCCAGCGGGGCCCTGTCCGAGGAGCTCCGCGGCGTGGTCCGGGAGCATCTGGGTGCGGCCTTCACGCCGTCCCGGGTGGTGTTCGCCCCGGCGCTGCCCAAGACGCGCAGCGCCAAGATCGTCCGGCGGGCCGTGCGCGCAGCGGCGATCGGCGAGGATCCGGGCGATCTGTCCTCGCTGGAGGATCCGTCGGCGCTCGACGAGCTTCGTCGTCGGCTGGACGCGGCACGTTGAGGCGCGGCTCCTCGCCTTCGGGCCCGCGGGGGCTTAGGCTGCCGGACCGTATGGCGCCCGCATCCACATCACCCCCCCGGCCGTTCGTGGCCGGACTCCTGGCCCTGTGCCTGGTCGGCGCCCTGGTCGGAGCCTCGCCCCCTGCGGCGGGCGCCGCCGCGCGAGCCGTCACCGGGCGCGCGGCCGACTGCCGTCACCCCGATGAACCGAAGGGATTCCACCATCGGCTCGCGACCGCCATCCGCGTCTCCGGAGACCTTCAGCGTGCGTGGGCCTCCTCGCCGTACATCGCCAAGATCGTCTGCTGGCAGGGGACCGGCTTCGACACCGAGTTCGTGGAGCGCGGACAGTCGTACCACGTGTGGCACGGTCTCTTCGCCATGACCACGCAGGAGGTGGAGACGATGTTCGGACCGTGGATGACGCGGACCCGCGACGATCTCTGGCTCGACACGCGGTGCTTCGTCAAGGGGTGGACCGCCTGCAGGCACACCGTCGCGACCACACGGAGCGTGCAGCAGATCGTGGCGGGGTTGCGCTGGATCTGGCTGCTCTACGGGAATCCGACGGCGGCCTGGGGGCACATCGAGCGCACCGGACGATTCAACTCCTACCCACGGACGGGGACGAACGACACCCCGACCCACGATCCGCTGCGGGTCTGCCCCGTGGCGGGGCCGATCGGCTACCAGGACGATTTCGGCGAGCCGCGGCCGGTGGGCGGGTACCACCCGCACTGGGGCAACGACATCGGCGCGCCTACGGGGCGCCCGATCCGCGCGCCGTTCGACGGCTTCGCGGTGGCCCACAGCGACGACTGGTTCGCCGGCCACTACGTGACCGTCGTCGGCGAGCGTGGGTACGTGCGGAACGGCCACCTGAGCCGCTTCGGCCGGCTCGGCTACGTGAAGGCGGGGACCGTGATCGGCTACGTGGGGAGCACCGGGGACGCGCACTCCACGCACGACCACTTCGAGTGGCATCCGTGGGCGTCGCCGACGCCTCGCCATCGCTCCCCGCGCGGCTTCAGCCTGATCATGGACGCGATCGACCCCTACCCCTTCCTCAACAGGGCGTGTGGGGCCCGCCGCGCCGCGAGCGGATCGGCCTCGGAGTAGCCGCCGGTCGTGCATCCCCGCGTATCGCGTACCCTGGTTGCATGCCCGACAGCGCCGGCAAGCGGCAACGCCGAGAAGTGAAGGCGAAGAAAGCCGCGGCCATCGAGGAACGGCGTCTCGCGCGCACCAAGCGTCGAGAGGATCGCGCGGCCGGCGTGGTGGAGGCGGGAGCCCCCATCGCACCGAACGAGGACGACGGATCCGGGGCGTTCGCGCCACCGGCATCCGGGGACGCTCCCGCCACTCCGGCGGGGTCGTAGCGCTCCGTCCGTCTCGCGCTCCGGCCGGCCCGTGGGCCGGCACAGCACCACCGCATCCATCAGCGCCCACGAGGCATCACTCGCTGTGGAACACGGCGCCGGCATCCGTCGGGCCGACAGCAAGCGATGCCGAGGAGGCACCCGTTGCAGGAGCACGTAGCAGCACGTCCACGACCACGAACCACCGACCGACGCCCGGAGCCCCGAGCCGTGATCCCGATCGCCGGCGCCGCGACGTTCGCGGCCCTCGGGGTCTCGCGTCCCGTCGCCGATGCGCTGAAGATGCGTGGCATCGACGCGCCGTTCGCGATCCAGTCGCTGGTCATCGCCGATGCGATCGCCGGACGCGACGTGCTCGCGAAGTCGCGCACCGGCTCGGGCAAGACGCTCGCGTTCGCGGTGCCGATCGTCGAGCGCACCCATCCCGATACGAAGTCGCCCACCGCGCTGATCCTCGCGCCCACGCGTGAGCTCGCCAGCCAGGTCGCCGAGGACTTCCGCGCGATCGCGGACGTCAGCCACCTCCGGATCGCGGCCGTCTACGGCGGCGTCGGGATCCAGGCGCAGGCCAAGCGCGCCCGCCACGCCGACATCGTGATCGCCACCCCCGGGCGCCTGCTCGACCTCGTGCAACGCAAGCTGCTGCGGCTCGATCGCGTGCGGATCGCCGTCCTGGACGAGGCCGATCGCATGCTCGACATGGGGTTCCTGCCCGACGTCACGAAGATCCTGCAGCTCCTGCGCCCTGAGCGGCAGACCATGCTCTTCTCTGCCACCCTCGATGGTCAGGTGGGCCGGCTCGCGGAGCGCTTCACCGACGACCCGGTCCGCCACGAGGTCAAGGACGACCGCCCGACCGTCGCCGAGGCCAACCATCGCTTCGTCTCGGTGGACCACACGCGGAAGAACGATGCCTTGGTGCGCGAGCTTGCGGGCGACCGGGGGCTGACCCTGGTGTTCGTCCGCACCAAGCGCGGGGCGGATCGCCTCGCGAAGCGCCTGCGAACCGACGGCTTCCGGGTGGGCGCGCTGCACGGCGGCATGACGCAGCCGGCGCGTGAACGTGCGCTCGGCCACTTCGCGTCGGGCGATCACGATGTGCTGGTGGCGACCGACGTCGCGGCACGCGGCCTGGACCTCGAGCACATCAGCCACGTGATCAACTTCGACCCGCCGGAGGACGAGAAGGCCTACGTGCACCGCGTCGGCCGTACCGCACGCGCGGGCCGCGCCGGGACGGGCATCACGTTCGTGACGCCCGACCAGCGGGCCGAGGTCGGGAAGATGGCGAAGGCGCTCAAGCTCCACGTGGAGTTCGTCGACGCCGGCATGCGCATCGACCATCCCGGGAACGGCCGTGCGCCGGGCCGAGGCGGCACGACGCAAGGGAACGGGCGGCCGAGCGGGCGCAACCGGCGCAACGGCACGCGTCGGCGCTGAGGCGCTAGCGTGGCGTCGAGGCGTCGGGCGTGAACGCCGGACCGTGTCCCGGCACGATCCGGGTGGCGATCGCCAGCACACGCTCGCGCTGCGCTCGCAAGACCTCACGGTCGAACGTGTAGGGATCGTCGGCGGGACCCTCCGCGGCCCACCACAGGTGCGTGAGCGCGATCGTGCCCTCGTCGGATCCCACCAGCGTGGTGATGTCCTCGCGGGAGTGGCCCGGGGTTTCGATCAGGCGGACCTGAGGCGAAACCTCGAAACCCTCGGCGGGCCGGCTCAGCCAGAGATCGTCACGGTAGGTGGCCATCACGTCCTGGATCCGGGCCTGAGGGAACAACGCGGCGTTCACCGTGTGGTCGGGGTGATGGTGGGAGAAGACGACGTCGGTGACGTCGTCCGGGCCAACGTTCAGCTCGCGGAGTGGCTCGAGGATCACGGCCCGGTCGGGCACGAGGCCCGGATCCACGACGATCAGGGCGTCGCCGTCGCGGATCAGGCTCACCGTGCTCCCGACGTGGTTGCCGTCATCTCCACGCCCGACGTATCCCTCGAACAAGACGTGCACCTCGGCCATGGTTCAGGAGGATAGCCTCCGGAGCTAGCATGGGGCCGAGGTCGGATCGCCCTGGAGCTGGAGATGGACGGATCGGAGACGACCAGGCTACGGGTGCTCGTCGCCGACGGGCGCCCTGAGCGGCTCGAGCAGGTCACACGCACCGTCGCCTCGCTCGGACACGAGGTGATCACGCGACAGAGCGAGCTCCATGAGATCGGGCCTATGACCTCGATCGAACGCCCCGACCTCGCCCTCGTGATCGTGGGCGAGAGCTCGGACGACGCGCTCCGGATGATCGGGCGGATCGTGCACGAGGCGAGCTGTCCCGTGATCGCGGTGCTCGACGTGCAGGACCCGGCCTTCGTCAACCAGGCGGCCAGGCTGGGGATCTTCGCGTACATCAGCGGCGGCGAGGACCCGGCGGAGTTCCAGAGCTCGATCGACATCACGCTCCAGCGCTTCGCCGAGTACCAGAACCTCGAGGGCGCGTTCGGGCGACGCGCCTTGACCGAGCGCGCAAAGGGCATCCTGATGGAGCGCCACGGGGTGGACGAGCGTCGCGCGTTCGACATGCTGCGCGACGAGGCCCGCCGCTCGCAGCGCAAGGTGGTGGACGTCGCCGAGGCCGTGGTCTCGAGTCATCAGCTCCTGTCGAACGAGCCGGCGCCGCCCGATCGACCCACGGACTAGACGGCGGCCGCGCGCTTCTCCTCGTACATCGTGGCCGTGGCGTCGAGCATCGCGAGGAAGTTCATGATCCCGTCGCGTGCCTCCTGCGCCTCATCGGACAGACCCGACACCTGATCGATCTTCCAGTGCGAGAACAGCACGGGCATCACCACCTGATCGTGATGGATGCGGAGGTCGTAGATCCCGGCCTTCGCGATCTGGATCGCCTTCGCCCGGAACTCCGGGATCTCGAGACCGGGCATCGCGAAGCCGATCAGCTCGCGGTTGAGCGCCATCATCATCGCGGAGGGGTCGATCGCGAAGGCCGCCTTGCCGATGTCGCGGTAGAAGACGTAGTGCAGGTTCTCGTCCACCGCGATGCGCGCGGTGAGCTTCTCGATGAGCGGATCCTCGGTCGCGAGGCCCGTGTTGCGGTGCGCGACCCGCGTCGCCAGTTCCTGCAACGTCGCGTACACCACCCCGCCGAGGGGATCGGCCATCCCGTTCCAGGAGGGGTAGTACCCGCGCTGCACCTGGTCCATGCGGCTCCGCTCGAGGGCCACAGGATCGAGGCCGCGGGTGACCGTGAGGTAGTCGCGCAGGACGATGGCGTGGCGGCCCTCCTCCGCCGTCCAGCGGCGCACCCACTCGCCCCACGCCCCGTCCTTACCGAAGATGTCCCAGAGGGCGAGGTGGTAATAGGGGAGGTTGTCCTCGGTGAGCAGGTTGATCTCGAGCGCGGTCCTGGAGATCTCGCTGAGGGAGCTGTCGGTGACCTCCCACGGCTCCTCGACGTAGTTGCGGCCGACCTCGTAGGGGACGTATTCGTGGGGGAACCACTCGGTCGCCGCCGCGACGTGGCGCTCCGTCGCGCGGATCATGGCGGGCTCGAGCGCCTTCAGCATCTCGTGGGGCGGCAGGTGGGGGACGTGCGGCGCGGTCTGGGCGTCACTTGCGGGGGTCGGTGTCACGGGCGATCCTCCTCGGCATCTGCAGCAGCTTCTCGACGACGGCGAACCGGTCGTTCTGGAACACGACCAGCTCGAACTCCGGGTTCTCGTGATCGAGAGAGATGGCGAAGTGGGTGGCATCGATGCGCACCCCTTCGTACTCCGCGCGCGTGAGCGTCACGACATCCGTGCACGGTCCGTAGCCGCATTCACAGGCGTACGCGTCCGCGCCGTGGCCGGCGTCGAGCTCGTCGTTGGCGCGCAGGATCCACTCGTTGCGCTCGCGCGCCTTCACCTCGTTCACGACCTCGTCTTCCCGCCAATCACGCATGGCGGCGCCTCGAAGGTGAACGGGAACGGTGATCGATCACGGTGCAACCCAGCTTCGGTCGGCAGCCAGGTGCTGGGGCTGATGTGGTGCGGCCGTCGGTGTTGGGGCCGCGGTGCGCGCTCAGCATGGCGCCGAACGCCCCACCAGCCTACTCGAAGGGCGCCTGCCACGCGCGACATCGGCGGACTTCGGCCCCACTTGGGCGGAATCTGATTCCGCTCAGCGGGACGATGGGCTAGCATGCTGACCATGTCACAGCCCGGAGCGCCGGCCGTCGAGAGCGTGGATCGAGCGCTCCGATTGCTCCAGGAGCTCGGCCGTCACGGCTCGGGCGCCACGCTGGAGGAGCTGTCCATCGCCACGGATCTGCCGAAGAGCTCCGTCCATCGCACGCTGGCGGCGCTGCGCGGGCGGGGGTTCGTGATGCAACAGGACGACGGCCGCTACCTCATCGGGTCGGAGCTCCTGCGCGTCGCGTTCGACTTCCACGACCGGGTCGACCTGCGCGTGGTGCTGCGCCCGGTGCTGACCGGGCTCCGCGACGCGCTCAACGAGACCGTGCACCTCGGGCTCCTGCAGGGAGGCGACGTCGTGTACCTCGACAAGCTGGAGTCGAGCCACCCGATCACGCTCACGTCCATGGTGGGTGGCCGGAATCCCGCGCACTGTACAGCGGTGGGGAAGGCCCTCCTGGCGTGGACCTTTCCCGAGGAGCCCCAGCTGCGCGCGTGGATCGCGCTCCAGGGCACGCTCGCGCAGCGGACGCCGCACTCCATCACGTCGGGCGACGCGTTGGTGCGCGAGACCGAACGGATCCGCGGCGACGGCTACGCGCGCGACATGGAGGAGAGCGAGCTCGGGGTCCGATGCCTGGCGGCTCCCGTCTTCCTGGGCTCCGCGCGGCCGCGCGCCGCCGTGTCGATCTCGGCGCCCCGCGAGCGGCTCCCCGCCTCCCGGATGCGCGCCATCGTCCCCCTCCTGCTGAGCGCCACGGCCGCGGCCGGCACGGGTGGGTCCACGGCCGAGCGGGGCCGCGCTTGACCGGGCGACCGGGCTGCGGAAGGATACCCGCAGTTCGTTCAGAATGCCGTTCCGTACAACGGAATCACCGGGAAGGGGGTGCCCACGCGTGGATGCGCGATCCGTAGACCTCGACACGCCGGCGCTCCTGTTCCACCTGGACGCGCTCGAACGCAACGTCGCCGAGATGGCATCCGTCGCGCGCGAGGCCGGGGTCCGTCTGCGGCCGCACACGAAGACGCATAAGTCGCCCGCGATCGCCCGGATGCAGGTCGAGGCCGGCGCGACGGGGATCACCGTGGCGAAGCTCGGCGAGGCCGAGGTGATGGTCGACGCGGGACTCGACGACGTGCTGGTGGCCTATCCCCTGTGGGGCGAGGCCAAGCTCGTGCGCCTGCGCGCCCTGATGGAGCGCGCGGACGTGCGCGTGAGCCTCGACTCGATCGAGGTGGCGGAGGGCGTCGGCCGCGTGGGCCGGGACCTGGGCCGGGACGTGCCTGTCCTCGTGGAGGTGGACACGGGCCTGCACCGCATGGGGCGGGCGCCGGGGGTGCCGACGGTCCAGCTGGCCTCCGCGGTCGCGGACGTGCGCGGGATCGACATGATCGGTCTGCTCACCCACGCCGGCCACGCGTACGCGAGCGCAGACGCCGCGGCCCTGCACGCCGCGGCGGAGCGGGAGGCGCTCGATCTGCTGGAGACCGCCGAGGGGTGCGCGCGCGCCGGCCTGCCGATCCGCGAGATCAGCGTGGGGTCGACGCCGACCGCGCGCATCGTCGCCACCGTGCCGGGCGTCACCGAGATCCGTCCCGGCACCTACGTGGTGAACGACGTGCAGCAGATGCGGCTCGGTGTCGCGACGGAGGCGACGTGCGCGGCCCGCGTCCTCGTCACCGTGGTCGCGCGCCCCACCGATGGGCGTTTCGTCGTGGATGCCGGGACCAAGGCCTTCACGTCGGACGGTCCGGGCGGCGAGGCGTCCGCGTTCCCGGGCAGAGGCGTGGTGGCCGGACGGCCCGATCTGCTGCTGGACTTCATGAACGAGGAGCACGGGGTGGGGCACATCGAGGGCGACGGCCGCCTGGACATCGGCGAGCGGGTCGAGGTGATCCCGCTGCACGCGTGCGGATGCGTGAACATGTTCGACGTCGCCTACGGCGTCCGCGACGGGGCCGTGGAGCGGGAGTTCGCGATCGAGGGTCGGGGGAGGATGCGCTGATGCGGGGGCTGCGGGACAAGGGCGTCCTGATCTCGGGGGGCACCAGCGGCATCGGGCTCGCCACGGCGCGTCGGTTCCTCGACGAGGGAGCCCGGGTGTTCGTCGGGGGCATCGATGCGGAGGAGTTCACCTCCGCGATGGCGTCGCTGGGTGGCGCCGGGCCGACGCTCGCAGGCGTCGTGGGCGACGTGAGCCGGGAGGACGACGCGGTCGCGCTGGTCGACGCGGCCGGGGCGTTCCTGGCGCGCATCGACGTCCTGATCAACAACGCGGGGATCGCGCGGAAGGCGCGCTTCCTGACGATCGAGGCCGCGACCTGGGATCGAACCGTGGCGGTGAACCTGAGGGGCATGTTCCTGGTGGCCCAGGCGGTGGCGCGTGCGATGTCGGCAGACGGGGGCGGCGGGGCCATCGTGAACATGGCCTCGACGAACGCCCTGGGCGGCGAGGAGGACTTCGCGGACTACAACGCCTCCAAGGGGGGCGTGCTCCAGCTCACCCGCTCGATGGCGGTGGAGCTGGGTGGCGCGGGCATCCGCGTCAACTGCCTGTGCCCCGGCTTCGTCGACACACCGTCTGAACCGCCTGCTGGGCGACGAAGAGGGGTTCCGGGCCTACGAGCGGGACCGGATCCCGCTGGGCCGACGTGGCCGGCCGGAGGAGATCGCCGCCGCCTACGCCTTCCTCGCGTCGGATGAGGCGTCCTTCATCCACGGCGCGGCCTTGGTCGTGGACGGCGGACAGACCGCCGTGATGTGAGGGGGAACCGACGATGACGTCACCGCTCGAACGGCTGCGCGAGGTCGAGACCGGGCCCGGTCGAGCCGCGCTGTCGTGGCTCGGGCAGGCGGGCTTCCTGATCCGGGGGCGCGATGTGACCGCGTTGGTGGATCCGTTCCTCTCGCCGTACGAGGGGCGCCGGTACGAGAGCACGCTCTCCGGCGACGCGTGTACCGGCATCGACGTCGTCCTGTGCACGCACGAGCACGTCGACCACTTCGATGCCGCGCTGGCCCCGGCGATCGCGCGCGTCTCGCCGCAGGCGACGTTCGTGGTGCCGACGCCGATCGTCGAGATGGTGACCGAGGTGGGGATCGCGCCGGAGCGCGTCGTGGGACTCCAGCCCGGCGAGACGGCCGAGCTCGGGAGCCTCACGGTGCGGGCCGTCCCGGCGCGCCACGGCGTCACGATGGAGGACGCCTACGGGTTCGGGGAGGAGCTCTCCGGGGGCCTCGTGCGGTTCCTGGGGTACGTCCTCGACGTGGACGGCGTGCGTATCTATCACGCGGGCGACACGATCCACTTCGAAGGGATGGAGAACATGCTGCACGAGCTCCGGCCGGACGCAGCCCTGCTTCCTATCAACGGCCGCGACGCCGAACGTGAGGCGCGCGGCATCGTGGGCAACCTCACCGCGCGCGAGGCCGCGTGGCTCGCCGACGCGATCGGGTCCGGCGTCCTCGTGCCCATGCATCACGACCTGTTCGCCGGGAACCGGGGCTGGCCTGCGCACGTCGTCGAGTGGGTCGAGCGGGAGGACCGCGTCGTGACGGTTCTGGTGCCCGCGCGCGAGTCGCCGTTCGTCGTGACCGGGGGAGCGTCGTGAAGGCGTTGGTGTACCTGGGGCCGCGCAGGATGCAGATGCAGGACGTGCCGGACCCTGTCCCGGCGCGGGGAGAGGCGCGGGTCCACGTCGCCGCCGCCGCCATCTGCGGGTCGGACCTCCACGGCTTCCGCGAAGCGAGCCCGCGCCGGATCCCGCCGCTCGTGATGGGCCACGAGGTCGTCGGGACGGTCGATGCCGTCGGCGGGGAGGTGGACCCCGCGCTCGAAGGGACCCGGGTCGTGGCGATGCCCGTGGTGTCCTGCGGTCGTTGCGCCCGATGCGCCGAGGGCCGGCCCAACCTCTGCCCCGACCGCCTGTTGATGGGCATGAACTTCCCCGGCGCGTTCGCGGACGCGTTCACGATCGCGGCCGACCAGCTCCTCGCGATGCCGGACACGGTGTCGGACGCCACCGGCACGCTGGTGGAGCCGCTCGCGAACGCGATCCATGCGGTCGAGCGGGCGGTGCGCCCGGGCGACGACGTGCTCGTGATCGGGGCCGGACCCATCGGGCTCTTCGCGGCGCGCGTGTCGGTCCTTGCGGGAGCCGCCCGCACCTTCGTCGTGGACCGGCTGGAGGATCGCCTCGAGCTCGCGAAGGCCCTCGGTGCCGAGCCGCTCGCGGCCGACGGCGCCGCGGACGCGATCGAGGCGGCCACGCAGGGTGCGGGCGTGGATGCCGTGATCGACGCCGCGGGGTTCGCGCCCACGTGGTCCCTCGCGGTGCAGGCCGCCCGATCCGGCGGCCATATCGACGTGATCGGCCTCGGCGCCGTCGAGGGTCCCGTCCCCTATCAGGCCATCGTGGCGAAGGGCCTCACGATCGTCGGCTCCTACGCCTGCGTCCCGGGGGACTTCGCGCGAGCCCTCGACCTGCTGTCGAGCGGCGACGTGGACGTGGGCGGGTGGATCGAGTCGATGCCCCTCGGCGACGGGCAGTCGGCGTTCGAGGCGTTGGTGGACGACGGGCGATTCACGAAGGTGGTGCTGACGCCGTGAGGCTGGCCTCTTTCGCGGGTGGGTTCGGGCGCATCGAGGACGACGCGTTGATCCCGATGGGCGACGACCTCGTGGCGTATCTGGCGACGGGCGCCTCACGCGACGGCGCAGGCGGTATCGCTGGACGGTCTCGCCCTCTCGAGCCCCGTCGTCGCCCCGCAGAAGGTGATCTGCGTGGGACTCAACTACCGGGATCACGCGGAGGAGAGCGGCCAGCCCATCCCCGAGGAGCCGATCTTGTTCCCGAAGTTCGCGAACAGCGTGATCGGGCCCGGCGCGACGATCGTGGTGCCGCCGGTCGTCGCGCAGCCCGACTACGAGGCGGAGCTCGGGGTGGTGATGGGGCGCCGCACGAGCGCGGTCTCCGAGACCGAGGCCCTCGCGCACGTGGCGGGCTACGTGTGCCTGAACGACGTCTCGGCGCGCGACCTGCAGTTCCGCTCGTCCCAGTGGATGCTGGGCAAGGCGGTGGACACCTTCCTGCCGTGCGGCCCCTGGCTGGTCACGACCGACGAGATCCCCGACCCCCAGGACCTCGGGATCCGCTGCCTCGTGAACGGCGAGGTGGTGCAGGATTCGTCCACCAAGCAGATGATCTTCGGCGTCGCCGAGCTGGTGGCGTTCATCAGCCGCACGATCACGCTGGAGGCCGGCGACGTGATCGCGACGGGCACGCCGCCCGGCGTAGGGATGGCCCGCACGCCGCCGCGGTGGCTGCAGGATGGGGACGAGGTCACGGTGGAGATCGAGCGCATCGGTGCGCTCACGAACGAGGTACGGGTCGCGGCCCGGAACGGAGGGAACTGATGAGGCGGTTCAAGCTTGGCGGTGCCGCTCGTGCTCGCGGTGGTGGTGGCGGCGTGCACGAGCGGAGGGAGCACGGACGGGGTCCGGTTCGCCCGGCGGCGGGGGCGGCGCGCCACGTCGAGCTCACGATGTGGATGGGCTACACGCCGCCGCCGCCCGCAGAACCAGTCCTACGAGTTCCTGTCGCTGCAGAAGATCGTGGACGCGTACAACGCGTCGCAGTCCGACGCCCACATCACGATGCAGTACGTGAACAGCGACTTCGCGCTGCAGAAGGCCACGGTGGCGCTGCAGGGGGACAAGGCACCGGACATCTCCTACCAGTACGGCACGAACATGCCGCAGCTCGCGCAGTCACCCGAAGCTCGTCGACCTCACGCGACCGCGTGAAGGACCCGGACGTTCAACTGGAACGACTTCTTCGCGGGCGAGCGAGCCGTCGCCACGGTGGACGGTCGGGTGCTCGGGCGTGCCGGCCCTCGTCGACAACCTCGCGGTCGTCTACAACAAGGACCTGTTCAAGCAGGCCGGCGTGCCCGACGCCGACACCCGACTGGACGTGGGACGACCTGCGCGCCGCGGCGAAGGCCGATCTCCGACCCGGCGAACAAGGTGTTCGGCATGGCGTTCCCGGCGGACGGGAGCGAGACCACGGTCTGGCAGTACGATGCCGATGCTCTGGGAGGCGGGCGGCGACATCCTGAACAGCCGACAACACGAAGGCCGCGTTCAACTCGCCCGAGGGCGTCGCGCGCCCTGACCATGCTGCAGCAGATGCAGCAGGACGGCTCGCTGTACCTCGACTTCCACCCGGACGCCGGCAAGTCCGAGGACCTGTTCAACTCCGGCAACATCGGGATGCTGATCACCGGCCCGTGGGACCTGTCGGCGTTCCCCGACTGTGAACTACGGCGTGCAGGTCATGCCGTCGTTCGACCCGGGCGGCAGCCACGTGACGATCGCCGGTCCCGACAACTGGGTGATCTTCGACAACGGCGCGCGAGCGGGTCGACGCCTCGTGGGAGTTCCTCGAAGTACCTGGACTCGCCCGGCGAACGTGCTCGCGGACTCGCTGGCCACGGGGCACCTGCCGACGCGCGCCTCGGTCGAGCAGATGCCCGAGTTCTCGCGCGTTCGACGAGAAGTACCCGGGCGTGGCGACGTTCGTCGAAGAACCTGGCGAACGTCACGAAGGCGCGGCCGCAGATCACGCAGTACCCGCAGATCTCGGCGGCCCTCGGTGAGGCGATCGTGCAGCGTCCTGCTGGGCAAGGCGGAGCCGCAGCAGGCGCTCGACGCCGCGGCGGAGACAGGCGAACGGCATCCTGGCGGTCCCCGCGTAGCCCCGATGGCGGCGGGGACGCGGGTCCGACGGGTGCTCGGGTCCGACCACGTGGTCGGGTGGTCCTTCGCGTTCCCCGCCGTCTTCCTGATCGTGCTCTTCGGGATCGTCCCGATCGTGTGGTCCGCGCTGCTCTCGTTCCAGAAGACCAACCTCTTGTCCCCGCCGGAGTGGATCGGGCTGAAGAACTACGAGGCGCTCACCCGCGACCCGATCGTGAAGGCCGCCGCGCTCCACAGCGCGATCTACACCGCGCTGTTCGTCCCGATCTCGGTGGCGGGCGGCCTGCTCACCGCGGTGGCGCTGAACCGGAAGATCCGCGGCGTGAAGTGGTACCGCACCGGGGTGTTCGTCCCGGTGGTGGTCTCCACGATCGCCACGACGATCATCTTCCTGTGGGTGTTCGATCCGCACTTCGGCCTCGCGAACTGGCTCCTGGCGAAGGTGGGGCTCGGTCCGTTCGGGTTCTTCGAGATCGCCGAACGGCGCCCTGTACTCGGTCGTGGGCATGACCGTGTGGGGGTGGATCGGGTTCGACGTGATCGTCTACCTGGCGGCGCTGCAGGGGATCCCGCGCGAGCTGGTGGAGGCCGCCGAGATCGACGGCGCGAGCACGTGGGGCATCTTCCGCAACGTCACGCTCCCGTTGCTCGGGCCCGTCACCCTGTTCCTCGTGGTGTGGTCATCCATCAACGCGCTGCAGCTGTTCGACGAGGTCTACCTCGCGACGAACGGCGGGCCGGCGGGCGCCACCAACGTCGTCGTCTTCTACCTCTACAAGCTCGCGTTCCAACAGGGGATCGCCGGCTATGCGGCCGCGATCGCGTACGTCCTGTTCGTGGCGATCCTGGTGCTCACGGTGGTCCAGCTGTTGGTGGGTAAGCGGACGGTGCACTACACGGCATGAGCGACGTCGAGCTGCTCGAGGCGCACACCGTCCCCGGACCGGGAGGAGCCGAGGCGTCACCGGTTCGCGTTCAGCCCGTGGCACCTCGTGCTGATCCCCGTGGTCGCCGTGATGGTCGTGCCGCTGGTGTGGATGGTGCTGACGTCGCTGCAGACCCTGAACGAGACGCGCCACTACCCGCCCACGCTGCGTGCCCGCGTCGCCGCAGTGGCACAACTACACCGAGGTCCTGCAACGGGCGCCGTTCGCGCGCTGGTTCGTCAACACGCTGATCGTGACGGTGGCCTGCGTGGTCGGGAACCTCCTGTTCTGCAGCCTCGCCGGCTACGCGTTCGCGCGGATCAGGTTCTTCGGGCGCGAGGTGGTGTTCGTCCTGGTGCTGGCGACCCTGATGATCCCGTTCCAGGTCGTGATCATCCCCACCTTCCTGATCGTGCGGAAGCTCGGGTTGATCGACACCCTCGGCGCGTTGATCCTGCCGAACCTGGCGGGTGCGTTCGGCATCTTCATGCTCCGGCAGTTCTTCCGCACGCTGCCGATCGAGCTGGAGGAGGCCGCGCGCATCGACGGCGCCTCGCGGCTGGGCGTGCTCTTCAAGATCGTGCTGCCGCTCTCCGGGCCCGCGCTCGCCACGCTCGCCGTGATCACGTTCATGTGGACGTGGAACGACTTCCTGTGGCCGCTCATCACGATCTACAACCCGAACAACATGACGCTCCAACTCGGGCTCGCCACGTTCCAGGGCGCGCACCAGACGAACACCAACCTGCTGATGGCGGCCAACGTGATGAGCGTGGTGCCGGTGCTGCTCCTGTTCTTCTTCGCGCAGCGGTACTTCGTGCGCGGCATCGCCACGACCGGACTGAAGGGGTAGGCCATGGCGCAGGTCGATCCTCGACCACGTCACGAAGCGATTCGGCGAGGACGTCGCGGCCCTGGACGACCTCTCCCTCGGATCGAGGACGGTGAGTTCCTGATCCTGGTGGGTCCCTCGGGCTGCGGGAAGACCACCGCGCTGCGGATCGTGGCAGGTCTCGAGAAGCCCACCTCCGGCACGATCACGATCGGCGACCGCGATGGTGAACGACGTCTCCCCGCGCGACCGCGACATCGCGATGGTGTTCCAGAACTACGCGCTCTACCCGCACATGACGGTGTACAAGAACCTCGCGTTCGGCCTGAAGGAGCGCAAGACGCCGAAGCCGGAGATCGATCGGCGGGTCCGCGAGGCCAGCGCGATGCTCGGCCTGGACGACCTGCTGAAGCGCCGTCCCGCCCAGCTCTCCGGGGGCCAGCGCCAGCGCGTGGCGATGGGCCGCGCCCTCGTCCGCGAGCCGCTCGCCTTCCTGCTGGACGAGCCGCTCTCCAACCTGGACGCGAAGCTCCGGGTGCAGATGCGCGCGGAGCTCAAGCGGATCCACCAGCGTCTCGGCATCACGACGATCTACGTGACGCACGATCAGGTGGAGGCGATGACGCTCGGCGACCGGATCGTGGTGATGTCGGCGGGCGAGGTCCAGCAGATCGGCAACCCGCACGACGTGTACCGCCATCCCGCCAACCTGTTCGTGGCCGGCTTCATCGGCAGCCCACCCATGAACCTCCTGCGGGGCCGGGTCGCGGGCGGGCGCGTCGAGGCCGGCGATCTGGCGTTCGACCGGCCGGGAGTGCCCGACGGCGAGGTCGCGGTGGGCGTGCGTCCCGAGGCGCTCACCGTGGGGGCGGACGGACTGCCCTCGCTCGAGTTCCGGGTGGACGTGGTGGAGCCGCTGGGCGACGAGGTCGTGGTGCACGGCAGCACGCTCGGCACGCTGGTCGAGAGCGGCGCGGAGGAAGGGCTGGAGCTCCCGCTCGCCGTCGAGGGATCGCGGGCGCCGGTGGTCGCGCGATTCGAGCCGGCGCACGAGCCCGAGCCGGGTGACACGCTCCGGCTGGGGATCAAGCCGGAACGGATCTACCTGTTCGATCTGCAGACCCGCCGGGCGATCGAGGCGGCGACGTGACGCCGGACGGACCCAGGATCGTGATCGTGGGCGCGGGTGGCTGGGTGTTCCCGATGGAGCTCACGCGCGACATCCTTGCCTTCCCCGCGCTCGCGACCGCCACCCTCGTCCTGTACGACATCGACCCTGCGGGGGCCGAGCGCACGGCGGCGGCGGCGCGGGAGCTGATCGCGCTGGGCGGCCTGCCCGCCCGCGTGGAGGTCCCCGAGGGGCTGCACGAGGCGCTGCAGGACGCGGACGTTCGTGATCACCGTGTTCCAGGTGGGCGGCATCGAGGCCTACGGCATCGACATCGAGATCCCGCTCTCGTACGGGATCGACCAGACGGTGGGCGACACGTTCGGTCCGGGCGGGATCTTCCGCGGCCTGCGCTCCGTGGAGGCGCTCCGCGTGGTGGTCGAGGCGATGCAGGAGGTCTGCCCCGACGCCCTGCTCCTCAACTACGCGAACCCGATGGCCGTGAACTGCTGGGCGACCGACCGGCTCGGCGTACGGATCTTGGGGCTCTGCCACAGCGTGCAGGGAACCTCCGAGCTGCTGGCGCGCGAGCTCGACGTCCCTTACGACGAGGTCACCTTCGACTGCGCCGGCGTGAACCACACGGCCTGGTTCACCACGTTCCGCCGGGGCGAGGAGGACCTGATCCCGCGGATCCGCGAGGTGATGAAGGCCCGCCACGTGGACGGCACGATCCCCTTGCTCCCACGCTCGGACGATCCCTACGAGAGCACCGAGCGGGTGCGCGCCGAGCTCATGATGCTCACCGGCTACTTCCACACGGAGTCGAGCCACCATGCCAGCGAGTATTGGGCCTGGTTCCGCAAGACGCCCGAGCTCGTCCGACGCGTACATCGACCGTGAGTGGAACTACCTCGCGATCTGTCGGGCGGTGGACGCGAGCGCGAGCAACGATGCGATCCTGGATGAGGCTCGGCGTGAGGGCATCCGCCACGGTGGCGAGTTCGCCGCGCCCATCATGGACAGCGTCGTGACCGGGACGCCGCGCGTCGTGTACGCGAACGTGCGCAACGGCGGGGCGGTGGAGAACCTCCCGGCCGATGCGTGTGTCGAGGTGGCGTGCCTGGTGGACGGTAACGGGGCGCGGCCCGTGCGCTACGGCGCGCTGCCGGCCGCATGCGCGGCGCTCAATCAGGTGCAGATCGCGGGCCAGCGGCTCACGGTCGAGGCGGCGATGACCGGGGACCGCGATCTGGTGCACGCGGCCGTCGCGCTCGATCCCCTCACGAGCGCCGTGCAGACCCTGCCGAACATCCGGGAGATGGTCGATCGGATGCTGGAGGCTGAGGCGCCGTGGCTCCCGAGGTTCGCCTCGGGACGGTAGGGCGCTCGGGGAATGTCGATCGGCACACCCGGGTTGCTCCCCGCATCCACCCGGAGGAGGACCGATGAAGGCTCTAGCGTTGCAGGCGTTCGATGTTCCGCCCGCCCTGATCGACGTGGAGGATCCCGTGGCGGCTGCGGGCGAGGTGCTGGTGCGGATGGCCGCTGCCTCGGTGAACGCGTACGACCTGGGGGTCGCGTCCGGTGCGATGAAGGCTTACCTGCCGTACGAGTTCCCCGCCGTGATCGGCAACGACCTGGCGGGACGGATCGAGGCTCTGGGTGACGGCGTCGAGGGGCTCACGGTCGGCGCTCGGGTGTTCGGGATGATGGGCATGAAGGGCGCGATCCACGACGGAACGTTCGGCGAGCTCGCGACCCCGCAGGCGGCATCGATCGCGATCGCACCCGACGCCCTGGCCGACGTCGACGCGGGTGCGCTCGCCGTGGCCGGCACCACCGCGATGAGCGCCGTCGAGGCTCTCGCGCCCGGCGAGGGCGCCCGCGTCCTGGTCGTCGGCGCGACGGGGGGCGTCGGCACGTTCGCGGTCCGGCTGGCGGCTCTCCGAGGCGCGCATGTGATCGCCTCCGTGCGCCCGGGGGACGAGGGGTTCGTCACCGACCTGGGTGCCGCGGAGACCGTCGACTACACCGACGACGTCGTCGCGACGATCCGCGGGCGCTACCCCGGCGGGATCGACGGGGTCATCGATGCGGTGAACCGCGACCACGCCGCGTTCGCGACGCTCGTGGGCCTCGTCGGTGCGGGCGGTCGCGCGGCGTCCGTCGTGGGGGGAGCGAGTGAGTCGACCGAGATCGGCGGCGCATCCGTGTTCAACGTCGGGGGCGAGCCGGCGCACCTGGGCTCCCTCGCCGACCTCGTCGTGCAGGGCAAGCTCCGGGTCGCGATCCGCCGCACCTACGCGCTCGACGATGCAGGCAAGGCGCTGCAGGACTTCGCCGCCGAGCACACCCTCGGCAAGCTGGCCATCACGATCGCCTGACGTCGCTCCGATGGCTCAGCCCAGGACGGCCTCCAGCACGCGGCAGGCGCGCAGGGTGACCCACTTGCTGGGTTTCCCTCGAGCGTCGAGGTCGCCCCAGGTCTTGCCGCGATAGGGGTACTCGTTCCGCCACCGGCCCGTCCGGTCCTGTTTCGAGAGCACGAGCTCGATCGCATGGGCGAGGCGAGGATCCTTCGCGTGACCCAGCTCGCAGAGGACCTCCACGTTCTGTAGGACGTCGGCGACGTAGCCGGACGGGAAGCCGAGCTTGAACCAGTTGGCGCTCACCGTCGTGTCCGTCGGGTAGTCGGCCACGGCCGGATCACGAGAGAGGAGGAAGGCCGTGCCGTCGGCGATGGCCCTGCGCACCCGGCGCGTGCGACGTCGGGGAGGGACGGCGGCGAGCCCCCGCAGGCCCTTGACGGCCCCCCATGCGCACGGGAGCCCGCCGTTGATCCCGCAGGCGAACCCCGGCCCCGACGTGGTCGATGGGTGCCACGCGTCGATCCCCTCACCGGTGATCGTGCGCGCCTCGTGATCGATGGACGCCTGGACGCGCGCGTCGTCGAACCAACCGAACCCGATCAGGGCCCGCAGCACGTTCCCGTTCAGGCAATGCACCACGCTGCCGTCTGTCGCGCGCCAGCCGAACCCACCGTTCGGCGCCTGCGCCTGTTCGAGGACGTAGCGACATGCGTTGCTGACGCGCGGATCCCGACCGTCGGCCCCGAGTTGGTCGAGGAATATCAGGGACCAGACGGTGCCGGTGTATTTGGGTCCGTACCCGGGGCCGGGCGTCACCCAGTAGCCCTCGGGATGCTGCGCGGCGAGCGTCGTCGCGATCGGCCCCGTCTTCATGGCCGCGGACCGCGCGTGGCGGACCAGAGGCGCATGCTCGGGCTCGTGGAGCAAGCACCGCAGGGCGAGGTGGCGGACAGCCGGTGCATCCCCATCGAGCAGCCAGTCGAGGGGATCGCCGTTCAACGCGCTCCGCCAGCCTTCCAACCGCCGCCTCCTCCGACCCAGGCTAATCCGGAGTGCCGCCCACGGGTCGACGGTTCGATGGGTCTGTTCTCTTGTGATACAACTACGCGGTTGCTTGACGTCGACACTCCGTCCCGGATCATGCGAGCGATGCCGAAGCCGTGAGGAGGTTCCTGGTCTCACTCGCGGTCATCGCAGCGCTTCCTCTTGCCCTGGCCCTGGGCTCGCTCGCTCCGGCCGTCTCGTCGGCGACGGCCGTTCGTGCCGTCCGGGCGTCCGCACCGCCCAACGTGGTCATCATCATGACCGACGATCAGCGGTGGGACACGATGACGAAGCGCTTCATGCCGCAGCTCGCGGATATCGCGTCGCAGAACCCGTCGATCGCCTACACGAACGCCTTCGTCCCGAACGCGCTGTGCTGTCCGAGCAGGTCGTCCACCTTGACCGGGGACTACTCGCACACGACGGGCGTCTACGGCAACGTCGGGGAATGGGGTGGGTTCGGCTCCTTCACCCCGCCGCCCGACGGGCACAGCACGAGCTCGATCAACGACACCACGACGATGGCCGTCGACATGCAGGCTGCCGGCTATCGGACAGCGCTCGTCGGCAAGTACCTCAACGGCTATCCGTCGCATCACTACGACTACGTGCCTCCGGGGTGGGATCGGTGGTTCGCGGTCGGGACCGGCGTCTACTACGACTACTACGCGGCGACCCCGGCCGGGAGGTCGTGGCTCTACGGTTCGACGCCGCAGGACTACGTCACCCGCGTCCTGGCCGACAAGGCGAAGGGGTTCGTCCGCACGCTCAGCGACCGGCCGTTCTTCCTCTACTACGCGACGACGGCGCCCCATGGGCCGGCCATCCCGGATCCGCGCGACGTCGGGAGGTTCGACGTGAGCGGATACCGGCAGCCGCCCTCGTTCGGGAAGCCCGAGGCCGGAGCCCCGCGGTACATCAAGGACATCGCATGGGACGCGGCCAAGATCGAGAAGACCAACGAGGTTCACGCGGCACAGCTGGACACGAACTTCGGGGTCGATCGGTCGATCGGCCAGATCTGGGACGTGCTCCCGTCCAACACCCTCGTCCTGTTCATGTCGGACAACGGATACGCGTGGGGCGAGCACACGTGGACGAACAAGCAGGTCCCCTACGCGGAGAGCCTGCGCGTCCCCATGATGCTGATCGGGAAGGATCTCAAGAGCCCGCTCCCGAACGCGAACGATCCCTGTCCGCGGATGTATCGGTTCGCCCGGAACTGCGATGCCCGGCTGGTGCTGAACGTCGACGTCCTCCCGACGCTGGAGCGCTTGGCGGGCGTGAGCCCGGGCCACCCGGTCGAAGGGTCGGACATGGCGACGTCTTCCAGGAGGGACTTCGTGCTGGAGCATTGGGACGGCGCGCCGAAGCACGTCGTGCCCACCTACTGCGGGGTCCGCTCGAGCGACTGGTTGTACGTGCGCTACAACGCGAGCGAGGAACCCGTGGACGAGGCGCTCTTCGACGAGCAGGCGGACCGCTGGGAGATGGACAACCTCGCGGTGACCGATCCCGCCGACCCGGCCGTGGCCGCCGAGCTGGACACGATGCGGCACCGGGCGGCGGCCCTATGCCGGGTGGGTGGAGGCATCTACCCGGACGACTGGCCCTTCTAGGGTCTCTGCTGGGGGTGGCGTTCTCCTTCACGCGCGGAGGACGTGGCGCTACGATGGTCGTGCAGTGTCACTCGCAGGGTTCCTCGTGTCGATCGCGATGTACGTCCTGATCTTCGGCGTGGTCACGGGAGGCCTCGCGGCGTGGATGACGCGGTCCGGATCCTCACCGTTGGGCGAGATGATCACGGCGTTCCGCACGCGCGCCGGGACCCGCAAGGGATCGAGCCCGGTCGAGTCGCACTCGGGTGGCTGACGTCCGTCCGACAAGGATCGACCGCAACGGAGGAGGATCTGATGCGAGCGTTCGCTTCGCTCCTCGCCTCGGTGGCGCTCGCCGCGGGCTTGCTGTCTGCACAGGCTCGGGCCGCCATCACTCCGTCGCCGAAGATCGCCGTCATCGTCTTGGAGAACACCGAGCGGGCGGACGTCGTGGGCCAACCCGCGGCGCCGTTCATGAACGCGATGATCGCTCAGGGAACGGAGTTCACCGACTACCACGGCTTCGCGGGGTCCGCGCACGACTATCGAGCCATGGTGGGTGGTGAGCAGACGGCCTCCGTGCCGGTCTCCAACAACCTGTACCACCAGTTCGACGCGGAGGGCGTCGGCTGGGTCAACCTGGAGGAGTCGATGGGGGGGAACTGCGGCGTTGATCCCTCACCGAACCTTGTCCCCGGCTCCGGCGACGTCCTCTACGCGAACGGGCATGATCCGGCGTATCAGTACCGGGCCAACACGACGTGCGGGGCCAACGACCAACCCCTCACCTCGGACGCTCAGCTCCAGTCGCTGCCGTCGTTCAGCTACATCGTGCCCAACAACTGCGACAACGCGCACACGTTCCCCACGGGTGGAGACTGTCCGGCATATTTCGGCACCAATCACGGGTCGGGCAGCGATCGAGCTCGCGGATGCGTGGGTCGCGCACGTCGTCGGGGTGATCACCGCTGCGGATCCGTCCGTCACGGTCTTCGTGACGTTCGACGAGAGCACGGGGGCCACGCAGCAGCTCGTCTATGCGGCTGCGATCGGTCCGCGGATCATCGGTGGCGGTGGAGGACGCAGCCCGTTACGATCACTACTCGTTCTGCGCCGGGATCTGGCAGGCATACGGGCTCTCGGGTGTGGCGCCGAACGACGCCGCCACGGCGACGCCGCTCCCACTGGTTCCCGCGTAACCGCTGGTGCCGGGCTCGGAACGTACTCGCTGACCTCAGAGCGCCGGTGGAGGGGAGTGCGCCCCGGCGCGTCGCCACGAGATCAGCGTATAGGCGAAGACCCCGGCCACGATGGCGCCCAGGGTAACCTCGGACACCCATACGAGGGCGGGTGGCCAAAGCTGCCCGGTTGATCCACCGAGCCAGCGGCTCCAGGCAGAGTGATGCTGGCGAAGAACGCGGCGCTCACCCACGATCGCTGGACGCGCCAACGCTGTCCCAACAACCCGAACGTCGGACCGGTCACCAGACCGCCCAGGATGTACAACGGGTTGTACCGCTCCCTCGTGGTCACCGCGACGAGACCAGCCACGAAGCGGTCGAAGGTCCAGGGGTGGATCTCCATGGGGCTGTACGTCATGGCGAAGTAGCCGGCCAGCGCCGCTGCCGTAGCGACGAGGCCGAGCATCATCGCCCTTCGCGGGCGCTCCTGCGTCATCCCGACCACGAACGGGAGGACGAGCCAGGGCGCGGACATCTGAGCGACCGTCGATGCCCAGGGCCCCAGCCACGACATGCTCCCGAGGTACTGGTCCATCGCGCCGAAGGCGAGGCCCACGAGCGCCGCGAGGACGAATGCCACACGGGAACGATAGCGCGGAGGCGTGCGGGTCGAGAGCCCTGGCTCGGCCCCGGAGGCGGCGCCTAGACCTTGAGCACGACACTCGAGGCGATCCGACCTGAGCACGTCGTCAACTACGATCGGCGGATGAACCCTCCGCGCACGCTCGACGACGTCCGGTCGCTCTTGGAGGCGCCGGCCGCGGCGGTCCTGGTCACCTATCGGCGCGACGGGTCCGCGGACGTGTCTCCGGTCTGGTTCCGCTTCACGGGAGAAGCCTTCGAGGTCGTGGTGGCGAAGGGCGACGTCAAGCTGAGCCACCTGACGAGGGATCCGCGCGCCGTGCTCATGGTGTTCGAGGCCGGCGCTCCCTTCCGGGGCGTGAAGGTCCGCGCCGACGTCGAGCTGGACGAAGGGCACGTCGATGAGGTGCGCCGCGACATCGCTACGCGCTACCTGGGGGTCGAGGCGGGAGAAGCGTTCGCCGCGGGACGGAGCGATGGCGCAGTGGTGCGGCTCCCCGCGTCGGCGGCACACGTGTGGGACCTCGCCGCCATCCTCCCCGGGCCTGCGTAGCATGGGCGGGTGGACTGCCGACTCCCTCCTCTCCTTCGTCCGGTTCCACGCGTGGGCGAACGACCGGATCCTGACGACGACGGCGAGCCTGTCGGATGAGGAGCTCAGGGGGCCGGCGAACCTCGATCACGGCACCGCCTTCCAGACCCTCCGCCACCTCGTCGACGTCGATTGGAGCTGGCGCGAGTTCTGCATCGGGAACGACGTCGGAGAGACCTACGTGTGGGACCACGGGTTCGCGCTCGACGATCTCCCCTCCATCCACGCCTTCTGCCTGGACGAGGATGCCCGCCTCCGGAGCCTCGTGGGATCCCTCGACGATGCCGCGCTGATCGAGCCGTGGGGGATGCGGACAGACTTCGCGCGGCCGCGTTGGCTGGTCATCGCACACATCGTCAACCACGGGACGCAACACCGCAGCGAGCTCGCTCGCCACCTCACCGAGTGTGGACATTCACCGGGCGAGCTCGACCTCCTGGACGCGCCCGAACTTCCGTGGCCACGCTGACGGGTGACTAGAGGCCCGGGGCGCGCACACCCACCTCGTCGAGGTGCGCGAGGAGGTCGGCCGGGTCCTCGTACACGCGGTAGGCACCCGCACGCGCGAGTTCCTCCTCCCCGTATCCGCCCGAGAGCAGGCCGACCCCGAGCGCTCGCGCGCGTCGTGCGGCGAGCAGGTCCCAGACGCTGTCGCCCACCACGACGGACTCCCCGATATCGGCGCCGAGGCGCTCGGCGGCGGCGAGGAACAGGTCGGGGTCCGGTTTGGCGTGTGCCACCTGGTCCCGCGTCACGATCGGCACGCCGTCGGGTACGCCGAGCATCTCGATCATCGGCGCCGCGGTCTCGAGGTAGCCGCTGGTCGCGATCGACCAGGGCACGCCGAGGTCGGTGAGCGTGGCGAGCAGCTCGATCGCACCCGGCAACGGCCGGACCTGCCCCATGTCGCGCGCCGTACGCTTCGGCGTGGTAGCTCGCGAAGGAGGGCGGCGTCATCCGCGGTGACGGGACGCCCGGTCTCGCGCAGCATCGCGTTCGCGAGCAGGCCGCCGCTCATGCCGATCCTCCGATGGATGCGCCACACGGACAGGTGGATGCCGTCGCGGTCGAGCGCCTCCTGCCAAGCGAGCACGTGGTGGTACACGCTGTCCATCAGGGTTCCGTCGAGGTCGAACAGGAACGCCGGTCCGGCCATGCCCCGACTCTACGAGCTTGCCGGCGGGCGCGTCGGGGGGCAGGGTGAAATGCCGAAGGTCGGCGCGACCGTTCTCCCCCACGATGAAGTCCTCGACCTGGTGCCGGACACTAACCAGATAGGCAGAAGATCCAGGAGCTGGCTCTGGAACCAAGTCGAAAGACGTAAGGAAGGACAGCCGTTGAAGGGATCGGGGCGGGGCCGTCCGGAGGAGGCTGCCGAACGCGGCCTCTTCGAGGCGCTCTTCCACAGGCACGCCGACTCGGTGCTCGCTTACGCGCTTCGGCGGAGCGACGCCGATACGGCCGAGGACGTCGTGGCCGAGACCTTCGCCATCGCCTGGCGGCGGTTCGGCGACATCCCCGAGCCGGCCCTTCCCTGGCTGCTCGGCGTCGCCCGCCGGGTGCTCGCGAACAGCCGTCGGTCCTCGTCGCGCCGGGAGGCCCTTGCGGCTCGTCTGGTCGGGCAACCGAATGCCCAACCCGCGGATCCCACGGGAGAGATCGACGTCCGGCTCACGGCCCGCGCCGCGCTCGAGCGACTTTCGCCCGCCGAACGCGAGGCGATCGAGCTGCTGGCCTGGGAAGACCTCACCTCCGCCGAAGCCGCTGAGGTGCTCGGCTGCTCGCGTCGCGTCTTCGCGGTGCGGGTCCATCGCGGGCGGGGACGCCTTCGCCGGTACCTGTCCGAGGCACTCGATCCCACGCGAGCGGGACGGCCCGATCCCCCCTTCGGCCGGGCTGCCCGGCGCCCGATCGACATCGAAGATCCAGGAGGCGAGATAGCATGATCCGCGACCGACGCCGCAACCTCGATCTCGAGTGGGTGCGCATCGCCGACCCGCTCCGCGATCATCCGGTCGACCGCTGGTCCGACACGGATGCGGCCGCGCGGCTGCTCCGCCAGATCCTCGCCGACGAGCAGCCTCGACCCGCCCAGGGGTTCGCCCGGCGGAGGCGCCCCACCGTGCGGACGCTGGTGGTGGCAGCGACGCTGTTGGTGCTCGCGTCCGGCGCTGCGGGGGCACGACTGCTCCTGGGAGGGCCGGCGCCGACGGCCGTGAAGGACGACCTCAGCGCGGTCGATCAGGGGATGCCGGCGGACCTCCGGCTCAACCCGGATGCGCGCAACGCTCGGCTCGTCGCGAGCGCGGACGGCGCGCAGCTCTACGCAGCCGACCTCGCCGGGGGAGGCTACTGCGCGGAGATCGTGACGCCCGACGCCCGCGCGGCGGGCGCCGTCTGCACCCCGGAGCGAGCGCTCTCGCTCCAGCCGATCGGTGTGACCGTTCCCTTCGTCGATCCCATAACGATCCACTCGCCGTTCGTCGTCGGAGGGCGGGTCAACGTGAGCGGCGTGGTGTCGCTCGACGCCGTCTTCCGTGACGGGACGAGAGAGCCGGTCATGCTGGGCGAAGACGGCTTCTACATCTTCGCCGTCTCGACCGCGCGCCTGCCCGACGCGCACCGCCACGGCCTCTCACTCGCGGCCTCCGACGAAGCCGGCGCGGCGATCGCCAGCGCCGACGTGCCGGCGACGGACTTCGGCGATCCTCGAGCGCAGGATGCCAGGCAGCCGATCTTCGTCTCGACGATCTCGACCCACAGCGACTTCACGAAGGTGCTCGGGGTCGAGGGCCGCGTCAACGCTCCCGGTGCCGCCACGCTCGAGCTCCAGTACCCCGACGGCACCGTCATCGATGTTCCGCTCGAGGCGGATGCTGGGTACCACTACGACCTGCCCGCCGCCCGCCGGGACGACCTGTTCACGCAACCCGGCCGGCTCGTGGCCCGGGACGCCCACGGGGACGAGATAGCGAGCGCGCCGGTGGCGGCCGTGGCGTACTGGCACGCGCAGGGATAGCGCGATGGGGAACGACTAGGTCCGCCACATCGCGCACCGCTTGATGCCGTCCGCTTGCCCGCCAGCCGTTCCGCGCCTGTGCGATGCTTCCCGGCGTGGACAAGTCTGATCCGTCGTACAAGGGACAGTCCGGGTACAACGCGGCGATGCTCGCGATCTACGACGTGTGGGTGCTGAAGTTCATGACGAAGGCGGTCTGGAAGGTTCCCGTGGCACAGGGCATCGACAGCTACCGACAGCACATGGGGCACCGGCACCTCGATGTCGGGCCCGGGACCGGCTACTTCATCGAGAAGGCGGACCCGCCCCGCGACACGGAGATCACGCTCCTCGACCCCAATCCGACCGTGCTTCGCCACGTGGCGAAGCGACTCGAGGAACGGCATCCGATCACGGTTGAGGCCGATGTCATGAAGCCCCTCCCGGTCGACGGACCGTTCGACTCCGCGGCACTCAGCTTCGTACTGCACTGCCTTCGCGGGCCAGAGGGGAACAAGGCGGTCGCCGTGAGGAACATCGCGGATGTCCTCAGGCCGGAGGGGGTCCTGTTCGGCGGGACGGTCCTCGGTCTCCAGAGCGACCACACGAAGTCCGCCCGCGCGTTCCTGCGAGCAGCCAACAAGCAAGGGGGCTTCGACAACGTGGACGACACGGTTGAGGGGCTCCGCCGCATCCTGGAGATGTCCTTCAGCGCCGTGGATGTCGACGTCATCGGTTCTGCGGCCCTCTTCGCCGCGACCAGGCCACGGTCCCGCTCCTAGACGCCGCCAGGTCGGAGCAGGGTTCTACCCATTCCGCCGTCCATCGCCGTCCGGGTGCTCGTTGAGTCGGATGCCAGCCAGAGCCCTTGGCCTTGGAATCGCCCCCGGCAGGGATCGAACCTGCGACACCCTGTTTAGGAAACGCGGCGGCGGATTCTGTGCGCTTGCAAGCGGATCGATGAGGCGGGGAAAGTCATCAACGTCCGTGGGTCGTCTCCGACCGGACCAGGCTTCGGGGCGCGATCTGTTCGTGTCACGTCCGGACGGGAGCGATCTGACGCAGATCACGCACACCGCGAACGTCAGGAGGTCATCCCGAGCTGGGACCCTGAGGCCGCGCCCCATCACCCGTGCGCGTCGACCGGCCTTCCGCCCGCTTGGCCCGAACGATGTCGGGATCCCGCGGATCGAGGGGCAGGACCTGGGGCTCGCGCCGAGCCCACCGCTGGTGTCGCTTCTCCATACGCAGGAAGATCATGACGCTTCTCCTTCCACCATCGCGACGATCTCGCGTCGCGAGCTTCCCGTCGCTCGCTCTCCGACGGTCGATCCGCCGAGTTCGGCGTACCGACGCCACCTCGGCCAGCGCGCGGCCAGCCACGCGTCGGCCGTGTAAGGGCTCGGCTCCACCGCCATGTCGATGACGAGCAGGGCGACGAAGACGACCGCGTAGATGATCGCGGTGCCGATGTCCGACGACCCGGAGGCATACGGGCCACCGAAGCCCTCGGCGGTGGCCCAGATCATCAGCGTGAACGGGATCGCGAGAAGGTAGGTCAGCTTGCGCGCGAACCCGAGGATCAACGCGAGCGCGATCGCGGTCTCGATCACCGCGATCAGATGCGCGAACAGCGTGGCCCTAGGCGCGAGGAAGCTCGCCCAGAAGCTGAACCAGCCGTGTAGCCACGCCGGCTGACCGTCCGCAGCTTCCTGGATCGTGGCGGCGAAGCTCGACCGGAACCCCGGGAGCCACTTCAAGCTCGCGTCGATCAGCCACACGATGCCGAAGGTCAGTCGAATGGCGTCCGCGCCTAACGTAGGGAGGCCGAACGACCGCACCCTCCGAGGGCGGTCGCTCGCCTGCCGAACCTGCCGCGCTCGTTCGACCGAGCGATCGACGTCTTCCTGTCTGGCCTTCATGAGCTCAGATCCGAACGAACCGTGCATGTTTCCCCCCATCGTGCTGCTCATCGGCTTACTCCGTTCGCCTCCTCCGAGGCGAAGGACGATCGTGGTGGTCTACGGGCGGGATCTCCGGGAGGACGGCGATCACGAGGAAGAGCACGGTTTCGGTGTGACGTCCGTCACATGTGCGCATCCACGAAGGCACGATCTGTGTTCGGGGAGCTCGGAACGGGATCGACGACGTCGAGTACGTCACGCTTGACCGGGTCGACTGGTTCAACAACCAACGGCCACCAGCGTCGGGGCGACAACGCATGGAGTGCCCCCGGCAGGAATCGAACCTGCGACACCCGGTTTAGGAAACCGGTGCTCTATCCACTGAGCTACGAGGGCGAGGGCCACGAGGGCTGAGGACCGGGTTAGCAGAAACGTGGCAAAGAACCCCGGCCATATCTCGCACCAACTCGTTCCGAGTCTAGAAGGGATCGGCAGCCACCGGCTGCATGCGGATGAGCACCTGGTGGGCACGGTGCGTGCCTGACCCGCACCTCCAGGAGCGCCAAGAGGAGGGCGCTCAACCACGTCTTCGACCTCGGGCAACTACGGCCGCGCCGTGGTGCTTCCCTCGTGCTCGCACCCGAACTTCACGCGGCAGCCGTCGGGGATGTGGCTGACCCTCGGAGTCATGTTCGTCGCGCGTCCTTGATCTTCGCAACCGTATTTGACTCGGCAGCCGGCGGGGAGATGGACCCCTTTCGAGAGCTCCCTCAGCTCCCTCGCACTCAGAGAGACCTGCACCGGGACGGGGTTGATCTTGGAACGGGTCCCCGTCGAGAGGATCGAGCTCGCCTGCTTCGCCAATGCGAAGACCACCACCGCGAGAACCAACGCGACGAGGGCTGCGCTCGTCCGGTGCCTTCCCGCACCGCTCACCTGGGTCGACATGATCGGCCTCCTTCCGCTGGGCGGGACTTCGCCCGCCGCGTCGGGGAGAGGCTGCTCCTACCTGGCTTCGGGACGATTGCGGGATCGACTACGGATCGACTGCGGCGGAGATCCGTCAAGAACCGCAGGTCGCGTGGTACGGCCTGTCGGGCAGGAACTCTTGCCATTCCTGCGGAGTGAGGTTCCTGCCGGCGACCTGGCACGCTCGCGCGAGCCAGTCCGACTGATCGACGTCCCATACCCAGCCCACGCCGGTGTCGGAGATCACCACGACGCTCCCGCCGTCCGGGGTGAACGCGGCTGCGGCGGGCCGACCGGCTGCTGGACCCGGGAACGTGTCGCCGATCGTGGACCGGGTCGGCACATCCCACAGCAGGACGTTGCCGGCCGTGTCTGCACCGATGGCGGTGCGGCCGTCGGGCGAAAGGTCGACGGTGCTGATCCCCGCGAGGTCGGTCAACGGCGCACCCAACGGTGTCCCTGCCGGCAGGGACCAGAGGCGTACGATGCCGGTTTGCCCGCCCGTGATCAGGGTCCGGCCGTCGTTCGAGACGTCGGCCGACAACACGGCCGCGTCGTCGGCGTGCACGGTCTTCACGATCTTCTGCCTCGCCGTGTCCCAGAGCACGAAGTCACCGCCGTCGCTCCACCCCGTCGAGGCCACGAGCTGCGAGCCATCCGGCGTGAACGTCAGGTCCTCGACGGTCCGGGACGTCCAGAACCGGTCGGGGGGGCGGTGCGGACTCCCCAGCCTCCAGACTTCGACCAACCCCCGATGCACGGGGCCGGTGCCGCCGACGAGCATGCTCCCGTCCGGGCTGAACTCCATCGCGACCAAACGCTGGTTGGCGGGCACCGCCTGCAGGCTCGCCGTCATCCTCCCCGAGGCGACGTCCCACAGCTGAACATGGCTTCGGCCGGCGTTCCAGGAGCCGACCGCGAGGGTCGTCGCGTCTGGGCTGAACGCGAGCGGTGTCGAGTTCCCGTGCAGGGCCTGCGGGATGCGACGGAGCACGTGGAGGTCCGAGGTGTCAAGGAGCCAGATCCCATCCTGCTCCCCGGTCTTCGATGAGCTGGGCACCGCGAGCAGCCGGCCGTCCGGGCTCATCGCGAACCACGGCCACTCGCGGAACCCCGTCCCCGCTATGAACGGTCGATCGAGGCGGTGGCTGCCCGAGAGATCCCATACGACGACATCTCGGTTCCGATCGGTCGTGTACGCCGTGGTGCCGTCCGCCGAAAGCACCGGACCCCGGAGTGGCAGATCGCCGGTCTCGGCCAGGGTCGTGCTCACGGACGCGGTCGCCACGTCCCAGATCAGGAGTCGCGAGTCGTTCCCGACCGTGACGACGGAGCGCCCGTCGGGGGCGAAGGCGACCCCGACGGCCTCGTACTGGGTCTTGTAAGGCCCGTTGATGACCGCCCGAACCGGTCCGCACCTCGCCGGAACGGAGATCGAGGAACGAGACGTTCCCCTCGTTGCGAGGGTCGCTGTTCTCGATCAGGGCGGCGATGGTGCCATCCGGGCTGACGGCGACCCCTTGCCCGCCGGCGGCGTAGTGTCGAACCGGGGTGAGGCTCGGACTCCAGAGCAAGGTCGGTCCACCGAAACGGGTCGTCACGAGCGACCCATCCGGCGCGAAAGCCATCGCGAAGAGGGAGAGCGGCGCGCTGATCTGGGGGAACGTCGCATCCCTACCGGACGTGGGGACCCTCCTGCCCGTCGGCTCGAGCGTGACCGGGTCGCGGGGCACGAGGAACTCTCGCAGGCCGGCGTCGTGCTCCGCCGTGAGCAGCTCGCTGCCGCCAGGGTCGAACGCGATCGCGTCGATGGAGGTCTCCACCGGAACGGGATCGCGCACGGTTCCAGCCACGATGTCGACCGGCACGAGGTGGCCAGCGGCTGTCACGACGGCGAGGGTCTTGCCATCTGGGCTGAACGCCGCGCGCTCCGTTCCGGATCCCACATCGACCGCGCCGATGGGTACTTCGCGCAGCGCATCGACGAGCTCGACCGTCGGTCCGGTGTCGCCGATCGCGAGCGTGCTCGCATCCGGAGAGATCGCGATCCATTGCCGCTCGTCTCCGGCCGGTGAAGGCGCGCCGGGGGCATAGATCCGGTCGGTGATCGCCGGCGTGCGTTCCAGCGCCGCGAACAGTGCGCTGCGCGTCTCCGGCGAATCGTTGATGTTCACGGCTTCCCTCGCCATCAGCAGTGCCAGCTGCGGGTCGGCTTCGAGACGCGAACGGGAGGCCAGGCTTCCGGCGTCCGCGAGCGTCAGCGCGTCGGTCGCTCGATCTCGTTGCGTGAGGGCCAGATCGCCGATCACGAGCGACGCGGCGAGCAGCACCGCGACACCCGCGAGGAGCCCGCGCAACCGGCGGTTCGCTCGACGCGCGCGGACGGCTTCGCCCTCAGACGCCATGTGGCTCGCTCGCACGAACGCCCATTCGAGGTCGTTCAGGTCCGCCTCATGCGCTTCGGCCCACTCCCAGGCCGCGGTCGATCGAGCGCCCCGGTAAAGATCGGCGGGGTCACGTCCTCCTTCGTCCCACGTGTGCGACGACTCCGTGACGTGACGATGGAGCTTGCGTCCCTCCGCATCGTCCTCGAGCCAGGACCGAAGCCGCGGCCATTCACGGAGCAACGCTTCGTGGGCGACCTCGGCCGTCCCTTCCGCGACGGTGATGAGGCGGGCGTCGGTGAAGACCTTCATCGCGCGCGACGCATCGGGGTCGCGGTCCAGGTCGAACTCCGAGAGCGGCGCGCGACGTCGGACCACCTCCGTCCCCTCGCCCGGCGCCGCCAATCGAAGCAGGATGCGCTTGGCTGCCGCCTGCCCGCCGGCATCGAGCCGGTCGAAGGCTTCCTCCGCCAACCGCGCGACGGCCCCCTCCACCCCTCCGGCGCGCAGGTAGTCGTCGAAGCGCAGGGTCCGATCCCGACGGTGGGTCCACAGCTCGAGGAGGGCCGTCGAGAGGAGAGGCAGGCCACCCGGCTGGCCCACGGTGTCCGATACGAGCGAATCCGCGAGCGGCTCCTCGACGGTCAGGTCCGCTCGTTGCGCGGGAAGCTCGATCGCTCTCCGCAGCTCGTCCGCGTCCATCGGCCCGACCAGGATCTGGTGGGAGGCGATCAGCGATGCGAGCCCGCGGTGCTCCGCACAACGCCCGTAGAAGTCCGCTCGCATCGCGATGACGATCGTGGTGGCGCCGTCGGGCGCGACAGCGGCCTCCGTCAGCGCGCCGAGGAACGCGGTTCGCTCTGCAACGTCTGAGCACGCCGTGAACACCTCTTCGAACTGATCGACGGCCAGCAACGCGTGTTCCCGCCTCTCATCCAGCGCGTGGGCCAAGGCAGCGAGCGGGTGATCGCCCGGGCGGATCACCGAGCGAGCCCACCGATCGCTGCCCGGCAGCGCGCCCGATCCGAGCGCATGCATGAGGCCCGCACGCAGCAGGGAGGACTTCCCGCTCCCCGAGGGTCCGACGAGCGCGAGGAATCTCCCCTCCGCGAGATGACCGACGGCCTCGGCGACCACCTGCTCCCGACCGAAGAAGAACTCCGCATCCACCGTCTCGAACCGTGCGAGCCCCTTGTACGGACACACGTCGGTTGGACGGAGGGGCTCCGTTCGCACCGGTTCGCCCCGTTCGAGCCCTCGGTCCTGGGAGAGGATCCCCTCCTGGAGTCGTTGGAGCTCGGGACCCGGCTCGATCCCCAGTTCGCCGACCAGCACCTCCCGGGCTCGGATGAAGGCTTGGAGCGCCTCCGCCTGACGCCCGGCTCGGTAGAGGGCGAGCATCAGCTGGCCCCAGCGCCGCTCACGGAGCGCCTCTTCTCGCACCATGCCTTCGAGCTCCGGAACGAGCTGGCCCGGATCCCCGCCGGCGAGTCTCGAGTCGATGTGATCTTCGACAGCCGTTCGTCGGAGTTCGTCGAGCCGCTCGCCTTCGGCTGAGCCGAAGCCCGTGTACCGGTAGCCCTGATAGGCGGCGCCCCGCCACAGACCGAGCGCCTCTTCGAGCACTGGATCGGCCTCCGCGGGGCGCGCGGCATCGAGGAGTCGGTGGCCCTCACCGGCGAGTTGCTCGAACCTGATCGCGTCGACCAGGTGCCCGTCGGCCTCGAGTACGTAACCGTCTCCGCGGAAGAGGATCAGATCGCGGTCCGCGTCGGACGGCCGTCGGGGCCGGAGGGCCCGACGGAGCCTCGAAACGTACGAGACGAGCGCCTTCTCCGGGTTCCTTGGGGGACCGTCGCCCCAGAGCTCCTCGATGAGATCGTCGACGGCCACGACCCGACCCACGCCTGCGATGAGGCAGGCGAGGATCGTTCGCTCCTTCGATCCGGCGATCGGCAAGGGTTCCCCGCCTGCCTCCGCGACCTCAAGAGGTCCGAGGACGAGGAAACGCATAGGCGGAGGTTAGCGCTGGTGCGGGATCCCAGCTAGACCCGGCCTCCGCCCAGCATGGTGTTGCTTACTGTTAGAGCGGTGCGAGGAGACTTGAACTCCCACGCCTGTGGAGGCTATTGAACGTGACGAGCACCGAGCGCGCAGATGTCGTCGTGATCGGCCTCGGGGTCATCGGGCTCTCCACGGCCATGGCGCTCGCGCGCCGGGGGCGCGCCGTCGTGGGCATCGATCGGTGGGGGAGCGGCCACCGCGTGACGTCCTCGACCGGCGCGTCACGGTCGATCCGGGTCGCCTACGACGACGAGCGGTACGTGCGACTCGTGCGGGAGGCGTTCGCAGGATGGCGACGCCTCGAGGCATCGCAAGGGGTCACGCTCTTGGTCGAGACCGGACAGGTCGACCTCGGGCCCGACGCCAAGCTCGACGCGCTGACCGCGGCGATGAGCGCGGCCGGAGCCGGATTCGACGAACTCGATGCGGCCGGTGCTCGGCGTCGCTTCCCCGAGCTCGCGATGCGGCCGGGCGAGCGAGGCCTGTTCCATCCGGAGGCGGGCACGGTGCTCGCCGACGCCGCGATGCGTGCCCTGACCGCCGAGGCGGCGCAGGCCGGCGCGGCGCTCTCGATGCCGGAACGGTGCGTCGCGATCGAGCTCGCGCCGGACGGAGCGGAGGTGGTGACCGATAGGCGAACGGTGCACGCCTCCCAGGTCGTGATCGCGGCGGGCCCGTGGTCGGGCGAGCTGTTGCGAACGGTGGGCATCGAGCTCCCGCTGGCCCCGGCGGTCGCCCAGGTGACGTTCGTGCGGGCTCCGCAGCTCGTCGGCCGTCCGGGTCTCGCCGACTGGCTGATGGACGCCGGGGTCGGCGTCTATGGACACCCCGTACCCGGCGTTGGCTACAAGTTCGCGTTCGATGCAGGGTCCGCGGAGCCGTGGCTTCCCGACGTCGAGGAGTGGCCGCCCGACCAGGCCGAGCAGGATCGGCTGGTCGCCTGGCTCGTCGAGCGCATGCCGACGATCGAGCCGCGCGTGGCGCTCACCCAGCGCCATCCCTGGACGATGACACCCGACGGCGACTTCGCGATCGATCGCCGTGGTCCGATCGTCATCGCGGCGGGATGTTCCGGGCACGCGTTCAAGTTCGGTCCCGCGCTCGGAGCGCTGGTGGCAGACGTCGCGGACGGCTCTCCGCGGGACGACCTCGGCCTGTTCTCCCTCGACAGACGGGCGATGCGGATCGGGCACGCGTCGGCGTCGACGCCGATCTCGCGCTAGCCCGCTTCCCGGCGGGCTGTGGTCCGCTGCGGAGATAGGCTGTCGCGATCATGCCCAGACACGTCGCGCTGCTCCGCGGGATCAACGTCGGCGGCAAGAACGTGATCAAGATGGCGGACCTGAAGGCGTGTTTCCACGAGAACGGGTTCGACGACGCCACCACGTACATCCAGAGCGGGAACGTCCTGTTCGAAGCGACCGGTTCGCGCGAGGCGGATCTGGCCGCGCGCATCGAGCGCATGCTCGCAGCGCGCTTCGACTACGGGGCGAGCGTGGTGGTGCGCAGTCGGCGCCGGATGCGGTCGATCGTCGGCGGGGCGCCGGAGGGGTTCGGCGTCGACCCGGCCACCTATCGCTCCGACGTCATCTTCCTGAAGCCCGCCCTGAACGCGAGAGCCGCGATGGAACGGCTGCCGACGAGGGAGGGCGTCGACCGGGCGTGGTTGGGAACGGGCGTCCTCTACGTCGACCGGCTCGCCGCCCGAGCCGCGCAGAGCCGGCTCTCCAAGGTCGCCTCGATGCCCATGTACCAGCACATGACGATCCGGAACTGGAGGACGACGACGGAGTTGCTGCGGCTGCTCTAGCGGCGTGCCGAGACGACGACGGGCGTCACGGCGATGACCGCGCCGGGATCTCCCTCTAGGGGCACGGGGGCGCGAGCGCGCCGCAGAGCACCTGGTCCTCGTCGGTGGCGACCGTGGCGACGAGATCGGCGCGGGGCGTGAAGGAGAGTCCACCGTCCGTCGCGAACGAAGGGACGGTCGCATCGGTGATGGTCGAGCGGTAGGTCACGCAGCCACCGTCGATGGGGATGTTCTCGGTGCCCGCGACCGGAGCCGGGCAGGACTCGGTGAGGACCACCGTGACGGGCTCGCTGGAGCCGCCGACCCCGAGCGCGAAGTTCGCCCGGCCCCCGACGGTCTCGGCGGTGCCGACGCCCCACCCGTACGGTACGTCCGAGACGCATGGGAGCTTGGTCGCGCTGGGCACGGCCTGCGCCATCAACTGCATCGCCCGCCCCGTGCCGCACGTCGGCGTCGTGACCGTGCCTCGGCTGGGGAAGAGCAACGCGACGCCCGTCAACATCGCGAGCAAGAGCACGGCGAGGGAGACGATGATCAACATGACCCGACGGATGCTCCAGCGCTGCACCGCGATCGGCTGGCGGGAGGGGGCCATCGCTCGGAACTCCGCGAGCAGGTCACGCCCGTCCTCTTTCATGTGTTGGCGCAGCTGCGTCGGGCTCGCGACGCCTCGGGTCGCCGCGAACGCCTCCGCGAGATCGTCCGGCGTGAAGTACCGGAGGGCGGCCTCGTACACGGTGCGCGCATCCGACCTCAGTGCGAGCACCAGCATCATGTTCCCCAGGTCGACGGCCTGGCGCCACGGCGAGGGACGGACCTGAACGAAGAAGACGTCGATCAGTTTCAGCTCTCCGCGCTGCACCATCAGGTTGGCCGGCTTGATGTCGCGGTGGGCGAGCCCCAGGTCCCACATCCGACGGATCATCGCGAGCCCCTCGTCGATCACGTGCGCGTCGATCTCGGCCTCGCCGATCTCAACCGCGTCGTCGAAGAAGTCCATCGCGATCAGATACTCACGTTCCGGTGTGATCTCCGCGATGCCGAGCGGCGCAGGCGTCGGGAACCCGTAGTCGCCGAGCGTGCGGAGCGTGTAATCCTCGTACTCCACGAACCGGCGGACGGTCGTGAACGGCGTCTCGTCCTCGAGACGTCCGTAGAGCATCGTGCGGCCGAGCTTGTACCACCGGTCCGCACGCACGTGGCTCCTCGCGTAGAGCTTCGCGAAGATCGTCCGCTCGCGGCCCTCCTCGTCGGTCACGGCGACCTTCAGCGGGGTCGAGCCGCCGGAGCCCTCGAGGCCGACCGGCTGTACGTCGTGCACGGTGAACCCGAGCTGGTCTTGCAACGCGATGCGGATCGCCTCGCCGCGACGCCCGGTCACGTCGAGGTGCGCAGCCTTGCCGCGCGAGCCGTAGGTGACCGGGAAGAGGTCGTTCGGAGCGAAGGCCCGGAACGCGGCCAGGGGGATCGCCACCCCGACGATCGCCCCGAAGACGACGTCGGTGAAGTGGTCGACGCCGAGGTAGATGCGCAGGAGGCCGGCGATCGCGATCAGACCGGCGGCCACCAGCTTCGCCCAGTACCGAGGTCGGCCCGGGACGACGAGCATGAACGCGACGCCGATCGCCAGGATCGCGATCGCGCCGATCGGGATCGACGGCGCGGCGTATCCCTCCCAGCTCGCGAGCTGACGCACGCCGAACGGCCTGGGCCTCAACGAAACCAGCTCGAGGCCTTGCAAGAGGCCGCCCACGAAGCCGAGCGAGATCACCCAGATCACGAGGTGACGCCAGCGGCGGAACCAGGCGGTGCTGAGCACCAGGAGCCCGCCGAGCACCGCGAACCCGACGCGGGAGCCGACCGTGTGCGCCTGACGGGCGAGCGCGTCGAGCCACCCCGTGCGGAACGAGACGACGGCGTCGGTGATCGCGGCGTCGAACCGGTCGAGCGGGGCCGCGTCGACGCGGAGCCAGAAGCAACCCGTGACGACCACGACCAGCAGCAGGATCAGCCAGACCCAGCCCGTGGAACCGATCTGTTTCGGCAGCGGCGGGGCGACGCCCGACGGCCGGCGGCGTCGCCGTGTGGCGCCGCGCGCGCCCGCCGAAGGGCTCTCCACCTGGTCTCGCTGATCCACGCTTCCCTCCGCGAGGATCCTCGCACGATCGCCCGCGCGGGGTGGCAACTGGGTCCTCCGCTCGCCGGCAGGTCCCGTTCGCGCACCTTGCGGTTCCGTCGCGACGCGGCATAGGGTCGGAAGGCCTGCAGAGGAGGTTGTCGCGATGACCGAGGGAACGTTCCCGATCACCATCCAGGCCCCACCTGATGTTGTCTGGCCGTGGATCAGCAAGCTGGAGAAGCACGTCGAGTGGTCGAACAAACCGTACCGGGTCGAGTGGATCTCGGGGGAGCCGAACGCCGTGGGGAGCCGCTACCGATCCGTCGGTTGGATCCCCGGCGACAAGGATCACGTGAACGAGGGCACGATCACCGAGAGCGTCCCCAACGAGCGGTTCGCGCTCGACGCGGACGACAAGGACGGGACGTTCAGCAACACGTACACGATCCGGGATCTCGGCGGATCCACGGAGGTCACGTTCCACATCGTCTTCCCGAAGATGAAGGGCATGACGGCCATCCTCGCGCCGCCCGTGTTCGCGACGATCGGCAAGTCCGACACGCGCAAACGGATGCAGCGGCTGAAGGAGAAGGTGGAGGCGGCTGCGTAGGACGACGCGCGTCGCGCGGTGGCGAGCGGGCGCGTTGGGACGGCGTCTATCGACCGTCGTCGGTCACGACGAAGATCCCACCGCTGCGCTCCACGCCGGAGAGGGTCAACACGCGACGGACCGTCCGGTTCGGGTTGCGCGCGATCACCCGGCCGTCTGCGCCCAGGGCTTGGGCGGCGCTCAGCAGGACGTGCAGGCCGGAGCTGTCCATGAACGTCAGCTCGGCACAGTCCAACTCGATATCCCCACACGCATCGACCATCGGCTCGAGCACGGTACGCAGCTCGTCGGCCGTCGACGCATCCAGCTCGCCGAAGAGGTGCACGAGCCGTGATCGGTCCGGTCGTTCCGCGCGGAACCTCATCTGGGACGACTCCCTCAGGTCGTTCTGCACGCTCCCACCGTATCCCGAGGCGCGCACGGCGTCGGTCCGGAACCGTACCGACGCGTCCGCGTCGTGCCGGGCTATCCTCGATCGACGAGAGGGGATGACCAGTGCGCGCACGCATCGGGTCGCAGCGGACGGTCGGTAACGAGCTGCTCACCGGGCTGCCCGCCTCCGAGCGCGACCAGATCCTGTCGCGCACGGCCGTCTTGAACGTTGAACCCGAGCAGCCGATCCAGTCTCCCCGGCGGCGCTCGGACCGCGTCTTCTTCCCCACCACCGCGGTCATCTCGCTGCTCACGACGTTGAGCGATGGGTCGACCGTGGAGACGGCTACGATCGGGCGGGAGGGCATGGTGGGGATCCACGTGTTCCTCGGCGACGACATCAGCCCGAACGGTGCCGCGGTCGCCCAGATGGGAGGGCAAGTCTTGGTCCTCGACGCGGACGTCTTCCGTGCAGAGCTGGCCGACAGCGCCAAGATGCAACAGAGCCTGATGGAGTACACGCGGGCACTCCTGCTGCAGATCTCCCAGGGCGTGGCGTGCGGGGTGGTGCACGGGGTTCGCCAGCGCTTGGCGCGGTGGCTCCTGCAGACGAGCGATCGTGTGGTCTCCGACGACGTCGCCCTGACGCAGCAGTTCCTGGCGGAGATCCTGCACGTCCGTCGCGCTTCGGTCACCGAGGCCGCGCGGAGTCTCGAGCGTGACGGCGCCGTCCGGGTTCGTCGGGGGGGCATCCTGATCACGGACCGCGCCCGCCTGGAGGCGGCCTCGTGTGAGTGCTACGCGTTCCTCAAGGCCGAGTACGCCCGATTGATGCCAGCCCGGTGAGTCGCCGACGGCAGCCGCAGGCGGGGATTGGCTCCCCGCCTGCAGAGGGTGGCCGCCGTCGTCGGGGCGTCAGTCGAGGGCGTCCTTGACGCCTTCCTTGACCTTCTCACCCGCCTCCTTGGCGTGACCCCAGGCCTTCTCTGCCTTCCCCTTGGCCTGGTCTTCCTTGCCCTTCGCCCGGAGGTCCTCGTCGTCGGTCATCTCGCCGACGGCCTCCTTCGCCTTGCCCTTCGTCTCGTCCCACGCGCCGTCGGCGCGATCGTGCTCTCCGGCCATCTCGTTCTCCTCCCGTCGGTCTCGTCTTCAGGTCTTCCCCGGCACGCGTGCGCCAAACGCCGTTGCGCTACCCGGCGGGGCGCGAACGAGACATGGGATCCCTCCCCGGGGTCGACGTCGCCGTCGTGCAGGAGACCACCCCGCGCGGGTTGATGCGAACGTCGCGTTTGGCGAGCCGTCGTGGGCGGGTAGGCCGGTCCCGGGCCGGAACGTCCGGCCGAAGTGGATGGAGGTACGACCATGTTCGATCTCGTCGCCATGACCGGCGCCGCCGCATCGGTGCTGTGGATCATCGCCGCCGTGCTCGTGATCGCGGGCATCATCACAGCGATCCGAGGCGGTGTCGTCGCCGGCATCGTGTTGATCGCCCTGGGCCTGCTCGTTGGCCCCGGTGGTGTCAGCATCTTCAAGTGACCACGTCCGGCCGGGTCCCGATCGGACCCGGCCGGGCACGCGCTCACTCCTCGTCGACCCCCGAGCCCGCCCGGAGCTGATCGAGCGTCTGCCGGAGGATCCGAGAGACGTGCATCTGCGAGACCCCGATCTCGTCCGCGATCTCCGACTGGGTCATGTCTCGGAAGAACCGTAGGTACAACACCCGGCGCTCGCGCTCGGGCAGCGATCGCATCGCCGGCGCCACCGCGGCCCACCCGTCCAGCATGTCGAGCGATGGGTCAGCGTCACCCATCGTGTCGCCGGGGGTGAGGCCGGTCTCCGAGTTCGGGGCGTCCAGGGACGAGATCGAATACACCTGGGCGGCCTCCATCGATTCAACGATCTCGTCCTCCCCGACCTCCAGTCGCGCGGCCAGCTCGCCGATCGTGGGGGAGCGGCCGAGTTCCTGCGTGATCCCGGGCAGCGCCTTGTTGAGGCGCAGGGTCGTCTCCTGCAACTGGCGAGGGACGCGGATGGCCCAGCCCTTGTCGCGGAAGTGGCGCTTGAGTTCGCCGATCATCGTGGCCGCCGCGTATGTGGAGAACTGGACGCCGCGGTCGATGTCGAACCGGTCGATCGCGTTGATCAGGCCGATGTTGGCGACCTGGATCAGGTCTTCCTGGGCCTCGCCGCGCCCACTGAACCGCCGCGCGAGGTATTCCACGAGCGGCTGGAAGCGCAGGGCGATCGCGTCCCGGGCCGCCGGGTCCTCGCCCGCCCGCGCGAACAGCTCGAGGAGCTCCTTCTCGTCTCCCACCCTCCGCGTGGCGTCGCTCATACGGGCTGGGGAAGCAGCTTCCAAGCCACGACGAGCTTGGGGACGCCGTCCTCGACAAGCTCGTCCGCCTCATCTGCCAGTCCCTCGATGATGCTCCAGGAGAGCGAGGCGACCTGCTCGGTCGGCGGCCACCTCGCGGCGGGTGCATCCAGGCGCACGCGCGCCGTCAGCGTGGCGGGCGAGGATGTGAGGCTCAGTTCCAGCCCTGCGCCCTCCGACGCGACACCGATGAGGCGGTTGCAGCACTCACCTATGGCGAGCCGGAGATCCTCGACATCGTCGAAGGGGAGGGCGAGGCGCGCAGCGAACCCGGTCGCCACCGCACGCACGATATGCACGTATCGGGGGTCTGCCGGAACGGTGAGCGTGACGGGCGCGTCCATGGGCTCCTAGCGCTGGCCTCTCCATATACTATCCGGCATCGGATGCGCGCCCCCGGGTCCGATGCGCCCTGGTGCGACTGCTCGACATGAAGGGAGCCGCGGAATGGATCTCGTCCTCAGCACCCGGTCCCAGCCGCCGTGGGCGGTCGTCGAGGTGGCCGGTGAGCTCGATCTCTCGAACGCTCCCGAGTTCCAGGGCGCGGTCGCCGAGCGGATGACGGCGGGCGATGTGCATGTGGCGATCGACCTCGCCGGCGTCACGTTCATGGATTCGAGCGCGCTGGGTGTCCTGGTGAGCTCGCTCAAGCGCGCGCGAGAGCAGGGGGGGGACGTGATCCTGATCGGGGTGCAGGGTTCTCCCGCCCGCGTCCTGGAGTTGACGGGGTTGGATCGCGCGTTCACCGTACTCTCCTCGGCGGCCGAGCTCCCGGCGACGTGACTGACGTCGCGGCCGGCCGCGAACGGCCGTTCACCCTCAGCGTGACCCCCGATCCTGGGCTCGGGTCCACGGTGCGCGCCTTCTCCGTGGCGGTCGGCAAGGAGGCGGCCCTGGGCGATGAGCGCGTCGAGGACCTCAAGCTCCTCCTCAGCGAGATCCACGCGCAGACGATCGAACCCGCGACGGGCGCGCCCTCGCGCCTGCGGATCGAGGTCGGGGCGTCGACGGACGGCCTGAGCGTCCGCTGCGAGGGTGCGGGACCAGCGCCCGAGGAGGGCGAGGATCCAGGCGCGTTCCGAGCGAGGTTGCTCGAGGCGCTCGCACCCGATCTTCGCTGGTCTGCAGGCGGTGTCGTCTCCTTCACCGTCCCGCGCTGAGACGGGGGCGCGTGGCGGCCGCTCATCCATCCACCAGGCGGATCGTCTCGAGCAGCTCCTCGGGTGCGAGGATCGACAGGGCCCGGCGCACGATGTAGCCCGGGGCGATCAGGAAGAGGAGGTGGCCTTCGTCTCGGAGCCTCCGAGCCTCGTCCAGGAGTACCCTCACGCCACTGCCGTCCATCAGTTCCACACTCGAGAGGTCGACGTAGGCATCCCCCGGACCGAGGGCTGCCAACAAGTCGGCGAACCCGCTCGCGTTGGAGCCGTCGATCTCGCCGGCGACGGCGATGCCCGGGTGCTCGACCAGGGGTCGGGCCGACAGGGGAACGACGGCGCGCGGCCTCCATGCGATCGCGGCGTCTTCTCCCCGTTCCTCGCTCGCTTCGTCCTCGGTCAACGTCATCACCATCTCGCCAACGGTCGGGGCCGTCCGGCCGCTCGGGGCCTACCCCGAGCACGGCTCTATCAATCCAGGGCGCGACTTGACGCGGAGCCCTCGGTGCGGACCATGATGGAGAAGCCCCGTGCGTTCCGGTATCGGGAGAGGTGCGTGGTATCGACGAAGATGGGTAATGCATCCAGCAAGGTGTTGACGTTCGAACTACCTCCTCGCACCGACGCGGTGCCGACCGCACGATCGGCGTTGGACCCGCTTCTCGGTGCGATATCCGCCGAGACCCTCGACGACGCGCGCCTGCTCGTCAGCGAGCTGGTCACGAACGCGATACGCCATGCCGGGCTCGGCCCCGGCGACGTGATCGAGGTGTCGGCGGCGGTCATCGACGACGTCCTGCACGTGGCGGTGCGGGATGGAGGCGTGGGGTTCCGCGCGACCCCACGCCCGGCCGAGTCCCGCGACGTCGGGGGATGGGGCCTCTACCTCGTGTCCGAGATCGCGGATCGCTGGGGCACCACGGAGGACGGACACACGGAGGTGTGGTTCGAGCTCCGAGCACGACGCGACTGAGCGTCCCGCGGGAGCGCGTTCCCGCCGTTTGCCCTCCTCCCGCCGTTGCCCTTCTCCCAGATGGGTAGCACCCCCAGGGAATGACACGGGAGGCATGCCATGCACGAACTCATGACAGATCGGCTGACCGCGGTGGGCGTGGGCGCCGTCCGAGGCAGGCCGAAGACCTTCGAGGGCGACCGCGTGTGCCGCGAGGAAGGCTGCGCGACCCGCTTGTCGACGTACAACCCATCGCCCCTGTGCTGGCAGCACGATCCGGGGCGGAAGTTCGTGGCTACGGCTCCTCGGCGCGCGCGACGGGACCGCGGCGGGCCAGCCGTCATCGACCTCGGATGAAGGCCGACGTCGATCGCGCGGGCGGTCCTGGCGCCCGGTCGGACCAAGGGAGCGATCGGCTTCGGCTGGACGCGTTCACGCGATTCAGTGGCGCCGTCGCGCACGCCACCGGAACGTCCCGCGTGTTCGTGGCGGCGACGATCGCCGTGCTCGTCTGGTTGGTGTCCGGACCGCTTTTCCATTTCTCCAACACCTGGCAACTGCTGGTGAACACCGCGACCACCGTCCTCACGTTCCTGATGGTCTTCGTGATCCAATCGACGCAGAACCGCGATTCGGCGGCGCTGCACCTCAAGCTCGATGTCCTCATCGACGCGCTCTCGGAAGCCTCGAACAGCTTCGTGGGGGCGGAGCACGAGTCGGATGCCGACATCGAGGCGCGCCGCGCGCGTCTGGAGGAACGCATCGCCGAGGCGGATGCCGCCGCGACCGGTAACGACCCGCGATCGTCGTGACCGGGGAAGACCGCGTCTACCCGGCGTCCTCACATGCCGGGGCCAGGCGTCCTCACATGCCGGGGCCAGGCCCCGCCGGGCGGAGCTCTACTTCCGTGACTGGCGGCGTCGGTCCCAGGTGTCGTCGGGCCCGGATGCTCCTCGCGGGTGAGGCCGGGCTGATCGGCGATCGGTCGCTCAGTGTCCGAGGGCTCCCGCCCCGGATCCGGCGACTCCAGCGAAGCGTACCCGCCGATCAACGCACCCACCATCCCGCCGAAGATCGCACAGGCCGCCACGATCACCAAGATCCCGATGCTGGCGGGCGTCGAAGGGATCGCTCCGGCGAGCGCACCCATCACGGCACCGAGACCGGCGCCGATCACCAGGCCCAGCGCGATCCTCTTCGGGATGCGCGCCCGCATCCGTCGCTCTCCTTCTCGCGACATGGCGTCCTCCTTCCGTCAAGGGCGAACGGTCTCGTCCGTCTCCGCATCCACATGTTCACGCGCCAGCCCATCGCCCTCCTCCACACGCTCGCGGAGCCACACCTCCACGATCACGACCTTGATCGTGGCGGCGACCGGCAGGGCCAAGAGGGCGCCGGCGAGCCCCGCCAGGCTTCCACCGACGAGCGTCGCGATGATCACCGCGGCGGGAGACAGGTTCACGGCTCCCCTTCATCACCCGGGGCACGAGCACGTAGTTCTCGAACTGCTGATAGGCGATGAAGTAGCCCAACGCGAGGAGGCCCTTCAGCGGGGAGTCGACGAAGGCAACGAGGACCGCGGGAGCCGCTCCGAGGTAGGAGCCGATGGCCGGCACCAGGTCGGCGAGCCCCGCCCACAGGGCGAGGGGGACGGCGAAGGGCACGCCGAGCGTCAGCAGGGCCGCGAGGCTGGCGCCGCCGCAGACGGCCGACGTGATGAGGTTGCCCACCACGTACCCGCCGATGCGCTCGATGGACGAGTCGATCACCCGCCCCGCCTGCAGGCGATGGTGCGGGCGCACCAGGACGGTGGCCGTGCGTCGCATCCTGGGCAACGACACCATGAAGAAGACCGTGAGCACCGCTACCGTCACGACGCCGAAGAGCAACCCGCCCACCCGGCCGGCCAGACCCAGGATCGTGCCGAAGGATCGGCCCGCCATCTGTGGTACGTGCTCGATGAATCCGCGCACCTGATCCGTCACGTGGTTCGCGCGCATCGCCGAGCCCAGCCAGTCCCCACGCGCCTCGAGGCCCGAGAGGTAGGTCGGGACGTCGGCCCCGAGGCCACTCGCCTGACGCACGAGGGGCGGGACGATGAGGAAGCCGAAGCCCGCCACCACCACCAGGGTCGTGCAGAGCAGCATCGCCACCGCGACGCCGCGCCGTAGCCCTCGCGACGACGTCAGCCATCCCACCGCCGGCTCCATGCCGACGGCCAGCACGACGGCGACCACGACGAGGAGCAGGACGTTCAGCACCGAGCGGACCGCCGCGAGCGCCGCGACCGTCAGCACCACCACGACGGTGGCTTTCGCCCAATACCGCATCGGGGGCCAGCCCGCGTCCGGTGCGGGCGGGTCGGCGGCGGGCGCCGGGATGCGCGGCAACACGGCGGTCATGACGCCAGCTCGACGAGCGCGGCCGCGAGCCCCTCCGACCTGGTGGGGTAGGCGTGGATCATGGACGGGATCGGCGGCGCGAGGTCGTCGCCCGACCGACATCAGAGCTTGTACCTCGTGGATCATGGCGCCCGCCTCGCGCGTCACGATATGCGCGCCGAGGATCCGCCCGTCGGCGCCATCCGCCACGAGCTTGACGAGGCCCGGCGGATCGTCGTCGATGATGGCGCGCTCGGCGGCGCGTGCGGGGAGCGTGGCCGTGCGCACCTCCACTCCCGTCTCGCTGGGCCTCTTCCTCGGTGAGGCCGATGCTCGCGATCTCCGGTTCGCAGAAGGTCACGCGAGGAACGAGGTGGAGATCGGCGGGCATCGGGTCGCCCAGGATGTCACGGGCGACGATGCCGGCCTCGTACGTGGCGACGTGCGTGAAGAGCAGGTCCCCGGTCGCGTCCCCGATGACCGAGATCGACGGGCTGCGTGCTCCGCAGCCTCGCGTCGAGCAGCGGCCGGCCGTCTCCATCGAGGCTCACGCCCGCGGCATCGAGGTCGTGTCCATGGAAGACGGGACGTCGACCGGTCGCAACCAGGAGCTCCTCGACGACGAGCTCCGTCCCGCCCAGATCGAGTCGCCATCCATCGTCGGCGTGCGCGGCCGCACGGATCTCCACGGCTGGCGCGCACCTCGATCCCTTCCCGCAGGAACGCCTCGACGGCTACGCGCGCCGCCTCCGCATCTTCACGCGGCAGGGGCACGATCGGCTGCCTCGAGGACGGTGACACGGGAGCCGAAGCGTGCGTAGATCTGCGCGAACTCGAGGCCGACGGCTCCGCTGCCGATCACGCCCAACGATGACGGAATCGTCGAGCGATCCCAGATCGCCTCGTGATTCGTCCAGAACGGGCCCTCGGTCAAGCCAGGGATCGGCGGGATCTCGGGTTCGGTGCCGGTGGCGAGGACGATGCGGCCGCACCGGAGTCTCCGACCGTCCGCGAGGTCGACGTCGTGAGGTCCCCTGAGCCGGGCCTCCTGGTCGAACACGGTGATCCCCGCTCGCCGGAACGACGCCGCGCCGTCCCCGGAGAGTTCGTCGATCACCCGTCGGGCGCGCGCCTGGACGGCGGCGAGGTCCACCTCGACCTTGGGGACGGTCACGCCCGACCCGCCCGCGTGGGCGGCGGCATGGGCGAGCTGGGCCGAGCGGAGCATCACCTTCGTCGGAACGCACCCGTCGTGGTTGCATTCACCGCCCAGACGATCACGTTCCGCGAGGCCGACGAGCAAGCCGCCCTCCGCCAAGCGGAACGCCGCCTCGGAGCCGGCCGCACCGCCCCCTATCACGAAGGCGTCGAAGTGGTCGGTGGCGCTCACAGCAGCGGAGGGAGACGACGGCGTCGTATCTGGGGCGCGCCCGTCGGCCAGTCGCGGGCATGCACTCCGGCGTTAACGACCGTGCGCCCCCCGTGGTTCGAGAGAGCCTCAACCGGACCCTGCAGCTCGATCATGTCTCCCACGCGCGAGACGAGCGAGCGACCGCAACGACAGCGTCGGCCGTTTCCATCGACCGGCGTCCATCGATCCCCGCAGGCCACGCATCGCACGTCAGCTTGAACGTCGCAGCTCGCGAACGTGGCGCTCATGCCACGTCTCCTTCCGTGCGGATCGGGTCGACCGTCTCTTGCGAGGTTCGGCGCTCCACGTCGAGTCGCCGGGTGTCGGCGGTCGACAGCGAACGACCCACGACCGTGTGACCGCACGTGTACGTGAGGATCTCGCGACTGTCCGCACCCTGACGCATCGGCGCGGCGGATCCTGGTGCTCGCTGATCGAAGCTCATGTCCGCGAGTCGACCGCGTCCGCATTCCGGGCACGTCGACGGGGTCTGGGTCTTCATCGGGATCTCCTTCGTCCGCCTTTGGGTCTCGTGCCGTTCCCTACCCATACGAGCCACTCCGCACACGTCGGGGTGTGAACGGCGGCAGGTACGGGAATGCGGAGGGGAGACGCGAGACAGGAGGTGGTACCTGATGGCATATCGAACGACGACCGCGACTCCCTACGTCGGTCTCGGCGCGCGCTTGCTGTTGACCCTCGTGGGCGCCGCGGGGCTGATCGTCGGAGCCTTCATGACCTGGTGGGCGCCCCTCAAGGGCAGCGAGTTGGCCCTCGAGGCGTTGTGGAGGCCCACGTTCCGGCAGACGGGCACGTTCGTGGCGACGGTCGGGTTCGCCGCGATCGTCGTGGCCCTGGTCGCCATCGTCGGCATGGCCTTCGGGACCGGGTGGCTCACACGCATCGCCGGCGTGGTCGGCATCGTCGGGTTCGTCCTGTTCGCGGTCGAGGTCTATCGGGCGCCCGGCACCAACGAGATCGGCGTCGGCGCATGGGTGTCGCTCGCGGGAGCGGTGGTGGTGCTGATCGCGGGATTCTTCGGTGGTCGCCGCAGCGTCACGACCCCCGTCGTGAGCGAAACGGTCGCCGACGACGACTGAGGATCAGGGATTGCGCAAGGCGAGGATGGCGATGTCGTCCGCCGGCGGGCCCGGGCGGAACGCGGCGACCGCTTCCACGATCCGTCGGGCGACCTGCTCTGCCGGCGGGCCGGCGAGGCTCTCGGCCAGTTCGATGAGGCGCTCGTCCCCGAAGAGTTCCCCCTCGTGTCGTTCCTCGGTGACCCCGTCCGTGTAGAGCAGGAGCGTGTCGCCGGGCGCCAGCTCCAGGCGAAGTTCCTCGAAGTCGGGGTCCTCGAAGACGCCGAGGAGCGTGCCGCGAACGTCGAGGAAGGAGGCGCCATCCCTCCGCATCAGCACAGGAGGCGGGTGCCCCGCGACGCACACCGTGATCTTCAGCGGGCCGTCCTGCGCCTGGTCGATGCGCACGACGCACGCCGTGCAGAACCGATCCAGCTCGGACCGCAGGAGCGCCTCGTTCAGCATGGCGAGGATGGTGTTGGGGTGCGAACGGGTCAAGGCTGCCGTGCGGATCGTGTAGCGGGCGAGGGCCATGACGGCGGCCGCCGGCACACCCTTGCCGCAGACGTCACCCACGACCGCGAGCCAGCTGCCCTCGCGCAGGGGGAACACGTCGTAGAAGTCCCCCCCGACCTCCCCGCGGATGCCACCGGGGCGGTACTCGGCGGCCAGGTCCACGCCCTCGATGGACGGCAGTTGCGGGGGACGCAGGCTGGCCTGGAGGGTGGCCGCGACGTTGCGTTGTTCGTCGTAGAGGCGGGCGTTGTCGATCGCGATCGCGGCGCGCGCGGCCAGCTCCTCGGCGAACGCGAGATCGGTCTCGTCGTAGTGGCGTCCGGATTCTCCCCAGACGAACGACATCGTTCCGAGGATCTGCCCGCGCGCCATGAGGGGTACGGTCATGGCGGAGGTGAGCTGGAGCTCCTCGATCAGCTCGGCGAGCTCCGGGTACTTCGCGACCGCCCCCTCGATGAGCGCCTTGGGGATGGTGCCCAGCAGCTCGCTGCGTCCCGTCCTCGCCACCGCCGGGGACCCGCCGGCGGCCTCGGGGTCCGGCGGGTACTCGAGGCGCAGCCGCCGGGCGAGTTCCACCTTGTCGGGGTCCGCGTGCGCGATCGCCAGGGACTGGAGTTGGCCGTGCTCGTCGAGCAGATCAACGCCGCACCAGTCCGCGAACCCCGGCACCGCCGCGACCGCCACCTGTCCGATCGTCTGACGGTAATCCAGCGACCGGCCGAGGAGGCTGCTCGCATCGGCCAGGAGGCGGATCCGCGCCGAGGCCTCCATCTCGCCCTCGTGCAGGACGGCGCGCTCGAGCGCCTGGCCCAGCTGGGTGGCCAGGGTGAGCAAGAAATGCTGGACGCCTTCGTCCGCGGGCTCCAGGGTTTCGAGCGCCAGCGTGATCGCGCCGAGGGTTCGTTCTCCGGCACGGAGCGGGAGCGCCATGACCTGCGTGGCTTCACCCGCGTCCCGCATCCGGGCGAGCACCGCGCTCGGCCCCATCGCATCCGCGATGTCCCGGGTCACGAGGCGGCCGGTCCTCACGGCCTCGGCGGCGGAGAGGCTGCTCTCGACGTCGAACGTGCGCCACTCCTCGGGGAGGTCGACCTCCGGCACCGACGTGGCGACAACGCGGAGCGTCCGACCCCCGTCCTCGAGGAGTGTCAGCGTGGACACGAGCGCGTCCGTCGCCGAGAGCAGCTCCTCCACCGCCACCCGGCCCACTTCCGCGATCGTGCGTGCTCGGGCCAGCGCCGCCGTCACGCGCTGTAGCTGGCGCAGTCGCATCTCCGAACGTCTCCGCTCCGTGATGTCCAACGAGACGCCGACGAGTCCCACCGCTTCGCCGCGTCCGTCGAGGAGCGCGCGCCCCCACCCCTCCACCCAGTGGACGGTCCCGTCCGGCCAGATCACCCGGTGTTCCACCCGGTGCTCGCCCCGGGTCGCGAGGGAGTTCCTCACCGTCGCGATCACCGCCTCGCGATCACCCGGGTGCAGGGCCCCGAGGTAGCTCTCGTAGGTCCCGTCGAACGTGCCCGAGGGGAAGCCGAAGATCCGCTCCATCGTCTCGTCCCAGCGGACCTCACCAGTCGTCTCGTCCCAGCTCCACGTGCCCAGACCGCTCGCATGTAGCGCGAGCCGTGTGCGCTCGTGCTCGTGGAGCGAAGGGACGAAGCCGAAGTGCCGCCCCGCATCCCCCTCCTCGGACGCGGGCCGAACGAGCGCGACGATCGCGGCCACCTCGTCTGCCGAGGAGAAGATCGGTCGCGCGACGACGTCGGCCTCGAACGGGTCGTCATCGTGGTGCCGGAGCCAGAGCGTGCCGGACCAAGGCCGACCGGCGACGATGAGCGACAGGGCGTCTCGCGCCCGCGGGAGGTCCGGGGGATCGACGAGCACCTCGATCGCGTTGCGGCCGAGGACCTCGTCGGCCCGCCAGCCGTGCAGGCGTTGTGCGCCCGCGTTCCACCCCAGGATGGTGGCCTGGGCGTCGGCAACGATGACGGCGGCCTGGGGAGGGACGGCGAGTCGATCGATCCGTTCTGGTGAGGAAGTCATCGATCTCCCATGCTGGTGCGGAGCCAGAGGTGAGCCGATCCGAGGCTCCGAAGCTTCTCACCGACCTCAGCCATCTGTCGAGTTCGCGCGCGCGGCCATACGACGTCATCGAGCGTTTCGCCGCCCAGACCGTGGGTACAGCGCCGTCATGGGAGAACGCCTCAACATCGAGGAGCCCGTCACTATCCGGCACCTAGACGGCATGGAGGTCGTCCGGGTCGGGGAGCGGCTGGTGATCGGGAGGCGTGGGGCGATGCGGCTCCGCACCTATCCCGGGGGTCCGGTGCTGGTGAGCGGCGCGGAGGAAGTGCTCGAACGCGACGGGAACAGGGTCGAGTGCGCTCGCGCCACGGTGGCGCTCTGCCGGTGCCACAAGAGCCGGCTCCGCACGTTCTGCGACGGTACCCACCGGTTCGTCACGACGACCGACTCCTAGCCGGCGGCGACGAGCGTCGCCTCACGTAGCGAGGACCGACCGTCTCCCCACGCGCCCAGGAGGTGTGCGGCGAACCGTTCCTCCGCGTTGGCGAGTGCCAGGGCACCGAACAGGATCTCTTCGCCCATCGAGGGGTCACCTCGCATCAGGGCGCCCACTAGGTCATAAGCAGCGATCATGTCGTGGACGGAATCGGCCTCCACGTGCTCGTCGTAGTAGTTGGTCGCCTCCGGACCGAACCCCAGCCGGCGGAGGCCGTTACCGTAGCGACGGTTCGGCACGGCGGATGTCAGCTCGAACAAGGCGAGGTGTCCCATCGCCGCGCCCCGCAGCCGTCGGTGCAGGGTGAACAGGCTGATGAGGTTGACCGTGGCGAGCGTCACGCCGGGCACCGCGTCGAGGTATATCCCGTATGTAGGAACCAGGTCGAGCGCGTCCATCGTCTGCGCGAAGAGGGTGGCGTGCATCCGTTGCGGATCCCCGCCCCCGTACTCGTCGGCTTGGATCTCGATGAGCGCCGCCTTCGCCGCCCCCTCGATGCGCGGGATCGCGAACGAGTGAGGGTCCGCCTCCTTCAGGGTGTAGATCGACCTGTGGATGACGAACTCCCGGAACTGATCGGCCGTCGCGTCTCGCGCCAGATAACGGCCGAGCGAGGGTCTCGCCTCCGCCTCCGAGAGCGCCACGAGGCGTCGGCTCAGATCTCTGGGCCGCGCCGGCGCTTGCACCCGCCCGACGCTGCACCGGAGCGCGCCCTCGAAGGTCCGCTCCAGCTCTCGGCGGAAGCCGAGCAGGGATGGGTCCCATTCATGGTCGGGGTCGACGCGCTCGATGCCCTGGTAGTGCAGCTCGTACGCGAGCGTCAACGCCAGCTGCAGATCCTCGTCGATCAGGGGATCGCGGATCTCGATGACGGGCCAGGCGGCTCCTCGGATATCGCTGCCGAACAGGTGCCCGATGACCGCCTCGCTGAGCGGTCCTCGGGACGCGGGCATCCGGATCATGAGGTTTCGCCTACCCCGCAACCGATGGCCCCAAACGCCTCCGCGTCGTTTCAGGCGTCCTCGAACGGGTAGGTAGCGCTCATATCCGATCGAGACGGAGGAGGCGAGGTCGATGCCCCAGAAGGCCTGGAGCGCGAAACGGGAGCGCCAGTACGAGCACATCAAGACCGGGTTGGAGGAGCGCGGTCGGTCTGAGGACACGGCCGAGGAGATCGCGGCGCGCACGGTGAACAAGGAGCGCGCACGCGCCGGCGAATCCAAGGAGAGGAGCCGTACGTCCGTGGATGACATCTCCTCGTCGAGGCGCGGCGGTCTGCGCTCGCACAGGGGCCCGGGCGGCCGGACCTACGATCAGCTGTACGCGGAGGCCAAGGACCGGAACATCCGGGGCCGCTCGAAGATGTCGAAGCGCGAGCTGCTGAAGGCGTTGGGCGGTCGATGAGCAGCGAGGAGCACGTCATGCGAAACGCGACGGTCGATCCGAACGTGCCGACACCGACACCGACACCGACGCCGGAGCCACCCCCGGCGCCGCAACCCGAGCCCCAGCCTTCCCCCCCTCAGCCTCCGCCGATCGAGGCGTGAGGCCACCCAGCACGCCTATCGAACACCGGAAACGGAAGGAAGAGGAAGTCATGGAGATCATCGAGCGCGCGAGCGAGGCACGTCAGATGCTGCAGCGCAAGCGGTTGGAGGACAAGGTGTCGGATTCCCGAGCGGAGGCGGAGCGCCTCCGCATCGAGAACCGCGCTCTGCAGGAAGAGGCCCGCCGCGAGCGGGGCGAGCTCGAGCGCCTGCTCGAGGCCTTGGAGCGTATGTCGGCACGGACCAACGGGGGGAGCTCGCATCGGCTCCGCAGGGGCGTGACCCTCATCGTGGCGGCGGGCGGGGCCTACGTCCTCGGTGCGAAGGCGGGCCGGGCCCGCTACGCGCAGATCGTCGATCGCTGGAGCCGTCTGCGCTCCAAGGGCGTCGCCAGGATCGGCGAGGTCCAGGATCGGATCGTGGACGCCACGGATCGACCGAACGACCTCCGGGTGGATGAGGTCGACGACGATCGTCGCGTGTCCGGCTCCTTCTGAGGCGATCCGCGGCCCCGTTCGGGTCTACCTCGCGGGCCCCACCGCGTCCTCACCGTGTCTTCACGGATCACTCGACCGGCGCGCGTTGACGCGTATCCGTCGCGAGAGCGGAAGGGCGTACCAGAACCATGCGAAGCCGGCCGCGAGGAACGCGGTGACGACCACGGTCGTGCGCGTGGTGAACAACGTGTCGAACACCACGTAGGTCGAGCCTAACATCGCGAGCGTGAGGAAGAAGAAGCCGCCCACCGCCAACCGGTCCTGGGTCGCCACCATCTCCCGCTTGTCCTCGAGGGTCTCGTGGTCGAGCCGTCGGAATCGGTGCCGGTGGTAGCTCGACGGGGCGATGAAGAAGATCGAGGCGAGCACTGCGCAGACGAGCGATGCCGCGTACACGTCGCGTTGGAACGCCGTCGTTCGCGTGAACCCGCTGCTGAACGGCAGGGTGAGGAGGAAGGCGAACAGGACCTGGACGCCGGGGAGCGCGACGCGGAGTTCGTTCAATAGCTCGATCAACTTGCGATCGAGCCGCTCGCTCTGCGTCTCGCTCCCCGACATCCGGCCCGACTTCCTCAGGCTCTGCGAAGGAGCCAGAGCACGACTGCGACGACCAGCACCACCACGATGATGGTGCCGATGAGGCCCAGACCGATCGCTGCAAGCATGACGCTCACCTTCCTGTTCTCCTCGTTGCGGATCGACGTACGTCCTAGAGGGAGCCGAAGTCGTCGCGCTCCTGGACGTGCTCTTGCCCGCCCGGGGTGTTCACGTACCGCTCGCTGGTGACGCTGCGACGCCTCGAGGGCCACATCAGCATCACCAGCCCGATCACCACGGCCACCAGGCCGGCGATCAGGGCGATCACCCCGGCGGTGTGGATGTTGAAGCCGCTCGTGTGGACCGTGACCGCGTATCGCATGATCGCGCCGACGATCAACAGCACGAGCCCGAGTCCTACGAAGGTCGCTCCTGAGCTCTTCTCCATGATTCCTCCCTTCCAACGGATCCGCTCATGGGGGAGGCGGAGCCATGGGCAGGTCTACCCACGGGTCGGACGCTTCACACCCCGATCTGCTCGCGTCCGTCGCGGCTCGCGCCGTGTGGAGGCGGCGAGGCAAGATACGCGCCATGGATGCCCGCGCCGACCGTCTCGAGCTGCCCACCGCCGAACTCCTGCTGAGCATCCGCACGCCCGCTGAGCTCGCGCTCTCGCCCGACGGGGAACGGCTCGCGTTCGCGCTGCACGCCACGGTGGCCGACGAAGGATCGTTCCAGCCGAGCGACCTGTTCGTGATGCCCGTCCGCGACGGCGCCGAGCCTGCCCGGCTGACCGATGGTGCCTGGAGCGACCGCACCCCTGCGTGGTCACCCGACGGGACGCGACTCGCGTTCCTGTCGGATCGGATCACGCCGGGGCACCAGCTCCCGTACACGATGTCCGCCACGGGCGAGGAGCTCGCGCTCGCGGCCACGCTCGTGGGCTCGGCGGAGAGCGTGGCATGGTCGAGCGACGGAGCCCGGCTGCTGGTGCTCGCGGCGGACCCCGGTTCCTACGGCCTGGACTGGAGCGCGCGCGCCGTCAACGGGGCCGCCTCCCCATCCGACCCGATCGTGCGCCGCCCGGGTGATGCGCATCGGCGCCTGTTCCTGATCGACCTCGCGTCGGGCGCCGTGGACGAGGTGGGCCCGGCGGAGCTGAGCGTCTGGGAGGCCGACTGGGACGGCGACGGGACGGTCGTCGCGATCGTCTCACGCGACCATTCCGGCTCGGGTTGGTACCAGGCGGTCGTGGCCCGACTCGACCTGGAGGCGCGCAGCGCCCGCACGCTCTATGAGCCGGTCTGGCAGATGGAGGGCCTCGCGCTCTCGCTCGACGGCACGCGCGCCGCCGTGGTGGAGGGGTACGCCAGTGACCATGGCCTCCTCGCCGGCAGCATCATGGTCATCGACCTCGCGACGGGCGCGACGACCGACCCCTGGCCCGACCTCCAGACCGTCGGGCTCGCCTCATGGTGTGACGCCGACTCGCTCTGGTACGCCCGCACGGACGGGACGGGGAACGCCTGCGGCCGGGTCTGGTTGGACGGGCGTCAACGGGAGCGGTGGCGCGACGACGCGTTCATCGGCGACGCCATCACGACGCCGGCGTGCGCGATCGTCGACGACGCCGCCGACGTGTGGACCACGCACCAGGCCCACGGCCTCCCGCCCGAGCTCGCGCGCTTCGACCACGCGGCCGGAGCCTGGTTGCGCCGCTCGTCGTTCAACGCTCAGATCGTCGAGGGTCTCCGCTTCCCGGACGTCCGCACGATCCGGTGGCCGGGTGAGGGCGGCGTCGAGATCGAGGGTCTACTCATGACCCCTCACGGCGCCGAGGGGCCGCTCCCGATGATCGTCTGCGCGCACGGCGGTCCCACCTGGAACTGGGGGGCGTACTTCTCCGACTCCGAGCCGAACGCGGTGCTGCTCGCCTCGGCGGGCTACGCCTGCCTCCTGCCGAACCCGAGGGGCAGCATCGGCCGCGGCCATGCCTTCGCGCAGGCGGTGATCGGCGACGGAGGCGGCGTGGACTTCCGCGACATCATGGCCGGGGTCGACCGCTGCATCGCCGACGGCGTCGCGGACCCGGCGCGCCTCGGGATCGCGGGCCTGTCGTACGGGGGCTACCTCGCGGGGTGGGCCGTGGGGCAGACGGATCGCTTCGCGGCGGCCGTCGCCATGTCCGTCGTGGCGGACTACGTGTCGTTCCACCTCACGTCGGAGGTGTGGTGGTACGACCAGGCGATCCTGGACGGAGCCTGGAACGACCCCACGAGCCAGTACCTCGATCGCTCGCCCACCACGCACGCCCATCGCGCCACCACGCCGACCTTGATCGTCCAGGGCGCCGAGGACCGATGCACGCCGGTGAGCCAGGCCGAGGAGTTGTTCGGCGCTCTCGCAGCCTCGGGCTGCGAGGTCGAGCTCGTCGTGTACCCGCGCGAGGGTCACGTGCCGCTGGAGCGTGCGCACGCGCTCGACGCGATCCGGCGGACCCAGGCCTGGTTCGATCGGCATCTGCGCACCGAGCGGGAGCCCTGAGCGCCGCGCGCCGGCCGGGCCGGCATCGCTACAGTGGCATCGACGAGGGAGGTGGGTGATGACGGACAGCGCGAAGGACGCGTGGGGCGAGGTGGGCGAGAAGTTCGCCTCCTGGGGACGCAGGGTCGCGGATCGCTACAAGGAGGCCGGCTCGACCGATGCCGAGGCCGCGAAGGAGTCCGAGCGGGAACTGCAGCGCGCCGCGAAGGAGCTCATCGACGAGCTGGGGCGCGGGTTCACGGCGGTGGGCAAGACCCTCACCGACGATCAGGCCAACAAGGACTTGGGCGCGGCGGTCGGTGCGATCGGCGACGCGATCACGGCGACGGTGAACGAGGCGAGCCAGGCCATCCGCTCCGGGGGATCCCCGGGCGAGAAGAAGGACGACGGAACCGACGACCAGGCGCGGCCCTAGCCCGTGCATGCCGAACGGCGTTGGCCGATGGCCGCGGCGGTGCTCCTCGCCGTCGTGCTGACAGTGGGCACTCCGCACGGCGGACGCGTGCGGGGATGGTGGGTCTTCCCGATCCTCGAGGTGGTGCTGCTCGCGGTCGTCATGATCCAGGACCCCGGGCGGATCGACCGCCGCACCGTCGCGGGACGCCGTCTCACGCTGGCGTTGATCGCGATCATGACCGTTGGTACGTGCGCGGGCCTCGTGGCCCTGCTCCACGACATCCTCGCGAACGTGCAGGGGGTGAACGCCACCGACCTGCTCGGCCGCGGCGCAGCTCTCTGGGTGACGAACGTGATCGTGTTCAGCCTCTGGTTCTGGGAGCTCGATCGCGGGGGCCCGGCCGAGCGGGCGGCGGGCTCCGGTGTCGCCGCGAGCTTCGGCTTCCCCGAGGATGCGATGCCGGAGCTCGCGTCCGACGGCTGGATCCCGCGTTACCCCGATTACCTCTACCTCTCGTTCACGAACGCCACCGCGTTCAGCCCCACGGACACCCTGCCTGTCCGGACCTGGCCAAAGATGGCCATGATGGCCGAGTCCGTCATTTCCCTGGTCACGGCGATCCTCGTCATAGCGCGGGCGATCAACATCATGTGAAGACGGGCGCCCGTCGGCCGGAGGCGGGCGGGAAAAGTTCGACAACTTCGGGAGGTCATCTGTGGGGGATGACCTGCGCGAGATGGGGTTGGCTGGGGTCTCGGCCCCATCGACGCGTGACGCGAGTGCCCAACCTCAGGCATCATGGGGTAGCATCCTCCGAAAGCCCTAGACCGAATGGCCCAGACCCCCACTTGAGCGACTACACACCAGCCATCGAGTTCGCCCTGGCCGTCACGGTCGCGTTGTACATCGCCGTGCACCTCGCCGGGGTGCTCACGCGTGGGCGCAGTCGGCGCACGCGTGAGGTGTTCCAGGCCGTGACCGGCATCGGCGTGGGGATGGCGGCGCTGGTCGTCGTCGCGCTGCTGCTCGCGAACAAGCCGGGGCAGACGGCCGCAGCCCTCGGCGTGGCCTCGCCCGGTGCGGCTCCGCAGGCGGTCCCGTGGCCTCCCGACTCGGCCTCGTCGGACGGCTCGTCGGCCACCGGACTCACGCCCGAGTTCGCGAAGCTCCTCCAGAACGCGGTCACGGCGGTCTCCAAGTCCGGGATCGACCTCCCGCCCGCACCGACCGACCCCACGGCCGGGGGAGCCCAGCAGGGCCATCCCGGCTCCGGCCACTCCGTGCCGCCGACGGTGACCTCTCCCGCGCCCCCGGTCTCGCACACGCCACCGCCGACGACCCACACGCCGCCGCCGACCACGACTCCGCCGACCACGACTCCGCCGACGACGGATCCCCCCACCACGGATCCGCCCACGACCGATCCACCCACCACGGACCCGCCCACGCCTACCGATCCTCCGAGTTCGCCGTGACGGGCACCTCGGCGCGTCGCTCAGCCTGAGGCGGCGATCGCTCCGGCCACTACGGCCGCGTCCTCGCCCACACCGAGCAGCAGCGAGGACTTACGCGTGCGCATGAAGTGCACACCCATGAACCACAACCCCGGGACGACGGTGCTCGCTCCGTCCACCTGCGCGGGGAAGCCCTCATCGTCGAAGGCCTCCGGCCAGGGCAGCCACGAGCGGTAGTCGGGCCGGAAGCCGCCCGTGAAGATGACGGCGCCGAAGTCGGCGAGATCGAGGCGCTCCGGCGAGCGGTCGTCGAACGGGCCGGGCTCTGGGTCCTCGGGTGCCGCGAGGCCCTCCCGCTCGGCGGTCGCGCGGATCATGTCCATGAGGTCCCGGTGGCGGGCGTCGCCCCAGGCGATCGTCTCCCCGAGGTCCTGCGCGAAGCGCGCCGACCCGCCCTCGGCGCCCAGGAAGCGCCCCACCAGGCGCACGCCCATCGCCTGCAGCGTCCGCAGGTGCAGGTCGTGCCCGCCGCCGTGGCCGGTGGCCAGGATGTTGCCGGCCAGGCGGGCCGTATCCGGCAGCGCGCTCAACGTCTGCGCCATGTAGCCGGTCTCGACCACCCACCAGAAGATGTCGCGGCCCCCGACGCGCCGCTGGGCCCACGGGGCGCGTCCGCACGCGAGCGCCACGTCGCGTCCCGCCTCGTGGAGCTCCTCCGCGATCTGACACCCCGATTGCCCGCTGCCCACGATCAGGACGCGACCGGGCGGGAGCGATCCTTCGTTCGTGAAGCCGTCGACGTCGAGCGTCGCGAGGTCCGGCGGCAGGGTGTCGGCGCCGCCGGGACGGAGCGGGCGCTGATAGGCGCCGCTCGCGACGACGAGGCGACGGGCTCGCACCGTCCCGCTCGAGGTGTCCAACACGAAGCCGTCCTCGTCGCGACGCACGGCCGTGACGGCGGTTCCTTCGCGCAGCGGCACCCGGGCGGCGGACGCGTAGGACTCGAGGTAGGCCACGATCTCGTCGCGCGGGAGGTAGCCGTCCGGATCGGGTCCGTCGTAGGGGTGGCCGGGGAGCTGGATCCCCCAGTTGGGGGTGACCAGGCAGAAGCTGTCCCAGCGGGCGCGCCAGGTCTGGCCGACCCGTCCGCGCTCGAGCACCACGTGCTCGACGCCCCGGGCGCTCAGCTCGTGGCTCGTGGCGAGCCCTGCCTGACCTCCACCGACCACCGCGACGTCGACCCGTTCCATCGGTGGCTATGCAACCACGCCAGGACGGTTCGGGTGTCGAACGACCGGCGAGGAGAGCATCGTGCGCACTACAGCGCTCGGATGCGGTCCAGGTCGCGCACCGACCGGAGCCGTTCGAAGAGAGCGGTGGCCTCGTCGAGCCGCCGCCGACGTTCCGGATCGAGGGCGCCCAGGCCGAAGACCCGAGCCACCTCCAGGTCGCAGACCGCTGCCTCGCGCACGACGCCCGCCTGCGTGAACGCGGCCCGCGCACGGTCGAAGGCCGCCACCGCGTCGGTGGGCCGCCCGATAGCGGCCATCCACCGACCCTCGAGCAGATCGGCGTGCCACGCGGCCGGGCGGCATCCTCCGAGCGCGAACGTTCGCATCTCGTCGATGAGGTGCGGGGCGCGATCCCACGCTTCGGCGGCCGCGGCCCAGGCCCCCGCCGCCTCGAAGAGGGCTTCACCGTGGACGGACCACCCCGGTATCCGGTCGTCGAGTCGGGCCCGCACGCCCTCGAGGTCGCCGCGCGCCACCATGACGAGCATCCCCGAGGTCCATGGACGGATGGCGCCGCGTCCCCCCCCGCTCGCCGAGGCGCGTTCGAGGCTCCCGAGGAGCCGGTCGGCCTCCGCCGCCTCCCCCCGGAGGTGGTGGATCATGCCGGCCACGCCGTACGCACCCGTCGCGAAGTACGGCGGGATCGTCGCGTCTGATCCTCCAGGAGGTCGGTCAGCTCGCGGAACCTCATCGAGCGCCTCGTCCCACGCACCGAGGGCGGAGCGCGCGTAAACGAGCCACGAGAGCAGATGGACCGGCGTCGTCGCGGAGATGCCCCTGGTGGTGCGCAGCCCTTCCTCCGCGATACCCGGCTCCCTCCGCGTAGCGACCCCGAGCTCACCGTGCACCAGGCCAGCATGGCGTAGGTGTCCCCGATCTCGAGCGGATCGCGGAGCCGGTCGACGAGCGCGAGCCGCCGCCGCTCGATCGCCGTGCTCTCGTCGTAGCCGGCCCGCGACGAGCGCGGCGCCTGCAGCGTTGTCGAAGGCGGCGGAGGCAATATCGGGGAGGTCGAGCCGCAGCGCCGATTCCGCGGCCTCGATGCCCGACGCGGCGAACGCGTAGCGTTCTTCGTCTGTGAACGACAGCCAGGGGAACGCGAAGGGCCACGACGATCGGCTCGACAGGAGCTAGATCCGCTCCACGCTGTCGCCCGGTGGCAGGTGCGCCATCCCGATCTCCATCAAGCGGCTCACCTCCGCTTCGCCGGGGGCTCGCACCATCGAGCCCGGCCACCGGGTCGGCACCGCGATCGCCCGGGCACACAGCCGCGCGATCCGGACTCCGTCCGGTGCGGGAGCCTCGAGCGCCTCATCGATCGCGCGGACGTAGGCCTCCCACGCGTCGGTCCCCCGGTACCCCTCGAAGTAGCTCTCCGCCAGGACCTCCGATCCGACGGATCGCTCAGCGGCGTCCTCCGCCAGGTCGAGCGCCTGCAGCGCGTACCGCTGGGCGCGGTGCAGGGCCAGGCGCGCTCGGGCCGCGACGGAAGCTCGGACACTCAGGTCGAAGGCCCGGGAGCGCAGGCCGGGCAGGTCGACGTTCACGGTCGCGCTCTCGCGGCCCGCGCGGTATGCCTCGACGTAGTGGTGGGCCAGGAGCTCGAGGAACTCACCCGAGCGATCGCCCACCGACTCCTCGATCCACGCCGCGACAGCCGCATGCGCGACGGCTCGTTCTGCGCGCGGGAGGGTCTCGTACGCGACATCGCGCGTGAGCACGTGCTTGAAGATGTACTCGGTTTCGCCTGCGAGGGTGGACGCGGGTCGCGCCCGGATCAGGTCGCGCGACTGCAGCGGTGCGAATGACTCGTCGAGCCGATCGTCGCGCACGAGGCGGCGCACCGCCCCGGGCCAGAAGACGCGCCCCACGACCGCAGCCGCCTGCAGCGCGCCCCGGGGTGCCGGCTCCAGCAGATCGATACGCGCCGCCAGCACAGCTTGGACGGTGTCCGGGATCTCGACCGTCCTCCACCTCACCCGTCGCGCGCCACCGCTCCCCTTGCCGCACCACGTGGCCCCCGTCCACCAGCTGGCGCACGATCTCCTCCAGGAAGAACGGGTTGCCGCCCGCGCGCTCCAGGATCTGTGCGTGCACGCTCGTCGGGAGGTCGTCGATGTCCAGCAGCGCGCGCATCAGGTCCTCGGACTCCTCGGCGGTGAGGGGATCGAGTGAGAGCGCGCTGTAGTTGCGTTTGCCACCGCCCCACGTGGGTCGCGCACCCAACAGTTCCGGCCGAGCGGGACACAGGAACAGGACGGGGCCTTCGATCTCCTCGGCCAGTCGTTCCAGGAGGTCCAGGAGTGCCGGGTCCGCCCAGTGGATGTCTTCGACCAACGCGAGGACCGGCGCCTCGCGGGCGAGGGCGCCGAAGAACGCGCGCCACGCTTGCCCGATCTCCTCGTTGGCTTGCTTCGGGTCCGTCTCCGCGAACCCGATCGCGGGATCATCGAGTCCCATCGTGAACGCGAGGGCAGCGGCGGCGCGCCTCGCGGCCGCGTCCTCTCCGAGCAACGTGCGTCCGAGCGTGCTCACCCGGTCCAGCGCGACCTGTGGCGGATCGCTGTCGAGCACGCCCGCGACCCCTTTGAGGATCTCCGCGAGCGGCCAGTAGGTGACGCCGTCGCCGTACGGCAGGCACCGGCCGCGCACGACCCTGCCCTCGGTCGCCGAGGCCAGGAACTCCTGCGTCAGCCGGCTCTTGCCCACTCCCGGCTCACCGTAGATCGTCACGAGGTGGGGCCGGCGTTCGATCGCCACGCGCGCGACCATCGATGCGAGCAGCTCGAGCTCGGCGTCGCGCCCCACCATCGCGGCCGAAAGGCCCGGCACCCCTCTCGGCGGGGTGGACACATCCTCGTGCAGCACCGCGAAGGCCTTCACGGGGGCGGCCTTGCCCTTCATCTCGAGCACCCCGGCGTCGGTGGTCGCGAAGCCGCGTGCGGCGCGGACCGTGCGCTCCGATGCGAGGATCTGGCCGGGGCGCGCGTGCTGCTCGAAGCGCGCGGCGGTGTTGACCGCGTCGCCGGTGAACATGGGCTCCCCGGGGGAGGGGTCGAGCGTGGCGAGGACCTCGCCGGTGTTCACGCCGATCCGGATCTCGAGCGTCACGCCGTGCAGGGGCTCGAGCTCCGCGTTCACGCGCCGGCAAGCGGGCGCGCATCCGCAGGGCGGCGCGGAGGGCGCGCGCCGCGTCGTCCTCATGGGCGACGGGCGTCCCGAACCCCGCGACCACGGCGTCGCCGATGAACTTCTCCACGGTGCCGCCCTCGGCCTCGATCTCCTCGCGCATGGCCGCGAAGTAGCGATCGAGGACCTGGCGGAGCTGCTCGGGATCGAGCCGCTCGCCCAGGGCCGTGGAGCCGCTGAGGTCGGCGAACAGGAGCGTGAGGACGCGACGCTCCTGTCCCCGGGGAGCCGGCTCGGGCGCCGCCACCGGCGCACCGCAGCGGGGCAGAACCGGGCGTCGTCGGGGAGCTGGACGCCGCACGAAGCGCAGGTCGCCGTGAGCGAAGCGCCGCAGGACGCGCAGAACCGGGCGCCGTCGACGTTCGTGGCTCCGCAGGTCGCGCACGTCTCCATGGGTCGCGAGTCTAGGCGGAGGCCGTCGGATCGTGATCCTCGTGTGGGGGATGGGCACGGATGAAGCGGCGGTCGGGCACGAGCCACATCACCGCCACCGCGACGTAGAGCGCGTACGCGAGCCAGATGCTGACGAACGCGAGTCCGACGCCCGCCGCGTACATCACGAGAGAGATGTTTCCCTTCAGGTCGGAGTTGATCGCCATCCCAACCAGGGACTCACGACCGTTGGCGCGCACGATCGCGCGCACGAGCAGGCTGTAGGCGAGCGCAGCGCAGAGCGCGACCACGCCGAAGGCCGCGACCGGGACCTGCTCCATGGGGTCCTCCTTGATCCACTCGGTGAGGACGGGGATCAGCGAAAGCCAGAAGAGCAAGAACATGTTGGCCCACATCACGGCACCGCTGATGCGGGTCGTGGCGCGCAGCAGATGGTGATGGTTGTTCCAGTAGATCGCGATGAACACGAACGCGAGCAGGTAGATGAACAGGTTGGGCAATGCATCGCGCAGGGACGCGAGCGTGGGGTGCAGCGGTGGATTCAGCTCGAGCGCCAGGATCGTGATGATCACGGCCATCACCGCGTCGCTGAAGGCCTCGAGGCGCCCGGCCCCGACGTCGACGTGCGGATGCGGCTCGTTCGGCTGGCCCATCGTGCCCGCGATGATAGGTCCGCTCACCGGATGAGGTCGGCGGTCATCGCTCCGTGGCGGTGCTGCGCGCGTGCCATTCGTCCGCCGTGATGCTGTAGATGACCGCGTCGAAGGCGATGCCCTCGTCCGTGATCTGGGCCGCGTGGTCGAAGGTCATGCCCAGCCGGCGCATCACCGCCAGGCTGCGCACGTTCGGCGGGTCGGTGATCGAGATCACCCGCGGCCGACCGAGGGGGCCGAAGGCGTGATCGAGCCATGCCGTGGCGGCTTCCGTCGCGTACCCCTGACCCCAGTGCTCGTAGGCGAGGCGCCATCCCACCTCGACGTCGTCGGGATAGGACTCCTGGTGATGCAGGCCGCACATGCCGAGGAACGTGCCGTCCGCACGGCGCTCGACGGCGAGCAAGCCGATCCCCTCTGCTTCGTGGACCTCGTTCGCCCACTCGGCGATCTCGTCGGAGTGCTGGCGCGAGAGCGGCTCGCCTCCCAGGTACCGCACCACCTCGGGATCGGCGTTGAGCGCCGCGTAGTGCGGGAGGTCGTCACGGCGGAACGTGCGCAGCAGCAAGCGCGGCGTCGTGAGGACGACCGTGCCGTTCCAGGCTGGCATGGCGCGTAGTTGACCACGAGCGGCGTCGTCCCGTTCGGCCGCGGGTCCACGACGAGGAGCGTTGGGCTAGCGTTAGGCGGACATGGAAGCGGTGCTCGCCTGTGAAGACCTTCGCAAGAGCTACGGTGAGCGGCTCGCCGTGGACGGTGTCGGCTTCACGATCGGCGAGGGCGAGACCTACGGGCTGTTGGGGCCCAACGGCGCCGGGAAGACGACCACGATCTCCATGGTGTGCGGGCTGCTGTCGCGCGACGCTGGCCAGGTCACCCTGCAGGGGCGGCCGCTCGACACCGGCACCGTCGAGGTGAAGGCCGCGATCGGCTTCGTGCCCCAGGAGATCGCGCTCTACCCGGACCTGACCGCGAAAGAGAACCTGCGGTTCTTCGGCAAGCTGTACGACCTTTCCGGCAAGGAGCTGGATCGGCGCATGGATCGTGTCCTGGAGACGATCGGGCTCGCCGACCGGGCCGACGAGCGCACCGACGGGCTATTCGGGCGGCATGAAGCGCCGTCTGAACATCGGTCTCGGCCTGCTGAACGATCCCGCCCTGTTGGTCCTGGACGAGCCGACGGTGGGCGTGGATCCGCAGAGCCGGAACGCGATCCTGGACTCGGTCGAGGCGCTCGCGTCGGAGGGCATGGCGGTGCTCTACACCACCCACTACATGGAGGAGGCCGAGCGGCTCTGCGATCGCGTCGGGATCCTCGACGAGGGGACGTTGAAGGCGGAGGGCACGCGCCGCGAGCTGATCGGGCTGGTGGGCGAGCTCGACCGCCTGCGGATCGACGCGCGCGGCGATCTCCAGGCCGCCTGCGCCGCGACGGCGCGCATACCCGGCGTCGCCGAAGCCATCCCGCGCGACGGGCGGGATCGATGTGATGGCGCGCGACGTCCGCTCCTCGCTCGCCGAGATCGTGCGCGCGATCGACGCGACGGGCACCGGCATCACGTCGATGGAGGTCCAGGAGCCGAACCTCGAGGCGGTCTTCCTGCATCTCACGGGCAAGGCGCTTCGCGACGAGGGCTAGGGCGATGCGCGATGCCTGGACGATCGCGACGAAGGACCTGCGGCGGCGGCTACGCGACCGGACCGCGATCCTCGTCGCTCTGGTCCTGCCGTTCGGGCTCGCATGGATCTTCAGCCTGACGCTCGGCGGCGTCGAGACGCAGGGCCTCGACGTGACGTACGGCGTCGTGAACCAGGATGCCGGAGGCGATCTCCCGACGAACTTCACCGGGCTCCTGAAGAGCCTCGACTTCGTCACCCTGAAGGAGGTCGACTCGCTGCCACGGGCCGAGCAGCAGGCGGAGGCCGGCGACCTCGATGCCGTCGCCGTGTTCCCCGAAGGGTTCTCCGACGCCGTGCGCGCCGGTGACGGTGCGACGATCCAGCGTGATCGGCTCGCCCGATTCGAGCATCGGATCGCTCGTGATGGTCTCGCTGGCGCGCTCGTTCGCCTCGCAGCTCGATGCGGTCGGGCTCTCGGTGGCGACGGTGACGCACGGAGGTGGCGCGGCCGCGCCCGATCCCGACCTGGCGACCCGTGCACAGGCCGTGCCGGCGGCGGCCAGGATCCGCACGGTGCACGCCGCCGATCAGGTCGCGTCCCAGTCGACCTTCTTCGCGATCGGGATGGCGGTGTTCTTCCTCTTCTTCGCGGTCGAGTTCGGCGTGCGCGGCTTGCTGGAGGAGCGCGAGGACGGGACGCTCTCGCGCCTGTTGGTGGCGCCGATCCGACCGGCGTCCGTGATCGGCGGCAAGGCCCTCGCGAGCCTGGTGGTCGGGCTGGTCAGCACGGTGCTCTTGGTCCTGGCCACGACCTGGCTCCTGCAGGCGGAGTGGGGCGATCCCGTGGGCGTCGCGCTGCTGATCCTCGGCGGTGTGCTGGCCGCGGTCGGCGTCACGGCGTTGGTGGCGGCGTATGCGAAGACGACCGCCCAGGCCAGCGCGATGGTCTCGATCGTCGCCGTGGTCGGAGGGCTGTTGGGCGGCACGTTCTTCCCGATCTCGCAGGCCGGCCTGCTCGGCACGGTCCGGTTCCTCTCGCCGCAGGGGTGGCTGATGGAGGGCTTCCAGAAGCTCGCCTACGGCGCATCCGTGCGGGACGCGGCCGGTGCGCTCATCGGCGTGTTCACGATCGCGTTCGTCACCGGCGGCCTCGCATGGGCGCGCTCGACGCGGATGGTGGCCCGATGAACCTCCGCAAAGCGCTCGCGATCGCGGGGACGAACCTCCGGCGGCTGGTGAAGGACAAGACCGCGGCCTTCTTCGTCTTCGTCTTCCCGTTCCTGATCATCCTGGCGATCGGCGCGGCCTTCGGATCCGGGTTCACTCCTCAGCTCGGGGTGGTGGACGCGCGGTCCGGGGAGCTGGGTCGGGAGCTCCGCGACGCGTCTGGCGGCGACCGAGGGCATCGACGTCCGGGTCTACGCCGATGCGGACGCGATGCGCACCGCGATCGAGCGCGGCGAGGTGGAGGGTGGGCTGGTGATCCCGCCCGGCTACGACGAGCGCATCCGCGCGGGTGAAACGGTCCCGATCGACTTCATCGCGCGACCGACCGCGGATCAGGGGCTGCAGCTGACGGCCACGTCCGTGGTGGACGCCCAGAACGTCGAGGTCCGTGCGGCGCGCTTCGCCGTGGACGAAGGCGTGGCGCCGACCTTCGATGGGGGACTCGCCCGAGCGAAGGCGGTCGCGGCGATCCTGCCCACCGTGGACGTGGCGTCGCGGATCGCCGGGGGCGACGCCGCGGTGGGCACGTTCGCGACGGGCGCGGCACAGGAGCTGATCCTCTTCATCTTCCTGACGTCGCTGTCTGCCTCCGCCATGCTGATCGAGACGCGGCGCCTCGGCGTGACGCGGCGGATGCTCGCCTCGCCCACCTCGGTGCGCACGATCCTGGTGGGCGAGATGTTGGGCCGCTACGCGATCGCGCTGATCCAGGGGTTGCTGATCGTCCTGGGCACGGTCGTGCTGTTCCAGGTCGATTGGGGGAACCGGCTGACGACCACGCTGGTCGTGCTGCTCTTCGCGCTGGCGGCGACGGGGGCGGCGATGGTGATGGGCTCCGTCTTGCAGAACGCCTCGCAGGCCGGCGCGATGGGCGTGTTCCTGGGGCTGGTGCTCGCGGCGTTGGGCGGTTGCATGGTGCCGCTCGAGATCTTCCCGCCGGTGATGCTCAGGATCGCGCATCTCTTCCCCCACGCCTGGGCGATCGAGGCGCTCAACGCCTCGATCACGGCCGGGGCGCGACCCCCGGAGGTCGCCACGGATCTGTGGGTCCTCGCGGCCTACGCGTTCGGGCTGCTGGCGCTCGCCACGGTGCTGCTCAGGCGCTCGATCACCGGGCGGGCCGCCTGAGGCCGTAGGCCCCGCTGCGCGAAGCCGTGCCCGGCACCGATCGTCATCACGGCCCAGCCGCGAGGGCCATCAGGCGGCGCCGAGCAGGGCTCGCTCATCGGCGAGCGCGATCACGAGTTGTCCCCGCGCGTTGGGGTGCAGAGGCGCAGGTTCCTCGAGCCCCTGGACGTAGGACTGGTCGGTGCACAGCTCATGCCCGCCGAAGTCCGGCCTGACCGTCTGGAATCCGAAGGTCTCCGCTCCCTTCGCGAGGACCTCGTTGAGGATGCTCAAGCGGTCGAGCAGCACGTCGATCTTCGCGCTGGTCAGACCCGACGACGCGAGACACGCAGGCGCACGAACGAACGGCGCGTAGTACTGGTTGATCACGACGAGCGGCGCTCCGGGCATCGCGGTGAGTTGACGGAGCAACGTGTAGTAGTCCTGCGTGAAGCCGGCGAGCGCGCGTTGGAAGTACGCCGTGAGCGCACGGTTGTCGCACGTGTCGGATGCAGCACAGAGGTGGACGAGGACGCTCCAATGCATGTCGTTGGCACCGACGCTGACGATGACCGCCTTCACCGCGGTCGCCCGCTTGGCGACGGACAGCTGTGCGGGGATCCGGCGATCCCCCGCGTACTGCGCCCCGAGGACCCCTCCCGCGATCGTCGCGCCACTGCACCCCAGGTTGTCGACCTCCCAGCCGTTCACGCGAGCGAGGGTCACCGCGAAGGCGAAGGCGCTGCGCTGGCACGCTTGGTCCGCCGGGGTGGGGTTCGGCAGGGGTGGGCCACCGAGCCCGGCGGCCGTTGAGTCCCCCAGGACGACCGCCTCGAACTGGGGAAGCGTCGGCCCGGCGGCGGTCGGCAGGGGCCGCCGCTCTTCGCGGCCGACCAATTGACTCAGGTTGTGCACCTCACGGAGGATCCCCGGCGCCGTGTACGCCGTCACCATGATCGCGCTCAGGTTCACGGCCTGGACGAACAGCAGGCCACCGATCAGGGTCACGAGGGTTCGCTTCCACCCGTACCTGCGCCATCCCGCGATCGCTCCGAGGAGCAGGAGGGCACCGAACGCGACGAACACGACCTCCAACGCGAAGTACTGCCACCAGCCGCGCACGAGGGCGTCACCGAATCCGGCGTTCGCCGTCGGCGACCCGGGCGCGAGACCGGCCAACTGTTCGTTGATGCTGATGTCCGTGAGGACCAGACGCGGCCTGACCGGGCCGATGAAGTGCACCTGCGTCGGCAAGGATTGTCCGAACAGGACGACTTCACCCGGGCCTTCCGTGCTGAGGGTAGGCGGCGCGGTTCCCACGGCAACGGTCTGTCCGAGCACCGAGACGGACCGTTCCGGCGTCAACCGAAGTGCGAACGCGATCGACGCCGCCGCCACGACGATGAGCGTCGCGACGACGACGAGCGCGCGCAGGATCTGGCGAGCGACGGTGCGCGCACCGTGGCGTTCGTTCCGATCTTCCGTGATCGCAGGCATCGTCACGTGAGGGCCCAGCGGTGTGCGAGAAGGAGTGTGCCGCGGCCGCCACCACCTTACCCACGCATCTGCGGCCGCGACGGCGCACGTGCTCCAGGCCGTCGGAGCCCGTTCAGGCGTGCCCCTAAGCGGCGGGGACCTTCTTCTGGGGATCGATGAAGGGCAGCGCGGCGGTGGTGCCCGTGCGCGCACCGTCGTCCGCCGCGATCTCGAGGCGTGTGCCCGGCGTCGCGAGCCCTATGGGCACCCAGACGTAGCCGATGTTCTTCTCGAGCCGCGGCGACCAGCAGGCATCGGTGACGTGCCCGACCGCCTCGCCTCCCTGCGAGACGGGCCAATGCTGCGTGGGTTGGCCGACGGGCTCGCCCTCGATCTCGATCCCCACGAGCTTGCGGGAGACACCCTCACGTCGGATGCGCTCGAGCGCCTCCTTGCCCACGTAATCGGCGTCCTGCTCCTCCACCAGCCGCTCCAGGCCCGTCACCTCGAAGGGGTTGTCCGCCAGGCCGATGTCCGAGCCCCAGTCGAAGATGCCCGCCTCGATGCGCCGGATGTCGGAAGAGGGCGTGACCCGGATGCCGTAGGGCTTCCCGGCGTCGAGGATCCGCTCCCACAGGTCGTCGCCGCGGCGCGGATCGCGCAGGTAGATCTCGTAGCCGACCACGGCGGTCCAGCCGGTGCGGCTGATCACGACGGGGATCCCGTCGAGGTCGGCGTCGTCGCACCAGTAGTACTTCATGTCGAGGATCCAGTCGCCGAAGAGATCCCGCATCGTGTCCTTCGCCTTGGGGCCCTGGATCTGGACCGGGTAGACGTCGGGGTGACCCACCTGCACGTCCATCCCGGAGTTCACCGCCACGCCCATCGCGTAGAGGCCCGCGTCGGAGTCCGCGAGCGCCAGCCACCAGCGGTTCTCCTCGACGCGCAGCAGCACCGGGTCGTTCACGATGCCGCCGTCGGGGGCGGTGACGAGCATGTACTTGCCCTGCTTGACGGCGCATCTCGTGAGGTCGCGGCAGGTCAGGAGGTTCGTGAACGCGCTCGCGTCGGGACCGGTGATCTCGACGATGCGCTCGACGCTCACGTCCCACAGGGTCACGTCGTTCACGAGCGCCCAGTACTCCTCGACGGGGTCGCCGTACGTGTTGGGGTGGTACATGTGCTGGTAGATGTCGTAGGCGGAGCAGCCGGCCCGAAGGGTGGCCTCGAAGAACGGCGACCTCCGGTACCAGGGTCCCCAGTTCAGCGTCGTGTGCTCCGGCAGCGCCATCGGTTCCTCCCCCTTGGGTCCTCGAGTTGGCCGGAGTCTAAGCGGACGCAACGGTGCCGGCGTCGTGCGCCTCGCGTCCGTCGAGGAACGTCTTCCAGATCCTCGTCGCGGGCAGGTCCGCTGCGGGCGTGGTTTCCAGGTCGCCCTCGATCACCACGATGTCGGCGCGCTTCCCGGGCTCCAGCGAGCCCAGCCGGTCCTCGAGCCGCAGCGCGAAGGCGGCGTCGATCGTGTAGGCGAACAGCGCCTCCTCGAGCGTGAGCGCCTGGTCCGAGCCGATCGCGCGCGCCGTCGCGGGTCCGCCGCTCGAGCGCCGACGCGATCTGGTCGAGCGGGCGGTAGGAGGCCACATCGGAGTCGCTGCTCAGCACCACCCGCACGCCCGCGTCGAGCTCGTCGCGCAAGGGCTGCAGCCCGTGCGCACGGTCCCCGAGGCGAGCGAGGAACTCGTCGCCGCTGTCGTGGAGGTACCGCGGCTGGTTCACGGTGATCACGCCGAGCCGCGCCATCCGTCGGATCTGCTCCGCGGTGGGGTACCCCGCGTGCTCCAGACGATGCCGGTGCTCGCGCGGCGCCGCTCCGACGGCGGCTTCGAACGCGTCGAGGACGAGCCCGATCGCGCGATCGCCCTGCGCGTGGACGCCGATCTGCCAGCCGTCGGCATGCGCGCCGACGATCAGGTCGCGCAGCTCCTGGGGCTCGTGGTAGAGCGACCCGGTGAACGCGCCGTCCTCGCCGTAGGGCTCCTCGAACGCGGCGGTGCCACCGATCAGCGAGCCGTCCGCGTAGACCTTCATCGCGCCGATGCGCAGCCGGTCGTCGCCGAACGGGCCGGCGAGCCCGACCGCACGGAAGGCCTCGAGCTGATGCGACAGCGGCATGCAGATGGCGCGCACGGGGAGCCGCCCCGCGTCGGCGGCCGCCCGGTACGCGACGAGCTCCCGGCCGGTGACCTGGGCGTCGCACACGGTCGTCAACCCCGCCTGGAGGAACGCGGTGCCGGCGCGCTCGACGGCTTCGACGAGGACCGAGAGCGGCTCCTGCGTGTGGAAGTTGGGGCCGTGGTTGCCGATGTCGACCGCGACGGGCAGGACGAGGTTCATGGCCGCGTCGAGGCAGAGCCCCGTGAGGCGCCCGTCCGCGCCGCGCACCAAGGCGCCGCCCTCGGGGTCCGGGGTGTCGTCGCTCACCCCCCGCAGCTCCAGGATCGGCGAGTTCACGAGCACGTGGTGCCCCGACACGTGGTACACGACGATCGGATGTCGCGTCGTTGCGCGATCCAGGTCCCAGCGCGTCGGCGCCCGGTCGTACTTCGCGTGATCGAACCCGAACGCGCGGACCCACGCACCCTCCGGCGTCGCCGCGGCGGCCGCCGCGATCGCGTGCACCAGGTCCTCGCATGATGCGACGGCGGGGTAGCGCACGTCGATCGACGAGAGGGACTCTCCGGTGGCGAGGAAGTGGTTGTGCGCGTCGATGAATCCGGGGACGACGGTCCGGCCGCCGACATCGATGCCGCGTGCCCGCGGGAGGCGGTCGCGGAGGTCTTCCGCCGCGCCCAGGGCGAGGATGCCTGAGCGATCGAACGCGACGCCGTCCACCCACGGTCGTCCTCGATCGGCCGTGAACACCCGCCCGCCGTGCAGCAAGGTCGTGGCGTCGTCCTGAGGTGGCACCATCGGAGCGAGGCCCTACGGGCCGAACCAACGGGCGCGTCGGCTGGAGGCGAAGTCGACCTTCTCGGCGGCCGTCTCCGTCGAGGGGGCGACGAACGTGCCGATCGGGTGCCCGGGGGTCGAGAAGAAGTCCACGTCGACGCGACCGACCTCATGGTCGCCGAACTCGATGTAGCACGAGCCCGTGCCGTCGTAGCCGGGCGGCTCGGCCTCTCCGCGGAGCCGGGCGATGAGCTGGTCGGCCACCACACGCGCCGCCCCTTCGGCGAACACGCCCGCCTTGGCGGTGCCCACGCTCGTCACGTCGCCCACCGCGTAGACGTCGGGGAAGCGGGTCGCGAGGGTGTGCGGATCGACGGGGATCCAGCCGCCCTCGCCGAGGCCGGAATCCTCGATCACGGTGGGGCCTCGGTGCACCGGAACGCCGAGGAACAGGTCGTACGGGAGGCGCTCGCCGTCGTCGAGAACGGCCTCGTGCGTGGCCGGGTCCAGAGCCATCACCTTGCGGTCGGCCACGAACTCGATGCCGCGCGCGGCGAACCGCGCGAGGATCGCCTCCGATGTGGCCGGCGAAGGCGGGACGGGCGCACCGAACGGGATCACGACCTGGATCCGGACGTCGTCGCGGACGCCGCGCTCGCGCAGGTGGTCGTCGAGCAGGATCGCCGCCTCGCTCGGCGCCGGCGGGCACTTGAAGGGCGCCCCACAGACCCCGACGATGGCGGTGCCGGCACGGAACCGCGGGATGACCTCGCGCAGGGCCTCGGCGCCCGCCACCGTGTAGAACTCGTTGCCGGCCTCGCCGAGACCCGGCGTGGCCCCGATGTCGAGGTCGGCGCCCAGGGCCACGACGAGCACGTCGGCCTCGTAGGCGTCGAGATCCGTCACGACCCGGCGCTGCGTCGGATCGATCGCGACGACGGTCTCCTGGCGGAAGCGGACATGCGGCGTCACGATGTCGGCGTAGGGCAGGCGCACGGCCTCGGGTGTGCGTCGCCCGAACATCACGTCGAGCTTCGAGAAGCCGAACACGAAGGCGTCCGCGCGGTCGATCATCGTGACCTCGACCTCGTCGCCGAGCTGCTCGGCGAGGCGCGAGGAGAGCTCGAGGCCACCGAAGCCGGCGCCGAGGACGAGGACGGAGGTGGTCACGGGCGCAAGGATAGGCCCGGGCAGCGCGCCGTGCGGCCCTTCCTCACACCAGGCGGCGGGCCGTCGCCCACCTCGTCAGCTCCCGGCGGTTCGAGAGCTGGAGCTTGCGCAGCACCGACGAGACGTGGGTCTCCACCGTCTTCACGCTGAGGTGCAGCTCCGCGGCCGTCTCCTTGTAGGTGTACCCCCGCGCGATGTAGCGCAGGACCTCGCGCTCGCGCGGCGTCAGTTGATCGATCTCGGGGTCGACCGTAGGCGCCGGATCGCCGGCGAACGCGTCGAGCACGAACCCCGCCAGGCGCGGGGAGAAGACCGCGTCGCCGTCGTGCACGCGCCGGATCGCCGCGCTCAGCTCGGCGGGCCCGATCGTCTTGGTCACGTAGCCGCGCGCGCCCGCCCTGATCACCGCGATCACGTCCTCGGCGGCGTCGCTCACCGAGAGCGCCAGGAACGTCGTCTCGGGCACGGTCTCGGCGCACGCGCGGATCACGGCGTCGCCCGATCCGTCGGGCAGGTGCACGTCCAGGAGCACGACGTCGGGCGTCGCCTCGTTGATCCCCGCGATGGCCGTCGCCACGGTCCCGGCCTCACCCACGACCTCGAAGGCGTCGCCGAGCTCGGAACGCACGCCCGAGAGGAACAGCTCGTGGTCGTCGACGAGGAAGATCCGGATCACGAGGTCGCCGTCCCCGACGGCAGCCGCAGGCGGACCTCCGCGCCGCGGCCGGGCGCGGAGATCACCTCCGCCGTGCCTCCCGCGCGGGCCATGCGACCCCGGATCGAATCGGCGATGCCGTGGCGGTCCTCCGGGACCGAGGCCGGATCGAACCCCGCACCCTGATCACGCACGAACGCGGCGACGCCCTCGTCGTCGGACTCCACGTAGACCGAGAGCCGCTGCACGTGCGCGTGCACGGCCGCGTTCGTCATGGCCTCGCGTGCCGCCAGCATCAGGGCGCGGGAGGCGTCGTCGAGGCGCCGGTCGCCCACCGTCACCACGTCGATCCGCACCCGGTGCGAACGTTCGACCTCCGCGGCCGCCTCGTTCACCGCCGTGGAGAGCAGGGTGGCGTCGCCCACCTCCACCCCGCCGTACAACCAGTCGCGCAGCTCGCGCTCCTGCGAGCGTGCGAGCGAAGCCATCTCGCGCGGCTCGTCGCTGCGCTGGATCAGCGCGAGCGTCTGCAGGACGGAGTCGTGCAGGTGGGCGGCGACCTCCTCGCGCTCCTCGCTGCGGATGCGGTCGCGACGCTCCTCGGAGAGCTGCCGGAAGAGCGCCCAGAGCCACGGCCCCGCGATCACGCCCAGTCCGAGCAGCGTCGCCACCACCGCGAGCGGGGTGTTCGACGCGAGGCCCCCCACCGCGAAGAAGGCCGCCATCCCCGCCAGCAGCAGGAACGCGCCCACGGCGAGGCGCACCACGTGCCCACGTCCCGTCACCACGTCCTGGGAGCTCTCCGGCAGCCGCGCGATCGCCCGACGCCAACGCTCGCGCTCCTCGTCGTCGCCGCGCGTCCAGAGCACCGCCGAGCCGAGCGTGAGCAGCACGACCGGGAAGACGAGGGCGTCGCCGAACCAGAACCCCAGCGCCCGCAAGAGCAGCAGCACGCCCAGCACCATCAGCCCGACGGCGGTGGCCTGGCGGAGCGTCGGCCGGCGCACGAGGGCGGGCGTGCCGGGATCCGGTTCCGCCGAGACCAGGTAGAGCACGACGTAGAGCGCCACGCCGAGCCCCGCGGCGAGCGAGAGCACGACGAAGGCCAGCCGGATCACGAGCGACTCCACGCCGAGGCGCTCGCCGATGCCCCCCGCCACACCTGTGAGCACGCGGTCGGAGGCGCTGCGCGTGAAGAGCGCGCGCGAAGGGCGCGCGATGCGGTCCATGGCGGTCATCGTGGCACAGGCGACCCCGAGGGGACCACGGGGAACGACCCCGACCCGCACCGCCCTCGCGAGGCCTCGCCTCAGGGAAGAACCAGGGTGGAACCCCGATGTCGCCGCCCGAGCCGGCGGCCAGCATGGAGCCATGGACGAGAAGGACGAGACCCAACGCCTGGTCCGGCGCAAGGACCATCGGATGCTCGCCGGCGTCGCCGGCGGGCTCGGCGATCACTTCGGCGTGAGCCCCACGTGGTTCCGCCTGGGCTTCGTCGTGACGACGTTCACGGGTGGTCTCGGAGTGGCCGCCTACGTGCTGCTCTGGCTCCTGATCCCTCGCGAAGACCTCCCGCGCTCGGCGGCGCAGCAGATCGCCGAGCGCGTCCCCGACGCCCCCGCCTGGATCGGGGTGGCGTTGATCGCGATCGGCGTGCTCAGCCTCACGAGCCGGATCGGCGACACCTTCGGGATCCACCTGGGCACGCTGGCGTGGGCCCTGCTGCTGATCGGGGGAGGACTGGCGCTGTATCGCCGTGGCGATGCGGTGACGAGCGCGTCCGGGACCGCCTCGACGACGCTGCCCGCGCCGCCGCCCGCCGGCACCGCGCTGGCGACCGGCCAGGCGTCGATGAGCGGATCGGCCGTGACCGAGCCGCTCCCCGCGATGCCCGTCGCGCGCACGCCGCGTCCTCCGCGCGAGCGCTCGCCGCTCGGCTGGCTCACGCTCGGCCTCGCCCTGGCGGCCTCGGGCGTGGTCGCGGTGCTCCGCAACCAGGGCACGATCGACATCAGCCTGGCGCAGGCGCTCGCGGTCCCGCTCACGATCATCGGGATCGGGCTGGTCGTCGGCGCGTTCATCGGACGGGCGCGCTGGACCGTGCTGCTGGGCGTGCTGTTGGTGCCGTTCGTGATCGGAGCGAGCGCGTTCACGGTGCCGCTGAACGGCACGTACGGCGACGTCTCCGTCACGCATCTCTCCGCGGTCCGCAGCAACTACGTGCTCTCGGGCGGCCGACTGGGGCTGAACCTCTCGCGGATGGATCCGACGCAGCTGCCGCCCACGATCGACGTCCAGGTGGGCGCGGGCTCGGTGGACGTGACCCTGCCCCCGCACGGGGTGCGGGTGGACGCCACCGTGAACATCGGCGACGTGCACATGGGACGCAGCCGGGGCGGCTTCGACGTGGTGGGGTCGCTCGGCGATCCGAACGCGACGACCGTCGTGACGGCGCACGTGGATGTGGGCGAGATCCAGGTCTGGTACGCCCAGCCTCTGCCGCAGCCCCGGCCTCAACCCAAGCCGGCCAACGCCAACGGAGGTTCCCAGTGAAGCGGCATCGGCTCGACCCGTTCTCCCTGCTCTTCGGCGCGGTCTTCGTCGGCGTGGGGCTGTCGTTCCTTCTCGGCTCCACGATCGGCGACGCGAAGCGCGCGACGTGGCCCCTCTTCGCGATCATCGTGGGCTGCACGTTCGTGGTGTGGGCGCTCGCGACGGTCGTCCGGGAGCGCCGCCCGGCGGTCACGCCGGCCGAGACCTCGGCCGCGCTCGAGGACGACGAGGTCGACCCCACCGCGTAACGCAGCGATGTGACAGGGTGGGGGTCCGATGTGCTTCTCCGCGGAGGCCGACCTCACCGCGGGCATCATCGTGACCGCCGTCGGCATCGACGCGGTGCGGCGGACGCGCACCGCACGGGAGCTGCCCCTCGCTTCCCTGCCCCTCCTGTTGGGCGTCCATCAACTCATCGAGGTGTTCGTCTGGTGGGGGCTCATGGGCCGGGTCCCGACGGCGGTGGGGGACAAGGCGATCTGGGTCTACCTCGCGCTCGCGTTCCTCTTACCCCTGTGGGTGCCGGTCGCGGTGCGCGGCGTGGAGCCATCCCGGCGCCGGCGACAGATCATGACGTTGCTGGCGGCCGTCGGCCTGGTCGTCTCGGTCGTGCTGATCGGTGAGGTGGTGCGCGGCCCGATCGGCGCCAGCGTCGAGGGACATCACATCGAGTACCTGGTCCGCATCCCGGGCGGCGACAGCATCGGACTCCTCTACGGGGCGGCGACGTGCGGCGCCCTCCTCCTGTCGAGCGATCGTTGGATCCGCGACTTCGGCGTGTTGAACCTCGGAGCGGTGATGCTCCTCGTGTGGCTGACGGTCGGCGGGCTCACGTCGCTGTGGTGCGTGTGGGCCGCGGTCACGAGCGTCGCGATCGACCTGTACCTGCGCGACGAGGAGCGCCGCTCCGACGTCGTGTACGCGTGGGTGAGGGAGGACTAGACCGGCAGACCGCGCCGGGCGCAGAGCGCGCAGTGCTCGGCGGTGTTGTAGACGGACAGGCGCGTCCCGCAGCCTTCGCCCGCGCAGATCCTGCCGGCGGGCATGCGCGCCCGACCCTTCGCGCGCGGACGCATCCCCTGGCGGCGCAGGCGCTGGCACGGCGGACACCACCGGCTGCGTCCGAACTGACCGCAAGGACGCACGTCCTTGCACATCGGGCATTCCCGATAGCCGCGGCACGGGCACTCGACGTAATCAGCCATCCCTACCAAGGTACCCCGCGGAGAGAGCCGACCCCGGCACCAGCGGGAGATCCCTACGCCGTCGACGGTGTAGGCTGCTCCGCCACCGGTGACGCCGATCGACCGAAGAGGAGCCCATGTCCGCACAGATCCTGAACGACACATCGTTCTCCGCCGATGCCGTCCGCGAGGTGACCGGGGGCCGCGAGACCGCGGGAACGATGACGTACGCCAGCGTCGTCGTGCGAGCGTTGCTCCTCCTCGCCATCACGGTGGCCTCCGCCACGCTCGGCTGGCGGGCCGCCGCGGATCAGCGCCCGACGTCGGGCATGTGGTTCTTCCTCGGCTACCTCCTGCTGATCGCGATCTCGATCGCCGCGGCGCGGAACCCGAGGCTGGCGATGGTCGCCGGGGTCCTCTACGCGCTGTTGATGGGCTTCTGGATGGGATCCATCTCCCATCTGTACGAGACCTACTACGACGGGATCGTCGGGCAGGCCCTCCTGGCTTCGGTGACCACGTTCCTCGCGGCCCTCCTCCTGTACTCGTCGCGCGCGATCCGGGTGAGCGGGAAGTTCGTGCGGATCGTGTTCGTGGCCACGGCCGGGATCGCCCTGATGTATCTCGTGGGGTGGGTCGTCAGCCTCTTCGGGATCGACCTGCTCTTCTGGGCGAAGCCCAACGCGCTGGGGATCGCGATCAGCGTCGGCATCTGCCTGCTCGCGGCGGCCAACCTGCTGGTGGACTTCTCCTTCATCGAGGGCGGGGTGAAGAGCGGCGCGCCCAAGGTGATGGCGTGGTTCGGCGCGTTCGGGCTCCTCACGACGCTGGTCTGGCTCTACCTCGAGGTGCTCCGGCTCCTCGCGCTCCTGCGTGGCGCGGGTCGCTGAGGCCTGCTCCTCACCGCCGGACACTCAAGCCGCGATGGGCGTGCTCGGCGTGAGCCGGCCCGTCTTGCGGACGAGCTGGTCCACCACGTACTTGGCGTCCCTGCCCACGCCGGGGAGCACGTCCGAGGCCACCGAGAACTGGAACGGGAGCCCCACGAAGTAGAGGCCGGGCTCGGAGCCGACGACGCCACGCTCGTGCGTCGGCGCGCCGTCCTCGTCGAAGATCGGGAGATCGATCCACGAGAGATCGTGGCGGAACCCCGTTGCCCAGATCACGTTGGCGACGTCCGGAACCCGCCCGTCCTCCAGCACGGGCCGGCCGTCGCGCACGGCGACGGTCTTGGGCACGCGCCGCACCCCCGCGTCGACCAGCTGCTTCGGCTTCACGCGCACCAACGGGTTGCCATGGGAGCCGGCGGACGCGTGCACCTTGCGGCCGAGCGGGGTCCGCAGCGTCAACACGTGCCGACCCGCGAAGACCACCAGCCGCGTGCCGAGGACCCGCGCGAACGTCCCGTCGATGTCGAACGGGATGTGACCGAGCTCCGGACCCGAGAGCCACGTGGGGTGCGCGCGCGCGGCTTCCAGCGCGATGTCGCCTCCCGAGTTGCCCGCGCCCACGACCAGCACGCCGCCCTCGCGGAGCTGCGCGGGGTTGCGGTACGCGCTGGAGTGCATCTGCACGATGGCGGGGTCGAGGTCGTGCGCGATCGTGGGGATGCGCGGCTCCTGATGGGCGCCCGTCGCGACGATCACGTTCGCGGTCTCGAACCGCGTGTCGCCGGCCGAGACGACGTAGGTCTCGCCCTCTCGCCACACCCGGTCGACGCGGACGCCGGTCCGCACGGGGAGCGCGAACCGCGCGGCGTAGGCCTCCAGGTAGTCGGCCATCTCGTCCTTCGTGGGCATGGCGGAACCCTTCGCGGGGAACCGCATCCCCGGAAGCCCGACGTAGCGGGCCGGCGTGAACAGGCGCAGAGAGTCGTAGCGGTTCCGCCACGCGTCGCCCACCCGCGCGTTCGCATCCAGGATCACGAACGACCGTCCGGTCTTCCGCAGGTATGTACCGGCCCACAGGCCCGCCTGACTCCCGCCGATCACCACGGTCTCGAACCTCTCGATGTGCATGTCCCGTCCCTCCTGCGTCGGTGTGGGACGACGTTAGGGCTGCGGGGCTCGGCCCTTCATCGACGGAAGTAACCAACCTGCGGAGCGGGCCCTGTGGTGCATATGCACCACGTCCGCGCCTAGGTCAGGCCGTGCTCGAACGCGAACGCGGTGGCCGCCGAGCGCGAGGAGACGTCGATCTTGGCGAAGATGTTCTGCAGGTGGCGCGCGACGGTGTGCTCGCTGATCACGAGCTCCACCGCGATGTCGCGATTCGTCCTGCCGTCCGCGACGAGGCGGAGCACCTCGGCCTCACGGGCCGTGAGCCCGGCCGGGAGCGCCTCGGGTCCCGCCAAGAGCCGGGTGACGGCGGCGGCATCGGGCCGCGCGCCAAGCCGCTCGAACGACGCCAGGGCGGCGCGCAGCTCGAGCGCGGCGCCCTCGTCGTCCCCGCCCGCACGGATCGCCCGCGCGTAGAGCACCCTCGCCCGCGCCGCCTCGTAGGGGAGCTTCAGCTGCTGCCATGCGGCGCACGCCTCGCGGAGTCGATCGAGGGCGGGCGCTACCTCTCCGGATGCCAGGTGGAGCGCGCCCGAAGCCGTCGCCGCCGAGGCCGCGAACGCGGGGGTGCCGGCGTCGCGCGCCATCGTCTCCAGCTCCTCGACCGCCGCGCGGGCCTCGGCGAGGTCTCCCGCGACGAGCGCGACCTCCACCTGCGCCGCGAGGAGCCGGGTGCGCCGCGGGCGCTGCCGTTCGGCGTCGAGGGTGAGGCGCAAGCCCGTCCGGGCCGCCTCGACCTTGCCTTGCGCCAGCCGCAGGAGTGCGAGACCGGGCTGCGGATCGCCGCCGAGCTCGTGCGCGCGGGCGAACGCCGCCTCGGCACCCTCCACGTCGCCGGTGCGACGGCGGACCTCGCCGACCTGGTTGAGCGCGGCCGCCGCGAGGCCCGGATCGAGCGTGGCCATCTCGTCCGAGGCGAGGAGCGCCTCGGCCTCGGCCTCGGGCCAGGCGCCGCGCAGACGGGCGACCTCGGCGCGATTCACCCGGCACATCCCGGGGAACGGGGCGTTCGGCTGGAGGGCGTCGCACCAGGCGCGCGCGGCGTCGCTCCACTCGCCCGCGCGTCGGACGTCGCTCACCTCGAGGCACGCCTGGATCAGGTTGCAGTAGATGATGCCGGTGAAGTACGGGCTCAGGTCGCCCGCCAGGACGGCCGTCATGGCCTCGTCGAGCAGGGCCAGCCCCGGCTGGACCTCGCCCGCGTCGATCAGCGCCAGTCCCTCGGTATTGATCGCGATCGCGACGAGGTCCCGGTCGCCGAAGCGCTGACCGATCTCGATCGCCTGCCGCGCCAACGCGAGCGTGCGGTCGAGCTCACCCGCGAACCGGGCGGCGTTGGCCTCGACCACGGCGAGGAACCCCTGCTCCGTGCACGCGGGTTCGTCCTGCAGGTGACGATGGGCCCGCATCAGGTAGCCCGTGCCGACCGACGTCTCCTCGCGGACGAGGTGCTCGATCGCGAGACGCGCGGCCACGGCGCCCGCGGCGCGCTCGTCCCCGGCGGCGGCGTAGGCCGCGTACGCCTTCTGGCGCGCCTCGAGCGACTCCTCAAGGTGCGAGGTCCACCAGGCGGCGTCGGCGAGACCCTCGAGGTCGCCCGCGGTCATCGACGATCGATCGGCCTCGTGCAGCCCCTCGTACGCCTCCGCCCACGCGCTGCGCGCCAGCGCGTCCCGAGCGCGGTCGATCCGCGTGTCCGCCGTCGCCACGCGCGACCGGCGCCTACCCGCCGTAGCAGCGGAACGTGACGGGATCCTCCACGGAGGTCAGGGAGTCGCCGACGTCGGAGTCGCCCCGGTCGTGACCGGGTCCGCCGCGGATCTGGTCTCCGGCTAGATGGTCGATGCCCGAGAGACAGATGTCGTCGCCCTTCCCGCCGGCGATGATGTCGAGCCCCTGCTGGCCGACCGCGATGTCGCGTCCGAACCCGGCCACCAGGGCATCCCGTCCCAGCCCGCCCCAGAGGTTGTCGTTGCCGTTGCCGCCCAGGAGCACGTCGGCCCCCACCTGTCCCATGAGGAGGTCGCTCCCCCCGCCGCCCGACAGGATGTCGGCGCCGCCACCGCCGTAGATCTGGTCGTTCCCGTTCTTGCCGCAGATCACGTCCCTGCCGGGGGTCCCGTGCAGCGTGTCGCCGTGGCCGGTCCCCGTGATCGTGCACGTGAACCGTGCCACGGCGGGTGACCTCGCGACGCCTGGAGACCGCGCGAGGCCGGATGCCCCGGGCGCCGACAACGCCGTAGCGATCACCAACCCGAAGGCAGCCGTGCCGATCGCGATCCTTCTCATGGATCCCCCTTCCCGACCCGGCCGCGGTGGCCTCGTCCAGGGATGTCTCACGAGTCTCCGCCGGGGGACCGCGGAGGTCAAACGGAAGGCTCGGCCGGATGCATCTCAGCCCGCGATCGCGGTGGCGAGCACGAAAGGATGCACGGGGCCGCTCCCGGCCTGACGGAGCGCGCGCGCCACCACCGTGATCGTCCACTTCGAGTCGGCGAGGTCGTCGACGAGCAGGACCGGGCCGTCGGGCACGGCCGAGGGGCCGTCGGCCACCGCGAACGCGTCCCACACGTTGCGCACCTGCTGGGCGCTGTTCCGCATCGTGGCCTGCGGCTGGTTCTGGCCCACCTTGCGCACCAGGTCTCGGATCGGGAGCCCCAGCGCGTCCGCGAGCCGCGCGGCGAAGTCGGGCACGAGGTCGGGGTGCGTCATCGAGGGCACGGATGTCACCCACGTGGGTGGGGGATCGGGCCGCCAGCGATCCGCGATCAGTGCGGCGGAGGCCGTCACCAGGTCGTCCGCGAATCGCTCGTCTTCGCCGCGGCCGGATGCGACGAGCCGCCCCCAGCCCCCGTCGCCCATCACCGAGAGCGCGCGACCGGTCTCGGGTCGCTCGTCCTCGGCGATCCGGCCCTTCGGCATCGACGACCCCATCCCAGACGGCCACTGCTTGCGCGGTTCCACGAACAGGTCGAACCCCCGGAGGTGCTCGCGCGCGGCCACGCGCACCGGTTCGTCGACCTCCACGCGCAGGGGAGATCCGGTGCAGTTCATGCAGCGGCCGCACGGCGCGGCGCCCGGGTCGTCCAGCTGGGTGCGCAGGAACTCCATCAGGCATCCGGTGTGCGCGGCATAGGCGCGCATCGCGTCCTGCTCGTGACGACGCAGCGCGGTGATGTGCTCGATCCGCTCCGTCGGATACGCCCAGGTCTCGTCGGTGCGCACGTACCCGCCGCGCTCGCGCCCCACCGCGCCCTCCACCTCGAGCACCTTGAGCATCGACTCCAGGCGCGCGCGCCGCACGTTCACCGCCGCCATCAGCTCGTTCAGCGACATCGGGGCCGGGGCCGAGCCCAGCAGGGTCACGATCTCCTCGGCCTGGTGCTTGGGCGGGAACGCGGTCTCGATGAAGTAGTCCTGGATCTCGCGGTCCTCGACGCCGCGCAGCAGCACCGCGGGCGCATGGTCGAGCGCACGGCCGGCGCGCCCGACCTGTTGGTAGTAGGCGATCGGCGAGCCGGGGGACTGGAAGTGGATCACGAACCCGAGGTCGGGCTTGTCGAAGCCCATCCCGAGGGCCGAGGTCGCCACGAGCACCTTCAGCTCGTTCGCGAGCAGGGCCTGCTCGAGGCGAACGCGGTCGTCGTGGTCCGTGGCACCGCTGTACGCCTCGGCCTCGATCCCCTGGCGGCGCAGGAATGCGGCCACCCGCTCGCCGTCGGCGATCGTGAGCACGTACACGATGCCCGACCCATCCAGGTCGGGGAGCGTCTGCGCGAGCCAGGCGAGGCGCTCGGCCTGGCTCGGCACGTCGGCGACCGCGAGCGCGAGGCTCTCGCGGTCGAGCGAGCCGCGGAACGTCAGCAGCTCGTCGCCGAGCTGGTCGGTGATGTCGTCGATCACCCGGTCGTTCGCCGTGGCGGTCGTGCAGAGCACGGGCACGTCCGGCGGCAGCGCCTCGAGCACGCGCACGATGCGCCGGTAGTCGGGACGGAAGTCGTGGCCCCAGTCGCTGATGCAGTGGGCCTCGTCCACGACGAGGAGCCCGACCGTGCGCGCGATCACCGAGAGCATCTCCGTCGCGGAAGCGCTCGTTCGCGAACCGCTCGGGCGAGACGAGCAGCAGGTCGATCTCGTCGGCGAGGAGCCGCTGCACGATCGGCTCGAAGTCGTCGGGGTTCGTGCTGTTGATCGTCTCGGCACGCACGCCGAGGCGCCCGGCCATCTCGATCTGGTTGCGCATCAACGCGAGGAGCGGTGACACCAAGCAGCGTTGGTCCGGCGCCCTGTTCGCGCAGCAGCTTCGTGGCGATGAAGTAGACGGCCGACTTGCCCCACCCCGTGCGCTGCACGAGCAGCACGCGACTCCGCGTCCCCGCCACCGACTCGATGGCCTCGAGCTGTCCCGGACGGAAGTCGGCGTTGGGTCCGAGCATCGCGCGGAGGTGCGCGAGGGCGTCGGTGGCGAGGTCGCTCATCCACCCACTCTAGGGGCGCCCTCCGACGGGCCGTTCCCACGGCCCCGGATGCCGGGTCTAGACTCGCCAGATGTCCGAGCCCGACGACGTGTTCGGCCGGCGGCCGCTCACCGAGGCCGAACGCGACGAGCTGCTCGATCTGCCGCTCCCCGGCGTCTTCTCCACCATCGCGGACGAGGGATGGATCCATTCGGCCCCCGTGCACTTCCACCCGAGCGACGGGACGCTGCGTTTCATCGCCGAGCGGGGGTCTGTGAAGCATCGGAACGTGCGACGGACCCAGCGCGGAACGCTCTGCGTCGCGACCACCGTCGGCGCCGAGCGCCGATACGTGACGGTCGAGGGGCCGGTCGACATCGAGGGCCATGTCGCACGGTCGGACCTCGCCGCGCTGGATCGCCGCTACGGGCGGGAGTCGGCCGACCCGGACGACGAGGCGTACGACGGATCGCTCACGTTCGTGCTCCGTCCCGAACGCTGGATCGCCTGGGCGGACGTCGACGATTGAGCGTCCGGGTCAGTCTCCGAAGAGCGACACGTCGAGGTAGGCGACCCGTACGTTCGCCGGCGCCGGCCCGCTGAGGAACACGACGACCCTGCCTTCGAGGGGATCCGTCCCGGCGATGGGCCGGACGACCGCCGACACGCTCAGCCCGGGGTTGGGGCCTTGGATCGTGGCGAAGGCGACGTCGGTGTCCGTGCCGCCCGTGGGGTCGCCGATCTCGGGGTCGTGCGCGGAGGAGAGTTCGATGCGCACGGACGCCTGGGTCTGGCCCTTGTGCACGACGATCAGCCCGCCGATCCCGTGCGAGGGGGCGGCGAACGGGCCGCAGCAGACCGAGATCCCCTGCCCGACATAGAGGCCGCCGCCCAGCGGCATGTCGTTGGCCTGGATGCTGTCCGTCTCGAGCCAGCCGGCCTTGAAGCCTCCGTTCAACACGGTCGTGTTCGACGCTGCATTCACGTGGCCGAGGATCATCGGGTCCCCGTTCGCGGCGTAGGACACGCCCATCAGTCCCAACCACGAGAGCGCCAGTGCCCCCACCACGCACACGGCTACCTTCCGCATCGCGACCTCCCTTCGGATGGACCGTTCGCGATCGTTCTGGAATCCTGATGATGCTCCGTGTTCCACGAAAGGGGAACCCCGATGCGGGTCGTCGATCTCCATATCCTCACGGGCGCTCCCGGCACCGGGAAGACCGCCATCCTCGACGGGATCGGCTCCGACATCCACGTCGCGCGTGAACCCGCCCGGGAGATCCTCGCCGAGCAACGCGCGGTCGGGGGCATGGCCACGTGGGACCGTGATCCGTCGCGGTTCGTCGACCTGCTCCTCCGGCGCTCGATCGAGAAGCACGGCGACGCCCGACGGTTGAAAGGGCGGATGGTGTTCGACCGGGCAATCCCGGATTGCATCGCGTACGCCGCCCTCATGGAGGTGGATCCGGAGCCGAGCCTGCGAGCCGCCGCGGCGTACCGGTACCACGACGAGGTCCTCATCCTCGAGCCCTGGGAGGAGATCTACGTCACCGACGACGAGCGGAGGATGTCCTTCGCAGACACCGTGGCGTTCCACGAGGTCATCCGGGATGCCTACAGGAGGACCGGGTACACGCTCGTCGAGGTGCCGCGTGCGTCGGTGGCGGAGCGCGCCGCGTTCGTCGCGGGCGTCATCGATGCACCCTGAGCGGGTCGAGCCCGCCTAGGTGCTGTAACGCCAGAGGTGGCCGCCGCCGTCGCTGTCGGAGCCGGCGACGTAGGCGCCCTTCACCGGCGTCGCGCCGACATCGCTCGCCAGCAGCGTCCGGATCCCCTGCTCCAGCACGCTCTGCCAGACGAGCGCGCCTCCAGGACCGAACCGGCGCACGACGATGTCCCAGCCGCCGTCGGACTTGTCGCGGCGCGAGCCCGCCACGTACACCGCCCCGTTGGGCGCGATCGAGACACCCGCGGTTGTCGACTGGTTGCCGTGCTTCGTCGCGCCCCACCCCTGCGACCAGATGGGGCTCCCGTCCAGCGTGAAGGCGCCGAGCCACGCGTGGCTCCGCACGAACCCGCGCTGGTCGACGTCGGCGGTGACCTGGAGCCGGTCGCCCAGCACGGCGATCGCGGTCCCGCGATCCACGTCGCGGTTGCCGTGATCGCCGAGGACGCGCGTCCACGCCACCGTGCCCGCGGACGCGACGGCCTGGATCACAACGTCCTCGTCCACGAAGTCGGTCTCGCCCTTCTGGAGGGCCGTGGCCGCCCACCCCGTGACGAAGAACATGCCCGAGGTATCGCCGGCCACCCCGGTCGCGCCGTCGTAGAACTTCGGGTCGATGCCCGGCGCGTCGAAGGGGATCCTCCACATGGGCTTCCCCCCGGTGGTGTAGGAGCGCAGGTAGCCGTGGTTGAACGGGTTCCCGCAGCAGCCGAAGCGGTTCCCCGCCACGATCAGGCGGTCGCCGGCCACCGCCACCGATCCGTAGGAATCGGCGAGCTTGCCCGACTCCCAGCCGGGCTCGTCGTGCACCCACCGGCGCCGGCCGTCGGGGGCGTAGCGGGCGATGAACCATCCGCTGCCCTCGGACCCGGGGATCGCGACGTCGCCCACCACGTAGACGCCGCCATCGGGGGCGAGGGCCACGTCGCGCCCGTTCACGTAGCCCGCCTTCGCCGGGCGCCAGTTCCGCGCCCAGATCAGGCTGCCGTCGAGCGCGTACTTCCGCAGCATCAGGGTCCAGCGCGGCCCCGGCTTGAGCGAACCGACCACGTAGACGTTGCGGTTCTTGTCCACGGCCACGGCGTTCGCCTGGAGGCCCGCCTGCCGGTGCCACGCGGGGGTCGGAGCGGGCGCGGCCTGGGCCGACGGCGCCCAGGAGCCGGCCGCGATCAGGCAGATCGTGGCCAGCGAGGTGACGGTGCGGATCCGACGGACGTGGGCGAGGCGGGATGCGGCGGCGGTCATGGCGTGGCTCCTCCCGAGGTCACGACCACGCTACGCCGGAGCCTCGGGAGGGGGCAAACGCGACCACCAGCGCCCATCCACGGAGCTCCACCGCCGATGCTCAGCGCGACTCCTCCTCGTCGCGGAACATCGAACGCGCCACGATCAGGCGCTGGATGTCGCTCGTGCCCTCCCAGATCTCGTCGAGCTTCGCGTCGCGCAGCAGCTTCTCCACCGGGTACTCGCGCGAGTAGCCGTTGCCGCCGAGCGTCTGCATCGCTGCCCACGCGGCGAAGAACGCCGCCTCGCTCGCGGCGACCTTCGCCATCGCGGACTCGGTCGTGTAGGGCTCGCCGGCGTCGGCGAGCCGCGCGGCGTGGTGCGTGAGCAGCCGCGCCTGGTCGAGCCTCATCTTCGCGTCGACCAGGCGGAACGAGACCGCCTGGAACCCGTGGATCTTCCGGCCGAACGCCTCCCGCTCCTTCGCGTAGGCGACGGCGTGCTCGAGCGCGGCGCGCCCGACCCCGCACGATCCCGCGGCGAGCAGCACGCGCGAGCGGTCGAACCACTCCAGCACCCCGTGGAACCCCTGGCCCTCCTCGCCGATCCGACGGTCCTCCGCTACGAAGCAGTCGGAGAAGAACAGCTCGCCGCTCGGACAGCACCGGGTGCCCATCTTGGGGATCTTCTTGCCCAGCGCGAACCCCTCGTCGCCCTTGGCCACCACGAACGTCGTGATGCCGCGCGAGCGGGAGCCGGGCTCGACGGTCGCGTACACGAGGTAGCGGTCCGCGTCGGGCGCGTTCGAGATCCACGTCTTGGAGCCGTTCAGGACGTAGCCGCCGTCGGTCCGGCGGGCGTGCGTGATGATGGCGGCGGCGTCGGAGCCGGCGCCCGGCTCGGTGAGCGCGAGCGCCGCGGCGGGGGAGTCGGCCGCCGTGAGGGGCGTGACCCATCGCCGCTTCTGCTCCTCGGTGCCGAGCGCGAGGATGGGTCCCGCGAAGAACCCGTTCCCGCTGATCACCGCGGAGACGCCGCTGTCGCCCCACGTCAGCTCCTCGGTGACGAGGCAGGCCGTGAGCAGGCTCTCGATGCCCCCGCCCCCGTACGCCGCGGGGATGTCGATGCTCGCGAGGCCCAGCGCGCATGCCGCGTGGAAGACCTCCCACGGGAAGGTCTCCGCCTCGTCCAGCGCGGCGGCCACGGGGCGGATCTCGCGCTCGGCGAACGTGTGCGCGAGGGCGACGAGCTCGCGCTCGACGTCGGGATCGGTGGGCGGGGTCCTCACGCGACGCCTCCTCGCTCGGCCGCCTCGGCGACCGCGCGGATCGTGTCCACGTCCGTGGTCTGGGCGAGCAGCGTCGTGACGCCCGCGTCGCGATAGGCCTGCAGGCGCTCGGCCACCTGGGCCATCGGCCCCACGAGTGTGAGCTCGTCCACCATCGCGTCGGTCACGGCCGCGGTCGCCTCCGCGCGGTCGCCGGCCAGGGAGTGCTCCTGGATCCGCGCCGCCTCGGCCGCGAAGCCGTAGCGCGTCACGAGCGCGTTGTAGAAGTTGGCCTCCCTCGATCCGAACGCGCCCACGTAGCGGGCGATCGTGGCACGCATCGTGTCCCGGCAGGCGGCGAGGTCGTCGCCGATCGCCACCCAGACCATCGGCGCAACGTCGAGCGCGCCGCGCGCCGGGTCGCGCCGCGCCGCGCCCTCGCGCAGCGGCTCCGCGAACACGTCGGGGCGGTCGGGCGAGAAGAGGATCGGCATCCATCCGTCGGCGATCTCGGCGGCGAGGGCCACGTTGCGCGGCCCCATCGCGGCGAGGTAGACGGGGATCGCGGAACGGAGCGGCCTGATGTTGGTCTTGAGCGGCTTGCCCAGCCCGGTCCCGCCCACCGCCGGCAGCCGGTAGTGGCGGCCGTCGTAAGCGACGGGCGCCTCTCGCGCCACGACCGCGCGCACGATGTCGACGTACGCGCGCGTGCGCTCGAGCGGGTCGTCGAAGACCGCGCCGTGCCAGCCCTCGGCCACCTGCGGTCCCGACGTGCCGAGGCCCAGGCGGAACCGACCGCCGCTCAGGTGATCGATCGTGCAGGCGGCCATCGCCGCGTTGGCGGGGGTTCGGGCCGGCATCTGCGCCACGCCCACGCCCACGCCGATGCGCTCCGGTGTGCGCCGCCATCCACGTGGCGAGCACCATCGCGTCGGACCCCCACGTCTCCGAGGCCCAGACGGAATCGAGGCCCAGGCGCTCGGCCTCGCGCGCGAGCGGCACCACGTCGTGCGGGGTTCCCTCCCAGTGGCGGACGTGGATCCCGATGCGCACGGGCGAAGGATAGCGGGGCGCGCTCGTCGTCCGTGAGGCGGGAGGCCTACGCGCCGGTCGCGTCTCCGGCGATCGCGGCCTCGAGCCGGTCGAGGAACGGGGCCTGCGCCGCCTTGATCTTGACGCGCGCCCGCTTCATCCCGAACCACTCCACGCGATCGATCTCCGGGAACGTCTGGGTCTTGCCCGATCTGGGCGGCCACTCCATCTCGAACGTGTTGCTCACCGCGGCGGCGGGGTCCAGGTCGCCCTCGACCGCCCAAGCGACCACCCGCTTGCCGGACTTCTGGCGGACCTCGCCCAGCTCGATCATCGGGGCGTCGGCGTCGATCGGGTGTCCGGCCTCCTCCGCGAACTCACGTCGCGCGACGTCGATCAGTTCCTCCCCGGGCTCGACCTCGCCCTTCAGCACCGTCCAGTCGTCGTCGTCGTTCTTCCGCGCGAAGTAGGGGCTGCCCGGATGGCCGAGGAGGACCTCGAGCCGTCCGTCGCTGCGGCGCCACAGGAGGATCCCGGCGCTCAGCCGGCCCGCCTTGTTCTGCTTGGGCTTCTTCGGAGGAGCCATCGGCCCGATGATGCCATGCGCCGTTCGTGCGTCGGTCATCTCCCCGTTGCGGGAGGGTCTGGCCGGTCACTTCGTCGGTGGGGCGGGAACCGTAGCCGTCTCGAAGTTCCACTGGCGGATGATCTTGCCGCTCGCGATCTTCACCACCGCGATACCGGAACCCCGGCCGTGACCCGCGTAGCGATAGGCGAACGTCGTGAACGCGCCGTCCGGCGTGGTGTCGATATGGCCCACCTGCGTCAGCGAGAACGCCGGTCCCTTGCCGCGCGCGTCGGCGACGATGGCCTTGATGCCGACCATCTTCGTGCCGTCGGCCTCGACCACGACGGCGTCGGGCGCGTACACGTCGGCGAGCGCGGTCGGAGCCGCCGCATCCCACGCGGTCACGGCGTTCTGGACCACGTGCTCGGCGGCCGTCCGGTGGTAGCGCTGATACGTCGTCCAGCCGGCGAGCGCCAGGAACGCCAGCGTCGTGAAGATGAGCGCGCCGATCAGCCACGGCATCGCCCTCGGCTGCTCGGGTCCCGCCTGGGGGTGTGCCCCGGAGACCGTCTCGATGACCGGGGTCGTCTTGCGGACCTGCTGCTTCTGCACCATGCTGCCGCCTTCCAAGCCGGACCGTGCGACGCCGACGCGCCGCCAGGGTCCATCACACGCCCGCGAAGGTAAGGGCCGCCCCAAGAGAGGCCCCAGGCACGGGCAAGAACCGAGGAACCCCCCATTCGTCCCACTCGTGCGGTGAACGAGGGAGGTCTAGGGTGTCGGCAGGGAGGCGGTTCGTGAAACGACGTCTCGCACTGCTCGGGACCCTGGCCTTGGTGCTCTTCGTCCCGCTCGGAACGGCGCAAGCTGCCGCGGGTGACCTCGACACCACGTTCGGTGGCGACGGGATCGTGAGGAGCGGTGTCTTGGCGCCGGCCAGCGTCTTCTTCCACGTCAGCCACGCCGACACGTCGGTCGAGGTGGACGAGCGCGATCGCGTGTTGCTCGGCGGCTTCAGCCCCTCCGCCAAGGGCCCGGTCGTGGTCCGCTTCACGGCCGACGGCGCCGTCGATCCCGTGTGGGGCAGGCGGTTCCTTCCCGGGACCGGTCGCGTGGTGGGCCTCGCCGTCGTCGGCCGCAAGGTTCTCGTCGGCGTTCAGGGCGGCCAGATCGAACGGCTGAACGCGAACGGCTCGCTCGACCGGACGTTCGGCGACGCCGGCGTCGTTGACACCGGGATCTCGCTGGTCGACATGGGCGTCGATCCGCGCGGGAGGACGTTCGCGGCGGGGAGGACCGGCCTGGCCAAGGTGTCGCCTTCCGGTGGCGCGTTCACGATCTCGTCGATCTGTCTGGGTGGCGGCGGGGTCTGCGGTCGGGTCACCGCGCTGGCCGTCTCCCCGAGCAAGGTCTATGTGGCGGGCAGCGCGCTTCCCGGCACCAGCCCGGACTGGGACAGCGCCATCGTGGGTCGGTACCTCCCGAGAGGAGCGCTCGATACGGGCTACGGATCCGGCGGGTACGCGTGGCTCGACCCCGCCGCGGCCACGCAGCACGACTCGTCGACCGCGACCGACGTCGCGGTGTCCGCCACGACCGGCCGCGTCTCGATGGTGGGCGAGATCTGCCGCGACTTCTGTGATCACGACGGCAGTTTCGTCGCGCGCTTCACGCCGGCGGGAACGGTCGATGCCGGGTTCGACGGGAACGTGTACTTCGGCGATGACGCGGGCGGGGGATCCTCCGACTCCTACCCGTTCGGCGTCGCCCTCCAGGGCGGGAAGACGATCATCGTCGGGATCGATGACTACTGCGACGACGGCCAACACGGCTATTGCTTCGGGGTGGAGCGGCTGACGCCGACGGGAGCGCGCGACACGACCTTCGCGGGGACCGGCTACACGCACACGGCGGACGCGCCGGGACAGGCCGCAGATGTCCGGGTCGCGCACGGCAAGATCGTCGTCTCGGGCGGCCAGTACGTCGTGCGGTATCTCGGGTAGTCACCCGCTCAGTTGTGGCGGCGCCGTGACGGTTGCGTGGCGCTCGCGTGGATGCCCTTCCCCCGCAACGGCTCGATGAGGAACGCTGGCCGCGATGCTGTTCGCAACCGGCGACGTCACCAGTTCGGGGGACAACCTCTTCTTCGTCTCGCTGCTCCTCGTGCTGGGCTGGTTCGTGATGTCGCTCGGGCTGATGCTCGCCGGGTGGACGGGCCATGGATCGGCGAAGACGATCGGCCTCGCGGGACTCTTCGGGCTCGCCGGGCTGGTCGGGGGCACGCTCGCGGGCGGCGGAGGTGGACCCGTCGCCATCGTCGATTCGATCACGCTCGGATGCGTCGTCGCCGGCATGGGCTGGGTCGTCGCAGCTGCCGTTGGCCTCATGTCGTGGATCGAGGTGCGTCCCCTGAGCGCGGAGTGAGGTCCGCGCGCTCTGGGGCGGCGCGATCGCCATGGTGCTCCTCGCCGTCGTGTTGACCCAGTGGGTGTTCGTCCCCGCCTTCGTCGGGATCGACGAGCACGAGCAGCTGATCCCGACGAGCCCGCGGTTGGTCCTGATCCAGAGGACGCTCACGGCCCTGGTCACCCTCAGGAGGGTGATCTGGGTGGACGCGGCGATCGCGGCATCCACGTTCCTCGTCGTCCTGCAGGTGCGCTCCGGGCGTGCGCGTCGCGTCGCCGACGCCCGGAGCGCGATCGCTTCCTCGGTGGCCGGTTCGTCGCCGACCCCCCCCGGCGGCGACTCGAGCGGCTAGCGGAAGGGCCGGGTCCATATCGGACCCGGCCCGTTCGCCGTTTCAGAGCCTCACGAGCGCTTCCGGCCTCCGAGGAGGCTTCGTCCGGTAGACCAGCCGGAACCCGTGAGGTCGGTGAGCTGGTGTGGATTCTGCCGGTCGCCCGGCAAGCGGGCTGGGCGGGTGGCCCTGGCCCGCGAGGGACGGCTAACAGCCAGTCACCTCGAGGGTCTCCTGCTGTTCATGCAAGTTGGACCACCTCCTTCCTCTCGTACCCGACATGGTGCGGCAGGTCGGGCGCTAAGGCAACAACGGAGGTGAGCGGGTTCCTACGCGAGTTGCGCGCCGAGCTCGCGGACGACCTGGGGGACCAGGTCCACGTCTTCTTCCCGGGTCCGCCAGTTCACCAGCGCCGGGCGGAACGCCACGCGGCCGCCGTAGTCGGTGGAGCCGAAGAAGACACGGCCGTCGACGAGCGCCGCCTCGCCGATGCGCCGGTTGAGGTCGTCGAGCGCGGAACCGTCGGTCGATCCAGGCGGGCGGTAGCGGAAGCAGACGATGTTCAGCGGCACCTCGGCCAGGCGTTCGAGGTCGGGCGCCGCGTCGACGGCGGCCGCGAGGCGCTGCGCGAGGTCGAGGTCGTGCTCGACGATCGCGCGATGTCCCGCGCGCCCGTACGCGCGCAACGTCGCCCAGACGGGGAACGCGCGCGCCCGCCGCGACATCTCCGGCCCGAGGTAGCCCCAGTTCGGCTCGCGGGTCGTCGATGTCGGGGAGATAGGCCGCGCCGGACCCGAAGACCGCCGGCAGCAGCTTCGGGTCGCGCACGAACGCGAACCCGTTCTCGTAGGGCACGTTCAGCCACTTGTGGCCGTCGGCGATCACCGAGTCGGCGCGCTCGATGCCCTCCACCAGATGCGCGGTGCGCGGCGAGAGCGCGGCGAACAGCCCGAAGGCCCCGTCCACGTGGAACCAGGCGCCGTGGCGCGCGGCGAGCTCCGCCATGTCGACGAGCGGGTCGAAGTCCCCGGCGTTCACCTCGCCCGCGCTGCCGATCACGATCGCCGGAGCGCCGTCCAGATCGGCGAGCGCGGCCTCCATCGCGGCGAGGTCCACCCGTCCCACGGCGTCGCGCGAGAGCTTCCGCACGTTGGCGCGCCCGACCCCCAGCATCCCGAGCGCCTTCACGTCGCTCGGGTGGGTGTACCCGCTCCCGAGCACGGTGATCGGCGGCGCGGCGGCCAGGCCGAGCTCGTCGACGTCGACGCCCGCGCGCTCGGCGCACCAGCGTCGCGCGCACCCGAGCGCCACGAAGTTCGCCATCGTGGCGCCGGTCGTGAGCACGCCTCCCCAGGTGGCCGGCAGGCCGAACAGCTCCTTCAGCCAGTCGATCGCCACCTGCTCGAGCCGGCCCGCGAGGGGGAGGAGACCCACGCGCCCGGGTTCTGGTCGAGCGCCGATCGTGAGCCAGTCCGCCCCGAGCGCGGCGGGGGTCGTCCCGCCGTCGACGAAGTGGAAGAACTTGGGCCCTGCGGAGTGCACCGCGCCGTCGATCCCGGCGATCAGCTCCTCCAACGCGGCGACGGCCCCGACGCCCTGCTCGGGGAGCGGGCCGCCGAAGCCCGCGGCGACCTCGTCGGCGCGGGGATCGCGCACGGGACGGTCGGCGATGCCCTTCAGGTAGGCGGCGGCCTCGCGCGCGGTCAGGTCGATGACGTCGTCGATCTCGACGGGGTCGGGACGGTCCACGGTGCCGATGCTACCTCGCGGCTCCGTGCGCGCTGTACGCCCACAGCGCGCGGTCCAAGAGCCGGAGCCTCGGGACGTCTGCGCCGGGCAGGTCGAGGCGATCCGCGAGCTCGCGACAGACCGAGAGGTACAGGCCCAGGCTGACGTGTCCGCCGCTCGCACGGAACAGCCCCGCGGCATGCAGGGTCTCGGTCGCGCGCCAGTCGAAGACGGTGTATCGGTGCGGGTCCCAGACCGCGAGGATCGCGGACGCGATCGGCTCGCCCACGCCCGAGAGCGAGGTCAGCACGGACGCCCGCTCGACGGCGTCCGGTGCGAACGCGAGCGACGTGATCGCGCGGACGCGTCGCCCGTCGTTCAGCTCGAGGCGCGAGCGGGCGCGCGGCGACTTCCACGTGCCGATCGTCACGAACTCCCCGCGCGTGAGGTGGCCGCGCGCCCGCACGGTCGCGGACAGGTCCGAGAAGAGGTGCTCCTCGAACGCGGCATCGGCGTCGGACACGTCCTCGAGGTATCGATCGCTCCACCGGAGCACGAACGCATCGTCGATCCGCAACCGCCCCACGCCATCCCTCCCTGAGATCCGTCTGCGGGAAGGGTAGTCGGGGGTCCGGACGAGCCTAAGCGGGGTGCACTCCGGGGCGCACGCCCGAAACGTGCACGACCCCTTCGCATGGCTGCAGCACAGCCGGGATGAAGAGGGGCGCGACGGCGTTCGGCGCCGTGATTTGCGCGACACTCGACGTCGGGCACCGCCCACCGGACGAGACGTCGCTGTAGCTCGTGCGGAACGTGGCGGAGTCGCCGGAGGCGAGCCGCACGTTGGTGGGAGCGGGCTTGAGATCCGTCTTCACGTGGGTGGTGATGGGTCGCCCTTGCTTGCCGAACAGCCGGATGTCCGGATAGCCGTTGAGCTTGCACGAGGTCTTCGAGAGGTTGGTGAACACCCATGCCCCGAAGATGGTGCCGGCGGCCCCCTGGGTGCCGTTGGACCGGACGCCGAGCTGGTTCCGGGTGCAGTTGGCGAGCGGCGCCCGCGTCGCGTGGATCGAGGCGAACGCGGCGGGCAGGGCCCCGATCACCACGGTTGCGATCACGATCCCGGCGATCAGTGTTCTGGTCCGTCTCATGGAGACCTCCTCTTCGCTCGTGCTCGGGAGTTTGGGCCTACCCCGTTCACCTTCATGGGAGGAGCCGATCGATGGCGATCTTGCTCGAGCTTCGGCCCATCGGAACATCCTGCGCTCATCGAGCACGTTTCGCAGCGCAACCGGAAGTGCCCGAGGGGGGCGACCTGAGCGCCGCTACGTCAGATCGTCCGGCCGATCGGATCGGTGACGTCGCGCTCGATCCCGTGGACCGGATCGAGAGGTCAGTAGCACCACGGTTCCCAGGACGACGCACGCGATCCCGATCCACATCCAGAACGGGGAGCCGGTCATGAAGCTCCCCGTGAGCGTGCCGTAGCCCTGGAACGTCCAGATGGCCCCGACGACGAGCAAGGCGACGCCCACGAGGACCCGACCCCGTCGCATGTCTCCACTCTCGCACGCGTCGGAAGATCAGGAGACCGATATCTCGGTGGTCGTCCTCGGCCCTGAGAGCTCGTCTCTTCCTGAGAAGCCCACACACTCACCGACCGCGTGTCGATGGCGGGTGGACGCCGTCCTCCGGAGCCACGAGGTCCGTATCCCTTGGTAGAGGTCCGTATCCCTGGTGATGGAGGGACGGACGGCCCACCGCATCGGGGTCCCGAGGAACGAGGATGCCATGGAGGGTGTGCAAGTACGAAACGAGCGATAGGGCTAGGGTGGTGATGCGACTGAGTCGCCACCAGGGAGGTGGGTCCATGAGATCCATACGGAAACCGCTCGCGCTCATCGGTACGCTGCTGCTGTTCGCGGTCGTGCTGGCGGCGTGCAGCTCTTCGAACGACAACACGTCGTCAGCCACGACATCGGCGTCGGCGTCGGTGCCGCAGATCAAAGCGGGCGACTTCACCGCCGACTTCGCGGTGATGACCCAACTGAAGGACCTCGCCGCACAGGGCGACGGTCTGATCGGCGTGCTCCTGCCGGACACCGTGACGTCGACCCGCTACACGCAGTACGACGCGCCGTTCCTGAAGAAGGCGTTCGAGACCGCGGGCCTGACGTCGGACCAGTACAAGATCGACAACGCCGAAGGCAAGGTGTCCACGATGCAGACCCAGGCCGAGGCGGACATCAGCGCCGGCGCCTCCGTCCTGCTGATCGACCCGATCGACACGGGCAGCGGCGCGGCGATCGAGTCCAAGGCCGAGGCAGCGGGCGTGAAGGTGATCGACTACGACCGCCTCGTCACGGGCGGCCCCGCCGACCGCTACTACGTGAGCTTCAACAACGTGCAGGTCGGCAAGCTGATCGGTGAGGGCGAGGTGAGCTGCATCTCGGCCTGGAAGGTGAAGGACCCGCACCTCCTGATCATGGACGGCGACCCCACCGACAACAACGCGAAGCTCTTCGCGCAGGGCTACAACGGCGTGCTGAAGCCGCATTTCGCTGACGGCTCCTACACCAAGGTCGGCGAGCCGGCCGGCACGTGGGACCCGCCGACGACCCAGACGAACTTCGAGCAGCAGTTCACGGCCCACCCGGAGATCAACGCGGTCATCACGCCGAACGACGACAACGCGAACGCCGTGATCTCGGTGCTGCAGAAGGACGAGATCCCGGCGAACACGTTCCCGACCACCGGTCAGGACGCGTCGCTGCCGGGCCTGCAGAACATCCTCAAGGGCTACCAGTGCGGGACGGTGTACAAGCCCTTCTACGCCGAGGCGCAGGCCGCCGTGGCGTTGGCGATCTACCTGCGCGCCGGGGTAACGCCGCCGTCCACGCTGGTGAACTCGAAGACGCAGGACACGGACGATCGGTGAGGACATCGCGTCCGTCTACACGGTGCCGATCTGGGTCACCTCCGACAACATGGCGAGCCACGGTCGATCGACGGACGACGAACACGACGGGGATCGGACCGACGGCGGCCGACGTCTGCACGGGCTCGCTGCAGAGCGCCTGCACGAAGGCAGGGATAAGCTAGCCGCGACGCGAAGGGGGTCGGGCCGCACACGCGTGCGGCTCGACCTCCGTTCCTGCACACCGGAGCTCAGGAGGACGTCACGGACGGAACGATCGTCGACGGCGGCGCGCCTCCCCCGTCGCCCGCGGGCCCCGAGGCGCGAGCCGCTCCTGAGCCTGCGCGGCATCAGCAAGCACTTCGGCGCGGTGCGGGCCCTCTCCGACGTCGACCTCGACATCCCGAGCGGTCAGGTGACGTCGCTGGCCGGAGACAACGGGGCCGGGAAGTCGGTCCTCGTCAAGTGCATCTCCGGGATCCATGCGCCCGACGGTGGGCAGATGTCCTGGGAGGGCGTCCCGGTGCACGTGCGCACCCCGGCGGACGCGGCAGCGCTCGGGATCGAGACCGTCTATCAGGACCTCGCGCTCTGCGACAACTTGGACATCGTCCAGAACATGTTCCTGGGACGGGAGCGCACGCGCGGCATCACCCTGGATGAGGAGTCGATGGAGACGGCGGCGAAGGAGACGCTCTCGAGCCTCGCCGTCACGACCGTTCGGTCCATCCGCCAGCCGGTCGCCTCGCTGTCCGGGGGACAGCGCCAGTCCGTCGCGATCGCGAAGGCGGTCCTGTGGAACTCCAAGCTCGTGATCATGGACGAGCCGACGGCCGCTCTCGGCGTGGCGCAGACCGAGATGGTCCTGGCGCTGGTACGCAGGCTCGCCGATCGCGGGCATGCCGTGTTGCTGATCTCCCACAACATGAACGACGTCTTCGAGGTCGCCGACCGGATCGCGGTCCTGCACCTCGGCAGGATGGTCGCCGTGCGTCCGGTGTCCGACCTCGACCGCCAGATCGTGGTGGACCTCATGACGACCGGTGCGTCGACCCGGACGGCGAAGCCGCGCGAGGACGAGGTCTAGGCGATGGCGAAGGTCGAAGAACCCATCCCGACGCCGGAGGCCGAGGGACCCGACGGCTAGCAGCCGCCGCGGACGCGGCGGTGCCGGCCGAACTCGTCTCGGGTTCCGTCGGCGAGTACATCCGTGCGTCGCTGGCGCGGCTCAAGGGTGGCGAGACGGGCGTCCTCCCGGTGGTCGCCGGACTGCTGCTCGTCTCGATCCTGTTCCAGTCGGCGAACAGCCATTTCCTGACGGTCGGCAACCTCGTCAACCTCCTCGTGCAGTCCGCCCTCTTCAGCTTGCTGGCGATGGGGGAGGTGTTCGCCCTGCTCCTCGGGGAGATCGACCTGTCGATCGGGTTCGTGAGCGCCATCGGGGGCGTGATCATGGCCGAACTGGTCAAGCCCACGGTCGGCTGGCCCTGGTGGGCGTCGATCGCCGCGGGGTTGATCGCGTGCGCCCTGATCGGCCTCGTGCACGGGACGCTGATCACGCGGCTCGGCCTGCCGTCGTTCGTGGTCACGTTGGCCGGGCTGCTCTTCTGGCAGGGCGTGTTGATCAGGATCGTCGGCGAGACCGGCTCGATCCTGGTCCAGGACAACGTGATCAACGGCATCGCCAGCGGCAACATGACCCGTCTCGCGAGCTGGCTCGTGATGCTCGCGCTCGTCGCGCTCTTCGCGATCCGGACGTGGCGTCGCGACGCCCGACGCCGCGCCGCGGGCCTCGTCGCGCCCCCGCCGACGCTGACGCTGGCGAAGATCCTGGGCGTCCTGGCGGGCGGGGTGGCGCTCGTCCTGCTGTGCAACGCCGATCGCGGCCGCATCGTCCCGATCTACGGCGTGCCATGGGTCATCGTGTTGGTGCTCGGCGTGCTTCTGGCGTGGACCTTCTTGCTGGGGCGGACGAAGTTCGGGCGCTACGTCTACGCGATCGGCGGCAACGCCGAGGGAGCGCGACGCGCGGGCATCAACCTGAAGAGGATCCGCACGATCGCCTTCATCCTGTGTTCGTTCACGGCCGGGATCGCCGGTGTGGTGTACGTGTCGCGGCTGCGTTCGATCTCGAGCGCGGTGGATGGCGGCACCCTCGTCCTGTACGCGGTGGCGGCCGCCGTGATCGGCGGCACCAGCCTGTTCGGGGGACGTGGGAAGGCCGTCCATGGCCTGCTCGGTGGGATCGTGATCGCCGCGATCGACAACGGCATGGGCCTGTTGGGGTTCCAGGCCGCCGCGAGGTACATGGTCACCGCGCTCGTCCTCCTCGTGGCCGTGACGATCGACGCGGTGGCCCGCCGGAACCGCCCCACGGGTACATAGGGCTGGTGGCCTTGGAGCTCGCCGACCTCTACAGCGGGAGGTCCACCACGAACCGCGATCCGTGCTCCGGGATGCTCTGGGCGCTGATGCCCCCGCCGAGCGCCTCCACGATGCGCTTCGCGAGCGCGAGCCCGAGGCCGGCGCCCGCGCCCGATCGGGCCGGGTCGGCGCGGAAGAACGGCTCGAAGACCCGCGCCAGATCCTCGGGTCCGATGCCCTCGCCATCGTCTTCCACCGCGACCACCAGCCGATCGACCGAGCGCTGGGCAGAGAGCCGCACGGTCCCGTCCTCGGGCGTGTGGCGCACGGCGTTGGCCAGCAGGTTCTGCAGGACCCGGACGAGACGCGGGGAGCACGGGGCGTCGCCGGCACCCCCGAGGTCCGTGAGGAGGAGGAGTCCCTTCGCCTGCGCGACCGGCTCTACTGTGGCGACCGCGCTCACGACGACCTCCGCCAGCTCTGCGCGACGGGTCTCCGTCTCGATCGCGCCCGCGTCCAGCTGCGCGAGCTCGAAGAGGTCGTCGACCATGGCGGTCAGCTGCGTCACGGAGCTTCGCATCTCCACCGCGTAGCGCTTCAGGCTCGGGGGGTCCGTCACGACGTCGTCGTCGATCGCCTCCACCATGGCCCGGAGACTGGCCAGCGGGGTGCGGAGGTCGTGCGAGACCGCCGTGATGAGGTCCCGCCGCATCGACTCCACCTGACGCTCCCGCGCGTTCGCCTCCTGCAGACGCAGGGCCATCTCATCGAGCGCGTGCGCGAGCGCGTCGAGCTCGGGGCCCGCGTCCATCGCCCCCGCGCGAGCGCTCAGGTCGCCTTCTCCCAACCGTTGCGCCGTCGATCCCACCCGTTCCAGGGCGGTCACGGACGACCGGGCCAACACGAGGGCGGCCGCCACGCCCGCCGCGACGCTGTAGAGGAGCAGCACGCCAAGCAGGACGGCATCGTGGTGGCTCACGAACATCCGCGCGGCCAGGACGGCGACGTTCGCGAGCGCCACGCCCGCCGCCACCAGGGGTAGCGCGACGAAGCGCTGACGGAACGACGCGTGCTGCAGCAGCGGCCGTGCCAACACGGCGGCCAGCACCGTCACCGACGTCGCCACAAACAGGGACAGGAGGAGGTCGGCGAGGCTGGGGGTGTCCATCCCCATCACCGCTCCGATGATCAACGTCCCCAGCGCTCCGGACGCCGCGACCGCCGTCACGAGCAGGAGCGTGCGCCAGCCGCCCCTCATGGCTCGAACCGGTAGCCGATGCCCCACACCGTCACCAGGTGCACGGGGCTCGCCGGGTCCGCCTCGATCTTCTCTCGCAGTCGACGGACGTGCACCGTGACGGTCGCGCTGTCGCCGTCCCACGCGAAGTCCCACACGTCCTCCAGCAGCTGCGTGCGGCTGAACGTCACGCCCGGGTGCGATGCCAGGAAGTGCAGGAGGTCGAACTCCTTGCGTGTGAGGCGCACGGGCGTGTTGCAGACCCGGAGCTCGCGGCGATCCACGTCGAGTTCGAGATCACCGTACACGAGGGGCCCGCTGCTCGCAGGGCCGGTCTCGATCCGCCGCAGGACCGCGCGGACGCGCGAGATCACCTCGCGGGGCGAGAACGGCTTGGTCACGTAGTCGTCGGCGCCCATGTCCAGCCCGACGATCCGATCCGTCTCCTCGCCACGGGCGGTGAGCATGATCACGGGCACGGGCCCGGTCTCCCGCATCTGCTGGAACACCTCGAACCCGTTCAGCTTGGGGAGCATGAGGTCCAGGAGGACGAGATCGGGGGTCGCCTCCCCGAAGCGCAGCAGCGCCTCCAGGCCGTCCTCGGCGGTCGTCACGGAGAACCCATCATTCTCGAGGTAGCGCGCCAGCACCTCTCGCACCATCGGCTCGTCGTCCACCACCAACACGCGGGTCATGCGCCAATCATGGACCCGCGATGTTGCGAAGTCCTTACCGGCATCCACGCGCGCGTCGCGGGCCCCGGGCATGAGAGCGACCCGCGGGGATCCCGCGGGTCGCTCGTGATCGTCGATCCGACGGTCAGGCGCCGCCGTGCGTCACATCACGTCCACGATCGTGGACCGGTCTGCCGCGCACGTCGCGTGCATCCCCTTGTGCTTGGGTGCCACCGCGTAGTAGCGGCCGTGCGCGTGCATGACCTCGATCCTCCAGGTGCCGTTGGCCTTCGCCATGGTCTTGCCCTGGAGCGAGTCGGTGCCCGGCTTCTGCTTGTAGATCTTCACCACGCGCCCCGCCCTGCATTCGGCGTTCGTCGACTTCACCGAGCCGTGGAAGAACTCGGTCGAGGCGTTGTACTTCGCCGTGAGCGTGGTGGGAACGGCCGCGAACGCGGCGGTGGAGCCCGCGAGGGCCATGAGCGCTCCCAGCGCCAACACGAGAACGGTTCTGCGCATGCTGCTGTCCTCCCTTTCGTCGACGGTTCGGACGGGGAGCACGGTAGACAGCCGCTGCTTACGAGATCCTTTCCCGGGACTTGCGAGCGCCGAAACTCTCGCGGCGCGGCGGCAGCAACAACCGTTCGGGCCGCGTTAGGCGCTGTTTCGCGGGTCGTAAGGAAGGCTCGCTATCGTTGCGTCCATGCCGTCCGCGACCGAGGCCGCCGCACCGCCCGTCCCCGCCGCCGAACCCTCGCCGCCCGCCCGCCGACGCCTGGTGGGCGCCCTCCTGGGGGTGCTCTCCGGCGCCGTGGCGTTGGGGGTCGCCCAGCTCATGGCCGGGCTCATCGGTGGGGAGGCCTCGCCGATCGTGGCCGTCGGCGGCTCGTTCATCGACGCGACGCCCGAATGGCTCAAGAGCTTCGCGATCCGCACGTTCGGATCCAGCGACAAAGCCGCCCTGCTCACCGGGATCGGGGTGTTCCTGTTCATCGGCGCGGTGCTCCTCGGGGTCGCCTCCGTTCGGCGGTTCTGGGTCGGCATCGTGGGACTCGTCGCGTTCGGTGCGATCGGGGTCGCTGCGGCCGTGACGCGCCCGGCGAACGGGCCCGTCGACGCCGTGCCTTCCATCGTCGGAGCAGCCGCCGGCGTGGGCGCCTACCTAGCGCTGAGGCTCGCGGCGGGGCTCCCCCTGCCTAGGCGCGTGACCGATGGAGCCGTACGTGATCCGGACGCGCAGGCCCCGCCCACGTTCGATCGGCGTCGATTCGTGTGGAGCGGGATCGTCGCGGGCGGGGTGGCCCTGAGCGCCGGCGCGGCCGGCAGGTGGCTGATCCGTCGGGCGGATGCGAGCGCCTCGCGCGAGGCCGTCGGGGTGCCGACCGACGTCGACCCCGCGGCCCAGATCCCAGCGGGCGCCCAACTCGACGTCCCCGGCATCAGTCCCTTCGTCACCCCGAACGATCGCTTCTATCGGGTGGACACCGCGCTGTTCGTGCCCGCCGTGTCCGCCGATGACTGGACGCTCACCGTGCACGGCATGGTGGATCGCGTGCTCACCCTGACCTACGATCAGCTCGTCGCCCGCCCGCTGATCGAGCGCGACATCACGCTCACCTGCGTATCCAACGAGGTGGGCGGCCGGTACCTGGGCAACGCGCGTTGGATCGGCGCGCCGTTGAAGGACCTGCTGGAGGAGGCTGGCGTGCAGACGGGGGCGACGCAACTCGTCTCCACGTCCACGGACGGCTTCACCGCCGGGACGCCCGTCGCCGTTGCCATGGATGGCCGCGACGCGATGCTCGCCGTTTCCATGAACGGCGAGCCGCTCCCCATCGAACACGGGTTCCCGGTGCGGATGATCGTGCCGGGGCTCTACGGCTTCGTCTCGGCCACCAAGTGGCTCGCCGACATCGAGCTCACGACGTTCGAGGCCTTCGACCCGTACTGGGTCAAGCGCGGGTGGGCGAAGCAGGCGCCGATCAAGACCGAGTCGCGGATCGACACACCCCGGGCGAAGGCCATCGTCTCCGCGGGCGAGGTGGCCGTCGCCGGCGTCGCGTGGGCCCAGCATCGGGGGATCGAGCGGGTGGAGGTGCAGATCGACGGCGGCCCGTGGTTGCCCGCCGAGCTCGGTGCGGAGGCGACGGTCGACACGTGGCGGCAGTGGGTATACCGCTGGAACGCCACCTCCGGCCCGCACACCCTCGCGGTGCGCGCCACCGACGGCACGGGGACGGTCCAGACCCAGGCCATGGCCGCCCCCTTCCCCAGCGGCGCGACGGGAGACCACACCATCAGCGTGACCGTCACCTGAGCCTCTCGTGGTTCCCGTCACGCCACGTCGCGACGGGTGATGACGGTCGCGGCGAGACCGACCGCGCCCGCTGCCCATCCGGCCAGCACGAGCATCCCGACCAACGGCGTCATCAGCGGGTCCGGGCTCGAGATGCCCGCGGCGGTCCCGGCGGCCGAGGCCGGCAGCCAATGCCCGATGCTGGGCGCGAGCGACCCGACGATGTTCTCCGCCACGAAGAGCCACGCCAGGGTCCCGACGATCGCCGCGACCTGGTGGCGGACCACGACCCCGATCGAGAGGCCGATCGCCGACCACAGCACGGCGATCAGGATCCCCCTGCCGAACAGCCCGGCCAGCGTCCCGATCGCGACGGACACGCCGAACCCGTGAGCCGCGAGGTACCAGGCGATCACGCCGGTCCCCGCGGCGAGCGCCGCGACCGCGAACACCCCGGCCCCGGCGGCGACCACCACGCCCTTCGCCGCGAGCACGCGCAGCCTGTTCGGCGTCGCCAGGAACGTCGGCACGATCGACCCGTGCCGGACCTCGTCGGTGTAGGAGCGGATCGCGAACACCAGGACGAACAGCGCCACGATGATCAACACGCCCGCGTAGCCGTACGGCGACGAGAGCCCGGCCGCGAGCTCGGCATGGGTCGCGCTCCCGAGCGAGCCCCAGAGCGCCAGTCCCGTCAGCGCGACGACACCAGCCAACAGCCCGAACGCCGTTCGGGTGGTGCGCAGTTTCCGGAACTCGGAACGGATCACGTCGTTCATCGGATGCTCCCTCCATCGGTCAGCTCGAGGAACACGTCCTCGAGGCTCTGTGTCCCACCGTCCGTCAGCTCGTCGATGTCTCCCTGACGGAGCAGTCGACCGCGGTCGATCACGATCACGTCGTCCGCCACCCGCGCCATCTCCGCCAGGAGATGGCTCGACACCAGGACGGCCTTGCCCTCGTCGGCGACCCTCCGGAGCGTCGTGCGCAGCCACCGGATCCCGTGCGGGTCCAACCCGTTCGCCGGCTCGTCGAGGATCAGCACCGACGGATCGCCCAGCAGGGCGCCGGCGAGTCCGAGCCGCTGCCGCATCCCGAGCGAATAGCGCGCCGGCTTTGCGCCGGGCCGCATCCCTCAGGTCGACGAGGTCGAGCACCGCATCCACGCGCGCGTCGTCGATCCCCGACGCGGCCGCGAGCACGCGGAGGTGGTTCCGTCCGGTCCGCAGCGGGTGGAAGCTCTGGACCTCGAGCACCGCGCCCACGGCGGTCATCGGCCGTTCGAGGCTCGCGTACGGCAACCCCAGCACCGTCGCCGAGCCGTCGTCCGGCTCCACCAGTCCCAACAGCATCCGCAGCGTCGTGCTCTTGCCCGCACCGTTCGGGCCGACGAACCCCGTCACCCGCCCCGGCACGACCTCGAAGCTCAGGGCGTCGACCGCCGTCACCGAGCCGAACCGCTTCGTCAGGCCCCGAGCGACGATCGCCGGTGAGCCGACCGTGGCGGCGCCACCCGAACCCTTCATCGTCGTGTCCACTCTCGGTCTCCCTTCCGTCGGGTATCCCGATGCACCTCCGACGCTAGGGACAGGGACGGCCGGGCGCCGTCCACCTGCGGAACGGTTCCGCGTGTCCTCCTGGAGGAGGAGAGGTCGTCCTCAGGCGGAGCCGGGGCGGACGAGACCCGACTCGTAGGCGAACACCACGGCCTGGGCGCGATCGCGCAGGTCGAGCTTGCGCAGCACGTGCCCGACGTGGGTCTTCACGGTCGTCTCGGCCACGAAGAGCCGGCCCGCGATCTCGGCGTTCGACGCACCCTGGGCCATGAGGACGAGGACCTCGCGCTCGCGCTCCGTCAACTCGTCGAGACCTGCGGGTGCGATCACCGGTTCCGGCCGGCTGGCGAACTCCGCGATCAGCCGTCTCGTGACCGACGGTGCGAGGAGCGCCTCGCCCGACGCGACGATCCGCACGGCGGCCACGAGCTCCTCGGGCGGCCGGTCCTTGAGCAGGAAGCCGCTCGCGCCGGCGCGCAGCGCGTCGTACACGTACTCGTCCAGGTCGAACGTGGTGAGGATCAACACCTTCGGCGGCGCGCTCGGAGGCGGTGACGCGGCGCGTCGCTTCGATCCCGTCCATCGTGGGCATCCGCACGTCCATCACGACGACGTCGGGACGCAGCCGCTCGACCGCCCGGACGGCGTCGGTCCCGTCGATCGCCTCCCCGACGACCTCCAGGTCGTCCTCGGCGTCGAGGATCATCCGGAACCCGCCCCGCATCAGGGCCTGGTCGTCCGCCACCACGACCCGGATCGTCATGGCTCATCCTCGGTCGGGATCTCGGCGCGCACCGTGAACCCGCCGCCGGGCCGCGCCGACGTCGCCACGCTGCCACCGAACAGGCCGACCCGTTCGCGCATGCCCACCAACCCGTGGCCGACCCCCGGCTCGACCCCGATCCCGCGGCCGTCGTCGGCCACCTCGATCACCAGTCGATCCGGCGCGTAGTCGAGCGCGACGCGAGCGTTCGCCGAGCCCGCATGCCGCAGCGTGTTCGTGAGCGACTCCTGGATCACGCGGTACGCCGCGAGGTCGGCGCCGGCAGGGAGCGCCCGAGGGTGCCCGGTGCGGACCACCTCGACCGGCAATCCGGCGGCGCGCACCGTCTCGAGCAGCGGGTCGAGTTCGGCGAGTCCCGGTTGCGGCGACGTCGACGGCGCCGCGTCGTCGTCGGTCAGCACCCTGATGAGCCGTCGCATCTCCGCGAGCCCGGCACGGCCGGACTCCTCCACGCGGCCGATCGCCTCCTTCGCCGCGCGCGGATCGCGGTCGACCACGGTCCGCGCGGCGCCGGCCTGCACGACCATGACGCTGATCGCGTGCGCGACGACGTCGTGCAGCTCCCGCGCGATGCGCGTGCGCTCCCGGGCGACCGCCTCGCGGGCGGCCAGTTCCCGGTCCTCGGCCAGCCGCCTCCGCCGGTTGTACGCGATCCGACCGATCAGGACCGGGAGGCCCACCGCGAACGTGAGGCCGGTCAGCACCTCGATCCAGTTGCGGTGCGTCTGCGTCGCGATCTGTGAGGCCAGCCCGGCTGCGCATGCGAGCGGGAGGCCGACCGTGGCCACCTGGCGCCAGGGCCGGTGCGCGGCGACGGTGTAGATCGCGAGGGCCAGCGCCGGCACCGGCGAGGCGCCGTCACCGGCGACCGCGAACGCCACGGTCGCGCCGCTCACGATCGCCAGGACGATCAGCGGGGCCCGGCGGCGGAACGCGAGCGGGACGCACGACACCGTGATCAGCGTCCACGCGGTGAGGCCGTGGACGCCGTCCTCGCCGGCGACGGACGCGGCGGTGATCGCCAGGAGGAAGGCCGCGAGCAACGCGTCCCACACGAGCGGGTTCACCCGCCGCACGCGTTCCCACCAGGTCGGTCGGTTCACGCGATGGACGCTAACCAACTCCGGCGGACCGTGCCCTCCTCCCGCGGGATGAGATGTCGCGGGCGTCGCCAGGACCCTGCCATGCTCCCTCGCGTGCTGGACGTCGGGGAGCGGATCGCGCTGGGGTTCGTGGAGGCCGAGCGTCAGCGGCGCGCCAACGTCCCTGGCGCCGAGGTCCTGGAGGTGGACGGCCTCCTGCTCGCGTTCGCGAACGTCCCCGATCCGCCCGTCAACTCGGTCCTCGTGATCTCGGAGCCGCACGATCCGGCGGCGGCCCTCGCCAGAGCCGAGGCCGTGTTCCGAGACCGCGACCGCCCGTTCGGGATGGACGTCGCCGTGGGACGTCACCCGCGCGTGGACGAGGCGATCCGATCGGCAGGCTCTCGTTGCTCTTCGCTTGGCCGGCGATGGCCGCCCGCGTCGAGGACCTCCCCGAGCGACCGCTACCCGAGGGTGTTCGGGTGGAGCCGGTGAGCGACGCGCGAGGAGCGTCTGCCGTCGCGCGTGTCGAGCGCTCCCTCCTGGGCCCCTCGGAGCTGGAGGCCGGCTCCCGCATCGCGGACGACTTCTACGGCCCTGCCTCCCCGGCATGGAGGGGGCGCGGACGTTCGTCGCCTGGGAGGGCGAGGAGCCCGTCGGCATCGCGTCCGCGCACCTGCGAGAGGGCGCCATCGGGATCTTGGGCGTCGGGGTGGTCCCCCGCGCACGTCGGCGTGGGATCGCGTCGGCGCTTTCGGTGATCGCCGCACGGGCGTTCCCCGCCGATCTCGCATGGCTGCACGCCGCGGAAGGGGTCCGAACCGTTTACGCGCAGCTCGGGTTCCGTGAGGTCGCCGAGTGGGAGGTCTGGGTGCGGTCCGACTGACCCGGGCGCGACGCCGTCCACCTCTCGACTTGACCGATGAGGACAACCGGCGTATCCCAGAGGTTCGTCAAGGGAAGGGGAGGAAGCGATGGCGACCGATCTGACGATCTCCGTCGAGGACCGGCCGGGTGGGCTCGCGGCTGTCGGTCAGGCGCTCGGCAACGCGGGGATCAACGTCGAGGGCCTCTGCGGCCATGGGTTCGAAGGGCGCGGCCTGATCCACGTCTGCGTGCAGGACGGCGCGGCGGCGAAGAGCGCGCTCGAGGGCGCCGGCATCAAGGTGGAGGGTGAAGCCGACGCGATCCTCGGGGAGCCCGTGGCCGGCGTGGACACGCCCGGGACGATGGGGGCGATGGCGCAACAGATCGCCGACGCGGGGATCAACATCCGCTCCGTCTACGTGGCCACGAACTCGCGCGTCGTGATGGTGACCGACGACAACGCGAGATTGATGGAGCTCATCGCCCAGATGTAGGTCCTGAGCAGCCCGGTTCGCGAGTCGGAGCGGCGAGTTCCGCTAGGCGTGGGACGTGATCACGCCGTTCTCGAACCTGCCCGAGGAGCCCGGTGCCGTCCAGCTGGCAGCGACGTAACGTGCGCTGCCGTCGGGCATCGCACACGTGGCGTCGAAGCTCGCGGCATGCACTTTGGTCACCGTGCCGACGCACAGGCTCCCGCTCGGCAGGTACTCCATCTGGAACGCGGTCGATGCGAGGTTGGTCGTGGTGACCAGCAGGTCGGCACGCACGAGCACCCGTTGCGACCCGGTGCCGTTACCTGACATCGATACGATCCCACGTGTCACGCCGGAGTCGGTGAGGATCTGCCCGCTCAACGAATCGCTGAAGCTGGCCGCGTTCCACTCCTTCGGCTGGAAGCGAAGCGGCCCTCGCCCGAGGGTGGCGATCACCGCGACCCCCAGCACCGAGGCGATCACCGGAGCCGGGCGCAGGGTCCATCGAGCCGGCGAGGTCCGTCGGAGCACGCGCCAGGTCGTCAGTCCGCAGACCGTGCCGACGGCGACCGCGTAGATCGCGAGCATCCACGGCGTGCTGCGATCCGTCCCCGTGCCGATGCCATGCAGGGACGCCGCCGCCCACACCACGAAGTTCACGTAGTGCGCCCGTCGCCAGAACCGGTATGACAGCTTCGCGTTGCGGTAGTGGTTCGTGAACGCCAGGGCCAACAGGAGCTCGGCGGCGACGATCCCGAGACCGGTCCAGATCGGGCGGTACGAAGCCAGGAGCGGAACGGCGAGCGACACGAGCGAGAACGGTAGGTAGGCGTCGATGGCCACGGCCACGATGTGCACGACCACGAACGTGCCCGTCAGCAGCCCCGTGAATCGATGCACATCCTCCAGCGCGAACCTGGGCCAGTGCTTCATCGACTTCTTGCCGGTCATCGCCAGCCCGAGCGCCACGTTCACCGACAGGAGGACGTAGGCCACGATGCCGCCCGCGCGGGCCGCGTACCAGTCGACCGGGCTCGACGTCAGATGCACCCGACGGCCTCCCGCATGCTTCGCTCCCACGGGTCGTTCGTGTGGATCCCACCGTCGACCCCGACGAAACGCGCCGGGATCCCTCGCGCGTCGAGCCAGTTCGGACCGAGGTCCCCCGCCAGGAACCCGGCTTTCGCCGCGACGTCGGCGGCCAGGCACGTCGCACCGCACGCGGTCACCGATGCCCAGGGCGAAGATGCGGGGCGGCCGGTCCGGGCATCCAACAGGTGATGCTGGAGCTCTCCGCCCCGCATCCACCTCCGTTTCGTCGTGCCGCTCGTGGCGAGCGCGCCCCGATGCAACGTGACGGCCCCTCCTCCCGGTAGGGCGACCGTGAGCGGTCCGCGGGTCGCCACGTCGCCGCCCGCGGACACGAACCCGGCTCCTTCGAGCAACGCCAGCGCGTCGTCGACGGCCAACGCCTTGACGACCCCGTTCAGGTCGAGCTGCACGCCCGGTGGCACGCCCACGACGCGTCCGAGCGCGAAGACGGGTCGCGCGCCCTCCACGGGTCCCACCGGACGCGGGTCTGGGAGGAGCGTCGCGGGATCGCGGGTGTAGCCGGCAGCGACCAACGCCGCGCCGAGGGTCGGTTCAACGAGCCCGTGGGTCTCCTCCGCGGCGCGCAACGCGATCCGGAGCGTCTCGGCGAACAGGGGCGAGACCAGCACGAATCGTCCTGCCCCAGCGTTGACCCGGTTCAGCTCGCTGTCGGCGATGAACCTGCTGAAGATGAGCTCGCGCTCGTGGAACAGCGCCTCGATCGCGCGACGCGCACGCGGGGAGGCGCCGCCCACGGCGATCTCGCATCCCATCGCGTCGAACCCATGCGCGTTCACGACGCTGCCGTGGCCGCATCGGGGGGCGCTTGAGCCGGCCCGACCACCCCGGCTTGGAGCAGATCCTCCTTCACGACCTTGACGAACCGCGGAGGTGCCTCCAGGGCGGTGGCCGGTTCCTTGGCGTGGCCGGCGTACGAGTGCTGAGCGAACACCATCGCTGCGCCGAACGTCACGGCGCCGAGGGTGGCCAGACACGTCTTGGCAGCCACGGCTCGACGACGTGCCGAGCGCAGCTCGGCTGTGCGCTCGGCAGATGCCGCGCGGCGGTTCGCACCCCGGGCGTTCCTCGAGTTGGCCACGCGCGATCAGCTCCCCGCGACGAACCACGGCTACAGACTTCGATTGTCTCGCCACCATCCGGGATCCGAGGGGTGAGTTGGTTAGGGAACGCTATGGATTTCGGACCCACCACACTGCAACGGGTCCCGCGTCCAGAGTCAGCCTCGCCTCCGGCGACCGGGCCGTTGCTGAACCGGCTGGCGAAATCCCGGTGTCCAGGTACGTGTCGAAGGCACCGGGATCCACCGAGGAGCGGACCGAGCCACGAACCGGTCGAACGCCTGCCGTGCATCGATGACGAGCTCTGGTCCCGGACCTCTGGCAGGATAGGGGCTCCCTTCTGGTGAGGAAGCAGGACGATGACCTCGATCTTCGTGGTCACGGGCGCGACGGGGGCCATCGGCGGCGCCACGGCGACCGCGTTGGCCGAGGGCGGCGCGCGCCTGATCCTCCTCTGCCGTGACCCCGACCGCGGGAGGGCGGCCGCCGACGGCCTCGGAGGAAGTGGGCAAGCCGAGGTGGTCGTAGGGGATCTGTCTTCGCTTTCGTCCGTCCGCCACGCGGTGGAGGACATCCGGGGTCGAACGGACCGGCTCACGGGCCTCGTCAACGATGCCTCCGTCTTCGTCCGTGAGCGGAGGGTCACCGCGGAGGGCTTCGAGCTGATGTTCGCCACCAACCACCTCGGGCCGTTCCTGCTCACGAACCTGCTGCTTCCGCTCCTCCGGACGGGGGTGCCCTCGCGGATCGTCACCGTGACGGCTCCCTCGACGTCGAAGGTGCACCTCGACGATCTGCAGAGCGAGCGCGCGTTCAGCGCGACCCGAGCCTTCGGCGCGACGAAGGCGGAGAACGTGCTCTTCACGTTCGCGCTCGCACGTCGGCTCGGCGACGGCGTCACCGCGAACGCGGTCCATCCCGGACTCGTCCGTTCGGGGCTGACGCACGAGATGCCGGCGCTCATCCGGGTGGCGCATCGGCTGACGGCGCGCGACCCTGGTCGGGCCGGCCCGTCGATCGCCCGACTGGTCTCCGGCGAGACCGACCCTGATTCGACGGGACGCTTCTTCAAGCTGGACCGAGAGGCGAAGCCACCCAAGGGCACCACCGACGAGGTGCTCCAGGAAGGGCTGTGGGAAGCGAGTGCGAAGCTCGCAGGGCTCGACGGGGCCTGAGCGAACGTACCTTGCCGTCGCGACGTACGATGTGGCGATGGCGGGGATGGTCCTGTCCGATGCGGCTCGTGAGCTCCTCGAGAGCGACGCGGTCGCGCATGTGATCACGATCGACGAGGACGGGGGGCCGCAGGTCACCGCCGCCTGGGTCGGTCTCGAGGGAGATGAGATCGTCATCGCGACGCTGCCCGATCAGCGCAAGCTCAAGAACCTCCGCCGTGACCCGCGGATCGCGCTGTCGGTGCCGTCCACCAGGCGGAACGACTGGGGCCTGCTCGAGTACCTCGTCGTGTACGGCAGGGCCCGCGTCACGGAGGGTGGTGCTCCTGAGCTCCTGCAGCGACTCGCGCACACGTACCTCGGCCCCGACGTGGTGTTCCCGAACATGCCCGATCCACCGCAGGGGTTCGTCACGAGGATCACGCCCGAGCGCCTCGGCGGCGTCGGGCCGTGGAACCCGCCGCCTCCCTGAGCGCGCTGCGGGTCCGTCTTCGTTAGCATCGCGCGGTGGCCTACGACGAGGATCTCGCCGAGCGGATCCGTGAACTCATCGCCGGGGAAGCCGGCGTGACCGAGAAGAGGATGTTCGGCGGCCTCGCGTTCCTGGTCGGCGGCAACATGGCGATCGCGGCGAGTGGCCAGGGCGGGATCCTCGTGCGGATCGATCCCGGCGACATCCGACAGGCTCGTCGCCACCACGAAGGCGCAGGTCGCGGTCATGCGCGGCCGGCCGATGGCGGGATGGCTCCGCGTGGACGCGGATCACCTTCGCGAGCGACGTCAGCTCGCCAGGTGGGTCGAGCGCGGCACGACGTACGCCCGCTCGCTCCCACCCAAGCGTTGATCCCCGAACGGCTCTGAGCGCCGGCGACGATAGTGGATATCATGCATGTGCTGTAGGTGGGATGGCGGAGTCTCGCCGAATCGGCTACCGTGGCGAGTCCGAGAGGTCAGTCGAACTGGGAGTGGAGGATCGCCGTGACCCGGAAGCGCACGCTCAGCGGACTCGTCGTCGTGGCTCTCGCGGCAGGTGTGGTGGCGACCGCACCGGCCCTGGCCATCACGGGCGGAGGTCCCGATACCACGCACACGAACGTCGGCGTCGTGCGTTTCACGACCGCCGCGGGGAGGTTCCGTTGTTCCGGCACGTTGATCGCACAGACCGTCGTGCTGACCGCGGGGCACTGCACCGAGGGCCCCGCGACCGATGTGTACGTGTCGTTCGACGACGCGCTCCCACTCGACCCACTGCAGCCGGGGATCTCCGACGCTGAGAAGGCGGCCCGCGCGGCCCACTACATCACCGGCACCGCCCATCCCGATCCGTCGTGGGATGGCAAGCTCAGCTTCTCGAAGCAGCACGACCAAGGAGTCGTCGTCCTGGACGCTGCGGCGTCGACGAAGTGGAACGGCATCGTTCCGGCTCCGCTGCCCCCTATCGGATACCTGGATCGCAACCAGGGTCAGCTCAAGAACGCGATCTTCACGCTGGTGGGCTACGGGGTCGATATCGGCGACAAGAAATCCCAGGTCGTCCTGCCGGCGCGGAACTCGACCACCTCGTACCTGAAGAACGTCCAGGACGAGGTCGTGGCCTTCCAGATCAACGACAACGACGCGAAGGCCGGCGGCGGATCGTGCTTCGGAGACTCCGGAGGCGCCGTCTTCCTCGACGGGTACGTGCTCGGCGACGCCTCGTACGTCAACTCGCTGACGTGCAACGCCACCGGGACGTACCAACGGGACGACACGGCCTACTCGCGAGCCTTCCTCGACCGCTGGCTCACGCCGTAGCGAGGACCTTCAGCCGGTCCAACCGAGGGCCCCGCCGTTCAGTGGCCGGGACCGTGGTTCCCGCTGTGGCCGTGCGTGGCGCTCGACCCGTGCCCGGCGGCATCGTGCGCGGCCGCGATCGCCGCTTTGTGCGCGTCGTGCGCGGCCTCGCGGGCCGCCTTCGCTGCATCCCGTTGGGCCGCCGCCGCCGCGTGCTCCGCATCGTGGGCGGCCTTGCGATCGCGATTCGCGACGAGGTGTTCGAGGGCGTTCACGAGTCCCGGCGCCTGCGGATCCTTGAGGCAGTTGGCGAGCACGTGCGCGATCGCGTTGTCGAGGCCCGCGACCGGCTCGGGACTCTCCGTGATCGGTGGGGCCGAAGGGTCGATCCCTGCGGCCGTGTTGCAGGCCGTCGTCCGATCGGTCGTCGTCGGCGCGTCCGACGGCGCCGGGTCCCGGGTCTCGGCATCGGTCCCGCTTGCCTCTGGACGAGGCGTCTCGGTGGCGTCGTCACAGTTCTCATCTGACGGCGAGGGGACGTCCGACGGCGAGACGGAGACGGACGACCCGCTGGATGGCTCGTCGGTCGTGGGTGCGGTCTGATCGAGCGACGGATCGGCGGTCGACGTGACGCTGCAGCTCGGTTCGGGGTGCCCGTGGGAACCGGTGGCGGCCAACGCGGCCCCTCCTCCGAAGACCACGATCAAGGCGGCGACGCTGGCGAGTAGGCGGAGGCGCGGCGATGTCGACATGGCCGCAGTATCGGCAGATGAGGGGGTGACTCTTGAAGGACGAAGCCCCATCGACGGCCGATCTCGATCGCTCGCTCGGAGGTAGGCGAGCTGGAAGGCCCCGGGCCGGTTGACCGGCGGCGTACCAGCGCGTACGTTCCCTCCGCCGACGGACCGGATGGAGAGGGAGCGAGCGGATGACGGCGCACGCTCGGGCGCACCGGGGTTCGGATCCGGGCCACCGGCCTGATGAGGCAGCTCCTCACCGGTGCCGTCGCGCTGACGTTCCTCACGTTCGGGCTCACGCTCGCCTCGCCGGTGGCGCATGCCGCTGCGCCCACGGTGGTGACGATCGGGTTCGACGATGGGTATGCGCACCAGTACCAGGCGATGGCGATCCTCGATGCGTACGGTCTGCACGCGACCTACTTCATCAACAGCGGCTACGTCGAGACGGATGGGCGGCTCACGTGGGATCAGATCCGCGCTCTCGAGGCGGGCGGCGAGGAGATCGGGGGCCACACGATCCTGCACACGAACGTGAAGAAGCTGAAGCTCGGTCCGGCCACGCACGCGGTCTGTGACGACCGCAGCGCGATCGCCGCGGAGATCACGAACGCGCCCGTGTCATTCGCGTACCCCTTCGGGTCGTACAACGACCGAGCCGAGGGCGTCGTCGGGAGCTGCGGGTACACGAGCGGCCGCACGGTGAGCGGTGTGACCGACCGCAAGGTGTTCGGCGAGACGATCCCGCCGCTCGACCCCTTCGCGACGCGGACGCCGCCCAACCCGAAGCAGGGCACCACGCTCGCCACGATCGAGGGCTACGTCACCGCGGCTGAGGACCACGGTGGCGGCTGGGTCCAACTGGTCTTCCACCACGTGTGCGACCAGTGCGATGCCTACTCGATCACCGCGGCGAACCTCGACGCATTCGCAGCGTGGCTCGCTGCACGTCCCTCCACCGTCGTGTTGACCACCGCTCAGGCGATGGCGTCGGCATAGGTGGGCGCCAACCCGTTCGTCAGCTCACGTGCAGCACCCAGTCGACGTTGAACGGCGTCCCTCCCACGAAGTTCGCATGGATGCGGAACACGTGGTCGCCCTCCTCGAGCGGACGCAGCATGTAGAGGAAGCCCTTCGACACTGACTTTGTCGTGCCGCCCGGCGCACCCCAGATGTTGTCGTCAGGGAACCGGATCATCTCCCCGGGCGAGGTGAACGTCCACGCGCGTGGATGCAGCAGCTTCTTCCCGTCGATCCGGACGGTGAACAGGAACGCGCTCCGGCCGAGGTCATGGGCGAAGTTGTCGCGTGCGCACGAACGCAGTTCGGCCCACGTGTCGCCGAGACCCTCGAGCGTCGAGCACTCCCAGAACGGTCCCCCAACGAGGAGCGGGTGACCCTCGGGCACGTTGCAGTCGGACCCGAACGCACCGAGGTACACGACGCCGTTGCGGAGCTGGCAGTTCAGCGGACTGGACGGGTCGGCATACGGGTTGTCGGGCGCCGGGATCTCGTTCAACCAGGTCGAGTAGTCGCCCAGCCACTGGTCATACGTCATGCCGCGCGGTGACGCGTGCGGCGGGAACACCCGCCCCTGGGCCGAACCGTCGGCGAGTGCCTGACCTGTGCTCATCAGGCACACGGCCAGGACGGCGGCAACTGCGAGGGATCTCCTCATCGTCTTCCCCTCCCTCGCGGGCACGTGGTCCACCGTATGCCTGTTGCGCCGAAGGGGCCACTCGAGCCAGGCCGACAGGCGGGGCGACACCTCGCTTGAGGCGATAATGCGCGGGTGGCCGCATCGAAGCCCGATCGCGTTTCGCTGCTCCTCGGGACCTATCTCTTCGAGGACCTCTCGCCCGCCGAGATCGAGCCTCTCGCGCGGAGCGCGACGCTCCGGCGTGCGAGCCGCGGGGAGTTCCTCCATCACGTCGGGGATCCCGCCGACGAGCTCTACGTGGTCGCCTCCGGTCAACTGAAGGACTCGATCGTGACCGAGGACGGCGACGAAGTGGTGCACACCTTCTACGGCGCGGGCATGCTCATCGGCGAACCCGGCTACTTCGCCACGGAGCGGAACCGGGTCATGGCGGTCGTCGCCGTGGAGCCGACCGAGGTCCTCGTGTTGCCTCGGGAGCGGCTGGAGCCGTTCCTGCTCCGGCATCCGCAGGCGATCCGGCGGGCCCTGGAGGGGCTCGCGTTCGTCGCCCGCGGGCAGACGCGGATGATCGCGGCGCTCTCGCGTCGGCCGCTCAAGGAGCGGCTGCTGCTGCGCCTCGTCGAGCTCGCCGATACGAATCCGCAGGGGATGAACGCCGGCGCGGGTGTCACCCCGAAGATCTCCCAGGCGACGCTGGCCGCCATGGTCGGGGTGTCTCGAGAGAACGTGAATCGGGCGTTGTCCGCGCTCGCCGCCGACGGCACCATCCGCATCGAGGCCGGTGGTTACGTGCTGCCCGAGCTCGAACGCCTGCGCGAGGAGATCTCGGACGGCCTCCCCGTCCTCGACGCTCGGAACCGCCGGCTCGATCCGGACCTGTGACGCGCCGACATAGCCCGCCGGGGAGATCCGGGCGATGATGCGCGCGTTCATCTCGTGAGGAGGAGTCCGATGGCGAGGACCGGCGGTGCGTTGGAAGTGTTCCGGACGAGGTTCGCAGGCGATGTGATCATGCCCGGAGACGAGACGTACGACGACGTCCGGGCGCTCTGGAACGGCGCGTTCGACAAACGACCCGCCGTGATCGCACGGTGTCGGACGACCGACGACATCGTGGAGGTCGTTCGCTTCGCCCGCGAGAGCGGGCTCCCGTTGGCCGTTCGCGGCGGGGGGCACAGCCTCGCCGGACTCAGCGCGTGCGACGACGGCGTGATGCTGGACCTCTCGCTGATGCGCGACGTCGTGGTGGATCCCGAGACGCGCACGGCCACCGCCCAGCCCGGGGCCACCTGGGCGGACTTCGACGCCGCCACGCAGGCGCACGGTCTCGCGAGCACCGGCGGTCTGATCTCCCATACGGGCGTCGCGGGGCTCACCCTCGGCGGCGGGATCGGCTGGTTGATGCGCAAGCACGGCCTGGCGGCGGACAACCTGTCCGCGGCCGAGGTCGTGACCGCCGACGGATCGATCGTGCGAGCCAGCGGCTCCGACGAACCGGAGCTGCTGTGGGGCTTGCGAGGAGGAGGCGGGAACTTCGGCGTGGTGTCGAGCTTCGAGTTCCGTCTGCATCCCGTCGGCCCGATGGTGGTGGGCGGACTCATGGCCTTCCCGCTCGATCGTGGACGCGCGGTGCTCCAGGCCTATCGTGCGTGGGCGGCGGAGCTCCCGGACGAGTTCACGACGATGGCGGCGGTGATCACGGCGCCGCCGGCGCCGTTCGTGCCCTCCGAGCTGGTCGGCACGCGGCTCGTCGGGATCCCCGGCAGCTGGTGCGGCGACGTGGAAGCCGGGCTGGCGGCGCTGGCCCCGATGCGGGAGCTGAAGCCCGCCATCGACGTCTTCGGGCCGATGCCGTACACCGCATTGCAGGGCATGCTCGACGAGGGGGCACCCCCCGGGATCCACGCGTACACCAGATCCGGGTACGCGGCCGACCTGAGCGACGGTCTGATCGACGCCGTGATCGAGCACGGGGCGGCGATGACGTCGCCCTTCTCGCAGATCCACTTCCACCAGATGGGAGGGGCGGTTGCGCGGGTCGGTGAGGACGACACGGCCTTCGGCAACCGACGGGCGGCCTTCGCCTACTCGATCAACGCGATGTGGATGGAACCGGGTGAGGACGATCGGCACGAGGCCGCGAACCGAGAGGCCTTCGAAGCGTTCGCCCCGTATTCGACCGGCGGCGTCTACGTGAACTTCCTCGGCAACGAGGGCGGCGCACGCGTCCGTGCCGCGTACTCCGAGGCGAAGTTCGAGCGTCTCGCGAGGCTCAAGCGGACGTACGATCCGCAGAACCTCTTCCGACTCAACCAGAACATCGAGCCTGCGGCGTAGTCACGTCCGCGTCGCCCTATCCGATGGTGCACACCTCCCCTGATCGGTCCTGAGGACCTGCGCGACATGAGCGTTGGTGGTACCCCGGCTTGCGCGGGGACGCTCAGAGCGACCGTGAGAATGATCGGGCGACCGCGGTCCTCTACCGTTTCCTGAACGACCTAGCCCTCAAAGCCAGTGTCTCGACCCCGTTTGTCGGACTGGACCGATGTTTCACCCGACGACCTCCCCGCTACCCCCGCGCGACCTATAGCACCGGGCGGGCACTCGCACGACGATGCGTTCCACGAAGAAGCAGGGGGAAGACATGCGCAGGATCGTCTTGGTACTCGCTGCCGTGGGGCTCGTCGCGACGATGGCCTCGACGGCATCCGGCAGCCCATCGAAGCACGACGCCGTCACCATCGGAGGACACCACCTCGCGTTCGGCACCGGGCCGCAGATCGTCCACGTTGGGGTCTCGGCACACAGCGGTCCGTCCGGCGAGAACGCGCGCGGCTCGATGACGTTCGCGGTAAAGGGCGAGGGCAGCAAGCCGATCCATGCCCGGGTCACCTGCCTGACGGTCTCCGGGAACGACGCGATCGCGACGGGCGTCATCACGCAGCCGAGGAGCTCAGCGGGTCAGATCGTCGTGCTCGAGGCCGTCGACAACGGGCACCCGCACTCGTCACCTCCGGATGCCGTCCGGTTCTCTTTCGAGGGGTTCATCGATCAGGTCTCCCCGGACTGTTGGGAGCCTCAGCTGCCGCCCGTCGACGTGCTGAGGGGCAACGTCAACGTGCGCGACGCGGCCTGAGGGACGCCGGCCAGCTCCAGTAACCCACTCACCATTGCCGGGCGGTTCCCTGCGGGTCAAGGCAGAGGCAACCCTCGCGATGCGACGCGCAGACGCCAGAGCGCCGGACCGAACCCCGGCGGCAGTCCGAACATCTCGCCGATCGAGAAGTTCACACCGAACAGGGTCCGGTGCTCACCCCGGGTGGTGCCGAAGGCCAGGCTAGACGGGAAGTCGAGTGGATCGCCGTCAGCGATCACGTGGAATCCTCCGGCCGGTGACACGCGGCCGATCGCGCTCGCGAGGTTGAGGGCGATGTACGCGTTCCCGTCCTCACTGATCGCGACGCCGTCGGGGTTGTCCCCTGTGGGCAGGGTCGTCACGACATGGATCGGCCCCGCGCTGCCCTCGTCCTTGCGGATCCTGAGGATCGTGCGCCGTTCCGTGTTCGTCACGGTGAAGACGTGGTCGCGGAAGGCGATGCCGTTGGCGCCGAGGAACAGGCCGAGGCTCCCGTCGCCCTGCAGTGCCGGGTCCTGGACCCAGATCTTGGCCGGGTGGCCGGGACGGATCTTCCAGATGGCGCCCGTGGAATCGGCGACGTAGAGGTTCCCCCGGTGATCGAGGGCCAGGCCATTGGGGATCCCGATCGCCTCCGTGCCCGGAAGCCGGGTCGCATCGCCCGTGCGGTGGTCGAAGCGCCACACGCCGTTCACGCCCGCATCCGCCGACTGCACGCACCCGTACACGTCGCCCGAGCGGTTCGCGGCGAGCCCGATCAGGCCGAAGTCCCGGCCCGCGACGATACCGTCCACGTGGCCGAACGGTTCGGGCTGCGCCGAACCGGCGGGGATCTTCCAGAGATCGCCGAGGGGCGACACGCTCACGAACCTGTTCCCGGCGCGATCGACCGCGACCCCCTCGGTGTTCTGACCTCGGGACTCGTCGAACGCCACGACGACGTGCACCTTCGGGTTCGCCTGGGCGGCGGTCGGCGGGAACGCTGCGAGCATCGCGGCTGCGACGATCGCTGCGCCGCCCCGGCGAAGGAACCGGATCACAGACATGACGACCCTCCCTTCGGACCTGGATCGCGTCGGCGGATCGCGCGCGACCCCTCGATCGACCCTACGAAGGGTCCCCGGCTACGGCAACCCCCGCCGAGCGGATCCGTGAGCTCATCGGGGGGAGGCCGGCGTGAGCGAGAAGAAGATGTTCGGCGCCTCGCGTTCCTGGTCGGCGCGCAACTGGGTCGAGCGAGGCGCGACGTTCGCCCGCTCGCTCCCTACGAAGCGTTGACGCAGCGATCAGCTGTCGGCACGCAAGTGGTCCCAGGCAACCTTCTACGACCGGCTTGGTTTCCTCACGGTACCTCGGCTTTGGGGTCTCCCAGATTCCCCGCAGGCACAGGCAGTTGGCTTTCCCACCCATACCCACAAGTACTCCGAGTCGCCTTACGGCTCTAGCCCACTCGGTTCCCTGCTTCGATCTGTTCGGCCGCCTGGGACCGATCACGAACCTATGGCGGATCGCCGATCGGGTCAATACGCCCCCGACCAGCGCACATGGCCTCTGACCTGCGGTCCTGCGGCCGCAGAAAGAGTGACAAGAGCGCTAGCCCCGGAAGCCGATCTCGTCGTGGGTCGCGTCGCAGAACGGCTTGTTCGAGGACTGACCGCAGCGACACAGGGTCACACGGTTCCTCGTCTCCCACACCTGGCCGTCCGCAGACTCGACCCGCACGCCGCCGCGGACCCAGTACGGTCCGTTCCGCTCCACCACGATGCTCGGCTCGAAGGAGGCCTCGATCGGTTCGCCGCCCTCGTCGATCAGCACGAGCCGGCCCGACGGACACCGGAACGCGATGGCCTCTTCCTTGGCGCGGACCTCGGGGTCGTCGATGGTGTCCATCCGTTCCCAGGCGTCGCTGAGGTGGTCACGGCAGAAGCCCGCGTGCGTGCAGAGAGACTCGTCGTCGGTGAGCGTCAAGCCGCCCCCGGGAAATGACGCGCGGCGCTCGGCCGTGGGCCGCCGATCGGCGACCTCCGTGCCGTCGAAGCCATCCAGGTGGGAGTCGTCGCAGAACGGCTTCGTCTTGGAGCGGCCGCAGCGACAGAGCTTGACCAGCCGACCGGTTTCGTAGGGCTCGTCGACATCCCACTCGATCGCTTCCCCGCGCGCGGTTCGCACGATCCGCCCCGCGGCCACGGGGATGCCACGGACCGCATATGGGCCATCGACGGTGACCTCGATGCCACGTTCCTTCGCCATGGCACCCAACCCTAGCGTCAGATCAGATCCGAGGCGCGGCCCTCGGACTCCGCGCGACGAGGTCCACCGTCCGTACGAGAGCGATCTAGCGACAGGGCGTGTAGGGGAGATCGAACAGATCGTCCGTCTTCCGGATCGAGTTGAAGTCGAACCGCGGCGCGTTGGACTTCGGGCAGAACGCGGCAGGCTCCGACTCGTACTCCACATCGAACACCGCCTTGCCGTACCGGTTCGGCCAGGCTTGAACCGCTCCGCACTCCGCGAATTGCCAGCACTCCTCCTCGATCCCGAAGTCGAAGTAGGGCTGGAGTGCCGCGGCCTGATCGCGGTCGTTCTTCAGCCCCACCGCGAAGCCCACCCGATGCGCCATGTTCGCCAGGGTCGCGTTGTACTGCTTCTGCGTGGCCGCACCGATCGAGAGTCCCGAGTCGCTCTGATAGGCGTCCACGTCGTCGAACTCGATCGCATCCACGCCGATCAGCTTCGCCTCCTTCACGCGCGCGAGCATCTCGTCCAACACGAACCGTTGCGTGGTCTCGGACTTGCCCGTGTTGGGGTTGATCCCCTTCACGTCGGTGTTGATGTTCAGCCAGTACTCGTCGGGGAAGCTGCTGAGCGGGTTCCCGAACAGGCATCCGTCACAGCTCTGATCGAACGCCTGCATCTCCGGGAAGTCCGGACGCCAGGTCTCGGCGGTGCCGGCATCGATGTAGCCGATCACCCGCGCACCCCGCACGTGCAACGCTCGGACGGCCGGGTAGTTCAGGACGGTGTAATCCTGCGGTGAGTAGCACTTGCCGTCTTGCAGGATGTCGATGTCGAAGACCGTCGGCGCGACCGTCAGGCCACTCGCGAACGACGTGCCCGTCACACCGATGTTGACGAACCCGGTGCTCTTGAACCGGCACCCGCCCCTCGCGCGAGGCGACCCCTGCAACTGGTACTGCCACCGGGCCTTGACGGCCGGTTTCCAGCAGGGACCGATCGACTGATCGCACGGCACGGGCCTGGGCATGAGCGCCGAGGCGGAGCTCGCACCTATCCCTGCTGCGGGGAACGCCGACAGGAACAGGACCAACAGCCCGAGCGAAAGCGATGCGACGAGGCGCTCGACGCGCGATACACGAGCCTTCATCTCTGCCTCCCTACGTGTGCGGGCTCGAGATGAGATCAGGAACCCGGCTACGGAACGCCAGGACACCTCGCATTCAAGTACGCAGCGAGCGCTCGGCGCAAGAGCCCCGAGTCCTCCAGCCCGGCGTCGGAGGGCGCCTATCCCGTCAGCGGTATCAGGCCCCGGATGAGGGTCCCCGCCCCCGGCCGACTCTCGACCTCCAGCCTCCCCCCGATGGCGTCGAGACGGTCCGCCATGCCCTGCAACCCCGAGCCCCTGGCGGACCCCGGCTCGAACCCGCGACCGTCGTCCCGGATCTGGAACGTGAGCCACCCGTCCGCCTCCTCCAGGCGCACCACCGCCGAGGTCGCCTCGGCGTACTTCGCCACGTTCTGGAGCGCCTCGAGGGCGCAGAAGTAGACCGTCGCCTCCACCTGTTGGTCGTACCGCCCGATCCCGTCGACCTCCACGGTCGCGGGGAGGGAGGCCTTGCGGGCCTGTGCCTCGAGCGCCGCGGCGAGACCTCTGTCGGCCAGCAGCGGTGGGTAGATCCCGCGGGCGAGATCGCGGAGGTCAGTCGAGGGCGTCATGGAGCATCTGCTGGAGTCCCGGGATCGCGCCGGTGACGTTCTCCGCCCCGGGCACATCGCGAGCGAACCGATCGAGGAGCCCGAGCTGGACGCCGAGCGCGACGAGCTGCTGTTGCGCGCCGTCGTGCAGGTTCCGCTCGATCTTCCGCCGCTCCGAGTCCTGCGCCTCGACGAGCCGACGACGTGACGCGCGGAGCTCGTCGATCGTGTTGCGCAGCTCTGCGTTGAGTCGGACGTTGCGGACGACGAGCGCGGCCTGGGATGCGACGTGCTGCGCCAACGCCGTCTCGGTGGGCGACAGCGGCTCGTTCCTCGGCTTGCGGAGGGCGACCACCCCCAGGGTTTCGTCGTCCTGCCGCACCGGGAACGCCGCGGTGGCATCGGCGAACGCCGACAGATCGTCGTCGCCGGCCACGGCGCGTGGCGGGGGCTGGGGCGCGCCTCCGGGCCAGATCGCGGCGGTCCGGAGCGTCGTGCCGACCCTGGACCAGACCTCCACCGCAGTGGCTCCCGTCCCGCTCGCGAGCAGCGACACCATCCGGTCGAGCTGCTCCTCGAGCGGCAGGGTGCGGGCCATGGCGTCGGCGAACTCCGACAGCACCTGGTAGGGCGTCGCCCGCTCGCCGTAGACCACGCGGTTCGCGACCCTCTGCGCGCGCCGCCGCAGCGGCTGGAACAGGACCGCGATCACGACGGCCGCGGCGACGGTGAGGAGGGGTCCCCCGCCGTATCCGGCCAGCGCTCCGATACCGGCCACGATGACGATGTAGACGCCGGTCACCGCGGCCGCGAGCAGGCCGTAGACGACGGTGCGGTTGATGATCACGTCGATCTGGTACAGGCCGTGCCTGAGGATCGCGATCGTGATCGCGAGGGGTATCCCGAGCAGCGCGAGGAGCGCGGACGCGAGGCCGATGACCGTGGTGACGACGGCGTCGTTCCCCACCGTGACCAACGAGATCGTGAGGGCGACCTGGGACGCGACCTCCGCGCCGGCCGCGAAGGCCACCCACTTGATCTGTTGACGGAGCTCGGGATCGCCCGACCGATAGCGGACGACGAGGGCGGCGGCGGCCGCCACGAACACGAGTGCGGACACGACCCCGAGGCCGGGGATCGTCCCGAGGACGTCGAAACGGAATCCCGAGACGCCGAGGGGGTTCGGGAACCTCAGCGAGACGCCTCCGGGTGCGGGCAGCGCGACCTGACGAGGGGTGAGGATGAACCCGATCAGCGAGATCACGGTCGCGACCGCCGCAGCGATCGCCACCGGACGCCAGCGCGGCGACGGGAGGCTCCCCGTCGGGAAGATCAGGAACATGAACGCGAGGCCCAGCACGACCGGCACGAACAGCCATTCCGCGGACGCCCCGACCACCTTCGGGATCGGCCACAGGCCCGGGTGGGCGACCCCGATCACGGCGTAGGCGGAGGTCACGCAGATCAGGGCGAGCCCGGCACCCTCCCCGATCAACAGCCAGCCGATCGGGTTGCGGACGCGGATGACGATCACCGTTCCGAGCGCCGCGTAGACGACGGCGGCAAGGGGTAGACCGAGGAGCGGGTAGGCGTCCACCGGCTTCAGGTGCGGCCACGCGACCCCGGCAAGGACGACGCCGAGGATGGCGAGGACGATCGCGGCGATCAGGAACGGGACCGGTGATACGTGCCTCGACCCGTTCCCGCGTGACATCACGTCATCCCCCGACAGAGCCTGGTTCCCTGCGTCGCCCCAGTATTCCGCCCCGCAGCCCTCTATGCGCTGGTGTCTCCACCACTGTGCGGATGGGAGGGTCGCACCACCGCCTGACGAGGGACGCAGTTCGGCGCCTCGATCTCGAGCGACGCGGCAGCTACTGCCGAGGCCTCATCAGGATCGTCAGAGGGGTCGCGGGAACCCCGTTCGATGGCTGCCCACCTCTGAAGCTCGAAGGCCCGCCGATGATCCGGCCGCTGGGTAGCGCGTGCCACCGGACGAGGTAGAGGCCCGGCCCTTGGTTGGTGAAATGCCTACGCCACGTGATCCGCGAGTCGAAGTGCCCGAACATCGGTGGACGGATCCGGAACGCGTGGCACTCCACGGTTCCGTTCGGGGCCTGCACGCACAGCCGGTAGCGGTGGAAGTATCGGCCGCCGGGGCCGGCGATCACCATCTGCCAGCCGCGATCGGGGTCCGGGTAACGGTACACAGCCATACACAGCCGGTGCGCAGTTGCACACGGTGGGGGCGGTGGGATGGCCTTCGCGGGTGTCGCGGACGTGAGCACGAGTAGGGCCACTGAGAGCGCGGGAACGAACGCCACCCAGATGACCTTCCTCGAACGGACCGCGGCGATCTGCCGTGGGATGTGGCGAGCTTCGTCGGCGAGCATGCGCGCTCCTTCCGGTTGATCGGCGTGTCCTTCGGTGCGCATGTTCACTTCCGCCTCTTAATGGCGGCTTAAGCCGGTTTGGTCCTCGGCTCAGTCGGGGAGGAGCGGGACCCGGAGCCCCTCGCGACGCCCGAGGAGCACACCCCTCGTGACCGCGGACGATCCGAACCGTTCGTGCAGGCTGTCGAGGGTCGCGTCGATCGCCGACGCGGGCGCGCCGTCGAACGGCAGCGCCAGCTGGACCGCGTCGTCGCCGAACAGGTTGCTGAACGTGATGCCGATCAGCGTGATGCCCCGACGGGCGATCTCGGGCAGGGCGTTGGCGAGCAGGATGCGGCCGGCCTCCAGCAGCGTCACCGTGTCCGCCGTCGCCTCGGGCAGGGTGTGCGAACGCGTCGCCCGTGAGAAGTCGTCGAACCTGAGGCGCAGCGTCACCGTTCGGCAGACGCGATGCGCCTTCCGCAGGCGCCGGGCGAGCCGATCGACCAGCGCGATCAGGTCGGTGTCGAGCGTCTCGGGTGACCGTCGCCGTCGACCGAGCGCCCGCTGGGTGCCCATCGAGCGACGACGGCGACCGACCTCCACCCGGCGCGGATCGCGGTTGTGCGCGAGCGCGTTGAGATGCCGTCCGGCACCCCGTCCCAGGATCCGCACCAGCGCGGGCTCGCCGAGCCCCGCCACCTCCGCGACGGTGGTGATCGAGCGCTCCCGCAGCTTCCGCGCGGTCACGGGCCCGACGCCCCACAGCCGCTCGACCGGCAATCCGTGCAGGAACGCGAGCTCGCCGTCGACCGGGAACGACGAGCAGGCCGTCGGGCTTGGCGACGCCGCTGGCCACCTTCGCCAGGAACTTCGTTCGTGCCACGCCCACCGTGACGCGGATCCCGACCCGCTCGAGCACGTCTCGACGCAGGTGCACCGCGATCTCGCTCGGCGTGCCGGAGATCCGGCGCAGCCCGCCGACGTCCAGGAACGCCTCGTCGATCGAGAGCCCCTCCACGAACGGCGTGGTGTCGTGGAAGACGGCGAACATCGCCTTGCTCGCCTCGCTGTAGGCCTCCATCCGCGGCCTGACGACGATCGCCTGCGGGCATAGGCGTCGCGCCTGTGTCTCGCCCATCGGGGTTCGCACCCCGTACGCCTTGGCCTCGTAGCTGGCCGCGAGCACGACGCCGCCCCCGACGATCACGGGGCGGCCGCGCAGCGCCGGGTCGTCGCGCTGCTCGACCGACGCGTAGAAGGAGTCGGCGTCCGCATGCAGGATCGTGCCTTCCCCCTCCATCGGTCGATGCTCGCACCAGCCACCGACATGCTGGGGTTGCGGCTCGTCACCCTTGCGAAAACCTGCGGGTCGCGCGAGCATCACTCGAGGAGCGAAGGAAGGAGCTCAGATGATCCGACCGGCCCCCCTACGGATGTTCGGAGCACTTCTCCTGTGTGGTGCTCTGCTGGCAGGTTGCAGCAGCAGCTCAACCGACTCCGCCACCACCTCCAGCTCCACGCCCGGCGAGAGCACCGAGAGCACGGGCGCGCCGGTGTCTTCGACGCCTACATCGGGGGGCGACTCCGCCCTGACCGGCACGTGGAACGGCACGTGGCAGTCCAGCTCGGATGCCTCAGGCACGTTCTCGGTCACGTTCACCCAGACCAGCCCATCGCTGAACGGCACGCTGTCGATCTCCGTGGCGTGCCTCGACGGTGCGAAGGTGACCGGCACGGTGAGCGGCAGCTCGATCGAGTTCGGGTCGGTGAAGGGTCAGTGCGACATCAGCTACAAGGGTTCGATCGACGGCGATCAGATGTCGGGGACCTACGACCTGTCAGGAGCGGCGGGCGGCACCTGGAAGGCCTCGAAGGCGTAGGCGAGCCCGTGTAGACGGCATCCGTATCACCAGTGAATGGCCCTCGGAACGTTCGCTACCGACACGGACATCTCGCTCGAGGCTAATCCGCGAGTATCCCACCCCACGCCGCAGGATCGACGTCCGCGAGCGTCTCGGAGAACGTCCACTGGTGTCCTGCCAGATCTTCCGTCGTGTACTGCCGCTCGCCGTACTCGAAGTCCGTCGGCTCCATCAAGATCCGCGCCCCATGCGCCTCCGCTCGAGCCCGATGGGCATTGACATCCTCGACACGCACGGTGATCGAATGCGTCACCTCTCCCTCTCGTGGTGGGCAACGGTCGAAACGCACGTCCCCGACGATGACCGCGCCTTCTCCGATGCTCAGTTGCGAGCGATGGTTCTCTCCGATCTGAAGTCGCTCGACGAACCCGAACGCGGCGCTCAGCCAAGCGACGGCTTCACGGACGTCCGGGTAGATGAGGACCGGGATGACAACGGCCGAGGGGATGGACCGGTTCTCCTTCACGGTTCCGAAAGCCTAGCGCCTCGCGAACCTGTCGGGCAGGTGGTGTCGTTTCGACCCTCGCCGCTCGGACGGATCCTCATAGCGCGACCAGAGCACGCCCGACCTCTCAGCTCGCGTGCAGCACCCAGTCGACGTTGAACGGGTCCTCCCACGAAGATCGCGTGGATCCGGAACACGTGTCCCCTTCCCCGAGCGGACGCAGCATGTAGAGGATCTCGACCTCGACGGGCACGAGCGGGCCGCCCCTCGTCATCGCGCTCCACGGCACGGGGCTCTCACCCGTTGCCTTCCGTGCCACGCTGGCGATGGCGTTCCTGATCCAGGGCACCGTGTCGCTGGGATGGCTCGCGGGCCAACGCCTGTTCGGGCGCCTTGATCCTGAACGGTTCGGTCGGGTGGTCCTCGTGATGCTCGCGTGTTCGGGAGTGCTCACGCTCGTGTCGGCCCTGACCTGAGATCGGCCGCATCGGATACCGTTTCCTTCGTGGCCGGCTCCCGCACGACGCCCCTGGTCCGCCGCTTGGCGTGGATCATGCTCGCGTTGTTCGTCGTGTTCGTTGCGGGCGTGATCGGCTACATGGTCCTGGAGGGCTGGGGCTTCGGCGACGCCCTCTACATGACGGTCATCACGATGACGACCGTCGGCTTCAAGGAGGTGCGACCACTCGACCAGAGCGGGCAGTGGCTGACGCTCACGATCATCCTGCTCGGGGTCGCGATCGCCCTCGTGGGGATCTCCCTCACCGCGGCGATCGTCGCCCAGGCAGAGATCGGCGGGACCACCAGGAGGAAGCGCATGGAGAAGCGGATCGAGGCACTGCGAGGTCATTTCATCGTCTGCGCCTACGGGCGCGTCGGACGGGCGGCCGTCCGCGAGCTCGAGGCGGCGGCGCTCCCGTTCGTGGTGGTCGATCCGAAGGAGGACCTGCGCGAGCGGATGGACGAGGACGCCCTGCTCTACCTCGTGGACGACCCCTCGTTGGAGCCCGTGCTCCGGCGCGCGGGCGTCGAACGGGCGCGAGGGTTGCTCTGCGCGGTCGACTCCGACGCGACGAACGTGTTCATCACGCTCACGGCGCGGCAGATGAACCCGGATCTGTTCATCGTCGCGCGGGCGTCCGATCCGGGGTCGACGGAGCGCCTCGAGCGTGCCGGAGCCGACCGCGTGGTGTCGCCGTTCGTGTCGAGCGGTCGCCACATGGTGCGGATGGCCCAGGACCCGAGCATCGTCGACCTCTTCGACGAGGGCTCCGGCGCCGATCGCTCGATCCCCGTCCAGGAACGACTCATCGACGAGGGCGACGCCCTCCAGGGGCGGACCGTGGGCGACGTGCCGGGCGTCGTCTTGGCCCTGCGCCGCTCGGACGGCTCCGTGATGGCGCGGCCCGAGAGCACGACGACCCTGCAGGCGAACGACGTCATGCTCCTGCTGGCGGCCGACTGAGCCGCACCGAGGGTGTGACGCGGGCGTCGCGTCTCCTCACAGGCCGCGCGCGTGTCGCTCGGCCAAGGCAGGCGGCGCGCACGCGAGCCATCCATCCGCGATCGCGTCCTTGAGGGCCCGCTTGGGGGCGGCTCGCAGCTCGATCAGGATCGCGGCGTATCCGTCGAAGTGCGGGATCGTGAAGACCCCCTTCGTCCCGGCGCCGAGCACCGCCTCCTTCTCGATCAGGTCGTCGACCCGGACCGCGAGGATCGGCTCCCGAGGTGGCGTCGCGTCACCGAACCGCTTGATGTCGGCCTTCGTGTACGGCCGCTCCCAGGCGAACGTCTTGCCCGCCACGGACCACGAGCGGTTGCCGTGCCGCTCCTGCTCGGTCACCTCCAGCAACGCGAGCGCGATCCGGGCCGCGTCGTCGATCGTCGCCATCCCTGGACCGTACCGCAAGCTCAGATAGCGGGCGCCTCATCCAATTCGGAGAGATCCTCAGGCTCGACATGGATCCGCGGGAGCACGCGATCGAGCCCGGATGGGAACCACCAGTTCGCCTTGCCCATCAGCAGCATCAGCGACGGGACGAGCGCGGTCCGGATGATGACGGCGTCCACGAAGATGGCCGCGGCGAGCCCCAGACCGAACTCCTTGATGATCCGCTCGCCGCCCAGGATGAACGATCCGAAGACGACGATCATGATCGCCGCCGCAGCGGTGATCGTGCCCCCCGTAGCCGAGAGCCCGCGCCCGACCGCCGTGCGGTTGTCTCCGGAGCGCAGCCATTCCTCGTGGATCCGCATCACCAGGAACACCTCGTAGTCCATGGAGAGCCCGAACAGGATGGCGAAGAGCATGACGGGCAGGAACGCCTCGACCGGACCGGGACGGCTCACGCCGAACAGGCCGCCGAGCCAGCCCCATTGGAAGACCGCGGTGACGATGCCGAACGCGGCGGCGATCGACAGCAGGTTCATGATCGCCGCCTTCAGGGGCACCACGAGGCTCCGCAGGACGAGCGCGAGCAGAAGGAAGGAGACGAGCACGACCGCGCCGATGAACAGCGGCAGCTTCGAGGTCAACACGGTCGCGAAGTCGGCGAAGATCGCGGTGATCCCACCGACGTAGACGGTGAGACCCGAGCCGCCGACCGCCGGCGGGATGACGTCGTCGCGCAGGACGTTGATCAGGTCCGTGGTGGCCGCGTCCTGTGGCGCCGAGGTCGGATACACCTGGAACAGGACCAGCTGGGAGCCGTCCTTCGCGGGGATCGTGGTCGGTCGGCGTAACGGCCGCGACGCCGGGCTGGCCCTGGATCGTCGTCGCGAGCTGGGTCATCGCCGCCGGCCTGCGCGGGGTCGTTCGTCTCGGCGACGACCTGGAGCGGTCCGTTGAACCCGGGACCGAACCCGTCGGCCAGCATGTCGTACGCGGTCCTCGTGGTGCTCCCCACCGCGTCGTTCCCCTGGTCCGAGGAGCCCGAGACGCAGGCTGAAGGAACGGAGCGGCGAGCACTAGGATGAGGAGGAGGGCGATCCCGCCGAAGATCACGGGGCGGCGCTCGACGGCCTTGGACCACGCAGACCCAGAACCCGGCCTCGGACGACGAGCGTGGGCCGTCCGTGGAGAGCGACCGACGCTGACGACGCGACAGGATCTTCGGGCCGACGAACCCGAGCATCGCCGGCAGCAGCGTGAGTGCCGCGACCATCGTGAAGAGCACGCCGATGCTGGAGGCGACCGCGAGCCCGTTCAGGAAGCTGATCCCCAGCGTGAACATGCCCAAGAGCGCGACGCACACGATGGTGCCGGCGAAGAGCACGGCACGGCCTGACGTATCGATGGCCAGTTCCACGGATTCCCCGACGTCGCGGCCCGCCTGCAGGCCCTGCCGGTGGCGCGAGACGATGAACAACGCGTAGTCGACCCCGACCCCCAGCCCGATCAACAGGACGAGCTCGGTGGAGAAGACGGGCATCGTCATCACCTTGCTGACCAACCCGATCACCGAGATCGCCGTGCCGAGTGCGACGAGTGCGGACGCGAGCGGCATCGCCATCGCGAACAGAGAGCCGAACACCAGGAACAGGACGATGCCCGCGGTGATGATCCCGAGGCCGGTGCCGCCGACCGACGGCTGGTTCGCCTGCTGCGCGAGCTGTCCGGAGACCGCGACCACGACGCCGTCACCCGAGGCGGCGGTAGCGGTGTGCACGAAGTCCTTCGCGTAGGAGATCGAGAGATCCTGTGCCTGCTGATCGAGCGCGACGGTCGCGAAGGCCACCGAGCCGTCGGGGCTGACCCGGCCCGCGGCATCCGGGCCGTACGGGAGGCTGGACGGCGACGACGTGAGGAAGCTTCGCAACGTCCGCGAGCATCGACTCGACGGCATCACGGACCTGCGGGTCGGTGACTTTGGTACCGCCGCTGGCTCCGATCACGATCTGCTCGGAATCACCCGACTGTTGGGGCGCGGCGGCTTGGAGCAACTCGAGGGCTCGGGTCGATTCCGTGGCCGGGAGGGAGAAGTCGTTCGAGTAGGCGGTGCCTGCCGCCTTCACGATCCCGAACAGGATCACGAACGCCGAGAGCCAGGCCGCGACGACGATCCAGCGGTGTCGGAACGACCAGCCGGCGAGCTTCCGCATGAGAGCGCTTCCTCTTGGGACGGCCGGGCGCGGCCGTCGTGCCTGTTCGCGTGTGGATCGGGCAGTGAGCCTACGGGATACCGAGCCCCGGACGATCTGACCGCGGTGCGGGTGGGGCCCTCCCACGAGGGTTCGGACGGCCTCATCCGTGCTCGTGGCCTCGGTCCAAGCTTCCGATGTGGGCGTCGGCCCCCGAGTGAGGTGAGCGAACCATGTCGAAGATCCTTCGATCCGCAAGCGCCGCCGCGCTGCTGCTCGTCGTAGCGCTCTGCATCCCGCCGTCATATGCAGCACGAACGAGCGCGACGTCTCGACCCGCCGTGACCGGGCCGGTCGCGACGTTCACTTCAGGAGGCGGCGCCAGCTTCATGCGTGTGACCGTGAACCGCTTCGGCCACCTCGGGATCGAGTCCCCGAAAGGCATCGGGCTCGTCGGGGGTGAGGGGGTCGCCCTCTGCACGGGTCTGCCTGAGGCGACGGCGATCGACTTCGACTCCGAGTACCCCGCCCTCAGCATCCGTGGCTTCACCGCTCCCGTGATCAGCCAGCCGAAGCCCGGGGTGTTCCCCGTGACGATCACGCGTCGGACCACCCACGGCCACTTGAAGCTGACCTCGCTGTTCTCGATGCCGGATGCGGCCGAGAAGGACGTCGCGATCACGATGACGCTGAAGAACGTCGGGACGACGCCGGCGACCAACCTCGAGCTGTTCCGCTCGATGAACATCACCGGCAGCTCCGGCGTGGGGCCTCCGGAGTGGGCGGCGGCCACCGCTGACTCGGCCATCTACTGGCACAACGAACCCGCACACGGGGTCGTGCAAACGGCACGTACCCTCGCCGTGCCGCATGAGGGCGGCATCGTCAGCGACATCGATATCCCCGATGAGTGCGGCAGCTACTACGACTCGGTCCCGAACGAGTACGACGGCGGTGGGTACGCCCGCGTTGACTACTCCCTGGGAACCTTGGCGCCGGGCGCATCAATCACCGTGGTGGTCACCTACCAGAGGTTCTGAGTGCCTTGTGCTTCGGAGGGGTCGGACGGACACTGGGAGACAAGGAGGCGCTTGATGCGTCCGCGCACTCGTCGCGACTCCTTCCATGGTCCCCGGGCTGCGCGCCGCACGGGACCATCGAGGCCCTCCAGGTGGTCCCGTGAGAGCGCCTACGTGGGAACGATCCGGAAGGAGGTCACATGCCCAAGAAGGAGCGATCCGCGAAGGGGGACTTCGCACGCGGCGAGCGCAAGACCGCGCGGCCCGATGCGGCGCCCGACTTCGCACGCGGCGAGCGCACCGCACCAACGCCCGACGAAGAGCCCGACTTCGCACGCGGCGAGCGCAAGGCGCCGGCACCTGACGCGGAGCCGGACTTCGCTCGTGGCGAGCGGGAGACGGAAGACGACTGAACGTCGTTGCCAGAAGACGCCTCGGTGGATAGCGCCTCGATCGTGTGGGCGCTTGGTGACGCCACCGAGCGAAGGGGCGGCGGGTTCTGCCCGCCGCCCCGACCACGAGACGATTGACGCCGGGAACGAGTGCCCCGATACTCGCCAGAGAGCAGGTTATCTGCTCACCATCTAACCCTTGGAGAGCTGCGGATGAGCGGAGGGGCCTCCCACCCGGGCGACGACCAGCGTGTCCGGGCGCTCCGCGCGCGCGCCAAGCAGATCCGGCGCACGGTGGTGCGGATGGCCGCCGGCAAGGGCGAGGGGTACGTCGGGCAAGGGCTCGACGTCGCCGACATCCTCGCGGTGCTCTTCCTCGACGAGATGCGCTACGACCCCGTCGAGCGCGGACCCGAGGTCGACCGGCTGATCTTCTCCGCCGGCCACTACTCGATCGGCCTGTGGGCCGCGCTCGCCGAGGCCGGACACCTCGACGGCTTCGACCTCGATACGTACGGCGCCGACGGCTCGACGCTGATCATGTCGACCCACGAGGGGCACCCGCCGCTGATCGAGCTCACCGGCGGATCGCTCGCGCACGGCCTCGGGGTGGCGGCCGGCCTCGCCTTCGGCTACCGGATCAAGGGATGGCCCGCGCGCATCTTCAACTTCATGACCGACGGCGAGCTGCAGGAGGGCTCCACCTGGGAGTCCGCGATGTTCGCGGCCTCCGAGCACCTCGAGCACCTCGTCGCCGTCGTCGACGTGAACGCCACGCAGGCCGACGGCGACATCGTGCTCGACATGGAGCCGCTCGTCGACAAGTGGCGCGCGTTCGGCTGGTGGGCGCAGGAGTGCGACGGCAACGACATCGCCTCGCTGCTCGACGCGTTCGCCGCGGCGCGTGAGGCCGTGGGGCAGCCGAAGGCCGTGATCTGTCGCACCACGCTCGGGCGCGGCGTGCCGCTGATCGAGCGGCGCGAGCGCAACCACTTCGTGCGCGTGGGCGACGACGAGTGGGAGGCCGTGGCGCGCGACCTGGAGGAGCACGGATGAGCGAGACCGACGGCTCGTGCCGCGTGGACCCGGTGCTGCTGGAGAAGTCCGGTCCGTTCGGCCGCGCGATCCTGGAGATCGGCGAGCGACGGCCCGACGTCGTGACGCTCTCGGCCGACGTCGCCGGCGTGACCGGCCTCGCCCCGTTCGCCGAGGCGTTCCCCGAGCGCTTCGTGAACGTGGGCATGGCGGAGGAGAACCTGATCAGCGTGGCGGTGGGGCTCGCCAAGGCGGGCTTCGTGCCGGTGGCCACCACGTTCGCGGTCTTCGCGACCCGCCGTGCCCTCGACTTCATCGCGATCCAGTGCGCCCTGAACCGCGCGAACGTGAAGATCGTGGCGGCCCTGCCCGGCATCTACTCCACGTTCGGCCCGACGCATCAGGGGATCGACGACCTCGCCCACATGCGCGCGCTGCCCAACATGACCGTGCTCGACCCGTGCGACAACGTCGAGATGGCGGAGGCCATCGAGGCCGCCGTCGAGCACGAGGGTCCCGTCTACCTGCGCGAGCTGCTCGGGCGCGAGACCGAGGACGTCGACCGGGGCGCGCACCGGTTCGCGATCGGACCGGCGCAGCTGCTGCGCGAGGGCGCCGACGTCGGCATCGTGACGAGCGGGATCATGGTCCGCCGCTCGATGGACGCGGCCGCCGAGCTCGCGCAGCGCGGCATCGAGGCCTCGGTGCTGAAGGTCTCCACGATCAAGCCGTTCGACGACGCGGCGGTGGTCGGCCTCGCGCGCGAGACCGGCGCGCTCGTGACCGCCGAGAACCACTCGGTGATCGGCGGGCTCTTCTCGGCCACCGCGGAGGTGCTCGCGCGCGCGGGCGCGCAGGTGCCGGTGCGCGCGGTGGGCGTGCAGGACGAGTTCTGCTCCTTCGGGTCCAACCCCTACGTCGCACGCACGCACGGTCTCACCGCGGAGGCCGTGATCGCGGCCGCGGGCGAGGTGCTGGCGGAGCGGCGCTGACTCAACCGTGCTCCAGCACGGAGCGCACGATCGCGTCGGCGCGCGGGAGGTAGGCGTCCTCGAGCGGCGGGCTGAACGGGACCGGCACGTCCGGTGCGGTGAGGCGCCAGAGCTCGTCGAGGTGGCCCCAGCACGACTCGGTGAGCACGGCGAGCACCTCGCCGGCCCAGCCCCCGGTGTGCGGACCCTCCTCCACGACGAGCGCCCGGCCCGTGGCGGTCGCGGACGCCGCGAGCGTGTCGACGTCGAGCGGGCGCAGCGACCGCAGGTCGATCACGGTCGCCTCGATCCCGTGCTCGGCGCTCAGCCGCTCGGCCGCCTCCAGGGCGTCGAGCGTGGTGCGCATCGCGCCGACGATCGTGAGGTCGCCGCCCTCGTGCACGACGTGCGCGCGGCCCGGCGGGATCGGCTCCGGATCCCACGCCGGTCCCTTCACCGCGTACAGCATCTTGTGCTCCATCACGACGACGGGGTTCTCGTCGCGGATCGCGCCGCGGAGCAGGCCGTAGGCCGACGCCGGGTCGCTCGGCGCCACGATCTTCAGGCCGGGCACGCCCAGGAGCCACGACGCCGGGACCTGGGAGTGCATCGCCCCCATCCGCGCGCCGCCCCCCACCGCGCAGCGGATCGTGAGCGGGACGCTACCCCCGCCCGAGACGAACGCGTACTTCGCCGCCTGGTTCACGAGCGCATCGGCCGCCAGGAGCAGGAAGTCGGCGAACATGATCTCCACGACGGGCCGCGAGCCCGTGACGGCCGCTCCGAAGCCCGCGCCCGCGAGCGCCATCTCGGAGATCGGGGTGTCGATCACGCGCGCGGGCCCGAAGCGCTCCTGCAGGCCACGGGTGACCTGGAAGACGCCGCCGGCCACCGCGATGTCCTCGCCCATCAGCAGCACCGAGGGGTCGGCGGCCATCTCGTCGGCGAGCGCGGCGTGCAGCGCGTCGCGCACGGACACGCGCTCGGTGGCGACGGCGCCGGCGCTCACGCGAACTCCGCGCCCACGAGCGTCGCCGGGTCCGGGAACGGGTCGTCGTGCGCGAGCCGGATCGCCTCGGCGATCTCCGCCTCGACGCGCCGCTCCACGGCGTCGAGGTCCTCGGCCGCCACGCCGTCTTCCAGCAGCCGGGCGCGCTCCTGGTCGAGCGGGTCGCGTCCCCGCCAGCGCTCGACCTCGTCGTCGGGCTGGTAGGTCACCGGGTCCGAGCGGCTGTGCGGCACGAAGCGGTACGTCTCCGCTTCCAGGAACCGGGGACCCGTCCCCGAGCGGACGGCCTCGAGCGCGGCCTCGGCGGCCGACGCCGTCGCGCGCACGTCCATGCCGTCGACGACCTCGGTGGCGATGCCGATCCCGCGCGTGCGCTCCGCGATCGGCGCCGCGGTCACGAGGTCGGTGCGCGTGTACTCGCTGTAGAGGTTGTTCTCGCAGACGTAGAGGACGGGCAGCCGCAGGACCACGGCGAGGTTCAGGCACTCGAGGAAGTAGCCCTGGTTGGCGGCTCCGTCGCCGAAGAACGCCACGGCGGCGGCGCCGCTGCCGCGCAGGGTGATGCCGGCACCGGTGGCCGCGGCGATGCTCCCCCCGACGATGCCGAAGGACCCGAGGAGGCGGTGCTCGCGCGCGACGACGTTCATCGAGCCCGACCGCCCGCCGCAGATCCCGGTCGCGCGCCCGAGCAGCTCGGCCACGAGCGCGCGCGGAGGCACGCCGCGGGCGAGCGCGTGGCCATGGCCGCGGTACGTGCAGGCCACCCAGTCGTCGGGTCCCACCGCCGAGCCGACCCCCACGCTCACGGCCTCGTGACCGGTCGCGAGGTGCACCGCGCCCTCGATCGTGGAGGAGAGCTGGAGGCGGCGGACCTCTTCTTCGAAGCGGCGCGCCAGCACGAGCTGCTCGAAGACGGTGGTGCGCGACGCCACGTTCGCCCCGGTCATGGCGCGGATGGTAGCATCGTTCACAGGTCAGCAGGTTATCTGAACACTTGCCACCGAGACGGAGCGGGAGGAGGCCGGGATCGTGGCCGTGGTGACCGGCGTCGACCATTTCGGGGCCACCGTGAGCGACATCGAGCGCTCGCTGGCGTTCTGGCGTGATCTCCTGGGCCTCGAGGAGGTCGGGCGCGGGGTGATCGAGTGGGAGCACATCGACCGTCTCGTGGCGCTGCCCGACACCAAGCTCGAGTGGGTGGAGCTGCGCGTCCCCGGCGGCACACGGGTCGAGCTGATGCAGTACCACCGCCCCGCCGGCGCGCTGCCGGTCCCCACCGGTCAGGAGAACGAGCCGGGGCGCTCCCATCTCTCGCTGCTCGTGGACGACCTCACCGCGGTGATGCGGGAGCTCGGCGCGGCCGGCGTGCGCTCGCGCACCGAGGGGCCGGTCGACATGGAGCGCGGCGCGTACGCGGGCGGCAAGGGCGCGTACGTCTTCGATCCCGACGGCGTGCAGATCGAGCTGATCGAGCGGGCGCGACCCGGTGCGGGAGAGGGAAGGGGCTAGACTCGCGACGATGAGCGACGAGTTCCCATCGCTGGAGATCAACCAGGCGCCGCGGAAGAAGCTCGCCGAGACGGTGGCCCAGCAGATCCTGAACGCGGTCCGCGACCTCCCGCCCGGCACCCGGCTCCCGCCCGAGCGCGAGCTGACCCAGCGCCTGAAGTGCGGCCGCTCCACGGTGCGCGAGGCCCTCAACGGGCTCGCGATGATCGGCGTGATCGAGATCCGCCACGGGCAGGGCGTCTTCGTCGCCGAGCCGCCCCCGATCCCCCGCGACCAGCCCGACGCCGAGCCCAAGGTCATCACGCCGGAGCTGCTCGAGGCCCGGCGGTTCGTCGAGGTCGAGCTGGCGCGCCTCGCCGCCGAGCGGCGCACCGAGGAGGACCTCGCCGCGATGCAGGAGCTGCTCGACCATCACCGCGCGCGCATGGACGACCTCGAGCGGCCGGTGGTGGAGGCGTCCCAGTTCCACCTGCTCGTGGCCGACGCGGCGCGCAACCGCGTGCTCGCCGGCGTGGTGCGCCCGTTCTTCCGCCTGGCCTTCGAGCTCGGGCCGCAGCTGTACCAGACCACCGAGGGCTACGCGCACTGGGAGCTGGAGCAGCACACCAAGATCCGCGACGCGATCGCGTCGGGCGACGGCGAGCTCGCGCGCCTGCGCATGCTCGAGCACGTGACGTCGATGGACCCGCACTACCGCGGGGACCGCGCGACCTCCGCCACCTCGTAGGGCCCCAGGACCCGATCCCCCGAGGCCGCCCCCTCCAGCCGCACCGCCTGCGGCTGCGGCGTGAGGTTCGCGAGCAACAGCGGCATGCCGGCGGCCGCGATCGCGCCCACGCGCCGGGCATCGGAGGCGCCGACCACGTCGAGCTCTCGTCCGGCGCGCGCCGACAGGAGCCGGAACACGCGCGCGAGCCCCTCGGACGCGAGCACGGTCCGGTCGGCGCGCTCGTGCAGCGTCAGGGACCGCACGCCTACGGAGGCTAGCGCGCACGCGGACCCCACCGTCCACGCGGCGGCGAAGTCGGAGCCCACCCGGGCGTCGATCACGTCGTCGGGCGCGGCGGGATCGTGCGCCGCGAGGGTGAGCGGGGAGACCACGACGTCGACGCCGCTCGGCGAGCGTCCGCACCCGCGCGCCGACCTGCGCCTGGATCGCGAGCGTCCGCATGACCGAGCGCTCGTCCGCGTCGTGCACCTGCGGACTCACGGCGAGCGTCAGCGCATCCAGGCCGGTCGCGTCGGGCTCGGCCCGGTTCAGCTCCGAGAAGTGCGACGCGGTGCCGCCCCCGACGGGCGCCGACGCGAGCGGCCCCAGCTGCGGGCGGAGCCGCGAGACGAAGTCGCCGCCGGCCGTGGCGCCCGAGCGACGCAGGAGCAGGACCCGCGCGACCCGCGCGTCTCCGAGCGCGCGCACCGCCGGGTCGAGACCCGAACCGTCCTCGTCGTCGTCGAGGAGCAGCGCGACCTCCAGCGGGACTCCCGCGTCACCGGCGAGCGTCGCGGCGACGCGGAGCCCGTCGAGGTCGCCGAGCGCCTCGGCGACCACGCGCAGGTGCGCCGGGGCGAGCCCGGCGAGCCGGCCCGGGTCCACATCGGCGTGCGGGGGGGCGGTGAGGCCCACCGACGGCGCGGCGCACCCGCCGGGCCCGCCTACGTGCAGCAGGACGGGACCACCCTCGGGCTCGAGCGGCGGCGCGTCGCCCGCGATCCGCACGCGCAGGCGCTGGCGCAGGCGCTCACCCCGGTGCAGCGTGCGCGGCGCCGAGCGTCGCAGCGGCGTCGGGTAGGTCTTGAACGACGCGTCGGTCCAGTTCCGCTGGTCCTCCAGCTCCCAGCCATCGGCCTCGCCCTCGAACGCGAAGTCCGCGCGCGTTCCGCCGTCGAAGACGACCTCGAGGCGCGCGAACGGCGGGACCATCGCCCGGTACTCGCCGTCGACGAGCGGCTGCGGCGCGATCTCCCGCGGGAACGTCCCCGCGGTCCGCACCCCAGCGCCGTCCGCCTCGAACGACGCGTCGACATAGGCCCCCCACGGATGGAGCACGCAGATCCCGATCCGCCGGTAGACGAAGTCGCGCTCGGCCGTGCCCTCGATCGCGACGTCGAGGGTCCCGTCGGCCGACCCCGTCACGGTGCCGCGCCAGACGAAGACGTCGCCGTGCGCGGCCTCGATGTCCACGGAGAACCCGACCCGCGTCCTCGCGGACGTCGGCGCGACGGAGCGTCGGGCGGACCGTCCCCCAGCGCTCGTCGCGCACGGTGACCTGCACGGCCGACGCGATCTCCAGCGCGCCCCACCGCACGTCGACCAGGTCGGCCCCGCGGAGCTCCGCGCCGAGGTGACCGGCCCTCACGGATCCCCGTGGCGCGCGAGCACCGGCCACACGTCGGCCACGCGGCCGTCCTCGACGACGTGGTAGGCGCCGAACAGGTTGACCGTGGTGGGCGCGTAGCCCGGGACGATGTGCACGCGGTCGCCGACGGCGCCCGGAGCCTCGCCGTCGTAGCGGAAGCCCGCGTGCTCCTCGTGGACGAACGCGAGGGTGGCGCGCGGGTCCGGCGGCTCGAGCGGGCGCAGGCTCGTGTCCACCGCCTTGCGCCCGGCGTCGAGCACCAGCAGATCGCCGTGGCGCCCGATCACGGTCGCCATCACGGTGAGCGCGAAGCCGAACCCGTCGACGAGCGGCGCGTGGAAGTGGTCCATCAGCACGTAGGAGCCGGCCTGCACCTCGGTGACACCCGGCGCGGCGCCGGTGACCTCGAACGTGCCGGTCGCGCCCGCCGAGACCATCCCGACGTCGAGGCCCGCGCCGCGGCACGCGTCGGCGACCTCGGCGAGGCGCGCCATCGCCCTCGCGGCCTCGGCCGCGCGCAGGGCCGCGTCGGGCTCGCTCGCGCAGTGACCCTCGTAGCCCATCAGCCCGTCGAAGGCGACGCCGTCGGTCGCGGCCGCGAGCTCGGCCAGGCGCAGCGCCTCCTCGGTGCTCCGCGCGCCGCCGCGGTCGAGGCCGACGTCCACGTCGACGAGTACGCCCAGCTCCGCGCCCGCCTGGACGGCCGCGCGCCCCGTCGCCGCGAGCACCTCGGCGTCGTCCACGGCCACGCGGATCCGCGCGGTGCGCGCCGCCTCCGCGAGCCGCGCGATCGCGACCGGCGAGACCACCTCGCTCGCCACCAGCACGTCGGGCACGCCGGCCTCGGCCATCGCCACCGCCTCGGCGACCGTCGCCGTCGTGACGCCAAGCGCCCCCGCGTCGAGCTGCAGCCGGGCGAGCTCGGCGCTCTTGTGCACCTTGATGTGGGGCCGCAGGCCCGCGGGCAGCGCCGCCATCCGCGCGGCCATCGTCTCGACGTTGCGGCGCGCGACGGCCGGGTCCAGGACGAGCGCGGGCGTCACGATCTCCTCGAGGGGGCGCCCGACGTCGCCGCGCAGCCTCCGCACCCGGGGGTCGGTCTCGAGGCGGCGCGACCCGACCACGGCGGCCTCGGCTCAGAGCTCGGGGCCGACGGGGGTGATCATGAGCTCGCTCACCGCGACGCCCTCCGGCTGCGAGAGCGCGAACACCACCGCGCGCGCGACGTCGGCCGTCGAGAGCGACGCGAACCGCTCGAGCTCGTCGCGCCCCTCCTCGGACTCGCGCACGAGCGGCGTGTCGACGATGCCCGGCTCGATCATCGTCACGCGCACGTTGTGCGCCATCGCCTCCTTGCGCAGCGCCCAGCCGAACCCCACCACGCCCCACTTCGTGGCGATGTAGATGGGCTCGCCCACCCACGTCTGGCGTCCCGCGATCGAGGCCATCAGCACGAGGTGGCCGCGCCCGTGCTCCTTCATGTGGGGGTAGGTGGCGCGCACGGTGTGCATCACACCCAGGAGGTTCGTCTCGACGACGCGACGCCACGCGTCGGGGTCGCCGTCGTGGATCGAGCTGTAGCTGCCGATGCCGGCGTTCGCGACGGCGAAGTCGATCGTGCCGAACCGGTCGATGCACGCGGACGCGAGGGCCTCGACGCTCGTCCAGTCCCGGACGTCGGTCACCTGGGTCGCGGCCTCGCCCCCGGCCTCCTCGATCTTGGCGGCGACCTCCCGCAGAGCGGCCCTCGTCGACGTCGGCGAGCATGACCCGGGCGCCCTGGGCCGCGAGGAGGGTCGCGCACCCCTCGCCGATGCCCCGGCCCGCGCCGGTCACGATCCCCGCGGTGCCCGCCACGCCACCCGTCGCCTCGTCGCGCATCAGCATCCCCCGGCCTCGGTAGATATAGGGTGAGCAGACCAGATGATAACAGGGCACGCGGCGCCGGTCAGGAGGGTGTATCCTCCGGCCGCGCCGTGAGGCAGAATGGCCGAGGAAGGAGCCTCACGGATGGATCTCGCGGACGTCGAACGCTTCCTGACCTCGATGGATACCGTCGAGTGCTGCTTCCCCGACACCTGGGGGACGTTCGTGGGCCGCCGCATGCCCGCCGCGAACTTCCTGCGAGCCGCGCGCGAGGGTCTCAGCATGCCGAACGCCGCGTTCGCCTGGAACCTCACGGGCGACATCGCGCCCACCCCGTTCGCGAGCGCCGACACCGGGTTCCCCAACATGCACGTGCAGCCCGACCTCGACACGCTCCGCGCGGCGCCCTGGGCCGAGCGGACGGCGTTCTGCCTGATGGACGCCTACGAGGAGCGCGGCGGCGCCGCCGCACCCGATGTCGACCCGCGCGATGCTCCGCCGCGCCGTGGCCGAGCTCGGCGACCTCGGCTACGAGGCCTGGGTCGCGCCGGAGCTCGAGTTCTACCTCTGCACCGAGGACTGGCAGCCGGTGAGCGAGGACCACCGCTGCTGGTCGATGACGCGCGGCGACGAGGCCGAGCCGATCGTCGGGGAGATCCGCGCGACGCTGCTCGCGGCCGGCGTGCCGGTCGAGTCCAGCCAGACCGAGGGCGGGCCGGGGCAGCTCGAGATCAACGTGGGGCCGAGCTCGGCGCTCGAAGCGGCCGACAACGCGGCGCTGCTGAAGTACGTGGTGAAGCTCGTCGCGCGGCGCCACGGCCTGCGCGCGACCTTCATGCCGATGCCGTTCCAGGGGCAGGAGGGGAGCGGACACCACCTCCACGAGAGCCTGCGCCGCAAGGGCTCACGAGGAGAACGTCTTCGCCTCGGACGACGCCGTGTTCGAGGCCTACCTCGCCGGCGTGCTCGAGCACATGGTCGACCTCACGGCCGTCAACCTGCCCGGGGTGAACGCGTACAAGCGCCTGCGGGACTACACGTTCGCGCCGAACCGGGTGTCGTGGGGCCCGGACAACCGCAGCGTCGCCGTGCGGATCCCCTCGGGCGATCCGGCCGCGCGCCGCCTCGAGATCCGCACCGCCTCGGCCGACGCGAACCCGTACCTGATCGTGGCGACCACGGTCGCCTCGGGCGCCGACGGCATCGCGCGCGGCCTGACGCCGCCGAAGCCGACGGAGGGCGACGCGTACCTCGACGGGTCGCTCGAACGCCTGCCCGCGACCCTCGGCGAGGCGGTCGATCGGTTCGAGCAGAGCGCGTTCTGCCGCGAGCGCCTCGGCGACCTGTTCGTGGAGACGTACGCGCTGGTGTGCCGGCGGGAGGAGGCGGCGTACCGGGAGCACGTGAGCGCCTGGGAGCGCGAGCGCTACCTCGAGCACGCCTGAGGAGGGTGAGGAAGGGAACGCGGGGCCATTGCATTGACTCCGCGCTCGGTTGACAGGTTATCATGCCACCTGACCATTACCGCGGTCGGGTCCATCCATCAGGGGGGAGACATGGGCGAGGACGCACGTGAGCGGGACCTGAGGTTCGTGATGGATCGGAGGCGCTTCCTGGCCCTGACGGGCGGCGGCGCCATGGCGGCGCTGCTCGCGGCCTGCGGCCTCTCGAGCGACAACGGCTCGACGTCGACCGCCGCCGCGACCGGGAGCGCCAGCCCGCTGCCGCCGGTGGGCGGCCCGCTCAACCTCTACACGTGGGAGGGCTACGACACCGCCGGCGGCCTCACGAAGTGGCTGAAGGCCCAGGAGCATCACGGCGAACATCAAGTACATCACCACCCCGGAGGAGGTCCCGACCGTCCTGAAGGGCCCCGGCGGGGACAAGTGGGACATCGCCTACGGCGACAACGTCGTGCTCCTCGACTACAAGGACCTCGGGCTGATCCACCCGATGACGCTCGAGGAGGTCCCCGGGCTCGCGGGGCTGATGCCGGCCTTCCAGGTGGCCCCGTGGAAGAACGACGACGGCACCTACAACGGCGCCCCGTGGACGTGGGGCTACTCGGGCGTGACCTACCGCACCGACCGCGTGCCGGAGCCCACCAGCTGGCAGATCCTGCTCGACCCGAAGTACAAGGGCCGCGTCTCCACCGTCGACAGCGCCACGAACAACGTCGCGCTCGGCGCGATCGCGGTGGGCATCGACCCCGACACGATGACGACCGAGCAGCTCGACGGCCCCGTGAAGGACTACCTCGCCAAGCTGTGCGCGCAGATCAAGGCGCTCGCGCCGAGCATCGGCGACTCGATCTCGCTGCTCGTGTCCGGCGACGTCGACTACATGGTCGTCGGCCTGACGTTCATGGACTCCGTCACGGCGAAGAAGGGCGTGCCCACGAAGACGGTCGATCCCCTCGGAGGGCGCGATCGGCTGGGCCGACACGGCGTTCGTCACGTCGACCTCGCCGAACCCGCAGAACGCGTTCGCCCTCGTGAACCACTTCATGGACCCGAAGTTCAACGCCGACGGCCAACAGCGAGCTGCTGCAGGGCCCGGGCGTGGCCGCGTCGATCCCGCTGCTCTCGCCCGAGGCGAAGGCGCTCTACCCGTACAACGACATCGACAACTACCTGTCGAACACGCTGACGTTCAACCGCGGGTGGCCGCACGAGCCCGAGGGCGACCGGGCCACCTACGACCAGGTGATCTCGACGTGGGAGGAGGTCAAGGGCTCGTAGCCGAGTCCGGTTGCGAGCGTGCCGCTCTCCCGTCGCCTCGCCGCCCTCCTGATCACCCCGCTCGGGGCGCTCCTGCTGTTGCTGGTGGCGGTGCCGGTCGCGCTGCTGTTCGCGTTCTCGTTCTTCCACCTGCACCTGCTCGAGGTCGTGCCCGGCGCCACCGTCGACAACTACCGGCGCGTGGTGACGACGGCGCTCTACCGCAAGTACGCGGTCAACACGCTGCTGATCGCGGCGCCCACCGCCCTGCTCGCGGTGGTGGGCGGGTACGTGCTCGCCTACTACCTGGCGTTCAGGGCCCGCCACGCCCGCATCCTGCTCGTGGCGGTCGTGATCGCGCTGATGGGCAGCTACCTCGCGCTGATCTACTCGTGGCGCACGCTCTCGGGGGAGAGCGGCATCTTCAACTCGCTCCTGGAGCGGCTGCACATCACGCACGCCCCGCTCGGGATCCTGCTCTTCTCCCGCGTCGCGGTCGTCACGGCTGAGGTGAACTTCTTCCTGCCCTTCACCACGCTCGTGCTCTACTCGAGCCTGGTCTCGATCTCGCCGCAGCTCGAGGCCGCCGCCCGCGACCTCGGGGCCTCCAAGTGGACGACGCTGCGCCGCGTGATGCTGCCGCTCTCGGGCAACGCGCTCTTCGGCGCCGCGCTCTTCGTCTTCTTCCTGTCGGCCGGCGACTACATCACGCCGGTGTTCCTGGGCGGGATCGGCTCGAGCGCCACGTTCGGCACGCTGATCGCCGACCAGCTGTCCACCACGCTGAACTACCCGCTGGGCGCCGCGATCGCGTTCGTGATGCTCGCGCTCTTCCTCGTCCTCGTCGTGCTGCTGCGCCTGGGGATGCGCGCGGGCGGGCTCCTGCCGAGGCACACGGGATGAACCGGCGCTCGCGCACGCTGACGGTGGTGGCCGGGGCCCTGTTCGTCTTCATCTACCTGCCGCTCGTGGTCGTGGTGATGTACGGCGTGAACGGCGGGTCGAACCTCAGCTGGCCGCCGCACGGCGTGTCGCTCCGGTGGTTCCGGCTGATCTTCGGCGAGCAGGCGTTCCGCTCCGGCATGCTCACCAGCGCGCAGGCCGCGCTCGCCACCGCGGTGATCGCGGGCGTGATCGGCACCACCGCGGCCTTCGTGATCACGCGCCGCTCCTCGCGCACGGTGCGCTGGCTGGAGAGCGGCTCGCGCCTGCCCGTGATGATGCCGCCCCTGTTCATCGGGATCGCGCTGGTGGCGGCGATGAAGACCTTCGCGATCGACCCGTCGATGTCCACGATCGTGGCCGGGCACGTGATCATCACCACGCCCTTCGTGGTGCTGATCGTGGCGGCGCGCCTGCGCAACTACGATCCGGCCGTGGAGCATGCGGCGCGCGATCTCGGGGCCACGCCGTCGATGGTGCTGCGCCGCATCACGCTGCCGCTGATCGGGCCGTCGATCCTGGGGGCGATGGTGATCGCGGCCGCGATCTCCTTCGACGAGGTGCTGATCACGAACTTCACGTCGGGCACGCGCGTCACGCTGCCGCTGTTCGTGCTCTCGCGGCTGCGTCGCACGATCGACCCGTCGATCAACGCGGTGGCCACGATCCTGCTGCTGGTGCCCTGGCTGGCGGTGGCGGTCGTGCTGCTGCTGCAGCGGCGGCGGAGCGCCCGGCACGCCGTGGCGATGCGGGTCGAGGAGCTCGCGCAGGTGGCATGAGCGAGGGAGCGAGCGCCGAGCGGGCGGGGGCCGTCAGCATCGCCGGCATCTCCAAGGCCTACGGCGACGTCGTCGCGGTGCAGGCGCTCGACCTCGAGATCCCCGCCGGCGCGTTCTTCAGCCTGCTCGGCCCGAGCGGCTGCGGGAAGACCACCCTGCTCAGGATCCTGGCAGGCCTCGAGACGCCCGACACCGGCACGCTCTCGACCGACGGGATCGACATCACGAGCCGGCCCCCGGAGCGGCGGCCGTTCAACATGGTGTTCCAGCACTACGCGCTCTTCCCGCACATGACGGTGGCCGACAACGTCGGCTTCGGGCTCACCACGCAGGCGCGCGCGGAGCGCCCGTCCGTCGCCGAGCGCGCGGACCGGGTCGACGAGATGCTCCGGCTGGTGAGCCTCGAGCGCTACGGCAGCCGGTACCCGTCGGAGCTCTCCGGGGGACAGGCGCAGCGGGTGGCGGTGGCGCGCGCGCTGATCAACCGGCCGCGCGTGCTGCTGCTCGACGAGCCGCTCTCGGCGTTGGACCGCAACGTCCGCTTCGCGCTGCGCGAGGAGCTGCTGCGGATCCACCAGGAGCTCGGCACCACGTTCGTCTTCGTCACGCACGACCAGGACGAGGCGCTCAGCATCTCCCAGCTCGTGGGCGTGATGAACGAGGGGCGCCTCGAGCAGGTGGCGGACCCGCAGACGATCTACCGCTCGCCCGCCACGCTCTTCACGGCTCGGTTCATCGGGGCCGGCTCCTTCTTCCCGGCCGACGTGCACGCGTGCGGGGACGGACACGCCGAGGTCGCGGTGGCGGGTCGACGGTTCCGCGCGCTCGACGCCGGCGTGACGACAGGCGCGGCCGCGCAGGTCCTGCTCCGCCCCGAGGAGCTCGAGATCCGACCCGGCGGCGACGGCGTGCTCACCGGCGTCGTCCAGACGTGCTCGTTCTTCGGCTCGTACTTCGACGTGTTGACCTCCACCCCGCAGGGTCCGTGCCGCCTGCGGTTGCGCGACCCGCGCGCGCCGGGCGAGGAGCTCTCGATCGGCTGGCCCGACGCCGCCGGCATCGTGTACCCGGCCGGCTAGCGAACCTCGCGCCTCTTGTCGAGAGTGCCCGAGCCCCGGACGTATCACGATTTGACAAGGTTCGACCGCAAGGTACCATGTGAAGCATGGTAGTCGCACAACAGGCTCGTGGCACAGATGCGACGTGGGACCCTCGAATACTGCGTCTTGGCGCTTGCTGCAGTCAGACGATCGCTACGCCTTCGACCTCGTCCGCGATCTCGCTTCGCTCGACGGCATGGTCACGAGCGAGGGGACGATCTATCCGCTCCTCGCTCGGCTGCGCAAAGAGGAGCTGGTCGCGTCGACGTGGCAGGAGTCACCGAGTGGGCCGCCCCGCCGCTATTACCGGCTGACCGCCAAGGGGCGGAAGGCACTCGCCGCGTTCACGGAGGAGTGGGAACGCTTCCGCGACGCCGTCGACCAACTGATCGGAGGGACGCCGTGACTACATCGAGTGAACGGGTGATGGATGACTACCTGGGACGGTTGGAGCACTCCTTGAGCGACGTGCCCGCGGCTCAGCGGAAGGTGATCATCGCCGAGATCGTGACGCACATCGACGAGGCGCTCGCCGAGGAGCCCGACGACAGTGAAGCGTCGGTGCGCAACGTGCTGGATCGTGTCGGAGATCCCGAGGAGATCGCATCCGAGGCACGCGAGGATCTCGACATCCGCAGACCCAAGACCAGCGTGCTGGACCCCTTGGCGCTCGTGCTGCTCCTCATCGGTGGCTTCCTGTACCTGGTCGGATGGATCGCGGGAGTGGTGTTCCTCTGGCTCTCGGACGTCTGGACCACGCGCCAGAAGATCATCGGGACGCTCTTCGTCCCGGGTGGGTTGGTAGCGCCGCTGATCCTGTTCTTGGGCTCAGTGAACTTCACCGGCAGCTCCTGCTCGACTTCGGGGGTTGGGGGCGAAGCGACGACGGTCTGTGAGGGCGGCGCGAGCCTCTTGTCTCAGTGGCTGCTCGGTGGCTTGCTCGTCTTCCTGATCGCCGCACCTATCGCGACGTCCATCTACCTCGGCCGGGCGCTCGTGCGCGCGCGTCGGGTCTGATCCTCACATCGGCAGGACCTCGCGAGCGATCCGCTCCGATTCGTCCCATAGGCGACGGGCGAGATCGGGGTCTCGAGACAGCGAGCTGGAGCGCGCGATGTTGCAGTCGGCGAAGTACTCGCCCGATGCCACCAGGTCAGGGTGGGTGGCGACGAAGCATTGCGTCGCGGCGCCCTGGCCCACGCTCTTCAGCACCAGGGGGGACGCGATGGCGAGTCCAGCCTGGGCGACCCTCGGCATGCTCCGTCCCAGGTTGGTGTGGATGACCCCAGGGTGAACCGCATTGGCGGTTCTCGCGGTGCCGTCGAAGCGCCGCGCGAGCTCTTTGGCGAACAACAGGTTGGCGAGTTTCGACTGGCCGTAGGCGCGCGATGGCCGGTAGCCGCGGGCTCCGGAGAGGTTGTCGAATTCGATCCCGCCTTTCGGGGCCGCTCTGTGAGCACCGCTGCTCACGACGACGACGCGCGCGTCCTCGCTCAGTCGATCGAGCAGCCGTGTGACCAGGATGAAATGACCGATGTGGTTGTTGAAGAACTGGAGCTCGTAGCCGAACGCCTGTTCCAGCTTGGGGATCGCCATGATGCCGGCGTTGCAGATGACCGCGTCCAGGACCACGCCTTCAGCCTCGAGCAGGTTCACGCACGCCATGATCGACGCGGGATCGGTGAGCTCACACGCCACCGGGAGCGTGACGCCCACGACCTTCACAGAGGCCTCACGAGCCTTCTCTTCGGTCCGTGCGGCGGCGACCACGCGGGCGCCGTGGAGCGCCAGCACGCGCATCGTCTCGAAGCCGATCCCGGAGTTGATGCCGGTGACCAAGATCGTGCTGCCCGACAGGTCGAGGTCTCGGGTGACGTCCTCGGCGGTCGAGCCGTAGCCGAACCCGCTCGGTCCGTTGCCCTTGAGCATGGAAACCAGCGACATCGCGGGAGCTCCTCCGACCTGATCGATCGCTTGGGACGTCTTCCTCACAGGGTACGTTCAGCTTGGGTCTCGCCTTCGCCATCGGGTCCGAGCCCGGGCCCGCGGCACTGAGGAGACCTGCCGTTCGGGAGCGAGGGCGACGTCCCGCGACCGCTACCCTCTATGTGACGGATCGGAGATCCTGCGAGTGGAAGACCACGATCGAACCCCGGATCGAGGAAGCGGCCCCGGCGGTGCGCTCGCCTCGGTCTTGGAGCCGTTCTCTCCGATGGCCTTGCACGTCCATCGGGCGGCCGGCGCCGTCGTGGGACGTCAGGCCGAGCAGGACGCGATCCGCCAGGAGCTCGCCTCCGCGGCGACCGGAAGGCTCGCGGGGCTCGCGGTGGAAGGCGAACCCGGGATCGGGAAGACCCGCCTGGTGCTCGCCGCGGGCGAGATGGCATCGGCGGCAGGGTTCACGACGATCGCGGTCACCGCAGACGAGGAGCTCCGCGGCCCCTTCCTGCTCGCGCGTTCCATCCTGGGATCGGCGGAAGCGATCCAGGTGGCCAGGGAACGACCCGAGACCGCCGAGGCGCTCGCGGGCAGCCTCGACTCGATGTCCGGCCAGGATGACCCCGGCCTCGCGACGCTGCCGGCCGATCGCCGGCTCCTGCGCACGTTCGATCTGGGCGCCGTCGCGTTCCGGGCCCTGGCGGCCGCCGGACCGCTCGCCGTCCTGGTCGATGACCTTCAGTGGTCGGACGACGACAGCCTCCGCATGCTGCGCTACGTCATCCGTTCAGATGCCACGAGCCCGATCTTCCTGATGCTCGCGATCCGGCCGGAAGAGCTCGCGCTGGTGACCGAGGCCGTGAACCTGATGGCGGACATGGACCGGATGGGCTTGCTCCGCCGCATGAAGGTCGACCGCTTGACGCAGTCGGAGACGAGGGATCTCGTCGCGGCGATCCTCGGCGGCCCGGTCGACGCGAGCGGCGCCGCCGTGATGCATGCGCAAGCCGAGGGCGTGCCGTTCATCGTCGAGGAGATGGCGCGCGCGTACCGCGACGGTGCGATGATCCAGCAGATCGACGGCGTCTGGCGGCTGGCCAGCAACGCCGAACGTCTGGTTCCGTCCGCGGTGAAGACCCTCATCTCACGCCGGGCAGCACACCTGCCGGACGAGTCGAAGGAGCTGCTCGCGGATGCCGCCGTGCTGGGTCGCCACTTCAGCCTGAAGGACCTGCGCGAGGTCGAGCTCCGCGTGAACGATGGGGCACCCCAACCCGAGTCCGCCGCGCTGGCGCTCGCGCTCGCGCCCGCGGTGACGGCGGGGCTCCTCGCCGAGCACGCCGAGCAGGCGGCCGCCGACTATAGCTTCCAGCACGAGCAGGTCCGCGATTTCGCGGCCGGAACGCTGACCCAAGCACGGCGGCAAGCGATCCACGCCGCGATCGTCGAACTCTTGCTCTCCGGCGAGCCGTCCCCCGAGAGCCTCCCGCTCCTCGCGTACCACGCGAAGGCCGCGGGCGATGCGGCCGTGTGCGTGCGCTTCTCGGTCGAGGCGAGCCGGAACGCGCTGGCCGCGAACGCCCCCGAAGAGGTGCTGCGCGTCGTCGAGCTCGCGCTGCCCTCCGCCGCGACCTCGCAAGAGCGCCTGGACCTGTTGGAGGCGCGCGACCGCGCGCTCGACATGCTGCGACGTCCGAGCGATCGACTGGAGGGCCTCGCCGAGCTCTCCGCACTCGCGGAGGCGCTCGGTGACTCGCACCTCGAGCTCGACGTGCGCCTGCGCCGGGCCGCGGCGCTCCGCACCGCCGAGGAGTACGACCGGGCCGCGCAGCTGGCCCGCGAGGTCCGCGAGCTCGCCGTGGAGCGCCAAGATCGGAGCGCCGAGCTCGCCGCGTGCATGGAGCTCGGACAGGACCTCGTGCACGCGACCGCGGGAGAGGCCTTCACCCCCGTCGAACGCGAGGTGGACCTGGACGGCGCGGACGAGGCGTTCCGGCGCGCGATCGAACTCGCGAGGGAGCTCGGCGACGATCCGACCTTGGCTGCGGCGCTGCGCGAAGCCGGCGTCGTCCAGCTCGGCAGGGTTCGAGCGTGGTTCGTGGAACAGATGCAGCTCGGTGCGCACATCGCGATCGGTCAGCGCGTGGCCGCCGGAGAGGTGCTCGAAGAGATGCTGCCCGAGTTCCCGATCGCGCCGGTCGTCTACGAGGCCTCGGCGCTCTTCGAGGAGGCGCTCGAGCTCTTCGAGCGCCTCGGAGACCGTCGCGGCGTGATGGCGTCGATCATCGCCATGGGTTACCTGAACTGGGCGCCGGACATCCACCTGGGCTCGGGCGCGGCTCGGCACATCGAAGAGATCCGGCGGCTGACCTCGAAGGCGAAAGCATTCACGAACGAGAGCGAGCGCGCGGCCTTCGAGGCGCAGATGCTCTACGGGGTCCACGTCTTCGCCCGCGCGAAGGTGATCCCGGATCTCGCGCTCTCGCGGGGCGAACAGGCGCACGCGCACGCGCGCGAGATCGGGGATCGCTCGCTCGAGTTCCTGGCGGCCGGCGGAACGGCGATGGCGCACCTCGACATGGGCGAGGTGGAACAGGCGAGATCGTGGCTGGACCGAGCGGCGGCGATCGCCTCGGAGCATCCGACCCCTCTCCGCGCGCGTCGCTTGGAGACGTGGCGCGGGCTCGCGCGGTCGACCGCCGGCGACGCGGCAGGGATGCGGCAGCACCTGGAGCGGGCGGTGCAGCTCGCCTCCGCATCGGGGCTGGCGGCCGTCAAGTGCGAGGCGTTGGGGCGTCTGGCTCTGGAGGCGTCGCGCCTCGGGGTCGAGCTCGAGGACGACGATCTGCTCGAGCTCGCCGAGCGCTCGGCCGCCGAAGCCGCGGGACTCGCGGCCGCGCTCCCGGGCCATCCGCCGTGGGGAGCGGAGGCGGATGCCGCCCTCGCTCGGGTCGAGCTTTCACGAGGCCGGACCGAGGAAGCCGCGGATCACGCGCGCGCGGCGATGGCGTCGCTGGAGTCGGGGATGCACGAGGACCGGTACCTGGACGTCGTGTTGCCGGTCGCGAACGCCCTGATGGAGAGCGGAGCCCCCGAGTGGGAAGCGATGCGGTCCCAACTGCGACTCACGCTCGCGATGATCGCGCAGCGCACGATGGACGAGGACGTGCGTGTGCGCTGGTTCCGCGGACCGACCGGGCGCGAGATGACGCGGCTGGCGGGGCCGATCGAGGACGCCCCCATCGTCGCGGACGGCACCGGACTTCCTGAAGGCGGCGGCGCGGAAGAGGGAGACGCACAGCTGCTTCGGAGCCTGGTGCAGGGCAAGACGAACCGAGAGATCGCCGAAGAGATCGGCATCGACGAAGAGGCCGTGACGCGAAGGCTCGGCGAGCTGTTCGCGAGGATCGGCGCGTCCTCGCGCGCGGAAGCCACCGCCTTCGCCTTCCACCAGAGGGTCCTGTGAAGGGGGACGAACGATGCCGTTGAAAGCCCGCGTCGACCGTCACCGGTGCATCGGCGCCGGCACGTGCATCACGATCGCCCCCACCGCGTTCGACTGGCACGAGGGCGAGTTCTTGAAGGCGGGCGTCGTCGACGCGTCGAGCGTGGAGGATGAGCTGGTGCGCGAGGCGGCGCTCGCCTGCCCGACCGGCGCGATCTCGGTCGAGGAGGTCGAGGAGCTGCTGCCGTGGCAGCTCCGAGGGAAGCAGGGTCCCCGCCGTGTCCAGAAGACGTTCATGTTCACCGACATCGAGGGATCGACGAACCTGGTCGAGGCGCTCGGGGACGAGGCGTGGCAAGGCGTCCTGCGATGGCACGACGAGACGCTCCGGTCGCTCTTCGCGGAGCACAAGGGCGAGGAGGTCGTGGGCACGGGCGACGGGTTCTTCGTCGGGTTCGATTCGCCCGACGAAGCGCTCGCGTGCGCGGTCGCGATCCAGAGGCGCCTGGCCGAGCACCGTCGTGCGAACGGGTTCGCACCGAAGGTCCGGATCGGCGTGCACGCCTCGGGCGCGACGCAGGTAGGCCGGAACTTCTCGGGCAAGGGCGTGCACGAGGCGGCGCGGATAGCGGCACTCGCCAACGGCGACGAGATCCTCTCCAGCAGGGCAACGGCGACCGACGGGAGGTTCCCGATCTCGGAGCCCCGGACGGTCACGCTGAGAGGCACGTCCGAGCCGGTCGAGATCGTGACGGTCGACTGGAGCTGAATAGGGATCACGACCCGCGATCGCGGTCATCCGTGCATCGATGTCCGAAGACGGGGGTAGGCGCAGCTCACGTGACCGTGTGTCCGGACTGGCAGGGACAGTAGCCGGTAATGGCGCGACGGGCGTGCTGGCGGCGACCGCGCGGGTGCCGGAGCACGCGCTCGCCGGATGGGCCTCGGGCGAGCTCTCGCTCAAGGGTGAGGTGCTCCCGACCCCTGGGATCCTCTCGGTGGCCATTGCGGCGGTGCGGGCCGGATGCTGGGCGTCGTGGTGCCGGTATCGACCGGCTTGGCCAGGGGAGGATCCCACCTCCGCCGAACGGATCGGCATCGGCGGGACGTCAACCAGCACGAGCGAGACGACGAGCACCATCAGTTAGGAAAGCGTGGCAAGAACTCCGGGTGGCACTGTTCCTGGCTGCGGGTACATCAAGACACCCTCGCCTTCGGTGAAGGTGCGGATTCTTAGTGCGGCGAGGTGCGCGCAATTCACGCACAGCCTCACACCGAACCCCATCTCGAGGATGTCTTGAGGAGCCTTCCCGAAGTCGCGCAGCGCTGCCTCTCGGACCGCCCCTTCTGAATCAGATCGAGGCATGAACCGACTGAGCACCTCTAGACACCAATCGACGTCGCCCCAGATCCCGAAGCCTGTCTCGGTCCAGGCTTGGCAGTTTGCGCACTCGCCCGCGGTCGGGGGCACGCCCGAAGTGATGTTCACCGTGTGGGGTGGGATGGGAGTGGCATCGTCGCCCAAGGCGTACCTCCTTGCCCACCAACGCTACGCCTCACATGGGACATGAACCAACTGAGAAGGCGCAGCATCCTTCGGGATGCTCGGAATGCCTCGGAAGCCTGAGGCTCCCGAAAGGGGTCCTGACCTGCGGATTCACAAGCTTGTGCAGGTCAGCGCCTCGTGACATCTTTCCTTGATACGGAGGAGGTCACCTCTTCGAGGAAGCCCTATCGCAGGCCGCAAGGGCGGGACACGCGGTCGGGGTCAACGGGTGCGTCAACCAGCGTGACCTGCTCTCGGCGCCACCGCGCGTCGATGTCCGAGGAACAGGTGTACGTGCGGTTCCAGGGACGGCGTGTCGCGGGTTCACATCCCGCCCACGGCTTCTCGGTGATGGGTCCGACCTGGGCTGGGTGGGCGATGTTCGCGACGATGCTCACGCGAACGGTTGCTCGGTCCCGCTGACCTGAATCCTTGCCGCGCGATGCCTGCGGTCACGTTCTCGCCCTCGGGGACTCAAGGGCGAGAACGTGACCGGCTCCCCGAGCGTTCTTAGGCGTCCGGGACGCATTCCCCCTGCTCGTTCACGTACAAGCCGTCCGGCACCTCAGACTGATCCCCATCGATGTTGGGACACACGTCCGCGCCGCCCTCGCCGGTCGCGTTGCATCCGTTGTCGAAGAATGCCTGCCCCGCATCGTCCCAGTTCGCCGAGGAGTAGCTCGTTGGCGTCAACCCATCCGAGTAGAAGGGGGGGATGATGTCGCCCCAGCCCGGGACCGGGTTCGCCGCGTCGAAGAGGGGACCTTCGTGCTTCAGGAGGTGGTCGCCGTGGCCGTTGTCGTTGCCGAACTGACCATCGACCGCCGCCTCGCCCACCGTCATCCGGACGTACGGGTTGCTCACGCTGTTCGTCGCGTGACAGATCGTCACCCTGTGCAGCTGGTGCGTTTGCGTCGCCACGGCCGACAGCGTGCTGAGGAACGCGATGGTGCAGACCCCCACCAACCCCACACGAAGCGCGCCAAAGGCCTTCTTCATGGTGACTCTCCCCTCGATCCCGACCCCGGGGGACCGGGGTCCGTATGCGGTGCGTATCGGTGCCGTGGCGGAAGATTCTTGAGGAGGGCGAGCGAGAAGCAGACCTTCGGCTATCGCGGGCCAGGGTGCGCCCCCCGGGGGCCACGGGTTGATCGCGGACGAGCCCCACTCGACAGGGAGATAGATTCGGGCCTCGGTTCCCCCCGGAGAGCTTCTCTATCGTCGCACGTTCTCTTGACTACGCGCTGTGCCCTCGGACTACGGTGGCATGGTGGCGATGTTCCCGACGATGCTGCGGCGCGACCGGGAGCGCAACGGGCTCAGGATCGCCCGCGCGTCGTGGCTCTGCGGCGTGACGGTCCGCGAGTACCGGGAGATCGAGGCCGGAACGAAGGCCCCGGACGCCGACACCTACGCGCGGGTCTGCGAGTTGTTCGGGTGGCCGGATGCGAGGCGATCAAGTAACAGCGAGGGGAACTGACTACGCACCCCCAGCCATCCCATCCCTGTCGAGACCAGCCGGGTCGTTCGGCCGAAGTATGGCCAGCCCCTGCGATCGAGCAGGGGTCCTTCGGCGGGGGACCGGGGAGCCGCGCACAGCCGGGAGCCTTGAGTCCTAGGATGACGGAAGGAATCGGGGGGGCCTCGAGATGACGACCGTTCGAGAGATCATGAGCACCGATCTAGTCACGGTCCAACCTTCGACGACCATGGCCCAAGCCGTCGCGGCCATGTCGAAGGCGCGGGTGGGTTCCGTACTCGTGCTCGAGGACGGCGCGTTGTTGGGCATCTTCACCGAACGCGACGTGCTCCGGGCATTCAATCAGATGCACGCCGATCCCGCCCGAGTCTCGACAATCTCGAAGGGCATGACCCTAGAGCCGCAGACCATCGACGCTGATGCGACAGTCGGTGAGGCGATGGACAGGATGCTCGACGGCGGGTTCCGGCATCTCCCGGTGATCGACGGCGAGAAGCTCGTCGGCGTCATCTCCCTGCGCGACCTCGCACTGAGCATCTCAAAGGGCTGAGCGGAGCGGGTTCGGGATCACGCGCCGGGGAGTACGTCGCGATCGAGGACGGCGAGCGGCCACCGAACGCCAACGAGTACGAGGCGAGCTGTTCGGCTGGCCGCGGTCGTTCGTGGCCGAAAGCGTCCCCCGGGGGAAGGTTCCAGCAAGGTGAAGGCCCCACCTGGTTCACGGATGGGAGGAGTGGGGCCCCGAGGGCTCCCCGGGGGACCTCTCGACTGTCGCACTCCTTCGACTTAGCTGGGCTCGGCGGGCTTCCGCCACGGCTTCGACTCCCACCACTGCACCTCGTCCATCCAGTCCTCGACGTCGTCGCGGCTCCAAGCGCGGCGTGGGCCTGTGACGACGGGCTCGGGGACGTCGTCTCTGTTGGTGATTTGGCGGGCCCGCTCGCCGGTCACGTTCAAGAGGCGGGCGATGCCGGTGAGGCGCAGCGTCGGTGGGTCCCGGTCGGTCACGAGACCGATGCTAGCGAGCTCCAGCACGTGACAGACTCCTTCCTTGAAACGCCTCTTGCTTTCCCGACACGCGGAGTCGCTCTACAACGTAGAGGGCCTGATCAACGCTGATCCCGAGCGGCAGGTTTCGCCGCTCACCGAACGCGGCGTCGAGCAGGCGCGCGCCCTCGGTAGAACGCTCCCCGATGAACAGCTGGACCTCTGCGTCACCAGCGAAACTCTGCGAGCCGTCTCGACGAGTGAGATCGCGCTGAGCGGCCGCTCGCTTCCGCGCGTGAGGCTATCCCTCCTCAACGACCCCCCGGCCGGAAGGTTCGAGGATGGGCCCAATTCGGAGTTCGCGCAGTGGATGGACTCGAACGGCATGTACGCGATTGTGCCGGGCACCGACACGACCATCGCGGCGTCGGCGAGCAGGTTTCTCGGCGCGGCGGAGTTCCTCTTGGCCCGCCCGGAGGACACCGTGCTGGTGATCGCGCACGCCCCGGTTCTCCGGTGGCTCCAGCAGGCCGCCACCAAGGCAACCGGCCGCCTGGACTACACGCAACCTCTCTTCGAGTATGCGGAGCTGTTCGAGTTGGCAGTGGAGGACCTCAGGGAGGGCGCTCGAAACGCGAGGGCCGATCCCTCTCGCGTGTTCGCATCGTCCTGACCCACTTGGCTAGGGAGGTCCAGCAGGATCCGAGTGATCGGTTCGAGCGGGACCTCCCGCCAGCGCGAACACGTAGGTAGGGAACGCGGGCGGGGCGTGGGGCCTGGACCCCCGCGCGAAGCAGCGATACCTCATCGACGTGTTCAACGAGTCCGGGATGCGGACCGCCGACGCGGCGATCGATCAGGTGCTGGAGATGTGAAGCAACTACCGACCCCGCAAGCTCGTCTGTTGAGGGAACGCGCAGCAGAAGTCGACGCTCTTCCAGGAATCGCTGCAACGCGGGCTGAAGTGGTCGGGGATCTGGCACGAGATCTGCCAAACGATGACCGGCACGGGAGGTTGGGCCTAGCAATCGAACTTCGACATCACCACGTTGGGCGGGCTCTTCGACGGCGGGCTCATCACGCTCCCGTACGGCGGCACCTACGCCGAGACCGCGAAGGTGGACGTCTACATCGACCAGCTCTGCGCATGGCGCACCGACGCTCAGGGGCACTCGATCCGCCAGCTCACCCGAGACATGGTGATGCCTACGCTCTTAGCGGAGTCAGAAGCCTTCGTGCTCGCCAACCGCCCGATCAAGCACAAGCGACGCAAGCTCGCAGACGTCCCCGCGTGGGCGAAGAACGGCACGGGAGGGTTCGCGTGGCAGAGAGACCGGAAACCCCTGGACGTCTGAGGTTGGCGGACCGTCTGCGCTTCAGTTCGTTCCCTACGCCCACGCGGGGAGATGATCTACCGTGCCGCCGATGTATCGGGAGTAGAAGGGCGAGATCTTGCTTGTCTCCCGCTGGTTCGTGCCATCAGGGTTCATCACCCAGATTCGCCATTCGACCCAGAGGGTCCGGGCGAAGGCGATCTCGGTCCCGTCAGGCGACCAGCAAGGGGCCTGGTCGGCAACGCCGTGCGCCACATCAGGATGGCTTACCGGCATCTCACCGGTCCCGTCCGAGTGGACGGTCCAGATCTGCGAGGCGAAGCTGTCTGATCGCCAGAACGCGATGACGTTGTTCTTCGACCAGGAAGGCCACCCGTCCAAGGTCCAGTTCGTCGGAAGCGTGATCATGTCGGGCACGGCACTGGAACCGTCAGCCCTCGCGGCCGCGATGATTCCGCCACCGCCGGATTCCCTACAGAAAGCGATCTCGGTCCCGTCGTGCGACCAACACGGCATGTGATCGATGACGTTCCCCTGTTTGGAGTAGTCGAGCAGAGCCCTCGGATTCGTCCCGCCAGCCTCCGCCACCCATATCTGATAGTGATCTTGGTAGGCGATGTGCGTCATGTCGGGGCTCCAGCAGGGCTCCCAGCCTTCGAGCAGCCCATTCGGATTGCTGAGGGCGGCCTGGGATCCGCCGTCTGAATCCATCGTGTACATGGCGTTCGAGTTCGCAGGGAACTCCTCGCGTGTGAACACGATCTTGGATCGGTCCGACGATAGCGAAGGATGGCCGTCGCGCACCTGCACCCCGTAGGGAAGCTTGCTGAGGTCCTTCTCATCGCTGCCGTCTGGATTCATCGACCAGATCGCCTGTTGCCCGTCGGTCGTGAACCGGTTGAAGACGATCCGATCTGTCGCTACGGGGAAGGGCGTGAACCAATCCGGATGCAGCTGGAACACTGACTCCTGATACTTGCTTCGGAACTTGCCGAAGGCCGATAGCCTGAGATCAACCGCGCTGTCGCCCACGTCACACCTCCTCTGATCGAGGCCTGTGCGGGCAACCTTCACAGACTGCTCCTGATCGACCTGGCTGTCGAATCGCAGGACAGGCCGGGGACGCTTGGCTAGGTTATCGCTGGTTCCTCCCTTCGGCGGATGTGCCGTTGGTCCGCCAAGAAATAGATCCCTAGCCGGGACGAAGTGTTTATCAGTCGGACTCGATCACTCGCTGCGGCCCGGGTCGTGGGAGGTCGCTGGGCTCCACGATATGGCGCTGTTCGCCACGATGCTCAGGCGCGACCGGGAGCGCAACGGCCTGCGGATCGCCCGCGCGTCGTGGCCCGTCGGCGTGACGTTGCGCGAGTACCGCGAGCCCGAGGCCGGCGGGCGCGCTCGCTGGTCACGTTCAGGAGGCGGGCGATGTCAGCGAGGCGCAGCGTCGGCGGGGGTGGCCTGGGCGATCACGGTGGCGATGGTAGCGAGCGGTGATTGGGGCTCGCTCGGCCAGCCCGTCCTGTCCCTTGAGGGACCATCGCCTTAGATGCCCAGGACGACCATCGGTCAGCATGACGGCTGGGAGTGTTTTCGAAAGGAGATTCCGATGTCACCCAGAGGAGAGAGAAACGTCGGACTGACGCTCGCTGCTGCGGGAGCGGGGATCGTGGGGGCCAGCGTTATCCTCGGCCTGACCACTGAGAGTGGCGCGGTTGACTGGGTAGGGATCGTCACGGCAGCCGCAGGATTGATCATGGTACTGACGGGTCTTTTCAAAGCGTACCGTCCGGGCACACCTCACACTGGTTGAGCGCGATACGCCCGCGGAACGGCGTGCCTCCGCCTCTCGTCTGGTGGATGCCGGGGCGCTTCCAGATTCCCGGCACGATCGGTGAACGGCCAGCCTTCGACGAACGCGACTCAGGATCGAGATGAGCCCTTGGCGAGGGACCACGCGGACTGCAGAGCGAAGAACACGCTCACCGCAATGACGACCCAGTTGAGGACGGTGAAGCCATCGTTCACTCCCTCGATGATCGTGAGGGTCCCGATGACGACGAATGCGATGAGAAACAACCACGCCCTGGTTCGATCCACGTTTCCTCCTCGTCCGAGCGATGAGTTCTATCACTCCCGCCCGGCGGGGAGCCAATCTGGTGATTCTCTCGATGTGCATCTGAGAACACTCGGCCACCACGGTCCCTTGTCTCGGCCTTGGCTAGGGGAGGATCCCGCATCCACCGAGTGATCTGCTTGAGCGGGACCTCCCACCAGCACGAGCACAGCGGCGACATCGCCAAGGACTCGCCAGAAGTGCCCCTCCGTCCTGCCGAACTCGTCAAGAGAGAACGCGCTCGCGATCTGCTGAGGGCGCATAGAGGGCGCAGAGTACCCTGGAATACCTCGTAAACCCTCGCCAGCATGTGGTTCGGAATAGTGGTCCTGACCTGCGGAATCACAAGTCTCCGCAGGTCAGCGAGGCGGGTGGACATTCCTTGACACGGAAGAGGTCACTGCATCGCGGAGCCCTTACTAAGCCGCGAAGGCGGGACACGTGGTCTGGGTCAACCGTGTGTCCTAGCCGCGAACCACGGATAGGACCCGTGTGTAGTCAGGACGCGAGGAGCACAGGCCGTACTCCACGTGTCGCGTCGGAGCCCCGATGGACGCCCTGTGAGGAGGCGGGAACCTCGGGGGCCGTCGGGACGTGAAAGAGGGGCCCGGCGGGCCCCTCCTATTCCGCCTTCCGAGATGTGCTCCCTATCAGGTGTGCACCACCAGGTTCGCGGCGGTGATGGGGTAGTTCGTTCCGAAGTGGCTCCAGGTGTCGTGACCGGCGCCGGGCGAGCCGCCGTCATAGACGTGCGATGTTCGCGACGATGCCCAGGCGCGACCGGGAGCCTAACGGGCTCAGTCGCGCGCTCGTCGTGGCTCTGCTTGGTCAGGTCTGGACCACGGACTGCGCCGGGCGGGATGAAGTGATCGGGTCGGCGTGACGGTGGAGCAGCTTCCACTCACCATCCTCGTTGCGGAAGATGCTCGTCACCCGGAGTGAGACCGGGGTCTCCTCTTCGCTGCCGCCAATCTTGGACCTGACTCGCTCCACCTCGACCACGAACGCGAGATCCCGCGTGACCTCCTTGGCAACGAGGTCGAATCCGACCGCCTTCCCGTCTCGGTAGTACGTGGCGGCACGCTCCATCGTCTCGGCAACCTCGTCGAAACCCCGAACGAACGGGCCGAAGGGGTTGCCAAGGGTCACGTCGTCGCGCCGCGAGTAGAGCTGCTCGAGCGGCTTGTTGTTGCCGCGCACGAACTCGTCGACAGCGTCGTGGTTCTGCTCAACAACCTGGTCGAAGTCCGGTGTCATCACTCGCCTCCTTCTCAATCCTCCCTCATCTCGACGTGCGATGTAGTCGCCGCAACTCGGTAGGCGGCCCCGTGGCGATGTTCGCTCAGATGCTCAAGCGCGGCCGCGAGCGCAACGGGCTCAGGATCGCGCGAGCATGCGACATCGCCGGTCGGACGCTCACGCACGACGAATGGGATCGGTACCGGCCGATCGGTCGTACGGGGACCCCTGCGTCTGACTCGCCCCTCGCTCGGATTGACGCCCCGCGCGGCCCCGTGGTTGTCTCGCGGTACCGAGTGGAAGGAAACGGGATGGGCAGCTACATGTTCAAGGTGAGCTACAGCGCCGATGGGCTCAAAGGCGTCATCAAGGAGGGGGCGGAACATCGCGCCGCCTTCATCGGCTCGTTGTACGACAAGCACGGCGGCAAGATGGAGTCCTTCCACTTCGCGTTCGGCGAGACCGACGTCTACGTGATCGGGGAGCTGCCCGACGACACGATGGCGGCGGCGATCGCGATGGCCGTGGGCGCCTCGGGCGTCGGCAAGTGCGAGACCGTCAAGCTGCTCACGCCGGCCGAGGCCGACGCGGCGCGCGCGATCTCCACCGGATACCAGCCCCCCGGTGCGTAGCACCTAGATGCCGGCCGGTTAGCGCCCGCTCCTGCAGGTCGCCGCGTCGGACTACGGTGGGCCGGTGGCGATGTTCGCGACGATGCTCAGGCGCGACCGGGAGCGCGACGGCTTGCGGATCGCGCGCGCGTCGTGGCTCGTCGGCGTGAGCGTCCGCGAGTACCGCGAGCTCGAGGCCGGCACGACGCCACCGGACTGGGACACCTACGCGCGGATCTGCGAGCTGTTCGGGTGGTCGCAGACCTTCGTGAAGAGGACCGTTTGAGGTGGTTTCCTCCTACGCCGGATGACGCATGCGGGGGACACACGGGATAGGCATCCTTGGGGGTGTCCTCGGGAGCCGGGGGCCGTCCTGCCAGGAGGCCTATCAACACAGGCCGTCATGAGAGAGGGGATCCCATGAAGAGGCGAGTCATGATCGTCGTCAGCTTCGGCTGCGCGATCCTTTTCGGTCTCGGTGCCGTGAACGCCATCGGTGATCCGAACCTGGGGGACGTGCGGCCGCACCGACACTGGATCCAGAACTCCAGCGGGGAGCTGGTGCAGGTCGGGCCGCGAGTCTGCGATGACCCGAGCCTGCAAGCGGCCTTCAACCAGTTCCACAACAACCTGCACATCTCGGCTGGTCATGGCCCGGCTGCACCCGGACTGCACAACGGCATGGGCGGCGAGATCGTCGCCACGCCCTGCTGAGCCGGAAGGTTTAGGCTGGCACGGAGCCTCCGGACTGGGACAGCCGCACGGTCCGGTCTCGCTCCACTGACGCCTTATGTCGGGCGAGAGGGAGGGAACATGGACCGCGCACCTCGTGAGCGCCGCGCATCTCGGCGCATGATTTCGTTCCTGGCGACGTTCGGCCTTATGGTCGGGACGTTCGCGGGACTGGCACCGGCAGCTCAGGCGGTTACAGGGCCACCGGCGACCAAGAACTGCCCAGACAGCTTCATTCTTGAGGACACAACGTTCCTCCAGGGCTACAGCGTTGGTGGGCTGCAGTCGGCTGACCTCAATGGCAACGGCAAGACCTGCGTCCGTTTGCTAAGTACCCCGAGCGACATCGTCTTCATGGACGACGTCGTGCGCTGAGCGATCGTCGGATAACCATCTCTGTTGGGAGAGCGCTCGCGGCAGAAGGGGTCGGTCTTCGGACCGGCCCTTCTGCCACGTGGCGGGCTTCCGCCAAGGCTTCGGTTCCCACCAGTTCGTCCATCCACCACTGCACCTCTTCGCGGCTCCATGCCCGGTGCGGGTCCTTGATGATCGGCTCCGGGAAGTCATCCCGTTGGTGAGTCGTGAGCCGATCGACTCCGCCTCGTGGACATCGCGCGCCTGCTGAACGTGACCGGCGAGCGCGCCCGCCAGGTCTTCGACACTATCGTCCGCCAATGGCATCGCCGAGTTAGACCCTCCACATGTCCCTTCTCAGGATCTCCTCCATTGCGGAGATGGTTGCCTCAGCGTTTGGACCCCACGCCCGAACGTCCCTCGGCCCCCAACCATCCTGGTCGCCGTTGATGAGGAGGTGGTTCAGCCCGCTTGGGTCAGACCAGTGGACCAGGGGGAATACCCATTCGAGGCTCGTTCCTGTCGTGAGGTCGCGCTCTGCGGAAGCCTCTCCGAGCGGAAGGGGTGAAGGCCGACGAAGCTCTCGACGCACTCACGCAAGAAGTCCGTCCATGAGGAGCTGGATCTCGCTCAGACCAAGCTCGGAGGCACGCTCCCTCAGCACGGTCCCCATCTTCGGGTAAAGCGCTCTCGCTTCGTCGGTCGGACGTATCAACGAGAAGTCCGCCCACAGGACCTCGTCAGGTGGATCGAGCATCCGCCGGTGGCGTCGAGACATCGCCGGTCGTTTGAGGGTGCCCACGGAAGCTCAGGGTCCTAGGCCCGAGCAACTTTCGCTACGGTTCGCCCATGGAGCACAGGTACGAGGTGCGCTTCGCCAAGGGCGACCCGGAGACCCCGCCGACCATGGGCGAGCAGATCGCGATCGCACGTCAAGCCGCCCGGAAGCTGGGCGTCCCCAACGCCGAGAGCGCACCGCGCTACCGAATCGGCAGGAACTCGCACACCGGCGAGGCGTGGGCCTATGTGGAGTGGACCTGGGAGGGGCTTCGGTAGATCCCCCGAGCCCTCGACCTCGTTGTCCGTTTGGCTAAGCTGCCACCGAGGCCATGCTCCCGAAGATCCATGAGGCATGGTGCCGAGGAGGTCGTTGGCCGTGAGCGGTGAGCAGTTCCTCAATAGCTATCACAACGCTAGTACGCCTCCATCCCCGAACGTCCCTGCCGTCCTTGCGAACTTCATGTTTGCCGCGGATCCGGTCCTCGCGCAGGCGGCCGAACTGGCGAGGGTGGTCACCCGCGCCCATCAGGGCGCCGCGACGCAGCTGATCGGCGAAGGGTGGGCGCACGCTCGGAAGTACTTCTCGCTCTCGGAGAAGTACGCAGCGTGGGCGGATTATCGCGCGCCCGCGAAGGGTGTCGGGATCCATGCATTCGCCCACAAGGTGGACCGGCCGCTGCGACTAACGGATGAGGAGCTGCGGGCGCATCCCGAGTGGCGCAACTTCGGCGACGAGGTCGAGGATCATCCTCCGATGCGCGGCTGGTTGGCGGTCCCGCTGATCGGATCCGACGGCGTGAACTACGGCTTCATCCAGGCTTCCGACCGGCTGGATGGGGACTTCAGCGAACAAGACGAAGCCAACCTCGTGAGGCTGGCGACCCTCACCGCAACGGCCCTCGACGCGTTAGCACAGCTCCACCTACCGGAGTACCGCGCGAAGATCGCCGAACGGAACGGGAGTTGAGCTGTCGTTGAAGTAGGGGCCGCGGCCAGCGGATCGAGAGCCACGCTGCGTTCATCAAGTCCATCGCCGAACTGCTGCGCGGGCCCTGGAAGCAATCCGACTACGGCAAGGTCATCCTTCCGCTAGCCGTGATCAGGCGTCTGGACTGTGTGCTGGAGCCGACCAAGGACGACGTTCTTAAGAGAGCGGAGTCCCTCAAAGGGAAGGTCGAAAACGTCGAGCCGGTCCTTCGTGCGGTCGCTGGTGAGCAGTTCTACAACACATCCCCTCTGACTCTCGCCCGCCTCTGGATGATCCCAACAACCTTGCGACGAATCCTCACCGCCCACTCCTACGGGACGCTGGTGGGAGTCTCCTGTGCCTGCATCTCGCGGAGGTCGATCACACCCGGGGTCGCGAGGGGACGGCCGGCGAGACGGCTGATCGTGCGATCCAGCAGCTCGCCGATCATCCGGGTGTAGTCCCACCCCGCGGCGCGCGCCGCAACCGGGAAGTACGAGATGACCAGCGGATCGTGATACATCCCTGGCAGGGTGTTGATCTCGAGAAGCTGCGGTCGCCCTTCGTCGTCCAGCCTCATGTCGACCCGCGCCACATCTCGGGAGTCGAGGGCGAGGAAGGCTTGCGTCGCGAGAAGCTCGATCTCAGCACGCTCCGACGCCGTGAGATCGGCCGGGCATCGGGCTGCTGCGCGTCCGGCCTCGCTGTCCTCGAAGAACCACTTCACCTCGTACGAAGCGAAGTTCGGCAACTCCGGCGGAAAGACGCTGTAGTCCTGCTCGACGATTGGCAGCACGATCGGTCCTTCGCCGATCCCGGGGTTGCCGAGGACGGTGACTGAGAACTCGCGGCCAGGCAGGAACTCCTCGACCAGGACAGCCCCGCCGACGAGCGCTCGGATCTCCGCCACCTTCGGCATGAGATCAGCGGGATGCTCGATGAGGTTGTCGTTGAACAGGCCCTTGCTCGACCCTTCCGCGTTCGGCTTGACGAGCACCGGGAATCGCAACGCGTCGACCACTATCTCGCCCGGAGCGTCGCCGAGAACGATGAACCGGGGCGTCGGCAACCCGTGGAAACGCCAGACCTTCTTCGTGAGCGCCTTGTCGAGCGAGATCGCGTGCGTGAGCGAGCCCGAGTGCGAGAACGGGATGTCGAGCATCTCGAGCATGGCCGGCATCTGCGCCTCTCGCGACTGGCCCCGCTGCCCCTCCGCGATGTTGAAGACGAAATCGATCGAGCCGCGCAGGTCACGTAGCGTTTCGAACGCTTCCTCGTCGGCCTCGACGTCGATGCAGGTGTGTCCGTTCGCCTCGATCGCGTCATGGATCGCGGCGATCGTGGCCGGCTCGTCGAACTCCGCCTCTGCCTGAGCTGCACTGTCGACGCCGGCACCGGCGTGACGAACGTTGTAGCAGAAGGCGATTCGCATTTGCTGGACGCTAACAGCGACCCGTCGCTTCGTCTATCCCTCGGAGGTCGGCGCCGGACGTGTCTCCACGAGGAGCGCTGCGAGCCGCGACTGCGCAGCTCGCGTCAGCACCCGCGATCGGACCGCTCCCTGTGAAACGATGTCGAGGAACTCCTGCCCGGGGATCCGATACAGGCGGCTCGGCTCGACGGTTCGGACCGTTGCGGTCCGCGGTATCTGTCGGAGCAGGCCGATCTCTCCGAAGAAATCGCCGGGACCGAGTGCGGCGACGATGTGGTCGCCCTCGGTTGTTTCGGCGACGACCTCGAGACCGCCTTCGATCACGACGAAGAGGTCGTCCGGCGGTTCGCCTTGCCGGATCACCGAAACCCCTGCTCCCACGGGCTCCTCCCGAAGGACCTCGGCCACGTGCTCGAGGGTCGAGCGCGTGGCGCCGCGGAAGATCGCGAGTCGGCGCAGCGACGAGACGCGATCTCGAAGCGGACCGGCATACGCCTCGATCGACCGATCGATCGTTCGGGCTTGCACCAGCACGCCGGCGCCCGCGAGGAGCATCAGCGCGCCCCCGGTCAGGAGGGCGGCATCCAGCCCAACCTTCGCGACGAGAACCGGCGCCAGCACGATGCCCACGAGGATCCCGGCCACCGTGAGGGAGTCAAGCGTTCCGAAAGCCCGACCGAGCACGTCCGCGCCGAGCAGCCGTTGCAAAGAGGTGACTGCCATGACGTCGACGACGATCATCGCGGCACCCTCGACCAACAACACGGCGATCGCGACGCTCGGCACGCGGATGAATGCGAGTGTCGCCATGGGCAGTCCGCACATGACCGCCGAGACCGCCAGGATGACGCCTGCCTCCGACCGTCCGGATAGCCGCTGCGCGATCCCCGCTGCGGCGATCCCGCCCACGCCGATCGCGGCGTACAGGAAGGCGACGCCGTCGACCCCCATCCCAAGCAGATCCGTCGACGCGAGCGCGTACAGCACCGTCTCCATGCCATACAGCACGTTGGTCATCACCTGGGTCACCACGAGCGCGACCACGAACGGGCTCGACATGAGCGCGCGAAGCCCGTCGATCAGCCGCGGGCTCGGGATCGCGACAGCCGCCGCGATGGGGACATCGGCGACGTGCTCCGCATCTGGGCCGAGGTCTCCACGGATCATCGCCGTGAACACTGCGGACGCCAGGAATGTGAACCCGTTGACGGCAAGAGCCGCCGAGGGCGACCCCAGGAGCAGTAGGACCCCGCCGAGGGCGGGGCCGAGCGCGTAGCTGAGGTTCGTGACAGTCGCGGAGAGCGTGTTCACGACCGAGAGGTCGTCCTCGTCGACCAGCCGTGGGATCGCGGCGTTCACACAAGGGCCGTAGGCGACGGAGAAGGTTGTTGCGACGCCGGCCAGAACGACCGCGAGCATGGGCGAACCCTCGCGCGCGACGACCACCGTCATCACGAACATGACCATGGCGCGGATCACGTCCGAGGCGATCATCGTGCCGCGCCGCGGGCGCCGATCCGCGATCATCCCGCCGATCGTGCCGAACAGGACGTACGGCACCAGCCGCACGACGCCGGTCGCGGCGACCCAGGCGGCAGACCCCGTGCGGTCGAACACGAACACGATCAGGGCGACGTTGTAGAGCCAATCGCCGATCTGGGACAGCCCCGTGCCGCCGATAAGGAGGCGGACGTTCCGAGCGCGCAGTGGCGCCCACAGCCGCTTCCGCTCCACCTCGCCCCTCCCTGCGTCGGTCGGCGGGAGTATGCGCTCGAGCGGGTGGGTGGTCCAGCTGAGACGCACGTGGCAAGAGAGCCTCGGGCCGCGTCGCTGCCGGCGTCGACATCGAGGTGGCCGCCAGCGTCGCCGATCGGGCGACAGTGCCACCCTCGAGCCAGGCATGCTGTTCCGGACCTGCTGCTGGGTTATCCACGCCGGTGAGCTGCAACCGGGTCATCGACGCGTCAGGCATGGGACTCTTCGATTCGGGCCTGCGTTCGCGCGGAGGCTCCTTCACCCGCGTCTTCAAGAACGCCGGAGCATTCGCGTGGGGGACCCGATCGGCCACGACAGAGGTATGGTCCGGGTGCCGGTCAGAGTGCGAGCCTCGACAGGGAACAAGGCCGTCATCCGCTGGGCCATTGGCAAGACTCGCAAGGGCTTCGTGTTCGACGTCCAGGTGAAGGAGCCGGGCGCAAAGCGGTATGTGGATTGGCGCACGGGCGTGGTTGTGACAAGCGCCACGTTCGCTCCGAGTCACAGGGGTTCATCGAGCAGACCGGTCGTGCGCACGAGCGGCCGAGGCGATATCGTCGGGTCCGATGCATTCTCCAGTCGGAGACAGGTCAGGGATGACATGACGACGACACACATACTTGAGACCGCGGAGGCCGACATCGCCTACGACGTCCACGGCTCACTCCCCACCGCCGACGGTCGCCCACCGCTGTTCATGATCGGCCAGCCCATGGACGCCAGCGGCTTCGCCACGTTGGCATCACAGTTCCCCGACCGCACCGTGATCACCTATGACCCACGCGGTCTCGGCCGCAGTACCCGCAAGGACGGCAGGGTCGATCATTCGCCCACGGTCCAGGCCGAAGACGTGCACGCTGTCATCGAGGCGCTCGGCGTCGGCCCGGTCGAGATGTTCGCAAGCAGTGGCGGCGCCGTGACGGCGCTCGCGCTCGTGGCGGGCTACCCCGACGACGTGACCACCCTTGTAGCCCACGAGCCGGTCCTCATCCCGTTGCTCCCGGACGCCTCCGCTGCCGAGCGCGCACGCGCTGGTGTTCGGGACGTGTACGAGGCCAACGGGTCGAACGCCGGCATGGCCGCCTTCATCGTGATGACGTCCTGGCGAGGCGAGTTCACCGACGACTACTTCTCACAGCCCCCGCCCGATCCTGCCCAGTTCGGGATGCCCACCGACGACGACGGCTCCCGTGACGACCCACTGCTGTCCGACCGATCCTGGGCGATCACCAGTTATCGCCCCGACGTGGACGCGCTCGCCGCCGCGTCAACCCGGATCGTGATCGCCGTAGGAGAGGAGTCCCTTGACACCTTCAGCGGCCGTACGGCGGTCGCCACCGCCGAACTGCTCGGTCAGCAGGCGGCCGTGTTCCCGAGCCACCACGGTGGATTCGTCGGTGGCGAGTCCGGGTACGCCGGCAAACCCGAGGCCTTCGCCCGCGCGCTTCGCGACGTCCTCGACAACGACGGCTGAATCGAGCCAACGCACAGGCAACCTTCGACGCGTGCGTGGATGCCCCGGATCCATAGGTTGTTGCCCCTGAAGAGGAACGGCTCTGCTCTCCTTTGCTCACAACTTGCTCACGACAGGACGACACACACTCGGTCCCGCTGACCTGAATCCTTGCCGCGCGATGCCTGCGGTCACGTTCTCGCCCTCGGGGACTCAAGGGCGAGAACGTGGCCGGCTCCCCGAGCGTTCTTAGGCGTCCGGGACGCAGTCCCCCTGCTCGTTCACGTAGTAGCCGTCCGGCATCTCAGACTGATCCCCATCGATGTTGGGACACACGTCCGTGCCGCCTTCACCGGTCCCGTTGCATCCGTTGTCGAAGAACGCCTGCCCCGCGTCGCTCCAGTTCGCCGAGGAGTAGCCCGTTGGCGTCAACCCATCCGAGTAGAAGGGGGGGATGATGTCGCCCCAGCCCGGGACCGGGTTCGCCGCGTCGAAGAGGGGACCTTCGTGCTTCAGGAGGTGGTCGCCGCGGCCGTTGTCGTTGCCGAACTGACCATCGACCGCGGCCTCGTCAACAGTGAGTCCGGACATACGGGTTGTCGACGCTGTTCGTCGCGTGACAGATCGTCACCCTGTGCAGCTGATGGGTCTGCGTCGCTACGGCCGACAACGTGCTGAGGAACGCGATGGTGCAGACCCCTACCAACCCCACCCGAAGCGCGCCAAGGGACTTCTTCATGGTGACTCTCCCCTCGATCCCGACCCCGGGGGACCGGGGTCCGTTTGAGGTGCGTATCGGTGTCCTTCCGGAAGATTCTTGAGACGCAGGAGCGAGAAGCAGCCCTTCGGCTATCTCAGGCTGGGGGGCGGTGGCGATGTTCGCGACGATGCTCAGGCGCGACCGGGAGCGCAACGGGCTGTGCGTCGTCCGCGCCCCTTGGCTCGTCGGCGTGAGCGTGCGCGAGTACCGCGCGATAGAGGCCGGAACGAAGGCCCCGGACTGGGACACCTACGTGCGGATCTGCGAGGACGCTCCATCGACAACCATGAAGTCGCAGCCCGCTGGAGGTAGTAGCCCATCGCGAGGCCCGCTTGGCCTCCGCCGATGACCAGCGCGTCAACCACGAAGCCCACCATCCCGAACGGCTTTCAGAACGGTCACCGGGTCCTTGATCCCCTTCAGCTCGAAGGCGCCGACCTCGATCAGTTGGAACCCCCGAGGCTCGACGAGCGGGACGACGTCTGCGCCCACGTAGACCTGCCCGGCGCCAGCCTGCGCGGCGATGCGCGCAGCGATGTTCACCGTTCGTCCGAAGTAGTCGCCTTCGTCGTAGATCACGGGCCCCGCGTTCACGCCGATATGCGCCGGCGGGAGGCCCGCCGGTTGGACGGCATCGACCACCTCCAGGGATGCCATCACGGCATCATGCGGGTCGTCGAAGTGGAAGTGAACGCCGTCTCCCAGCATCTTCACGACGAGCCCTTCGTGTCGCGAAGCAACCCCGGCCACGAGATCGGCGAGCGTCATCGACACTCGAGCGGCGACCGCGTCGCCTGCCTCTTCGGTCAAACGCGTGTATCCCGTGAGATCGGCGAAGACGCTGGCCTGTGGTCGACGCTCCGCCTTGCGATGCACGCCGGCGTTCTCGAGGGCGGTCTCGAGATGCTCGAACATGTGCTCCTGTTCGAACTTCTCGGAATGACGCCTGTAGAGCCAGCCGAGCAGGTCCTCGCCGGATCGGCCTGATCGCACGCCGACCTCGCGGATCGCCGCTTCGAGCGCGACGTTGTCGCTCATTCCTTGGCGTCGGAACGGCTCCTCGATCGAGTGGTGCTGGTAGTGGCTCATGAACTGCGCCACCTTCCGCGCGCTGTCTCCCCATATGCGAGCGAGCCGAAGGATGTCTCCTTCGTCGACTCCGGCACCGACGAGGATCGGGATCGCCTTGAGGAACTGAGCGTCCTCCTCACGCACCAGCTCATCTGAAGCCGGACGCGGGAGTCCGAAGGCGACATAGAGACGTTCCAGCGTTTCGTACGGGATCCCGATCTGTTCGCCGTACTCCTGGAACGTGAGCTCCGAGCGAGGCGGGCGCCGACCGCCCATCTCCACGTACCCGAGCGTGAGATCGCCGGAGGCGAGGGCGGTCCCGACCGCGTCTTCGTCGATCCCCATCCGATCGAGCTCGAGCACGACCCGCGCCCGGAGCACCGCTGCGCGCGGATACGTGGATCGGTCGTCGCACTCGAGTATGCCGAGCTCCGAAAGACGGCGGATGTGCTCAGGCGTCGTACCGACGCGTTCCGCGACCTCGGCCTCGCTGAAGCGGTCGTCGATCAGGAGAGGTACTCGCTCGGGTCTGCCACGAACGCATCGTGGCACGACTGTGAACAGAAGTAGTAGGTCGTGCCCTGGTAATCGGCAGTACCCGCCGCCTCCTCACTGTCGATGCGCATCCCGCACACCGGATCCGTTGCCATGGCCATCCGCTTACCCCTCTCTCGTCGACCTCATGCCATGTCGCTTCTCGTCATGCCGCACCGGCACGCTGCAGCAGGATGTCGACCACCTCGCCCGTCCGGACCCGGACTGTGTCCTTCCAGACGAGGTTCGCGGCTCGGTGATCCCGTCGCGCGACAGGACGAGGGAAAGGCCGGCGCCGTGGACGTGGAACGGGTGGTGCATCGGGTGATCGGAGTCCATCTCGTTGCGTCGATCCCGCAATGTTACTCGGGTCGTTGCGAGCGCCGCAGTCGTTCGTCCGAGGCGCCGGCCACCGCCTCCACTGAGCCACTCGGATCCGATGGCGATGCCGCGGCACAGGAGCACGGCTCCCCCGCCAGATGGCCGGGGTCAGTTCACAACTCCGCAAGAGAGCGGGTAAGGAGGCCCTCGACCTGCGCCCACGTGAACCACGGTTCGGTACCGTAGGCCTTCCAGCCGTGGTACACGACGCCGAACTGGAAGAGCCAGCGCGCCCGGAACAGCTCCATGCTCTCGAGCCTCTCGCCGGTGGATCCTTCGTACAGCAGCACGAACGGGTTCTGGCTCGGCGGCCCGTAGGGCGCAGCACCTTTGAGATGCGAGAGCACGACGAGTTGGCCGATGTCTGAGCGAGGATCGCTCGATCAGCGCCTGCTCCCAATCAACCACCCCGGCCAATCGCTGGCCGCGGAAGAGATAGTTGAACGGGTTGGGGTCTCCGTGACACAGTGCCAGTCGGCCGCCGCTCGGGGTAGACGCCCGCAACGCCGTCAGTGCTTGGTTCAGCAGCGGCTCGTCGGCGCATCCGAACGGCGACATGCGCCGCGCAACGGCTTCGACCTCGCCCTTGAACCCTTCGGCGGCCGAACTCGGTACGCCGAGGAAATCCAATCCCGCCGCCCGCCAGTCGATCGCGTGGATCGCGGCGACCGCCGCGGCGAGGGCGGGAAGGTCGGCCGAGAACGTGGCGAGGTCGGCCTCTGGCGCAGGCATGTGGGCTGCGTCGATGGATTCGAGCAGGAGGAAGGGTGCCCCGAAGAAACGTGCGTCGCTCTCCGAAGCGAGGACGCCGGGAACCGGCACGGCCGTGCGGGCGAGGTGGCTCAGTACTTCGCCCTCCCGGAGGATGTTGTAGGGCTCGAAGATCCCGCGCGTAGGCTGGATCCGGAGCACTGCGGCCGCGACCGGCGGTGGGTGAACTCCACTCGACAGGTGACGTTCGACAGGCCGTCGGTGAGCGGCACGACGGCTACGACCCGAGCGTTCTCGAACGCCGGCAGCGTTCGGAGCCACGACTCCACCAGCGCGGGGTCCGGAACGCGCGTCGCTTCGTCACGATCCGACCCTCGACCCGGCTCGGGCACCATGTCTCCTTGACCTGTGAGGACTCAGCCCATGTTGTCATGATTGGTCGCGAGGCGGTGTCGGGTGCGTGCCGGGAACCGGCTAGTTGAACGGCCCCGTGGACGCCCCGTGGGGCATCCGCAGCGCGACCTACGGGCCTTGCGGGTCGGGCGCGGCCGCTCGAGCGCTCTCTGCAAGCCTCAGCGCGAGCACCCGCATGACGCCGAGCGCGAGATCGGGGCGCTCGCGCACCATGCTCTCGAACTCGCGGTGACCGATCCGGATCGTTCGCACGGGCCCTTCCGCGATGAGGGATGCGATCCTCGGGTTCCGCGTGATGATCGACATCTCGCCGACGACCTCGCCGGCGGTTCGACGGGCGATCATGCGTTCATCGCCGACGCTTCCGCCGACGACGCGGATCACGCCTTCGGTCAAGATGTGCATGGCGTCACCGAGCTCGCCCTCCCGCGCGATGGTCTCCCCGTCGTCGTACCCCTGCTCCTCAGCGATCAGCGCCAACCGTTCGAGGTCGCCGGGGCTGAGGTCGGCGAACAGCGGGATCTTGCGCAGGATGAGCACGCGCTCGACCACGGAAACTGTTGCGATGGACACTGTCATCGTGGCTCCTTCTCGTCGTGAGCGGACGACCTCCGCGCATCGACGAACGAGATCGTCCTCGTCCTCGAGCGCAGTCATCAGCCAGCTCTCGTCTTCGTGCGTTGTGGGGATCGGTTCCCAGAGCGCCAACAGCGGCCCGACCGACTTCGTTGCGTCCGCCGCCTCGAGGGCCTCGAGCGCGCTCGCGCGGACGGAACCTGACCCGTCGAGGCGCTCGATCGCCGTGCGGGCGGCCTCGCGATCCGCGGCCACCATGCTCGCGGCCCAGAGCGCCGATCGCGCGCTGACGCGGGCCCGCTCAACGATCGCGGTGCGCAGCAGGGCCTCGAGGTCGGGGTCTTGCGGCGTCGACGCGATCAACGCGCGGTCCCTCTTCGCCTGATCGGCCGCCGACCGCACGAACGCGTGCACCGCGTCCGCCGCACCGTCCGGCTCCATCCGACGCGCCGCCTCGATGCCGACGGCGACGGTCTCGGGGTCGCGGAGGGCCTCGAGGACATGGCCGATCGCGGGGGAGCCGATCACGCCGAGCGCGCGACCGGCCGCCGATCGGACGGTCTGATCCGGTGCGTCGACCCGCTCCACGGCAGGCGCGAGCGCGCGTTCAGGCGCCGAAGACGCGAGGAGGTCGAGGGCGGCGGCCTGCACCAGCGGATCGGGATCTCCCAGGGATCGTTCCGCGAGGTCTGCGGCCAACTCCGCCGGCGCCGCGTCGAGCTCCACCAACGCGACGGATCGGATACCGGCGTCGGCGTCGGCGAGCAGCCGGTCGAGCCGAGTGGCGGCGCGGTCGTCGAGCGAAAGGGCCCGCGCGGATGCGGCTGCGCTCACGGCGGTGTCGATGTCGTCGATCATCCCGAGCATCGCCTCGAGACCCGACGGCGTCGACGCGTCGATCGCTCCGACAGCCGCGAGACGGACGAGCGGATCCGGGTCGTGGAGGCCCTCGGCGAGGGCATCCGACAACGCGTGCGCGTGGAGCCCGGCGGCCAACTGGAAGGCGAACCGCCTCGCGTGGACGTCGTTGGACCGCATCGAATCCGCCAAGACGCCGGCCGACTGCGCGTCGATGTCGAGCGGCGCCGGTGTCCACGCCGTCGCCTTCTCGAACACCTGTGGACGCGCCGCCAGCAACGCCCGCAAGAGCGCGTCCACGTACGAGCGGCGGATCACGAGGACCACGGCGACCGTGAGTAGCGACGCGACGATCCCGATCACCGCGAACTGACGCGCGGTGAGCACGTCCTGCCCGACCAGCGCGACCAAGCCTGCGATCGCCGTTCCGACCTGCGCCGGGCCTCCGTTCAAGAACGCCCTCGTCTCGTCGCGACGGTCGTCCGGCACCACGTTGACCAGCGTCTCCCACGCCGGCGAGGCGACACCCTGCAGCCAGACGCCGGTCGTCACTTTGAGCACGACGATCGTCGCGAAGCCTGCGCCGGCCAGCAGGATCCCGAAGGCTCCGAGGTACAGCAGCGGCAGCACCAGCATCATCGCGGTCACACCGAACCGAGCGAACAGCCGGTTCGTCAACAGGATCGACATCAGGAACGCCCCAGCGGTGATCGACGCACCGACCAGGCCGAAGAACCCGGCGAGCGCATCCGTGTCGGTGAAGCGGTCCGTCGCAGTCGTCGCGAACGGCAGGAACAGGGAATAGAACAGGACGGAGAACAGCACGGCCGCCACCGCCATGCCCGCCAACAGTCGGCTCCGACGGACATACGCGTACCCGCTCTTGATCCCCTGCAGGAGCGACGTTTGCCGCCCTGCCGGCGCCTGATGGAGCCCGGCGCCACCGAGGCAAAGCCGGCACAGGACGGTCGCGACGACGAGCCCACCGATCCATACCAGCAGCAGGTTCTCGACGCCAAGCACGGCTGCGAGTGGTCGCGTGAGGAGCCCGCCCACGACCGCCCCGAGGATCCCGCCAGCGCCGAAGATCGGGAACAGCCGTTTGGCCTGGCGGGCGTCGACCACCGTGCCGGCGGTTCCCCACAGGCCGATCGCCTGCGCCAGCGTCGCGAACGCCACCGTCACCCAGAGCACGGGGTAGATCCACCGCGCGTCGGTCAGCAACACGCCGCGCTCGGCCAGCACCACGGCCGCCATCAGCAGCGGGGACCAGATGTAGATCGATCGATGCGCGACGCGCTGCAGGACGGCGGTCAGAGCGAACATCGCCACCAGGGTCGTGCCGGCTTGCGCGAGATACATCAGGGGGAGTGCCTGGGTACCGATCTGGTCGAAGAACAGCGCGTTGACGGCGCTTTCCCCGATCGCTGCGCCCGCGAGCGAGACGAACATCAGCGCGGCCACGAGCGCGACGGTCCTGCGCTCGCTCGCGTGGACGCCGAGGAGCCCCACGATCTCGGGCGCCTATCCGGCCGCCGCGGTCACCGGCGGCCGCACCACGAACGCGTCGACCGGGTAGCCCTTCAGCGACTCCTGGCGATGGTCGAGGCTCGCGTTCGCTAGCGTGGGCACGCGATCGAGCACCGGCTGCGTCACGAGGATCTCGCCCGCCGCGGCCTTCGAGGCGAGGTGCGCTGCGATGTTCATCGGATCACCGAGGGCGGTGAAGTCCCGTGCGTCCTGTTTCCCCACGATGCCGACGAAGGCCGACCCGGCATGGACCGCGACGCCGAGCGGCAACCACGGACCGGTCGCCGAACCGTACCCGACGGCCGCGAGCAGCGCGCCGGCCGCATCGACGGCACGCGTGGCGTGATCGGGGCCTGCGAGGAAGGGCAGGAACAGCCCCACGACCTCGTCCCCGACGTACTTCTCGACGATCGCGTCGTGTTCGACGAGTGCGTCCATCGACACTCGGTAGAAGCGGTCCATGAGCTGCGTGAACTCGAACGTCGGCATGGCTCGTGCGAGCTTGCTCGAGCCGCGGACGTCCGCGAACAGCATCGATAGCTCGACCTCCGCCCCACGCACCTCGGCGTCGCCCGGGGCGCCGGGGCACATCGCCGCGTGGATCTTCAAGCCTTTGAAGCAGCGACCACAGATGTTGGGGTTCTTCGCCCACGGCGTGAACCCGAACCGCCTGAGGACCATGGCGCCTGGGCGGCCGAAGGGCGCTCGACAGAGCTTGCAGCGCGGATTGGAAGGCACGAAGCGGAGCGCGCTCTTGTCGTGGAGATGCGGGTGC
>CAWEPI010000009.1:0-56677 GCA_963810945.1 uncultured Actinomycetes bacterium
GGGACCGCGGGAGCGATCGAGCACACAGCCACCGGACAGGCGAACGTAGATTTCGGCCTGATCCCCGTTTGCTACGGCACGATCGAGGGGACGATCACCGACCGGGACACGTCGGCCCCCCTTCCCGACGTCGCGATCGGTGGCCCCGACTCAACGAACCGAACCGACGCAGCCGGCCACTATGTGATCCAGCGCGTCTCCCTGGACCAGAACAACAGTCCAGTCGAGTACCCCGTCTATGCCTACCACGAACCGGACTATTGGTGGGGCACCAGGACGGGGATCGTCGTTTGCGACCAGACGACCACCATCGACATCTCCCTGGTGCGGGTTCGCCCCGCCCACCTCTCAGGCCAAGTCGTTGAGGGGTACGTCGTGCCTCCCGACTACCAGACGGTGAATCCGACCTCAACCCCGATCCAGGGTGCGAAGGCGTACCTGTACAACACCCAGACGTCCCGCGGTCCCCAAACGACGGGGACGGACGGGGCCTTCGATCTCGGAACGTTCCGGGTGGGCTACAACAACGACCCCCTCGATGACGCCCTGATCGTGGAGAAGGACGGCGATCCCAACACACCCGGATACTGGCGGGAGGGGTACTGGAGATACGGCGGCGCAGTACATGCCGAGGCCGGCGACGACCTCGTCCGGCAGGTCGCGCTGGTCAGGAAATGCACCGGCAGCATCTCGGGACACGTGGTCGACCCCGCGGGAAACTCGGTTGGCGCGGGGGTCCGTGTCGACGCTTTCGTCGGGAACTTGGACGGGGACTTCGCGATCACCGATGATCAGGGGGCTTTCACTATCCTGAAGCTGCTCCTCGACTACAACAATGCCCCGGTTGACTACATCCTGTACGCGACGGCCCAGGACGGCAGGGCGAGCCTCGACATCACTCGAGCTCACTTCGAGCACTGCGGGGACAACCCTACGGTGGACGTCATCCTCGAGGCACCCAAGTACGGGGCGATCGAGGGTCGGGTACTCGACGAAGAGACCAACCTGCCGATCGAAGGGGTGCAGGTCGCCCTCGGCGCCTACTCGCAATCCGTCCGTGCGATGTGACCGATGCCTTGGGCCTACCGCCTGGAGAACGTCTCCCTCGGATTCCGACAGGACACGGTCCAGGTGGCCGTGAACGCTGGCCGGACCCCCCTTACTACTACCGGGGCGGCGTCGTTCCGGATGGCTCCGCAGTTCTGGTGGAGCTCCGTGCGGACCAGACTTCGACGGCGGACGACATCTTCCGTTGCGGCGCCACTACGCCGGCGTGGCGGGGGCGGGCGGGACGCGATCACGAAGGAGCCCATCCCAGGCGCGTCGATCAGCGTCGATGACCATTCTCTCAAGCCTTCCCGAGCGCTCAAGCAGACCCGAACGGCCACTACTCAGTGGATCGAGTGGCGCTCGCGTACCCGAACGCTCCTCAGGATGTCACGGTGTCCGCCTCGGCTCCCGGGGGTACTCCGTGGACGAGCAGGCCACGGGGGGTCGTTGCGGACGAAAAAACGACGACGCATGACTTCGAACTCATGCCGGAATGCCAGGACGCCGACGATCTCCGGCCGAGTCGTAAATGCCCTCACTCTCGCGCCGATCGAGGGTGCCGACGTCTACGGCGGTCGGCATTCGACCCGCACCGATGCGCAGGGTGAATACCGACTCCAGCATGTCCACGTCGGGCGCGCAACACACCGATCGGGGTGGACGTGACGGCATCGAAGAGGATTTCTACAACCAGACGAAACGGGTGACGGTCTTCTGCGGCGCGTTCATCTCCCTGGACTTCGGTCCACCGCCGCCCCGCTCGGCGATCGAGGGGTACGTGACGGACGTGAGCGGAGGAGCTCCGGGTACGCCGATGCCAGGTGTGTTCGTCGGCAGCGGGTTCGGCGGCTCAGCGACAACCGACGAGAACGGCTACTACAAGCTCACGAACGCGCCGTTGAACCCGGATGGTTCGCAGCGAGCGTGGGACGTCACGGCCGATCCCGCCGACTTCCAACTGAAAGATCGAGTCGGTGACGGTGCGCGCGGGCGAGACCGCGCGGCAGGACTTCACCTTCGGAGGAACGGCCGCGACCGCGTCTCTGGTCGTGCGTGAGGCAACCGAGCCGCCGGGCGATCCCGTAACCTTCACCTTCTCCGGCGCGGCTCAGGGAACGATCGGTGACGCTGGCGGATCGCGGTCTCGGGCCTCGCGCCAGGGAACTACGACGTGACCCAAGCAGCCGTAGGTGGGTGGGACCTGACCGAGCTCTCCTGCGACGACGCGGGAAGCGCCGCAGTGAGCACCGGCGACGCCGAGACGGGCAAGGCGACCTTCCGGCTGGACCCTGGAGAGACCGTCACCTGTACCTACACAAATACGCGGCAGGTTGGGACGATCGAGATAGAGAAGCAGACCGACCCGGCCGGCGGTACCGGCTTCGGCTTCTCCGGCAGCGACCTGCCTGGGACGGGTAACGACACCTTCTCGCTCGACGACGACGGTCTCAAGACGATCTCGGACACCCCTACAGGCACCTATCACGTCAGCGAGGACGCGAAGGACGGGTGGTCGCTCACCGACATCACGTGCATCGACCCCGACGGGGGCTCGACGGACTCGGGCAGCGTGGCGACGATCGATGTCGATGCTGGTGAGACCGTCCACTGCACGTACACCGATACCGAGGATGCGACGGTCACTTACGAGAAGAAGACCGACCCAGACCCTGACCCGCAGGACTTCGATTTCACGACGACCGGGCCTGGGCTGAACGGGGCGACCCTCGACACCGATCCGGGCTCAGCTGGGACGCCCGCCAGCCACACAGATACCCTCTCGGCGAGCCAGCTCGGTTCCCATTCGATCACCGAAGCCGCGCAGGCTGGCTGGGCACTGAGCGACATCACCTGCGTAGGGACCACCGCGGCCGCTAACGGCAGCACGGTCAGCTTCGAAGTGAAGGCCGGCGACGCGATCCTGTGCACCTACACCAACACACGCCAGGTCGGGACAATCCAGCTGAAGAAGGTGTGGCAAGGCACGATCGGTGAGGTCGCGCTGCACGTCGGGTCGACCGATGGCGGCTCAGAGGTCGCCACCAAGGACCTCACGGGCACCGCCAAGGGGAACGGCCAGACCGATCCCAAGACGGTCGGCGCCGGGGACTACTACGTGTCGGAGTCCCCGGATCTGAGCGCCAGCTACAACGCCTCATTGACCTGCCTGAACACGTCATCCGAGCCGGGATCAGAGCGTGCCGGTGGACGCACACGGGAAGGTCCACGTGGGCTCCGGCGCGGCGGTCGTGTGTACCTTCACGAACACCCAGCGGGGGTCGATCACGATCGTGAAGACGCCGTCCCTGGCACGGCTGCCACGGACTTCGAGTTCGATCCTTCCGACGGCCTGAACGCGCCCCTCGCGCTGCCGAGCGACCATTTCTGGCTCGACGACGACGGCGATAACGCGAATGCCCTCTCGAACGCGAGGTCGTTCATGGGCCTCACGCCCGGGACCTATTCGGTCTCGGAGGTGAACATCGCGAGCGGCTGGAAGCTCACCGGGATCAGCTGCGCGGGTCAGACCTCCGGGATCACGAAGGCCAGCTCGAAGGTGACGATCGTCCTTGCTACGGGCGCGAACGTGACCTGCACCTTCATCGACTCTCGACAGGCCCTGAGCACGGGGGCCAAGCACGATCGGGTTCTGGCAGAACAAGAACGGTCAGGGCATCATCAAAGGCGGGGCCTCGACGGCGGCGTATGCAACTCGGGGACCTGGCTGCGGCGTACGCGCCCTTCCAGGACCTAGGCCCACGGCGACGTGCGCGCAGGTCGCGAGCTACGTCTACCAACGTCGTCAAGGCGGCGAACGCCAAGGCGCGGCGATGAATGCCATGCTCAAGGCGCAGATGCTGGCCACCGCGCTAGATGTCTACTTCAGCGACCCGGCGCTGGGGGGGAACAAGATCGGCGCCCCCGCACCGATCGGTGGGTTCGCGATCGATCTGACGATGATCTGTCGCATGATCGACAGCTCCGGGGGCGGCGACCTGCGGCGGCACCTACCAGGACGTGAGCTCGGCGTTCGGCGGCGCGACGAGCTTGACCGTGCCGCAGATGCTCGCCTACGCACGAGTCGGTCGAACGTCGGCGGAGCGACCTGGTACGCAAGGTGAAGTCGACCCAGGAGCTCGCGAAGAACGCCTTCGACGCGATCAACAACCAGGTGGCGTTCGCGCCATAGCCGTACGTCCCTGGTCCAGGGGTCTCCATCGGCTCGTCATTCTCGGGCTTGACGCTCGGTTGTTCGACGTTGCGATTACCTCTCCTCTCACGACACGCGGTCATCTGACGGGGGAGTTGTCTATGGGTCTGCTGGCTGTCTGACGGCAAGCTCGACACGCGGATCGGAAGAGGCGAGTCATTCCTCTCCGTGGCCGCTGGCTTCGAGCCTCGATTCGCGCCTGGCGGGCCGTACCGAGAGAGGATCCCGCAGGGCGGAGAGAGGTAGTTCGGCGGAAGGTCGTCCACGAGCACAGCAACTTCTGAGCCAACAGACGATCAAACCCCACCCGAAGCGAAGCCCTCGGGGCGGAGCTCCGGATAGCCTCGCCACTCCCGCGGGACTACCCTCGGCCTATGCGTTTCCTCGTCCTCGGTCCCTTGAGGTGATCGAGGAAGGTGGCGAGCCGTTGCGATCTCCGGGGTCGAAGGAGCGCACGATCCTCGCCGATCTGATCGCTCACGCGGGTCAGGTCGTGTCGGTCGATGAACTCATCGAAGAGGTCTGGGGCGAACGCCCTCCGAGGACCGCCGAGAAGACGCTCGGTTCCTACGTCTCGAGGCTCCGTCGAGCCCTCGAGCCGGGTCGCTCCGGCGGGATCAACGAGCGAAGTCGATCGAGACGCGAGGCGACGGATATCTGCTTGACGTCGCGGCACGACGAGATCGACGCCATCCGATTCGAACGGCTGGCCGAGGAGGGACGGCGACTCCTCGATGCAGGACGCCCCAGGACGCCGGCGTCCAGCGCTCGAGAAGCGCTCGGACTGTGGCGAGGGCGCGTACCAGGACTACCGGTACACGGGTTTCGGAACCTCCGAGGGCGAGCGGCTCGAAGAGCTTCGGCGATCCGCCCTCGAGGATCGGATCGACACGAGGCTCGCCGCCGGCGAGGCGGCAGCGTGATCGCCGGACCTGGAAGCGATGGTCCGGGAGGAGCCGCTCCGCGAGCGGCGATGGGGACAGCTGATGCTCGCCCTGTACCGGGCCGGACGTCAGGCGGAGTCGCTGCAGGCCTTCACTCGCGCTCGGACCGTGCTGGTGGATGAGCTCGGGATCGAACCCGGCCCCGAACTGCAGCGGCTGCAGGCGGCGATCCTCGCCCAGGACCAGCGCTCGAGAGCGCCTGGTCCGAGCGGGCACGCGAGCCACTGAGCCTCGACCGACGTGTGCCCCTACAAGGGACTCGCGCGTTTCGAGACATCGGACGCGGAGTTCTACTTCGGACGCGAACAGGTCGTTGCCGAAGCGGTCGGGCGTCTCGTGGGCGGACGCTTCCTGGCGCTGGTCGGGGCGTCGGGGAGCGGGAAGTCGTCGCTGATGCGGGCCGGCCTCCTGCACGCCCTCGGTCGGGCGCCACTCCCCGGCAGCGATGGCTGGACCTACGCGGTGATGCGACCCGGGGATCACCCGCTCGCGTCGCTCACGCGGCGCTCGAGTCGTCGGACGCTCGACCCCGCTGGCACGGCGGCCGGCGATCGAGGCGATCGCCGCTTCGCGGACGCCGAACCGATCGGTGCTCGCCGTCGACCAGTTCGAGGAGGCCTTCACGGCGTGCACCGACGATGCCGAGAGGAGCGCGTTCCTCGACGCCCTCACCGGGCTGCGCTCCTCCCGACGGAGCGGTCACGATCGTCCTGGCGATGCGGGCGGACTACTACGGTCGCTGCGCCGAGCACGACGCGCTCGCCTCGCTGCTCGCGGCGAGCCAGATCCTGGTCGGGCCGATGAAGCAGGAGAGCTTCGCCGGCGATCGAGCTTCCCGCGGAGCATGCAGGCCTGACGGTCGAGGATGAGCTCACCGACGTGCTCGTGGCGCACCGGTGGCCAGCCGGGCGGGCTCCCGCTCCTGTCGACCGCGCTGCTCGAGCTCTGGACGCACCGACAGGATCGCACCCTCCGCCTCGACGATTACCTCCGTACCGGTGGGCTCGAGGGCGCGGTCGCCCGGCTGGCCGAAGACGCGTTCGGGCGGCTCGACCGATGGGCAAGCGGCGGCGAAGCGGATCCTGCTGCGGTTGGCCGGGACGGGCGACGGCAGAGAGGTCGTCAGTCGGACGGCCCCTCTGAGCGAATTCGATCTGGACCGAGACGCCGATGCCTCTCGAGCGCTCGCAGCCTTAACCGAGGCCGCCTCGTCACCGTCGCCGAGGGAACCGTCGAGGTCGCGCACGAGGCGTTGCTGCGCGACTGGCCGAGACTCCGGGCTGGCTCGAGGACGACGCGGAAGGCCGCAGGCTCCACCGCCACGTGACGGAGTCCGCGCGTGCCTGGGATGAGGGAGGCCGTGACGACGGTGATCTGTACCGAGGCGCTAGGCTGACCGCGGCGCTGGACTGGGCGGACGCGCACGAGCCCGACCTGAACGACCGTCGAGCGGGAGTTCCTCGCCTCGAGCGGACCGCGTCGGAGGGCGAGGCCGCTCGGGCGCGCGACCAATCGACGAATCCGGGCGCTGCTCGCCGGCGTCGCCGTGCTGCTCGTGCTTCGCTGCTCGTGGGCAACCTGGCCCTCAGACAGCGCGACGCATCCCGAGCGGCAGCCGACGTCGCCGACTCCCGACAGCTCGCCGCCGCCTCGCTCACCGAGAAGGACCTGGTCGTGTCGTTGCTCCTCGCTCGCGAGGCGGTTGAGCTGGACGACTCCGCTCAGACGCGGAGCGCCTTGCTTGCGGCGCTGCAGCGTGAACCGGCGGCGATCGCCGAGATGCACGCCACGGGTCGACCCGGGCGACCTGACGGAGTGGCTCACGCTGTCTCCGGATGGGCGCACCATCGCGACCGGTGGCGCGCGGACGACCGTGGACCTCTTCGACGCCGCCACGTACTCAGCCGCTCGGAGAGGTCGACGTCGGTGCGAGGACGACGAGCGGGGGCTTCAGCTCGGACGGCGGAACGATCGCGGTGGCGGCGGTTGACCAGCGGATCGTGGGCATCGACGTGCGCATCGCGAACGGTCCGCGCGCGTGTCAACGACCGGCAGACGGATCGATGCGATCCTGTTCGACTCCCAGACGGCCCGCTGATCACGGCCGAATCCGAGCCGGAGAGAGGGTTCCTGGTCCCGCGAGACCCGACCACGTTGGAACCGATCGGCACGCCGGTCCGTCGAAGAACGGACCGATCACCGCGATGGACGCCTCGGCCGACGGTCGTTGGCTCGTCACGACGAGTCTCCCGCCTGATCTCCACGGCTCGGGGGGCAAACGGATGCTGTGGAGACGCAAAGGCGCTCGAACAGGTCGGCGCCGCCTTCCGGGTCGGCGGCAACGACGTAGCCTGAGTCCCGATGGGCGGACCGTGGCGATCGCGGCCGCTGAGAGAGGAGCAACCACAACGTCGACGACGCTCAAAGGCCACCTCGTGCTGCTGGACCTGCGGACCGGGCGGAAGCAGAATCAGCCGCGAGGTCGACACGCGGTCGCCGGGATCCATCGGCTTGACTGGTGTCGCGTTCTCGGCCGACGGGCGCTCCGTGATCTCGACGGGCGACGATGATCGGGTCTGATCTGGGATGCCTCCTTCGCTCACGATCGAAGAGGCGTTCGACGATCCTCTCGGGTCTGAGCTGTCTTCGCGCCGGACCTGTCCCCCGACGACGCAACGTGTTCACGATCGACGTCGACGGCGAACATCGTCGAGTGGGACCTCAGAGCAGCGATCGTCGGATCGGGCGATCGTTCACCGCCGGGTCCGGGCCAGTGGAACGCGGGGATCCGTGGTTCGCTGTAAGCCCGGATGGCAGCGACGCTCGCGATCAACCAGACCACCAGGAATGGAAGCACACGGTTCCATCGAGTTCGTCGACAGTTCCACGATGAGAGCGGACGCGGAATCACGCCCGACGACCGCCGCTAAGGGGACGCGTTCAACTACCCGCAGGGCTCGCCTTCAGCCCCGACGGCGAGACCCTCGCCGTGAGCTCGTTCAATGGCTATGTACAGCTGTGGGATCCGCAGACGGGCACGCCGGATGGCCCGTCCGTTGCCGGATCCCGGGTTCGAGAGAGCCCACGCGATCTTCTTCTGGGCCGCGGCGTTCAGTCCCGATGGCTCAACGCTCGCGACAGCGGGCGTGATCCAGGACTGGCATTCCGGACAAGAACCGGTGGCTTCGTCTTCCTGTGGGATGTGGCAACCGGGCGACTCCTCGGACGGCTCCCCTGAACAAGTACCCGGCTGAGCGTCGCGGATTTCACCCCGGACGGCAGGCGGATCGTCATGGCAACCGGATTCGAGGAGGGGTCGGTGACGTGATCATCTGGAACATCGGCGAGAGCCGCGTGGAGGAGACGATCCCCGCCGATGACTCCGGCCTGTGGTGGGGGGACATCTCCAACGACGGCGCCATGCTCGTCACCGGCGGGGAGTCGGCGGGGAACGGCTCTGGGATCTCGCGAACGGCGAGCCGATCGGACCGGCGTTCATCAGCGAGGGGATCCGAACACCGTGGACCTCTCACCGGACGGACGAACCCTCGTCGCGGCGGACAAGGATCGGGTGAACATGTGGGATGCCGCGACCGGAACGATCCTCGGGCGATCGTGGTCCCCCGGCTCCGAGAGCCAAGGAGAACAACCTCGCAGCGGCGTTCTCGCCCGATGGCCGCAGGCTCTTCGTCGTCTCGGACTACGGGCCAAGCATGGGTGTGGGACGTGGATCCGTCCTCATGGGAGGCGCGAGCCTGCCAGGATCGCCGGTAGGAGTCTCACCGAGGCCGAGTGGCAGGCTCTACCTCCCAGAGCCAGCCCTACCAAGCCACCTGCGGTGATTGACGGATCTCCCGGAGCTGCAGCCGCAGCGCAGGCATCCCGCAGAGGTTCCGCAGCCGGTCCGAAGCACCCTCGCTGGCGGAGCGGGCGAACGTCCCGCCCGGCGAAGGAGGGGTCATGGCTACCCAGGTGATCGGTTCGGAGGGTCGGTTCCGGTTGAGAGGCACGCTCGTGGCGTTGGCGCTCGCATTCGCCATCCTCGTTCTTCGCTGCCCAGGCGAACTCGATCTGGTCGACGCCCGGCGCTCGTGATCTACCCGGCACAGGTGCGGTCAGCGGTTCGAGGGCGGCTCGCGAGGCGGAACGCCGGCCTGGGCCAGTGTCAAGGCGGTCGGATGTGCTCGGTCATGCCACGACCGCACATGACGGCTATCCCTGAGCGACCCATCTGGGAGGTCGCTCGGAAGCACGCCAGTGCAGGTGAAACAGTCGGCTTGACCCACAACCGACGCAGTTGGCAGAAGCGGATCGAGGTAGACCTATGGAAATCGGGGAGATCGAACGCATGATCGAGATCGAACCGGTCGTCCTACCTGTGCCCGAGGTGCTACCCATACCGACGCCCAGCGAGGAGCCGACACCGCATCCCGAGCGCGTGTGCATCGGGGACTCGAGTGAGTGAGAAGAACGATCTCTATGGTCGAGCCGGTCGAAGGATGGCGTGCCTGGCAGCTCGCCCTCGGCAGGCTCGGCCCTTCCTCTCGCTCCGGTCGGGAAGGGCGGGCCGTGGCCACGGCTGGATGCAGCGACGGCCAGGTGCTGGAGGCATCGCCGACACCGCGCTCCGGTCGTCGCGTGCACGTGCGGTCTGTACGCGGTGAGCGATCGATCGCTGCTTCGACATGCCCGCTCGCCGGCCGTCGTGGGAAGGGTCGCCCTGTGGGGACGGGTCGTCGAGCACGCTCTTGGGTGCCGTGAAGAGTTCGCCTATCCTCAGCGTGTTCGCCTCGTTTGTAGCTTGTGCCTATTCCAACGAGGGTTCGATGGAGCGATCCGAGTGCGGTGATCGCCTATCGAGACGGTGTGTTGTCTCCACGTTGCGAGCGCCACCTGCTCATCACCCAAGCGTTCAGCTCGAACCGTCTCGAGGTACTTCCAGCCGAGGACGTCCTCCTCCGAGCTCAGCGATGCATACGCGGTAGAACCGCTGGTGATCCTGGCGTGATTACGCAATGGCTCCTGCTCGATAATCTGCCAAAGGCAATCGTGTTGACCACCGGACGACAACATGGCCATCTGACTCGTGAGGCCGCCCTCGCCCAGTGATGACTGCATCGATGGTCTCGGGCATTGCGTCTGTCGGACCCGCCACTGTGGCCATAGAAGAAGGCTCTTTGGGTACGACTCGTACTCCAGCGTTTGACACACGGTTCGGCAAACCGGGTGTCGCAGGTTCGATTCCTGCCGGAGGCACTCTGTCGGAGCGGATCGAATCGTCAGGGAAGGATCAGCGGTCCGTCTTCCGGAATCTCGGGGGTGGCAATGCCCCGATTGCGGGAGGGTGCTGGGCCATGTCGTTCACGCAAACGTAGGTCTGCACCCACCACTCTTCGGTCTCCTCGTCGATCTCTCCCTCGCCGACGACGAAGCTCGTGTTCAGCCATCGGTAGCGCTCGTGCTCGCTCGTCAACTCCACCCTGGTCAGGATGGCTCGGCGTGCTACGCCTGGGGAGTCTTCCTGAACGCTTTGGCCGTGTAAGGAGATGAGGATCCCTGCGCCATCTTCAGTCCTGATCACTCCCCGGAGGTTGGGCGTCCACACCCCGTCCTCCCGCCTGCGGGGGTAGTTGGCCCACCTGACGCTCCCTCGAAGCACGTCGCCCGAGATCGTACCTTCGCCCCAGCCGAACCCTGCGGCCTCCGCCGTGCCGAACGGACGCACCCATTCACCGTCGGCATATCGCATCGACACGCGGCACAGGGGCTCAAGTCGCATCGCTGGCACGCAGTCTAGGCCACACCCGAAGATGCAGGATCCGCCAGGGCCAGACCCGAGATCGAGGGCCAGCCCGACGGAACCTGGCTGCGGATCCTGGATCGACCCGACTTCCGCGGCTGAGGGGCGCGCTGGGTTCTACACGAAGGAAGGAGCCCACCGAACGTGGGCTCCTTCCCTCTGGTGCTGAGTTGGCGATCAGACCATCGCGGGGACGGCCTCGAAGAAGGCCAGGTCGCCGATCAAATTCGACCGCAGCGTGACCCGTTCACCGAGATTGTCGCGTACCCAGTTGGTGGCCACGGGGACCGCCGCTTCGGCGTCCTTGTGAGTCTCCCACATGCTGAGCGACAGACAGGTCTTCTCACCGAGGTCGGCGAGGCCGCCAGAGCATAGGCTCGGGCGTGAGGGTTCGGCCCACTGACCTACGGCAGTGGCACGTTCCCAGCACGACAACGGCGTGTTCGCTTCGGCCTGCGACGAGCCAACTCCCGTCCGCCGCGCCTTCGGCTAGCTTGCGGGCCGACGACTCCGTAGGCTGACGTGGTGCGTTGTGCCACCTGCGGCTCGGACTGCCCGCCGGAGGCGCGCTTCTGCATGTCGTGCGGCGCCGAGGTTCCCGAGGACGACGGGCTCGAGGTCCGGAAGACCGTGACGATCCTCTTCTCCGATGTGGTTGGTTCCACGGCGATGGGCGACGCGCTGGATCCCGAGGCCGTGCGCCGAGTGATGGGGCAGTACTTCGACGCATGTCATTCGGTGATCGAGTTCCACGGAGGCACCATCGAGAAGTTCATCGGAGACGCCGTCATGGCCGTGTTCGGCGTGCCGGTCGTCCACGAGGACGACGCGATGCGCGCGATGCGAGCCGCCGACGGGATCCGAGAAGCGCTCGCACGTCTCAACGAGGACTTCGAACGTCAGCACGGAGTGCGGCTCGTGGTTCGCACCGGGATCAACACCGGCGAGGTGATGGCAGGCGATCCGGGGGCAGGCCAGCCCTTCGTGAGCGGCGACGCGGTCAACGTGGCCGCCCGGCTGGAGCAGGTGGCCCCGCCCGGTGAGATCCTGCTCTCCGGCTCGACGCTGGGATTGGTCCGCGACGCGGTCGACGTCGAACCCGTCGAGCCGCTGGCGCTCAAGGGGAAGCCTGAGCCGTTCGCCGCGTTCCGTCTGGTCTCTGTCGATGCTGCGGGTGAGGGGGTCGCTCGGCGGTCTGAGGAGGCGCTGGTGGGGCGCTCTGAGGAGCTCTCCCAACTGATGCAGGCGTGTGAACGCGCCATCGATCAGCGTCGATGCTGGATGGTCACCGTGATCGGTGAGCCTGGGGTAGGCAAGTCCCGCCTGGTCGATGCGTTCGCAGAGCTCGTCGCCTCACGCGCCACGGTCCTGCGCGGGAGGTGTCTGAGCTACGGCACGGGGATCACCTTCTTCCCCGCCGCCGAGATCGTGGCGCAGGTGATCGGGTCGGGCGAGGACGACACCTCCAGCGAGATCCGGGAGAAGATCGAGCGAGCGATCGCCGATACGGACGACGGTCCGTTGGTGTCGACTAGGTTGCTCCGCATGCTCGGTCTCGGGACCGAGGATTCGCAGGGAGCTCCCGAGGAGATCTACTGGGCGGTCCGCAAGCTGCTCGAGAGCGCGGCGCGGCTCGCGCCCGTCGTGGCGGTGATCGACGACATCCAGTGGGCCGAACCGGCGTTGCTGGATCTGCTGGAGCACGTGTGCGATCTCTCACACGAGGCGCCGATCGTGCTGGTGTGCATGACTCGGCCCGACATCGTCGACGTGCGACCCGGGTGGGGTGCGGGCCGAGCGAACGCGTCGGCCATCGTGCTCGAACCCTTGGGCGAACGGGATTCCCACGCCTTGGCGGAGCAGCTGATGGCGGGGAGCAACTTCGATAAGGACGTCACCGGCCGCATCCTGGAGGCTGCCCAGGGCAACCCGCTGTTCATCGAACAGGTCATCGCGCATCTCGTGGACCAGCGGATCGTGGATGCGACGGCGGTCGGCGACCGGGAGGAGGTCACGATCCCCGGCTCGTTGACGGCGTTGCTGGAAGCGCGGCTCGACAGCCTTTCCGATCTCCAGCGAGCGGTGCTCCAGCGCGGTTCGATCGAAGGGCAGGTCTTCCACCGCGGAGCCGTCTCGACGCTGTTGCCGAGCGACCTTCGCGGTGAGGTCGCCTCGTCGTTCGGTCCCTTGATGCAGAAGGAGTTCATCTCGCCCGGAGAGGCTGAGCTCGCAGGGGAGGACGCGTTCCGATTCCGGCACCTGTTGATCAAGGACGCGGCCTACCGCGCCTTGCCCAAGGAGACGAGAGCTGAACTGCATGAGCGCCTGGCCGACTGGCTCGAGGACGTTGCCGGTCCTCGGCTCCCCGAACTGGAGGAGATCGTCGCCTATCACCTGGAGGCGGCGTTCCGCTACCGGGAGGAGCTGGGGAGCGCGGACGCGGCCTCCGCGTTGGCTCATCGCGCGGCCGCGCGGTTCGCGGCCGCCGGCGAACGGGCGAGCAAGCGAGGCGACGTCGGCGCGGCCACTTCGCTCCTGGGGAGGGCCGCCGAACTGGGCGATCTTGGGCAACACGATCGTGTGCGCGTGCTCCTGAAGCTCGCGAACGTCGCGGAGTTGGCCGCCCAGACGGACATCGCCAGGACGGCATGGGGCGAGATCGACGCGGAGATGTCCACCACCTCGGATGATCCTCTCCGCGCCGCCGTCATGGTGGAGCGCCTGAACACGGCGCTCTTGGACGTGGCCGATCTCGATTGGCCTGCCACCGCCCGTGCTGAGACCGATGTGGCGATCCCGATCCTCGAACGTTCAGGGGACGATCGCGGGCTCGCCACCGCGTACTTCGTGCGAGGGAACGCCGATTGGATCGACGAGCGGATATCAGCTGCGACCTCCGCCTGGGAACTCGCGGCCGTCCGGGCGCGCCGGGCAGGCGATGCGTCGCTCGAAGCTGAAGCCCTCAGTTGGATAGGCGTGGCCTGGACCTTCGGGGCAACGCCGGCGGACGAAGCGGTGTCCCAACTCCAGGCTCTCTCGGCCCGAGTGGCCGGTGTGGCAATGGCCGAAGGCACAGTGGACTGTGCACTTTCGATAGGTCTGGCGATCCGGGGCGACGATCTCGAAGCCAGCGCGGTTGCGGATCGAGGCAAGGAGCTGTGGCGAGAGTATGGCCTCCACTTCTACCTCGCTCATTTCGCGAGTCAGAGCGATGCGTGGGTCGCGCGATGTCGTGGGGATCCGGACGCCGAATCACGCGCCTGGCGGGAGGGCTTCGAGGCGAGTCGGCGCATCGATCAGGAGAACGAGTTCCTCGCCGTCAACCTCGCCAAGCTGCTGGCGGCCAGAGGCGATCCCGACCGGGCCACCCGACTCATGGATTCGGTTGCACACATCGCTTCCCCTGGCAATCGGCAGGTACACAACCTATGGGTCGAGGCCTCGGCGATCGCCGCCGCGCGCTACGGGAAGGCAGACGAGGCCCGTCGGGCTTGTGCCGAGATCGCCGAGGCCATCGAGAACACCGAGTTCATCATCGGGGCAGCGGACGGTTCCATGACGATCGCGCTCGTCGACCGGCTGCTCCAAGACAACGCGGGCTGCGACGCGGCCCTCGGAAGGGCACTCGAACTCTACCGAGCGAAGGGTGCGACCGTGTTGATCGCCCAAGCGGAGCGGTGGCGGAACGAGCCCGTCCCTCCGACGATGGCCTGAGCTGGCGCCCCCAAGGCGCTCCTGATGAGATCCCCGGTGACGCGAGTCCCGGGTTGCGAGCAGGTCACCGTGCGCGGGTGACCTGAGGTATGCGGGACGCCGGCCGCCGCGCCGGGTGGGAGTGTCGTGACGTCTCGGTCCAACACAATCCGCGGTTGTCCGCTAGGCGAGGCGCCGGATCCTTCACGACACGCGGTCATCTGACCGGGCAGTTGTCGAGTAGGCCCGCTGGCCGTCGGACGGCCCGATCGAGAGACGGTTCGGCAAGAGGCGAGTCATTCCTCTCCGTGGCGGCTGGCTTCGAGCTTCGATTCGCGCCTGGCGGTCGGGCCGACTCAGGCCTTCCACGCTGCGGTGCCTGGAAGCTGCATCAACATGCCGGCGACGTCGGGAACCGCGAGCAGATACAGCTGGTGCCGAGCTCTCGACCCGCCTACGTACAGGTACTCCACCAGGCGATCTGTCCCTCGGTCGCCGAGCTCCCCCAGGATGACGACAGGGCGTTCCAAGCCCTTGAACGCGTGCAGGCTCGAGGTGAGCAATCCTCCCGGTCGTGCCACTTCGGTGAGGGGGAAGCCGCCGAGCGATCCTCGGTTGCGAAGAGGGCTCCTCGTGAGGCGCGTCGGGGTGAGCAGGACGACGTCACCGATCGACACGTCTTGTTTGCGGAGCTGATCGAGGATGGTGCCCGCCTTCTCCACGAGATCCTCGGTGCCCTCGTACGCCATCACCTCGACCGGACCGACCTCGGGACCACCGATGATCGGCTCCTCTTCCCCACGGTGGAGCGCCGCCAGGAACTCCTGGATATGCAGGGCGTTCCGCATGTTCTTGCGGAGCGGTCCGAAGATCTCGTTCGGGGCGACGGGGAACCGCGAGCCCCCGTAGATGTTCTGGTTGTCGTCTCCGAACAGGTAGAGGGGTGTGCCGTCCTCGCCACGATGCAGCGCCATGAGCGCCGGCCAGAACGCGTCCTGGAAATCCTGCGCCTCGTCGACCACGATCGCGTCGAAGCGCTCGTCGAGCTTCGGCGCGGCCTCCTCGAGCGCCTTCGGCAGCACCTCGGTGAAGTAGGTCGAGTCGTCGGATGCCCCATCCGACGCGGCCTCGGGGATCGTCTCTGCTCGCCGCGCGAGCGAGTATGCGAGCTCGTGGAAGTGCACGGCTGTGATGCCCTCCACCCCCGCGCAGGACTCCGCCATGTACCGCCCCAACCGTTTGTTGAAGCACGTGATCAGCGTTCGGCTGCCGTGCTCGGCGAGCCACTTGGCCGTCTGGATCGCGATCAAGGTCTTGCCTGATCCGGCCGTTCCGAGCACGGCCAGCCGAGGTTGCCGGCGGATGAAGTCACGGATGTACGACTGCTCCTCGGTGAGCTCGATCATCCGTCGCTCGGCTTCGTCGATGCGGACCCCGAGCGGAGCGATCACTTCGATCCGGTAGCCGAGCTCTGCATCGAGCGCCTGCATCCCCGCACCGGCGTGATCGACCTGTGCATCGCCCCAGCGATCCATGATGCTCACGAGCCGACCCTGGAGGTCATCCATGTCGCGCCGGTCGATCACGATGTCCATCGGCGCGTTGGGATGCGCCTCGCCCATGTAGTCGCTATCCGGGAACGCCACGGCGTATCCGAAGCTGGGGTTCCACTGACGCCAGCGTGGATCGTCGCGCATCCGGCCGACGATCCAGTGCATCGACTCCTCCGCCTGGTCGAAGGGGTTCTTGTTGAGGACCTTCCCGTTCTGTTGCCACGTCCGGGTGGATGGATCGAAGCGGAGGGCTCCGCCTTTCACCTCCACGCAGAGGAGCCCTCGGGCGGGGTCGGCGATGAGGAAGTCCGACTCGCCCTCCCGCGCCTTCGGTCCGAGCTGGAGCCACCGGATGCCGTGGTACACGACGACGTCATCTGGGAGTTGCGTCCGGAATCCCTCGTAGAGCTTGCGTTCGCCGGCACTCTGCGTGGGCAACATCGGAGTAGGAACCATGCGCGCCATGCTGAGAGTCTCGACCAGAAGGCCGGACGCTCAAGCACCTCCGGGAAGTACACGCCTCGACGTCGCAGGGTGTCGTCGCTTCGAGGTTCCCTCCCTCGCTGGAGTTCGCACCAGAAGCGATGCTCGCGAGGTCAGGCGCCTGAACGGGAAGAACGTCAGGCGTGGAGCGCCGCCGTGAACGGCCCGACAGTTGGTCGGAGTCATTACCAGGGTCATGAGAACAGGAGCTCGAGGAACTGGCGCTCCGGGATGATCTCGATGGCCTCGCCCTCAGCGACGAGTTCGGTCGTCTTCCTAAGCTTCCCGGTCATCCATCCATCCGCGAATTGCACGAAGTCAGCGTCACCGATCACTAGGTAGTCGAGCTTCTTCGACACCGAATTACGGAAGTTGCCGCCGACGGTCACCAGTTGTTCGAGACCAGGACCTGCGATGGACCCGCGAGCGCTGCGACCCGCCCTCCTATCGAGACCCGACCCGCTCGGCCTTCTTCCGAACTTCGCACGCGAGATCGGGCGTACTTCACTTCATGACGCGGAACGTGAGATGCGTGACCCCCGCGCCCTCGATCACCCTCGTCCTCTCCAGGTCGATCGGGCCGGTCCCTAGATGGTCGAACAATGAGACGCCGCCCCCGAGCAGGACGTGTACCAGGTCCATATGTATCTCGTCGAGGAGTCCTGCTTTGATGCACTGCTGCACGATGCTCGCGGCACCCACACCGACGTCCTTGTCGCCTGCGACCGCCTTCGCTTGCTCTACGGCGCTTTCGAGTCCGTCCGTGACGAACGTGAACGGCGATCCTTCATAGACCCAGTCTTGTGGGACCGAGCTGGTAACAACGAAGACCGGTTTGTCCAAGGGGTGTTTGCCACCCCACCCATTGGTGAGGTCGAATGTCCTTCGACCAAACACCATCGCCCCTGTCGTTCTGCGCGTCTCGGCAAGGTACTCGGCGGTCTTCGCCGAGACCATGAAGACCATGTCGGTTCCAGGCAGCCTGTATTCGGTGTCGCCACCGGAGTACCACGCCAAGAGCCTCTCGCCGCCGACACCCATGGGTGCTTCAGGGCTGTCGTTCGGCCCACTGATGAACCCGTCGAGCGAGACTGAGAGCCCTGTGCGGACCTTGCCCACGTTCATTCTCCTTCCCTACCTGATCATCTGCGCGAAGTTTGCGTCCCGCAACTCGGGCGTTGGTCATGAGCGAGTTGTGGACGACGAAGAGCAGGTTTCGGCGGGCGGGCCGTTCCCACCTCTGGCTCCGTCGCCCTCCGGGAACGCGCCCGAACGCGCTGGGGCGCGTGTGCAATTAGATCCAGGCCCTGATCGGTTCAAGAACGCAACGTAGAACAGTGGGAGTCCGAGACCGGAAACCAGGCCGGGTAGCCCCACCTTGGATCCCGTGCGGGTAGCAAGAACGATGGTGGCTGCCACCGTGATGACCAGGACATAGGGACCGATGGAGAGCGCGCCCAGGATTCCGAGGGCATAACCGGCACCCGTGAGCATCCAGGCAATGAACCAAGTCACATTCCGCCGGTCGGTTGGCCTTGAAGTCATCATCGTAAGGATAGGGTCCAGCGTCTGCGGCTGCGTGCGCCGGAGCGCGCGCCAAGTTTCACCCACTGACGCGGCGGGATCTCGGACTTCCTTACGCGACTAGCTCCTTCTCCGGTGCGGGGACCTTGGTGACCCGCGCGCTGCCTGCGCCACTGGAAACCGGCTCCGGATGCGACGTGGGAGGCATCTCGATGCCGCGGAGTGTCAGCTCACCGTGGAGCACGATGTGGGCGACGACCGGGGCGAGCACGTTTCCCGTCAGAAGGAACGCCAACGCCTGGATGCCGCAAGCCACCAGCGCACCCCGAAGCATCTTCCTTGCGGCCCTTGCCCGGAACTCACGGTATCCGAGGTGGTGGACCAAGATCACGAACAACGCTCCGACCACCGCAAGTGCGCCCGAGCCGACCTTTGCCCATGTGGTATCCGTCCAGCCGAGCGCGTCGGTTGCCTGCCAGACAGCCAGGACCGGCAGGGTTGCGAGTAGGACTGCTTCCGCGAAACCGTACACGACCCCTTCCCATAGGAGCCGTCCAACGAGCTGAGAACCTTCAGGGCGAGCTCTTGCGGGCAGACGACGCACGAGAGGCACAACCACCGCGGCTGCGACGAGTCCTGCGAGGATGCCCCAGCCCCATCCCGCCGTTACAAGGTCGTTCAACGACGTACCCGACCAAGCGAGGTAACCAGCCGTCAGGGCGAGCGTCGTCAGTGTGAGGATCGCCACGTAGGGAGTCCGCGACACGTGACCGAGGTCCGTCACGACCCAGGTCACCAAGAACGCCACGACCGCGATGATGGCGAAGGCAGCGGTGGCATCCTGCCAACCGAATGAGGGATCAGGAACAGGCATGGATGTTCATCTCCTCTCCGTTCCGGTGCCACCGTCCCTCCGCGTGGCCGGTCGATGTAGTGCCACACGACTCCTCGCGATCAGTACCATCAGGATCGAGGCTCGGCAGCCGTGATGCGGTGTTTCCATCAGGGGCGCCGCCGGAACATGGCCGAGCGCGCTGGAGCGCGTAAAGGATTTGGCCCCCCAAGACCTATCCGAACCCAGCGCCGCTACTTCAAGCCGTGGCCCGGGCTGAGGTAGATGGCCTCTCTCGCCGTGTGTAGGACGAAGGTCGATGCGGCGGCGACGGTGGCGACACGGACCGCGGCCTGCCCGTTCGTTGAGGCCGTGCCTTGGTCGATCGTCGCGCCGTGCTCGACCTGGCCGTCGCGATCGTGTTCTCCATTCGATCCGCCGAGGAACGGCCGCCATACCCATGCCCACAGGCCCACGAACGTGGCAACGCCCGCCACGACGACCTCAACGAGAAGGAGGAGCCGCGGCAGCAGCCGGAGCCTGGCGGGTGCGCCGGCGGCGGTCATGGTGACATCCCGGACGAAGAGCAGGCCGCAGCCAGCCTCCACCAGCAGCCCGCCCCAGCGGCCGAGGCGCCGCAGGACGAACAGGATGAGCGGCACGCCCATCACGCTGGAGGACAACAACACCATCCCCAGCCGACCCTGGCCCGCCGGCGACCGGCCTCCACGCTCCGTCGGAGGTTGCATCGCGCTTCGCATCTTCCCCACCTCCCCTGTGGGGGGCGCTCACCGAGCGGGAGCGCGAATCGATGTCTCGTCCTCCCAAACTCAGCGTCCGCCGAAGTCTGAGCGGTATCTAGGGTCGTCCGCCTCGGGCCGGTCAGGACCTGGCCGGCCTTCGGCACTCATCCTGCCTGTCACACCACGTGCGAGATGACCGGAGTTCAGAAGGAAGAACTAGGGACTACTCGCACAGCCCGTCTGATTGGGGGGGTGACCTCTCGCGCTGGGGCGCGCGCCGCCGCCGTGATCCGGGACGCGATGCCCCTACACGGATCGGGGAAACGTCCAGCCCGTTCACCACAACCTCGGTCACGTTTGCGAAAGACCCCTCTACTCGCGATGAGTGCCAGACTCCGACGGAGTCCACAGACTTCGTGCTTGCGCTTCCGCCCCCCTAGCCGTCCCGCGCTACGAGGTGTTCCCCACGCGCCTCCTCGGCTAGGGGCGATGACGTGCGGCGCATCGCTGTCCATATCGGAGCCATGGTGGCGCCTGGCAGGAGACAACGTGCCTTCGGCTAGCTTGCGGGCCGACGACTCCGTAGGCTGACATGGTGCGTTGTGCCACCTGCGGCTCGGACTGCCCGCCGGAGGCGCGCTTCTGCATGTCGTGCGGCGCCGAGGTCCCCCAGGACGACGGGCTCGAGGTCCGGAAGACCGTGACGATCCTCTTCTCCGATGTGGTTGGTTCCACGGCGATGGGCGACGCGCTGGATCCCGAGGCCGTGCGCCGTGTGATGGGGCAGTACTTCGACGCGTGTCATTCGGTGATCGAGTTCCACGGTGGCACCATCGAGAAGTTCATCGGAGACGCCGTCATGGCCGTGTTCGGCGTGCCGGTCGTCCACGAGGACGACGCGATGCGCGCGATGCGAGCCGCCGACGGGATCCGAGAAGCGCTCGCCCGTCTCAACGAGGACTTCGAACGTCAGCACGGAGTGCGGCTGGTGGTCCGCACCGGGATCAACACCGGCGAGGTGATGGCAGGCGATCCGGGGGCAGGCCAGCCCTTCGTGAGCGGCGACGCGGTCAACGTGGCCGCTCGGCTGGAGCAGGCAGCCCCGCCCGGTGAGATCCTGCTCTCCGGCTCGACGCTGGGATTGGTCCGCGACGCGGTCGACGTCGAACCCGTCGAGCCGCTGGCGCTCAAAGGGAAGCCTGAGCCGTTCGCCGCGTTCCGTCTGGTCTCTGTCGATGCTACGGGTGAGGGTGTCGCTCGGCGGTCTGAAGAGGCGCTAGTGGGGCGCTCTGAGGAGCTCTCCCAACTGCTGCAGGCGTGCGAACGCGCCGTCGATCAGCGTCGATGCTGGATGGTCACCGTGATCGGCGAGCCGGGGGTGGGGAAGTCCCGCCTGGTCGACGCGTTCGCCGAGCTCGTCGCCTCACGCGCCACGGTCCTGCGCGGCAGGTGTCTGAGCTATGGCACGGGAATCACATTCTTCCCCGCCGCCGAGATCGTGGCGCAGGTGATCGGGTCGGGCGAGGACGACACCCCCGAGGAGATCGGGGAGAAGAATCGAACGAGCGATCGACGATGCGGACGACGGTCCGCTGGTTTCGACCAGGCTGCTCCGCATGCTCGGTCTGGGCACCGAGGATTCGCAGGGAGCCCCCGAGGAGATCTACTGGGCGGTCCGCAAGCTGCTCGAGAGCGCGGCGCGGCACGCGCCCGTCGTGGCGGTGATCGACGACATCCAGTGGGCCGAACCGGCGTTGCTGGATCTGCTGGAGCACGTATGCGATCTCTCACACGAGGCGCCGATCGTGCTGGTGTGCATGACTCGGCCCGACATCGTCGACGTGCGACCCGGGTGGGGTGCCGGCCGAGCGAACGCGTTGGCCATCGTGCTCGAACCCTTGGGCGAAGGGGATTCCCAGGCCCTGGCGGAGCAGCTGATGGCGGGGAGCAACTTCGATAAGGACGTCACCGGCCGCATCTTGGAGGCTGCCCAGGGCAACCCGCTGTTCATCGAACAGGTCATCGCGCATCTCGTGGACCAGCGGATGGTAGATGCGACGGCGGTCGGCGACCGAGAGGAGGTCACGATCCCCGGCTCGTTGACGGCCTTGCTGGAAGCGCGGCTCGACAGCCTTTCCGATCTCCAGCGAGCGGTGCTCCAGCGCGGTTCGATCGAGGGGCAGGTCTTCCACCGCGGAGCCGTCTCGACGCTGTTGCCGATCGACCTTCGCGGTGAGGTCGCCTCGTCGTTCGGTCCATTGATGCAGAAGGAATTCATCTCGCCCGGAGAGGCGGAGCTCGCAGGGTGAGGACGCGTTCCGATTCCGGCACCTGTTGATCAAGGACGCGGCCTACCGGGCCTTACCCAAGGAGACGAGAGCTGAACTCCATGAGCGGCTTGCCGACTGGCTCGAGGACGTTGCCGGTCCTCGGCTCCCCGAACTGGAGGAGATCGTCGCGTATCACCTGGAGGCGGCGTTCCGCTACCGGGAGGAGTTGGGGAGCGCGGACTCGGCCTCCGCGTTGGCTCATCGCGCGGCCGCGCGGTTCGCGGCCGCCGGCGAACGGGCGAGCAAGCGAGGCGACGTCGGCGCGGCCACTTCGCTCCTGGGGAGGGCCGTCGAACTGGGCGATCTTGGGCAACACGATCGTGTGCGCGTGCTCCTGAAGCTCGCGAACGTGGCGGAGTTGGCCGGCCAGACGGACATCGCCAGGACGGCGTGGGGCGAGATCGACGCGAAGATGCCGGCCTCATCGGATGATCCTCTCCGCGCCGCCGTCATGGTGGAGCGCTTGAACTCAACACTGATGGAGGAAGCCGATCTCGATTGGCCTGCCACCGCCCGTGCTGAGACCGATGTGGCGATCCCGATCCTCGAACGTTCAGGGGACGATCGCGGGCTCGCGACCGCCTACTTCGTGCGAGGGAACGCCGATTGGATCGACGAGCGGATATCCTCGGCGACGTCCGCCTGGGAACTAGCGGCCGTCCGGGCGCGCCGGGCTGGCGATGCATCACTCGAAGCTGAAGCCCTCAGTTGGATAGGGGTGGCCTGGACCTTCGGAGGCACTCCCGTGGACGATGCGGTGCTCCAACTCCAATCTCTCTCGGCCCGAGTTGCGGGTGTCGCCATAGCGGAAGGCATCGTGGACGTCGCTCTCTCGATGAGCCTGGCGATCCGGGGCGACGACCTGGATGCCGCCGCGGCTGCGGATAAGGCTAAGGCGATGTGGCGAGAGCATGGCCTTCATTTCTACCTTGCCCACTACGCGAGCCAGGGAGATGCGTGGGTCGCGCGATGTCATGGGGATCCGGACGCCGAATCACGCGCCTGGCGGGAGGGCTTCGAGGCGAGCCGACGCATCGATCAAGAGAACGAGTTCCTCGCCGTCAACCTCGCCAAGCTGGTGGCGGCCAGAGGCGATCCCGACCGGGCCACCCGACTCATGGATTCGGTTGCACACATCGTCTCTCCCGGCAACAAGCAGGTACACAACCTGTGGGTCGAAGCCTCAGCGATCGCCGCCGCGCGCTATGGGAAGGCCGACGAGGCCCGTCGGGCTTGTGCCGAGATCGCCGAGGCCATCGAGAACACCGAGTTCATCATCGGGGCAGCGGACGGTTCCATGACGATCGCGCTCGTCGACCGGCTGCTCCAGGACATCGCAGGCTGCGACGCGGCCCTCGGAAGGGCACTCGACCTCTACCGAGCGAAGGGCGCAACCGCGTTGATCGCCCAAGCGGAGCGGTGGCGGAGCGAGCCCGTCCCTCCGAGGGTGGCCTAGGGTGGCGCCCTCAACGCGCCCCTGATGAGATCCCCTGGTGAAGCCAGTCCGGGTTGTGAGCAGGTCACCGTGCGCAGGTGACCTGAGGTATGCGGGACGCCGGCCGCCGCGCCGCGTGGGAGTGTCGCACGTCTCGGTCCAACACAATCCGCGGTTGTCCGCTTTGCGAGGCGCCGGATCCTTCACGACACGCGGTCATCTGACCGGAGAGTTGTGAAGGTGACGCCTGATCGTCCAACCGCACGGGCGACACACAGACAACCAACTCCGCGCGTCACTCACCACCGAACGGAATCGCGCTCCCTGGCTGCCGAGCGACAGCGTACGCGCCGGCCGACGCGAGGAGCCCAGGCAGTTGCGGTGTCCGGAGGAGGTCAGACGTTCGACGGCGCCCTGCGGTCGCGGACCGCCGAGGAGTTCACGACTCTGCCGGCGATGCGCACTCGGCATGCGACGCGGCCGACAGCTACGGCTGGTACCGCAGCACCGCGAATGACGGGTGCGAACCGCCGGCGCCCGCCACGCCTGAGCACACGACCGACCCGTCGGCCTGCACCGCGACCCCCTATGCCGAGTCGAAGTGCGGCGTGAGGTCCGTGCTGACCTTGCCGTCGCCGCCGAAGGTCGGGTCCAGCGCCCCGTCGGCGAGGTAGCGCACCGCCGCGAAGCGCGGCGCCGGTCCGCCGTTGCCCGCCAGTCCCGCCGCCACGATCCTGCCGTCAGGATCGATCGCCACGCTGTATGCGCCGTCGTCGTACGGCGTGACGTTGGTGATCACGGTCCCATCGCCCTTAAGGCTCGGATCGAGCGAGCCGTCCCGCTCATACCGCACGAGGGCGAACTTCGGGTCCGTGTCGAGCCCGAGCGGCGGCGCCGCCCGCCACGACGATCTTGCCATCGTCCTGGATCGCGAGCCCGAACGGAACGTCAGCTTTCGGGGTGAGGTCGGTGAAGACCTTGCCGTCGCCGCCGAACGTCGGATCGAGCGAGCCGTCGGGCTCGTACGCCAGCGCCACGAACCGCTCGTTCGGGCCGGCGAAGCCCGCCCCGCCGGCGACGATGATCTGGCCGTCGGCCTCGACGCCGATCGGCCAGACCGTCGTCGAACGTCGGCGTGGGGTCGGCGAGCACGATCCCGTCGCCGCCGAACGTCGGATCGAGCGAGCCGTCGGAGCGGTAGCGCAGCACCCCGATCTTCCCGTTGTCGCTCCCCGCGCTCACGCTCCCGACCACGACGATCTTGCCGTTGGGCTGCAGCGCCATCCCGTTCGCCCAGTCGTAGGAGGGCGTGAGGTCGGTGGTCACGGTCCCGTCGCCGCCGAACGTCGGATCGAGCGAGCCGTCCGATGTGAGCCGAGCCAGCGCGAACCGCGAGTTCGAGGCGAGGTACGCGGCCGCGCCGGCGACGACGATCTTCCCGTCCGCCTGGATGCGGACGGCGAACGCGAAGTCGTCGCGAGGCGTGAAGTCGATCGACACCTTCCCGTCGCCGCCGCCGAAGGATGGATCCAGGGAGCCGTCGGTCTCGTAGCGGACGATCGCGAAGCGTGGGTTCGGGCCGCCGATCCCCATCTCTCCGGCAACGACGATCTTGCCGTCGGGCTGGATCGTCACCGCGAAGCCGTCGTCCTCGGCGGGCGTGAGATCGGTCCGGACGACGCCGTCGCCCCCGAACGTTGGGTCCAGATCGCCAGGAGCCGCTCGCGCTGCGGGCGCAGTCGCCAAGACCAGCGCGAGGGCCGTGATGAACGGGAACGCCGCCCGCCGATGCATGGACCGACCCTAGGTTGGTGGCGCGCGAGGGGTCAATCGCGGCCCCATCGTTTCGGTGGAGACGATCACGCCATTGATCCCCTCGACGAGGCCAACGACGAAGTTCTGGACGATGCTTGGTACGGGGATCGGATGCGAGCTGTCGGCGTTCGCGATGATGACGTCGTCGGCGTGTTGAGGCCACGCCGGGCTGGTCCGCCGAGAACACGGTTGGCTTCTGGCCCGTCTCCTGCTCGATCTGGATCGCCTCAACGTTGCAGAACCCCCAACCATCGCGTCGACCTTGTGGCTGAGCACCGCTGTCACGAGGTTGAACCCGACTTCGATCTCGTTCACCTGATCCGGCTGCAAGCCTCCACCCAACTGAGCAAGATTGTGGTGTCCCCGGGCGCTGGGGGATTGGGCGTTAGTTCCGCTTGCCTACGTTGTCGGAGTGTCCTTCGAGCAGGAGGCAAGCGACCCGACGATCAGAGCGACTGCTGCAACCAAACAGGATTCGTTCCTTCGGCATCGGAGACCCCTTCAGATGGAAAGATTCCATCAATGAGGTCAAGAACGGCTCTGTCAAACGACCCAGCGACACGCAGGCGACACACGGTGTACCGACCCGCGCGCCTGTCATCCCGACACACGGTCATCTGGATCGCGGCCATGCTCTTTCTCAAGCGCGAGTGCCGCAAGCGTTGGTCACGTGGCTGACGCGAAGCGGACGCACAGCAGCCGAGAGTGCATTGCGGTCGACCTTGTGCGGGCGGCGCGCGGCCCGTGGGCCCTGTCGAACGTCGGCTTCACGAGGTTCTTGCTGTTCGAGTGCGGCGGGTAGGTCAAGGATCCGATCATCGACCGTCTCACTTGGTGGACGACTCGCCCAGCGTCGAGCTTGCCTCGCCCGAGGTCAATCGTTGAAAGTAGGCCACACAGGAGCACTTGTGATGGGGAAATCACGCAGGTCATATGCGGACCGAAAGCCGCCTGTGCCCTCGGATAGCCACGCCGACATCGAGGATTGGATCCGGCGCGGCGTGATGCCGGATATGCATCCCATCGTCAAGCGGCTGGACGGGTTGATCCGCGAGACGATCCCGGGGCTGCGATACGCCATCAAGTGGAAGCAGGCGTACTACGGGTTGCCAGAACACGGGTGGATCATCGAGATGGCCTCCTTCGCCGTCTCCGTGAACGTCGCGTTCCTCGGCGGAGCGGATTTCGACCCTCCGCCGCCGCTCGGGACGACGGATCGTAGCCGCTACGTCAAGCTGACGACCCTGGAGGAGGCGCAGGGACCGGAGATGCGCAGGTGGATCGAGCAAGCGGGGCGCGTGCCGGGTTGGGAATGAGTGGTGACGTGAGCGGCACCCGCTGGTGCGACCGATGCGAGCACCCGGAGCACGCCGACGAACTCGAGTCGCTGGCCTCGAAACCGTTGCCGCAAGCGGCTGAGGGGGTCCGTGCGTGCTTCTACGCGGTGCCCAGGTGCTCGTCGAGCACCGAGAGCATCGGCCAAGCGCCGTCGGACCAGTTCGCGATCACGGAGTGGGTGATGCCCGACGCCGGGTCGTGCGTGGTACAGACCGAGACGCCGGCGTCGTAGCCCTCGAGCCACACGGCCTCGCTCGTGCGGTGCACGTGGAACCCCAACCCATAGCGACGGTTCTCCTCCGGCCAGTCGCTGCGCGGGCGGGTCATCTCGGCCACGAGCTCGGCCGGCACGACGCGACCAGCGAAGAGCGCGCGCCAGAACGTGGCGAGATCGGCGGCGGTCGAGGAGATGCCGCCGTCTCCGGTGCCGAGCACGGGCAGGTGGAGTGCGTTCGACCGCAGTCCGGCGGCGTGCAGGTACGCGATCGCGTGGTCGCCCGGGAGCTCGTCCGTGCGCCAGAACCCGGTGTCGGCGAGCCCGGCCGGTTCGGTCACGCGCCGCCGCACGAGCTCGTGGTAGCCGACCCCGCTGGCTCGCTCGGCGATCAGAGCGAGCACGACGTAACCAGCGTTGTTGTAGGAGAACCGCTCGTCTACGCGGGAGACGGTCGGGAAGCCGTCGAGCACCTCGAGGAACCGCTCGGTCGTGTCGAGCCGGTGCACGGGCACGGACAGCGTGTAGGAGTTGATGTCATCGGATCTCTCGTCCTCGTCGAGGTAGTCGCCGATACCGGAACGGTGCGCGAGCAGGTGCTCGACGGTCACGTCGTCGGCGATCAGCGGCAGGTCGCCGCCGAGCACCGAGCGTGCGGTCGTCGAGAGCAGGAGCGTGCCGTCGGCGACGAGGCTCATCACAGCCAGCGCGGTGAAGCCTTTCGCGACGCTCGCCAGCATGAACCGCGTGTCGACCGTGTTCGGGACGCCATGGGCGCGATCAGCGAGCCCGTATGCTTTCGCGAGTTCTACTGCGCCAGGTCGGTCCACCCGCACGACACCGGAGAAGGCCGTGCGTTCGGCCTCCGCGTCCAACGCCGCTTCCAACGCCTCCATCGCAGGACCGTAGCAGCTGATGCCCACCGGGTAAGGGGTTCGCATCTCGGAGCGCCATCGATCCAAGGGTGAGGGCGGTGTCCGACGATCGAGGAGGCTGGGCACCGCGGGAATCTGCCTCGGCCGTGCTCACCGTGCTCGAGGAAGAGGCGGGACAGACGAACACCTCAATCGGTGCGCGCCGAGTCCAGCGGCATCTACGTCGTGCAGCGTCCCGACGCGATCGCGAACCTGGCGGGCGGTTCGTAAGCGCGGGCGGCGATGGCTGCCTGCCGGTCCGGCAGAGGTGGGTGTCCGGCAGGTTTCAGTTTGCCTGCTGCACCCCCGGGCCGGCCGCCGATAAGACGATGAGCTGATGGCGGCTTCCGCTGGTCCGTGTTCTTGTCGGTCTTGCCCGACACCTCCCAGTTCGCGAGCACGCTGATCGACCGAGCGATATAAACCTACCCTCTGCCGAATCGCGAGAGGGAGGGCGGGAAATGGCTGACACCACCGTCATCGATGGACGCCACGCGTATCGACCTCAGGCGATCGGGCGCGTGTTCGGCTGGTTCTTCCTCGCGACGTTTGTCTTCTCTATCCCAGCGTTCTTCGTCGGCTACCACAACATGCTCAACAACCCGACCTGGATCACAGGGTCCGGGGGTGATCCCTCCACGGGCATCTCGTTCGGTGCCGCGTCGGAGGTTCTGCTCATCGTCTTCAACGTCGCAACGGCCGTAGTGGCGTACCCGGTCCTGAAGCGCGAGAGCGAGATGGGGGCGATCGGGTACGTGGCGGCTCGACTCTGCGAGGCGATGTTCATCGCGATAGGGATCATCGCCGCCCTCGCGTTCCTGCTGATGCGGCAGGACGGTACCGCGACCTCCGCTCCCGTCCTGGGCAACGTCTTCGATGCGATGTATTACCGAGCGTTCCTCGTGGGACCTGGTTTCTGGGCCGGACTCGCGAACGGCGTGATCCTCGGCTACCTGATGTACAGGTCCGAGTTGGTGCCGCGACGCATGACGTGGCTGGGGCTGATCGGCGGCCCGCTCGTCATGATCACCGGCATCCTCGTCATCCTCAATGCGATCCCTGCACGCGGAACGGTGCAAGGCTTGGGGGGCTTCGTGGAGGCCCTCTGGGAGCTGTCGCTCAGCATCTACTGCATCGTCAAGGGGTTCAGGCTCTCTTCCCCACTCTTTCGGGACACGACGATGACACTGCCCGAGTCCGACAGCGCGTTGCGGCACGAGGCCTGAGAGCCGCGCGGTTCATCGATCGCCCGCGCCTAGCCGTCCCGCGCTGCGAGGTGTTCCCCACGAGCCTCCTCGGCTACGGGCGATGTCTGTGCGGCGCCAGTGTCGGCGAATCCTGGGCGGGTTCAGGAGGGCGATGCTACCCAGAGCGGCCACTTGAGGCTCCGGTGATATCGAACGACCCTCGCTCACACGGGCACTCTGTCGCCTGACGCTGGGATAGCGTTGTCGTGACCCTGAGGATCTCTGGGGTCGGGTGCGGACAGGTCCGAGGTTGCAGGGGAGACGCATGTCGGGAGGCAAGCGCGCGATGATCATCGCACTCGCCCTCGCCGTGACGATCCCGGTGCTCGCCCTGGCATGGATCGCGATGCGCCCGTTGCACGGAGCCCAGGTCGCGCGGGGCGGACTCGGCGTCGTGGATGTTCCGCCACTGGGCCAGGCGGCGCCCGCGAACCTCGCCGACGGCCGCCCGGTCTTCGTCGTGCACCACGCCGACGGAACCGCGGAGGTGATCGACGGGTACTCCACCCATGTTCCATGGGGACTCGCCAAGCTGGTCGCGTGGTGCTCGACGAGCCGGACCTTCGACGATGTCTTCCACGGCGCCAGGTGGAGCGAAAGCGGAGCGTACATATCCGGTCCGGCGCCGACCGGTCTGGCGACGTACCAGTCAACAACCCAGCCTGACGGACGCTTGTTAGTGGGTTCGCGGATCCCCCCGCTTCGCGACCCTCCCTTGGTGGCGAGGTCCAGTCAGATGGCCCCCTTTGCATGACGTCGAACAACCTCGAGTACCCGACGACGCCCACGAACGTGTCGGACTCTCCTGCGGATGTGGTTGCGAGCGCGCCCGACGGCTGGGTCGCGTTGCGTGGGTCCTTGATACGAGGAAGTTCAACCGGCGCGGAGCTGTGCACGCTGCTCGCCCAAGGGAACACCGAGTGCGCTCACGGAGCTCCGATCGATGGGATCGACGTCCAAGGGCTCTTCGGGCAGGATCCCGGCTTGGTGATCTCCGGGACGTTCATCGCGCGAGTACAGGACGGATCGCTAGTCGACCTCACTCGGGTTCCGGAGCCGGAGCCTTGAGTCAGCGACTGTGCCTGATGAAGAGAGGGTCCGGACGAGCCGCGTCAGGTGTCGGAGGCCTCGAGCTGGCCCAAGACACGGGCAATTTGCTGGCGAACGCTTGGGTTCAACGAAGCCATGTCGATTAGCTCGGCGACAAGGTCTGCCGACTCCCCGTCGTGCCTCCGATGTCGCACAGGGGCTCTGGGGCGATACCCGACCCCTTTCACCGGCAACCTTTTCTAGCGGGTAGAGGCGCGGCGCTCGGCCGGATCCGGCCGAGCGCCGCTAGCCACCTTTCTCTGTCGAGCGGGAGGCGTCAGTAGCCGTAGCCGCCACCACCACCGCTGCCGCCGTAACCGCCTCCAGTACCGCCACCGCCCCCACCGTAGGGTGCGGTCGGGCCGTTCTGACCGCCGCCTCCGCCGCTACCCGACGCGAACGCGTTGGCCTGCGAGATCACGCCGGCGACACCCAAAGCGCCGATCACGATCGCGGCCGCGAGCGCGAATCCGCGCACCCGTGAAGCGGACCGAGCCGGGGCTGAGCCTCGAACGGCGAGCCACGCGGCACCGATGACGACGACTACCGCAAGGATCTGGGCGAGGGCATCGGCGAACCTAGCGGGCAGCACGACGTGGGCGAACTGGCCGAACGGGAGTGCCACCGTCCTGGACACCAGCCAGGTCGCCGCGACGACCGCGTTGCCCAAGGCGCCGAGCGCGAGCCACCATCGCGGAGCCCAGAACAGCGTCACGAGACCCCACACGACCTGCGCGACGCCGATCGTCCAGAAGAACGCCAGGCTCTGCCCGTTGAGGCCGGGGATCGAAGCAGCTGCCGCGATGTTGATCGCACCGGAGGCGATGCTGGCCATCGCGATCACCGTGACGATAGCCGCCGCGTTCCGATCCTGGTCGGCGAGCGTTCCCTGTGCCGGCACTTCGGCCGGGCGGAAGCGCTCCTCACTCTGTTCCCATCGAGGTTGTGCAGACATCACTCTTCCTCCTTCCATCTCAACCGCAGGCTCTTCCACTCCTCGTTCCCTCCGCACGGAGCGTGCCTCTCGGTACCTGGTGGTAGTACGGCCGGGCCCACAAGCCGGTCGTGTGACATTCGTCACGTCGGTCGGACGTTCAGCGGCGCAGTGCGCCTTCCTCGATGTCTGCGCCCGGGAGTAGCGTGGCGAGCTCGACGGAGCGCTCCCGGCGGGTGTCCGACTTCGAGAGCTGGTCGATGCACGCCGCGCCGCCTCACCCCGAAGCTGCCCAGCCCCGATCGAGCCTCGCGCCGCCGAGCCGAGCGCCGCCAGCCGAAGCCCGAGGCACAGAGCACCCGTGTCCGGGTTAGCGCACAGACGGGCGAGCCGCCGCACCAGCCCCTCAGACGCAGGACGGGATAGGAAGGGGCGGGAGGGTGAAAGTGGTACACCACGGACCAGAACTGCGGGGAACATGGTCGACCTCATGGTGCCGACTAACCGTGCCAGCTCATCGTCGCGCGGGCGACAGCTCTGCCTCAGGCTCCTTCTCCGTCCCCCTCGCAAATGCTGTCCGTCCAACGAACCCTCGGCGATCCGCACGTCCAGGGTCATGTTTAGGCATGCGACCGTAGCGGATCGGGCGACTCGAGCGTCTTCTGAACTGTGGGTGGAAGAGTGGCCAGGATGACGACACACGTCACGGAGCGCAGGTCTTCCTCACGGCTGGAAGACCTCTACGTTCGGGATGCGCCGGCAGCACTACGTCTTGCGTACTTCCTCACCGGCGATCGCGGACTTGCGGAAGACCTCGTGCAAGAGGCCTTCGTCCGGGTGGCGGGCAAGTTCTCGCACCTTCGCGAGCCGGACACGCTCCCCGCCTACCTGCGCCGGACGGTGGTCAACCTGCACACATCGCACCTCCGTCGACGTCGCCTCGAAGAAGATTGGTCCCGTCGACACGGGACGGAGTCCACGAACATGCCGGCGTACGATCCGGGCCCACGGGATGAGCTCTGGCAGGCGATGGCCCTGCTGACACCGCGGCAGCGGGCCGCCATCGTTCTGCGCTACTACGAAGATCTCTCCCAACGCGAGGCTGCCCAGATCCTCGGCTGCTCCGTTGGTGCGTTCAGCCAGTTGATCGTGCGGTCCCTCGCCACGCTTCGCGAGAACGTCGGGAAGAACGAACCATGAACGAGCTTGAGCGAAACGTTCGCGACATGTTCGAGCGACACGAGCGCGATCTCGACGGCGCTGTGTACGCGCCGGCCCGCCTCGTTCACCGCGTGCGGCGGCGTCAGATCCGGAACGCTTCCGTGGGGGTCATCACGGCCGTCGCGCTGATTGCGGTGGCGTCCGCGGCGATGGTCCGCCTCGCGAACGTTGAACGGCCGGCGGTGCCGAACCCCACGAGCCGTGTCGCGCCGTCGCTGGGCGCCGCGAACGTGGGCGGGTTCACGTTCACCGTGCCCAACGGGTGGTTCCTCAGTTCCTACTCAGACCATGCAAACGGTCCCGTCGTGGGTCTCTCGAACTTCGCCCCGTCGCTGACGAACGCGGACCCCTGTACAGGTATGCCGAACGACGGCGCCTTGCTGCTGGTGGATCCGGCCGTCGGCAACGGTGGTCACGCGCCGGCTTGGCCGGTGGAACTCCAACCGACCACCGAGCGTGACCTCTCGTGCGGAACAACGCACCTCGAGGCTCGCTGGTCGAGCGGCCCGTACCCTTCGACCGCCCTCGCCTCCTTCGGCGCTGCCGCTTCGGCCGAGGACCAGCAGAGACTCATCGACGCGTTCTCCCGGCTCGCGTACGACGGGAAGCGGGGCGTGGCCCTGGATGGGTTCGGCTACTGCTTCTCGAAGGACTTCGACGCGTACGAGGTGATCGCAAGCGGTGTGTTCGGTGGCCGGCTCTGGACCCTCGGCATCAATCCGACGTGCGCGGCGGGTGGTGGTCCCGCAATCAACCTGGAAACCAGTTTCGACGGTAACGGCGGTGGACCAGGATTCGAAGGACTCCAGGCACCGGATGCGATCAACGTCGCCGAGATCGTGGATCTGGGCGACACCTACCTACAGGGAACCGTTCCAGGGGACGTCGCACGGGTCGGGGTTTCGCCTGAGGGAGGGACCGAGACAGACGCGACGTTGTACGAGAGCGGCTTCGATGTTGGCGGCGCACGCGTCTTCCTCGCGCCGCTTAAGGGCGTGCGCACGGGTACTATCACGACGTATGACGCGGCGGGCTCGGTGCTCCGAAGGCTCCGCTTCTCACCCGGTATGGATTGCTCGGACCCGCATCAGTGTGGCGACCCGGTGCAGCGCGGGCAAGTGGTCGCGGCAAGCCCCTCCGGCGGGAGGAACGCCTGGGACTTGCGAGCGTCGGACGGCGGGATCGAGCTCCTGACCGGAGACGGACACGTCATCACGAGTGTCACCGACACGCAGGAGCCTCTCGATGTCACGACCGTCCGTAGCAGCGGCCGCGCCGATCTGACCTTCGGGGTCGCGGCGCCCGACACGTCGGTGGTCCTTGTCTACCCCGCAAACATGCGAGAGCCCTGGGCGGCCCAGACGGCGCTCCTCTCCGATGGGCGCGTGGTGTTCTGGATCGAACCGTCACACGGCGACGAGAGTGCCGTCGCGTCGTTCGACGGAAGCTGCACCTTGCTCGGGGTCGTGGACCCGACCGGAGCGCCCGCTGTAGGCGGCGTTCCACTACATCACGGCTGCGAAGACATCCGAGGCATCTGGTGATCGACCCGGTGAAGCACCGGAAGGAGGATCGAAGGATGAGCACGAAGACGAGACGATCGAGGAGAAGGCGCACCGCGCGACCCGCGCTTGCGCTGCCGGTTATAACAACTGCCTTGTTGCTCGCCGTGGCAGGTTCTGCTTCGGCCGACCCCATCAACAGCCCGCAGATCTCGAGTGGAACACTCGCCTGCGGGTCCACGACCTACACCGTTGTTTCGCCCAACCACGCGCCAGTAGGTCAGATGGTGTCGGCGAACGGCAGCAACAGCACGAGCGTCGAGATCATGATCTTGGATAAGGCGGCTTCGTTCCCCCAGAACAAGCTGACGCGGTGCACATTCATCGGTCCCGACGGGTTCACGGCTTCGCTGTTGGTCACGCCGGTGCGGTGATCGACGGGCCACACGTGTGGTCGAGCCCGAGGCTCAATTCAGTGCGTAAGGAGAAGACGATGAGGGTTGCGACGATCCTGGCCGCCAGCTTGCTGTCCATGCTCGTAGGGCGACCGGCCGTGGCAGCTCCGTCCGCGCCGCGGACGGAGGCTGGACACTTCGAGTTCGAGTTCCGATACGTCGACGAGGGTGCGACGGAGGCCTGCGGATTCGATGTCGTCTTCGACCAGATGGACCGAGGCGAGTACGAGGTCTTCTACGATGCGAACGGCGATCCGACCGGTGCCAATGTGCATACCTCCACGGACGGAACAGTCACCGCGAACGGCATCACGCTGCTCGAGCACGGCCGAGAGAACTCCTTCCTCGATCTGCTCAGCGGCACGTCTGCGGATGCGAGCTTGGAGTTTCGCGTGTGGCTCCCCGGCCTCGGGGTCGTGATCATGGATCGGGGGCGCTTGCTGTTCGACGCGGATGGCAACCCTGTGTTCGTAGCAGGGCCGCACCCGGCCCTGGATGGCGACTTCTCGAAACTCTGCGCCGCATTGACACCGTAACGGAATGGGGCCGCGCTCTGGAACCCTGTGAGCCTCGGGCGGCGGCAGGGTTGCGTCGGACGCTAGACCACGGGCGCCTGCGTAGATCTCGGGCTAGGTGGTGACCCCGAGCGAGCGTCGATCTGCCGCGTCCTGGAGAGTCTCCTACCGAGTGGCCACTGATCCGCCTCGCACGGCGGCGCTGCCCCTCTCAAGCCCTCCCAATCCGCCTCTCGCTTCACGTAGACGTCGCCGGGGCCGTTCACGATGACCTCGGTCACGTTCGTGAAAGACCCTTCTGACTACAGAGGCGCTGAGAGTCAAACGCGCGCCTGATCGGGCTCCTCAGCCACTACCCGGTAGAGTCGCCAGCGGTCGGAGACGCCCTTCAGTTCGTGCTCGCCGGCGTCTTCGAACATGAGACCGGAGCCCGCCGTGAGGTCCTTCACGGTGGAGGACACGAATACCTCGTTGGGCCCTGCAAGAGCGGCGATTCGAGCTCCAATATGCACAGACATCCCGATGACCTTGTCTCCCGCCAGCTCGACCTCGCCAGTATGGACGCCCGCTCGGATCTGCAAGCCGAGCTCGCGCACCGCGGCGCCGATCGCCCGAGCGCAGTGAACGGCCCGTGCCGGTCCGTCGAAGGTCGCGAAGAAGCCGTCCCCAGCCGTGTCGCACTCTATCCCACGGTGGGCGGCTAGCTCTCGCCTGGTGCGCTCGTGGTGTTGCATAAGGAGCTCCTTCCAGTCTTCGTCGCCCACCTCCCCGGCAGTCTCGGTCGATCCAACGATGTCTGTGAATAGCACCGTCGCGAGGACCCTGTCGGAGGCCGGGGGGCGGCGCGCCCCGGTGAGGAACTCTTCGATCTCGTCGACGATGCGGTCCGTGTCCTCGAAAAGGTAATGCAACGCTCCAGGGAGCTCCACGAGGCGAGCTCCTGGGATCGCCACGGCTGCGGCGCGCGCATTCTCGACGGGTTCGAGCGGGTCGTCGGTCCGGTGCAGGACGAGGGTGGGCGCCTGGAGAGAGGGGAACACCTCCCACACGCTGGTGTCGTACGAGAGCTTCAGGAGCGCGACCGCCGCCGCGGGGCTCGCCGAGAACCGAAGGAACGACCCGTACCAGTCCATGAACGCCGAGTCACCCAGCAGGCGGGGATTGCACGTTCCGATGTCCCACTCAGTCCAGATCCGCGTGCCCCACGCCTCGTCTGCGCGACGAAGGAGCTCGTCGCGCCACGCCAGGTGATCGGGCGAGCGCCAGTGGGACTTCCCGAGGCCCGGATCCATGCCGTAGAGGACGAGGGCTCGTGTCCTCTTCGGCTGCGTTGCCGCGAACATCGCGCAGGTGAAACAACCGTCCTCGGAGCCGAAGAGCACCGCCGATTCGCTGCCGACCGCATCGAGGACCGCGAGGAGATCCGCGTCGAGTACTTCCAACGGCGGCAGGTCCTCCGGGGAGAAGCGATCGGAGAGGCCGGTTCCGCGCCGATCCATCACGATCAACCTGGAGAACCCTGCGAGGCGCTCCAGGAACCGTGCGTTTGCCGGCAGCTCCCACAGCCACTGAACGTTCGATGCGTAGCCGGGGAGATAGACGAGGTCGATTGGCCCCTCGCCGACGACCTGGTACGCGATGTGCACGCCGCCGGAGGTCTTCACATAGCGGACTTCGGGAGCCGTCACTCGACCACCCGGTAGAGATGCCAGCGATCGGGGACGCCCTTAGGCGTCTCAGGAGTGCCCACCCACGCATCCTTGCGCTTGTCCGTGCAGGTCCGCAAGGCGAGCGGTTCGGAGCTCGTAAGCGAGGCGGCACATGCCGGAGCGCGCGCCAAGTTTCACCCACTGACGCGGCGGGATCTCGGACTTCCTTACGCGACTAGCTCCTTCTCCGGTGCGGGGACCTTGGTGACCCGCGCGCTGCCTGCGCCACTGGAAACCGGCTCCGGATGCGACGTGGGAGGCATCTCGATGCCGCGGAGTGTCAGCTCACCGTGGAGCACGATGTGGGCGACGACCGGGGCGAGCACGTTTCCCGTCAGAAGGAACGCCAACGCCTGGATGCCGCAAGCCACCAGCGCACCCCGAAGCATCTTCCTTGCGGCCCTTGCCCGGAACTCACGGTATCCGAGGTGGTGGACCAAGATCACGAACAACGCTCCGACCACCGCAAGTGCGCCCGAGCCGACCTTTGCCCATGTGGTATCCGTCCAGCCGAGCGCGTCGGTTGCCTGCCAGACAGCCAGGACCGGCAAGGTTGCGAGTAGGACTGCTTCCGCGAAACCGTACACAACCCCTTCCCATAGGAGCCGTCCAACGAGCTGAGAACCTTCAGGGCGAGCTCTTGCGGGCAGACGACGCACGAGAGGCACAACCACCGCGGCTGCGACGAGTCCTGCGAGGATGCCCCAGCCCCATCCCGCCGTTACAAGGTCGTTGAACGACGTACCCGACCAAGCGAGGTAACCAGCCGTCAGGGCGAGCGTCGTCAGCGTGAGGATCGCCACGTAGGGAGTCCGCGACACGTGACCGAGGTCCGTCACGACCCAAGTCACCAAGAACGCCACGACCGCGATGATGGCGAAGGCAGCGGTGGCATCCTGCCAACCGAATGAGGGATCAGGAACAGGCATGGATGTTCATCTCCTCTCCGTTCCGGTGCCACCGTCCCTCCGCGTGGCCGGTCGATGTAGTGCCACACGACTCCTCGCGATCAGTACCATCAGAATCGAGGCTCGGCAGCCGTGATGCGGTGTTTCCATCAGGGGCGCCGCCGGAACATGGCCGAGCGCGCTGGGGCGCGTGCCGCCGCCGTGATCCGGGACGCGATGCCCCTACACGGATCAGGGAAAGGTCCAGCCCGTTCACCACAACCTCAGTTACAACTGCTAAAGACCCTTCAGGCCCCGCGTCCTCGAACGCGCCGCACTCCAAGCACTTAGTCACGCTCTACGGAGGCCGACTGCGCAGGTACGCTCAGTTCCATCCGAAGAGAGGGCGCGATGGCCGAGGTGACGATCCCGAGTCCTCGCGGAGAGCTGCCCGCCTATCTGGCCTCTCCGTCGGGTGAGGGCCCCTGGCCCGGGGTCGTCGTCATCCACGACGCGCTGGGCATGAGCCAGGACCTCCGCAACCAGGCTGACTGGCTGGCGAGCGAAGGTTACCTGGCGGTGGCGCCCGACCTCTTCCGTCGGGGCGGGAAGATGGCCTGCCTGATCTCCCTCAGCCGCGACCTGCGTGCCCGCCGAGGACGGGCGTTCGATGACGTGGAAGCGGTGCGCACCTGGCTGGCCGGCCAGGCCGGTTGTACGGGCACGATCGGGGTGATCGGCTTCTGCATCGGTGGCGGGTTCGCCTTGCTGCTTGCCCCCGAGCACGGCTTCTCCGCGGCTAGCGTGAACTACGGCGTCGGGATCCCGAAGGACGCCTACACGGAGAGCGCCTTGGCGGGCGCCTGTCCCATCATCGGCAGCTACGGGGCGAAGGATCGGGGCAATCGCGGGACCGCGCCCAAGCTCGAGCGTCTCCTTCGAGGGCTCGACGTCGATCATGACGTCAAGGAGTACCCCGACGCCGGACACGCGTTCCTGAACGACCACGAGAGTGCGGGCGACCCTTCCCCCTTCATCTTCGTGGTGATGGGTGTGTTCTCGGGGCCTTCCGACTACCACGAGCCATCGGCGCAGGACGCCCGCCGCCGCATCGTCTCCTTCTTCAACACGCACCTGAGCCCAGGAGAGCCAACGACGATCGCGTAATCCGGGAGGGCCCTAAGGCCGCAGTGCTTCCGACCCTGGGCGGCCGCCGTCCCGAGCGCATCGTGGGAGCGGGAGGTTCGGATTATGAGTAAGAACGAGTCCAACCCACGCCCCTACGTTCCTTCGGGGTTCTTCATGAGCCACGTGGTGAATCCGATCACCCTCCGGCTCGGCGGTCCAACGCTCACCGTTGTGGGTCGGCGGACCGGTCGGACTATCAGCACCCCCGTCCCCCCGTTCGAGTACGAGGCCACTCGATACCTCGTCTCGGGCGGCGGTGAGACCGACTGGGTGCGGAACCTGCGGGCCGCCGGGCAGGGCGAGCTGCGAAAGGGCCGCACCCGGGAGACCTTCCGCGCCGTCGAGGTGCACGGCGACGAGCACGACCGCGTCGTGGTCGCCTATCGCGAACGCATGGGTCGGCGCGCACGAAGCTTCTTCGAGGCGCTTCCCGATCCGGCGGATCACTCCGTCTTCCGCATCGAACCGATGGAGCCTGCAGACCGTCGTTGAGGCAACGAGGAGGTTCGTGATGGAACCGCAGCCGGGGCAGAAGCTCGAAACCGCCGTCCCTGACCTCGGCCAGGCGCTGGACTCGATGCTCATGATCGACCGGTTCCTGCCTTGCTACGACTTCGCGGTCGTGCACGCGCGCGTCTTCCGGGCCCCGCCCGAGGTCTGCTACCAGGCAGCTCGCGGCCTCGATCTCCTGCGGGATCCCGTCATCCGGACGCTGCTCGGCCTCCGCTCCCTCCCTCAACGTGTCGCGGATCGCCTCGGTGGCAAGCGCGCAGCATCAGGCGAGGGTGTGCCGACGTTCGGGTTGGACGACATGATCCAGTATGACTGGATCCTGCTCGGCGAGGAGCCGGGCGTCGAGATCGTCTTCGGCCAGATCGGTCGTCCCTGGAAGCCGGTCGGGGCCTCGAGCGGGCCATCGGTCGAACAGGCCGGGTTCGCCGCCTTCGACCAGCCCGGGTTCGCGAAGATCGCCTTCAGCCTCGGGGTCCAGCCGTACGGAATCGCCTCATCGATCGTCACGATGGACACGCGGATCGTCGTGACCGACCCGAAGAGCCGGCAACGGTTCGCGCGCTACTGGACGCTCGTCGAGCCCTTCGTCCGCCTGATCGACCGGATGACCCTGCGGCTGCTCGGCGCCGAGCTCCGCCGGTCGGGTAGGAAGGGCAGGACCGCCGGCGATCAACCGACACAGCTCGCGGAGCGGATCAAGACCCGTATCGAGCACGAGGTAGACACGAGATCGGTGGGCGTCGGGGTGCGGCTGTTGCGCGTGACGAGGGGTCGGATCGTTCAGCCTTGGCACCGGCAGGCCCTGATCCTCACGACGCGCGGTCGGAAGACCGGCTTGAAGCGCACCGTGCCCCTGCAGTTCTTCCCCGATGGCGACGACAGGATCGTCGTCGCTGCCAACAGCGGACTTGCATCGCCACCCGGCTGGTACTTCAACCTGATGGCCGACCCTCGGGCCCGGGTCGAGGTGGAGGGTGAAACGCTTGAGGTGCACGCCGAGGAGCTGTCGACCGCTGAGGCGGCCGCCTTCTGGCCGAGAGTACTTCAGGTTGCGCCCGACTACGCGAGATACCCGAAGCGCACCAGCCGCCCGATCGCGCTCATCCGGCTGGTGCCAGCAACAACGTCCTCGTTCACCACGTCGGAGCCGCCGGCCAGAGCTCCGGGGAGCGCCGGCGGCCGTCAGGCAGAGGTCGCTCCGAAGGAGACATAGAGGGGAGGAACCGGAGATGGTCCGCGTCGAGGGCGAGATCGTGATCGACCGACCAGCGGAGGAGGTGTTCGACTTCGTCGCCGATGAACGCAACGAGCCACGCTACAACCCGAAGATGCGCCGCGCCGAACAGATCTCAGACGGACCCATCGGTGTCGGCACGCGGTACCGGGCGGAGCTCGTGAGCATGGGCCGAACCATCAAGATGGACATCGAGTTCACGGGTTACGAGCGACCCAGGAGGCTCGCGTCATCGACCCACATGTCCTGGATGGACACTCTAGGCGGCCTGACGTTCGACCCCGTTCCCGGAGGCACTCGGATGCGGTGGGTGTGGAACTTGAAGCCGCGTGGCATGCTCAAGGTGATGGGCCCGTTGGTCGCCCGGATGGGCCGACGCCAGGAACAGACCATCTGGACTGGCCTCAAGCATCTGCTGGAGGGCCATGGATGACGATCCTCTCGGCCCGGCTTCGGTGGGTGCTACCTCGCGCGTTCGTGGTCGTTGAGGAAGGATGCCCGGGGCCGCTACTTCAGGCCGTGGCCCGGGCTGAGGTAGATGGCCTCCCGCGCCGTGTGTAGGACGAAGGTCGAAGCGGCGGCAACGGTGGCGACACGGACCGCGGCCTGTCCGTTCGTTGAGGCCGTGCCTTGGTCGGTCGTCGCACCGTGCTCGACCCGGCCGTCGCGATCGTGTTCTCCATTCGATCCGCCGAGGAACGGCCGCCACACCCATGCCCACAGTCCCACGAAGGTGGCCACGCCCGCCACGACGACCTCAACGAGAAGGAGGAGCCGCGGCAGCGGCCGGAGCCTGGCGGGTGCGCCGGCAGCCGTCATGGTGACGTCGCGGACGAAGAGCAGGCCGCAGCCAGCCTCTACCAGCAGCCCGCCCCAGCGGCCGAGGCGCCGCAGGACGAACAGGACGAGCGGCACGCCCATCACGCTGGAGGACAACAACACCGTTCCCAGCCGACCCTGGCCCACCAGCGACTGGCTTCCGCGCTCCGTCGGAGGTTGTATCGCGCTTTGCATCTTCCCCATCTCCCTTGGTGGGGGGGGCTCACCGAGCGGGAGCCCGAGTCGATGTCCCGTCCCCACGAACTCAGCGTCGCCGAAGTCTGAGCGGTGTCTAGGGTCGTCCGCCTCGGGTCGGTCAGGATGTGGGCGGTGGCGACTGTGCTGGCGCTCACGAACCTGCACGCGACGCTAGGAGCGGGGCCGATCCCTTCCCCCAAGGCTTCTGGGATGGCCTCCGATCCCGTCACCTCTTCGTCACGGCGAAGACGATCGACAAGGGCTGCCTTGCGCGAGGGCGCGCACACAGCCGCCGTGATCCGAGAACGCGATGCCCCTTCACGAAGGTAGAAACGTCCAGTCCGTTCACCACAACCTCAGTCACGTCTGTAACAAACCCTCTTCGTGGGCGACCGAGGTCGTACTCACACCCACGGGGCGTGAGTACGGGGTTCGATCATCAGGCGGAGGAGCGCCCCTGGCTGGACGCGACCGATACTGTCGTCGTCATGGCTGTGTTCCCGCCACCTCGACCGTTCCGGGTGTGGACCGACGCCGAGCCCACGATGTGGATCAACGACGCCCTCCAACCGCAAGGACGGGAGGAGGACGCGGTGCTCGTCGGCGAGATCGTCCCGAGCGGGTTCGAGGCTTACGCACGCATCTTCCATCCAGGACGACGGTTCTTCGGGAACTCGATCAAGCAGAGCGACGTGCTCCGCTGGTCCGAGATCGCATCCGCACGCGGCAAGACGATTCACCCCGAGATGCAGGTCGAGGCGCTCATCGATGACCTCGATGCCCACGACTACGAGCGTTGGACGGCGATCAGCACCGGGGGCGGAGAGTGGTCCCCGCCCAACGAGTGGCTCGAAGACACCGAGGCGCTCGCGCTCGCCCAGGTGCTTCAGCCGTACTCGGCGAGTCCGGCAGACGCCTGGTTCATGCTGTGGGACGGTTACGGCGATCTCGGACCCGGCATTGAGGGTATCCCGCGAGGCGTCATCCATCTCGTGCGTTCCGGACCGCCAGTGGGGGAGTTGACGGCAGGAACTTGGGCGCTCCGTCACTACCTCATGTTCCGTGGCCCTCTAGATGCTCTGCCTGGGTGGTTCCAGTGGCGGCGCGAGGCACCGAACTACTGGTGGCCAGATGATCGAGCGTGGATCGTCGCCACGGAGATCGACGGGTTCTCGACGTACGTAGGCGGTTCCCGGGAGTGCATCGAAGCCGTCTTGGCCTCCCCACTCCTTGAAGCCCTTCCGAGCGCCTTGGGCAATCGCTTCGACATGCGTGGGGACTCGGCGAACATGCCACGGGAGTAGGCCGTCGAGTGTCGCGTCTGGAAGCAAGCGATATCGCATGCCGGGGCGCTCGCCGCCGCCGTGATCAGCCTGGTCCTCCCCTTCACGAGGGATGAGCCGAGCGCCATGTGGCCCGTTCATCACGACCTCGGTGAAGTGAGCAATAGACCCTTCTCGAGCGACCCCTCTCGAGCTGGTCGGCCAGCGAACTTCTCACCGCGGAGGGACGGGCTCTGGGGCGCTATCCTCCGGTGCCGCTGGGCCCAACCTCGCAGCCGACCACGTTGGCGCGACCGCGCACCGAGGCCTCGAGGAATCGGAGAATGCGCGGTCCCAGTCTTCTGCCCCGTAGGAGGTCCTCTGCCCTGATGGGACCTGCGAGAACTTGCGGATCGTGAGCGTGGGACCGCGGAGCGAGAGAGGCGGGATGATCGCGTGAACGCAAGTGCCGATGCGGTGTCGGCGGGCGTTGGCCCGGCCCAGCACCGTCAGGATCAAGGGACGCCGGGACGGTGAGGCGCGTCGATCACCGGGTCGGGCGCGCGCCACAAGGCCTCGACGTTGTTCTGATGCAAGTCGTTCACGAATGCGGCGTAGTACCGCTCGGAGTACTGCATCCACACGCCGGGCTCGCCTCGGATGGTGGCACCGGCCGCGATGGCGGCCTCGAAGAACGCGTCTACCTCCTCCCGACCCTCGGCGGCGAACGCGACATGAGCCGCCGTGGTCACGGGCTCCCCTTGGCAGATCGTGAAGTCATCCAGGTCCTCGGCCCCGTAGCTGACACAGTCGTCCTGAACGTAAAGTTCTTCGTAGCCGAGTGGGGCGAGGGCTGCCGTATAGAGCCGTCGGCTCGCGTCGAGATCAGCCACGACGAAGAGCACGTGATCGACGATGACGCGCCGCACGCTCATCGGGCAACGCTATCAACACCGCGCATCCGACTCCCACAACCTAGCCGATGAGGTGCGGCGGGTGTCCCGAGCGCCAGGGTAGATCGATGTCCGATGCCGAATGCACAGTCTGTCGGTCAGCCGCGATGTGGGGGATGAACGGGATGATGGCTGGGTCGCGCGTTGACATCGAGATCCTCGCTCGATTGAGCGAAGACGCGTTCGATGGAGACCCATACCAGGGCCCTGTTGGGCAACCTTCGCGACCTGACGACCTATCGCCCGACGGAAACGTCCTGTAAGTGAGCACCTTCGACACGATCTACGCCCTCGACGTGTCGCCCCACGACGTTGATCGTGCGAGCATGCGACATCGCCGGTCGGACGCTCACGCACGACGAATGGGATCGTACCTGCCCGATCGGTCGTACGTAGACCCCTGCGATTGACTCGCCCCTTCGCTCGGATTGACGCCCCGCGCGGCCCGTGGTTGTCTCGCGGTACCGAGTGGAAGGAAACGGGATGGGCAGCTACATGTTCAAGGTGAGCTACAGCGCCGATGGGCTCAAAGGCGTCATCAAGGAGGGGGCGGAACATCGCGCCGCCTTCATCGGCTCGTTGTACGACAAGCACGGCGGCAAGATGGAGTCCTTCCACTTCGCGTTCGGCGAGACCGACGTCTACGTGATCGGGGAGCTGCCCGACGACACGATGGCGGCGGCGATCGCGATGGCCGTGGGCGCCTCGGGCGTCGGCAAGTGCGAGACCGTCAAGCTGCTCACGCCGGCCGAGGCCGACGCGGCGCGCGCGATCTCCACCGGATACCAGCCCCCCGGTGCGTAGCACCTAGATGCCGGCCGGTTCGCGCCGCTCCGATCCTTGACGCGGAACAGGTCAGGAGATCTGACAAACGGTCATCTGGGATCGCGAGTCGTGCTCTATAGAGCCGCGTGTGCCGCAACCGTGGATCAAGTGGCTGACGCGAAGCGGACGCACCAACCGAGGGTCGTCGTGCTCGGGTCTTGCGATGAGCTGCCGCACGACATCCGCTTGAGCTTCCCTGCGGCCCTTGACTGCTGTTCCGAGGAATCGGCGATGCCTCCGTTTGTAGGTCCCGACCTCTTTGTGCCAGAACCCGATAGCCACATTGCGCCGAGCGACTGATGGGGCGAGGATGCCTCCGTACCCAACCGGGAGGGGAAGAGCTTGGACACGAGCGGTAACCAGACCTCGCCGCTAGGGAACGTCGTCGAGGTCGATGGGGGCCGCCTCTGGGTCCAGATCGCGGGTGAGGGCACCTCGGTGGTGCTGCTCCACCCCGGTCTGTGGGACTCCCGGACGTGGGACGACCAATGGGATGCCTTCGCGGCGCGGCATCGCGTGCTGCGCTACGACCTTCGAGGCTACGGGAAGTCGGACCGCCCATCGGGGCGGCCGTACTCCCACGTTCGCGACCTGTTCGGGGTGATGGACGCGGTGAGGATGTCAAGCGCAGCGCTCGTGGGTTGCTCCATGGGAGGTGGTGTCGCCCTCGACGCCGCGCTGACCGATCCATCCCGAGTGACCGCGCTGGTCCTGGTGGCGGCCTCTCTGGGCGGCAACGAGGGGACCGACGAGGACCACCGGGAGTGGGAGGATCGGTTCGGGGCTGTGGGGAGTCTCGTGCAGGCCGGCGAGCTCGAGCAGGCGCAGGAGCACCGGCTCAGATCGTGGGCGCCGCTCGGATTCGGTGACCCTGCCGGTCGCCGGATCCACGACATCGCCTTCGACAACCTTCACGACCTCACGATGGACGAGAGCGCCGCCGAGGAGCTGGATCCGCCCGCGATCGAGCGCCTGGAGCAGGTGGCCTGCCCGACCCTCGTGCTGCCTGCCGATCACGACCCCGTGTTCTCGCAACGCGAGTCTCAGATCATGGCGGATCGGATCCCCGGTGCCGAAACGGTCGCGATCTCTGATGTCGACCACGTGATCAACATGCGTGCGCCCGGGTCGTTCAACGACGTCGTGCTGTCGTTCCTTTCCGAGGTCTGAGGATAGATCGGTGCCTCCGGTGCGGTGGCTACGTCCTGCGGGCGTCCTGCGCCGGCGACCTAAACCGATGCCGCGTTAGGTGTCGACCTTGCGGCAAAGCTGACCCTTCGGGCCAGATGAGGCGTCCCCGTGAGGCTGCGAGCTCGTGAGCCCGGCTCCGTGCCCGTAGGAGGTGCGGACCGCTCAGCGCGATGTTCCGGGACGGCGACGACCAGGTGCTAGGCTCGCCGAAATCTCGCCCACTGAATTGGAGGCCCTTCGCATGCGCAAGCCAGTGATCGTCACGTTGATCCTCGGTCTCGCGGCCGCGTTCACGCTCACGCAGCCGCTCACTGCGCACGCGCGAGTGGCCAAAGTGACCAAGATGGATGCCGGCGGCTACACCTCCTGCGCGATCGTGGCCGGCGGTCGCGTGAAGTGCTGGGGAGACAACGGCCAGGGCGCACTCGGCAACGGCGGCGGCCCCAACAGCCCTACCGGGGTGTTCGTGGTCGGGCTGAGTGGGGTGCTGCAGATCTCCACCAGCGAGGACCCATGCGCCCTGCTCGCGAACCACCACGTGAAGTGCTGGGGATCGGGCACCAGCGGCCAGCTCGGGAACGGGTTCAACAACGATTCGCCCGTCCCCGTGCGGGTGCTGAACCTGACGAGCGTGCGGCAGGTGTCCAGCGGCTACCAGCACTCGTGTGCGGTGGAGATGAGTGGGCGAGTGTGGTGTTGGGGCGACAACACCAACGGCCAGTTGGGCAACGGCAACTACGATCCGAGCAACGTGCCCGTGCGCGTCCGCGGCATCGCGCACGCGGTCGAGGTTGACGCTGGAGATGAGTACTCGTCCTGCGCCCGGCTCGCCGACGGCAGTGCGCGGTGCTGGGGATACAACCAGGACGGGCAGCTCGGGAACGGGACGTTCACGCAGAGCAACGTTCCCGTCAAGGTGAAGAACCTGGGCCGCATCCGCCGGATCATCGGCGGCTACTACGCGAACTGCGCCATCACGGTGACCGATAGCGTCAAGTGCTGGGGCGACAACTCATCGGGCCAGCTGGGCGACGGGACCACGAAGAATCGCAAGATGGCCGTCACCACGAAGAACCTGGCCCACGTGGTCGACATGGAGATCGAGAACGGGACGTCGTGCGCCGTCCTGCGCACGGGCGGTCTCAAGTGCTGGGGAGACAACGCCAGCGGCCAGTACGGCAACGGGACGTACAAGGAGCGGCATACTCCCGTCACGATCGGAGGCATCCGCAACGCGGTCTCGGTGTCGGCCGGGTGGCGCCATACGTGCGTCCAGACCGCCAGCGGGGTGGTGCGGTGCACGGGCGAGAACTTCGCCGGGGAGCTGGGAGATGGCACCTTCTTCAGCCGGAAGAGGTTCGTCAGGTCGCAGGTGTAGACGTCAGTCGGATGTCATCTGCAACATGGCCTGAGACATCGCAAGACTTACCCACGAGCTATGCCGATCCGCCATCGACACACGGCCATCCGAGGCGGAGGTCGCTGGTCTGATCTCCGCTCCGAGGCTTCCGAGTTGACCTGACGCGGGTTCCCTTCGGCTTTCAGTCGTTGCTCCACCGCGTCTCGCGCCAATGGGGCGAAGGCTTCGATGTCGTGGCTGGGCGTGTCGCTGATGGTGTGGGAACCGATCCGCGAACGAAGTGAACAGGTCGTGAACGAGGGCGGCTCTTGACCCAGATCCCGTAGCAGACACACGTCCGACAAAGGCATAGAACCCGTCGCGGGCAGATCTGTCGGAATCAGCGGCGTTGGCGCCTACCAGATGGGTTGGTTTGACGCCTCCGAGGGGTTATCCGCTCGGCGGTAGCATCGGCAGCGATCCGCCGGTGGCCACATCGATCCTTTGCTCGTGGATAGCGTTGAGGACGATGCTGGAGCCATCTGGCGACCAGGTGAGGCTCACGCTCGCCCCGATGCAACATTCGCGTTGCTGTCCGACCTTCCTCAGGCCCGAACCATCTGGCTGGATGAGCCAAACCTGGAGGACGAACGGGTCACCGTGCCCGTCAAAGTGCGGATCGCGGGGGTCCCGCAGGAACGCGATCGTGGTGTGGTCGGGCGAACCCGTGGGCAAGTAACCACGTGTCAGGGCGACGGTGGAGCCATCCGCCTCTATGACGTAGATCGTCCGATCCCGTTCGTAGACACGAGAGAAGCCGGGGGTGGGTTCGGGCTCGCCCGCGGGACGCCCTGCGGTCCGGACCGAGATCGCCGCCCCGGCGACGAGCCCAAGGAACAAGGTGACCGCGACCGCGATCGCCGAACCGCGACGAACGCGATCGCGGCGCTCGCGACGACGATGGAGCGCCTCGAGGACATCGTGCGGCGGCTCGAAGCGGTCGCGCGCGGCGCGGAGCATCTCGCGGGTGTCAGTCATCGGACTCACGCTCCTGTCGGCGGATCGCAGCGCGCCCTTGCGACGCGAGCACCCGGACGGTCGAGGCGCTGACTCCCATGATCCGGCCTGCCTCCTCAGAGGAGTATTCGAACAGATCGACGAGGACGACGCTCGTGCGCTGCCGCTCGGTCAACCGACCGAGCGCTCGAACCACCTCGTCGAGCTTGTCGACGTCCTGGAACCCGTCCCGGGGTGGCATCACCCCGACCGCACGGCGCAGTGCGACCTTCGCTCGTCGCAGTCGTTTCCGGTACAGGTTGAGCGCGGTCCGGTAGAGGTAGCCGGCGGGGTCGTCCAGCGCGCCGACCCGATCCCACCGCTCCCACAACCGGAGGAAGGCCTCCTGCATCACGTCCTCGGCCTCCCCACGGTCGCGCGTCAGGAGGCAGAGCGCGCCGTAGAGCTTCTGCTGCTCGCTCACGACGAGGTCTTCGAAGGATGCGGCGTGGGCCGTGATGTTGGGCGACGCGAGTACAGACGGTTCGTCCATCGCAGCATGAACCCCCGAAGTGGGCGATCTGATTATCAAGGAAGTCGCTGCGTTTCACGCCGTGACGCTTCCCGATAGGGGAAATGAGGACATCCCTAGTGGGTGAACGACCGCGGCCAGCCGAACAGCTCGCAGACCCGCTCGTAGGTGTCCCGGTCTGGGGGCTTCGTTCCGGCCTCGATCTCGCGGTACTCGCGCACCGTCACGCCGACGAGCCACGACGCGCGGGCGATCCTGAGCCCGTTGCGCTCCCGGTCGCGCCTGAGCATCGTCGCGAACATCGCCACGAGGTCACCCTGTGCGAGCGGTTTCCGACCGCGACTGGGCGATCAGGCCCAGGCAGCGCTTCCACCTCCTGGACCTGCCGTTCCTACCCCTGGTTGTCGTCGAGTTCGAGGGTCCAACTGCCGCTAAGGTCGGGCTTGAGGACGCCCGCCCTGAACCCCTGAGCGTCGAGATCGTCGGGACCGGCGGGATGTAGAAGAGCCCCCCCGACTTCCTCGCCCTCGGAGTCGTCAGGGTCGATCCGACGAAGGAAGCTACCTCGGTTCATCAGGGCCTCGTCGCCCTCGTGATGCACGCTCATCACGTAGACCTGGCCCGCGACACCTTCCTGGGGATTCCCGGGCTCGAACTTCCAGCCGTGGCCCTGGGCGTCATCGGAGGCCTCGGAGGAGATGTGCATCCACGAGTGGGCCAAAACGTCATGGACTTCCTCATCGCGGATCAATACGTGGACCGGGTGCCGCTGTGAGCCAGTTCCTTCATCCATGGCGGTGTCCTTTCACTTCAAGAAACTGCGTATCGCACACCAGCGGGACCCTGTCAAACTAGGGCGGCGTGGGAAGGGACGATCGCCCTTGCGATCGAAGAGACGCCGCCGCTAAGGTCTCACGAGGCCACCGTAGCCCCACGCAGCGACTTCAACCGATGGGAACGGGTTAAGCAGGGCTGGGACTCGGGGTAACAGCGCCCGAGGGTCGTATGTCTTGACGCGGAGTGGGCACCGCGACGGGATGTAGGGACGATTGCCTGGCTCGGGCTACCTCGTCCACGCGCGGGCGCAAAGGCCGACGGGACCATGTAACCAACCGCCGCCAAAGCCCTTTCATGGGAATCTCCCGTGATTCGTCGCATCCCCAAGGACGCACCTAATCGTAGCTCGGCGACAACTTCACAGCTAGGCCTACTCACCGCGATCCGCTAGGCTTCTGCGGGGTCTCCCCTAGCCAAGCCTGAGAGCGCCTCCCGGATGCCCCGAGGGTTCAAGGATGTCCCTCGACGAGAACCGCGATGCGAAACGACGCGAGTTCTATCAGGCCGAGGTCATCGATCCCTCGGTCACTTCCCCCTTGTGCGCCGCGAAGGCCGCCAGGACTTCATCCTTCTCACGCGGTGGGACCCCGAAGTGATCGAGGGTGCGTCCCAGCTCGGCCGCGACCTCATCGAACTCCTCAGGGCGGATGTGGAGTTCGCGATGAGCCTCTTCCAGCCCGAGGGGGGTGCTTCCTGGCTTCGTCGCGTTGTACGAGATGGGTCCACCGGCGACGTTGCAGACCCACAGCGTGCGCATGAACTTCAGCCCTGGCAGCCTGTCCAAGTGATTCGTATGCCAGTCACGAAGCTCAGGATTCTTCGATGATCGACCGACGATGGGGTTCTTGACGACCGCATCGCTGAAGTGGTCGACCACCGCAGCGATGGCGAACACGCCACCCAATCGCTCGTACAAGCTCGGCTCAGCCATGCTCGTCCCTTCTCTCTCCGTCCACCTCCGCGCGGGCCGCTATCGTATCTGGAGGGTCTACGTACGGCACCTGGGGTGGGTTCTTGCCTCGCGGCGACCGGCGGGAGGAAGCCCCGGTACCTGTCGGCTGGGTCTCATGCGCGGTAGCCCTCCTCTCGGGGGAACCACTCTCGTGGGGCTGCCGGGCGACTCACCGGTTTGGCGACGGGCCTCCACTGTCCGCGGGTCGTCCAGAGCGGCGCGGGCCGCTCATCCTCGCTCGATCCATCGAAGGAGAAGAACCGCCAGCGCAGGCCGCATTCCGGACACCGCCACTTCAGAGAATCGAGCTCGAGCCACACCTCCTGCGGAAGCGGGTCCGGGGGCAACTCGCACATGTGCTGATCCATCTCGCTCCTATCGGTGAACGTTGGCGATAGCTCGATCGAGCCCTTACCCAGGAGGACCGGAATCAAGCGGATCAACGTTCGATGGTTGAAGCGAGGTGGGAATGGGAAGGAGTCTTGCGAGGTCTCGGGGCTCACTCCATAAGGGGAAGGGCGCGGCAACTCGAGTTCCCGCTCCTTGCGCGTACGTCATGGGGAGTGACGTCCCGAGGCCTCACCGACAACGAGGTCAGTGAACCGGCGAAAAGGAGGCCCAGCATGCCCCGCGTGACCGCCCAGGACCGGCAGACGCTGCGCCGCGCCGACATCGCCCTCCTCCTGAACGTGAGCGGCGAGCGCGCCCGCCAGATCACCCACGGAGATGACTTCCCGCCGCCGGTCCTCACGGGCCCGCCCCGCGCATGGGATCGCGGCGAAGTCGAGGCGTGGATGGACGGGGTGCATTGGTGGGAGTCGAAGCCGTGGCGGAAGCCGTTGGAGTCCAACCATGGGTGACGTGCCGGTTACTGCTGCGCTGTCTCAAGAAGCCGCTTGAGGCGGGTCCAGATCCGCAGCTCTTGCCGACGCCCCATGCTCGCGACGAGCGGGCCCATGAACTTGAGGACACCATGCGGCTGGACGTTCCACGACCAGCGCATCCGCGTGCCGCCGGCGACCGGATCGAACGTCAACGCTCCCTCCGTCTGCATCATCGACGAGCGCGTCACCGACGCGAGTCGCCGCGGACGCTCGTAGGCGGTGAACTCGACGATCATCGGCATCGTCCGCCCCATCGTCCGGAGCTCCGTCCGAAACCGGGTCCCCAGACCAGTCGCTCCCTCCGAGATCTTCTCGGCGAGCCGCATATGCGGGTTGTACCGAGGCTCGTTCTCCTCGTTCGCGACGAAGTCGAAGACCTCGTCCACCGGCCGGGCGATCGTGATCTCGCCCTTCACCTCAACCACCGTGGTCACCCCTTCACCGACGGACGCTAGGAGCCGGTTGCCAGACCCGACAGAGGCTGGCGACCCATGCCTCTAGGGACCCTGGAGGAAGCCCACCACCGACGTCGGAGATGGTTCCTTCTACCCGCGCTGGAACCTCGCCCCCGGGGGGACACCCACGAACGACCGCGGCCAACCGAACAGCTCGCAGATCCGGTCGTAGGTGTCGTAGTCGGGCGGCTTCGCGCCGGCTTCGAGCTCCCGATACTCGCGGACCGTCACGCCGACGAGCCACGACGCGCGGGCGATCCTGAGCCCGTTGCGCTCCCGGTCGCGCCTGAGCATCGTCGCGAACATCGCCACCAAGCCACGGTAGCCCGAGCCCACAGCACCAAGTCAAGAGAGGCCGTGACGGAGGCCAGAGGATGACAAGAGGTGACGGGGAGCTAGGTCTCTAGGGGCCATAAGGCTGATTGAGGTCCCACGGATCGAGGGTTAGCCTTGAAAGAATCGACCCTACGGAAGGTGTGATCGATCGATGGGATTGTCAGGCACCCAGCCGGGCGCATTGCCCGCAGCCATCGAATCGGCACACCGGGCTTCGGTGAATGGGTCGCGATTCGCGGTCGTGCAGCGGCAGGGGAAGCACTTCACGGAGCTCGGCCGGTACCACGACAAGGCGGTGGCAAAGGCGGCCCTCGAGGAGATGGTCGCCAAGGGCTCCCCGCGCGAGGAACTCGCCGTCCGGAAGATCAAGGGTTGAGTCAGGGCTGGCCCCGGCCTCCCTCTCGCAAGACGTTTGTCGTTCACGGTCGCGCCTGAGCATCGTCGCGACATCGCCCATAGAGCCACCCTGATCAGATGTCCGGACGCGGCGAGCCAGAACCTAGGGGACGGCCAGCAGCACGCCAGTCGGATGGCGCGTCACGAGCGAAGGTGCCGAACCCAGCACAACGCCCTCATGAACCAGGACGGCCGCGTGGAATCCTTCTCGCTCGTCGTCGGCGGGAAGTCCAGGATCGGGTCCCGCTTGATCTCGGTGGTGTCATCCGGCCGCGCATGAGGCGTCTCGCTCGCTAGGTCTTCAAGGGCGCTCTCCCCAACGTGATCGGTCAATTCGTCATGCTCAACCACGGCCCTCACCTCCGATTCCTGGCGACACCCGTCTACGAGTGACGCCCCGTTTGCTCCACTTCATTGCTGGCAGTGTGTGGAGGGTGCAATTAGAGGCGAAGTACCCGCACGGGCTGGGTCGAGGTTGCGTGATGCGCCCTCCTGCTACTTCCGTCCTGCGCGAGAGGGAGCCGACCCCCGTCCTCCGTCGGCGAACCGTCCCTTAGCTGGAACGGGGACAGGGGTCGGCGCTAGACCTCCGCTGCGTGCACCGTCCGCAACAGAGGGGAAAGACCGAGGGGGTAGCCCCAGACGATCCTCCTCACCAGCCACCAGCCAGCCGGGCCATCGCGCACGTCGCGACCCCCCGGGGCGCCCACGCTCGATCCGTGACGTGCTCCGAAGATCAAAGGAGGCCACCTCTTCCCCGCCCGGTGCGGAAGCACCGATCCGAGTTGGCGTGCGCCAAGGTCACTCGCTGCCGAAACCTCATGACGGCGTAACCTCTCGGCATCTAGCCTGCGCAACGACGCAGACGAAGGAGGCGGATGAGAGATGCCGAAGGTCTCAAGTGACAGTGCGCCACAACGGCAGGAAGCTGGCCCCATCGTGGATCTGCGCGACGAACTCGACGGTTACACCGTGACGTTCACGTCGCTCGTCGAAGACATCGACGCGACGCCCTTCATGAAGGGGCTTCCGGACGACCGCTGCCAGTGCCCGCATTGGGGCTACGTCATCAAGGGCAAGATGACCGCTCGGTACGCCGACCGTGATGAGGTTTTCGAGGCCGGCGATGCCTTCTACACCCCGCCCGGCCACATCCCGGTGCAGAACGATCCCGGCACCGAGTTCGTGTCGTTCAGCCCCACCGAAGAGCTGCGCACGGCCGAGGCGGTCATGATGAAGAACATGCAGGAGATGCAGGAAGGCTCGACGCCTTAGGCGAGGCAAGCCCGAACGTGGACGCCTGGATCACGACCTCCTCGGGGCCACTTGGCGTCGCCCTTTCGGGGGCGAGGATCTTCCCCTACCTGGCGGATTGGAGCTGGTGGCGCCGGGTAGTACAAGTAGATCATGCAGACTCGACTGAGGATGAGGGTCCGGTGTCACTGGTGCGGCAAGCTCGTGCCCTCGGTCCACCAGGCCAAGACCACCGAGGAGCTGATGCGCATCTTCGTGGACATCGCCGATTCGGTCGAGACCTGTCCCGCGTGTGACACGTCATCGACGTTCTCACGGAAGGACTATTACGTCGTTCAGATCCCGTACGCGGATGAAGCTCCGCGCTCCGTTGCGGACGAACGTGAGCATCGCCGATCCGGTCGGGACCTGTCCCCCGTATGAACAACTCGTGCTAAGGCGGTGCGCGCCGCACCCCCGATCTGCCTGGAGCCCTAGCTGACGTCTGCGATGACACCTGAGCACAAGAGAACGTGGCGCTGGTCGCGGGTGTGGTCGCGGCCCATCTCGTCACCCAGGATGGGACGTTCGAGGTGACGACGCGCGGTCTACTGGATCGCGGGTCACGCTTTCTCAAGCGCATGGTGCCGCATGCATGAGTCGCGTGGTTGACGTGTTGGACCTCCCATCCCATCCGGCAGGTCATCGCTGCCTAAGCCGACTCCCACGCGGGCAGGACACGTGAGAACTCGACAGCGGCCAAACAGAGGACGAGGAGAGCGGCCAGCGCGCCGACGAGCATCGCAGGTCGCCGGAGCCGGTTCCGGGCGCTGAGAGCGATGCAGGTCGATGCAGCTATCACGCCGTCCAACCACATGAGTCGCCGCAATGGTTCGAGTGCCGGCGGGATCCGTTCCAGCATACGGTCGTAGACGAGTGGGGTGACGTCGGGGTCGCCGGCGAGGCCGTTCATGAAGTTGGTGGGGAACAAGAACCGTCGTGCCACGAGGATCGCCCCGATGATGAAGAGGATCGCGACGGCACGCAGGACCCACGCCCCTGCCGCTGTCGGAGGGCTGGCGTCTTGTACTCGATAGACGCCGAGGCCAGCACCTACCGCCCACGCGATCCCGGCGCAGAACGTCCCCAAGCTCAGTGCATAGATGTTGTTCCCGAGGAATGAGCCTTGGATGCTGAACCCCCATAGGGTGCCACCGATCAGACCGAGGAACCCGAAGGCCGACGCGAGAACGATCGGTGTCACGGCGGAGCGATGCCGCTGATCGAGCGGTCGCTGCCGGAACGGAGGATCAACTGGTCTACCCGCGTTGAGGTCCCCGTAGATCGGCATCGAGTCGAGCGTTGCACGACGTCGCCGGTGTCAGAAGGGGGCATACGGGACCGTCACCCGATCGCCACGACCTCGCGACAACAGGTGGTGGACGCAAATCGCTGGGGAGCGGTATGCGCCTCCCACGCACGAATCGGCCACCCCAGGCCCGCGATCCGTTTACAGGACCGTGCTTCAGTGGATGGGGCTCGTCACCCGGTAGAGGTGCCACCGGTCGGGGACGCCCTTCAGCTCGTGCTCGCCGGCGTCCTCGAACGTGAGACCGGAGCCGGCGACAAGGTCTTTGACCGTGGAGGAGACCAGCACCTCCGACGCACCGGCCATCGCGCTGACGCGAGCCCCGATGTGGACGGCGATACCTTGGACGCCTTGCATCGGTGAGCTCGACCTCGCCGGTGTGGACGCCCGCGCGGATCTCCAAGCCGAGCTCTCGAAGCGCGGAGCTGATCGCAAGGGCGCAGCGCACGGCTCGCGCCGGACCGTCGAACGTCGCCAGGAAACCGTCGCCAGCGGTATCGATCTCGACCCCTTCGAACCGGTCGAGCTCTTCGCGTGCGCGCCGATGGTGCTCTCCCAAGAGCTCTACCCATCCCGCATCTCCCACCATCGCCGCACGCTCGGTCGAGCCGACGATGTCGGTGAACAGGACGGTAGCGAGCCGACGGTCCGTAGACACACGCTGAACGCTCTCAGCGAGGAACGTCCGGATCTCACGCAGCACCGCGTCGGTGTCTCCGATCCACGGGATCCCGTCGTCGCCCGACAGCTCTACCAGGCGTGCGTGGGGCATCTTCTCGGCGACATACCGTCCTGCCTCGATGGGCTCGATCTGATCGCCCGTCCGATGCAGGACCAGTGTCGGTGTTCGAACGATCGGCAGGATCTCTCGGATGTCGGTGTCGCTCGAGTTCCGCATGACCGCTTCGGCGGAAGACGGACTTGCGGCAACCCTCGTATAGGAGATCCACCGTTCGAGCTCATCAGGGTCGTCGAGCATCCCAGGGCCCATCCACCGTGCGTTCTTCACGACCCAGGCGCGCGTTCCCCAGCCATCTCGGATGCTCGCGAGCCACTCCTCCCAGTACTCGTCGGTCCACGCCCACGGGTAGTCCTCCGCTGGCTTCTGCGCTGCGGAGGCGCTGAGAAGGATGAGCGATTCCACGCGTTCGGGGTTCGTTGCCGCGAACAGGATGGAGGTGTCGCTGCCGTCCCAGATCCCGAGCAGCGTTGCCTTCGCCGATCCCACCTCGTCGAGCACGATCTCCAGATCGCGCAGCATCGTCTCCTGCGGCGGCGCCTCCCGGAAGCGGTCCGAGAGGCCCGAACCACGACGGTCGGTGAGGATCAGTCGAGACATCTCGGCGAGCCGGGACAGGAAGCGCGAGAGCGAGGGGTACTCCCACGCGTACTCGAGGTTCGACACGTACCCGGATACGAGGAGCAGATCGTGGGAGCCGCCGCCCACGACCTGATAGGCAAGCGAGACGTCACCGTTGCGGACGTAGTGCACGTCCGGCTTCATCTGGGGACCTCCACGGCCGTATCCTTGGCCCTGCCGGGTCCGGGCGCAACTGGGCTCGGCAGTGAGGCTCCCCAGCTGAGGTTGAGGTGTCCTTTCACCGAGTTCACGTGTGCGGTGGGTACCGGGGATCTTCGGGCTGAACCTCCTGCCGAAGTTCGCGCATCCCCGACCACCGTGTCGATGACGGTTCGTGCTCGAAAGAACTGAGCCCACGCCAGGCGGT
>CAWEPI010000010.1:0-10719 GCA_963810945.1 uncultured Actinomycetes bacterium
GCGCGTGTGCAATTAGATCCAGGCCCTGATCGGTTCAAGAACGCAACGTAGAACAGTGGGAGTCCGAGACCGGAAACCAGGCCGGGTAGCCCCACCTTGGATCCCGTGCGGGTGGGCGCAAGAACGATGGTGACTGCCACCGTGATGACCAGGACATAGGGACCGATGGAGAGCGCGCCCAGGATTCCGAGGGCATAACCGGCACCCGTGAGCATCCAGGCAATGAGCCAAGTCACATTCCGCCGGTCGGTCGGCCCTGAAGTCATCATCGTAAGGGTAGGGTCCAGCGTCTGCGGCTGCGTGCGCCGGAGCGCGCGCCAAATTTCACCCACTGACGCGGCGGGATCTCGGACTTCCTTACGCGACTAGCTCCTTCTCCGGTGCGGGGACCTTGGTGACCCGCGCGCTGCCTGCGCCACTGGAAACCGGCTCCGGATGCGACGTGGGAGGCATCTCGATGCCGCGGAGTGTCAGCTCACCGTGGAGCACGATGTGGGCGACGACCGGGGCGAGCACGTTTCCCGTCAGAAGGAACGCCAACGCCTGGATGCCGCAAGCCACCAGCGCACCCCGAAGCATCTTCCTTGCGGCCCTTGCCCGGAACTCACGGTATCCGAGGTGGTGGACCAAGATCACGAACAACGCTCCGACCACCGCAAGTGCGCCCGAGCCGACCTTTGCCCATGTGGTATCCGTCCAGCCGAGCGCGTCGGTTGCCTGCCAGACAGCCAGGACCGGCAGGGTTGCGAGTAGGACTGCTTCCGCGAAGCCGTACACGACCCCTTCCCATAGGAGCCGTCCAACGAGCTGAGAACCTTCAGGGCGAGCTCTTGCGGGCAGACGACGCACGAGAGGCACAACCACCGCGGCTGCGACGAGTCCTGCGAGGATGCCCCAGCCCCATCCCGCCGTTACAAGGTCGTTCAACGACGTACCCGACCAAGCGAGGTAACCAGCCGTCAGGGCGAGCGTCGTCAGTGTGAGGATCGCCACGTAGGGAGTCCGCGACACGTGACCGAGGTCCGTCACGACCCAGGTCACCAAGAACGCCACGACCGCGATGATGGCGAAGGCAGCGGTGGCATCCTGCCAACCGAATGAGGGATCAGGAACAGGCATGGATGTTCATCTCCTCTCCGTTCCGGTGCCACCGTCCCTCCGCGTGGCCGGTCGATGTAGTGCCACACGACTCCTCGCGATCAGTACCATCAGGATCGAGGCTCGGCAGCCGTGATGCGGTGTTTCCATCAGGGGCGCCGCCGGAACATGGCCGAGCGCGCTGGAGCGCGTAAAGGATTTGGCCCCCTAAGACCTATCCGAACCCAGCGCCGCTACTTCAAGCCGTGGCCCGGGCTGAGGTAGATGGCCTCTCTCGCCGTGTGTAGGACGAAGGTCGATGCGGCGGCGACGGTGGCGACACGGACCGCGGCCTGCCCGTTCGTTGAGGCCGTGCCTTGGTCGATCGTCGCGCCGTGCTCGACCCGGCCGTCGCGATCGTGTTCTCCATTCGATCCGCCGAGGAACGGCCGCCATACCCATGCCCACAGGCCCACGAATGTGGCAACGCTCGCCACGACGACCTCAACGAGAAGGAGGAGCCGCGGCAGCGGCCGGAGCCTGGCGGGTGCGCCGGCGGCGGTCATGGTGACATCCCGGACGAAGAGCAGGCCGCAGCCAGCCTCCACCAGCAGCCCGCCCCAGCGGCCGAGGCGCCGCAGGACGAACAGGATGAGCGGCACGCCCATCACGCTGGAGGACAACAACACCATCCCCAGCCGACCCTGACCCGCCGGCGACCGGCCTCCACGCTCCGTCGGACGTTGCATCGCGCTTCGCATCTTCCCCACCTCCCCTGTGGGGGGCGCTCACCGAGCGGGAGCGCGAATCGATGTCTCGTCCTCCCAAACTCAGCGTCCGCCGAAGTCTGAGCGGTATCTAGGGTCGTCCGCCTCGGGCCGGTCAGGACCTGGCCGGCCTTCGGCACTCATCCTGCCTGTCACACCACGTGCGAGATGACCGGAGTTCAGAAGGAAGAACTAGGGACTACTCGCACAGCCCGTCTGATTGGGGGGGTGACCTCTCGCGCTGGGGCGCGCGCCGCCGCCGTGATCCGGGACGCGATGCCCCTACACGGATCGGGGAAACGTCCAGCCCGTTCACCACAACCTCGGTCACGTTTGCGAAAGACCCCTCTACTCGCGATGAGTGCCAGACTCCGACGGAGTCCACAGACTTCGTGCTTGCGCTTCCGCCCCCCTCGATCCGCGGACAGAGTTCCAAGCGCGTACACGGTCCGGCACTTCAAGATTCGTGGGACGTAGCCTCAGAGAGGCAGAGCCAGCAGCTGGATCGGGTTCTCAGGATCGGGAGGATCAGATCCAGCTCTGCCACCGGCACGAAACCCATCGCCAGGTAGAAGGCGCGGGTTTCAGCGTACTCCGGCCCTGGGTCGCTCCTGTCGGAGAGGGTCCTGACCAGCACGAGTCGGTCGCCGTGGGTTCGGAGTTGGTCGTTCAGCGCCATGATCAGCGCTCGGCCGATTCCCCGTCGACGATCGCGAGCATGGACCGCCAGCCAAGAGATCTCCGGGGTTTGAGGATATGGGCGAGCAATGGTCAAGAAGCCGCTCACCTCGCCGTCGACCTCTGCGACGAGCCCCGGTTGTGTTCGCACTGCTTCCGCGCACTCCCGGATACCCTCCTCTAGCCCGAACCAGTCGGGCAGCGACGCGACGATCCCATCACAGGCGGCGCCGTCGCTAGGGTCGAGAGGTCGGATCACGGGTGGACGATACCGCTAAGGATCTTCGCGAGCCCTTCCTGACAACCAAACCCCTTCGGTTACCGCGACCGCAGTCGGCGCACCAACGCGAGGACGACCTCTACATCCTCCGGCGACAACTCATCCACCAGCCGCTGAGCTCCTCCTGCGAGGTCTCATCGCCTACCAGGTCCAACCCGCTGAGGTGCCCTCGTCTCCTCCGAGACCAGGTCCGCCTCGGCCTCGGCGAGCAGCCGCCCCGCGTGGAACCACCGGCGCGCCGTCGCCGATGGTGCGGCCTCGCTCATCAGTGCCATCCGATCCTGGATCTCGCCCTCGGGTGAACCCGCGGGGACGAGGCGTTGCGGCTCCGCCTCCTCGCCGGCGATCCGCGCCCGGTAGATCTCAGCCTCGCGCATCAGGGTGCTGGGGGAGAGGGCAAGCGCCTCGGCGATCGCCAGGAACGAGCCGCGACCCCGGCCGACCGCGACCCGTCTCGATGTCGGAGAGGTACGCGTACGAGACGCCCGCCAGCTCGGCGAGCTCCTTGCGCTCGATGCCCCTGGCGGTCCGGGCGACCTTGATCGCCCGCCCAGGCCCCCGTAGAACTCAGGGCTTTCGTTGCGAGGCAACGGCCGGGTCGGTTTCGTGGCTCGTCACGCGTTTCCCGTGTCATACCCGAACGCTACCATGTGGATGCGTCAGAACGCTTGAGATTCGGGTAAAACCCTAAATCTTCTGGTACCATCCGAATCCCAGGGGGCGATACGCGCCCCACGAGCCTCATATCGAAGGAGGTCGGCCCCTTGTCCACCGTCTCCCCCTCTCCCGACCCCGGCCGGGACCGTCGCGCGCAGGCCTACAAGGCCGGCGGACGGATCGCCAGGGACCGCATCGCCCGCGAGGCGCCGCTCGACGCCCAGGCCCTGGCCGACGTCGAGGCGTCCGACCTCGTGGTCGTGGGCGGCATCTACGACCACGTCGAGCAGGTGCTGAGCGCGCTCGAGATGCCCTTCACCCGCGGTGCAGGCCGGTCAGTTCTCGCAGGTCGAGCTCCGTCCCGAGCAGCTCCTGGTCCTGAACTGCCCGGGCGAGCTCCACCGGCGTGACGTCGCGCTCGTCGCGCGACTTCGTCGCGACGGGCGGGTCGCTGTTCACGACCGACTGGGCGCTCCGCCACGTGATCGAGCGCGCCTTCCCCGGCACGGTCGCCTTCAACGATCGCGCCACCGGCGACGAGGTCGTGCCGATCGAGGTCCTCGACGACGAGAACCCGTTCCTGCGCGGCGTGATGGACGGCGACGACGAGCCGCAGTGGTGGCTCGAGGGCTCGAGCTACCCGATCCGCGTGCTCGACCCCGAGCGCGTACAGGTGCTGATCCGCTCCCGCGAGCTCGAGCGTCGCTACGGCGAGGCCGCGGTCGCCGTGCTCTTCCCGTGGGGTGAGGGCGAGGTCTTCCACATGATCAGCCACTACTACCTCCAGCGGACCGAGTTCCGGAACGCCCGACACATGGCGAACGCGGGCGCCTACTACGCCGAGAAGGGGATGGAGATCCCGCCCGAGCCGTGGCTGAGATGGCAGACCTCCGCTGGGCGACCTCGAGTCGGCGGCCGGCTCCTCGCGCCTGATGGCGAACGTGATCGCAGCCAAGAAGCGCGCCGCGAAGCAGTCGGCGCGGGCGGAGCGCGCGAGCGGGACGCGGCCACGGAGAAGGAGGGTGACCTATGAGCGCCATCGCCGAGGATCCGATCGCCGGTGTCCGCGCGCTGCTGACCGACGGGCTCACCGTCCGCTCGGCGCGCCGCTCCGGGCCGCTCACGCTGGTGCCCGCTCGTGGGCGGCGTGGCCGCGCCCCCGTACCTGACGGCGGCCGAGGCGCTCGACGCCGGCACGCTCTCGATCGGCGAGATGGGCGGCGGCTCGGTGCCGCAGCTCGTCTTGAAGAACGCCGGGACGCTGCCCGTGCTGCTCCTCGACGGCGAGCACCTCGAGGGCGCGATGCAGAACCGCGTGCTGAACGCGACCGTGCTCGCGGCGCCCGACCACGAGACGGTGATCCCGGTCTCGTGCGTCGAGCGTGGCCGCTGGGGGTACCGGGGGCCGTCGGGGGAGTACGGCGGGTTCTCGTCCCGCGCCCGAGATGGCGTACGCGGAGCTCCGCGGGATGAAGGCGGAGGCGGTGGCCGCCTCGACCCGGCATGGCGCCGGGCGCCGCGCCGACCAAGGCGCGGTCTGGGCCGACGTCGAACGCAAGCGCGCCCAGGTGCACGGAGGGAACTCGCCCACCGGCGCGATGCGCGACGCGTTCCGGGACCGCGTCGGCGGACCTCCGGCGGATCGTCGACGGTGTCGGTCGACCCGACGCCGAGCACAACGGCGTGATGGCGTTCGCAGGATGGCGGCCCCTCGCCCTCGACGTGTTCGACCGACCCGAGACGCTCGCCGCGCTCTGGGACCGGCTGGTCCAGGGGTACGCGATGGACGCGCTCACCGACGAGCCCGCCTCGGTCGGCGAGGAGTTCGCCTACGGGTTCCTGAAGGGGATCGCGCGCGACGACGCCGAGGCGACGTCGCACGAGGGGGTGGGCCTGGGGATCGATGTGATCCTGACGTCGTCGAACTCGGTGGCGGACGCCCTCACGTGGGAGGGCGCGGTCGTGCACCTGGCGGCGTTCCCTCGGTCGAGCGGCGGTCGTGGTACGAGCGGTCCTCGGCCGAGGCTCGCGGGCCGACCGGATCGCCCGGCCGAGCCGGCGACACCCATCCCGCGACGGCGGGTGGTTCCACGACGAAGGAGGGGAGCGATGAACATCGGCGAACCGGAGCGCGAGCTCGAGATCATGCCGGTGACCCTCCCGGTACCGGAGACGGTGCCGATGCCGGCGCCGGAGCCGTCGCGCGACCCCGCGCCCTCCGAGGAGCCCGTCGTCGTGCCCAGCGGAGCGCCGTTGACCGGCTCCTTCTCGACGGAGCCGCTGATCGGGTGGCGCGTCTGGAACCTGGTGATGCATCGGTCCGGCCGCGACCCGGCGCTCCGGCCCGCCGGCGCCGGACAGGGGGAGTGGCTCATGCGGCGTCCGTACCGCGCGTCGTGCCGGCGTGCGGGCTCCGCGGGCTCGATGCCGCACGGCCAGCACCCGTCACCGGTGCCCGGGTGCACGTGCGGGATCTACGCGAGCTCGAGCCTGCGCAACCTCGTGACCTCGACGCCCGCGATGCCTGCGGTGAGCGCGGTGGGGACGGTCGCCCTGTGGGGCCGCGTGATCGAGCACGAGCGCGGATGGCGCGCGGAGTTCGCGTACCCGGATCGCCTGACGCTCGTGTGCGTCGTCTGCCTCCAGCAGGGTTCGGGAGCCGGGCAGCCCGCGTTCGTGGTCGCCGAGCCGGTGCGCACGGGCCCGTATCCTGCGGTCGCCGTATGCCGAGACCACGCCGGCATCGTGACCGCCGCGGGACACCGCGTCATGGCGCCGGCGGCCGTGATCCGATCGGCGTTGCTCGACCGATACGCGGTGGACCTGATGCCCTTCGATTCGGTGCGAAGCCTGTTCGAGCGGGATCGCAGTGCCGGTCGCGTACTCGGTTCCCCGGACCCGACCGGCCCCTCCCGCGACGATCGCTGCTCGGTCGGGGCGACCCGCGGTCCCGGCCCGCCAGGTCAGCCCTACGCCGTCGACCGTCGCGTCTTCGCCGACGCCGCGGTCGGAGCCACCCGGGCGAGACTCCGTGCCGGTCCGCGTGGCCAAGACGCTCGGCAACGTCGTGTCGGTCGTCCTCAGCTGGGCGGTGTTCATCGCTGTGTGTGTTCTTCCTTCCAGTCGTGCATCGTGACGGCGCAACCGTCCGATGCGGCCGAGTCGTCCGCGCCCTCGGTGGTCGTGCCTGCCCCGGAGTCGACCGAGCCGTCGACCCTGGCGGTCGATCCGGCGTCCACCCGACCGTGACGCGCCCGTGATCCCCGACTTCGCGATCGTCTGTGGCGTCCCGCACGGCAGGTGGGTCGAACTGGTCTCGTGCAAGCGGCCGGGGACGCTCGCTGGGCGTGGCGTCCTCACCGCCGGCCAAGCGAATGCCTCCCCGGCGACGTGGCGATGACGCGCCGGCACAGCTACTCGATCTGTTGGCACTCGTTCGACGGCCCGGTGGACCTCGTGCCGCACCCGGCCGCGCCCGACCCGTTCGCGAGGGCACGATGAGCTGGTTCGTGCCGGCACCCGTGGTGGGGTCGCCCAGCCGTCGACGACGAGGGCTATCCGGTGAACGGTGTCGACGAGGTCGTGCCGGGACTGGCGCAGGCCGACACGACATTCATGCCGCAGCAGCTGTTCGATCAGGGCTTCGACGCGGTGTTCGACGTGTGTGGCTGGAGCCGTGGCGTCGACATGGCCGACCGCCCGTATGTCTTCTACTTGCTCGACGACGTGCCGTGGATCCCAGACCCGTCACGGATCCACGAGCTCGGGGTGGAGATCGCCGGGCTGGTCCGCGACGGGCACCGGGTGGCCGTGAACTGCGCCGCCGGCCTGAACCGGTCGGGGCTGCTGGTGGCGCGCGCACTGATCGAGCTCGGGCATCCGCCCCTGGAGGCAATCGACCTGGTGCGGGCGGCGCGCGGCCCGTGGGCGCTCTCGAACGTCGGCTTCACGAGGTTCTTGCTGTTCGAGTGCGGCGGGTAGGTCGAGGATCCGATCATCGACCGTCTCACTTGGTGGACGACTCGCCCACCCTCGAGTTGCCTCGCCCGAGGTCAATCCTTGAAAGTAGGCCACACAGGAGAACGTGTGATGGGGAAGTCACGCAAGTCATATGCGGACCGGAAGCCGCCTGTGCCCTCGGAGAGCCACGCCGACATCGAGGATTGGATCCGGCGCGGCGTGATGCCGGATATGCATCCCATCGTCGAGTGGCTGGACGGATTCGATCCGCGAGACGATCCCGGGGCTGCGATACGCCATCAAGTGGAAGCAGGCGTACTACGGCTTGCCAGAACACGGGTGGATCATCGAGATGGCCTCCTTCGCCGTCTCCGTGAACGTCGCGTTCTTCGGCGGCGCGGATTTCGACCCTCCGCCGCCGCTCGGGACGACGGATCGTAGCCGCTACGTCAAGCTGAGGACCCTGGAGGAGGCGCAGGGACCGGAGATGCGCAGGTGGATCGAGCAAGCGGGGCGCGTGCCGGGTTGGGAATGAGTGGTGACGTGAGCGCCACCCGCTGGTGCGACCGATGCGAGCACCCGGAGCACGCCGACGAACTCGAGTCGCTGGCCTCGAAACCGCTGCCGCAAGCAGCTGAGGGGGTCCGTGCGTGCTTCTACGCGGTGCCCAGGTGCTCGTCGAGCACCGAGAGCATCGGCCAGGCGCCGTCGGACCAGTTCGCGATCACGGAATGGGTGATGCCCGACGCCGGGTCGTGCGTGGTGCAGACCGAGACGCCGGCGTCGTAGCCCTCGAGCCACACGGCCTCGCTCGTGCGGTGCACGTGGAACCCCAACCCGTAGCGACGGTTCTCCTCCGGCCAGTCGCTGCGCGGGCGGGTCATCTCGGCCACGAGCTCGGCCGGCACGACGCGACCGGCGAAGAGCGCGCGCCAGAACGTGGCGAGATCGGCGGCGGTCGAGGAGATGCCGCCGTCTCCGGTGCCGAGCACGGGCAGGTGGAGTGCGTTCGACCGCAGTCCGGCGGCGTGCAGGTACGCGATCGCGTGGTCGCCCGGGAGCTCGTCCGTGCGCCAGAACCCGGTGTCGGCGAGCCCGGCCGGTTCGGTCACGCGCCGCCGCACGAGCTCGTGGTAGCCGACCCCGCTGGCCCGCTCGGCGATCAGAGCGAGCACGACGTAACCAGCGTTGTTGTAGGAGAACCGCTCGTCTACGCGGGAGACGGTCGGGAAGCCGTCGAGCACCTCGAGGAACCGCTCGGTCGTGTCGAGCCGGTGCACGGGCACGGACAGCGTGTAGGAGTTGATGTCATCGGATCTCTCGTCCTCGTCGAGGTAGTCGCCGATACCGGAACGGTGCGCGAGCAGGTGCTCGACGGTCACGTCGTCGGCGATCAGCGGCAGGTCGCCGCCGAGCACCGAGCGTGCGGTCGTCGAGAGCAGGAGCGTGCCGTCGGCGACGAGGCTCATCACAGCCAGCGCGGTGAAGCCTTTGGCGACGCTCGCCAGCATGAACCGCGTGTCGACCGTGTTCGGGACGCCATGGGCGCGATCGGCGAGCCCGTACGCCTTCGCGAGTTCTGCTGCGCCACGTCGGTCCACCCGCACGACACCGGAGAAGGCCGTGCGTTCGGCCTCCGCGTCCAACGCCGCTTCCAACGCCTCCATCGCAGGACCGTAACAGCTGATGCCCACCGGGTAGCTGGTTCGCATCTCGGAGCGCCATCGCTCCAAGGCCGCTGGGTGGGACCGAAGGTGTGCCTGGCAGTAAGGGTTCGATCGTCTCCGGGAGGACCGAGCATGCAGATGGCGCAGTGACGGTGCTGGCGGCACCAGCCTATGACACCGATTCGCGACGAGCCCGTACTACGATCGAAACGTGAGGCGGGTGTTGGTGACCGGCATGTCAGGAACAGGAAAGTCCGCCGTCATGCGGGCGCTCGCCCAACGTCGCTACAAGGCCATCGATGCGGACGACGGATGGACCGAGCCACTGCCGGACGGCACTCAACGCTGGCGCGAGGATGCGATCCAGGGCCTGTTGAACACCGAGGACGCAGATGTCCTCTTCTTGGCCGGTTGCGAAGAGAACCTCGTCAAGTTCCTTCCTCAGTTCGACCATGTCGTTCTCCTTAGCGCACCGAGAGACACCCTCGTTAAGAGATTGGCGATGAGAACGACCAACCCATTCGGGAAGCGCAAGGACGAGATGGAACGTGTCTTGCACGATCTGGAGACGGTGGAACCCCAGCTACGCGAGATCGCCGATGTTGAGGTTGAAACCACGGCTCCTCTGGACGAGGTCGTCGATGCGATCCTCCTCCACGTCGTCGGTTCGTCGTCTGAGTGACACACCGACCACCTAGCCGGTAAAGGCGTCGATCGGCGTGCTGGGGTTGAGCCCGGTCGGGATGTCGGCGGGCTCTTGGCCCGGCCCAACACCGTGAGGATCAAGGGACGCCGGGACGGTGAGGCGCGTCGATCACCGGGTCAGGCGCGTGCCACACGCCCTCGACGTTGTTCCGATGCAAGTCGTTCACGAATGCTGCGTAGTACCGCTCGGAGTACTGCGTCCACACGCCGGGCTCGCCACGGATCGTGGCACCGTTCGATACCGCGGCCTCGAAGAACGCCTCTACCTCCTCCCGACCCTCGGCGGAGAACGCAACATGAGCCGCCGTGGTCACGGGCTCCCCCTGGCAGATCGTGAAGTCGTCCAGGCCCTCTGTCCCGTAGGAGACACAGTCGTCCTGAACGTAAAGCTCTTCGTAGCCGAGTGGGGCGAGGGCTGCCGTATAGAGCCGTCGGCTCGCGTCCAGGTCAGCCACCACGAATAGCACGTGATCGACGATTACGCGCCGAGCGCTCATCGGCCAACGCTATCAACACCGCGCATCCGACTCCCACAACCTAGCCGGCAAGGGCGTGGCGGGTGTCTCGGCGGCAACGGCCTAGGTGCGGGGGCGCGCGCTCGGTGGATGGGCCTTCTCGGGCCGGGCTCTACGGGTCCAGCTTCCGCTTCACGGTCACGAGGGAGCAGCGCTCCGACCACCCCGCCCGGTCCGAGGCGAACCCGGACGCGATCCCGGAACGAACCATCAGGGAGGCCAGCGTCCTGGAGCTTGGTCCGGTGACCTTCCCGGCTTACGCCGGAGCCACGTCGGGCGTGCGGAGCCGACGGACTGGTACCGGAGGCCCTTACTGAGGTGGGACGGCCCGCCAGAGGACCGCGCCAACGTCGGGAGCGGATCCTGCTCTCGATGCCTAGTGCGACTCGTCAAGAGACGTGTCGTGTGAGCGA
>CAWEPI010000011.1:0-7457 GCA_963810945.1 uncultured Actinomycetes bacterium
GCTGAGGGCGATCACCACTAATGAGATGAAGTCCGCCCGCACGCTCGGTGATCCGAAGGACTGAGCGATCATCTGATCCTCCCTTTCCCTACACGAGCAGCGTAGGCAGTGATGCACTGCTGAGAATCGGCGAATGACCCCGTGCTGAGGGGTCGGTTAGAGGATTGGGATGGGCTAGGGGAGGTGCAGCAGGAGCCGAGTGATCGCGTGAGCGGGACCTCCCACCAGCACGAGCACAGAGGCGACACCGCCAGGGGCTCGCCGGTAGTACCGCTCCACGCTGCTGAATGCGTCAAAGGGAGAACGCGTTCGCGATCTCGTTCGCGATCTACTGAATGCGCAGGGTCCTTCGGGACAGGGTTGTTGGTTCTTCCCACCTCTCCCCTGAACCCGCACAGGATCCGCGGCAGGATCTATCCGCCCCCGACGTAAGTGGGGGGTGGGTTAGGGGAGGTCGTTGGGTTGTCCGTCGTGGCCGTCCCGTTCCAGAGCTCCAGCCCGCCGACGACGAGGACCAGCAGGACCACGAAGGCCAAGACCACGATCGCGAGACGTCGCAGCAGCGTGGGCTCAGCCTCGGCGGTCATCCGGCCTCCTCCAAGAGCACCAGATGTTCAGGCTATGTCCTCCCGGGTCAGCGCCGCTAGGTACGGGGGGGAACGTGACGATGTTGGCAACGATGCTCAAGCGCGACCGGGAGCGCAACGGGCTGAGGAGCCGACGCCTACGCCGATGCCGCCGATCGCTGGGAGCGGTTCGGGGTCGTCCCCGAGCAGGCGTTCGCGCTCCTCGGCCAAGGTCGGTGCCTGATCGGGCTGTCCCGAGCGACCGGAGGCCGCACCCGTCCTGCGGCACGCCCGCGAGATCTTCGAACGGCTCCAAGCGGCACCCGCGCTCGCCGAGACCGACGCGCTCCTCGAGCAGGCGACCGCGCTCAGTTCGTAGGGAGCGATCCCTTCGACCCACCCGAGTCATTAGGTAGTCCGGGTACTGACCTACAGCCCACGGCTGGGGCGCATCTGGGAACCGTATGGGAAAGCCACTAACGAGCGGATCGAAACGAACGTGCTCCAACTTGCGCAAACGAGATCAACGACGGGCGCGGCTACCGCAGCGTGAGTATCGCCTCTGACCTGCAGGAACGCTGAGGAAATACCGTTCCCTTACAAGGAGGAAGTCGGGGGTTCGAGTTCCTCAGTGCCCACCAGGAACAGCCTACGGCCCGGATACGGAGCTCGCGGTGGATCCGCTACTCGGGGGGGCCCAGTGTCCCTCGGGGTCGTACCTCATCATCCGGTCCACGACGCGCGGTAAGTGCTTCGGTGGACGCCACTACCAGCCGCGATCCCTCATCTCCCCGAAGGGTGCCAGCTCCTCGCTCCGCCGATCCCACAACCCGGCGAGCAGCAGGATGAGCATGAGCACCGCGCTGAAGACGAAGACGACGTCGCCCTTCTCGTCGCTCCTGAAGAACAGGACTCCGCCCGCGACGACGCTGGAGGCCGCGAGTGCCCAGGTGACGAAGATGATCCTCGGCGGTCGCTGCTCGGCCATCAGTCTGATTGTGAGCTTCGCTCCCCGCGTCCTCAAGACCGATTCCCGGGACGGGGATGGGCCTCGGCAGGGTTCAGGGCAGATGAGGTGCGACTCACGAACAGGTGGGCGACCGAGTGCGAACGGAACGAAGATCGCCTTGTTCTGCTCGGCGCGCGTGGAGACGAGCAACTTGAGGCACATGGGCTTGGTGACGTAGATGCCACCGTTGAACTGTGTCGCGCGCCTCCACGAGGCGTTCCCGTAGTCGCAAGCCTGGAACGTCACTTCCGGGTCCCCATCCCAGAGAGCCGTCCCCTCGCTCGGGTTGTAGATCAGCGTGACGTCGCGCCGCTCGTCCTTGGGCACGGACAAGGCGACCTGGTGCCCTTGCTTGACGAGCGCCAGCACCTTGGCGACCGGTTGAGAGAAGTTCATGGCACCAGCAGCGGTGTACAGCCGGATCCACACGAGGGCGAACGGGCCGACGATCACGCTCGATCGCTGCCACTCCTTCTTGGGTCCCAGGTCGCCGGAGACGTTCGTACCACAGCGCGGTGAAGCCGGTGACCTCTGCGGGCGTAGGAGAGGTTGTCGAGGGAGCGGTCGTCGGTGAGGGGTTCGGTGGTGCCGGAGACGTAGCCCGACCCGACGACGTACAGCCGACGATCGTGAAGGCGACCACGATGGCGACGCAACGCCCGAGGCGCGGACCGCGGAACACCTGCTCATCCTACGTCTGCGGGATCGGACCGACGAAGACTGAGGACCTGTGCGAGCTCCGCGCCGCCCTGTTCGAGGTGAGCGCCCATGCAAGGCGACGCTGAAAACCTACTGGGTCGTGTCGGAACGCTGCGGCGCCGAGCTCCGGCTCATCGCCGGACGCGACTCCGGGTCGCGTTCTTCGCGCCGTGGCTGAGGCCGCCGTCGAGGCACGTGGTTGGGGGTTCGAGTCCCTCAGCGACGAACACGAAGCCGCGCTGAGCGGCTGCAGCGCGAACACCTCGCTTGCCCTCCGAGCACGACTACGGCCGGTACCGGTAGATCCCGCCGTAGCCGTAGCTCGCAGTGGGCGCGTAGATCCACCCCGCAACGAACACGCCTACAGAAACGGCATCGACATCATGCCGTTCGAACTCGTGCGAAGAGGGGATCGCCGATCCGATCCGAGCGCTCCACGCGACGGTTCCGTCCGTCCGGAAGGTGCGCAGCAACGGCCTGCCGGCGTGGGAGGCCGCCAACGAGATCGCGCCGGTGGGCGCGACCGCGACCTCCGCCCAACTCGGGTGCCACTTCGGCCAGATCCGCGCTGGGACCGTCTTGTTCCACAGCTGTCGGCCTGCGGTCGAGAACCGGACCACCCGATAGGCGAAGCCGCCCAGCCGCGCTCTGGCCCGAACGTCCGCGACGGCCGCGAGGACGCCTGCGTCCAGATCGATCGAGAGCCCGCCGTCCAGGTGCGTCGTGCCGCGATCCGGGAGCATCGCCTCCCACAACACGGAGCCGGCCGGGCTGAAGGCCATCACGTAGGGGTCGCTGTTCGGACCTTCGGGGTTGGCGGAAGTCCAAGACCCGAGATCGGCTGAGCCCGTGACGAAGATCGTCCCTGAGGGGCCGACCGCAACCCCTTCCGCTGAGTCGTTCCGATCGCGGTTCGAGGGCTCGATGTCGAAGGTCCGGGTGAGCCGGCCGCGAAGCGAGAACTCCATCAGGAACGCGTCGATGAAATGGGGGCCGGGAGAGACGTAGGGCACGTGGTTCGCGGCGACGACGATCATGTGATCCGTCACCGTGACGCCTCTCACGTCCACGTTCGGCGTGCCACATCGCTGATGCCGGAACCACCGGAGGTTCCCCTTCGGACTGTAGACTCGGATGAACCAACCTGGGCAGCTCGCCCGTCGCGCGGCGATAGAGCCGGCTGTCACGATGCTCCCGTTCGGCCCAAGGGCTACCGAGGGGTTGCGCGCGACGGCGGAGTTGCGGCTCTTCGGCGCCCACCGTCGGTGCCAGACCTCGCGACCCCCGGCCGTGTATCGCGCGACGTACAGCACGGACCAGGCATGCGGGGGCGCCACATCCAACGTGACCGTCCCCACCGCGACCGTTCCTCCGAGCGGCGTCGCTGCAACGGATGCGAGAAGCGCCGGCGCCTTACGCACCCACACGGGTCGCCTGGAGGTGGCCCCGGCCTCCACGGGCGTCAGCACGACGAGCGACATCACAACGAGCACAGGAATGATGGATCGAGCCTTCATCTCGGGGCACCTCCCAAGCCATCGTTCCCTGAGGGCCTCATCGTGTCCAGGGCCTATGGTCGGGCTGCGCGGAGGCCCGCAGGGAGGATCAGGCGCCCCCGAACGATGCGGTCTCGCTAGGCTTCCTGGATGTCCTTATCCAGGGAGGAACTCGCGGAGCGCGCCGGTGTCCCCGAGGCGACGGTGGATCACTTCGTGGAGCTCGGGATCGTCGCGGCCGCTGACGACGGCTCCTTCGCGCAGCCGGACGTGTATCGCGTGAGGTTGCTGGCTTCCTGCGATCGCGCGGGCATGCGTCCCGAAGATCTGGCTGAGGCCGTCGCGGCCGGCAAGCTTTCGTTCGCCTTCGCGGACCTCCCGCACTTCCGATTCGCGGCGCAGACCACCACGACCTACCGGGAGCTGGCCGAGCGGCTGGACCTCTCCCTCGACCTCGTGCTCGACGTCGAGCGAGCGACGGGCCGGGCCGTCCGGCTCCGGACGATCGGATCAGTGAGGACGACGAGGCCATCTTCCGGTTGACCAAGCTGTCGTCGCTCCTCGTGGATCCCGAAGCCATCGTTCGTACGTCGCGCGTCTTCCAGGATGCGATGCGTCGCATCACGGAATCGGAGGTGGCCCTGTTCGACACCTACATCGTGGGCGCCTTCCTCGAACAGGGCATGAGCTTCGTGGACGCGGTCGACCAGGCGAACCGGTTCGGCGCCGAATCCACCCCGCTCCAAGAGGAGCTGCTCCTCACGCTGTACCGGCGGCACCAGGAGCGTCGGTGGACCGAGTACACCGTGGAGGGCATCGAGACGGTCTTGGAAGACCTGGGCTTGTACCGAAAGCCCGAGCATCCCCCCGCCTTCGCCTTCGTCGACCTCGCGGGGTATACGGCGCTCACGGAGGAACAGGGCGACGAGGCGGGGGCGCGAGCGGCCGCGGACCTCGCGCACATGGTGGACGCGGTGTCCGGTCCTCGGGGTGGCGAGCCCGTCAAGTGGCTCGGCGACGGGGTGATGCTGCACTTCCGCGACCCCGGCGACGCCGCGTTGGCCGTCCTGGAACTGGTCGAGCGCGCGCCCACGATGGGGCTTCCGGCCCATGCCGGCGTGGCGGCCGGATCCGCCGTCTTCCAGGACGGCGACTACTTCGGGCGGACGGTGAACCTGGCCGCCCGGATCGCCGCGCGCGCCACCGAGGGCCAGACCCTCGTGAGCGAGGAGGTCGTCCAGCTCGCGGAACCGTCGGCGTTGAGCTTCCGGGCGTTCGGCTCCCTCGAGCTCAAGGGCTTCTCCGCCCCGACGCCGGTCTTCGAGGCGGTGCGACGATGAGGTGCTGCCACCGTCGCGAACGCCCTCCATCGCCTCCCAACCCGGCGAGTCGCTAGCATCGCCGAGCGATGCACGGGTACTCGATCGACGGATGGGACAGCTTCTTCGTAGCCGGGACGGGAGCCGCGGCCGCTCTCACCGGGCTCGTCTTCGTGGCGCTCTCGATCAACCTCACGCAGATCCTCTCGGCTCCCGGGCTGCCGGGTCGCGCGGGAGAGACGATCGCCATGCTGACGGAGGCGGTCGTGATCAGCCTCCTCGGCCTCGTCCCGCAGACCACCCGAGTGCTCGCCGTCGAGCTCACCGTGCTGGGCGTCGCGGGATGGGTGTTCGCGCTGGTCCTGTTCGTGCGGCGCCCGCGCGACGTCGCCGGTCCCACCAAGGGGCAGCAGGTGGGGCAGTTCGTCCTGGGGCAGATGGCGACGCTGCCGGTCATCGTCGCGGGGGTCTCGCTCTGGGTGGGTGCCGGAGGCGGTCTCTACTGGCTCGTGGTGGGGATCCTCTTCCTCCTCGTAGACGGGATCGCCAACGCCTGGGTGCTCCTCGTCGAGATCCTCCGGTGACGTAACCAGACCACGCTTCAAGGACCGACGGATGCCATCAGGTCATGCCAGGCAGCAGTTGTCATCAACCCTCGATGATGGAAGAACACCGCCCGCGCGAAGGCGCGGAACCGCGGGCTCTCGAGCGCACGGTCGATGAGCACGTTGGGCGGCCGCAGGTCGAGCGCCGAGCGCATCGCGCGCTTCCACGCGAAGGTCGGGTAGACGCCGCGGAGCGCGACGTCGAGCGTCGGCCCCCCGTCCAGGAGGTGGCTCGCGATCGCGAGGCCGGCGGCGCGACCCGAGCGGAGGGCCGTGTGGATGCCGCCCGCGGTGAGCGGTGACACGAGCCCCGCGGCGTCGCCCACCAGCACGACGTCCGGCGTCGCGAACGGGTGGACGGTCCCTCCGACCGGGATCAGGCCGCCACGCGTGCCCACCCGTCGCGCCCTCGCGAAGTCGAAGACGCGGGCAACCTGTGCGATGAAGCGGTCGAGGTTCGGGCGCGCGGGCAGGCGACTCGCGAGCCCTACCTGCGTGAGGCCGACCCCGGGGACGACCCATCCGATGTACCCCGGCGCGCGTTGCGAGTCGAGGAAGACGTGGAGCCGCTCGTCAACGCCCGCGACGCCCTCGAACTCGGCCTCGACGCCCGCGAGGAACGCGCGGTTGCGGCCGAGGCCCGCCAGGCGGGCCACGCTCGATCGCGGCCCGTCCGCGCCGACGAGGACTTCGCCCGAGCGCGGCCCGGAGAAGGCCTCACCGCATCGCAGCTCGGCGCCCGCTTCGATCGCGCGGTCCGCGAGCGAGCGCAGGAGCGCTGGTGTGTCAGTGGCGAGGAAGTAGTAGCCGGGCGCGTCGAGGTCGATCCACCGTAGGGATGGCCCATAGAGGCGAACGCCGTGGATCCGCCGGGTCGATCCGTGCGGCGGGTCCTCCTCCTCGGCCGCCTCCTTCACGAGGAGCCCGGTCGTGTGCACCGCGTGGCCTGGGTCGCGCTTGCGCTCCCTTACGACGGTACGCAGGCCGCGAGTGGCGCATGTCCGGGCGCAAGTCAGCCCGGCGAAGCTCGCCCCCACGATCTCGACATCCACCACGGAACCCTCCTCGACACGAGGACCGTTGCATGGCAGCGATGTCGTTGGAACCGAACGCACGCGATCGTCATGAGGGCGTCACACGACCGCGATGCGTTCGGCTTGCTCACCGCCCGTGCCCTGTGGAACAGTGCGGCACGTGGGTCGTGGCGTGGTCATCGCGCTCACCTTCGTCGCTACTTGTGCGGTGTCGGTGTCGGCCGCCTCGGCCGAGCCTTCGAGCGGTCCGGGTCCTCAGAGATGCGGGCGGAGATGTACGACGCCGTGTTCGTCGACGCCGACTCCCCGATCCAGGTCCTCGCGCGGATCTGTGTACGCCCCCGTCGCCCTCGACGATGCCTCCCCCTCGGCTACCAGGTCCGTCACGCCATCGACGCAGGTGTGCCGGTGGAGATCCGATGGGTCCACCGGATGTGGCCGCACGCCGGCGACTACTGGGTGCTGTCGCCCGTGCGGAGCACGGACCGACATGCGAGCTTCACCTACGCGTGGACGGATCCGCTCTCGGGATGTCGTGGCGGGGGGCGCAAGCGGTTCCGCCGTGAGGGCGGGGCCTGGATGAACGACGGCGGATCGGCCTATGCAGGCTGCCCGGCTGGAAGGCCCGCCCCACAACGACGAATACGAGGCCGGTAGCACCCTGCTCGTGCGGCGGGGTTCGAGGGCTGGCGCTGCACCACCCCTCGATCCCGTGGGATCGGTCCGACG
>CAWEPI010000012.1:0-3960 GCA_963810945.1 uncultured Actinomycetes bacterium
AGGCACCCATCGCCAGCGTCGGGTCCGCGAAACGGGCGACGATGAGCGCGTGGTCGCCCTTGGGCAGCGACGGCGCCCTCGGCGAGCACACCGTACGTCGACGTCGTCTCGGTCGTGCCTGGTCCGGTCACATCGATACCTCGGCTCCTCGCGGTCGACGCATCGGTCGCCCTGTGGCGGACCGTTTCTCGTGCGCAAGGGATGCGTGGTTGCGCTTGCGACGACCGTCCGGGCACGTCGACCGCATGCGAGGCCACCCGGACGTTCGCACCGTAGGCCGTGTCACGGGCCGGTTACATCCTCCCCATCGGAGGAAGGCGGCATCGAGTGAGCGCTGATGACGATCGGCCAGATCGAGTGTGTCCTCCGAACGGGAGGATGCTCCGGCCGTCGCGAAAGCACTGAAATGGAGGCGGTACTTCCTGTCGGCTTCGATCCGAGGACATCCCCATTGACTGAACCAACACGACCGGTGCGACGGTCGCACAGAACGACTCCGGGCCACGAGGCCCCTACCGCGTTCGACGCCGCGTGGCAGGCGGATCTCGCGGCCCAAGGCGCCACCTGGACGGCTCGACGCGGGGTCCCTCCGAGCGAACGGTCTGCGGTGGGCCGGACGGCCCCAAGCGGTGCCCGTGCCCCCCTCAGCGACTTCGGACTGTTCGCCTCGCCGACCTCGAGGGGATGGGCGGCCCCGAGGCCCTGGAGAAGGTCTTCACGCTGATGACTGGAACTCACAGATGACCACGAGACCCGCAGGCAGCAAGGCCGCGCGAGGGGCGTCAAACCCGAAACGAGCGGCCATTCAGGCATCGTCCCTGCTCGAGCAATCACGACGTTCGGCACATGAGAGCAGCCGCGATCGACGTTCAGCCGGCCGAGCGAGGCGACAGGACGTGCCGCTGGGCTCGCACGCGGAGTTCGAGCCCGCCGTCGGCCGCCCGGATCCCGTGGCCCTGCTCCAGGGCCAGGACGACGTGCGGATCGCGAGCCTTGTGCCGATACGTTTCGGGCGGATGGCGGCATCGCCCTTCTCCTTCTACCGCGGGGCCGCGATCGTGATGGCGGACGACCTGGCCAGGACCCCCACGACCGGCTGGCTCGCCCAGGCCTGCGGTGATGCGCACCTGGACAACTTCGGGGCCTTCGGCACCGACCAGGGGACGCTCGTGTTCGACGTGAACGACTTCGACGAGACCTACCCGGCGCCGTGGGAGTGGGACGTCAAGCGGCTCGTGGCAAGCGCGGTTCTCGCCGCCCGCGAGATCGGCGCCGGGCGGCCGGCGCAGCGGTGCCGCCCGGGCCGCCGCGGCCGGGTACCGACAGGCGATGCGGTGCCTCGCCGACACGGGTGTGATGGGCCGCTGGAAGTCCGTCGTCCCGGTGCCCGAGCTGATGCAGCCGTGGGGCGTCTCGAAGCGACGCATCGACAAGCTCGCCGCCGAGGCGCTCACGCGGACAAGCGCTGGGGCGTTCCCGAAGCTCACGACCCTCGTCGGCGGCAAGCGGGAGCTGAAGGAGAAGTCCGCCGCTCGTCGTGCGAATCACCGACGCAGCAGGAACTGGCGGAGGTCCGACCAGGGTTCGAGGCATACAAGACCGGGCTGCGCCCGAGCTCCGGCTGCTGCTCGACCGCTACGAGCTGATCGATTTCGCCCGCAAGGTGGTGGGCGTCGGCAGCGTCGGGATGCCCGCCTATGTCGGCTTGTTCCTGAGCGCAGACGGTGACCCGCTGTTCCTCCAGGTGAAGATGGCGGTCGCGTCGGTGCTCGAGCCGCACGTCTCGATCACCGATCCCTTCCCGAGACCGGCGAGCGCGTCGTCGTGGGCCAGCGCCTCCTCCAGACGGCGGGCGACCCGCTTCTCGGTTGGGTGTCGGGAGATGCGGGCGTCAGTTCTACGTGCGCCAGCTGCGGGACATGAAGGTGTCGGCGGACCTCACCGCGATGAACCGGAGCAGGCTCTCCCAGTACGCGGAAGTCTGTGGTCGGGTGCTCGCCCATGCCCACGCCCGGACCGGAGACCCGGCCCTCATCGCCGGCTACCTCGGGAAGACGTCCGAGTTCGACGAGGCCCTCGTCGGACTTCGCGGTCGCCTACGCCGACCAAAACGAACGCGACCACGCAGCCCTGGTGCAAGCGATCAGCGAAGGTCGGGTGCTGGCCCAGACGGGGATCTAGGCGACAAAGCGGGCACCCAGGCTGACTCGCGAGCCGAAGTCAGGTGGCTGACGCGGAATCACGCGGAGGCGAGCCTCGTTACTAGCTCCAACCGGGACATCGAGGTAGGTCAGTGCGACATCACTCGGCCGCCCAATCCCTATCCGAACTACATGCGAGTACGAACCCGTAGAGTGGATGTTCTGGTCGGGGCGAGAGGGATAGCCCCGCCACCAGCGACCTTCCGATCACGATGCGCCTCGCCGAGCCTCCGGCGCTCCTCGAGCTGGTCCGCAGCGCATGACGCGACGGTCGTCCCGCCGCCCCGCCGGACGCGCCACCGACCGTGAGGTCGGAGTGGACGGGGCGGTGCTAGCTGCCGGATCCGAGAAAGCTGCCGCCCATCGCCTCGGCCTGTCGCACTCGACCGTGAAGCACCACTTGGCACGCGCGTTACAGGTGGGGGCGACGACGACCGCACGGCTGGTGTGGAACCTCGCTCGGCGGATGCCGGAGCCCGCCAGCGCGGCAGAGGAGGCGGCGAGCCACCGCGAACTCGCACCCCCAGACAGGTCGACGTCCTAGCCGCCTTCGTCGCCGCCGCTCGACCCGTCCGGGGACGCGGACGAGCCCCTCAGCGTCGGAACGTGAGGTGAATGGTGCCGCTCGGCGCAGCCTCCGTCTTCACCGCATATCCGGACTCGAGCCCCCGTAGATCGTCCCAGAGTCGGATGCCGCGTCCGAGCAGGATCGGTGCGATGGCGAGGTGGAGTTGGTCGACGAGTCCGGCCTTGAGAAACTCACGGGCGACGGTGGCGCCACCGCCGACCCGCACGTCCTTGCCGTCCGCGGCGTCGAGCGCCCGTTCCAGCGCCTCATCGGGGGTCGCGGAGAGGAAATGGAAGGTGGTTCCGCCTGCCATCCCGATGGACGGACGCTGCGTGTGGGTGAGCACGAACACCGGGACCCGGAACGGCGGCTCGTCGCCCCACCAGCCGCGCCAATCGGGATCGTCCGGATAGGCATGCAGCCCGAACATGCCTGCGCCCATGATCTCCGCACCGATCTCGGCGAAGTACTGGTCTGCGTACTGGTCGTCGATACCGGTGGTGCCTTCACCGGTCGTGTCGTGCAGCACGCGGGCCCGGAACGTGCGGGTCGCGATGTAGGCGGCGACGAGACGCCCCCAGTCCTGGCCCATCGGGTCATCGGGCGTCTGGTCCGTCGTCGTCGCGAAGCCGTCGAGCGAGATGTTCAGGTCGACCCGCACGGCCATGACGGTCCCTCGGTAGCGATCGCATCGTGAAGGCGGGTCCGAGATCGTCCGGGTTCGCCGCATGCCCGATGCCTGCACGCACTCTAGCGCTCACCGAGGATGCAATGGTGCGCCCGACAGGTGTTAGGCGCGAGATAACGACGACGTCATGACCGTCCCTCGCCCGCGCCCAGGGTGACGAGAAGCTCGTCCAGTTGCTCGAGCGCCTCGGGCATCCCGGACGTCGACCCGGATGCGATCGCACCGTCGAGAGCTTCCTTCGAGGGATAGAGATCGTGCACGACCAACAGCGTCTTGCCGCCCGTATCCTCGAAAGTCACCGTGGTGACCGTCCCACCGTCATCCCCTTCGTCGTTGGTCCAGACCAGGCGAGAGTGCGGTGCCACTTCGAGGTACCGACCGAAGAACTCCATGGTCGAGCCCTCGTAACCGAACACCAAACGGTACCTGCCCCCGACACGAACATCCGTCTCGCAGGAAAGCAGCGAGATGGGAAACGACTTCGGTGCCCACCACTGCCTGAA
>CAWEPI010000013.1:0-129415 GCA_963810945.1 uncultured Actinomycetes bacterium
CTTCGCGGCGCTCCTGCCCTCCGGCTACGGGCTCGGGACGGCCGACAACCACACGGCCTTCGTGCTGGTCTTCGTGTTGGCGATCGCGGTCACGAGCATCCCGGTGATCTCCCGGATCATGTTCGACCTCGGGATCCTCGAGACGGCGTTCGCCCGCATCGTGCTGGCGGTGGCCGTCCTCGAGGACGTGCTCGTCTACGTCGTGCTCGCGATCGCCCTCGGCCTGGTGGCCGCGAGCTCCGGAGATCAGATCGGCGTGCCCGCGATGCTCGGTATCCGCCCCGGGTCCACCGCGAGCGTGGTGTTCCACGTCGTGGCCACGCTCGCGTTCCTCGGCTTGGCGCTATGGCTCGGACCGCCCCTGTACCGACGCGCGCTCCGGTTCCGGTTCAACCTCGTGCGCAGGGGGAGCCAGATCGGGTTCCAGCTGGTCTTCATGCTGGGGCTCACCGTGATCGCGGTCCTGCTGGGCGTCGTGCCGCTGTTCGGCGCGTTCGTGGCCGGGATCGTGGTGGGCGCCTCCTCGGGGGAACGCGTGGTCGAGGCCCGCGAGACGATCCGCACGTTCTCCTTCGCCTTCTTCATCCCGCTGTACTTCGCGATGGTGGGGTTGCGGCTCGATCTCGTGCGCTCCTTCAGCCCCCTCTTCTTCGTCCTGTTCTTCACCGTGGCGTGCGCGGCGAAGTACGCGAGCGTCTGGGTGGGCGCGCGGCTCGCCGGCGAGTCGGCGGCCGGGTCGCGCAACCTGGCGGCCGCGCTGAACGCGCGGGGGGGGCCGGGCATCGTGTTGGCCTCGGTTGCCCTGGGAGCCGGGATCATCGACCAGAACCTCTACGCCTGCCTGGTGCTGCTCGCGATCCTGACGTCCCTGGCGGCGGGGTCGTGGCTCGGCGCCGTCGTACGCGCGGGCAAGCCGCTGCGGTGAGGCCGTGCACGCGGGGCCGGTAGACTCGGGACCTCCGTCGTCCAGAGGAAGGACCCCGTCGTGACCACCGCCACCTTCGTGACCAACAAGGGCGCGTTCACCGTGCAGCTGATGCCGGAGCACGCACCCAAGACCGTGCAGAACTTCGTGGACCTGGCCACCGGGGCCGGAGAGTGGCGCGACCCGCGCGACGGGCAGTCGAAGAGCGAGCCCCTGTATCCCGGCACGATCTTCCACCGCGTGATCGACGGCTTCATGATCCAGGGAGGCGACCCGACCGGGACCGGCACGGGCGGCCCCGGCTACCAGTTCGAGGACGAATGCCCGCCCGATGGCCCCACGTTCAACCAGGTCGGGCGCCTCGCGATGGCGAACGCAGGCCCGGGCACGAACGGGTCGCAGTTCTTCGTCACGGTGACGGAGACGCCGCACCTGAACGGGCGACACACGATCTTCGGCCAGGTGACGGAGGGCTACGACGTCGTGGAGGCGATCTCGCGCGTGCAGACGGGGGCGCAGGACCGTCCGACCGACGACGTCGTGATCGAACGGATCGACGTCACCGCATAGCCATCTTCCTCACGCCGGAGGTCGGTCCAACCGGTACACGTGATGGCGCCGCGGATCGAGGCTGCCCCACACCACGTCTTTCCACACCGTCATGCCGAGGTGCTCGGCGACGCCGCGTGACGGGGCGTTCTCCGGCAGGATCAGCGAGATCACGTGGTCGACGTCGAGCGTCGCGAAGACCCAGTCGCGTGAGGCCGCGGCGGCCTCGGTGGCGATCCCCTGCCGCGCCCGGGTCGGGGTGATCGACCAGCCGAGTTCGACCTCGTCCACGCCGTCCACGTGCTGCACGCACGGGCCCACGTTGCCGAGGAACGCCCCGGTCGACGCGTCCTCCACCGCCCACAGGGCGAAGCCGTCGCGCGCGTAGCGGTCCTGCATCCCCTCGATCCACGCGACCGTCTCCTCCATCGAGAACGGGTGCGGCCACAGGCGCATGTGTTCGGGATCGGCTTGGATCGCGTTCAAGGCCTCCGCGTCGTCGCGATGCAGAGGCCGAAGCGTGAGGCGTTGCGTGTGAAGCGCGAAGGGGGCCATCGCTCGATGCTCGCACAGGATCGCCGTCCCAGGCGCGGCTACCACCCGAAGGTCTCGGTCGCGCATACTCCGTGCTTCCGATCCGCATGCGAGGAGAACCACGATGAGCGAACGAGCCGACGTCCTGGTCACCCGCCCCATCATGGACGGGCCCCTCGCGCAGCTCCGGGAGCGCTGCGACGTCACCGTGCACGAGAACGAGTTCGGCATCCCGCGCGCCGAACTCCTGGAGGTCGTGCGGGGCCGGGATGCGATCATCACGATGCTCACCGAGCGGGTGGACGCCGAGTTCCTGAGCGCAGCAGGGCCGCAGCTCAAGCTCGTCGCGAACCACGCCGTGGGCTTCGACAACATCGACGTCGCGGCGTGCACGGCCGCGGGCGTGTTGGCGACGAACACGCCCGACGTGCTCACGGAGACCACCGCGGACACGGCCTTCGCGTTGCTGATGGCGGCCGCACGGCGCCTCGGCGAGGGCGAGCGGCTCCTGCGCGATCGGAAGCCGTGGATCTGGGGCCCGCTGATGATGCTGGGGCAGGACGTGCACCACAAGACGATCGGCGTCGTGGGTTTCGGCAGGATCGGTCAGGCCGTGGCGCGCCGCGCGAAGGGGTTCGGCATGAAGGTGCTCTACGCGGACGCGTTCCGACTCCCGCCGGACGTCGAGGCCGAGACCGGGGCGGAGCGCCGGGAGTTCGACGAGCTCCTGGCCGAGGCCGACTTCGTCTCGATCCACACGAACCTCACCGAGGAGACCCGCCATCTGTTCGACGCCGAGGCCTTCGCGAAGATGAAGCCGACCGCTGTGCTGGTGAACACCTCGCGAGGCCCCGTCGTCGACGAGGCGGCCCTGGCCGATGCGCTCACGGCCGGCGAGATCTTCGCGGCCGGCCTCGACGTGTTCGAGCGAGAGCCGGAGGTGGAGCCGCGGCTGCTCGCGCTCGAGAACGCCGTCGTGATCCCGCATCTCGGATCGGCCACCGTCGACACCCGCAACGCGATGGGCGCCCTCGCCGTGGAGAACGTGTTCGCGGCGCTCGAAGGCATCAGGCCGCCTACGCTGTTGAACCCAGACGCGTTCAGGGGGTGACCAGGCGTGACCGCACGCGCGGCCGAACCGACGGGCCGCCGGGAGCGGCCGCTACCCGATCCGCTGCGCCGCGACGTCCGCCTGCTCACGACGCTGCTCGGCGACGCCGTCGCGGCACACGGCGGAGCCGACCTGCTCGGAGACGTCGAACGACTCCGGAAGGCCGCCATCGGGCTCCGGCAACGGCCCTCGGCGGCCGGTCGGCGACGCGTGATCGCGGTCGTGGATGCGTTCGGCCGGCAACGTGCCGAGGAGGTGATCAGGGCGTTCACCGCCTACTTCCAGCTGGTGAACGTGGCCGAGGAACGGCATCGGGTGCGCACCCTGCGATCACGCAGCAGGGGGTCGCGCCCGTTGGAGGACTCGCTCGCAGCCCTGAGAGACCTGACGCCGGACGCCTTCGATGGACTCCTGATCACACCCGTCCTCACCGCACATCCTACCGAGGCGAAGCGTCGTGCCGTCGTCGAGCACCTCTGGCGGATCGGGGATCTGCTGGCCGCACGCGACCGGGCGGAGCTCGACCGCGCCGAGGAGCACGAGATCGACAGGAGGCTCTCGGAGGAGATCACCGGGCTGTGGCTCACCGATCCGATCCGTCGCCATCGACCGGAGCCGCTCGACGAGGTGCGGGCGGTCCTCGCCCTCTTCGACCACACCCTGTTCACGACGCTGCCCCTCGTCTACCGGGAGGTGGATCGCACGCTCGACCCCGACGGTGCGGGCCGGCGCCGCCCCGCCTTCCAGCCGTTCCTGCGGTGGGGCACCTGGGTGGGCGGGGACCGCGACGGCAATCCCTCGGTCACCGCCGTGATCACGGAGGCCGCGGTCGCGATCGCGTCGGACCACGTCCTGCGCGGGCTGGAGACCGCGGCCCGGCGCATCGCCCGCACGCTCTCGGTCTCCGATCGCGACGTGCCGCCGAGCCGGACCCTGCGGGCGGCGTTGCGGCGCGACGCGGCCCGGCTGCCGGACGTGGCCGCCGAGCTCGAGCGGAAGCTCCCGGATGCGCCGCATCGTCGCAAGCTCGGGCTGACGGCCCATCGCCTAGCGGCGACGCGGGCCGGGGCACCGTCGGGGTTCTCGAACCCGGACGAACTCGTCGCCGATCTCGACGTCCTGCAGCGGTCGCTGGACGAAGGCGGCGCTGCGGCGCTCGCGTGGGGCGAGGTGCAACACCTGCGCTGGCAGGCGGAGACCTTCGGGTTCCATCTCGCTTCCATGGACGTCCGGCAGCACGCCGAAGTGCTGCGCATGGCCGTGGAGGAGCTCCGCGGCGACGGCGTCGTCTCGGCCGCCTCGGCTGAGGTGGCCGCCACGTTCCGCGCGATCCGTCGGATCCAGGATCGGTTCGGGTGGCGCGCCTGTCACCGCGTGATCGTGAGCTTCACCCGCAGCCCCGACGATCTCGAGGCCGTGCATCGTCTGGCGCGTCTCGCCGCGCCGGACATCCCGCCGGAGGTGCGCGCGGTGCCTCTGTTCGAGACGCGCCACGAGCTCGCGACGGCGCCGCGGATCCTCGACGGGTGGCTCGCGATGCCGGGGGTACGGAGGCGCGTGGCGCGGCACGGGGACGTCCTCGACGTGATGGTCGGCTACTCCGACTCGGCCAAGGAGGTCGGCATGCTCGCCGCCAACCTCGAGCTGTACCGGGCCCAGGCGGCGCTCGCCGCCTGGGCGCGTGCACGCGGCCTGGCGCTCACGATCTTCCACGGGCGCGGCGGCGCGCTCGGGCGCGGCGGCGGGCCCACCAACCGCGCGATCCTGGGCCAACCTCCCGGGTCGGTGCGGGGCCGTTTCCAGGTCACGGAGCAGGGCGAGGTGGCCTTCGCCCGGTACGGCAACGCCGCGATCGCCGAGCGCCACCTCGAGCAGCTCACGAACGCGGTGCTCCGCGTCGACCGGGAGGGGGCGGTCGATGATCCGGCCTCCCCCTTCAGCGCCGACATCGACGCGATGGCGGAGGCGTCCGAGGCGGCGTACACCGAGCTGGTGCAGACCCCCGGCTTCGTCGCGTTCTTCCGGCGGGTCACCCCGATCGACGGGCTCGCCGCGCTGCCCATCGGATCGCGGCCCGTCGCGCGGTCGGCCGACGACGCCAACGACCTCGACGACCTGCGCGCGATCCCTTGGGTGTTCGCCTGGGCGCAGAGCCGCGTGAACCTGCCGGGATGGTTCGGGCTGGGGACGGGGCTGGCCGCGGTCGCGGCCGACCCGGGAGGGTCCGGCCGGTTGCGCGGGATGTTCCGCGACTGGCCCTTCTTCACCGCGCTGATCGAGAACGCGGAGCTCTCGCTCGCGAAGGCGGACGCGGACATCGCCGAGGCGTACCTCGCGCGTGGGGAGCGCGACGACCTGGCGCAGGCGATCCGCGATGAGTTCGCGCGCACCTGCGACCTGGTGCTCGCGGTGACCGGGCACGGGCGGCTCCTCGACTGCAAACCGGAGCTGCAGCGCGCGATCGAGCTCCGCAACCCGTACGTGGACGCCCTCTCCTTCCTGCAGCTGCGCTTCCTGAACGAGCCCCGCGGGGCGGCCGCGGACCGTCTGGTGCACGCCACGATCAGCGGCGTGGCCGCGGGTCTGCAGAACACGGGCTAGCGCGCATGTCCGCAGGTCAGGGGCCCGACTTCCGTCCGGGCACGGACCTGTGCCATACTCAGCGCCTCGTTTGAATGGCCGTTCAATCCCCGTCTCCAGCCTGCGGAGCCGGCACATGAGGGAGGGCGCCATGGTGGAAGGACAGGTCACGACGATCCCGGCATTGGATCCGGGCGACAGGCTGCTCTGCGGTCCCGGCCCCTCCAACGTCCACGCGAAGGTGCTCGAGGCGATGGCTCTCCCGATGAACGGGCACCTCGACCCCGACTTCTGGGATCTCCTCGTGGACCTCGTCGCCGGGCTGCGGGCGCTCTGGCGCCGCGGCGAGCAAGGACTGACGATCTCGCTCTCCTCCTCGGGCACCTCGGCGATGGAGGCAGGGTTCATGAACCTCGTCGAACCGGGCGACGGGGTGATCAGCTGCCACTGGGGGTTCTTCGGATCCCGCCTGAACGACTTCGCCCACCGGGTGGGCGCGAACGTGACCGAGCTCACCGCGGACTTCGGCCGGATCGTCTCCGTGGACGCGATCATGGAGGCGCTCGCGGCCAACCCCGGCACCAAGATCGTGAGCGTCGTCCACGCCGAGACGTCCACGGGCGCCGAGTTCCCGCTGCAGGAGCTCGCCGAGGCGATGCGCGCCGCAGGGTCCGAGGCGCTCCTCTACGCGGACTGCGTGACCTCGCTGGGCGGCCAGGCGGTGGAGGCCGATGCCTGGGGACTCGACTACGCCTACTCCTGCTCGCAGAAGGCCCTGGGGTGCCCGCCCGGGCTCGCGCCCGTGACGATCAGCGACCGCGCCGTCGAGGCGATGCGCCGGCACGCGGGCGCCGTCCCCTACTACTACGACTTCGAGGAACTCTCGAAGTACTGGATCGACCGGCCCATCACGTACCACCACACGATGCCGATCCTCCAGTACTACGCGCTGTACACGGGCGTGCGCCTCGCGCTCGAGGAAGGGCTCGAGGCGCGGTGGGCGCGCAACGCGGACGCCGGCCGGTACTTCCAGGACGAGATCCGTGGCCGTGGCTTCGAGCTGCTGGCCGATCCCGACCATCAGCTCGTGGAGCTCACCGCGGTGAAGGTGCCGGAGGGCGTGGACGGCAAGGAGATCCAGACCCGGATCCTCCGCGAGCACGGCATCGAGGTCGGCGGCGGGCTGGGACCCAAGGCGCCGCCGATCTGGCGCGTGGGGCTGATGGGCGTGAACGCGCACCGCGAGACCGCCGACCGCGTGCTCGCCGCGTTCGACGCCGTGCTGCCCCGGTAGCGCCATGTCGCGCAAGGACCGGCTGCATCGCAGTGAGCTCGCCGTCCCCGGCACCAACGTGCGTGCGATGGAGAAGGCCGCCGCCCTCGGAGCCGACGTCGTGTTCCTCGACCTCGAGGACGCCGTCGCGCCCGACGACAAGGAGCGTGCGCGGGCCAACGTGATCGAGGCGTTGGGGACGCACGACTGGTCCTCGACCGCCGTCAGCGTGCGTGTGAACGGGCTCGACACCCACTGGTGCTACCGCGACGTCGTCGACGTGGTGGAGGCGCGCGGGCACGTGCTGGACACGGTGCTCGTGCCCAAGGTGGGCGCGCCCAGCGACGTGGCGTTCGTGGGCACGCTGCTCGACCAGATCGAGCAACGCAACGGCTGGGAGCCCGGGCGGATCGGGATCCACATCCTCATCGAGACGGCCGCCGGCATGGCGCACGTCGAGGCGATCAGCCGCGCGCGCCCCGACCGGCTCGAGGCGATGGTCTTCGGGGTGGCCGACTATGCGGCGAGCGTGCGGGCGCGCACGACGAACATCGGCGGCGCCAATCCCGACTACGCCGTGCTGACCGACCCCGACCCCGCGACCGGCGCGCGCGACACCCACTGGGGCGACCAGTGGCACTTCGGCATCTCTCGGATGGTGGCGGCCTGCCGCGCCGAGGGCCTCCGTCCGATCGACGGCCCCTTCGGCGACTTCAACGACGCCGACGGGTACCGCAGCGCGGCACGGCGCGCCGCCGCACTGGGATGCGAGGGCAAGTGGGCGATCCACCCTTCCCAGATCAGACTCGCGAACGAGGTCTTCTCCCCCGCGCCCTTCGAGGTGGAGCGCGCCCGACGGATCCTCCAAGCCATGGAGGACGCCGCGAAGGAGGGCGAGGGGGCCGTCTCGCTCGACGGGCGGCTGATCGACGCCGCGTCGATCCGCATGGCAGAGAACCTGATCCGACAGGTCGAGCAGATCGAGACCCGCGGAGGTGACCGATGAACATCCACGAGTACCAGGCGAAGGAGCTGCTGCGCTCCTACCGCGTGCCGACGCCCCGGGGCGAGGTGATCTACACGTCGCGTGCCGCGGCGCGCGTCGCCGAGGAGCTCGGCGGCAGCCACTGGGTGGTGAAGGCCCAGATCCACGCGGGAGGCCGAGGGAAGGCCGGCGGGGTGAAGATCGCGAGCACGCCCGCCGGAACGGCCGAGATCGCCGATCGGATGCTCGGCTCGACGCTCGTGACGGAACAGACGGGCAGCCGCGGACAGGTCGTGAGTCGCCTCCTGGTGGAACGCGCGGCGCGGATCGAGCGCGAGTTCTACCTCTCGCTCGTCGTGGATCGCGACTCCCAACGCATCGTCGTCATCGCGAGCGCCGAGGGCGGCGTGGACATCGAAGAGGTCGCGGCCGCACATCCCGATGCGATCCACAAGGAATACGTCGACCCCGGGGTAGGGCTCCTCGACTTCCAATGCCGGAAGGTCGCGACCGCGATCGGCCTGGGCAACCGCACCACGTCGGTCACCCGCCTGCTGCGGCGCATCTACCGCCTCTTCCGCGACAAGGACTGCTTGCTCCTCGAGATCAACCCGTTCATCGAGACCGAGGACGGCGAGCTCGTCGCGCTCGACTGCAAGATGAGCTTCGACGACAACGCGCTCTTCCGGCAGGGCCGCGTGGTGGAGCTGCGCGACTTCGACGAGGAGGACCCGAAGGAGGTCGAGGCCACCGGCCACGGCCTGAACTACATCGCGCTCGACGGGTCGGTGGGCTGCATCGTGAACGGCGCCGGCCTCGCGATGGGGACGATGGATGCGATCGTGCACCACGGCGGCCGACCCGCGAACTTCCTGGACGTCGGGGGCGGCGCGAGCCCCGAGAAGATCGCGAACGCCTTCCGCATCGTGTTGAAGGACCCCAACGTCCGCGCGATCCTCGTGAACATCTTCGCGGGCATCAACCGGTGCGACTGGATCGCGCAGGGTGTGGTGCAGGCCACGCGGGACCAGGAGATCCGCGTGCCGGTGATCGTGCGCCTCGCCGGGACCAACGTGGAGGAGGGCCGCCGGATCCTCGGCGAGAGCGGGCTGACGCTGATCCAGGCCGAAGATCTCGACGACGCGGCCTCCAAGGCGGTCGCGGCCGTCGGCGATACCCAGGAGGTGCCCGCGTGAGCGTGTTCGTGGACGAGGACTCGCGGGTCATCTTCCAGGGATTCACCGGTCAGCACGCCACCTTCCACGCGGAGGAGGCGATGGCGTTCGGGACCCAGGTGGTCGGGGGCGTCACGCCCGGCAAGGGCGGCGCCACGCACCTCGGCCTGCCCGTCTTCAACAGCGTGGAGGAGGCCGTCGAGGAGACCGGCGCGACGGTGAGCGGCATCTTCACCCCACCGCAGGTGGCGACCGACTCGCTGCTGGAGGCGGTCGACGCCGGCGTGGAGGTGGCGGTGATCATCGCCGACGGCGTGCCCGTGCAGGACATGGTGCGCACGAAGCGCTACCTGGCCGGGCGCTCCACCCGGATCATCGGCCCCAACTCCCCGGGCATCATCACGCCGGGCGCGTGCAAGGTCGGGATCATGCCGAGCCACATCTACCTGAAGGGTCGGGTGGGGGTCGTGAGCCGCTCCGGCACCCTCAACTACGAGGCGGTGTCGCAGATGACCGCGCTCGGGCTCGGGCAGTCGACGTGCGTGGGCATCGGTGGCGACCCCGTCAACGGGACCGACTTCAAGACGGTGATGCAGGCCTTCGAGAACGACGACGAGACCGACGTGGTGGTGATGATCGGGGAGATCGGCGGGCAACAGGAGGTCGAGGCCGCCGCCTGGGCCGCGCAGTACATGACGAAGCCGCTCGTGGCGTTCATCGCCGGCGTCTCGGCGCCGCGCGGCCGACGGATGGGCCACGCGGGCGCCGTGATCAGCGGCGAAGCGGACACGGCGACGGCCAAGCTCGACGCGATCGAGTCCCACGGCCACCGCGTGGTGCGCAACCCCGCGGAGATCGGCGACACGGTGCTGCGCGCCGTGAAGGAGGCCGGCGAGGGCGGAGGCGGCGCGGGCTCCTAGGCGGCCGACGACCGGACGGCGGGCAACGGCTCGTGGTGACTCCAACGGGCGGCGATGCGATGGATCCGATGGGGCCGGGCACGCCGCAGCTTGCGGGGCGCCGGCGTCACCTCGCGGAAGAAGAAGAGCTTGGCGACGTCCACCACCGCCAGGTACACCGCGACGAAGGGCACCATCAACACCATGAAGCCGAGCGGGGGGGTCGCGAAGCCCAGGGTGGAGGCTATCGGCGAGAGCGGGATCGCGATGCCCACCACGACGACGGCGAACACCGAGACCGCGAGCGTGCGTGAGGGGCGGCTCCGCAGGAACGGCACGCGCAGGGTGCGGATCACGAACACCACCAGCGTCTGCGTGGCGATCGACTCGATGAACCATCCCGCGCGGAACGCCGGCGCCGTCGCGTGGAAGACCCACAGCAGCACCGCGAACGACGCGATATCGAAGGCCGAGCTGATCGGACCGAACCGCAGCATGAAGCGCCGGATCTCGGCCACGTCCCAGTGCGACGGTCGCAGGAGCTGCTCCGCATCGACATGGTCGGTCGGGATCGCGAGCTGGCTCGTGTCGTACAGCAGGTTGTTGAGCAGGATCTGGAACGGGAGCATCGGCAGGAAGGGCAGGAACGCCGAGGCGACGGTGACGCTGAACATGTTTCCGAAGTTCGAGGACGTCCCCATCCGCACGTACTTGATCGTGTTCGCGAAGGTGCGCCGGCCTTCCACCACGCCATCGGCGAGCACGTCGAGATCGTGCTCCAGCAGGATGATGTCCGCCGCGTCTTTGGCGACGTCGACGGCCGAATCGACCGAGATCCCGACGTCGGCGTGGTGTAAGGCGAGGGCGTCGTTCACACCGTCGCCGAGGAACGCCACCGCGGAGCCGGCCGAGCGCTGAGCTCGGAGGATCCTGGCCTTCTGTTCCGGGCTCACGCGCGCGAAGATCGAGACCCCGGTCACGGCGGCGAGGAGCGCGTCGTCGTCGAGGGCCTCGATCTCGGGGCCGGTGAGCACCCCGTCGACGGGGATCGCGAGCTCGCGACACACGGTCGTGGCGACCACCGGGTTGTCGCCCGTCACGATCTTCACCGCCACGCCCAGGTCGCGGAGCCGCGCGACCGATGCCGACGCGGAGCGCTTCGGGGGATCGAGGAAGATCAGGTACCCCTCGAGCACCAGGTCCCGTTCGTCGTCGGCCGACACGGTGGAGAGATCGGGCGCGGGTCGCGTCGCCACCGCCACCACCCGGTTGCCCTTCGCGAACTCGGCATCGACCGTCCGCCGGTCGGCCTCGGACACTCCCGTGCAGCGCGCGAGCACCGACTCCGGGGCCCCCTTCGTGATCAGGGTACGCCCATCCCGGCGCTCCACCAGCACGGAGGTGCAGCGCCGGTCGTGATCGAAGGGCACGACCCCGAGGCGCGCACCGTCGGTCCCCGAGGGGGCGGCTCCGGCGCCGGCCCGCAACGCCTGGTCGAGGGGATCCCCGCTCGCGCCGTCGCCCTCCTTCACACCGGCCTCGCTGCAGAGCAGCCCGAGCTCGATCACGGCATCCGAGGGATCCCCCTCGCGATCGATCGCGCGATCGAAGCTCACGCGCCCTTCGGTGAGGGTCCCGGTCTTGTCCGAGAACAAGACGTCGATGTCGCCGAGGTCCTCGATGCAGACGAGCCGCTTCACGAGCACCTTGCGCGCCGCCAGGCGATGGGATCCGCTCGCCAGGCTCGTCGAGACGACCGCCGGCAGCAGCTGGGGCGTGATGCCGACCGCCACCGCGAGCGCGAACAGGATCGCGTCGATCCAGGGGCGTCCGAGCAGCAGGTTGATCGCGAGGATCGCGACGCTGAGGACGAGCGCGACCTTCGCGAGGAGCCCGGAGAACCGGGCGAGCCCCGCCTGGAACTCGGTGCGCGGCTGGCGCTCCCCCAACCCCATCGCGATGTGTCCGAACCGGGTGCGCGGACCCGTCGTCACGACGACCGCGCGCGCGGAACCTCGATGCACGACGGTCCCCATGAACATCGCGCGCGACGATGGGTCGGCCGTCCCGTCCGCGCCGTCGGCCGCGACATCCTTGCTCACGGGCTCCGCCTCCCCCGTGAGGATGGACTCGTCGCACTCGAGCCCGTCCGCGCGCAGGATCCGCATGTCGGCGGGGACCACCGCCCCGATGCCGAGCAGGACGACGTCACCCGGCACGAGGTGCGTGATCTCGACGCCGGTCGGCGATCCGTCCCTGAGCGCGGTGACGATGTGGCGCACCTGCGAGTGCAGCGCCTCGGCGGCCCGGTCGGCGCGGTACTCGTTCACGAACCCGAGACCGACCGAGGCCGCGACGATGATGCCGATGATGGCCGCGTCCACGCCCTCGCCGACGAAGGCGGAGACCGCGGCGGCGGCGAGCAGGAGGAGGAGCAGGGGACTGCGCACCTGACCCAGGAACACGCGCCACGCGCTCGCATGGTGGGTGCGGACGGCGTTCGGTCCGACGCGCGCGAGGCGGATCTCCGCCTCCGACGAGGGGAGACCGTCCGGCGAGGAGCCCAGCGCCTGCAGGACCCCGGCGACCGGCATCGTCGCGGCGGCATCGACCGACAGGTCGTCGGCCCGAACCGGCGTCGTCTCTATCAGTCGGATCCACCTCCATCGGTGCGCCGACGGCACGGGAAGGGTACCCCCAGCGTTCGCGACGACATCGCGAGGCGCGACCCGGGTAGGCTCGAGCGATGACCACGCAGGCCGAGATCGTCGAGGTTCAGGGGCGCGACGTGCGGGTCACGAACCCGGACAAGGTCTACTTCCCGGATGCGCCGGGCGGTCCGATCACGAAGCTCGAGGTCGTCGAGTACTGGGCGCGCCTGGCCGAGGCCGCCCTGGCGGGGTGTCGCGACCGTCCCGCGATCCTGCATCGGTTCCCGGCGGGGGTCGCCGACGATGGCGAAGGCTCCTTCTATCAGAAGCGCCTCCCGAAGGGCGCGCCCGACTGGGTCCGCACGGCCACGATCACGTTCCCGAGCGGCCGGCACGCGCTCATGCCGGTGATGGACGACGAGGCGGCGCTCGTCTGGGCCGCGACGCTCGGGTGCCTGGAGTGCAACCCGTGGCCCGTGCGCGCCGACGACGTCGATCACCCGGACGAGCTGCGCGTCGATCTCGACCCGACGCCGGGCGTGCCGTGGGACGACGTGCGGCAGGTCGCGCTCACGGCCCGGGACGTGCTCGCCGAACATGGCCTCACCGGCTTCCCGAAGACGAGCGGCAAGCGCGGGATCCACGTCAACGTGCGCATCGAGCGTCGGCATGGCTTCACGACCACCCGCCGAGCCGCGCTCGCGTTCGCCCGTGAGGTCGAGCGCCGGATGCCGGGCATCGCCACGACCGCGTGGTGGAAGGAGGAACGACAGGGGGTGTTCCTCGACTACAACCAGAACGCGCGTGACCGGACGGTGGCCAGCGCGTACTCGATCCGCCCCATGCCCGATGCCCGTGTCTCCACGCCGCTGACGTGGGACGAGGTCGCCGACGTCGAGGCCGAACGCTTCACCCTACGGACGGTGCCCGAGCGCCTGCACACGATCGGCGATCCGGGGGCCGGCATCGACGCACACGTCGGCACGCTCGACTCGCTCCTGGCGCTCGCGGAGCGCGATGCGGCGGGCGGGCTGGGCGACGCGCCGTGGCCACCCCACTTCCCCAAGGGCGACGACGAGCCGATGCGCGTCAACCCCTCTCGCGCGCGCCGCGTGGCCGGATGGGAGGAGATGCGCAAGGCCGAGAAGGGCCGGGGACGCGGGGGGTCCCGCACGAACAACTAGTCCATAGTGGACTAGCTGTCGGGCTCCTCCGGCCAGCGTGGGGGCTCCGCGCCCAGCTGCTCGAAGGTGCAGCTCCGAGGGTCCCGGTCCTCGCGCCATCGCACGAAGGTCGCCGCGTGGCGGAACCGGCCGTACTGCAGTCGGTCGATCGTGACCTCGCACACGAGGACGGGCTGGATCGCCACCCACTCGGGATCCTTGCCCCCCGTCCATCGGCTCGGACCGCCCGGTGCCCGGCCGCCCTCGAAGCTCACGCCGCCCTCCAGCTCGCGGAGCACGCCGAGGATCTCGCGGCGCTCCGCGGCCTTGAACGACGACGTGTGGCCGACGTAGTGCAGGGTGCCATCGCCGTAGAGGCCGAGCAGGAGGGCCCCGATCCCGTCGCCCTCCTTCGAGAGCCGGTACCCGCCCACCACCACGTCGAGGGTGCGGCGGTGCTTCACCTTCACCCAGCCCCGCTCCCCGGCGAGGTAGCCCTGGTCCTCGCGCTTGGCGAGCACACCGTCCTGGCCCAGGCCCTCCTCGTCGGCGAACCAGGCCTCGGCCTGGGGAACCTCCTCCGTCCACGGCGCCACGAGGATCGTCGGCGATGCCGGCATCGACGCGATGTCGCCGGGAGCCTGCGCCCAACCGAGCCGTCGGGCGAGATCCGCGAGGCGCGCACGGCGCTCGAGGAGCGGGAGCGGCGCGAGATCGTCGGGGCCTTCGCGGATCAGGTCGAACACGACGAGGGCGGCGGGGATCTCACCCGCGAGCTTCCGGATCCTCGACTCCGCAGGGTGGAGACGGAGCTGGAGCTGATCGAACTCCATCGACGCCCCGTCGACGCGCACGATCTCCCCGTCGGCCACGAACGGGCCGTCACCCGCCGCCTCGAGCAACTCGACGAGCTCGGGGAAGTACCGTCCCAGCGGCCGGCCGTCGCGGCTCGCGAGCCGTGCGCTGCCGTCGTCACCGACCGCCACGATCGCACGGAACCCGTCCCACTTCGGCTCGTAGGTCCAGCCCGGGCCCGTCGGCATCTCGGGCTGGAGCTTCGCGAGCATCGGCGCCGGGAGGTCGCCGGCGATCGTGCGTCGTGGCATCCGGCGACGCTACCTCAGGCGGACGGTCGTGGGGCGGTCATCGGGAGGCCGCCAGCCAACCGGGCTGTCGCCGCTCGGCATGGTGGGAGCGCTCCCGCACCCGCAAGAGGTCCGTGCGGGTCACGATCCCGACGAGACGGTCCCCGTCTACGACCGGGACGTGTTCGCTCCCTTCCTCGAGCATGACGTCGACGGCGCGCTCCGCCGGCTGCTCGGGCGCCACCGTGACGGGCTCCCGGGACGCCAGGTCGAGCACCGAGACCGTGTCGTCGCTCGATGCGTCCTGGAGGAGGTCGATACGGGTGAGCATCGCGACCACGCCACCGTCCGCATCGACGACCGGGTAGGCGGAATGCCCGGCCGTCGCGAAGAGGGCACGGGCCTCGGCGACCGTCGCCGTAGCCGGGATCGTGAGGACGTCGGTGGTCATCACCTCGCCCACCGACGTGACCCTGAGCGGGTCCACCCCGAGCTGCGGCCGAACGCGCACGCCACGTCGCGCCAGCTTCACGGTGAGCAGGCTCTCGCGCAGGAACGCGTCGTAGACGAGGCTCGCGATGACCGTAGCGAGCATCAGGGGAACGACGATGCCGAAGTCGCGCGTGAGCTCGAACACGAAGACCATCGAGGCGAACGGGGCCCGCGTGGCGGCGGCGAAGACCGCCGCCATCGCGATGAGGGCGAATGCACCCTCAGGGGTCGCAGCCGAGGGCATCACGCGGGCCACGCCGGCGGCGCAGAGTGCGCCGAACGCGCCACCGATCAACAGCAGGGGCGCCAACGTCCCCCCCGAGGTTCCCGATCCGAGGGCCAACCACCAGGCGAGCAGCTTGGCGACACCCACGGTGGCCACGGTGGCGAGCGCGAGACGTCCGAGCACCACGTCGTCGATGAGGTCGTAGCCCACGCCGAGCGCGCGCGGCTGCCACAGCCCGATCAGCCCGAACGCGAGCGCGCCCAGGACGGGGAACCAGAACGGACCGACGCGGAGTCGCTCGAACCCGCCTTCCACGATCTCCAGGCCTTTCGTGACGATCGCCGCGAGCGCCCCGCACGCCGCGCCGAGGACGGCGAAGATCGGCAGCGCGAAGAGCCCCAGGTCTCCGTGGGCCGGCGCGTGGAGCAGCGGGGCCGCACCGAAGAACGCCGCGTGCATCCCACCGGCCACCGCCGCCGCCACGACGAGCGGCACGAACACGCGCGTCGAGAACTCGAACAGGAGCAGTTCGATCGCGAGCACGACCGCCGCGAGCGGCGTGCCGAACGTGGCCGCCATGCCGGCGGCCGCGCCGCTCGCGAGGAGGATCTTGCGCTCCGTCGGCGACGTGCGGAACGCCTGTCCGATCAGCGATCCCAGCGCACCACCCGTGACGATGATGGGACCCTCCGCGCCGAACGGCCCACCGGTCCCGATGGCCACGGCCGCAGAAACGGGCTTCGCGATCGCGGCCCTCGGCGAGATCCGACTCTGCTTGGTGAGGACCGCATCCATGGCCTCGGGGATCCCGTGCCCCTTGATCATCGGGCACCAACGGGCCAACAGCGCCACGACGAGCCCTCCAGCCACCGCGACCACGGGGATCCACGGGGTCGGCCGGAGATCGCGGAACGAAGGGATCGTCCACCCCACCCGGTGGAAGAACGCGAGGTTCGTCAGGAGCCCGATCGACCTGATCAGGACCAGCGCCGCGACGCCTCCGAGCACGCCGAGGAGGCCGCCCAGCGCGGACAGGAACAGGATGCGTCGGCGTGGCAACTCCATCGGGGTCCTTCGTCTCGATACGGACCGCGCGGGAAGCGGCCCAGCCCGTAACTATATCGTGTTACGATACTTCTTGCCATGACGTCTCCGCCGACCCTCACCGACGACGACTACGCGCGCCTCCTGGAGCTTCGCACGGGATTGCGCGTGTTCCTGCACTGGAGCGAGACCCAAGCGAAGCGCGCCGGACTGACGCCCGCGCAACATCAGCTGCTGCTCGCGGTGCGCGGACACCCGCAGCCGCCGACGGTGGGCGAGCTCGCCTCGTCGTTGGTGCTGCGCCCCCACAGCGTGACGGAGCTCGTGGATCGTGCGGCCTCGGCCGGACTGGTGGTGCGCATCGCCGGATCCGGCGACGGTCGGATCGTCCGCGTGAGGCTGACCTCCAGGGGTGCCTCGCTCTTGGAGTCGCTCACGACGCTCCACCTGGACGAGTTGGACCGGCTCGCGCGTCGCATCGGACCGATCATCGCCGGCCTCGAGCGTCCCGCCGTCGCCTGAGCGCCGTCGGTGCGCGCCGGGCGCGGGGTGGAGGGCCCCTGACCGGTGGAGAGGCTCCTCAGTGCGCGGGCTTGGCGCGGCGGCCGGCCTTCACACGCTCGTTCTGGCCCAGCACCACCTTGCGCAGGCGGACGTGGTTCGGCGTGACCTCCACGCACTCGTCCTCGCGGATGAACTCGAGGGCCTGCTCCAGCGAGAGCTGCAGCTTGGGGATCAAGCGCACGAGCTCCTCCGCGTTGGCCTTGCGCATGTTCGTGAGGTGCTTCTCCTTCGTGGGGTTCACGTCCATGTCATCGGCGCGCGCGTTCTCGCCGACGATCATGCCCTCGTACACGTCCTCGCCCGGGCCGACGAACATCGCGCCGCGCTCCTGGAGGTTCATCAGCGCGAACTGCGTGGTGACGCCGGTACGGTCGGCGATCAACGAGCCGCTCGGGCGCGTGCGGAGCTCACCGTGCCACGGCTCGTACCCCTCGAACACGTGGTGGAGTTGGCCGGTCCCTCGGGTCTCCGTCATGAACTCGGTGCGGAACCCGATCAGGCCTCGAGCGGGCACGAGGTACTCCATGCGGATCCAGCCGGTGCCGTGGTTCACCATGTGCTCCATCCGGCCCTTGCGGAGGGCGAGCAGCTGGCTGATCACCCCGAGGTAGTCCTCGGGCGCGTCGATCGCGACGCGCTCCATCGGCTCCATCAGTTTGCCGTTCACCGTGCGCGTCACCACCTGTGGCTTGCCGACGGTGAGCTCGAACCCCTCGCGACGCATCATCTCCACCAGGACCGCGAGCTGGAGCTCGCCGCGGCCCTGCACCTCCCACATCTCGGGACGTTCGGTGTCCAGCACGCGGATCGAGACGTTGCCCACCAGCTCCTGGTCGAGACGGGTGCGCAGCAGCCGCGCGGTCATCTTGTCGCCGTCCGTGCCCGAGAGCGGCGACGTGTTGATGCCCACCGTCATCGAGAGGCTCGGCTCGTCCACGCGCACGACGGGGAGCGGACGCGGGTCCTCGGGATCGGCGAGGGTCTCCCCGATCGTGACGTCGGCGATGCCGGCGATCGCGATGATCTCGCCCGGGCCCGCCTCCTCGGCGTCCACGCGGTCGAGCGCCTCCGTCACGTAGAGCTCGGTGACCTTCACCCGCTCCACCGTTCCGTCGAGGCGGCACCAGGCCACCTGTTGGCCACGGCGGATACGGCCGTGCCGCACGCGACACAGCGCGAGCCGACCCACGTATGGCGAGGCGTCGAGGTTGGTCACGAGCGCCTGCAGCGGGTGGTCGTCCTCGTACTCGGGCGCGGGGATCCGGTCCACCAGCGTGGTGAACAGCGGCTCGAGGTCGGTGCCGGGCACGTCGCGGTCGAGCGAGGCCTGGCCCTCACGCGCGTTCGCGTACAGGATCGGGAAGTCGATCTGGTGCTCGTCGGCGTCGAGGTCGAGGAAGAGCTCCTCAACCTCGTGCACGACCTCGGCCACGCGCGCGTCCGGGCGGTCGATCTTGTTCACGACGAGGATCACGGGTAGGCGTGACTCGAGCGCCTTGCGCAGGACGAACCGGGTCTGCGGCAGGGGGCCTTCGCTCGCGTCCACCAGGAGGAGCACGCCGTCCACCATCGTGAGCGCGCGCTCGACCTCGCCGCCGAAATCCGCGTGTCCGGGGGTGTCGACGATGTTGATCTTGAGGCCGCCGTGGCGCACGGCCGTGTTCTTCGCGAGGATCGTGATCCCCTTCTCGCGCTCGAGGTCCATCGAGTCCATCACGCGCTCGTTCACGTCCTCGTTCTCGCGGAACGCCCCCGACTGCCAGAGCATCGCGTCGACCAACGTGGTCTTGCCGTGGTCGACGTGCGCCACGATGGCCACGTTGCGGATGTCGTCGCGAGAGGGCAATGGAGGCTCCGAAGCACGAGGGGAATCGACGCGCGGATGCGCGTCACCAGCGAGTTTACCGGGTCCCGCGTGCGACGCCGTCGACCTGACCGAGGGTTACGTTCGCGCACCCAACCGCCAGCGCCCCCGCTCACGTAGGTGTACAAAGAGCGCGACCCGCGAAACAGGAGGAGTCTGGGCATGAGCATGCATCCCAAGGAACGAGCCTCGATCGATCGACGGACCTTCCTCCGCCGCGCCGCGGCGGCGGGCATCGCGATGCCGTCGATGGCCGCGATCCTGGCCGCGTGCGGGTCCGGCGCCCAGACCTCCGTGAGCAGCGCGGCCGCCACGGGATCCGGCGGCGCGAACCAGTACGGGACTGGGGGCATCCCCGGGGCCCCGTATCCGCTCGCGCGGACCGACGCTCCCGTCACCTGGACCATCCAGTCTGACAACCCGGTGATCGACAGCGGGCAGCAGCCCGAGCAGAACGCCACCCTCGAGGTCATGCAGTGGCCGTACTACATCGATCCCGGCCTGCTGAAATCGTTCTCGGACAAGTACCAATGCAAGATCAACGTGACCAAGTTCCAGGACATGGACGGCGGCCTGGCCAAGATCAACGCGAAACAGAGCCCGTTCGACATCATGTTCGGGATGAACGTCTGGGCGCTCGGACGCTCGATCGCGCAAGGACTGATCCGTCCCATCAACCACGACTACATCCCCAACATCTCCAACCTGTACGGCTCGTTCACGAGCCCCTTCTACGACGTGGGTGCCCAGTTCTCGCTCCCGTACTCGATCTGGTCCACGGGGATCTTCTGGCGGAACGACAAGCTGAAGATCGATCCAGCTTCGATGGACAACCCCTACGACGTCTTCTTCGACAACCCGCCGAAGGACAAGACCCACCTCCTCGCCAACGCCCAGGACGTTCTGGCGATGCCCATGTTCCGCGACGGCATCACCGACGTGAACGCGGCCGACGCCGCGGCCATCTCGAAGGCCAAGGACGACGTCGCCTCGATCGCGCAGATGGTCGGCTCCATCTCCTACGACCACAGCGACTACACCGACGTGCCTGAAGGCAAGGCCTACCTCCACCAGTCGTGGTCGGGCAACGCCAGCGATGCGGTGGTGTTCCTGACCAACAAGTCCGACGCGGACGTGCTCTCCTACTATTGGCCCGGCTCGGACGGCCATCCCGCGAACGTCGACAACGACACGATCGTGCTCCTCAGCAGCGGGAAGAACCCCGTGCTGTCGCACCTGCTCGCGAACTACCTGCTCGACAACAAGAACGCGATCGCCAACTTCACCAACATGACCGGGTACCAGATGCCCGTGTCGGCGATGACCCCAGAGGCGATGGTGAGCAGCGGCATCGTGCCGAAGCACCTGTCGACGGTGATCGTGAGCGAGGACGACTTCGCGAAGGGCTCGCGCGAGCTGGAGCTCCCCACGGACCTCGACACGCTGTGGCAGTCCGCCTTCGCCGAGCTGCAGGCAGGTGTCTAGCGGCGCCCCGTCGCTGACCCGACGCGAACGCCGCGCCGACCGACGGCTCGCGGAGCGCGAACGGGGCGCGTGGGCCCCGAGATGGTTCTGGCCGAGTTTCGCGGCGCCCGCCACGCTCTACCTGCTGATCTTCTTCGTCTTCCCCTTCTACGTCGTGCTCGCCGTCACGTTCGGCGGGATCGATCCCCTGCTGCGTCAACCGGTGCCTGCGTGGAACCCCACGACGTGGTTCCAAACGGGACAGGGGATCTTCAGCTTCACGACGTCGAACATCCTGCACACGGACGGCTTGTACTCGAGGGCGTTCGTGAACACGTTCGTCTTCGTCGGTATCTCCACGTTCCTCTGCCTCCTGATCGGCTACCCGTTCGCCTACTTCCTCGCCCGCCGCGCGGGGCGGTTCAAGAGCCTGTTCCTCGTGCTCTTCTTCGCGCCGTTCTGGATCTCCTACATGCTCCGGATGCTCGCCTGGATCTCGCTCCTGCAGGACGACGGCTACGTCAACAAGGTGCTCGAGCGGCTGGGGGTCATCAGCCAGCCCTACTCGTGGCTCTCAGGGAAGCCCTCGACGTTGATCTTCGGGCTCGTCTACGGCTACGTGCCGTTCATGATCCTGCCGCTCTTCGCCACCCTCGACCGGATCCATCCGTCACTCCTCGAAGCCGGCCGCGACCTCGGGGCGAGCCCCGCCAAGACGTTCTGGCGGGTCACGCTCCCGCAATCCGGGCAGGCGATCCTCGCCGGGTTCGTGATCTGTGGGCTGCCGATGTTCGGCGATTACTTCACGAAGCAGTTGATCGCCGACACGCCGAAGTTGGGGATGATCGGGAATGCCATCGTCCTGGCGATCGACGAGCCGCTCTTCCGACAGCGCGGCGCCGCGTTGGTCCTCGTGCTGCTCGTGCTGCTGATCCCGGCCATCCTCTACTACCTGTGGAGCACGAACCGGGCCGCCCGGGAGATCAGGGCATGAGCACCACGGCCGGCCTCGGCGCACCGCCACCGCGGCAGAGCTTCAAGGAGTGGATCACCAACCCCTGGGCCGAGACCCGGTTCATGTGGGTGGTGGGCGTCGCGTACGTGATCTGGATGGCGATCCCCGTCGTGACCGCGGTCCTCTTCTCCTTCAACAGGGGTCGCTCCGACACCCAGTGGGAGGGGTTCTCACTCCGTTGGTACACATGGGATCCGACCGGCTCCGTGCTCCACGACCCCTCGCTCCAGCACGCCATCATCCAGAGCCTCAAGCTCGCCACGCTCACGGCCGTGGTCGCCGTTCCTTTGGGTGTGGCGTTCGCGCTGGCCCTGCATCGCTGGCACGGTCGTGGAGCAGGTACGTCGAACTTCCTGATGCTCTTCTCGTTCGTCACCCCGGAGCTGATCCTCGCGGTGGCGCTCTTCCTGCTCGTCCTCAACGCGTTCCGGTTCATCGGCCTGGGATCGACGGCGCAGCTCGCCGGGCTGGTGGTGCTGTCGCTCGCCTATCCCGTCATCATCGTGCGGGCCCGGCTCCTGTCGCTCGGCAACTCGTACGAGGAAGCGGCGATGGATCTCGGGGCCTCACCGACGCGCACGCTCGTCCGCGTCACCCTCCCACTCCTCGGACCCTCGATCTTCGCGAGCGCCGCGATCATCTTCGCGTTCGCGCTGGACGACTTCGTGATCGTGAACCAGCTCTCGCGTGACTCCTCGACGGAGACCGTCGCGATCGTGATCTACGGGGCCGCACGGACGTCACCCACCCCCGCGGTGAACGCGATCGGCACGATCATGCTCACGGTGTCCACGATCTTGATCGCGATCGCGTTCGTCGTGTACCGACGGACGTCGCGCAAGCGGGGCGACCAGCCCGGCGTCGAGGCGCTGGGCTGATCTCCCTCCGGGCCGGACGGACCGCACGCGGGCGGCCCACCGGCCCCCGTTCCCCGCCCGCCGGCGTGCGAGCGTGGGAGTCGGAGGTGGATGCGATGCAGACCGACGATGAGACCGTCCTCGAACTGACCGCTCAGGCGAGCGAGGAGCCGTTGCTCCTCGACGAGCTCATGCCCGAGGCCGACGCCACGCTCGCGGAGCACGTGGTGGTCGCCGCGGATCCGGAGACCACCTGGCACGCCGCGATGGAGCTCGACTTCCTCACGGTGCACACGCCCCTGATGGACGCGGCATTCGCGGTGCGGGGCGCCCCCGCCCGGCTCTCCGCCTGGGTCCGGCGCACGGATCCACCCGCAGCGCCCCCCGCGATGCGCCTCGGCCGCGTGATGAGCGAGGGCGGGCTGGAGGGATGGTCGGTCCTGGGCGAGCGCCCGGGCAACGAGACCGTGTTCGGCGCGATCGGGCGATTCTGGACGCCGCAGATCTCGTGGCGCCCCGCCGATCCGGAGGGCTTCGCCGCATTCGCCGAGCCCGGATGGGGCAAGATCGCGTGCAACCTGAGCGTCCGGCCCTACGGCGCTACCCACACGCTCCTCACCTACGACGTGCGCACCCTCACGACCGACCCGGCTTCCAGGGCGAAGTTCCTGAGGTACTGGAAGCTGATCCGTCCCTTCGTCGGGCACATCATGCGCGCCACGTTGCGAGCGATCGCAGACCCGTTCGCCTGAGCCCTACGCCGCCGACGTCTCGAGGTCGGTGGTGTAGGCACCGCTGCGCGCGAGGCCGTTCATCCTCGCCCGGTGGGCTAGGGCGGCCTGCGCCGCCGGGACGTTGGCCGGCTCACCCTTCCACGCCTTCAGCGAGGGAGCCTGCAGGGCTCGTCCGTAGCTGAACGAGAGCTCCCAGGCCAGGCCGCCCGAACGGTTCATCTCGTTCAAGCGATTGGTGGCCTCTTCGTCGGACATGCCGCCGGACAGGAACACGACGCCGGGCACGGCCGCCGGCACATGAGCGGTGAGGCACCGGATCGTCGCGGCGGCGATCGCGGCATCGTCGTCCTGGATCTCGCAGCGCTTGCCGGGGACGATCATGTTGACCTTGAGCAGCGTTCCCCCCAGGTCGACCCGCGCGCTCGCGAGCTCCTCGAACAGGGCGTCCAGCGTCCGGGCCGTCGCATCCTCGCATCCTTGGATCGGATGATCGCCGTCCATGAGGATCTCGGGCTCGACGATGGGCACGACCTCGGCCTCCTGACAGAGCGCTGCGTAGCGCGCCATCGCGTGGCCGTTCGCCTCGATCGCCTCCGAGGTGGGCATGCCCTCCCCGATGAGGATCGTCGCGCGCCACTTCGCGAAGGCCGCGCCCAGCGCGCGGTACTCCGCGAGTCGCTCCCGGAGCCCGTCGAGCCCTTCGGTCACCGTCTCGCCCGGGAAGAGGGCGAGCGGCTTGGCGCCGGTATCCACCTTGATGCCTGGGATCACCCCGGCGTCCTGGAGCACCTGCACGAACGTGCGGCCGTCGGTGGCGGCCTGGCGGATCGTCTCGTCGTAGAGGATGGCGCCCGATATGTGGTCGCCCACCGCCGGCGTCGTGAAGAGCAGCTCACGGTACGCGCGGCGATGTTCCTCGGTGGACTCGACGCCGATCGCGTCGAACCGCTTCGCGATCGTGCCGGTGGATTCATCGGCCGCCAGGATGCCCTTGCCGGGGGCCACCAGGGCCAGCGCGGTCTCGTGCAGGACGCTCATCATTGCCTCCATGGTCGTTCCCGCCAGCCTACGCGACCCGTGCCCGTCCCCGGCAACCTGATGATGGAGGCCCTTGCGTAGACTCGATCCGTGGTCGTCTGCCCTCGCTGCGCCGAGTCCAACCCCGAGCACGCGCGCTTCTGCCTGAACTGCGGAGCGCCCCTCGCCGGCGCCGGGACCGAGGAACGGAAGCTCGTGACGGTCCTGTTCTGCGATCTCGTGGGCTTCACGGAGCGCTCGGATCGCGCGGACCCGGAGGACGTGCACGCGACGCTGATGGCCTTCCACGCCCCGTTGAAGGAGGTCATCGAGCTCTACGGGGGCGAGGTCGACAAGTTCATCGGCGACGCCGTCCTGGGGATCTTCGGCGCGCCCCTCGCCCACGAGGACGATCCCATCCGCGCCGTCCTCGCGGCCCTGCGCATCAAGGACACGATCGCCGACATGAACGCGCAGGGCCTCGCCGACGGCCTGGAGGTCCGGATCGGCATCGACACGGGCGAGGCGGTGGTGACGCTGGGCCCCGCGGGTCCGCGGGTCGGCGAGCGCGTGACGGGCGAGGTGGTGACCAACGCCGCCCGGCTCCAGGCGGCGGCAGCGATCGACGGGATCGCCGTTGGCGACCGGACGTATCGAGCCACGCGGCACCTCGTGCGCTACGAGGCGCTCCCGAGCGCCGAGGATGCGGAGGCGACCTGGCGGCCGGTGGAGGCTCTGGCGCGCACCGGCATCGATCCGCGCGGGCCCGCGACGCCGTTCGTGGGCCGCATCGACGAATCCGCGCAGCTGCGGACGATCTTCCGGCGGGTGCTGCAGGCCATGCCCGAGCACGAGAACCAGGACGCCCTGCGGTTCGTCACGATCGCGGGCGAGCCCGGGATCGGGAAGACGCGGCTCATCACGACGTTCGCCGAGCACGTGGAGGAGCTCCCCGACCTCGTGCGCTGGCGCCAGGGGCGGTGTCTGCCGTACGGCGAAGGGGTGAGCTTCTGGGCGCTGGGCGAGGTGCTGAAGGCGGAGGCGGGGATCCTCGACGACGACGATCCTGAGGCCGCGCGGGAGAAGCTCGATGCGGCGCTGGACACGACGCACGCCGAGGAGGACGAGCGGCTCTGGCTGCGCTCCCGGCTGGAGCCGCTGCTCGGGATGGGAGATCCCACGCAGGCCTTCCCGCGCGAAGACCTCTTCACCGCGTGGATCCACTTCCTGGAGGCGCTGGCACACGGCGGCGCCTTCGTCCTCGTCTTCGAGGACCTGCACTGGGCCGACGACGCGTTCCTCGACTTCATCGAGCGGCTCGTCGGCGAGGCACGCCACGCGCCCATCATGCTGCTCTGCGCCACGCGGCCCGAGCTCTTCGACCGCCGTCCCGGATGGGGCCGGGGCATCCCGCAGGCCACACAGCTCGTCCTGCCGCCGCTCACCGACGGTGAGACGGCGAGCCTGATCGCGGGCCTCCTCGACCGCGTGGTGCTGCCGAGCGAGACGCAAGCGATGCTGATCGAGCGATCCGGGGGCAATCCGCTGTACGCGGAGGAGTTCGTGCGGATGCTGGCCGACCGCGGGATCCTCGATCACACGACCGGGGGGCGCGTGGTGGTCTCCGACACCACGATCACGGTCCCCGAGACCCTGCAATCGCTCATCGAGGCGCGGCTGGACGTGCTCCCGCCCGCGTTGAAGTCCCTCCTCCACGACGCCGCCGTGATCGGGAAGGTGTTCTGGCCGGGAGCGGTCGCACACGTCTCGGGCGTCCCACAGGACGAGGTGCGCGCCCTGCTGGACCTGGCCGTGCGCCGCGAGCTCGTCCGGACGTCCCCGTCCTCGGGCGTGCGGGGCCAGACCGAGTACGTCTTCTGGCACGCACTGATCCGCGACGTCGCCTATCGACAGATCCCCCGGGCTGCACGCGGGGCGAAGCACCTCGCCGTGGCGCGCTGGCAGCTGGGACTCACGGGGGATCGCGCCGCCGACTTCGCGGAGGAGATCGCCTACCACTACGAGGAGATGCTGGACCTCGCCGCCGCGAGCGGCAACGAGCCCGCCGCGGACCTGCGGGACGAGGCTGCCTCTGCGTTCGTGCTCGCCGGCGAACGTGCGCGCAACCTCGACGCCGCCCGCGCCGCCGCCTACTTCGCCCGGGCGTTCGAGCTGATGAGCGAGCGGCACCCGGGACGCGCGCCCGCCTCCCTGCGGGCCGCCGAGATCGCGAGCGTGAGCGGGCGGTTCTCCGACGCCGAGCAGCTCTACCTCGCGGCGATGGTCGCCTTCCGCGCCACCGGCGACCGACAGGGGCTGGGCGAGGCGATGGGCCTGCTCTCCCGTCACTACTCCCGCACCGGCGACACCGGACGCTCGCACGACCTCATGTCGGAGGCCGTGGAGCTTCTGGAGGCCGAGCCCCCGGGTCCCGAACTCGCCCGGGTCTACAACCGCAAGGCGGGTGAGCTCCTCGTCTCGGACAGCTTCGCGGAGTGCCTCGCGTGGTCCGACAAGGCCCTGGCGCTCAGCCGCGAACTCGGGATGGGTGGTGAGACGGTCCTGGCGCTGCAGAACCGTGGCGCATCCCGCTGCGAGCTGGGCGACGACGAAGGCCTCCAGGACCTGCGCGAGGCCGTGGCGATGGGTCATGACCTCGGGCTCGTCGAAGAGTCCGTGCTCGCGTACGGCAACCTCGCGTACCAACTGTGGTCGCGGGAGGGGCCCGCGACGGCCCTCGAGCTCTGGCGCAAGAGCGACGAACTGGCCACCCGTCGTGGATTCGTGGCCCGCGCGCAGTGGGCCCGCATGGGCGAGCTGGAGACCCTCTTCGACCTGGGCGAGTGGGACACGGTCCTCGAGATGTGCAGCGAGATGGAGGCCTGGGACCGGCCGCAGGAGGGCCGTTCGCAGGTGGGTGTGTACGCGAGCCTGTTCGAGGCGTGGGTGCGCCTGCGTCGCGGGGAGGCGACCGCGCTCGTGGAACAGGCCGAGGAGCTCGTCGAGGATGCCCGCCGGATCGAATACCCGGAGTACATCGCTCCGGCCCTGATCATCCTCTTCGAGGGTCTGCGCCTGCGGGGCGACACGGCCGCCGCGCTCGGAGCGCTCGACGCGTTCATGGAGCTGACCGAGGGAGCCCCCGCCTACCGCCGGTTCCTGATGCCGGTGGTCGTGCGCGCGCTGGTCGCGATGGGACGGATCGACACCGCCGAGGCCATCATCCCCGATCCCTCGAGCGCCCACACCGAGAGACACCGGCTCTCGCTGCTCACCGCGCGCGCGGCGATCGACGAGGCCAACGGCGACCTCGAGACCGCGACGACCGCCTACGTGGAGGCGGCCGGGCGCTGGGCGACGTACGGCTTCGTGCTGGAAGAGGGGCTCACGCGATCGGGGGCCGCACGCTGCCTGGCGGTGCAGGGACGAGCGGCGGAGGCCGTCGAGGCCGCGCACGAGGCGCGCGTCGCGTTCGAGCGCCTGGGCGCCCGGCCCGCCCTCGCGGAGGTGGACGCGCTCACGGGCGCGCTCGCGTAGACGTCCTGACGCCTGCATCCAGACCCTCAAGCGTCCTCGTGCCACCGCCGATGCGTGAGGGATGCCGCGTGAGCACCGTCTCCGGACGACCTGGGTCATGGCCATCGCGGCCGTCGTCCTCGCACTGGGGGCCGTCGGCGTCGTCTCCTTCGCGGGCCACCAGCCGGGAGACGCCGCCCACGCGATGCCCGCCGTCACCACGGCGTTCGCGGGAGGGGAAGGGGTCGCCCCGCTGCGCGCTCTCGCCCCGGTGCGCCCCGCTCAGCGGGCGACGGTCGCGAAGCCCGGCCGCCACGACCACACGGCGCCCGAGCCACAGCTGCTCGTCCGCATCCCGCACGCGATGACCGCGCGCGCGCATCCGTCGGCGGGGGCACGTGCCGTCGGCACCCTCGTGTCGAGCTCGAAGTACTACCACGTCGCGCTCACGGCCTGGGTCGAGGAGACCGCGAAGCACGGCAGGTGGGGACGCGTGGCGCTCCCGTACGCCTGGCCGCATCGCCACGGGTGGATCCCCCTGCGCGGCCTCCCGCACGCCCGCACGTTCGTCGAGGTCCACGTCGATCTCTCGCGGCACCGGATCACGGTGACCAAGTTCGGCAAGACTCTGTTCGGGGCCCGCGGCGCGACCGGCGCGCCGTCTTCCCCCACGCCCGTCGGCCGGTACTTCGTCACCGACCGGGTCCCCTTCGGTTCCGGGAGCGCGCTCGGGTCCTTCGCGTTCGGGATCTCCGGGATCCAGCCGCACCTGCCGGCCGGGTGGAGCGGGGGCAACCAACTCGCGATCCACGGCACCAACGACCCGTCCTCGATCGGGCGCAGCGCGAGCGCGGGTTGCGTGCGCGTGAGCGAGCGCACGCTCCATCGCCTGCTGCCGCTGTTGCGGCTCGGCACCCCGGTCGTCATCCAGCGCTGACTGCGCCTACCTCCGGTGGGCCTCCACGAATGGCCGCAGATCCTTGAGGTGTGCCTCCGCGTGACGGAACGGCCCCTTCGGACCACCCAGGATGCCTCCCAGACGCTCTCCCACGGGCTTGCGGGCCCGCGGGGTTCCCGGCTTCCGCCACCGCGCGTCGCTCATCGCCTCGATGCGCGCCATGAGCTCGGCGTGCGTCGCGTCGGCGCGGCGGACCGTCTCGGGGAAGGACCGACGCTGCTTGCGGTCGTGGGCGTCGCGGTTGATCGCGTTCGTCCCGCGGCTCCACAGCTCCCGTTCGAACGCGGGACCGTGCCCCGCATCCCACGCGTCGAGCGCGTCCAGCGCGAACCGCTCCCAGGTCTCGAGGTGACCGATCAGATCCTTCGGGGACCAGTCCCCGCCGCCGAGACCCGGGGTCGTGCGTGCACGCGGCGGGAGCTGCGCGATCAGGTCGCGGACCCGGGCGTGCCCGTCGGCGAGGATGCGGAGCGCGCTCCGTCGCGAGGTGAACGCCGTGGGTGCGGCCATGCCCGGGAGGTTAGCCCCGACCTGGGTCCTGCGCGAGCCACCATCGCGCCGCGACGAGCTCGGCGACGAGCACCTCGGTGAGGAGCGCCACGTGCGGGTCGTCATCGTGTCGGTAGCGCAGGGTCCGCGCGGCGCCTTCCACCTCGCCGCCCACCGCCAGCACCCGCGCGCCCCGCTCGCGCATCCATCCCATGATCACCGGGTCGAAGCGCGAGCCCACGAAGAGCACCGCCCGATAGTCGAGCGGCCGCGTGAGGTAGACGTCGACGTGGAGCCAGTCCCCGGACTCGCACGCTGCGGCCGTGCGTCGCGGACCCTCACGCAGCATGAGCGCGCACTGCTGGGCGGAGGAGAGCCGTTCCGCCGGCGCGATCGCGAACGTGGCCGGGACCCTCCGCGAGGAGGTCGGCCGCCGGAGGGAGCCAGGCATCGCGGCGCTCGAGCAGGTCCTCGGTGGCCTCGGCGGTGCGTCGGAGGACGCCGACGACGTCGGGGCTTCCCGCGATGTGCGCCTCGAGGGCCAGGAGCAGGGCCAGCGCGTGCTGGAAGGTCCGGCAGGCGACGCCCCCCGTCTCCTCACCCGCGCGCAGGGCACCACGCGGTCGGCCATCGCGGCGAGCGGTGCGTCCTCTCGGTTCGTGAGCGCCGCGGTCGGACCGACCGCGTACGCCGCCAGCGCCTCGATCGTCTCGGGCGTGCCGCCGCTCGCCGATACGCCGATCGCGAGGGTCCCGGGATCGCCGTCCCGCCTCGGGCTCGCGGAGGCGTAGTCCGCCACGGCGTCGAAGCCCAGCGCGCGCAGGCGGCGCGCGCACACCCCGGCGGCGTAGCGCGATGACCCCATCCCCAGCAGGAGCACGCGCGTCGGTGGCTCCAGCCCGGCCCACGGGTCGCCCGAGGTGAGCGCGTCGGCGAGCGCCCGCAGCGCGGTGGGCTTCGCCTCGAGGTCGCGCAGGAACGGCTCGGCGCTCACCCCGCCTCCGACGGGAACATCGCCCGCATCGCCAGGTCGGGCACGTAGCGCCAGCGCGGCAGGAACCGCGCGGCGTAGACGTACTCGTGCAGTTCCTGGGCGACCTCCAAGGGATGCAGCAACCGGGCGTCGAAGAGCGCCGCCTGTCCGCGCACGGCCAGTTCGCCCCAGTACGCATCCAGGAAGACGTCGCGGGAGCGCACGATCCACGACCCCACGTCCGCGTCGCGGCCCGGTCGACGCGCCTGCGCGATGCGTCCCAGGTGGTCCAACGAGCGGACGAAGGCGGCCACGTCGCGCACGGGCGTGTCGAACCGCGATCGCGTCGCGACCGGCGCCACCGGATCCCCGTCGAAGTCGATCACGGCGTAGCCGCCCTCCCACTCCAAGATCTGGCCGACGTGGAAGTCACCGTGCACGCGCGTGGTGGGTGTCTCCTCCACGCGGTCGATCGCTTCGAGGGCGGCGCGCGCGGCGTCCGCACGCGCGCGCAGCCGGTGGCCTTCCGCCCCGTCGGTGACCTCGAGGGCCTCCGCCAACGTGGCGAGCGCGGCATCGCGCCAGCCCGCGATCACGGCCGCGTCGGCCACGCGAACGGGGTCGCCGATCACCTGCGATGGCGTGCCCAGCGCGGCGTGCATCGCCGCCGCCAGGGCGCCGAGCTCGGGCGCCGGCCCGAAGGCGGCCTCGTCGTCGGCCTCGCCGTCGAGCCAGGCGAGCAACCGCCCCAGGTACCAGTCCCAGCCGTCCCGTGCGCCGGGGAGGAACGTCGCGGCGGTGACGAGGAGGACGTCGGTGCCGTCGTCTTCGGCCCAGGTCATGGCCCCCAGGGGTCGCGGCAACGCCGTGAATCCCACCGAGGCCAGGTGGGCCGGCAGCTCGAGCCCGGGCTGCGGGCCCGACGCGGTCCGTGGGTAGAGCTTCACCACCACGCGCTCGCCCACGACGACCGATTCGTTGGACTGATCCACGTCGATCACACGCTCGCCCCGCAGGGAGTCGGGAACGTCCGTGTCCATCGACCACGCGGTGAATCGCCCGGCGCGCCCGCCGCGCCGGATCGTGGTCCACAGGTCCTCGAAGACGCCCTCGCCGGGTCGGGCGCGGCGGATCGCATCGTGCTCGGGGATGAGAGGGGCGACGAGCACGTCGTCGCCCGCGCGGATCACGGACAGGACCGCGCCGCCGGGCAGGGGGAGCGCGTCGCGGAGGTCGCCGGGGCCGAGGGACGCCTCACCGACCCGCCGAGGGGGAAGGAGGTCGGCAGGGCGAGCCGCGGCGACGTGACGCGCGAGCCTCTCGTGTCCCTCCGGCCCCTCGCCACCGGTCATGACGGCAGCCTACCAACGGACCTCTCGCGGCCCGCTCCTCGAGGCCGTTCATGACCCGCGGTCGAGCGAACGGTGGACCCGCCCCCGTGCGGGGCGTACCTTCGGCTGCTGAGCCGTTCCGTGCCCCGACACCGAGGAAGGATCCGACATTGGCCGAGCGCACGATCCGCACCGTGAAGCACCGCGAGCAGCCGCTCGACATCCTCTCCGAGGAGCAGCTCCACCGGATCCAGGAAGCCAGCCTCGACGTGCTGGAGCGCACGGGCATCGAGGTCCGATCCGAGGTGACGCTGAAGGAGCTCGGCAACGCGGGCGCGACGATCGACGAGTCCACCAGCCGTGCGATGTTCCCCCGGGCGCTCTCCCTCGAGATGCTGGAGGTCGCCCCGCGCGACCTACCGCTATCGTCGCGTGAGCCCGGGCTCGATCTCGTCCTCGACGGCACGCGCGGCTACCTGGGCGTCGACGGCAACGCGGCGGAGGTCGTCGATCTCGAGACGGACGAGCGCCGTGCATCCAACAAGGAGGACTGCGCCACCGCCACGCGGATCGGCGACGCCCTCCCACAGATCGGCTACATCTGGCAGCCCGCGTCCGCCCGCGAGTACCCCGTGCCCGTCGAGCCCCTCAACAACCTGCAGGCCAACCTGTCGAACACGGGCAAGCACATCTGCATGATGACCGCCGTCACGCCCGAGCAGGCGCGCGCCGTGGCCGAGATGGTGCAGATCGCAGGGGGCGGCGCCTCGATGCACGAGCGCCCGATCGTGTCGGCCTTCCAGTGCAGCGTGAGCCCGTTGGTCTACGACGGCGGCCCGTTGCAGGCGGCCGTCGAGTTCGCGAAGGCCGACGTGCCGTGCGGCTTCATGGTGATGCCCATCCTCGCCGCCACGGCGCCCATCAGCCGGGCGGGCACCCTCGTGATCTCGAACGCCGAGATCGTCGCGGGGATCATCGCGTTGCAGCTCCTGCAGCCGGGCTCGCGCACGTTCTACGCCTCGTGCGCCACCACGATGGACATGCGCAGCGGCGCGGCCGTGTGCGGCGGCCCCGAGGACATCGTCTTCCAGATGGCCAACGCGCAGCTCGCCCGGGCCTATGGCTTCAAGTCGATGGTGGGCACCTTCGCGAGCGGCTCGCGCACCTCCGACTGGCAGGCGGGTGCCGAGAACGCGTCATCGGGGTTCGCGAGCTGGGTCGCGGGCGTCGACATGTTCTCCGGGGCCGGCCTCCTGTACGCGGCCCGCGTCTTCAGCCACGCGCAGCTGGTGCTCGACGCGGAGCTCTTCGACATGATCGCCAGCACGTCGGAGGGCATCGGCGATCCCGACGAGGTCGACTACGCGGTGGACCAGATCGACGCGGTCGGGCCGGGGAACCACTTCCTGGACCAGGACTACACGCTCGAGCACATGCACGACGTGTGGCCGACCGAGATGTTCAGCCACGCGAGCTGGGAGGACTGGGAGGCGGCCGGTCGGCCCGTCCCCAAGGCCAAGGCCACCGAGAAGGCCAAGCACCTGATCGAGACGCACGAGCCCTTCCCGCTCCCCGACGGGGCCGAGTCGGAGATCCAGAAGGTGATCGACGACTTCGAGAAGGAGTACGTGAAATAGCCCGCGGCTAACGGCCCCGGGGCCCGGCAGCGTATCGTTCCTGCTCCGGGAACCACTGCACACGAAAGGGTCCTGACATGTCCGAGGAACTGCTGGAGCAGCTGCGCGTCAACCTGATGGGGGCGAACAAGGAGCCTGCCCTGGAGGCCACGCAAGGACTGGTGGACGCGGGTGTGGACCCCGTCGTGATCCTCGAGGACGGCATGGCCGCGGCGATGTTCGAGCTCGGCGAGCGCTGGAAGCGCGGCGAGGTCTTCCTGCCCGAGGTCGTGGCATCCGCCACGCTGTTCAAGAAGTGCAACGAGATCGTCGAACCCGCGCTGCTCGCCAAGGGTGGCGCGCAGAAGGGCGACCTCGTCGTGACGGCCACGGTGAAGGGCGACCTGCACGACCTCGGGAAGAACATGGTCGGCGCGATGCTGAAGACCGTGGGCTTCCAGGTGCACGACCTGGGCAAGGACGTGCCGGTCGAGAAGATCATCGCCGCGGTGCAGGAGATGCAGCCCGCGATCGTCGGGCTCTCGGCCCTGCTCACCACGACGGTGCCCCAGCAGAAGGTCGTGATCGAGGCGCTCGAGGCCGCCGGCCTCCGGGACAAGGTCAAGGTGATGGTGGGGGGCGCCCCCGTCACCGAGGAGTGGGCCACGTCGATCGGCGCGGACGGCTTCGCGCCCGATGCCCCCGAGGCGGTGCAGAAGGCGCTCGAGCTCGTAGGCCGCAGCACGCGGGAGGCCGAGGTCGTCCTCGGCGCCTAAGCCGTGACGGGTTCTCCCGTCCTGGCCACGCGCTCGATCAGGTCGGCACCCTTCACGCGTCCCGGCTCCGCCTGCACAGCGGTGGCGATGGTCGCCATCCGCGCGGTGAGGTCGTCGTCCGCGAGGAGCCGGTTCACCGCGTCGGCCAGCTCGTCGTCGGTCCAGTCGTACGTGGGCAGGCGCACGCCGTAGCCCGTCTCGTCGAGACGCTGCGCGTTGTCGTACTGGTCCCAGAACAGCGGCAGGCCGATCATCGGCAGGCCGAAGTGGAAGCCCTCGCACACCGTGTTGTTGCCGCCGTGCGTGATCAACAGGTCGCACTGCGGCAGGATCGACGGCTGCGGCAGGAACTGATCGCCGTACATGTTCGGCCCGAGCGTCATCTGGTCCTTCAGCGGCCCCATGGAGACGATCACGCGATGCTCGGTCGCCGCCAGCGCGTCGATCAGCCGCTGCATCAGCCCGACGTCCATGCACCCGAGCGAGCCGAGCGAGAGGTACACGATCTTGCCGTCGCCGGGCAGGTGCTCGTCCATGTCGAACGAGGCATCCGTGGTCCGCACCGTCGACTGCAGCCGGTGCCAGGTGGGGCCGAGGGGCTCGGCGCGGTCGTAGTCCGCCGCCTCCGGGAACAGGTAGAGGTTGCACCAGGGCGAGTGGGTGTTGAACTCGTCCGGCGGGCACGGCGCCACGTTCACCGACGCGCGGAAATCGTTGTGTTCGCGCAACAGGTCCTCGTGCTGGCGGTGATACTCGGCCCTGAACGCCGACCACGCCGATCGGTCGGCGACCGGGAGCCCAGACAGCACCGGGGGCAGATCCGCATCGCGCATCTCCAACGGGTTCGCCGAGACGAACCGCACCCACGGCGCGCCCGCGAGCTCCACCGCCGGGTACCCGGTGACGTTGTCCGTCACGACCACGTCCGGGCGGACGTCGTCCCAGATGTCCATCACACGCTCGTGCGAGTACTGCTCCCCCGCCACGAGCGCCTCCCAGATGGGCTTCGTGACCGTCTCGATCTGGGAGATCGTCGGCTTGCGGAACTCGGGTGCCGTCACGCGGATGAACTCCGCCCACGGGTCCGCCGTGGGGTCGGCGTTCTCCTCCGGGGGCGCCATCCGCATCATGCGCTCCTCGAACCCCTTGGCCTCGAGGACCCCCTCGAACGACTCGTCCACCACGAAGACGATCCGGTGACCGCGGTCCAGCAGCACGTTGGCGATCGCCACGCAGTTGTTGGTGGGACCCCAGGCGCCCGGCTCGGGGAAGAACGCGATCGTCTTGGCCTCGGTCATGTGCGTCGTGCCTCCTGTCAGCGTGGGTCGCGCGCGTGCAGCGCCTCGACGATGAAGCCGACGATCCGTGTCGCGTACGTGCCGTCCGGGTCGCGGTCCGGATTGTAGGTGCCGGCGTCCCAACCCGCGCACGTGCGTCGCCCCAGCGCCGTTCGCGCCACCGCGGCGAGGTCGTCCCACCTGAGCCCACCGGGGCGCGGGAAGATCACCGCGCCCATCTCCTCGTTGGCCAATACGTCCCAGTCGAGGTGGAACCAGAACGGCTCCGACGCCACCACGCCCACGGCCCGCGACGCGGCGGCATCGGGGTCCTCGCGCACCGCCGCCGCATCGATCAGGACGCACCGGCCCGCGAGCGAGCCCACCCCGTGCCGTTCGAGATCGGGCCGGTCGCGCTGACCCAGGAGGACGAGCCGATCCGCGGCGAGCCAGGGCTGCGTCACGGCCAGCTCCGGGTCCCAGGACATCGACGCATCCCCGAGGGCGAACGCGATCTCGGAGTCGGCCGAGTCCCCGGTGGGCGAGCGCTGGGGCGGGTAGGCGTCCTCGTGGCCGTCGACGTGCAGCAGGCCGACGGAGCCATCTGCGCCGCGCAACGCGCGGAGGCATCCGAGCAGCATCGGGCAGTCGCCGCCCAGCACCAAGGGGAACCGCCGCTGGGATCGCGCCGCTCGCACGGCGCGGTCGACCTCGCGGATCAGGGCCGAGAGGCCGCCGGGGTTCACCACGTGCGAGACGGGATCGCGGGCCGGGTCGGGGGGCGGCAAGGCCACGTCGCCCAGGTCCTCGACATCGTGTCCGGAGGCCCGCAACGCGTGGACGAGCCCCGCCGCCCTCAACGCGCCCACGCCCCGCGCCACCCCGATCGGGCGTCCTCCCGACTGCGACGGCACCCCGATCACCGCGATCCGTTCACCCATCGGAGCCCGGACTCTAGCCGAGGGAGGGCTTCCGCCGTTTAGCATGTACGGACCCGACCCCTAGGAGCCCGCCCGTGCCGCATCTCGTCCGCCCCGCTCGCCGTGCCGCGGCGCTCGCCACCGCCGCCATCGCGCTCGCGGCCTCCCTCGCCGTCGCCGGCCCCGCGGCGCAGGCGGGTGGCACCCATCAACCGGATCATCGGCGGCACGCGCAACCCGCCACGCCCGACCTGATCCAGCGCGACGCGGACGCGGGACGCCTCAACGAGACCCAGGCCGCGCGGTACCTGCTGTGGGCGTTCACCGCCCCGGAGCGGGTGCCTGCCGCGTATCGGAGCCCCACGCCGTGGGACGGCACCCTGCCGTTGCTGCATCTGCGCCAGGTGGCGCCGTCGCTCGGTGACGGACCCGCCGCACGCGCGGTGCGCGCGGGCGTGGAGAAGCTGACGACCCTCCCCTGCCGCTTGGCCCGGGGGCCGCTCCCCTCCCGCAAGAAGACGAAGCACTTCTACATCGAGTACGACGCGCGACGCCTGCGCGGCGTGCGGATCGCGGCGTACACGAACACGCTCGAGCGAACCTGGAAGACGGAGGTGACCTCCTTCAAGTGGGCAGCTCCGCCCAAGGATCCGTCGACGAACGTCCCGGGCGGGAAGTACCTGGTGCGCATCGACCACCTGGGCACCCAGTTGTACGGATACGTCACGAGCACCGCGTTCGCCGGCAACAACCCTCACACCCCCTGGGACGACCGGGACTCGGTGGCCTCGTGCATGGTGTTGAACGAGAACTTCGTCCCGTTCCCGGGCACGCCGAACAACGCGATGCGCGCGACGGTGGCCCACGAGTTCAACCACTCGCTCCAGTACGGCTACGGGGCGCTCACCGGATCCACGAAGGTCAAGAGCTCGTGGGTCGAGGGCGGGGCCACGTGGATGGAGGACGAGGTCTTCAACGCGAGCAACGACAACTACAACTACCTCTGGCCCGACATCACGAAACCGATGCCGTTGTTCGATCCGAAGTTCCCGTACCCCTACTGGGTGGTCTTCCGGGCGATGACGGAGCCGTTCGGCACCGGGACCAGCACCGGAGGACAGCGGATCTTCCGGTACTTCTGGGAGCAGCTCAGCAAGAACGCCTCCACCAACTCCCAGGCGTTCAACCGCGCGTTCAAGTCCGTGCACTCGAGCCTCGCGGACGCCTACCATCACGCTGGGATCGCCCTGCGGTTCACGGTCCCCTGCGCGGCGGCACGCCCGAGCCGTTAGTGCCTGAAGGAGGCCGACGCCTATGTCGCCGCCGCGGGCCCGAACACCGACGTCGCATCGGTGACGGTGTCCGCGTACAGGACTCCCGCGTTCCATCGCCAACGACTTCGCGACGAACTGGATCGGACTTCCCACCGGAGGCATGCGGCACGTTCGATGCCACCGTCACGGTCGATTCGGGCGTCGGGACGCCTGCGACGTCATCACTGGTGTGCCGGACCGGTGACAACGCTCACCGTGACGATCTGGGCGTCGCGACCACGGTCATCGCCGGTGACGACGTCATCACAGTTCGACCCGAGCGGATGCGACGAGGCCTCGGCGGTGATCTCCAACGTCGAGATGACCCAGGCTTCGCCCACATCGAAGACGACGTCGGCGTACACGATCGACCTCACGCCCTGATCAGGGCGGACGTCGACGCTCAGACGATGGGGTCGCTCGAGAGGTCGCCCTTCACCGGGCCGAGGGTCTCGCCGAGCTTCTCCGCCACGCGCTTCAGACGGTCAAGGTGCTCGTAGATCTCCTCGCGGGCCACCTTGGCCTGGTCCGTGAGCCCGTTCAGCTCGGCGAGACGGAAGTGCTTGTCGAGGACCGGGCGCAACACCTGCTCGAGGTGGATCCGCAGGTTGTACACGCCCGCGGTCGCCATCGCCTTGGCTTTCTTGCGGAACCCGGGGATCCCGGCGCCCGGCATCGCGAAATTCAGGATCTGGCGGTGCATCGCCATCACCATCGCCGACGCGTCGAGCTCGATCGCGCCCTGGGCCATGTCGCGGTAGAAGACGTAGTGGAAGTTCTCGTCGGTCGCCACGCGTGAGCAGAGCCGCTTGGCGCTCTCGTCGTCGGTGAGTTCGCCCGTGTTGCGGTGGGAGATCCTCGTGGCGAGCTCCTGGATGGTGGTGAACACCACGCCGTCCAGCGGGCCCTGCTCGGCGAACTGCGGGTACCAGCCTCGCAGCGCCTGGTCCATGCGCCCTCGCTCCAACACGGCCGGGATCGACGCCTCTCGTGACCGTGAGGTAGTCACGGATCACGATCGAGTGGCGCCCCTCCTCCGCGGTCCAACGGCGCACCCACTCACCCCACGCCTCGTCGTTCCCGAACGTCTGCCAGAGCGCGAGGTGGTAGTAGGGCAGGTTGTCCTCGGTGAGGAGGTTGACCTCCAACGCCGTCTGGGCGACGTCGGGGAGCCGGCTGTCCGACGGCTGCCAGGGCTCCTTCACGAAGTTGCGCCCCTCCTCGTACGGGACGTAGTCATGGGGGAACCACTCTGCGGTGGAGGAGATATGACGGTCGAGGGACTTCTCGACGGTCGGCAGCAACTCGTGCAGGATCGCCTCATCGCTGACGGGACGGGGATCGGTCATCGGCACTCCTTCCGAACCTCGGCACGCAGGCCAAGCTCTTGCAGAGGTTCGGCGGCCGAACGACTGCTCCTGTTCTGACACGCTGGCTCCGTCGATCGGATCCGAGCGCAGCGGCCGTTCAAGGGTACCGCGGAAGCCGGCCCGTCCGACGGCTCCTGGGCCCGTAACCCTGCGTTCACGCGCATCCGGTGGAGGTCCGAGCGCGAAGGACGCACACGAGGTCATAGGAGCGCGCATTGAAGATCGCAGTGATCGGCGGAGGCATCTCCGGTCTGGGCGCCGCCTGGGCCCTGTCGAGGCGACACGACGTCATGGTGTACGAGGCGGCCGACCGGCTCGGCGGTCACGCCAACACGGCCGAGATCGAGGACCGTGGGCGACCCTGCCGGTCGACACGGGATTCATCGTCTACAACGAACGCAACTACCCCAACCTCGACGGCTCTTCCACGCCGAAGGGGTCCCGACGGAGCCGAGCGACATGTCGTTCTCGGTCTCGATGGGCGAGGGCAGGTTCGAGTATCAGGGGCGGGCTCTGGGCCTGCTGGCGCAGCCGTCCAACCTGGCATACGGCGACTACCGGCGGATGATCCGCGACATCGTGCGGTTCACGCGGGAGGCGGGGGAACTCATCGGCACCGGGTCGGCGGAGTCCACGGGTGACTACCTCGCCCGTCGCGGCTATTCGCGATCGTTCCGCGACGACTTCCTGCTCCCCATCACCGCGTGCATCTGGTCGTCCTCACTCGATGCCATGCTCGACTATCCGGCGGAGACGATGGTCGGGTTCCTCGACAACCACGGGCTGCTGCAGGTCCGCCACCGGCCGCAGTGGCGGACCGTGACGGGTGGCTCCCGGACCTACGTCAGCCGGGTGGCCCGGCGGTTCTCGGGTGGTGTCCGCCTGTCGACCCCCGTGGATGCGGTCCTGCGCGACGGGGACGAACGCACGGTGATCGACGCGCGCGGCGGACGCGAACGCTTCGACCACGTGGTCTTCGCGACGCATGCCGACGCGACGCTCGCGATCCTCGGTCCCGAGGCGACGCCCGAGGAGCGACGCATCCTCGGCGCGTTCCGCTACCAGACGAACCGTGCCGTGCTCCACCGCGACCCGCGGCTGATGCCCGTGCGTCGACGCGCCTGGTCGAGCTGGAACTACCTCGCGCGCGAACGCGGTCACGACGGCGCCGTCTCGCTCAGCTACTGGATGAACCGCTTGCAGAACCTGGAGACCGAGGCGCCCGTGATCGTGACCCTCAACCCGATCCGTGAGCCGCGCGGGGCCGCCACGGAGTTCGCCTATCGTCACCCGCAGTACGACCGCGCCGCCGTGGACGCGCAGGTCGCCCTCCCCTCGATCCAGGGGGCGAACCGAACCTGGTTCTGCGGCGCCTGGAGCGGGTTCGGCTTCCACGAGGACGGGCTCCGCTCGGGACTGGAGGTCGCGGCGCGTCTGGGCGCGCCCGCACCGTGGTGGCCGACGCCGGGCGAGGCATCCGCGCGACGCGACCCGATCGTGCGCGGTGGGCGTGTAGATGGCGACGACCCGCGATCGCGTGCATGCGCGAACGGACCGGCCGGTGACCGAGGCTCCGGATCGATTCACGTCGGGGCTGTACGAGTGCCGCGTGACGCATCAGCGCTTCCGTCCCACGCGCCACCGGCTGCGCTACGGCGTGTGGTACCTCCTGGCCGACCTCGAGGAGCTTCCCACCCTCGACCGCGTGATCCCGGGCTTCTCGTACGAGCGCGCGGGGGTCGTCAGCTTCTTCAACCGCGACCACGGCCCGCGGGACGGCTCGCCCCTGCGCCCGTGGATCGACGCGCGTCTGGCCGAGGCCGGGATCGACCTCGAGGGCGGGGCCGTGCGCCTCCTCACCTTCCCGCGGGTCTTCGGCTACGTCTTCAACCCCCTCACGGTCTGGTTCTGCCACGGCCCCGACGGGGAGCTGCGCGCGCTCCTCTACGAGGTGGCCAACACCTTCGGCGAGTGGCATCACTACCTCGTGCCGGTGACCCAAGGGGGACGCGCGGTGATCCGCGCCTCGTTCGACAAGGAGCTCTTCGTCTCGCCCTTCATCGATATGGCGAGCACCTACGACTTCCGCACGCGCGTCCCCGACCGGCGGGTGGCGGTGCTGGTGCGCCAGACGGCCCCCGGCGGTCAGCAGCTCGTAGCGACGCTCACCGGCCGGCGCCGTGCGCTCACGGGTGGCGCGTTGGCGCGCATGCTGGCACGCTATCCATTGGTGACGATGAAGGTCATGGGTGGCATCCACTGGGAAGCCCTGAAGCTCTGGTCGAAGGGCGCTCCGTATCGGCGTCGCGGGCTCCCGCCCGCACGCGACCTGACGGTGGTCGCGCCCTCGCTCCCGGAAGGAGGCATCCGGTGAGGACCGCCGACCGGCTCCGCCCGGCCCCGCCCAGGCATCGCGGGCTCGGGCCGCTCGAGCGCGGCATCCTCTCGGTGGTCGGCGGGCGCGTGCGCGTCGGGCGTCTCGCCGTGGACCTCCCGGACGGCGGTCGACGCGGTCTTCACCGGGAAGGCCGACGGGCCGCACGCCGACGTGGAGCTCCGCGACGCGCGGCTCCTGCGGCGGGTGGCGACGACGGGTGCCATCGGGCTGGCCGACGGCTACATCGCCGGCGAGTACGAGACCGACGACCTCGCGTCGTTCATCGAGCTCGCGGCCCTGCACGTCGAGCCCGCGCATCGGGCGCGGATCCCCGCCGCGCTGGATCGCGGCGGCCGCGCCCTGTGGCGGGCCTTGGGTCGCGGCGCGACACCGCGCGGGCCGTTGCAGAACATCGTGCAGCACTACGACCTCGGGAACGCCTTCTACGCGCTCTGGCTCGATCCGACGATGACGTATTCCTCGGCCGTGTTCGCACGCGACGAGATGACGCTGGAGGAGGCGCAGCGCGAGAAGTACCGGCGACTGGCCGACGCCACCGGCGTGCGCGAGGGTGAGCACGTGGTGGAGATCGGCTCGGGATGGGGTGGCTTCGCCTGCCACCTCGCCGCCGAGGTGGGGGCCAGCGTGACGACGCTCACCGTCTCGCGCGAGCAGGCGGCCTACGTACAGCAGTTGGTCGCCCGCCGCGGACTCGCGGACCGCGTGGAGGTCCGTCTCGAGGACTTCGCCGAGCATCGCGGCACGTACGACCGGGCCGTGTCCGTCGAGATGATCGAATCGATCCCGAGCAGCCGTTGGGAGGGGTACTTCGGCGCGCTGCGGAGGCTCCTGCGTCCCGGCGGGACCGCCGGGCTGCAGATCATCACCGTCGCCGACCGCCACTGGGACGCGTCCAACCGCAACCCGGACTTCATCCGGCGCTACATCTTCCCCGGCGGACAGGTGCCGGCGCCGAAGGTGCTGCACGCCCTCACCGCGCGCCACGGGTTCGGGTGGCTCCACCACGAGGCGTACGGCGCCTCCTACGCGCGGACGTTGCGCTGCTGGCGCGAGTCGTTCGAGGCGCACTGGCGTGAGATCGAGGCGCTCGGCTTCGACGAGCCGTTCCGGCGCATGTGGCGCTACTACCTGTCGTACTGCGAGGGCGGGTTCCGGGCGGGTCGCGTCGACGTGGGCCAGATCGTCCTTACCCGTTCCTAGGTACTTCGGTCCATCGGCCGGGCGGCGGGCTCAATGCCGTCCGCCATCCGGCCGACATCTACGGGGATGTCTTGGCACGAACCTGCGGTGCGCGACGAACGAGGCTTCACGATGGTGGAGCTGCTGATCACGGTGCTCGTGATCGGGATCCTGATCGCGATCGGCCTGCCCACGTTCCTCGGCGCACGTTCGCGGGCACAGGACCGTCACACGCAGGAGGACCTCCGCGTGGCCTTCACGGCGGAGCAGGCGTACTACGCGGACACGGTCACCTACACGGCGAACGGGACCCTGATGACGGCGATCGAACCGGCGTTGGCCTATGTGGATTCGGACACGCCCGTCGCCAGCGGGAGCGTCTACCTGCACTACCACCCCGGCACCAACGAGATCTTCGTGTCCGGACTGAGCGCATCGGGGATGTGCTTCTACCTGCGGTCCGCGGGCAACGGGGCCGTCCAGTACGCGCATTCACTCGCGCCGTGCGCCATCGCGGACACGCGCGCCTTCGGGCCGAGCTGGTAGGGAGATCTCGGTAACTTCACCTACGGCGTTCAAGGTACGCCGCTCCGATTGCCGATACCTGCCCGCGTGAGGGGGACACCGGCAGCCGACGGTCTGGTCTCGGCAACGCCCACCCTTTCGCGGCGCCGGTTCGTCCGGAACGCCGCGGTGGGGACGGCGGTCGCCGGATCCGCGCTGAGCACGAACCTCCTCAGGGCGACCCCCGCCGCGGCGGCCGGCGCCGCATCGTTCCTCCCGAAGGACCCCGATCTCCACGTGCTCCGGCGCGCCACGTGGGGTCCGACGCCGCGACTCGCCCAGCAGATCCACAAGATGGGTCGCCGACGCCTGGCTGGACGAACAGCTCGCACCCGAACCGCATCGACGACCGCGCGCTGGCGAGGCTCATCGCCGCACGGTTCCCGGACCTCTCGATGAGCCTCAAGCAGGCCTACGGCACGCTGAACGGCTCCTGGGAGCTGATGCAGCAGCTGGGCATCGTGGCGATCGTGCGCGCGACGTGGAGCAAGCGCCAGCTGTTCGAGGTGATGGTCGACTTCTGGTCGAACCACCTGAACGTCGCCAACCCGAGCGACAACGTGTGGTGGTCGCGTCACGACTACGACCGCAACGTGATCCGGCGCCACGCGCTGGGCAAGTTCTCGGACATGCTGGCCGCCTCGGCGACCCACCCGGCGATGATGACGTACCTCAACAACGCCGAGTCCACGAAGGACAACCCGAACGAGAACTACGGGCGCGAGCTCCTCGAGCTCCACACCGTCGGGGTGGACGCGGGTTACACCGAGGACGAGATGCACACGTCGGCCTTGATCCTCACGGGGCTCGGCGTCCATTGGTACGACGACGTGGACGACGGCACCTTCAACTACGAGCCGGACAACCACTACGTCGGGCACGTCAAGGTGCTCGGGTGGGCCTCGAAGAACACCAGCGCCAACAAGGGCCTCGCCGTGGCGCTCGACTACGTCGACTACCTCGCCCACCATCCCGCGACGGCCCACCGCATCGCCTACAAGCTCTGCGAGCGCTTCGTGTCGGATGCGCCGCCCGCGGGTCTCGTCACCAAGCTCGCGCAGACCTATCGCAAGCACGACACCGCGATCGTGCCGGTGCTGCAGCGAGCTGTTCGCCTCGAAGACCTTCAAGCACTCGAAGGGCGCGAAGATCCGCCGGCCGATGCAGGACGTCGTGGCCACGCTCCGGATCTTGGGGGTCCAGCCGGACGCCGGGACCGGCACCGACGGCCTCCAGGGCCTGTACTGGATGATCGAGGGCCTGAGCGACGCGCCCCTCGCCTGGGTCCAGCCGAACGGGTACCCGGACTACGCGGACGCGTGGCGCTCCGCCGGCGGCACCGCTGAACCGCTGGAACACCCATGTGAACCTCGCCAACGGATGGTGGCCCGACAACCTGCGGTACCCGGACCTGCAGGAACCTCCTGCCGAAGAAGCTCCCGGCGACCTACGGCGGCCTCGTCGACGATCTCGCGCGGCGCCTCGTGTTCCGCACGCTCGCGCCGACGCACCGCAACGCCGTGCTCGGGTTCCTCGGCAAGGCCGCGGGCGACCCGCTGAAGTCCAGCGACGCCGCCGTCACCTGGCGCTTCGGCTACCTGGTGGCGCTCATCCTCGACTCGCCCTACCACGGGATCAGGTGATCACATGTCCATGACGAAGCCCCGCCCCACGCTCGACCCGGAGGTCGCCACCAAGCCCTGCGGCTGCCCGCACATGCCGCCGGTCTCCCGGCGCAACTTCCTGAAGGCGGCCGGCGTGGCCGGCATCGTGGCGGGCATCGCCGGCGAGGACATGTTCACGCGCATGGCGTTCGGCGCCACCCCGTACACGGGCGACACGCTCGTGGTGCTCTCGCTGCGCGGCGGCTTCGACGGCCTGAACGCGATCGTCCCGACCGGCGACCCCCACTACGCCACCTGGCGACCCACCATCGCGATCCCGCAGGCACAGCTGTTCCAGCTCGACTCGATGTTCGGCATGCACCCGGCGATGGCGTCGCTCCAGCCGTTCTGGAACGCGGGGACGTTCGGCGTCGTGCACGCGGTGGGGATGGAGCAACCGAACCGCTCGCACTTCGAGGCGATGGAGGAGATGGAGCGCGCCGCGCCGGGGACCTCGGTCCGCACGGGCTGGATCGATCGCGTGCTCGGCCTCCGGGACCCGGGCACGGCGTTCCAGGCCACGCAGATGGGATCGAACACCGCAGCCTCCGCGTTCCTCGGGCCGAACCCCGAGCTCGCGATGTGGTCGGTGGACTCCTTCGACCTCGACGGCGGCGTATGACGCGACACAGATGGCGCTGTGGGACGCGGCCCTGCGCGGTCTGCACGCGGGGGCGCCCGACATCCTGGCCGACCCGTCGACCACCGCGCTCGACGCCCTCGCCGACGCGACCACGCTGCAGGCGACCCCGTACGTGCCCGCCAACGGCGCCGTCTATCCCGACACGGGGCTGGGCAACGCCCTGCAGGACATCGCGCGGCTGATCAAGGCCGACGTGGGACTCCAGGTGGCCGCCGTCGACTACGGCGACTGGGACATGCACGTCGACATGGGCACCTTCGACACGGGATGGATGCACGATCACCTCACGGAGCTCTCGAACTCGATCGCGGCGTTCGGGACCGACCTCGGCAGCACGGCGTTGCAGGACGTGACGCTCGTCTCGCTCACGGAGTTCGGCCGCCGCGTCGAGGAGAACGGCTCGGGTGGCGTGGACCACGGCTACGGTCAGGCGGTGCTGATGCTGGGCGGCGGGATCAAGGGAGGTCAGGTCCACGGCCAGTGGCCCGGCCTCGCCCCGGCCGACCTGATCGACGGCGACCTCAACGGGCAGAACGACTACCGCCGGGTCCTGGCGGAGATCCTCGAGAAGCGCTGCGAGGCCTCGACGGTGAGCGACGTGTTCCCGGGCCTGGACTCCCCGCGGATCGGGATCGCGAACCCCCGCCCCTGAGCGAGGAGATCTTCGGATGGGCCTCGCGAACGGGGCGGCCGCCCAACGGCGGCCGCCCCGTTGCGGGTGAGCTGCGCGGAGCCTAGCTCTCCTCAGCTCCCATCATGGCGCCGAGGGCCACTAGATCCTCGGGGTGGATCCAGCTGTCGGCGAGCGGGACGCCGCCGGCTTCGCGGATCGCGTCGCGCAGCGGGATGGCCCAGCGGTGCTCGATCAGCGCCACCGCGGCCGTCGTGCCCATCGGGATGGCGTCGGCCACCGACCAGAGCTCCTCCTCGCCGAGGAAGCCGTCCTCGGCCGCCTCGGCGCCCGCGACCGCGCCGGCCTCCATGCCCTCCTCGCCGTCCATGCCGAGGCCCACCAGCGCGCCGGCGATGGCGCCGAACTCGGCCGACTGCTCGGTGGTGAGGTCGGAGATCTCGATGCCGGCGATCTCGCCGTCCATGTCCTTGGAGACCACGACCGCGTCGATCACACGGACGATGTCGAGGTCCTTCAGGCGCTGGAGCTCACCGAGGACCTTCCCTTGGAAATCGGCGTCGGATCCGAACCCGACCACCATGATCTGAACCGGACCGAACTCTTCCATGGTTGCGTCGTCTCCCGTCGTCGTCAGCTACCGAGGATCTTGGCCTTCTGGGCCGCGAACTCCTCGTCGGTCAGCACGCCCGAATCGTGGAGCTGCCCCAACTGTTGGAGCTTCGCGATGGCGTCCTCCGACGGGCCTGCGGCCGCCGGGGCGGCGGGCATCGCGGGCGCCGGCGCGGCTGCTGCTGCGCCGTCTCCTGGATCGCCTCGTCCTGAGCTGCCTCGTGATCGGCGTTGGCTGCGTTCTTCTTGCCCGCGTGATACAGAGCCGCTCCCCCACCCGCGAGCGCGGCAGTGCGGAGCACCGGACGGCGTCGCCTCCTCATCATCTGGCCTCAACCTCCTTGGTCGTCGTGGCCTTCCTTCCCGAGTATGGCGGCCTGCGGCGAAGTCGGCATTCTCGGGAGGATGGGGGGATCACCGACCCGCCGGTCGGGAGATCGGCCACGCACTGCAGCGTGGCATCCGACCCGTGCGGCTTTGAGGTAGCTTGCACGCCAGCGGGGCGGCGGATTGACGGGGGGACGCACGTGATGACCATTCGCTCGGACGGGTCGGGTCGACGTGCGTCCCGGAGACCGCGATGAGCGACGAAGCACCAGCCGCACCGATCGATCCGGGCTCGCTCCTCACGAGCAGGAGCTACCGCGCCCTCCTCGTGATCGCGGCCGTCATCGGCGTCGTCGTGTCGCTCGCGTCGTGGTGCTTCCTCGAAGCGATCCACTGGATCCAACAGTGGACCTACAACGATCTGCCCAGCGGACTCGGCTTCGACACCGTCCCGACCTGGTGGCCGTTGCCCATCCTCGCCGTTGCGGGCGTGATCATCGCGTTCGCCGTTGCTCGCCTGCCAGGCGGGGGTGGCCACAAGCCCGCCGAAGGGTTCAAGGCGGGGCCGCCCACGACGCCGATCCAGCTCCCGGGCGTGATCCTGGCCGCGCTCGCATCGATCGGGCTGGGGATGGTGCTCGGCCCGGAGGCTCCCCTGATCGCGCTCGCCGGAGGGCTCGCGATCCTCTCCATCCGGCTGGCCAAGAAGGATGCGCCTCAGCAGGTGTATGCGCTCATGGCCGCGGCGGCGAGCTTCGCCGCCATCTCCTCGCTCTTCGGCTCTCCCATCGTGGGCGCCATCATCATCATCGAGGCCGCTGGGTTGGGAGGGGCGACGCTTCCGGTCATCCTGCTCCCGGGCCTCCTCGCCGCGGGGATCGGCTCGCTCGTGTTCGTCGGCATGGGATCGATGACCGGGCTCAGCACCAGCGCCTATGCCATCGCCCCCCTGTCGTTGCCCGCCTACCCCACGCCCACCCTCGGTGCGATCTGCTGGGTCCTCGTGCTGGCGGTGCTCGTGGCGGTCGTCGCGTTCGCGATCGTCCGGTTGGGGCGAAGGACGGAGGGCTTCACGTCGCGCCGGCCGTTCGTGGTCATCCCGGTCGCCGCCATCGTGGTCGCGGTACTCGCGATCGCCTTCCAGAAGATCACGGGAGAGCCGGTCGATCTGGTGCTGTTCTCCGGCCAGGACACGATGAACTCGCTCGTCAACCAGGCCGCGACCTTGTCGTTGGGCACGCTCGCGCTGCTCATCGTGTTCAAAGGGCTTGCGTACGGCGTATCCCTGGGCAGCGCCCGGGGCGGTCCCACCTTCCCGGCGATGTTCCTCGGGATCGTCGCCGGACTCCTCGCCGCACACCTGCCGGGGCTCTCCGAGACGCCCGCGGTCGCCGCCTTGATCGGTGCGGCCACGGTCGCGGTCCTCAGGCTTCCCTTGTCATCGGTGACCATCGCCGCGTTCCTCTCGCAGGCCAGCATGGGGACGACGCCGTTGATCATCGTGGCCGTCGTCGTGGCGTACCTCACCGTGCGACTGCTCGACGCGCGGTTCGCGTCGGACGCTGACGAGGTTGCCCCCGGAACCGCGGTCGACGGCGCGAGAACCGACGGGGATCCACCTTCCGGCTAGTCCGGTTCCATAGATATCCCCGATCCGCAGCGGGCTCGACGAACTTCATCCGTGTGGGATGAGCCCCAGGAGCCTCGGACTGAACTAGGCTCCGAACGTCGCGCCGCACAGGTGGTAGTCCAGGCTGAGGAGCGGAGCGACGGGCGCGAGATCGAACGCCCACGGCCGAAGCTGTGGAGTGTGCATTGCCAGGTGAGGATGGGGTGGCCGAGCAGGTGAAGACCGAGCCACGCTCGGAGGCGGAGCACGACGCCCCCGGGGGTGGCCAGACAGGTCGTCTCGCCGGGATCAGGATCTTCTCGTCGGCCCCCGATGCGTCGCGAGCGCGCCGACCCACGGACGGGATCCTGCTCGCGCTCGCGATCCTGGGCGCGATCGTCCTGTCGTTCCCCGCACCGGGACCCACCTCTTTCGACACCGCCGTCGCCAACCTCGTGGCCCAGCTCCCGGGACTCGTCGGGTGGTTCTGGGAGATCTCTTTCGACCTGATCATCATCTGGTCCCTTGGTCTACTGATCCTGACGTTGTTCGCGCACGGCCGGAAGCGGTTGTTCCTGTACGAGGTGCTCGCGATCGGGCTCGCCCTGGGGTTCGCGATCCTCGCGAGCAGCGCCAGCGGAACCAACCCCTCTACGAGCCTCCAGGGGCTCTTCAACTCCACGTCCCCGCCGATCTACCTCGCGACGCGCATCGCGGTGGGCACCGCCGTGATCGTGACGGCTTCTCCCGACCTGGCGCGGCCGTGGCGTCTCATCGGCCGTGGACTGATCGGGATCGCCGCGGTGTCCGGGGTCGCACTCGGGGCCGCGCTCCCGATCGGCGTCGCCGCCGGATTCCTGGTCGGGTTCGCCTCGGCGGCTCTGGTGCACCTCCTCTTCGGCTCACCCGCGGGGAGGCTCACCCTCAGCCAGGTGACGGAGGCGCTGCGCGAGCTCGGCGTAGAAGCCACCGCGGACAGAGACGCGGCCCTGCAACCCCAGGGCGTGGCGCTTACGGTCGCCTCCACGCCCGAAGGCCGTCCGCTCCTCGTGAAGGTCTTCGGCCGCGACGCCTGGGACGGCCAGCTCGTGGCCGCCACCTGGTCGGCGATCTGGACCCGCGGCGCCAGGCGCGTCGGCGCCGGACGGCTCGAACAGGTGGAGCACGAGGCGTTCGTCACGTTGCTCGCCGAGCGCGGCGGCGTCTCCGTGATGCCGGTCGTTGCCGCCGGTGAGGTCGATCAGGGCGACGCGCTGCTGGTGCTCGAGGCGGACGGGCGCTCCTTCGGCTCACTCGCACCGGAGGAGGTCGACGATCGGCTCCTGCGCGGCTGCTGGCAGGCGCTTGGTGCGCTCCACGAACTGGGCGTGGCCCACGGACGGTTGGATGCCGAGCACCTGATCGTGCGCCTCGATGGATCGCCGGCGCTCATCGACTTCGGAGCCGCGCGCGTCGCGGCCGCCGACGGTGAGCTGCTGACCGACCGCGCCCAACTCCTCGTGGCGACCATGCTCGCCTCGGACACCGACCGAGCGGTGGCCGTGGCGACGGACGTGATCGGGAGCGAAGGCCTCGCCGAGGTGCTGCCGTTCCTCCAGGCAGCCGCCTTCGACCGCGACACGCGCAAGGCTCTCCGCGGTCAGGACGTGAAGCTGAAGGACCTGCGCAAGGACATCGCCGAGCGTGCGGGCACCGAGGTCCCGCCGCTCGAACCCCTGCGCCGCGTGTCATGGGGCTCGCTGATCAAGCTCGCCATCGTCGGGTTCCTGGCCTACACGCTGATCTCCGCGTTCGCCAACGTCGGGATCGACACCATCGTCAAGGAGTTCCAGCAGGCCGACTGGGTGTGGCTCGCAGCTGCGCTGATCGTGACGCCGTTCGTCCAGGTGCCGCAGGCCTTCTCGACGATGGGGGCCACCCTGCACGAGATCCGGTTCTGGCCGGTGCTCATGCTCCAGTACGGGGTCCAGTTCATCCAGCTGGCGGTCCCCAGCTCGGCGGCTCGCGTGGCCTTGGAGGTCCGGTTCTGGGAGCGCGTCGGGGTGCCGGGCGCCGGTGCGCTCTCGATCGGCTTGCTGGACAGCTTCAGCACCTTCTTGATCCAGATGCTGATGATCATCGTCATCCTCCTCTCGGGCGCGGTGAGCCTGAACCTCTCCTCGAGCAGCTCGGGGTCGTCGGACGGCTCGTCGAGCTCGTTCAACTGGGAGGCGCTCCTGATCGCGATCGCCCTGGTCGCGGTGGCGTTCGTCATCGCGCTGCTCGTCCCGAAGACCCGCGCGAAGCTCCACCGGTTCCGCGAGATCCTTCGGGAGAAGCGGGCCGACGCGAAGGAGGCGCTCTGGGGTCCTTCGCCACCCGAAGAAGCTCCTGCTGCTCTTCGGCGGCAACTTGATCGCGCAGGTGATGCTCGCGATCCTGCTCGGTCTGTGTCTGAAGGCGTTCGGATACTCCGCATCGCTCGCCGCCCTGATCCTCGTCAACACGTTCGTCAGTCTCTTCGCGGGTTTCATGCCGGTTCCCGGCGGCGTCGGCGTGGCGGAGGCGGGCTACACCGCCGGCTTGATCGCGATCGGCATCCCCAGCGCGGCGGCCACCTCGACCGCCATGGCCTACCGGCTCGTCACCTTCTATATCCCGCCGCTGTGGGGAGGCGTTCGCGACACGCTGGATGAAGCAACACGAGTACCTCTGAGGGCGTCGGGATCGCTCTCAGGCCGATCGGATCGACAGGCTGATCGGGAATGTGGCGATCCAGAGCGCGGCTCCGATGAACACCACGTACCCAACGGCGAGGATCGCGATGCGGAGCCGAGGGCGCGGGAGCCTCGTGCTGATCCCCGCGAAGAAGAGCGCGACGGCGAACAGCACGACCGCCAGCACGTAGTTCGTCGCCCGTTGCACGTACTCCCTCGCGGTCTCCGACGCCGCGTCGGCGGTCGCCTCGAGCGCCGCCGCCTGTTGTTTCGCGGCGACCACGTACTCGGGCATCGCGAACGGGCGACGTCGGCGCCGAGGGATCGTGGAACGGGTCGGCGCGGAGCCATGCCTGGAACGCCGGTTCGAACTCGTCGCGGAACCGTTGACGATAGAACGTGGCGAGCCGTTCGTCGTGGTTCAGGTCGGCGTCGACCCACTGCATGAACAGGGCGATATCGACCTGTGTCTCGGCGTTCGCGAGGTCCGATGCCTTGGTCGACTCGACGCGTGCCGCGTTGGCGGCGCTGAAGGTCTTCGCCTGCTCTCCGGTCCAGCGGCTCGCCTGGTAACTGCTCCAGGCGGTCGCGACCGCGGCCATCGCCAGCAGGATGGCGGCACCGGTGTCCACCCACCGTCCCTGACGAGGACGGTCCTCCGAGGCAGCGCTCACGAGGGATCCCTCACCGCGCGGTCGATCTCACGGAGGCGACCGCACTCGGTTGATCTCCTGTAGACGATCGGCATCGCCGCGATCATCGCCTCGCTCGCATCGATCACGATCGGCCCTCCCAGACAGATCCAACGGACGACTCCCCGCGACACGCTGCCCGCACCTTAGCGGCGCGAGACCCGTTCGGCAGCACCCGACCACTGGATGCGTAGGGCCGTTCCGTCCGGCGGCCGAGGATTCATCCTAGGTGGGTGAGGTCGCTCGTTCCGGATGCAGGGAAGATGGTCATGAGAGCGCCAGATGGTTGGTCGCGTCCCGTGGCTACGGAGGGAGCATCAGGATGAGCGAGAACGAGATCGATGAGCTCGGGCCCGTCGACTACCTGGTCGTCGAGTTCCCCGCAGGGAAGAGCAGCTTCACGGGCGAGATGGCCGGTGAACTGGCGACGTTGGTGGACGAGGGGGTCATCCGGATCCTGGACCTCCTCGTCATCTTCAAGGACGAGGACGGCAACTTCGAGGCGCACGAGATCGACGACGTCGACAATCTCGGCGAGCTGCGCGGGCTAGAGGCCCACGTGGCGGAGGTCCTCGCGGCGGAGGACGTAGCGAACCTCGCCGCGGCGATGGACAAGGGCAGCGTTGCCGGGGTCATCGTCTGGGAGAACACCTGGGCGGCGCCGTTCGCGTCCGCCGCCCGCCGGGCCGGGGGTCAGCTCGTCGCCACAGGTCGGATCCCCATCCAGGCGATCGTCGCGTCGATCGAGGCCGAAGAAGCCGACATGAACGAAGGAGCGTGACATGCCGTTGAGAGCAGCACGAGCGGGACGTCGGGGCGTCGTCGGCGCCCCCGTGGCCAGGACCGCGGCGGTGGCCGGCACCGCGGCGGTAGCGGTGCACGGCGTCAACCGTCGTCATGATCGCCGGGGCGACCGGCGTGACGACCGGGGCGAGCGGCGCGACGACCGGCGCTGACGATCGCCGACAGGCAAGAGGGGGGCGACCTACTCCTCGAGCCTCCCGTTCGTGGCACCTCCATCACTGCGTCCAGGAGCGTGAGGCATCCCCGATGCGGGCGGATCGGCGTCGGGTCGTGGCAGACTGGCCTCGTGGACGACGAACAGCTCCTCGCCCGAGCGGAGGAGGCCCTGACCGAGATCAAGGTCGGCCAGGGTCTCTCCGAACCCCACGAGGCGGTGCTCGCCGCGCTGCGCATCCGGCTGAAGGGGAGCGCCGGGAAGTCGCTGGAGGAGATGCTCGAGGCGGCGGACGACCCTGCGCCGGACGTCCTCGCGGAGAAGCTCGCGGAGGCCGAGGGCACCCCCAAGCGCTCGCTGGACGACCTGTTCGCGGAGCCGAAGCCGAAGCCCGAGTGGCCCTCCTGAGCCGACCTCAGCCGCCGGGAGCCGGGATCGCGCCCAGCTGCATGAGCAACGTGAGCGCGTCGTTCATCCCCCAGTGCTCGACGACCTTCCCGTCCTCGAGCCGGTAGACGCCCCAGGCCTCGATGTCGAACGGGTTCCCGTTGGCCGGCACGTCGAACACGGGGAAGCCCCCCTGATTCGTGCCGGTGATCCGGTTGCGGACGAAGACCCGGTCCCCGCCTTCCACGAGTCGCGAGGATCTCGACCTTCCGATCGGGGAACGACTGCATGACGCCCTGGTGCGCGATCTTCGAGCCGGCCAGTCCCGGCGGCAACCCCGGGGTGCCCGACTGCGCGTTGTCGAATCCCGGAGCGAAGTACTGGTCCAGGTCGTCGAGTCTGCCCTCGTCCCAGGCGTGCTCGATCGCACGGACCACATCGGCGTTGCTCGGTGCCATTTCGTCTACCTCCTCCTTCGCGCCCACCCGGCGGGTCGGGCTCCTTCACACCTGCACGACGAACGGAGAACCCCAGATAACGACACGTTCCGCCGATCGAGCGTCCCTCACCCGTTCCGTCCGTGAGCGCGATGTGACCGCCCGGTGTAGCCTCGTTTCCCTACGGACGGGTGCCCGCTCGAGAGAAGGAGGGGGAAGGATGAAGCTGCGGCTTCTGCTGAGCCTGTGCGCGCTGGTGGCGGTTGCGGTCGGGGTCTGGCCGGCGACGGCGGGCGCGGATCCGTTCGAGGGACCGCCGATCTGTGCGACCGCCGGGAAGGCGCTGCACGGCCATCACGACGGCAACCTCATCGTCAGCGGCGACGCGTACGTGCCGGGCGGGAAGACCCTTCGGGTCAGCGGCAACCTCAGGCTCCAGCCCGGGGCGTGCCTCGACGCGTTCACGATCGGCACCGTGCACGTGCACGGCAACATCCGCGTCGGCGAGGGAGCCGTGCTGGCGCTCGGATGCACCCCGAACTCGATCGGGCCGGTCCCGCCCTGCAACGACGTCACGACCAACGACACCGTGGGCGGGAACATCGTCGCCGAGAACGCCTTGACGATGTACCTGGACGGCAACACCGTCCACGGCAACGTGATCTCGCGCGGTGGCGGTCCGGGCCTGCAACGGTGACTTCCTCAACTTCCCGATCAAGGACAACGCGATCTGGGGCGACCTGATCGTCCGCGGCTGGGAGGGCGGCTGGGCAGGCGCCATCCGCAACGAGGTCGGCGGAGACCTGGTCTGGACCAAGAACGGGAGCGTGCAGGACACGGACTCGAACGAGGTCATGACCAACGTCGTCACCGGTGACCTGCGCTGCTACGGCAACTCGCCCGCCGCACAGGTGAACCCGGCCGACGGTGGGCAACCCAACACCGTCGCCGGCGACAAGCTCGGGCAGTGCGCCGCCTTGTAGACAGGGCACACCGCACCCCGATAGCGCACGCATGCCGGGCGACCAGGATCGCCCGACACGCGGTGGGGCACCATCGCGGTTGCACCCGATGCGGTTCGCGCGCGAGAGTGCGCGGATGGATCCCGATGCGCGACAGGAGATGTCGCCATGGCGTGAGGCCGCGGCGGATCTCCGCCAGGCGGCGACTGCCCTCGTCGCGACCTTCCGATCGCGAGAGCTCGGGCCGACCCAGCTCGCGCTCGTAGCCTTCAACCTGCTGGAGTGGGGGGGCGGGCTCGCGCTGTTCGTCTTCGCGTTCCAGGTCGGCGGCGCGCCCGCGGTCGGGCTCGCCGCACTGGCCCTACAGATACCAGCCGCGATCATCGCTCCGTTCGGGGCCGTGCTCGCCGATCGGGTGGATCGCAGGCGCCTGCTCTTGCTCGTGATGCTGACCCTATCGCTCCTTTCGGCCGCCGCGGGCAGCGCGATGCTGCTGCGGGCGCCCTCATGGCTCGCCTTCCTCCTCGCGTGCTCAGCCGGATGGATGCTCACCCTCGTGCGGCCGACGTATAGCGCGCTGCTGCCGTGGCTGGCGCGATCGCCGCAGGAGCTCACGACGAGCTACGCAGCCATGGGCCTGATCGAGAGCATGTGCATCTTCCTCGGCCCCCTCCTCGCCGGGATCGCGTTCGCGTTCGCGAGCACGCGCTCGATCTCGGGCCCGGGGCTCGCGTTCCTGATCCTCGCCGTGTTGACGCTGGGCGGCGCGCTCGCGGTGTGGAGCACGCACGAGGCGAACGAAGCCGCCGACGACGAACCCGACGAGGAGTTCCGTGCGGCCGACCTCTGGGCCGGGTTCGGGTACGTGCTGCACGACGAACGCCGCCGCCTGCTCGTGGCTCTGGCCGGCTCGGGCATGCTGATGCTCGGGGTCCTCGACACGATCATCATCGTGCTCGCCCTCGACATCCTGCACACGGGCGACGCGGGCGTGGGCTTCCTGAACGCGGCCCTGGGGTTGGGCTCCATCATCGGCGCGTCGATCGCGATGGTGGCCGGCCAACGCGCTCGGTTGTTCCCCACCATGCGGGCGGGTCTCGTCGCCACCGGCGCGCCGCTCGCCGTGATCGCCGCGTCCCCGCTGGCCGCCGCCCCGATGCTCGCGATCTCGGGGGCGGGCATGCAGCTCTGCGACGTCAGCGCCCGCACGATGCTCCAGCGCGTCGTGCCGGACGACAAACTGGGACGCGTCTTCGGCGTGCTCGAATCTCTCTACGTCGGACTCGAGGGGATCGGCGCGTTCGCGGCCTCGCTCCTCGTGGTCCTGGTAGGTCCCCGGTGGAGCCTCCTGCTCGCCAGCTCGCTCCTGCCGGTCGCTGGGTTCCTGCTGCGGAACCGTCTTGCCTCGCTCGACGTGGGCGTTCGGGTCCCCGCCGAGGAGATGGCGCGCTTGCGCGCGACGGACCTCTTCGCACCCCTGCCACCACAGGCGCTCGAACGGGTCGCCCGGGACCTCGTGCCGCTCGACGTGCCGGCGGGAGATGTCGTTATCAGGGAGGGCGAACCTGGGAGCCGCTTCTACGTGCTCACCGAGGGGCGGGCGGTCATCTCGCGCGATGGAGAGACCATCTCCGACCGTGGCCCCGGCGACTACTTCGGCGAGGTCGCTCTCCTGCTCGATCAACCGCGGAACGCGAGCGTGACCGCCGTCAGCGACTGCGGGTGTTCGAGCTCGAGCGCGACGAATTCCAGCGCGTGCTCACCGGTCACGACGGCGTCGATCTGAAGGCGCGGCGTGTCGCCGCCGAGCGCGCCGTCATCGATCCGGCCGAGGGCTGATGAAGAAGGACGGTGCCGTGGGCTGAGTCATGCCGTCCCGATCCGTCACGACGCCCGATCGCGTCGGCGATCCTCGAGCGCGACCGGAAGCGGCGAGATTCGCGTGGAAGAAGGGAGGGGGGTCATGGCAGAGAAGCAGCTCGTGCTCTCGTTCTTCGCAGATAGCCGGCGACAGACACTGCGGCGGAGGAGCTTAAGGATCCGGGATCACGCCCGGCGACGCCATCGGGCTCCTGGTCCTCGACGACACCGGGAACCTCAAGGTGGACAAGGTCGGCGCGCGGAGTTGGGGCGCCGGCGCAGGGATCGGCGCATGCCTGCTCGTTCTCGGCCCCGCGGCACTCGGTGTAGGTCTCCTCGGCGGCACGGCCGCCGGCGGACTACACCACAAGGGACTGAAGCTCAGCGATGAGGACAAGGCGCGGATCTCAGGCGACCTTGGGGCCGGTAAGGCGGCGGTCGGTGTGCTCGCCAGGATCGAGGACGCGCCCGTGATCCAGAAGCAGCTGACGGAGTTCGGCGGAACGACCTCGAGCCACGATGTGGTCGACGAGGCGGATCTACAGGCAGCGGCGGCGGAGCCCTCAGGCCAGCTCGACGGTCGGGGGTGGGCACTCGTAGCACGGTGCCCGCCACGGTGGTGCGCTTGCCTTGCAGGACTCGGAACCGCAATCGAGGAGGGGACGGCCTTCGGGTCGACCCCTCCCCGCTGCACGACCTGAAGACATCGCAGGCGATAGGCGAGACGTGGGGCGTGACGGCTCGAGCTGTCGCGCGACCTCGCCTGAACGACAAACGCCCCGCTGAAGAGACGGTCGTGCCGGCGGCGCCCGCGCAAACGGCCTGAGGGATTCACGACAGGGTCTCAAGGATCCTGGAAACGCGCTGTGTCCCGACCACGTTGCCCGCCACGGTGAGGATGCCCGCGACTTCCTTGAGTGTCCCGATCGCCGCGGAGGGATCGGTCTCACATTGCAGGTCGGCCAAGTGCTCAAGCGCCAGGGCTCGGAGCAGGTTCGAATCCGTCGAACGCGCGATCGACGCGGCTTCGTTCGCCAACGTCAGAGCTTCGTCGGGGCGCCCGTGGGACCGACGCGCGATGGACAAGGCGACACCGCGATAGATCCCACCTTCCGCACCTATAGGCGCGTACCGCTCGGCGAACGCATCGGCGAGGACCGAACCTTCATCCATCCTTCCTTGTCTAGCGAGTGCAAGCGGCAATAGCCAACACCAATCGTTCACGACCCAGACGTCGCCGAGCCGCTCCATCACGTCTAGGCCCTGACGCGCCATCGCTTCGGCAGCCTCAGGTGCATCGGTGAGGAGCAGCACGAGGGCTAAGCCGGCCAACGCCTGATCCGCCCCCGACCACTCAAGGCCGCCAGCTTCGATCGCGAGGCGCCACTCGGACTCCGCTGACCGGTATGCGGGCACGTCGCCCACGAGCGCAGCCGCCGCGGCATCGAGGGCGATCCCACCGGTGCTGATGATCGGGTTCGGGCTCCGGCGCATCAGCTCGGCTTGGTCCCTCATCGCCTCGGCGGTACATGGCCCCCGAATCGTTGCGCACGGCTGATCCCGCCCGCCTGGAGTTGCCCCCGAAGCCGACCCGCGCGTTCCGCATGGACGAACGATCGCGCCTGCGCCTCCGCGTGGTTCGCCATCTCGCCGATATAGACGTGGAGGTACTCGATCACGGTCCATCCTTGGGCGAGCCCGACGTCATCCTCGAGATCCGTGAGTTCAGCGAGCAACGCTCTCCCCTCGGAGATGCCGAGTCGGATCTCATCCTCCGATGGGCCGGTGAAGGCGTAGAGGGCGAGTTGCTGAAGCCGGATCTTGATCGCCTCGACGCCATGCGTCGTTCGGCCTGAAGAGGGTCTCTTCGAGGAGCACCGCTGCATCGTCGGCCCGGTCGTCTTCCATCAGCCGATCGCGAAGTCCGGCAGCATCTCCAAACGCGCAGTCGACCCGTCCCGCAGCAGGGCCGCCGCGCGCCGAGCAGATCTGAGTGGTCACGAATCGAGCCGCGACGTCGCGGCTCCGCCGCGCAATCATGCTCGGCGGGACGATGCTCACCACGAGCATCGGTTGGCCATGGCCGCAGCGCCGTGCCTGCTCGAGATGATGGCGGCCAGCTCCTCCTCCTCTTGGGGACAGATCGACCACGCGACGTGGAGCCCGCCTCGTGGCCTTAGGAAGTCGGAGCGGTCTCGCCGACGAGGCGTGTGCGAAGCGCCCGTTCGGCTCGACCTGCCTCGCAACGTGCGCCCATCAGCCTGCCGAAGGAGTCGCCGAGTTCGAGATCCTCAGGGCGAGGGCCTCAGGAAGTCCACACGGAACCGTGAGAACTGCCGAGCGAGTCGAGTGCCTGGTGACACGGGCGACCTCGGTCGCGCCCGCCTCGCAGTGCTCGGAGGTCGGACTGCCGAGGGGCCCACGCATCTCCGGCCAGCGCTTCCGCGGCGAGATGCTCCAGGAACAACGGGTCGCCCGCCGCCGGGGTGACCAGGCGGTCGGAGTGGAGGAGGTTCGCACCCACCAACGCATCGGCAACGCTCTCGACTGTCCGCCTCAGTGGGCCGACCGTGACGTGATCGCGCGCTGCATCCTTCCGCCCTGCGACCGCCGTGCGTCCAGGAGGTCCAGCCGGGCGGCGCAGAGGAGGGGTACCGGGGCGGTCGTCCACCGCGAGGCTGCTTCAACTAGATCGTTCAGCGACGGGCTTGCTCAAGGCAAGTCGACCGGGAGCACGATGACAGGCCCGCGCATCGCGAGGGTCTCGAGGAGGCGGCGGATGCCCCAGGTGGAGTCCGCGGGGCTAGCTATGCGCCAGACGAGAAGCCCAGGAGCGTGCGGCTCGTCGGGGGCTCGTCCTGACGGCCGCTGACGAGCGACGCAGGCTACAGCTTCATCTTCGTGTTGAGTACGCACCTGCCGCGGCTCGCACCAGGTCGGCCAGTGGAGCCAGACTTGAGCCGTCCCCGCTGCCGGCACCGACGTTCGGAGGATCGTCGTGCCGGACAGATCTCGCAAGAAGGCGTCGAGCAGACGCGACTTGCCGATACCCGGGTCGCCGAGGACCGTCGCCAGCACCTGGTCTGCCGCGACCGCTTCGGCGAACGCCACCCCGAGCGACGCGATGAGACGTCCACGACCAACGAACGGTGTCGTGGACTGGCGACGAGGACCGGCCTCGACAGAGACGACTACTGCGGCTTCCACCGGTTCCGCCTTGCCCTTCAGCGTCAGAGGTGTCAGCGGACGTAGCTCGGCTCGGTCGCGCAACAGTCGGATCGTTCTGGCCCAGCGACGACGGTGCCCGGTTCCGCTTCTGACTGCAGCCGAGCTGCCGTGTTCAAGACGTCACCCACCAAGGCCCCACTGGCGGCCATCGCCACGTCGCCGAGTACCGCGCCTGCCTCGATCCCGACACGCGCCTCCAGGCTACCTCGTGCGAGGCAACCTCAGACGCGACGGACAGCGACGCCAGCAGCTCAAGGCCCGCTCGCGCCGCCCGTGCCGCGTCGTCCTCGTGCGTAACCGACAGACCGAACAGGCCGACGGCTCCGTCGCCTTGGAAGGATGCGACCGTGCCACCGTTGCGCTCGATCGCCTCGCGCGCCGATCTCGTGTATCGACCCATCACTGCGGCGAGCACCTCGGAGGTCAGCCGCTCGGAACTACTTGCTCCGACAACTTCACAGAAGAAGGCCGTGACGAGGCGACGTTCGGCGGGCGTCGTCGCAGCCGTAGCGCCGCATGCTGGGCAGAACCGCGCGTCAGGCGGCAGATCGGCTCCACAGGGCGAGCACTTCACGTCGCGAATGTAGAACGCTTGACCGACGGCGTCGAGGTGACCTCGCTCAGGCGATGAGAGAGCCGACCATCGATGGCTGACACGTTCGCCGTTCGTGCCAGGTGGGATTCGAACTCCCACCAAGTCGATGTTGACCGATGTCGGACCGTGACGACACGTGCTGTGACCGGGAGCTTACGCTGAGGAGCCAAGCCGATCGATGTCGGTCAGTGTCAGGAAATGACGTTCAGGTCGTTAGCACCTCGTTAGCACGGAGTGTCCGTTGCGAGGATCGGTCGTCGACGCTGTCAGCGCGGGCGGCTAAGCCAGCGAGCACTGGTCCACGTGGAGATACTGGCGGCACTCCTCGTCGGTGAGCGCCCTCGGGACCTCCCGGTGGGCGATCTCGAGCAGGTCGCCGATGTCGAGGGCCCAGATCCGAAGACCGCCGCACGGGCTGGTGGTGGCGAGTTTCGAACCGTCCGGACTGAAGGCCACTCTGGATACGGTGCAGCCGAGACTCGGCAGGACGAGCTGCTCCGCGCCCGTTCCTGCATCGAACAGCCGAACCGTGCCATCGCTGTGCGCGACGGCGATGCGCGAGCCGTCGGGGGAGAAGGCGACCTGCCGCCGCCCGATTCGTCGGTGGCGGCGCCCCCGGGTCCGCCGAGCTCAGCCACGAGCGACCAGCTCTCGACATCCCAGATCTCCACGTGTCCCCCTGAGCGCACGATGGCCACCCGGGGGGCGATGGGATCGAAGACCACGTTGACTGCGTCATCGAACGTCCGGACGCGCTCATCTCGCTCCCAGTCCCAGACCGTCACGTGGGGGACGTGTCGTTCCTGCGATTCGGCCACCGTGGCCACCAGACGTCCGTCGGCGCTGAATCGGGCCGCAAACAGATAGACCCCGCGTTCTCGAAGCACACGGATGACGCTGCCTGAGCGATCGACGATCTTCGCGGTTGGGTCGTAGTTCGCGGTGACCACATACCTCCCGTCCGGACTGAAGTTGACCTCGTTGACGTCGTACTGCTGCGTCTTCCCGATGTGGAACAGCTCCGCGCCGGTCGACGTATCCCAGACTCTCATCGCTGATGCACCGCCGGGCAACTGGGCCTGCTCCCGCCGCCGAGTGCGATCGAGGTGCCGTCCGGGCTCACGTCGATGGATCCGAACCAGAAATAGTCGGTCGCCGGTCCGATGGTTCGAAGCACACGGCCGGTCTGCAGGTCCCACATCGTGACCGTGGAGTCCTCCGGCATGCGGCTCGTCACGAGGCGCCGTCCGTCCGGCATGAACTCCACCTGGGATCCACCAGGGGCAGGAAGGTTCGCCCACTCGGCATCACCGGTCGGTCCAAGGTCCCAGATCTTCACGACGGAGTTCCCCTCGTCGCCCGCCATCACGCGGGTCCCATCGGGAGAGAAGGCCACTCCCACGATCAAGGTGTTCGTCTCTAGTGCCGGGAGCGACCACAGCAATCGGACGGGCGCGTCCCGGATCTCCCACACCCTCGCGGTGCCGTCCGATCCTCCGGTGACCAGGCGGGAGGAATCCGGGCTCCAGGCGAGGCCGGGGACGTATCCGTTCTGAGGAAGCGTGTAGAGCAGCCGTTCCGTTCCCGCATCCCACACCTGCGTGGCGCCCTGGCTCCCCACGGCGACATATCTGCCGTCGGGACTCCATGACACCGCGCTGAGGAAGGAGTCGCTGCAACAATTGGGCGCGCTCAGGCGGAACGCTTCCTCACGGGTCTTGACGTCGAACACGACGCCATCCGCGGCGGCGGGATGACACGGCGAGGAGTTTCCCGTCAGGACTGAGGGCCGCGTCGATAGAGATCGTCCACGTGCACGGTCGAGACGACCCGACCAGTGGACACATCCAGAACCCGGACCGTCCCGTTGCCCCAGGCCGCAGCGACGAGCGAACCGCCGGCGCCGAAGGAAGGCGCCTATGCACCCCCGTCCCCCGACCGGGTCGAGAGGAGCCGCTCTGTGGACGGGATCCCAGACCTTCAGCGTGCCGTCGTCTCCGGTGGAGGCGAGCCTCGAGCCGTCGGCGCTGAACGCGACGTCGGTGACGTCACCGTCATGCCCCTGGAACGAGTGGACGCTGTCTCCGGTCTCGCCGTCCCTGATGTCGATGATGCCCGAGTCGTTCGGCACCTTCGGTCACGAAGACCCCCGAGGGGCTCCAGGCGAGGCTTCCCCCCACCCCGGGCACCTCGAGGTCGAGTCGCGACGCCACCACGGAGCGGTGGAGCGCCTCCTCCGCTTCCGGGAGAACGGTCCCGTCCGATGAGCGCGTCGTCTCGACGGCCTTGCTCGCGAGTAGGACGCTGAGCTCCGGGTCGACATCGATGTTCGCAACCGCGGCGGTGGCGAGCTCCCTCGCCGTCGCGACCCGGGTCTCGCGCTGCGCCCTGTTGCTTGGCTCGTTGCGACGACGGTGAGCGATCCGGCGATGAGAGCCGCGGCCGCGAAGACGGCAACGAGGCCGCGCAGCCGGCGTGCCGATCGCCGTCGATCCGCCCCTCGTGCTCGCGGCGCCGCTCCTCCTCTCCATGCTCCCGTTCGCGCTGATCGACGCTCGCCTTCAGGTAGGCACGCTCGGGTCGCCCGATCGCCAGGTCCGTGGCCGCGGCCCAGGTCTCGAGCTGGTCCAGTCGGGCACCCCGCATGAGGAAGCTTGGGTCGCCGTCGGCGCCTCGCCACTCGGCGGTCGCACGCGCCAGGCCGCGCTCCTGACGGAGGTCTTCTCGAGCGTGGTCGATCCACGTTCGCAGCCGTCCCCAGGCGCTCAGCAGCGCCTCGTGGGCGATCTCGACCGTGGGCTCCCGGGTGGAGGGCTCTCGGTCGAAGGTGAGGAGCCGGTGGCGCCCGAAGGTGTCCACGACGGTGTCGATCGCCTCCTGGTCCACATCGAGGGCGTCGAGTTCACTGCGCGCGACGCGGCGCCGTGTGTCCTGGCGGCCCTCTCCAAGGGTGACCAAGCGCAAGAAGGTCTGTTTGGTGGCTCGTCGGCCCTGTTGGTCGGTCGCTTCGAAGATCCGTTCGGCTCGGGCGGACAAGGCGCCCGTGATCCCGCCGAGCTCCCGGTATGCGGTGAGGGTCAATCGATCCTCGTCTCGACGTTCGAAGAGCTCCGTGAGGGCGTACTGCAGGAGCGGGAGAGCGCCGGGTTGATGGGCGACATCGGCGATCATCTCCGCCACCAACCCGGGCTCGGGCAGAACGCCGACCCGTTCTACGGGGCCTCGGATCGCCTGCTCGAGCTCGTCGGGCGTGAGCGGAGGAACGGCTTCGGTCCGTTCAGCGAGCAGCTCCCCGAACCGGGGGTAGATGAGCGGGCGGTCGTAGAAGTCTGCCCTGAGGGTCACGATGACGCGGAGCCGGCTCTCGGGGTCGGCGACGGCCACGCGAAGCGCCTGGAGGAACAGCTCCCGCTCTGGCTCGTCGGTGGTGAGCGTGAAGACCTCCTCGAACTGATCGACCACGAGCACGACTCCGCCTGCCCGGGCGCGACCAGATCCACCGCCTCGAGCAGGCCTCGAGATCCGGAATCGAGCCGTTCGCGCAGCCGGGCGACAGGTCGCACCGCGATCCGAAGGAGCGCGGCCTCGAGCTCGTCGAGGGGGTGTGCTCCGGGAACATCTCGGCGATGAAGGGATCTTCCGCGCCCCCAAGGCTCCGTGCCTGATCGCCGGAACCAGTCCCGCGCGGACCACGGAGGATTTCCCGCCCCCGCTCGGGCCGACGACGGCAAGGAACCGGGATCCGGGCCCCGTCTCCACCAGCCTGGCTGATGAGGCGCCGGGTGAGCTCGCTCGCGCCCGAAGAAGTCGAGGGCGTCGGCCTCGGTGAACGCCCGGAGGCCCTTGTAGGGGTTCCGTTCCTCGGCGCGACGAAGATGCGGACCATCGCCGTGGGTTCGAGGGCCGCGCGGGCCGCCACGGCGAACGCATCCGCCTCGGGTGCACCCGACCCGAGCGCAGCCCTCTCGGCCAGCTCCAACGAAGGACGTTTCGTTCGGCAGCAAGCGCTCTGACGAGGATGGCGAGCCCCTGGACGTCCTCCGCGGGTTCGAGCGCCGGACCGCCCCCGATCAGGAAGTCCCCGAGGTAGGCGTTTCCATCCAGGTCGAAGAGGATGTTGGACGATCGGACGTTCCCGTGAGCGATGCCTTGGCGATGGGCGAACGCGAGCGCCAAAGAGATCTGCTCGACGACGCGAAGGGCCCGGTCTCGCTCCAGGCGCTCTCCTCTCTCCTCGATGGCTCGAAGACTCCCTCCACGGAGGTACCGAGAAACGATGTAGGCACGACCCGGCTCCCGCCAGTAGTCGTAGATCGGGGCGATGTGGGGATGCTCCAAGGCGGCGATGGCCTGGGCATCCGGGTCGAAGCGACGGACGAACTCCGGGGCGCCGGCGGTGGCTTCGTTGAAGATCTTGACGGCCACGTCCCGTTCGACGTGAGGCTGGATGGCGCGGAATACGACCCCAGTGGGGCCGTCGTCGATCTTCTCCAGGAGCCGGTAGCCGCGAAGGGGTTCTCCGCGCAGATCGAGTCCGGGATCCTGCTTCAGGATCCGTTCGTGAAGCTTCACGAGCTCCGGGGAGGGATCGATGCCCAGCTCATCCGCCAGGATCTCCCTGGCTCGCTGGTACGAACCCAGCGCCTCGGCCTGTCGTCCTTCCCGGTAGTAGGCGAGCATCAGGAGGCCCCAGAGGCTTTCTCGCCAGGGGTGCCGGGCAAGCAGCGTCTCGAGCTCCCCGATCGCCCGAGCCTGGGTGCCGCTCGCCAGCAGCCCTTCGATCCGCACCTCTTGGGCTTCGAGGCGAAGCTGATCGAGCCGGGCGGCCTCCACGAGGAGCGAGGGTTGGTCCACGAGGTCGGCAAGGGCCGGTCCTCGCCACATCGCCAGGGCATCGTCGAGCGCCGCGACCGCGATCTCCGGATCCACGGGGAGGGCCTTCCTCGCGTTCCTCATCAACGCGTCGAACCGCGTGGCGTCCAACTCGGAGGGGTCGAGCCGCAACCGGTAACCGGGTGCGTGGCTCTGGATCCGATCGTGGCCGAGGGCCTTCCGTAGGTGCGAAACATACGTCTGGATGATGTTCCGGGCTTGCTGCGGCGACTCGTCGCCCCAGATCTCGTCGACCAGGGTCTCGGCAGGGACGAGCTGGTTCGCGCGCAGGAGGAGATGGGCCAGGACTGCGCGCTGCTTCGGCCCGCCGAGCGGGATGGCTCCGCTTCCTGCGTCTACCTCGAGCGGGCCGAGGACGCGGAACTGCATCCTCCCCCCGCATGAAGCCCCATCGTGTTCGGCGTCCCGGCCCCCATCGCGCAGCTCCATGGGAAGACTGATCGATCTGACGCATGCGGCCGAGTATCGACCCACCGGTTCCCGGCCGCCAGACCCTACGTCGGATTGTCGCCTAGTCACGGGCTCCAGCCTTGAGCGAGGCGCTTGAGAACAGCTGGAAAGAGGGCGTACAGCCGTTCTCAAGCCCCATCCGGCAACCTCGCGCTGGCCGTCATGGAGGGCGGCTGGAGAGGAGGGCCTCGGCCGCTGGCCGAGCACAGAGACGGTCCTGAAACCTCGGGACGACGGAACCGGATCGACAGGTCCGGGAAGGAGGAGGCATGAAACGAGCAGTTAGATGGACACTGGTGAGCGTCGGCCTCGCCGGCGTGATCACGGCAATGACCCTCTCGACCAGCGGAGCGACGCCGCCAGTCAGGATTGACGAACACCCCGTTGGCGCGGGGGATCAACACTTCAGACGGGACCATCCCGGTGAAGGCCGGAACGGACGTGGCGATGGCGCAGATCACCGTCGGACCCGGGCGGGTCCTCGGGGTGGCACTCGCATCCGGGGGGCGCGATCATCGTCGTCAAGCAAGGCTCGCTCACGGTACACCGAGTCGGTCGGCAGCAAGTGCGAGACCAGGACGTACACCGCCGGGCAGGCGTTCGTCGAGCGACCCGGCGAAGTGGATCAAGTCATCAACGACGGGCACGGATCCCGTATGTCCTGTTCGTCACCTTCCCGCGCGTGCCTCATGGGGCCTCCGCGAGGACCGACGAGCCGGACCCAGGCACCTGTCCAGGTCTCTGATGACGTCACCGAGCGCGACGTCCCGCGCACGGGGCGTCGCGCTCGGCGGGCGGATGTCGGAGGGCGGAACGGATAAGGAGGTCCACCACATGATCAAGTTGACCAGCCAGAAGCCGATCGTCCTCGTCGCGATATTGATGGTCGCGGCGGGGGTCCTCGCGGCGTGCAGCTCGGCGGGTGATGACACGCAGTCGGGGGTCAGCGGATCCAGCCCGACGTCGGATCCGTCCTCCGCACGTCTTCAAGACGTTCGATGCGAACTTCGACGCGAAGTACCGGATCACGATGAACCTCTGGACGGCTATAGCGCGTGACGATCGGAACCCGGTGGTCTTCGGGACCGACGGCGGTCAGGGAATCAGCACGTGGACCGTCCGGAACGTGTACGCCGAGCCGTGCAGATGGGCCGGCACGCTGCTCGACCCACCGATCGATCCATCGGTAGATGGTCTCGTCGCCGGCTTGACGAGCCAGAAGGACCGACACGCGACGGCGCCGACCGACGTCTCGCTCTCCGGGTTCACCGGCAAGTACATGGAGCTCACGACGCCCGCCCGGATCGACCTCGCCGACTGCGACGGACGGCGAGTTCCGGAAGCTGGGTCGATCGGGGGGGACAGAGGAACTACGGAACCCGGTCAGCGCGATCTCTTGTGGATCGTCGACGTCGGCGGCACCCGACTGGTGATCGATTCCGCGCTCGGACCAGACACGACGCCGCAAGACCGTGTCGACCGCACCCAGATGGTGGAGTCGATCCGCATCGAACCGGTCTGAGACCGAATGGGTGGCGTACCAGAGGTGACCGGGATCCGCTACTCGATGTAATCGAGGCCGCCGAGGTGCCCCACCACCTCGGCGCCCGTGGGGGTGTCGCTGACGCCCGAGTTCGCTTTCGGTGCCCGGGGTGGGATTCGAACCCACACGCCCCTGAGGGGCAAGCGCTTTTAAGGCGCCGTCGTCTGCCAGTTCCGACACCCGGGCCGGACACCCGATGCTAGTCGCGCTGACGGGGCCGTGTCGCCGGCCGATCGGACCTGCGACCGCCGGTGACATAGGATCGGCCTGCAGCGGATCCGGGTGAAGGACCCGTTACGTCCCGTCGATAAGGAACCCATGAGCCTCGAGGTGACGCACGATCTGAACGTGGATCCGCTCGAGCGCCTCGCCGCGCGCATCCGCGAGCGCCAGGCGGTCGCGGCCGTCGTCGGACTCGGCTACGTCGGGCTCCCGTTGCTGGTGGGCATCCATGGGGCCGGCTTCCCCACGATCGGGCTGGATTCCGACGCCTCGAAGATCGACGTGCTCCGGGCCCGGCGTTCGCACATCGTGGACGTGCTCGACTCGGAGATCGAGGCGATGGACGACGCGACGTTCTCCGCGACCCCGGACGTGCTCCGCGACGCCGACGTGATCATCCTGTGCCTGCCCACCCCCCTGGCCGACGGCGCCCCCGACCTCACGACGGTGCTGACCGCGGCCGAGGACGTGGCGCGCTACCTGACGCCGGGCACGCTGGTCGTGCTGGAGTCCACGACCTACCCGGGCACCACCGAGGAGCTCCTGCGTCCGATCCTCGAGGAGCCCGGGCTGATGGTGGGCCGCGACATCGCGCTCGCGTACTCGCCGGAGCGGATCGATCCCGGGCAACAAGGATCATCCGCTCGACGCGACGCCCAAGATCGTGGCCGGGCTCACCGAGCGGTGCCGGGAGCTCGCGACCTCGTTCTACTCGCAATTCATCCACACCGTCGTGACGACCTCCTCGCCCCGCGAGGCGGAGATGGCGAAGCTGATCGAGAACACGTACCGGCAGGTGAACATCGCGTTGGTGAACGAGCTCGCGATCCTGGCGCGGGAGCTCGGCGTCGACATCTGGGAGGCGCTCACGGCCGCGGCCACCAAGCCCTTCGGGTACCAGCCGTTCTGGCCGGGCCCGGGGGTGGGCGGCCACTGCATCTCGATCGACCCCACGTACCTCTCGTGGCGGGTCGGCCAGCAGCTCGGGTACCGCGTGGAGTTCATCGAGCACGCGAACGAGGTGAACAACCGGATGCCCGACTACGTCGTGGCCCGCGTGGGCGAGGCGCTGAACGACGCGGGCAAGCCCATCAAGGGCTCGCGGATCCTCGGCGTAGGCGTGGCCTTCAAGCCGGGCGTCGACGACCTACGGGAATCCCCATCCTTGGGCGTGCTCGACCGCCTCGCCGTCAAGGGCGCGCAGGTGACCTACCACGACCCGTTCGTGCCGGCGTGCGTCGTGGGCGGGGTGCCGCAGACCTCGGTGCCGCTGGACCCCGGGACGGTGGGCACGCAGGACCTCGTGGTGATCCTCACGCCGCACCCGGGCCTCGACGTGCCGGCGCTCGTGAACGATGCGGCGATGGTCTTCGATACGCGGGGCGTCACCAGGGGGATCGACGCGCCGCACGTGGTCAGGCTCTGAGGCGCCCCTGCCTCACGACGCCCGGACCGTGACGCTGTCCATGTAGATCGCGTCCTTCGGAGCCTGGGACGCGAAGTCTCCCTGTTTCGCCTTCTGCTCGTTCACGACGGGCAGCTGCTGGATCGTCTTGGCCACATCCAACCCCTTCGTGATGTGGCCGAAGATCGTGTAGGCGGGGTTCGTGTCGAGATTGGTGCCGTTGGGCCCGCTGATGAGGAAGAACTGGCTGCCGCCGGTGTTGGCGCCCGAGTTGGCCATCGCGAGCGTGCCGGCGACGTAGGTCTCGTTGCCCGTGAGCTCGTCGGGGATCGTGTATCCGGGACCGGCGGTGCCGCCGTCCGTGGGGCTGCCGCCCTGGATCACGTCGATGCTCGTGTCCAACCGGAAGAAGTACTGCCCGTCGAAGAAGTGCTTCTTCGCGAGGAAGACGAAGCTGTTGACGGTCTCGGGCGCGGTCTTGGGATCGAGCTCGATCACGATCGTGCCGCACGACGTCACCATCGTGGCGGTGTACGTCTTCTTCTGGTCGATCGTCATGGGGGGCGGTCCCGAGAACTGCGGCTTGGGCTTGCCCGCGTCGGGGGGCGCCTTCGCGCCGCACGCGACCGTCGTGGGCGCGGGCACGGGGGTGACGGTCCCGGTCTGGGTGCCCGGCGGCTTCGCGGGCGTCGCCGAGGCGGACGGCGCCCCGGAGGCCGCCGTGCCGTCGTTCCCACCGCCCAGCAGGATGCCCGCCCCCACCGCCACCAGCGCGAGCGCGACGACGGCCGCGACTCACCCCCAGGATCAGATCCCGGCGGCGCTTGCGCTGGTTGCGCTCCGCCTGGCGGCGGGCGGCCAGCTTGGCCAGCTGCCTCTCTCGTGCACGGCTCGGCATACGGCGAAGGAGGTTACCCGACGCCGAGCATCTCGAAGGCCAGGCCGTCGAGGATGTCGGTCTCGCTCACCAGGGCCCGCTCGAAGCCGAACCGTCGCATCACCGTGGCCAGGATCACCGCCCCCGCCACGATCACGTCGCCCCGGCCGGGCGCCATCACGGGGATCGCCGCCCGCTCGGCGTCCGTCATGCGCGGCGAGGTCGCGCAGCAGCCGCTCCACCTCCTCGCGGGCGAGCCAGGTCCGGTGGATCCGGTCGGGGTCGTACCGGTCGAGGCCGAGCGCGATCGCCTGCAACGTCGTGGCCGTGCCCGCGACCCCGACGAGCGTGCGGGCGCCCGCGATCGGCACCGTCCGCGCCGCCTCGTCGACCACGCGCCCGACCTCCGCCTCGAGCGCCGCGAGGTCGTCGGGCGACGGCGGGTCGCTGCGCACGAGCCGCTCGGTCAGTCGGACGCTCCCCATCTGCGTGGAGACGGCGCGCTCGGCGCGTCCGGGCGCCGAGCCCGTCACGAACTCGGTCGACCCACCGCCGATGTCCTGCACGAGGTAGGGGCCGGGGACCTCGTCGGGATCGAGCCCGTAGGTGCCGCCCAGGTAGGAGAGGCCCGCCTCCTGCTCCCCGGTCACGATCTCCAGGGCCGAGCCGGCGTGCGCGGCCACGGCCGTCGCGAACGCGTCCCGGTTCTCGGCGTCGCGCACCGCGCTGGTGGCCGCCACCCGGATCCGCTCGGCGCCGAGCGCGCGCGCGCGACGGCAGAACCCGGCGAGGACCTCCACGGTGCGCGCGAGGGCGTCGGGGTCGAGCCGGCCCGTGCGATCCACGCCCTGGCCTAGCCGGGTGATGACCATGTCCCGCGCCAGCTCGAGCGGGGGCTCGCCCGGCTCGAGCACGATCAGGCGGCAGGAGTTCGTTCCCTGGTCGATCGCGGCCACGCGGCCGCTCCGCTCCTCCGGGTGCACCGGCGCGACGCGGGCGGCCACCCACGCCCCGACCGGGTCCTCACCGCCGGCGAGGTGATAGGCGTAGTGGGCGTGCAGGCATTTCACGCCCGTGCGCGTGCCCGCCACGCCACCCCAGTCCCGTGCCTCGGGCAGATCGCGCGCTCGCTCCGCGGCGTACGCATCGTGCGCCGCGTCCAGGGCCGCCCCGAAGGCCGCGTCGTTCACGGCCCGCTCGTTGAGGCGCGCGATCCACCCTTCGGACTCGAGACGCGCGACGGCCTTGACGGCGATGGGACACGTCAACCAGAAGGTCGTGGGGAACGGATCGCCGTTCGCGTCCAGCGGCGCGTTGCGGATCACGAGCGGGTGGCCGCCGGTGCAGCGGCAGACCACGACGAACGGCGTCGTGGGCTCCCGTCCGAGCTGCTCGCGCACGGCGACGAGGTCGGCCGCGCGGAGCTCTCGGTGGCGGGTGAGCGACAGGGGTTCCATACGACGCCCATGTTGGCAGAGCGCGCGATACTGCCCCGCATGCGCGTCAGGCCGTTCACCCCGATCGCGACCGCGCGCCTGCGCCTGCGGCGGTTCCGGGCCGAGGACGCCGCCGCGTTGGCGGCCTATCGGAGCGACGCCGAGGTCGCCCGGTACCAGGGCTGGGAGGCGGGCTACACGCGCGCCCAGGCCGACGCGTTCGTACGCGAGATGGCCCGTCGCGGAGCCGGGCGAGCCGGGCGGATGGTTCCAGGTGGCGATCGCCGATCCGGCGACCGACGCGCTCCTCGGGGATTGCGTCGTCCATCCCCACGCGGACGATCCTGCCGTCGTCGAGGTCGGATACACCCTCGCGCCGGCGCACCAGGGTCACGGCTACGCGACGGAGGCGGTGGCCGCGATCGTGGCCTACGCCTTCTCGACGCTGGGGGCCGAGTGCGTGCGTGCCGTCACGGACGCCCGCAACGTGGCATCGATCGCGGTCGCGGAGCGCATCGGCATGACGCGGGTGTCGTCCATGCACACGACGTTCAAGGGCGAACGATGCGTGGAGTACGTGTACGAGATGGCGCGCGCCTGACGCGCTACTTGCGCTTGTGCTCCACCGCGCGCTTGAAGTCGACCTGGCGCTCTTCGCTCTGCTTCATGAACTTCTTGAGCTTCTGCTCGAACTCCGGATCGCTGCCCCGCCGTTGGCGCGTGGGTGGTGGACCCTGGAGCGCCTTGATCGAGAGATCGATCTTGCCGTCCTCCTTGATCGCCAGCACCTTCGCCTTGACGACGTCGCCCTCCCGCAGGTGGTCGTGCACGTCCTTGACGTAGTTCAGGTCGATCTCGGAGATGTGGACGAGGCCGAGCCTTCCGTCCTCCAACTTCAGGAACGCCCCGTACGGCGTGATGCGTTCGACGGCGCCGTCGATCACCGCCCCGACTTCGATCTCTGCGATCTCGGATCCCCTTCCCGTGTGCGCGTCCGAGCGGTTCCCGGACACCCCCGTGCGGCCCGCGGACGGGCGCAGGCGGCCAGTCTGCGGGAATCACCATCCCGCGTCAATGTGCGGTGGGTGCAGGAGGTTCCTTCCCCCACAGCCAGGCACCGAGCAGGGCGGCGATCGCGATCCCCAGGAGCGTCACGACCCAGCCCAGACCCACCATCAGCGTGAGGTCGTCCACACGGCGCTCCACCTCGCGCAGGGAGCGCCCGGCGAGCACGGTGCCGCTGCCCGACGACGAGCTCCACGGCACGACCTCGATGGCCTGGCGCACGCCGTCGCGCGGCTCCCACGTGACCATGTCGGATCCACCGTCGCGCGCCGCCTGCAGCACCCCCTCGGGCGGGGTGGGCGCCCGACCGTCGAGCGAGCCGGAGGCGGCGAGCACCTGGCCATCGGCCCCGTACACCGCGACGAAGGGGGCGAGGCTCGTCGCCAGGTCCACCTGCGCATCGCCCACGACCGCCCCCGGCGCGTCGCCCGACGACAACCGAGCGGCCGCGTCCTCGGCGAGCTGCAGCTGCGGGTCGTTGGCGCTCTGACGGTAGCTCTGCTGCACGCTCACGTAGGTAAGACCGGCCACGAGGGTCGCGCCCACCGCGGCCGGGAGCCAGAGCGCCACCGCCCGTCGGATCGTCGGAGCCATACGCACCTCCACTCGAGTGGGACCTGGGTAGACCCTGACACGCGGACGTTGCGGCGCGGCGCGTGTCGTGTGGAGATGTCGTGCGGGCCTAGCAGTCCGGCGGCACGGGCGCGCCGTGCTTCGGCACCATCACGAACGCGATCTCGCCCGGCTTCACCATGCCGAGGCACTGGCGCGCGAGCTTCTCGAGGTACGCCGGGTCGTTGAGCTGATCCACCTGTCGCTGGAGGGCGTCGTTGCGATCCTGCAGCGCCACCTGCCGTCGCTGCAGGTCGGCCAGTTGCCCCCGCTCGTCCAGGAGGCTGCGCACGGGGTTCACCGCCGCCACCAGCAGGAGCATCACCACGACGAGGAGCAACGCCCCGCGGGCGGACAGGCGCGCGCGGCGCGCGGCCGGTCTGGGCGCGGCCTCCGAGGCGACCGGCTCCTTCGGTGGGGTGGTCCCGCGGGCGGCGGCCTGGGGAGTGGCCGCGGCGCGGGTGCTCATCCCGCGCCTGCCAACGAGGATCCACCCGCGTACCGAGCGTTCTCCCCGAGCTCCTCCTCGATCCGCAGGAGCTGGTTGTACTTCGCCGTGCGTTCGCCGCGACTCGGAGCGCCGGTCTTGATCTGCCCCGCGTTGGTGGCCACCGCGAGGTCGGCGATCGTCGCGTCCTCCGTCTCCCCGCTGCGGTGCGACACCACGACACCGTGGTGGTGCCGAGCGGCGAGGTCGATCACGTCCAGGGTCTCCGTGAGCGACCCGATCTGGTTCACCTTGACGAGGATCGCGTTGGCGGCCCCCTCGCGCAGACCGCGTTCGTAGCGCTCGGTGTTGGTGACGAAGATGTCGTCGCCCACGAGCTGGACCCGCGATCCGAGCGCGCTCGTCAGGCGTGCCCACCCGTCCCAGTCGTCCTCGGCGAGGCCGTCCTCGACGGAGACGACGGGGAAGGCGTCCACCAGGTCGGTCCAGAACGCGACCATGTCGTCGGAGGACCGCGCCGCACCTTCGAGCTGGTACGCCCCGTCGCGGTAGATCTCGGATGTGGCGGGGTCCATCGCGAGGGCGACCTCGGTCCCCGGCGTGAGGCCCGCCTTCTCGATGGCCTCCACCAGCAGCTGGAGGGCTTCGGCGGCGGTCGCGACCGCGGGGGCGAACCCTCCTTCGTCGCCGACGGCCGTCGCGAGCCCGCGTTCGTGCAGGATGGCCTTCAGGGCGTGGAAGCACTCGGCGCCCCAGCGCAGCGCCTCGGAGAACGACGCCGCGCCGACCGGCATGATCATGAACTCCTGGAGCTCGAGCTCGTTGTCCGCGTGCACGCCGCCGTTGATCACGTTCATCATGGGCGTCGGCAGGACGTGCGCGTTGGGTCCGCCCAGGTACCGCCAGAGCGACTGCCCGTTCGAGTCGGCGGCCGCGCGCGCGACGGCGAGCGAGGCGCCCAGCACCGCGTTCGCTCCCAGCGCCGACTTGTCCGCGGTCCCGTCGAGGTCGAGCAGGACGCGATCCACGTCGCGCTGATCGAAGGCGTCGAGCCCCTCGATCGCCTCCGCGATCGGGCCGTTCACGTTGCCGACCGCCTTCAGGACGCCCTTGCCGCCGTACGCGTCCCCGCCGTCGCGGAGCTCGAGCGCCTCGTGCTCGCCCGTGGAGGCGCCGCTCGGCACCGCGGCACGCCCGAAGGCGCCGTCGTCGAGCCAGACGTCGACCTCCACCGTGGGGTTGCCGCGCGAATCGAGGATCTGGCGCGCGTGGACGGCATCGATCAGGGACATGGGGTCCCGATGGTACCGGACCCCTAGCCCCTCCACCGTGGATTTGGGCGAGGGTCCCTCCCCCGCCGGCCACCGGAGGAACTCCGCCGTCCGCGCGGCCTCGCGGAACCCGAGCCGCGCGTACCAGTGCTGCGGCCAGTCGTCGTCGTCGGCCCACAGGAACACCCACGCGGCGCCGGCCGCCTTCGCCTCGGCGACGGCGCGCAGCACGGCGGCGCTCGCGAGGCCCCGGTTCCGGAACTCCGCGAGCGTGTCCACCGACTCCACCTGCGCCTCGTCGCCGTCGAGGTAGAGCTCGCAGCAGCCCGCCGGTTCGCCGTGCACCCGCGTCATGAAGAAGCGGGCGCCGATCGTCCGCTCCAGCTTGCCCGCGGTAGTCGACGAGCGCCTGGACCGACGCCTCGTCCGTCGCCCAGGACTCGCGCCGGTAGCTGGTCACGAGCAGCGGACGCAGCTCGGCGAACGTGACCTCCTCCACCGTGACGAGGTCGTGGGGACGCTCGGGCTCCCCGCGCTGCACGAGGAGGACGCCGCCGTCGACGGTGTAGCCGTTCTCGAGGAAGGTCATCGCCATGCGCTGAACGTCCGCGGGGTCGGCGAACGTGACGGTGCGATGGCGGCACCCGGCGCCGCCGAGGATGCGATCCGCATCATCGATCCAGCGCTCGGCGGGGACGGCGCCCGGATCGTCGATGAAGAGGAAGTTGGACATGTAGCGCACGAGGTACTCGCGATCCAGGTACGCCGCCCCGCCCGGGAGCGGGATCACGTCGGTCGACGTGCGGGCGTCGATCCGGTGCGCGAACGCGTGGGCGCGGGCGAGATCCTCGTTGATCACGGCTCGACGATACGCAGGCAGCTTCAGCCCGTCACCGTGGCCGGATCGCAGTTGGCGCCGCAGATCAGCACGACGACGCGCTCCCCCGGCGCCGGGCGGTACCCGCCGCTCGTGAGCGCGGCGAGCGCGGCGGCGCCCCCGGGTTCGGCGATCAGGCGCAGCTCCCGCCAGAGGGCGCGCTGGGCGTCGCGGATCGCCTCGTCCGTGACCAGCACGACGCCGTCCACGTACGCGCGGGCCACCGCGAACGCGATATCGCCCGCCCGGGCCGTCCCCAGCGAGTCCGCGGCGATGCCGCCCACCTCCACGTCTACCGGCGCGCCGGCCTCCAGGGCCGCGTCCAGGCACCTGGAGTCGAACGGTTCGACCCCGACGACCCGCACCTCGCCGCGGAACCACGCCGCGACCCCCGCGAGGAGGCCCCCTCCCCCGGTCGAGACCAGCACGGTGTCGGCGTCGGGCACCTGCGCGGCCAGCTCGATGCCGATCGTCCCCTGCCCCGCCACCACCTCGGGCTGGTCGAAGGGGTGCATCCAACACGCCCCGGTCTCCACCGCCCGGGCGTGCGCGGCGCGCGAGGCATCGTCGTAGTACCCCTCGATCACGTAGACGTCGGCTCCCTGCTCGCGCACCCGGTCGATCTTGGCCGCGGGCGACGTGGAGGGGACGAAGATCTCAGCGCGATGGCCGAGCTCGCGCGCTGCGTAGGCGACGGCCAGCCCGAAGTTGCCACCGCTCGCCGCGATCACGCCCACCGGCGGCACGTCGGACGCGAGCATCTTGCTGAACGCCCCCCTGGGCTTGAACGAGCCCGTGTGCTGCAGGAGCTCGAGCTTGAGCGTGAGGTCCGCGTCGAGCCCGAACGCTCCCACCCCCGGGCGGATCACGGGCGTCTCCCGCACGTGCGGCGCCACGCGAGCGTGCGCGGCCTCGATGTCGGCGCGCTGCGGGATGCGGACGTCGGCGGCCGTGTCCATCCTCACCGCGCCTCGCGGAAGAGGGCGCGGAGGTCGTCCTCGGGCGCCGTCTCGACGTCGACGCCGCGGGCCTCGGCCAGCTCCGTGAACCGCTCGTAGCGCCCGGCGAACGTGCGCACCGTCCGCCGCAGGGCGCTCTCGGCGTCCACCCCGAGCTTGCGCGCCACCGACACCGTGGCGAACAGGACGTCGCCGAGCTCCTCCTCCGCGTTCTCCGGATCGGTGGCGGCCGCGAGCTCGCCGACCTCCTCGCGGAGCGCGTCTAACGCGGCATCGACGCTCCGCCACTCGAAGCCCCAGCCGGCGGCGCGGCGCTGGACCTTGGCCGCGCGCGCGAGCGCGGGGAGCGACGCCGGGATGTCCTCGTCCACGCCCTTGCGGCCGCCCGTCTCCTCGGCCTTCAGCTTCTCCCAGTTCACGAGGACCTCGTCGGCGCCCGCGACCTCGACCTCGCCGAAGACGTGGGGGTGGCGATGGATCAGCTTCTCCACGAGACCCTGTGCGACGTCGTCGACGTCCCAGAGGCCCTCGTCGGCGGCCATCTGCGCGTGGAAGACGACCTGGAGCAGCACGTCGCCCAGCTCGTCACGGATCGCCTCGGAGTCGTCGGCGTCGATCGCCTCGATCAGCTCGTGCGTCTCTTCCAGGAGGTGTCGCGCGAGGGTGCGGTGCGTCTGCTCGGCGTCCCAGGGACAGCCGCCGGGCCCGCGCAGCCGCGCCATCACCTTCACGAGGTCGAGCAACCGCTGCCCGTGCTGCGACGAGGGCACCGGGCCCTCGGGGACGGGGGCCGAACGCACGTCCGGGCGGCCGGACGCGTCGCTCACGGCGTGGGAGTGGCCGCGCCCGAGCCGGCGACCGCCGAGGGCGAGACGGTCGCGCTCGCATCGGTGCTGGTGATGGCGACCACGCTCAGGGTGGGGGCGTCGTAGCGCCCGTACTTCGGGTTGACCTTGACGCCCTGGTCCTCGGCCTGCTTGATCAGCCAGTCGTTGAAGACCTGCGAGGCGTTGCCGGAGACCAGCTGCGCCTTCGCCTTCGCGAACGGCAGGACGGTCTTCGTGTTCAGCTTGATCACGTGCCAGCCGTACTGGGACTGGACGGGCTTCGAGATCTCGCCCGGCGAGAGCGCGGCCGCGGCCTGGCCGAACTCGGGCACGTACTTCGAGGCGGGCTGCGCGGGCAGCGCCCCCCCGTTCTGCTTCGCGGAGGGGTCGATCGAGACCTTCTTGGCGAGCGCGGCGAAGTCCGCGTCCGTGAACCCGGGCGCGGTCACCTGCTGGTAGACCTTGTCGGCCTCCGCCTGGGTCTTCACGAGGATGTGGTCGGCCTGGACGGTGGTGAACTCCAGGATGTTGTCCTGGTAGAGCTTCTGCAGCTGCGCATCGCTCGTGCCCGCCTCCCCCAGCTTCTTCTGCACGCCCTGGAAGAGGAGCACGTCGGCGCCGAGGGCGTTCAGGTCGTCCCTTGTGAGCCCGTTGTCCGAGAGCGCCTGATCGACCTTGTCCTTGCCCAGCTGCGTGTCGAGGTTCCCGACGATCCCCGCCACCTCCTGGTCGGTGACCGTGATCTGGTTGGCCTCCGCGTACTGGCGGATGAAGACGCTCTGGATCAGGTTCGAGAGGGCGAACCGGTTGCAGGTCGCCTTCTTGACCTCCTCGGTGTCGGTGGGTTGCGCCCCGCCGCACGTCTGCTGGTTGATCCCGGCGATGAAGGTGAAGAGGCTGGCCTCCTTGGCGACCTGGGCGTCGGTGATGTCGGTGCCGGCCACGGTGGCCGCGGGCGTCTGGCCCGCCACGGAGCCTCCGCCGTTGGAGCACGCGGCGAGCGCTGCGCCGAGCGCGACGACGACGGACATGGCGATGAGGAGGTGCGAGCGGGGTTTCACGCGGTCCAGTCTACGCGACGGTCGCGGACTCCCCGGGGCCGCAACAGAACCGTCACGCGACGGGCGCGTCGTCTCCCGTGGCCGCCTCGATCAGCCAGCGCTCCACGAACCGCACCAGATCGGTGCCGAACACGCGCTCCGGCACGAGGTTGAGCGTTCGCTTCGCCTCGTGGTACGTGGCCCCGTAAACGCGCTCCTCGAGGTCGAGCAGGAGCGCGTCGGGGATCGCCACGGGCGTGAGGCGCACCTGGTCCCGGAAGGTGGTGACCTCCTCGACGCCGAGCGCCTTGCACGTCACGCGCAGCGACGCGATCGCGAACAGCGTCTCCACCTGCTCGGGCAGCGCCCCGTAGCGGTCCAGCGTCTCGGTGCGGATCTGCTCGAGCGTCGCGTGGTCGGCCGCGAGCGAGATCCGCCGGTACAGCTCGAGCCGCAGGGCCTCCTGCGCTACCCAGCCGGGCGGCACGAACGCCTTGACGGGGAGGTCGATGCGCAGCTCCGTCTCCTGCGGGAGCGCCTCGCCCTTCATCTCGGCCATCGACTCCTGCAGGATCCGCGCGTACGCGTCGAAGCCCACCGCCGCGATGTGCCCGTGCTGCTCGGCGCCGAGCACGTTGCCCGCCCCGCGGATCTCGAGGTCGCGCAGCGCGATCTGGAAGCCGCTGCCGAGCGCCTGGTGCGTGCTGATCGTGGCGAGCCGCTCCCGGGCCTCGTCGGTCATCTCGCGCTGGGGCGGGAAGAACATGTAGGCGAACGCGCGCTCGGTGCTGCGGCCCACACGTCCCCGCAGCTGGTACATCTGCGCCAGGCCCAGCAGGTGGGCCGCGTCCACCACGAGCGTGTTCGCGTTGGGGACGTCGAGCCCCGACTCGATGATGGTGGAGCAGACGAGGACGTCCGCCTCGCGGTTCCAGAACCGCATCATCTGCTGCTCGAGGAGGTCCTCGTCCATCTGGCCGTGGGCCACGACGACCCGGACCCCGGGCAGCTGCTCCTGGAGCCACGCCGCTTGGCGGTCGATCGTGGCCACGCGGTTGTGGACCCAGAAGATCTGCCCCTCCCGCAGGAGCTCGCGACGCACGGCGCCGAGGGCGAGCCCCTCGTCGTAGGAACCGACGTAGGTGAGCACGGGCTGCCGGTCCTCGGGAGGCGTGTCGATCGTGGACATCTCCCGGATGCCGGTGAGCGCCATCTCGAGCGTGCGCGGGATCGGGGTCGCCGTCATCGTGAGGACGTCGACGCTCGCGCGGAACTGCTTCAACCGCTCCTTGTGTGCCACGCCGAACCGCTGCTCCTCGTCCACCACGAGGAGTCCCAGGTCCTTGAACGCCACGTCGCGGCCGAGGAGCCGATGCGTGCCGATCACGACGTCCACCTTGCCCGCCACGACGTCGGCCACGGTCCGCTTCTGCTCGGCCGGGCTGACGAAGCGGCTCAGCATCCGCACGGTCACCGGGAACGGCGCGTACCGCTCCGAGAACGTGATGAAGTGCTGCTCCGCGAGGAGGGTGGTGGGGACGAGCACCGCCACCTGCTTGCCGTCCATCACGGACTTGAACGCGGCGCGCAGGGCGATCTCCGTCTTGCCGAAGCCGACGTCGCCGCAGATCAGGCGGTCCATCGGCTTCGAGCTCTCCATGTCGCGCTTGACCTCGTCGATCGCGGTGAGCTGGTCGCCGGTCTCCTCGTGCGGGAAGGCGTCTTCCAGCTCGGCCTGCCACGGGGTGTCGGGGCCGAACGCATGCCCCGGGACGGCCATCCGCACCGTGTAGAGGCGGACCAGCTCCCCGGCCATGTCCTTGACGGCCTTCTTCACCTTCGCGGTGGCCCGCGCCCAATCGGAGCCCCCCATCCGATGCAGCCGCGGGTGGTCCCCGCCCACGTAGCGCGCCACCATCCCCACCTGGTCGGAGGGGACGAACAGCCGGTCGCCCTCGGCGTACTCCAGGATCAGGTAGTCGCGCTCGGCGCCGGCGAGCTCGCGGTGCGTGATGCCGACGTAGCGGCCCACGCCGTGGATCCGGTGGACCGCGTAGTCCCCGGGCTCGAGCTCGTCGGCGATCGACTCCGTGCGTCGGGACGTGAACCGCGGCGCCGTGCGGGTGTGGCGCCGCGAGCCGAAGAGGTCCTCCTCGGTGACGAGCGCCAGCTTGCCGGCGCCGAACACGAACCCGTTGGCGAGCGGGGCCTCGACCGCCTCGACGGTGAGATCGCCCACGACCTCGCGCGCCCGCGCGAGCGAGCCGTGCCCGCGCGCGGAGACGACGAGCCGATATCCGAGCGCATCGAGCTCGTGCAGGCGCTGCGCGAGCTCGGCCGGGTTGCCCTGCGCCGTCCCCCAATGCTCGAGCCCGAGCGCGACGCCCTCGGCGAACTCCGTGAGGCGCACCTGGACGCGACCGCGCAGCGCATCCTCGAGCGGGTGCAACGCCCGGTCGGCCGGCCAGGCCAGGGCCTGTGCGAGCGCCTCGGCCTCGGCGAAGGCCGCCCCCGCCCTGTCGAGGGTGCGATGGGATTCCGTGAGCACCACCCAGGCGCCGTCGGGGAGCAGCTCGGCCGGTGTCGGCAGGTGCTCGAACAGGAACGGCGCGAGCGTCTCGGCGCCCTCGACGAAGAGCCCGTCAGCCAGGCGCTGCAGCTGATCCGCGAACCGGTCCGCGTGCTCGTGCGCCACCTCGGCGGCGCGCGCGCGCAGGGCGTCGTCGGGGATCAGCTCCCGGACGGGCGGCACGTCGACGAGCGCCACCTTCTCGGTGGAGAGCTGGCTGGACGGGGTGAACTCGCGCAGCGACTCGATCTCGTCGCCCCAGTACTCCAGGCGGACCGGCCTGCGCGCCGTGCCCGGGAAGACGTCGACCACGCCGCCCCGCACGGCGAACTCCCCGCGATGTTCCACGACGTCGGCGCGCGCGTACCCGAGGTCCACCAACCGGTCGGCGAGCGCGTCGGGCGCGAGCTCCACGCCGGCCACCAGTTGGAGCGAGGGCGTGGCGCCCAGGGTGGGGATCACCCCCTGCATCGCCGCGAGGGCGGGGGCGACCAGCACGAACGGGCCATCCGCATCCCGGAGCCGGTGCAGGGCCGAGGCCCGGCGCGCGGCGACCTCCGGCGCCGGCGAGATGCCCTCGTACGGCAGGGCCTCCCACTGCGGCAGGAGCGCGACCCGCTCCGCGCCGAGGTAGGCGGCGGCATCGGCGGCCAGAGCGTCGGCCTCGCGCGGGCCCGGCGTGACCGCCATGACGGGGACGTCGAGCGCCACGGCCAGGCCCGCCGCCACCAGCTCGGGCGCCGCCCCCGCACGCGCGACGATGGGCCGCGCGCGCTCGAGCAGGAGTCGCTCGAACGGCTCCGACGCGACGAGCGCGTCCACGATCTCCCGCAAGCTCACACGGCCTCCCCGGACAACACGAACAAGCCCCCTCGCCGCGCGACGGGGCATGCGGAGGCCAGTCTACGCCGGGTATCGTGCCTCGATGTGCGAGGAGGCGGCACCACCGATCGGCCCGGCGAGCGTACGACCCTCCGGGATCGTGGAACGGCGCGAGTTCCTCGGGTTGGCCGCCGCCGGGGCCGCGCTCCCGCTGCTGCGTCCGCGCGTGCGCCCCGGTTCCGTGGGCGCGCCGTCGTCGTCACGGCTCAGCCTCGATGACTACGTCGCGCGACAGATGACGTCCGGACGCATGCCCGGGCTCGCAGCCTGCGTCGTCGCCGACGGGCGCATCGCGTGGGCACGCGGGTACGGCTGGGCGCACATCGGCGAGCGCCGCCGCGTCACGCCCGATACCGACTTCATGCTCGCGTCGATCTCCAAGACGGTGATGGCGACCGCCGCGATGCAGGCCGTGGAGGACGGGATCCTGGCGCTCGACGCCGACGTGAACGACGTCCTGCCGTTCGACGTGCGCAACCCCCATCACCCCGGGACGGTGGTCACGCTCCGGCAGCTCCTGACGCACACGTCGAGCCTGCGGGACAACTGGAAGGTCTTCAACCGCTTCTACACGCCGGGCGACTCGCAGGTCCCGCTGGGCGGGTTCCTTCGCCGGTACCTCACGCTCGCCGGTGACCTCTACGACCCGCACCGCACCTACGACCGGTGGCGGCCCGGCGCGCGGTATCAGTACAGCAACATCGGCGCGGCGCTCGCCGGGTACCTCGTGGAGGCGGCCTCTGGCATCGCCTTCGACGCGTGGTGCGATGCGCGGATCTTCGGGCCGCTCGAGATGGCCGCGACCTCGTGGCACCTCCGGGGACTCGATCGCACGAACGTCGCCATGCCCTACCGGGCGACGGCCTCGGGGTTCGAGCCTTACGGCCAATACGGGTATCCCGACTACCCCGACGGCGAGCTGCGCACCACCGCGCGCGAGCTCGCGCACCATCTCCTGTCGTTCATGGGCGACGGCGCGTTCCGGGGCGCCCGGGTGCTGCAGGAGGACACCGTGCGCGCGATGCGGCGCTCGCAGGTCCCGGACCAGGTCAGAGGGCAGGGCCTGATCTGGTATTCGATCTACCGCGGCGGCCGCCGCCTGATCGGGCACACGGGCGGCGACTCGGGCGTGGCCACGCAGATGTTCTTCCGCCCCGACGACGGCGTGGGCGTGATCACCCTCACGAACGGCGACTGGCATGCGCACGGGGGCTGGCCCCTCGTGCGGGTGATGGATCGCCTGTTCGAGGAGGCGCCGGCGCTCGCCGCGGTCGCCTGACGACGATCGGGGCAGGGGCGCCTACGCGCCGGGGCCCGACCGGTTGAACCGGTCCTGGGTGCCCTCGAGCCCGTCGGCGATCAGCGACCGCACGGCGTCCGCAGCATGGTCGACGAGGAGCGCGACGTCCGCCGCGAGCCGCTTGGGGATAGGGTCCAACACGAAGTCGGCGGGATCCTGGCGACCGGGCGGGCGCCCGACCCCGACACGTACCCGCAGGAAGTCGGGGGTCCCCATCGCCTGCTGGAGGGCCCGCAGCCCGTTGTGCCCGGCGGTGCCGCCGCCCGCCTTCACGCGGAGCGTGTCGGCCGGGATGTCGAGCTCGTCGTGCACGGCGATCACGTGTTCGGGGTCGACGTGGAGCTTCTTCGCCAGGCCCGCGTACGACGTGCCCGACTCGTTCATGAAGCGGGTGGAGCGCACGAGGAGCACGCGGTCGTCCCCTTCGTGGGTCTCGGCGACCTCGGCCGGGATGAACCGCGACTTGCGGAACCGCGCGCCGGCGGCGCGCGCCATCTCGTCGACGACCATGCGGCCCAGGTTGTGCCTGGTGTTGGCGTAGCGGTCGCCGGGGTTGCCGAGTCCGGCGACGAGCCAGGGCATGGGTTAGCCCTCGCCGCCCTCCTCGGCGGCGGCGGGAGCCGGTTCCCCACCCTCCTCGGCGGGAGCGGCCTCGGCGGCCTCGCCCTCCTCGGCCGGGACGGCCTCGACGGCCTCCTCGCCGGGAACCGAGAGGTCGGCCTCGACGCGGAGCGCGGCCGGCGTGATCACCGACAGGACCGCGTCCTCGGGGTTGGTGAGGATCGTGACGCCCTCCGGTGGCACCAGGTCGCTCACGTGCACCATGTCGCCGAGCGCGACGTCCGTGATGTCGATCTCGATCTGGTCGGGCACGTCCTGCGGGAAGCACTCGACGCTGATCTCACGGAGGTGGTGCTCGACCACGCCGCCCTCCTTCACGCCGACCGCGTCGCCGAACTCGACGACGGGCACGTTGGCCGTGATCCTCTGGGTGCGGCTCACCGCGAGGAAGTCGATGTGGATGAGCTTGTTGTGGATGTGATCGCGTTGGATCTCGCGCGCCATGGCGAGCGTGTCCTTGCCGTCCACCACGAGCTCGACGAGGGCGTTGCCGCCCGCGCCGCCGTGGAGGACGTGGAACATCTCGCGGGCGTCGACCGAGAGCGCGACCGGCTCCGTGCCCTGTCCGTACAGCACGCCGGGAACCCGGCCGGACGCGCGCAGCTTGCGTGCCACGCCCTTGCCGGTGTCGTCGCGCTTCTCTGCCTGCAGCTTGGTTTCCATGGTGGACGAGTCCTCAGAGGTCAGGGGAACCCACCGATCGTACCGAACCGGGGTGGTCCCTGACCGATCGCTAGACCTGGTTGTGGCCCCCGAAGATCTCGCTGACGCTCGAGTCCTCGAACACGGCGCGGAGCGCGCTCGCGATCAGCGGCGCGATCGAGAGCACCCGGAGCTTGTCGAAGGATCGCTCCTCGGGGATGGGCACGGTGTTGGTGACCACGACCTGCTCGATCGGCGCCTCCTCGAGCGCCTGGCGCGCCTTCCCGCTGAACAACCCGTGGGTGGCGCCCACGAAGATCGGGCCCGCACCCTGGGCGGCCAGCGCCTGGGCGCCCTTGGCCACCGTGCCGGCCGTGTCGATCATGTCGTCGACCAGCACGCAGGGGCGGCCCTCGACCTCACCGACGACCGCCATCTCCTCGATCTTGTGCGCCTCCTGGCGGGAGCGGCGCTTGTAGAGGAAGGCCAGGTCGGCGTGCAGGTACTCGCGCAGGCGCTCGGCCGTCTTGATGCGGCCGGCGTCCGGCGCCACCACGACGAGGTCGTCGTGGAGTCCGAGCTCGTCCTTCAGGTAGTGCGAGAGGATCGGCAGCGCGGTGAGGTGATCGAACGGGGCGTCGAAGAACCCCTGGATCTGGCCGGAGTGCAGGTCGACCGAGACCACCCGGTCGGCCCCTGCCGTCGTGAGCAGGTCGGCCACGAGCTTCGCGCTGATCGGCTCGCGCGAGAGGCCCTTCTTGTCCTGTCGCGAGTAGCCGTAGTACGGGATCACGGCGCTGATCCGCTTGGCCGACGCGCGCTTGAGCGCGTCGATCATGATCAGCTGCTCCATGATCGCCTCGTTCACCGGGTCGTAGTGGGTCTGCACCACGAAGCAGTCGGCGCCGCGCGCGCTCTCCTCCGCCCGGAAGTAGATCTCTCCCGATGCGAACCGCCGCAGCTGCGCGGTGCTCACCGGGATGCCCAGGCAGTCGGCGATCTCGTGACCGAGCGCGGGATGGACGGTGCCGCTGAACAGCATCATCCGCTTCTTCGTGATGATCTCCACGGCGCCTCCCCCTACGTTCGCTTGCGGGCGCGGTGCTCCGCGTCCTTGCGCGTGCGGTACCCCTCGACGATCCGCTGCGGGCCTCGTTCGACGGCCAGGGCGCCCTCCGGAACGTCCTTCGTGATCACCGATCCTGCCCCCGTCACGGCGCCCTCCCCCACGTGGATGGGCGCCACCAACATCGTATCCGAACCGATGCGCACCCCGTCCCCGATCACCGTGAGGTGCTTGGCGTACCCGTCGTAGTTCACGGTCACGGTCGACGCCCCGATGTTCACGTCCTCGCCGATCTCCGCGTCGCCCACGTACGACAGGTGCGGGACCTTGGAACCTCGCCCCACGCGTGCGTTCTTCATGTCGACGAAGGCGCCGGCGCGGGAACCCTCGGCCATGACCACGCCGGGCCGCAGGCGCGCGAACGGGCCCACCACCACGCCGCGGCCGATCTCGGAGCCCTGCACCACCGCGAACGTGACCTCGCTGCCGTCGCCCACCACCGAGTCCGCCACGCGGCTCGACGGCCCGATCGCGCAGCCCTCGCCGACCGACGTGGACCCTTCCAGGAACGTGAGCGGACGGATCACGGTGTCGGCACCGATGCGCACGTCCACGTCGATGTAGGTCGTGGCGGGGTCGATCAACGTCACCCCGTTCGCGAGGTGCCCGGCGTTGATCCGCTCGCGCACGACGCGTTCCACCGCCGCCAGGCCGGCGCGCGAGTTCAGCCCCATCACGCCGCCGGTGTCCACCCGGACCACCGAGACCTTCTCGCCGTCGGCCATCAGCAGCGGGATCACCCGGTTGAGGTAGTACTCGCGCTGCCGGTTCTTCCTGTCGAGGCGCGGCAGCGTCCGGAAGAGCTCGGCGCGCCGGAACGCGAACAGCACGATCGAGACCTCCTTGATCGCGCGGATCCCCGGCGCGGCGTCCACGTCCTCCACGATCTCCACCAAGCGACCGCCCTCACGCACCACGCGGCCGTAGCCGCCCGGGTCCTCGAGCTCGGTGGAGGCGATCGTGGCGGCGCTCCGCGAACGGCGGTGCGCCGACATGAGCGATCGCACGTCCGCACCGGTGACGGGGTCGTAGTCCCCACCCATCACGAGGATGTCGTCGACGCGGCCCACCTTCGAGCGCGCCACGGCCACCGCGTCGCCGGTGCCGAGCCGCCGGGGTTGCTCGACGAAGACCGGCGGCGGCGAGAGCTTCCAGGAACGCACGGCCGCCTTCACGTCCTCGGCGCCGTGACCGACGACCACCACGACCTTCTGGGGCCGGGCGGCGAGTCCGGCGCGCAGCACGTGCCATAGGGCCGGGCGACCACAGACCGGGTGCAGGACCTTGGGTGTGGCGGACTTGAGGCGCTTGCCCTCTCCCGCCGCCAGCACCACGAGGGCGAGCGAGCGGGTGGAGCGGGTCTTCGTCGTCGGCTCGGTCAACACGCTTCCCGGGTCGAGGGGTCGGTATCGTCCCACATCGCGACGGGGGCGGCGAACGCCTCAGTCCTCGTGGCCGGGTGATGCCGAGCCCGCGCTCGCCGCGACGGCGCCGGGCTGATGCTTCGGGATCCGCCTCGTGAAGAACAGCGCGACCGTGCCGAAGATCGCGAGGAGCGCGAGGGCCGAACGGAGCCCGTCCAGGCGCGCCTGCTCGTTCACGTCGATGACGGCCTGGGCCGTCGTCTGGTCGACCCCCGCCTCCTGCAGCGCCGTCGAGAGCTGGGCGTCGGAGACGAACGGCACGCCCGCCTCGAGCTGCACGGTCGCCTGCGAGGAGACGTCCTTCGGCACGTCCGGGTTCTGCGCGATCCCGCTGAGGAACGACGCCGTCAACGCGGCGATGAGGATCGAGCCCGCGAGCGCGGTGCCGAGCGACGCGCCGAACTGCGTCGCCGTGTTCTGGAGGCCGCCGACCTCGGCGCTCTGCTCGTCCGGGACGGCCGAGACGGTCACGGCGCCGAGCTGCGAGGCCAGGGCGCCCATGCCCAGGCCGATCAGCAGCAGCGGCACGGTCACGACCGCCGCGGTCGCGCCCACGTCGAGGGCGCTGAAGAGCACGACGATCCCCGCCACCGCCGCCACGAGGCCGACCTCGACCACCCGCCGCGGCGAGGCCGACGGGAAGAACCTGGGGATGCCCGCGGCCGCGAGCAACATCGTGAGCGAGAGCGGCGTGATCTTGATCCCGGTCTCGATCGCCGACAGCCCCAGGGCCACCGAGAGGTAGAGGGGGATCACGAAGAACAGCCCCATCATCACCACGAACTGGAAGAAGAACATCACGAGCCCGCCGGTCATCTGCCGGTTGCGGAACAGCGAGGGATCCACGAGCGGCTCGGCGCCGGCCGCCTCGAGACGTCGCGCATGCTGCATGAACAGCCGGAGCGACACGAGCCCGCCGAGGATCAGCCACAGGACCGGCGACATCCCGAGGATGGACGGCCCCCCCTCGACGGGCATGATCCACCCCCACTCGGAGGAGCGCAGCACCCCGAAGATCGCGAGGCCCATGCCCAGCGCCCAGAGGACCGCACCCAGCAGGTCGAGGTGGGGGGATTCCTCGACCGGCGCGTCGGCGATGCGGCGGGCGAACAGGACGATCCCCGCGCCGACGAACACCTCGCCCACGAACACCAGTCGCCACGACGCGTACGTCGTCGCGAGTCCGCCGATCAGCGGCCCGACGGCGACCGCGATCGCGCCGGCGGCGCCGATAAGCCCGTACGCACGGGGCCGACCCGCGGGGCCGAAGTTCCCCGCGACGAGCGCCACGATCGCCGGCATGATCAGGGCCGCTCCGATCCCTTCGAGGAGCGACCACCCGATGAGCAGCACCGCGAGGTTCGGCGCGAGGGCCGTGGTCAACGAACCCGCGCAGTAGATGAAGAGGCCGATCGTGAAGGCTCGCTTGCGCCCGATCATCGAGCCGATCTTGCCGCCGGTGACCATCAGCATCGCCATCACCAGCGTGTAGAGGACGATGGCGCTCTGGATACCGGTGACCGTGGTGTGCAGATCGTCGGCGACCGTGGCGATCGACACGTTCATCACCGAGCTGTCGAGCGCCATCAGGAACTGCCCGGCGGCCAGCGTGAGGAGCACCACCGAGGCTCCCTTCGCGGCCTTCGCCTCCGTCGCCTCGAGCGTCATGTCGGGACTCTACCCCGCCGGGTCACAGGGATCGTAGGAAGTCGATCAGACCGGGGAAGTAGTGCTCGGGATCGTCGAACTGCGACAGATGGCTCCCGTCCGGGCAGTGCAGGTAGCGTCCTCGCGGCACCTGCTCCGACATCCAACGCATGTGCGCCGGATCCATCGTGTCGTGCGTCGCCCCGATGACGAGGGTCGGCACGTCGATCTCCTTGAGGTCGCCCGAACGGTCCCACTCCTCGAGGGTGCCGCTCAGACCGAGCTCGCTGGGTCCTTGCATCGGGACGTAGATCGCCAGGTTGATGTGCGCGAGGGCACGCTTGACCGGGTCGGGCCAGTCCTCCAACGGCATGCGGCACACGTGCAGGACGTAGTGATGCTCCATCAGCAGCTGCTCGTACCGCGGATCGTCGGTGGTGCCCTCGGCCTCGAACCGCTTGATCTCGGCGAGGACGTCCTGGTCCATCGCCGGCATCAGGACGTCGGTCGCGTAGTCGTTGTAGAGGGGCGCGCTGGACATCATGTTCGAGATCACGAGGCCCTTCAGGTGGCGCTGGTGATGGATCGCGTACTCCATCGCCAAGATCCCGCCCCAGGATTGCCCGAGCAGCACGAAGTTGCCGCTGTCCAGGTGGAGCGCCCGACGCACCTGCTCGACCTCGTCGACGAACCGGGCTAGGTCCCACAGCGACGGGTCGTCGGGCTGATCGCTGCGGAACGAGCCGAGCTGGTCGTAGTAGTAGTACTCGATGCCGGCGCCCGGGAACCAGGCATCGAAGCACTCATAGAGCTCGTCCGTCGCCCCGGGGCCGCCGTGCAGGAGCAGCACCTTCAGATCGGGGTTCGAGCCGACCCGCTTGGTCCAGACCTGGAAGGTGCCGCTGGGCGTGTCGACGGGCACCATCCGCGATCCGCCCGACACGACGTCGCGTGGATCCCAAGTGGAGGTGTCGAAGTACGAAGCAGGTGTGGCCGTCATGCGCGGAGCCTATCCCGCATGGGCCGGCTGGGGTCTCGAGGGCGGGATCAGCCGCGGTCCCGGAGAGCTCGCTCCAACTCGTCGAGGTGCTCACCTCGGTGCTCGCCGCGGGCGGGATCGATGGGACTATCCGGGTCGAGCGGAGCCATCCGGTCAAGGGGCAGCTCGGCTACGCGTGCGTCTGTCTCCTCCGCGATCCGCAGGGCGAGCCGCGCGGCCTCCCTCGGGGCGATCGCGTGGATCAGCGGTCGCGTCGAGTCGTTGAGCCAATCGCCCTCGGGCTCGGCGTCTCCCGCCACCCAAGGTTCACGGCGGTCGATCTTCTCGGCGAGGACGAGGACGCGGATGTCCCAGTACGCCATGTGTCCGAGCACGCCCGCGACCGTCCAGAAGTCGTTGGCCGGTGCTGCGAGGGCGTCGTCGTCCAGCCCGTTGATGAACTCCCGGAGACGCGCGCGCTCGCGGTCGTTGACCTGCATGTACGGGCGATCCTCCGTCACCACTGCGTCCTATCCACGGTGAACCTCTCGATCGAGATCCTCAGCAACGACAACTCGTCTCACCTATACCACTTTGGGCCCTGGCCCTTCCTATCCCATCAGATGGACGATGGGCTGGGTGGGGGCCCGGGCCCGGGGTGACCGATCCGTGGGTGAGTCAGCTCAGAGGGTCACGCCAACGATCCGCTGTCGGGCGACATCGACCACCCAGACGCGACTGCCCAGTTGAGCTACTCCCGCACGGACCTGGGGCGGTGGTTGCCCAGATACCGAGCGGCGGAGAACGACCCTTCCCGTCTTCGCGTCGAACCCCACCAGGTCACCGGTGTTCATCCATACCGTGCCTCCCGAGAGATCCACGCCGATCACCTGAGGCGCTTTCCGGACGCGCCTCCCAGGTTCGAACGACCCCGCCGGGATGCGGGCCACCTGCCCGCCCGAGTCGATCAGCCAGACACCGTCGGGGGTGGGGATCATGAACGCCACGTAGAACGGAGTCGGGACGTAGCGCTCCGACTGTGTCGTGGGATCGATCGCCGAGATGCTCGACGCCTCCGAGGAGTTGATCCACCAGACCTCTCCTTCACCGGCCGCGATCCCCGCTGCGCTCGCCTGGGGGCCCTTGATGTCGCGGATGGAGTCATCGGTGGGGTCGATGCGCATGAGCCTGATAGCGCCGCGGCCGCCTGCCACCCATACCGCTCCCATCCCGGCCACTAGGGCCACCGGGTACGGCATCTCGATACGCGCCACCGGACGGCCCGTCGAAGGGTCGATCCGGACCACCGCTCGCGGCCCGAGCGTCCAGATCGAGCCGAACCCACTCGCGAGGGTCTGCAAGGGTCCGTAGGGTCTCTCGGGGCTACCCGAGACGTGGTGGATGCGGGCGAGCACTCGGCCACTCGGTGCGATCCGCCACAGGGAGCCATCCGGCTTGCTCTGCACCCAGATCGATCCGAACCCGGCGACCGCATCTCCGGGATGCGGAACGCGAACCGCGATCCTTCCGACCGGGGTTCCACTCGCGCTCGGAGGTGGAGCGGAACTCACCGATCCTGATGTCGATGGGAGGGAGGTGGAGCCGGTGGGTGACGGGCCCAGCCCGCCCGGCTGAGTGTTCGAGCTCGTGCAGGCTGCCACAGCGAAACCCACAACGAGAGCGGCGGCCGTTAGCTTCAAGATCCATGGCATCTCGCGGAGAGTCCGTCCGGTTTGCTTCGCTTGTCAACCTTGACCGCGCGGGCCACAACGCGTGGCTTGATCGACGGCTGGGTGGGGGCGCGGGCCCGGGTCGCCGATTCGTGTGAAGGGGCGGCCTTGTCGCTCGGTCTACGAGTCAGGATTGACCACCCGATAGAGCCACCACCGGTCGGGGACGCCCTTCAGTTCGTGCTCGCCGGCGTCCTCGAATGTGAGGCCCGATCCAGCGGTCAGATCCTTGACGGTCTGCGACACGAGGACCTCCGAACGCCCCGCCGGGGGGACTGCCCCAGGTTGGGTTGACTCCTGACGCGTGAGGATCCATCCCTCACCGGAAGGCGGTAGATCGCCTTCAGGATCGTGTGCGTTCTGCACTCTTGGCGCGAATATGCCTTGCTTAGAGCGACAAGCCCTTGTGGCCAATGGTTGGGTCCACCAACGTGGACGCAGTACTAGCCGACGATACGGAACCGCGCGCTGGCGCATGAGTTGGGTGGAGCGATCGAAGCAAGTCGGTGCCAGCGGCGCAGAGGACAGAGCGCGGCCCGCCGTCGACGTCATACTTGATGATCCCGACTGATCGCTGGCTTGTGGCCGATGCGGCGTTTCGTCTCTCCCTTAGCCATCCGGCTTGCGGTTCGGGAAAGACGGACAGCGGACAGACCGTGCCGCGACCAATGAGGTTCGGTACGGTTCGGTCCGCCCGAACGACCGAACCAACGAGAAGGGATCGCGACCCATGAAACTGACGACCACCGCGCAGGTCTCCGTTGACGGAGTGATGCAAGGGCCCGGCGGGCCGGAAGAGGACGAGCGCGGCGTATTCGAACGCGGTGGATGGGCCCACTTCGACAACGAAGCCGGGACGGTCATGGACGAGATCTACCAGCGCGCCGACGCGTTCCTGTTCGGCCGGCGCACCTACGAGATCTTCGCCGGCTCCTGGGGAACGTGGCCAGATCCGGGCGACAGCCCGATCTGGATGGCGTTGAACACGCGGCCCAAGTACGTGGCATCGACCACGCCCTTCGACCCGACATGGGCGAACGCGACCGTCCTCTCCGGTGACGTCGCGGCTGCCATTCGCGAGTTGAAGGCCAAGGCGGGAGGCGAGCTGCAGGTGCACGGCAGCGGTGCCCTGTTCCGGTGGCTGCTCGACAACGACCTCGTCGACGAGATCAACCTGTTCACCTTTCCCGTGGTCGTCGGCCAAGGCACGCGGCTGTTCCCTGACAGCGGCAAGGACATAGCGCTCGAGCTTGGCTCGCAGTCGGTCACCCCCAGCGGGGTGACGATCCAGGTCTACCGCCCCGCCGGAAGCCCGCAGTACGGAACGGCCTCGGTCGACTGAAGCACGTGAAATAGGTCGCGGCTCCCAGGGCCGGTCGCACTGGACGATGCGGCGTTTCGTCTCTTCTCTGATCTCCCATCAGATGGACGATGGGCTCCTTCCCTCGAATAGCCGGTCGTTCACCTTCCCATCCCTCTCTCGCCCCACTAGACGTCCTCCGGCCCGTTGACCATCCCTCCGGGGACATACGGTGAAGACTCTTTCTCCACCCTCGTCGGGTTGCCCCAACACGCGGAGGAAGGGAAACATCCTCTGACTTCCGACGATGCGCTCAGGGAGCGCGGTTACTAAGTTCCGGGGGGAGGAATCGAACCTCCATTCCAGGCTCCAAAGGCCCGTGTCCTACCGTTAGACGACCCCGGACTGCGGAGCGATTATCCCGCGCCGGCCCTCGGCTGTGGCGTGGCGACCGGCGGGCCGCTCGCCACGAACGAACCGGGCACGGCCTCGGCGAGCCGGTCCGCGTGCGCGAGGTGCGTGGCGAGCGCGACCACGGTCGGACCGCTCCCCGTCATCACCGCGCCGAGCGCGCCGGCGTCGATGAACGTCTCGATCGTCTCGGCGATCTCCGGATGCCGCGCGACGACCGGAGCCTGGAGGTCGTTGAAGAGGGCGTGCCCGAGCGAGCTCGTCGTTGCCGGTCTCGGCGGCGGCGATCAGCGCGCCGGCGTCGGGGCCGGTGGCACCCTCCGCATCCCACCAGGCGAAGGCGTCGGGCGTGCGCACCGCGAACCCGAGCGGCTTCACCACCCAGGAGGTCGCCTGCACGTGGACCGGATGCACCCGCTCGCCGCGGCCCGCCGCGAAGACCGCACCCCCGGCCAGGAGCGCCGGAACGTCGGAGCCGACGCGCGCGGCCACCTCGCGGAGGGCGTCCGGCTCGAGGGCGGTTCCCCACAGCCGGTCCAGGGCGCGCAGGGTCGCTGCCGCGTCGGCGCTGCCGCCGCCCATGCCGGCCGCCACCGGCACCCGCTTGTCGATCGTGAGGCGCGCCGATGGGGAGGCGAGGCCGGCGGCGTCGGCGAGCGCACGCGCCGCCACCATCACCAGGTTCTCCTCGCCGGGCGGCGCCTGCTCACCGAGCGGGCCTGCGACCGCGAGCGTGAGGCCGCCGGGCCCGGGCGCCGCCGTCACGACGTCGTGCAGGTCGAGCGGGATCAGCAGGGTCTCCAGCTCGTGGAAGCCGTCCGGCGCGACGACCGAGCACGCGCAGGAACACGTTCAGTTTGGCGTGCGCCTTGACCGCTACCGGCTCCCGCCCGCTCACGCGGGGATCCGTTCGGCGAGCGCCGCGAACGTCTCGAGGGAGAGCTCCTCGGCGCGCACGTTCGGCGTCACCCCCGCCACGGCGAGGATCGCGTCGGCCTCGTCCGTCGCGAGCCCCAGCCGGCGCAGCGCGTTGCGCATCGTCTTGCGGCGCTCGGCGAAGCCCGCGTCCACCACGCGCCAGAGCCGCGCCTCCTCCACGGCGACAGGAGGCGCGGGACGCCGGTCGAGCCGGACCACCACCGAAGCGACGTTGGGTCGCGGCCAGAAGACCTCGGCGGGCACGCGTCGGACGGTGCGTCCCGTCGCCCGGTACGTCACCCGGACGCTGACCGCGCCGTAGGCTTCCTCGCCGGGTCCGGCCACGAGCCGCTCGCCCACCTCGCGCTGCACCATCACCACGAACGTCGTCACCGCCGGCACGTCCTCCAGCATGTCCAGGATCACGGGCACCGAGACGTTGTAGGGGAGGTTGGCGCAGAGCGTCCAGGGACCCTCGGCGGCGGGGAGCGCGGAGGGCCAATCGGTGCGCATCGCGTCGGCGTGCAGGACCGAGACGCCGGGGGCGTCGGCGGTGACCTCCTCGAGCGCGGGGATCAACGCCCGATCGAACTCCACCGCGAGCACGCGGGCGCCGGTCGCGGCCAGGGCGAGGGTCAGCGATCCCAGCCCCGCCCCGATCTCGACCACGCGCGATCCGGAGCCCACGTCGGCGTCGGCCGCGATCGCGCGCGCCAGGTTGGGATCGATCAGGAAGTTCTGCCCGAGCGCCTTCGTGGGGCGGATGCCGTGGCGGGCGGCGAGCTCCCGCAGGGCCCCCGCGCCGAGTCCCTCACCAGCTGAGCTGGACGTGGCGGACGCCGGTGCCGAGCGGGGCGAGGACCGAGAAGGCCTCGGGCGAGAGGTCGATGATCTTGCCGGGCGCGAAGGGTCCTCGGTCATCGATGACCACGGTAACGGAGCGGCCGGTGTCGAGGTCCGTGACCGTCACCATCGTGCCGAAGGGGAGCGTGGGGTGCGCGGCCGTGAGACCGCTCCACGGCGGGTCGTACCACGACGCCAGGCCGACCTGCGTGCGGCCAACGCCGCCCGGCACGTCCGTGCTGCCCCCGTACATCGACTCGGGTCCGGAGACGACGCGCTCGGGGACGGGAGCGCGCTCGATCCAGCGCGCGATCAGCGCCTTCTGCGTCTGCACCCCGTTCACCAACGTGACGCGGTACGTCGCCCGGCCCTCGCCGTCGTGCCCGGCCTCGAGCACGCGCCGCGTGCCCGGCACCATCTCGGGCGAGAAGGTCGTGATGACCCGGTGGCGGATGGTCACCGGCTCCAACCGCGTCAGGACCTCGACCCGGTCGAAGGTCACGGTCGAGCCGTCGTGAAGGGGGGTGCTGAGTGATGGCTGAACGCGGTCGTCAGCGTCCGGCGTGATCCCCATGGCCGAGAGGAGTGCTCCGGCCGTGCCCGCGTTGGTCGAGACGTCGTGTACCTTCCCCGACACGACGGCTCGCACGGACACGACCGGAGACGTACCGGCGCTCGATGCGGAACCCGAAGACTCGGCGAGGCGCCGCGCGTCCGGAGACACGGTGACGGCACTCGTCCCAGCCACCACCCAGACCCCCACACCTGTGAGGTCCGAGGACACCGTGGTGAGGTTCGAGAACGGGCCGCCGTCGGCCGCGCCCACCACCACGGTCATGCCATCCGCCAGCTGGGTGCCCGGCGGCGGCGTCACCAGGACCCCCGAGGTGAGGGAGATGCCCTCGCCGCTCAGGAGGTCCTGCACATCCGAGGACGTCGTGCTGACGGCCTGCGGTCGGCCATCCACGACGAGGGTCACCTGCTTGAGCACGGTTGAGTACACGACGCCGGACACGAGCAGGATGCCGACCGCGACGGTCGCTCCCTGCATGGCACGGCGGATCCGCAATCGGCGGAGCCGCGACGGGCGTGGTGCCAACCTTCCTCCTGGTTCTCGAGGAAGGCTTCGAGGGGAAGCGGCTTGACCGGACCGAAGCCTTCAAGCGCACTGGGATGGCACCCTAACAAACCCTCAACCCTCACTGCAACCTTGAGAGCGAACGTATGTTCGAGTGCTATCGAAGGCCCGGGAACGCCGCGCGCGCGTTCGCGGCGGTAGCCGCGACGATGGAGTCGACCCCCTCCTCACGCACACGTGCGATCTCTTCGATCGTGAGCATGATGTTCGCGGGCTCGTTGTCAGAGCCACGGCGCTTCTGCGGAGCGAGGAACGGGGCGTCGGTCTCGCTGAGGATGCGATCGAGCGGGAGCGCGGCGGCAGCCTGGCGGAACCGCTCGTTCTTCGGGTACGTGATGTTGCCGGCGAAGCTCACCCAGTACCCGCGCGCCGCGCACTCCGTGGCGAGCGCCACGTCGCCGCTGAAGCAGTGGATCACCACGCGCTCGGCCGAACCCTCATCCAGGACTCGAAGCGTCTCGGGCCACGCGTCGCGGATGTGCACCACCATCGGCTTGCCGCTCTCGTTCGACCACGCGATGTGGGTCTTGAGGCACCGGACCTGATCCTCGATGGGCGAGCGCATGCGGAAGAAATCGAGGCCGCACTCCCCCACGCCGATCACGTGGGGCGCGCCGATCAACTCCTCGATCCTGGAGGCCGCGGCCGCGTCGAAGGTCGCCGCGTCGTGAGGATGCATCCCCGCCGTCGCGAACACACCCTCCAGCCCTTCGGCGAGCTCGAGGGATCGCGCGCTCGTTTCCGGGTCCACGCCGACGCAGATGAGACGGTCGACGCCGGCCGCCCTCGCGGTCTCGACCACATCTGCAGGTTGGCGGTCCAGGAGGAAGAGGTGGCAGTGGGTATCCACCGCCCCGCTCTGCACCGGCAGTTCAGGGTTCTGGTCGCTCACGAGCGGCGAGCTTACAAGGGTCTCCATATCGGGTCGAACCGGGGAGCTTCACGTGAAACACGGTTCGGAGAAGCCTCACCCCCGAGTGAAGGCGCGGTGGAAAACCGCGCGGGCGTGCTACTCGGGGTCGACGCGCGGGAAGAGGCTCCCGCCCTTGGTCGTGCGCGTGCCCGGAGCGAGCCGTCCCCACGCCGCGGCGGCGGGCACGCGCTGCGCACCGAGGGGCTCCGCGATGCCCAGCTGCTCCCACAGGCGCTCGGCGGCCCCCGGCATGATCGGCTGGATCAGCACCGCGAGGATCCGGAGGGTCTCGGCGGACGCGTAGAGCACGGACGCGAGCTCCGTCCGGTTGGCGTCGTCCTTCGCGAGCTTCCACGGCTCCTTCTCCACCAGGTACAGGTTCGCGCGCCCGACGATGTCCCAGACCGCGATCAGGGCGGGCTGGAGCTGCACCGCGAGCATGTGCTCGTCGTAGCGGCGGGCGGCGTCGGCGGTCACCGCGGCGAGGTCGGAGGCGGAACCCTCGAGCGCGGCTTCAGGCACCACGCCGTCGAAGTAGGAGCCGATCATCGCCAGCACCCGCGACGCGAGGTTCCCGAGCCCGTTCGCGAGGTCCGCGTTGTGCCGGTCGACCATCGATTCCCACGAGAAGTTGCCGTCCTCGCCGAACCGCATCTCGCGCATGAAGTAGTAGCGGTAGGAGTCCGTGCCGAACTGGTCGATCAACTCGAACGGGTGGATCCCGGTGAGGTTGGTCTTCGACATCTTCTTGCCGCCGACGGTCAGGAAGCCGTGCGCCCAGACCTGCGTGGGTGGCTCCACCCCGGCGGCCATCAGCATGGCCGGCCAGTACACGGCGTGGAAGCGGAGGATGTCCTTGCCGATCAGATGGATGTCGGCCGGCCAGACCCGCGCGAAGCGGTCCGGGTCGTCGACGAAGCCGGCGGCGGTGATGTAGTTGGAGAGCGCGTCGAACCAGACGTAGCAGACGTGGTCCGGATCCCAGGGGAGCGGGACGCCCCACGTGAACGACGTCCGGCTGATCGAGAAGTCGTGGAGGCCCGCCGCGGATCAGGCTGAGGACCTCGTTGCGCCGGGTCTCAGGCTCCAGCCGCGACGGGTCTTCGGCGTAGTGCGCGAGGAGCCGGTCCGCGTACGCCGAGAGCCGGAAGAAGTAGTTCTGCTCCACGACGTGTTCGACGGGACGCTCGTGGATCGGGCACAGCCCGCCGTCGAGCAGCTCTTCCGGCGTGTAGTACGCCTCGCACGAGACGCAGTACAGCCCCTCGTAGGTACCGAGGTAGATGTCGTCCCGGCCGTTCTCGTACACGTCGGTGAGGAGCTTCTCGACCGCGCGCTCGTGGCGGGCCTGCGTGGTCCGGATGTAGTCGTCGTAGGCGATGTCCAGGCGCGCCCAGACCTCCTTCCACTTCGGCTCCATGTCGTCGACCCAGACCTGGGGCGTGAGGCCGGCCGCCTCGGCGGCGCGCTGCAGCTTCAGGCCGTGCTCGTCGGTCCCCGTGAGGTGGAAGACGTCCTCCCCGCGCAGCCGGTGGTAGCGGGCGATGAAGTCCGTGGCCACGGCGTTGTACGCGTGCCCGATGTGCGGCACGTCGTTGGGGTAGTAGATCGGCGTGGTGATGTAGAAGACGTCGCGGCCCATGGTCCGGCCATTCTACGGGCGACCCGGTCGGATACTGGAAGCTAGTCTGTTACGGACTAGTACGGCCTCTGCTCCGCCCGGCTCGAGCGGACCGAGCCGGATCGGCGTCGAGCAATCCTCCGTACACCTCGTTCGCCGCGACGCCGTGACGCGCCGCCACGGCGTGCGCGGCCTCGCGCTTGCGCATCCCGGACGCCACGAGGTCACGCGCCTCGGCCACGCATCCCTCGAGGTCCACGACCTCGGGGGCCGTCGCGCCCTCGATCACCACGACGACCTCACCCTTCAACGGCGCGTCGGGGTCGAGCGCGGCCAGGACCTCGGAGACGCGGCCGCGGCGCACCTCCTCGTGGAGCTTGGTGAGCTCGCGCGCGAGGGCGATCCGGCGATCGCCGAGCGCGTCCTCGACATCGCGCAGCAGGGCCTCGACACGCCGCGGGGACTCGAACAGGATCAGGGTCCGGTCCCCCGGGCGGAGCGCCTCCAGCCGCCGCAGGCGGTCGCCGCGGCGCCGCGGCAGGAACCCCTCGAACGCGAACCGATCGGTGGGCAGGCCCGAGAGCACGAGCGCCGCGAGCACGGCCGAGGGACCCGGGACCACGCGGATATCGATCCCGGCCTCGACGCAGGCGCGCACGAGGCGGTAGCCGGGGTCGGAGACGCCCGGCATCCCGCCGTCCGTCACGAGCGCCACGTCGGCGCCCGCGCGCAGCCGCTCGACCAGCTCGGGGGTGCGCTCGCGTTCGTTGCCCTCGAAGTAGGAGACGAGCGCCGGCCGATCGATGATCCCGGCCGAGCGGAGGAGGCGGCCCGTGCGTCGCGTGTCCTCGGCCGCGATCACGTCGACGCGCGCCAGGGTCTCGCGCGCGCGGTCGCCGAGATCGCCCAGGTTCCCGATCGGCGTGCCCACGAGCCAGAGCGTCCCTGCCACGGCTCCGATGCTCCCACGCCCGGAGCTAGGCTGGGCGTCATGACCCCACCGGCCGCCGATCCGTCCCAGCAGGCCTCAGGCCGCGACGGCCACAAGGACTACTCCGCCACGCCGATGTGGAAGAAGCTCGGGATCCGCGAGGACGCGCGCGTCCGGCTCGTGGATGCCCCCGAGGGCTTCGAGGACGCGCTGGAGCCACTGCCCGACGGCGCCGCCGTCCTCGTCCGCGGCGCCCGGGACCTCGACGTCGCGGTGATCTTCGCGACGGAGCTCGCCGAGCTCCGCCGACGGTTCACGGAGCTGGCGCCGGGCATGCGGCCGACCGGGCGGCTGTGGGTGGCGTGGCCCAAGAAGGCCTCGAAGGTGCCCACCGACATCGGCTTCGAGGACGCGCAGGGCATGGGCCTCGACGCAGGCCTCGTCGACAACAAGTCGGCCGCGCTCTCCGACGTGTTCCAGGGGCTCCAGTTCGTGGTGCGCCGCGAGGATCGGCCGCGCTGACATCGGCCCCCGCGGCCCCGGTCGGCCGGCCGGCGCGCGGCTACCATCTGCCGGTGTCCCCGCTCCTCGCGCGCCTGAACCGGCCCCTCGTCGCGATCATCGCCGTTGCCGCCATCGCGGGAGGCATCCGCTTCTTCCACCTGCGGCACCCCGACGGCTTCGTCTTCGACGAGGTCTACTACCCGAAGGCGGCCTGCATCTACCTCGGATGGTCCGACCGCACGTGCCACGTCCTGTCGAGCGACGAGAAGTACTGGCGTGAGCACAAGTGGGACGTGGGCTCGTGGGTGCACCCGCCCCTCGGCAAGTGGGAGACGGCGCTCGGGATCAAGGCGTTCGGGATGAACGAGTTCGGCTGGCGGTTCTCCGCGGCCGTGGCGGGCACCCTCGTCGCGGTGATGGTGGCCCTGATGGCGCAGCTGCTCTTCGGCCGGCCGATCTGGACGTTCGCGGCCGGCCTGCTGATGTCGGTCGAGCACCTGAACGTCGTGATGTCGCGGACGGGCCTTCTCGACGTGCATCTCGAGTTCTGGGTGGTGCTGGGGTTCCTCTGCTTGCTGCTGGACCGCCGATGGATCGACCGTGAAACACCTCCCGACCCCGAGCCGATGGAGGTGATGGGCACCCACGGGGAGACGGTCAGCGTGATGCCGCGCTGGAGCAAGGTGCCCTCTCCCTTCTGGCGTCCCTGGCGCTTCGCCGCCGGCGCCGCGCTCGGGGCCGCGTGCGCCGTGAAGTGGGCGGGCATCACCGCGCTGATCGCCGCGGTCCTCCTCACCTACATCTGGGAGACCACCCGGCGGCACCGCGGCGAGACCGCGCGCGGTCGCGCGTTCGGCCGGGCCTTCGCGATGGAGACCTTCGGGATGGTGTGCGCCTTCCTCCTGCTCCCGGCGCTCGTCTACGTGGCGACCTGGCTGCCCTGGTTCCACCATTTCGGCTGGAGCCTGTCCGCCTTCTGGGAGGAGCAGCGCGCGATGTGGCGGTACCACGCGGGCCTGAAGGAGTTCGCCCTCGACAGCGCCACGAACACGTACACGCCCACGCATCCGTACTACTCGCGGCCGTGGACCTGGCTCCCCATGATCAGGCCCGTGAGCTTCTACGTGCAGAACGCCGGCAGCGACGTCTCGCAGATCGTCGCGATCGGGAGCCCCGTGATCTTCTGGGCCAGCATCTGGGCGCTCCCCTACGCCGGATTCGCGTGGTGGCGCAAGCGCGACTGGCGCGCCGGGTTCGTGCTCGTGCCCTTCCTCGTGCAGTACCTGGCGTGGTTCGCCGTGTCCCGTCCCCAGTTCTTCTTCTACGTCCTGCCGTGCACGCCGTTCATGGTGCTCGCGGTCACCTACGTGATCCGCGATCTCTCCGACGCGCGGATCGTGATCCGGGACCGGGAGACCGGCGAGGTGGCGGTGAACCCCGACACGGGCGAGCCGGCCATCTCCTCGCGCCACCCCTACCGCTGGATGGCGTGGGCCCTCGTCCTCGGCGCGGTGGGGCTCTTCCTCTGGGTCTGGCCCGTGCTCAGCGCCGGTCGGCTGACCGACACGATGTGGCGCGCCCGCGTGTGGTTCAAGGGCTGGATCTGACCGGTGGTCGCGTCACGGCGGCCGTCGCGCGGCGCGCGAGCCCACCGCCCCCGGTAGCATCCCGCCATGGCCCGCACCGAACAGCGCTTCATCCCGATGTCCGACGGCGTCCGGCTCGCCGCCACGCTCTACTTCCCGGAGGACGAAGGCCCCTGGCCCGCGCTCCTCGAGGCCCTCCCCTACCGCAAGGACGACGTGACCGCGTCCTATCGGCCCGAGTACGTGCGGCTCGCCGCCGCCGGCTACGTGATGTGCCGGGTGGACGTGCGGGGCACCGGATCCAGCGAGGGCATCGCGACCGACGAGTACCCGGCCGTCGAGCGCACCGACATGATCGCGGTGATCGACTGGCTCGCCACGCAGGACTGGTCCACCGGCAACGTCGGGATGTACGGCACCAGCTACAGCGGCTTCAACGCGATCCAGATCGCGATGGAGCGCCCGCCGGCCCTCAAGGCCATCATCCCGATCTTCGCCACGGACGATCGCTACGCCGACGACGTCCACTACTACGGGGGCGCCCTGAAGCAGCTCGACCTCGTCGACTACCCGACGTACATGATCGCGATGAACGCGCTCCCGCCCGTGCCGTCGATCTACGGCGACGGCTGGCGCGACCTGTGGGAGCGGCGCGTGCGGGAGACCGAGCCGTGGATCCTCACCTGGCTCGAGCACCAGCGCTTCGACGACTACTGGCAGTTCGGGTCGTTGCGCCCCACCTACGAGGCGATCGCGTGCCCCGTGATGATCATCGCCGGGTGGGCCGACGGCTACCGCAACAACTCGTTCCGCACGTTCGAGGCGCTCACCTGTCCGAAGCGGCTCATCTTCGGCCCGTGGGCGCATGCGTCCACGGACACCTCCGTGCCCGGACCGAACCACGACCTGATCCCCGAGCACCTGAAGTGGTGGGACCACTGGCTGAAGGGCATCGACAACGGGGTGGACCGCGAGCCGCCGATCGTGCTCTACGCCCAGCGCTCGACGCTCCCGGCGCCCGACCGCCGGGAGGTGCGCGGCGCGTGGCGGTGGGAGCCCACGTGGCCGCCGGGCCGCCTCGTGGAGACGCCGGTCGGCGCTCGCGGACGTCGGACGGTGAACCGCGACGGCGAGGGGCCCGACGCGCTGGACGTGCGGGGCGACGTCGGCTGGACGGCGTGGATCAGCTGCGCGGGCGCGATGCCGTGGGGCCAGCCCGACGACCAGCGCCCCGACGAGATCCACTCCCTCACCTACACCTGGGCGCCGTTGGAGGACGAGGTGGAGATCCTGGGCCACGCACGTCTGCGGGTGCGGATCGCGTCGAGCGCGCCCGTGGCCTACCTCTCCGCCAAGCTCTGCGATGTCTTCCCCGACGGCACCTCGTCGCTCGTGGCGCGCGGCATGGCGAACCTCACGCACCGCGACTCGCGCGCCGAGCCCTCGGGCGTGGAGCCGGGCACCGGGTACGACCTCGATCTCGGATTGGAGGTGGCTTCCTGGACGTTCGAGGCCGGCCACCGGATCCGGCTCGATCTCGCCGGCACCGACTGGCCCAATGCGTGGGCGCCGCCCGAGCCCGTGACCCTCACGGTCGACCGCGCGACCGGGGAGCTGATCCTCCCCGTGCTGGACGGCCCTTCCCCGGTGACCGAGCGCCCCGAGCTCCCGCTGCCCAACGTCGCGGAGGCGAACCAGTCGCCGAAGGAGCGCGAGAAGACGGGCGACGAGAGCACGGGCTGGGTGAAGTGGTCGGTCGCGCACGAGCAGCTGAAGCACGAGACGCGCGCCTACGCCGGGAGCTTCGGTGACTACGACGCCCACGACGGGGTGCCCTCGTTCTCCGAGCTCTACGACGGCGTCGTGACCGTGTCCACCGACGACCCCGGCGTCGCACGTTCCGAATCCGAGGCCCGCTTCGAGATGCGCTGGCCGGAGGCCACGTGCGCGTCGCACGTCCGCATGTCGATCGCGTCGGACGCGAAGACCTACCGGGTTCGGATCGACCTCACCACGAGCGAGGATGGCCAGGAGCGCTGGAGCCGGAGCTGGGAGCGCACGATCCCGCGCGACCACCAATAGGCGCCTCGCGACCCCGGGAAACACGAAACCCGGGCGCTGCCCGGGTCCGGTCTTGTTGCGATATCGCTCTCAGAAGGATACGTCACCGGCGTCGTCGCGGCAAGTCGGGGTCCTCAGAAGCCAGGTAAACGATCGCGGAACAGGAGGAATCCGACGCCCGCGCCCACGTCCAGCAGGAAGTGGGCGACCACGAACGGCCAGGTCCGGCGCCACCGGATGAAGAGGAACCCGAAGAAGAGGCCCATCAGGAGGTTCCCCGCGAACCCGCCCCACCCTTGGTAGAGGTGGTAGGTCCCGCGCAGGAGCGCCGCGCCCGTCACCGCGGCGATCGGGGTCCACCGCAGCTGCTCGAGCCGCGTGACGAGGTAGCCGAGCACGATCGTCTCCTCCAAGAGGGCGGCCGTCGCGGCGTTCAACAGGAGCGCCGGGACCGTCCACCAGTGGCCGAGCGGCGGGACGGGCACCACGAACCGGTTCACGCCGAGCGCCACCGCGCCGAGGTAGATGGCGATCCCCGCCGTCGCGATGATCAGGAAGAGGACCATCCCCCGGCCGAGGTCCTGCCGCGGACGATCCAGGGTGAGCCCCACGGCCCCGACGCCCTCCCCGTCCCGGCGCACCAGGTGGAGGACGAGGTACACCGGTGCGATCCCGAAGACGAACCCGAGCACCTGCTTCAGGAACTCGTTGCTCTGGTTGGCCGCCGCCACGTACCCCCCTCGCAATGGCGCGGAGAGCAGGTCGAGCACCGCGTACACCGCGCTCGCCAGCAACGAGAGGGAGAGCACGACGAGCACCTCTTCCGTCAGGGTGCGTCGGTCCGTGGGCGCCGGGGGGACCGGGGCGAGGGCGCGGGGGTCGACGAGGCGCATCTCGTAACGGTACGCCACGCCGGTATCGTGGGTTCGTCATGAGCCCTGCGAAGGAACCCATCGATCCGGCCACGCTGGAGGTGGGCGCGCGCTACCGCGTCGACCACCGGCACGAGCGCCTGCGACGCACGTTCCGCACCGACGGCACGTATCTGGGCGTCGAGGACGGCGAGGACGAGGAGGGCGCGCCGACCAAGATCATCAGCTTCGAGGTGAAGCCGCGGTTCGGCAAGCCCTCCGTGCAGCGGATCGACGTCGCCACGGTGCGGACGATCGAGCCACTCTGAGCGCCCGCTCCGGACGAGGCCCCGGCTAGACTCACGCGCGCACCGGAACCGGGAGGGGAGATGGCGAACCGAGAGCGGGCCGACCTCGTGGTCGTCGGTGCAGGCACGCTGGGCGGCTGGTCCTCCGTCCTCGCCGCGGACGACGGCATCGGCCGCGTGGTCGTGCTGGAGCGCGACGCCGCCGGTCAAGGGGCTTCCACCCGCGCGGCCGGCATGGTGCGCGCGCAGGGCGGCTCGCCGGACACCGTCCGCCTCGGCACGTGGTCGATCGACTTCTACCGGCGCCAGCGGGAACGGTACGGGGTCGACTCCGGGTTCACGGGGGCGGGCTACGTCATCCTGGCCGCCACCCCCGACGACGAGCGCGCCGCCCTCGAGCGCACGGCGATGCAGCGCGAAGTGGGCCTCGACGCCCGCTGGGTCGACGCCGCCGAGGCGCGGCACCTCAGCCCGACGCTCGCGGAGACGGGCTACCGGGGAGGCTCCTACGTCGCGACCGACGGCTGGATCGACCCGCCCCGGAACGTGCGCGCGTACCTGCTGGCGATGCGAGGCTCGGGCGTCGAGCTGCGCGAGGGTGTGACGTTCACCGGGCTGCGCACGCGGGCCGGACGCGCGGGGCGCAGGGTCGTGACGGGCGTCGAGACCTCCGCGGGCACGATCGCGACGGGTCGCGTGATCCTCACCGGCGGGCCGGCGATGCAGGCGGTGGCCAAGGCGGCGGGGAGCCGCGCGTGGGTCGGGTACGCGCGGCACCAGGTCGTGGTCACCGAGGCGCACGAGGCGCTGGCGGTCGATCGCTTCGGGGCCATGGTCTTCGACATCCACGCGGGCATCTACTGGCGCCCGGAGGAGGGCGGCCTCCTGTGGGGCATGTCGAACCCGAACGAGGTTCCGGGCCCCGGCCGCACGATCGACTGGACCTACCTGCGGAAGATGCAGCGACGCCTCCACCGCCTCGTGCCCGTGACCGCGGAGCTCGGGATCAAGAAGGCGTGGGCCGGCACGATCGAGTACACACCCGACCACCTGCCGCTCACCGGGCCCCTCGTGCTGCGCGACGGCGCCGAGGTCGACGGCGTCACGATCGCGAGCGCGTGCGGGCACGGCATGATGTGGGGGCCCGCGGTGGCGCGGATCGCGGCGGACCACGCGCTGGGTCGCGCCACGGAGGTCGTCGCGCATCCGGATCACTTCCGGATGGACCGGTTCGACGCGCGGGGACGGTCGCCGTTCGTCGACCCCGTGGCGCTCCCCTTCCCGGTCCGCGTCGAGGACGATTGAGGCTGCCGGTCAGACCAGGGCCACGTCGACGAGGATCAGCTCCGAGAGCGCCGCGGCGTCGATCCGCACGTCCGCTTCGTCGACGATCTGCGCGGCGTCCCCGGTCCGCATCCGCTCGCCGTTGACGGCGACGTCGCCCTCGATCACGTAGAGGTAGACGCCGCGCCCCTGCCCCAACGTGTGGGTCACCGTCGTGCCGGGCGTGAGCCGGGAGACGAAGACGTGCGCGTCCTGGTGCACGAGGACGGCGTCGCCGCCGTCGCCGCTGATCACGCGCAGGAGCGTATCGGTCCGGTCGGCCTCCGTGAACACCTTCTGCTCGACGCCGGGGGTGAGCCCTCGTTCGCGCGGCATGATCCACATCTGGATGAAGCGCATCGGCTCGGTCTCGCTGGCGTTCTGCTCGCTGTGGAAAGCGCCGGAGCCGAGGGTCATCCGCTGCACCGACCCGGCCGGGAGAGGGCCCGGGTCGCCCCCCACGTCGTCCTGGTGGCGGAACAGCCCCTCCACGACGTAGGTCAGGCCCTCGATGTCGCGATGCGGGTGCATCGGCCAGATGGCGCCCGGGATCAGACGGTCGTCGTTGAAGACGCGCAGGGTCCCGAACTGCACGTAGTCGGGATCGACGTAGGTGTCGAACGAGTAGTGCCATCGGGCACGGAACCACGCGCCGTCGACGTCGCTGATCTCGTCGTCGCGGCGGATCGTGATCGTCATGGCGACCACCGTACCCGAGGTCGCTCGAGCGCGGGGCACTCGCCGGACCCTGGAACCCCTACCAGCCGGTGCCGGAGCACTGCGTCGCGGAACCGGCGTCGACGCGCCCGTACGTGACCGCGCCGTTGCTGAGGGCCGCGCACAGGGCCCCCGTGCCGCCCTTGGTGACGAGCACGATGCTCGTCGGGGTGGCGCCGCGGATGCTCACGACGCCCGCCTCCGCCGTGGCCGAGGTGTCGTACTTCGTCTGGGGATCGAAGTCCGTCGCCTGCGTCACGCCGTAGCCCACCAGCGTGCCCTGCTCCGCCAGCCACACCTTCGCGCCCTGGAGCGCGTTGGTGAGCGACGACTCGGCCGAGACGTCGTTCGCCTGGCCGATCGCCGTGATGCCCTGCTCGGCCGTGTCCGCTTGGTTGCGGCCCAGCAGGGTGTACGGGATGGCGACGAGCACGCCCACGACCACCAGCACCACGCCCCAGCCCACCAGGCTGAGCTCGCCCCGCTCGCTGCGCACGATCGCGTTCCGCATGCACGAGGCATCGGCCCGGTGTGCGGCGACCTGAAGCCGCAGGTCAGCGCGTCAGAGCTGGAGCACTGGGCAGGTCAGCGTGCGGGTGATGCCCTCCAGATCCTGCATCGGCATCACCGTGCCCTTGGCGAGGAGGTCGAGGTCCACCGCCTCCGCGCGCGCCACCACGTCGTACGGGCCCGTGACGGGATCCACCGCGACGACCCCTTCGATGCCGCGGACCTGCTCCGTGACCTGGGCTGCCTTGCCGACCTCGGTCTGGATGAGGATGTAGGCGTTGACCATCTCCCTCTCCCTCTCAGCTCTTGGCTCAGCTCTTGGCGTCGCCGCTCTTGCCGCCCAGCAGCTCCTTGATCTTGCCGAAGAAGCTGGAAGAGGTGTCCTTCGCCTTGCTGGTCGCGGGAGGGATCGCCTCCTTCGCCTTGTTGGCCGCGTTGCTCGCGGACTCCAGCGCCTTCGTGGCGGCGTTCCCGGCCGCATCGACGGCCTTGTTGGTGGCCGGGTGCGCCTTGTCGACGATGCCGCCGGCCGTGTCCTTCGCCTTGTCCACGAGGGGAGCCGCCTTGTCGGCGAGCCCGCCCGCGGTGCCCTTGGCCTTGTCGCTGAGCCCGCTCGCGGCTCCCTTCGCCTTGTCGGTCAACCCGCCCGCGGCGTCCTTCGCCTCGTCCATCGATCCGGCGGCGGCGTCCTTCGCTCCGGCGGCCGTGTCCTTCGCCTCGTCCATCGCTCCGGCAGCCGCGTCCTTCGCCTGCTCCTCGGCTGCGTCTCCCTCGCCCATGGGTGCTCCTTCGGTAGGTGGTGACCCCCATCGTCCGGGGGCCGGTGGATAACGGCAAACCTGCAGCTCAGATGGGTTATCGAGAGGGTCCACCGCGCACGTTCCCGAGGCCCCGCGAGCGGGCGTCGACGTTGTGCCGTCGGCGCCGAGACTGGGAGACTCACCCACATGGCGAAGGTGACGATCATCGGCGCGGGAAGCGTCGAGTTCACGCGGAACATCCTGGCCGACCTCTGCTCCTACGAGGAGCTCCACGGCGGGCTCGCGATCGCGCTCCACGACATCGACGCGGACCGCCTCAGGACCGCCGAGGGCGCGGCGCGGCGGTTGATCGAGCAGACCGGCGCCGGCTACGAGGTGGCGGCGTTCCCCGACCGGCGCGCGGCCTTCGACGGCGCCGACTACCTGATCAACGAGATCCAGGTGGGGGGCTACGCGGCCACGCTCACCGACTTCGAGGTGCCCAGGCGGTACGGGCTCCGCCAGACCATCGCCGACACGATCGGGATCGGCGGCATCATGCGCGGGCTCCGCACGATCCCCGTGATGGCCGGGATGGGCGAGGACATGGCGGAGCTCTGCCCGCACGGTCTGCTGCTGAACTACACGAACCCCATGGCGATGGTGCCCTGGGGCATCTGGGCGGGCTCGCCGTTCCCCGCCGCCAGGACCATCGGCGTGTGCCACAGCGTCCGCGACACGCACCGCTTCCTGGCCGCGACCGTCGGCGTGCCCGAGGACGACATCGCGTTCCTCACCGCGGGCTTCAACCACCAGTGCTTCGTCTACCGGTTCGAGGATCGGCACACCGGCGAGGACCTCTACCCGCGGCTGCGCGCGATCGTCGACGCGGACCCGGAAGGCCTCGGGCGACGCGTGCGCGTGGAGATCTTCAAGCGGTTCGGGTACTTCCCCACGGAGAGCTCCGAGCATTCGGCCGAGTACGTGCCGTGGTTCCTGCATCACGACGACCAGGTGGAGCGGTTCCGCAGCGAGATCGACGAGTACATCCGGCGCAGCGACGAGAACCTCGAGGCGTTCGCGGAGCTGCAGCGCGCGCTGGAGGCGGGCGAGGAACTCGAGGTCGAGCTGAACAGCGAGCTGGCCTCGGAGATCGTGCGCGCGGTGGAGACCGGGGTGGCGCGGGAGGTGTACGGGAACGTGCGCAACGGCGGCCTCATCGAGGGCCTGCCCGAGGACGCCTGCGTGGAGGTCCCGTGCCTGGCGGACAAGAACGGCGTCCTCCCCACCCGCGTCGGCGCGCTGCCCCCCCAGACGTTGGCGCTGAACCGGACCTTCCTGAACGTCGTGGAGCTCACGGTGGACGCTGCGCTGGAGGGATCCCGCGCGCTCGTGTATCAGGCGGCCCTGATGGACCCGAACACCGCGGCCACGCTCACGACCGCGCAGATCGAGTCCATGGTCGACGACCTGATCGAGGCCCACGGCGACCTGATCCCCGAGGGGATCCGCCGGGGCTGAGCCTCACGCGTCGGCGCGCGCCCGCACGCCCTCCAGCCCGGTCTGCACGAACGCGTCCTGGTCGGTGTCGAGCCCGTAGACGACCTCGTGCCACGGCATCAGGAGGAAGGAGAAGCGCCCTCGGGCGCGGAACCCGGTGTCGGGCGGGCCACCGTAGGCGGCGAGCGCGCGCTCACCCGCAGCGGGTCGCGCGCCCAGGAGCCACGCGAAGTCCCACACGGGGTCGCCGATGCCGACCTCCTCCCAATCGAGGACGCCGGCGAGGTCGCCCGTCGGGCTCACCAGGATGTGCTCCGGGCCGAGGTCGTTGTGCGTCACGCACGTGGCGAACCGCCAGAGGTCGTCATCGGCGAGGTACGCGTCGAACCGGTCGCCGAACGCGCCCGCCTCCGCGGCGCCCAGCAGCGGGAAGACGCGCGCGCGCATCGTGGCCAGCTCCGCGCGCCGCTCCTCGCGCAGGGCCGCGGCGCCGCGGGCGCGCATCCCCAGGTATTCCGGCGGCACCATGTGGAGGTCGTAGAGGAACCGTCCGAGCCGCTCGGGCCAGACCCCGTCGTCACCCGCCTCGAATAGGGACGCGCCCTCGAGCTTGCGGTAGCCCATGATCGCCGGGTCGAGCGAGACGAGCTCGGGCTCGGGGACCGCGCCGCTCACCTCCGCCGCGATCTCGGGCAGCACCTCGATCTGCGTGCGCAGGCGCGCTTCCGCGCCCGGCTCGCGGGGGAGCTGCACGATCCACGTGCCGTCGACCTCGTAGGTGTCGCAGGTCCAGCCTCCCCCGACCGGTTCGAACGAGGCGATGGCACCGAGCTGCGGGAAGAGGCGCGCCACCAGCGCGCGGTGCTCCGTCGCGCGCGCGGTCGCGTTCATCCCAGCGGCTCCGGCGGCGCGACCACCGCGTCCGCGGGGAGGTCGTCCGCCCACGGCTCGCCGGCGGCGGCGGGGTCGTCGAGCTCGGGCACGTTGAGCGTGAACCACGCCGTGACGGCGCCCGCCAGGGCGAGCGCCGACGCGCCGACGTAGAGCACGAGCGGGCCCGCGTGCTGGTAGACGAACCCACCCACGCCCGCCCCCAGGATCGGACCGAGGCCGAACCCCACCATCGCCGCGACGGAGTTGCCGGTGGAGTACAGGGAAGGCGGCAGCAGGCGGCCCACCACCACCACGCCGGTCGTGAACAGGAGGGAGAACGCCATCCCCTCGAACACCGTGAGGAACGAGACCACCGTGGCGTTCGTGATGAGCCCCCACAGCAGGAAGCCGGTCGCGTAGACCGCGCAGCCCAGCGCGTAGACCTTCCGCAGGCCCCACGCCTTCTGCAACCGCGAGGACATCCGCATCACCGGCACCTCCACCAGCCCGCCCAGCGCCGTGCCGAGCCCCACGAGCATGATGCTCCCGCCCTCGCTCGTGATCTTCAACGCGAAGAAGTTCCACGCCGCGTTGAAGCCCGTCCAGACGAGGAAGACCGCCGCCAGGAACCCCCAGAAGCGCGGCGCCGCCTTGAAGACGGCCCCCACCGATCCGAGCCGTCCGTGGGTCTCCACCTCCTTCGGCCGGTCGCGTCCGATCGTCGTGCTCCAGACCAGCACCAGGAGGCTCGACACGGCGTAGATCGGCATCGCCAGCGAGACGTTCCAGGCGGTGAGGATCGCGCCGAAGACGACGCACCCGCCGGCGTAGCTCAGGCTCTCCCATCCGCGGATCCGCCCGTAGTCGCTCATCCGCTCGTCGCCGAGGTGCATCAGCGCGATCGAGTCGATGTTGGGGCCGGTGGCGACCATGAACGCCGCGATCGCGAACGCCATCGCCGCGATCGCCGTCACGCCGCTCACCCGGTTGATCAGCGCGGCGCACACGGCGGCGCCGAGCGTGCCGATCTGCAGGGCGGTGAGCCGGCCGATCCGCGTGTCGGCGAGGTGCCCCCACACGGGGTTGAACAGGATGCGCGCCACGGCCATCGCCGCGATCACGAGGCCGATCTCGCTGCCGGAGAGCCCGCGGCCCTCGAGGTAGATCGCGAGGAACGGGAAGAACGCCGCGATCACGAAGCCGAAGACGACGAAGAGCCCCTGCACGGCGACGGAGGGCCGGACGGCGGCCGTGCGCGTACTCACCGCGCCGGCCCCGGCAGGGGTCGGCGCGCGCGCTCACGAGCGGTCTCGGAGGAACGGAACGGCGCGATCGCGGGTCTCCTCGGTCGACGATGGGGGCGCGGGCTCACGACAGGATATGTTGGCGGCGATGAACGAGACCGCGCGCGAGATCGCGAGCCAGCCGGACCTGTGGGCGCGTGCGCGGGACATCGCCTCGGCCGCGTCGGACATCCTCCCGCTCACGGGGGAACGGGTCGCGGCGGTCGGGTGCGGGACGTCGTGGTTCGTCGCGCAGGCGTTCGCCGGTCTCCGCGAGAAGGCCGGCCGCGGCGAGACCGACGCCTTCACGGCCACGGAGTTCCCGGCCGGTCGCCCCTACGACGAGGTCCTGCTGCTCTCGCGCAGCGGCACCACCACGGAGGTGGCGCGGCTCGCGCACGAGCTCCGGGGGAGGCGGCCCACGGTGGCGATCTCGGCCGTGGCGGGCACCCCCGTCCCCGAGGCCGCGAACGATGCCCTGATCCTCGAGTGGGCCGACGAGGTCTCGGTGGTGCAGACGCGCTTCGCCACTACCGCGCTGGCACTGCTGCGCGCGCACCTCGGGGAGGACCTCGTGGGGGTGGTGGCGGACGGGCGCACAGCCGTCGAGGGCCCGCTCCCCCACGACCCCGCCGCGTTCGAGCACTTCGTGTTCCTGGGGCACGGATGGAGCGTGGGTCTCGCCAACGAGGCGGCGCTGAAGATGCGCGAGGCGGCGCAGGCGCACACGGAGGCCTACCCGGCGATGGAGTACCGCCACGGACCGATCAGCCTGGCGGGTCCGCGCAGCCTGGTGTGGGTGCTCGGCTCGCCCGATCCCACGGTGGCCGACGCGGTGCGGGCGACCGGCGCCACCGTGCGCGTCGCCGAGCTCGACCCGATGGCCGAGCTCGTCCTGATCCAGCGCACCGCCGTCGCCCTGGCGGAGGCGCGCGGGCTCGACCCCGACCGGCCCCGGAACCTCACGCGGTCGGTGGTGCTGCCCTGAACGCGGCCGCGCGGCGCCGGGCTCAGAGCGCGCGGCGCAAGCCGAGGGTCTCGAGCGCGGAGCCCTCGCGCAACGGCTCGCGGTCCTCGGGGTCGAGCACGAACCCGCACGCGCGATAGACGCGCGTGGCGACGTCGTTGCCCTCCGTCACCCGCAGGAACACCTCGGCCGCGCCGGACTCCGCGGCCCACGACACCACCCGCTCCACGAGCTCCCGGCCGATCCCGGATCGCCGCGCCTCGGGCGCCACCCACATCGCGAAGAGGTGGACCACGCGCGGATCGTCCTTGAAGGCGGCGGCCGTCGCGAGCGCCGTGAACCCCGCGCCCGGGCGCGGCTCCTCGACGAACGTGGCCACGGTGGCGCCCCAGCCTTCGCCCGTCGCCCAGCCCTCCCAGCGCCACTGCGGCTGACCCTCGCTCCCCTCGAGCGTCGAGCTGAACGCGTCGGGGGCATCGCGGAGCGCGGCGAGACGCACGTCGCGGATGCGCTCCCAGTCCTCCGGCAACGCGGCGCGCACGGCCATCTAGTGGACCCGGACCCGTGCCTGGGAGGCGAGGACCTCCGCGCGTGTGCGCTCGAGCCTGCCGGCGCCCGGCACCTCCGCGTTGGCCGTGGCCGCTCCGAGCGCGAGGCGCAGGACGGGGTCCCATCCTCCCCCACGGTCGAGCTCCGTCACGAGGCCCGCGAGGAACGCGTCGCCGCTGCCGACCGGATAGCGGCCGCGCACGTAGAGCGTGCCCTCGAAGAGGGTGCCGTCGGGAGCGGCGAGCACCACGCCGTCCGCGCCGCGCGTCACGATGCCGGCGTGCCCGTCGCCGCCCGCGAAGGCGCGGAGCTTCTGCGCGGCGGCCATCGCCTCGTCGCGGCGTGCCGTGGGCACGCCGAGCAGCTCGCTCGCCTCCACGGCGTTCACCTTCACGACGTCGGGCTCGGCCTCGAGCGCGAGGCGCAGGCGCTCGCCCTCCGCGTCGAGGGCCACCCGCACGCCCGCGGCCCGAGCCTCCGCCACGACGGACCGGTACCCGTCCGGGGGCGAGCCGCGGGGCATCGACCCGCTGATCGTGAGCCACCCCCCCGACTCCCAGGCGCCCGCCGTCGCGTCCGTCAGCTCGACCCAGCCCGCCACCGGCACCTCGGATCCGTGCTCGTAGAACTCGGTGAGACCCCCGGTCTCGCGGTCGGCGACGCTGAGCGACGCGCGGTTCTCGCCGTGCGTCCAGACGTACTCGCCCGCGACGCCCTCGGCCTGCAGCATGTCGACGAGCCACCGGCCGGTGTGCCCGCGCATCAGCGCCACGGCGCGCACGGCCGCGCCCAGCGCGTGCGCGGCGCGCGCCACGTTGAGCCCCTTGCCGCCCGCGACCTCGACGAAGCTCGACGGACGGTGGATGTCGCCCCGGACCAACCGGTCGACCTCGAAGAGCTTGTCCACCGACGGGTTGGCGGCGAGGCAGACGATCACGCGGCGGTCCCCCGCTCGAGGGTCTCGAGGACCTCGTCCATCGTCGGCTGCCCCTCGGTGCCGCCGACGACGCGCGTGGAGAGCACGCCGCAGGCGTTGCCGATCTCGAGGCACCGCGTGAGCGGCATGTCCGCCAGCCAGCCCGCGAGGAAGCCGGCGTCGAACGAGTCGCCCGCGCCGGTCGTGTCGACCACGCGGCCGGTGAGCCCGTCCACCCGCGCCGTCTCGCCGGTCGTGGAGGCGATCGCGCCGCCCGCGCCGTTCTTCACCACCACCATCGAGGTCTGCGCGCGGAGCCGGGACACGGCCTGATCGAGGTCGGAGATGTGCGCGATGCTCATCGCCTCCAGCGCGTTGGGCATGAAGACGTCGACCCGGGGCAGGAGGCCGGGCAGGCCGCCGTCCCAGGTGCCGGCCGGGTCCCAGTTGGGATCGACCGAGGTCGTCGCGCCCAGGGCGTGAGCCGCGTCGAAGATCGCGGGCAGCCCCGGCACGAGGGCCGTCTGGAGGAAGTACGAGCTCACGTGCACGTGTCGCGCCTCGGCCAGGAGGTCCTCCGGGATCAGCTCAGCGCGCAGGCCCGCGATCGTCCCGGGCGCGGTCAGCATCGCCCGATCGTCGGGCGCCGAGAGCACGACCGTGACGCCGGTCGGGTGCTCGCGGTCGGCGATCAGCCCGCGCGTGTTGATGCCGCGGCCGGAGAGCTGCTCGCGCATGTAACGGCCGAACAGGTCGTCGCCCACCACACCGCAGAACGCCACGCGCAGCCCGAGCCGCGCGGCGCCGCAGGCGAGGATCCCGCCCGACCCGCCGATGGTCAGGGACGCACGCTCGACGAGCCGCTCCGCCTGACCGAACGCCGGCACCACGTCGCCGCCGCTCAGCACGAGGTCCGGGTTCGCGTCGCCGAGGACCAGGAGGTCGAACTCGCTCATGTCGGGAGCCTACCTGCACGGCACGCCGGGGCTACGATGCCGGGCATGCCCCGATCGCCCGAGATCGTGCTCGTGCGCGGCGACATCACCACGCAGGACGTCGACGCGATCGTGAACGCCGCCAACACGGCGCTGCGTCCGGGCGGCGGCGTCGACGGCGCCATCACGCGCGCCGCTGGACCGGTCGCGCTCGCCGAGCGGGAGGCCATCGTCGCGGAGCGGGGCGACCCGGCGTTGGAGACCGGGGACGCCGTGGCCACCGCCGGCGGCGACCTCCCCGCGCGCTGGATCATCCACACCGCGGGCCCCGTCTACGCCGGGAACGACAGCGATCGCGTGTTGCTGGAGGCGTGCCACCGGTCGTGCCTGCGCGTGGCCGACGCGCTCGGCGCGCGCACCGTCGCCTTCCCGGCCATCTCGACCGGCATCTACGGCTACCCGTTGCACGAGGCGGCGCCCGTCGCGATCGCCGCGGTGCGCGGCGCCTCCACCGAGGTGGCGGAGATCCGGTTCGTCCTGTTCGACGAGGCCGCGCTGGGGGCCTTCCGCCAGGCCCTCGCGGCGACCTGAGCGACTCAGCGGATGCGCACCTCACTGGTAGGATTTGCACCTGCAATGAGCGAACCGCTGACCGACGTGAAGGGCGTGTACGACCGGCTGGGCCAGATCCAGCTGGTCGACTGCCGCGAGCCCTACGAATGGGAAGCCGGCCGCATCAAGGGGGCTGTGCACATCCCGCTCAACGCGATCATGGCCGGCGCCGGCCAGGACCTGGACCAGAACAGGTCCGTCGCCGTCATCTGCCGCTCCGGCAACCGGAGCGAGCTCGCCACGATGATGCTGCAGGCCCGAGGCTTCGAGGCCTACAACGTCGAGGGCGGCATGGAGGCGTGGGCCGCCGAGGGCCTGCCCCTCGAAGCCGCCGACGGTTCGCCCGGCCGCGTCGCCTGAGGACGGCGCCGCCCGGCGCGGCCTACGCTAGCCGCATGGCCGACGTCGACGCCGCACGCCTCGAACTGGAAGCCGCGCTGGGCGTCGCCGAGGTGCTCTCCGACCCCCTCGCGCGCAAGCTCTACAGCCGTGACGCCTCCCTCGTGGAAGGTGGATGCGCGCTCGTGGCCTTCCCCCACACCACCGAGGACATCCAGACCTGCGTCCGCGTGGCGGCGACGCACGGCCTCCCGGTCGTTCCCCGCGGATCGGGGACGGGGCTCGCCGGCGCCGCCACCCCCATCGGCGATGCCCTCGTCGTGGTCACCGCGAAGATGCAGCGGATCCTCGAGGTGCGGCCCGAGGACCGGCTCGCGTGGGTGGAGCCCGGCCTCTTCAACCTCGACCTCGCCACCGCGCTCGCGCCGAGCGGGTTCACCTACGCGCCCGACCCCTCGTCGCAGCAGACCTCGTCGATCGGGGGCAACGTGAACACGAACGCGGGCGGCCCGCACTGCCTCGCGTACGGCGTCACGTCGGCGCACATCCTCGGGCTCGACGTGGTCCTGCCCGACGGGACCCTGGAACGCTTCGGCAGCGAGGGCCCCGAGGCGGCCGGCTACGACCTGCGCGGTGTGGTGGTGGGCAGCGAGGGCACGCTGGGCGTCGTGGCCCGCGTGTGCGTGCGGCTCACCCCGCTCCCGGCGTCCGTGCGGACGATGCTCCTCGACTTCACCTCGGTGGAGGACGCCGCGTCCACGGTCTCGGCCATCATCGCCGCCGGCGTCGTGCCCGCCGCGGTCGAGATGATGGACCACGGCATCGTGGTGGCGGCGGAGAACTTCGCCCACGCGGGCTACCCCACCGACGCCGCGGCGATCCTGATCGTCGAGGTCGACGGCATCGCCGAGGCCGTGGAGGCGCAGACGCGCGCCGTGGAGGCGGCGGCCCATGCGCACGACGTCCGCACGATCCGCGTGGCCGCCGACGACGCCGAGCGCGCGCTGATCTGGAAGGGACGCAAGTCCGCGTTCGGCGCGGTGGCGCAGATCGCGCCCCACTACCACCTGCACGACTGCGTGGTGCCGCGCACGAAGCTCCCCGAGATCCTCACCGGCGTGTACGCGATCGCCGAACGCTACGGGCTCATCGTCACCAACGTCTTCCACGCCGGCGACGGCAACCTCCATCCGCTCTTCTCGTTCGACCGCAGCGTGCCGGGCACGCTGGAGCGCGTCCTCGAGGCGAGCGACGAGCTCGTGCGCCTCTGCGTCGATGCGGGCGGCGCCCTGAGCGGCGAGCACGGCATCGGCATCGAGAAGCGTGACTTCATGTCCCTGGTGTTCTCGGCCGAGGACCTCGACGCGCAGGCGTGCCTGCGGGCGGCGTTCGACCCCGACGGCCGCATGAACCCCCAGAAGGTCCTCCCCGACGGCGCGCGCTGCGGCGACTACGCCGTTGCCGCCGCCGGCACGGACGACGCGGCCGCGGCGGCCGCCTCGCTCCCGGAGGGATCGTGGATCTGATCCACCCCCACACCAAGGCCGACGTGGCCGACGCGCTGCGCGCCGCGAGCGCCGACCATCAACGCATCCTTCCGGTGGGCGGACGCCACCACATGGACCGGGGCAACCCCTGCGAGTTCGACGCCGAGCTCTGGACGACGTACCTCGACGACGTGGTGGCCTACGAGCCCGCCGAGATGCTCGTGGTCGTCGAGGCGGGGATGCGCTGCGGCGCCCTCGCGGAGCTCCTCGCCGCGAACGGTCAGGAGTGGCCCGTCGACGCCCCGCCGGAGGCCACGGTGGGCGGCGTGATCGCGGCCGGCGTCTCGTCGCCCAGGCGGCTCCGGGTGGGCCACGTCCGCGACACCGTCACCGAGATGGAGCTCGTCACCGGCGACGGCCGCCTGATCAAGAGCGGCGCGCGCACGGTGAAGAACGTGACCGGCTACGACGTCCACCGGCTGGCCACCGGCTCGCTGGGGACGCTCGGCGTGATCGTGCAGGTGGCGCTGAAGATCCGCCCCCTGCCGGAGGCCTCGGCGTCCCTCGCCTCGGTGGAGGGCGGGTTCGGCGCGGCGCGCGCGATCGCCGACGCGGTGCCCGGTGCCGCGTCGATCCTCGCGCGGCCGAAGGAGCGTGACGGTGCGGCTCGAGGGGTGGGCCGACGAGGTGGCGGCGATGGAGACCGCGGCGCGCGCGGCCGTGCCGATGCAGGAGGGCGCCGTCGCCCTCGATGGGGTGGACGACGGGACCACGATCCTGGAGGCGTCGGTCCCCCCCTCGCGGCTCGATGCGCTCGTCGAGGGGCGGTCGGGATGGAGCGCGCTGGTCGGGGTGGGCATCGCGTGGATGGCCGCGCACACCCCCGAGGAGATCGACGCGATCCGGGAACGGGCGGCCGAGCTCGGGGGGATCGCCCCCGCGGTCCGCGGCCCGGGCGGGCTCGGCGACGCGACGGTCCCGGGCCTCGAGATCCACCGCCGGCTGAAGGCCGCGTTCGATCCCGCGGGGGTGCTCGCGCCAGGACGCTTCTGGGGCGGCATCTGAGCCGGCGCATGCTCGTGCGCCATACTGCGGGCATGCGGAGAGCCGTGAGCGTCGCCCTCGCCGTGGCCGTCGCCCTCGGGTGGGCGGCCACGGCGGCGACCGCGTTGGGGCCGCCCGTGGTGGCCTACGACACGAACGCGGGCGCGGTCCGCACCGCGGCCCTCGACGGGACCGTCGCCTCCTCGGTGGCGAACCGCTCGCCGTACCTGTCGCTCAGCGGCGGGGTGCTCGCGAGCGCCCGGCCCACCGCGAGCGGGGGCAGCAAGGTGATCGGCACGGACGCGGTGACCGGAGCCGCCCTGTTCACGATCAACGACGCGTTCTTCCCCTTGATCGCCGGCCACGGTTCGCGCGTCGTGTTCCTGCCCGACGGCAACGCGAGCGGCCCCGGCGATCGCGATCCCACCCTCAACTCCGTCTGGTACCGCGACGTCGCGAGCGCCAAGGAGCACCGCCTCGTGCGGTTCACGGACAGCGACCGGATCCCGCTGAACCTCGCGGCCTCGCCGAACGGGCGCCTCGTCGCCGTCACGCAGGGCAACGACCAGGATCTCTTCCAGTGGGACATCTGGACCGCGCGCACCGACATCCACCGCGTGCGCCGCCTGACGACCGACGGCATGTCGATCTACCCCTCGTTCAGCCCGGCGGGCACCAAGATCGCGTTCACGAAGAAGGACGGGACGAAGGCCTGCAGCGGCTCGATCTGGATCATGGACACCGACGGCACCCACGTGCACCGGGTCGTCGCGGCGCGCTGTGCCCGGGTCCTCCTGCGCCCGGTCTGGCTCGACGCCCACACGCTGGTGGCCTGGAGCTGGGGGACGCACGGGGTCAAGGGCCTCGTGAAGATCGCCCTGCCGTCGGGGGCCGTCACGCCGCTGGTGCCCGGCAAGGTCTTCGATTACTCCGTCTCCCGTGCGCTCGGCACGATGGCGGTCCGGTTCCTCGACGGATCGATCTCCCTCTACGACATCTCGTCGGGGACGCTCACGGCGATGCCGGGGGCGGAGCCGAAGGGCGCGCGGGTCTTCCTCTCGGGCGCGCTCGAGCTCGCCTACTGAACCAGCGTCCGCAGACGCTCCCCCGCCGCCTCGAGCGTCTCGATCTGCTTGCAGAACGCGAACCGCAGCAGGTGGGAACCGTCGGCGGGCCGCGAGAAGAAGGACGAGCCCGGCACCGTCGCCACGCCCACCTCCTCCACGAGGTGCTCGGCGGTGGCGACGTCGTCGCCGAGCCCGAGGTGCGATGCGTCGGCCATCACGTAGTACGCGCCCGCGGGCGGCGATGCCTCGAAGCCGGTGTCGGCGAGGATGCGCATCATCACGTCGCGCCGCTCGGCGTAGCCCGCTGCTGTCTCTTCGTAGTACGCCGGCGGCAGCGCCAGTGCGGTGATCCCCGCCAGCTGCAGCGGCGCCGCGGCGGCCACCGTGAGGAAGTCGTGCACGGGGCGGATGCCCGCCATCAGCGCGCTCGGCGCGACCGCCCAGCCCACGCGCCAACCCGTCACGGCGTACGTCTTGGAGAGCGCGCTGATCGTGACGGTGCGCTCGGCCATCCCCTCCAGCGAGGCGATGGGCACGTGCTCGGCGCCGTCGTAGAGGATGTGCTCGTAGATCTCGTCGGTGACGGCGAACGCGTCGTAGCGCATGCAGAGGTCCGCGATCGCGCGGAGCTCCTCGCGGGAGAAGACCTTGCCTGTGGGGTTGTTGGGCGTGTTGATCACGATGGCGCGCGTGCGGTCGTTGAACGCGGCGCGCAACTCGGCCTCGTCGAAGGTCCAGTCGGGCGGACGGAGCGACACCACCCGCGGCGCGGCGCCCGCGAGGATCGCGTCCGGCCCGTAGTTCTCGTAGAACGGCTCGAAGAGGACGACCTCGTCGCCCGCGTCGAGGAGCCCCAGCAGCGTGGCGATCATCGCCTCGGTGGAGCCGCAGGTGACGCAGATCTCGGTCTCCGGATCCACGGCCATCCCGTAGTCGCGCGCGTACTTGGCCGCGATCGCCTCGCGGAAGCCCGGGTCGCCCCACGTCACCGGGTACTGGTTGTGATCGTCGGCGATGGCCTGGGCGGCCGCGACCTTGATCGCCTCCGGCGCCGGGAAGTCGGGGTACCCCTGCCCCAGGTTGATCGCGCCGTGGACGGCCGCGAGCCTCGTCATCTCGCGGATCACCGACTCGGTGAACGACGAGGCCTTGATCGAGGCGCGCAGTCTGGAGACGCTCATGGCAGGTGGCGCGATGATAGCGCCGCCGATCGGTCGGCCCGCGCCCGTCGCGCTACGGTGGAGGGGTGACCCACGCACGGGGACTTCCCTCGCTGGTCGTGGCGCTCGCGCTCCTGGGCGCCGCGTGCTCTTCCGGGACTCCGGCGGCCGCCTCCACGGCACCGCCACCGTCGGCATCCGGGCACGCCACCCCGACCCCGATCCCCATGTCCTCCCAACCCTCGAAGATCGTGCTGATCGTGATGGAGAACCACGGCTACGACGAGATCGTCGGCAACCGGGACGCCCGGTTCATCAACGACACGATCGTCCCGGCATCGCTGAGCCTCACGGACATGCACGCCGACGCCCACCCGTCGCTGCCCAACTACGTCTGGATGGCCGCCGGCGACGCGTGCGGCGCCACCTCCGACAGCGACTGGGGCCGGACGTGCCGCAGCGTGTACGACCAGATGCTGGGCGCAGGGGTGCCCTGGACCGTCTACGCCGAGGGCTACCCGGGAGGCCCCACGGCGTGCAGCCTCGTCGACTACTCCGATGCGAGCACGCTCGACTACGCGCGCAAGCACGACCCGCCGCTGCTCTTCGCCTCGACGTCGGCCGGAGCCGCCTGCAACGAGCACGTGCGGAACGTGCCGGGGGACGTCGTCGCGGACGGCGCCCCACCCACGGCCGGCTTCGCGGGCCTCACGTTGCCGGCGTTCACCGTGGTGATCCCCAACCAGTGTCACGACATGCACGACGAAGCCTCGGAATGCGGCGCGGCAGGTGGAGGGGTCGCGGGCGGCGATCGCTGGCTCGAGCTCAACTGGCCCGATCTCCTCGCCGACGCCGGACCGCACGGCGTCGTGATCCTCACCTGGGACGAGTCCGAGAGCGGCGACGCGCCCATCCCGACCTTCATCGCGGGCCAGGCGATCACGGGTGGGACGACGGACGCGAACCGCTACGACCACGCGTCGACGCTGCGCGCGATCGAGGACGCGTTCGGGCTGCCGTGCCTCGCCGGAGCCTGCGACGCGCGCCCCCTGCCGATCGCGGGGCGCTAGAGCCGGCTCCGCAACCCCCAGAGCTCCGGGAAGAACCGCTTGTCGAGGGTGGAGCGTAGGTACCCCACCCCGCTGCTCCCGCCGGTCCCACGCTTCGCGCCGATCTCGCGCTCCACCATCAAGACGTGGAGGTAGCGCCATCGGGCCACCGCCTCGTCGTGGTCGAGCAGCCCCTCGCTCACGACGAAGAGATCGGGCCGATCGCGCGCCATCGTGACGAGCGAGGTCGACCGGGCGTCCTCGTCGTCGGCGGGCATCGGGAGGCCGGCGCCCTCCAGCAGGGCGCAGAACCCGTCCCAGAGGGTCGGCTCGTCGAGCCGGCGCTGCATCCGCGCGCGCTCGTCCGGCGAGGCAGCGAGGTCGTCGAGGAACCGCGCGTCCTTCAGGCCGCTCAGGAACTCCAGCTCGCGGAACTGCGCGGACTGGAACCCGCTCGCGGGCGTGAGCAGCGCCCGGAACTCCAGGAAGTCCTGCGGGCTCATCGTCTGGAGCACCTCGATGTGCTCGATCAGGACCCGCTCGATCGCGTGCACGCGCACGAGGTAGTGACGGCTGCGCTCCGTGTCGCCCGCGAGCATCAGGTCGCGCACCGACCCGAGCTCGAACAGCACCTGCTTGAACCAGAGCTCGTAGGCCTGGTGCACGACGATGAAGAGCAGCTCGTCGTGCACCGGCGGATCCGAACGGAGCTGCTGGAGGTCGAGGAGCTCGGGGATCTTGAGGTAGGTGCCGTAGGTGACGCCGCTCTCCGTGACGTCCGCGAGCGCGCCGAACCGCCGCTCGCGCCCGCCCTCGTCCACCATGGGCCGCACCGTAGGTCCGGCGGCCGGTTCGGTCAACCGGGCCCGGGGCCCGTGGCGCCGCCCCTTCGCGGACAGCCCCGCGGCCGCGTGTGAGGATGGTGAGATGGACCCCGAAGGACCCGCGACGGACGCCGCCCGGACGCCGCTCGGAACGGATCTCCCCGTCGGCACCCGGTTCATCGGGGCGCCGATGGGAGCGCCGCGCTGGGTCGGCGCCGATCACCCCGCGGCCGTCGACCTCGACGCGTGCGTCGCGTGCGGGCTCTGCCTCCCCCACTGCCCCACCTACCGGCTGACGGGCGAGGAGTCGGCGTCCCCGCGCGGACGGATCGCCGCGATGCGCGCGGTGGCGGACGGCGCCGCGTCGGTCGACGACCGGTTCCGCGAGTTCACCGACCTGTGCCTGGTCTGCCGCGCGTGCGAGGACGTCTGCCCGTCGCACGTGCCCTTCGGGCGGATGATGGAGCACGCGCGCACCGAGACCGAGGCCCTCCGCCCCTGGAGCCACCGCCAGGCGCGCCGCCTGGGTCTCGACGTGATGCTCTCCCGCAAGAAGCTGCTCTGGGCGGCGGCCCTCGTCCAACCGCTCGTGACCCCGTTCCTGCCGAGGCGCGTCCGCGCCATCACGCCGCGCCCGAGCGAGCGCTTCCGGCGGATGCCCGCGGTGACCGAGCCGCCGGAGGGCGTGGAGCGCCGCGGCTCGGTGGCGCTGCTGACGGGCTGCGTGCAGGATCGGTGGTTCCGCGACGTGAACCGCGCGAGCGTGCGCGTGCTGGCCCGCAACGGCTGGACCGTCACGATCCCCCGCGCGCAGCAGTGCTGCGGGGCCCTGCCCGCCCACAACGGCAGGCTGGGGACCGCGCGCCGCCTGGCGCGCCGCAACGCGCGGGCGTTCGCCGGCGCCGACCGGGTGATCGTGAACGCCGCGGGTTGCGGGGCGCACATGCAGAGCTACGGCGAGCTCGTCGCCGGCACCGACCTCCCCGTCGAGGACCTGATGGTGTTCCTGGATCGCGAGGGGCTCGCCGAGGACCCGCCCGCGCTCGCGCCCACGCGCGTGGCCTACCACGACGCATGTCACGCGCTGCGCGCGCAGCACGTCCACGACCAGCCGCGCCGCGTGCTCCGCCGCATCGGCGGCGTCGAGGTCGTCGAGATCCCCGACGGCGACCGGTGTTGCGGCGCCGCCGGCCTCTACAACGTCACGGAGCCCGAGATGGCCGGCCGCCTGATGCAGGCCAAGGCCGACGCCGTGCGGGCGACCGGCGCGACGATGATCGCCAGCGCCAACCCGGGGTGCTCGATGCAGATCGCGGCCGGCCTCCGGGCGATGGGGGAACCGGGTGAGGTCGTGCACCCCGTGCAGCTGCTCGATCGGGCCTACGAGGGGGAGCCCCGCGCGACCTGAGCCTCAGCGGTTGCGGGCGTGGTAGATGCGCGCCATCCGCAGGACGCCCGCGGGCATCGCCTGGACGCCGAAGCCGCCGGAGGCCAGCGCCGCCATCAGGCCGCCCGTCGATCCGGGGTCGGTGAGCGACGCGTCCATCGCCTGGCGCGCCTGCAGCGACGAGACCAGCTGGGTGAGACCCGACGCGCCGGCCGCCGGCGCGAGCGTGCGCCCGACCCCGAGGTGATGCTTGTTGTACGGCAGCGGCACGGACTCGTTGTCCGGACCGGGCAGGACGAGCACGGCGCTCGTGACGGGCCGCTCCCCCGAGTAGTCGGAGGGGTGCGAGACGACGCCGCGCCCCGCCACCCACATCGTGGCGCCGCCGCCGCCGTCGAGGTTGAGCGCGTAGGTGGCGCCCAGCTGCACCATGTAGCGCGCGAAGCCGATCAGCGTCATCCCCGCGGACTGGCGGCTCCGCCCGTCCACCACGACGAGGAGCACCTTGCCGTCGGCCGTGATGCCGATGCCGGTACGCGGGTTGCGCGAGCAGAAGTACGAGCTGCAGTTGGCCGGCGCCACCGCGACGCCGTTGTCGACGAGCAGCGGCATGCCGCCCACCGTGTCCATCACGCCGGCCCATCCGAACGACCACGTGAGCCGGACGATCTGGCCCTTCAGCGCGTGCTTGATCGCGGCCGCGCCCGCACCCGTGAGCCCCGCGGAGAGCACCACGGTGCCGGGCTTCACCGTCATCCGCTTGGTCGCGCAGCGGAGCCGGTCCACGGCGTAGTCGCGGTAGACCCCGACGTTGCCGGCGCCCCAATGGAGCTTGCCCGCGATCTTCAGCCGCATCGAGCACGCGTGCGTGGGCGGCCGCTCCGCCCTCCCCCCGTACCCGGTGAAGGCCGCCATCTCACCCTTCGACGGGTTGGCCGGTGTTGAAGCCGATCAGCGGGAACTTCGTCTGGGTCGTCAGGTTCGCTCCCGTCACGGTGGACTTCTGGTCCGCCAGGTACTCCTTCGTCTCGTCCTGGGAGATGGCGAAGCTGGCGCCGCCCTGCAGGCCGAGCTGGCGGAGCGTGCCGTCCTCCTGGAAGGGATGCAGCGGACGACCGGGGTCGATCGTGAAGTCGCCGTTGATCGCGGCCAGGGCGCCGTGCGCCGCTCCGATCGCGCTCGTCCGCGCGTAGGCGCCCATCGCCTTGCCGGCGGTGGCGACGTCGATCGAGACCGCCTGCGTCGGGTCGACCGTGAGCACGTAGACGCGGCTGGGACCCGTGGGATCGACGGCCTCCGTCAAGGTGAGTCCGGGCGCGAGTGTCGTGATCGTGGGCGGAGCTGCCGGAGCGGTGGGCGAGGCCTGCACGGAGGCCGGCGCCCAGACGGCGGCCGCGACCACCAGGCCTGCGAGGGAGAGCCAGAGGGGCGCGATCCGACGGGTGCCTCGCATTGACTAGTCATCGGTCGCACGACGATCGAACTTGAAACCGTCGTGATGCCTGCGGTGCAGTTGATCTGGTGACTGCCTTGACCTCCTGGACGCGCGCGCCTACCGTCGAGCGGCCCACCCCCATACGGAGGACCCCAGGTTGACGTACGTCGGCGTCGCACGTCGCGCGGTCGCGCAGATCATCGACTGGATCTTCTCGCTGATCTGGTTCCTGCCGTTCGCGGTGGTCGAGCACCCGGTCGGCGGCGGGATCCGCCTGTCGTGGGACGGCTGGCGGGCCGTCACGCCCTACCTGATCACGCTCGTGTACTTCGTCGTCCTCGAGGGGCTCCTCGGCGCGACCGTGGGCAAGTTCCTCACCGGGATCCGCGTCGTGCGGGAGGACGGCACGAAGATGGGATGGGGCGGATCGGTCGTGCGCAACGTCCTGCGGATCGTCGACGCGATCCCCTACGTCCTGCCCTACCTGCTGGGCGCCGTCGTGATCTGGACCGGCGGCGAACACAAGCAGCGCGTCGGCGACCGGGCGGCGCACACCGTGGTGATCCGGTCGAACGCCGTCCCGCAGCCGTCGGTGCCGGGCATGCCCGAGACCGCAGAGGTGGGATCGGAGTCGGGCGGGCCGCCGCCGCTGCCGCCCCCGCCGCCGGGCTCCTAGCGCGCCGGGCTCACCACTGCGTGTCGCTGGAGCCGAGCGCCTCGCGCGCGGTGCACACGGTCCCCACGCCGTAGCGGGGATCCTCGCGCCCGGCGTCGAGCCGCAGGTAGAAGCAGGCGCCCGGCCGGACCTCGACGGCGGCGGCCCACGTCACGCCGTCCGCGTACACGCTCACGCTGCCGAGCCCCGAAGAGGCCGTGTCCGGCCCCACGTAGCGGAGCTCGCCGCCGTCGTAGCGCGCCGCGGTCAACCCGTCGGCGGCGGCGCCGTCGAAGGTGCCGTTCTCCGCGTCGACGCGCTCCGCGCCGGCCTGGGCCACGCGCAGGTCGTGCTGCGCGGTGCCGATGTCGTCGGCGATCGAACGGTTCGCGAAGATCTCGACGAGCAGGAAGACGCACGCGACCGCGAGGGGCCCGGCCACCAGCGCGAAGCCGCGCTTGCGCCGCGGAGCCGGCTCGGGCTCCTCCGTCAGCTCGCGCTCGTAGTGCCTCGAGGATCTCGTCGTCGTCGCGCACCGCGACCAGCCTACCTTCGAGGTCGCTCAGCCGCCGAGGACCCGGCCGAGGTGCTCCAGGCTCTCGAGGTTGTGCCCCGAGAGGAAGACGTCGACGCTGGGCAGGGCGGCCGCCATGCCACGGGCGAGCGGCTCGTAGCGAGGCGAGCCCTTCAGCGGGTTCACCCAGACCACGCGGTAGGCGAGGCGGCGCAGCCGCGCCATCTGGGCCTGAGCAGCTCGGGGTCCCCGCGCTCGAGGCCGTCGGAGCAGAGCACCACCACGGCGCCGCGCAGGGCCGCGCGCTGGCTCCAGCCGTCCAGGAGGGCCTTGAGGGACTCGCCGATCCGCGTGCCGCCCTCCCAGTCCTGGACCTGCGACGCCGATCTCGTGCAGCGCCCGGTCGGGGTCCTTGGTGCGCAGCGATCCGCGTCACGCGCGTGAGCCGCGTCCCGAAGCAGAAGGTCTCCACCCGCCGGCCGGCGGCCATCGCGGCGTACGCGAACTGCATCAAGGCGCGGGAGTAGGGGGCCATCGAGCCGCTGATGTCGAGGATCAGCACGAGGGGGCGCGTGCGCGACTTGCGCGCGCGCCAGGCGCGGTCGAACGGCTCGCCCTGCGTGCGCAGCGAACGTCGGAGCGTGCGACGCAGATCGAACGAGGCACCCTTCGGACGCGGGCCGCGTGCGCCGGGTGCGCTCGGCCGGCACGGAGACCGCGAGCCGGCGGATCAGGGCCGCCACCCGGGCCCGCTCGTCGTCGGTGAGGTCGCCGAACGACTTGCGTGCGGAGCACCTCGGCGCCGCTCGCCACGATGCGGATCGCCGCCTCCTCGTCGGACTCCTCGACCTCCTCGTCCTCGCCGATCCCGTGCCACTCCGCGGCGGTCGTGCCCACGGTGATCTCGAGGTCGGCGGGCTGCTCGCCCCAGTCCGGCTCGGGGTCGCTGGCCCGCGGTCGGGATCGTGAGCTCGATGCGTCAGGTCCGCCTTCGCGCCGATCGTCTCCCACCAGTCCTCGAAGGCCTCGTCGTAGGCGGCGATGTCGTCCTTGCGCGCGATCATCGACGTCCGGCCCGCCCAGTAGAGGGCGTCGCGGTCCGCGAACCCGAGCGCCGAGACCGCGCGCACGAACGTGAGGATCCGGCCGGTGCCCACCGGGAGGCCGCGGCGGCGGAGGTCGCGCCCGAACGCGATCAGCGGTGGGAGCGGCCCGCCCGCGATGGCGGTGGCTTCACGCATCTCCGCCGACCACGTCGGCGAGGCGCGCGGCCACGAGCTCCTGGTCCTCGTGGTCCTTCACGACGCGTGCCGAGCGTGTCCGTGGCGGTCGGGCACGTCGAGGCGCTCGGCGCCCGAGGAACGCGAGCGCGTTGGCCCAGTCGATCGTCTCGGCCACGCCGGGGAGCTTCGCCAGGTCGAGCTCACGCAGGCGCGCCACCGCCTCGGCGACATCGCGCGCGAGCGTCTCGCCCACTTGCGGGGCGCGCGCCCGCACGATCTGGATCTCGCGGTCCAGGGCCGGGTGGTCGATCCAGTGGTAGAGGCAGCGGCGCTTCAGCGCGTCATGCAGCTCGCGCGTGCGGTTGGAGGTCACGATCACGGCCGGCGGGGTCTCGGCCGCCACGCGACCCACCTCCGGGATCGTCACCGCGAACTCGGAGAGGATCTCCAGCAGGAACGCCTCGAACTCGTCGTCGGCGCGATCGAGCTCGTCGACCAGCAGGACGGCGCGGTTGCCGGCCTTGAGCGCCGCGAGCAGCGGCCGCTCCACCAGGAACTCGGGGCCGAAGAGGTCCTCGACGTGCGTCTCGGCGTCGGCGGCGTCCATCGCGCGCACGGCGATCAGCTGCCGCGAGTAGTTCCACTCGTAGAGCGCCTGCGACGCGTCGATGCCCTCGTAGCACTGCAGGCGGATCAGCTCGCGATCCAGCAGCGAGGAGAGCACCTTCGCGACCTCCGTCTTGCCGACGCCCGCCTCCCCCTCCAGCAGCAGCGGCTTGCCGAGCGAGAGCGAGAGGTAGATCGCGGTGGCGAGGCCGCGGTCGGCGAGGTAGGCGTGCTCCCCGAGCGCGGTCTGCAGCTCGTCGACGGATGTGAAGCCGTTCGCGGACATGGTGACAGCGTATCCGAGGCACGCCGGACCGGTCAGGGCTCCTCGTCGGTGGGGCGCATCGGCGCGGCCACCGCACCGGTCGGCGGCACGCGGAGCCCCTTCTCGACGATCCGCGCGTTGATCCGCTCCCGCAGCAGCCGCTCCAGCTTGTAGCGCTGGTTCGGCTGCGTCTCGGCGACGACCCGGATCACCTGCGCGGCGTCGGTGGTCTGCGTGACGCCGAGGATCTGCGGATCGGCGCGCAGGCCGGAGACGAACGGTTCCTGCTGGACCAGCTCCTCGAACAGGTCCTCGAGCACGGTGCGGACGCGCTCGGGATCCTCGCCGACGGCGACGCGGACGTCCACGATCGCGCGGCCCCAGCCACGGGTCTTGTTGCTGGTGATCTGGATCGAGCCGTTCGGCACGATGCTGAGCGTCCCGTCGAACTGCCGCACCGAGGTGATGCGCAGCGTCAGGCCCTCGATCGTCCCGGAGACGGGCCCGCCCTCGGTCTGCGAGATCGACGGTGTCGCCCACGTCGAACTGGCCCTCCAGCAGGATGAAGATCCCGCTGATGGTGTCGCGCACGAGGGTCTGGGCGCCGAAGCCCAGCGCCACACCCGCGATGCCTGCGCTCGCGATCAGCGGACCGATGCTGACCCCCGTCCACGTGAGGATCGACACGAGGACGACGAACCAGACGATCACGATGGCGGTGGTGGCCGCGAGGCTCACGATGGTGACCTGGCGGCGGAGCTTGCGCGCACTCGGCTCGTCGCCCGCCTCCTTGGCCTGCCGACGGGCGTGACGGACGTAGCGTCGCCCGATCACGGTGACGAGGAGGCCGACGGCCAGCGCGATCGCGACGCGCAGCCCGAAGCCGAGCCACTCGTCGGTGGTCCACTTCCACGGAGGCTCGCGAGTCACGACTTCGGCGGCGATGAACGCTGCGCGGGTCATCACCCCATCCAACTAGGGCGAACCTGTCGCGTCAAAGACCCAGCGCGAAGGGAG
>CAWEPI010000014.1:0-347101 GCA_963810945.1 uncultured Actinomycetes bacterium
AAGGGCAAGGGGCGCTAACGGCCGCGAAACCGGGACATGCGAGTGGGGGGCCTGTTAGTAAACGACCGCACGCAGCCTCCTGTATCACCGTGCAGGATGCAGGGGTGAGCGATGGCACCGACTCGGAAGTCGAGCAGCTCTATCGCAGCGAGCATCAACGACTCTGGCGATCGGTGCTCCTCTTCTCCGGGGATCACCAGATCGCCGATGACTCCGTCGCAGAGGCATTCGCCCAACTGCTCAAACGGGGTGACGCGGTTCACGCTCCAAGCCGTTGGGTCTGGAAGGCCGCCTTCCGCATCGCCGCTGGTGAACTCCAACAGCGATCGTCGAGCACCACGCTGCCCGATGACATCGCCGAGATCGCGCAGCCGGAGGACTTGCGCGTAGCTACGGCCCTACTGGGGCTTTCCCCGCACCAACGCTCGTCGATCATCCTGCACTACTTCGCCGGATACACCTACAAGGAAGTGGCGAAGATCATCGGCTCGACGGCGGCGGCGGTATCCGTGCACGTGACACGGGGGCGCCGCAAGCTCCGCATGACATTGGAGGACGACGATGCGACCGAATGACATCAAGGATCGTCTTTCGTTCGCGAACGGCATCCCCGCGCCGGATCAGTGGGACGAGATCCAGCGTCGTGAGCCTCAGCCGCCGATCGAGGTCGGACCCTCACCAGCCCGACGGGTGGCGATCGCCGTGTTGGCACTCATGATCGCTGCCGTCGCGACGGGCTTCACGATCCGGGCGTTCCAACACACATCTGAGCCCGCCCACCCCAGCCCATCGACGCCCTCACCCGACCAAGTCGGGACGCCACTCGCCCTGGGTTGGACACGACTCTCAGAGCCCCCGGTCGTGCGTTCCGCCACGGCGGAGGTGTGGGATGGACGTGAGCTCCTCGTTTGGGGCGGGACTTCCAAAGGTAGCGCTGCTCCATCCGCAGATGGCTACGCGCTCGACCCGACGACCGACACCTGGCGGCCCCTGCCACCGGCTCCGATCGCCCGCTCGGGCGCTTCCGCCGTGTGGACCGGGACCGAGGCGATCTTCTGGGGTGGAGTCGACGCTCGGGGTGGAAGGGTCGACGGTGCGGCCTATGACCCCGCGACAGATTCCTGGAAGACGATCCCTGCTGCGCCTCTCGCACCCCGCGACGGTGCCGCGATGGTTTGGACGGGCCAGCGAGTCTTCGTTTGGGGAGGCGGCGAGGCATCCACGGCGAACCAGGGTGCCCTCTACGATCCTGCGACCGAAGCCTGGCGGAAGCTGTCGAGCGCGCCGTTCGGGCTCAACCTGTTCAGTGCCGTTTGGACGGGGAATGAGGTCATCGTGTTCGGTTCCTACGTCGGAGCGGGGAACCACGCCGCGTCATCCCACCCAGTCGGCCTCACCTACGATCCGTCTCTCAACACGTGGGGCGAACTGCCGCAGGCGAAGGGGCTGTCGCCGCAGGCGACATCGGCTGGCTGGCTGAGAGGAAGGCTGATCGCCTACGACTACATCCTTGATGCCTCGTCGTTCGATCCGGTCACCGGGCGCTGGAGCGACCTGGCACCGCTTCCCGGCTCGGCGCAGGAATGCTACCCGGACTCGACCACCGTGCAACGCGAGTTCGTCGCCTGGTATTGCGGCCGCGTACTCACGTTCGACGGCTCGGGCGACTGGTCCGAGGTCCGGGGTGGGCTGACAGATGCGACCATCCAGGCTAACGCAGGGACCTATCAGCTCTGGCGCTTCGCGACGCTCACGAGCGGCGCCGATGTGGTCTTCTTCGACGCTGAGGGACTAACCGTGAAGAACGGCGCGCCTTGCTACGGATGCGCTGGATCCCCGACGAGCCTGTGGGCGTATCGACCCTGACCGTGTTGCTCGCCGATCCAGCTCATGTTCGGAGCGGTGGACGTCGGTCAACCGAACGGCCTGACCGCGGGCTCCACGCCGAGACGGCCGCGAAACCGGTACAGGCACAAGGGGACTACCAGGGCCGGCCGGCGGCGCAGGAACTCAGATCCGTTTGCTGCGTCGAAAGGCAAGGGCGAAGATGCGCCCGTGGAGACCCCGCAGGTCAAGTACGCATGGAACGGCGACGTCGCCCTCGCCTACCAGGTGGTGGGCGACGGTCCGATCGATCTCGTTTGGGTAAGCGGCTTCGAGGCACACCTGGACATGCGCTGGGAGAATCCGGATCTAGCATCGTTCCTTAGACGTCTCGCGGCGCGGACCCGTCTGATCATCACCGACCGTCGCGGATTCGGATTGTCCGATCGGTTCGCTCCCCACGACATCCCGCCGCTGGAAACGCTCGCGGACGATCTGCTCGCCGTCATGGATGCTGCTGGCTCTGAGCGCGCCGCCATCCTCGCCGCTTGGCAGGGTGGCTTCATGGGCACCGTGTTGGCGGCAACACATCCGGAACGGGTGGCGGCCCTGATCCTGTTGGGAGCCTTCCCAACCTACTCGGCGACCGAGGAGACTCCCTGGCTCCCCACGGAGTCTGACTGGGCATCGGGAGCAGAGCGGATGCGCGCGGATTGGGGCACCGATCGGTGGTTCTACAGGTCCCCGGCGCGGATGAGCCCCGCAATGAAGCCCTGGTACGTGCGCGCTGGCCGGGCGACTGTCGCCCCCGGCGCCCTTGCGGCCGAAACGCTCAAGCACCTGAACACGGACGTGCGCCGCGTGCTGCCGACCATCCAAGTGCCTACGCTGGCCTTGAGCGACGTGGATGGGACCTCCACCGGATCACCGGAGAACGCTCGGTTCTTCGTCAGTCGCATCCCCGGGGCTCGGATGGTCCTCTTCCAGGGCGGGGACCAACTCGTGTGGGAGAAGGGGGCCGCGGAGGTGGTCGACGCGATCACCGAGTTCCTGGCATCGATCCGGGCGGAGCAAGCTTCGTTCGACCGGGTGCTCGCGACCGTGTTGTTCACCGACATCGTCGGATCGACGGAGACCGCAGCTCGGCTCGGAGATCGGGCGTGGCGCGAGCTGGTGGAGCGTCATCACGCCACGGTCCGCACCTTGCTGGCCCGATACCGAGGAGCCGAGGTCGACACCGCCGGGGACGGCTTCTTCGCGACCTTCGACGGTCCGGCTCGTGCCGTGCGATGCGCGGAGATGATCGCCGACGCGGTGCGCCCCCTTGGCATCGAGGTGCGAGTTGGTGTCCACACCGGGGAGGTCGACACGATCGCAGGCAAGACCGGCGGCATCGCCGTGGCGGTCGGCGCGAGGGTTGGCGCGAAGGCCCGGGCCTCAGAGGTACTCGTCTCTTCCACGGTCAAGGACCTTACCGCCGGGTCCGGCCTCACCTTCGAGGACGCCGGCGAGCACGAGCTGAAGGGCGTCCCCGACACCTGGCACCTCTACCGGGTGGTGAGCGAAGGAAGCTGAGCCAGACCTCATCAGGCACGGGCCCTGGCCGCGGAGCGCGAACGCTTGCTCGACCACCCCGAACCATCCAAGGATCGGCGGCGCCTGCGGCGGCGGCCTGCAGGTCCTCGTGGCCTCGGCGAGGGCATCGTTCGTCGCGACGAGAGCGTGCTCGGCGTAGGAGCGATGAGCGTCGGGAAGACATCGGATAGAGTCCCGATACCCGGAACGGAGGTTCCTCGGATCGAGTTCGGTGCGCATCTCCCGTTGATGACCTGGGGCGATGAGGAGCCCGCCTCGATCACCGACCTGACCGATTACGCACGCCTCGCGGACCGGATTGGCCTGACGTGGCTGACCTCGAACGATCACCTCGTGTACGCACGGCCGTGGCTCGACGGCCCCGTGGCGCTCTCCTCGGTACTCCCGGCGATCGGCGCCATGACGGTCGCGACGACGATCGCACTCCCCGTCGTGCGCGGTCCGGGTCTGCTCGCGAAGGCGCTGGCTGCGATCGACCGGCTCTCGGGCGGCCGACTCGTCGTCGGCGTCGGTCCGGGCTCTTCCGAGCGAGACTATCGGGCGGTCGGGATCGCGTGGGAGGAGCGGTGGCCCAGGTTCGAGGAGGCCGTACACGCGCTTCGGGCGCTCCTGCGACCGGCGAGCGAACCATTCGAGGGTGCGTTCTACTCGACGGAAGGGATGGAGCTGCTCCCCGCCCCAACCCAGCCGGGCGGACCACCGATCTGGTTGGGGAGCTGGGGGTCGGATGTCGGCTTGCGGCGCGTGGCACGCCTCGCCGACGGTTGGCTGGCCTCCGGCTACAACACGACGCCGGAAGCCTTCGGCGAGACCCTCCGACGCCTGAGCGGGCATCTGCGACGAGAGGGGATCGACCCGCAGAGGTTCCCCAACGCGGTCGCGACGATGTTCCTGCACCTTACCGAGGATGCGGCGGCCGCAGACGCTGTCGTGACCGAGGTGCTCGCGCCTACGCTCGGTCGCCCACCCGAGCAGCTCCGAGAGCGGTTGCTCGTGGGCTCTGCAAGCGAGTGCGTGGACAAGCTCGCCCGGTACGAGGCCGCTGGTGCTGAACGTGTCCTCATCTGGCCGGTGGGCGATGAGCTCCATCAGCTCGAGCGGTTCCACGACGCCGTCATGTCCCAGCTCGGCACCGGATGAGGTCGCTGGACTTCTGAACACCGACCGTGCACGGGGGGCCCTCCATGGACATCGAACGAGGCTCACTCACGGAGGGCTACCTTGACCCCATGGCGTGGCTGCGGGACCTCTTGGAGACGTGTGACTTCTTCGTGCGTAAGCGCCTGGATGCCGACGAGGAGGTTCTGGCGACCGGGCGGTGTGAGGACATCACGACCACCGCCAACATCGCGAGCGCGGGCGCGGGGTGGACCTACGTGATGGTCACGACGAAGCGGGTTCGATGGATCCCCGGCGCATCGAACCTGCGGATGGAGGCGCAACTCGATCTCGACGCTATCAGCGCGGTCTCAGAGGAGTTCGACCGACATCGGTACGCGATCTCGTTCGAGCATCCTCAGATCGAGCGGCTTCACTGGACACCGAGGAAGGATGTCCCCGGGGCGGTGAGCGAACCCGACTGGATGGTGTTCACGCGAACGAGGTTCGCGTTCAGTCATCCTGATACTCGCGCGGCAGTGACCCTCAGGCAGGAACTCCTCAGGCGCGGTCACACACTCCGGGCGTGACGATCACGGCCTGGAGGGAGGCCGCGCTATGGTGCGTGACATGAAGTGGTGGGCGATCGCGGCAGCTGTCGTCGTCGCCGCGGCGACGAGAGCAAGGGTCTTCATCGTGTTCGAATCCCAGCCGTGTGTACGCGATCGTCAGCCCGCCCGCACCTGGGACTCTCAGGGACCACCGTGAGGCGCCTCGCGCCACGCCGACCGCAACCCTCTCCGCCTTGGTTCCTCCCGCTGGCTGGGGGGCCGGAGCTACTCGACCACGTCGCGCCCGTGTGCCGTGAGCGCCCAGATCACGAAGATACAGACCGCTACGATCACGACCGAGAAGATCGGGTAGATCGGGATGAACGCGAAGTTCGCGACTCCGACGATCACAGCCATGATCACGCCGACCGTCCGGGCCCATACAGCGCCGGCGAAGACCCCGAACCCGGCGAGCAGGATGACCAACCCCAACAGCAGGTGGATCCACCCCCAGGTTGAGGTGTTGAAGTGGAACACGTAGTTGGGGGTCACCGCGTAGAAGTCCTTCTTGAAGACGGCGGCGAGCCCCTCGATCATGTCGAAGATCCCGACCATGATCATCATGACGCCTGCGAAGAACGTGAATCCTATCGCCCACCCACTCCTGTTATCGGACATCCAGACCCCCGCCTCGTCGGTTGTTCCGTCCGGCGACCGATCGATCGCACTGGTCTCCGATACCGCGCCCCTGATTATCAGCCACGATGGGTCTGATGCACGCATCTGGCGAGCATGTGTCCCTCACATGGCTGGATCGATGGGGGTCGAGGTTCGGACGAGGCGGCCATCCGGCTGACGCCCGCCCGATGATCCGGGAGCTAGAGTTTCGGGTTGCACGGCTGTGGGTGGCTATCGGGCGAAGGATGGAGGAAGAGTTGGGGTGCGGGCCGATAGATAGGAACCGGTTGATCCTCGCCGTGGCTGCTTTGCTCACCCTGACAGGATGCGCGGGAGGGGGCGGGGCGATCGGAAGCCTCACCGCGTCGGCACTGCCGAGCCGGCCCGCATTGCCGAGCCGGTCTAACGCTCCGACCCAGGCTCCGACCCAGGCTCCGACCCAGGCTCCGACCCAGGCTCCGACCCAGGCTCCGACCCAGGCTCCGACCCAGGCTCCGACCCAGGCTCCGACCCAGGCTCCGACCCAGGCTCCGACCCAGGCTCCGACCCAGGCTCCGACCCAGGCTCCGACGACATCGTCCTCGGCCGCCGTCGTCACGTCGTCCCCAGCGTCGACAGCGTCGACCGAGGACGCATCTTCTTCGTCTTGGGTGTGGGTCGCTCTCGCTGCCCTCCTGCTGATCGTCGTCGTAGTGGTGGTGATCGCGCGACGCCGCGCCGCCCGGAAAGGCCACGACCCAGCGCTCACGCAGGTAGTGCAGTCCGGAACCCAGGCTCATGCGCGTCTGGCGGCCGACCTTGCGGCGGTCAGCGTCGACCACACGATCCCCGCTGGCCTTGGGGAGTCCGAGCGCCTGCTCGACGTCTTCACGGGTCAACTGGCGAGCCTCACCATCTCTCCTGACCAGCCTGCGCTCTTGGCGGCTCGCGCCGACCTGGCTGGGGCTACTGCGTCATTGCGGGAGAGCTTGCGGCCCCTGTTGGGGGCAACCTCCTTGAGCCTCGGCACGATGGCGAGCGACGCCACCACACGCCTGACGGTGTTCGAGGCGGCTCTCGGTCGCTTCCGGGATGCGGCGGAGGCGCCGCACACCTAGTGGGTGAGTCTTGTAGCCTTCCCGGGTCGAAGCATCGGCGAAGGAGGAGACATGGCAGATCTCATCGCGATCGGATACGACGACACGACCACCGCGATCCAGGCGATGGACGAGGCGGAGCGTCTCGCCGGCGATCTCGTGATCCAGGCGGACGCGATCGCGGCCATCATCCGCAACGAGGACGGCAAGCTCAAGACCATCACGAACACCCACGCCGTTGGGGCCGGCACCGCAGGTGGCATGTTCTGGGGACTGCTCTTCGGGATCTTGTTCTTCATCCCGTTCCTAGGCATGGCCGTCGGCGCCGGGATGGGCGCATTGATGGGCAAGATGGGTAAGGCGGGGATGGACAAGCAGTTCCAGGAACAGGTCCGCGACATGCTGAAGCCCGGCACATCCGCCCTGTTCATCGTCTTCGAGAAGGTCACAGCGGACAAGGCTCTTGATGCCCTGTCGAAGTTCGGCGGTACGGTCTTGAAGACCTCACTGTCGGACGAGGCAACCGCGGAGATCAACAAGGAGCTGCACGGCTAGCTCGGTCCGGGGCTTGTCTCGAGTTGTTGAACCCCGCGGGATCCAGCTCGGTGACGTCAGTCGCGATCCTTAGTGGCAGGTTCTCGGGTGTCCGTCGCGGACGCGAGCGGTCTATTCCTGATGTACACCATCATCGTCGATGGGATCATCCCGGCTCGCTCCGCCGCCGCGGCCAGATCCGAAGAGAAGGAGCTCTGGGCGGACTGAAAGGCCTCCATGTCAGGGACGTCCCATGTGCTGGCAACATGGGTGCTGCCATCCATGGCGACGTAGCTGGCCCCGTCCGACGCGACCGCCGACATCGCGGGGACCATCTCTTCCTTGAACTTCAACCACTCCTCGACATCGTTGACCGCCGCGGTGACGATGATCTGGGGCATGACGAGTCTCCTTCGGGTCCCGACCGGCTCAGGCGTCAAACAATACGACACCATCGAGATCGCGTTGGCGCGCTCGATGAAGGGCGGGGCTGCCTGAAGATGCGGAACTTCAGCTCGCCCGGCAGGTGCCTTCCACGACCCAAGGCGGAAGGAGCTCATAGCCGTCGCCGAGGAACGACCTCGCTCGCGGCGAAGTTGGAGCTCAGTCCCGTCGCCGCCGCGATCCCGCAAGAGACATCAAGCTTCTGCCCGCGTGCCGGGACTACGTGTTGATGGAGTCGCCTCGCATGTCGAAACGGTGGTCGAGCGAGCTCGGCAGGGCTTCGAGCAGTGGCGAGCCGAGTATCGCCTCGATGCAGGCCATCGAACCGCCCACGTACGTCGAGTACCCGTCGATCTCGGTCGCCACGATCCACGTCCGGTCGTCCGGCCACGAGTAGTTCGGCGACTGGTAGCGCCAGTCGAACCAAGCTGGCAGGCCATCGAGTGGGCCTCGGAACATCAGGTAGTGACGGGATGCCCACGTCCCGTGCGCGAACTCACCCCGCGGATCCTCCGAACGGTCGAGGCCGACGACACCGCGGGGCACGCGGTCGATCCAGGCACCGAAGTCGCCGTAGCCGTCCCACAGCATGAACCACGCGTCGACGACGCTCGACGCCCTGTAACACCGAGGCGAGGGCGAGCGCAGCGTCCTCGTCCAGCCACTCGTGTGGTCCGGACCAGTACTCCCCGGTCGCGGTCTCACCCCAGTGGTCACCGTGGAACTCATCCATCAGGGCCTCGATCTGCATCTCGGGATGCGCGGTGCATCCACGAGCACGGGCGATCTCCGACCACCGGAGCGGACTTTGTTGGGCCATCGACTCCAGGGATGAGCGCCACGCGGGATGGAATATCCGCGCGTAGGCCTCGAACCCGCTCGGAATGATCTGGCCGACGCGCGTTCCGTCTTCAACCCGTCCCCATGGTTGGAGCGCGTCGTTGATCCACATCGTCGGCTCGACGTCGGTCCAGACCTCGAAGGGCGGCGGAGGAGCGAGGGTGGTCCCCATGAGCGACGACGGTAGCGATTCGCCGGGTCTGGTGTCGCGTTCGGCGAGCAGCAACCTTCACCGGCCAGTGGACGCTCGATGTCCAGCCCACGGTGCCTGCCGCGACTAGCCGCGCGTAAGATCGTGACGTGAAGTGGTGGGCGATCGCAGCTGGTGTCGTCGTCGTCGTCACGATCGCGATCCTGGCCACATCGCCCTCGTGGGTCTTCCAGGGCTGTAATGATGCCGCGGGCGGTTTGGATTGCGGCGGCGTCTCTCCGTTGGTTATCGGCGTCGTGGGAGTGGTTGCCTCGCTCGTCCTGCTGCTCATCGGAGCCTTGCGGTCCATCCGGTAGCACCGGGTCGCATGGCATCGTAAACACCGCACCCCGCTTGCGTGTCCATGTTGTAGTGGATACCCCCATGGATACGTCGATCGAGGTGCGCGCCGAGGACGTCCTGACGTTCGAGGCGCTGTTCGCGGACGAGCGGGATCGGCTGTTCACCTCGCTCTGGCTGATCACGAGGGACCGGCACGAGGCCGAGGAGGTGGCGCAGGACGCCTTCGTGAAGGTGTGGGAGCGCTGGGATCGCCGCGGCGCCCCCGACGACCCGACCGCCTATCTGTTCCGAGCCGCGATGAACATCCTGCGGAACCGCCGTCGCCGCGCGGCCGTCGCCCTGCGTCACGCCTGGTCCCGGAAGGAGTCCACCGACGAGCTCGGTGCCGTCGAGGCGCGTGACGTGGTGATGCGCGCCCTCGGAGCCCTGACCCCTTCGCAGCGCGCCGCGCTCGTCTTGATGGATCTGCTCGACATGTCCTCGACCGAGGCCGCCGACGCACTGGGCGTCCGGCCCTCCACCGTCCGTGTGCTCGCCGCCCGCGGACGCGCGACCCTCTCGGAACAGATCGGAGCCGGCGATGGATGACACGAAGCGTCTCATGGAGCAGGCACGGCACCGCGCGCCGACGCCCGCGTTCGATCTCGATGACGTACGCGATCGCAGGAGCCGCCACGACCGCCGGCGCCGGGTCAGCGCCGCGATCGTGGGCCTGGGCATCACCACCGCCATCGTCGCGGGCGCCGCGTTCGCCACTGCGTCGGTCGGGACCCCCGACGGAACCGCGGGCCCCGCGGGCGGTGGCGGGTTGCCCGCACCGGTCCGTTCGGTCGCGCTGACACCCGGAGGGTTCTCGTACCAGCGGATCAAGATCGAGTCCTACTCCACGTGCGCGGAGTGCGGGGTCAGCCACGTCGAGCTGCTCGCCGAGTCCTGGTGGGCGCCGGACGGCTCGGGACGCATCGACGTGTCGAAGGCCCAGAACTACGGGATCCACGGCGGCACGTTCGACGCCGGGACGTTCCCGGCCGAGGGCGACCTCACCGGGTTCCCCACCGACCCTGATGCGCTCCGCACGTTCCTGCTCGAACGGAGCGCCGCCGACGGCGCCTCGCCCCGCCCCGACGTGACCCCCGCACCCGGCGTGCCCCTCGAGGACGGACAGCTGTGGCTCGCGATCCAGGACTACCTGGGCTCGACCCAATACCTGAACGCCACCCCCGAGCTCCGGGCCGCGATGCTGCAAGTCCTCGCCCACGACCCCATGGTGCGTGTGTCGACCGGTGCCACCGACCCTCTGGGTCGCCCCGCATCGACGCTGCGGTTCCGTGCCTACGACGCCGACGTCACGGTCTTCGTCGAACCGACGAGCGGCGACTTCATGGCGAAGACGGAACGGTTCGACGACGGCAGCACCGGATCCGTCATCGTCGAGGAGGCGGGCATCGCCACGAGCGATCAAGCCCTGCCACTAGGTCATCGGATCACGGTGCCCGCGGTGTCGTAGCACCAACGGAGACCTCACACCGGACGCGATCGCGACTGTGTGAGCGTCTAGCGAGATCGAGGCCGTCGAGGTGCCCCACGACGTTCACATGGGTCCTGGTCCGGATACTCCCGGATGTCAGGCGAGGTGGAAGAAGAGCAGGAAGCCGATCAGGAGCGTGGCTGCCGCCCCGACAAGGACAAAGATCTTCAACGTGTCCGAAGCCGCCCGCGATTAGCGATCATCAACCCCCCGGAGGCCAACAGCACGGCCCCCATGAGCGTGTCATGCCCGCCGATCTCCATCAGGTTCCTTCCTCTCGTCGCGCGGAACCGACTTCGGTCGGTCAGCACAAGGCGTCAGTCTCCCCTGCGCCGGGCAGAGGAGCAACGACCGGTCATCTGTCATGCCCTTTCGGGGCGGCGCGGTCGAGTTGACCATGCGTTTCGAAGCCCTCGATGATGGCGACCATGGAGCTCACGGCGAAGAACTTCGACGAGCCGGACGAAGTGGTCGAGCTGCCAGGTCTCGTCGAGGAGATCGTCGAGGTCGGAGGCTTCGTGGTCGGTCGCGAGGTGACAGCCCCGGGATGGCGATGGTCCACGGACACGAAGCCCGTCGTCGGCGGCGACTGGTGCGACGCCCATCACGTGGGTCTGACGGTGTCGGGGCGTTGGGGTGTCGTCCTGAGCGACGGCAGGACCCTGGAGTTCGGTCCCGGCGATGTCTTCGATGTCCCCGCCGGGCACGATAGCTGGACCATCGGCGACGAACCGTGCGTCACCATCAGCTGGACGGGTCTGCGTCGCTTCTTCGCGTCCAAGGTCCTCCTGCCGGAACGGTTCCTGGCGACGATCCTGTTCACCGACATCGTCGGCTCGACCGCGAGAGCCGCCGAACTCGGCGACACCGCGTGGTCGGAGACGCTCGCGCAACACGAGGAGCACGTGCGCAGCGAGCTGGATCGGGCTCACGGTCGAGAAGTGAAGAACACGGGTGACGGAGTCCTCGCGATCTTCGAAGGTCCTGCCGCCGCTCTTCGGTGTGCTGCCGACATCAGATCGGCCGCGAACCAGCAGGGCCTTCAGATCCGCGCAGGGGTGCACGTCGGAGAGGTCGAGTCCACAGGTGACGACATCCGCGGCATCGCCGTGCATGAAGCCGCTCGCGTGATGGCGGCCGCACCCCCAGACGAGATCTGGCTGTCCGAGATCGCCAAGACGCTGACGGCGCTGACCGGGGACTCGTTCGAGGACCGCGGCGCGTTCGAACTGAAGGGTCTCACCGGGTCGCGACGGTTGTACGCGTATCTCGCTGGCACCTCTACCGGGTGGTGAGCCCGTGATCCAGGCGGAGGCGAAGTACGCGCGGGCCGACGACGGCGTCCACATCGCCTACCGAGCGTTCGGCGTCGGGGCCAACGACATCTTGTTCGTGCCCGGGCAGATCTCGCATCTCGACCTGACGTGGCGTGAGTCGGCTCACGTGCGTTGGCTCGATCACTTGGCAGCTCGGACGGGTGATCCTGATCGACCGTCGAGGCATCGGGCTCTCGGATCGGCTCTCACCTGATGACTTGCCGCCCGCCGAGGTGCTGGCCGAGGACCTCGGCGTGGTGCTGGAGGCTGTCGGCGCGACGAAGCCCATCCTCTTCGGGTTCTCAGAGGGTGGGCAGATCTGTTCCCTCTTCGACCCTCGATCTCGAGATCTGCGCCGGCGTCCATACCGGCGAGGTCGAGACGATCGACGCGGAGATCGGCGGCCTCGGTGTGACGATCGGCGCCCGGATCGGCGCTCTAGCCGGGTCCTCGGAGGTCATAGCGTCCTCCACCGTGAAGGACCTGGCCGCGGGCTCCGGTCTCGCGTTCGAAGACCGCGGCGAGCACGAGCTGAAGGGCGTCCCCGACCGTTGGCACCTCTATCTGGTGACGAGCTGATGGATCTCGCTCGTGACAGCTGGGTTCGACCGCAGGGCTAGGGCGCATCTCCCTGCGAGCGGACCGGGAGGAGCAACACGATGATGACGGTGATCCCCGGGAGGAAGCAGGCGAGGAGGCCCCACAGGAGTGGGCTGTGACCTTTGCTGCGGGCGATCGACATGGTGAGCGTCAGGAAGACGACCCATAGGAAGAAGATGATCAACCACCAGAAGAACGAAGCCGCTGCGATCACTCGGTCCCCTCTCGACAGATGACACCACGCACGAATGTGGATGGATCTAGGCGAGGCCCGACAGGTCTCCGGTGCGTGCCTGTCGGAACGTCTCCGCCGGACCGACAGTAGACCATCAGGTGGGCTCGCGCCTCGGCATGCGACTGCGCACGTGGGAGAAACATCGCTCGACTAGGCTTCATCCAAGAGGATCGCGAACGCGCATCTACCTGAAGGACTGCGCGGGTGACCACGGTCGAAGCAACCGCTCGGGGCAAGGAACGCGCGGTGTCCAAGCGCGGGTTCGGTTTGGGCATCCTGGGCGCCGCCGTCTATCTCGTCGGCACGTTCTTGCCGGGGATCAGCGGCAACTTCGAAGGCGGGTCGAGCAGCGCGGTTGCGCTCGCGTTCGCGCCCGGTGTCCCCGGGGCCCTGATCCGCTTCAGGGTCGGCGCGTTCTTCCTCCTGTTCGGCACGATGCTGGTCGTGGCCGCGATCTCGCTCGCAGGCGTGCGAAGCGTCCGAACCACTCGATGGAACGCCGCCCTGGCGGGCGCATCCGCGATCTGGTTCGTGCCCACCCTCAGCCGAGTGCTGCGTTGGTTCTCGGCTGACTTCCGCTTCCCCAACGGGATCGGTACGTGGGCGATGTATGCCGGCACCGGGCTCGCGTTCGCCGGAGGCGTGGTGGCCTTGATCGAGTTGCGCGCGACGAGCGGTGATGCGCGCACGGGTTCATCCGGCATCGTCGGCTTCATCCTCGGGGTGCTCGGCGTGGCCGTGTACGGCTTCTCCACCAGCCTCACGTATTTCGCTCAGCCCCCCGCCCCCGGGCCGATCTCGCTCTTCTCCGGACTGAAGCATCTGCCGGTCGTGCCCACCATCGCGGCGGTGATCTCCGTGTACGGGGCCGCCGCCGTGCTGGCGGTGATCTCGTTCGGGGGGATGTGGGGTCGGCGGAAGGACCTGTGGGCGGCCGCCCTGCTGGCGGGTGCGCTGGCGTGGAGCCCGAAGCTCGCCGAGCTGATCAACGCCTCCGTCTACGAGATCGGCTTCTGGGGGGTTGAGGCGGCGACCGTCATCCTCCTGGCCGCGGGAGCGATCGCCGTCGCGGGAACCCGGCGTTCGAGCATCGCGAGCGCATCCACTTCGGAGCACGCGGCTCGCGACGAGCCCTAGCGTCCGGCTCGCCGGAGCCCGGCGGAGCTGGGCTCCGACCCGGGCCCGGTGGAGGACGAGATCAGTCTGCGGTGCCTACCCGGACCGGCGGATCACCGTCCACGAGGGAGACGTCGGGCGTCGCCAGGAGCGGCGACGTGGGCATGAACCCCTTGACGATGAGGTAGATGCCGAGCGACAGCTCCCAGAAGAATTCCGGGATCGTCGCGAGGGCCTGCGCGGAGGAGCCTGGCTCGATGACGTCGAACAGCACGAGGGTCCCCGAGATGAGGATCAGCGGACCTCCGATCAACCCCAGCCAGGTCATGCGGCGCGGCACCAAGGCGGATCGGTACATCAGGTAGCCGAGGATCAGCCCGTTCCCGATGCCGACGACCCAGCCGGGGCCGAGCAGGAAGGTCCAGTCGTGGACCGCGACGAGCGACCTGCCGGCGATGACGAGCGAGGCCCCACCGGCAGCGCCGACGTCCTGGCGCAACGTCACGACCGCGAGCAGGCTGAGGAGACCGACCGCGATGAAGACGGATTCCATGATGCGTGCGGTGACGTAGCCGAGGGCGAGGCTCTCGTTCTGCCGCTTGAGGATCGGGAACAGCACGACGGCCGTGCCGATGTTGGCGATGATCACGATCATCTCGAGGAACGCCCCGAGGGCGATCTTGTTGTCCGCGCCGGCTCCGACGATGTAGTTGGGGTGGTCCAGCAGGGGCTTGTAGAAGATGAAGAAGGCTGGGATGGAGGCGACGAAGGTGATGATGAAGAGCCAGCCCGCGAGCCTTGCGATCTTCTGAGGATGCACCTGGACTCCTTGTCCTCGATTGCGGCCGCCCGATCCGTGAGCGTTGATACTAGCAAACGATTTCAGGAATCAACATGCGGTATATATCGTGCGATGGCCGACTGGGGCTTCCTGACCAACCATGCCCGAGCCATGCTGTTCATCGCTCGAGACCCGGACACGCGACTGCGCGACCTCGCGGCGGCCCTCGGCGTCACCGAGCGCACGGCGTTCGGACTCGTCGCCGATCTCACCGAGGCCGGCTACGTGGTGAAGGAGAAGGATGGTCGCCGGAACCGGTATCACATCCAACCCCAGCTGCCGCTGCGCCACCCGATGAACCGTGAAGGGACGATCGGAGAGCTCCTGAACGTGCTCCTCGGTTCGGAAGCGCGGATCGATCGGCACGACGGACGCCGCAAGACGTAGGCGGCGCTAAAGGGGATCCGCACTCCATGTGCCGTCAGCGGGTGCTGGGCGCGGCGATCCGCCGAGCGACATAGGAGGCGTCGGCCCCCACCCACCCGAGCAGCGCCGACCCCCGCGTCCAGAGCCACGGGAGGCCCAGGAAGTAGAGACCGGGCGCGCTCGTGACCCCCCGGCGGTGGACCGGGACCCCGGCATCGTCGAGGACGCCGGGGACGTGGATCCACCCATACTCGCCGCGGAAGCCGGTCGCCCACACGATGACGGCGGGCTTCGACGTGCTCCCGTCGGCGAACGTGACGGTGCCACCCTCCACGCGGTCCACGCGCGGACGGAGCCGGATCCTATGCCGGCGCGAGAGGCGCCGCGGCCCGGTTCCGATGATCGGATCGCGCTGGGCGAGTCGTCGACCCAACCGGGAGTCGATCGTCGCGTTCGCGACGCCGACCTTGGTCCCCCACCACCAGACGTCGCGGCCCAGCGGCCGCTGAGGCACGACCGGCTGGCGGCGCCCCACCGCGAGCTCGACGGGGCGTGACGCGGCCAGCTCGCCCGCGATCTGACAGCCGGAGTTCCCAGCGCCGACGACGAGCACCGGCCCGGGCGCGAGCGCGTCCGGCCGCCGGTAGTCCGCGCTGTGCATCTGGACGATCGGATCGTCCGCTCCGGCCGCGACGCGCGGGACGAAGGGAGCCTGGTACGGGCCCGTCGCGACGACGACCTGCTTCGCCTCGACGGTCTCCGATCCGATCGACGCGACGTAGGTCTCATCCTGACGGTCGAGCGACGTGACGGAAGCACCGAGCCGGACAGGGAGCTCGAACGCCTCCACGTAGGCGCTGAGGTAGTCGGCGACATCGTCCTTCGTCGGGTAGGTATCGGCGCGCGCCGGGTAGGGCATCCCCGGCAGGCTGTCGAACTGCGCGGGCGTGAACAGCACGAGCGAATCCCAGCGCGATCGCCAGCTCTGGCCGACCTCGGAGCCGGCGTCGAGGATCGCGAAGCTCCGCCCCTGTTCGGCCAGATAGGAGCCGGCCGCCAACCCCGCTTGACCGCCACCGATGACCATCACGTCCAACACGCTACGAACCACCTTCCCGGAGGGCCTGGAGGAGCCTCACGGGCGCGGCGATGCCCTTGAGCTCGTAGGCGCCGATCTCGACGAGCCGGAACCCGGTCGGCGTGACGTAGCGAGCGACGTCTGCGCCGACGTAGACCTGGTCCGGTCCTGCCTGTGACGCGATGCGCGCCGCGATGTTCACCGTGCGGCCGAAGTAGTCCCCCTCGTCGTAGATCATCGGCCCGGCATTCACACCGACGTGGGCGGGCGGCAACCCCTCGGGCCCCACACGCTCCACGATCTCCAGGGAGGCGGTCACCGCATCGTGAGGATCGCCGAAGTGGAAGTACACGCCGTCTCCCAGCATCTTCACAACCTTCCCCCGATGGCGGGAGGCGATCTCGTTCACCAGCTCGGCGAGCTTGAGGGACACGCGCGCGGCGGCCGCGTCCCCCGACTCCTCGGTGAGCCGGGTGTAGCCGGAGAGATCCGCGAAGGCGCAGCCTGCGGCGCGCGGGAGATCCTTGGGCCGAACCCCAGCCTCATCGAGCGCGGTCTCCACGTGTTCGAATTGGTGCTCGTTCTGGAACGCTTCGGAGTGGCGGCGGAAGAGCCAGGCGAGCAGATCTTCACCCGAGCGACCGCTCCGGACGCCCACCTCGCGGATCGCCGCCTCCAAAGCCTCGTTGTCGCGGAGACCCTGTCGGCGGAAGGGCTCCTCGATCGAGTGGTGGAAGTAGTGGCTCTGGAACTGCGCGACCCGTCGCGCGCTGTCTCCCCAGACCCGCGCCATCCGCAGAACGTCGCCCTCGGAGACCCCGGCACCGAAGAGGACCGGGATCATCTCGAGCAGTCGCAGATCGTCCTCGCGGACCCGTTCGTCAGACGTCGGATGCGGGAGGCCGAACGAGACGTAGATGCGTTCGAGCGTCGGGAACGGGATGCCGATCTCTTCGCTCAGCTCGGCGAACGTGCGCTCCGAGCGCGGTGCACGGCGCCCGCCCGCCTCGAGGTAGCCGAGCGTCAGATCCCCGGAGGCGAGCGCGGCACCGACCGCATCGGCGTCGATCCCCATCCCCTCGAGCTCGACGACGACCCGCGCCCGCAGGACGTCACGGCGGTGATACGTGCCCCCTTCGGGCTCCAGGATCCCGAGCTCGACCAACCGCTGGATCCGGTCGCGGGTCGTCCCGACCCGTTCCGTGACCTCGTCTTCCGTGAGCCGGTCGGCGCTCACCCCGCCACGTAGGATGCGGGATCGGCTTTGAAGGCGTCGAAGCAGGACTGCGAGCAGAAGTAGTACGTCTTCCCCTCGTACTCGGTGGTCCCCGCGGCGTCGTCACTTTCGATCTGCATCCCGCACACGGGATCGGTCACCATGGCCATCGCGTCCCCCTTGTCGGTCGAAGGTCGTTCTCGGGCTACGTCGAAGCTGAACATCATCCCGCTCTGGCTGTGCTCAGCGATGTGGCAGTGCGCCATCCACAGCCCCGGGTTGGAGACGTCGAGGAGGATGTCCACGGTCTGTCCCGAACGCACGAGCACCGTGTCCTTCCAGACGAGGTTCGACTCCGGCTCCCCGTCGCGCGCCAGGATCAGGAATCGCCCGGCTCCGTGGATGTGGAACGGATGGTGCATCGGGTGATCCGACTCCATCTCGTTCACGAGGCGGATCTTCACGCGGTCCCCGACCGTGAACGACCAGGCGATCGCGCCGTTCTCGGCGCCCGTCTCCCTGTCGATGAGCTGCCAGATCATGTTGCTCGTGTCCGATGCACGGTTGATGTCCGGCATCAGGTCCTCCCACTCGAGGCCGTCGCCGGATCCGTGCTCGTGGTGCTCGGCGTGAGCGGCCGGCTCCTGGGCGGGTGCGTTCGTCGTGTCCTTTGCGGGCACGAGCTTCATCCCGCACTCGGGGCACTTCCCGGGCGCGGACGCCACGACCTCGGGATGCATCGGACAGACGTAGGAGGCCGCGACCTGCATCACGGGTGCCAGCCCCATGCCGCACTTCGGGCACTTCCCTGGCTCGGACGCCACGACCTCGGGATGCATCGGACACGCGTACGAGGAGACCTCACCGCCGCCGTAGAGCAGCGGCATGATCGAGTAGAAGGCGAGCACCTTGTCCGGTGATCGCTCGAGGTCCCGCTCGATCGCTCGATGCTCTTGCTCGAGTTCGGGCGCGGTGCGCAGCGCATCGAACGTCGAGGCCGCGCCCCCGGCACGCGTTCCGGCGACGGAGAACGTCCCGAGGTCGTAGGTGTGCTCGGGCGTCCGGTGCTCGAGATGCGCGTCACCGGGGGTGTCGAAGTGCACGTCGACCACGGCCCGCTCCGACGGCGCGATCGAGCACCTCGTCCACGATGGTCTCACGCTCGTATCGGCCGCTGTCGCCCCCGACCAGCTTCATGCGCGCCCCACGCACCGCGACGTTGAAGATCCGGGTGTTCGCCGTGTTCACCAGGTACAGACGCACCACCTCGCCGACGGACGCGTCACCGGCGAACTCCGTCTCCCCGTTGATCAACATGACGTTCCCGAACCGTCCCATCGCCGTGTAGTTGGGGCCGGCCGTGCTGAACGGAGCGATATGGCCGTCCTCGATGAGCACGTCGTCCAGGGTGATCGTCAGCTCGCGGTCGACGCTCGGCCAGTAGGAGGGTTCGGAGGGCTCGACGACGATCGTTCCGTACAGGCCCATCTCCAACCCGAAGTCCTCTCGGATGTGTGGGTGGTACCAGTAGAACCCGGCATCGGGGAACTGGACCCTGTACGTGTAGCGACCCCCGATCGGGATCGGGGCCTGGGTCTCGTGAGGGACACCGTCATAGCGGTTCTCCAGGCGAAGGCCGTGCCAGTGCACCGTCGCGTCGACGTCGCCGTCGTTCGTCACGTCGACGACGATCTCCGAGCCCTGCTTCACGCGGAGGGTCGGCCCGGGGATGGACGCGTTGTAGGCGAGCATGCGCACGACGTCCGCGCCGATCCGCTTCGAGACGGGTGCGATCCGCAGGTCCAACGTGTCGCCGTTCGCGAGGACGACGTCCCGCGGGGACTCAGCTCTCGAGATCCCCGACGTGTCCTGGGGGAATCGCTCGGTATCCGCACCAGCGCGGTCGTGCTCCATCGTGCCTCCCCTCCCAGCCTCAGCCTACTTCCAACGCTCGATCCGGCAACGCGCCGACGGTGCGGCGCCTCGCGCCTCGGGGCGGCGCGTCGGTCTCATCGTCGGCGGTATCGAGATGCTAGGCTCGATGCGAACGGAGCGCGGGCGGTTCGCGGGCGTCCGAAGTCGCCGGCGGCGGCCGTCGCCCTTCCTCACCCTTCCTGGATCCGATCGGCGCGACCGACGCGAGCTGGAGATCCCACGTGAGCAACGACAACGGGACCGAGATCGAGGGCGACCGCCTCTCGATGCGGGCCGCGATCGCGTGGGGCATCCTGGTGGGTTGCCTCCAAGCGGCGTCGCCGCTCGCGCTCTGGTGGCTCGACCCCGCGACCGTCTACGCGATGTCGCTGGCGCTGATCGCGTCGGTCTACATCGGGTTCGCCGTGGCCGACGGGCGGTGGAGGGTCCTCGCCGTCGAGACCGGCGTGGCGGGGATCTTCGTGGTGACCGCGGCCGCGGGCGTCACGGGCTCGGCGTGGATCCTCGTGGTCGGGTTGGCGGCCCACGGACTCAAGGACTACTGGCAACACCGCAGCCGGTACGTGGCCAACACGCGATGGTGGCCCCCGTTCTGCGCGGCAGTGGACTTCGTCGTCGCAGCGATCATCGCCGGAGAGATCGCCGCCGGCCTGAAGCTCCACGGTTAGGCAGCAGGTCGAGGTACGGTGACGATCAAGTCCGCGAGGAGAGCGATCACATGAGCCAACCCGATACGGCTGCACTGCGGGAGGGAGTCGCTCACATCGCCGGATCGCCTCACGACGACGGCACGGTCGAGATGATCGTCCGCCGGCCGGCCGTGGACGAGCGCGAGGTCGCGGTGAGCGCACGGATCGAGCCGGGCCGTGGCCTCGAAGGCGACTCGTGGGGTTCTCGCCCGCACCCGTCATCCGACGCCGAGATCACCCTCATGAACGCTCGCTGCGTGGCGCTGTTGGCGGGCGACGTGGATCGTTGGCCGCTGGCGGGCGATCAGCTCTACGTCGACCTGGACCTCAGCGTGGTCAACCTCCCCGCCGGCTCGCGGCTGCGCGTGGGGACGGTGCTCCTCGAGGTGAGCGACAAGCCGCACACCGGGTGCACCAAGTTCTCGGCGCGGTTCGGCGACGAGGCGCTCGCGTTCGTGAACTCCGACGAGGGGAAGGCCATGCGGCTTCGAGGCATGAACTGTCGCGTCATCGAGGCGGGCGTGGTGGGTGCCGGGGATCGACTCACGAAGGCATGACCTCCGAGGATGTGGTCGCGCCTGTGCCGCGGTGTCGACCTCAGGCCACGGTGACGACGATCTTGCCGCGCGTGTGGCCCTGCTCCACGTGGCTCAGCCCCTCGGCCGTCTCCGTGAGGGGATAGGTCCGGTCGACCACAGGGGTGAGCTTGCCCTCCGCGATCAGTCGGGTCACGTCGAGCAGTTCCTCCTGCTCCTGCTTCGACGGGAGCGGGCGCAGGCGTTGCGAGACGAACAGGTTGGCGACGACCGCCTTGAGGATCCCGGCGATGGGCCCGAACACGTGGCCGGGCGAACCGCCGCCGTTCAGCACGAGGGTCCCCTTCGGGGTGAGCGCCCTTCGCAGCCGCTTGAGCGGGAGGCTGCTCACGTTGTCGAGGATCACGTCGTACCGGATCCGCCCGTCGGTGAAGTCCTCCGTCGTGTAGTCGATCACGTGCGCGGCGCCGATCGAGCGCACCAGCTCGACGTTGCCCGTGCTGCACACCCCGGTGACCTCGGCGCCCATCGCCGCCGCGATCTGGATCGCGAAGGTGCCCACCCCGCCGCCGGCCCCATTGACGAGTACCCGCTGACCGGCCTTCACCTCGCCCACGTCGCGGATCCCGCGCAGGGCGGTGGTCGCCGCGATGGGGACCGCTGCCGCCTGTTCGAAGGTCAGGCCGGGAGGCTTCGGCACCACCTTGTCCTCCGCGGCGCACGCGAACTCGGCGAACGCGCCCCGGACGAAGCCGAGCACTTCCTCGCCGGGCTGCAGACCGCGCACGTTCGTGCCGACCGCCTCCACCACGCCCGCCGCGTCGCTCCCGGCCACCGGATCCTTCGGTTTGGTCAGGCCGATGCCCATCAGCCGCGCGACGAGCGGGTCGCCACGCAGGATGTGCCAGTCGGCCGGGTTGAGCGCGGCGGCGCGCACCCGGACCAGCACGTCGTCGGCCCCGACCTCAGGCGTGTCGATGTCCGCCAGCCGCAGGACCTCCGGCGGGCCGAACCGTTCCTGAACGATCGCCTTCATCGGGTCTCCTCCGTGGTTGTTCGGGTCGCGTCGTGATAGCCGACACTAGACCGACACGCGCGCGAGCGCGGCGGCGGGGTCGCGCATCTTCCTCAGCGGGACGTCCACCGCGTACGTGAGGAACTCCCCCTCCGGCACGATCTCGATGATGCAGCTCGAGGCGCGGCGCTCGGTCGGGAGCAGGGCGCCCAGCTCATCGAGGAGCGGGCGCATCTCCGGCGCCCCGGCGCGGTGCACGATCGCGGTCGCGTGGAAGCTGATGGTCGCGGGCGGGATGGGCGCCACGAGCGACAGGATCCCGCCTCGGCGCACCGTCACCGTCATCGCGACCCGACCGCTCGCCGCGACGTGCTTCGCCTTCCAGCTGTCGGGCGCGACCGCCACATACAGCCGGCGGCCGACGGTCTTGAAGACGACGCCGCTCGACCGTGGCTCCCCGGATCGGGGTGACGTAACCCAGGACGGCGAAGGATGCCTTGCCTGAGTGCGTGCCAGACCTGGGCGCTGCTCAGGCGAGACGTGCGGGCCCCGCCCTCGAGAACCGCCCGGGTGGTCTCTCCGCTCCGCGTCCCTACGTCTTCCTCTCGATCCGTCCTCGTCACCATGGCCCTACCTCCTCGCGCTCCCCGACCACTCCGAACCACGCCCTCAGAGAGCCCACCTCCACGCTGCCACCCGAGAGGATCCGGGACATGAGCCACCAGGCCCAGTCAGGAGCGGACCGTCCGACCACGCGGGCGCGCGTCCACCCCGACCGCGGCTCGGCAAGGGGGCACCCGCGTGCGGATGGCTCCTGAGGATCCGTTGGGTGAGGGGGGCGGCGATCCGCCGCCCCCCTCTCCACCGGAGCAGAGGTCTGCTCCGCTACTGCTTCCAGCCGAACTCCACATCGGTGAACACGTCCGTTTCACCGATGCCGGTCTTCGCGATGTTCGAGTTCCGGCCGTCGGTCCAGGCCGGGTAGATCACCTTGGTGTTGGCGGCGATCCCGCTGTAGTCGCCGATGAACGCACCCGAGGTGAAGAACCCGAGGTCCGGATCCCAGGTCTTGGTGCTGATCCGCAGGTTCTTCCACCACCCGCCGTCGTTCAGCGACCGGGCCTCGAACGTCCCGATGTCGTGGTTGTGGGGATCCTGGCGACGGTCCAGCCACATCGCCACGAAGCGGCCGTTCTCGTCCGCCGCGATCCACGGGAAGAACTGGTTGTTGGGCGCCGGCTGCCCGTGGGCGAGGCTGATGGTCTCGGCATCCGACCACGTCATCCCCTTGTCGTGGGAGAGGCTGACGTCGATGTTGCCGTTCGCTCGCCCCGAGATGTAATTCGTGTAGACGTAGGCGAGGGTCCCGGTCGTGGGGCTGTACGCGAGCGAAACGGTGTTGGGCGCCCGGAACGCCGTCGTCGGCAACAGGTCGGCGAGGTCCGGGTTGTCCTTCCACTGGCCCGGCTTGTTGACCTTCACCGGCTGGCTCATGAAGCTCGCGCCGCCATCGGTCGATTTCTGGAACCGGAGGCCGTGGTCGAGGCTGGTGTTGCATTCCTCCAGGACGTAGGCCACGTCCAGGGCACCGTTCTTCTCCACCACCGGCACCGAGAACTGGTTCGCGGATTCGCCGACGCCCGTGCCCCCGAGATCGTCCGGCACCACCGACGTCTGGGTCCACGTGGTGAGCTGCGGGTTCTGTGACGGCACGTCGTCCGTGTAGGAGAGCTGGATCGGGCACGAGTCGCTCGACCCGTCGGCCAGTAGGTGGAACCGCGTGTAGGTGACGTACAGGCGGCCGTAGTAGGGACTGTGCTTGTTGTTGTCGACCGTGATGTACGGCTTGTCGTTGAAGATGGTGCCGTCGACGGTGTCGGTCGCGGAGTCGTAGTTCGTCGCGGCCACCGCCGACTGGCGGCCGGGCGTCCAGGTGGCCCCGTTGTCCAACGAGACGAAGATCTGGACCTCGGAAGGAGCCATCGTGCGGAAGAAGCAGAGCTGACCCATGTAGAAGGCGTGGTCGCGCGAGCTATAGGCCACCGAGGGGTCGCCGCCGCTGCAGGCGTCGCGCGTCGGGAAGAAGACCGGCACCACGCTCGTGCTCTTCCAGTGCTTCCCGCCGTCGGTCGTGCGCATCACGATGTTGCCGCCGCTCACGTAGTCGTTCGCGGCCGCCACCGCGATCTTGGGGTTGTCCGTGCTATACGCGATCGACTCCTCGTTCTGCGGGAGCTGCGGGTAGCTGTCGCCGTTCATCTGCACGTTGTTCGAACCCGAACGCGGCGCCGCGAGACGGGCGGCGTGGATCGACTGGGCGCGCATGACTTGAGGGTCGAGGTTGAACCGTACGCCGTTGGAGATGCTCCCCGGATAGCGCCTCACGTGGCGCACCCAACGCGGCACGTGGGTCTTGGCCACGACTGAGGTCGGCGCGATGAGGCCGAGCAGGGCCACCACCACCGATCCTGCGACGAGTAGGCGGAAACGCGACATGGAGCATCCCTCCCTCGGGCCCCGATGCAGGGGGGTCGGCCCGCCGGATCGCTGCTGACCCGGACCTTAGGTTCTATGCCCGCGACGGCGGTGCGTCAAACTGAAACCATGCGCTCCGGAGCCCGTTGCTGCGGCGTGGACTACGATGCCTCGGTCAGCGCACAGGGAGAGCGGACCGATGGGAACCATCCCCGAGCACGAGGCGCAGCAGGTCCAGCAGGCGAACGCGTCGGGGCGCACGCCGGTCGTGTTCGTCCACGGGCTCTGGCTCCTTCCCAGCAGCTGGGACCGCTGGGCGAAGCTCTTCGACGAGGCCGGCTACGCCCCGCTCACGCCCGGGTGGCCCGACGACCCCGAGACGGTCGAAGAGGCCAACGCCGAGCCCGACGTCTTCGCGAGGAAGACCGTGGGCCAGGTCGCAGACCACGTCGCCGACATCATCCGGACGGCTGAACACGAAGCCGGCGGTGATCGGGCACTCGTTCGGCGGGCTGCTCACCCAGATCGTCGCGGGAAGGGGCCTCTCGGCAGTCTCGGTGGCGATCGACCCGGCGCCCTTCCGCGGCGTGCTCCCCCTCCCGTTCTCCGCGCTCAAGTCGTCGTCGCCGGTGTTGGGCAACCCGGCCAACCGCAACCGTGCGGTCCCGCTTACCTACGATCAGTTCCGCTTCGCGTTCGTGAACGCCGTGGACGAGGCGGAGGCCAAGGAGCTCTACGCCGAGTTCGCGGTGCCGGCAGCCGGCGCGCCGCTCTTCCAGGCGGCGACCGCCAACCTCAACCCGTGGACCGAGGCGAAGGTCGACACCAGGAACCCCGATCGCGGGCCGCTGCTCATCATCTCGGGTGAGAAGGACAACACGGTGCCGTGGTCCATCGCGAACGCGTCGTACAAGCGCCAGGCGCGCAACGAAGGCGTGACGGAGGTCGTCGAGATCCCGGGCCGCGGACATTCGCTCACGATCGACGGCGGGTGGCGCGAGGTCGCCGACAGCGCGCTGGGCTTCGTGCAGCGATTCACCTAGGGCGTGGCGTCTAGCTGCCCATCGCCTCCTCGAGCGCGCGGCGCACGAGCACCTTGGACAGCTCCCGGCGATATTCGGCGCTGCCGAACGCGTCGGACGGGGGCGCGGCGCCCTCGTCCGCCCGCTGAGCGGCGGCCGCGGGATCGGAACCGCCGGCGAGCGCCTCCTCCACGCCCGCGGCGCGCAGCGGGGTCTCCCCCATGTTCGTGAGGGCCACGGTGGCCGAGCCGTTCTGCTGCACCGCGGCCACGCCCACGAGCGCCCAGTCCTGCGCCCGGCGATGGAACTTGAGGTAGCTCCAGCCGCCGCTCGTCTTCGGCACCCGGATCTCCGCCAGCACCTCGTTCGGCGCCAGGTCGGGGGTGAACAAGCCCTTGAAGAAGTCGCGGGCGTTCACCGTGCGCGAGGCTCCGCCCGCGCCCCGGACCACGAGGTCGGCCCCCAGCGCCACGAGGACCGTCGGCAGGTCCGACGCCGGGTCCGCGTGGGCCACCGAGCCGCCGATCGTGCCGACGTGCCGAACCTGCGGGTCGCCGATCTGCGACGCCGTGTCCGCCACGATGGGACAGGCGGTCTGGAGCAGCTCGCTGTTGGCCACGTCGTGATGGCGCGTGAGCGCACCGATCGCCACGACGTCGTCGTCCTCGCGGATGTAGGAGAGGTCGCCGATCCGGCCGATGTCCACGAGCAGGTCGGGCCGCGCCAGGCGGAACCGCATCAAGGGCAGCAGCGAGTGCCCGCCCGCGATGATCTTCGCGTCCTCGGTGGTGCCGAGCAGCTCGATCGCCTGGTCGACGGTCTCCGCGCGCGCGTACTCGAACGGTGCGGGGATCATGCGCCACCTCCCCGTGCGTCCTGGATAGCTCGCCAGACCCGTTCGGGCGAGGCGGGCTTGCCCACGTCGGTCACGCCGAGGTGGCTGACGGCATCGACCACCGCGTTCACCACGGCGGGCGGCGCGGCGATCGTGCCGGCCTCGCCGATGCCCTTCACCCCGAGCGGATTCGTGGTCGAGGGCGTCTGCTGGCTGTTGTCGAGCACCATCGTCGGGATCTCCACCGCGGAGGGCACGAGGTACTGCGTCATCGACGAGGTCATGAGGTTGCCGCTCTCGTCGTAGATCGCTTCCTCGTACAGCGCCTCCGCGATGCCCTGCGCGACGCCCCCGTGCACCTGGCCCTCCACGATCATCGGGTTGATGATCGTGCCGCAGTCGTCGACCGCCACGTACTTCACGATGTCCGTCTTGCCCGTCTCGGTGTCGACCTCCACGATGCAGACGTGCGCGCCTGAGGGCCACGTGAAGTTGGGCGGGTCGTACACGGCGGTGGCGTTCAGGTGTGGCTCCGTGCCGGCCGGCAGGTCGTGCGCGTGCCACGCCGAGACCGCGAGGTCGGGGATCGTGCGCGCCTTCTCGGGCGCCCCCTTCACGCGGTAGGAGCCCTCGGCCCACTCGAGGTCGTCCTCGCTCACCTCCAACTCGTGCGCCGCGATCGTGCGGGCCTTCTCCTTGATCTTCTCCATCGCGAAGTGCAACGCGACGCCGCCGACGGAGACCGACCGTGAGCCGTACGTGTCCATGCCGAGTGGCGTGACCTGCGTGTCTCCGTGCAGGACCTCGACGTCGTCGGGCGTGATGCCGAGACCGTCTGCGACGATCTGCGCCCAAGCCGTCTCGTGGCTCTGGCCGTGCGGCGACGTCCCCGTCTTCACGATCACCTGTCCCGAGGGCAGGCACTCGATCGTGGCGCCGTCCCACCCGCCGGCCGCGTAGCGCAGCGCACCCAGGATGTTGGACGGGGCCAAGCCGCACATCTCGATGTAGGTGCTGAGCCCGATCCCGAGCTGGAGGGTGTCGCCCCGGTCTCGTCGGGCCTTCTGCTCCTTGCGCACCTCGTCGTAGCCACTCAGCTCCAGGGCCTTGTCCAGGAGCGGCTCGTAGTTGCCGGAGTCGACGTTCAGGCCGCAGATGGCGGTCGTGGCCTCGTCGAACGGCGGATGCAGGTTCATCCGGCGCACGTCCGCCGGGTCCTTGCCCACCGTGCGCGCGAAGGCGTCGACCAGGCGTTCGAGCACGTAGGTCGCCTCCGGACGCCCGGCGCCCCGGTAGGCGTCGGTGGGGGTGCAGTTGGTGAGCACGCCGCGGAACTCGTAGTGGTACGCCTCGGGCTGATACGGCCCCATGTACACCCAGCCCCCGAGCTCGGGGATCCCGGGTGTGAGCAGCTGGTAGTACGCGCCCATGTCCGCGATCTCCACGAACTTCACCCCGAGGATCTTCCCGTCCTCGGTGCCCGCGATCGTGCAGTCGTGCGTCACGCCCCGGCCGTGGATCGTGGCGACGTAGTTCTCCGATCGCTCCTCGATCCATTTCACCGGACGCCCGCTCAGTTTGGCGAGCGCCAGCGCGAGGGCCTCCTCGGCGTAGACGTTGAGCTTGGAGCCGAACCCCCCGCCCACGTCGGGGGCGATCACCCGGAACTTGGACTCGGGGATGCCCACCACGCCGCAGAGCGTCACCTTCGTGATGTGCGGGATCTGCGTGGCGCTCACGAGCGTCCACTCATCCATCGCCGGGATGCCGAACGCGAGGCACCCGCGCGGCTCGATCGCGTTCGGGATCAGGCGGGGCTGGTGGTAGCGCTCGTGCACGATCACCGGGGCTGTGTCGAAGACCGTCGCGTCCCCGCCGCCACCGTGGTCCCAGTGCACGGTGACGTTGGTGCCCAGCTCCTCGTGCAAGATCGGGGCGCCTTCGGCCATCGCCGCCTCCATGTCGGTGACGGCGGGGAGCTCGCTGACCGTGACGGAAACGAGTTCCGCGGCGTCGGCCGCCTGCTCCCGCGACTCGGCGAGCACCACCGCCACCGCGTCGCCGTGGAACCGGATCTTGTCCTTCGTGAGCGGGTAGTGCGTCGGCACCTTGATGTCTTCGGTGATCGGCCAGACGAAGGGCAGGCCGCCGAGCTCGAGGTCCGCTGCGGTGTAGACGCCGACCACCCCAGGCATGGCCTCCGCCGCGGCCGTGTCGATCGCGTCGACCGTTGCGTGGACGTAGGGCGGACGGACCAGGGCCATCCAGAGCATCCCCGGCATCGTCTGGTTGTCGACGTAGCTCGCCTGTCCGGTGAGCAGGTCGGGATCCTCCTTGCGGAGGACCTCACGGCCGATGAACGGTTCGGTAGCGACCATCGGTGTCCCCCCTCAGGCCTTCGCGCCGCTCATGGAACCCGCGGCGTCGAGGATCGACTTCACGATGTTCTGATAGCCCGTGCAGCGGCAGAGGTTGCCCTCGAGCGACTCGCGGACCTCCTCCTCCGTAGGGTTGGGGTTCTCCTTCAGGTAGCTCGCGGCCGCCATGATCATGCCCGGCGTGCAGTAGCCGCACTGCAGCCCGTGGTTGCGATGGAACGCCTCCTGCAGCGGATGGAGCTGATCGCCGTCAGCCATCGCCTCGATCGTGGTGACCTCGCGGCCGTCGGCCTGCGCCGTCAGCAGGGTGCAGGACTTCACGGACTCCCCGTCCAGCAGCACCGTGCAGCTGCCGCACGAGGAGGTGTCGCATCCGACGTTGGTTCCGGTGAGTCCGAGGGTCTCTCGGAGGAAGTACACGAGGAGCGTGCGCGGCTCGACGTCGGCCTCTCGCTGCTCCCCGTTGACGTTGACGGACACGTGCGTCACGGGCGAACCCCTCCCTTCGCAGGACGTGCAGGGCATGCGTGGCTTCGGTGAGGCGGGAGTCTAATCCTGCGTGCGGAGACGCGCGAACCGAGCGCGGCTACCAGGTGCGATCGGTAGCTTCGAGCGCGGCGACGCCCGTGCAGTCCAGGACGGAGGACCCGTACGTGATGCCGGCCCCGGTCCCGATGCGGATGTAGAAGCAGCGTCCGCCGCTCGACATCACCGCCGCGGCCCATGCGCTCCCCGTGGCGGCGACGCTCACGACCGTGGGCACGGGGGAAGCGCCGTCCGTGAAGGTCAGCCCGCGTGTCGCGTTGGCGAGCTGACGCGGACCCGCCTCTACGAACGCGGTGGGGCCGGCGGCGATCTTCCGCGCGGCCGCGAGGGCGTCGCGGGCCGTCCGACGCGCGTCGAGGTCGTCGGCGGAGACCGTGACCGCGGCGGCCGTGGGCTCGAGCGCCGTGCCCGAGATGGTGTCCACGAAGTTCGCCGAGGTCTCGTGCCGCTCCGCACGGGCGAAGCTCGCGCGTTCGCTCTGGATCACGACCCGCGCGCACCAGGTCATGCCGATCGACACCACGACGGCGGCGGCCACGGCCTTGACCACCCGGGGCCGAACGCGACGCCGCAGTGGGACCGGAACCGCACGGAACGCGAAGGTGTCGCTCATATCCGTTCCGCTATCGGCCGGGGAAGGCGCCGGCGTTAGCTCCGGCGATCCGACGGCCTTACGGCGGACGCACTAGGCGACCGAGACCCTCCTGGTCTACAGTCGCCCGGACCATCGCCGCGCCGACCGCGTCCGCCCGCCGCGTGTTCAGCTGGAGGGAGGCATGTCGTGCAACGTCGCTCGAAGCGCTTCGTGCTCGCGACGATCCTGGCATCTGTGGTGATCGGGGTGGCGCCGGCCACCGCCTCACCGAAGGATCACGGTCGCGATCGAACGTCATCCTTGATCGTCTTCGACACGCGCTACGGCGCCGAGGTGTCGCAGATCTTCACGGTCCATCCGAACGGCAGCGGCCTTCGGCAGCTGACGCACTCCGCCGAGCGCGGGGCGTGGGATCCGGCGTTCTCGCCGGACGGGGGCCATGTCGCGTTCGTGCTGGACGGGCCCACCGGCAGTAGCCTCTGGCTGATGCGGACGGACGGCAGCGACCGCCGCCGCGTCCGTCGGGACGCCGGGCACGACGACTTCGCGCCCGCGTGGGCGCCGGGCGGGTCAGATCGTCTTCGTCCGATGCCATCAGGGCCCCGGCTATCCCTGCCGGATCGCACGGATGGATGCGGATGGGACGAACCTCGTCGAGCTGACCCGCGGGTTCTGGCACGACGGGACCGGCCCGTTCGGGTCCTTCCCGGGCGAGCTCGGCCCGACGGTCTCCCCCGACGGGAACCGGATCGCGTTCGCCAGCGACCGCGGAGGGTTCGACGGCCGGGTCTTCGTGATGGACGCGAACGGGGATCACCTCCACCCGGTCAGTCCGCCGGCGCTGGCGGCGGGAGATCCGTCCTGGTCGCCCGACGGCCGATGGATCGCGGTGACAGGCGATCCCGCCAACGGCACCACCTTCCTGATGCATCCCGATGGGAGCGGCCTCCACGCGGTGGAGCCCGGCGCCCTGTTCGCCGCCTTCTCACCGTCGGGCCGACGCCTGGTCGGGCTGGCCGAGCCGAGCGGCAGATTGGCCACGTTCTCCGTCCGAGGCGGGCCGATGACGGAGATCGACGGGACGGACGGCGGAACCTTCTCGGACTGGGAGGTCGTGCGATGAAGCGGCTCTCGATCCTCATCCTCGCGATCTCCTGGCGATCGCGCCTGCGATCCTCTCGGCCGGTGAGGACGCGGCCGGCGCTCCGCGTCGGCCGACCGCGGCCGCGGGAGGAACCCGGATCGCGTTCGAGCATTGCGCGCGGCGCTGCCAGGTCTACACCGCGGATCCAGACGGGTCCTCGCTCCGGCGCGTGACGCGTGCCGGCGGGGGAGGCGCCTTCCAGCCGACCTGGTCCCCCGATGGCACCCGCCTCGCCTATGTCAGCGACGCCTCCGGACGGTTCGAGATCTGGATCGTCGACGCCGACGGGTCGAACGCGCGGCGCCTGACGCACGAGCAACTCGACCATGCGGCGTTCTGGCCTCACTTCTCCCCCGGCGGCCGGTGGGTGCTCTTCACCGACTGCGCGGGCGACGATTGCGACGGCGGGATCTCGGCGGTCCGCGTCGACGGGACCCATCAGCACGCGATCACGCCCAACAGCGGGACGTCGTTCAACGACGGCAGCCTCTCGCCGGACGGCTCGCGACTCGCGTACCAGCGCTGGCACGAAGGAGGGGTCACGTCGGCGATCTACGTGGCGCGGGCGCGACGGGAGCGGCGAACGCCGCATCACGCGCCCGGGCTCTCCTGGCCTTCGCGCCGGAGTGGCGACCGGACGGACGACGGATCGCCTTCGCCAGCGATCTCTACGGCGATCGTCCGTTCGGGTCCATCTACACGATCTCGGCGAACAGCGCCGACGTCGTGCGGGTCACCCATCCGCCGTTCCCGAGCACGGACTCGGGGCCCAGCTATGCCCCCGGGGGTGACCGGCTCGTGTTCGAATCCGACCGCGCCTATCCCGATGGTTGCTGTCACTCCCTGTTCATCGTGGATGCCGACGGGACGGGGCTCACCGCCGTCTCGCTCCCATGGGATGCCTACGATCCCTCGTGGGGCCCGGCGCCTGCGATCCCGGGAGGCGTGCCGCGCGCGCCGGCGGGGCCGGCTCGGACATCCGCGTCCCGATCCCGCATCTGCGCGCGCATGCCGGCGGCCGTCCGCCGAGGGTTCTGCATGGCGCCGGGCTGATCCGGAGGCGACGGCGGACGCTCGCGCCAAACGTGTGCGAGCATCGCGGTATGAGCGAGATCAGCGACGTGCTGGCGGCGATCGAGTCGCTCTCGGCCAAGGGCGAGCGGATGGCGCTCGCCACGATCGTCGCCGTGCGTGGGTCGACGTACCGACGCCCCGGCGCGCGTCTCCTGGTGCCCGAGGACGGGGCCCCGATCGGCAACATCAGCGGCGGCTGCCTGGAAGGCGACGTGGCCGACGTGGCGCGGGTCGTGATGGAGGAGGGCACGGCGCGCCTCGCGGGATGGGACCTCACGGCCGACGACGACGCCGTGTGGGGTCTGGGGCTCGGGTGCAACGGGGCGATCGAGGTGTTCATCGAGCCGGCCGAGCAGGCCGCCCAGGTGGCCGGGGCGCTGCGGATGGCCCTCGAGGAGGCGCGCCCGATCAGCGTCGTGACCGTGCTCGAGTCCGGGCGCGCCGGCGTGGAGCCCGGCGCCCGGCTGATCGTGCGCCCCGACGGCGCGAGCGAAGGCACGCTGGGCGACCCCGACGTCGACGTCGAGGCCCTCGCGGCCGCGGGCGAGCAGCTCGCCTTCGAGCGTTCGGAGATCCGGACCCTGCCCGGCGGCGTCCGCGCGTTCGTCGAGGTGCTGGAGCCGCCGCTGCGCCTGCTCGTCTGCGGCGCCGGGCACGACGCGATCCCCCTCGTGCGCGCCGCCGCCGGCCTCGGCTGGAACGCGTTGGTGGTCGACGACCGCCCGGCCTTCCTCACCGCCGACCGCTACCCGGAAGCGGCGGGGTTCGTCCCGGTGGACGCCCCCGAGCACGTCGCGAAGGCCACCGATGTGGACGACCACACCTATGCGGTGGTGATGACCCACAACTTCCTGCGGGACAAGGAGTACCTGCGGGCGCTCGTCGACACGCCGGCCGCCTACATCGGGATGCTCGGCCCGGGCGCGCGGACGGAGCGCCTCCTGATGGAGCTCCGCGACGAGGGTGTCGAGATCACCGACGAGGTGCGGGCGCGGATCCACGGTCCCGCGGGGCTCGACCTTGGGAGCGAGGGCCCGGAGGAGATCGCGGGCTCGATCGTGGCGGAGATCGTGGCGGTCCGCCGCGGGCGGCGCGGCGGCTTCCTGAAGGAGCGCCCCGGACCGATCCACGACCGGCCGCGCCCGGGCGCCGAAGCCCGTTAGCGGGGCGGCGGCGCTCCCGCGCGCAGCGTCCGCGCGAGGTGCATGGAGGCCATCAGCCCGAGCACGCCCATCGCCGTCGCGGAACCGACGATGCCCATCGCGGCCACCATCGGGAGCAACCGGCCGCCCAGCCGACCCCTGAGTAGGGTCACGGCGGTGAGGAGATCGGCGCCGAGGGGGAGGCCGAGCAGCGCTCGCGCGAGGGAGAGGAAGATGAAGAGGGCGCTCAGCACCGAGACGACCGCCCCGACCCCGACGAGACCGGCGAGCCATCCCTCGCGAGGAACGCGTCCCTCACGCATGGCGCCGGAGCTCCTGTGCCCGACGCAGCAACCACAGCGCCAACATCACCGCCAGGGCGCCCTCCCACAAAGGCTGGGCGAACTGCGCGAGCACCCCGACCCACACCGGCGGGCCCGAGCCGAGCCCGCTGCTTCCGGTCGCCAGGTACGACCAGAGCGTGTCGATGCTCGTGGCCAGCACCCAGATGGGGGCGGCGACGAAGACGATCCAGCTCAGTACGCGAGGAAGTTGGTGATGCACCCGCATCCAGTGATCGAGCCGGCGATACTCCCGATCGGCGTCCGCGAAGCCGTCGGCATCTCCGGCGAACGCCGCCAGAGCGGGATCGCTCCTCGGCTGTCCCGAGCGCCAGATGCCGTACCCGTCCTCGGTTTCCGCGAGCACGTACCATCGACCCTGGGAGACGACGCCGAGCTCGTCCCCCGCACCCGCCTCCATCCCCGTTCCCTCTCCGCGCATCCGCTGCATCGTAGTCGGTTCACAGCATCGCCATTGAGTTGCCCTATCGCGCCAACCGTGCTGATAATCGCGAAGCGGTCGCCCGATGCGGGGCGACGAGACGCTTGGGAGGTCCATCTGAACGGCACCGTCGTTACCCCTGCGTCCTCCGCGCTGCGCCGCCGACGGCCGCCCGCCCGTGCTCTCTGCGGCGTCGCCCTGGTTCCATCCCTGTTCGGAAGGGAGATCTGATGTTGCCCTCACGGTTCACGTACCACCGTGCAGGATCCCTCGACGAGGCGCTCTCGCTCCTCGGAACGCATGGTGAGGACGCCAAGGTCCTCGCGGGCGGGCAGAGCCTCATCCCCTTGATGAAGCTCCGCTTCGCCAACCCCGAGCACCTCGTGGACGTGAACCACGTCGACGGGCTCGAGGGGATCGAGGAGCGCGACGGCAGCCTGCGGATCGGTGCGCGGACGCGCTACCGCGACGTGATCGCGTCCGATCTGATCTCGAGCCGGTACCCGACGATCGCGCGCGCCGTCCCGCAGATCGCCGACCCGCTGGTGCGCAACCTCGGGACGGTCGGCGGGTCGCTCGCCCATGCCGACCCCGCCGGCGACCTGGGCTCCGTGATGCTCGCGCTCGATGCGAGCGTCGTGCTCAAGCGCAGCGGGGGCGAACGCGAGGTGCCGATCTCCGAGTTCCTCGTGGACACGTTCACCACGTCGATCGAACCGAACGAGCTGCTCACCGAGATCCGCGTGCCCACGCCGGGCGCGCGCTCGGGCGGCGACTACCTCAAGCTCGAACGGAAGGTCGGTGACTGGGCCACGGTCGCCGTGGCCGTCTCGCTGACGCTCTCGAACGGATCGATCGGCCGCGCCGGCATCGGCCTCACGGGGGTCGGTCTGAAGAACATCCAGGCCACCGACGCCGAGGCCGCGCTCGCGGGCGCGGCGCCGGGCGACGAGGCGTTCGCGGAGGCAGGCCGGCTGGCGGCCGCCGCCGCGAACCCCGTGTCGGACGTGCGGGGACCCGAGGAGTACAAGCGGCACATGGTGGACGTGTACGTGCGGCGCGGGCTCGCGCACGCGCTCGAGACGGCGAACGCGGCCTGAGGGGGATCTGACGATGGAGATCAAGGTCAACGTCAACGGGACAGAGCACGCGACGGACGTCGAGGATCGGCTCCTGCTCGTCCATCTGATCCGCGAGGTGCTCGGACTCACAGGCACCCACATCGGCTGCGACACGTCGAACTGCGGCGCCTGCACGGTCCTGCTCGAGGGCACGCCCGTGAAGTCCTGCACGATGTTCGCCGCCCAGGCGGACGGCCGCGAGATCACCACGGTCGAGGGCCTGATGGCGGGCGCGGAGCTCCATCCCGTCCAGGCGGCCTTCAAGGAACACCACGGCCTGCAGTGCGGGTACTGCACCCCCGGCATGATGCTGGTGGGCGCGGCGCTGATCGAACGGAACCCCGATCCCAGCGACGACGACGTGCGCTGGGCCATCTCCGGGAACATCTGCCGCTGCACCGGCTACATGAACATCGTGAAGGCGATCCAGGCCGCCGCCCAGGCGAAGGCGGGCGCAGCGCCCGCCGCCGTCGAAGCCGCGAACGCCTGAGAGGAGGAGCCGCATGGCCACCGAGACGGAAGCGATCCGCGGGCTGGGACACAGCGTCCGCCGGGTCGAGGACGACCGCTTCATCCGCGGCGCCGGCAACTACATCGACGACATGCACCTGCCCGGGATGCTGTACATGGCCATCCTGCGCAGCCCGTACGCGCACGCCAAGCTGAACGGCATCGACACGGCGGCCGCCTCGGCCCTGCCGGGGGTCATCGCCGTGGTGACCGGCGAGCTGATGGCCCAGCACAACCTGGCGTGGATGCCCACGCTCTCGGGCGACACAGAGGCCGTACTCGTCACGGACACCGTGCGGTTCCAAGGTCAGGAGGTGGCGGCCGTCATCGCCACCGACCCCTACATCGCCAAGGACGCGCTGGAGCTGATCGAGGTCGACTACGACCCGCTCGAGCCCGTCGTGACACCGCAGCGCGCGCTCGAGCCCGACGCCCCGGTGATCCGCACGGACAAGGAAGGCCAGGCGGACAACCACATCTACCACTGGGAGACCGGCGACAAGGAGGCCACAGACAAGGCCTTCGCGGCGGCCGACAAGGTCGTCTCGATCGACACGTTCTACCCGCGCTGCCATCCCGCCCCGCTGGAGACGTGTGGCTGCGTCGCGGACGTGAATCCGGCCACCGGCCAGGCCACGATCTACATGACCTCGCAGGCCCCGCACGCGATCCGGACGGTGTTCGCGCTGGTGGCGGGCCTGCCGGAGGAGAAGATCCGCATCGTTTCCCCGGACATCGGCGGCGGGTTCGGCAACAAGGTCCCCGTGTATCCGGGGTACGTGGTGGCCACCGCGGCCTCGCTCCTGCTGGGGCACCCGGTGAAGTGGATCGAGGAGCGCTCCGAGAACCTGATCTCGACCGGCTTCGCGCGCGACTTCCACATGCACGGCGAGATGGCGCTGAAGGACGACGGGACGATGCTCGGGCTGCGGGCCTCGCTCCTGGCGGACGAGGGCGCCTTCCACGCCGACGCCCAGCCCTCCAAGTTCAAGGTGGGGCTCTTCCACATCGTGAGCGGCTCCTACGACCTGCCGGCCGTCCACGTCGAGGCCGACGGCGCGTACACGAACAAGGCGCCCGGCGGCGTCGCGTACCGGTGCTCGTTCCGCGTGACGGAGGCCTCGTACCTGATCGAACGCCTGGTCCAGAACGCCGCGTACGAGATCGGGATGGACCCGGCCGACTTCCGCAAGAAGAACTTCATCGAGAAGGACCAGTTCCCGTACACGTCGGCGACGGGGTTCGTCTACGACTCGGGCGACTACCAGGCCGCGATGGACATGGCGCTCGAGAAGATCGGCTACGCCGAGCTGCGCAAGGAGCAGGAGGCCGCGCGCGCCGAGGGCAAGCTCTACGGGATCGGCCTCGCGTCCTTCACCGAGGTCGTGGGCGCGGGTCCGCACAAGGACTACGACATCATCGGCCTGAAGATGAACGACGGCGCCGAGTTGCGGATCCACCCGACGGGCAAGGCGATCCTCAAGATCAGCGTGCAGACGCAGGGCCAGGGCCACGAGACCACGTTCGCGCAGATCGTGGCCGAGGAGATCGGGATCCAGCCGGAGGACGTCAAGGTCATGCACGGCGATACGGACAACACGCCGTACGGCCTCGGCACCTACGCGTCGCGGTCCACGCCGGTCTCGGGCGCGGCCACGGCGATGGTGACGCGCCGGGTCCGGGAGAAGGCGCGCAAGCTCGCCGCGCACCTGCTGGAGGTCTCTGAGGAGGACATCGAGTTCGAGGCCGGCAGGTTCTCCGTGAAGGGCGCGCCGGACAAGGTGAAGACGATCCAGGAGGTGGCCTTCGCCGCGTACACGGACTTCCCCGACGGGATGGAGGCCGGCCTGGAGGCGAACTACTACTACGACCCGCCCAACCTGACGTTCCCCTTCGGGACGTACGCGGTGGCCGTCGAGGTCGACGCCGACACCGGGGAATGGGACGTGCGCCGGATGGTGGCCGTCGACGACTGCGGCGTGCGCATCAACCCGATGATCGTGGAGGGCCAGATCCACGGCGGGCTCACCGAGGGCTACGGCATCGCGAAGATGCAGCTGATCACGTTCGACGAGAACGGGAACTGCATCGGCGCGAACTTCACGGACTACCTGCTGCCCACGGCGTGGGAGACCCCGAAGTTCGAGCTGGGCGAGACCGTGACGCCCTCCCCACATCACCCGATCGGGGCGAAGGGCGTGGGCGAATCGCCGACGGTCGGCTCCCCCGCCGCCTACGTGAACGCCGTGATCGACGCGCTGCGGCCGATGGGCGTCACGAACATCGACATGCCGCTCACCTCCGCGAAGGTCTGGGGCGCGATCCAGGAGGCCCAAGCCAAGGCATGAAGGGGAAGACCTGCCACGGTGGAAGGGGGCTCAAGCAGCGAGGCCGCAGGCCGAGCGTAGCCCCCCAGGAGAGGGCATGAGATCGGACATCCTCGAGTTGGCGGCGCGCCTGTCGCGCGAGGGTGAGCCGTTCGTGCTGGCCACGGTGGTGTGGAACCGAGCACCGTCCTCGGGCAAGCCCGGCTCCACCGCGCTGATCACCGCGGACCGGCGCATCCACGGGTGGCTCGGGGGCGCGTGCGCCGAGCCCACCGTCATCCGGGAGGGCCTCCGCGCGCTGGAGGAAGGCATCCCGAAGCTGCTCTTCCTGGGTACGCCCGACGAGCTCGAGGGCCAGCAGCGCGCGGGCGTCGTCACGATCCCCATCGCGTGTCAGAGCGAGGGGGCACTGGAGGTGTACGTGGAACCCGTCCTGCCTTCGCCGCACCTCGTGGTCGTGGGCCGCTCGCCGGCGGTCGACGCCCTCGCCGGGATGGCCGCCGCGCTCGGTTGGCGCGCGGTGGTGATCGACGACGGCGGCGACCCGGCGGATCATCCCGACGTGGAACGCGTCGTCACGTCCCTCGACATGGACGCCGCGGACGTCGGCGACCGCTCGTTCGTGGTGGTGGCCACGCAGGGTCACTACGACGAGGACGCCCTGCAGCGCGCGTTGGCCTCGCCGGCCGCCTACGTCGGGTTGATCGCCTCGCGCAAGCGCGCCGACTCCGTGCTGGGGTACCTGCGCGACCGCGGGGTCCCCGAGGACGCGCTCGCGCGGGTGCACGCGCCCGCCGGGATCGACCTCGGCCACCTGCCGAACCAGGAGATCGCGGTCGCGATCCTCGCCGAACTGGTGCAGCTGCGCGCGGCCGGCGAGCTCGAGGCCGATGCCGCGATCTCCGCGGGCGAGGAGGGACACGAGGCCATCGACCCCGTGTGCGGGATGACCGTCGACGTGGCGACGGCGCGCTACGTCAGCACCTACGAAGGCCGCACCTTCTACTTCTGCTCCGCCGGGTGCCTCGACCGTTTCGAGGCCGCGCCCGCGGAGTTCGAACCCGCCCCCTCCTGACCCGATAGGCTGACCGACCATGCTGATCGAGAACGCGTTCACCGTCACCGCGCCCACCGACATGCTCTGGAGCCACCTCCTCGACGTCGAGAAGATCGCCCCGTGCATGCCCGGCGCCGAGCTCACCGAGGTCGTCGACGACCGTCATTGGAAGGGCAAGCTGATGGCGAAGTTCGGACCGGTGGGGATGTCGTTCGCCGGCACGGTCGAGATGACCGAGCGCGACGACGACGCGCACCGCGTCGTCCTCACCGCCAAGGGGATGGAGCAGAAGGGGAAGGGCGCCGCCAACGCCAACGTCACGAGCTGGTTGGAGCCCGGCCCCACGGACGCCGAGACCACGGTGAAGATGACGGCCGACATCACCCTCACGGGCGCGGCCGCCCAGCTCTCGCGCGGGCTGCTGCCGGAGATCTCCAAGAAGCTCACGCAGCAGTTCGCCGACTGCCTCCAGGACAGCATGAAGGTGGAGGCCGCCGCCGAGGCCGCGCCGGGCGGGACGGCAGCTGCGGAGAGCGCCGCCGCGACCACGCCGCGCCCCGCGCCCACCGCGGCCAAGCCGGTCGGGGGCATCGGCCTCGGGCTCTCCGCGATGTGGGCGGTCGTCAAGGGCTTCTTCGCCCGGCTCTTCGGGCGCTCACCGAAGTCCTGACGTGATCTCCGGGATCGTGCTCGCGGCGGGCACGGGCTCCCGGTTCGGCAGCACCAAGCAGCTCGCGGACCTTGGCGGGCGCCCCCTGGCCCAACACGCGATCGACGCCCTGGCCGGAGCAGGCGTGGACGAGCTCGTCGTGGTGACGGGCCACGACGCCGACGCGGTGGAATCGGCCCTTCGCCTGCCACCGGGGGGGCGGTTCGTACGGAACCCCGAGTTCACGAAGGGTCAGTCGACCTCGCTCGCTGCCGCCCTGCACGAGGTGCACGAGCAGAGCGAGGCGGCGGTCGTGCTGATGGCCGATCAGCCGGGGGTGGACGCCGACGTCGTGCGTGCGCTCATCACACGGTTCCTGCAGACCCGCAGCCAGATCGTGCGGGCGTCGTTCCGCGACGGGCCGGGGCCCGCGCTGCTCTCCCGGGAGATCTACGCGGAGGCGGGCCACCTCCACGGCGACGTGGGAGCGCGCGTGCTGATGGCGAGCCACCCCGAGTGGGTGGAGGAGGTGGCGCTCGACGCCGCCGCGCCGCGTGACGTCGACACGCGCGCGGACCTGGAGGAGGTCGTGGAGGAGACGCGTTAGGTCCGCTTGGTGCCCGGCCGCACCATCTGGCGGTCGTCCGGGGGGACGAAGCCGAAGCGCCGATACAGGTCGTGGGCGTCGCGCGTGCCCAGGAACCACGGCAGGTCGGCGTGGGGTCCGTCGTCCACCGCCTCGCGGACGAGGGCAACCCCGAGCCCGCGCCCCCGATACGCGGGCAGGACGAAGACGTCGAAGAGGAACGCGTACGTCGCGCCGTCGCTCGCGATCCTGCAGAAGCCCACCGTCTCCGCGCCGTCGTAGAGACCCACCACGCGCGCCGCCCCCTGCAGCAGCGCCTCGACGGTCTCGCGGGTCCGCCCGGCCGCCCAGTAGGACTCCTCGCTGAGGTAGCGATGCACGACGTCCACGTCCACGCGCGCCGGGTCGTCGTCGAGCTCGAGCCCGCCGGGGAGCGCGCGCTTCATCAGCAGCTGATGCCCAGACGTCGGTGCTGCAACGCGGGTAGCGCCTGCCGGATGCGGCGGAGCTCCGCCATGTCGAGGTCGGCGAACCAGACCCCCGGCTCGTCCTCGGAGCCCTCGACCAGCACACGACCCCACGGGTCGACCACGAGGCTGTGCCCGAAGGAACGGCGACCCTTCTCGGGATCGCCGAAGCGCCCGCACTGGGCGGGCGCCACCACGAAGCACTGGTCCTCGATGGCGCGCGCACGCACGAGGACGAGCCAATGATCCTTCCCGGTCTCGTGCTGGAACTGCGCGGGCACGAGGAGCACCTCGGCACCCATCGCCATCAGACCCCGATACAGCTCGGGGAACCGCACGTCGTAGCAGACGGACAACCCCACGCGAGCGAACTCCGTCTCATGCGTCACGAGCTCGTCGCCGGCGCTGATGACCGCGGACTCGCGGATGGGCGGCTGCCCCGGCAGGTCCACGTCGTACAGGTGGATCTTGCGGTAGCGAGCGACGGTCTCACCCGCCCGATCGAACAGGAGCGACGTGTCGTAGACGCGGCCATCGTCAAGCTCGAGGACGGTGCCGCCCAGCACCCAGATGCCGAGCTCGCGGGCGATGCGCGCGAGGCGATCGGTCGCGGGGCCCGGAACAGGCTCCGCGAGCTCCCTGCGCCGAGCCGAGGGCCCGAGGTACCCGAAGTACTCGGGCAACGCGGCGAGATCGGCGCCGCCCGCAGCCGCCTCGCGCAGCAGCGCCTCCGCCGCCTGGACGTTGGCCGCGACGTCGTCGCCCGAGTGCATCTGACAGACGGCCACGCGCATGGGGGCGATGCTACCCCGCTAGGCTGCGGAGATGCCGCTCGGTCGCTACACCGTGCTCGGCGACGACGGCGCGCCCGTCGGGACCGAGGAGTTCCGCTGCGCCCCCGGGCCCATGGGATGGCGGTACTTCAGCGAGGTCCAGACCGATCACCACGAGATCGTGGATGTCGCCGTCGATGCGCACTGGCGCATCGCGCGGGTCCGGATCGACACCGGCGACCACGACATCCTGCTCGAGCCTCGTGGCGACGCGCTGACCGGCTATCGCGACCGGCGGGAGATCGAGATCGCGTTCGGCCCCGAAGGACCACCTCGACTACTTCACGCCGGCCACGAACGCGATCACGGTTCGGCGCCTGGACGATACGGCGGAGATCGACGTGGTCTACCTGGAGCCCATCACGCTCACCCCTTCGCGGGTCCGGCAGCATTACGAGCGCCTGGGCCTCGAGACCGTGGCGACGCCCGCGGGTCGAGTTCGAGGCGGATCGTTGGCGGTTCACCGACGTCGCGTCCGGATGGACCGCGGACCTGTGGGTGGCCGGCGACGTGGTCGTCGCTTACGAGCGGCTCTTCGAGCTGGCGTGGTACGAGCCGGGCGCCAACGGCGCCCGGCCCGTCCCGTGACGCTCGATCACATCGCGTCGCTCGTGATGTCCCGCCCGTGCGCCGTGAGCGCCCAGATGATGATCACCGCGATCGCGATCAGCACGATCGCGAAGATCGGGTAGTACGGCAGCCACGCGAAGCTCACGACCGCGCTGATGAGCGCGATGATCACGCCCACCGTGCGCGCCCACACGGCGCCGGTGAACAACCCGAATCCGGCGAGCAGCACGACGATCCCGAGGATCAGGTGGATCCACCCCCACGTCGACGGGTTCCAGTTGAACAGGTACTCCGCCGGCGTTGTGTAGAAGGCGTCGTGGACGATCGCGGCGAGCCCCGCGATCGCGTGGAACATGCCGATCATGATCATCATGACCGCGGCGAAGAACGTGAAGCCCACCGCCATGCCACTACGGTTCTCAGACATGCAACCTCCTCCCGCGCGACCCGCGGACGGGGTCGCGACACATGGCGGGCGCATCCTGCCTCATGGAGCGTGTTCGGTCCAGCCTTGAAAAGGGGTGGACGCATGCAGTAAGGGCGCCCCGCAACGGCGGAGGCCGACCCCCGAGGGGCCGGCCTCCTTCGACCGCGCGGTGAGGGGGAGACCTCAGCCGACCTTGCGGGCCTCGACGTCGATCTCGATGCCGACCTTCTTGCCCACCAGGAAGCCGCCGGTCTCGACCGCGACGTTCCAGGTCAGGTCCCAGTCCTCACGGTTGATCTCCGTGGCGACCGACGCGGAGAAGATGGTGTTGCCGTAGGGGTCCTGGCCCCATCCGAGGTACTCGCCCTTCAGGGTGACCGGCTTGGTGGTCCCCTTCACGGTGAGGTTCCCGTCCAGCTCGAACGCGTTCCCGCCCGTGTGGCGGATGCCGGTGCTCGCGAACGTCAGCACCGGGAACGACTCCACCTCGAAGAAGTCGACGCCGCGCAGGTGGTCGTCGCGCTGCTCGGTGTTCGTCTGCACGCTCTCGGCCTTGATCTCGACCTCGACCGAGGAGCTGTCCAGGTCGTCCCCGACGACGATCGTGCCCTCGAACTCGGTGAAGCGGCCTCGCAGCTTCGTGAGCATGTGACGCGCCACGAACTCGACCTGCGTGTGGGTGATGTCCAGCTCGTACTTCCCGGCGGGCGGCAGCTCCACGCCCTCGATCTCGCGCACTGCTTGGGCCATCAGGTGGTCCTCCTTCGCTCCGCGGTCCCCGCCCCTCGCGGCGACTCGACATAGGCACTAACAGAACCGAAGGTACTCTGTATTCCCAAGCTTCTTATCTTCCCGTACCTAGATGCCGACGACGTAGGATGCAGCCCATGGCCGAAGAAGCCCCGATCTGTGAGCACTTCCAGCGAGCCGCCGAGCTCGTGGCGAAGCGATGGAACCCGCAGATCGTGCGCGTGCTGCTCGCGGGTGTGGATCGGTTCTCCGACCTGAAGGCGTCCATCCCCCAGATCTCCGATGCCCTGCTGTCCGAGCGCCTGAAGGAGCTCGAGGCGGAGGGCATCGTGACGAGGACGGTCACGCCCGACACCCCCGTGCGGATCACGTACGGCCTCACAGAGCGCGGCCGCGACCTCTCGAACGTGATGGAAGAGCTGGCGGGATGGGCCGAGCGTTGGGCGGCCGCACCGGCCTGACCCCGATCCTCAACCGATCGCGCGGTCCGCGATCTCCAGCACCTCGTCGATGATCGCGAAGCCGTCCTGCAGCTGCTCCGCCGTGATCGACAGGGGCGGGTTGGTCATGATGCCGTTGAACCGCACCATCGTGAAGAGGCCCCGGTCCAGCAGCGCCCGGTTGATCGACGCCATCGTCTCGTTCAAGACGTTGAAGGGGCTGAGGGGCTCCATCGTCACCCGGTCCTTCACGAGCTCCAGGATCCCGAACAGCCCGAGGTTGCGGTAGCGACCCACGCTGGGATGCTTCGCGGCGAGCTCGACGTGGTGGCGGTGCATCTCCTCGCCCAGCCGCTTGGCGTTGCCGACGAGGTCATCTTCCTCCAGGACGCCGATCGCGGCCAGCGCGGCGGCGCACCCGAGCGGGTGCGAGTTGTAGGTGAGCCCGCCCCAGAAGACGTGTTCGTCGAAGAACCCGGCGATCTCGGGGCTGATCGCGAGTGCGCCGAGCGGCAGGTAGGAGGAGGTGAGGCCCTTCGCGGTGGACATCAGGTCGGGCACCACGTCCCAGTGGTTCACCGCGAACCACTCCCCCGTGCGCCCGAACCCACACATCACCTCGTCGGCGATCATCACGATGCCGAACTCGGTGCAGAGCTCGCGCACGCCCTGCATGTAGCCCTCGGGCGGGATCAGGATCCCGTTGGTCCCGGTTACGGGCTCGAGGATGAAGGCCGCGATCGTCTCCGGGCCTTCCAGCTCGATCGTCTCCCGCAGGAGCGCGAGCGAGGTCTCCGCGTCGTCGGTCCCACGCGCGGTGCCGTGGTAGGGGTCCAGGACGTGCACCACACCCGGCATCGGGGGCTCCTGGTTGGCCCACCGGCGCGGGTCTCCCGTCAGGTTGATCGTGGCATACGTGGCGCCGTGGTACGAGCGGTAGCGGGCCATGATCTTCTGGCGACCCGTGTACGCGCGCGCGATCCGGATCGCGTTCTCGTTGGTCTCCGCGCCCCCGAGCGTGAAGAACGTCTTCTCCATCGTCCCCGGCCAGAGGCTCGCCAGCTTCTCCCCCAGGCGCGCGCGCGTCTCGTAGGCCATGAACGGCGAGATGTAGGGGAGCGTCTCCGCCTGTTTCGCGATCGCGTCCAGCACGCGCTTGTCACCGTGACCGATGTTCACGCCCATCAACTGGGAGTTGAAGTCGAGGTAGCGGGTGCCGTCGGTGGTGGTGAAGTACACGCCCTCGGCGCGCTCCACCGGAAGGGGCATCACCTTGGCCTGGGCCTGCCAGTCGTAGAGCGTGTACCGGCGGGAGAGGGCGACGACCTCCTCGGCGGAGAGCGGGGCCTGCTCGGTCATGGCGTTCACGTCCTTCCGATGCGAAGGGTCTCCAACCGATGTTCCCAGATGCGGTCCGCGCCCGTATCCCGATTGGCGCGGCCGGCCGAGCACGGGCTAGGCTCCCCCCACGAACCCTTGGGAGGGAGCCCCGATGAAGCGCACCGTCACCTCGCTGATCGCCGCCGTGCTGATCGGAGGTGTCGCCTCGCCCGCGGCCCTCGCCGCACCCTCCGCCGACAGGAAGCCGTTCATCACCTCGGCCGGAGCCGAGCTCGTGGCGCTGACGGGGGGCCTGACGATCACCCCGATCCTCACGGCCGGCGACGTCGTGCATGGCGCGAAGGACCGGTTCCAGTTCACCGGCGTCCCCGACGGGATCGGCGTCTACCGCAGCGCGGCAGGACGCCTCGAGGTCTTCGTCAACCACGAGCTCTCCGCCCGCTACGGGGACCCATCGGACGCGCGCATCTCCCACATCGCCCTGAACCCCTCGGGCGAGGTGGTGGGCGCCGGATACGTCGTCGACGGCACCGAAGGCTACGAGTGGTTCTGCTCTGGATCGATGGGGTCGGTGGCGGGCACGCCCTGGTATTTCACGGGCGAGGAGTGGCCCGCGACCAAGAAGGAGGGGATGGCGATCGGGGTGAACGCGGTCACCGAGCGCGTGCACCAGCTCCGACAGTTCGGCCGGATCAGCCACGAGCAGGTCATCCAGGTCCCGGGGATGTCGCGGGCGGCGTTCTTCCTCTCCGAAGACGCGCGCGCGCCCCGGTCCCAGATCTACGGCTACTTCTCCGACAGCTTCGCGCACGCGGTCGCCGCGCGGGGCACGTTCCGCACCTGGGTGCCCGACCGGCGCCTCGACGGCGACCCGTCGCCGGCGGACATCGCCAAGGGCCAGGCGTTGCGCGGCCACTTCGTCACGATCCCGCACGCGGGCGCGCTCTCCGGCGTCGGACTCGAGGCGGCGGCGCAGCGCCTCCACGCGATGGACTTCAGCCGGATCGAGGACGCGCAACCCGACCCTGCCCACCCCGGCGTCGTCTACTTCTCCGACACCGGCTCCTACGGACAGGAGACGCAGCACGGCCGCATCTACCGCCTGACGATGGATCCGTCCCATCCCACGCGCGCCACGCTCCGGGTCGTCCTCGACGGTGACCACGGCGATGCGCTGCGGAACCCCGACAACCTCGGCATCAGCGACCGCGCCCTGGTGATCCAGGAGGACCGCAACGCGCCCCACTCCGGCTACAACCGGGTGCTCGTCTACGACCTGGCCGCGCACACCCTCACGCCGGTCGCCCGCACCGACCCGACGGCGGGCGCCATCAAGCGCGCAGGCGGCCGCGGAGCATGGGAGTCCAGCGGGGTCGTGGATGTGAGCGACTTCTTCGGTCAGGGCTGGTGGCTCCTGGACGTCGAGGCCCACCACACGAAGGTGGCGCAGCAGGGGCTGGACCTGCGGATCGACTCGGGCCGCGGTGAGGGCGGCCAGCTCCTGCTCGTCCACATCCCGGGTACGTAGGTCGGGCCGACGGATCGGTCCGGTGGACCGGAGTCAGGCGCCCTTCACGACCTCGCCGCCCTTCATCACGAACGGGATGTCCTCCAGCGTCATGATGTCCTCGAGCGGGTCGCCGGGGACCGCCACGAGGTCCGCGAAGCGGCCGGACGCGACGACGCCCACGGCCGGGTGGTCCAGCACCTCGGCGGCGACGACCGTCGCGCTCTGGATCGCCTGCATCGGTGTCATGCCGTGGCGCACCATGTACGCGAACTGCCGCCCCACGTAGCGATGCGGGTACACGCCCGAATCCGTGCCGTACGCGATCTTCACGCCCGCCTGCAACGCCTTCGTGAAGCCCTCTCGCTGGGCGGCCGTCGTCTCGTCGTTCTTGCGCAGGGACTCCTCGGGCCATCCCTCGGCGCGCCCCGTCTCGGCGATCCAGTCACCGCAGTAGATGTCCGGCACCAGGCAGGTGCCATGCTCGAGCATCAACGCGATCCCCTCGTCGTCGAGGAGCGAGCCGTGTTCGATCGTGCGCACGCCCGCGCGCACCGCGCGCTTGATGCCCTCCGCGCCGTGGGCGTGCGCCGCCACGAACGTGCCGTACAGGGCCGCCTCCTCCACCGCCGCCCGGATCTCCGCCTCGCTGAACTCGGGCGCACCGGGGTCGGTGCCCTCGGTGAGCACGGCGCCGGTCGCGATCACCTTGATGAAGTCGGCACGGTGCAGGATCTCCCGCACCACCTTGCGGACCTCGTCGACGGAGTTCGCCACGCCGAAGCGCAGATCCCGCGGGAGGCGCTCGTCGACGTCGACCGCGAGGTTAGGGATGTCGCCACCCCCGAGCGAGGACGTCACGTACGCACCGGCGCAGCGCATCCGCGGCCCGGGGGTCCATCCCTCGTCGATCGCCTCGCGGAGCGCCACGTCGACGAAGGCGCGGAAGGTGCCCACGTCGCGGACCGTCGTGAACCCCGCCATCAGGGTGTCCCGGGCGTTGCGCACGCCGACGAGGGCCTCCTGCGCGGGCGTGCGCACGACCAGGGCGGCGTAGCCCTCGCTCCCTTCCACGTTGCCCACCATGTGCGCGTGCATGTCGATCAGCCCCGGGAGCACGGTGTGGGTCGTGAGGTCGATCGTCCGCTCGGCCTGCGGCACCATGTCGCCGAACGGCACGAGGCCCTCCACCCGGTCGCCACGGATCACGATGGCCTGGTCGGTGCGGACCTCACCGGCCTCGGTGTCGATCAGACGGCCGGCACGGACGACGGTGAGCGCTTCGGGTGCGGACATGGCGCGGAGCATATCCTCCGGCGCGCGGCGGTCGCGTCAGCCGCCGGTCTCGAGGCCGCGCTCGGCATTCGCCAGGGCCTCCTCGTACTGGTGCGCGAGGAACGAGCTGTTGTGCCCGGGCAGGACCCGCTTCACCGGCAGGTCGCGCAGGCGGGCGACGGACGCAGCCCCTGCCTCTCGGTCGTCGAAGGAGACGGGATCGTCGAGGTAGAGCGTGTCGCCGGAGAACAGGAGCCCTCGCTCGGCCTCCCACAGGGCGATGGAGCCGGGTGAGTGGCCCGGGACGTGGAGCACCTCGAACCGGCGATCGCCGAGATCGATCACGTCGCCGTCCGCGACGGGTCGGGTGAGCTCGGCGCCGGGGCTCACCCACGCTTCGGTGTCGAACCCCTCGGAGGGCAGGGCCGACACCGCCATGCGGGGCACCGGGTACCCGTAGAAGGCGAACATCTCCTCCGTGCCCTCGGGGAAGTCGTCCTGATGCAGCCGCATCGGGAAGGGCGACCGGATCTCGTCGGCGTCCTCGACGTGACCCCGCCGGTCGTCGAACTCGTGCAGGCCCCCCACGTGATCGAAGTGCCCGTGGGTGACGACGGCCACCACCGGGCGACCCTCCGTCAAGGGCTCCACCGCCGGGCGCAGCGGACCGATCCCGTTGAGGGTGTCGACGAGGAGGTCGGCGTCGCGCCCGCGCACGAGCCACGCGTTGGACTCGAGCATCCTGTCGATGTGCGGCTCCGTCAGCCGCGTCACACCGTCCTCGAGCTGCGTGATCATGTGCCACTGGGAGGCCACGGGTGGGCGCCACGCATGCGTCATCGCCGGTCCCCGAAGCAGATCGAACCCGACGGCTCGCGCAGGCAATGCGCCGAGGTCATGGACGCGTTGTAGCTCCCGACGTTGATGGCCGCCACGATGTCACCCTCGCGCACGTCGGGGAAGGGGTAGTCCTCCGCGTACAGGTCGTCGCCCTCGTTGATGTTGCCGGTGATCGTGACGCGCGCGGTGGGCTCCGCGTCGGCGGCGCGGCAGAGCACGAGATCGAGCAGCGACTTGTACACGAAGCGCTCCCCCAGCGCGTTCCACCCCGTGTTCAGGCCGACGAACGGATGGCCGTCGCGGTCCTCGCAGGTCACGACCTCCGCCAGGTGCACCCCACACTCCTTCACGAGGAAGTCGCCGGGCTCTGTGGTCACGAGCACGTCCAACGGCCCGAGATGGCGTGCCAGGATCGCGGCCCATGCCTCCAGGTCGAGCGGCGCATCGCGCGGATGCTGCGGCACGCCGAGCCCGCCTCCCGTGTTCACCTCTCGGATCGGACAGCCGGCGTCGCGCAGCGTCCGCACCATCGCGGCCACGCGCCGGACCGTCTCTTCGAAGACCGGGAGGCCGTCGGTGAGGTAGCCGTCGCCGACGTGCAGATGCACGGTGTCGATGGTGAGGTCGTACGACCGCGCGATCGCGACCGCCTCCTCGAGGCCCTCCGGCAGGATGCCGAACTTCGTCGGGCGCGGACCCGTGTACAAGGTGGCGCCGTCGCCGTCGCGCGAGGCCCCGATCCGCGGGTTCACCCGGATGCCTACGCGCGTGCCCGGCGCCCGGCGACCCACCCGCGCGAGCTGGGAGAGGAGATCCACGTTCAGGTGCACGCCCGTCCCGAGGATCTCGTCGAGATCGCGCTCGGACACGTTGGTGCCCGTGTAGCTGATCTCCGCGGGCTGCCACCCGTGATCCAAGGCCCAGCGGATCTCGCCCGGGGAGCACACGTCCATCGCCACCGACCCCGGGGCGCCCGGCGCCCCCAGCTCACGGACGAACGTGAGCAGATCGGGCTCCCGCTGGGCCTTCAGGGCGAGCCGGACGAGCCCGTCGAGCCCGGCGCCGACGATGGCTTCCTGCAGGGCCCGCGCCTGCTCCTGCACCCGCATGAGGTCATACACGTACAACGGGGTCCCGTGGGTTCGCGCGAGTTCCTCGGCATCGCGCCCGGCCACGACCAGACGCCCCTGCCGGACCTCGAGTCCGGGCCGGGCCCACCACGTCCGCTCATCCACGGGCGTTCGCACGGCCCAAGGCTACCGGAGCGCTCGATACGCGGGCTTCACGACGTCCTCGATCAGGCGGCCGCGTTCGTCGAAGCCGAGGAACGAAGACTTGAGGGCGTTCACGGTGAGCCACTCGAGGCGATCCCACCCCCACCCGAACGCCTCGACGACCTGTGCCATCTCCTTCGACGGCGACGTGTCCGACATCAGACGGTTGTCGGTGTTCAGCGTCACGCGGAACCGGAGATCCGCGAGCACGCCGATCGGATGCTCCGCGATCGACGCCGCGGCGCCGCTGTGGACGTTGGACGTCGGGCAGAGCTCGAGCGGGATGCGTCGGTCACGCACCAGCGATGCGAGCGGACCAAGCGTGGCGCGACCGTCGGCGTCGACCTCGATGTCGTCCATGATCCGCACGCCGTGGCCCAGCCGCTCGGCGCCGCACAGCTGCAGCGCCTCCCAGATGGAGGGGAGCCCGAACGCCTCGCCGGCATGGATCGTGAGGTGGAAGTTGGCGCCGCGCACGCGCTCGAACGCGGCGAGGTGCCGGGTCGGCGGGTATCCGGCCTCCGCGCCCGCGATGTCGAACCCCACCACGCCGCGGTCGCGCCAGGCGATCGCGAGGTCGGCGATCTCCAGCGAGTGCGCGGCGGTCCGCAGCGACGTGAGGATGGTGCGGAGCAGGATCGCCGGCCGGCTCGCCATCGCCTCGGCGAACCCCTCCTGCACCGCCGCGACCACGTCGTCGAGGGTCAATCCCATCTCGAGGTGCTGCTCCGGAGCGAACCGCACCTCCGCGTAGACCACGCCGTCGTCGGCGAGATCCTCCCCGCACTCCCGCGCCACGCGGCGGATCGCCCCCGCCGTCTGCATCACGCCCACCGTGTGGACGAAGGTCTCCAGGTACAGGACGAGGTCCTTGCGGTCGGCTCCGCGCCGCACCCAGGCAGCCAGTTCCTCCGGATCGGTCGCGGGGAGGCCGGCGTAGCCGGTCTCCTCGGCCAGCTCCACGATCGTGCGCGGACGCAGGCCCCCGTCGAGGTGATCGTGCAGGAGCGCCTTGGGCACCGAGCGGATCAGGTCGGGAGTGGGCGCAGACATCCCCGAAGCCTAGCGGCGCGGACGCGGACACGTGGCCCCGGCCGGGCGGCTCGACGCCCCGAAGCGCCGCACGGGGACGACTCGCGTACGATCGCGATGCGCAGAGGAACGAAGGGCGGCGCATGCCTGGAACGAGCAGCCACGTCTTGGGCCGGGAGCGGGAGCTGGTCGACGTGGTGGGGTTCATCGACCGCATCCCGGACGGTCCCACCGGTCTGCTCCTCGAGGGCGAGGCCGGGATCGGCAAGACCACGCTGTGGCGCGAGGCGAGCGAACGGGCGCTCGCATCGGGGTACGCGGTCCTCACCACGCGCCCCGTCCAAGCGGAGACCACCTTCTCCTACGCCGCGCTCGCAGACCTGTTGTCCGCGACGCTCGAGGAGGTCCTCCCGCACCTGGCCGCTCCCCAGCGACGAGCCCTCGAGGTCGCCCTGGTGAGGGCCGACGCGGGGGGCGTTCCCCCCGACCAGCACGCCGTGTCCCTGGCGGCGCTGAGCGTCGTCCGAACCCTCGCCGCATCGACACCGGTCGTGATCGCGATCGACGACGTGCACTGGATCGATCAGTCGTCCGCGCGCGTCTTGGGCTTCGCGATCCGTCGACTCACGGACGAACGAGTCGGGATCCTCTCCTCCGCACGGACCGGACTCCAGATCCCCGTCGACCTCGCCAACGCGCTCCCTTCAGGGCTCGACGAACGCGTGCACGTCGGTCCGATGGCGGCCGCGGACGTCGCCGCCCTGATCCGCGAGCACCTCGGATCGGACCTGCCGCGCCCGCTGGTCCTGCGACTCCACGCGACGTCCGGGGGGAACCCCTTCTACGTGCTGGAGCTCGCCAGGGCGCTCCTTCGCCAGGGAGCCGCGACCGATCCGGCCGCCCCGCTTCCGGTCCCGGACACCCTGCAACAACTCCTCGGCGCGCGCATCGCCGCCCTTCCCGCGTCCGCCACGCATGCCCTCCTCCCGATCGCGGCGACCACGCGACCCACCGAGGACCTCGTGCTTGCCGCGGCGGCGGGGCGGAGGGATCGCGCGGTCGCGGGATTGGCCAAGGCGGAGGAGGCCGGTGTCATCCTGCGGGATGGCGGGCGGATCCGTTTCACCCATCCCCTGCTCGGGTCGACGGTCTACTCGTCCGCCACGCCGCAAGCCAGGAGGGAGCTCCATGCTCGCCTCGCGGAGCTCATCACGGAGCCCGAGGAGCGCGCCCGACACCTCGCCCTCGCGATCACGAAACCGGATCGCGAGGTCGCCCAGGCGCTCGACGCGGCAGCTCGCCACGCGCGAGCACGTGGTGCGCCCGACGCCGCGGCCGAGTTGGGTGAACTGGCCGTCCGCCTCACGCCGGTCGAGGACGTGGCGGCGATCCGGCACCGACGACTCGAAGCCGCCGAGTACCACTTCGACGCGGGGGACGCGATGCGCGCGATCGCGCTGTTGGAAGAGGCGATCGAGACGTCGTCTCCCGGCCCAGGGCGCGCCGAGATCCTGTTCCGCCTGTCCTCCATGAGCTGGATGAACCTCGAGCGGGGCGTGAGGGAGCCGCTCGTTCGAGCGCTCCCCGAGGCGCTCGGCGACGACGGGCTCCTGAGCGGGATCCATCAGGGGATCGCGTGGGTCGACATGTACCAAGGCGATCTCGCGGCGGCGGCAGAGCACGCGCGCCGTTCGGTCGAGCACGCGAACGGGGACGTCGGGGCCGCGACCCGAGCCGATGCGCTGGCGACGTTCTCCATGGTGGAGTTCCTGCTGGGCCGGCCGGCCGGTGAGGAGCTGTCCGAGGCCTTGAAGCTCCAAGACGTCGGGATGGAAGCCGGGTCGTGGACCGAGGCCTCCGTGTACACCACGCCGCGCTCGATCCTCGGACTGCAATCGATGTGGGCGGGAGACCTGGACGCGGCCCGGGCGTTGTTCGAGCGCGAGTTGGCCGAGTACGAGGCCCATTCCATGTACACCGTGCGTCAGGAGGTGCTGTGCTATCTGGCCGAACTCGAGTGCAGATCCGGACGGTGGCAGACGGCGGCCGACCACGCTGCGGAGGCGATGGAGACCGTGATCGAGTCCGGTCAGACCGCGACCCAGAGCCATGTCGCGTTGTTCAATCAGGCGTATGCGGCAGCCCATCTCGGGCAGACTGCGCGGGCCAGCCGGATGGCGACCGAGGGCCTCGAACGGGCGCTCGCGAACGACGACACGTTCAACGCCCATTGGAACCGAGCCGTGCTCGGATTCCTCGCGCTGTCCGTCTCGGACCATCAACGAGCGCATGGACACCTGCAGCCGGTCGTGCGATACCTCGCCCTCATGAGCCCGGCCGAGCCGGCGGTCATCCCTTGCATCCCCGACGAGATCGAGACGTTGGTAGCGCTCGGGCTGCTCGATGAAGCCGACGAGACCCTCGCCGGATTGACGAACCGCGCGCGGTTCTCCGATCGCCCCTGGGCGCTCGCGACGGCGGCTCGATGCCGCGGTCTCATCGCGGGTGCCCGAGGCGATCCGGCGGGAGCGCTCCGAGCGCTGGATGACGCGATCGTCGCGCACGATCGTCTCGCGCAGCCCTTCGAGTTCGCTCGAACGCTGCTCGTGAAGGGAGAGGTGGAGCGCCGAGCCAAACGACGGGGGTCCGCGCGGGAGTCGATCGGAGAGTCGCTGCGCATCTTCGGATCGTTGGGGGCCGCGCTGTGGGCGGAGCGGGCGGGCTCCGAGCTCGAGCGGGCGGGAGGTGCGCCGTCGCCGGCCGGAGGTCTCACGCCCACGGAACGGAGGATCGCCGAACTGGCGATGGCGGGACGCACGAATCGTCAGGTGGCGGACCAGTTGTTCGTGAGCCTCAAGACGGTCGAGGCCAACCTGTCGCGTGTCTACCGCAAACTGGGGATCACCTCGCGGGGGGACCTGCGCGCCGCGCTCGATCCCGGCGACACGAACGCCGGTCCACCACCGTCGTAGGGTTCCCCGCGCACCTCATAGGGTGCTTCCCTGATTCCCGAGGGCCGGCCCGTGTCTACCGTCGCCCCTGGAGGTCGCACGGTGCGACCGCGAGGAGGCGCGCGATGAGCGTGATCGAGCGATCCATCGGGGCCCACGGTTCGCGGGAAGTGGGCGGGCCCAGGGCCGTCGTCGTCGTCCTGGCGCTGTTGATCGGGCTCCTAACGGGGTTCGGACTGGGCCGGGTCGAGACGACCAGGGTGCCGCTGGAGGCACCGAACCCTGCGGTGTTCAGCGACCCGGGGATCCAGGGACCGGGCCACGTGCCCCGACACCTGACGGTCCCGTTGACGGGGAGCGTGCGATGAGCGCCCGCTCCGGGATCACGCGTCCGTTGCTCCTCCTGGTGTCGGCGACGCTCGTACTCGGTCTGGGGATGGCGCGCGCGTCGACCGGCGCGACGGGCCGGTCGGGCCGGTCGGCGCTCACGATCATCGAACATTCGACGACAGATGAGGTCGCCGACATCGGGACGAAGGGGGACTCCGCGGGCGACGTCCTGACCTTCCACAACCGCGTGTTCGACGCGACCGACAGCAGGCCCGTCGGCAGGAACCAGGGTCAGTGCGTCCGCGAGGACCCACGCGCCGGGACGTGGGAGTGCTGGTGGACCACCTCGCTCGCCGGCGGTCAGATCACGGTGGAGGGGCCCTTCTCGGACACGCACGACACGACGTTCGCCGTGACGGGCGGGACCGGCCTCTATGAAGACGCTCGGGGATCGATGCGCGTGCGGTCGCTGCACGGCGGACGTGAGTACGAGCAGACCTTCGCGTTGATCACCTGAGTGGAGCGCCGCCGTCCCACCGGTCCGGGAGGAGCAGGGGCCGGGACGCCGAGAACATGCCCTCTCGACCGCGCGGTCGGCGACCGCGTAGGGTCCCCGTTGAGGAAGGGAGCAGCGACATGGCCGAAGCGGTCGTCGAGAGCCTCGCCGGCAGGGTCTCCTTCATCCACGGCGCGATGCTGGCGGCGGTCGAGGGCCTCGACGAGGAGGTGTTCGGGGCTCGGCCCGGCGCCAAAGCACCCTCGATCGCGTTCCACCTCTGGCACACGGCACGATGGGCCGACGCGTTCCAGGCGCGGTTCGGGACGTTCGCGCCGGAGCTGGCGCGGTTCGCCGGGCGGGAGCAGTTCTGGGACGCCCGGGGGCTCGCTGATGCGTGGAGGCTCGGAGACGCGCTCGGCGGGGAGGCCACCGGGATGGGCCTCGACGACGACGCCTCCGCCGCGCTCCCGCTCCCTGGCAGGGACGCGGTCACGTCCTACGCCCGCGAGGCGTTCGCCGCCGCGGAGGAGGTCTTCGGCGGCGTCGAGCTCGACGAATCCCTCCTGCCGACCGAGGACTTCTACGACGAGGGCGGTTGGGTCGTGATCGACCACTTCGGGTGGCACCTCACCCATGCCTCACGCCACCTGGGCATGATCGAGGCGCTGAAGGGCGTCCTGGGCGTCGAGGGAACCGCCACGGTCTAGCCAGACGTCGGCAGGGGCCAGCACCCATGACGCCGGAGGCAGGTCGGCTGGGTGGAGGTGAGGGGATTTGAACCCCTGACCCCTGCCGTGCGAAGGCAGTGCTCTACCGGGCTGAGCTACACCCCCCTGAACGGCTAGCAGCGTAGCAGAGCGCTCCGACGCCTCCGGTCGTCAGCGGTCCTCGCGCAGATGGCGAGCGTGCTCGTCGAGGGCGTCGCGGAGGTCCCGTGCCACGACCGCCACCGACAGGTCGCCGCGCGTCTTCTCGATCAAGGATCGGGCGACGTCCGTCGAGCGACGGAGGTTCATGGTGACCGCGTCCGGATAGTCCATGGTCACCAGGACGCCGTAGAGATCCTCGAGCTCATCCAGGAGCCGCCCGGCCTCGTCGACCTCCCCGGTGCGGAGCAGATCGAGGATGCGTCGGCGGCCCTCGCCGATCGCCTCCGCCATGCCGTTGAGGTACGGCGCGTCCTCGACGCCCAGGTCGGCCGGCCCCGGGAGGCGCTCGCCGGAGACGAGCGCCAGCGTGAGGTTGGCCTCGGCGTACTCCTTCTGGGCGTCCTGGAGGTACCCGGCGAAGCGCACGTCCGGGTGATCGCCGACGGCCTCCAGCCCCTCGCGCAGGGCTGCCTGCGACCGCTCGATCAGCTCACGCGCGAGGTCCTGGTCCAGCCGGTGCACCGCGCGGATCGCGTTCGCGCTCGCGCGGATCGACCGGCGCGCCGCGGGGATGGCGCGCTCCCGAGCGGACGTCTTGGCGTCGAAGCGCGCGTGGAGGCTGCGGGTGAGTTCGTCGAGATCCACGCGCTCAGGCGCGGGCGTCGGCGGGACGCACGATCACGTGCACGCGGTCGCTCTCACCCAGGGTGCCCATCCCGTTGAAGGTGGGGCGGGCCCAGGTGCTCCGGCCCTCGGCCGCGTGGCGGACGGGCGCGGGACGCATCCGGGAGGACGCCCGCGCCTGGGCCGCGCGCGCCTGGTCGTGGGGATGCGCCTGCGTGGCCTGCTGCTTCATCGCGAGCAGGAGCCAGACGTAGATGCCGAGGAGCACGCCGAGCACCATGGTCACGGTCCAGACCTGGCGCAGCGGCGGCACGACCCCGATCAGGAAGGTGATGCCGATCGACTCCAGGAGGAAGGTGAAGACCTGGCGACGACGGTCGCGGGCCCTCACCCGCTTGCGCTCGGCGGTCCCGACGAACCGCGCCCCCTTGCGGGGGGTCACGATCCAGCGACCGCTCGCTCCCTGTGCTTCAGCCTGTGCCAAGAGCTCCATCCCGTACTCGAACTCGCCCACGCTCGCATGAGGCGGGCGCGGGCGGCGCCTGCTGGGTAGCAGGAACGCCACCCACATGATGCCTAACGCGGCGAGGAGCAGCCAATCCAACCGCCCTGCCTCCCGTTGCTTGCCACTCCGGCGGATACAACATCTAGGCTGGGTCGGGAAGCTAGCACCACATCTAGGGGCTCACAATCACATCGATGTGATTCGAGAACTTTTTCACAAGTCGCCCTGCGTCCACATCGCGTTCACCCCGGAACGGCTACCGCGGATCCGGTAGGCCGAACCCCTCTTCGACCTACGTCGTGGGTGCCGCGCGATAATCGCCGGACTTGCCGCCCGACTTGGCGAGGAGGCGCAGGCCGTCGATGCGCGCCGCCCGGTCGAACGCCTTCGCCGTGTCGTAGAGGGACAGGGCGGCCACCGCGGAGGCCGTGAGCGCCTCCATCTCGACCCCCGTGCGGTCGACGGCACGCACGGTGGCCTGCACCCGGATGCGACCGGTGGACGCGTCCGGTTCGATCGCGACGTCCGCGCCCGTGACCCGGATGGGGTGGCAATGTGGGAGCAGGCGAGGCGTCTCCTTGACCCCGATCACGCCCGCGATCTTCGCGGTCTGGATGGGGTCGCCCTTCTTGGTACCGACGAGGAGCTGCCCGACGGCCTCGGGCGTCATCTGCACCCAGCACTCGGCCGTGGCCTCGCGCGCCGTCTCCGGCTTGGCGCCCACCTCGACGATCCGCGTGACGCCGTCCGCACCCGCCTGATCCGAAGCCATCGCGGTCAATCCTCCGCCGGACGGAACACCTGGACGCGGACCTGCGAGCCGGCGGGTGCCACCTCGATCCCGACCGGGATCATGGCCAGCCCGTTGGCCCGGGACACCGTCGAGATCAGGTTGGAGCCGCGCGCGCCGGTGGGCGTGGCGCGCCAGCCCTCGCGCGCGCGCTGCACCGCCACGCGCGCGAACTGCACCTTGCCCTTCGGCCCGGCGACCTCGTCGGTGAGGGTGGCGGTCACCTCCGGCCGCATCAGGTTCGTGCGACCCATCATCTTCATGATCGCGGGGCGCACGAACTGCTCGAAGCTCACGAACACGCTCACCGGGTTGCCGGGCAGCCCCCAGTACGGCTTCGTCTCGACGTGGCCGAAGCCCTGGGGCATCCCCGGCTGCATGGCCACACGGTAGAAGTCCACGTCGCCGCGTCGGTAGAACGCGGCCTTGACGACGTCGCGCTCCCCCACGCTCACGCCGCCCGAGGAGATGAACGCGTCGGCCTGGATCTCGTAGGCGAACACGGCCTCCTTCAGCGCCTCCACGTCGTCGCCCACGATCCCGGCGAGCACCGGCATCGCGCCCGCCTCGCGGAGGGCGCCGAAGATCGTGTAGGCGTTCGAGTCACGGACCTGCCCGAAATCGGGCGTCTCGGTGGGCGCGATGAGCTCGTCGCCGGTGGAGAGCACCACGACGCGGGGACGCGGATGCACGAGGGGGGTGGGGTGGCCCGCGTTCGCCAGGAGCCCGAGCTCCGGTGGCCCCAGCCGCTTGCCCACGCCGACGAGCACCTGCCCCTCGCTGACGTCCTCGCCGGCGGGTCGGACGTGACGGCCCGGTTGGGGCCCCTCGAACAGCCGCACGGCGTCCTCGTCGGGGTCGCTGTTCTCGATCGGCACGATCGCGTCGGCCCCCGAGGGGATGGGGGCGCCGGTCGCGATCCGCACGGCCTCGCCCAACCCGACGGTCACCTCGGGACGGTGCCCGATCATCGAGCGGCCCACGATCCTCAGCTCGGCCGGGCGCTCGGGCGAGGCTCCCTCGACGTCGGCGGCGCGCACGGCGAACCCGTCCATCGCCGAGGACGGGAACTCGGGGAGGTCGAAGTCCGCCACGATGTCCTTCGCGCACACGCATCCGTACGCGTCGGTCAGCGGCAACTGGAGCGGCGCGAGCGGGGCGATCGTGTCGAGCACCCGGGCGCGGGCGTCATCGACGGAGATCAACCCCTCGGGCGAGTCGTGATCGTGGACGCGGTGTGCCTCGGCCATCCCGGCAGTCTACCGGCGGGCCATCAGACCAGTTTCTTGCGCTGCACGATCTCGGCGAGGTAGGCGCGGAACGCGGGGCCGACGTCGTCGCGCTCGATCGCGAGCTCCACCGTGGCCTTCAGGTAGTCGAGCTTGTTCCCCACGTCGAAGCGCCCGTGGTCGAAGGTGTACGCGTAGACCGCCTGCTCCTGCGCGAGCAGGTTGATCGCGTCGGTCAGCTGGATCTCGTCGCCGCGCCCGGGCTTCGTGTGGTGGATGGCCGCGAAGATCTCCGGCGTGAACACGTAGCGGCCGATCGCGGCGAGGTTCGACGCCGCGTCCTCGGGCGCCGGCTTCTCCACGACGGTCACCACACGCGCGAGGTTGTCGTCGACGAACTCCGGGGTGATGCAGCCGTAGAACGCGATCTCCTCGCGCGCGACCTCCTGGGCACCGAGGACGCTGCGCCCGTACTTCTCGTGCACGCGCAGCATCTCGGGGAGCAGCGGCATGGAGGGATGGATCAGGTCGTCGCCCAGCAGCACCGCGAAGGGCTCCCCGCCGACGTGCGGCTCGGCGATGCTCACGGCGTGACCGAGCCCCAGCGCCTCGCCCTGGCGGATGTAGTGGATGTCGGCCATCTCCGAGAGCGCACGTACCTGCTTGAGCTCGTCGAACTTGCCCTTCTGCTCCAGGAACTGCTCGAGCTCGACGTTGCGATCGAAGTGGTCCTCGATGGAGCGCTTGTTGCGCCCGGTGATGATCAGGATGTCCGTGAGTCCCGCGCGCACGGCCTCCTCCACCACCAGCTGGATCGCCGGGGTGTCGACGACCGGGAGCATCTCCTTCGGCTGCGCCTTGGTGGCCGGGAGGAACCTCGTGCCGAGCCCGGCCGCGGGGATGACCGCTTTCCTGACCTTCATGCCGCACCCTCCTGCGAGAAGGGGGCGAGTGTACGCGGCGCGGCCCTTCGCGGCCAGTCCGCCGATGCGGGTAGGCCGTACGAGGGTCCGGGATGGACACGGCCCGGTGGAGTCACCACCGGGCCGTGTCCGCGTTTGACGAGGACGGCTGCCTAGTCAACATACGGATCGGGGTTGCAGTCCTGGATCCAGAACACCTTCGACTTCGTGTCGTTGCCGAGGGAGCTGCTCACGCTCACGGTCAGCTTCACGTGCCAGCCTTGGACCGGATGAGGCGTACCGCCGGAGCTGGCGAGCGCCGACTGCAAGTCGAACCGTTGGAACGTGATCGAACCGTCCCAGCCGTCGGTCGAACCACCGGGCGTGTCGTTGCTCTTCAGATCGCGCTCCTTGGCGGGCGAACCGGCTCCCGGGCCGAACAGCATCGAGGTTCCCGACGGCTGCTGCAACGCCAGCGTTGCGACCGCGTGGGCGGGGACGTCGAACCCGTAGAAATCGAGCTGGAACCCACAGCCGACGTGCGGCTCGTTGTTCGGATCCTTGTCGAACGGCTTCCCATCGATCTTGATCGTGCCGTTGTTGCCGGGCGCGGTGCCGGCGGCCCACGCCGTCGTGCCGACCAGCGTCAGCATGCACGTCATCGCGACGACGCTGGCCAACCGCAACTTCCGCATGTGCTCCTCCTTCTCATCAACGGCCCGAGCGAGCATCGCGTGCGAGCCCCGACCTCGTTGGCTCTCTTCGGGGGATGAAGCTAGGTGCTTCCGGGGGATGCCCGCATCGACCGGATGGCTGCAGCCGTCCGGCCTTACGACTTGGTCCGGATGCCGAACCCGGCGTATGGCCCGTCATGCCTCGGCTACACTCGGGCCGCCATGCCCACCTACGAATACGTCTGTAAGCGGTGCGGCCATCTCTTCGAGATCGTGCAGTCCATGAAGGACGACACGCTGACCGAATGCCCAGAATGCGGTGGGGAGTTGCGCAAGGTGTTCGCCCCGCCCGCGATCTCGTTCAAAGGGTCGGGCTTCTACGCCACCGACCACGGCAAGAAGAAGTCCTCGCCCGCCGGATCCGAGAAGAAGAAGGACGCGTCCGGCACGGAGAAGAAGAGCGATGCGAAGAGCTCGCAGGGAACGGGCTCGTCCGGATCGAGCGGCGGCGGTGACGCGGGAGCGGCGGCGGAACCGGAGGGGCCTCCGGCGGTTCCAAGGACCGAGGGACTGAGGAGCACTGATGGCCACAGCCGACATCGGGGTGTTCGGGGGTTCGGGGTTCTACGCGTTCCTCGATGAGACCGAGACGGTGGAGATCGACACGCCGTACGGGCCGCCGAGCGCGCCGCCGGTGATCGGCGAGGTGGGCGGGCGCCGCGTCGCCTTCATCCCGCGGCACGGACAGCACCACGAGTTCCCGCCGCATCGGGTCCCGTACCGGGCGAACGTCTGGGCGATGAAGGAGCTCGGGGTGGGCCGCGTCCTCGGTCCGAACGCCTGCGGGTCGCTCCAGGCGGGCGTGAGGCCCGGGGACTTCGTGATCTGCGACCAGCTCGTCGATCGCACGCGCGATCGCGTGAACACGTTCTACGACGGCCCGGAAACCACGCACATCTCCTTCGCCGACCCCTACTGCGACGTGATGCGCGAGGTGACCGTCGCGAAGGGACGGGACCTCGGCATCCCGCTCCACGATCGCGGCACCGTGGTGGTGATCGAGGGCCCGCGGTTCTCCACGCGGGCAGAGTCCGCCTGGTTCGCGAACGCGGGCTGGGAGGTCATCAACATGACGCAGTACCCGGAGGCGCTGCTCGCCCGCGAGCTCGAGCTCTGCTACGCGAACATCTCGCTGATCACCGACTACGACGTCGGTGTCGAAGGCGTCCCGCCCGTGACCCACGAGGAGGTGGTCCGCGTCTTCACCGCGAACAACGAGAAGCTCCGCGATCTCCTGTTCGCGGTGATCCCCGCACTGCCGGAGACCCGGGCGTGCGCGTGCGCGACGGCGTTGACGGGCGCCCGTTTCGAGGTGTGAACGCTCGCGTATCCTCGTCGGCATGTCCGACGATCCCGTGCTCGTGCGTGTGGAGCTGGCGTTCAAGTCGACCGAGGATCAGAGCATCGAGGCGCTCGGCGATCGCATCCGTGAGGCGGTGGCCATGATCGTGGGTCGCCGCGAGCTCGAGGAGTTCCGCGTGCGCGTCCTCCCGCTCTCCCAGAAGAAAGGGCCGCGGCCGGTCGACTGATACGGCCCAGCCCGGTACGTGACGACCGTCACGGTCGTGGCGCGCGCTCGGGCATAGCGTCCGCGCATGCTCCGACGCCGCCTGCCCCAGTCCTCGATCCTGTTCTTCGGGTTGGCCCTCGCCTGCGGGCTCGCGGCCGCGACGGCGATCCGCGCCTACGCGCACCGCCTGGAGATCACCCGGCCCGACGGTGGCCACCCGGTGAGCGTGCTCGCGGCCACCAGGGATCTGCCGAGAGGCACGGTCCTGGCATCGACGGACGTCCGCGCGCTGGAGTTCCCGTCGGCCTTCGCCCCTCCGGGCGCGCTGCGCGCCTCTGATCAGGTCGCCGGCCGCGTGTTGGGGGCCGAGCTGCTGGCGGGGGAGGTCGTGACACGCGCGCGACTCGCGGGGAGCTCGACCGGTCCGATCGCGGCCCTCGTCCCGCCGGGTCTGCGCGCGTTGGTGATCCCCTCGGGGCTCCCGCCCGGCAGCGTACGGGCCGGCGACGCCGTCGACGTCTTCGGCTCGTTCGGAGGGGCCCAGCCCCACGTGGAGACCGTGGTCGATGCGGCGGAGGTCGGCCAGGTCCTGGCGGCCGGGGCGGCGGGCGCCTCGGACATGAGGCCCTCGGGGCCCTCGATCGTGCTGTGGGTGGATCCCTCGACCGCCGGTCGCCTGGCGTTCGCGGCGGCCTTCGCGACGCTCACCGTGGCGGTGACCGGGACCGATGACGCGACCCAGGTGTCTGGATCGGTGTCGCCGTCTCCCACCGCCGCGCCCGTCCCCACGCCCTGAACGGGACCGCTTGGGCGCCACGACATCTCCACACATCCCCACGATGCGACCCGCTAGCATGACGCGGACGTTTCCCCGCTTCGGCTGGAAGGGAGCACCCCCCTGACCATCGTGCAGGCCATCATCCTGGGCCTTACCCAAGGGATCACCGAGTTCGCCCCTATCTCCAGCTCCGGGCACCTGATCATCGTCCCGTGGCTCTTCAACTGGTCGATCGTGAACGACCCTGCCCTGAACAAGACGTTCGACGTGGCGCTGCACGTCGGCACGCTCGTCGGAGCCCTCATCTACTTCCGCAAGGACGTCTGGCGCTACATCAAGGCCTGGTTCGCTTCGGTGGCGGCGCGGTCCATCACCGGCACGGACCAGCGCATCGCGTGGGCCCTGGTGATCGGCACGATCCCCGGCGCGCTCCTGGGGGCAGCCTTCGAGGAGCCCATCCAGGAGCGGTTGGGTGCCCCCTGGCTGATCGCCGCGATGCTCGCGATCTTCGGTGTGGTCCTCTGGTACACGGACAAGGTCATGCGCAGCGACCGCGGACTCGACTCGATCGGGCCTCGGACCGGCCTCTTCCTCGGCGTCGCGCAGGGGCTGGCCCTCCAGCCGGGGGTGTCGCGTTCCGGCATCACGATGACGGCGGCCCGGCTGCTCGGGATCGATCGTGAGAGCGCCGCCCGGTTCTCGTTCCTTCTGGCGATCCCGATCATCGCCGGTGCGGGCCTCTTCAAGGGCGTCGGTCTGGTCCAGGACGGGTTCCAGGGGTACGGACCCCAGTTCTTCTGGGGCTTCGTCGCGTCCGCGGTGAGCGGGTTCGTGGTGATCTGGGGCCTGCTGAAGTACCTGCGTAGGCACAGCTTCGCGGTCTTCATGTGGTACCGCATCGCCGTCGCGGTGCTGATCTTCGTGCTGATCGCCACCGGGACGCGGTCCGCCACGATCGGCTGAGGGCGGGGGCCTAGACCCCTGCGAGCGTCATCTCGCCGATCAGGATCGACGGCGTGCCCACGCTCGAGAAGAAGCGGAGGTCGTCGCCCACGCCCGTGATGCCCGCCAGCATCTCTGGCAACGTCGAGGCGATCGTCATCTCGCGCAGTGGCTCGCCGAGCGCACCGCCCGCGATGCGCAGGCCGGTGGCGCCCACGCTGAACTCGCCGCTGATCGGGTTCGCGCCGCTGTGGACGCCGCTCACGTCCATGATCAGCACGCCCCCCTCCGCCCGGGAGAGCAGCTCCTCGAACGAGCTCTCGCCGGCGTCGAGGTAGAAGTTGGATGTGCCGACGCCGGGGGCGCTCCGGTAGCCGCGCTTGGCGTTCCCCGTGGAGCGTTGCCCGCCCCCGGTCCGCCGCGCGGTGTAGCTGTCGTGCAGGAACCCGTTCAGGACCCCCGCTCCGAAGAGCTCGGTGCGGCCGCTCGGCACGCCCTCGTCGTCGAACGGACATGCACCGGGCCCGTCGGTGACGCGCCCGTCGTCCACGAGCGTGAACAGCGTCGAGCCCACCTGCTGCCCGACCATCTCCGCGAAGAGCGAGCGACCCTTCAGCACCGATTCGGCGTTGAGCGCTCCCGCCAACACGCCGAGGAACGACGTCGCCGCGAACTGGTCGAGGATCACCGGCACCTTCGCCGTCGGAGGCTTCGAGGCGCCCAGCAGCTTGATGCTGCGTTCCACGGCCTCCTCGGCTACCGCGTCGGGGCCGAGCTCGTCGAGGCCCCGGGCGATCTTGAACGAGTAGCCGGTCTGGGTCTCCTCGCCCTCCACCGCCAGGGCCACCGCCACGCACCACGCATCGGTCCGCTGGTACTCCGCGGCAACCCCCGCCGTCGAGGCGATCGCCACCCGGCTCACGGCGTCGCCCACCTGGGCCGCATCGATCTTGGTCACGCGCGGATCGATCGAGATCGTCCGCTGCTCCAGGTCGAGCGCCATGCGGACCTTGGCGTCCGTCGAGACCTCCGCCGTGTCGGCGCGGAAGAGCTCCGGCATCGGGTCGGCGGGCTCGAACCCCGGGATGCCGTTGTACTCGTCCGGCTCGGCGAGCGCCGCGTTCTCCCGCGCTCGGCGGACGGCGTCGCGCACCTCCTCCAGGCTCGGGTCCGCGGCCCAGGCGTAGCCCTGGCGCTGGTCGCGCACCACCCGCACGCCAACGCCGCGCGACTCGGCGAACGTCAGACCCTCCACCTCGCTGCGGAGCGCGCTCGCCTCCGTCTGGCGCGACTCCTCCGCGTAGGCCTCCACGGCCTCGTCGCCCTCGGCGGCCTCGACCGCGGCGCGCACCAGGTCGTTCAGCTCAGGCACCGGTGCCTCCCACGGTGATGCGGCTGATCCGCAGCGTGGGCGAGCCGCTGCCCACCGGCGCGGACTGGCCGTCCTTGCCGCAGACGCCCTCCCACGTGTCGAAGTCGTCGGCCACCGCGTCGACCGCGCTCATCACGTCGATCGCGCGTCCGATCAGGTTCGCACCGCGCACGGGGGTGGTGGGCGTGCCCGTCCTCGATCAGGAAGCCCTCGCTCACCCCGAAGACGAAGTCGCCCGAGGCCGGATTCACCTGGCCCCCGCCCAGCGAGGTGACGTAGACGCCCGCTCGTCGTCGAGGAGAGCACGTCGTCCGGGGACGAGCTGCCGTTCAGGATGTAGGTGTTGGTCATGCGCGGGACCGGCGGATGGGCGTAGGACTCGCGCCGCCCGTTCCCGCTCGAGGCCACGCCCTCCTTCTCCGCGCGCAGCCGGTCGTAGAGGAACCCCTGGAGGACCCCGTCGGTGAACAGGACCGTGCGCTGGCTCCGCGTCCCCTCGTCGTCGAAGTCGTAGGACCCCCACCCGTTCGCCACGGTGGCGTCGTCCACGCCGTTGATCAGCTCGCTCGCGCATCGCTGCCCGACGAGCCCTCGGTAGATGCTGGCCTCCTTGTCGACCGCGTCGGACTCGAGCGGATGTCCCACCGCCTCGTGGAAGAGGACCCCACCCATCCCCGGTGCGAGCACGACGGTCATCTCGCCCGCCGGGGCGGGGATGGAATCGAGCATCGTCACCGCGCGCCGCGCGGCGACCTCGGCGGTGGCGCGCGGCCCGTGCGCATCGCAGGAACTCGACGCCCGCACACGCCGCGGGCCCGTGGAACCCGGTCTGGATGTTGTCGCCGCGCTTGGCGACCACCTGCGCGACCAGGCGGATCCGGGGACGTTCCTCCTCGATCCATCGGCCGTCGGAGGTCGCGATCAGTCGCCGCTGCAGCGAGTCGCCGTAGACGCCCACCACCTGGACGACCTCGGGGCTGTGCGCGCGCGCCGTGTCGTCGAGCTCGCGCAGCCAGGCGACCTTCTGGGCGGCCGCGACCTCGCCCGCCGGGCGCTCGACGCGGTTGGTCCCGGCGCCTTCGAGGGCGCTGAGGTCGACCACCGCACCGGAGCTGCCCTCGCGCAGGGCGGCGGACGCGGCCTCGGCCGCCTCCAGGAGCGCCGCCCGGTCCAGCCGGTTGGAATAGGCGTAGCCGTAGCTCGTCCCCTGAGCCACCCGAACGCCGGCCCCCCGGTCGAGCCCCGTGGTGAGCTCCTCGACCTTCCCGTCGTCCAGCCGTACCGAGGTGGAGGAACGCTCCTCGACGAACAGCTCGGCGAACGACCCGCCGCGCCGGCGAGCCGCCCGGAGCACCTCCTCGGCCAGCTCCCGGTCCAGCATGGCGCGATGCTAACAGGCACCGGCAGGTCCACCGCCCGGCGACGCGGGGGCGCCGATCGGGCCCGGAGGGCGCCGGTCGTGGGGTACAGTCACGTCCCGGATGGGGAGTTCACGATGCGCAGGAAGCTGATGATCGCGGCCGTCGTCGCCACGCTGGCGCTCGCCGGAGTAGCGTGCTCGAAGGACACGCCCGCGACGCCGTCGATCTCGTTCTCGCCGTCCCCGGTCCCGGTGAGCGGCGGCACCGGCGTCACGATCAGCCCGAGCGGCAGCCTCCCCCCCAGTTCGTCGCCGGGGATCACGGGCTCCGTGACCGACGGGTCGGCGACGGCCACGATGACCGGCGCCTTCGCCGGCACCCTCGCGTTCGACGACCTCGCCTCACCCGCCCTCTGGTCCCCGCCGCCGGGCTCGGTGGCGCTGCAGTGGAACGGCGCCGACAAGCAGACGCTCGGCCTCGGTGGCCCGTCCTTCGCGGGGCAGCAGGCCACCTCGTCCACGGTCTCGCTCTCCTTCACCCTGCGCATCGAGGGGAAGCTGGTCACGTTCCGCTCGACGGCGGGCGAATGCATCATCACGATCACGACCGCCGAAGCGAACGACGTCGAGGGCCTCTTCCAGTGCACCGGCGTGACGAACGCCGATGGCACGCTGGTGTTGAACGCTCAGGGTTCCTTCGGCGCCACGGGGTAGCCGACGATCGCCCCGTCACGGCGCCGCGTCCGCATCGACCTCGCGTGCCTGGTGGGGTTGGCCGTGGCGGTGGCCATCGTGCTCCTGCGCCCGACCTTCCGTCAGCATTGGGGCTTCGGCGTCGGCCCCGATGAGCCCGTGTACTACTGGTGGGCGCGGGTGGGGGGCGCGCGGGGCATCTCGACGGTCGGCGAGCGCCCCGGGGTCCCTGCCCTGCTCCTCACCGTCGCGGGCACCCTGCATCTTCCCCTCGTCGCCGCGGTCGCGGGCGTGCAGTACGCGCTCACGGCGATGGTGGCCGTCGTGGCCACCGCGATCCTGCACGGGCGCGCGAGGGGGGGCCGCTGGTCGTGGCTGCTGGCGGGGCTGCTGACGGGCCTCTTCGCCGTCCACCTGGGAGGCGGCTTCGTCGCCAACCTGGCGTTCACGCTGCCCTTCTTCGCTGCCGGCGCCGCGCTCGCGCTCCGCTCACGTCGGGGGACCGAGGCGGCGGCGCTGCTGCTGGGCGGCGGCGGGCTGCTCCATCCGCAGTTCTTCGTCGTGGGCGCCGTCATCCTGCTGGCCGTCGCGATCTGGTCGCGCGCGCGCGAGGCGCAGGACGGCTGGAGCTCCGACGCGGGCCGCGTGCTGGTGGCGCTGGCGGGCGCGGGGGCGGTGGTCGGGCTCGGTACCCTCGCCACCCGCATCGGGCCGACGCCGCTGCGTGCGGACACGTCGAAGGATGCCCTCCTCCGGCGGGCGGGCCTCCGTGACTCGCTCCACCAGACCTACATGGATCGCCTCTGGCAGAACGCGGACCGATACGCGCCGTGGATCCTGCTGCCCACCGCCGCGGCCGGCGTGCCCAGGGCCCACGGCTTCACGCGACGGTTCCTGGTGGCCTGGGCGACGGTGACGCTGCTCGGGCGTTCCCCTCGGCATCGCGACGGGCCTCTTCCCGCCGGACCGCATCATCACCTTCGCGTTCGCCCTGCCCGTCCTCTCGGCCCTCGGCATCACCTGGCTCTGGACGCTGGTCGCGGCGCGCCTCTCCGTCTGGGTCGCCTGGGGGGTCGCGATCGCGCTCATCGCCGTCATGGCGAACGCCGCGCTCTCCGCGTGGCGTGAGCAACAGACCTTCATCTCACCGGACGAGATCGCCAACTCCACCGCGCTGGGGAGGATCGCCGCCACCCTTCCGGCCGGCACGCCTCTCGTGGTGATCGCCGACGCCACCGTCGCGGACGCGGGGTTCGTGACCACGCAGACCGCCAACATCCTGCGCGCGGCCGTGCCGCCGGATCGAGCCCAGGACGTCTACGTCTACCTCGGCGAGGCAGCGCACTACTTCCGCGACGAACCCACCCTGCGCGATGATCCGACCTACGACGCCATCAGCCGGCTCTCCCTCGCGGGCATCCCCGCCGGGGACCGGGCCACGTTCGTGCTCCGCGAGTTCGATCGGAACCGGGACGACCTCGACGATCCGCACCTCGTGCGGTGGGACGACGCGCTCGCGACGACCGTGCCCGGTCCGCGTCCCGTCTCGCCGACCCAGGGCGAGCTGACGCCCTCGAGCCCGGGCGGCATCGCGCTCGCCACCGTCCTCACGATGGTGCTGCTGTGGGGGCTGGGCTACGGGTGGTCGCGATGGGCGTTCGCCGATCGCGTCGCGGCGGCGGCGGCGGCGGCGGGGTTCGGCGTCGCCACCGTCGCCGTCGTCGGTCTCGCGGCCGAACGCGTGGGCGTGCCGCTCACCGGGTCGTGGGGTCCGACGCTCGTCATCAGGCTTGGCCGGCGGCCTCGGGTACCTGCTGTGGGTCCTCCAGGGGCAGGCCCAGGTGGAGCCGACGCCAGAGATCCGCGAGGGTCCAGACCAGGAGCACGACCATGACGGGCACGACCACCCAGCGCCCGAACCATAGGTTCACGTTGAACGCGCCCGGATAGCGCACCGCCTCGGTGGACCATTGGGCGAGCGCGAGCCCCACCCCGGCCGCGATGAGTGCGGCGCGCGGCGCGCGTGGGAGCAGCCAGACGAGCGGCAACGCCCACATCACGTACCAGGGGATCAGGACGGGCCCGAGCAGCATGAACAGCACCAGCGACCAGCCCATCGCGGCTCCCAGGTCGCGGGGGGTGCGCTCGCTGGCACGGCGCGCGACGTCGCGCGCGAGCCCGACCACGACCGCCACGAGGAGCAGCGCGAAGACCACCCGCGTGAGCCAGCCGAGCGTCCCGAAGCTGATGACATCGACCAGCTTCCGGATGGAGGGCGAGGGTGCCAGCCATCCCTCGTGGCCCGCGAGCTCCAACATCCCGAACGTGGGATCCGTCGCGTTGAGGAACGGGAGCGCGAAGACGATGCCGATGGCCGCCGCCAGCCCCACGTGGGTGAACGCCGTCCGCGCCCTGCGGCCCCGGTCCGAGCGCGCGACGCACCAGACCAGCACGAGCAGCAGGGGGAGCACCGCGGTCGCCTTGACGAGCACGCCGAGCGAGAGGACCGCCACCGCGGGCAGCTCTCGCCCGCGCACGAGGAACGCGAACGCGCCGATCACGGAGAGCCCGACCAGCACGTCGTTGTGGCCGCTCGCCACGGAGTGGAAGACGACCACGGGATTGCAGGCGAACGCGGCGATGCCGAACGCGGCGCGGGACGGCCAGACGCGCTTCGTCGTGTCGTAGACGAGGGCGATCGTGGCCAGCGTGGCCGCCACGGCGATGAGCCTGAACGCCTGCACGACGGCCGCTGGACCGTCGATCGCGCGCGTGAGGCTCGCCGAGAGGAACGTCCACCCCGGCCCGTAGACCGCCGGCGTGTTCACCCATCGCGGACCCACGAGCGCCCAGAGCGGATCGCGCGCGAACTCGACCGGGGTGTGCACGTAAGGGTTGGCGTGGTAGACGCTCGCGATGCGGCCGTAGAACGCATACGAGTACACGTCCCGCGAGAACAGGAGCGGCAGCGCCAGGACCACGAGCTCGTACGCGATCCCCAACACGACCGTCGTCCGCACGGAGATCGTGCCCCGCCAGGTCTCCCGGAGCAGGAGCAGGAACGCTGCCACGGCGAAGACGGCGACCAGCACGCCCACCGCGACGAGCCACGCGCCCGAGAGACGGTCGAATCCCAACAGATGGCCGAGCCACCTGAACGGACCCACGGGCTGGGCGCCCTCGGGAAGGATGGGCTGGAACGTGGACCCCGGAGTCGCCGCGAACGCGGCGAAGAGCACCACGCTCAGCACGGAAAGGGAAACCGCGCGGACCGCGGATGTGGGGGCCTTCAGGGGCTGCACAGCAGCCGACCGTACCACCACGGTGGCTGCCCGGCGGAGGGTCGCAAGACGCCGCCGACCTGCGGATCCGGCCGCCCGCGAGCACGGGAGGTTAGCGCGCCGCGAACGCGCTCCAGCGACCCTGCCGACGCTCCACCACGACCGCGATGCCGAAGGTCTCACTCAACGACGGACCGCTCAGGATCTGCTCTGCCTCGCCCTGGGCCACGATCCGGCCGGCGCGCAGGAGCGCGGCATGCGTGGTGGACGGGGGGATCTCCTCCAGGTGGTGCGTCGCGAGCATGCTCGTCGGCCCGCCCACGCCCGCCGTCGCGTCCATCGCGGCCACCAGCAGTTCGCGCGCCACGAGATCCAGGCCGGCCGCCGGCTCGTCGAACAACAACAGCGCGCGTCGTCCGAACAGGGCGCGCGCCAACAGGACGCGGGCGCGCTCCCCCTGGCTGCATGTGGCGAGTGGATGATCGGCCAACGCTCCGCAGCCCACCTGGGCCAGGCGGGCGTCGGCCTCGGCGATGTCTTCGGGGCCGTAGGTCTGGAACCACGTCTCGAGCGTGGACGACCGACCCGTGAGCACGACGTCGCGCACACGCAGGCCCGTCCGGAGCCGCTCGTTCACCGTGTGGCCGACGTGGCCGATCCGCTCGCGGATCGCACGCACGTCGGTGCGCCCGAGCGTCCCGCCGAGCACGCGAGCCAGTCCGGACGACGGCTGACGCCAGGCGCCCGCGACGGACAGGAGGGTGGTCTTGCCGCTGCCGTTCGGGCCGAGCAGGGCCCATCGCTCGCCGGTGCGCACGTGCAGCGTGACGGGCCCGAGGATCGTCCCCGCGCCCGCCACGCGCACCACCACGTCCTCGAGCGCGATCGCCTCCGTCATGGCGGGCAGGCTACCGGCCGATGGCGGTCACCGCGCGTGGTGGTGGATACTGTGGGCACATGGACGAGACCCGGCCCGCCCGCGATCGCGGAACCGAACCGATCCGCGAGACCGAGACCAGCCTGCAGAGCGGCGGGCTCGGCTTGGGCATCGGGCTCACGAACGTGGTGGCCTACGCCCTGCTCCCGGCGCTGGTCGCGGTCGGGATCTGGACGCTGGTCTGCATCTACGCCATCGTGAAGTGGATCGGCTCCGCGCCCGACGACGTGAACCCGACGGTGATCGTCGTGGGGGTCGCGGGGATCGTCACGCTGCTGGTCGTCTTGATCGCCGTCGGCGTCGGGCTGGTCGGGCGCTCCATGAACCCCAAACGCCGCGGCGATCGCTGACGTTCAGTTCTCCGCACGCCGCACCGATACCTCTCACCGGTGAGATCGGCGCCGCGGAGGACCCCCGGGAGGGATCCGAGACCGTGTCGGCCGCGAAGGCGGCCGCGATGGTGTCGCCTTCTGCGGGTCTCCTGCGGCGCCGGCTCCCGACCCCCCTACGACCCTTCGCTCAGGCCCTCAGCGCGCCCTTCCGGTCGTACTCCCAGCGGAGCTGGCCGCACGCCGCATCGATGTCGCTGCCCCGCGTGTCGCGGACGGTGACGTTCACGCCGGCCTCCTCGAGCACGCGCACGAACCCACGGATCCGCCCCGGCGTGCTCGGCCGGGTCGGCCACCCCGGCGTGGGGTTGAGCGGGATGAGGTTCACGTGGGCGCCGAGACGTCGGGCGATCGGCGCGAGGAGCGTCGCCTGGGCGTCCGAGTCGTTCGTGTCCTCGATCATCGCCCACTCGATGGACGGACGGCGGCGGGTGGCGGCACGCCAGGCCGCGACGGCCGCCTCGAGGTCCGCGAGGGGGTACCGCCGGTTGATCGGCACGAGCTCGTCGCGGAGCTCGTCGCTCGCGGCGTGGAGGCTGACCGCGAGCCCCACCTGCGGATGATCGAGCGCGAGCCGGCGGATCCCCGGGATCAGCCCGACGGTCGAGACGGTGAGGTGCCGGGCGCCCAGTCGCATGCCGTGGGGATCGTTGAGCCTCGTGATCGCGTCGCGCACCCTCGCGTAGTTCGCGAGCGGCTCCCCCATCCCCATGAAGACCACGTTGGTGAGTCGCTGCGGCGTGGTCTCCGGGCAGCCGTGCGGCCTCGCGCCGCGCCCACACGACCTGCGCGGCGATCTCCCCCGCGCTCAGGTTGCCCATCAGCCCCATCTGCCCGGTCGCGCAGAACCCGCAGTCCATCGCGCATCCCACCTGCGAGGAGATGCACACCGTGACCCGGTCCCGGTACCCCATCAGGACGACCTCGACGATGTGGCCTTTCCGACCGAGCTTGAGCAACGCCTTGCGCGTGGCGCCGTCGTCCGCCGAGCGCTCGTCGAGCCGCTCGACACCCAGCAGGCACCTCGTGCGCGAGACGCTCGCGCAGGGCGGGCGCCAGGTCCGACATCTCGTCGTAGACGGCCGCGCGCTTCCACAACTGGGCGTAGACCTGCTTGGCCCGGAACGCGGGCTCGCCCCACGCCTGCAGGCGTTCCGTGAGGTCGTCGAGGGACAGGTCGTACGCGGTGCTCACCTCGCTGAGCGTACCCTGGGGCGCGTGCCGACCCGGACGTTCACGTCGCGGGGCGGGCCGGTCGACGTGGCCCGCACCCTGTTCCCCCTTCGCCGAGGGACGGGCGATCCCACCACCCGCGTCCGCGGTCCCGAGGCGGTGCGCTCGATGCGGACCTCCGCCGGGCCGGCCACGTTGTGGCTCCGCGCGGACGCAGAACGGGTCGACGCCGAAGCCTGGGGATCGGGCGCGGACGTCGCCCTCTCCCTCGCGCCCGACCTGATCGGTGCGGACGACATCGGCGAGGGATTCACGCCCCACGACGCGGTGATCGGCGAGCTCTGGCGCCGCCACCGGGGCGTGCGCCTCACGAAGACCCACGCCGTCGTGCCGACGCTGATCGCGGCGATCCTCGAGCAGAAGGTCACCGGGCACGAGGCCCGCCGTGCATGGCGCGGGTTGGTGCGCGCGGCCTCGGAGCCGGCACCGGGACCCGGCGACCTGTGGCTCCCGCCCGACCCCGAGCGCGTGGCGGCGCTCCCCTACTTCGCGTTCCACCGGTTCGGGGTCGAGCGGGTGCGCGCGGACGTGGTGCGGGCCGTGTGTGCGCGCGCGGGCCGGTTCGAGGGCTTCACGGGGCTCCCGGCGGGCGAGGCGATGACGCGCCTGCAGGCGTTCCGAGGCATCGGTCCGTGGACGGCGGCCGAGACGGCGCGGCTCGCCCTGGGCGATCCCGATGCCGTGAGCCTGGGTGACTTCCACCTCCCCGACGTGGTGGCCTGGACGATGGCGGGCGAGCCCCGCGGCACGGATGAACGGATGCTCGAGCTCCTGGAGCCCTACCGCGGCCAGCGCGGACGGGTGCAGCGGCTGATCGAGGCGGACGGACGCACCGCGCCGAAGTTCGGCCCCCGCGCGGACGTCGGCTCGATCGCCGGGATCTGAGCGGTCAGCCCGCGGGCAACTCCCATACCGACACGTGCTGCCGGCTGTCGCTCGTGAACGGGTCGCGGTTCCACCCGGCCCAACGCTCGCGCAGCGTCATCCCGGCGAGCTGTGCCATCAGGTCGAGCTCCGCGGGCCACACGTACCGGAACGGGATCGAGACGCGCTCGACCGAGCCGTCCGCGATCTCCAGGTGATGGGACACGAGCCCCTGGTTCGCGACGTCGTACTCGTCGATCCCCCAGTGGTCCTCGTCTCCGGTGAAGACATGGAAGGTCTCGCCGGGCGGGAGCCGCCGGAGCTCCGGGACCGTGACCTCGATCGCGAATCGCCCGCCCGGCTCGAGATGCGCCGCCACGTTGCGGAAGCACGCGACCTGCGCCGCCTGCGTCGTCAGGTTCATGATCGTGTTGTAGACGAGGTACGCGAGCGAGAATGACCCATCCACCCTGGCCGTCGCGAAGTCGCCGATCGTGACGCCGACGTCGTCGCCACCAGGCTTCGCTCGCAGCCTCGCGGCCATGGCCTTCGACAGCTCGATCCCGTGTACCCGCACCCCGCGTCGCGCGAGCGGGAGCGCGATCCGCCCGGTGCCGACACCGAGCTCGAGCGCACGTCCGCTCCCCGCGTGCTCCACGAGGAAGTCGACGACCGGATCCACGGCTGAAGGGGCGGAGTGCTCCACCTCCGACTCGTCGTAGCGCGCGGCGACGGGCTCGTCGAAGTAACCGTCGTCGTTGCACGATCAGACCCTAGCGCAAGCGTGCCCCTGCTCAAGCGGAAGCCCAGTCGGCCGAGGGCGAAGCCCGAACGTCGCTCCCGTTCGACGAGTCGGTCTGTCGGGCATGTGCCGACTCACTCACGTGATGATCGCGACGTAGCGGGGGCTTCCATCCCCGATGAACCGCTCGATCCGCCAGCCGGTGCCGTCGACCAGCTGCTCCAACTCGGCCGGCGACACGAGCAAGTAGTCGAACCATGGGTCGATCATCTCGCGGTAGCGAACGCGGAGTCGGAGCTGCCCCGCCATGCGGTGGCGTCGACGATTGCGCTCGTGGTACGCGAGATGGACGGGATCGTCGGTGGTGTAGGGATCCGTGCTCGAGGCGACGATCTGTTCCGCGAGGGGCCGCAGGTGCTTCAGGAGTCGCCGCGCGTTCCTGCGCGCCCCGAAGAGTCCAAGGTTGTTTCCGAACAGCACGATCGTGCCGAACGGCCCGAGGGACCCGTCGATGTCCTCGAATCGCATGCGTCGAACGTCACGCGCGCCGCGCCGACGTGCGACCTCGATCGCGCCGGGTGACGGGTCGATCGCGACGACGTCATGGTCGCGTGCGGCGAGCTCCAACGCTACGCGACCCGCCCCACAACCGACGTCGAGGACCCGCCCACGGACGAACCGCAGCGCGCGACGCTCCACGGCCCACCACCGGCGCACCGGCGCGAAGTAGTCGATCGTGGCGACGGCGACGAACCCGTCGTCGCGTTCGATGATCTCGTGCGCGGCCTGCCCATCCTCGAACGCATCGAGCAGCATCCGGCCGAATGCGTCTTGCATGCGCACAGCGTAGATACCCCCAGCCGTTCGCGTCGCACGGCCCCGATGACGACCGTCCCCGCTACGCTTCCACGCGTGACCCACAGGCTGCTCTTGGACGTGTCGAGCCTGATCTACCGGGCGCATTTCGCGATGCCGGACTCGGTGCGCGCCCCCGACGGGCGGCGCGTTGGGGCCGTTCACGGCTACCTCGACATGATCACGCGGCTCATCGTCTCGCGCCGACCCACCGAGGCGGTGCACGTCTACGACCACGACTGGCGACCGACCGCGCGTACCGATCTGTATCCGGCCTACAAGGCGAACCGGCCCCCGGAGCCCGAGGAGCTCACCGTGCAGTTCGCGCTGCTGCGCGACGTGTTGAACCTCACCGGCATGCCCCAGGCCCACAGCCCGGACTGGGAGGCCGAGGACGCGATCGGCGGGCTGGTGCGCAAGGCCGACGCCGGCGACGTGCTCGAGATGGTGAGCGGCGACCGCGACCTCCTGCAGCTCGTACGCGACGCACCGCCGCCGGTGCGCCTCCTCTTCACGGTGCGCGGGGTGAGCGAGCTGCACGAGTTCGACGAGGCCGCGGTGTTGGAGAAGTACGGGGTGCCGGCGGATCGCTACGCCGAGTTCGCGATCCTGCGCGGCGACCCCTCCGACGAGCTGCCGGGGGTGCCCGGGGTGGGTGAGAAGACGGCTCGGGCGCTGGTCCAGGCCTACCCGTCGCTCGACGCGATGCTGGCCGATGCCGCCTCGGACGGGTCTCCCTCTCCCGGTCCCCTCAAGGGGAAGCCGGCGCTGCGGGCGCGGATGCGCGACGCGGCCGGTTACCTCGCCGTGATGCGCGAGCTCGTCCCCGTGAACGCGGACGCTCCGCTCGCCGTCTGGTCGGGCACCCGCGACGATGCCGCGGCCAAGTCGATGGCGGACCGCCACGGCCTGCGCGGTCCCGTGACCCGGCTCCTCGCCGCGCTCGACAGCACGGGCGCCGCCTGAGTCAGTCCGGCCACTCCGATTCGTCCTTGACCGGCCGCCGCTTGCGATCGGCGGCCCGGGCCAGGCGGGAGCGGAGGCTGCCCGCGTCGTCGTCGTTCTCGGTGGTGGCCTGCGCGGAGGCCACCACGGCGTCGAGATGCGCGTTGGGGTCGGTAGGTCCGGTGGCCTGGGCCTCGGCCGGCGCCGCGGACCGCTCGGTGGCCGCGAGGAGCTGGTCGTTCCGCTCGTTGGCCGCGAGGAGCTGGTCGTTGAGCGATGCGGCCAGATCCTCGGCCTCGCGCGCGCGCTCCAGCGCGAACTGCAGCTCGTCGCTCTGGCGCGCGTGCTCGGAGGCCAACTGCCCCGCCTGGGTCTCGATGCGGGACTTCTCCACCTCCAGCTGCGTCCTCTCCGACTCCAGCTGGGCCTTCTCCGAGCGCAGCTCCGCCTGCTCGGCTTCCAGTCGTTCGACGACCTCCGGTCGACGCCCATCTGCGCGGTGCCCGGCTCGGTCTGGGCCGCACGGTCCAGCTGCTCTTCCAACGAGCGGACCTGGGTCGTGAGCTCGCCGATCCGCATCTCGGCCATCTGGGCGCGGTGCTCGGCTTCGACGGACTTCTTCTCCGAGGCCTCCGCGCGCGTCTTCCACCCCGCGAGCTCCTCGTCGTCGGCGGTCGGCGCCTGGCGGGCGGTCGCGGCCACCTGCGCCTCCTGCAGCTTGGTCTGGACCCGGCCGAGCTCGTCCTGGAGCTGCGTGACGCGGGTCGTGGCGCGCTCGTTGTCGGCCGCCAGCCGGGCGTTGACGCGTTCGAGCTCACCCTCGAGCGCCCGCTGCGCGGCCTCGGACTCCCCCAGCTCCTCCTGCATCCGCTGGAACTCCTCGACCGAGAGCGTCGGGACCGCGTTCGGGTCGCGTGTGCCCACGAACCCGGCGCCCTCCTTGGCCGCGCGGCGCGCCGGCAACGCCGCGAACGAACCGATCACGATGAACACGAACATCAGGGCACCGAGGAGGACGGACCCGCGGCGCACCGCCTCCCAGGGGGTCGCGGCCGCCTCCAGCACGGGCGTGTAGGACGCCTGCACCTCGACGGCACCGAACGGTGCGCCGTCGGGTCCGGTGCGGAGGGGCACGTAGGTGGTCAGCACCTCGGCATCCACGAAGGATGCGATGCGTCCCACGCCCTTGGTCGAGGCGCTGAGCGTCTCCTGGATGGGTGCGGACTGGTCCTTCGGGAGGCTCGAGTAGCGGAGGTCCCCGCCCGGCGTCCACACGCGCACCGCCATCACGCTCCCGCCGCCGGCGATGGCGTGGCCCAGGCGCGTGTCGAGCTCATCGGCGGTCTTCGCGTCGATGGGATCCTCGAGCTGCTTGACACCGAGGAGGCCGTCGACCTCGTTCGCGACCGCCCGCGCGTGAGCGGCGGCCTGGGCGGTCTCCTTCGCGAGCGCCTTGCGCTGCATCAGGAGCGACCCCACGAACACGGCGGCGCACGCGAGGAACACCACGATGAAGAGCCCGCGGTTCCTCCGCAGCGAGCCAGCAGGGTTGAACGCCATGATCGATCCCACCTCGCTCCCGCAGGAGCGGCCGACGATGTCCCCAGATGCTTCGGCGCGCGGGGCCCTCCGCCTGAGCCCGACCTGAAGAGAAGGTCAAGGCCCCCCCGGGGGCGTGCCGATGCCCTCCACGTGGAGGGATCGGCCATGCGCATCCGGCATCGATGCATCGTCACGTTGGCCCTGACGGGGCTGATGGGCTTCGGGCTGCTCGCGATGACGCCCGCGGCCCCCGCCGCGACCGCGATCCCGCACACGATCATGCCGGCCGCCGTCTGGCAGCCGACGCCCGGCACCACCTGGCAGTGGCAGCTCGTCGGCCGTGTGGATCCGACCACCCCGGGCGTGCAGATGTTCGACCTCGATCTCTTCGATGCCCGGCCGGGACAGATCAACGCCGGGGCGATCGACGCGCTCCATGCCCGCGGGATCGTGGCGATCTGCTACCTCGACACCGGCGCGTGGGAGTCGTACCGGCCGGACGCGTCTCGGTTCCCGCGCAGCGTGATCGGCAACCAGACCTACGCGTCGAACGGGAGCCCGTGGAAGGGCGAGCACTGGCTCGACATCCGGCGCAGCGCCTGGCCCCGGTTCGCGCACATCATCTGGGACCGGCTCGATCTCGCCGTGCGTCTGGGTTGTGACGGCGTGGAACCCGATGAGAACAACCCCTGGGGGAACGCGCCCGGGTTCCCCATCACGAGGGATGACGAACGGACCTGGTACCTGAAGGTGGCGCGCGAGGCGCACCGACGCGGACTCTCCGTCGGTATGAAGAACGGTGTCGAGGTCGTGGGTCCCCGGACCGTCGCGACGTTCGACTGGGCCCTCAACGAGGAATGCTTCCAGTACCGCGAGTGCGGTCGCATGATGCCCTTCATCCACGCGGGCAAGGCGGTCTTCCAGGTCGAGTACCTGGGCGATCCGGCGTCGTTCTGCCCGGCCGCGCGGGCGCGGAGCTTCTCGACGCTCAAGAAGCACCTGGGGCTCGGCCCCTGGCGCGTCGCCTGCTGAACCCTTCGTTGACCTCCTTCCGCCGCCCCCTTACGGTGGCGCGCATGCGCCGGGCGGTGATGGTCGTGGTCTCGGTCTTGACCCTCACCTCGTGCCTGGGCGAGCCCGTGAACGTGAGCAAGGGCGTGGCGCCCGCTCCCTCACCCGGCGTCGGGTGCACGGAAGGGCCCGCGCCCGGACACATCTCGTTCACGGATCCGGATGGACGATGCGTGCCTCCCACCGTGTTGGACATGACGCAATGCGGCCTCGATCAGCCCGAGGTCGATCGTGCGATGGGCGGGCACCGATCACGAGCGACGCTTCCTGGGCGGGCCCTACCGGGTGGCCGTGCGCGACGTGCCCCAGAGCGCCGAGCCGATCGGCACCGCCCCCTCCGGCCACGAGGTCTTCGCCAAGCCGGGCGAGCCGAACTGGATCTGGGTGCAGGACCCGATGGGGATCTCCCGGTGGCTCGCCCTACCCCAGGGCGTGCCGTGGGAGGGGCGGGCACCCAGCGCCTTCTTCATCGGCGATTCGATCACCGACGGCGCACAGACCTACATCTCGGCCGCGCTGCCCGACTGGACGACGGGCTTCGACGCCGTGATCGGGCGAGCGTCCTCGGACGGCGTGGCCCCCGCGGAGGCCCAGGGGCAGGCGGACCCCCTCCCCGACGTCGTCGTGGTCGAGCTCGGGACGAACGACCAGTCCTCCGACGCCTTCCGACAGAACGCGATCGCGATCCTCGACGCGCTCCAGCGCGTCCCCCTGGTGGTATGGCAGACCGCGCACGGCCCGATGGAGACGATCCCGGAGATCGACGACGCGATCCGCGACGTCGTGACCCACTACCCCAACACGGCCGTCGCGGACTGGAACACGTACGTCACGGACGCCATGCTCACCTCCGACGGTGTGCACCCGCTCGGCGATCACGAAGGCGCGATGGCGAACCTGCAGGCGCCGATCCTGGACGCTTGGCGCGCGGCCGTCGAGGGGCGCGGGGCCACATCCTGCGTCACGCCGGCCTCGGGCTAGGCTGGCCGGATGCTCCTCGATCCCTTCGGACTCCTCTCACGCGACCGCGACGTGGTGGTCCTCGACGGCGGGCTCGCCACCGAGCTCGAACGGCGCGGGGCCGACCTCCGCGACGGCCTCTGGTCCGCCCGGATGCTGATCGAAGAGCCCGAGCTGATCGAGCGGACGCACGCCGCCTACTTCGAGGCGGGGGCCGAGGTCGCCATCACGGCGAGCTACCAGGCGAGCTTCGAGGGCTTCGCCGCCCGAGGGATCGATGAGGAAGAGGGGGCCGCGCTGATGCGCGAGAGCGTCCTCCTCGCCCGACGTGCACGGGACGCGTGGGTCGCGGCCGCGTCGCCCGACATCCCCCGTCCCCTGGTGGCCGCCTCCGTCGGACCCTACGGGGCGATGCGGGCGGACGGGTCGGAGTACACGGGCGACTACGACCGGACGACGCCCGAGCTCCGGACGTTCCACGCACGGCGACTCGAGGTCCTGGCCGACCCCGATGCCGGCGCCGATCTCCTCGCGGTCGAGACGATCCCTTCGATCCAGGAGGCGGCGGCGCTCGCCGATGCGCTCGCCCAGCATCCCCGGATGCCCGCCTGGGTGAGCTTCTCCTGCCGCGACGGCGGGCATCTGTGCGACGGCACCCCGTTCGCGGAGGCGATCCACACGGTCTCGGTCGTGCCGAACGTGGTGGCCGTGGGTGTCAACTGCACCGCCCCCGCCCACATCGAGTCCCTCGTGAGCCTCGCGGCCGCCCAGACGGACAAGCGGGTGCTCGCCTATCCCAACCGCGGCGCGGCCTACGACCCGGTCGCGAAGAGGTGGGAGGGCGCCGGCCGCGAGGACCTCGGACCGATGGCCGGGACCTGGGTCCGTGCCGGCGCCTCGATCGTCGGCGGGTGCTGCGGGACCGGGCCCGAGGACATCCGGGCGATCGCGGCGGCCGTCTCCCGCTGAGCGCCGCAGCGCGACCCGCGGCCACATCGATCCGGGACCCGCGGTCACATCCGTCGATGAAGCGTTCGGAGCCCGAGATGTATGGTGACGCGGCGTTTCGACGGGGTGGGGGCCTGCCGCCCTGACCTGCAGTCACAGTCACCGCATCGGCGAAGGGTGCTCGATGGGCCTGAAGATCCCCTGCCCCAACTGCGGGCCGCGCGACCATACAGAGTTCACGTTCGGCGGCGAGCTGCGTCCACTCGATGCCGAGGACCCGCACGCGGACTTCGCGCGGGTGTACCTGATGGAGAACGCGCCCGGGCCGCAGGACGAGCGCTGGTTCCACCTCTACGGTTGTCGACGCTGGCTGGACCTGCGCCGCGACACCGTCACGAACGCGATCGACCCGAGACAGGCCTAGGCGCCGATGGGATCGATCGACTTCGAGGGCCGGAAGGTTCCGCTGCACGAGGGGGACACCGTCGCCTCCGCGCTCTTCCGCGCCGGCGTGCGCACCTTCAGCCGCTCCCTCAAGTACCACCGCCGCAGAGGCCTCTACTGCCTGTCGGGGGACTGCCCGAACTGCCTGATGACGGTGGACGACGACCCGGGGGTGCGCACCTGCACCATGACGGCGTGCGAGGGGCAGCGCGTCCGACGGGAGTCCGGGTTCCCCAGCGCCGAGCGCGACCTGCTCGCCCTCACCGACCGGGCGCATCGGCTGATGCCCGTCGGGTTCTATTACAAGGTGTTCTCCCGGCCGCGCTGGCTCTGGCCGCTGGCCGAGCGGGTCATCCGGCGTCACACCGGTGTGGGCTCGCTTCCGGTCGAACGTCAGCCGCTCATGAAGGAGCGGGTCTTCCTGCATGCGGACGTGGTGGTCGTGGGCGGCGGCCCCGCCGGGCTCGCTGCCGCGAAGGCCGCGGCGACCGACACGACGAGGCGCGTCCTCGTGGTGGACGAAGGTCGGGTGGGCGCGGCGGTCGCTCCGGGTCCCGTGCGTGACGCGATCGGATCGCTCCGAGCGGAGCTGCGCGCCGTGGCGAACGTGGATCTGCGCGAGGGCCACGTGGCCGTCGGGATCTACGACGGCCCCCTGGTCCCGATCGTCGGACCGGACGAGCTCCTGGAGGTGGATGCCGGGCGCGTGATCGTGGCGACGGGCGCGGTCGAGTCCCACGGGGTCTTCCCGGGCAACGACCTGCCGGGCGTGTGGCTGGGACGAGGCGCGGCGCGCATGGCCGGCGCGCACGGTGTGATGCCGGGCAGGCGCGCGGTCGTCGTGATCGAGACGGAGGAGGGCCTCGCCCACCTCGCGACCCTGCGGGGTACGGGGATGCGCATCGAGGAGGTCCTGGCTCCCGATCACCTCGCGGATCGCATCCCCGCGGGCATCCCCGTCACGCGTGAGGGCCGGCTCGCCTCGGCGCAGGGCCGGGGGAAGGTCGAGTCGGTCACCCTCCAGACCCCGCGGGGCGAACGCACCATCGCGTGCGACGCCCTGGTGATCTCGCTCGGGTACGCGCCGCGCGACGGCCTGCTCCGGATGGGCGCCGACCTGCCGATCGTGGGCGCGGGCGACGTCGTGCTGCCCGGATGCACCCTGGAGGAGGCGCTCGCCTCAGGGACGCGGGCGGGGGTCGCCGCGACCGAGGCCGACGCGGCGCGCGAGCCCGCTCAGGCGCGGCTCGGCTCCGGGGGCGTCGTCTGCCTGTGCGAGGACGTGGGCGTGGCGGAGCTCTCGCAGGCGTGGCGCGAAGGGTGGACCAACGCCGAGATCCTGAAGCGCTACACGACCGCCACGATGGGCCCGTGCCAAGGCGCGATGTGCGGACGACACCTCGCCACGTTCGCGGGCGCGCAGGGGACCGGCCGAACGGGAGACGCCCGCACGACCGCGCGACCTCCCGCTCGCCCCGTGCGGCTGGAAGACATCGCCGGCGGCGTGAACGAGGTGATCGAGAAGCGCACGGCCCTGCACGAGACGCACCTCGCGGCGCGCGCCCATCTCGACTGGTCCGGGAGCTGGAAGCGCCCGTACACCTACGGCGACGTCGAGGACGAGTACCGGGCCGTGCGCGAGCGCGTGAGCCTGATGGACGTGAGCACGCTCGGCAAGTTCCTGGTCGGTGGCCCGGACGCGCGCGCGCTCCTGGACCGCGTCTTCCCCTGTCGGATCCACGACCTCGAGGCCGGCCGCGCGCGCTACCTGCTCGCTCTGGACGAAGCCGGCTACGTGATGGACGACGGGCTCGTCTGCGCGCTCGAGGACGACCGCTTCTACCTCACGTCCACCTCGGGCGGCGCCGACCGGATGGAGGCCTGGCTGCGCGATTGGGCCGATCGGTGGGGCCTGCGGGCGCACATCGTGAACCAGACCGCGATGCTCGGGGCCATCAACGTGGCGGGCCCGCAGGCGCGGACGCTGCTGGAACGCCTGTGCGACGACGACGTCTCGGCGGACACGCTCGGGTTCGCACGTCACCGGGAGCTCACTGTGGCCGGCGTGGGCTGTCGCGCGATCCGCGTCGGGTTCGTGGGCGAGGTCTCCTTCGAGCTGCACCACCCCCGGTCGCGGAGCGTGGAGCTGTGGGACGCGCTGATGGGAGCGGGCGGCGACCTCGGCATCGCGCCGCACGGGCTCGATGCGCTGGACGTGCTCCGGCTGGAGAAGGGCCACATCTACCTCGGGCAGGACACCTTGCCCGACGACCATCCGGACAAGCTCGGGCTCGGATGGAGCGTCGCCATGGACAAGCCCGCGTTCGTCGGGAAGATGGCGCTTGAGCGGATGGCAGGGATCCCGCTCGAGCGGAGGCTGGTGGGGCTGCGGTTCGACGGTGCTCCCCAGCGGGGCGCGCCCGTCTACGCGGGCGAGCGGATCGTCGGGCGCGTGACGTCGTGCGCGCGCTCGGCGTCGCTCGAGACCTGGATCGGGCTCGCGTGGATCCGCTCGGTGGAGGGTGTCTTCCCCTCCAACCTGCGGGCGGGCGACGTCGCGGCACGCGTCGTCCCGACCCCGTTCTACGACCCGGAAGGGGCGCGCCAGGGTGTTTGAGCTCGTTCCGACCCGGGCTGCGGTCATCACCTGCGTCGGCACGCCGAGCGCCGTCGACGCGGCGGAGGCGGTCGAGGGTTACGCGGGCCGCGTGGCGCCGGACGAGCTGATGCTCATCGTGGAGGCCGGGGACGCTGCGCGCGCGTGCGCGGCCCTCCTCGCGGCCGCCGGGGCGTCGGATGCGTTGGTCGTGGATGTCACGGACGGCTGGGCCGTGTGGACGCTGGAGGGTGAGGACACCGACCGCGCGATGGCGCGGCTGTCTCCGCTCGAGCTCCCCGAGGCCGGATTCGCGCAGGGCGATGTCGCCCGCGTTCCCGCGAAGATCGTGTGCGCTCCCGGGCGGGTGCACCTCCTCGTTCCCGCGATGTGGCGCGCGTATCTGCGGGAACGCATCCTCGAGCGGTGCGCGGGGCTGCAGGTCCGCGAACGCGCCGAGCCTGCCGACTGGACGCCATCGGGTGGTCCGGCGCAACCCTCGGCACCCGACGGGGCGCGGGCATGACCGGTCTCCTGCGCGCCCGCACGTTCCTGCGCAAGACCGACGTCAGGCGCCACTACGACGTCGTGATCGTGGGCGGCGGCGTGAACGGCCTCGCGCTCGCCTACAACCTCGCCGCCAACCAGGGGGTGCGCAACGTGGCCGTGTTCGAGCGCGCCTACATCGGCTCGGGGGGATCAGGACGCAACACGCAGGTCGTGCGCGCCAACTACAACACGCCGGAGACGGTGCCCCTCTACAAGGCGAGCCTGGGGATCTGGCGCACCCTGAGCGCCGAGCTGGACTTCAACGTGATGTTCAGCACGCAGGGTGAGCTGGATCTCGTGCATACGTTCGACGCCCTCGAGGTGGAGCGCGAGAAGGCCCTGCTCAACAACGCGTACGGCGTGGCGAACGAGATCCTCACGCCCGAGGAGGTCGTGAAACGCTGTCCGCTCGTGGATCTGACGGGGGGCGGAGAGCTCCCGATCGTCGGGGCCTCCTTCCATCCCCCCGGTTCCTTCGCGCACCACGATTCGGTCGTGTGGGGCTACGCCACCGCCGCCCAGGCGCGCGGTGTGGACGTGCACGAAGGTATCGAGGTCACGGGGCTCGACGTCCGTGACGGCGTGTGTCATGGCGTCGTGACCGGCGCGGGCCCCGTCAGCGCGGGAGCGGTGGTGAGCGCCGTGGCCGGCTACAGCTCGATCCTCGCGTCGATGGCGGGTCTCCGCCTGCCCATCAGCACCCACCCGCTGCAGGCCTTCGTGACCGAGCCGTACGCGCACGTGCTGGACGGCCTGGTCAGCTCGATGGACCTCTACGTCTACATCTCGCAGACCGCACGCGGTGAGCTCCTGGTAGGCGCGGAGATCCTGCCCTACAACACGTACTCGACCCGCTCCACGTTCGACTTCCTCGCGGAGTCGGCGAAGCGCTCGATCCAGATCCTCCCCTTCATGGCGAAGGCGCGCGCGATGCGCCAGTGGGCCGGCCTGTGCGACATGACGCCGGACTCCTCCCCGCTGCTCGGAGAGTCCGCGGTGCGGAGCTTCTTCCTGATGGCCGGCATGGGGACCTGGGGGTTCAAGGGCTCCCCCATCTTCGGGAAGCTCATGGCGGACCTGATCGCCACAGGCCGCACGCCCGACCTGATCGCGCCCTTCGCGCCCGATCGGTTCGAGCGTGACCGCATGGTGCCCGATGCCGCCAGCGCCGGCACCCACTGAGGCGGCGGGACGCCCGGATCAGCCGGCGGGGGCGGGGGTCTCCGGGTCCACCATCTGGTCCGATGCGCGGCGCGCACCGTGCGCCAGGATGGCGGCGGTGGCGATCAGGACGACCCCGCCTCCCAGGAGCGTGAGGGGGGTGAGCGTCTCGCCCAAGACCGCCCAGGCGGCGAGCGATGCCACCACCGGCTGGCACTGGGTGATCAGCGACGCCAGCCAGGCCTCGACCTCGCGGTGCGACCATGCCACCAGGAAGTGGCCGATCGCTCCGGGGAAGATCGTGATCACCCAGACGCGCACCCAGTCCATGCCCTGCGGCGGTGCCATCGAGGTCCTGGATGCGAACCCGGCCGCGGTGAGGAGCAGGGCGGCGACGAACATCACGGTGGCCATGTACTCCAGGGCCCCGACCGACGCACGCGCGTGCTTCGAGAACAGCCAGTAGGCGGTCCAACTGAAGACGCCCGCCGCCGCAGCGAGATCCCCGAGCGGGCTCCACGCGGGCGAGCCCGCCGAGCCGATCGCCACCGCGGCCACACCGCCGAACGAGAGGGCGACCCACGCCAGATCGCGCCGGTCGACCCGCTCCCCGAACCACCGCGCGGCCCCGAGCATGATGAACACGGGCGCGAGCGCGCCGATGATCGTGGCGTTGGCGACGCTCGTGAGCCGGAACGCCGTGAAGCTCAGGAAGATGTCGGCGCCGAAGAAGACACCGCCGAGCGCGCACGTCTTCAGGGTGCGCCACGACGGGCGCCGGCCCGTGGCCGCGAAGATCACGGCATACACCAGCACGCCCATCCACAGCCGGTAGGACGCGAACGCGATCGTCGGCATCTCGATCCGCTTGAGGATCAGCGGGACCAGCCCCCAGATCAGGGTGGTGAGCGAGACGGCCGCGATGCCGAGCGTGCGCCGCTCGAAGCGACCGGTGTCGGCTGACATGGTGCGACGCTACCAGCGGGATGTGCGCGGATCGGTCGCCTCAGACGGGCGGCGGGGACGGGGCCTGTGGGTCTTCCGAGGGTGCCGACGTCTCCGGGTCGGTTGGCAGGGGCGGCGGCGCGGGGATCGTGGGCGCGTCCGCGGCCGGCGTGTCGGAGACGGGCGCCGCGGGCGCCGATGCGGGGGGCTCCGTCGGTGCATCGGGTCCCGTCGGCGCCGCGGACCTGCCCCGGCGACTCACGAGCACCACGACGAGGACCCCGGCGAGCACCAGCACGCCCACGCCGATCAGCACCCACAACCAGGGGAAGCTGTCGCTCGGGACGGCGCTCGCCACCGTGGTGAGATCGGTCGTCTCCCCGAGCTTGGGCGTCCACGTCACGGAGTTGCCATCGATCGCTCCCGTCGTCGAGGAGATGACCTTGCCCGGGAAGGTGAGGGTGATGGAGATCTGGGCGGTGCTGCCGAACTGGGAGATGTCGCCGATGCCGCCGGTGCTCGAGCCGGTCCCGCTCCCGGAGAGATCCATCGAACCCGCGACGTGGAACTCGTCGCCGACGTGCTCGATCGTGAGGTCGCTCCCTTCGGAGTTGAACCGGCTGAGCTCAACGTGGTCGAACGTGATCTTCTGGCCCACGAACTGATCGTCTTCGTAGGGTGCCGTCGTCGTTCCGGGGACGTCCGACGGGAGGCTCGACGTGCCGTCCTTGAAGAGCTGGTCGGCCGACTGGCCGGTGAGTTGCAGGAGCTGCTTGCTGAACGCGAAGACGACCGTGCCACTCACCGTGTCGTCCGCGGAGACGTCGAGATCCATGTCCAGCTTGATGCAGCCGGTCAACAGCAGCGCGACCGCCCCGATCGCGACGAACCGGCCGATCCTCGTCCTCGTGCTCGCCCTCACGGGTCGATCCCTTCGCTCCGCATCTCCCGCGCTGAGCCTAGCCCCGACGTACCCACAGATCGGTGAGGCTCCGTAAGATGCCCACGTGATCGAGCCCACCGTTCACGCGGCCCAGGTGGTCGCGCAGTCCGAGGCGGCCGCCCGACGGTTCAACCCCGACGCGCGGATCCGTCTCAGCCGCGACGGCACCGGCGTGCGGTTCGAGCTCACCGACGCCGCCGCGCCCGACGACGAGACGGTGGTCTGCGGGGACGTCGAGCTCCTCGTGGAACCCGGTCTCGACGGTGTGCTCGACACGGGTGAGCACAACCTCCCGTTCCTGATCCCGAGGGCGTGAGGATCCGATGCCGGCCCTCACCGAGCGGTTCGACGCCGCCTACCGTTACGCGGCCGATCTCCACCGAGACGATCGGCGGAAGGGCACGGACATCCCGTACCTGACCCACCTGCTGAGCGTGGCCGCGCTCGTGCTCGAGGACGGCGGCGACGAATCCCAGGCGATGGCCGCGTTGCTGCACGATGCGGCGGAGGACCATCCAACGGCCGAGGGCCCCCCCGGGCGTCTGCGGGAGATCGGCGAGATCTTCGGGCCGGAGGTTGCGGCCCTCGTCGGATTCTGCACGGATCACCTCGAGGTGGAGAAGCCCCCGACCGAGGTCCGCAAGGACCGCTACGTGGCGCACCTCCGCGAGGCGGACGACATCCGCGGTCTCCGCATCTCCCTGGCGGACAAGCTCCACAACGCCCGGAGCATCCTGCGCGACCTCGAGGTTCACGGCGATGCGGTCTGGGAGCGCTTCAACACCGGAGTGGCGTTCCAGCTCCACTACTACCGCGGGCTGGTCGAGGCCTTCCGAACGCGGGCCGTCGTCGGGTTGACGAGCCCGATGGTCGAGGAGCTCGCACGCACCGTGGCCGAGATCGAGGCCCGGGCCGAGTCCTAGACCGGCTCCAGCGTCATCGTCACGGTGCTCGTCATCCGGACACCGCCCGGGGGCAGCGCGCCCGGCGGCAACCCTTGCGCCCGCGTGGTCATGTCGTAGCGACCCGTCTCTCGGGTCTCGATCAATCGGCCGGAGTCGATGTCGATCCAACTGGTGCGCGCCACGGTCGTACCGCCCGTGTACACGAAGGCGGCGTCGGGTGGGAGCCTGTCGGCGGGGAGCCCCAGGAGCGCACCCACGTCGGCCGCCTCCACACGGATATCCAGTGGCACGACGGCGGTGGTCCCCACGACCGCGGCCGTCGCACCGCCGATCCGCTCGTCGCGGAGATAGACGCTGGTCGCGGTGTACGTGGTGGGCGATCCGAGGATCGTTTCGGTGACCGCCGTCGTCCACGTGTCCCCGGACGAGACGTCGCCGTCGGAGAGCACCGCGGAGATCCCGTCCTGAGCGACCTGCGTCGGGCCTTGAGCCCCGTCACCCCCGAACAGCGTGGTGCCGCTGGATGAGACCACCTGCCCGTCGCGGGCGATGGTGAGGGTGGGAGAGGGCAGCGATGGCACCTCCACGGGCTTGCCGTCGGAGGTCATCGTGACGTTCGTGAAGACCTCCTCCACGACGGCGGTGCCGTCCTCGGCGACCGAACGGATCCGCAGCTCCGCGTCCCCCGCCATCACGACGTCGTGCGGGACCGATCGGTCGGAGGCCTCCATCGCACCGTGCATCGACATCGTCATGCGGTAGCGCCACGAGGCGCCGGGGACGAACGTGAGCGCGAGCGCATCTCCTCGCCCGGCGAGGAGCACCCATCCGCCGATCGCGGCGGCCACCAGCACCGCGAGGACGATCGCCAGGGCTCTTCGTCCGGTGCGACGGGGCGGCGACGGGGACGGAGCCGGCCGGTCCAGGCGGCTCGACGCGACCGGCGCGCGGAGGGTCCGTTCACTCACGGGAGGACCCTAGGGCGATGATCCCCCGATCCCGCGGAGGCGCCGGCTCCGAAGAGGGCTTACGCAGCGGGCCCAGGACCGGCGATACTACGGGGGATGAGTTCCCCCCGAACCCTGGTCCTCGTCGCCCTGGTGGCGGCATCGCTCGTGCCTGCCCTGCCCGGCGCCGCGACGGTCCAGAGCCACCGGCACCCCGCGATCACGCTCTCCCGCACCGTAGGGCCGGTGGGGGCGAAGGTGGGCGTGCACGGCTCGGGCTTCGCCCATCGCACGCGCGTCTCCGTGCGGTTCCGCGACGCGGTGCGAGGCGTCGTGGAGGTGGCGTCGACGCGGACCACCAAGGGGGGGACGTTCTCGGTGCGGTTCACCGTGCCGCCCAACCCGGGCGGGGGACATGCCGTCTTCGCCGTGGATGACCACCATCGACGCTCGAACAGCGTCACGTTCACGATCCGGGCACGCGTCGCCGCGGGTCCGGCGGGCGTGGCCCCCTACGACCGCGTGTGTGCCCAGCTCGGCCTGCAGCCCAAGGGGCGATACACGACGACCTTCCGGCTCTCCGGGTATCCGGCCCGCGAGCACATCCGGATCTTCCTCCTGACGCCGGACGGGACGACCGTGACCGCCAAGGTGGTCCAGACGGACCGCTTCGGCTCGGCCGCGGGCAGCTACGTGCAGCCCGACGTCCCGTCGGGCCCGTACAAGGTGCGCACGTCCTCCCCCACCGATCGCTTCCCCACGAGCGTGCGGATCTTCTCGACGTGGTACACGTGCTACGCCTTCTCGGGGACCGCGCGGCCGATGCACTGGCGCGTCGACGGCGTGGGGTTCCTCCCGGGCACCACGGTCCGGCTGATGTGGAGCGGGACCGGGCACGGGCACAACCCCATCTTCACCACGGTCGTCCGGGCCGACGGAAGCTTCGGCGTCGACGCGTTCACGACGCCCTGCGCTCCGCACCCGGGCCGGTACACGGTGCGCACGATCGGCACCGACGGGCAAGGGCGACCCGTCTTCGTCCGCACCCGGAACCGGTTGCGCACCTCTTGCGGCTGAGGCGGACGACGGCTCTCAGATGTGACGCTGATGTGGAGACCGGGCTGTGCCTCCCACACCGGCGCCTCCTTGCAGGTACAAAGGATGCATGGATCGCACCGACGTATTGGCGCTGATGGCGTCGCCTTCATCCCCCAACGACATCGCCTCCGCCTTCACCGCCGCCCGCGCTTGGCTCGCCGAGCACCCCGAGGACGAAGCGGTACGCAGCGCCGTCCAGGAGCTCGCCCGCAAGGAACGCGAGCACTGGGGTCTCTCCTACATCTAGCGGCGTCTCACTCGCGACGCGAGAGCACCGAGGCCGCGAGACCGGCCGCGAGCAGCAGCGCGGCAGCCAGGATGAGGTAGAGCCTCCCGGAGCCCCCCACCGCCAGGTCGTACGAGAGCCGCGATCCCAGCGTCCGGTAGATCCCCGTGAGCTGATCGGCCGATCGGGCGCTGAACGACTGGGCCCCAGTGGTTCCGGCCAGGTCTCCGAGCAGCGAGGTCCCTTCGGCCGCCGGGTTCGGGCCGGTCGAGGGACCCTTGGATGCCGAGGGTTCGGAGCCCGTGATCGCCACCGTGAAGACCGGCACGCCCATGTCCCGCGCGCGCGTCGCGGCCTCGGTGGGCGTCACCTCGCTCCCCGTGTCCTCTCCGTCGGAAAGCAGCACCACCGCCGAGGCGCCCTGCCCTTGGGCCACGATCGTGTCGAGCGCCGTCGAGAGGCCGTCGCCGATCACCGTGCCCCGGCTCGTGGTGAGCCCCTGCAGCGCGGCGGCGACCTCGCCTCGGTCGGCGGTGGGCGTCACCAGGACGCTGGACTTGCCGGCGAAGGTGACCACGCCGATCTTGAACCCCGCCGGCAGCTGGTCGATGAACGTCCGGGCCGCCCCCTCCGCCGCCGTGAGTCGGTCGGGCTGCACGTCGGTGGCGTCCATCGAGTCGGACACGTCCAGGGCGAGGATCACGGTCCCCTGGCCGACCTGCTTGCTCAGACGGAACTGGCCGAACGCGAGCGCCAGGCAGGCGCCGGCCCCCAACAGGAGGATCATGGGGACCAGCGTGGCCATCCTGAACACGCCACGCCGGGAGATCGCCTCCGCCCCGTAGCGCTTGCGGAGTCGACGCTGCTTCGCGACCTTCGGCAACGTGTACAACAGCACCGCCGCCACGGTCACGGCGGCCCAGGCGATGATCACGGCCTCGGAGAAGCTCATGCTGCCCTATCGGCGCGTCGGGAGGCGGGACTGAGCCTCCGAGCACACCCTTATGGGAGGGTACGCTGCGAGGCATGGACCTCGAGACCCGCGCGACGAAGGCCCTCGACGCGTCGGAGCTGACCTTCACCGTCGTCCGCACCGATCGACCTGGCGATGCCAGCGAGAGTGCTGCGCTGCAAGGTATCCGACTGGATCAGCTCCTGCGCACGATCGTGGTGCGACGCGGGGACGGCGACTACGTGTTCGTGCTCGTGCCCGGCGGCAGACAGATCGACTGGCCCAAGCTGCGCGCCCACCTGGGTGTGCATCGCGTCTCCCTCCCCGATGAGGAGGAGGCCAAGGCGGCGACCGGCTACGAACGGGGGGCCATCACGCCGCTCGGATCGACCACGGCCTGGCCCGTGGTGGCGGACGCCACGATCGGCGGGCAGGGCACCGTGGCGATCGGCGGCGGGGCCCGGGGCGTCAACATCCACGCCGCTGCGGCGGACCTGCTCGCATCCTTGGGGGCCGTCTCCGCCGAGGTCACGAAGCCCCAGTAGCCCTCAGGACCCCCCCGCGCCGGCACCGCGGACGACGACGGCTCCCGCCCCGCATGCGGCCGCGAACGCGACGGCGTCGGCGACCGACCGTCCGGAGCCGAGCGCGTAGGTCAATCCCGCGGCGAACGAGTCCCCCGCGCCGTACGTGTCGACGATCGGCCCGGGCGGAGGGACGGCCGAGAAGCGGCCCTCGTTCCCGTCGGACGTCCGGAACGATCCCCCGTCGGTGCCCTCCGTTCGGACGAGCAACGGCACCGACCACGGCAGCGCCTCGATGCTGACCGCCTCGGCCGGATCGCGGGCACTCCCCACCAGCGCGTCGGGCACGACGTCGGCCGCGATGAGCTGGGCGAGCACGCGCGTGGTGACGACGAGCGTACGCGCACGCCGGGCCGCCGCGAACGCGCCGGGGTCTCCCGCCGTCACGTACACCGCGTCCGTGCGCCCGAGGTGCTCCCACTGGATGGGGTCGGAGGCGGCCGGCTCCAGGCGCTCGCCCAGCGTCGTGATGGTGCGCTCTCCGTTCTGATCGATCAGCGTCATGGCGCGGCGTGTGGGCGCGGAGCGCACGGCGGCGTGGACCTCGACGCCCATCGCCCGCAACCCGCGCACCATCCGCTCACCGCGTTCGTCGTCGCCCACGGCGGTGAAGAACTCGCAAGCTCCGGCGAGCGCCGCCAGCCGCATGGCCGCGACGGCGCCGCCGCCGCCGGGCTCCTCCCACCCCTCGGTAGCGTGCGCGATGCCACCGGGCGGCGGCACGCGATCGACCCGTCCGAACTCGATCCACTCGACATGACCCACCACCGCCACCCGCATCATCGCGACGATACCCCGCGACGGGGAGGGACCGGTCGAGGATGTGTTGCGAGTGAGCCTGGGGGTACCACCCGGTGTGCCGCCCGTGGCAGGATGGCCGAGGAGGGGATCGATGGACCAGATGGCTACCGGGTCGGCGGAGCGAGGGGCGAAACCTCAGGTGGGCGGTGAACGCCACCGGCGCCGCCCGACGGGCACACCGCCGCCGCTGCCACGATCCATCGGGATCACCGGCAAGATCTGGTTGGTCGTCATGTTCGTGATGGTCGTGGCCGGCGCCCTATGGCTCCGGCTCGCCCCGTACGTGATCGACCACATCGACGGGTTCCTCCTCCGACCGGCGGCCGAGCTCCGCACATCCTGGCTCGATGCGTTCGCCCGCTGGATCAACACCACGACCTCGCACTGGGGTCTCGCGATCGTGGGTCTGGGAACGGTCGTGTTGCTCATCATCTTCCGCCGATTCCGACATCTGATCATCCTGCTCATCAGCCTGGCGCTCGTGGAGCTCGCGGTCCAGCTCACCACGGTGATCATCGACAGGCCGCGGCCGTGGGGCGTGACGCAGATCGCCGGATGGGAGGGGTCCGCCGCCCCCTCGCTCCCGGTGGCCGCCCTCACGGCGGTCCTGGTGAGCATGATCTTCACGCTCGTTCCCGCCGGCCGGCTGCGGTGGCACGCCAAGATCACGGTGGCCGTCCTGGTGTTCTGTCTGGCCGCTGCGCGGGTGCTCCTGGGCATCGATTCCCCGAGCGACGTCCTGCTCGGTGCCGTGATCGGGGTGGCGATCCCCGTTTCGATGTTCCGCACGTTCGCGCCCAGCGACGTCTACCCGGTCCGGTACGGCAAGCACGGGAAGTCGGCGCACCTCGACGTCACCGGAGCGCGGGGTGAGGCGATCCGGCTCGCGGTCCACGATCAGCTCGGTTACCGCATCCTCGAGATGGAGCCCGTCGGGCTGGAGGGGTCGGGCGGCTCGACGCCGCTCCGCATGCGCGTGATCGACGAGGAACGAGGGACCGAGCGCGAGATCTTCGCGAAGCTCTATGCCAAGAGCCACGTCCGTGCCGACCGGTGGTACAAGCTCGGGCGCACGATGCTCTACGGCAGCCTCGAGGACGAGAAGCCGTTCCAGACCGTCCGCCGGTTCGTGGAGTACGAGGACTACACGCTACGGCTGCTCGGTGAGTACGGCTTCCCGACGCCGGAGGCCCTCGGCATCGTCGAGATCACCCCCGAACGCGAGTACCTCATCGCGATGGAATTCTTCGAGGGGGCCGTGGAGATCGGGGAGGCCGAGGTCGACGAGCGCGTCGTCGATCAGGGGCTGCAGATCATCCGGCGCATGTGGGACGTGGGGCTGGCGCACCGCGACGTGAAGCCGGCCAACCTCATGGTCCTCGACGACGACCTCAAGGTGATCGACGTCTTCTTCGTCCAGGTGCGCCCCTCGCCATGGCGGCAGGCGGTCGACCTCGCCAACATGATGCTGGTGCTCGCGTTGCGATCCGACGCCGAGACGGTCTATCGGCACGCGCTGAACTACTTCACCCCCGACGAGCTCGCTGAGGCCTTCGCGGCCGCGCGCGGCGTCGCGAGCCCCACCCAGCTCCACGCGTACCTGAAGCGCGACGGCCGCGATCTCCTCGCACAGTTCCGCGCGATGACGCCGCAACGCAAGCCCATCTCCGTCCAACGCTGGAGCGTGCGACGCGTGCTGCTGATCGTCGTCACGCTGCTCGTGGTGGTGTTCACGGTGATGACCGGGATCCAGCTGTTCCTGCCCAACAAGGAACAGATCGAGGCGCCGATATGTGGGGTGAACCGCGCCATGTACCTGATGGCGCAGGCGGTGCCGACGGCCGAGCAACTCCCCTGCATCGAGGAGGTCCCGATCGGATGGAGCGTCGAGACGGCGACCGCGCGCGACGGGAAGGCCCTCTTCGCGCTGAGCGTGGGCACACCCGACAGCCGGCCCGTGGTCACCGTGACGCTCACGGAGGCATGTCCCCCCGGTCAGCCCGGCACCCAGCAGATCGAGGCTGAAGGAGGGTGCGTGTCGTACTCCTCGCGCCTGCCCGTCGGCACCCTCCGCGTGCCGAGCTTCATCGTCGGAGAGGGTCTCTCCTTCATGGCCCGATCCGAACTGGCTGATGCTCTCGCCGCCGACGAGGATCTGAAGTTGTGCGGCGCGGGCGTGAACTGCGACTAGGCGGATCGTCGGAGGCCGTAAGGCTCATCGCCACGGCAGACGGTCCCCGTTCGGAGGGACCAAGGACCATTCGTCGCGGGCGTTCGACCCGACCTGGGCGGGCCGCGTTGACCCGCACGTTGCCCCCCGGTACAAGGGGATACCGACTACGTCCCCCGGCGTAGTCCTCCCCCGACGCCCCATCGCACGGCGGGGGGACAACGAGCGATGCCGGTCGCCCGGAACCAGGAGCCAGGGCCACGTTGCACGAGCGTCTACGCCTTCCCCTCGCCCTCGTGGCCGTGGTCGCGCTCCTCGCCGTGCGCGCCCCGGCCGCCGGGGCGCTGCCATCGGTCCAACCGTCCGTCGGGTACGGGGTCGACGGCCCGGTCCGCGCGATGGCGGAGGTGGGCAACCTGATCTGGCTCGGCGGCTCCTTCGGCGAGATCCAGGATCAGGCCGGCAACGCCGTGGCGCCCGCGTCGGGGCTCGCGGCCTTCGACGCGGCCTCGGGGACGGCCGTCACCTCGATCCACCTGCCGCAGCTGAGCTGGAACGGAGGGACGGCTACCGTCTACGACCTCTCGGCGGCGCCCGACGGCACCCTCTACCTCGCGGGGGACTTCGACGCGGTGGACGGCATCCAGCGTTGGAACGCGGCGGCCATCGACGCGTCGACGGGGGCGCTCCTGCCGTTCGCGCCGCACGTCGAGTCGTCCATGGTCGTCTACGCCTCGTCCTCAGCCGTCTACGTGGGTGGACAGTTCCTGCACGCCTACCGCCCCGACGGGAGCGCGCTCACGGGATGGAGCGTGCCCGAGGCCTGGGTGAGCCCGACCCTGCGCGCGCACACCACGTACCCGGACTTCCGTGACGTCACGCAGGTCGGGCAGGCGCTCGTCGTCGCGTGCGTCTGCGACAAGATCTACGACGCCGCCCACCCCTCCCCCACCGGCGTGAACGTCAAGGCGGTGGTGCAGCTCGACGCCGCGACCGGCGTCGTGCTCCCCTGGGCTCCCGGCAACCTGCAGTTGGGGCCGTCCGGCGCGAGCACGTACGGGATCAGCGCCCTGACGCATGTCGATCCGGCCACCACGCAACGGGCCATCTACCTCGCTGCAGGAGGGAACGACTTCACCGCCGCGTACGACCTCGCCACCGGCGCGCAGCTGTGGAAGACCGACACGTCGGGATCGAGCCAGGCGGTCGCCTGGTATCAGGGCGCACTGGTCGTGGGAGGGCATTTCGACTGGAGCGAGTCCCCGCTCGCCGCCGGCTGCGGCGACAACGCGAACCCCGCGCCCGACTGCTACCACACCCCCAAGCTCACGGCGATGGACCCGGGAGACGGGCACGTGCTCCTCGTCGACGGTCAGCCGTGGAACCCCGTCTTGTGCTGCAAGTACAACGGCGTGTGGGCGCTCGCGGTCGGTCGCGACGACGCGACGCTCCACGTCGGCGGCGAGTTCACGAAGGCCGGAGGCGCCTGGGAGCTGGCGTCCGCCCCCGACACCTGGCGCCAGGTGGGCGGCGCGAAGGCGGGCAACTACGCGCACCTGCCCGGCCCCGCGGCCACCAGCCACCCGCTCACGGTGGCGAACGTCGACATCGGGGCGGGCTCGGGCATCGTCACGAGCGACGTGGGCGGGATCGCGTGCGGGACGGACTGCGACGCCGATCTCCCGCCAGGGACCTCGGTCACCCTGACGGCCGCGCCGGCCCCCGGCTACGCGTTCCTCAGCTGGGGTGGTGACTGCGACGGCACGGCCCTCGCGTGTCACCTCTCGATGGACGGGGCGCGCCACGCGACCGCCTCGTTCGGGGTGCCCACCTACCCGATCGTCGTGACCAAGGACGGGACGGGATCCGGCAAGGTCACGAGCGACGTCGGCGGGATCAACTGCGGGAGCACGTGCGCGGCGAGCCTGGCGACCGGGTCGTCGGTGACGCTCACGGCCACGGCGGTCACGGGCTCGGTCTTCACAGGCTGGGCAGGTGACTGCGCGGGAGCCGACCTCTCGTGCGTGCTCACGATCGACCGGGCCCACGCGGTGGTCGCCACCTTCGCGCCGGCGAAGCGTCTCACCCTCACGAAGGCCGGCGGCGGAGGCGGGACCGTCACGAGCTCGCCTGGGGGCCTCGACTGTGGGCCCGCCTGCTCGATCCCCTTCCCGATCGGTTCGATCGTGACACTGACGGCGACGCCGGACGCCAACTCGACGTTCGCAGGATGGATCGGCAAGGACGCCGCGGCCTGCGCGGGCGCGGGGCCCTGCCAGGTGACCATGAGCGCCCAGCGCTCCGTGACGGCCGCCTTCGACCCCATCGTGCATCGGTTGGCGACAGCCCTCGCGGGTGACGGGGCGGGCTCGGTCACGAGCGACCCCGTCGCGATCGCGTGTCCGGACACGTGCACCTACGCGTTGCAGCAGGGCACCGTGGTGACGCTGACGGCGGTGGCCGAGGCCGGGTCCGTCTTCGCCGGGTGGACCGGAGACTGCGCCGGCACCGGACCTTGCAGCATCGTCCTCGACGCCGATCATGCGGTGACGGCCACCTTCACCGCCCTGCATCCGCTGTCGGTCCACCTCTCGGGCACCGGGGGCGGCCTCGTCGACGCCGACGTCGGCGGGATCGATTGCCCGGCGCGCTGCACGGCGGAGCTGCCCTCCGACACCGTCGCGCTCCTCACGGCCGCGCCCGACGCGGGCTCCGCATTCGCCGGGTGGGGAGGGGACTGCGCGGACGCGGGGACCGCGTCGACCTGCGAGGTGACGATGGGCCAGGAGCGCAACGTCGAGGCGATCTTCACCGCGGTGCACCACGGCCTCGGCGTGACCTTGGTCGGCGACGGCGCCGGCGGGGTCACGAGCGCACCCGACGGGATCGACTGCGGCGCCACGTGCGGCGCGGACCTCCGTCAGGGCACGAACGTGGTCCTCACGGCCACGCCGATCCTCGGCGCCACGTTCATAGGATGGGGCGGGGACTGCTCGGGCACGGGCGCCTGCCAGCTGACGATGGACGGCGATCATGCGGTGACGGCGACGTTCCTCCCCGCGTACCAGGTCACGGTGTCGCCGGTGGGTGGAGGCGGCGGCATCGTCACCGACGGCGATCCGAACGGGATCGTCTGCGGCACCACGTGCTCCAAGGGCTACCTCGAAGGCACGCTCGTGACGTTGCGTGCGACGGCCGACGCGGGGTCGGTCTTCGCGGGCTGGGGCGGCGATTGCGGCGGCTCCGCCTCCACATGCATCTTGCTCGTGGACGGGGATCATGCCGTCACCGCCTCGTTCGCGCCGGTGGTCCACCAGCTGAGCGTCGGACGGCAAGGCGACGGCTCCGGGTCCGTGACGAGCGATGACGGGGCCATCGATTGTGGGACGGCCTGTTCGGCGGCGATCCGCCAGGCATCGATCGTCACGCTCACCGCGGCCGCCGACGCGGGATCGGTCTTCACGGGCTGGAGCGGCGACTGCGCGGGGTCGGCCACGACCTGCGTGCTCGCCGTCGGGGGTGATCGGGACGCCACGGCCACCTTCAAGGCTCGCTACGGCCTCGTCGTGACCCGGAGCGGCGCGGGCGGGGGGGCGGTGAACTCGGACGCCGGGGCCATCGCGTGCGGGCTCACCTGCTCGGACGTCTTCACATCCGGTGACGTCGTCACGCTGAGCGCCGACCCCGACGCCGACTCGACGTTCGCGGGGTGGACCGGCGACCCCACGTGCGACGGCCTCGATCCGTGCGAGCTCACGATGGATCGAGCGCGCAGCGTCACCGCGACGTTCGCGCCGATCGTGCGGCAGCTCACCGTCACGACCGCCGGGAGCGGGTCCGTGACGAGCGCGCCCGGCGGGATCGCCTGCGGCGCCATCTGCGGCGCGGGGTTCGCGCAGCCCACCCAGGTCTCGCTGTCTGCGACACCCGCGACGGGGTGGTTCTTCTCCGGATGGGGAGGGGCATGTACCGGATCGGGCCCCTGCGTGGTCACGATGGATCAGGCGCGCTCCGTCTCCGCCGACTTCGTGCAGGCGCCCGCGTGCGGACGCATCCTGTTCACGACGAAGCGCGCCGGCAACATCGACGTCTGGGCGATGAGGGCGGACGGCACCGCCCAGACGCGCCTCACGACCGATCCCGGCGCGGACGGCCAGGCCCGATGGTCCCCGGACTGCGCGCACATCGCCTTCGTGAGCAGCCGGAGCGGCACGGACCAGGTCTACGTGATGAACGCGGACGGGAGCGGAACGGTCCAGCTGACGAGCGCTGCCGGCAACACGCAGCCCGCGTGGTCTCCGGACGGCAGCCGGATCGCCTTCGTCAGCGACCGCGCAGGCGGCCAGATGATCTACGCGATGGACGCCGACGGCCGCCACGTCACGCTCCTGAGCACGGGCATCACGCCGGGAGACGCCCACCCGGACTGGTCCCCCGACGGGACGAGGATCGCGTTCACGTCGCGGCGCACGGGAGGCAACCAGGCGTGGGTCATGAACGCCGACGGCTCCAACCCCGTCCGCCTCACCAAGAACCTCGCGGCGTGCCAGGACCCGGCGTGGTCACCCTCGGGCGCGCGGATCGCCGTGATCTGCAAGTCGAGCGGCACGCTGCAGGTCTGGACGGTCTCGCCCACCGGCGCCGGCGCCCAGCGCGTGACGACGGACGGGAAGATCGATGCCGGCCCCACGTGGTCCCCGGACGGCTCGCGGATCGCCTACTCGGCCAACACGTCCGGGTCGCAGCAGGTCTGGTCCGTGAGCGCCGACGGTGGAACCGCGAGCAACCTCTCCGGCACGATCTCGAAGTGCACGGAGCCGAACTGGTCCTGAGCTCAGCGCGCCACGACGCGCGGGCGGCGGGTGGGCGCGAGCTCGGCGAGGATCCCGTCGATCTCCCGCACGGCCACCGGATCGAGGGAGTAGCAGATCTGCGTGCCTCGTCGCTTCGTCGTCACGAGGCCGGCCTCGCGCAGCACCCGGAGGTGCTCGCTCACGGTGGGCTGGCTCACGCCGAACACGTCCGCGAAGTCACACGCGCAGGTCTCGGGCTCCGCGGCCAGCTGCATCGCGATCCCGAGACGCACCGGGTGTCCCAGCGCCTTCAGCCGCGCCGCGTCCGTCGCGATCGATCTCATCCTTGACAGGATAGCCCATCCATCGGAGTATCGCTATATAGGCAGATGGCGATAGATCGTGGGAGCGATGGTCGAGAGCGATAGCGAGATGGCGATGGGCGGCTCCACCCTCGACGACGTCCGCCGGCTGATGGCCCTCGCCACCGGCGACGAGAAGCACGACGAGTCGAGCACGTCCACGCTCGACGCGCTCTGGGTGCTGCACGATCACGTGCTCCGGTTGAACCCGACGGATCCAACGTGGGAAGGGCGCGACCGCTTCATCCTGAGCAAGGGACATGGACCGGTCGCCTACTACGCGATCCTCGCCGCCAAGGGCTTCTTCCCCCTCGCGTGGCTGGACGGCTTCTTGGAGCACGGGAGCCCGCTCGGATCCCACCCCGACCGCAACCTCGTGCCCGGCGTCGAGGCCTCCACCGGATCCCTCGGACACGGGCTCCCGATGGCGGTCGGCGTGGCCGCCGCGGTGCGCGCGAAGGCTCTCGACGCGCGCGTCGTGGTGCTCTGCGGCGACGCGGAGCTCAACGAGGGGACCAACTGGGAGGCGGCGCTGCTCGCCCCCCACCTCCGGTTGGGGAACCTCACGCTCCTCGTGATCGAGAACCATTCGAGCTCCATCGAGATGGGGCCGTGGGACGCGAAGCTGCGGGCGTTCGGCTGGGCAGCCCGGGTGGTGGACGGCCACGACCACGCGCAGCTCGAAGAGGCGCTCGGCGCGACCGAGCCCGACGTCCCCACCGCCGTCGTCGCCGACATCCCCCGGGGAGAGTGGTGAGCGCGATGGAGCCCACGATGCGGGTGCAGGCGGCCGCGACGGCAACGGATCTCCTCGACGAGGATCCTCGCACGGCGATCGTGTTGGCGGAGATCAGCACGGACCACTTCCGCGAGGCGCGCAAACGCCATCCCGAGCGCGTCGTGAACGTCGGCATCATGGAGGCCACCATGGTGGGGGTGGCGGCGGGGTTCGCGATGGAAGGCTTCCATCCGCTCGTCCACACGATCACCCCGTTCCTCGTGGAGCGCCCGTTCGAACAGCTCAAGCTCGATTTCGGATACCAGGGCCTCGGCGGCACCTTCGTCTCGACGGGTGCGTCCTACGACTACGCGACCGAGGGCGCGACGCACCACGGGACGGGGGACATCGGCCTGCTGCTCACGATACCGGGGTTCGAGATCCTCGTTCCCGGCCATCCGGCGGAGCTCGACCGGCTGCTCCGGGCGACCTACGCGAACGCGCGGCCGACGTACCTGCGGGCGAGCGTCTCGGTGAACCGGACCGCCATGGACGTCGCACCTGGCCGGATGGAGGTCGTGCGCCGAGGCGCCGGGGCCACGGTGGTCGCGGTGGGGCCGATGCTCGATCGCACCGTCGCGGCCGCCGAAGGGCTCGACGTGAGCGTCCTCTACGCGACGAGCGTCCTCCCCTTCGACGCGTCGACCCTCGCCGCGGTCGCGGGCGATCGGCCGCGCGTGATCTTGGTGGAACCGTTCTATGAACACTCGATGACCGGACTCGCGGCCGAAGCGCTCGCTCATGCGCCCGCCCGGTTCGCCTCGATCGGCGTGCCACGCCGCTTCCCCACCGCGTACGGCACGTCCGAGGGGCACGACGCCGACAACGGCCTCGACGTCGTCGGCATCGCGAAGCGGCTCCGCGCCCTGCTCTGACGCGGAGCATCCTTCCCGCGGGTATGCGAGGCTTCCCCGCACCGCATCTGCGCGATCCGTTCGAAGGAGGAGTCATGGTGCACGCCCGCGTGAAGACCGAGAAGCTCTCGCCCGAGGAAGGGGCCATCGCCCCCGCCTACACACAGCGCCTCGACCTCGAGCCGATCCCGAAGTACACGATGCCCCCGCACGGTGCGCGTCCGGAGGCCGCCTACCGCTTGATCCACGACGAGCTGCTGCTCGACGGGAGCTCGCGCCTCAACCTCGCGACGTTCGTCACCACGTGGATGGAGCCTGAGGCCGACCGGCTGATGGCCGAGGCGTTCGACAAGAACATGATCGACAAGGACGAGTATCCGCAGACCGCCGAGATCGAGCGCCGCTGCGTGAACATGGTGGCCCACCTCTTCCACGCCCCCGAGGACACCGACGCGGTCGGCGTTTCGACGATCGGGTCGAGCGAGGCCGTGATGCTCGCCGGGCTCGCGATGAAGTGGCGGTGGCGGCAGCGTCGCGAGGCGGCCGGACTCCCGACGGACAAGCCCAACCTGATCCTGGGGTCCAACGTCCAGGTGGTGTGGGAGAAGTTCTGCCGTTACTGGGACGTGGAGCCGCGCTACGTGCCGATGGAGCGGGGGCGCTACGTGATCACCGCGGAGGAGGCCGTGGCGCGGATCGACGAGCACACGATCGGCGTCGTGGCGATCCTGGGGACCACCTTCACCGGCGAGTTCGAGCCCATCGAGGAGATCCACGACGCGGTGGTGGCCAGCAACGCCTCCACCGGGTTCGACGTGCCCGTCCACGTCGACGCCGCGAGCGGCGGATTCGTGGCGCCGTTCCTGCACCCCGACCTCGCAGTGGGACTTCCGCCTACCGATGGTGAAGTCGATCAACGTCTCGGGCCACAAGTACGGGCTCGTCTACCCGGGGATCGGCTTCGTGGTGTGGCGCGACAAGGAGGACCTGCCGGAGAACTCGTGTTCCACGTGAACTACCTCGGTGGGGACATGCCCACCTTCACGCTGAACTTCTCGCGGCCGGGCAACCAGATCGTGGGCCAGTACTACAACTTCCTTCGCCTGGGCCACGACGGCTACCGGCGCGTCATGGAGGCCGGCCGGGAGCTGGCCATGCACACCTCCGCCGCGATCGCGGCGATGGGCCCGTTCGAGCTCGTGAGCGACGGGAGCGCGATCCCCGTGTTCGCGTTCGCGCTGAAGGACGGGGTCCCGTTCACGGTGTTCGACGTCTCCGAGCGGCTCCGCGTGAACGGCTGGCAGGTGCCCGCCTACACGATGCCCGAGAACGCCACCGACGTGGCGGTGCTCCGCGTGGTCGTGCGCGAGGGATTCAGTCTGGATCTCGCCGATGCCCTCGTGGCGGACCTGGCCGCGGTCATCGACGACCTGACGAAGAACCCGCCACCGGCGCCCACGCCGAAGAAGGGGTTCGCACATACCTGATCCCGACCACGGCGTGGAGGTGCGCCACGCGTGGGTGAGCGTGCCCGAGGACTGGGTCGTGGACACGCGCGAGCGCGTGGGTCCCTTCGTCACGCGCGAGGCCTACCGCCTGCCGGACGGGACGACCCGGCGATGGGATTCACGACGCCACCGCAAACGGCGGACCGGCCGCCAGGGGCGGACGTGGTGGGCGCCGCGCTCGTTGAGCTGGTGGATCGCCGTGCTCTTCATGATCGGGTCGACGCTGTTCGGGCTGGGCCCGTTCCCTCCCTACGCGAACGCGGTCGGGGCGGGCGCCGTCGGCGTGACGTACTTCGTGGGATCGCTCTTCTTCACGGCAGCCGGCTACCTGCAGTACGCGCAGGTGGTCAACACCCCGTCCGACGTTGCGGGGACGCGCGGTCCGTGGCGTTGGTTCGCCTGGCGGCCGGAGCGGATCGACTGGTGCTCGGCCACGGTGCAATCCGTGGGCACCCTCCTGTTCAACGTGAGCACCTTCTCCGCGATGCACGCCACCCTGAGCCAGCAGAGCGAGCACAGGTTGGTTTGGGCCCCCGACATGCTCGGGTCGGTCTGCTTCCTGATCGCGAGCTGGCTCGCTTGGACGGAGGTGTGCCATAGGTGGTGGGCATGGCGTCCGCACGACGTGTCCTGGGGGATCGTCGCCCTCAACCTGGGAGGCTCGATCGCCTTCGGGGTCTCCGCCGTCGCGGCGTTCATCCGGCCGAGCACGGGCACCTACGCGAACCTTCCGGTCTCGAACCTCGGCACGTTCGTCGGTGCGGTGGGCTTCTTCTTCGGCGCGCTCCTGTTGATCCCGGAGATGAACGCTCCGCCCGACGACGCCTGATCCCCGGCTCAGCGCTCGCGGAGCTTCGGGTTCAGGACTTCCTCCAAGGCGTAGCCGCACATCGTGAACCCGAGCACCACGAGGATGATCGCGATGCCCGGCGGCAGGAGCCACCACCATGCGCCGGTCGTGATGGCGCCGTGGTTGAACGCGTCCTCGATGATCGTGCCCCAGCTCACCGTGTTCGGATCGCCCAGCCCGAGGATCGACAGCGTCGTCTCCGAGAGGATCGCGACGGAGACCGCCAGGACGGTGTTGGCGATGATGACCGGGACGAGGCTGGGCAGCACGTGACGGTTCGCCACGCGCCACTGGCTCGCCCCGAGGGCGCGCGCCCGCTCCACGAACGGACGCTGCTTCACCGAGAGGGCCTGGGCGCGCACGAGGCGTGCCGTGCTCGCCCACGACGTCACCCCGATCACGATGATGATCGTGCCGAGGGAGGGCCCCAGGATCGAGGCGAGCGCGATCGCGAGCGGGATCCACGGGAGCACCAGGAACCAGTTGGATACCGAGTTCAGGACGGAGTCCGTGCGCCCGCCCAGGAAACCGGCCGCCAGGCCGACGGACGCGCCGATGAACGCGGCGATCGCGGTGGCGGCGAACCCCACCAGGAGCGACGCGCGCGATCCCCAGATCGTCAAGGTGAGCACCGAGCGCCCGAAGGAGTCGGTGCCGAGCGGGTAGTGCAGGCTGGGCGGATCGAACGAGGTGCCCGTAGCGAAGGCCTCCTGCAGGCCCCGGGGATCGGCGAGCAGCGGGGCGAAGACCGCGATCGCCACGAACAGCAGCACGATGATCAATCCGGCCATCCCCATCTTGTTCTTGCGGTAGGCGCGCCAGAAGTCGGCCCATGCGCGGCGCCGGCGCGCGCGTGCGGCCGAACGTGCGCTCCCGGTGGGCGGGCGCGATCCCGGCTCGTTCGTGACGGTGGATCCCACGGCCACGCTCAGCCCGCCCTGATCCGCGGATCGAGGTACCCGTAGATCAGGTCCGCCGCGAGGTTCATGAAGATCACCGCCGCGCTCGAAAGGAGGAAGATCGCCTGGATCACGGGGTAGTCCTTCTGGTCGATGGCCTGGAAGGTGAGCTGCCCGAGTCCCGGCCATCCGTAGATCCCCTCGATGATCACCGCGCCGCCGAAGATGAAGCCGAAGCTCAGGAAGACGAGCGTGACGGTCGGCAGGAGCGCGTTCGGCAACGCGTGTCGGCGGCGCACCGTGCCATCGTTGAGACCTTTGGCGCGGGCCGTCTCCACGTAGTCCTCGTTCTTCACGTCGACGAGCGAGGACCGCATGATCAGCATGTACTCCCCCATGTACGCGATCGTGATCGTGAGCACCGGCAGGAACAGGTGGCTGAGGACGTCGGCGACGTGCGTCGGCCCGCTGAGCGGTGTGGGCGAGGCGTAGCCGCCCAGAGGGAAGATCTTGAGGATCGAGCCGAAGAGGATCAGCAGCATCATCGCGAGCCACCCCTCGGGGATCGAGTAGAACGTCATCGACACCCCCGTAGCCGTGACGTCCGCCCGGCTGCCCCGCCGCCACCCGGCGCGTATGCCCAGCAGGATGCCGAGCCCCACCGAGAGGATCGTCGCGGGCACCAGGAGCAGGACCGTGGGCCACACGCGCACGCCCACGACGTCGGTCACGGGCCGCCCCGAGGTGTACGAGTAGCCGAGGTGACCACGGAGCGTGTCCCACAGGTAGCCGGGGATCTGCTGCGGCAGCGGCTCGTCGAGCCCGAGGTCGGCGATCAGGGCCTGCTTCTCCTGCGGGGTGAGGTGCTGGTTGCGCGCCATGGTGTCGATGGGGCTACCGGGCATCACGCGGAAGAGCACGAAATTGAAGAGCAGGACGAACAGGAGCGTGACGAGCGCTCCCGCCAGCTTGCGTCCGACGTAGCGTCCCGTCCCCATCCGTCCTCAGATCACCGCTTCCTCGCGGCGACGCCGCACCCGCCCGCTCACCATCGCCAGGCCGACGGCGACGATGACCCCGAGGGCCCAGAGCCACAAGGGCACGATCCGCAGGTCGTGCGCTGCCTCGGTGCCGGCCTGGACCGGCACGAGGTGCATGTATCCGTAGGGCACATCGGCGAACACGTAGTAGCCGTCCGGCTCGGGCGTGGGGATCCAACCGGTGAACGAGTCGGTGCGGTAGGCCTGGAAGTCCCCCGCGTAGTAGAGGACCACCTCCGGAACCTGCTGATAGATGAAGTGCTGGAGCCGATCCACGAGCTTCGTGCGCTCCGCCACGGTGCGCGCCCGCGTCTGCTGCTCGAACAAGGCGTCGTAGCGCGGGTTCGAGTAGCACCCGTCGCTCCAGCTGCCGCATTGGTCGGTAGTGAAGACCGACAGGATGAAGTTGGGGTCGGGATCCGGGTTCCAGCCCCACATGTACGCGTCGTAGGTCCCAGAGGTCCAGGCCTGGTTCATGAGGCCGTCGCTCAGCGGATGCAGCTTCACGCCGATCCCGATATCCGTCAGCCAGCTCTGGATCAGCTTCCCCGAGGGCCCGGCGTCGGGCACGCCGTTGGCGGTCAGGATGTCGAGCACGATGTCCTTGCCCGGCGGCGACTCACGGATCCCGTTCCCGTTCGTGTCGAGGTAGCCGGCGTCGTCGAGCATCTGACGTGAGAGCGCGGGATCGAAGGCCTGGATCTCGTCTGGGGGCGGCTCCCAATGCCATCGGTTGGTGGGCACCACCACGCTCGAGCCGACCACCCCGGCCCCGAGGAGCACGCGGTCCACCAAGGCTTGCTTGTCGATCGCATGCGCGATCGCCTGCCGCACCACGACATCGTGCAGCACCGGGTTCGCGGTGCTGGTGCCGCCCTGACGGAAGTTGAAGGCGAGGTTCAGGAAGCCTCGCGCCGGAACCGGATGCACCGCGATGTTCGGGTAGTCGGCGAGCGACTTCGCGAGGTTGGGGATGATCCCCGACACGATGTCGACCTGTCCTTCGCGCAGCGCGAGGGCCATCGACTCCTGGTTGCTGTAGTAGCGGAACACGATCTCGTCGATGGACGGCGCGCCGCCCCAGTAGTCCGGGTTCGCCTCCACCCGCCAGTACTGCCCCTCCTTCCACTCCACGAGCTGGAAGGCGCCGGTGCCCACGGCCGGGATGTCGTCGAACTGCTTCGCGGCCTTCACGTCGCCGTCGAAGCGGCTCCAGATGTGCTCGGGCAGGATCGGGATCCAGGGAGGCGCGAGGGGCGCGAGCGAAGGCGCCTTCGCGTGCCAGATCAGCGTGTAGTCGTCGGGGGTCGTGAAGGTGGGGTCGTCAGGGAGGTAGTTGTCGTAGGCCCCGACGTGGTTGTCGAGCATGAATCGATACGTGAAGGCGACGTCGTGCGCCGTCATCGGCTCCCCGTCCGACCACGTAACGCCCCTGCGGATGTGGAAGGTCCAGGTGAGCCCGTCCTTCGAGATCCCACCGTTCTCCGCGGTGGGTACCTCCTCGGCCAGGCCCGGCGCGGGCGCCAGCGTCTTCTGGTCGAAGTTGAGCAGCATGTCGTAGCTGAGCGCGATGAACTCGTACTCGGCCCCGCATCCACAGGCACGAAGCGGGTTCGACGTGTACAGGTCGTAGGTGAGCCCCACGGTGAGGGTGATCTTCGACCGCGGCGACGGCGATGGCGTCTGCGCGAGCGACGCGTCGGCGATGCCCCACACGAGGGTGGCGGCCAACAGCGTGACGAGCGTGCGGACGATGCGGCTCACGGGCGTCCTCCTCCGCGAGGAGGCTCCCACATCTCGCCCGATCGCGGGTAGTCGTCGCACCGAGGGTTCACAACAGCGCCACCACCTCGTCGTGGAGTCGGCCGTTGGACACGAGCAGATCGCACCCGGGACCAGGAAGCGTCCCGTCGAGGGCGGTGACCGTCCCTCCCGCCTCCTCCACGATCAGCCGCGACGCGGCCCAGTCCCAGATCCCGCAAGGCTCGTGCTCCAGCAGGACGTCGGCGGAGCCCTGCGCTACGAGCAGCTGGCCCCACGAGTCGCTCAACCCCCGCGTCCTGCGAGCCTCGCCCGCGACCCGTGTCAGGTCGTCCAGCCGGCCGCCCCGGAGCCATTCCTCGATGCCGGAGTGGAGGACGAGAGCGTCGCTCAGCGCGGCGGTCTCGGAGACCGCGAGCCGATGTTCCCCGTACCAGGCCCCGCCGCCGCGCGATGCCCGGTAGCGTGCCCCCAGCGCGGGGACGTCCACGACCGCGGCGAGCTCGGAGTCGGCCACCACGAGCGCGATCATCGTGGTCCACAACGGGACGCCGTCGGCGAAGTTCTTGGTGCCGTCGATCGGATCGACGATCCAGGTGCGGCCGCTCCGGCCGGTGCCGAGACGTCCCTCCTCCTCCCCCAGCACGGCGTCGTCGGGGAACGCGTGTGCCACCGCCTCACGCAACGCCCGCTCGACGGCGAGGTCGATCTCGGTCACGGGCGTGCGGTCTGCCTTCAGCTCGACCTCGAGCCGACCCCCGAACGCGGGCAGGGCGATCGCCGCGGCGACGTCCGCCAGCTCGAGCGCGAACGCGAGGTCGGACTCGGACACGAGGTCAGACCGGGTTCGTCCAGGCGGCGCGGCCCCGCTCGTCGCGCACCACCACCCGCACGTAGGGGAGCTCGGGGGTCCCGTCCCGGGGCGTGAACCGCGCCCGCACGATGAGCCCGCGGTCGTCGCGTTCCAGCACGCGCACGTCCTCCTGGCGGTTGCGATGATCGGCGCGCACCCCCCAGCCGAGCTCCCATCGAGATTGGAAGATCACGGAGGCACACGGGCTGCATCGCACCTCGAGGGCGTCGTCGTCGCGACGCACGTCGTGCAGGACCGGCCCGCTCGACGCGTAGGTGTGTCCGGCGTGCAGCGCCGCCAGGACGGCATCGCGTGAGCGCTCGAGCGCGCGCACCATCGTCCAGGCGTCGCCGATGTCGAAGCCCGGATAGTGGCAATCGTCGGTCGCGATCGCGAACATCGGCATGCCCGTCTCGAGGGCGAGATCCCAGACGTAGGAGGAGTCGCCGCGGCCGTTCTCTCGCTCGGCGCTGCTGTTGTAGAGCTCGAGGCCGGTCACGCCCCGGGCGTCGAGCACCGCCTGCGGCGGCAGGCCGCTCCAGTACGGATGCGCGACGTAGGACGCGCCGCCCTGGCCTGAGATGAAACCGGCCGCCGTACTGAGATCCGGGAAGGTCTTGAAGTGGTAGTTCTCGTCGTGGTTCCAATGCGCGCGGTCACCGCCCGGATCCTCGGGGATGTCGTCGATGCCGATCGCCAGGATCTCCGTGTAGCGACCCCGAGCGAGGGGATCGACGGCGAGCTCGGCCCCGGGGATCACGAGGATGTGCTCGGTCGAGGGCACGGACGTGAGCGTCCAGTGGTCGGTGATCGCGACGACGTCGAAGCCGGCCCACTCGTGGTGCAGCACGTGCGCCTCCGGCGTGAGCTCGCCGTCGGTGGCCGACGTGTGCGTGTGCAGGGCCGTCTTCAACCACGCGCCGTCGGCTTCGAACGGGTTGGAACCGGGCATCGGCACTCCTCGGGGACGATCGTGGCGTCACGCTACCCGCTCGGGTGCTCCGAGTGGTACCCGACCGGGCCGGATCCCTGATCGGAGCCACACGCAGCGTCGAGGTTCGGATCGCGTAAGAGATCGTCGGGGCGCATGACGGCGTCGGGGGCAGGCCCGTACGGTGAGCGCACCGCCGGCCTCCGGGAGCCCGCATGCCAGAGACCCTGTTCGGACTGCCCACGCACATCCTCCTCCTCCACGTGGTGGTCATCCTGCTCCCCGTGGCCGCCGTTGCGGCGGTGGCCGTCACGCTCGTGCCTCCGTTCCGCCATCGTTACGGCCTCGCGGTGGTGGTCTTCACGTTCGTGACCACGCTCTTCGTCCCGTTGACCTCCCAGGCGGGAGAGGCGCTCGCCGCACGGTTGCCGAACGATCCGAGCATCGTTCGACACGGGGCCATCGGCCAACAGGTCGTGATCTGGGCGGCGGTGTTCGGCCTCTGCCTCGCGGCCGTCGTGGCGCTCGATCTCCTCCGGCGCGCAGGCGCCCCCGCCGAGGAACTGACGGCGACCGAGAGGTGGGCGGTGGCGAGGATCTCCGCTGCGCCGCCCGAAGAGCCCGCCCGCTGGACGGGCACGGCACTCACGATCGCGCGCATCCTCGCCGTCGCGGCTGCGATCGGCGTCACCGTGATGGTGATCCGCGCCGGACACTCCGGCGCCCAGGCGGTCTGGAACCACTACCCGGATCTCAAGGCCGCACCCTAGGTCGCCTGCCCCGAGCGATCTTGGATCTCCCACGCGTGGTCGAGCACGTGCCAGGCATCGCGCCGTACGAAGTAGCGCGGGAGCCAGATCTTGCCCCCACGTGGACCCGACGCGGGCAGGCCCTCGGTCACCGCACGACGCAGCGCGACCATCGTCGCCTCCCGGATCTCGGTCGCCGAGGCGGCCAGGTCATCCGGGCGCACCGCGGGCTTGGGCGCGGCGAGGCGGCCGAGGTAGGAGGACTCCGCGCCGAGGACGTGCGCCACGATCGCCTCGAGGTTCCGGCCGCCGCCGCGCGGCCCCGTCCGCAAGGCGACCCCCTCCGCATCGTGGGCTGCGCGGTCGAGGGTCGCCCAACAGGCCTCGAGGATCGTGCAGAGCCGCTCGAGCTCGGCCGGCGACACCGGCCGATCGTCATCCTCCGGGGCCACGTCGGGCGCCCCGAAGTCGGTGGTGGGGGTGCCCTCCAGCTGCTCGGCCACCTCCAGGTCGCCGGCCTCCTTCGGCGCCGCGAACCGGAGGCCGGTCCCCTCCACCACCCGAGCGAAGCGCGAGCCGTAGACGACGAGTGCCTCGAGCGCCTCGAGCTCGGTGCGCGCGCCGCGGCACCAGCCCGGCCACGCGAGCGCGCCGACGAAGACCCGCTTGGACCCGCGTTCGGCGTAGACCAGGATGCGCCTGCTGGTGGGACTCACGCACGTCGTTGTACCGCGTGGAGCACCGCTTCGGCATCCGACGAGGCGCCTCGAGGTCCGGTAGCCTCGGACGATGCGACCGCGTGGACGGAGCCGAGCGTCCTGATGCCCGGGTTGGGGAGCCTCCCGCACGACGTCCGCACGACGTACCTAGGAGAGTTCACGCCCGCGCACGCGGAGCGCATCGTCGCCGGCCTCGAGGAACGGGGCATCGCCTGGTGGTACAAGGCGCCCGGATACCTCAGCCGCATCTGGGAACACGGGGTGCGCGTGTTCGTGGATCGGCAACGGCTCGACGAGGCCCGTGCCTTGGCGGACGACGTGCTGGCGGAAGGATCCGGGTCATGATCGCGGAGCGGGCCCTCACGTAGGCTCCGGGTCGTGGACGAAGACCTCTGCTTCCTCCCCGCCGTCGAGCAGGCGCGCCTGCTGCGCTCCGGCGCCCTGAGCGCGCGCGAGGTGGTCGAGGCCCACCTCCAGCGGATCGACACCGAGAACCCGACCGTGAACGCGGTCGTCACGGTGGTGGGAGATCGTGCGCTGTCCGCCGCGGCCGACGCCGACGCCCGCCAGGCTCGGGGCGACCGCCTCGGTCCGCTCCACGGGGTGCCCATCGCGCACAAAGACCTCGTGCGCACGGCCGGCATCCGCACGACGTTCGGGTCGCCGATCTTCGCGGACCTCGTGCCCGAGGACGACGACCTCCTCGTGGGGCGGATCCGGGACGCCGGCGCGATCGTGGTGGGCAAGACCAACACGCCGGAGTTCGGTGCGGGCTCCCAGACGTTCAACCCCGTCTTCGGGGCGACGCGCAACCCCTACGATCGGACGAAGACCGCCGGTGGTTCATCCGGCGGGGCGGCCGCGGCGCTCGCGAGCGGGATGGTCCCGCTCGCGGACGGGAGCGATCTCGGAGGTTCCCTCCGCAACCCGGCCAACTTCTGCAACGTCGTGGGGTTCCGCCCGTCGCCGGGCCGCGTGCCGTCGTGGCCTTCGGAGCTGAGCCGGGACGATCTCGGCGTCGACGGACCGATGGGGCGTTCGGTGGAGGACGCGGCCCTCCTCCTCTCGGTCATGGCCGGACCCGACGACCGGGTCCCGATCTCCTTGCCGGAACCCGGCGTGATATTCGCCCCCCCGCTCGAAGCCGACCTCGGCACGATCCGCATCGCCTGGGCGCCCGCCTGCGCCGGGACGATGCCCGTCGACGAGCGCGTCACCGAGGTGATCGGGGCGGCACGGAACGCGTTCGACGCGCTCGGCTGCGTGACGGAGGACGCGTTCCCGGACCTCACCGACGCCCGCACGATCTTCCTGCGCCAACGCGCCCAACTCCACGCGTCCGCGCTCGGCCCACTCCTGAGGGAGCATCGCGACCTGATGAAGGACACCCTCGTCCGGGAGATCGAGCAGGGCCTCGCGCTGACGGGACCCGACCTCGCGGAGGCGGCGCGCCTGCGCACGAGGCTCGAGGAGCGGGTCGCGCTCTTCTTCCGCCGCTTCGACGCCCTCGTGATGCCGGTCTCCCAGGTGCCGCCGTTCGACGTCGGCACCGATCACCCGACCGAGGTCGCCGGCGTGGCGATGGAGACCTACGTCGACTGGATGGAGTCGTGCTGGGCGATCACCGTGACGGGATCGCCGGCGATCTCCGTGCCCTGCGGGTTCACCCACGACGGGCTCCCGGTTGGGCTCCAGATCGTCGGACGTCGCCACGACGACCTGGGGGTGCTGCGGCTCGCCCACGCGTTCGAACGTGCGACCCGCGTGGGCGAGCGCAGACCTCCTAGCTCAGCGCCTTCTTCTTGAGCGCGTCGAACTCCTGCTGGTCGATCGTTCCGTCGTCCAGCAGCTTCTTGGCCTTCGCGATCTGCTCCGCGGGGTCCGCCGATGCCGCGGTCTCCTTCACGTAGGCGTCCATCTGCTGTTGCGCGGCCTGCTGGGCCCGGATGTTGCGATGGGCCATGCCGTCACCGCGTGCGATCAGGTAGATCAGCAGCGTGATGAGCGGGAAGATCAACAGCGCGAGCAGCCAGACCGCCTTCCACCACCCCGAGAGCTCGTGGTCACGGAAGATGTCCATGATCACGCCGAACAGGATGAAGAAGTACACGACCATGAAGAACACGACGATCAGCGTCCAGAGCATGTTGCCGAAGCTCCAGTCAGCTAGCAAGGTGCCTCCCTCCGATCCGAAACGGCGTCACCACCCGGCGCCGCCGCGCGAAGGCTATCGCAACGAGGGGCCGGCTCGTATATCGACTCAATGCAACGCCTTGTCCTTGCGGATCTCGCGGACCACGTGGTGGCCGGGGAGCCCGTTCACGCCGCCACCCGCGTGCGTCGCGCTGGACGCCTGGTACAGACCGCGGATCGGCGTCCGGTAGTCTGCGAACCCCGGCGCCGGGCGCATGTGGAAGAGCTGATCCACCGTGAGCTCGCCGTGGAAGATGTTGCCGCCGATCAGTCCGTACTCCTGCTCCATGTCGTAGGGCCCGATGATCTGCCGATGCAGGATCAGGTCCTTGAAGCCGGGCGCCACCAGCTCGAATCGGTCCATCAACCGGTCCGCGTAGGCCTCGAGCTCCGTCACGGTGGGGCTCCTCGCTCCAGCTCTCGGGCACCCACTGGGTGAACATCGACATCACGTGCTTCCCCTCGGGCGCCAGCGTGCGGTCGAACACGGTGGGGATCTCACAGTCCGCGAACGGGAGGGTGGCCGGACGCCCGGCACGCGCCTCCTGGAACGCCGTCTCGAGGTAGTCGAGGTCGTCCATGATGCTCATCGCCCCGCCCTGGACGGCCGGGTCGAAGCCGGGGTCCGCCGTGAACTCCGGGAGCCCGTCCAGCGCGAGGTTGATCTTCACGGTGCCCGAGCGCGACCGCCAGTGCTCGATGTCGTGCACGAACGTCTCCGGCAGCTCGCCCCGGTCGATCTGGCGCAGGAAGGTGATCTGCGGATGACAGGCGGTGATCACCACCGGGGCGTGGAACTCCTCGCCACCGACCAGCACGACGCCCCGCGCGCGCCCGCCCTCCACGAGCACCCGCTCCACCGGGGCGTTCACGCGGATCTCCGCGCCGAAGCCTTCGGCCGCGGCGCGGATCGCATCGGATACGGCGCCCATGCCGCCCTCAGGCATCCCCCAGGACGCAACCTGGCCCTCGCTCTCCTCACCCACCGAGTGGTGCATCAGCACGTACGCCGTGCCCGGCGTCATCGGACCCGCCCACGTCCCGATGATCCCGTTCACCGATTGGATCCCGATCACGACGGGATCCTCGAACCATCGCTCGAGCAGGTCGGCCGCGCTCATCGAGAAGAGGCGTGTGATGTCGGCGACGGTCTGCTCGTCGAGATCCTTGCGCAGCGCCCAACCCAGCTGCCCCACATCCTTCATGTCCTTCAGCTTCGTGCCGGAGATATGGGGCGGGGTGCGCTCCAAGAGCGGATGCATCAGCTTCCCGATCCGCTCGATCCACGCGTAGTACGGACCCACCGCGTCGGCGTCCTTCTTCGAGTACTTCAGGTAGGACCGGTACGAGCGGTCGTCGTCGCCCTCGATCAACGATCGCCCGTCGGGATGCGGCGTGTATCCGAGGCCGAGGGGATGGATCTTGTACCCATGATCGCGCAGCTTCAGGTCATCGATGATGTAGCTCGGCATCAGGCTCATCGTGTAGCTGAGCGTCATGACCTTGAACCCGGGGGCCTCGGGCCAGGGGCTGCTCGTATCCGCCGCCCCGCCGGTCTTGTGGCGCGCCTCGAGGACGACGACCCGCTTCCCGTACTTCGCCAGGTACGCGGCGGCCACGAGGCCGTTGTGACCACCGCCGATCACGATCGCGTCGTAGCTGTTGGCCGGCGGCATCGCTCCCCTTTCGTGCGGACCGCCGGAGCCTACCCCGCGCCGACGCGCGGGAGGGAGCCGGCGCTCACGCCGCGGGGACGCTCACCTCGTAGTCCTCGTCCTCCGGATCCCAGCGCAGCGCGATCGACCCTCTGGTCTCCGCGGCCTTGCAGAACTGCAGGAACCCGCGGTACCCGAACTTCTTCTCGCTGAAGTCGGGCTGGACCTTGCGCACCTGGTTCTTGAGACCCGACAGGTACGGGGGGCCGCCGCGCTCCTGGAGATCCCTGACGACCTGCACGAGGAGCGCGAACGCCTCCGCGTCGCCGCCGTGGGACGGGAGCGAGACCTCGGGGTCGCCGTTGGCCGCCCCCTCGCTCAGCTCCACCACGTTGCGCTCCGCCAGGTGGCGGAGCAACTCGCCGAACGCGCGGAACCCGTAGTCGTCCTCGCTGAACGTGGGGTCCTTGCGCAGGAGCGCCCGTTTGATCGAGGAGGCTCGAACTGCCCCGCCCGAGGAGCGCTGGAGCCCGGCGAGGGTCTGCGCGATCAGGATCGCCAGCTCGTCGATGTTGGCGGGGCCCGCGGCCTCCTCTTCCTCCTCGGGCTCGGGCGGCTCGGGCTCCGCCGCCGCCGCCGGCGCCTGGGAGCGCCCGCGCCGGCGCGGGCGGGTCCGGGCCTGCACGTCGACGCCCTCGAGGGTCTCGTAGAACAGGAACTCGTCACAGGCGGGCGGGAGCAGCGCCGACGTCGAGTCCTTGATGCCCACACCGATCACCCGCTTGTTCAGCTCGCGGAGCTTGTGCACGAGCGGGGTGAAGTCGCTGTCGCCCGTGCAGATCACGAACGTCGTGACGTAGTCGCGCTCGAACGCCATCTCGAGGGCATCGACGGAGAGCTTGATGTCCGCGGCGTTCTTGCGCGAGGCCCCCATCCGCTGGGGGATCTCGATCAGCTCGACATGGCTGCGCGTGAGCCGCCGGCGATCCTCGTCGAAATACGACCAGTCCGCATACGCCTTGCGGGCGATCACCCGCCCGCGCTCGGCGAGGGCATCCAGGACGGGGCGGAGGTCGAACTGCGCTCCGCTCAGATGATCACGCGCCCCGATCGCGAGGTTCTCGTAGTCCAGGAAGAGGGCGATCCGTTCTTCTTCGGTCTCCATCGGTGCAGCCTAGTCCCGATGGCTGGACCCGAGCCGGGACGGAGAACGGCCCGGGGATCTCCCGGGCCGTTCGATCGCGACGAGCGGCTGGCTCAGCAGCTGCTCTCGAGCGGGCACTTCACGACGCGGCTCGCGCTCTCCTGCATGTAGTTCTGCATGGCGATGCGGTCGATCCGTGCACGCATCGGGCCGGAGTCGCTCTCGTCCTGCACGACGACGCCGTAGTCCGCGTACAGCCCGGGGTGGGCGGCGACGAAGTTGTACCAGGCGGAGTGGGTCCCGTCGGAGGCGAAGTACTGGCCGTCCGAGTAGATCCTGCACCCGATGGCCTTCTGACCGGTGAAGTCGGCGCGGCTCCACATGCCACCGCTCCCGGAGATGACGTTGTCGCAGTCCCCAGCCTGCAGGAACGCGGTGGGGCCGTTCGTGAAGACGATGCTGATGCGGGGGGCACCGCCCGCCACGTATCCGCCACCTGCCGTGTTCAGGAAGTCGAACGACAGGTTGCGGATGGACCCGATCGGGACCTTCGTGAGTCCGCCGTCATCCTTGGTCAGCCACTTGTTGCTGTAGGCGTTCGTGTAGTTCACGCCGTCCGTGGGGCCGTTGATGGCCATGTTCAGGGCCGACCGCCCGTTGTCGAGCGGAGAGTCCGGCCCGATCGCCCAGCCGATCTCGGCGTTCCCCGAGGCGACGAGCTTGAGCTTGGGTGTCGCCTGGTGAGAGCTGGCCGGCACGGCCGCGCCTCCCAGGGCCGCCAGCAGCGCGAATGCCGCCAACGCGGTGACGAACTTCTTCATGACGTGCTCCCTTCAGATCAGCAGGTAGCACCTGCGTGTCCGTTCAGGAAGCGGCGCCCCCTCCGCATGGAGCCTCCCGTCTCCTCGTCGGCCGGGGCATTCCGGCCCGGGGAGCGCTGGAACCTCACTTCTAGCGTGCGCGCTCGCGCCCCGGCATCGGATGAGGCCGAAGGGCCCGGGCGAACCGGGCCCCGGCCTCGCGGTGTCGCGTCCGCGGAAGATCCGGCGGGAGAGCGCTACGGGAGGGGGAGCGGATCCACCCGTCGTGGTCACCGGCGCGGCGGTGGTGGGCGAGCGATGCGTTCCCGCCTTCGACTTCAGCACCTTGACGCCGGCGGTTCCGTTCGGGGCCTTGACGAGGACGACGCGGCTGCCGGCCGGGACCACCACCACCTGTTGGGCCGCGGGAGCCTGGGCGCCGGTGGTCGCCGAGGGAGCGAGCTGGAAGACCGCCCACGGCAGGCCGAACGCCACGGCGCCCGACGTCCATGCCAACGCGCGCAAGGCCGGTTTGCCGAGCCGCTATCTTCTTGGCTTCCATCGCGATCAGTCCCTCTCCGCGAACGTCGAGGTGGTGAGGGGCGCGGCCTGCGGCGCAGCCGTTTGGACCACGATCCGCATCGGGGCCGCGGCCGCTGAGGTCTGGTGCAGCGTGACGACCCTCGTGACGGTCCCCGCGACCAACGCGAACACCAGGCCTGCCGAGATGATCATCGCCGAGGTGCGCTTCATGTGTCGTCCCTTCCGTCGAAGATCCCGTCGGGATCTGCTCGGTCCATTGGACGCCTGCGCCTGATAAGCGCTGGATAACCGCACGCGACGGGACGCCCAGTGGGCCGTGGTGGTTGTGTGGCGGCGGGAGAAGAGCTGGAGGGAGCCGACCGTGCGGGCCGCTACTATCGGATGCCATGATCGCCCGCCTGCGTATCGTCGTGCCCATCGCCCTCGTGCTCCTGGTCGCGGCGGCGGCGCCCGCACGGGCGGTCGTCACCTGGGGTTCGACGCGCACGGTCGGGCCCCCTTCGATATGGAACCCCGGCAACGCCCTGGTGAGCACGTCGAGAGGCCTCGTGATGGTCTGGTCGAGCGATTGCCCTCCCCCCAAGGGGCGCTGCGCGAGCGACAAGGGCCCCTACATGGGCGTCTTCGCCCAGCGCCATCACGCGGGTGGATGGGCCAAGCCCCTGCGCATCTCGCAGCGTCGTGCCCAGGCCGAGCGGGCGACCGTCGCGGCCTCAGGAGCGCGCGTCCTGGCGGGATGGGTCACCCAGACGTCGTACCGTCGCTACCGTCCGCGCGCGCCGAGGGTCTTCTACGTGCGTCGCAGCGTCGACGCGGGCCGCAGATGGTCCGCGCCGATCCGGCTGTCGCCGAAGGGGTCCCGCGTGGACTACCCGACCGTCGCCATGACCGGAACCTCGGCGTACGCGGTCTGGACCGCGGCGGACACGGGCGCGATCCGCTTCGCCACGAGCGTCGACGCGGGGGCGCATTGGAGCGTCGCCACGATCGGCACGACGAGCGCGCGACCGACCGGGACGGAGGGGTTCGCCGGCTACCCGATCGTCGGTGCGAGCGGCGCGAACGTCGCGGTGGCGTGGTACGCCGACGACGCCGGCCGGCAGGTGGCGAAGGGATCGAACACGGGGGGCGGGGACCTCGCGACCGTCGCCCTCGACACCCTCACCCCTGCGGGTCCGAACGACGGCTTCCACTACGCGGGCGCCCGCGGCGCCACCGATGGCGTCTCCAACGATGTCGTGGTGGCGTACTCGACCGACTCCGGGCTCGCCGTGCGCACCTTCGACGGGTCGTCGTTCGGCGGGGAGCGCGCGGTGCTGAGCGGGCCGTGGCCGACCAGCCTCGGCGGTGGCGTGAGCTACGCGGGCGCCTACGGTCCCGCGGTACAGCCCTCCGGCAACGGGGACCTCACCGTCGTGTTCGGCGCCTGTCGTGTGAGCGCCCTCGCCGACCCGTGCGCCTCCACCCGGCGGGGCGCACGGATCGACGTGTTCGCCACATCGTCATCAGATCACGGCCAGTCGTGGACGTCCCCCGTCCGGCTGAACCCGTCGAACGCCGGGCCACCGGTGAACGAGTCGCCGTCGGTCGCCATGCCGGATCCGACGACCCGGGTCGTGATCTGGAACGCCCGCGACCCGGCGTTCCGGGACTACGGTCTGCGGTCGCGCACCGGTTAGGGCTGAGATCGATCAGCACTTCCGACGGAGGCAGAACCCCCGATAGGCGCGCCCCTCGATGCAGGCGTGGTACGACCGCCCGCAACCCTCGCAGCGATAGAGGTTCCCGCCGCACGCGCACCCGGTGCGGCTGATGGGCTCGCAGCCCACCTTGCAGGGGTCCGGGACCGGACGCGCGACCGCACGGGAGGCATCCGACCCCGCGAGGACCGCGTACGCGCCGAACGCGGCGAGCGAGGCCCGCGTCACGAACGAGCGACGCGTGAGCTCATGCCGGGCCGGGCGCCGCTCACCCATCGCTCGTCGCCTCGCCGACGATCCGCACCCCTTCGGCATCGGAGGCGAGCTCGATGACCTCGCCGGTCGAACGGACCGGGCCGCCGGCCACCACCCAACCGCCTTCGTCGATCACGAACGCCGTCGGCGTCACGTCCACCGTGAAGGCATCGGACACGGAGGTCCCCCGCTCGATCACCAGCCGCGAACGCTCGCCCCCGATCCAGGCCTCCGGTTGCGCGTCCGGCGGCCCCTGACTCACCACGACGACGTAGGGCGCGGCGCGCCGCGCCGCGGCGTTCAGCACCCCGGGCACGAGCTCGGCACACGACAGGCATCCCGGGTCGGCGAACAGGATCAGGTGCCGGAGCCCCGCCAGCGCCTTCGCGTCGAACGACCCACCGTCGGCCGCCGCCGCCTCGAACCACGGCGCCCGGCTCCCGGCCGCGATCCCCGACGAGAGATGGGCGACGTCCTGGACACCGGCGGCCTCGCGGAGCTCGGCGATGGTCCGGTCCGCGCCATGGAGCGCGAGCAACAGCAAGCCGACGGCGACGGCGAGGACGAGGACGAGGACCCACGGGACCCAGCTCACGAGGCGCCCTCCACCCGCAGCGACGCGAGCGCCCGGTTCACCGCACGCAGGCGCGCGGCGGTGTGCAGATCGACCGAGGCCACCACGTAGAGGCTGAACGCGGTACCCGCAAGGGAGAAGAAGCGCTGAACGCCCGCCTGATCGTGCGCGGGAACCTGCAAGGCGCGCGGGTCCAGGTCGTGCGGATGGATCCGGGGAACGCCCTTCGGGGCGTAGAGCCCAACGTCGGCGAGGTCCGGACCGAAGCTGACGAGGGAACACACCAGGCCCCCGCGGGCGCGACGCAGCGTCGAGGTGGTCTCGACGTAGGAGCTGCGCTCGAGCGGGAGGCTCACGTCGGCGAGATGCAGCACCGGATGGTTCTGGGCCGGGGGCGGCAGCTCCGGGGTGAAGATCCGTCCCTCCCAGCCCGGCGGCACGTCCACGGAGAGGCCCTGGTCGGCCAGGAGGGTCATCGCAGCACCACCACCGCCGCCGCAACGGCGAGGCCCGACTGAGCCCAGAGGAGGCCGTTGCGCACCGGGCGGCCCCAGTGGCGCAGCGCGCCCTGCACGCGTCCGAGCTGGCGTGGCTCATGCACCCGCGACACCGCCAGGATGGGGAGGGCGCGCGCCGTGCCGAAGAGGAGCCCGATGAGGGCGGCCAGCGCCACGTTGCCCGCGAGGGCCTCGGCCAGGAGCGTCGCGTAGATCGCCGAGGTGGTGACGATCGTCACCACGCCGGCGCCCAGCTGGAACCCGAATCCCGCCCCGAAGACGGGACCGCGGTAGCGCTGCATCCACTCCTCGTTCACCTGGCGGTGGACGGTCGGCAGCCGCGACCCCGCCAGGCCGAGATCGAGCGCGACCCCCACGATCGCGCCCGCACAGAGGATCGCGACGCGCAACGTCCACGAGAGCGAGCCGAGGATCGGCGCACCGAGGGATCCGAGCGCCGCGCCGACCGCCGTCCCGGCGAGCGCGGACGCGACCACGTAGGCCGTGGCCGTCGGCCAGAACCGGAACCCGCGTGCCCGCTGCCCGAGCGGGGTGATGCTTCCCAGCATCGACGTCCCTCAGGGCGACCAGGTCGATCGGACGGCCGCGGCGACGGCGAGGCTCATCGCGAGTCCAAGGAAGACACCGTGCGCCGTGCTCACCGCGCCGCCCTCATGCTCCGCACGCGCGAGCGCCTCGTCGGCGACGGCATCGGCGAGCAGGGATCGGACCTGCTCCCACGAGCTCGCGGCGCCCTCGCCCCGGACCTCGCCGTCGGCACCCACCATCACGAAGTAAGGGGAAACGGTGACGCCGTAGCTCCCCCACGCCTCCGACGACATCACCACGGGCACGTCGGGAGGCGCGAGATCGAGCAGGCGGGATGGGCTCTCCATGTCCCGGTCCTTCGTCACCGCGACCACCCGGGCGTCACCCGGCATCGGCAGGTGGGCGCCGTCGCGCAGGCCCTCCCAGAAGGTCCGGCACGTGAGGCACCCGCTGGACAGGAACGCCACGAGCGTGGGCGCACCGGCGGTGGCCACGGGGAGCACGACCGCGGCGCCGTCGAGGCTACGGCCGGTGAGGTCGTAGGCGGGCGTGACCTCCGCGCGCGGCCCCGGGAGGTGCGAGGGGATCCTCGGCGCCCCTGCCGCGGGCCGTGCCTCGGCGCGGCGATCCTCGAGCGCGACCGGACGGGGTCCCGGCCGGGCCGCCGGCGCATCCTCCTCGGGCAGGCGACGCAGGATCTCCGCGTGGCTCCGGAGGAGTCCGACCACGACGACGCTCAGCAGGATCAGCAGCAACGTCTCGACCGTCACGAGCACGGTGAGCGTGGTCACAAGCATCCCGCCTCATGCGTGCACGTGAACTGATCCACCGCCGAGGAGCAGTGGCAGTTCAGGCACTCGATCTGACAGGGCAGCACGCACGTGACCAGCCGGCATTGGATCGGGGTCACCGCGGCGATCTGCGTGTTGCACTGCCCGTAGCGGAAGACCACGCAGCACGTCTTGAAGTTGGAGCAGTCGTCGTCGCCGCAGTGGCACCCACCCGGGCACGCGGCGCCCGGGTCGATGCTGCAGTCGAGGTAGTAGCGGACGTTGGTGGTCCCGCAGAGGCCGCTCCCCCCGTAGCTGCACTGCCACCAGCCGCCGACGAAGGTGTTGTCCGGGCAGCCGAAGTTGGAGCCGCCGGGCAGCGTGCAGCAGAACGCCGTGTAGCCACCACAGCAGCGCGAGCCCGGCGGACAGCTGCTGCAGGAGGCCCGCAAGAGCGACCCGGCCTCCACCGGTCGCGTGACGTAGCGCACGGGCGCCACGACCAGAGCGGCGGCCGCGATCGCGGCGCGCGAGGACCCATCCTCCGAGCCCCGGCGCCCGACGATCTTCGTCGCCACCCGCATCGCCCGTTCGGTGACGCTCATGCCGGCAGGTCCCCCGGGTGCGGCACGTCCGTCTCCGGCCACAGGCTCGGGTGGCCTGGTCCGACGCCAGCCGTCGAGAGCGCGACGTCGGCGCGTCGGTGACGATCCGGGTCGAAGAGCTCTTGCTCGTGATGCGAGGGCGCCGTCCATACGGAGAGCGCCGCGGGGACCTCGGCCACGACCACCGTGAGGAGCCAGCCGGCGACGGCGAGACCCGCGATGGCCGGTACCGCCGCCCATCCGAGGGACGACGCGAACGCCCGGGCGGACGGCAGCCCCACGGCCGCCGCCATCACGGCGATCGCAACAACCAGCAGGTTCAGGAACACGTGGAGCCAGCTCGGCGGCACGTCGTGTCCCCCCGCGCAGCCGCACGAGGTCGAAGCGGGTCGGGCCACCTTCAGATAGGCGACGAAGACGGCGAAGGCCAGGTACGTACCCGCGAGGCCGAGAGCCGTGAGCCACGAGGGCCGGGCGAGGGCCGCGACCCCCACCAACACCTCCACGGCGGCGATCGCACGGGCCACCCAGGCCGATCCGGGCAGCCCCGCGGCGTAGAGGGCCTGCGCGGTCGACCCCGGGCTCACGAGCTTGGCCGCGCCCGCGACCGCGAGCAGCGCGGCGGCGAGGAAGAAGAGCGGGGCGAGGATCTCAGGGCTCATCGCCTGGGAGGTGCGTGGCTCGAGGGGTCAACGTTTGGCTCCCGAGGATGCGTCCTGGCTCGATGCCGCCGGAGCCTAGGGGAGGCCGGTGCCGGCGTCAACGAGGGCGCGTGGGGGCGACGCGCGCCCCCACGCAGCCCCGAACGGTCATCGGAAGTAGGCGTCGCGCCCCATCGCGCGGAACGACGACAGCGAGGACGACGAGGAATCCACGTAGTAGGTGCAGTCGGTGTCCTCGTTGTTATAGGAGAAGCCCACGATCTCCGGCCACGTCTTGATCGTGGCCCGGGCTCCCTTGAACCAGTCCGCCTTGCGGCCGGGCTCGCCTTCGACGCACCCCGCCTCCACGACGTAGAGGGAGCGCTTGTGGGACCGGGCGAACGCGCGTGCCGGGGAGAAGATCTCGTTGAACGGCCGCCACGGGGTGTTGCGACAGTGGTACCTGTTGTAGCCGTCCACGCCCAGAAGGTCGTAGTTGCGAGGGAGCCACTGTCCGGCCTGGCCGGCCCCGTAGGTCGACGCCATCAACGCCACGACCCAGCGGAACTTCGTCACGCCGACGTTGTGGAAGATCTTGTGGACGCGGTTGTAGGCGGCCTTCCAATCGGTCGAGTTGCCCTCGTCCTCGGGCTCCTTATGGAAGCAGAAGTAGCCGTGCCAGCCCGACGCCCTGAGGCTCCGCGCCTGCTTCGTGATCCAGGCATCGTGCTGGCCCTGCGCGATACCGCGCCAGCTGACGAGTCCTCCCTTGGTCCGCGCGAACCAGGACAGGATCGGCGTGTGACCCGTGTGCGCGCTCCACTGGGTGAACTTGTTCACGAGATCGGAGTCCCACGGCATGCGGTAGTGGGTGGTGTCGAACTTCCTGCCCACCTGGTGCTCCAGCGCCCGCATGGCGCTCTCTTGGCTCGACCCCTTCAAGGAGAGCGCGCCCCACTTGCAGTGACGGCCCTTCGCGACGGCCTCGTGCTGCAGGTCGGCGTAGGTGAGCCAACCCAGGCCCGCGGTGGCGGTCCCGGCAACGGCGGCCTTCTTCAGGAAATCTCGACGATCGAGTTGATCGGCGTACGTCATGGTTTGGATCCTCCGTTCGATCCGACGCTCACGTCGGTATCCACCCCTCCCGTGAGCATCGGCGCGTGACGGGGGTGTGCTTGAGCACGCAAGGAGGGGCGGGTGGTGTTCGAACGGGGATCTACGTCGTCTGAGGGTGCACACGCGGGGCCGCGGGCAGGACCCGGCGGGTGACGCGGTGCGCGACGCGGCGGCGTGCGGGTGGCTTGGCCGTGGTCGTCGCCTCGGCGTCGGCCTTCGCGGCGATCACCTGGATCTCCTGGGCCGTGGCCGAATGGGTGAGCAGCCGGCGCGGTGCCTGGAAGCACTGCTGCGCGAACTGCGTGATGAACGCGGTCAGATCGCCTCTCGTCAGGTCCCAAGGACCGCGCTCCGCGATCCGGTTCCTGAGGTCCGCGGTGAAGCGGAACGGGATGGACATCAGAGGCAGGAGAAGGAAGATGCTCAGCTTGCGCATGGGATTGCTCCTTTCCTGTCGGGTGACTGAGCTCCGTCAGCTATCGTGGTGGACCTCCTTCCATGATCCCGGACATGGAAAAGCCTCGCGGACTTCTAAGCATCCGCGAGGTTTGGGAGACCCTACCACGGGGAACGGGCGCCCGTGTGAACCCGGGGTCGGCCTCAACGTAACCCCAGGTCAGGGGGAGGATCCGCCGGTTCCGGTAGGGGGCGGTGGAGGAGGGGGTGGCGGCGCGACCGCTCCGCCACCCGACGAGGACCCTCCGCCGGGGGATCCCCCCGACGATGAACCACCGGACGAGCCGGACGCGCCCGAGGCCCCGGACGAGCTGGACCCCGTCGAGCCGGATCCCCCCGCCGCGTGGTACGCGCCCGACGCCGTGGCGCCGGCGCGCGGACCGTCGTAGACGATCACGCGTCGAACGACGTGGCGGACGATCACCTTGCGCGGCGGCGGTCGGCGCTCACGTTCCGGCGCGTCGTGGGACGCCGGGGTGCCGGGCTTGGGTGCCGCGGCGAGCACGGCGCCGCTCGCGAAGACCGTCACCCCTCCGCTCAGCCAGGCGAGCGCCCGGATGCCCTTCTTGGACCAACGACCGCGCGTCCGCATCCCTTCAGTCATCGTCCTCGCCCGGGGGGGTGGGGGACGCCGTGGGGCTCGGGCTCCCGGAGTGATCGCCTCCGCCTCCGCCGGAGCCTCCCGGCGGCGGCGAGCCGCCGGATCCGGACGAGGGGTGGCCGCCCGAGGTGTGATGGTGACCGTGGGGGCCATGGGACGTGGGCGAGGCCCCTGGGTCGCCCGACGTGACCACGTTCGTGGTCCCGCCTCCGAGCGGTGCCCCGCGCGCGGGCCGATGAACCCTCACCGTGTTCGTGATGGTCCTGATCACGGGTCGGCGCCCACCTCTCGGGCCGGCGCCGGCCGCCGCATCTGATGCGCCACCGATGCCGACGATGAGGCCCACGGCGCAGATCACCATCGTGAGGACCAGACCGCCCGCCACCACCATCGCCGAACGCCTGTTCAACGCGAAGCCCCCTCTGATCGCTCCATCGGATGCGATGCAGTTCACATCGACCGCCGAGGCCCCCGAAGTTGAGCCCGATCGAGCGGACGCTTGACCTCGGCCGGGGGCCGGGAGACCCTGAGCTATGTCGTTCACCCCTCCTTCCGAAGGGTTCCTCACGTGAGCGCGCGGCGCACGATGGCCGGACAGTCGCTCGACCTCTGGCTGGATGCGATGGCCACCGACCTCGTGGAGCCCGCGGGAGGGGCGTTCGGCGCGTTCTCCGCGGCTGCCGGGGCCGCGCTGATCGGCGCGGTCGCCCGCCGCACCCTGAAGCGGCTCGGCAACGCCCCCGGGACGACGCGGATGCAGGAGATCCAGGACGAAGCCGACGGCGCCCGGGCGTCCTTCGTGCAGGCCGCCGACACCAATGCCGAAGCGTACGGATCGTTCTTGGCGGTGCACGCGATGGTGCCGGCGAGCGACGATCAGCGGACCGCGCGCCTGCGCGAGCTCCGGGACGCCCTCGAGTCCACGATCGACGGACAGTTGCAGATGGCGCGCCGCGCGGTCTACCTGATGGGTCTGGCGGAGGAGGTGACCCGCGGCGGCGACCCGAACACGGCCGCGGATGGGTTGAGCGGCGCGGCGGCCCTCCACGCCGCCTTGTTCGCGGCGCTCGCCGACATCGAGATCAACGCGTTCGCCATCGCGGAGCCCGAACGGCGCGCCGAGCTCTCGGAGACCTGCGCCTCCCTGCGGGAGCGCGCGGGCAGCCTCCTCGACGCCGTCCACGCGTCGTTCATCCAGAGCACCGAACCCGTCCAGCGCTGAGGCCAGGGGACCACTGGCGCTCGGACGTGCCCGCGTGAGACCATGAAGCGCTGATGCCTGCGTCCCCCTCGACGGCGGTGATGGACCCGCCCACGCAGGCTCGGAAGGAGGGCTCCGTGCGTCGCGTGTCCGCGATCCTCGCGCTCTGTGGTCTCCTGGCGATCGCGGCGCCCGGTGGGGCGGCGATCGCCGCCGGGCGCGCGGCGACCCGGCTCACGATCGTCCAGCAACCCTTCCCCGCCCAGGCGAACGCACCCGTCGACGGCGTCTGCCCGTTCCCCGTGACCGCCACCGACCGCGGCGGGCTCACGCTCACCACCGCGTACGACGCCCGGGGTGGCATCCGCTGGCAGGAGCTCACCGGCGACACCGTGATCGAGTTCACGCACGGAGTGACCAAGACCACGATCCCGATCGAGGCGGACGTCCACTCGTCCTTCGTGCCTGGACCCCGGGGCATCTGGACCGAGATCCAGCGCGGGAGCTGGTTCGTCGCGATGGACGACGGCCGGCACACGGGGAAGCCGAGCCTCACCTGGTTCCAGGGGGTCGTGATCTCTCGCGGCGTCCTCGATCCGAAGACGTTGCAGATGGAGGTCGTCTCACAGACCCGGATCGGTCACGGCGACGACATCTGCGAGATGCTCACCACCGGGCTGAAGCCCCGCCACTAGCTTCCTCACTCCCGGACAGGGCGCCGTCGGACATCGTCAGGGTCCGGTCGAGGAACGGCGTGAGTCCGGCGTCGTGCGTGGCGATCAAGCAGCAGGACCCCGCGGCGGCGGCCTCCGCCAGCACCCCGAAGATCCGCTCGGCCCAGCCGGCGTCCTGGTGGCCGGTGGGCTCGTCCGCGATCAGGAGGCTCGGACCCGACACGACCGCGCGCGCCAGCGCCGTCCGCTGCTGCTCCCCGAGCGAGACCTCGGTCGGATAGCGCCGCGCCAGCCCGGCGAGCCCCAGCCGCTCGAGGAGGCTCTCCGCGAGCCCGCGGCGCTCGATGAGGTCTCCCGCGAGCCGCGCCGGATACTCCACGTTCTCGCGGATGCTGAGCTCATCCATCAATCCGAGGCGCTGCGGCAGGAAGGCGATATCGGACCAGCCGGGCGCCCCCCCGCCCGGCGCGCGGATGGCGCCGTCGTCGGGCTCCTCCCACCCCGCGATCACGTTCAGCAGGGTCGTCTTGCCCGAGCCGGAGCGTCCGACGATCCCCACGATCTCTCCGGCTCGCGCCTGCAGATCAACGTCCCGCAGCGCGTGCACCTGCTCGTCGCCACCACCGTAGGTCTTGCTGACGCCGCTGAGGTGCACGACGCCTTCGGGGTCGGCGGCGGGTCCGTCGGTGAGCCAGAGCGGCACCTCGTGGCCGGGCCAGATCAGGGGCACGGAGGGGGGATCGTCGAGCGCCATCAGGTGTCCCGGCGCGGGGATGCGGCCGACGCGGCCGTGGTCGAGCTCCAGGATCGCGTCCGCCGTCGCGATCACGTCGGGATCGTGCGTCGCGAGCACGACCGTGATGCCGGCGGCGGTGAGGGCTCGCACACGCTCCAAGACGTGCGCGCCCGACACCGTATCGAGCTCGGCAGTCGGCTCGTCGGCCACCACGATGCGGGCGCCGGTGGCGAGCGCCTGCGCGAACGCCGCTCGCTGCTGCTCACCCCCGGAGAGCTCCTGGGGCAGGTGGTCGGCGCGCTGCGCGATCCCGAGGGCATCCAGCAGGGCTTCGAGGTCATCCGGGGTCCCACCCGGCCCCGCCGCGAGGCGCAGGTGCTCTCCGACCGTCATGTCCGCGAGGAAGTTCGCGGCCGGACGCTGATAGACGTATCCCACCACGTCGCGTAGGAGGCGCCGCCGGGTCCGCGCCGAAGCGCCGCCGATCTCGTGTCCATCCACGACGACGCGACCCGCGCTCGGGCGGTCCAGGCCCGCGATCACGCGCAGCAACGATGACTTGCCGCTGCCCGAGGGCCCCACGACCGCGCTCACCATCCCCCGCGGGAGGGAGCCGCTGACGCCGCGGAGCGCCGGCACCTCGCCGGTGGGTGTCCGGTACGTGCGGACGAGCTGCTCGAATCCGACGGCCTCACCATCCCGCAACGCGCATCACCTCCCCGAGCGACCCCCGCCGGGCGGCGCGATCGGCCAGCCAGCCACCGACGCACGCGGCGAGGATCAGCAGCAGGCCGGCGGCCGGGATCGCGACCCATGGCAGCACGGTGAACGGTGGCGGAGGGATCGACGGGATCGGATCGAGCGAGGCCACCACCACGGGGGTCGCCACGAGCGCGGCGAGCGCACCGAGGCCGACCGCGATCAGCAACGCTCCCCCCAGCTCGAGGACGAGCGAGGCGCGTGCGACGCGTGCGCTCATACCCATCCGCGCCGAGAGGGTCGACGCCACCACCCGCGAGCGCTGGCGCGCCTGGAGGTACACGACGGCCAGGACCACGATCAACAACAGGGCCACCAGACCCAGGATGTCGAGCACGAGGAAGGTGTTGACCGCAGCCTGGATCAGCGGCACGTCACGAACCTGATCGGCCGTGATCATCAGGAAGACGTCGATCTCGGGGTCGGCGGTGACCGCGTCCACGACATCGGCGGTGGGTCCACGGATCCATAGCTCCGTGTTCGAGTTGGACGACGAGACGCGGTACGGCTGGAGGTGGAACGTCGCCGCGAGAGCATCGCGGCTCATCACCACGATGGGAGCGTGCGACGCCGCCCCCGGGAAGCTCACCGCGCGCCCGACGACCTCGACCGGCGCCTCGGTCGTGTTGAGCGTGATCGTGGCGGGCACCCGATCGCCCGCGTTCGCCAGGATGACGGGCACCGCGCGGCCGTCCGTCCGGTCGAGGCGTGCCATGAGATCGGGCAGGCTCTCGGGCGATAGCGCGTCGTCCCAGAACGCGGCCGAGGCGAAGGAGGAGGGGTCGACGACGAGGAGATCGAAGTGCGAGGTGTCCTCGTCGAACGTCCCGGCCGCGAGCGCCCGCTGGACCACCGTCAGCGGGAACGGGAACCGCGTCGGGCCCGAGCCACCCGGGACGATCTGGACCGACACGTCGCTCCCCACGAAGGTCTTCGCCTTCGCGTCCACGGTGGTCCGCAGGGATCCGACGAGTCCCTGCGCCGAGACGAAGACCGCGACCGCGAGGGTCGTCGCCACGACGAACGCCACCCCCAGTCGCGAGGAAGCCGAGAAGCGCCGCGTCGCCAGCCAGCCGGCCGAGACCCGCCCGGTGCCGTCCGCACGGGCCCGACGGGCGACGCCCATGGCGATGATCCGCGCCCCCAGGATCCCGATCCCGAGGGCGAGCGCGAGAGGGTAGAGGAAGACGGCCGGGCGGGGTTCGCGGACGGGGCCGACCTCCGAGACGCCCCCGCCCGTGCGCAACGCGCGCCCCCACACGAGCGCGGCGGCGAACGCGAGCACCTCCCAGGGGACCCAGGTCAGCATGCGCGAGACCCGACCTCGATGCTCGTGACTCGCGGCGTACGAAGCCGCCGTCACGCACGCCACGAGCACGATGGCGGCCAGGGCCGCGAGCACGGTGCCCACCACCGCAGCGCGGCGCGCCTGCGTGCCGATCGTGCCGTTGGGCCCGAAGGCCCCGACGAGGACGAAGGCGAGCACGGCACCCATGCACGCGCCCGCCAGGACCGGCAGGACGGACTCGAGCGCGGCGCGCGCACCGACGCCGGCCGGTCCCCACCCACGCACCCGCAGCACCCCCGCCTCATCCGGGCGGGAGGCGTAGGCGAACACGGCCGCGGCCGCGATCGCGGCGAACGCGATGGCGAGACCGGCGATCAGCAACACGTACGCCGGTCCACGCACCCCCGTCGCGCGCTGATCCGCGACCCGGACGACGCCCCCGATCGCGCTCCGATAGATGGTATCGACGGGGCCGAACCCGGATGTGCTCACCTGGAACCGTCCGCAGCAGGCGAAGAGCGATCCGAGGCTCCCGGTGTGGGTCTGCATCCGTCCCTCGAGCGCGTCGGCGAAACGGCCGAGGGTCTGCACCTCCTCGATCGTCGAGCGGGGGCGTGGCGCGCACAGGCGCCACGAGCGCCTGGTCGACCCGGAGGTCGTGCAGCTTGGCCTGCAGGTCCAGGAGCTGCGTGCGGTCGGCGAAGATGAACGGTGGCGGCACCGAACAGTCGACACAGCCAGAAGGGAACTGGTAGATGTCCTCGCTCCACGGCTGCCAGTAGCCCTCGCGCGGGGCCTTGAAGATGGCGGCGTAGATCCCATCGATCGGCACGAGGACGGTGTCGCCTCCGTCGTGGAGCATGACGCGATCGCCCGGGCCGAGGTGCAGCGGGTCCGCGATGTAGTCGGGCAACCAGACACCGTCGCCCTCGGTGCCGGAGATCACCCGTACGTGTGCGAGGTCGTCGTCGCCGAAGAAGAGACGGCCGCTCACGGGCCCGGAGGCCGGGTCCTTCCCGTCCGGGCCCGTGACCGAGACGCCCGTGCCGGCGAGGCCCTCGATCGCCGGATCCAGCTCCGGGCTGCGCGCGGTCTCCTTCGCGAAGGCGCCGGCGCGCTCGGCGAGGAGCGACGAGCCGTTCGGGTCGGCCGCGCCGTACGTCACGTCGTTCACCCGATAGGTGATCCCCGCCCCGTAGCGCGTGTAGCTGGGGTCGTTCAGCGTCGCGGTGAGCAACTCGCTCTGCGCCGCGGAAAGGAACAGGGGGAAGGTGGCCACCGTCAGCGCGACGAGCAGCGAGGCCGCCGCCAGCGCCGCGAACAAGACGGGTCGACGGAGGAGGCGGGTCGGGGCCTTCCGCCACGCGGGCCTGCTCGAGGACCCGAGGCTGCCCGCATCTTCGCGTTCGATCGTCTTCGCCATCGCCCCTCGGTCGGTCGGTCCCTGAACATATGTACGTCAGATCCCGCGTCGGGGCCGTGCGTGGGCGACTCCCGATGCACCCCCGTCGACGCGCGCCCTCAGCGAGATCCGTCCGCCCGACGTTACCGTGGAAGCGGAGATGGATGCCACGGTCGACGCGATGGTGCTTCGGGAGCGCGGGGGCCCGTTGATCCCCGAGGCGCGGGGGTCGGTCGAGCCCGGCCCGGGCCAGGTGCGGCTGCGCGTGCGGACCTGCGGGATCTGCCGCACCGACCTCCACGTGCTCGACGGCGACCTCCCCGATCCCGCCCTCCCGCTCGTGCCCGGCCACCAGATCGTCGGCGTGGTGGACGCCGTGGGCGCCGGCGTCGGTGATCTCGAGATCGGCGCCCGGGTGGGCGTGCCGTGGCTCGGCTGGACGTGCGGCGCCTGCCCGTTCTGTCTGAGTGGTCGCGAGAACCTCTGCGCCGACGCGCGCTTCACGGGCTACCAGGTGGACGGGGGTTACGCGCGGGAGGCGGTCGCCGACGCCCGCTTCTGCTTCCCGATCCCCGAGGGCTACCCCGACCTCCAGGCCGCCCCGCTCCTATGCGCCGGGTTGATCGGGTGGCGAGCGCTGAAGCTCGCCGGCGACGGCGCGCGGCTCGGGATCTACGGGTTCGGCGCCGCCGCGCACATCCTGACCCAGGTGGCACGCCACCGGGGATGGGAGGTCTTCGCGTTCACCCGCGAAGGCGACGCGGCCACACAGGCGTTCGCGCTGGAGGTGGGCGCCGTCTGGGCCGGGAACGCGGGTGATCGGCCGCCGGCTCCCCTCGACGCGGCGATCCTGTTCGCGGCGGCGGGCGAGCTCGTCCCCACCGCCCTGAGCGCCGTCGCGGCCGGCGGAAGCGTCGTGTGTGCGGAGATCCACATGAGCGACATCCCCTCGTTCGCCTACGACCTGCTCTGGCACGAGCGTGTGATCCGCTCGGTGGCCAACCTCACGCGCGCCGACGGTGTGGAGTTCCTCGCGCTCGCGCCGGAGGTCCCGGTGCGGACGCACGTGCGCGCCTTCCCGTTGGAAGCGGCGAACGAGGCGCTCGGGGTGCTGCGCTCGGGCGCGGTTCGCGGCGCGCTCGCGCTGATGGTGGACGAGAGCTGAGCGCTTCCCTCAGGAGTGGATCGCCGCGGCGTCGCGACCCCAGTACGTGGCCTGGGCCAGCGACCGCAGCAGGATCTCGGCCGACGCGGGGTTGGTGGCGACCGGCACGCCGTGCACGTCACACACCTTCAGGAGCGCTTGGATGTCCGGCTCGTGGGGGTGGGCCATGAGCGGATCGCGCAGGAACACGACGGCGTCGACGTCACCCTCGACGATCCGCGCGCCGATCTGCATGTCGCCGCCTTCGGGGCCGCTGCGCATGCACTCGACCGTGAGCCCGAGCTCGTCGACGAGCTGACCACCGGTGTGGGCGGTAGCGAGGAGGTGCAGGCGTGCGAGCGTCGTCCGGTGCTGGATCGCGAGACGCAGGAGGTCGTCCTTCTTCCCGTCGTGGGCGACGAGGGCCAGCACGGCCCTGCGGTTGGAATCACCCGGTACGCCGATCTCGTTGATCTCGTTCTGCATGCATCGAGCCTACCGACCACCGGGCCGGCGAACGGGTCCTGCGTGTAACGATCGGGTGAAGAAGCCCATCGGGGGCTCGGGACCTTAGTCCCGCCCGAGCTGGGCAGGTCCCGCGCGGGTGGAGCCGCTCGGACCCTGTCTGGGGCCGCGCGAGCGAGGAGTCTATGCCCATGTTCCGCGCGATGAGAGCGCGGGAGTGGAGGAAAGGGGTACATCATGGAGAGGAAGGCGTGGGACCGACTGGTCAGCACCGCCGCCCTCGTGGTCGCGATCGCCCTGCTGGTACTGGGCGGGCTCGCGATCTACGGCGGGAACTTCGGGCAGAACAACGTCCGCGACCGTCTCGAGCCGGAGAAGGTCACCTTCGCGCCGTACGACGCGATGACCCCCGAGGAGCAGCAGTCCGTGGGTCAGTACGCCGGACAGCAGGTGACGACGGGCCCGCAGGCCGAGGCCTTCGCGCGCTACATCGCCGGACACCTCCTGTTCATCAACGACGGGAAGACGTACGCCGAGACGAGCGCCGCTGCGCGCGTCGAGGGCCTGGACCCCAAGGTGGCCGCGGACCTCTCGGTCAAGGCGGACACATTGTTCAAGGGTGAGACGCTCCGTTCGATCATGTTGAACGCCTACGGCTGGTGGACCGTCGCGACGATCGCGCTGTGGGCGGGCTACGTCCTCGTGGGCGCGGGCATCGTCCTGCTGGTGCTGGCGATCCTCGGGTTCGTGCACGCGAGCAGGCTCGGCAAGGTGACGATCCCGGAGTCGGACGAGAAGAAGGAGTTCGCCACCGCGAACGCCTGAGACTCCAGACCGAGGGAACCACGCAAGCCGCCCGGCTCCGCCGGGCGGCTTGCGTCGTCTACGCGTCGCGGCTTCGTTAAGCGTCGGTGCGTTCGAGGACCACCACGGGGATCAGACGATCCGTGTTGGCCTGATACTCCGCGAACTGCGGGTGCCGGGTGGCTTGCTCCGTGTAGAGCGCGTCGCGCTCGTCGCCCGTCACCTCCGTCGCGATCGCGGGGAACGACTCGTCGCCGACCTCGACGTCGACCTCGGGGTGGGCCTTCACGTTGCGGTACCAGTCCGGGTGACTGGGGGCTCCACCCTTGGAGGCGAAGACCACGTAGCGATCGCCGTCGGGCAGGTACATCAACGGATTCGTGCGTACCGTGCCGGTCTTGGCCCCCGTATGGGTGAGCAGCAAGATGGGCTTGCCCTCGAACATCCCGCCCACCTTGCCGTGATGGGCGTGGAACTCCTCGATGATGTTCGTGTTCCAGTCTCCCCTGTCGGACATCCCTACTCCTTCCGATCTTCGGCGCGATCGGACCTGGTGATCTCGTACCGCACGCCGAACCAGACCTCATCCTCGTAACGGTGCTCGAAGCGTTCCATGAGGCGCATGCCCACCTTCTCGGCCACGCGGATCGACGGGACGTTCTCCGCGCTCGCGTACGCGCGCACCACGTCGGCCTCCAGCACGTCGAACGCGTACCTCACGAGCGCGCCCACCGCCTCCGTCGCGTAGCCACGGCCCTGGAAGGCCGGCGCGATCGTGTATCCGACCTTGATCACGCCGGGCTCGTCCTCGGCGGGACTGAGACCGACGTCGCCCACGAGGCGGCCGCCGTCACGCTCCTCCACCGAGAACTGCACCCAACCCCCCGGCTCGCCGGGCACGCGGGCGGACATCGCTTCGATCTCGGCCCGGATCCCCGCCGGGTCCGTCCGCTCCCAGCCCTGATAACGGTGGACGTCGGGGTCGCTGCGGTACGCCGAGATGTCCTCGGCGTCCTCGGGCTGCGAACGCCGCAACCGCAGGCGGTCGGTGAGGATCGGTTCCAGACGGCTGTCGACGCGCATCGCCGAGGAAGCGTACCGGGCAACCGAGGGCTCCATCCCGCCGCCAGGCCCCCGCGATCACGTCTCGCAGCCGAGACCGTTGCGATCCCCATCGAAGTCCTGCGGGTCCGGCGGAAGCACGCGGAAGTCACGGAAGCTGACGTCGGCGCAGTCGAGGTCGGGAGGCGGCGAGGGGATGCACACGCCCGGGTAGGCGGGATCGCAACGTCGGCCGCCCCCGTGACCCGCCGCACACGCGCGCCAGAGGCCCCGGTGTCCCGCGCGCGCCGCGCGCTGCGCCGCTTCGAACAGCGCGACGTACCGCACGTCCGGAGGGTAGGTGCTGACCGTGGCGTAGCCCCCGGCCACCAGCCGACGGTTGAAGAGGCGGTCGCCGAGCCACACGTAGGCGAGGGTGCGCCCGTAACGGTCGCGGCGTTCCACATCGAACTCCAGGTGGATCGTGCGGCCGGTGAGCCGACGGGCCGTGAACCGGGAGGCGGCCTCGCCGAAGCACTGCACCGGCTGCGACGGATCGACCGTCTCCGGCGTGTCGACGCCGATCAGGCGGACGTCGAGCGAGCGCCCGCGGTAACGAACGTGGACGGTGTCGCCGTCGACCGTGGAGACCACGACCGCGGGTGCCCCCGGGATCGGAGCGCCGCCGCGGATCACGGCCGATCCCGACCGGCTCGCCGCGCCGTCGTCGACACGATGGGTGTGGGACGGCGCGGCGGCGGAGGCGGCGCGGATCCCCGCCGAGGACGACCCCGGCGGCGGGATGGCCTCGGAGGGCGCGGACCGCGTGAGGGGGTCGCAGGCCGTAAGCAGCAACGTCGCGAGGCCGATCGCTCGCGCGATCGCTCGGGGGGAGGGCGTCATCGGTCCCATCATGCACGCCGCCGACGACATGGACGTGACGGCCGCCGTCGCGACGCCGGCACGGCGAACGCGCGGGCGGGAAGCCGGACCCATGCCGGCTCCCCGCCGAACGCGCGCGTGGGGGCTACGCCCGACCGAAGTAGCGCTCCAGGGCCCAGTGAGCCGTCGCCTGGCCGACGGCGACCCCTTGCCAACCGGAGAAGCGGTAGTGCAGGCCCGCCCACACCCGAGCGTCGACGATCTGGCGCAGCAGGTCGCCGACCGTGGCGAAGTGGCGGGTGAGGTCCATCAGCCCGTTCGCCGGGTCGAAGCCCGGGATGTCCACGCCGATGTGCGTGGTGCCGAGGACGGCGGCGAACACCGCCGCTTCGGCCCCGGTGATCGCGCCGTGGGCGGCCGGGTACTCCGGGTGGTTCGGGACGGTGAGCAACGCGGTCCACGCCGGGTCCGCGTGGGTGCGCGGGTTCCCGTCCGTATCGGCCGCCCGGATCGCGGTCACGGGCCGCCAGAACGCGTAGTGGTACTTGGCGGCGAAACACTCCGTCAGCGCGTCGGCACCCACCATGTTCCCCATGGCCAGCAGACGCACCGTGTCGACCAGATCGAACCGCGCGGATGCGAGGGTCCGGAACGCCTGGTTGTACTGGTTGATCACGTTGGCGTTCCAGAACCAGGCGATCGCGGTCTCCTCGGGCGTCCGCACGGTGCTCGCCGACGCGCCGTAGTCCTGCACCTCGTTGAGCGCCCTCGAGTAGGCGCGGCTGGTGAGAGCGGGCGGAGGTCCGGGTCGGAACTGCGTATCCGACCTCAGCAGGAACGGCTCGAACCGCATCACCCACGGCGTCTGCGCGAACTGCAGAGACGGAGGTGGTGCGAACTGGTACACGCCGGGACCTGGGGGCGCCGGGGTGAACGTGACGCTCGGATCGGCCAGGCCGTCGCCGGTTCGCAAGGCGATGATGTCGGCGGCCGCGGCCTGACCCACGGCGATGCCGTCCGCCTTACCGGCGTCGGGCATCGACGCGACGGAACCATCGAACGTGGCCTTGAGCCCGTCGAGGAGCGCCTGCGGCTGATCGCCCAGATAGTGCGCGAGCGTTGTGTATGCGGCGGTCGCGACGGCCGCGTCCGGCGACGCGTCGCGCACGTCCACGCTCGCGCCCACGGAGAAGCGATGGTACGGCCGATAGCGGCCCTCGATCTTCGTGACCGCGTCGTAGACCGCGGCCTGGACGTAGGAGAGGTAGATCAACCCCTCCGTCTGGAACTTCGCCAGCGGCACCGTCGCGCCGCGGATGGCGCTGACCGCGGTGAGGTTCCAGTCGAGCGCCACCTGCGGGGACGACGTGGTCGTGGCCCGGGCCGACGACAGCGGCACCTGCACGATCGCCATCACCATCACGACGGCGGCGATGAGTGCGGTTGCTCCAGCACGCATATGGTCCCTCCTTCCCTCGGGCCGCGTCCGTACGCGGCCTCGGGAGGGAGGCTGCGCCCCACCCCTGAATCCGCGCTGTCGAGGCGCTTAAGGGACGGGTGACGCGCCCACGTAGGCGTTGTGTTACGGTCGAACCCACCGTCGGGACGAGCCCAACAGGAGCCGCTGCAGCGCATGGACTTCGCGATCCTCGGCCCCCTCGAGGTGCGACGCGACGGTCGGGTCGTGCCCATCGTGAGCCGCAAGCAACGACTCCTGCTCGCGGCGTTGCTCAACCGGCCCAACGAGGTCGTATCCGTCGATCTGCTGATCGACGCCCTCTGGGGTGAGGACGTCCCCGCCTCGGCGTTCAACGCGATCCAGGTGCACGTCTCGCACCTCCGCAGGGTGCTCGCGGACGGATCGGCCGCGACCTCGGAGGCGATCGAGACGCGCGATCCGGGCTACCTCATCCGGGTCGACGCCGAGGCGCTCGACGCCACGCGGTTCGAGCGCCTGATCGACGAGGGACGGCGCCTGGGCCGCTCCGGTGCGTCCGAGGCCGCCGCACGGACGTTGCGGGCGGCACTCGACCTCTGGCGTGGGCCCGCCTTCGCCGACCTCGCGTACGAGCCGTTCCTCCAACCCGTGATCGCGCGGCTCGACGAGCTCCGCCTGGGAGCCATCCAGGATCGCATCGACGCCGATCTCGCGCTGGGCGGAGACCAGGAGCTGATCCCCGAGCTCAGGGAGCTGGTGCGAACCTTCCCCCTGCGCGAGCGCCTCCGGGGGCAACTGATGCTCGCCCTCTATCGTGCCGACCGCCAGGCCGACGCCCTCGAGGCGGCGCGCGATGCCCGGCGCGTCCTGGCTGATGAGCTCGGCATCGACCCCGGCCCCGAGCTGCAGCGGCTAGAGACCTCGATCCTGCACCACGATCCCGAGCTCACGCTGCTGCGCCCGTCGTCGGACGCTCGAGCCACCGCCGAGCCAACGCCGCCGTCGGTGCCACCCTCGCGGGCGGACGAGCGGAGGGTGATATCGGTGCTGGTGGTACGCGGCGCCCGGACGGCCCCCGAAACCGATCCCGAGGACGTCGTCGCGGCGCTCCTGCCGGTGCAGAACGTCGTCGAGCGGGAGGTCGCTGCGTTCGCCGGGGAGGTGGGATACGCCCTCGGTGAGGCTCTGGTGGTCACGTTCGGCGCCCGGATCGAGCACGGCGACGAAGCGGAGCGCGCGATCCGGGCGGGACTGCGGGTGCTCGAGACCCTGGGGAGCGCGGACCCGCCGCTCGAGGTCCGCGCCGGCATCGCCACAGGAGAAGCGCTCGTCTCCTCTCCGGAGACCGCAGGGCCTCGACGGTTCGCAGGCGACGTCGTCAGCGCGGCGCTGCGGGAGGCCGAGGACGGGCCCATCGGGCGGGTCGTGGTGGACGAGCCCACGTACAACGCAACGAGACGCGCCGTCTCCTACCGTGAGCTGCCTCATGCATCCGGAGCTGCGGACGGTCGAGAACGCGGGTGGGTCGTGCGGCGGATCCGGTCGGAGTCCGTCGACCGCGAGGGTCCTCGTGGACCGTTCCTCGGCCGAGATCGAGAGCTGCACCTCGCCGCGTCGATCTGGGCCCGGGTGCGCGCCGAGCGCACGCCGCACCTCATCACGATCCTCGGGGCTCCGGGGATCGGGAAGTCACGCCTGGCGAAGGAGTTCTCCCGCACGATCGCCCGCTCCGGAGGACGGGTCGTCCGGGGACGGTCCCTCCCCTACGGCGGGGGCGCCGGCTACGGGGCGTTCGCACAGCACGTCGCCACGATCGCCGGGATCCGCGAGAGCGACGGCCCAGAGACGGCCCGGAGGAAGCTGGCCGAGGCCGTCGGCTCCGCCCTGTCGGACGCCGAGGCCGAGGAGACCACGGAACATCTGGCCCTATCGATCGGGCTGCCCACGCGCGAGGAGGTGGCGGACCAACAGGTGCTCTTCTACGCGGCGCGAAGGTTGATCGAAGGCGTCGCGGCGGAACGTCCGCTCCTCTTGGTGTTCGAGGACATCCACTGGGCCGATGCGAGCCTGCTCGACCTCCTCGAGTCCCTCGCCGCCCGCGTCCGGGAGGCGCCGGTGTTGCTGCTGGCCCTCGCGCGGCCCGAGCTGTTGGAGCGCCGGCCTGGATGGAGCGCTGCCGTGCGGTCCGCCACGACGCTCGACCTCGCACCGCTGTCCGCGGCGGACTCGGTCCGACTCGCGTCGCATCTCGCGTCCGGGGAGGGCGCCGATCTGATCGGAGCCCTCGCGGAGCGTGGGGAGGGCAACCCGCTGTTCATCGAGGAGTTGGTGGCGGCGGCGGCGGAGCGCGGTGACGCCGTCCTGGAGGATCTGCCGGGGACGGTCCGCACCACGATCGCAGCGCGCCTGGATGCGCTCCCCGCACCGGCGCGCTCGATCGCGCTCGATGCCTCGGTCGTGGGACGGGTCTTCTGGAGAGGGGCGCTCCGGGAGCCGAACGGAGCCACCCTGGATCAGGCGCTCGAGATGCTCGAGGACCGGGATCTCGTGTGGCGCGAGCCGACGAGCCGGATCGAGGGCGACCGCCAATACATCTTCAAGCACATGCTGATCCGGGAAGTCGCCTACGCCACCCTGCCGCGGGCGACGAGGCGCGCTCGTCACGCGGAGGCGGCCACGTTCATCGAACGTACCTCCGGGGATCGGATCGTCGAGTCGGCACGCCCTCTCGCGTACCACCTCCGCGAAGCGGGTGAATCCCGGCGTGCGATCGACGCGTACCTGATGGCGGCGGAGCATGCGCTCAGGGGCTGGGCGAAAGGCGAGGCCGTGGCGCTCCTGGCCGAAGCGCTCGAGCTCGTGCCCGAGGACGACCTCGCGCTCCGCCAGGCGATCGAGCTCCGCCAGGGCTACGCCTACTTGGCCGACGGCGACTATCGACGCGCGTCCGAGGTCATCGAGCCCCTCGTGGCCGGGTTGTCGGGCCGCGAAGAGATCGAGGCCTATCTCGCGCTCACCAAGGCCGCGGGGTGGCTGACCGATGCCGAGGGCGTGCGGCGGTACGGTCGACGCGCCGCCGAGCTCGCCGAAGCGCTGGGGGAACCGGAGCTTTCGGCGCCGGCGCTCGGGTACATCAGCCAGATCTCGTCGATGGAGGGCAGACCGGGCGAGATGATCGAGCTGGGCGAGAAGGCGCTCGCGGCCTGGCCGTCCGGCCACCTCCCGTCCGAGCTCGCGTACCAGTTGGAGTTGGTGGCCCTGACGCAGACCTGGGTGGGGCACTTCGACGAGGCCGACCGCAACCTCCGCGAAGCGCTGGCGCTCGCCGAGGAGTGCCACAGCGTGGAGGCGATGCTGCGCTCGGGCGCGACGCTGGGACTCGCCCTGGTGGGGTTGGGACGACACGAGGAGGCGTTGGATCGCTTCGCGGACACGATCGCCCGAGGGCGCGAGCTGGAGCTGCTCCCGCGCTTCACCGCACGCGCACTCAACATGTCGTCGTCCGCGCGGCGGGATCTCTTCGAACTCGAGGCCGCGCGGCTCCTGAACCTCGAGGCGATCGAGTTCGGTCACGAAGCCGGGTTCCCACTGGCATGGATCCAGGGAGGCATCGACATCCTCGAGGCCGACCTGCTGGAAGGGGAGCTCGGCCGCGTCGAGGTCGCGTGGCCGACCCTGTGGGAGCAGACCGAGTCGACCCAAGGCTTCCACCAGTGGCTGATGGCCGGACGCCTGCTCGTGGCGAAGGCGCAGCTGGCCTTCGCGCTCGGCGACGCGGCGGGCGCGGCCGTCGCCGCCGAACGGGCGCTCGCGCACGCCGAGGCCACGGAGCGTCCGAAGCAGCGAGCCGCCGCGGGCACGACGCTGGGACTGGCTTGCATCGCGCTCGGGCAGGTGGAGGAGGGGGTGGATCGACTCCGTGAGGCCTCGCGCGTCGCCCGTGGCTCCAGCCACCCCCCCACGCGCTGGCGCGCCGATGCCGCGCTTGGACGCGCCCTCGTCGGTCTCGGCCGGGACGCGGACGCCGAGGCGGCGCTCGGGCGCGCGCGATCGACGGTCCAGGACTTCGCCGAGGGGCTCGACGAGCGGCGACGTGATGCGTTCCTCGTTCGGGGCGCCGTCGCCGACCTGCTCGCCGGGCGATGAGCGTCTCGCTACGATGCACGTCCCGACCGGAAGGAGCCGTCGTGCGTGCACGGATCGCCCCCTCGATCGTGGCGCTCACGCTCGCGATGAGCGTGGCGTCCTGGTGGCCGTCAACGGGCGCGTCCGCGGCCGGGCAGTTGCGGCATGACGGCGCGCACGCGCGGAGGCGGACCGGGAAGGTCGCGCCCTATCTGTACCTCGGGTGGGGACGTCCGCCGTCGCCGACGCGGGTGATGCGGCGCACCGGCGTCCGGGACTTCACGTTGGCGTTCATGCTCTCCGATGGCGGATGCCACCCGAAGTGGGACGGGACCCGCCCCCTTCGGGGTGGGCGTGACCTGGCCACGATCCACGCGATCCGCAGGGCGGGCGGCGACGTCGTCGTGAGCTTCGGAGGCTGGAGCGGGAAGAAGCTCGGGGAGCGGTGCGCGACCGCGGCGGCGCTCGCGGGCGCCTACGAGAAGGTGATCGACGCCTACCGGCTGAGCGCGATCGACATCGACATCGAACACACGGAGATCGCATCGGCCACCGTGCGCCAGCGGGTCGTGGACGCCCTCAACCTGGTGCGGGCCGAGGAGTCCCGTCCGATAGAGATCTACGTGACGATCGGGACCGCGCCCGACGGACCCGACGGACCCGCGCTCGACCTGATCACGAGAGCCGCCGCAGCAGGGCTCCTCGTCGACGGGTGGACGATCATGCCGTTCGACTTCGGCCGGCCGATCCGCAACATGGGCCGCGTCTCGGTCCGGGCAGCCGAAGGGCTGAAGACGGACCTCATGACGGCCTATGGAGAGACCGCGCGCGCCGCCTACCGGAGCATGGGGATCTCCTCCATGAACGGCCGCACCGACGAGGCCGACGAGACCGTCGAGCCCCGCGACTTCGAGACGATGCTGCGGTACGTGCGCGCCCACCACCTGGCCCGATTCACGTTCTGGTCGCTGAATCGCGATCGACCGTGTGGGGGGCTCCGGAGCGGGGACGCCTGCAGCGGCATCGCGCAGCGTCCTTGGGCCTTCACGAGGATCGTGGGACGGTACCGGGGTTAGCGGACACGGCCGATCACGGACGAAGCGCGCGGTCGGTCAGGCGACTTCGCGGCGTGCGTGCCTCTTGCCGTGCTTCTTCCGCTGGCGCCGGTTCCCCAACTCCTCGCCCGCCAGCTCGTCGAGGGCCGCGAGACAGATGGCGCGCGTGGCACGCAGATCGTGCTCGTTGTGGCCGAGCACCTCGAGCCAGCGCGCCTGCAGCTTCGGCCTGACAGCGTCGAAGGACCCTTCGACCTCCAGCGCCTCGCGCAGGGCGTGGATCGTCTTGCCCACCCTGCCGCCGACGTACTCCGGCGGCAGGTCGTAGCCCACGAGCGACAGGTAAGCGGTGAGGCTGTGCTTGCGGCCTCGCGCGTCGCGGATCACCTCGTAGTCGGGGTGGACCCTCTTCCGCCACCGGCGCGCGAGCGCGCGCGCATCCCGGTACCGATCGTCGAAAGCATCGGCGAACTCGGGAGCGAAGGCACGCACCACACGCACCTCGTGCTCGCTCCAGCCCACCAGCACGCGGTGCTGGCGCTCGGCCCGGCCCACCAACGACCGTATCTCACCATGCAGCGACGACCGGCCGAGGCCCGTGGCGACGGCCGCGGGGGCGAACGCCGGATCCACGACGTGGCGCCGCAGCATCGGATCTTGCCCCTGCCGAGAGACCCACAGCGTTCCGAGCACAACGGGCGCCTCGTGGGGACGACCCTCGACGTCGAGGTAGATGGCGCGTAGGGCTTCGTCGGTGGTGAGGAGGGGGCGCGGGTCCATGCCGCTAATGGTCGGCCACGACGGGCGGATCCTTGACCGCTCGCGGCGTCAGGGGGACGGCGGGAGGAACGCTGCAGGGCTCGGAGCGTCGGCGTTCGTGGTGGCCGAGACCACGTCCGAGGAGAGGGAGTCCCCGCCCGCGTTCGTCGCGAAGACCCGGTAGTAGTACGTGGTCCCGGGCAGCAACCCAGCGTCCGTGTACGAGGTCACGTCCTGGCCCGTCGTCGTGAGGACGACCCATCCGCCCACGCCGTCGGCCGATCGCTCCACGCGATACCCGGTCTCGGACAGCACGTCCGCCCAGGTCAGCGCGATCGACGACGAGTCGAGAGGGGTGGCGGTGACGGTGGTGGGGCTCGCCGGATCCGTGCCGGTCGTGGCCGAGGCGACGTCCGACGGCGCCGATTCGCCGATCGCGTTCATCGCGATCACCCGATAGAAGTAGGTCGTGCCCTGCTGGAGCCCCGGATCGTCATATGTGGTCGTGCCACCCGGGGTGGTGCCCAGCTGCCTCCAATCCGTGGCACCGTCCGCCGAGCGCTCCACGCGATATCCGGTCTCCACGGCGACGTCCGTCCATCCGATCGAGATCCTGGTGGAGGAGACGGCGGATGCCGTGACGGCGGTCGGGATGCCGGGCGCGTGACCGACGGGATGCGTGCCGTGAGCCCCGCCGCCATGGGCCGGCGCGGTCGAGGCTGGCGCTCCGGCACCGCGCGACGGCGCAGCCGGGATCGTCGGGCCCAGGCTCGTGCGTTTCGACTCGGCGGCCCCGCCCACGGGTGCCGGCGTGACCGTTGCCTGTTCGCTGGGGCCGATCTGCAGGCCGCGCGCGACCGAGTCCAGCATGGAGGCCGCGACCTGGCGGGCGTCGGGGTTAGCGAACGCCGTCCCGGCGAAGAGCATGGCGACCAGGGTGGCGGCCCCCACGATCCGGCGACTCGCACGCCGATCCATCAGGGGGGGCAGCGCGTGCGACCGGGGCAACGCCCGGACGTTCGCGGGCTCCTCCGGCCGACGGCGGCGTTGCAGCAGCGACAGGAACGCGAGCCACGCCACGAACAGCACGTTCAGCGCGATGACCGCCGCCAACCCGATCCACACGAACCTCAGCACCCGATAAGCCTAGAGCACGAAGGAGCGATTCGGCCCGTCTCGGGCCCAACGCTGCCACAGGACGCATCCAACCTGAGGTTAAGCCTGTTCGCAGGTCGGCCGCCGCCCTCGACCAGGAGTCACCGTGGCGCAGCGAAGATGGCGATCGAAGCAACCGCCGGGCGGACGGCGGGCACGGCGAGGTCCCGTGAGCGGACTTCCCTCGTTTTGACCAAGCCCGACCCGCCCGCGTACCCTCCCGACCCATGCGACCGATGACCGGGCCCGGGCGGTGAGCGACCCCGTGCACCCGCCCCTGACGCGCCGTCTCGAGGCTCTGGCGGCCTTCCTGCTGTACCTGGCGGCCTTCCTCGTCGGTTTCGCCAACATCTTGGCCCAACCGTTAGCGGTGGTCCTCGCGCTCGTCGCGATCTCGGTCGGCACCGGGGGCCTGCTCGAGGCGGCCACGCACACGGGCTGGCGCCGGATCGTGGGGGTGGCGGTGTTCGTCCTCGCGATCGCCCTCGCGATCTTCGCGTTGTTCGCCGGCGAACTCGGTTGGCCGATCATCGCCGTGATCCTGCTTGCTGTTGCCGCCCAGGCGCTCGCCGCACATGCGCTCCGTCGGGACCCCTATCGGCCCCCGGAGTCCCATACCCCACCCCCCGCCAAACCGTTCTTCCTGATGAACCCGAAGTCCGGGGGGGGCAAGGTCGGGGAGTTCGGTCTCGACGAGATGGCTCGGGCCAAGGGCGGGGAGGTCGTGCTGCTGGAGCGTGGCCTCGACGTGGTGGCGGCGCTCGAGGAGGCGGTCGCGAACGGGGCGGACCTGCTGGGAGCGGCCGGAGGCGACGGCACGCAGGCGCTCGTGGCAGAGGTGGCGGTAGCCCACGACCTTCCCGTCCTCGTGATCCCGGCGGGAACGAGGAACCACTTCGCCCTCGACCTGGGACTCGATCGAGCCGACCCGCGCAAGGCGCTCGCGGCGCTCGGCGACGAGGGTGTGGAGATCCGAGTCGATCTGGGCCAGATCGGGGGTCGACCCTTCGTCAACAACGTCTCGCTGGGGATCTACGCCGAGATCATCAGCAGCCCCGAGTACCGCGACGCGAAGGTCACGACCGTCCTCGCGAAGCTCCCGGAGGTCGCCGCACCGGAGTCCGAGAGCGGGCTTCGCGTGCGCACCCCCGAAGGCGAGACGGTGGATTCACCCCAGCTGATCCAGCTCGCCAACAATCCGTACGAGTACCGGGGGGTGAAGACGGCCGGCACCCGCCCACGCCTCGACACCGGGGAGCTGGGGATCGACGTGGTCAGCTACGACACCCCCCAGGGGCTCTCACGGATGGTGCGTGACCTCCAGCGGGGTGCCGGTGCCGCCGCGTCCGGCCTCACACGATGGACCGCCGAGTCGATCACGATCGAGTCCACGGCGGAGACGATCGCCGCCGGCGTCGACGGCGAGTACCTCGAGTTCCCCGCCCCCCTCGAGGTGAGCGTGCGTCCGGGCGTCCTCAGGATCCGGCTGCCGCACGATCGGCCCGGCCTCCCGCCACCGCCGCGCTCGGGCGCGACGGAGACGCTGAAGGATCTGTGGGCCGTCGCGCGCGGGTCCTCGCGAACCGGAACATGAACGACGCCCCCGAACTCTGGCGCGAGATCCTCACGCAGGTCGACCTCATCGACGGGGCCGTCTACGAGGCGGTCGCGAGCACCCCGACGGATGCCCTGGACCAGACGCTCGCCGGCCTCTCGGATCTCGCGAACCACGCGAAGCTCTGGCTGGGTATCGCGGGGCTCCTTGCCTTGGCCGGCGGACGGCGGGGACGGAGGGCTGCGCTGGAGGGCGTCGCGGCGATCGGCTTGGCGTCAACGGTCGCGAATCTGGCCGCCAAGAACCTTGCCGCCCGGCCGCGGCCGGTCCGCGAGCGCGACGACCGTCCCTACCCCGTGGGGCGCTCGGTCCGTATGCCCACGTCCACGTCGTTCCCCTCGGGCCACACGGCCTCCGCGTACGCGTTCAGCTCCGCCGTGGGCGCGCGGTTGCCGCTGCTGTGGATCCCGCTCCGCCTGTTGGCGCTCGCCGTGGCGTACTCGCGGGTGCACACGGGCGTGCACTTCCCCGGGGACGTGGTGGCAGGCGCCTTGCTGGGGAGCGCCTGCGGCAAGACGGTCACGGCGGCGGGCCGCCGGTTCGACGAGCGAGGCTCTCGCTAGGCCCACGCGCGCGCAGAGCCTGCGCGAGGAGCGTCGCGACGAGGGCCACCCCCCAGCCGAGGAGCGCGCCGGCAACCGTGTCCGTCAGCCAATGCACGCCGAGGTAGGTGCGCGACCACGCCATCGTCAGCGTCGCGGCGGCGACCGCGACGAACCACCAGGTGCGCCGACCGGGCGGCACCAGGACGAGCACGAGAACGAGGGTGGTCGAGGCCATCGCCAGGACGTGGCCCGACGGGAAGCTCGCCGAACCCACGTGCACCAAGGAGAGCGACGCTGGCGGCCTGGCGCGGTCGACGAGCGCCTTGACGGCGCTGGAGGTGACGGCGGCGCCGAGCCAGGTGAGCGCGAACGCGAGCGCCGCCCACCTCCGTCGACCCACGAGCAGCCACAGGGTGACGGCGCCCCGGAACAACCAGCTCGCGGGCGCGCGTCCCAGGACGTTCAGCATGTCGGCCACCGCTGTGGCCGGAGGGTCACGCAGATCGACCATCCGGTGCAGCCACGCGTCATCGATCGCCAGCGACCGGCCGTTCACGACGTACGCGAGGACACAGACGCCCAGGACGAACGCCGCCAGCAGCGCCCACGCGAGGCCGGGACGCGCGATGAAAGTCGGGATCGAGCGATCGCCTCGATCGTCCACGGTCGGGCCCGCTCCCGGTGCGTCCACCGTCAAGAAGCTACACGGGGCGCGATTCAGCGGATCCGCTCACGGTAGGTTGTGGCCCGTGCGGAAGATCGGGGTCGAGGAGCGCCGCGCCCGCCTGGGCCTGCGCCACGCGCTCGCGCGACCGGCACGATCCGTCGATGCGGCGGCCGAGGCGATGGTGGCGCTGCACGCGAGCGACCCGGTCTCGGTCTACCTCTCGGCCCGCGCGCGCGTGCGCGGCTTCATGCCCGAGGATCTGGAGGACGCCTTGTACGAGCGGCGCAGCCTCGTGCGGATGCTCGGGATGCGTCGCACGCTCTTCGTCGTCCCCCGGGACCTCGCGGGCGTGATGGATGCGGCCTGCACGAAGGCGCTGATCCCCGCCCAGCGATCGCGGCTGATCCGCCTGCTCGAGGATCAGGGCGTCGCCGAGGACGGAGCCGCCTGGCTCGCCGACGTGTCGCGGCGCACGCTCGCGGCGCTCGATGCGACCGGGGAAGCGGCCGCGGCGGAGCTGACCCGGCAGGTGCCCGAACTGGGCATCAAGCTGCACTTCGGCGAAGGCAAGTCCTGGGGCGGCACGATGGGCGTGTCCACCCGGGTGCTGTTCCTGCTGGCGACGGAGGGACGCGTCGTGCGCGCGCGTCCGCGGGGCCGGTGGACCTCCGGCCAATACCGATGGACGCGCACGGAACGGTGGCTGGACGGCCCCCTGCCCCGGATCGCGCACGCCGAGGCCTGCCGCGCGCTCCTCGGCCACTGGCTCCGGTCCTTCGGACCCGCCACCGTGAACGACATCGCCTGGTGGACGGGGTGGACCCGGCGCCTGACGACGGCCACGATGAGCGCCCTCGAGGCAACGGAGGTCGAGCTCGACGAGGGGATCGGCTTCGTGCTCCCCGACGACCTGCGGAGGGTGCGGGCGCCGAAGCCATGGGTCGCGCTCCTCCCCGGTCTGGACCCGACGGTGATGGGGTGGAAGGAACGCGCGTGGTATCTCGGCCCTCACGCGGAGGCCCTGTTCGATCGCAACGGGAACGCGGGGCCCACGGTGTGGACCGACGGCCGGGCGGTCGGCGCCTGGAGCCAGGCGGAGGACGGGGAGATCCGCATCCACATGTTGGAGCCGGTCGAGGCGCGGGTCGAGCAGATGCTGGAGGCCGAGCGCGACCGCCTCGCTGCGTGGCTCGGCGACGTCCGGATCAAGCCGCGGTTCCGCACGCCGCTCGAGCGCAGGTTGGGCGCCTGAGCGCGTCGCGCCGGTCGCAAGCGTGCGTGTCGCATCGATCTGGCGGTGCCGGACGAGCTGGCCGGCACCATCGTCGTCCTGATCAACCGGCCTTGAGGAGGGGCTCAGCCGAACGCGATGCTGACCTCGTCCATCACGCCGCGGTATCGGTCGCCCGATGCGTTCGGCTTCCCCCCGAGGGCAAGGGAGGAGCGACTCGAGATGAACCCCGCGCGGCCGACTTCCGACCAGGATGCGCCGTCCACCGTGAGCCTGATCCGCGACGGGGTCTTCCGGCACGTGATGGCATGCCAGCGCCCGTCCGCGACGTTCGGTCCGGCCTCGATCGAGACGCTGCCGGTCGACCCCTGGAACCTGCAGGAGGCCTGGCCCGAGCCCATGATCTCCATCTTGTAGATGCCGCTGCCCTTGCGCAGCAGGTCGTAGTCGCCGATCGACGGCGGGGGCTGCACGCCCGTCTTCACGTGCACGGTGAGCGTGATGTTCCTCGGACCGGGGTTGAGGCTGGCGTCGCTCCCGACGATGACGCGCGAGCTGGTGCCGTTGAATCGGTAGGCCCGCCCTTTCCCGTCGTAGCCTGGCGAAACGCGCCGGATGTCCTCGAGCGTGCCGTCGTTCCCGTGCCCGGATGCGTCGATCATCGGACCGGTAGCCGCGTTCATGTGCCACCACGCCACCCGCGAGGCCGCGAAGGCGGGTGGGGCACCCACCAGGACGAGCACCGACGCCACCACCATCGAGGCGCTGAGCACCCGACGCGTACGGCTCATGGCCGGATCCTCCCTACGAGCGTGTGCCGCCCCGTCGATCCTGCCACCGGCCCCGTCGGTGGCGCCAGGGCAACGGATGTCAGGGGAACGGGATGGTCCTTCCGATCCCGCGCTCGCGCGCACGCTCGTAGCACAGGGCTCCGAGCGCGACGTCGTCCATCGCGATCCCCATGTTCAGGAACACCCGTCGCCCGCTGCTCGGCACCGGCAGCGCGCCGCTCACCACCTGTGCGAGTTCACCGTCGGGCTCGCGGAACCCCGCGAAGTGCAGATCCGACACCGAGGCGTATTGCCCGAGGTCGTCCACGACGAAGAGGACCGACGCGTTCGCGACCTGGGCTCCGAGCGCATCGTCGTAGTCGATGGGCATGAGGACCGCATCGGGATGGGTGGCGCCGGCATCGAGGCGAGGATCGAGCGGCACGGTGACGGCGGTGACGACGAGGTCGGCGCCCTCGAGCGCCTCACCCGGCGTGCCCACGACGACCCCGCTCCTGTCCCCGGCACGCGCGAGCATCCGTTCCGACGCCCCTGCATGCGTGTCGAACACCCGCACCTCCTCGATGCCCGGTCGCATCTCCAGCAGGAGGTCGAGGTGGCGAAGTCCCTGCACGCCCGCGCCCACGATCGCGAGCCGACGCGGCCGGTCGGACACGTGCCGCATCACCACGCCCGATGCACCGGCGGTGCGCATCTCGGTGATCCAGCCGCCGTCGATCAGGGCCTGGGGCCGCCCCGTCTCCGCGTCGCTGAGGAGGAAGACACCGTAGATGTAAGGCAGGCCCTTCGCGCGATTGCTCTCGAACCCGGCGACCCACTTGATCCCCACCCGATCCGACCCACCCAGGTACGCGGGCATGGCGTTGATGAACGCGTCGGGTCTCGGTCGGACCGCGGGCTTCGGTGGATTCTGCACGAGGCCCGCGGCTTTCTGGCCGAAGGCGTCGTCGAGCACGTCGACGACCTCGGTCCACGTGATCCCGAGCACGTCCAGCTCTGCGCGCCCGAGGACCACCAGCTCGTTCTCGTGGGCCGACACCGACATGCCCGGAGTGTAGGCGCCGCAGGCGGAGGCGCGCGTGCCTGAGGATCATCGGCTGCGCGATGTTCTTCGGCCGCATCGGCGACGGGTCCTCGAAGGCGGGGCGCGCATCGTGCACCACCTCGGACGACCCGCTCCGTGACGAGGATCTGCCCCCATCGTCCGTCGCGACGGCGACCATTTCGTACGGCCCGCGTCGATGCCGATGTGCAGCGGCGGGATCGCCACTTCGTCGACCTTCTCGGGGATGTCCATCGCGTCCTCGACGGCGCTAAGGAATCGGCCTCGGATCGTCGACACCCTCTGGGAGAGAGGTGATCGTGGGAGCGTCCCCCCTGCGGCGCACGCGCGTGCGCCCACCAACGACCGTCGCCGCCATCTGCGCGGTGCTCGTCCTGCTGTTCGCGAGCGTGCAGGAGGCCTCTGCGGGACCCCGTCGCGTCCATCTCACCGGCACCTACCGCGCGGTGGCCGTGGACGGATACGACTGGGGCCGCACGGATCACTACGTCGTCGCCGGCGGCACGTCGTACCTGCTGCAACGGGGCGGTGATCCCCCGGACTTCCCCTCAGGCACGCGCGTCGAGGTCGACGGCACCGTGAGCGGCTCCCGCGTGGTCGCGGACTCGGTCGTCCCGGTCGCGGACGACACCCGCGCGAAGATCGCGTCGCCCCCCGCCGCGCGGCTGGCTCCGGAGACCCACTCGGTGCTCGCGATCCTCGTGGACTGGACCGCCCCGGACTCCGTGACGCCGACCTCCGCGATCCATCAACTCAAGGACGTGAACGACGCCTGGTACGACGACGCCTCGTACGGCCAGGTGCGGATGACGGCGTCGGCGACGGACTGGCTCACGATCCCGACGCCCAGCGGTTGTGACTCAACCGGAGATCATGAACAACGCGTTCTCGGCCGCCACGGGAGCCGGGTACGACCTGAGCGCCTACGACCACCTCCTCGTCTACTTCCCCTACATCGCTGACATGCGGATGGGCGGGGATGGCCTGCATCGGGTGGGGCCGGCTCTGGATCAACGGCTACCTCGACACCCGCGTGACCGTGCACGAGCTCGGGCACAACCTCGGCCTGTATCACGCGCACTCGGTCGACCTGCACGCAGGCCAGCACGGCCGTGCCCTGGTCGACGTCGTGCACGCGCAGTGAGTACGGCGACCCGTTCGACGCGATGGGCGGGCTCTTCCGGCGGCGGGGTCGGGCCGGTTCAACGCCTCGCAGTCGGACGAGCTGGGCTGGATGCAGGGGCGCAAGCAGACGCCGCGACGGCGGTGGCGGAACGTACACGATCGGCGCCGCTGGAGCAACGCACGGACGCGACGTCGAGGCCCTGCGATTGCCCGGCTCGACACACGATATCTGGGTCGAGTACCGGCAGAGGACGGGGATCGACGGATGGCTCCCGACGGGGGCTACGAACGGCGTGCTCGTGCACCTCCCTGCCGACGTCGGGGGCTCGGACCTCATCGACATGTCCCCCGACGGGAACCTCGGCGACGCGACCCTGCACCCGGCCACGCCTGGGTGGATCCCGCTACGAACTGGGCGATCCACGTGGACTCCGTGAAGCCGAGCGGCGCCACCGTGACGGTTGCCAAGCCGCCCGACGCCACCCCCCCAATCTTCACGACGCCCCCGCGGATCTCGTTCGCCTCTCCGCAGCAGCTCCCGAAGCGGGGGAACCCGGCGGCGGTGCGCGTCGTATGGGCGGCCAAGGACGCTTCGGACTCGGTGAGCGGCTACGACGTCCGAACGTCGACCGACGGCGGCGCGTGGTCGACCGTCGCGGCCGACGATCCTTCGACGTCCACGAAGGTCGCGGCGGCGCCCGGCCATACCTACGCCGTGGAGGTGCGGGCGCTCGACGGGTGGGGCAACGCCACCGCCTGGACCGCGGCCCCCGCCATCTCGCTCACCACGCTCGCCGACGAGCGCCTCTCCTACGAGGGCCGGTGGTCGAAGCGCCACGATCGCCAGGCGCTCGGCGACACGTACCGCCTCACGACGCGCGCGAAGGCGGCGGCGGTGCTCCACGTGTCCGGCAGGGCCGTCGCCGTCCTCGCCCGCGTGGGTCCGCGGTTCGGATCGGTGCGCGTCGTCGTCGACGGGCGGCGCGGCGGGACGTTCTCGCAGCGCGCGCGTCGCAACGGTTACCGGCGCGTCACCTTCCGGCTGAGCTGGACCCACGCGAGCGCGCACACGATCCGTCTCGTGAACGTGGGCACACGCGGGCACCCCTCGTTCTCGATCGACGGGGTCGCCGTCCTCGCCTGAACCGGCATCCTCGGCGGACCGGACCCGTCGGGGCCCCGGGATCCGGTTCACTCCTCATCATCGGTGCGACGCAGCCGCTTCGTGCGGGCACGCCTGCGCTTGGCTGCCAGCCGTCGTTCGGTGGCCGCGCGGGTGGCCTTCGTCGGCTTGCGCGCAGGAGGCGGTGGCGCGATCGCGGTCCTGAGGAGGGCGGCGAGGCGCTCGGAGGCCGCGTCGCGGTTGCGGAGTTGCGAGCGGTGTTCGGACGCGGTCACGGTGAGCACCCCGTCGACCAGGCGATCGGCCAGCCGCGTGAGCGCCCGCGCGCGTTGCGTGGGGCCGAGCGCGGTCGTCCCCGCGACGTCGAGGCTGAGCTCCACGCGAGAGTCCGCGGTGTTGACGGACTGGCCACCGGGACCGGACGAACGGCTGAATCGCCACCGCAGCTCTCCTTCAGGGATGACGACAGACCGGGTGATCCGCAGCGGCCCCGTCACGCTCGTGCTCGCGACGCGAGGATGGGCAGACGGCGACGCATGAGGGCATTATCTGCGCAGGACCGCACGCAAGAGGAGATGCGCCTGATGCGACAGGTCTGGCTGCTACGTCACGCCAAATCGAGCTGGGACGCTCCCGGGATCCCCGACGAGGATCGTCCGCTCGCACCTCGCGGTGTGCGTGCCGCCGCGGCGATGTCCGCCCACCTCTCGAGCGCCGGGATCCACCCCGCGCTGGTCCTCTGCTCTTCGGGACTCCGAGCGCGCCAGACACTCGCTGCGGTCGTCGCCTCGCTCGGGTCCGAGCTCGAGGTGCGGATCGAACCGGGCCTCTACACGTTCGAAGCGGAGGTCGTGCTCGAACGCCTCCGCCAGGTCGATGACGCCGTCGTCTCGGTGATGGTGGTGGGTCACAACCCCGCGCTCCAGGACCTCGCGCTGATGCTTGCCCCGGGCGGACCTGCGCGATCTGCTGTCGCGGAGAAGCTGCCGACGGGCGCGCTCGTAGGCATCGATGTCCCCGGCGGGTCGTGGGCGTCGCTCGCGCCGGGTGCAGGCGCGATCAGCCGGTTCGTGACTCCACGGAGCCTCGAGCCTCCTGCCTGATCTCGAGCAGCTCGGGCACCCCACCGACGAGCACCGCTCCGGCGGTGATCCCTGCGCGCTCCAGCAGGCTGGCGGCCACTTCGGCCCGTCGGCCCGCCGCGCAGAGCACCCACACCTCTCGGTCACGGGGCACCTCTTCGATCCTGTCGCTGAGCTCGCCCAGGTGGATCGTGAGCGACCCCGGGAGCGTTCCCTCGTCCCACTCCCAAGGGCTCCTGACGTCGAGCACCGCGATCTCGTCCGCGCGCTCCCCCAGCGCGTCGTCGAAGTCCCAGATGTCGATCCCGCGGGTGCTCGTGACCGGTCGGCCCTCGGCCTCCCACGCCTCGATCCCGCCCGGCATGTAGCCGACGACCTCGTAGCCGATCCGTGCCAGACGGGCGGACGCCTCGCTGACCTCCACGCGGTGCGAGCCGAGCAGGACCAAGGGCGTTCCGACGTCCACGACGGAGCCCACGAACCCCGCGAACCCCTCGTCGAGCGAAACACCGAGCGACCCGGGGATGTGGCCTCCCACGAAGGACCAGCGGTCACGCGCGTCGACCACCACAGCGCCGTTGGCGACGAGCAACGCCACCTCGGCAGGCATGCGCGGAGGAGGTGGGATCTCGGGGACGGACCGGGCCCCGCGGCGGTTGGCGGGACCCATGGCCGCGTAGTAGCGGGGGAAGGGGTAACGGTCCAGGCGACGACTCGCGAGGAACGCATCTTCGTCGGGGGCACGCAGGTAAGGGTTGGACGAACGTTCGGCCCCGATCGTCGAGGACGCGCCTTCCGGAGCGGGCCCGGTCGTGCAGAAGCTGCCGCCGCCGTGGGTCGGGAGGACCCGGACGTCGTCGGGTAGCGTCGCCAACCTGTGGAGCGAGCGGTACTGGGCGCGGCCGAGCCCTTCGGCGAGATGCGGACCCAGGAGGTCGGTTCGGCCGGCGTTGCCGATGAGGAGGCTCCCGCCGGTCAGGACGGCGACGGGGCGATCATCGGAGAGGACCAGGTAGCTCAGGTGCTCGGGCGTGTGGCCGGGCGTCGCGATCGGCCGCACGAGGACGTCGCCGAGCTCCAGGTCGTCACCCTCAGCCAGGCCCGTGAAGGGGAAGGCGTATCCGGCATCGGCGGGACCGACGAGCTCTCCCCCGACGGCAGCCTGCACCTCCAGCCCTCCGCTCAGGTAGTCGTTGTGCACGTGCGTCTCGGCGATCCACCTGACCCGTGCGTCGGCGTCCCTTACGAGGTCGAGGACGGGGCGGGACACGCGCGGCACATCGACGACGAGTGCCTCGTTCCCGGAGAGGATCACGTGCGCGCGGTTGCCGAGGCCCGGGATCGTGATCGAGCGGATCTCGAACGGGTCGCTCACGACGACTCCCCCCCGACGACGTCGATGGTCTGTGCGATCACGCCGCCGTTCAGGTATCCGCCGTCGTTCCACGTCGCGACGTCCGGTTGGATGCGTCCCTCCGCGTCGGTGGCTCGCGCGCGCAGCACGTGACGCCCCGGTGTGGCGCTCCACACGAACGACCACCGCACCCACGCGCCTGCCTCGTTGGGTTCGTGCAGCGGCACCTCGTGCCAGCCACCCCCGTCCACGGAGACCTCCACGCGGACGACGGTGGTATCGGGCGACCACGCGCGGCCGACGAGTCGCACCGAGCCCGCCGCTACGGTGGCGCCGGCGTCCAACGCGAAGACCGCCTTGGGGACCTGCCGGGTCACGACTTCGCCGCCCGGGGCTTCGGGGCGGTCGTACGCGTCGCCGCGCAGGACGTACGTGTCGGTGTTCCAGACCGTCCGCACGGGCGCGGTGGTGACCTCCAGGCGGCCCAGCCACTTCACGCTCGCGATCGCCGCCCATCCGGGCACGAGGAGGCGCGCCGGGAACCCGTGGTCGGCAGGGAGCGGCTCGCCGTTCATCGCGAGGGCCACGAGGACGTCGTCGCGGAGCGCGCGCTCGATCGGGATCGGCCGTCGGACCCGCGGTCCGTCGAGCCCTTCGGGAACCACCTCCACGGCATCCGCGCGGACACCTGCGCGCGACAACAGGCGCACGAGCGGCACGCCCTGCCAGGCGGCCACCCCGATCGCGCCGGTGCCCCAGGGCGCGCCCTCGGGCATCTTCCCGTGCGCCTCCCCCATGGGCACCCGGCCGTTGCCCGCACATTCGAGCGCGCGCACGAGCCTCGTGTCCGCGAGGGCGGCCAGCTCGTCGTAGCCCAGGTGCACGGCACGATCGACGCCGTCCCCGTCGATCGTGAGCCTCCAGGCGTCCACGTCGATCAGGGGGGTGGCGTCGTGACTCCGCACGAAGAACCGGTCGACGGGCGTGAGGTAATCCTCCTCGCGTACCGCGCTCCAGCGGGTCTCGACGTTGTGCTCGGGGTCGCCATCGACACGGTGATCCACGAAGAGGTCGGAGGGCACCGGTTTCAGGATCCCCTCAGGCGCGGTCCCCGTCAGGCCACGGCGTCGAGGGCTACCCTCGATCGTCACTCGCCCGCTCATCGCGTTCGTCTCCTTCCTGACACACGAAGAGGCCGCGACGCTGGAGCGTGTCGCGGCCTCCGGTGTTCCGGTCAGCGCACATCCGGTTGGGACTTCCTCGGACGACTCCCTCAGGCTAGGTCAGCGGTGCCAGGGGGTCAAAGGCACGAGCCTCGATCGGCCGGATCGCCAAGAGATCGCAACGTCCGTGTCGGCGCGACGATGGGCGGATGGGCGAACGCACTCGATCGGGAGAACCCCTTCGGGTTCAACCAGAACATCCTCCCGGCGGCCGGAGGCTGAGTCGGCCCGATGCGATCCTCACGCCCGAGCCGAGCCGCCCCTAGAGGACGATGCCGATCGGGATGTCGGACTCCAAGAACCGCTCGACGCGCTCGGTTCGTTCGACGGTACGGAGCCACTCATAGGCCAGCGCCTTGACGCCAGCCAGCTCCACTCCCGCCGCACGCATCCGCGCGAGCCCCTGTGCGTGCGCGTGGCCCGGCGAAGCCGCGGCATCCTCCACCACGACCACCTTCCAGCCCGCGTCCTTCAGGCCGAGCGCTGACTGCGCCACGCAGACGTCGGTCTCCAACCCGCACAGCACGGCGGTCCGCCGGTCGTACCGCTCGAGGTCCGCCACGATCGGGGGGCACGCGGCGAGCCCGAACGCCGGTTTCGTGTGTCGGGGGGCGTCCTTCGGCAAGGCGGCATCGATCGGGGCCGCCGTGGCGCCGTTGCGCTCGGGCTGCTCCTCGGTCACCAGGACGGGCACCGACAGGAGCGTCGCGAGCCGCACCAGCCAACGGATCCGGTCGACGACGGCGTCGGCGTCCGGTGGCCGGAGCTTGTCCAGGAACCCGGGCTGGGTGTCGATCACGATCAGCACGCTATCGGCGTCGTCCGTGAGGGAGGCCATGTCGGGAGGATAGCCCCCGCGTCGCGGGGACTGGTTCGCGTCGGCCTCAACGCGTACCGTTACCGTCACGATGCCTACCTACGAGTACGTCTGCCTGACCTGCGAACTCCCCTTCGAGGAGCGACGATCCATGACCGCTGCCGTGGACACGGCGCTCGTGTGCCCCTCGTGCGGCAGCGACCGCGTGCGACGGCGGTTCTCCCTCTTCGCCACGGGCGGCGGCCCCGACGCGTCGGCCGCCGGCGGCGGCTGCGCGTGCGGGGGGGCGTGTACGTGCGGTGGTTGAGGATCCGGGCTGAGAAGGCCTGAGGTCGATCGAAGCCCGGCCCGAGTCCAACCGGGCTGGTCCCCAGGATGCCGATGTGCGTCGTTGCCCCCTCCGTCGACGTGTCCGGTCCCGCGATCGCTGGACGAACCTGCGGTCGGTCTCCCGCCACTCAGGGTACGGCTAGATCGCCGCCGCTCAGAACGGCTTCACGACCATCAGGACGATGATCAGCGACACGGCGATGCGCTCGTACATCCGGGCGCCCAGAACCGCTCGGTCCGAGAAGGCGGCCGTGAGTTCGGGCGTGACGTTGCCGACCTCCTGCGCCTGCGCGAGCGCGGCGTCGAAGACCTTCCCCCTGGGCACGAAGACGAGCGGTACTAAGGGGATCATGGAGAGGAAGAGCAGGAGCGCGAGGGGGAGCCACCGGCTCTCCGCCGCCGTGAAGCTCACCCCGCGGGCCCAGGCGGTGAGGATGCCGAGGATCAGCACCGCCATCGATCCGGGGATCACCATCCAGCGGTCGAACCGTCCCGCGAGGACCGCCAACGCGCTCACCACATCGATCCGGTCGCTCCGGCGCGCCATCGCGAGCGTGACGTCGCGCCCGACCAAGCCTGCCACGAACCAGAAGGCGACCGCCACGTGCGCGAGCAACACCCAGGCGCTCAAGGAACCCCTCCCTCGATGGCCCGATGAGTCTCGCACATCACCCGGTCGTTCCGGGAAGCGGCAGCGCTCGGGTCACGCCTCGGCGTCAGTCGCTCTCGTACTTGAACGAGATGTTCACGCGAGAGCGGAAATGCGTGACCCTGCCCTCGTCGATCGTCACGTCGAGCTTGACGACCTCACCGATCCGCAGGTCCCGGAGCGAGGCGGCGGCCGTCTCCACCGCCTTGCGCGTGGCGTCCTCCCAGGACTCCGTGCTCGTGCCGATCACCTCGGTCACCCGGTAGATGCTGTCCGTCATCGCCGATCCTCCTCCTCGCTCGATATCCGGCCTTCGCACCACCCCGCCGATCCCACCCTACTCCGGCGTGGCGACGCGCACCGCCGCGCGCCATGGAGCCGTTGCCGTCGCGGAGGGGACACCGCTACCGTCCCTCGGTGAGTTCGATCCTCCAGCGTGCACGCGCGATCGCCGACGACGTCCTGTTCCCCGCCGCCTTGGCCACGGATGCCTCGGACCTCGTGCCGCTCCCTTCGCTCGACCTCCTCGCACGCGAAGGCTTCTACGGCATGGATGGTCCCGTCGAGGCGGGTGGGCTCGATCTCGACGAGGCCACGCGGCAGGCCGTCATCGAGACGCTCGCCTCCGGGTGCCTGTCCACGACCTTCATCTGGATCCAACATCACAGCGGGGTGCGCGCCGTAGCCGGCTCGCACACACCCCGGCTGCGCGAGACCTGGCTCGCTCCGATGTGCCGGGGTGAGGTGCGCGGCGGCATCGCCCGGGCGGGGGAGATCCCGGGACCGCCACGCCTGCGGGCCGAGCGCAGGGCGGGCGGCCTGATCGTGAACGGCGAAGCCCAGTGGGTGACCGGCTGGGGCCGGATCGACGTCCTCCTGCTTGCGGCACGCGAGGGAGAGACGGTGGTGCGTGCGCTCATGGACGCGGTGGAAGCTCCCACGCTCGAGGTCGAGCGCCTCCGGCTGGTCGGCGCGGACGCGAGCGGCACCTACACGCTGCGCTTCCGCGACCATCCCATCCCCGCGGAGCGGATCGTCGAGGAGGAACCCCTGGCGGCCGTGTCGGCGCGCGATCCGATGACCCTGCGGACGAACGGCTCTCTCGCCCTCGGCGTCGCGGGCCGCTGCTGTGCGCTGGTGGGCGGCGAAGCGCTCGAGGCCGAGCTGGCCCAAGTCCGTCGAGCCCTCGACGAGGGAACGCCCGCGACCCTGCCAGCAGCGCGTGCGCACGCGTCCGCCTTCGCCGTGCGCGCAGCGACGGCGCTCATCGTCCACGACGGCGGCCGCGCGATCCTCGCCGACCACGACGCGCAACGACTCGCCCGCGAGGCCCTCTTCCTGCTGGTGTTCGGCTCCCGCAGCTCGATCCGCGACGCCCTCCTGCGGGACCTCACCGAGCGTTAGCGAGCAGATCGTCCGCGATGTCGCCGAGCCGGGCGAACCCGATCGTGATGTGACCCTCGTCCGGATGGAGCTCGGCGCGCGCGCCCCTCACGTGAGCGGCGAGCCATGCCCCGTGGGCGAACGGGACCATCAGGTCCTGCGCTCCCTGCCAGATCGTGACGGGGACCCCGAGCGCGTCGAGGTCGAAGCCCCAGGGGCGCACGAAGGCGAGGTCGTCATCGAACCATCCGTCGATCCCTTCGGCGAGCGCCTCCTGCCCGTTGGCGACGAAGAACGAGCCGAGCTCCCCCGAGAGCGCGGCGACGTCGACGGGAGACAGCAACGTATGCAGGGCCTCGATGACCGCCTGCGGCGTGGCCATGGCAACCGCCTCCTCGTACGCGTGCATGTAGGCCACCAACCCCTCGTGGTCGTCGATCGCCATGGAGAACTCCCGGACGTTGTCCTCCCCCATGCCCGCGAGGAAGTCGAGACCCTCGACTCGGTAGGGCGCCACGCCGGCGATCGAGGCGCACGCACGCACACGGTCGGGGAGACGGGCGGCGCAGGCGAGCGCGTGCGGGCCACCGCCCGAGGCGCCGGCGGTGAGACAGGTATCCGCGCCGAGCGCGTCGAGGATCGTCGCGACGTCGGCGGCGCAATCCGCCACCGATCGGCCCGGCTGCCGCGTGGAGCGGCCGTACCCCGGCCGCGAATAGGTGACGAGCCGAAGCCCACGGTCGTGGAGCTGCCGCGCCATGGGCGGGAACTGCACCCCGGAGCTGGGTGTGCCGTGATGGAAGACGAGCGGCAACCCGTCGTCCGGCCCGGACACGTCGACGTCGAGCGAACGGCCGTCGCGCGTTCGGACGACGACGCGCGTCGCGTCCACGCGATCAGCCGCCTTCCGTGGGGATCGGCTGCGCATGGCTCTCGGCGATCCTCCGCGCCACGGGCTGCAGCACGAACGAGAGCAGCCACATGAGCATCGCCGCATAGGTGTTGACGAAGGCGACCGGGATGCTGAGCAGGAAGACCGCCGGCGCCACGAGACCGCGGGACACGTGATACCAGGCCATGGCGGTGGGCAGGGGGGCCGTGAACCGCCGGTGGATCACCGCGTACCACGTGAGGGTCGCGGAGGCGATCCCGGTCACGGAGATGCAGAGGGCGTAGAACACGACGGAGTCGATGTCGTCGCCGTGATCACCCAAGATCGCGCTCGGATAGGGCAGGAACGCGATGCAGAACAGGAGCGCGAGGTTGAGCAGCACGACGCCGAGGTCGTAGCCACGCAGGTAACGGAAGAGCCGGTGATGACCCATCCAGAACAGAGCGATCACCCAGAAGCTGATCAGGTACGCGATGAACTTGCCTTGATGGGGGGCGAGGAAGCGCATCAGGTCGAAGGGCACCGTGCGGGCGGTGGAGGGCTCGGGAGGGCGCGGGATGTCGAGCACGAGGAGGGTCATGGCGATCGCGAACACCGCGTCCGAGAAGGTGCTGAGGCGCGCGAGCGCGCTGTCACCGCGCTCGACATCGTCGTCGACGAGCTTCCCACTCACGACGCACAAGCCTAGTCTGTCGGCAGGACCGCAAGGAGGCCCCGCGCATGATCTTCGTCGCGTACGCGAGCAAACACGGATCGACCGCCGGTATCGCGGAGGCGATCGCCGCCCGCCTGCGCGAGCGGGGCAAGGAGGTGGAGGTGCGTTCGGTCGACGGCCTCACCGAGATCGGCCATCCCGAGGCGGTCGTCCTCGGCAGCGCCGTCTACGCAGGTTCGTGGCTGAAGGAGGCCGTGGCCTGGGCCGAGGATCACGCCGGATCACTCGGCGGGACACCGGTGTGGCTGTTCACCTCCGGCCCGCTGGGCGAGGAGGTGCGGGACGCCGAGGAGCAGCCGCGGCAGCTGCCCGCGCTCCGCGCGGCCCTCGACCCGCGGGAGCATCGCGTCTTCTTCGGCGCGCTCGACAAGGGGCAGCTCGGGTTCGCCGAACGGATGATGGTGAAGGCCGTGAAGGCCCCCGACGGGGACTTCCGCGACTGGGACGCGATCCGGACGTGGGCCGACGACATCGCCGACGGGCTCACCTAGCGCGTCCCTTCGGTTGCACGAACCCGCGACCGGCCGGACCATGGGGAGATGACGAGTCTCCCCATCGACGACACCGACGAGCCGATCGAAGGCTGGCGCATCTGGAATCTGTCCGAGGACGGACGGGGGCCTTTGCTGCGCCCCGCCGGGTCGGGCATCGACTCGTGGCCGCCGCGACGGGCGGTGGAGGCCCGCTGCGGCGCGCCGTCGCTGCTCTCGCTGGGCCGCGGTCCTCACACCGCACCTGAGCTCTCCTGTCGTTGCGGCATCTACGCGAGCCGTTCGCTCGAGGTCTTCGACCGGCCCCGGCCGGCCTGGCCGCCACCACCGGTCGTGGGGACCGTTGCGTTGTGGGGGACGGTCATCGAACACGAACGAGGATGGCGCGGCCGGTTCGCCTACCCCTCGCGCCTCGGCCTCGCGTGCGCGATGTGCGCGTGGTTCGAGCCGGGCCCCGGCATCCCCGAGGTCGTGCACGGGTTCGCGGGGCTCTTGTATCCATTGTGCGCGCTGCACCGCGGCGGCATCGAGGTGCCCGACGGACGCCGCACCAAGATGACGGACCTGAGCCCCGAGGCCCTGCGGTCTCGGTTGCTCGACCAGTATGCCGTCGACCCGCTCCCGTTCGAGGCCTTGGCGTGGCTCTTCAGCCAGCCACGCACCCCGGATCCCCCCGCCTACTTCCCCTCGATCCACCCCGTGGCGAGCTAGCGGCTGGACTAGCGCACGATCCAGCCGTCGATCACGACCGTCGCGCCCACGCTCGCGTGCGCATGGGTCCCCAGCACCAGGATCTTCATGACGTGTGCCCGGTCGGCGAGACCGGAGACCGAGCGCTGGACGCCGAACGTGCGCGTCCTCGCGTAGAGATCGACGGTCCTCAGGAACTTCCCGTCGACCCAGATCTGCGCGATGCCCATCGACGGGCCGCGCGCGGTGACCCACGAAGCACCGGTCCCGGTGAACCGCAGCGACGCGCTCGCCCCCGCCACGTCGTCGAGGACGTAGGCGCCGTCGGCCGCATCGGGTGAGGCAGCGACACCCCAGGTGGCGTCCCGCGGCTTCGGGTTCGCGTGGGGCGTGCCGCCGGCGCGCAGGGTGTCCACCCCCACCCCCGTCCCGTTCGCGCGCGCGCTGTGGGTGCCGAGCACCGAGACAGCGATCGTGTGTGCACCGCCGCCGAGCGCGGTGAAGTGGTGCGCGACGCCGGATCGGAGCGAGTGGGCGTAGCCGTCGAACGTGGCCACCTGCGCGCCGTCGATCGCGATCGTCGCCCTGCCGTACCCGGGCCCGGCCATCGTGGAAAGGGTCACGAGCGGCCCCGTGAAGCGGAACGTCACCGACGCGCCCGCGCGCCGGTCGTAGAGGAACGCCCCGCCCGCAGCCTTCGGTTCGGCCCTGCGCGCCCACGCGAACCCCGTCCCCGCGCCCTCTTCGGTCAACGCGACGGCCGCATCGAACCGTGCGCTGATGTGTACGGGCGCCGTGAGGCTCACCGTGCAGGTGGATCCCGATCCGCCGCACGCGCCCTCCCAGACCCCGAAGCCCGATGCGGAGTCCGGCTCCTCGGTGAGGGTGACTTGCCGCCCGTACGCGAAGACCTTGGCGCAGGCACCGCCGCACGCGATCCCGCTCGGCGACGAGGTCACCTTCCCGCCGCCGGTCCCCTGCACGGTCACGTCGAGCGGGTAGCCGAAGACGGCGGTGGCACGCTTGGTGCCTCGCGTCGTCACGGTGCAGGTCGGGGAGGTGCCGGCCGCCGCGCAGGCGCCGGACCAACGCATGAACGAGGCGCCGGGTGCCGGATCCGCGGTGAGGGTGAGGGCGTCGCCGGGGTTGGCGAGCCGTGAGCAGTCCGCCGCGGCGCCACCGCCGCAGTCGATCCGCGGTCCCGTGACGGTGCCGCCGCCTGCGTTCGCGATGTTGAGCCGCGCGATCTCCGTGGCCCGCAGATCCGTGCCCGCGAAGTGATCGCGGTCGACGGCCGTCGGGATGCCGTGCACATGGCCCGTGTTCGAGTACTGCCAGTGCGACCAGCTCCGGCCGCCCCAGTCGGCCGCGGGCACGTCGGGCGCCCGCACGTGCCAGTGCGCGATCCAGAGCGGGTAGCCATGGTCCGCGAACCAGTGGGAGTCGCCCATGTACGTGCGCCAGAAGTACGGGCTCGCGTAGATCAGCGGACGCACGCCGAGCCGCGCGTTGACCCGCGTGACCCAGTCCTGCACCCAGGCCTGCAGGCGGGCCACCGGAAGCGTGGGATGTTCGATGTCGAGCACGGGCAAGATGTCGCCGGGGGCGTTGCGCGCGATCGCGAGGAAATGGTCCGCCTCGTTCACCGCATCATCCTTCGCGGTCCCGGGCTCGGCCACGTGATACGAGCCCACCGCGAGGTGGTTGGCGCTGGCCCCGGCGAGGTTCGTGGCGTACGAGGGATCCACCTCGTGGACGCCCTGGGTCGCCTTCATGATCACGTACCGCACGTCGGTGGAGGCGACCCGGGGCCAATCGATCGTGTTCTGCCACCGGGAGACGTCGATGCCCGGGGTCGTCCGCGTCGCCGCGCGGGCGGGCAGCGGCGCCAGCGTCAGCAGGGCGCCCAGCACCAAGGGGAGGATGGGACGGGGGAAGGTCACCCGCCTACGATACCGGAGCCGCGGCGCCGACCGGGGGACCCGTGCCCCGGCACTCAGGCCACCTGGAACGACCGCTTCGCGAGACCGAGGAAGAATCCGTCCACCTCGGTGTCGGGGGCATCCTCAGGGTCGGCCGCGGCGCCCAGGGTCACGAAGATGGGCGCGAAGTGCTCCACGGTGGGGTGCGCGTACGGCATCCCGGGGGCGGCACCGCGGAACCCCATCAGCGCGTCCACGTCGCCGCGCGCGAGCGCATCGGCGGCCCAGTCGTCGAAATCGCGCGACCAGCCCGGCGGGGTGGCATCGGGACGCCAGTCGGTCAAGAACGGCAGGCCGTGGGTGAGGAACCCGGATCCGATCACGAGGACGCCCTCCTCGCGCAAGGGGCGCAGTCGCTTCCCGAGGTCGAAGAGGCGTCGGGGATCGAGCGTCGGCATCGACATCTGGAGCACCGGGACGTCGGCCTGCGGGTACATCACCATCAGGGGGACGTAGGCGCCGTGATCGAGGCCCCGATCCGGCTGCTCGGTGACCCGCTCGTCGTGGGGCATCGACGCCGCGACGCGGGCCGCGAGGTCGGGCGCGCCCGGCGAGGGATACGTCATGCGATAGAAGCGCTCGGGGAAGCCGTAGAAGTCGTAGGTGAGCGGCGCGGCGTCGCGCGTCGCCCCCACCGTCAAGGGCGCCGACTCCCAGTGCGCGGAGACGATCAGCACGCTGCGCGGCTTCGGCAGCGCCCTCGACCAGGCCGCGAGCTGCGACGTCCACAACCGGTCGTCGAGGAGCGGTGGCGCGCCGTGGCCCAGGTACAGGGCGGGCATCGGTGCGTCGCCCTCGGTCCAGGCGTGGGGCGTGGCGTCGTCGCTCGGCTCGGTCATCATCGCGTCGGTCTCCATCGTCCCACCTCCACCGCCATACGCGGCGGGGCGACCTGCACGGTCAGGGATGGCGAGCCGACATGCTCGGCGAGCGGATGCTCGGAGGAGCTAGATGAAGATATCCCAGCGCTTCGGGTTCCTCGTCGAGACCTGACAAGCGCCCGCCGCGCGGAAGAGCCCCTCGGTGCCTCCGGTCACGGCGATCCACCCATCGCCCACGAACGAGGATCCGGTGGGCAGCACCCCGGTCGCTACCAGGGTCCCCTCCCCGATCGAGAACACGAGGTGACAGACGGCGTTCCGGCCGCCGGCCACGACCACGACGCCATACAGCGTTCCCACGGGTTCCGAGCCGTGGTCCCAGGTCTCGTCGTCCTCGATGGCGAAGAGCTGCTGGTGGATCGACCTGACGGTGCCCGGCTCGGCGTCGAGCAGATCCTCCACGCCATCCTCGTCCTCGCCGACGAAGCTGAACGTGGCTCCCTTCCGCACGGTGAACGTCGCTTCCTTGCGCATCGTGACCCCCTCGCCTCGTGTGCGGCCGAGCCTACGCGCCCGTTGAGCGTGCGAGCAAGGTGACGGTGGGAGTGGCCTAGACTCGCCGCATGCCGGTATGCACCTCATGCGGGGAATCGAACCCCGCCCGCGCCCGGTTCTGTATGTCCTGCGCGGCGCCGCTGCCCACCCCCGCACCGGTGGCCGGCGACGCCCGCAAGACCGTGACGGTTCTGTTCTGCGACGTCGTCGGCTCGACACCCCTCGGCGAACGGCTGGAGCCGGAGTCGGTGCGAAGGGTCATGACCCGCTTCTTCGAGGAGATGCGCGCCGTGATCGAACGGCACGGCGGCACTGTCGAGAAGTACATCGGGGACGCCGTGGTGGCCTTCTTCGGCACGCCGGTCCTGCACGAGGACGACGCCCTGCGGGCGGTGCGCGCGGCCGAGGAGATGGGCGAGGCCCTCGAGATCCTGAACGCCGAGTTGGAGCCGGCCTGGGGGGTCTCGCTGCGCACGCGGATCGGGGTCAATACCGGCGAGGTGGTCGTGGGCGGCACCACCCCGGGAGGGGCGCTCGTGGTGAGCGACGCCGTGAACGTGGCCGCGCGCCTGGAGCAGACCGCCGCCCCCGGCGAGGTCCTGTTGGGTCCCGAGACGTATGCGCTCGTACGGTCGACCGTCACGGTGGACGAGGGCAGCGCGTTCTCCCTGAAGGGGAAGGCCGACCCCGTGACGGGCTACCGGCTCCTCGAGGTCGACTTCGGATCCGACGCGCCCCATCGCGAGCACCCGGCGTTCGTCGGGCGTGCCGGGGAGCTCGCGGCGCTCCGGGAAGCGCTCGATGCCAGCGCCCGCGACGCGCGCTGCGAGCTGATGACCGTGCTCGGGGCCGCCGGGGTCGGCAAGTCCCGGCTCGCCCACGAATTCGCCGACAGCCTCGGCGACGAGGTCCGCGTCGCGCGCGGACGCTGCCTCCCCTACGGCGACGGCATCACCTTCTGGCCGGTCGCCGAACTGGTGAAGGACGCCTGCGGCATCACGACGGAGGACCCGCGCGAGACCGCGCGCGCCAAGATCGAGCGCGCCCTGGCCGGCTCGGACCAGGCGGAGCTGATCGCCGCGCGCGTCGCGGCCGTGTCGGGCTTCGCGGAGTCGCCGGGCGGGATGCAGGAGACCTTCTGGGCGATACGCCGGTTCCTCGAGTCGATGCAGACGGAGCGGCCCCTCGTGGTGCTGTTCGACGACATCCAGTGGGCGGAACCCACGTTCCTGGACCTCGTGGAATACCTCGCTGGGTGGACGCGGGATGCCCGGATCCTACTGCTCTGCCTCGCGCGCCTCGACCTCCTCGACGTGCGGCCGAGCTGGACGGGCGCCCTCGCGTCCGCCCGCACGTTGGAGCTCGCGCCGCTCAGCGACGACCAGAGCGTGGAGCTGATCGCGAACCTCCTCGGCGCCTCGCCGCTCGATGCCTCCGACTCCGCGCGGATCGTCGAGGCGGCGGAGGGCAACCCGCTCTTCGTCGAGGAGATGCTGCGGATGCTCGAGGACGACGGATGGCTCGTGCGCGATGACGTCGGCTGGCGGGTCGTCGGCGACCTCGCCCAGGTGGCGGTGCCCGCCACGATCCAGGCCCTCCTGGCGGCGCGGCTCGACCGTCTGAGCGTCGAGGAGAAGGCGGTGATCGGGACCGCCGCCGTGATCGGCAAGGAGTTCTGGTGGGGGGCGGTCGCCGAGCTGGCGCCCGAGGAGGTGCAGGCGAGGGCGGGAGGTCACCTGCAGACCCTCGTGCGCAAGGGGCTGATCCTCCCGGAGCGGTCCACCCTCGCGGGCGAGGACGCGTTCCGGTTCCACCACATCCTGATCCTGGAGGCCGCGTACCAGGGGTTGCCCAAGGAGCGACGCGCCGAGCTGCACGAGCGGTTCGCGGGATGGATCGAGCGGCACAGCGGGGATCGCCTGGTCGAGTACGAAGAGGTCATCGGGTACCACCTCGAACAGGCGTACCGGTACCGGGCGGAGCTGGCGACCCCCGACGAACGAACGCGCACCCTGGGCGCGCGCGCCTCGGACCGCCTGACCGTCGCGGGCCGGCGCGCGCTCGCCGGAGGAGACATGGCGGCGGCCGTGAACCTGCTGGAGCGCGCCGCCGCGCTGCGCGGTGCCGGCACCCCCGAGCGCCTCGCGCTGCTGCCCGATCTCGGGGTGGCGCTCGCCGACACGGGAGACCTCGCGCGAGCGGATCTGATCCTCGATGAGGCGCTCAGCGGCGCCGATGCGATCGGCGATCGCGGGCTGGCGGGCCACGCGACCGTCGTGCGCCTGCTGCTGATGGAATCCACCGACCCCAAGGAGCGCACCGAGGCGGCGCTGCGCGAGCTCGAGCGGGTGATCCCGGTCTTCGAGGCGCTCGGGGACGACCTCGGGCTCGCGCGTGCGTGGCGCCTCACCGCGGATGTCCGCTGGACCCAGGCCCGCTACGCGGACGTGGACGAAGCGCTCGAACGCGCGATCGCGCACGCCCGTCGGGCAGGCGCGCCGTGGGTGGAAGGGGAGAGCCTCGGACTGCAGATGGGCACCGCCGTCTTGGGACCCACGCCCGTGCCGCAGGCGGTGGCCCGGTGCGAAGCGGTGCAGGCGACCGCGCGGACGAACCACGTCGTGGAGGCGCTCGTGCTCCGCGCCCTGGCCGCCCTCCGAGGGATGGAGGGCCGCTTCGACGAGGCCCGAACGCTCGCCGCGCGATCCGTGGGGATCCTCGAGGACCTGGGGCTGTGGCTACGCGCCGCCTTCGTCTCGGAGACGGTCGCGTACGTCGAGAACCTGGCGGGGGATGCCGACGCCGCGGAGGTCGCGTTGCGCGCGGGCTACGAGGTGAGCGAGAAGCTGGGCGAGCGGGGGTTCCTCGCGACGGTCGCGGCGCTCCTCGCGCGCGGCCTGCTCGATGAGGGGCGGACCGAAGAGGCGGAGGCGCTGATCGAACAGAGCGCGGAGGCCGCCGCGGAAGACGACCTGGCCACCCAGGTCCTGCTACTCGGGGTGCACGGACGAGCGATGGCGGCGCGCGGGGAGCTGGCGGAGGGCGAGCGGTCCTGCCGCGACGCCGTCCGGCTCGCCGATGAGAGCGACGACCTGAACATGCGCGCGGAGGCCCGGGAGGCACTCGCGGATGCGTTGCACCGGGCCTCGGACCTCGCGGGCGCCCACGCGGCCTTGGAGGAGGCGCTCGCGCTCTTCGAGGCGAAGGAGAACGTCGTGGCCGCCGCGGCGGCCCGCGCGAGGATCGCGAACCTGTAGCCGATGACCGTGCGCACGTTGAGTCCGCGGGAGCTGAACCGCGCGTTGCTCGCGCGCCAGATGCTCCTCGAGCGCGCAGCCCTGCCGGTGCCCCGCGCCCTCGAGCGGCTCGCCGGGCTGCAGACGCAGTACGCCCCGTCGGGCTACATCGGGCTCTTCGCGCGGCTCGCGGGGTTCAGCCGCGAGGACCTGACCCGGGCGCTCGAACGCAGGAGCGTGGTCCAGGGCACGCTCCATCGCGTCACGATCCACATGGTCTCGGCACGCGACTACCCCTACGTCGCCGCCGGCATCCGGATGGCCCGGCGCGGATGGTGGCTGAAGGTCACGAGGCACCGGACGGACGCCGCGCAGATGCGAGCCGTGGCTCGGCGGGTCGCGCGCTTCCTCGCCGGTGGCCCACGCGAGCGGACGGAGATCGTCGAAGCGCTCGGGCTCGACAACGCGACGTTCGGAGGCGCGGGCCTGTGGGTCGATCTCCTGCGCGTGCCGCCCTCGGGCACGTGGGACCGGCGGCGCGCCGACCGCTACGCCCTCGCGTCGCGGTGGCTGGACACCCCGGATCCGGGCGAGGCGGCCGGGATCCGACATCTCGCGCGACGCTACCTCGCGGCGTTCGGACCCTCGACGCGCAAGGACCTCGCCACGTGGGCCGGCCTCCCCGTGGCCGCGCTCGAACCCGCGTTGGCGCGCATGCGGCTACGCCGGTTCGTCGACGAGCGCGGAGCCGAGCTGCTCGACCTCCCCGGCGCGCCGCTCCCGCCGGCCGACACACCCGCGCCCGTACGGTTCATGCCCACGTGGGACGCCACGCTCCTCGTGCACGCGCGGGGCACGCAGATCCTGCCCGAGGAGCATCGTCCGAAGATCTTCGATACGAAGACCCCCCACTCGGTGCCCACCTTCCTCGTGGACGGACGGGTGGCGGGGACCTGGCGCCACGAACGGGGCGAGGTGCGACCGGCCCCCTTCGCGCCGCTGCCGCGGGCGGTCCGCCAGGAGGTCGATGCCGAGGCGGACGCCCTCACGCGCTTCATGGCGTGAGCATGGTCGAAGGGCGAACGGCCACGCTCGGCCGGCAACCAGGCGAACAGGATCCGTCAAGGTCACGAGATCCGGCGTTAGGGATCCGCCAAGCGGGCGAGGGCAGGCCCACGCCCGCTTATCCTTAGAGGCGCGGGATGCGGAGATCGGGGTGTCTCAGATGTCGGATCGCGGTACGGAGGGCAAGCTCGACCGGGCTACTGGAGGGGCGACCCCCGCTCGGGCGGTCCTTTCCCCGGGGCGCGGACGTCTCGTTGCGGGATACCTCCTCGCGACCCTCGGGACGGCCGTCCTCGTCCTCGCCTTCCATCCGTTCCGCAACGACCTCGAACCGATCACCGAGGGGTTCGCGTTCCTCACCCTCGTCGTCGTCACGGTGGCGGTGGGAGGCCTCGGTCCCGGTATCGTCGCATCGGTCCTCGGGTTCCTCGCATTCAACTTCTTCTTCATCCCGCCCTACGACACGTTCCGCATCGCGGACCCCGAGCACGTCGTGGTGCTCTTCGTCTTCCTGGGACTCTCGATCTTGATCTCGGAGCTGTTCGCCAGCGCGCGGTCGCGAGCCGAGGCCGCCGAGCGGCGCGAGCGCGAGCTGCGCCTGCAGCAAGACCTCACGTACGCCCTCGTCGATCCCCGTCCCGCGGGGGAGACGTACGACCCCGTGATGCGCCTGATCGTGATGAAGTTCGGGTTCGAGGAGGGCACGCTCCTCATCTCTCCCCGCGCGGATCTGGGCGGCCTCGAGGAAGCGTCGACGATCCGCCTGGATCCGATCGAGAGCGGGGAGATCATCGAGGAGCGGCTGACGCTGAACGTCGGGCGCCGGAACCTCGGTCTGATCGTGCTGCGCGGGCACCGGCTTCCATTGGGCCCGTCGGAGCGGCGTGTCCTCGAAGCGTTCTGCAACCAGATGGCGCTGGTCCTCGAACGCGACCGCTTGCTCCGCCTGGTGGTGGAGGGCAGAGAGCCGCGACCCGCGTCCTCGGCCCCGTAGCCGTCCGGCGGCGTCGCTAGACTGGGCACCGTTCGCGGCACCCGCGGTCAGGAAGGTCTCGACGTCCGATCCCATCGCCCCCGCCGGCCGCCTCGCCGGGTACACGACCGGTGGATGTCTCCTCGCGACCGGCCTCGCCTTCCTCGTCGCCTCCACGGATGACGCGCTCTGCACGCGGTCGTGTTCGATGTCGCCCGCCTTCTCGGCGCTGGTGTGGATGGCGGCGGTCGGCCTCACGGTCCTCGCCGTCGCGATCCTGCGATCCGTACGCGTCCGCCCCGTGGAGCCTGACGGAGAGACCGGATGGATGTGGGGACTGTGCGCGCTCTTCGTGTTGGGTGCCTGGCTCATCGTGGGCGGTTTCCCCACGAACACGTGTCCTTCGGGCGTGCGGCTCGACACGAACTTCGATCTCTGCATCGACGTGGCGGGCGGGCGGCGCTTCCCGCCTACCGACCGCGCGGTGATGAAGGACCTCGCGACGTTGGGCGCGCTCGCGATCGGGCTCACGGTCATGCGGTGGCGGCGCGGGGCCGTCCTCGTAGCGCCCGTGGCCGCGGCCACGTGGCTGGCAGGGACCGGGTGGCTGCTCCTCGACACGTTCGGTCGCTAGCGCGACGCCGAAGGTCCCTGTCATGACGGGCCAGGGTGCGTTGCGGGACCGACCGCTCGTGGGGTTGCATGGCGTTGGGGGTGAGGCAGATGACCACGTTGACGGACTACCTTGACCGTCAGGGCATCGAGTACGAGATCCTCAAGCATGATCGGGCGTTCACAGGCATCGCGGAAGCCCACGCGCTGGGGATCGAGGCCGACGAGGTGCTGAAGACCGTGATCGTCGACACCGGGTCGCGGCATGTGGCCCTGGTGCTGCCGGGCGGAGAACGGCTCGACATCGCGCTCGTGCGCAGCGTCCTCGAAGATCCGCACGCGGCACTCGCCGACGAGGGCGAGATCACGCATGACTTCGGCGGGTTCGAGCTGGGATCGCTGCCCCCCGTGGCGGCCTTGCTGGGGGTCGAGACCATCGTCGACCCGACCGTGCACGACCACGGTCCCGTGATCTTCGCGGCGGGTTCGCAGACCGAGTCCGTGAAGGTCGATGCGAAGCCGCTGTTCGATGCGCAGGCCGTCCGGTTCGCGCAGATCGCGGAGGTCTGGAACGAGGGTCGCGCCTAGCTCGCGCCTCGCTCGATGGACGATCAGGTGAGGACGAACGCGCCGTAGCCGACCACACGCTCCGGACCGCCGGCCGTGTCTCCGGAGGTCCGGAGGTCCAGCAGCTGTACCCGGAGCGACGCCGCGCGCGCGAACGCGAGCGCGCCACGGAGCGCGAAGAGGCCACACGCATCCGATCGTCCCAGCGCCGACGGGTCGCGTGCCAGCACGGCGTCCGCCGTACGACGATCGAGCGTCCGGGCGATCTCGATGTCCTCGTAGTGACTGAGATCGGTGCTGACGACGATCAGATGCACGAGCGGCTCCAGCGCATGCAGGACCCGCGCGACCTCACCGGCATCCGTCTCGCCCACCGCCACGGGCAGGAACCGCAGCCGGTCCTCGACCAGGCGTTGCAGGAACGGCAGCTGGACCTCGACGGCATGCTCCCGCGCGTGCGCCTCGTCATCGACGATGCAGCCGGCATCCCTGGCGGTCTCATGCAGCTCGTGGTCGACCGGCACGTCGCCGAGCGGCGTCTGCCAGGCGGACGCGGAAGGGATGGCCATACCGACGACCGGCGCGAAGTGCGCCGGACCGAGCACGACGACGCGGGAGATCTCATCCACCCACGGCCGAAGGGCCACGTAGGCGCTCGCGGCGATGGGCCCCGAGTAGACGTAGCCGGCATGGGGGACGATGACGCCCCTCGGTCGCGCCCCCTCCCACGGCCGCGCATCTTGCAGCAGCAGGTCGACGGCCTCGACGAGGTGCGCGCGCACCCCCGGGTAGAAGGTGCCGACCGCTGCCGGAGCGCGCACGGTGGCAGCCATCAGCCTGTACCAACCCGTGACGCCTGGCGGCGCCGGGGCCCTCGGGTGCCCTGCGTCGCTTCGAAGACCCCTGCACAGATCGCGTCGCAGGCCCCGCAGCGCCCGGTCGCGGTGAGGCCCCACGACGTGATCCGGTATCCGTCGCGCCCGATCAGCAGTGCACCGCACGCATGACAGCGGGTGGACTGCCCTTCGGGGTCGACGACGTTGCCCGTGTACGCGTAGCGGACCCCGTTGGCCATCGCGATCGATCGGGCCCGGGCGAGCGTGCGCGGCGAAGTCGGCGGGCGGTCGCGCATCTTCCAGTCCGGATGGAAGGCGGTGAAGTGCATCGGCACGTCCGGGCCGAGGCGCGACACCACCCAGCGCGTCATCCGGTCGAGCTCGGAGTCGCTGTCGTTCAGGTCGGGGATCAGCAACGTGGTGAGCTCGAACCAGACGTCGGTCTGGTCCGCGAGATGTTCGAGGGTCGCGAGGACCGGCGCGAGTCGACCCGCGCAGACGTCGTGGTAGAAGCGCTCGGTGAACGCCTTGAGGTCGACGTTGGCGGCGTCCATGTGAGCGAAGAAGGCGCGGGCCGGTTCCGCGTTCACGTAGCCGGCGGTCACCGCCACGGGCCGGATCCCGCGCGCGCGACACGCGTCCGCGACGTCGATCGCGTACTCCAGGAAGATCACCGGATCGTTGTAGGTGAAGGCCACAGACCGGCAGCCGAGCCGCTCGGCCATCTCGGCGATCGCCTCCGGCGAGGCCGCCTCGGCCAGGGTGTCCGCGTCGCGCGACTTGGAGATGTCCCAGTTCTGACAGAAGCGGCAAGCGAGGTTGCACCCGGCCGTTCCGAAGGAAAGCACGGAGGTGCCCGGCAGGAAGTGGTCGAGCGGCTTCTTCTCGATCGGATCGACGCAGAAGCCGGAGGAGCGGCCGTAGGTCGTGAGGACGACGCCGTCCCCCTCGCGCCTGCGCACGAAGCAGAGTCCGCGCTGCCCCTCGTGCAGCGAGCATCCACGCGGACAGACGTCGCAACGGATCCGCCCGTCATCGAGGCGGTGCCACCACGTGGTCGCGTGCGCGCTCTCGACGACCTGCATGACACATCACCCCTACCTCCATGATGCGCTCGCGCCCCTGGCTCCGCACCCCGATCCAGCGCGACGACCCGCCCGACCCTCCACGGAGGGGACGGACGGCCGGGGTCCGACGGCGGCCGGCGGGCGACCATCGAGGTAGAGGCCCGAGGGCGACGCCGAGGTCTGCGGCGGCACCGAACGCGGGAGGAGGCAGCGATGAAGGCGCTGGTGGTGTACGAGTCGATGTATGGCAACACGGCGCGGATCGCCGAGGCGATCGGGCAAGGACTGGACGAGGGAGGCATCGAGACGGTCATCGACCAGGTCGACGACGTCGACCCCACGACTGCGGCAGCGGTGGACCTACTCGTGGTGGGAGGGCCGACACATGCCCACGGCATGACCCGCGATGGCACCCGCGCGCAAGCCCTGAGGGATGGGAAGAACACCTACGAGGATCCGACCCGCGGTACGGGGCTGCGGGCGTGGACGGAGCAGCTCCCGCCCGGTGGAGGACGGCTCGCGGCGGCCTTCGACACGCGGATGCACGGCCCCAAGGCCCTCACGGGATCCGCCGCCAAGGGCATCGCCCAGCGGCTGCAGCAACACGGCTTCCAGCCCGCCGGGGAGCCGGGGAGCTTCCTGGTGACCAAACAGAGCACGCTGGAACAGGGCGAGGCCGAGCGCGCTCGCGCCTGGGGCCGTGAGCTCGCCCAGCGCTGCGCAGTACCGTCGAACGGTTAAGGGGGTTGAGCGGGCCCGATCGAGGCCTCAGCCTGCCGTGGCGCTTGGTTCGCGCGGCGCCAGGAGGATCTCGACGGCCTCGGCGACGTCCTTCGGATCGAAGGGCTTCGTCATCACCATGTCGGCGCCTTCGGAGAGGCAGCGCTCGCGCTCGCGGGACATCACCACGGCGGTGAGGACGAGGATCGGCACCTCACGCGTGGCGTCGTCGTGGCGCAGCGTTTCGAGGACGTCGTAGCCGCTCACCGCGGGCATCATCAGGTCGAGGACGATGAGGTCGGGGTGCGCCGAACGGGCCATGTCGATGCCTGATCTTCCTCCTTCGGCCATCACGACCTCGTGCCCGGCTCCCGCGACGGCGTACCGAAGGACGGTCCCGACCACGCTCTCATCGTCGATCACCAGTACGCGTGACACGTTCGTCCCCTCAGACGGTTCGGAACTGGTATCGGCGTGCGCAGGCCCCAGCTGAACCGGATCCTCCGAAAGGCTCAGGTCGAGATGCGGATCACGGTGCGGATGACCTCGCCGGCGAGCATCGCGCGGAACGCCTCCGCGATATCGGATGCGGTGAGCCGGCCTTCTCGTGAGACCATCGCGTCGAGGTCGAGCGTTCCGTCCACCGCCCAATCCAGCCAGGTCACGAAGTCCGCGAGCAGGGCGTCACCCCCGTCGGTCACGAGCAGGGACGCCTTGTTCGCATACGCCGCCCCCGGCCCCTCGCTCCAATCGAGCGTCACGTGGCTGCCCGGCGGCGGCACGCCGATCGCCACGGCAACGCCCGCGCTACCGAGCATCGAGACGGCCTGGCTCACCACCGCGGGCACGCCGGTAGCCTCGATAGCGACGTCGACGCCTGCGCCGTCGGTGAGCGTGCGCACCGCCGCCACCGGATCCATCGTGCTCGCGTCGATCGTGTCGGTCGCTCCCATCGCGCGCGCCCGCTCGAGTTTCGCGGGCTTGAGATCGATCGCGATCGATCGGGTGGCTCCGGCGATCCGGGCGCCCTGGAGCGCCGCCAGGCCGATCCCTCCGAGCCCCACGACGGCCACCGAGGCGCCGGGCCACACGCCGGCCGTGTTTACGGCGGCGCCCATCCCGGTCGACGCCCCACAGCCGAGGAGACACACGCGCGAGAGGTCGGCGACGACGGGGACGCGGATCGCCTGGGCCGCGTGCACCACCGTGGCCGTCGCGAGCGTGCCGAGAGAGAGCGTGCCTTCCAGCCTTTGGGCTGAGCTCCGTAGCGTGATACGGGGTGGCTGCCGCCACGCATGCGCGCACTTGCGCGGCGCCCCGCGTCGACACGTCGCGCAGCTGCCGCAGGGCACACCCCATGCGAGGAGCACGCGGTCGCCCGCGGCGAGGGCATCGACCCCTTCCCCCACATCCGCCACGACGCCGGCCCCCTCGTGGCCCAGCAGCATCGGGAACGGCGCACCCCAGTTCCCGTGATGCATCGCCCAGTGGTCGCTGTGACAGACGCCGCTCGCCGCCAGGCGGACCCGCACCTCGCCGGGCCCGGGAGGATCCACGAGGATCGGTTCGATCCGGACCGGCCCACCGGGCGCATCGACCACCGCTCCCGACCCTTCCATCGCGCGACCGGGCATGCGTCTACGTGGTCCTCGGGACGATCGCGAAGATGCTGATCTCCCGGCTCACGCCTTTGAGTCCCGTGACGTCGACGGGCGTCGCCTCCACGGCGTCGCCCACCTCCCTCAGCGTGCGCTCCGTGACGAGGATCTGCCCCGCGGTGGCGCGGTCGGCGAGGCGCGACGCGAGGTTCACCTCGTTCCCGAGCACCGTGTAGTCGCTCCGTGCGGCCGGACCGATGTCGCCCACCGTGACCCAACCGGTCGTGATGCCCATCCCGATCCTGAAGGGATCGCGGTACCTCCCCAACCATTCCTGCTCCAGCTCCGACATCCGCCGCTGCATGTCGAACGCCATCCGCACCGCTCGCAGGGCATGGTCGTGCTGCGGGAGCGGGTCGCCGAAGAACACCATCAGCGCATCCCCGACGTACTTGTCCAGCGTGCCGCCGTGCCGGAACACGATCTCGGTCATCTGCGCGAGGTAGTCGTTCAGCTGGTCCACGAGTTCCTCGGGCTCCATGCGCTCCGACGCCGACGTGAACCCGCGGACGTCGGAGAAGAAGGTCGTGAGGAACTTGCGTCTGGGCGCGAGCGTCAGGTCGCGCTCCTCGCTCACGATCGACTCCGCGACGCTCGGAGAGAGGTAGCGCTTGAGGCGTGAGACGCGTTCGATCTCGTTCACCTTGGCATCCACCGTCTCCTGCAGTCCGGCGTTCAGCGACTCGAGGTTCTCGTAGAGGCTCGCGAGCTGCTCGGTGGTCCGGTTGAGGTTCTTCGTCAGGTTCCCGAACTCGTCGCGGTTCGGCACCTCGACCCGCGTGTGGAAGTCGCCGTCGGCGATGCGCTCCAGCGCTCCGTCCACACGGCGGACGGGCCGGATCAACGACCAGGAGAGGACGGCGCCCAGCGCCAGCGCACCCAGCAGGCTCACACCGGAGAAGGAGGCAACCGCGATCGTGAGGAACCGGCGGTGCCGTTCGAAGGACTGCGTCTCGGCCTCGACGAGTCGCTCCGAGTTCGCGATCAGCACGTTCAACGAGTCCTCGAGCGCATGCGAGATCGTGTGCTCCTCGGCGATGTGCAATTCCAACGCCTCGCGCAGGTGCTTCTCGTCATAGAGCCTCGTGACCTCGTCGCTCGAGGCCGTGAACAGATCGTTCGTCTGCGCCAGCTGGTCGAAGAGCTCGGGCTGCCGCGGGATGGCGTACGTGCGGATGCTCGCCAGATCGGCCGCGAACGTATCCTTCGCCGCGTAGATCTTGTCCACGTACGTGGGATCGTGCGTGAGCAGCGCCATCGCTCGATAGTGGCTCTGCGCCGTGACCGAGTAGATCATCTCCCGCGCCTGGTCCGTCTGGTGGCTCAGCGCGGTGAGCCTGTCCACCTGATCGTTGATCCGGTCCACCACGACGATGCTGAGCGCGCCCATGGACAGGAGCAGGAGCGCGATCAGCAGGAACCCCGCGAGGAGCTTCACGTGCACGGTGGCGCGGATGCGTGCGACCCAATCGACCAACGGCCGGGCGAAACTCGGGAGCGGCCCCAGCTCGTTCTCGCTCGTGAACGGGACACGTGGATCGGCGGACGATGCGGCGTCGACGGACATGGGCCCCCCTCTTGGGCACGTGAACTGCGTTCGAGGCTCTGAATCTATGCCCCTGTCCTCGCCGGACGCCAGCGGTCCGTTTGACCTACCAAGTTCCGCGGAAGAGACTCGCCGGGTTGGAGATCTACGGATGAGGAGGGAACGTTGAGAGCGAAGCTGCTTCCGACCGCCGTCGCGCTCGCCGTCGCGGCGACGCTGACCCTCGCCGGGATGGCGAGCGCGGGCACCGCCGCGGTGACGACGCTCACGATCAAGGCGCAGTCAGGCGACTTCTCGGGCTACATCGACAGCCCGCGACCGCTGAAGTGCGCGAAGGGGCGCAAGGTCGTGCTGTACAAGCAGAAGGGCGCGGAACAGAACCTCAGCGTCGACAAGAGGGTCGCGAGCGACACCGCAGACCTCAGCGGAGACCGCTACGCATGGTCGACGGGGAACACGGGGCTCTCCGGCAAGTTCTACGCTCACGTGAATCGGACGCCCGACTGCAAGCCGGCGTCCAGCAGGACGGTGAAGACCAAGCACTAACCGGGCGCGCCAACGACCGCCGGGAGCACCATCCCGATCCGACCAAGCACCGCCGCGTGCGCGGCGTCGGGTCCGCGTTCACGATCACCGTCGCCGGCGGCGCGCACGACGGCGCGAGCGCTGTGCGAGCCCGTTCGCGGGTGAGCGTGGGACCATGTCGATGCAACCGACGTGGGAGGATGCATCCGGTGGACGTGAAGACCCTGGACGACGTGCCGCTGTTCGAGAAGCTGTCGAAGAAGGACCGCAAGCGCATCGCGCAGTGGGCGGACGAGATCGACGAGCCCGCCGGCTACCACATGCTGGATCAGGGGCGGCTCGCCCACGAGTTCTTCGTCCTCCTGGAGGGCACCGTCGAGGTCCGCCAGGACGGGAACCACCTCACCGATCTGGGGCCGGGCGACTTCTTCGGTGAGATCGCCCTCGTGGAGCATGAGCGACGCACCGCGAGCATCATGACGACCACACCGGTGCGCGCGATCGTGATGCACGCGCGCGACTTCGACGCCATGCGCGCACAGATGCCTGAGGTCGCCTCGGAGATCGAAGCCGCGATCCGCGCGCGGCTCGCCCGTTAGGAGGGCGACCAGATGAACGGGGTGGTCGTCGTGACCGGGACGAACCCCAGCCGCTCGAGGATCGGCCGGCTGTCGTCGGAGGCGTCGACCTCCAGGTAGCGGAACCCGCGGTCGGCGGCGAGGTTCGCACGGTAGGCCACGAGCGCCCGATAGATGCCGCGTCCGCGCCATGCGGGCAAGGTCGCGCCACCCCAGAGCGTCGCGAAGTCGGTGCTCGCGACGAAGCGCACCCAGGCGGCGCACACCACCGTATCGGCGGCCTCGGCGACGACGATCGTCATCGCGTCGGGATCCGCCGCACGCTCGGCCTCGAGGCTCGCGGCCATCCAGCTGTGGTCGTCGGACCAGACCTCCTGCTCCATCGCCTGGATGCGATCGAAGTCCCTGCGCTCCGTCACCTCACGCAGCGCGACGTCGTCGGGGAGCGTCGGTGGCGCCGCGATGGCAGCGACGGACGCGATCACCACGGTCTCCGATCCCTCCGCCACGAACCCCTGGGCCCGCAGCCGCTCGGGCAAGTCGGGAGGATGGTCGTGGGCGTGAACCTTCCACTCGAACGCCTCACCGCGCTCGGAGAAGATCCGCACCTGTCGGGCGATCAGCTCGTCGAGGGCGGCGCCCTCGAGTCCATCGAGGTCGCGGTAGCCAACGAATCCGCCGTTCTCGAATCCCGTGAAGCGCAGCAGCGGGCCGTCGGGCTCGACCCCCACGCCCTCCGGCAGCCGTGCGGGGACGAAGGTGCGCAGTTGCGCGTCGTAGGCTTCGCGCAGCTCAGCAGGATCCAGGTGGGCCATGCCGTCGACTCTACGAGACCGGGTGCGACGCGGTGATCCGCGGGACCGTCCGGACCCGCGGGTAATGGTCCTGCTTCAGAGCTCCGTCTCCGCGTGGGCGTAGTACTCGTAGGCGGACATCGGCTTCCCACTCGCCGACCTCCACGGCCGCTCGGCCTCGGGGAGCTTCCCCAAGGTCTTCGCCATCGCGCGGACGTGGCCGGCGACGGAACCACAGCAGGAGCCGATGAATCCGATGCGGGCCTCGTGGGCATCCCTCGCGAAGCGGGCCATCTCGTTCCGCGTGAGCTGCATCGCATCCATCGCGAAGGGGAAGTTCTCGAACGACGTGAAGTCGGGCTTGGCATCCGTGGTCCGATACGCGACGGGTTGTACCGCCACGTGCCCGTCGACGGCGCCACGCATCTCCAGCGCGATCGGGAGCTGTTGCGCGGGCCCGTTCAGACAGTTCACGCCGACGATGTCGGCGCCCGCGTCGGCGAGCACCCTCGCGCACTCGGCGGGCGTATCGCCCTCATAGGAGCGTGCCGGCAGCTGCTCGTAGGACATCGTGACCATCACGGGCTGGTCCGTCGTCCTCGCGCGCTCGACGAACAGGAGCGCCTCCTGCAGGTACGAGAACGTCTCGCCGATCCAGAAGTCCACCCCGCCCGCGTCGATCTGCGCTTGGAGCTGACGATCGAAGAGCGCACGCACGTGATCGGCGCTCGCCGGATCTTCGGGGTCGTAGGCCCACGTGAGCGAGAGGTTCCCGGCGACGAGCGCATCGCCCTCTGCGGCGACCGAGCGCGCGATCCGCACCGCGTCCCGGTTGATCTCGTCGACCTTGCCCTCCAGCCCCACCGTGGCGAGCTTGTCGTCGCTCGCATAGAACGTCATCGTCTGGAGCACGTCGACGCCGGCGCGCAGGAACTCCCTGTGGAGCTCGACGAGCGCCTCCGGATGGTCGATCACGACCTCGGGCGTGAAGGGGCCGGCCTGCACGTAGCCCCGCTTCTCGAGCTCGAGCAGGTACCCGCCGTCACCGAGCACCGGCCCGTCAGAGAGTCGCTCCAGGATCCCTCGGGTCACGACCGCGTCCCCTCAGATCACGTGGAACCCGAGGATCTTCCCTACGCGCACCGCGCCCGGCATCGACTTCCACTCCACGTCGTAGGCGCCGTGGCCACTCGGCGGGAACTGCGCAGCCCACTTGATCGACGACGTGAAGATGGGGCCGTGCTTGTGGACGCGGAAGCCGTGGCAGGTCACGGTGTCGTCGGGCGCCGTCACGCAGAGGCGGTACTTCGTGAAGTAGCGGGCCGCGAGCGAGATGCTGAGCGTCCTGATGCCGTGCACGTTGGCGGTGCTCTCGCAGATGTCGCCCGTCGGGCTGCAGTAGGTCGTCGGTCGGTGATGCGCGCTCGCCGTCACCGGCACCGCGAGCAACCCCAGGGCGACCATCATCGTCACGATCCAGCGCATCGGCGAGCCTCCTATCCGCGCGCCGCGGTCCCTGCGACCCGGCGACGTCCGAACTGAGGCTACCCCACGCCACTCGCACATCCGGGAACCGTGCCAAGCTGGCTCCCGTGAGCAGCGCCCGTACCGGTGAGCCTCCCCCGTTCCTGGAGCTCGACTTCATCTACACGCCGAGCACCGATGTCGCCGTCGACATGGCCTACTGCACGGACGTCCTCGGTGGTCGCATCGTCTTCGCGGTGGAGGGCATGGGCGCGAGGGTGGCCGCGATCGAGCTCGCGACGGGCCCTCCCCTGCTCCTGCTCACCGATCACGTCGAGGGTGAGCGACCGATCCTCGTCTATCGGGTCGAGGACCTCGAGGCGACGCTCGCGCGCCAGGAAGATGCCGGATGGGTCCGGGAACGCAGCTTCGAGATCCCGCACGGTCCGTGCTGCTCGTTCCGCACACCGGGCGGCCATCGCCTCGCGCTCTACGAGCTGACGCGTCCCGAAGCCGCCACGCACTTCGACGGGCGCCGCGACTTCTGAACCCGAGACCGGGCGACGCCTGGCCTCCGGTGAGATCGAGCAACGCCCGCATGTGCTGCACGCAGGCGGCATCCGCGTCCAGCGTTCCACTCCCCGATGGGGTCTAGTCGAAAAGGCAGCGCAGCCCGTCGTGACCGCGTTGACACCGAGACAGCTAGAGTTGAGGGTCAGCGCTCGAGGAGCCGCATCTGCTCCTCGTTGTGGTGTCCGCCGGCCGCCGGGGTGAGGCTGTCTAGCCTCTGGATCTGTGCAGCGCTCAGCTCGATACGGTCTGCGGCACAGTTCTCCTCCACGCGTGCGGTCCGCTTCGTCCCCGGGATCGGCACGATGTCGTCCCCCTTGCTCAACAGCCAGGCGAGCGCGACCTGCGCAGGCGTCGCCCCGGCGTCCGAGGCGACCGCAGCCACCTCGTCGGCGATCCGAAGGTTCCGCTCGAAGTTCTCACCCATGAAGCGAGGGTTGGTCTTGCGCCAGTCATCGTCCGCGAAGTCATCGGTCGTCCGGATCTGCCCGGTGAGGAAGCCGTGCCCGAGGGGCGAGTACGCGACGAAGCCGATACCGAGCTCTCGCACGACCGCCAATACGCCATCCTCGGGGTCGCGCGTCCACAACGAGTATTCAGACTGCAGGGCCGTGATCGGGTGGACGGCATTGGCGCGACGGATCGTGTCCACCCACGCTTCGGACAGGCCGATATGACGGACCTTGCCTTCCGCAACGAGCCCCGCCATCGCGCCGATCGTGTCTTCGATCGGCGTGTTCGGATCGACTCGGTGTTGGTAGAGAAGGTCGATGTGATCGGTCCCGAGCCGTGCCAAGGACCCTTCAACCGCGACGCGGATGTTCTCAGGGCGGCTATCGAGGGCACCCGTGCCGCCCGGCACGTGGGAGATCCAGCCGAACTTCGTTGCGAGCACGACCTCATCCCGGTGGTCCTTGATCGCCCGCCCGACGAGCTCCTCGTTCGTGAACGGGCCATATGCCTCCGCCGTATCGATGAGCGTGACACCGAGATCGAGCGCGCGATGGATCGTCCGGATCGACTCACCATCGTCGGTTCCCGCTCCGGTGTAGGCATGGGACATCCCCATCGTCCCCAGCCCGATGCGGCCGACGCCGACGGTGCCAAGCTTCGCGTGCTTCATCGTCCTCCCCGATCAACTCCGGGCGATGCGGAGCGTCGGTGAGCTCGTTCGCTCCCGCGATCGCGGCGAGCACCTCTTCCGTCCAAGCGGTCGATGCGGGCTCCGATCCAGATGCTCCGTGGGTCGTACGTCTTGCCACGTACGTGTGGGTACGAAACCACGATGCTAATCCTCCAGTACCGGTGCCTGGGAGAGGCAGTCTGAGCGTGGGCACGTGTTCGTGTCATCGTACTGTCCATGCTCGCGGCTGAGGCCTACCAACCGTACCAGTGGCACGACTTCTTCCTTGTGGTCGGAGGCGCGGCGGCGGCACTGGCCGGTTTGGTCTTCGTGGCCTTGTCCCTCAACCTCGACGTCGTCATGCGTGATGCCACGCATCGATACCGCGCCATCGGTACGCTGACGAACTTCGTTGGAATCTTCGCGGTATGCGCGCTTGCGCTGATGGGCGGGCAGAACCATGTGGCTATCGGAACCGAATGGTTGCTTGCATCGATCGGGGCAGGCGCGGTGTATGTATATGGCTACCTGCGGGCTCGCACGGCTGGCGGAAGTCAAACCACATTGAGCCTTCTGCGAACCGTAAGCGGTACTGGCCTCTACCTCGCGCAGATCCTAGGATCCATCCTGCTTCTGCTCGATGCGATGGCCGGGTTGTACATCGCTGGCATCTCGATGGTGATCTTGACCGCTTACTCGGTTTCCGGAGCATGGTTGCTGCTCGTCGGCGTGCACCACGACGACCAAGGCCGCGGCTAGCGCGGATCGAGGATCCACCCTCGGTGCACGCGCGAGACACGGTCGGTTCAACGATTGCGACTGCTTGGCAAACGCGCTTCGACCCGCTCAAGCCGGCAGCTCGACAGCAAGCCACCGTTCGATGTTCCGCTTGAGCACCGCCAACATACGCGCCTGCATGACCCAGACCACAGGGATATAGAGCCAAGAGACGACGAAGCGCTCGATCCATTTAGGCCGGAAGGCTTGATAACCGCCGATGACGAGACGGGCGCACCCGCCGGGCACCTCCCTCAGCTGGAAGCCCCAGAGTCCTTCGATGTATGCGGATGGCCGTGGCAGGCTGGGGTCGAGGTTGCGGCCTCGGAGATCGGTCAGCCCACGCAATCCTAAGAACCGGTTCGGTTCAAGCGCGGCAACCTCCCAGGCGTCCACGGGACCACTCCGTGTCCAGTACTTGACGTAGTCGCCGGGGGCCAGGTCCTGCCACTCGGGGTGAACTTCATGGGCACTTGGGCGACCTCCATTGTCGAGGACGTCCCAGGAGTACCAACCCCCACGATCACCACCCATCTGGACGAGCCATGGCCAGACCTGTTCGGGCGGCGCCTCGATCGTGACGGCCATCGTCGCTGCGCGCTTACCGTCGGGGACAAGGTCAGCGCCCGGATACGGGCCAGTGACCTCTTCATCGGTTGCGCCCCAGTGCATAAGCCTCGGGCGCACCCAGACTCCGTAGACGGCCGCCGCCGCGACCCCTATGACCGCAACCTTGCGCCCGTAGGTCATGCAAGAAGTTTGGGACGCCATGTCCGGCGCCACAAGGGACGAACGTCACATGCCCGATGGGATCCCAGTGGCGAGACCCACCGGGTCGTGAACCGGTGCGACCACCGATCGACGAGTCCGGCGCGTCCGACGCCGGCTACGCTCGGGATAGGATCGACGTTCGTCGTCGAGGGGGCACCCCGGAGGTTCGCGTTGATCGTCGATGCACACAGCCACATCCTCAGCCTCGCCGAGGATCCGGAGTTCACCCTCGCCTACGGACGCGAGGGATCGCTCTGCATCTATCGATCGATGGGACTCCTGCCGTCGCATCGCATGCCCACCGACGACGAGTGGGAGGCAAGCGGGTACACGCGCAAGGGGTGGCCGGTGATCGGCCCCGAGGAGTCGCTCCGCGACCACCCGGGGTTCGACAAGGTCGTCGTCCTCGCGATCTCGCCGCAGATCCTCGAAGGGCGCCTCATCGGCACCGTGGATCCCACGGACCTGTTGGGCATCGGCGGACCGAAGGATCCGGAGCGCTGCAACGACACGATCGCCGGGGTCGTGCGCGCGGTCCCCGAGCGGTTCATCGGGTTCGCCTCGGTGAACCCCGCGTACCGGGGCGTCGAGGCCGCCGTGGAGGAGCTCGAGCGGGCCGTGACCGACCTCGGCCTCGCCGGGCTGAAGCTCTACCCGATGTATCAGCACTGGGCCGCCAACGACCCCGAGCTCGCGTTCCCCATCTACGCGAAGGCCCAGGAGCTCGGGATCCCCGTGATGATCCACCAAGCCGGCTCCACGAGGATCGACGCGAAGCTGGAGCTGGGTCGCCCGGCCCTGCTGGACGACATCGGGCGCGCGTTCCGCGACCTCCGCGTGATCATCGCGCACTGCGGTCTCCCCTGGGTGGACGAAGCCCTGTTCCTGCTCACCAAGCACCCGAACTTCTTCGCGGAGCTCTCCTACCTGATCGCGACGCTCACGCGGCGCGACCTGTTCCTCCTCCTCTCGCGATGCGAGCCGATGTTCGTCCCGCTCGAGAAGCTCTTCTTCGGCACGGACTACCCGGGCTTCCTCTACGACCCGGTCGGGCTGCGCGAGAAGCTGATGACCGTGAACGAGGAGGCGGATGCTCTCCGGATGGAGCCGATCGCCCAGCGGAAGCTCGACGGGATCATGGGCGACAACGTCGCGCGGGTCCTCGGCCTGGTCGACGCCTAGGCCGGCGGTGTCCGCGGGTTGTAGAGATAGGCGGGCTCCACGGGCGTGTCGTACCAGCGCCGGTAGAACTCGATCACGTAGGGCTCGACGAGCCGCCCCAGCTCCGTCCAGCGCTGCACGTGCCCGGGAAGCCGATAGATCCTGCGCTGCACCGCTTCCGCGAATCGCTCCTTCAGCGCGTCCTCGTCCACCACGGTGATCCGGCCGCCCTCCATCAGGACGCGTCCGTGCGCCATCACCGTGTCGATGTCCCCCGCGTCGGCGCGATCGAGGACCACATCGAGGAAGGGCTCGGCGTCATAGCGGCCCGGCGGGAACGTGATGCGGCTCCTGTCCAGGATCAGCAGATCGGCGTAGCGCCCCGCCTCGAGGCTCCCCAACCGGTCCTCCATGCCGAGCGCGCGCGCGCCGTTCTCGGCAGCCGCGCGCAGCACGGCCTCGCTGTCCAGCCGCTGCCGCTCGAACACCGTCGGCGTCCGCTGCAGGTAGCAGGCGAGGCGGAGCTCCTGGAGGAAGTCCTCGCGATCGGAGAAGGAGATGCCGTCGGTACCGAACGCGATGCGACCGCCCGCGTCCATGATGTCGCGCACGCGGCAGATCCCGGAGGACAGGCGGAGGTTGGATCCAGGGTCGTTCGACGCCACCGCGCCGGAATCGGCGAAGATCGCGAGCTCCTCGTCGGTGACCCAGACGAAGTGCTCCAGCACCGTGCGCGGGCCGAGCACGCCGAGGTCCGCGAGGCGGCGCAGCCCCGGCTTCCCGTGGTGCTCGAGGTTGAACATCATCTCGGCGCGCGTCTCGAGCGCGTGGGTGATCATCCCCGTGTCGCGTTCGTCGGCCTCACGCCGCGCGCGCCGGTACAGGTCGTCGGAGCACGCGGGGGTCCAGTCGGGAGCCGTGACGATCCGGATGCGGTCATCACGGCCGTGCCAGTCGGCGTGCAGACGCGCGAACGAAGCCATCACGTCGTCCACCGGCCAGGCATAGCCCATCGGCGAGGCCCGGATCTCCTCGGCCAGCGCCGTGGGCAGGCCGGCCAGGAACCGCTCGTTCGGCTCGTGCACGTAGATGTTCTCGTCACGACTCACCAACCCGAACGCGGTGCGCATCCCGGCGTCCTCGTACGCGCGCAGCGCCGACGGCGCGCCGAACTCGGTCATCCCCGGGCGGCCGTAGTACATGTCCACCGTGGAGGTCTGCCCTCCCTTGATGGCGTTCACCAGGCCCCACAGCACTCCGGTGTAGAGGTCCTCCTCCTCGATATCGCCGACCGCGCCTTGCATGAAGACGTTCGCCCGCTCGAAGATGAACTGGTAGAGGCCGGGCCCGATCGCGAGCTCGCAGTGGTAGTGGCAATTGATGAAGCCGGGCATCACGAAGTGCGACGCCGAACCCAGGACGCGATCGAAGGGCCCGAGACGCTCGAGTTCCTCGCGTGGCCCCGCGGCCACGATCGTCGGCCCCTCCACGACCAGCGCGCCGTCGGGGATCAGCGTCTGCGCACCCAGCGCCACCACCGGGTCGCCGAGGACCAGCGTGCGCCCGGCCTCTTGCGTGCCCACCGGCTCAGCCACGCCGACGGATCAGGTGGGAACCACCATGCGGTCGAGGACGCTCAGGAACGCCTCGTTCGCGTGATGGAGCACCTCGGGCTCGTCGATCGTCGTGAATGCGCGGTCACGGTAGACGATCCGGCCGTCGATGATCGTGGTGTTCACCGCGCTGCCGTTCGCCGCGAAGACGAGGTGCGAGTACAGGTGCGCCTTGGACTCGGGGTGCAGCGGCGTGAACATCTGGTTCTGCAGGTCCACGAGGATCACGTCGGCCTTCTTGCCGGCCGTGAGCTCGCCGGTCTCGTGGCCCAGGGCGGCCGATCCGTTCCGCGTGGCCATGCGCACCACGTCGGGCGCCTGCTGCAGGCTCGGGTCCACGCGGCTCGCGCGATGGATCAGCGACGCGAACTTCATCACCTCGAACAGGTCACGGCTGTTGTTGCACTCCGCGGCGTCGTGCCCGAGCCCGACGTTGATCCCCGCGGCGAGCATCTCCGGCACGCGCGCGATCCCGTTTCCGAGCTTGGCGTTCGACGACGGGTTGTGGGAGATCTGCGTCCCGGTCTCGCGCATCAACGCGATCTCGGCATCGGACAGCCAGACGCAGTGCGCCGCGATGCAGCGGTCGAACAGGATGCCACAGTCGTAGGCCACCTCGGTCGGACGCCGTCCGAACCGCTCCTTGGAGTTCTCCACCTCGGTGAGGGACTCGTTCAGGTGGATGTGGATCCCGGTGCCGAGGTCGTCGGCGAGCATGCGGGCTTCCTTCAGGAGGCCCTCGGAGGCGAGCGGGAGCCACTCGATCCCGATGTACACCTCGATGCGTCCGTCGGCCTTGCCGTTCGAGGCTTCGAACTCGGCCTTGTTGATCTCCAGGGTGTCGAGGTCGTGCTCGTCGTCGGCCACGTCGTTGGAGAGCACGGCCCGGATGCCGATCTCCTCCGCGGCGCGGGCGAGCCCGCCGAGCTGGCGATACATGTCGTTGACCGTCGTCACCCCGCACTTGATCGACTCGCTGTAGCTCGCGAGCGCGGCCCAGTAGGCCTCCTCAGGGTTCAGCGCACGGATGATGGGGTACCAGCACGTCTCGAGGTACTCCCACAGGGGAAGGTGATCGCTCCACCCCTTGCCCACCGCCGTGTGGAAGTGCAGGTCGACGAGTCCGGGGAGCACCGCCTTGCCCTCGGCCTCGATCACCGTGGCCCCGTCGGCGCTCTGGCGCGTCGCCACCTCGGCGTCGGGGCCCACGTCCACGATGCGGTCGCCCTCGATCACCACGGTGCCGCCGAAGATCATCTCGTCGGCGTCGTTCATCGTGACGATGGTGCCGTTCCTGATGAAGATGCGATCGCTCACGAGCGTGCTCCCTTCCCCCTCGTCCCGCTCAGCGGGAGATGCCCTGTCCGGATTGCGGTACCGCCGATGTCAGGTCCACCCAGATCGACTTCGATTGGAGGTAGGGCTCGAGCGCCTCGGCGCCGAGCTCGCGCCCGAACCCCGAATGCTTGCGACCGCCGAAGGGGACGGCCACGTCGAACATGCCGTAGGTGTTGATCCAGACCGTGCCCGCCTGCAGGTCGTCGGCGAGGCGCAGCGCCTTGGCGGTGTCGCTCGACCAGATCCCGGCGGCCAACCCGAAGTCGACGCCGTTGGCGAGCCGGCGCAGCTCGTCCTCGTCCTCCCACGTGATCACGGAGAGCACGGGCCCGAAGATCTCCTCCTGTGCCACCCGCATGTCGTTGCGCACGCCCGCGATCACCGTGGGCTGCAAGAAGAATCCCTCCTCCAGTCCTTCGACGGATGCCTCCGAGCCACCGGCCGCGACCTCGGCGCCCTCCTCGGTGGCCGACGCGACGTAGCCGAGGACCCGGCGCCGGTGCGGCGCGGAGATCAGCGGTCCCATCTGGGTCTGCGGATCGAGGCCGTGGCCGAGCCGGAGCTGGTTCGCCTGCTCGGACAGGTGCCCCACGAGCTCGTCGGCGACGGGCTTCTCCACGAACAATCGCGAGCCCGCCACGCACGCCTGCCCCTGGTTGAAGAACGCGCCGCCGAAGGCGCCGCTCGCGGCTGCCTCCAGGTTCGCATCGGCGAACACGATGTTGGGGCTCTTGCCGCCCAGCTCCAGGGTCACGCGCTTCAACCCGTCGATCGACGCGCGCATGATCTCCTTGCCCGTGGCCGTCTGACCGGTGAAGGCGATCTTGCTGACGCCGGGGTGGCGCACGAGGGCCTCCCCCACGTCCGGCCCACCGATCACGACGTTCACGACGCCCGGCGGGAAGCCGGCCTCGTCGATCAGATCCATCAGACGCAGGGTGGAGAGCGGCGCCAACTCCGAGGGCTTCACCACCACCGTGCATCCGGCGGCGAGCGCCGGGCCGAGCTTGTACGCCACCTCGAGCAGCGGGAAGTTCCACGGCGTGATGGCCGCCACCACGCCTACGGGCTCGCGCTTGCCGAGGGTGAGCATCCCCGGGATCGAGTTGGGCAGGACGTCGCCGGTCAGCTTGGTGGTCCAGCCCGCGTAGTAGCGGAACAGCTCGATCGTGAGCGCGACGTCGACGGCCTCCGCCTCCCACATCGGCTTGCCGTTGTCGAGGACTTCGATCGTCGCGAACTCGTCCTTGTTGGCCTCCAGGAGGTCCGCGAGGCCCCACAACAGACGCGCGCGCTGCGTCGGCGGAACCGAGCGCCACGTCTCGAACGCACGGCCGGCGGCCTCCACGGCCGCGTCGACCTCGTGGCCGGTCGCGAGGGGCGCCAACGCGAGCGTCCGGCCGGTCGCCGGGTTGATCGAGGCGAGCGACCCCTCGGTCTCGACGTAGGCCCCGTCGATGTAGAGGCGCAGCGGCTTCTCGAGGAACGCGATCGTCGGTTCGGTGACGGTGGGCATCGGTCGTCTCCTTTGGATGGGTCGTGATGGTCAGGCGATCTCGAGGACCTGGCGACCGAGGACCCCGCGTTGACGCAGGGCCGCGAGCGCGTCGGAGACGCCGTCGAGGGGGAACGCGCCAGCGATCGGGACCGTCATGGCTCCGGCCGCGGAGAGCGCCATCGCGTCCTGCAGGTCCAGTCGGGTGGCCGCGACGGTGGAGATGAAGGAGGACTCCGGCAGGATGAACTCGATCGGGTGGATCTCGAGCTGTTGGTCCGTATACCCGGTCGAGACGAACCTCCCGCCCTTGGCGAGCGCACGGATGCCCGCCGCCATCGATCCGGTCGTCCCCACCAGCTCGAAGAAGACGTCGGTGCCGCGACCGTCGGTGAGCCCCCGCACGCCGCCGGCGAGGTCCTCGTACGCCTCCGGCGTCGGCACGAGGAGCCCGTCGCTCGCCCCGTGGTCGCGCGCGAGCTGCAGCTTCTCCTCCGCGTCGGCCACGGCGATCACGCGCGCTCCCGCATGCGCCGCCGCCTGCACCACGAGGATGCCGACGCCGCCGATGCCGTCCACCACGGCGGTGTCGCCGATCCGCAGGTTCGACAGCTTCGTGGCGTGCATCGCGGTCATCCCGGCGCAGGTGAGCACCGCCGCGGTCGCGAAGTCCACGCCGTCGGGGATCGCGACCGCGTTCTGCTCGGGGATCACCACGTAGTCCGCGTCGCCGCCGTCGCGGTTGAAGCCCAGCTGGTCGGCCTCGTTGTCGCAGATGTTCTGGCGGCCCTTCAGGCACTGCTCGCAGTGCCCGCAGAAGATCTTGTTGTAGATCGCCACACGGTCGCCCGCACGCAAGCCCACGCCCTCACCCGCTGCTTCCACCACGCCCGCCGCCTCGTGGCCGAGCGTCATCGGGTAGGGGTCGGGCTTGATCATCCCGTCGAGGATGTGCAGGTCGGTGCCGCAGACGCCGGCGGCGTGGATGCGCACCAGCACCTCGCCCCTGCCCGGCTCGGGGGTATCGACGTCGTCGAGTCGAAGGGTGAGGTCCTCGTGGATCCGGGCTGCCTGCATGTCTCGACGCTCCTTACCGCTCCGGGCGCGGTTCACCCCGGCTCGGGGCCCCGTACGCCATGTCCCAGAATGCCACCTCGTACTCCGTCGAACGCTCGAAGATGGTCGCCAGGGTCGCCATCTGCGCGGCGTCGTGGACGTCGGCCACCCGGTCCAGCAGGGCCGTGGAATCCTCGACGAGGCGGTCGTACTCGTCGTTGCCGAACATCGCGATCCAGTCGGCGTAGATCGGGTCCTCCGGCGGATGCGCCATCAGGGGCCGCGCGAGCTCGCCGTAGCTCCACTGGCAGGGCAGGACCGCCGTGAGCCCCGCGGCGCAGTCCCCCTGTGCGCAGGTCGCGAGCAGATGCCGCGTGTACGCGTACGTGGTCGGGAGCATCGAGTCCTCCTCGCCGAGCGCCGCTTGATCGCCGCCGAGGCGCTCGAGGAAGGCCAGGTTCGCCGGGATCTCGTTGCGCACGATCTGGTCCAGGAACCGCGTGAGGGTCGCGATCCCCTCGCGATCCGGAGCCTTCGCCACGATGATCGCGATCGCGCGGGCGTAGTCCTGCAGGTAGAGGACGTTCTGCTCGAAGTACCGACGGAAGGTCGCATGCGGCAGCGAACCGTCCGCGATCGCCTCGACCATGGGATGACCGGTGGCGCGCTCCCACACACGCGCGCCGGACTCGTGGAGCACCCGAGAGACGTGCTCGGACCGAGTCTCCAACATAATGCGCACTACATCAGATACCAACGGAGGGCGTCAAGCCGACGGCTCCTCGGTCGCTGAGGGGGCCTCGGCGGCCTCGAGCTGGTCGCCCAGGACGCTCCGGATGTGGGCACGCATCGCGCGTTCGGCCCCGTCCGCGTCGTGCGCCGCGATCGCGTCCACGATCGCGGCGTGCTCCTCCACGGAGGCCTTCACCCGACCGGGGATCTCCTCGGTGAGCCGCCCGATGCGCGCCAGGTGCGCCTTCAGGTTCTCGATCAGGGCCCGGATGCGTTCGTTGGCGACCTGGTCGTAGATCACGAGGTCGAAGGCCCCGAGGAGCACCGCGAGGCCCTCGAGGTCGTCCCTCGAGCGGAGCTCCCGGCTCTCGTTCACCAGGCTCTCCAGGTGGGCGACCATCTCCTGTGAGGCGGTGGCGGCGGCGGCGCGGACGGCGGCTCCCTCGAGGAGCTCGCGGAGCTCGTAGATCTCCTGCAGATCCTGGGACGAGTAGCCGCTCACGACCGCGCCCTTGAAGGAGGTGGTCTCGACGAGACCTTCCTGCTCCAGGCGCGCGAGCGCCTCGCGGACCGGGGTCTTGCTCACGCCGAGCTGCTCGGCCATCGTCGCTTCGCGCAAGGGTTCCCCGGGCTGCAGCCGGAGCTCGATGATGGCCTGACGGACCTCCTCGTAGACCCAGTCGGTCACCTTGCGCCGGTCGTGCCGCCCACTGAAGACCGCGCCCTCAGGCGCCTGCCCGGTCCCTATCCCGTTGCCCACGACGACCCCTTCCAGCGAACGATCATCCCGAGGGCTCGGCCGAAGCCGGCTCCACGAGCTCAACGAGCATCCCCCCGAACGACGACGGGTGAACGAACGCGATCCGCGTCCCCATCCCGCCCGCGCGGGCCTCTTCGTCGACCAGCCGCACACCCTCGCCGCGCAGGGACTCGAGCGCCGCGTCGATCCCGTCCACCTCGAACGCCACGTGGTGCAGCCCGGGCCCGCGCGTATCGAGGAACCGCTGGATCACGCCGTCGCCCGAGGCCTCGAGCGTCTGCACGAAGCCCTCGCCCACCGGGAACATCCGCTCGATGAACCCCGGTCCCGCCTCTTCGTGCGGCTCGACGTCGAGGACGCGGCAGAGCATGTCCTCGGGACCTGGGCCCGGTCCGTGCGCGAACGCCACGTGATGTACGCCCACGACGCGCCAGGTCCCCGAGCTCGTCATCGCATCCCTATCCATCCGCCCGCCCGTCCCTCGTCCGGCTCGGGGTGCATTCTAGGGAATCTCGCGTTTCATATGCGATGTCTCATCCCTCGGAGCCGGTCTGCGGCCGGTGAGCTCGGCGACACAGGTGGAGAACGCGCGCACGGTCTCCATGCGCCCCTCTCCCAATGGGAAGACGTTCACGGAATCCGCGCCGGCATCGATGACCGCCGCGATCCGCGCCCGCGCCTCGTCGGCGTTGCCGGCCAGTGCCACGCGACGGACGAAGTCGTCCGGGAGGAGGCGCGCGGCGGCCGCGGCCTCCTGGAACTCCCCGCCGGCGTAGCGTCGCTTGACCTCGTCGATGAGGGACGCCGGGAGCCCGGCGAGCTCGCAGATCACGGGGGCGGTCTGGGGGAACCAGGCGGCGATCGAACGCGCCGACGCGAGCGCCCGTTCCTCGTCGTCGTCGATCGCTCCGTAGGCGAAGACGGCGATGCTCGGTCGATCCCGACCGACCTTCGAGGCACCCCGATCGACGTGCTCGAGGGCCCACGCGAGCGCGTCGGGGAAGAGCCCGACCAGCAGGATCACGCCGTCGGCGATCTCCCCCGCCAGCTCGAGCGTGCGCGGGCCGCTCGCGGAGATGTACACGGGGATGTCGGGCCGGGCCGGGAAGCGCAGGTGCGCGTCGCGCATCGTGAACGCCGTGTCCTCGACGTCGACATGGGCTCCGCTCCACAGCGCACGGATCGCGCCGATCGAGGCGCGCAGCGAGTCGACCGACGCGGGCTTCATCCCGAGCGCCAACAGGGGCCGGTCGCCGGCGCCGATCCCCAGGATCATCCGGCCGCCCGAGATCTCGTCGACCGTGGCCGCCGAGGCGGCCGTGATGGCCGGGTGACGCGTGAGCGGGTTCGTCACCGCGGTGCCCAGCGTGAGCCGGGTTGAGCGCGTGGACGCGAGCGTGAGGTACGCGTAGGCGTTGCGGGCGTGCAGCGACGAGTCCGTGAGCCAGAGATGCTCGAAGCCCAACCCGTCGATCTCGGCCACCATCTCGCCGAAGCGCGGCGGCTCGTAGGCGCCCTGCAGGACGACCCCCGCACGGATCTGCCTCATCGCGCGACCTCCTCGAACCTCGTCACGGTCGACGCGAGCACGGACAGGCCGTCGGCGATCGGCGCCATGTCGATCCACTCTCCGGGGGTGTGCTCGCCGCCACCGGTGGTGACGCCCAGGGCGAGGGCGGGGATGCCGCGCGCGTGGGCGGCGTTGGCGTCCGTGCTGGTGGGGACGGCCACCGCAGGGATGCCGGCATCCTCCAACGCCGCCCTCGCCGCCGCCGCCAGCGGGTGGCCCGCGTCGAGGGCGCCGGCGGGACGTCGTCCGAGCTCCTCGATCTCGATGTCGACGCCCTCGGGCGCGTGCGCCGCGAGACGGGCGCGGGCCTCGGCCTCATGGCTCGCGAGCCTCCCGGGGTCGGAGGCACGGATGTCCAGCTCGAACCAACACGAGCGGGCGCGGGCGTTGATCGCCTCGCCGCCCCCGATCCGGCCAACGTTCACCGTGGCGCCGACGTCGGCGTCGGCGAGCCGCGCGATGCCGCCGATCATGTCCGCGGCCACGTGGATCGCGCTCGGCGCCTCCGCTGCCTCCCAGGCGTGGCCACCCGGACCCGTGAGACGCACGCGCCATCGTAGCGACCCGACCCCCACGGTCGAGACCCGGCCCAGGTAGTTCCCCTCCACGGCGAGCACCGCGTCGATCGGCCCGCCGAAGCCCTCCAAGGCGCCCACGATCCCGCGGAGGTTCCCGAGACCCTCCTCGCCCACGGTGGCGACCAGCCACAGGGGCCGCCCACGTCGCGCGGCGAGCAGCGTCCCCACCGCCGAGAGCGCGGCGAGGGCCACGGCATCGTCGCCCACGCCCGGGCCCGATAGGCGTCCGTCCTGCTCGTGCACGACGTGAGGCACATCCGCGGTGAACACCGTGTCGAGGTGCGCCGCGAGGAGGATCGCCCCGCCATCGCCGGGCCGCACGCGAGCCCAGACGTTGCCCGTGGCGTCGAGCTCCACGCCGTCCCATCCATCCTCGCCCCACCAGGCGCCCACGAGCGCGGCGCGCGCGCCCTCGGCTCCGGTCGGGGCCGGAACCGAGGCGACCTCGACCGTGCGCGCCAGCACCTGGGAGGCGAGCGTCGCCGGCGTGGGAGCGCTCATGGGGCGATCGCCAGCCCCGCCGCGACGAGCTCGTCGATCTCCCCGTCGCTCATCCCCACGCCCGCGAGGACCTCGCGGGTATCGGCGCCGAGCGACGGGGCGGGCCGCGGATACGGCAGCGGGTCACCGTCGATGCGGATGGGTGCGCCGACGATCCGGTACGCACCCGCCTCCGGTTGCGCGAGCGTCTGCACGGAGCCGAGCGCGGCCGGCTGGGGTCCGTCGAAGACCTGGGCCACGTCGCGCACCTCCGCGGCCGGCACGCCCTCGGCCGCGAAAGCGCCCAGCCACGCGACGCTCGTGCGGGAGCCGAGCACCGCCTCGAAGAGCGCCGTGAGCTCGTCGCGATGACGCACGCGCGCCGCGTTGTCCGAGAACCGCGGGTCCGACGGGAGCTCGTCGAGCCCCAGGACGCGGCAGCACCGCACCCATAGATCCTCGGAACCCGCCCCGGCCAGGACGATCCACCCGTCGGCGGTGCGGAAACCCCCGTACGGCGCGAACGTCGGGGAGTGCGTTCCGAGCAACCCCGGCACCTCACCCGAGACGAAGTAGCTCGCCGCCATCGTGCCCAGGCCCGCGAGGGCGAACTCGAGCAGCGACGAGGTCACGTGGCGTCCCTCGCCGGTCCCCAGCCGCTCCACGTGTGCGGCCAGCAGGCCCAGCGCGCAACTGAGCCCGGCGCCCACATCGAGGACCGGTGCGCCCACCTTCACCGGCCCGGATCCGGGGCTCCCGGTGATGCTCATGACGCCGCTCTCGGCCTGCAGGATCAGGTCGAAGCCGCCCCGGGGCGCGTCGGGGCCGACGTCCCCGTACCCGGAGATCGACCCGTACACCAGCGACGGGTGGCGGGCGTGCACCGACCGCCCAGTCGAGACCGTGGCGCGCGAGGCTCCCGGGCCGGGCGTTCTCCACCAGGAAGTCCGCGCTCCCCAGGAGGCGCTCGATCGCGGCGGCCGCCTCGGGCGCGCGCATGTCCAGGGCGACGCTCCGCTTCCCCGAGTTGAGCGACATGAACAGCACCGACTGACCACCTACGCGCTCGGTCCCCTGCGCGCGGTACGGGTCCCCGCCGGGGGGGACCTCGATCTTGATGACCTCGGCGCCCAGCGCGGCCAGCGTGGCCGTGGCCTGAGAGCCCGCGACGAAGCGCGTGAGGTCGAGGACCCGGAGCCCGGTGAGCGGCGCGCTCACCACGGGTCGGGCTCCCGGAACTCCCCGAAGACCCCGCGGAACACGTCGGTCATCTCGCCCACGGTCGCGCCGGCGCGGGCGGCCACGACCAGCGGCGGCATCACGTTGCCGCCGCTGCGCGCGACCTCGTCGAGCGCGGTGAGCGCCTCGGCGTGAGCCCGGGGATCGCGGGCGGCCACGCGCGCCGCGGTGCGCGCGATCTGCCGCTCGACGATGCCCTCGTCCAGCCGGAACGACGCGGGTGCCGGCGCATCCGCGCCGTGAGCGTCGGCATGGACGTTCACGCCGACCTTGGGGCGGATGCCCTGCGCGATCTCTCGTTCGGTGCGATACGCGGATTCCGCGATCCAACGCTGGGGCACGCCTCGCTCGATCGCCGCCACCGCGCCGCCCAGCCCTTCCACCTCTGCGAGCACGGCGCCGGCCGCCGCCTCGATGTCGTCGGTCAGGCGCTCCACGAAGTACGACCCGGCGAGCGGGTCCGCGGTGCGCGCCACGCCGGACTCGAGCCCGATGATCTGCTGGGTGCGCAGGGAGAGCGTCACCGCCTCTTCCGATGGGATCTCGTACGCCTCGTCGTAGCCCATCACGTGGATCGACTGCGCCCCGCCGAGGACGGCGCCGAGGCACTGCAGGGTCGAGCGCACGATGTTGTTGAGCGGCTGTTGGGCCGTGAGCGTCGTCCCGGAATTGCCGGAGAAGAAGCGGAGGCGCCCCGAGCGCGGGTCGGTGGCGCCGAATCGCTCCGTGGCGATCCTGAACCACATCCGCCGGGCCGCGCGGAGCTTCGCCACCTCCTCGAACAGATCGAGCGTGGTCGCGAAGTGGAACGAGAGCCGGGGGGCGAAGCCGTCGAAGTCCATCCCGCGCGCGATCAGCGCCTCGGCGTACGCGATCGCGGAGGCCATCGTGAGCGCGAGCTCCTGCACGGCGTCGCATCCGGCCTCGCGAGCGTGGTAGCCCGTGATCGAGATGGGGTTGAACCGCGGCAGATGCTCGGTCGCGAACGCGATCACGTCGCACGACAGCCGCATGGACGGTCCGGGCGGGAAGATGAAGGTCTTGCGCGCGAGGAACTCTTTGAGGATGTCGTTCTGCAGGGTGCCGGCGAGCCGCTCGTACCCGATGCCCTGACGCTCCGCCGCCACCAGATACGTGGCGAGGATGATGGGCGCGGTCGCGTTGATCGTGAAGTTCACGGAGACGTCGCCGAGCCCCAGCCCCTCGAAGAGGTCCACCATGTCCTCGGCCGTATCGATCGCGACGCCCACGCGGCCCACCTCCGCGCGGGCCCGCTCGTGGGAGGAGTCGTAGCCGAGCTGGGTCGGCAGGTCGAATGCGACCGAGAGCGCGGTCTGGCCTCGCTCGAGGAGGAACCGGTAGCGGGCGTTCGTCTCCTCCGGTGACCCGAAGCCCGCGAACTGCCGCATCGTCCAGAGTTGCCCCCGGTACATGCTCGGATAGGGTCCCCGCGTGAACGGGGGCTCGCCGGGCAGGCCCAAGCGTCCCTCGAGCCCCTCCTCGACGTCGGTCGCCGTGTACACGGCTTCGACCGGCAATCCGGAGTCGGTGGTGATCCGACCGCGCGGCTCCTCGTTCAACGCACCTCCTGGGTCCGGGCGGCGAGGGCCAGCACGCCGTCGACCACCTCGAGGAGGTTGGTGCCGACCGGGAAGACCGCCGCCACGCCGAGCGCGCGCAACGCCTCGGCGTCGTCCGCGGGGATCGTCCCGCCCAGCACGACGGGGACGTCGTGGAGCCCGCGGGCCTCGCGTTCACGCAGGAGGTCAGCCGCAAGCTCGAGGTGGGCGCCCGAGAGCACGGAGATCCCGATCACGTCGGCGTCGTCGTCGGCCGCCGCCCGCACGATCTCCGCCACGCTGCGCCGCAGGCCGAGGTAGATCACCTCGGCGCCGGCGTCGCGCAGCGCCATCGCGATCACCTTGACGCCGCGGTCGTGCCCGTCCAGGCCCGGCTTGGCCAGGACGACCCGCGGCGGTCTCACACGAGCTCCCCCGCCACCATCACCGGGCGGCCATCGACCTCGAGCGTGGCGTCACGCATCACGCAATCGAGGTGCGCCACGGCATCCACGACCCCGCCGTAGGCGATGGAGTTCCCGAGTGCGATGTGCGCGGTGCCGCGTGCCGACTCCGTCTCCATCGCCACGCCGCACACGCGCCCCGATGGGTTGAAGGCCATCGACACCTCGGCCACGTTGCGCATCCGTTCGTCTGCGCAGCGCGCGAGCATCTCCTCCAGCCGCCCCGCCTCCGCGCCGTCGAGGCCCACCATCTCACCGTCGGCGACGTGGATCGCGACCGGCTCGGGCAAGGGCCCCTGCCCCATGAACAGCAGATCCGCATCCACGATGACCACGCCGGTCGTGGTCCCCTCCACCGGCGCCGTACCCGCCTCGATGTCCGGGGGCGCCATGTACGCGCCGTCCTCGCGCGCCAGGCCGTGCAGCACGCGCCCGGGGCGCCCTGCCACGGATCCGCTGAGGTCGGTGCCACCGGGCGTCGTGAGGTGGAACCGTTCGGCGTCGCCCCAGGCCCGCCCGATCCGCTCGGCGTCGGACCGGATCGCGTCGAAGTCGACCGTGAGCGGGCCGTCGTCGCGGAAGGTCTCGAGGCGCACGCCCGGCATCGCGAGGTACCGCACGCCGGCTCGCGTGGCGCGCTGCCGCGCCGCGCTCGAACCGATGAACAGGCTCGTGAGCTCGATCACCGCGCCGGCCTCGCGCATCATCGCCGCCACCGCGCTCGGCGGCTCCGAACCCGGGAGCAGCGGCACGGGCATGCGCGCGAGGACCGGGGTGGCGCCGCGCCGCGCGATGCCCTCCTCCAACCCGGCGACCACGGCGCCGTCGGTGCCCTCGTCCGTCAGCAGCACCACCTGCTCGCCCGCGCGCACCGCGAGGCAGCGATCCAGGAGGTTGTCGAAGCCCGCCTCCGCCGCGGTCACCGCTACCCCGCGGCGGGCTCCGAGAGGGCGAGGGCGGCGAAGGCCGCGTAGACCTTGGTCGCCTCGTGGATCTCCTCGACCGTCAGATGCTCGTCGGGGCAGTACACGGGTGGCCCGCCGGGCCCGAAGATCACGGTCGGCACCTTCTCGCCGAAGCTGGCGGTGTCCCCCAACCAGTTCTCGACCCGCAGGCCAGGCTCGGTGCCGCGGACCTCGCGCACCGCCGTGCGCATCAGGCGCACGACCTCGTCCTCGGGATCCGCCAGGTACCCGCTCTTCACGTCGGCGAGCACGACCTCGGCGCGCACACGCGGGTCCGCCTCCTGGGCGCGCGCGAGGCATCGGTCGATCTCCGCGCGGACCTGCTCGATGCTCACGCCCGGCTGCGGACGGCAGTCGACGCGGATCACGCACTCGTCCGGGATCATCGAAGGACCGCCGGGGGCCAGACCTCCGTAGATCCGGCCGGGCACCACGTAGGTCTCCGGACCGAACAGCTCGACGACCCAGGGCTCGAGCTGTGGCTCGTACTTCGACGCATCGAGCGCGAGCACGGCCTGGGCGGCCAGGACGTTCGCGTTGATCGCGACCGGCTTGTGACACGTGTGCGCGGAGCGACCGAGCGTGGTCACGTCGAAGTAGTAACGACCTCGGTGCCCGAGACAGACCTCGTTGTCGGTGAGCTCGCCCAGCACGCAGAGGTCTGCGTCGTGCTCGTCGAAGTAGGCGATGGACCCGAGCTGGTCGCCCATGTGATCGGAGACGGCCGCCATCGCGAGGGTGCCGGTGAGCGGCAGGCCGCTCGAGCGCACCCCCTCGATCGCCACGATCTGGCAGACGAGCGCGGCCTTCATATCCATGACACCGTGCCCGTACACGGACCCGTCGATCAGGGCGCCCGAGAACGGCTCGGTGACCTCCCATCCGTGGGAGACGGGCTTGGTGTCCATGTGTCCCGTCATCACGATGCGCCGCCCGGGCCCGAGGCGCACCTCGCCGATCGCGTTGGGCCGCTCAGGCAAGACGGGCTGCAGGGCGACCTCGTCGAACCCGGAGTCGCGCATGACCGACGCGAGGTACTCGGCGAGGGGGCCCTCGTCCCCGAGGACGCTCGGGATCCGGCACACCTCTCGTACGAGCTCCACCGCCCGGTCGAGGTCGAGGCGCCCGAGCACCTGCTCCGTGACCTCGCTGGTTCCGGTGCCCACGTCCATGTGCGCTCCTCAGATGAGATATCAGATTTTATATGTGATGCTCCGGCGGGCTGTCAACGTGGATCGTTGGGCCGGCCCGAGGGAGAGCACGGGCTCTCTCCCTCGGGCCGGTGACTCACGAACAGCTGTAGGGCATGTACTGATCGGTGGAGATCGCCGCCGCGTCGGGCGTCGACTTGATCAGACCGTTCGTCTTCATCCAGTCCCCGTAGCTCTGCCAAGCGGCGGAGTCGATGCAGCCCGTCTTCGTGCCGGCCGCCGGCTTCAGGAGCGTCAACGTGTACGGGACGCTCGCGTCGAGGAACTTGGCGTCGTACTGCGTGACGTCCTTCATGACGGCGGTGGCGCCTGCCGGATCGGCGATCGCCCCGTCCGTCCCCTTGATCAGGGCCGCCACGAAGCGCGTCACGGCGTCGGCGTACGCAGGGTCGCTCGACAGCTTGTCGGCGTTGGCGGCCACGATCAGCTCGGCGTAGTTCGGCACGCCCAACTCGTTGGCCGGGTACACGGTGGGCTTCTTGCCGGTCTCCTGCTCGACCTGGATGGCTTCCACGTTCTGGTACCCGCCGATGATGGCGTCGACCTTGTTCGACAGGAGCGACTGAACGAGGTTGAAGCCGACGTTGACCTTCGTGACGTCGCTCGCGCTCACGCCGGCCGTCGTCAGCATCGAGTTGTAGATGTCGTCGTCGCTCGGGAGGCCGGTGACCCCCACGGACTTCCCCGAGATCTGAGAGAGGTCGCTCATCGGGACGTCCGGAGAGACGATCAACGAGTTCAGCGGCACCGGGACGACGGTCGCCACGGACATGACCGGCAGCCCGCTCTCCTGCCCGTAGAACATGCCGGACTCGTAGAAGATCGCGAGGTCGACCTTGTTCAGGCCGACGAGCTTGATCGGATCCGCGGCGGTCGCCGGGGCCTGGAAGCTCACCGTGAGGTTCTCGTCGGCGAAGTACCCCTTGTCCTGCGCGTAGTAGAGGCCCACGTGGTCCGGATTGGGCGTCCAGTCGAGCTCGACCTTCAGATCGGCCGGAGCGCTCGATGCCCCCGAGCCGCCCGCCGACGCGCTCGAGGACGAACCCCCGCTGTCGTTGCCGTTGCTGCACGCCGCGGCCACCAGCGCGAGGCACGTGAGCGCCGCGAGTACCGCGAGTTTCCGCTTGAGACCCGATCGGTCCATCTCGACCGTCCTTTCATCCGCCCGGCTCGTGGGGACCCACGCGCCTCCCTCCGATGGCACCGCGCCCTTGCGAGCCCTACATCGCATTCCCCCTCGGCGCCCAGGGGACGAGGATCCGCTCCAGCAGCGAGACCAGCGCGAACAACGCCATCGCGATCAGGGTGAGGATCAAGATCGCGGCGAAGATGCGCGCGGTCTGCAGGTTCGGCGTGGCCTGCAGCATCACGAACCCCAAGCCGGCGCTCGCGCCCGACCATTCCCCGAACACGGCCCCGATCGCGGCGAACGTCGCCGCGATCCGCATGCCCGAGAAGATCGCCGGCAGCGCGGCGGGGAACTCGATGCGCCGGAAGATCGCCCAGCGCCCCGCGTCGAGCGTCTTCATCATGTGGATGAAGTCGTCGTCGACCGAGCGGAGGCCGTCCAGGCCGTTCACGACGATGGGGAAGAAGCAGATGAGCGCGACGATCACCAGCTTCGGCAGGATCCCGTAGCCGAGCACGATGACGAGGATCGGCGCGAGCACGACGATCGGGATCGTCTGCGATCCGATCAGGAGCGGATACACCGCGCGACGGAGCGGCCCGAACATGTGCAGGACGATCGCGAGCCCCACGCCCGCCACCGCCGCGATCACGAAGCCGATCACGATCTCACGCAGGGAGACCCACATCGCCGGCGCGAGGATGCTCGACCAATCGTCGCGCAGCGCCACCGCCACCTGCGACGGCGCGGGGAAGAGGTACTTCGGGACGTGGAACCCGCGGATGATCGCCTCCCACAACGCGATCATGATCAGGGTGAACAGCGCCGCGAGCCCGTACGCGCGCCAGAGGCGCTTCAGGCGGCCCGGTTTGCGCACCGGCGTCACCTCGGCCGAGGGTGCCTCCTGCGCGGCCGGCTCCACCGGCACCTTCGTGCTCACTCGATGGCCTCCAGGGCCTGCTCCTTGAGCGCGACGAACGCGGGGCTCGTGACGATCTCGCGACGGGACTCGCCGGTGGTCTCGAGGTCTGTCTCCAAGACCTTCAGGACGCGTCCGGGACGCGCGGACATGACCACGACCGTCTTGCTCAACAAGATCGCCTCCTCGACGTCGTGGGTCACGAGGAGCACCGTCCGCGGAACATCGCCGAGGGCGCGCAGCAGCCATTCCTGCATCTGCGCGCGGGTGATCGAGTCCAGGGCGCCGAAGGGCTCGTCGAGCAGGAGGACGTCCTTCTCTGCCATGAGGGTCCGGAGGAAGCTCACGCGCTGACGCATGCCCCCGGAGAGCTGCGCGGGACGCACGCCCTCGAACTCGGCGAGACCGAAGTGCTCGAAGTAGGGGCGCGTCTTCTCGCGTGCCGCGTCGCGGGAGACGCCCCGGTTCTGCATCGCGATGATCGCGTTGTCGAGCGCGGTGCGCCACGGGAGCAGGAGGTCGCGCTGCGGCATCATCGCGCAGCGCGCGAGCCGCCCCCGGGGATCGGTGGCCCCCTCGACGTTCACGACTCCGCTGTCGGGCTCGAGGAGACCCGCGCAGAGCTGGAGGAGGGTCGACTTGCCGCCACCGCTCGGACCCACGATGCCGATCCTGGAGTGCCGCTCGATCTCGAACGTCACGCCGTCGAGCGCCACCACCTCGCCGAAGGTCTTCCGGATCGCATGGAACGAGATGCCGACCGAGTCGTCCGCTGGGTTCGGCGCGGCCGCCGCGTCACGCACTGCACCCTGCCCCAAGCTCGCCCCCCAGCGGGATTATCTGATATTCCAGGCATCGAATCTTGAGGCGCGACTGTAGCAACGGGCCTCCGGAGCGGTCAAGGCAAGGCGCACCGGGGCGCCCTTCACGCGGGCTGCAGATCCGGCCACTGTTCCATCGTGTACGCCATCTCCCAGAACCCCCGCTCGAGCCGGGAGCTGGTGGCGAAGATCTCGCCGAGCTCGGCGCGCTTGGCCGACCCCACGCCTTCCTCCGAGGCGAGGCGATCGAAGTCGCGCCGCATCGCTGCCACCATCTCCACGTTCACGGGAAGCGTGAAGTAGCCGATCCAATCCGCGTACACCTCGTGCTGCGACGTCGCCTTCGCCGCTAGGCGCTGGGCGATCTCCACGTAGCTCCACGCGCACGGCAAGAGCGCCGCCATGATCTCGAGCGGCCCGCCGCGCAACGCGAGCGCCTGCAGGTAACTGGTGTAGGCCACGTTCGCCGGGGCCATCGTGGCGGCGCCACCCCGGTCGGCCGCCCCCATCTCGGTCACGCGCGCGAGCAGCGCGCGGTTGCTCGGCAGCTCGGCATCGATCACCTGGTTCAGGTCGACCATGAAGTACCGGAGCTCGGTTTCGTCGCGCGACTTCGCGGCGCCCATCGCGAGGCAGCGCGCGTAGTCCACGAGGTAGAAGTTGTCCTGTTCCAGGAAGAAGCGGAACTTCTCGAGCGCCAGGGTGCCCGACGCGAGCTCGCGGAGGAACGGATGCGCGTGCAGCCCGTCCCAGATGCCCGCGCTCGCGACGCGCATCTCGTCACAGATCGATGCGTCGGTGCCCATCCGCCGTGCCTCCGCCGTCGTGGTGGGCGGAAGCCTACGCCGACGGTCATCCCCTCGCAGGGCGTCGGTGCCCGATCCGACCCGGTCTGCGGAGCGTGCCCGAGCTTCAGCGGCCCAGGAGGCCCGCCACGACGTTGATGGTGACCGCGATCACCGCGATCCCGAACACGTAGGACAGCAGCGCGTGGCGCAAGGCCGCGGACCGGATCGGCTTGGATGTGAGATCCGAGTCCGAGACCTGATAGGTCATGCCGAGCGTGAACGCCACGTACGCGAAGTCCCCATAGTCCGGGGCCTGATCGTCGTGGAAGTCGATCCCGCCACCGTCCCGGTAGTACAGGTGCGCGTAGCGCAGCAGGAAGATCGTGTGGACCGCCAACCACGACAGCGCGACGGAGAGCACGATCACGCCCGTGGTCATCGCGCGCGTTGCACCCGACTCCGACGACGCAGTCAGCAGGGCCATGCCGACGCCGAGTAGGCTCGCGACGCTCGCGGCGATCAGGACGAGTTCGGCGGCGGAGCGCGAATCGTCCTCACGGGTGGCATGGGCCTCGGTGGTGGTGGCGTCGGACCCGTGCACCGACAGCCAGACCCAGAGGCAGAAGGCGGCCGCGGCCGCGTCCCAGCCGAGGAGACTGGACACGGGCCAGGGAACGAACGGCGCCGTCGCGCCCGCCACGATCAGCCCGAGCGCGGCGGCCAGCACCAATCGCACCAGCGCCCGGACGTGGCGCCCCGGAAGCGCGTCGGCGTCGGGTCCTCGATCGGTCACGGCCCCGACCTTAACCCCGCTCCTGTGTCACGGACGGGAGCCCTCTAGGGTGGATCCGCCGCCGCGTACGTGACGCGGAAGAACGCGTAGACCGCACCGGTGGGCGGCGACGGCGTGATCGCGAGGGGCCTCGTGGGGTCGAGGAGACCGAGCGACAGCACGACGTCGTCCCGCCCGGGCTGGTTCGGGTCATAGAGGCGGAGCGTGAGCACACCCCCGGTCAGATCGTAGCCGTACGCCAGCACCTGATGGTCCTGCTTCAGCTGCCGCGGATCCGACGACTTCACCTTGATGAGGCCGAGGGGGGACGGATGGCCCGTGTCGATGTCGGTCCGCACCTTCGGCCATTCGTCGCGGATCGTCCGCCAGGCTCGCCCGTGCGGCAGGAGACCCGCACGGCTCCAGATCGACTCGCCGTCGGCGAGCAAGGGGCTCATCAGCTCCAGGTAGCGCGCGGGCCCCATCGGCAGGTCGAAGCTGTCGAACAGCCGTTCGCAGAGGAAGTCGAACAACCGCCCTTCACCAGGCGCGGTGGTCCCGTTCGGCGGGATCCTGCCCGCCTCGAAGTAGTCCCGCGCGGCGAACGCCATCCCCCCGCAGAGCCCGTTCGACGCGTCGCCGATCGGGATGCTGATCACCCCCGGGACGCCGATGTGGCGCACCGGGACATGCGGGAAGTCGTTGGCGAAGCGGAAGCCCGAAACGCTAGGGAGGAACCCGGGGACCGAGCGACCCGTGATGTGGAGGCCCCTGCGCGATCAGCCGGCCTCGACCGCGGTCTCGTGCGGCGTGAGGTCGAGCGTGCCGCCGTCGCGGAACGCCGCCACGTACCGGTCGAAGTCCCAGTCGATCAGGAACTTCTCCGCACCGTGGCGTCCGTTCGCGAAGAGCGTGTCCTGGGTGGGTTCGTCGATGTCGAAGTCGGTCGCCTTCACCTGGCCGGTGTCGACGAAGATCGTGCGCGCCAGCACCGAAGGGTCGTCGATATGCATCTGGTCGTGGAAGTTGGTCATCGTGCCCACCATCGCGCGCGCGAGGCCGAACGTGCCCTTCACCTCGAACCGCTCGAGCACCCTCGCGGTGGGTTTCGCGGAGAGCTTGATGCCGAACGTGGGCCAGCGCGGGCGCTTCCCGTCCGTGCGATCGAACACCTCGATCGGGAAGTTCGAGAGCATCCCGCCGTCCACCATGTAGGACTGCACCTTCGTGCCGGCGTCGCCGCGGCCCGTGAAGCGCACCGGCTCGTAGAAGAACGGGATCGACATCGAGGCGCGCACGGCGTCGGCCACCAGCTGGTCGTCCGGGTCCAGGCCATAGTCCGGGTAGTCCCACGGCAGCCGCACGAGTTCGCCCCGGGTGACGTCGGACGTCATCACGACGAGCTTGTAGGCCTTCTCTGGCGGAAGGGAGGAGTTCGGGTCATCGATCCGCAGATCTCCGAACGTGCGCGCTCCGAGCACCGAGAGGAGCTCGTCCAGCCATTCGACGAGGTAGCGGCCCTCGTAGATCCCCTTCTCGAAGAGGATGGAGGCCCCCTTGCCCACCAACCCCAGGTGGTCGACGAACCCCTCGTCCTCGAAGCGGCCGTAGTCCACGGTGCGCATCACGGCCTCCAGATCCTCGGGCCTCGTGCCGGCCGCGATCAGCGCTCCCACGATGGCCCCTGCGGACGTCCCCGCGATCCGGTGGACCGTGTAGCCCTTGTCGGCGAGCGCCGCATAGGCCCCCACCAGTCCGATGCCTTTCACGCCGCCGCCCTCGAGCACCAGATCACAGTCCATCGTCGGTTCCCTTCGCTGAGATGGCTTCGGTCGTGGCGGGCGCAGCGGGAGCGGTGTCCGGGATGCGGATCTTCCGCTCGCCCCACTGCGGATCGGGCGGCACCCTGGACAGGTGGAACTGCCGTTCGAGCTTCGCCCACCGTCGTTCGTCGATGTTCGGCGACTCCTTGGCGTAGCGATCCAGGCGCTGGCGCACGCTGTCGAGCTGATGCACCGCATCCGGACGTGACGCGCGCGGCAGCGCCAGCACCTGGGTCATGTCGCGGCGCAGGGTCTCGTAGCGGAACGCCGCGATGCGATGGCCCTCCGAGCGGACCCCAAGTCGCAGGAACGTCTGGAGCGCCGAGAGCGCCGCGGCGAGGATGCTGATCGATCCGACGACGATCGGGATCCAGCTCTCCACGGAGCCGTTCTCGAGTGAGGCGAACACGCTCGTGCCCACGATCGTCGTGAGCACCACCACCGGGATGCCGAGCATCAAGGAGCCGCGGCGCAGCCTGTCCGAGCCTTCCCGGTGCCCGGCTTCGGCCGCCGCCACACGACGCAGCCACGCCTCGAACAGCCGCTCGATGTCGTCATCCCACACGGCCTTCACAACGGGTGGGTTGGCGTTCCGGGTTCGTCCTTCGGCCACGGTGTCCTCCACGCGCGGCGGGCATCTCACGGTAGGCGGGCGGAAGCGGCGGGTCAGTCGGCCAAGGTCGTGATTCCCGCCGTCCCCCACCAGGCCGACTCCATACGGCGGCCGCCTCGGGCTTCCTCCGACGTGGGCCCGATACCCGATTGAGCCGGAGCGCCTCCCTGGGGATGATGGAGCGCATGGTCGCCCCGGCTCGCCGCGCGAAGGCACCCACGTCCGCGCTCATCGTCGTCGCTCTCGCGATCCCGCTACTCGGACTCGCCTTGCTGCTCGGCATCCCGTCGCTGGATGTGCATTGGGAGCACCACGCGTCGCACTTCTGGCTCGTCCTCGGCATCGCTGTCGTGAACGTCGCACTCGGCCTGATCGTGAGCGAGGTCGCCCGTCGCAGTCACGACGAGCGGCTCTTCCTGGTCTCCATGGTGCTACTGACCAGCGCGGGCTTCCTTGCCCTGCACGCCCTGGCTACCCCCGCCGTCGTGCTGAACGGGCCGAACGGCGGGTTCGTCCTCGCCACGCCCGTCGGGATCATCCTGGCGTCCGGCTTCGCGGCGCTCTCCTCGATCGAGATGGACGACCGGACCGAGGCGATCCTGTGGCGCATGCAGACGCCGATGCGATCCGGCCTCGTCGTCGTGCTCCTCGCGTGGGCGGCGGCCTCGCTCACCGGGGTCCCCCCGCTCGATCGGGTGGTCGCGTCCGAACGGGCGCCCTGGCTGCTGGTCCTGCTCCCCTTCGCGATCGCCGCGTACGCGTTCGCGGCGTGGCGCTACCTGGGGATCTACCGTGCGCGCGGGCGACCGCTGCCGCTCGCCGTGGCGGCCGCGTTCGTCCTGCTGGCCGAAGCATTGGTGGCGATGGCGTTCGGGAGGGCCTGGCGCGCGTCGTGGTGGGAGTGGCACGTGCTGATGGCGCTCGCCTTCGCCACGATCGTGCTCGCCGCGCGACGAGAGTATCGGAGCGAGGGTTCGGTGTCGGGGACGTTCGGAGGCATGTACCTCGACCGCACGCTCGAACGGCTCGACGGCCGTCAATCCGCAGCCATGGCGGAGCTGGTGCGCGCCGACGCCCTGGGGACCCTGGACGCGACGTCTGCGAGCCTGCGCGCACGAGGCTTCACCGGGGATCAGGTCGCCCTCATGACGGATTCGGCCCGCGAGTTGGCGCGGATGGATCGTCTGCTCAGGCAGTACGTGGGTCCGCATCTGGCCGATCGGCTCGACGCCGAGCCCGAGCTCGCGCACCTGGGTGGGCACGAGCGAGAGGTGTCCGTCCTGTTCGCGGATCTGGCCGGGTTCACGACGTTCGCCGAGGGTCGCTCGGCCGCCGAGGTGATCGAGATGCTGAACGCCTACTGGGGCGCCGTGGTGCCCTTCGTCGTCGACCAGGAAGGCGGACTCATCGAGCGATTCGCCGGCGATGCGATCCTCGCGGTCTTCAACGCGTTGGGTGATCAGCCCGATCACGCGGCCAGGGCCGTGCGTGCGGCCATCGCGATCCGGGACCGATCCACGGACGTCCGGGCGTCCAACGGCTGGCCCCGCTTCCGCGTCGGGGTGAACACGGGCGTGGCCGTGATCGGGAACGTCGGGGCCGGCGCGCAGCGCTCGTTCAGCGTGATCGGCGACACCACGAACGTCGCCGCTCGCCTTCAGGGATTGTCGACACCCGGCACGATCACGATCGCGGGCCGAACGTTGGACGACGTGAACGAGGAGCCGGACGTGATCATCGACGTGCGACCGTTGGGCCCCACCGACCTGAAGGGCAAGGCCGAGCCCACGGAGGCGTTCGAACTGCTGGCGGTGAGCGCCGCCCCGAGGAGCTCCGGGGCATGATGTGGCTCAGAGGACGCGAGCTCCTCATGTCGGGCTCTCCGACGGCCGATACTGCCTCCATGAAGCGACACGTCGCCCTGCTGCTCGTCCTGACTGCCACCTTGTTCGCGATCCCCGCGGGCGCCTCCGCCGATGCCAGCCCGGACGCGCCTGCGCGCGGGGCCGGCACGACGCCGGACTACCAGCCGGACGCGTGGATCAAGCTCTGCGGTCTCAGCACCGGCTGCACGATCGATCCGCTCCCGCACCCATGGCGCGGCAAGGACGTGTACAACGCCACCGGCGCCAAGCAGACCGTGAACCACCTCATCGACGACGGCGAGGGCGTGCGCTACTGGATCACGATCCAGAACGACGGCGCGCTCGCCGACACGTTCACCGTGCACGGGTGCAAGGGCACCCCGCGGTTCATCATCAACGCGGTGCTGATCGGCAAGCACAAGCTCCCCGACTGGCGCGCTGAGAACATCACGAAAGCCTTCAAGCGGGGCACCTACACGGTAGACCTCCCGGGGTCGGGCACACCGAAGCGCCTGGTCTTCACGCTGAACATCGTGACGGTCTCCCCCGGTCTCACCTACCGTTGCCCGATCACGGTGACGTCCGGCGGCCCGACGCCCGTCCAGGACACCGTGGCGGTCACGATCACCACCTTCTGACGTACCCGGCGCCTCTCGCGCTTCCGGATCTGCCCTCGGGCCGCGGGCCCGACCGATCGCGCGTAGGGTGGTCTCGAGGATGCCTCGTCTCCCGTTCGCTCGTGCCGCGCGCGCGACGATCGTCGTCGTGTTGCTGGGAGCTTGTACCTCCGCGCCCGTTTCCTCGGTCGGGTCCCCATCCCCGCAACGCCCGAGCGCGACCCCGTCGGTGACGACGGACACGCCCTCACAGGCGGCCCCTCCGACCACCGGAGGGCCCGAGCTCACGGCGAGCCACGTGACGATCCGGCTGCCCGCGGGTGGGTCGTTCCGCGTGCGGGGCACCTATCCGTGGAGCCCGTCCCGCTGCGTCCATCAAGAGCGGACGACGCTCGACGGGAAGTACCCGGGCACGCTCTCGATCCGCACGATCGGTGACGGCACCCTGACCCTGACCGTGACGCTCACCTTCCAGCGGTACCTCGAAGGGATCGCGGAGGTGCCACCGACGTGGCCGGCGGCGGCCCTCGAGGCACAGGCGATCGCGGCCCGCAGCTACGTGCTCTCGACCACAGGCTGGACCGGTGCGCAGGGAGCGCACCTCGCTACCCCGATCTGCGGCACGTCCGCCTGTCAGGTCTACGGCGGCATCCCGATCCCCCGCCCGGCGGGCCTCCGACGTTGGTACAGGGCCGTGCGGGACACGACGGGGGAAGTGCTCATGTACGGAGGGCGGCCCGCCGACACGGTGTACTTCTCGACCTCGAACGGCCGGACCTACGGGAACGACGAGATCTTCGGAAGCTCGCCGCTTCCCTATCTTCGACCCGTCGTCGAGCGCGACGACGGGGCATCGCCGCTCTCGCGGTGGCGCGTCGCGCTGCCGTTCCGGGACCTCACTCCCATGCTGGTCGCCGCAGGGTCGTGGCCAGGCGGCGCGCCGATCACGTCGGCGGCCGTGGTCGGGTCGGTCGTGCGTCTCGTGGGCGGAGGACAGACGCGCGCGATCGACGCGGGCACGCTCCGCGACGACGTGAACACCTGGGGCCCGTGCCTGATGCCGCGCAGGTACCCGAGTGGAGGCCTTCCCGTCGCGATCCCGTCGGGATGGTTCCATCTCTCCGCGGGCTCCCGAGGGTTGGTGGTGGACGGCAGGGGCTGGGGACACGGGGTGGGCATGGTGCAGTGGGGCGCGTACGGCAAGGCCGCACGCGGATGGTCGACGTCGAAGATCCTCGCCTTCTACTACGGAGGCCTCAGGCCTCAGCGATACGCTGAGCCCGGCACGCTCGACGTCGTGGTCGCGAGCGGCTTGCGGTCGATGACGGTAGATCCTTCCGCGGCCGGAGCGACGGTGGACGGCAGCAGGTTCGACGGGACGCTTCGCATCGTCGGAGGCGACGAGGTCACGGTGACCTCCCCCGCATGACCTCCAACCGCGGACGGCGCGTCGTGACGGCCAGCGTCGTCGTCGCGGTGGCGACCCTCGGGAGCGCCTGCTGGCGCACGGCCTCGGAGCCCGCACGCACGATCCCGTCTGCGACCCGAGCCGTGGGTGAGCCCTCATCGGGGGTCGCGACGTCGGCGCCGTCGACGAGTGACGCCTCGCAGACCCCAGCCTTCGCGGGCGGGGTGTTCCGGATCGGACCGTTCCTCCGCGAGCGTCTCACGGGCCGGGACTGGCACCCCGGATGCCCGGTGGCGATCGACCACCTGCGCCACGTCGAGGTGCGCTACTGGGATCTCCAGGGACACGTGCGCACGGGACCGCTGATCGTGCACGAGGCCGTGGCGCACGACGTGCTGTGGGTGTTCCACCGATTGTTCGACGCCCGGTTCCCGATCCACCGGATCGCGCTGCCGCCGCGCTACCGGCCGCCTCGGCCGGAGGATCGGCTCAGCACGCGGGACCTCACGGCGGCGTTCAACTGCCGCCCCGTCACCGGCGATCCTGGATCGCTCTCGCAGCACGCGTACGGGTGGGCGATCGACATCAACCCGCTGCTGAATCCGTACGTGCGGGCCGACGGCTCGGTCCTTCGCCGTGCCGTGATCCCGTACCTCGACAGGAGCCGGCGCGTGCCGGGGATGATCCATCCGGACGATGTCGTGGTCCGGTCGTTCGCGCGGATCGGGTGGGAGTGGGGGGGCGACTGGGTGACGTTGAAGGACTACATGCACTTCTCGCTGACGGGTGGCTGAGCCCGAGGCACCGAGCGCCTCGTGCATGGCATGATGCGATGCACCCGAGGAGAAGCCGATTCCTCGCACGACCATCGAGGGGGAAGCCGTGCCGAAGCTCTACTCGATCCGTCCGACTTTGAGCCTCAAGGGACGCCGATTCCAGGGGGTGCGCGGGTTCACCGGCAAGCCGTCCCACCCGCCGCTCACGGATTTCCCCATCGTCTGCTACGTGCTGGCCGCCGTCTTCGACCTGATCTCCTATTCGTCCGGTGCGCACGACCCGAAGGCGCAGGACTTCTTCGCGGCCGCGACGTTCGTGATGGTGGCCGGCTTCATCGTGGGCCTCGGCGCCGTGCTCACGGGGTTCTTCGACTGGTGGAAGGGCATCCCGCGCGACCGCAAGTCGGGCCCGATCGGGCGCGCGAAGCACACCCAAGTGTGGCGCACGATCAACTGGCACGCGACGGTGATGCTCACGGTGACGGTGCTGATCCTCGTCGACCTCCTGTTGCGGATCCCGAACTTCGACGACGCCCAGACGCAGCTGAGCTGGCTCGTCCTGTCGGTCGTGGCTGCCCTCCTGGTGGCGTTCGGCGCGGCCTACGGTGGCACGCTCGTGTTCGAGTACGGGTTCAACGTCGAGAACGTCGACGAGGTGTGGAACGAGTCCGAAGAGGACTACGTGCGGCCTGAACGGAAGAAGCGGTAGCCGGTGCGACGGGTGCTCGATTGCCCGAACAGCTGAAAGCTCATAGGGTTCTCGGCGAGGACCCTCCCCAGGAACGGACAGCGGCGGCATGGTCGGTAGTCGAGTTCCGGCAGCAGATGGCCAGCTCCGTCCCGGGGCGACACCCGGGCATCGAGAACCGACCGCCGCCCTCACGGCGGTCGTGGAGGACCTCGCGGGTGAGTTGTCGCTCCGCCCCCTGCTAGAGCGGATCCTCAAGCGTTCCACCGAGCTCTTGGGCTGTGACGCGGGCTCCATCTGCCTCGTGGACGAAGCCGCGGGCGTCTACCGCAAAGAGGCCGACATCGGCATCGCCTGCCAATCGGGCAAGGTGTTCCCGCTCACCGAGGGCACGACCGGCGCGGTCGTGGCGCGCCGAGGCCCGGTGATCTTCGACGACTACGCCGACGTGCCCGGTGGCCACGTGCGACCCGAGGACCGAGGGGCGCTCAAGGGCGTGATCGGCGTCCCGATCTGGTGGCGCGGGGCCATCGTCGGCTCCTGCGTGGTGTTCACGCGTGACCCCAGCCGGACCTTCCTCCCCGCGGATGCGGAACTGCTCGAACTCTTCGCGAAGCACGCGGCGATCGCGATCACCAACGCCCGCCTCCATGAGGCCGCGGAGTCGAACGCGCGCGCCGAGGCGGCCGCAGCCGAGCGCAACCGGATGGCACGCGAGGTGCACGACGGCGTGGCGCAAGGACTGGTGTCGGTCTTGCTGGAGCTCCGCGCCGCTCACGCGGCGATCGCGGACGGACGTTCCGACGAGGCGACCCGCGCCCTCGCCGGGGCACGGACGGCTGCCGAGGCCGTGTTCGAGGAGACGCGGCGCAGCGTGCTCGGACTGGCTCCCTCCCCGTTGGAGGGACGTTCGCTCGAGGACGCGCTCGAGCTCGAGATGGCATGGGCGAACCGGACCGGCGTGATCCAGGCCCGCCTCGTGACGGCCGGTAACCCTGTGGTCCCGCTACCCGAGGTCGCCCACACCCTGTTCCGCATCACCCAGGAGGCGCTGACCAACGCGATCCGCCATGCCCGCGCCTCCTCGGTGCGTGTCGGCCTCGTGTATGCGCCGACGGGCGTCACGCTCTTGGTGCAGGACGACGGCGCGGGCTTCGATCGATCCCGGGTCGAAACCGACGGAGCGGCGCAGGGCTTGGGGTTGGACGGGATGGCTGAGCGCGCCCGGTTGCTGGGGGGGACCCTGGAACTCGACTCGACCCCCGGATGGGGAACTCGGATCCGCGCCTGGATCCCTTCGGTCCCGGAGACACCGGTGGACACGGAGGCTCCCGCGGTCACCGCCCAGCCGACCGTTCCCGTGCGGGTCCTCGTCGTCGACGATCACGCCGTCACGAGGGCCGGCATCGTCCGACTCCTGTCCGCCTCCGATCCCGAGCTGCACGTCGTCGGCGAGGCCGGATCCGGCGCGCAGGCGATCGAGGCGTGGCGGGCCCTGCGTCCCGACGTCGTCCTCATGGATCTGCAGATGCTCGACGGCGACGGGATCGAGGCGATCGCGCGGATCCGGGCTGAGGACGCAACCGCCAACATCGTGGCGTTGACCGCCTTCGCCAGCGATGACCTGGTCGCGGGCGCGTTCCGGGCCGGAGCGCGCGGCTACATCGGCAAAGAAGCGTCCGAGTCGGAGTTGATCAGAGCGGTCCGCGCCGCCGCCCGAGGGGAGATGGTGGTCTCGGGTGCAGCGGCCGAGCGACTGTACTCCCATCTCAACGGGACGGGTGACGTGCTCGCGTTCACCGAGCGCGAGCGACAGGTGCTCGTCTTGCTCGAACGCGGAGCCACGGATCGCGAGATCGGCGAGGCGCTCACCATCTCCGTGAAGACGGTCGAGAAGCACGTCGGATCGATCCTGCGCAAGCTCGGCGCCCAGAACCGCACCCAGGCCGTGGCCCGGGCCCGCGAGCGCGTGGCCGGGTAGGGAGATCCCCGCCCACCAGACGGGTGATCTCCCCGATGCCCGAGGCTCCCGGCACCCCTAGCCTGGTCGACATCCGACCTGCCGGAGGGTGCCGTGCCTGTCGTGCCGCTCAAAGACGTCCTCGATCGAGCCTTCAAAGAGCGCTACGGCGTCGCCGCGTTCAACATCGTCAACGACCTCACGCTGGAGGCGGTCTTGGCCGCGGCCGTCGAGCTGCGGGCACCGGTGATCGTGCAAACCTCCGTGAAGACGGTGAAGTCCGTCGGCCGCGACGTGCTCTTCGGGATGTGGCGCACGATGACGGCCGGCATCGAGGTGCCCGTCACCCTCCATCTCGACCACTGCCCGGAGCGCGACGTCATCACCTCGTGCCTGGAGGCGGGGTGGAACTCCGTCCTGTTCGACGCCTCCGCCCTGCCGGTCGCGGAGAACCAACGCCAGACCGAGGAAGTCGTGGCGGAAGCTCACCGCCAGGGCGCCCATGTCGAGGGCGAGATCGAGGGCATCAAGGGCGTCGAAGACGACGTCGGTTCCGACGAGGAGGCCGACCAGCAGTCCCTCGCGGTTGCGCTGGAGTTCATCCGCTCGACCGGCGTGGACTGCTTCGCGCCGGCGATCGGCAACGCGCACGGCATGTATGCGGCGGAGCCGAAGCTGGACGCGCAACGCGTCTCCGACATCGTGGAGACCGAGCCGATCCCCATCGCCCTGCACGGGGGCAGCGGGATGACCGACGCGCAGTTCTCCGATCTGATCGCGCGAGGGTGCGCCAAGGTGAACATCTCCACCGCGCTCAAGCGACGATACATGCAGTCCAACCTGGCATTCCTGCGCGAGACCGAGGCGGCGGACAAGTGGGATCCGCCCTCGCTCTTCAGGCACGTGCGTGCGGACATCATCGAGATGGCCCAGGACCACATCCGCCGATTCGGGAGTGAGGGCAAGGCCTGGTGAACGCCCTCATCTTCGATTGCGACGGCGTGCTCGCCGACACGGAGCGGTACGGGCACCTCCCCGCCTTCAACCAGACCTTCGAAGAGTTCGGACTGCCGGTGCGGTGGTCCGAGGAGGAGTACGGGGAGAAGCTCAAGATCGCCGGCGGCAAGGAGCGGATGACGAGCTTGCTGACGGAGGACTTCGTCCGCGACGCCGGTCTGCCCACCGATCCCGAGGGTCAGAAGGCGGCGGTGGCCGAGTGGCACCGTCGCAAGACCGCGATCTACACCGAGATAGTGGCGGGAGGCCGTCTGCCGGGGCGGCCCGGGGTAGCGCGGATCGTCGCGGCAGCGCTCGACGCCGGATGGGCGCTGGGGGTCGCCTCGACCTCGTCGGAGGCCTCGGTGCGCGCCGTGCTCGAGCACGTGGTCGGTGCCGACCAAGCGGCCCGCTTCGCCCTGGTCCTCGCGGGCGACGTGGTCCCCGCGAAGAAGCCCGCCCCCGACATCTACGAACTCGCCGTGGAGCGGCTGGGGGTCGAGCGGACCCAGGCCCTCGTGATCGAGGACTCCCGCAACGGCCTGCTCGCGGCGACCCGTGCAGGCCTCACCTGTGTCGTCACCGCGAGCAGCTACACCGAGCAGGAAGACTTCTCGGAGGCCGTCCTCGTGGTTTCGTCCCTCGGCGACCCGGACGGCGAGCGAACGACGGTGATCGCCAGCCGGGGCGTCCGACCGCCGGATGACTACGTCGGCCTCGGGGAACTGGAGGCCTGCCTCGCGGTGGGAAGCGTGTCCGGACCATGAGCGACGAAGGAGGTGTGGATGGCGGACTCGAGCTTTGAAGGTGTGGAGCTTGTCGTGCGAACGATCGCGCAGACCGCGGTCGACAACGAGACGTATTTCGGTGAGTTGGACGCGGTCGTCGGCGACGGCGACTTCGGGTACTCGATGGCGCGCGGGTTCGAGTTGGTCCTCGCCGACTTCGATGCCTTCGATCGCGCGGACATCGGGACGTTCCTGAAGAAGATCGCGGTCGTGATCACCAGCCGTGTGGGCGGGACCTCCGGTCCGTTGTGGGGTACCGGCTTCCTACGGGCGGGAGCCGTGGCCGCCGGCAAGACCGAGCTCTCGTCCGAGGACGTGATCGCGATGCTCCGCGCGTCGATCGAGGGCATCAAGAAGCGCGGGAACTCGGATCTGGGTGACAAGACGCTGCTGGACGCGCTCCAGCCGGCCGTCGACGAGCTGGAGACGGCACTCGCGGGCGACGACACCGCGGGTACCGCGATCCGGAAGGCGGCCGTGATCGCGCGCGAGCGCGCGGAGGCGACCAAGGAGATGATCGCCAAGCGCGGCCGAGCCGCGTACACGGGCGAGCGCAGCATCGGGACGCTGGACGCGGGCGCGATCGCCGTAGCGCTGATGTTCGAACAGATCGCCGACGCGTGGGCGGCTGAAGAGTAGGGCTGATCAGGAGGAGGGAGACGCTGTGAAGAAGTTCGTCAACGACCCGAAAGAGTTCGTCCCCGAGATGCTCAAGGGGATCGCGCTCGCCAACCCGGACACACTCAAATACGTGCCCGAGTACAACCTCATCATGCGGACCGATGCTCCCAACGACGCGAAGGTCTCCATCGTGCAGGGCTCGGGATCCGGGCACGAGCCGGCGCACGTGATGATCGTGGGCAAGGGGATGCTCGACGCCGCCTGCCCCGGTGACGTCTTCGCGGCGCCGCCCATGGACTACGTACTCGAGACCACCAAGCTGCTCAACTCCGCTAAGGGCGTCCTCCACCTGATCAACAACTACACGGGCGACCGGATGGCGTTCGAGATGGGTGCCGAGATGGCCGACGCCGAGGGCATCCGCATCGGCACGGTGATCGTCGACGACGACGTCGCCGTGAAGGACTCCACCTGGACCGTCGGACGCCGCGGGGTAGCCGGCAACTTCTTCGTGATCAAGGCGATCGGTGCGGCGTCGGAGCAGGGCGCCGAGCTGGACGACCTCGTCAAGTTGGGCGAGCGGGTCAACTCCGTCACCCGCACGATGGGGATGGCCCTCACGTCCTGCACACCGCCGGCGAAGGGATCGCCGCTGTTCGAGCTCGGCGACGACGAGATGGAGATGGGCGTGGGCATCCACGGCGAGCCCGGCCGTCGTCGCGAGAAGCTCGCCGACGCCAACACGATCGTCGACGAGCTCGTGGAGGCCACCGCCTCCGACCTCCCGTTCCAGAAGGGCGACAACGTCGCCCTGATGATCAACGGGCTCGGCGGCACACCCATCAGCGAGCTGTACCTGCTCTACGGCCGCGCGCACGACCAGCTCGCGTCCCGCGGGATCACCGTGGGTCGCAGCTACGTCGGCGAGTACTGCACGTCGCTCGACATGGCGGGCTGCTCCGTCACGCTCGTGAAGCTCGACGACGAGCTGACCTCGCTGCTCGAAGCACCTGCGGAGGTCGCGACGCGCGTCTTCTAGCCACCACGAACACGATCGGACGAGGAGGAGGGGTGACGGCGGCTCGCCCCTCCTCCGACGCGCCTATGGACCGAGGAACCTCGCGGCGATCACGTTCCCGGACTCGGTTCCGGCCACCACGACCTTCCCCTTGGCCGTGACGATCACGTCGAAGCCGGTCGCGGTCGTGAGCGGTCCGGTGGCTTCGCCTCCGGTCCCGAAGCTCCGGTCGAGCTTGCCGCCCGCCCTCAGCTGCAGCACGTTCGGACCGCCGCTGAAGCCGTTGGAGGCGACGATGCGATGGTCCCTGAGGACCACGACGGATCCGACCTCCCAGGAGACCGAGAGGGCGTGGATCGCGATGCCGTCTCCGCCGAAGCTCTTGTCGCGCTTGCCGTCGCCAAGCAGCCGTACGAACCCGGCCTCGGAGATCTTCGTGTGCACTCCGAGCACCAGCTTGGAGCCGTCTCTGGTCAGCGCGTAGGACCAGTTGTCCACGGTGTCCACGTCGACGATGACGAACCCATCGCCGCCGAACGTCTTGTCCGGCGTCCCGTTCGCGGTCAACCGGATCGCGAGTGTCCTGTAGTCCCCGCTCGCCCGAGCCACCCACCCGGCCATCGCGAGCTTGCCACCGGCTTGCACGACGACGCGCCATGGGGAGTCGTACCCCTTCACGTGGTCGGGGACCTTCACGACCTTGCGTCCGTGATCGCCGAACGTTCTGTCCAACGTTCCGTCCGCGTTCAGGCGCGCGATCGCCGGGTTCGATACTCCCGACACCGGGTCGACCTCACCCACGACGACGATCTTCCCGTCGGGTTGGATCGCCACCCCGTAACCGCTCGCTTCACCCTGCGGGAACCGGATCTTGGCCACCCCATCGCCGGAGAACGAGCCGTCCGGCGCGCCTCCCGTGCGGAACCGGGCCACGACGAAAGCGGAGGACCCACTCGTCGCGCTCTCATACCCAGCCTCCACGACGCGATCATCCCGTTGCTTCGCGACATCGGTCATCGTCACGGTGGATGCCCCCGGGACCGTGACGCCTGAAGCGCCGAGGGTTCCGTAGCTCGTGAGGCGCTGGCCGTTCCGCGTGAGCGCTACGGTGCCCGCTATGTCGTCGAGGCTCACGCCGAGGATGAACGTGCCGTCTCCGCGCTGGACGATCCCGCCGACGTCGGCTGAGGAGGCCAGCGCGATCGTCTTCGCTCCCGCGTCGCCGAAGCTCAGGTCGACATCGCCCGGCGCCGCCGACGCCACACCGCCTCCGAGGAGCGCGAAGGCGCTGGCGAGCGTGAGGCAGATGGTGGTGCGGTGGACGCGGCGACGACGTGGATGCATGGGCCCTCCGAGCTGACGGTCGAACCTGATGGGTCGCCACATCGCATCACACCTGCGCCGTGGACGCGAATCGAGACGGGATCCAGTCGCCTAGGTTGCTCTCAGAACGCTCAGCGCCTCACCCGCCCGCCGTACGTCCTCCAGGCTCGAGCCCGCCGGCATGTTGAAGATGAGGCCCTGGAGTCCTGCGTCGAGGAAGGCGCGCCCCCGTTCGGCCACGGCGTCGCGATCGCCCCAGACGAGGCGCATCGCCACGTCGGCGTCGGCCACGCCACGCGCCTCCTGCCACGTGACTCGTTGCCGCTCGGCGTCCTCCGCGGTCTCCCCCACGATCAGCGTGCCCAGGCGCGTCGCCACGAGCTCGGATCGGTCGCGCCCTTCGGCCTCGCAGTGCTCCCCGAGCACGCCCAGCTTGTGCCGGATCGTGTCCAGGTCGCCGAACCCGTTCCACATGTCGGCGTAGCGCGCGGTGAGCCTCAGCGTCTTCCGCTCGCCCCCTCCGCCGACGAGGATCGGCGGTCCGCCGGGGCGAACCGGCTGCGGGAGGTTGAGCGCGCCCTCCACGTGATGGATCGTGCCCTGCAACGTCGACTCCGGCTGCGTGAACATCGAGCGGCAGATCCTGAGCGCATCCTCCAATCGCGCGAACCGCTCGGCGACCGGCGGCCAGCCGTAGCCGTAGGCGCGTGACTCCTCCTCGTTCCACGCGGCCCCGATGCCCAGGATCGCGCGGCCCGAAGAGACGACGTCGAGCGTGGTGACGACCTTCGCCAGGAACGCCGGGTTGCGGTAGGTGACGCCGGTGACCATGGCGCCGAGTTGGATCCGCGAGGTGCGCGCCGCGACGCCGCCGAGCAACGTGTACGCCTCGAGCATCGGGTCGGTCACGGGTCCGACGTTGGCGATCTGATGGTAGTGGTCCATCACCCAGAAGGAGTCGAAGCCCGCCTCCTCGGCCGTGACGGCGATCTCAGCGACCCGCTCGAAGCGGCGGTCGTCCGGCACATCGGGGAAGGTGAAGCTGGGCAGTTGCAGTCCGAGGTGCGGCACGCCGGAACTCCTTGCTGACTCGGGCGGCCCAACGAGGCCGCGACTCACGTATTGCGGGCTCGATGACAGGATAGGTGGATGTCCGATCAACCCGATCACCGTGGCTTCGACGAGAGCTACCTGGGTGTCCCACCGTGGGACATCGGACGGGCCCAGCCCGAGGTCGTGCGGATCGCCGACGCCGGTGGGTTCACGGGCCCGGTGATCGACGTCGGTTGCGGAACCGGTGAGAACGCCATCGAGTTGTCCTCGCGTGGGTTCGAGGTGGTGGGCGTCGACGCTGCGCCGCGCGCGATCGAGCGGGCACGGGCGAAGACCGTCGATCGCGGATCGGGCGTGGAGTTCCTGGTTGCCGACGCGTTCTCGCTCGGTTCGCTCGGCCGACGGTTCCGCACGGCGCTCGACTGCGGTGTGTTCCACGTCTTCGACGACGACGAGCGGCCCGCATACGTCGCGAGCCTCGCTTCCGTGCTGGAGCCGGTCGGAAGGGTGCACGTGCTCTGCTTCAGCGACCGCCAACCCGGAGACATGGGGCCGCGCCGCATCACGCAGCGGGAGCTTCGCGACGCGTTCACGGACGGGTGGGGCTTCGACGAGATCGTCGCCACGACGTTCGCGACGAACCTACCGGGAAGGGAAGCTCAGGCCTGGCGCGCCACGATCACCGCGGTAGGCCATGACGAGCGTGCCGAGGAACGAGAACACCTCGTCGGTGACCCAACCGCCCACGAACACCCGATCACCCGAGGGGTCCACGCGCGAGCTCGGCGCCCGCGCCGCGGGTGCGGTGGGCGGTCCACCGCACCTTCCCGCTCGCGGCATCCAGGGCGGTCGTGTCTCAGCCAACAGCGACCCAGCGTCGCCTCGTCGCACACGGAATCCGCCACGAACACGACGATCGGCACGGGGCGCCAGGACGGAGGCCCACGTGTAGCTCCACCACGGGATCCCCGGACCGGTCGCACGGCCCCACAACAACCGGCCGTCCCCGATGCTCCTGGCGAGGGTCACGTCCCCGTCGGTGAGGTAGACCCGTCCCCCGCCCGACGGCGACCGGGATGCTCATCGTCGAGGCAGCGAAGAACGCGTCCTCGGCCTTGGTCCACAGGCGCTTCCCGTCGGCCACGCGGAACGCGAGCGTGAACGAAGGGCGACCGACGGGATCCCTGAACGCCTCGCGGTAGTCGGTCAGGATGACCACGTGTGCCCGCCGGGTCCATCCCCAGGCCTGCGGGCGAGTCGTAGATGCGCGCGGCCCCCGATCGGCGGAGCCACACGGTGGAGCCGGTGGCCGCATCGAGAGCGGTGAGGACGACGTCCCGCGACGGGCGCCGGTCCGCGACCGGCGGCGCGACGACGAGCGTGCCGTCGGGAGTCACCGCGAGGTAGGGCACGTCGGCGTAGCCCCGCTCGCGGAAGCGCCAGAGCATCGCACCGGTCACCGCGTCGTAGGCGACGACCCGTTCGCCCGGGTGCGTCGAGCTTCCCACCGCGCCGCTCACGAAGATCCGGTCGCCCGTGGGCGAGACCGCCAGCCGGCTCGTGCCCGTGGATCCGCCGGCGAGCCTGGCGACCCAGCGCTGCGCGCCCGTGGCGCTGTCGAGCGCCAACGTCACCCACGTCGATGTTCCGTCCCGATCATCCACGCCGGCGACATACAACGTGCCGCCGTCCGGCGAGACGGCGACCGAGCCGAGCCAACAGGTATGCGACGCGACGGTGCTGCACGGGATCGCCACGGCCCACAGACGCGTGCCGGTGGCGGCGTCGTAGGCGCGGACGAGCAGCTCGTTCGGGGCGAGCCTGGGTCGAACCCCCCAGGTACAACGTGGTGCCCGAGGGGTCCAGGGCGACGGACGTCCCGATCGCCGCGTTCGGCGGGAGGAACGCGCGAACCCACGCCGGGTCCCTGGTCGAGGCTCCCACCTGATCGGGGACGAGCACCGAGAACGCGAGCACCAACGCGGCCACCGATGATCCCCATGTCCGGATCAGACGACGTCCCATGCCGCCACCATCTCCTGCGCTCGCTCTCTCTCGAAGCCAGCATCCGTTCCGATGCGCCGGCGCGCATCCGCCATGTGTCCCGCACCGCAAGGGACCCCCGACATCCCTCGCGGTCATGCCTCGCGGTAGCGGCGTGACGTCGAACCGACACCGAACCGATCCGGGACTTCGCCGAACCCGTCTTCGGATCGTCGATCGGTTGCGTCCGGATCTCTCCATGAACGTCGGGCTCCCGTTGGGCCGGTGCGAGGCGGCGGCGGCCGGGTGCACCAGCTTCAAGGTGCTCCCGATCGACCACGACGCCGTCCGGCCCTATCCCTGCTCCCCCGATCGCGAGGCCGCTCGAGGGGTCGAGAAGGGCTCGAGCGCAGCATCGTGATCTGCTCGTCGGCGACGCGACCGAGTAGCGTTGGGTTCGAGGTTCGGGAGCGGACGACAGGTTCGTCGGTCACGAAGGAGGCGTCGAGATGGCAGCTAGGCAACCCACAGCGAAGAAGAGTGTCGCGAAGAAGAGTGTCGCGAAGAAGAGTGTCGCGAAGAAGAGTGTCGCGAAGAAGAGTGTCGCGAAGAAGAGTGTCGCGAAGAAGAGTGTCGCGAAGAAGAGTGTCGCGAAGAAGAGTGTCGCGAAGAAGAGTGTCGCGAAGAAGAGTGTCGCGAAGAAGAGTGTCGCGAAGAAGAGTGTCGCGAAGAAGAGTGTCGCGAAGAAGTCGACGGCGAAGCCAAGGACCACGCCCAAGCGCGGCGACGTCATCCTGATCGACTCCGCCCATGTGGGCACCCCGCCGCGCGAGGGCGAGGTCACCAAGATCGTGCGCGGCGAGCTCAGCGTCAGCTACTGGGTCCGGTGGGCCGACGGGCACGAGAGCTTCATCACGCCGAAGGCGGAGAGTGTCCAGATCGCACCCAAGTAGCGGATACACGTCGAGCGGTCCGAGGCCGAACGCTACTGCGGATATCCGTACACGTAGATCTCGGAGATCGCGGTGTAGTCGAGTCCTCCCGACGCCGACGTCTTGATGATCTTCACCGTGATGCGCGATGTCGTCGCGCGCAGACGTACGAACTGGGCGAACGGGAGCGGCTTGAACGTCTGCGGCGTATCCGGGAGCCCCGGGACCTTGTAGACGACCGCGTCGATGATCCGATCCTGGAGGAACCGGTTCGCGCCCGTCACGGGATCGGTCTTCGCGTAACCGGGGATCAACCCGATGCGGACGACGTCGATGGGGTTGTCGAAGATCAGCGTGACCGTCACGTCGTGACCGTCGCCGGGCGTCCGCCACGCGGTCTCCACGTTGCCGTCGATCACGTTCGACGGCACGTAGGTGACGGGGTTCCCCGCCGCGTCGGTCGAGGACGGCGCCGTCTGGCTCGCGGTCACCTGCACCCCATCGCGGATCAGCTGGGGCGGCACCGACGGCGGCGCGCCCGGCCCGGTTCCTCGGTCGCGCAGGGCGAGTGCGAGCCCCACGAGAGCGGCGACGAGCACCGCTCCGGCGGCCACCCCCTTGATCCATGTCGAGCGCCTGCGCGCACGGGAGGCGGAAGCCCTGTGCGGCGCCACCGTGGGTGGGACCGTCGCCGGCATCGCGGCCTCACCGGCCAACACCCCCCGGAGGTCCTGCGTCAACGCCCGACACGATGGATAGCGATCCTCCGGGTTCTTCTCGAGCGCGCGTGCCACGACCGCGTCCACGCCCGATGGCATCCCGGGTCGGATCGAGCTCGGAGGTGCAGCCTGCTCGTGGAGGTGGGCGTACAGGATCGCGGCGGGGCTCCGTCCGCCGAACGGCGGCCGGCCCGTGAGGCACTCGTACAGCACGCATCCGAGGGCGTACTGATCGGCTCGTCCGTCGACGCGCTCCCCTTCGATCTGCTCGGGGGCCACGTAGTTCGCCGTTCCTATCAGCTGTCCCGTCAGCGTGATCGTCGCCGCTGAGGATGCCGTCCAGGTGCTCACCCCGAAGTCGGTCAGGTAACAGAAGTCGCCGTCGTCCGCGTCGGGCCTGGACGTGACGAGAACGTTCCCCGGCTTCACGTCCCGGTGGACCAGCCCGCGGGCGTGGGCCGCGTCGAGCGCGTCGCCGACCTGTCCGACGAGCCGTGCGACCCGGTCGAGCTCGAGCTGCCCAGACCTGTGCAGGATCTCCCCCAGGTCGGGCCCGGGAACCAGACGCATCGCCATGTAGAGGATGCCGTCGGATTCGCCTACGGCGTAGACGGGAAGGATGTTCGGGTGCTCGATCGCGGCGGCGGCCGTCGCCTCGCGCAGGAAGCGCCCCCGGAAGACCTCATCGCCGGCGAAGGCGGGGGTGATGAGCTTCAGGGCCACCTTGCGCGCGGGCGAGCGCTCACGTGCGACGTACACCACGCCCATCGCGCCGCGCCCCAGCACCGACTCGATCGCGTAGCCAGCGACCTCCGTCCCCACGATCCCGTCGGCATCCACCCCCGCATCATCGTCCAACGGACGGGCCGGGTGAGGGACTCCGGGACGCTACTCCTCTCGGGACCGTCCCCGGACGATCTCCGCCGTGCTCACGGCGCCGCGCCGGATCGCCTCGTTGGCCAGGCGCGCGCGGCGCCCCTCCTGCTCGTAGATGCCGAACTTGTCGTACAGCCGCGACAGGTGTTGCTTGACGGCGGCCTCCGTGACCACGAGGTCGGCCGCGATCTGCCGGGTCGAGGCCGGCTCGCGGAAGACGTCTCCGGAGAACATCGGGCTACAGAGCGCGACCAGCACCTCGCGCTCCCGCCTGGTGAGGGTCGGCCCCGTCTCCGCCCCGATGGTCTCGTCGCCCCGGGCGGCTTCGTCGCCCAGGCGCGCGACGAACCGGACGCTCCCGACGCGGATCTCGTCCCCCGTGCGCAGCGGGAGCTGCCCCCAGATGCGCTCCCCGTTCACGAACGTCCCGTTGCGCGAGGAGAGATCCCGGACGCACCATCGCGAGGCCACCAGCTCGAGGATGCAGTGCACGCGCGAGACCGTGCGATCGAAGGGCAACGGGACGTCGTTCGTCGGCAACTGTCCGATCGTGACGGGTTCGCCGCGCAGCGGGATCCGGTCCCGGGTGCTCCCCACCCACATCTCGAGGTGGTCGTCGCCATCGCGCCGTTCGGGGCCGTTCGGATCCGTGGAGGGCATGTCACCCATGATGACGGAACCCTATCCCCGCACGACGGAAGCGTCGCCCGCCGGGGATGGGAGCCGCCACGCCGCCCGCGCATGATCGTCTCGTAGGGATCAGGAGGCGCCCAACCGGGCCACCACCGAGACCCCAGGAGGAGGCGACATCATGAAGAACCGCCAGATCGAACGGCCGACAACCCACCGCACCCGGCGGGGCATCGCCGCGTTCGTCACCGGAGCGCTCGTGCTGGGTCTGGGTGTCGCGGGGATCCACGCACTGCTCGCCGGCGCATCGCCCACACGGACCGTGTCGGACCCGAGCGTCGCGGCCGCCCCTGCTCTGCGCGTCGATCCCGTCGGGTGGCCGCGAACCTCCCCACGGCCGGCCCACACGCGGCCCACGCCCACGGTCGAGCCCACGGTGGACCCGAACGCGCTGGCCGACGGTGTGTACCCGACCTACGTGCGCGCCGTCGACATCGAGGGCGCGACGGTCACCGTCGACGTCCTGCAGACCTTCTTCGGAGCGGACGCGCACCAGGCGGCGCGTCGAGGACGGCAAGGACTGGAGGGACGTGCGGTACGACCCGGTCTACATCCGCAACGAGAACCCGTTGCTGCGGACGCTCCCGGTCGCCCCGGACGCCCACATCAAGCTGATCGGCCTCTGCGAGGCCCCCGACCGCACGATCGGCCTCACGCAGCTGCGCGCGGCGACCACGCCGTTCACCGACACCTTCTACTACGACGTCTCGGTGACCGACGGCGTGATCGACGGGATCCGGCAGCTCGTCGCGATCGCGGGCTGCTGAGCACGGAGCGGAGCGCGGACATGCACGCAGGTATCGGTCGAAGGGGGAACGTGTGGCGATGGGTGGTGGGGGCGAGCGTGACGCTCGCCCTCGCTTCCTGCATGGTCGCCACGCCGGGCGCGCCCGGCACGCCGGACGAGGGCGGGCACGCGAGAGGCTCGCTCGTGATCCAGGGAGCCGGCGACGTGAGCCTCGACCCCGCGCAGATCCCCGCGTTCGGCACGCACGGCTACGGCTGGGCCTGGAGCGGGCTGGGTGGGTTGTTCCACCGCGACGACCTCACCATGGTGAACCTGGAATGTCCGGTGACGGACGTGGTAGATCCCGCGCCGAAGGCCTTCCCCTTGCGATGCGATCCCCGTGCCCTCCCGGCGGCCGAACGCGCCGGCGTCGACGTCGTCAGCCAGGCCAACAACCACGCGTACGACGACGGACCGGCCGGACTGATGGACTCCCTGGGCGCGATCCATGACGCGGACCTCGTGCCGGTCGGCGCCGGCTCCGACCGTGCGGACGCGCTGCGCGCGGCGGACTTCCAGATCGACGGCTGGAGGATCGCCGTTCTCGGCATCGACGAGGTGCTCGATCCGATCGACGAGGTCGCCGGCCCGGACAAGCCCGGGACGGCGGCCGGCCACGATTTCGCGCTGGCACTGCAGGCCGTCCGTGACGCGGCGGCATCCGCGGACCTCGTCGTCGTCATGATCCATTGGGGGATCGAGCTCGACGCCCGGCCGAGGGCGTTACCAGGTCGAGCAGGCCCACCGGATGATCGACGCCGGCGCCGACGTGATCTTCGGATCGCACCCGCATCGGCTCCAACCGGTGGAGACCTATCAGGGGTCGGCCCATCTTCTACAGCCTGGGCAACCTGGTCTGGCCGCGCGTGAGCCCCACCTCGTCGACCACAGCGATCGCCGAGGTCGTCGTCACGCCCGACGGCGCCGTCCGGGGACGCTTGATCCCGGTCGAGATCGTCTCGGACGGCCACCCGGTGCTCGTCCACCCGGGACGAAGAGCAGCCGAAAGGCGTGCCCGATAGAGTCGCCAGATGCGGCCCGGAGAGGATGACATCGACGCGATAGCCCGGCGAACGGGGTTCTCCGGTGTCATCCGCATCGATCGGCCGGGCAGCGTCGACTTCGAGAGCGCGTACGGGCTGGCCGACCGCGGCCACCTGATCGCGAACTCCACGGACACCCAGTTCGGGATCGCGAGCGGTGTGAAAGGCATGACCGCGCTCACGGTGATGAGTCTCATCGAGGATGGTTCGCTCGATCTCACGACACCGGCGCGCTCCGTGCTCGGCCCCGATCTCCCCCTGATCGACGACGACGTGACGCTCGAGCATCTGCTCGCACATCGCTCGGGCATCGGCGACTACCTCGACGAGCACGACGTGGACGTCACCGGATACGTGATGCCGATCCCCGTGCACGAGCTCGCCACCACCGAGCAGTTCCTGGCGGTCCTCGACGGCCACGCCACGGTCTTCGCACCGGGGGAGCGGTTCGCCTACTGCAACGGTGGCTTCGTCGTGCTCGCGCTGATCGCCGAGCGGGTGAGCGGTGGGTCCTTCCACGAACTCGTGCGTCGGCGGGTCTGCGAGCCGGCCGGCATGGGTGACACCGCGTTCTTCCGGTCCGACGAGCTCCCCGGGCGTGCCGCGCTGGGGTACCTCGCGGCCGAAGGCCTGCGCACGAACGTCCTCCACCTACCGGTGCGTGGCAACGGGGATGGGGGGATCTACACCACTGCCGCCGACGTCAGCGCGTTCTGGCGCGCGCTCTTCGACGGTCGCATCGTCGAGAAGGACCGTGTCGCCGAGATGGTTCGCCCGCGCAGCCACGTGCCGGAGGAGGAGAAGCGGTACGGCCTCGGGTTCTGGCTCCATGGGACCAGCGACGTCGTGATGTTGGAGGGCTACGACGCCGGCGTCTCGTTCCGCAGCATGCATGACCCCGGAACAGAGGCCACCTACACCGTGATCGCGAACTCGTCCGAAGGCGCGTGGCCGATCGTGGAGCTCCTCGAGGAGCGGCTCGAGTCCTGAGCTCCAGGATCTCGGGACACCCGCAGTCAGACGTCGCCACGAGCGCATCCCGGACTGGGGGCCGTAGCGCGTCGGTGGCGCGCCCGAGGCGAGCGAACGAGGGTTCCGGGAAGCCGCGGGAAGCTAGCGAGCACATCGCGGTACGACCGATGGTCACATCGCGACGGAGACGCGTGGATAGACTCCGACCCCGTATCCCCTGCTCGGAGGCGGTGTCGGCGTGAAGGATCAGTACCAGGTCGTCGTGATCGGCGGCGGCATCGTCGGGCTGCAGCGTGCTGTATCACCTGACGCTGCGCGGCATGACGGACGTCGCGCTGATCGAGCGCGAGGAGCTCACCGCGGGGTCCACCTGGCACGCGGCCGGCGGGTTCCACGCGATCAACGCCGACACGCGGATCGCGGCGCTGCAGAAGTACACGATCGGCCTCTACCCCCAGGTCGAGGAGGAGTGCGGCCAGAGCGCCGGGCTCCACATGTCGGGCGGGATGGAGCTCGCAGGCACGCCCGAGCGCTGGCACTGGCTGAAGTCCGAGCTCCAATGGCTGCGCACCCAGGACACCGACGCCTATCTGCTCACCCCCGACGAGGCGGTCGAGCTCGTGCCGATCATCGATCCGACCGGCCTCTACGGCGCGCTCTTCGATCCGCTCGAGGGCAACCTCGATCCGAACGGCGCCACGCAGGCGTACGCGGGCGCCGCCCGCAAGCGGGGCGCCGAGGTGATCCAGCGCAACCGCGTCCTCTCGCTCACGCCCATCGCGGGCGGCGAGTGGCGCGTCGAGACCGAGCAGGGCGACATCACGGCCGAGCACGTCGTGAACGCCGCCGGGCTGTGGGCGCGGCAGGGTCGGCCACATGGTCGGCGTCGACCACCCGCTCGTGCCGATGCCGCACCACTACCTCGTGACCGAGGAGGTGCCGCAGGTCGCCGCGATCGACGGGGACATGCCCGCCGTCACCGACCTCGAGGGCTTCACCTACCTGCAGCAGGAGGGCCGGGGCGTGCTGCTCGGCGTGTACGAGCAGAACCCCCGTCACTGGAAGGTCGAGGGCGCGGACTGGGACTTCGGCCGGACGCTCTTCCCCGAGGAGCTCGACCGGATCATGCCGGAGCTCTCGATCGGCTTCGGGCGGTTCCCCGTCCTGCAGGACGTCGGCATCCGCCGCTGGGTGAACGGCGCGTTCACGTTCACGCCGGACGGCAACCCGCTCGTCGGGCCGGTCGACGGCGTCCCGAACTACTGGGCGGCCTGTGGGTGCATGGCCGGCTTCTCGCAGTGCGCCGGCATCGGCCTCGCGCGTCGCGAACTGGATCGCCGACGGCGACCCGGGCTACGACGTCTTCGGCATGGACGTCGCGCGGTTCGGCCCGTACGCGTCGAACGACCGGTACCTGCGCGCGACGACGGCGCAGTTCTACGCACGCCGCTTCGTGATGGCCTACCCGAACGAGGAGCTCCCGGCGGGGCGTCCGCTCAAGACGACGCCGTGCTACGACGAGCTCAGTGCGGCGGGCGCGCGGTTCACGGTGAACTGGGGACTGGAGGTGCCGCTCTACTTCGCGCCGAGGCCGGACTTCGAGGAGAACGACACGCTGGGGCGCTCGAACGCCGAGCCCATCGTGGGCGAGGAGGTCGAGGCGGTCCGCACGGCGGCGGGCGCGTACGAGATCGCGCAATACGCACGCTACGAGGTGCGCGGACCCGGGGCCGAGGCCTGGCTCGACCGGTTGGTGGCGAGCCGCATCCCGCCGGTCGGGACGATCCGGCTCGCGCCCATGCTGAACGAGGCCGGACGGTTGATGGGCGACCTCACCGTCGCGCGCCTCGACGACGACCGGTTCTGGCTCACCGGCTCCTACTACCTGCAGGACTGGCACGCGCGTTGGTTCCGCGCGCACCTGCCGCCGAGCGGGGTCACGCTCACGAACATCACCGACGCGTGGATGGGCTTCTCGGTCTCGGGACCGGCGTCGCGCGCGATCCTCGCCGAGCTCGCGCACGACGACGTCTCGAACGAGGCCTTCGGCTTCCTCGCGCATCCGGCGGATGGACGTCGGGACCGCGCAGGCGGTGGTCGGGCGGATCTCGCTCACGGGCGAGCTGGGCTACGAGATCGTCGTGCCCGCCAACCGTCACCGCACGCTGCTGCACGAGCTGCGCGAGGCCGGCACGCCCGCCGGGCTGCGCCTCATCGGCGACCGCGCGATCGACAGCCTGCGGCTGGAGAAGGGCTACGGCATCTGGTCTGCCGAGTTCCGGCAGGACTACACGCCCGCGATGAGCGGCCTCGATCGCTTCGTCGCGTTCGACAAGGGCGAGTTCGTCGGCGCCGACGCCGTCCGCCGCGCACGCGACGAATCACCGGCGCAACGGCTGGTCCTGCTGGAGGTGGATGCCACCGACGCCGATGCCTCCGCGGACGAGGGGATCTGGATCGAGGATCGACGGGTGGGCTTCGTCACCTCGGGGGCGTACGGGCATCACGTCGGCAAGAGCCTCGCGTTGGCCTACGTCGAGAGCGAGGTCGCCGCGTCGGCGCCCGAGCTCACGGTGTTCGTGGTGGGCGAGCCGCGCACCGCGCGGATCCTCCCCGAGATCCCCTACGATCCGAAGGGCGCCAGGCTCCGCGACCTCACCGCCTGAGCGCCGCCCTCCCGTGGTGAGCGCGCCGACGTCCTCAGGCGCCGACGAGGTCGCGGCGGCCGAACGCGAGGACCCCCCCGAGCGCGGCGAGCAGGCCGAGCCCGACCAGCCATGCCGCGGCCGTCCAGTCCGGGCTGGCCGCGGGCGCCGGCGTGATGTGCAGGAGGGGTGACGTGTCGCGCAGCCACTGGCCCGAGCTGAAGATCGAGGAGAAGATCTCCACGAGGAACGACCAGACCACGAGCCCGTAGGCCACGCCGATCGCGCCCCGCGGCCACAACCCGTACGCGAGCGCGCCGATGCCGAGCACGAACACCGCCGGCGGGGCGACGTTGAGCCCCGCCTGCAGCAGCTCGCCCAGGCCGATGCCCGCGTGCTGGCTCGTCGCCCCGACCCATGCGGCGAGACCCACGATCACGCTCGCCGCGAGCACGAGGCCCACCCCCACACCGAGGCGGACCCCCAGCCAGCGCCAGCGTGCGACGGGGCGCACGAGCAGGTTGTCGAGATGCCCGTCCGCCTCTTCGTTGCGGACGGCAGCGATCTGACCTGCGACCGCGATGGCCACGAGGCCCGCCGCCACCACGAACACGAACCCCAGGTACGAGGCCGCGCCCGCGCCCGTCCCGCCGAGCCGTTCGATCGCCTTCTCCAGTCCGGGCGATCCCTTCAGCGCGCTCCCCGCGGCTTGGGCGACCAGACCGAAGACCAGGCCGGTCGCGGCGATCGCCGCGATCCACCCGACGATCACCGGCCGCGTGAGGCGGAGCGTCAGCCCGGCCTCCCCTCCAAGCAGGAGCGTCCGCGCCCGCGGTGTGTCGCGGCTGCCGAACGCGCTCGCCCCGAGATCCCGTCGCTTCGCGATCAGGACCGCGGCGACGAGCGCCGATCCGACGAGGGCGACCATCGGGACGAACCCCACCAGGCGCGATCCCGTCAGGACGCGGATCTCCTCGATCCATCCGAGCGGACTCGCCCACCTGAGCCAGGCCAGGCTCGCGTCGGAATCGGCCACCATCCTGATCAGGTAGGAGGCCGCGAGGACGCCGGCACCCAAGAGGTTCGCGTCGTGTCGGGTGGCGGAGAGCTCGGAGACGAGCATGCCGATCGCCATGAACATCGCTGCCGCCGCCGCGATCGCGGAGACGAAGACGAGCGACGCACCGACCCCGATGCCGACCTTCGCGCTCGAGCCCCCGGCAACCGCGAAGACGGCCATCGGCACCCAGAGGGCGACGACGCCCGCGCCCAACCCGATCGCCGCCTGCACCGCGGCGGCTCCCCGGGTGGTGTGCCCCGACAGGAGCAGCTCCCATCGACCCGCGTCCTCCTCGCCACGCAGCACGCGGGTCGCGATCACCAGTCCCCAGATCGCCGCGAGGATGATCAGCGTGATCCCGACCTTGTACGCCGTGTAGCCGGCCACGGTGTCCATGCGGCGGATGGGGCCGAACACGGCCTCGAACCCCGCGTTGCCCTGCACCGAGAGCGCCAATCTGCGCCCTGCGAGGCCGCCGTCGGGAACGTGGTGGTGTAGGTCGCCTCGGTCGCGGCGATCATCACGCCGAAGAGCAGCCCCCACAGGGCCCCCTGCTTGGCCGCGCGCCTCGCGGTCGTGACGGCCACCGCCCGCGAGGCCCGGCGGTCGTCGTAGACCTCCTTACGTCGCATCGGGCGGCCCTCCGTCGGCCCCGTAGTGGGACAGGAAGAGCTCCTCGAGCGAAGGCTCCCGGCTGACGAGGTGCCGGACGCCGGCGGCCACCAACACGCCGAGGAGCGGCTCCACGGAGCCGACGACCTGGCAGCGGATCCGGTCGCCGTCGACCTCGACGCCGTCCACGCCCGGGATGCTCGAGAGATCGGGCACGCTCCCGTCGAGCTCGGCCTCGACGGTGAGCGCCGACAGGTGCCGCATCTCGGCCAGCGTTCCCACCTCCACGAGCCGTCCGGCCCGCAGGATCGCGATCCGGTCGCAGAGGGCCTCGACCTCGCTCATGATGTGCGACGACAGGAAGATCGTCTGGCCGCGTTCGCGCGCCTCGGCGGCGCAGTCGCGGAAGGCGCGCTCCATGAGTGGGTCCAGGCCGCTCGTGGGCTCGTCCAGCAGCAGCAGGTCCGCGCGCGTCATCAGCCCGGCGATCAGGATCAGCTTCTGTCGGTTGCCCTTGGAGTAGGCACGGACCTTCCTGGTCGGATCGAACTCGAACCGCTCGATGAGCTGGTCGCGATACGCGATGTCGACCCGCCCCGAGACTGAGCCGAGCAGGTGGAGCGTCTCCGTCCCGGTGAGGGAGGGCCACAGGTTCGCCTCGCCCGGGACGTACGCGACCCGGCGGTGCGCCGCGACCGGATCGGCCTGGCAATCCACGCCGAAGATCTCCGCCCGTCCGGCGGTCGCGCGGATCAGGCCGAGCAGCAACCGGATCGTCGTCGTCTTCCCGGCGCCGTTCGGCCCCAGGTAGCCGAGCACCTCACCCTCGGGCACCTCGAGGTCCAGCGAGACGAGCGCCTTCGTCTGGCCGAAGGTCTTCGACAGGGCCTCCGTGCGGATCGCGCTGGCCATATGCTCAGTCTCCCGCGCTCGGAGGGTCCGTGCCAGGCATGGACCCTTGCCCGGCGAGCTCGAGCGAGCCGTCCCGCTCGGGGTCGCGCGCCCCGGGCATGAACAGGAACAACAGGGTCGCCGCCGCCCCGAGGATCCCCGCGACGATCAGGACGTCGTCCGCGCCGAAGGCGGTCGCGAGCGGACCCACGACCAGGAACGACACGGGCGCCCCCAGGATCGTGATCATCCAATCGAGCGAGGACACGCGGCCGAGGAGTTCGTTGGGGACCAGCCGCTGCATCGCCGTGAACCAGATCACGACCAGCACCGAGATCGCGCCCTCCGCCACGAACGAAGCGGCCATGGCCTGCGGGACGTTGGCCACGATCCCGAACGCGGCGGTCATCCCCATCCCGATGGCCCACGCGACGTACATCACGGTGATCGGTTTGCGCGGCAGACCTCCCCGTTGCGCCATGACGAGCGAGGCGATGATCGAGCCCACCCCGCCGGCGCCGAACACGAGGGCCAGCTGGAGCTCCGTCCCGTGCATCTGATCCGTCACCACGAACGGCACGAGTGTCTCCCACGGCCCCCAGACGCAGAACAGGCTGACCATCCCGCCGAGGAGCCCCCATCGCAGCCACGGGGTCGATCGCACGTACGCGATGCCCTCGCGGACGTCGGTCCACAGATCCGTCTGCGTCCTCGCCGTGCCCCGGATCCGCGCGCACGCGCATCATCGAGATGCAGACGGCGGACACGATGAACGTGAGCCCGTCGGCGATGAAGGCCCAACCCGTCCCGGCCACCCCCACGACGACGGCCCCGATCAGCGGACCGACCACGATCATCGCGAGCGGCCGCACGGTGGAGCCGATCGAGTTCGCCTGCACCAGCTGGTCCTCGGGCACGATCATCGGGACGATCGAGCTGAACGCGGGCCAGAAGATCGCCTGGCCCGCCCCGTAGACGAACACGAGAGCGACCAGCAACGGGATCGTGATCACATCGGTCAGGATCAGGGCTCCGATCGCGCCGATCGCGGCGAGGCGCAGGAGATCACCGATGATCATCAGGTGCCGGCGATCCATCCGATCGGAGAGCGCTCCGGTCGCGAGCAGGAAGAGCACCTGCGGGAGCGACCAGGCGGCGCCGACGAGCGAGAAGACCGCGGGAGAGGCCTCCAGGTCCTTGTAGACGAGCCACGCGACGGCGAACACGTAGATCCCGTCGCCGATCATCGAGACCGTCTGCCCGATCCAGAGCAGCCGGAAGTCGCGGTGGCGAAGGGGTCGCAGCACGCCGACGCGCTCGAACAGCGGAGCGGACTCGCTCATCTCGCTGGCCCGCCCATCCGACCCAGCGCGTCATAGGCCGCGTACTTGAAGGCCTCACCGAGCGTCGGGTAGTTGAAGACCGTCTCGATGAAGGTCTCCACGGTCCCGCCGAGCGTGATCGCCATCTCTCCCACGTGCACGAGTTCGGAAGCGCGTTCACCGATGCAGTGACATCCGAGGAGTGCGCGCGTCGCTCGATCGAAGACCAGCTTCACCATGCCGTCGCGGTCACCGAGGATCTGGCCCCGCGCGTTGTCGCGGAAGAACGCCCGGCCGACCACCACGTCCACCCCCCGCGCCTCCGCCTCTCGCTCGCCGAGGCCCACGCAGCTCACTTCCGGGATCGTGTAGACGCCATAGGGCAGGAGGCTCGAGACCCGCTGCTTGTAGTCGAAGCCGAACGCGCGGCACACGGCCACCCGCGCCTGCTCCATCGACGTCGAGGCGAGCGCCGGGAAACCGATCACGTCGCCCGCGGCGTAGATCGCCAGGGTCGCCGTCCGGAACTCCTCGTCGACCACGACGTAGCCGCGGGCGTCCGTCTCCACGCCGGCCGCCTCGAGGTTCAGGTCGGCCGTGTTCCCGGTGCGTCCCGACGCGACCAGGATCTGCTCGGACGCGATCGGCGTGCCCGACCTCAGTCGGCACGCGAGCCGCCCGTCCGGCTCGCGCCGCACCTCCTCGGCCTCGTCGCCGAGGTGCGGCACCACCCCGAGGTGCGTCATCGCCTCCAGCAACCGCTCCCCCATCTCGTGATCGAGGAACGGCAGCAACGTGTCGCGTTTCTCGACGAGATGCACCTCGACCCCCAGCGCCGCGAACATCGAGGCATACTCGCAGCCGATCACGCCGCCCCCCAGCACCGCGAGCGAGGACGGGAGCCGATCGATCCCGAGGATGTCGTTCGAGTCGTGGACGTGGGGATCGTCGAAGGGGATCGCGGGCGGGCGGAAGGGATGCGATCCGGTGGCGATCAGCGCGGCGTCGAAGGCGAGCGTGCGAACCCCGCGATCCCCGGTCACCTCCACGGTATCGGCGGCGGCGAAGCGCGCCGCTCCGTGGATCTGCTCGACGCCGTGCGCCTCGAGGTTCCGCACGACCCGCGCGGACTCCAGCCCGCGCACCGCGTCCTTGCGGGCGATCAGCTTGGCGACGGCGAGATGGGGCTCGACCTCCACCGTGACCCCGTACAGATCGAGCTGCCGATACCCGGAGAGGAACAACGCCGTCTCCCGGAGCGTCTTCGACGGCAGCGTTCCGGTGTGGACCGCCGCACCACCCGGTTCATCCTCGCGCTCGACGATCGCCACCCGCTTGCCGAAGTAGGCGGCCTGGGCGGCCCCCTTCTCCCCGGCCGGCCCGGCACCGATCACGACCAGATCGAACCGATCGACGTCGCTCAACCCCATCGCCCTCTCTCCGGCGTCCGCGGCGGACGCCCCCTCAGTATCCAGGGCCACGGCCGTAGGGGGATGGCTCAAGGACGCGGCGCGCTCGGTCGACCCTTTAGGGAAGAGGCATGGGAGGAGTGAGGAGTCGCCATGACGGTCGACCTTCCTGACGGGGACGATGCATCGCATGCGCCGTCGGAAGACGAGTTCCTCGAGGACCCGATCCGCCTGCTGATCGCCGACGACGACGACCGCACGACGATGGTCCTCCGCGACAGCCTGCCCGCCTTCGGCTTCGACGTCGTGGGCGAAGCGAGGAACGGCGAGGAGGCGGGTGACAAGGCCGCCTCACTGAAGCCCGAGGTCGTGCTCCTGGACCTGCGCATGCCCGACGTCGACGGCATGGAGGCGACGGTGCTGATCAAGGCCCAGGAGCCGAGGACCCAGGTGGTGATCCTCACGGCCTACTCGGAGCAGGGCTCCCGATGGGCCGCGGAGTTCGTGGGCGCCACCACCCTCTTGGAGAAGAACGCGCCGCTCGACGTGCTGGTCGACACCCTCCGCGCCGCGGCCCACGTCTACCGCACCTCGAGCTCCGAGGACGACGCTTGACGGGCTCGATCTTCTCCCCGGATGTTGTCGATGTAGGCCTCAAGGGTCACCTGCTCTCCTCCCTCAGCTGCGGTCGTATGCTCGGCGAACGATGTCCTTCACGCGGATAAGGGCGCACACCATCTCCACCCGGGTGGCCACCGGTGCGTACATCCTGCACTCGGGCTGGGAGAAGTGGCACGGCGACGACGAGCGGGCGCGGGGCATCCACGCGATGGCCTCGGGCGCGTTCCCGTTCCTCGCCGACGTCCCGCCGGCGCGGTTCCTCAGGGCGCTCTCCGTAGCCGAGATGGGCATCGGAGCCGCGCTGCTCGCGCCGTTCGTCCCCGACCGGCTCGCCGGCGCGCCGCTGACGGCCTTCGCGGGAGCCCTGATGGCGATGTACCTGCGCACACCCGCGCTGCACCGACCGGGGAGCGTGTGGCCTACACCCGCCGGGATCGCCGTCAGCAAGGACGTGTGGATGCTCGGGATCGGCGTAGGGCTCCTCGTGGATCGCCCCGCATCCCCACGCTGAGTCCGCGCCGGGGAGTCGTCCGACCTCCAGAGCGAGGGTCACCCAACCGTTCGGCCGCCGACGCATCGGTGAAAGGCTGGGAAGTGCCTTGAGGAGCACGCTGGAACTCGACCGGCTCAGCACGCAGGACGCGAGCAACCTGCGGATCGAGGCGCGCGGGGTCCCCATGCACGTGGCCGCGCTCGCGATCCTGGAGGGCGCTCCGTTGCGTGACGCCGAGGGCCGGCTGCGGCTCGAGGCCCTCCGGGGCGAGATCGGACGTCGGCTCCACCTCGCGCCCCGGCTGCGCCAGGTCATCCACCGGCCGCGGCCGGGCCATGGCCGACCGTTCTGGGTGGACGATCCCGGCTTCGACATCGGCGCACACGTGCGGGAGTGCCCGATCGCCCCACCCGGAGATGAAGAGGCGTTGTTGCGGACGTGCGAGCGCCTGGACCGGCCGGCGCTCGATCGATCCCGACCGCCGTGGGAGCTGTGGTTCCTCACCGGTCTCGACGACGGCCGTGTGGGGATGCTGATCCGCCTGCACCACGTCGTCGCCGACGGCGTCGCGTCGGTCGCGCTCCTCGGAACCCTCTTCGACGACAGCGCGGGTGCGACGGCGCCGATCGCGCCGCCGTGGGTCCCGGTGCCGATCCCCGCCTCGCGAGACATCCTGGCCGACAACGTCCGGAGCCGCGGCCGGTCGCTGGATCGCGCCATCTCTTGGCTCGCGCACCCTATGCCGGGGCTGAGGCGGCTCGGCGCGATACCCGCGTCCCTGGTGGACGTCTTCGGCGAGGGTTGGGCCCCCCGGTCGTCCCTCAACGTCCCCGTGGGGACCCGGCGGCGGCTCCTGCTCGCACGCGCGGACCTCGACCGGGCCAAGGACGCGGCCCACGCGCACGGCGCGAGCGTGAACGACGTCCTGTTGGCGGCGGTAGCCGGAGGCGCACGGGAGCTGCTGCGCAGCCGCGGCCAGCTGACGCCCGGGCTGAGGCTGCGGACATCCGTCCCGGTCTCCGTGCGGACCTCCCGAGACCGACCGGACGCGGGCAACCTCGTGGCGCTGATGATCGTCCCCCTCCCCGTGGCGGAGTCCAACCCCGTTCGGCTGCTCGAGGCGATCGCGCGCGAGACGGCCTCTCGGAAGCGACGCCCGCACGTGATGGGGCCGCTCCCCGGTTCGCTCCTCGTCCAGCGTGCGCTGATCGGCCTCATGAACCGTCAGCGGATGGTGAACCTGTTCACCAGCAACGTGCCCGGACCCACGGCGCCCCTGTACTTCGCGGGGGCGAGGGTCCTCGAGGTGTTCCAGGTCGGGGTCGTGCAGGGCAACGTCAGCCTCAGCGTGGGGATGCTCTCCTACGCAGGCCGACTGAACATCGACATCGTCGCCGACGCCGACATCAACCCGGACCTGGATGCGTTCGCGGACGGACTGCGGGACACCCTGACGGCGTTGGGCGCGGCTCCGGTCGTGGCCGCCAGCTGAGTGGGGCTTCAGCCCATGGTCTCCCTGCGAGCGACCGGCGCGATCGTGTTCGAGGGCGAGGTCCTGCTCCGACTCAGCCTCTAGGATGGCGCGAACCGGCGAGAGGGAGTGACATGGCCGAGACCGTCTCGATCGAGAACCAGCCCTACCTCAAGCGGAACCCGCTCGGCGTGCTCGGGCTGACCCTCCTGACCTTGGGGATCTACTTCCTCTACTGGTACTACAAGGTGAACGACGAGCTCATGCGGTTCGAGCACGACCCCTCGATCAGCCCCACGCGCTCGCTGATGGCGATCCTCTTCGGGTGGATCATCATCGTGCCGCCGTTCATCGCGGTCTACAACACGGCCAAGCACGTGCAGGGGATCGAGCAGCGCCGGGCGATCCAACCACAGCTCGAACCGGCGCTCGTGATCGTGATCATGCTGCTCCTGTCGGTCGCCAACGGCGTCTACATCCAGGAGCACCTCAACCGGATCTGGGAACGGGGGGCGAACGACGCAGCCCCACCCCCGCTGCCGAACGCCTCGCCACCGCTGCCGCCGATGCCGGGGCCTGATACGTGGAGCCGTCCTACATCGAGGAGAACGCGGAGCAACTCCGGCGCATGCGCGCCTTGGTGGAGCGACTGGACGACGGCGCGCTCCGCACGCAGGTGAACGAGCACTGGAGCGTCGCGGGGATCCTCGGACACATCGCGTTCTGGGATGCGCGCGCGATCGCGCTCGCCGACAAGCTGGAGCGGGGTGAGCCCTTCACGGCCTCCGAAGAGGAGCCGGAGGACCCGGGATGGATCAACGACGCGGCGCGCCCGTTGATCCATGCCGTCCCACCTGACGAGCTGGCCGCCCTCGCCTTATGGCTCGCGGAGGAGACCGACCGGCGCGTGGCTTCGATCCCACCCGACCGGATGTGGCCGCAGGACGCCGGAAGCCCGCTGAACCCCTCGCGCGCTAGTCATCGGGGCGAGCACCTCGACGAGATCGAGGCGGTGCTGGGCGGAAGGCTGCCCCGCTAGATCCGTGGAAGCGTCACGATCCCCGAGACGGCGACGATCAAGAGCACCAGTGCGATGACGCCGGCCGCCGTCCGGACGGCGTGGTACTTGAAGCGTTGGGCGATCGCCACGAGGAAGAGCACAGTGGCCAACAGGACGGTCTGGCGAACGTACCGGTCGGCGTTCTCACGCGCGTCGGTGCCCTCCGTGAACGTGGACGAGGCTCGAACGTTCAGCGCCTGCCCCGCGACGTCCCCGGGGTTCACGTACTCATGCATGAAGCCCGGACCCGCCGGAGCGGTGGGGTCGTGGAACGGGTCGGTCTTCAGCCACGCGTCGAAGGCGACCTTGTATTCCGGGCTGAAGCGGCGCACGTAGAGGGCGGCGAGTTCCTCGTCCCCTGCCTGCCGGGCCTGGACCCACGTGTTGAAGGTCGAGACGTCGAGGAGCTTCTGCTGACCACCGAGCGTGATCGCCTCGTCCGCCTCGATCCGCTCGCGCGAGGCCGTCCCGTACAGGAACGCCTGGCGCCCATCCCACCGCGCGGCCTGGTAGCCGCTCCAGGCGGTCGCGATCGCCACCGCGGCCAAGACGATGACCTCGAAGATCTCCGCCATCTCGTGCCATGTACGCTTCTCGCGCGACTCCGGGGCCTCGGGATGTTCGGACAGCTTGTGGGCAGCCTCGATGTTCATCCCCTCGGGCACTTCGGATCCTCCCGTCAACAGGCCGTGACGACGAGACTAGTCGAGCGCTCGCTCGTGGAGCGTAGGGTTACGCCATGGAGACGTGGGATGCCATCACGGCTCGACGCAACGTCCGCGAGTTCGATGGGCGACCCATCGCGTCGGATCACCTCGACCGGATCCTCGAGGCGGGCCGGCGATCGCCGTCTTCGAAGAACGAGCAGCCGTGGGACTTCGTCGTCGTGACGCAGCGCGCCGCATTGCAGCGGCTCGCCGACGTCTGGCGGTTCGGACGGCACATCGCCGGTGCGGCGGCCGCCATCGCGTTGCTCTCACCAGCATCGGAAGATCCGGACGCTCGTGAGACGTACGCCTTCGACCTGGGGCAGGCCGGGATGAGCATGATGATCGCCGCGGCGGACCTCGGGATCGGTAGCTGCCACTCCGCGATCGGTGATCAAGCGATGGCGCGAGCGCTGCTGGGCTTCCCGGAGGCCCGCGAGTGCGTGATCATCCTTTCGCTCGGATATCCGGCCGCGCGCCCGCTCTCGCCGATCGAGCGAGTGAACCGTCGAGCCTTCGACGACGTCGTGCATCGCGAGCGGTGGTAGCTCCCCAGCCTGGCTCGGCCGAAGGGACCGCCGTGATCACGAGCCGTGTCGGCGCGGTGAGCCGACCGTTCACGCCCCGATGAGCTCCTGCCGCCGCTGGGCGGCGATGAGCACCTGCGCGGCATCCTTGGCCCGCATCCGGGTGACCACGTCCGCGAAGGAGAAGGGGTCGGCGGCGGCTCGGGCCCGTACGTCCCCCGCCCGATGGCGGGACCAGACCCAGGACACGCCGGTGATGACGGCCACGACCGCGGTCAACGCCCACGCGACCGGGCCCCACAACGCGACGTCCAACAGCGCAACCATCGCGACGACGGTTGCGGTGAGCAAGGACTTGAAGGGATGCTCTCGAACGAACTGTGGCCGGTAGGCCATGGCTGCCTCCTCGATCCTCAGGAACCGGGAAGGCAGGTCGCGGGTACTCCGCGCATACGCCCCGTCTTGGGCGGCTCCACCAGTGGTGGACCCTTCGAGCTTACTCGGTTGCCGGTGCGCCGCGACGGACGGCAGGATGCGGCCATCGCGACAGATCGTCGATGGCCTGCGCATACTCGAGGCAGGACGCGAACCCCGAACCTGGCGGGAGAAGAGATCGCTGGGGTTCGCCTCCGCCGAACCCGTCCCAGCGCATCCAACTCAGGCTCACGGGCCCGATACTCGGGAGCGCGATCCAGCCCCCGATCCGGCCCATCGCTCGCCTCGGACGCCTGCGGACATCTCAAGCTCGAAGGAGCGTTGCATGCAGACCATGCGGATCGCGAACTACAAGATCACCAAGGGCACCTTCTCCGACATCGCCGATGTCGCCAAGGAAGGAATGCTGAAGACCTTCAGGAACGAGCCCGGGTTCCTGCGGTACGGACTCGCCGACACCGGCGATCAGACTTGCGTCTCGATCAGCCTGTGGGAGACCCGTGCCCAGGCCGAGTCGGCCACCCTCGTGTCCTCAGCCTGGGTGCTCGAGCACCTGAGCGATCGGGTGGAGCTCGTCTCCACGAAGATCGGCGACCTCGCCTTCTTCGAGGGCGTACCCGCGACCGTCTGAGCGGATCGCACTCCTGCGCGGCAGCGTGACCGCGGACGCGCCGGGGATCGCATCGACGAAGGAGCCCACATGCGTGGGCTCCTTCTCGTGTCAACGTCCATGCGGGGCCGCTAGTTCGTGGCCAGCCCGGCGATGATCGCCCACGTTGCCAGGGCTCCCGTGACGCTCGTCCAGTAGCCGTAGCTCGAGTAATACGCGACGGCCCACAGGGTCTGTGCGTTCAATCGGTACCCGTCCACAGGGATTGCGCCGTTGATCTGCGGATCCGACATGTTCCGCACGGCGGCCCAGCGGGGCGGATCCGCGAGCTCCGCCGCCGCCAGCCCGAGCGCGGCGTCCCCCATCTCCACCGCCGCCCCCTCCAGGTCGAGGCGGTTCACCGAGGTGCCGAACTCGAAGTAGTCGGTGGTGAGGATCGGATGGAACGCCGGCATGTCGCGGCCGTCCAGCTTGATGTCCGGCAGGTTCGGGTCCGTGTGGATCATCGAGCCGTGGTAGTGATAGGCCTTCGTGGGCGGCAGCAGGGGCGGTTCCGCGAGCTCGCCGGCGAACGCCGCCATCAGTGACTCGGCCTCGTCGAAGCGCGTGGTGGGGATCTCCCAATCGCTCGTGAACGCGGCTCCGTTGAACGGCTCGTTGCGGAACTCCGACGCCAGGCGGAACTTCGCCCCGCGCGTCACGACCACGTCGCCGAGCTGGTGATCCGCGAAGACCCCGCCCGATGTGCCGATCGTGAGCACCACGGAGGGGCGCGCTTCATCGAAGATCTGCAGGAACAGATCCTTCACCGGGAGCGTGGCCGTCCCCTCACCGGTGCGGATCCCGTCCTGGTTGAGATGGAGCTCCGACTTCACGCACAGGACGGTGGTGGCACCGATCGTGCACGTGAAGTAGCTCCCCAGCCGCTGCGCGGCCGCGGCCGGCGCCCCCGCTCGGATCCGAGACGCGTAGTCGGGGAAGTTCCGGGTGTACCGGTACCACGCGGCCCGACCGAAGCCGGGGGTGAAGACGTCGCACAGTGCGTCCTGCTCGTCGACGGTCCAGGTGATCACCACCACGTCGGCGGCGGGCAGGGGTGCCGAGGGATCGGGCGCGGGGGCGATCGGGACGGGCGTGGGGGCGAGGCCGTCAGGGAAGGGGATCAGCAGGCGACGCGCGGGCGGCCCGGGTGACGGGGGTGCCGGCACGAGCGCGAGGTCGTCCTCGGAGATGCCGCGCGCGATCAGCTCTCGTCCGATCGCGGTGCGTTCCTGGATGTCCTCCACGACCGAGCCGTCCTCAGGCTGCGGCGTGTCGGGTTCGCCGGCGGCCCCGACGGGGCGCGATCGGTCCACCGAACTTAACGGTGCTCCGCTCCCACTGGCGCCGCGGTGTCCTTCGCCGCTCGCGGCGGCTGCCGGGCTTCGGACGGGCCACCGCGCGCGCCGCCGAGACCGACATGGGGGCGGTCTGCGCGAGCAGGTCCGTGGTGGCGTCGGCGGTGACCTGCTGCCACCCCATCCCCTTCCCGACCTCGTAGACGCTGATGTAGCCACCCGGGCGCAGCTCAAGCGGGCCGCTGCACCGCTCCTTGAAGTCGTAGGGCCCCGGGAAGCCCGGCATGAACCAGCGCGGCGTCACGAAGTCCGACACGAGGACGCCGTCGATCTCGTACCCGAGCTCATCGGCCTCGACAGCGTCGCACGACTCGTAGGCGACGATGATCCCCGTCCCGTCGTCGCGCTGGAGGAACACGCAGCGGTTGATCTCGGGGTCCGCGAGGATCTCGAGCAGCTCGTGGGAGAACGTGACGGACACCTCGAGGCCGAGCGCCCGATCGGTGCCCGCGAACACCTTGCCCAGCGGCAGCCCCTCATCGGTCACGTCGTGGTAACCGAGCGCGCCCGCCTGATCGGAGTCGTCGAAGATCGACAGCCACCAGCTCCCCGGTTCCGGGGTCTCGTCCTTGGCGACGAACGTCAGGCTGGCATCGATGTTCCACGCCGGGTCGAAGTCCTCGTCGACCTGCTTCTGCATCACCGGAAGGAGCGCCTGCACCTCCTCGTCGGTCATCACGGTGCTCGGGTTCAACACGGAGATGATGGTCTCTGCCATGGCCCTCCCCCTCGGTTGCCTCCGCTGCGAGCCACCCAACCGTAGGCCCGCGACGCGGCTCGGGCAGTCGGCCGTACGCATCATTCCCGGGTCCCCCAAGCGACCGATGGGGCTTCGTTCACCTGGTTACCAGTCGGAAGACCCCGAGGTACGTGTTGTAGTACAGCCTCCCGTTGGGCCCCACCTCGACGGAGAGGATCGAGCGCGCGGGTCGACCGAGCACGTCGACCTTCACCACCCTCCTCCGGTCGGGTGAGAGCCGTGCACGCCGGAGCTCCCCGGTGTTGTAAGCACCGAAGAAGAGCGCGCCTTCGCTCTTCGGTCCGAGGCGGCATCGACGACAGAAGGCCAGACCCGTGGGAGCGATGGTCGGGGTGTACCACCGCTGAGGGAGCACGGGGTTCGGGCCATCCTGATTCGTGTTGCCCGGAGCGCCTCCGCTGCACGTGGCCGACGGACCCCAGCCGAAGTTCCCCGCGCGCCTCACGAGGTTGAGTTCGTCGTTGCACTCGGGGCCGTTGTCGGTCTCCCAGAGCCGTCCGGTTCGCGGATCGAAGCCCATACCGAACGAGTTCCGGAACCCCCGCGCGTAGATGCGAGAGTGCCGGATCGGGTTGTCCTTGGGGATAGCGCCGAACGGCGTCATGCGCAGGATCTTGCCGCGGAGGGAACGCAGCGACTGCGCGCTCGCCGGGGAGGTCGCGTCGCCCATGAACACGTAGAGCATCCGGTCCGGCCCGAACAGGAGCCGCCCGCCGGTGTGTTCATGGAGCGAACCCGCGCGCGCCGAGAACATGACGTGCATGTCCCTTCCACGATCGCGCACCGAACGGATGCGCAAGACCTGGTCGAGGAGGCGCCCACCGACGGAACGGGTGGCGAACACGTAGACCCAGGGGACCCGTGGGAACCGTGGGTGGAGCGCGATCCCGAGGAGACCTTGCTCCTGCAGCGCCGCCACGGCGGGCACATGGAAGAAGCGATGATGTCCGCCCGACTTCGTGTTGAACACCAGGATGTCCCCGCGCGCCTTCTCCACCACCCAGATCCGGCCGTCACGCGAGATCGTGAACCCGACGGCCTGCTTCACGCCTTCGACCACCCTGTGCCCCACGACCTTCGCTTCCGCGGTGTCGGCGCGCGCAACTACGAGACCCACGAACAGCACCGAGAGGACGACCACCAACACCTCCTTGGTCAGCCGTGGGGATCTCGGAAGGCCCGACGTGTCCATGCGGGTGCGCTCCTTTCGCATGTTCCTCGGTCGGGCAACCTCTTTCCGTACGCCAGAGCGGCCCTCGGTTGAGGACCCGTGATATCTCGACGTCGCGTCTCGGCCGGTCAGTCGGCCTGCAGGACGAACTTGATGGTCGCCACCTGATCCGTGTGGGTCGTGTCCGTGAAGACATCTCCCAGCCAGATCGTGTGCCTGCCCGGGGCGAGGCCCCGCACCATCACGAACCAACCTTCGAGGAACATCTGATACTCCCCCGCCGGCACGCCGAACAGGTTGTCCGCGCCCAGGTCGAGCCGCACCCATGAACCGGTCTTGAACCGGTCGATCCCTGAGACCCGCTCACCGTCGACCTTGACCACCGCATCGTGGGTCATCGCCATGAACGCGTCGGCGATCGCCTTCGTGCCCTTGCGCGTGTCGGAGTCCAGACCCAGCGTCGCGAATTGACCACCGGGGCTTACGAGGAGCGGCCGATGCGCGGGGACGCTGCAGTGCACCACGAGGCCCTCGGAGGTGGCCACGGGCATGAACAAGATCCCACCACGCGGCGTGACCGCGTCGCAGGTGGGGTTCACGATAGGGCTCTCGGCCACCGGCGGCTCGAACAGGTACCGAGCGAAGCGTCGCGTCCACGCCTCATAGGACACACCGAGCGGATGGGTGTTCGGCCCGTAGACCGCGCCCTCGGACCCCTCGGCATTCGCGCTCACGGGCATCGCCATGGCCATCGCCATGAGCATCCCGAGCACGACGAGCGATCGTCTCCTCATCCGCGACCCCCCTCCGACGGTGTTCCCCTGACGGGAAACAGGTTCGCCATCATTGCTCCGAAAGGCGACGGGGGTCAAACCGGGATGCCGGGTGGTCTGTGATGCTCGCGCCACATTAGGGTCGTGTCGTCCGCGCTGAAGCGCATCGACAGCAGATCGAGGGGGGACCGGCCGTGGAGCCTTGGGCATCCGACCTGCGAGGTCGTTTCGATGAGCACACGATCGAGAGCGAGACGCTCCGTGGCAATCCGCTCGGCGATCCGCACGAGCGGCCCCTGTGGGTGTACCTGCCGCCCGGCTACGACGACGACCCCGACGCGCGATTCCCCGCCGTCTACGCGATCCAGGGTCTCACCGGCCAGCTCGACATGTGGCGGAACCGCGCCCCCTTCCGACGGAACTTCCCGGAGCTCGCCGACGACCTCTTCGCGCGTGGCGACGCGCCGCCCGTGGTGGTCGTGTGGGTCGACTGCTGGACCTCGCTCGGCGGCAGCCAGTTCCTCGACTCACCCGGGACGGGGAACTACCTCACGTACCTGTGCGACGAGGTCGTGCCGTTCGTCGACGAGCGCTACCGCACGATCGCCGACCGCGCACGCCGCGGCATCCAGGGCAAGTCGAGCGGTGGCTACGGGGCGATGGTCGTGCCGATGCTCCGGCCCGAGCTGTGGGGCGGGTTGGCCACCCACGCCGGCGACGCACTGTTCGAGGTCTGCTACCTCCCGGAGTTCCGCGACGCGGCGCGCGCCCTCCGCGACGAGTACGAGGGGTCCTACGAGCGCTTCTGGAAGGACTTCCGCAGCCGCCCGGCGATGTCCAAGCCGAGCGACGGCATCCTGCTGAACGGATGGTGCATGGCGGCGTGCTACTCCGCCGACGCGGACGGCACGGTCCGCTTGCCGTTCGAGCCCGCGACCGGTGAGGTGATCCCGGAGATCTGGGAGCGCTGGCTCGCGCACGACCCGGTGCGCATGGTGACCGATCACGCCGACGTCCTGCGATCGATGCGCGCGATCTACATCGACGCGGGGAAGAAGGACGAGTGGTTCTTGGATCTCGGGGCCGAGGCCTTCCGGCGCGCGCTGGAAGGGATCGGCGTCACCGACGTCGCCTTCGAGCTCTTCGACGCCACCCACATGGGGATCGAGTACCGCTACCCGCTCAGCCTGCGATACCTCGCCGAACGACTCTCCGCGTGAATCGGCACGACGAAGACCTGCCGCGTTAGGAGGAACCTCGGATGCTCTATCACCTGTCGATCCACCGGCCCCGGCCGGAACACGAGCAAGATCTGATCGCGTCGATGCACCGCTTCGGCGCCACCGCGCGCGAGCAGGGCGCGATCGAGGCGCACACGTTGAAGGACGCGCGGTCCGAGGCGCTCGTGGGCCTCGCGATCTGGCGCTCGGACGACGACCTCGCGGCCGCCCGGCCCGCCCTGGGGCGGCGGTCGAGGCCGACGACTTCGACGCTTGGGAGTCCGCTCCGACCGAGCTGTTCCTGCTCCACGACGTGTGAGCGAGGGCCCGCCTCGACGGCCCTCCTCGTTCGCCAGATAATGCCGCTGCGGAAGGGGGACCCATGGTCCGCGAGGTCTTGGGTCGAGAAGACGATCTCACGCTGACGTCACGGTTGCTCGAGCGCGTTCCGTCCGGGCCGGTGGCGATCGTCATCAGTGGGGACGAGGGGATCGGGAAGAGCACACTGTGGGATGCGGTGCTCTCCCAGGCGGAAGAGCGGAACTACCGGGTGATCTCGGCGCGCCCGGTCGAGTCCGAGGCCAAGCTCGCGTTCGCGGCGGTGGCCGACCTGCTGCGGGACGGACTCGACGAGGCGCTGCTCGCCCTTCCCGTTCCGCAGCGGATGGCGCTGGAAGCGGCGCTCCTGCGGGTCGATCTCGAAGGTTCCCCCGACCCGAAGGCGGTCGCGTTCGGGCTCTTCGGCAGCCTCCAGGCGCTCGCGGGCTCCGGCCCGCTGGTCGTCGGCGTGGACGACGTGGAGTGGCTCGATGCGCCTTCGGCGAGGGTCCTCGAGTTCGCGCTGCGTCGCCTGGAAGGCGAGCCGGTGGGCATCGTGGTGGCGTCACGCGCCGCGCGATCGGGTCCGACCCCGCTGGGGCTGGACAAGGGCCCGCTGGAGGACCGGACCCGGCACATCACGCTCGGGCCGCTCGGCCTCGACGTGCTCCGGCAGATCCTCCGGTCGAGGCTGGACGTGCGGTTCCCCCAGTGGGTCCTGCTTCAGCTGCACGAGGCTTCGGGAGGGAATCCGCTGCTCACCCTCGAGCTGGCGCGGGCGCTCCTGCGGCGGGGCATCGACCCCGAGCCGGGGCAGGCATTGCCGATCCCGGAGCCGCTCGCCGAGCTGATGACGGAACGCCTCGGCGTGCTCTCCGGATCGGTGCGCCGGATGCTGCTGCTCGTGGCGGGCTCACCACGACCGACCCTGCCGTCGATCTCGCAGGCGCTGGGAGACGTGGGGGGCTTCGATGAGGACGTGAAGGCGGCCATCGCGGCCGACGTGATCGAGATCTCCCGCGAGCGGATCCAGTTCACGAACCCGCTCCTCGGCACGGTGCTCTACTCGGAGGTCTCGCCCGAGGAGCGCCGGCATGCCCACCGGATGCTCGCGGAGGTCGCCTCGGACCCCGAGGAACGCGCTCGGCACCTGGCCCTTGCGGCCGATGCGCCCGACGCCCACGTCGCCCAGCTCCTGGAGGACGCCGCACAGCACGCGCGCTCCCACGGCGCCCCCGATGCGGCGGCCGAGCTGGCCGAGCTGGCCCGGGTGCTCACTCCCGCGGACATGGAGGGGGCACGCGTCCGTCGCACCGCACATGCGGGGCGCTACGCGTTCGAGTCGGCGCAGATCGAGCGCGCTGAGGAGCTCCTGCAGGAGGCGGCCGCGGCCTCGACCGGACCGATGCGCGCGGAGACGCTCCTGTACCTCAGCCGGGTGCACTATCACCGTCGGGATGCGCCGTCGGCATCCGCCCTCGCGGAGCAGGCGCTGCGCGAGGCGAGTGGGGATCCGTCGCTCGAGGCGAGCATCAACCTCGAGCTGGCCACCGCGGCCGAGTTGTCCGGCGACCACAAGACCGCGACGACTCGGGCGCGGCGGGCGCTGCGACTGGCCGAGCGTTCGGGGGACCGGACGATCACGGCCGAGTCCCTGGCCGTGGTGGGGCTCTACGACTTCGTGTCGGGCAAGGGCGTCCCCGCGGACAAGATCGCGCGCGCGATGTCGCTGGGGACGGGTCCACGGCTCCGGCCGCTGCGCAGCCCCGCCTTCTACGAGGCCTGCATCCTGATGTGGTCGGACGATCTCGACCGGGCGCGCGACCGGTTGCGCGAGCTCAGGGCGCGAGCGCGCGACAACGCGGATGAGAGCTCCCTGTCCATCCTGCTGTTCCTGCTGAGTCAGATCGAAAGCTGGATGGGGCACTTCGACGAGGCGGCCCTACTGGCGGACGAGAGCCGCGCGGTGGCCGAGTGGACGGGACAACAGGCCTACCTGGCGTTCGCCCTCTACGCGCAGGCCCTCGCCGCGACCCTGAAGGGCGACGTCGACCGCGCGTTCGGGCTGGGCGAGGAGAGCCTGGCCTCGGCGCAGCTGACGGGATCGGCGCAGGCGGAGGAGTTCGCTCGGTCGGTCCTCGGGTTCCTCGAGCTGTCGCGAGGCGACGCCCGCGCCGCCGACGGACGGCTCGCTCCCCTCGTCGCCGCCCTGGAAGCCCGTGGACCCGCCGATCCCGGCACGCTTCGCTTCGTCCCCGATGAGGTGGAGGCGCTCATCGAGCTGGGCGATGTCGACGAGGCGGAGGCATCGCTGAGCCCGTTCGAGGCGCGCGCCGAAGACCTGGGTCGCACCTGGGCCCAGGGGGCCGCCGCCCGATGCAGAGGGCTCCTGCTCGCATCCCGCCGGGATCTAGCGGGGGCGCTCGAGGCCTTCGGCGTGGCCGAGGACCACCAACGGGACCTGGGGCAGCCGCTCGAGCTCGGACGGACCTACCTCGCCAAGGGCAGGGCGCTGCGTCGCGGGAAGAAGTGGGCTCCGTCGAGGGAGGCGTTGAACCAGGCCCTTCGGATCTGCGACGGGCTGGGGGCCTCCCTCTGGGCGGAGAGGACCCGATCGGAGCTCGCACGGATCGGGGGCCGGGCTCAGGGACTCAACACGCTCACGGAGACGGAGAGCCAGGTCGCCGAGCTCGCGGCCTCCGGCCTCACCAACCGGGAGGTGGCGGCGCGTCTCTTCCTCAGCGTGAGCACCGTCGAATCGAACCTGCGCCGGACCTACCGCAAGCTCGGGATCCGTTCCCGCGCAGAGCTCTCCAGCAATCTCGCCCGCGCCCGAAGCGACGAGGGCTCCGAGGGCTGACCGGCCCCACCTTCGCCTTCGCACGGTCTCGACGCATTAAACCGACGGCGTTCGAGGATTGCAGACCCGACGCGTCCACCTAGCTTCGGGGGGAGAACCACCGAGCGATCGGAAGGAGCGTCGATCATGGGACCTCGCAGCACCCACACACGGCGCGCGGACCTTCGCCTGATGACCCGGTTCACCCGGAGGCAGGCCGCGGCCGCAGAAGAGATGTACCGGCGGTTCGCTGCCGAGGTGTATGGGATCGGGCTGCAGACGTTCCACGATCCCGACCTCGCGGCGACGCTCGTTGAGGACACCTTCGTCCGCGTTTGGCGTCGCGGATCACAGTTCCTCGGGAGCTCCGCGTCCCTCGACGAGTGGGTCCGGGCGCACGCGCTCGGCGTGGCGCTTGAGATCGCGCACCATCGCGTGGACCGTCGCCGCGCCGAACTGGCGGAGGAGGTGATGGAGCATGCAGCCTCACTTCGGGCATGAGCTGATGGGCGCCAAGCATCAGGACCTCGACGCCTTCGTCTCGCGAGGGCGAGCGGCACGTGCGGTCCGGCGACGCTCGTGGACACGAACGCTCCGGCTCCCGGCGATGACGACCCTCGCGCTACGCCTGATGCCGGACCTCGCGCGCCATCGAAGCACCGCACCGGGTGCCGTCGAGACGCTCGAGGCCGGAAGCCGCCTCGGCGCCACGGCCCCGTGCGACCCCTGCTGATCGACCACTGGAGGACGCGCATGGACGTGGTGGCGACGTGCGGATGCGGTTGGACGACCAGGGGTGCAGAGGAGCGCGTGGTCGAGGCGATGCAGGTGCATGAGCGTCAGATCCACGGTGTGGAGATGACGCGCGACCAGGTGCTGGCTCTGGCGAGGCCCGCTTGATGCGATGAGACGTCGTCGTCGGCCGGCGCGGTCCCCGTAGCGCAACCTACATGCCACTTGGGCTCGGCATCGTGCCGGCGCCCGAGTTCGGCACCATGTTCGGAACGGTGCTGGGCATGGTGGTGGACGGCATGTCCGACATCGAGGTGGGGGCGTGCAGTCCGGGGAGCAACCACGGGTTCCACGGCGCGATGGCCGCGGCTCCCAGCAGGACGACGCCCACCACCACCGCGAACCGGGGTCCGTACGCCCAGACCTTCTCGATCAGGATCACCGCGGCCAGCGCCGCCATCACCGCGACGTTCATCGCGCCGACCGCGATCAGCACGACCATCAACCCCCAGCAACAGCCCACGCAATACGCGCCGTGATGCATGCCGACACGGAGATCGCGGGCGGGGCCGGTGAAGCTCGCGTAGTGGAAGAGCGATCCCACCGGGGACCGACAGTGCCGCAGGCACGCGGCCTTCAACGGGGTGAGCTGGTAGATCCCGGCGGCGGCGAAGATCGCGACACCGAGCCACTTCGCCGCGGTCGGGGATCGATCGGCGAGCCGACCGGTCATCACGAGCGCGCCATAGGCCACGACCCCGAACGCCGCCCAGGCGATGAGGTACCCGCCGAGGAACATCGTCACGCCGCCTACGCGCTGCCGCGCGGTGGGTCTGATCGACACGGTGCGGATCCATACAACGACCATGGGCGCCACCGAGGGGAACATCATGGCGGCCATCATCACGACCCACAGCGCGATGAACGCGAGCAGCGACAGCCCCATCGTCCCGGGGCCCACCCCCATCCCGTGGGCCTGCTGGAGCGTCACGACCCAGGCGAGCACGGCGAGCACGCATAGGGCGACCCACCACGGCAGCAGCTGCTTCAGCGGCAGGCCGAGCGACGGCGTTCGCGCCGTGTCCGTCTCAGCCCTCGTACTTGAAGTCGGTGACGAAGCTGTTGGTGCCCGAGTACTCGACGTCCCAGTGACCGTGGTAGCTCACGTCGCCGGCCCTGGCCTGTGTTACCGGCTGGGGGATGGCACCGAGCATGGGGTTCGTGATGACGGGGGCCGTGGCGCCGTCCATCCCCGTCAAGACCTCGGCCTGCATCGTCAACGCACCCGAGACCTCTGCGCGCAGCGACTTCTCCGACCGGTCGAAGCTGATCGAAGCCGGCGCGACCCCGGCGACCTCACCGATCAGCGGGGCCAACGCCGCGAGATGCCCGCCCGCCCCGCCGGAGAAGACGGCGCCCATCGCATCGGACTGCTCCGGCGTGGCTCGATCGTCGAGGTAGAGGGCGACCTTCCACCCTCCGTCGGTCATCTGCTTGGGCGTATGCACCGCCATGACGGCGTTGAGGCCGGAGAGGTCGACCCCGTCCTTCTCGCCCGTCCGCACGTGCCACGCGAACATCACATCACACGCCTCGCGGTCTGCCGGCCGCAGCCAGATGCAGGGGCAGCTCACGTCACACGTGCACGTCTCGAAGTAGTCGCCTTCCACCGCGAAGGTCATGTCGTTCCCCCCAGCCGCGGGCATCGGCCGAACACTCGATGCCCAGACCCTACGCTTGTGCGACGCGATGCGGTAGCCCATATCGCCAGGGGGCGATCTCGAGGTCCGACTTGAACCGCCCCATGTACCCCTCCCCCTCTTCGGTTCTGCGAGCGTGACGGTTGGGCCGAAGCGATAACGCAGGTCCAGTGATGCGATGGGCGGAAACGGCTGGGGGTTGATTGAATGGGGATCTCCCTCCCGATATCGTGGGCCGCCGAACGTGCCGGGCGGGAGGCCGCCTGGATCACGTTGGAGGCGGAGGGCTCTCGCAGATGACGCACGCAGCTCGCACCATCCGGGCCATGATCGTGTTCGCGCTCATCGCGACCACCGCGACACCCGCCGCCGCCTCTGTCCCATCCCCGAGCCGGCCGGGGCTGGTCTCGTCGGGGAAGCGGCTGACCGGCGGGAACCCGGCGGCGGCCGCGCCCGCTGCCCGCGGGGTCCTGGTGCGCTTCGTGCCGTCCCGACTCCGGGCGGGACGCTCGATGCTCATGCACCGCAGCGGGGTCGCCGGTGTGTCCCGTGTCTCCGGCACGCCGGCGTTCCTGGTTCACACGGAACGGGGTGAGGATCCGGTCGCGCTCGCCGGGCGCCTCAACAGGAGCCCGAGCGTGCAGCTCGCGGAGCCGAACTGGCTGCTGTCCTCCGACGAGACCCTCCCGAACGACCCGCTGTTCGGGGAACAGTGGGGACTGAGGAACGCGGGGCAGGCCCACCCCGTGGCCGACCCGCCTCCGGAGGTGCACGCGGGAACGCCCGGCGCGGACGCGCGCGTCGCGCAGGCGTGGGACACGACCCAGGGCTCCCCCACCACCGTCGTGGCGATCATCGACTCGGGCGTCGACCTCACGCACCCCGACCTCATGGGGAACCTCTGGGTCAACACGGCGGAGACGCCCGGCAATGGGATCGATGACGACGGGAACGGCTACGTCGACGACACCAAGGGGTGGGACTTCTACGCCCATGACGAGACGCCCGAGGACGCCAACGGGCACGGCACGCACGTCGCCGGCATCGTCGCGGCGTCGGCCGACAACCTGGAGGGAGGCGCCGGCGTGTGTCCGCGCTGCACGATCATGCCGCTGCGCGCGGGCTCTCCCACCGGGGTCCTCACGACCGCCGACGTGCTCGCCGCCATCGCCTACGCTCGGGACAACGGCGCGGACATCATCAACATGAGCTTCGGCGCCCACGTCTGGTCGTCCTTCGAGCGGAACGCCATCGAGGCGGCCGGCCAGGCGGGGATCCTCGTCGTGGCGGCGGCGGGGAACGACGCCCGCGACAACGACTACCTCTACTGGAGCAAGAGCGGCCCTCTCGCCCCCAACTATCCGGCGAGCTTCAACCTCCCCAACGTGATCTCCGTGGCCGCGAGCACCGACGGCGACCGCTTCGGTTACCTCACGGGCTGCTACGCGGCGACGGGCTCATCGCAGTGCCTGTTCACGAACTGGGGCAGGACATCCGTCGATCTCGCGGCCCCCGGCGTCGACATCGAGAGCACGTGGCTCGCGGGTCACTACCGCCTCGAGGACGGCACGTCGATGGCGGCCCCGTTCGTCTCGGGCGTCGCGGGGCTCGTGAAGTCGCAGCATCCGTCCTACTCCCCCGTTCAGATCAGGAACGCGATCCTCAACTCGGTGCATCGTCCCAAGCACCTGGCCGGGCGGTACATGGTCACGGACGGCCGGGTCGACGCGGCGGCGGCCCTCAACGCGTCCACGAAGAACGCGATACCCAGGACGGACGGCACGATGGACGGCGCCATCCGGATCCGCTTCAAGAAGGCGGGCACCCTCTCGTTCCCCGGCGACATCAACGACATCTATCGCGTCCATCTCACGCGTGGGCATCGCTACGCCGCGCTCCTGCAGGTCCCGAAGCGAGGCGACTTCGACCTCTTCGTCTGGAAGCCCGGCACGGTCGACACGTGGCCGCTCACGTACGGATGTCATGGCGTGAGCTGCCAGCTCCAAACGGGGTCGGCCAGGGGCACGGGGGCCGACGAGTACGTCGTCTTCCGGCCTCGGATGTCGGGGACCTACTACCTCCACGTCACGTTGTCTGCCGGCCACGGCAGGTACACGCTCTTCGTGGGCCGCCCCACGTAAGGCCCTGGGGTCAGGATCGCTCGGTCGCGAGCGCGTAGAGGCGCCAAGTGCCGGGCACGCCCTTCAACTCGTGCTCCCCTCGGTCCTCGAACGCGAGACCGGAGCCGGTCACGAGATCACGCACGGTTCGCGAGACCAGCACCTCTGAGGGCGCCGCTCGTGCCGCGATCCTCGCGCCGATCGCCACGGTGATCCCCGCCACCTTCCCGTCGGTGATGTCGCACTCGCCGGTGTGCAGTCCGGCGCGCACCTCGATCCCCATCGACCGGACCCCCTCGACGATCGCCTGGGCGCACCGGATCGCGCGCGCGGGACCGTCGAACGCGGCGAAGAAGCCGTCGCCCGCCGTGTCCATCTCGCGCCCCCGCCAGCGCGCGATCACCCCACGGACGAACGCGTGGTGACGCTCGACCAGCTCGTGCCAGGCGCGGTCGCCACGCTCGGCCGCCAACTCGGTGGAGCCTACGACGTCGGTGAACAGGACCGTCTCGAGCACCCGGTCGAGGTCGGACTCCTCCTCACCGACGCGTGCGACGAAGCGGCGGATCTCGGCGAGGAACGGTTCAGGGTCCGCCATCACGACGGGCGCCGAGCTGTCGATGCGGGTGAAGAGCGCACCCGGGATCTGCCCGGCCAACGCCTCCGATTCCTCCGCAACGGGATCGCTCGCGAGCACCAGGGTCGGGACGTGGATCGCCGACAGCACCTCCCGTACGTCCATGTCGTGGTACATGCGCAGGAGCGCGGCGGCCGCCGAGGGGCTCGCCGACAGGCGCATCGAGCTCGCCCACCAATCGATCAGCGCGTCGTCGCCAGCGCGCTGAGGGGTGACCTCGCGGACGATCTCGGCGGCGTAGGCGCGGGAGCCCCATCGCGTCTCCGTCTTGTCCAGCTCCGCCTGGTACTCCTCCGGCGTCATCCCCCACGGGTAGTCGGGTGCCCAGGCGGTCCTAGCGCGGGTGTTGTTGAGGATCAAGGCCTTCGTGCGGCCCGGGTAGGTTGCGGCGAACAGGCAACAGAGCGGGCCGCCGTCCGCGAAGGCCACCAGGACGGCGCGCTCCGAATCCACGGCATCCAAGACGGCCCGCAGGTCGTCGATACGCTCCTCCAGCGCGGGGAGCCGATCGCCGCGGATGCCGTCCGACAACCCGGTCCCCCGAGCATCGAACGCGATGAGGCGCCCCATCTCGGCCAGGGTACGCCGCTCGAGCGCATGGATCGGCTCCTCCCAGTCGTGCTCGAGGTTGGAGAAGTAGGTCCCGACGGGCACGAGGTCCGTCGAACCCGCACCGAGCGTTTGGTAGGCGATGTGATAGCCGTCGGCGGTCTTGGCGTACCTCGTCTCGGGGATCACGGCGGTAGTCTCCGGTGGACCGGCTGCATCGCGCAAGCGGTGAGAGCCCGCTCGCCCGACGAAAGGATTCCGACGTGACACGCCTCGAGGAATTCAGCTTCCGCGCCGTCCTGCGCGTCGTCGCCACGACACAGGCCGAGGCGGAGGCGATCGCGAAGACACTGCGCGGGGAGGTCGTGGCGGTGCCCGACCACGCCGACGCCCACGTCTACCTCACCGACGACCCCGTCGACGACCGGTCGCAGCTCCTGTAGATCCCTGGCGACGCGGGCCCGACCGACCTGGTTATCCTCGAACCGTTGACCGAGAACGACGATGGAGGGAGGCCGGATCGTGGACGCTCGATACGGGAACGGGGAAGGCACGGGGGCCAGAGACCCCAGCGCGACCCCGGGAGGACCGGGAGAAGCGACCGCTGGGGACGGTGGTGGCCTCGGCGGTCGACGGCGCCCGGACGCTCCTCCGTCAGCACGTCGAACTGGCGAAGGTCGAGACGAAGGAGGCCGCGTCGGTCCGAGCGACCGGGGCGGGGATGATGGCGGCTGCGGGCGTCGCGGCGATGTACGCGCTCGGGTTCGTCGCGGCGGCCGGTGCGGCGGCGCTCGCCCTGGTGCTGCCCATCGTGGGCCGCCATCCTGATCGTGGCCGTCCTGCTCCTCGCCGTGGCGGGCGTGTTGGTGCTCGCCGGGCGCCGCGCCATCCGGACGGCGCCGCCACCCGTGGAGCGGACCCGAGCGACCGTGAAGGAGGACGCCCGATGGGCGAGGCAGCAGATCGCAAGGTGAAGGAGATCGAAGCGACGCGGCGTCAACTCGAGGCCGACCTGAAGGAACTGGAGGCTCGGCTCCCGACGCAGCTGCGATCCGCGAAAAGCCTGGCGGGCATCGTGCTGGGGAGCGCGGCGCTCACCACGTTGCTCGTTCGGCGATCCCGATCTCGACGCAGGAACGATCGTCCCACCGCCGAGGTCGTGGTGCGGATCGTTCGCGAGGACGTGTGAGCCGTTCATCCGCGTCACATCGCGGCTCGAACAAGCCCATCACGTTGCCCTCGCTGTCCTTGAAGTAGGCGAAGGCGCCCATCCCGGGGATCGGGGTGCGGGGCGTGACGGTGCTCCCGCCGGCGGCCTCGACCTTCTTGAGGGACTCGTCGATCGAGTCGACCCCGATCGTGATGACGGGCGAGGGTGTCTCGGATCCGCGACTCGTGAACCCGCCGTTGATAGCGCCGGGCTCCTTGGGTCGCATCTGCTCGTCGATCGGGACCGTGGTCGCCGTGGTGTAGATCATCCCGTTGCCCATGTCGTTGTCGTCGAGACCCCAGTCGAAGACCGAGCCATAGAACTCCTTGACCCGCGCGTGGTCGTCGTAGGTGATCTCGAAATGCACGACCTTGTCCATCGGGCTCCCCCTTCCCTCGGATCCTCCCAACCTAGCGCATCCCGCCGACAAGGTCGGCGCGGTCGCGCCCGGCCCGGTCGCGTGCGCCGGCTAGAGCCAGGGGAGCTTCACGGTGGCGCAGTACGCTTCCCAGGCCGGCCCGAACGTCGCCGCCAGTGCTTCCTCTTCCGCGGGCGCACAAGTTCGGCTCGCGACGTAGAGGACGATCCCGATCAACGCTCCCAGCCACGTGTCGAGCAGGAAGCCGATCCACGGCAGCACCAGGAGCGCCACGCTCGTGTAGATCGGGTGCTTCATCAGGGCGTACGGGCCGCTCGTGATCAGCTCGCCTCGAGGGACCTTCTCCAGGATCAGGACGACCGACCAGATCCAGATCGTGACCCCGGGGATCAGCACCACGATCGAGATGGCGCGGAGGAGGTCGGATGGACCGCCCACGTCGAAGACGGTCGGCACCATGACGTTCGCGATCAGGCCCACGACCACGAACGGCAACGTCAGCAGGGCGATCTTGTCGCCGCTCCCGATCAGCGCCTTCAGATGCACGTTCGTTCGCCCGCCCTCGCGACGGGCCGCACCCCCTCGGCGGCGAGGACCCGAGCCACGAACGCATCGACCTTCTCCCGCCATCCTTCCTCGAGGGGGCCCTTCAGCCGGGTCACGAAGACCTTGTCCTCGGCCACCTCGACGAGACCGTTCGCCTGGAGGAGCTCACCGATGATCGGGCGGACCCGCTGGTACTTGCCGATCTCCTCTTCCGTGGGCATCCGCCCCGTCTTCTTGTCGGGTTGCGGCGCCATCTCGGTGGTGAGGACCGCGCACCTCGTGCCCGCGGGCAGCTGGAGATCCTTCAGGAACTGACGCATGCCGCGGATGGGCTTGCCGAAGCGTCCGGGCGAGCTGAACAGATACAGGTCCGCCGGCGGGAGCTCCTTCGGACGCACGTCCTGGATGTGGTGGACGTCGACCGTCACGCCTCGGTCCGCCATGTCCTCCTTGAACGCCTCGGCGACCTTGACCCCGTTGCCGAACTTCGATGCGTGCAGGTACTCGATCTTCACGTCGCTCCTCCCTTCGGGCTCGTAACCGCGAAGTCAGGTGAGGAACCCTCACGGTCAGGGTGGCAGCGCGCGGGAGCGCGAACCGGGGTCGTTCGTACCCCCATCGGACGGACGCATCGCACCCGCTCACGCAGGGTAGTCGCTCGAGGAGGGCGGAAACGAACCGAGGGCCTGATGCCGATGCTCTTCGTCTACTCTCTCGGCGTGGTGATGGAACGTCTGTGGGAGAGGACCCCGAGATGACGAAGCTGACTCTGGTGTTGGCGATCGCTCTGCTGAGCGTGGCGGTCGTTCCGGCGGAGGCGGTCGCTCGAGCCGTGGCGCCGGTGCCGGGTGTCTTCTCGATCCACTGCGCGTTCTCGCACGCGAACTTCGACGACGCGATCGTCCATCCGGGCGAGGTTGGCGCGACGCACGAACACGCGTACGCGGGCGGGCGAGACGCCAACGCCAACTCCACGGTGGCCTCGATGGAGGCCGGCGCGTCGTCGTGCCCGCTGCACTTCGACACCGCGGGCTACTGGTTCCCGATGCTCACGTCGCCCGCGGGCGTCCCATGCAACGCCGCTCTGGGAGGAACCTACGAACCGCCGAACCCCGCCAGCCTCACGGCCCCGCTTGGCCAGTGCGTCTACCGCCCGAACCTCGTCAACGTCTACTACCGGGCGACGAGGGTGGCGCCGGTAACGGCGTTCCCGCAGGACCTGAGGATGGTGGTCGGCGGAGACACGCTGGCACCGCCGAACGCAGGCGGCATCCAGGGATCGCTCTCGTACTCGTGTAGCGACGTGGGGCCGTACTTCCCGGCTCCGCCGTTCTGCCCGAAGAAGTCCGGAGCGCTGCAGATGCACATCCACTTCCCCGATTGCCTGTCGCCGAACTCTCCGCTGGGATCCGACGCGACGCCTACCATGACGTACTCCGTCGGGAAGCTTCCGTGTCCGGCGGGGTACGTTCAGCTCCCGCGCTTGAGCATCCACGTTCGGTACGCACCCGGGACGGGGGGTGCGGGCTGGGGACTCACGTCTGACTACATGCGAGGGATGTCGAACGGGCAGTCGCTGCACGCGGACTTCTGGAACACGTGGGATCAGCCCGTGCTCGAAGGTCTCGTGACCCGCTGCCTGAACGGCGGGCTGAGCTGCAAGGGAGTAACCGACGCGAACTACCTGACCGTCGGCACGTGAGAGAGGGATCCTGGATCCGCATCGGCGGCTCCCCCCTCGGACTTCGGGATCCAGGAACATCGACTACCTGAGATCTGCCTCCGCAGCTCCCCATCGTCGCGAACGCCGCGGTCCGGTCCGGCCCCCCGGCATGGGGTCGTCCGACAGCCCCCTCCGGCAGATCGCGGCCTAGGGTGCTGGTATGAGGTCGCCACGGTGAAACCGAAGGATGTCAAGCAGAGGATCACGGGCTTCAGCTTGCCGCTCGATGATGGCGGCATCGATCGGGCGGAGTACGAGACCGACTACGTGGTCGCGCGAGATCTCATCGACTTCCTGGAGAACCGCCGCGTGCTGTATGAGGAATCGGCGTACGAGGAGACCAGGCCATGCATCGATTCGGTCATCGACATCCGCGGATGGCTCACCGAAGCGGCGCATCGACTGGATCCCGAGAGCCCCTTGGGACCACCTCTCGAGGCCATGCGAGCATCGTGCAGGTCGTTCGTCGAGTACGTCGGAGAGCCGAGGCCGGGCCTCGGCGCCTATGAGCTACGGATGGCGATGCTGCAACGACACCTCGGAGAGATGCGAGGCGTGTTCGGGGTCCTGGTCGGTGAGATGGCGGTCGCCTTCAGCCTCGACATCGGGAACAACATCGCGAGCATGCTGCCGGGGACCCCCTCGCCGCCGCGACATCGGTAGCGCCCCTCCTGAAGCCCTGTCCGGAGTGCGCGTCGTTCAACGACGACCACATCCAGCTCTCGGCTTTTCTCCCGCATCGATGAGCGAACATGGTCCTCAGGTATCCATGAGGGGTGCGAGCAGGGGAAGAAGCCGTGAGGTTCTCCACGGGAGAGGTCGGAGCCGGGGCCCGCTTCGACGTCTTCTTCGAGGAAGAACGCCAACGGCTGTTCAAGGCCCTCTACTTCGTGACCGGGAACAAGCACGACGCGGAAGAGCTCACGCAGGACGCGTTCCTGAAGCTCTGGGAGCGGTGGGACGAGATCGATCGGATCAACGACCCGACGGCCTACCTCTTCCGCGTCGCGCTGAACGGCTTCCGGTTGCGGCGACGTCGGGCAACCATGGCCGTGCGCAAGCTGATCCCGGCCGCGGAGCCGCCCGACCCGTTCCAGGAGGCTGATATGCGCGCCGACGTTCGACAGCTCCTCCTCGGGCTCACCCCGAGGCAGCGTGCGGCGCTCCTGCTCGTGGACCTGCTCGGATACACGTCCGAGCAGGCGGCGGACATCTTGCGCGTCCAGCCGTCCACGGTTCGGTCGCTCGCGACGCAGGGGCGGCAAGCCTTGAGAGCGGAAGGAGCGCGGGATGCCTGAACTGCAGGAGGTGTTCCGCATGGCGACGCAGAAGGTCGATCAGGACCACGGGGCCCTGGAGCGACAGGTGGCGAAGCAACGAAGGGCGGCTCGGAACCGGCAGGTGGGTGCCTTCGCGACGGTGGCGGTGTTCATCGCGATCGCCGTCGCCGTCTTCGCGCTCACGCGGAGCGACACGCAGGGGAGGCCCGCGCACTCGGGCCAGTCCTCGGTGCCGGCCGTGACCGGAGGCATGGCGACCGGCTCGATGGTCGACGTCGTCACGGGCAAGATCACGTCGCTCCCGGGGAGCATCGCGGGGGACGGGACCTTCTACGCGACCTCCCCCGATCACCAGACGATCGCCTTCAACGCGTGCTGCGCGCAGGTGGGTCCGATCATGACGGCGAACGTCGACGGGACGCAGATCCACGCGCTGACCCCGACGAACTCGGACGGCTACGGCGCGCAGTGGTCCCCCGACGGGTCAAAGATCGTGTACCAGCAACGGCAGGCCGCGACCCTGCTGCTTGGGGACCTGTTCGTCCAGGACGTCCGAACGGGCCAGCGTACGCGCGTCACGAACTTCGATCAGACCCGACAGGTCGACTGGTGGTTCACGTTCCCGAGTTTCTCAGCCGACGGCCAGTCGATCCTCTTCCAGCTCCCGAGTGGCAACGGCGACCGCACGACCTGGGACCTGTGGTCCGTGCCGGTCGGCGGTGGGCAGCAGACGCTCGTCCGACACGACGCCGCCTGGGGCGGCTACTCGCCGGACGGCAAGCAGCTCGCGTACCTCGCGCCGATGGACCCGAACGACTTCACGGGCGGGGCGCTCTGGGTCGCGCCTGCCGACGGAGGCAAGGCTCGAGCCCTCGTGCACTCCACGGGTCTCAGTTGGCTGAGGTGGTCTCCGGACGGGACGCGGATCTCCTACTCGGACAGCGGCTCGATCTACGTGCTGAACGTCGCGACCGGTGCCACGACCCAGGTCGCCGAGGGCGGCAACGCCGAGTGGTTCGACGACCACACGCTGATCGTCGGGAACAACACGAACTGATGATGTCGGGGTCGTCACGACCGGATCGGCCACCCGGGTGGCCGATCCGGTCCTCCCCCGCACTCATCGTGCGTATGCGATGGTCAGCGACGTGTTCTCGGTGGAGCCGATCACGAGGACGCGACTCCCGTCCGGGCTGACCCCGATGTCGGTCGCGCCCAACGAAGGGTTCGTGGCGGCATAGCTCGCGGTCCAATGCGGGACCCCCGCAAGGCTGAAGGCGGCGGTATCGATCGCGTCCTGGGAGCCGCCGCCGAGGTACAGCCGGCCGTCCTTCGAGATGGTCATGTGCCGGTAGCGCCCGACGTGCACGGTCCAGAGCGTGGCTCCGGTTCCGGCCGCGTACGCCGTCAGCGTCGCGTTCCAGTTCCCGATGGCGTCGGCCACGCCGCCCAGCGTGAAGAGCGCGTCGCCGCTTGGAGCCGCAGCGATGGCGTACGGTTCGTCCGACCTCTGGGCCGGTCCCGCGACCTTGGCCCAGAGTCGGGCTCCGGTGCTCGCGCGATACGCGATCGTGGTCCAGTCATGGTCGGCAGCCATGGTTCCCGAACCTGCGATGGCGCTCACCTCCCCCGAGACGAACACACGGGTGCCGTCGGGCGAGGCGACGATCATCGACCCCAAGCCTTCGCCACCCGAGGTGCCGCGGTATCGCTTGCTCCAGAGGGTCGCTCCCGTCCTCGCGGCGAAGGCCATCGTGAGGAACTCGGAGGAGGTCGAGACCCCCGTGGCGTAGACCCTCGTCCCATCGGGACTCAGCGCGAGACCCGAGAAGCTGGACGACAAGCCGAAGGACCTGGTCCAGAACCTCGTTCCTGTCTGAGCGTCGTAGCCGACCACGAGGGCATACGTCCCCGCGGACCAGCCGACCACGAAGACCTCCGACCCGTCAGGGCTCACCGCGATGGCCTGCGGGAAGTCCTCCAGGTTCGCCCCGCCCTTCGACACGTTGAGGCGGGAGCTCCAGCGTTTGGCTCCGGTCGCCGCGTCGTAGGCGATCGTCAGGACGTCCTCGTCGGTGAGCGCACCGTCGCTGGAACCCGTCACGTACACGGTCGACCCCGAGGGTGAGGTCGCGATGCCGTGGAACTCGTTGGCTCCCCCGGCGGCGTTGACGGAGGCCCTGGCCCAGAGCCTGGTCCCGGTGCTCTGGTCGTAGGCCACGGTCAGGATGGCCCGTTCGGGGCAGCCCGCTCCGCCCACGAACACCCTCCCGCCGGCCACGGCGACCTGCGACCCCGGGTCGCAGGCGGAGCCCGCCACCCAGATCGGAGCGCGCGTGCCGACGGCCCGGACGGGAAGCACCGAGACGACCAGAGCTGCGACCGAGAGCAGGACGAGCCGTGCGGCGATCCGGCCGGATCGAGAGCGTGCCATGGAGCATCCCCTCCCATCTCCTGCCCGATGACGGGCGGACACGCGTACACCGAGCCCATATCAACGCTAGGCAGGCAGCCCCGCAGCCGGACAGGGCCATGGACCCGCTATCCCGGTGACCTCGCGCGCGACGCTCCGCTGGGTTGCGAGAACGGCGTTCGGGTGAGGAGATGGAGAGAGGGCCACGCACATCTGGAGGTTGCCATGGCGACGTCGCTGGCATCGGTCATCGCAGACGTGCTCGGCGAGGTGCCGATCGCGGTCGAGACCTACGAGGGCGACCGGATAGGACAACCGGACGCCCGTGCGACGTTGGTGTTCCGCTCCCCCGACGCGCTCCGTCGGATCCTGACGGCCCCTGGTGAGCTCGGGCTTGGGCCGCGCGTACGTCGCGGGTGACCTCGACGTCGAGGGCGACATCTTCGATGTGCTCTCGACGCTGCGATCGCGCTTCGCGACGGCGAGCGTAGGGCCACGCGACATCGCACGCCTCGTCCACGTCGCCGGCCTGGACGCCCTGAAGCCGCTCGCACCCCCGGAGGAGGAGGCACATCTGCACGGCCTCCGGCATTCGAGGGAACGCGACGCCGCCGCGATCGCGCATCACTACGACGTCTCGAACGCGTTCTACCGGCTCGTCCTCGGGCCTTCGATGACGTACTCGTGCGCGGTCTGGTCATCCCCGGACGACACGCTCGAAGCCGCCCAGGCCGCGAAGCACGAGCTGATCTGCCGCAAGCTCGGTCTCCGCGAGGGGATGCGGTTGCTCGACATCGGGTGTGGCTGGGGCGGCATGGTGCTGCACGCCGCCCGTCATCACGGCGTGGAGGCGGTCGGGGTGACGCTCTCGCGCGAGCAGGCCGAGTGGGGACGCAAGGCGGTGGCCGAGGCCGGGCTCGCCGATCGCATCCAGATCCGCGAGCAGGACTATCGCGACGTACGCGACGGCCCGTTCGACGCGATCAGCTCGATCGGGATGTTCGAGCACGTGGGGCTCCGCCACCTCGACCTCTACTTCCGGCAGATCGCACGGCTCCTGCGGCCCGAGGGGCGCCTGCTGAACCACGGGATCAGCCGGCCGGCGGCCCGCCGATCCCGCGCGGGAGGCCGCCCGCCCATGACGCCGCCGCGACTCCGACGCCGGAGCTTCGTGGACCGCTACGTCTTCCCCGACGGGGAGCTGCACGAGATCGGGTCCGTCGTCTCGACGATCGGGTCGGCCGGCCTGGAGGTCCGCCACGTCGAGGACCTGCGCGAGCACTACGCGCTCACGCTGCGGTCGTGGGTCGGCAACCTCGAGGCCGGCTGGGACGAGGCGGTGGTCGAGGTCGGCGAGCCTCGTGCGCGGATCTGGCGGCTCTACATGGCCGCATGCGCGCTGGGCTTCGAGGCGGGGCAGATCCAGGTGCACCAGGTGCTCGCGGTGCGGAACGGCGGCGGACGAAGCGGGATGCCGCTCCGCCCCCACTGGTGAAGGCCCCGAGTCCTTCACCCGATCCGCTCCCTGAAGGGCCCTATCCGAACGAGTAGCCGGGCGGGACCGGCGAGCACAGCCGCTTGAGCCGGGTCAGCAGATGCCGCCGGAGCGTCGCGATCGCCGGGTTCGAGTTGCGATAGAGCAGGTTGGTGAGTTCGTTCGGATCCGTGCGCAGGTCGTAGAGCTCCTGCTCGTTGTCCGCGTACCGCGTGTACATGTACCGCGTGGTGCGCAGACCGCAGTAGGTCGGGATGCCGCGCGGCGCGGCATCGTCGTAGTGCTCGATCAGGAACCCCCGTCTGCGGAAGCGTGCGGTCGGTCGCGGACCGAGCAGTGACACGAGCGACCTGCCGTCGAAGCTGTGCTTGCACACGCCACCCCAGGGCGGCGTCGTGCACCCGATCGACACATCGAGCCCCAGGAGGTCGGCGACCGTGGGCGCCAGGTCGATGTTCAGGACCAGGTGCCGGTCGGCCGAGCCCACACCGTGAGTGAGAGGGTCGTAGCGGATGACCATCGGCACCCGGATACTCTCCTCGTAGGGAACGGACTTGCCGGTCCGATCGCGATGTTCGCCGAAGAGCAGGCCGTTGTCGCCGAGGAAGACGATCATCGTGTTGCTGAGGCGTCCGGTCGCCTTCAACGCGTTCAGCACGGTGCCCACCCCCGCATCGACGGACAGGAGCGTTTCGCATGCGTGGACCCAGTTGGTCACCCCGACCTTCTGCTGTTCGGCGGCGGTCATCGGCCGGAGTCCGGCCATGTACCTGGGCTTGTCGCTCGTGTCCTCGTTGAACGACGGAGCGTCGGTGTTCGACTCGCCCTTGCAGGCGGGGGCTCCCACCCGGTCGGGGGCCGGCGTGTAGGGGGCGTGCGGCGCGTGATACGCGAGGTAGAGGAACAACGGCCTCGCAGGGTCGGCACCCCTGATGAACCGGTTCGCGTACCTCGTCAGGACGGTGGTGTCGTAGTCGGCGGGCGCCGAACCGAAGGTCTTCGTCGTGCCATCGATGCTCATCTCGTAGCCGTAGTAGTTGGCCTGCCACTTGGCGCGCCATGTACCCCACCCCGGCGGGACGTAGCTCATCTGGTTGTATCCGTTGAAGTACTTGCCCACGAGGCCCGTCTGGTAGCCGGCGTCGCGCAGCCATGTCGCGAGCGTCGAACGCTCGAGGTTGAGCGACCTCACCCGCTTCCACCCTCCGTAGCGTCCGCCGTTGTCATAGACGCCCGTGCTGTGTGCGTACTGACCGCGCAGGATGCTGGCACGGCTCGGACAGCAGAGCGGATCCGACACGAACGCGTTCGCGAAGTGCACGCCCTTGCCCATCAGCCGCCGCCGGACGACGGGCATGTGGGCGAGCTGATCCGACCGCTGGTCGTCGGTGATGATGAAGACGATGTTGGGCCTGCCTCGAGCGGCGGTCGCGGCCGGCAGGATGGACGCGGTCGTCGGGCGGATGAGCGCGGCCGCCACGAGGAACGCCGCGATCGTGCCGAAGGATCGCGTCCGAACGAGGCGACGAAACGCAATGGCACTCCTCCCAGAAAGCTGATACCGCGGGGCGATGCCCTGCCGACATCCATCTGTACTCGAACCATGCGAACGCATGCAAGGCCACCGAGGGTGCCGTCGTCATTCGTCCCCGTCGTCACGGCACTCGGGACCTGCAGCAACCAGGACCATCGCACCTCGTGACACGCGCGCGCCCGGACATCGTGGATGAGGAACGCCGGGGAGGCTTTCGTGCTCGAGGTCTCTGACCTGTCGAAGCGTTACGGCGATGTGCAGGCCCTCGATGGTGCGACCTTCCGCGCTGCGCCGGGACGGATCGTAGGGTTCCTCGGTCCCAACGGTGCGGGTAAGACCACGACGATGCGAGCCATCTTCGGTCTCGTTCGCCCCGACCGTGGCGAAGTGCGGTGGAGGGGAGCGCCGGTCGGACCAGAACAGCGCGCGCGCTTCGGGTACATGCCGGAAGAGCGGGGACTGTATCCGAAGATGAAGGTGAGCGAGCAGCTCGTCTTCTTCGCGAGACTCTCCGGGCTCGGAGGTGCTTCGGCTGAAGAGGCGGCCGGCCGCTGGCTCGAGCGTCTGGGCCTTGCCGATCGGGCGGATTCGCGCCTCGAGGAACTGTCGCACGGGAACCAACAGCGGGTGCAGTTCGCAGCCGCGCTCGTCCACGACCCCGAGCTGGCCGTGCTGGACGAACCGTTCAGCGGCCTCGATCCGCTCGGTGTCGAGGCGCTCGCCGGGTTGCTCCGAGAAACAGCGGCGAGCGGGGTGGCCGTGGTCTTCTCGAGCCACCAACTCGACCTGGTCGAGGACATCTGTCAGGACGTCGTCATCATCGATCACGGCAGGATCGTGTTGGCCGGAGTTGTCGAGGACCTCAAGGCCGCTGCTTCCCTCCGGTCACTAGAGGTCGACGTGAACGGAGAGCCGTGGATGCCCGTGCTGGCGAGCGGGACCGTCACGAGCAAGCACGACGGCGAGGTCCGGGTGCTGGTGGACGCCTCGGCTGACCTGGCCCAGATCCTCGCGAGCGCGCGCGAGACCGGCGAGGTGACGCGGTTCAGCTTCGAACCACCGTCCCTGGCGGAACTGTTCCGGGAAGCCGTGTCGGAGGAGCGAGGCACATGAGCCGTGCTCGGCGCGTGTCCCTGGTGATCCGGAGGGAGTGGGATCAGCGCGTGCGTTCGACCGCGTTCCGCATCTCGACGCTGGTGTCGGCGGCGATCGTCGTCGCGATCGTCGCGATCCCGCAGATCTACGGGGGAGGCGTGAAGCGCCCGAGCGTCGTCGGGGTGGTGGCGAGACCTCGCCGCAGCTGCCGGACGCCATGCGGGCCGCAGGAAGGCAGGTCGCCCGCCCCGTGAGCTCGCAGGGCTTCGACGACGAGCTGCCGGACGGCAGGCGCTGCGCTCTGGTGAAGTCGACATCCTGCTCGTGGACCAACGAGCCCTGTATGGAAGGCAGAACCCGCCGATCAGCTCGAGAACACCGTCATCACGGCGATGCGTCCGTGGAGCAGCAGCGGGCGATCGACGACCTCGGTCTGACGCAGGAAGAACGGCAACGGCTCCGCCCCGCGCAACTCCCGTAGAGCCGCCTTGACCCCTCACGAAGGAACGCGGGGCGCGGCTCACCCGGCGACGATCGTGACTGCTGCTGCTGCTCATGTTCATCAGCTTCTACGGCGGCTTCCTGCTCGTAGGCGTGGTCGAGGAGAAGTCCAGCCGCGTGGTCGAGGTGCTCCTGGCGCGCCTTCGCCCGACAGAGCTGCTGACGGGCAAGATCGCGGGGATCGGGCTCGTGGGGTTGGCGCAGTTCAGCCTGGTGGCGGCCGCGGCGCGTGATCGCGCTGGCGTGGTCCGACAACCCCCAGATGCCCGCGACCACGCAAGGGACGATCGGTTGGATCTTGTTCTGGTTCGTGCTGGGCTACGCGTTCTATGCGGTCTTGTACGGGGCGGCGGGCTCCCTGGTCTCTCGGCAGGAGGAGGCACAGAGCATGACCTTCCCGATCACGGCGGTTCTGATCGTCGCGTACCTCTTCGCGCTCGAGGCCGCGCAGCCGCCGGACTCCACGGCGACGCATGATCGGTTCCTTGGTGCCCCCGACGGCACCGCTGGTGATGACCTCAGGGTCGCAACGGCGCCGTCCCGGGCAGATCGCTCGATGTTCTGAGCAGCGTCATCGCGGCATGATGATGTCGCCGGGGGGACCCGCCCGCAAGCCATGCTCCGGACCGGGCGCCGTGAACATGGTGGTAGCCACCGGGACGAGAGCGTCGGTAGATCGGATGTGAGAGCGAACCCAGAACCCTGTGCCGGTGTGGCGCTAGCGTCCGCGCCGGCGGCGGGAGGTGGGCACCGGGACCGCGTCGGCGCGGGATCGGGCCAGGCTCTGGAGCTCGGCGACGCTCGGATCTTCGATGTGACGGCCTGCCAAGCGATGACGAAGCTCGGAGTTGCGCCGGGCGTGGGCGTTGGGGGTTGCGGGCACTGGAACCGTTCGGTCGATGCGCATGTGACGAGCGTAGGCCGCCGCGATGCCCCCGCCATCGGTCCGTAGGTCATCTCCCCTCCGGCGAAGGTCTCGACCTGGACGCCGGATGCCAGCGGTGGGGCCCGGCGTCCTAGCACCCGGCACCGCTAGATCGGTTGCCAGGCGCCCCCGTACTCGCTCAGATCCGGGGTGTTCGTGAGTCGCGCCGGCGTCGATCCGTCGGCACCCATCAGCCAGAGATCGGACTGGGCCGACGGTGGCCCCGTGCGGGAGAACACGACCATGGAGCCGTCGGGTGAGTAGGTGGGTGATGACTCCGATCGCGCCCTCGTATCCGTCAGCTTCCGGAGGTTCGATCCGTCCGCATCGACCGCCCAGATGTCGGGATGCACCAGATGCCGCTGAGCGCAGAAGACGACGGACGCACCGTCCGGGGCCCAGCTCGGCACCAGGATGTAGAGCGTGCGCCACTTGTTCTTCGCCGCCGGGAAGCTGGCGATCACCCGTCGATGGGTGCCATCGGGGTCCATCGTCACGATCAACCGCCTGCCGTCACCGGGGAAGATCCCTTTCGACGCGACGATCCGATCATCCACGCCCCAATCCGCGTAGCAGAACCCCGCCGTCGATGGGATCTGCGTGAGGGCCGAGCCGTCGACGCCGACGGTGTAGAGATGGCCGGGGAACCCGTCGCAGAACACGACGGATGTCCCGTCGGGGGACATCGCCACCGAGAAGACCTCGTGCGTGGGCAGCTGCCCTTGGGTGAGGATCACGGAGCGATCGCCGGTGCCGAGGTCGAGCAACACGAGCCGGAGGTGCCGGAGCGCCCCGGTCTCCTCGGCGATCACGGCCCGGGAACCGTCCGGAGAGAAAGCGACGGCGAAGGTGGTTCGATGACCCGATCCCAACGGACCGTCACCACTCCCATCCGGCTGGATCACCCGCGCCCCATCGGGCGTGAGGTAGGCGATCTCGCCGTTGCCTCCCGGATACGTGGCGCGGGCGGGCACGGACCAACCCGACACGACGATGCCCGAGACCAGGAGCACCAGGAGCGAGCGTGCGAACCGCTTCACGTTCACGGGAGCACCTTCGGATCGTCCTCACTCGTGCAAGGTTCTCCTTCTTGCGCAACTAGTCAACCCCCCGACTGTCGCGGAATGGCTTCCGGTCGGTACGGTGGTCCCATGAACCGCGAGGAGTGGCTCGCCGAGCGGCGGGCGGCCGTGGAGAGGGACTACACGCTCGAGGCTCCCTCCTACGACGAGGGGTACGACCCCGCAACCCCCGAGCATCGCCGGTTCGTGGCTCGGTTGATCGACACGTGCCCGCCGGCGGGAGTGGTGCTGGACGCGCCCTGTGGCACGGGCACCTATCTCGGCATGGTCCTGGCAGCCGGTCGGAGCGTCGTCGGGATCGACCAGTCGGCAGGCATGCTCGCACAGGCACGATCGAAGCACCCGGGCGTCCGCCTCGAACGCATCGGGCTGCAGGAACTCGCGTTCGACGCGGAGTTCGACGCGGCGATGTGCGTCGACGCGATGGAGAACGTGCCCCCGGAGGACTGGCCGCGCGTCCTCGGCAACCTCCGGCGAGCCGTGCGTCCGGGCGCGCACGTGTATCTGACGGTCGAGGAGATCGAACGACGCGAGATCGACGCGGCGTTCGAGGCATCGAAGGCGGCCGGCCTGCCCGCCGTCTACGGCGAGGTGATCGAGGGCGACACGGCCGGATACCACTTCTACGCGGATCGAGACCGGATCCAGGGCTGGCTCAGCGACGCAGGACTCGAGGTAGTGGACGACGCCGACGAATGGCTCGACGGATACGGATATCACCACCTCTTGCTGAGAGCACGCGCCACGCAGCCTATGGCCCCGTCGACCACCCTCGCTGACCGACACAGGAACGAGTGATCGCGCGACGTCTCGTCACCGCCTGGCCAGGCCGAAGCCGGGTCGATCCCTTGACCTGCGCAAGCCCATCCCTGCGGTGCCTAATGGCCCCTCTGAGGCACGCCCGCGCCCGCTCATGATGGATGCAGAAGGAGCGTGGAGACATGCCTTGCCGAAGGATGGTCTTCTCGTTGGTGCTGGTGTTCGGTCTCGTGACCGGGGTCGTCGCGGTCGTGGAGCCCGTCGCTCATGCGGCGCGGCGCCACCACCGAACTTCATAGCCCGCTGTGGGACGCCGCGGTCGCCAACGGCGGGTCGGCTTGGGTGCTGCCGGAGGAACTGGCCGGCGACCCGAGTGGGCATCTTCTGTTCGCCCTGCTGAGCACTTCCGATCCCGCGGCGGCGGTCTACGACGTCCCGAGCGTGATCGCGTTCGATGCAGCTACGGGGCACACCCTTTGGCGCTGGAGGAGCACGACCGCGCGGATCTACGACTTCGATGTTGCCCCCGGAGGACGACGCGTGTACCTCGCCGGCGAGGGCAAGGGCGGGCTATCGCGGCTGATCGCGCTCAGGGCTGGGAACGGGGAAGGTCCTCTGGAGCGTCGCCCGCCGTGGCAGGGGGTGGCAGGTTGTCGCCGCGTCCCCGGACGGCCGCAACCTCTTCGTCGGAGGCTTGCGTCCGCGCACAGAGGCGCACCGGGAGAGTCGGTCGGTGGTAGCCGCGTACGCGGCCGGCACCGGCAAGCTTCGTTGGCACACCCCCTTCGGTTCGCGGTACTTCAGCTCGTACGTCGAGAGCATCTCGTCAACGCGCGACGGACAGGCTCTGATCGTGGGGATCGCTGTCGAGGCATCGAAGGCTCAGCAGTGCCCCGCGGCGGCGGCCGCCAACCTGCGCGCCGCAGACGGTCGGATCGAGTGGACCACCGTCCTCGCGCAGATGCCTGGGTGCGGAAGCGTGATGCAGGTCCGCGCTACGGACGCGATCGTGGTTCTGCCGTCGCACGGGGACCGCGGTCCCCGAGCGCTTCCTGAAACCCACATCGCCGGGTTGAAGCTCGCAGACGGCAGCGTCGCGTGGTCACGCCGGTTCGCCGCGCGGGCCTCGGTCGGACCGGTCTCTCCTGCCGGTCGGATCTTCGTCTCGGCGGAGGCTGGGTCGGAGAAGCTGGGCTCGCGCCTGCTGGCGCTCGACGTGGGAACCGGCAAGACGCTTTGGAGCCGTTCGCTCACGCTCCGGGGCACGCCCGTGCCAGCACCCAACGGCCTGCGTGTCTACATCGCGGGGACGGTCGTGAGGAAGGGAGGCGCAGGGGCAGCGGTGGTCGGCGCGTGGGCTGCCTCCGACGGCCACCCCGAATGGCGGAGCGCCCCATACCGCGGACCGCTCAAGGACCCTGCCGGGGACCGTGTCGCCGACACGTCCTGGTCCGAGGTCGTGGTGGGGATGGGCGGGAACCGGGTGTTCCTGACGGGCTACAACGCCACCGGGTATCCGGGTGAGGAGTCGAGCCGAACGATCTCGGTGTTCGCGGCCTACGCTGCGTAGGCGACGGGTCCGTCAAAGCGTCGAGCGAACCGCTGAGGACGAGCGAGTCCTGGATCGTCAGGACAACGACGCGGTCACTTGACGCCGTATCGCTCGCGGAGGAAGCTCAGCCGCTCACGTCCGGCGGCCGTCAATCGCGTCTTGAAGCTGGGAGCCGGCTCCACGAGCTGCTGGTAGAAGCCGGCCATCCCTCGCCGGCTGTACGCGTGCTCCTCTCCGATCTCCAGGAACCGCTGCCGAGACACTTCCCCACCGGCACGATCGAGGTCGTCCAGGACGCCGAACATCATCCGCGCCCAGCGGTCATTGCCGCCGTGATCGAGCCCGAGGTCGAGTCGCGCGCTCCTGGCCTCATCGGCCGCAGCACGCAAGAGCCGCTCGATCCGCTCGAGCCGTCGCTCGGCGTCGATCCTCTGCATCTCCTGCATCGGGCACCCCTTTCGCGATCCACGCGGTTCCGCCCGTCGCACTCCACCGTAATGCCTCGACCCCCCAGCGGGGCGGTGCTCTCTCGACAGGACCCACGAGTCCTGCGACGATGCCGACCTCTCAGGAGGCTGTGGGCCGTCCGCCGGGCCGGCTCGGGAAGGAGACCGATGCGGCCATCGAAGAAGCTCGCGGCCCTGCTCGCCGCGGTGGCCATCACGGCCACGGCCTGCACCGGCGGAGGCAACGACACCACGAACAGTGGCGGCGTCGCGACCGGCGGTCACCTGATCCTCGGCACGCTGTCCAACATCGACACGCTGAACCCGTTCGTCACCTTCCAGCAGAACTCCTACTCGACGTTCGAGTACATCTATCCGCAGCTCGTCCAGTACGACCTGAAGACCCTCGAGTTCGTCCCCGATTTCGCCTCGGTCGTGGGGATCGACCGCCGACGGGCTCACGTGGACCTTCCATACGACGCCGAACGCGAAGTGGTCGGACGGACAACCGCTGACGGCCAAGGACGCCGCGTTCACGTTCGCCACGATCCTGAAGTACGGCGACGGGCCCGCCGCGAACCTCGCGGGCGGTCTCACCCACATGACCAAGGCGGTGGCCACCGACGACGACACGCTCGTCCTCACGTACTCGGCGCCCGTCGCCAACGTCTTGTCGAACCTGCAGCAGATCTCGATCCTCCCCCAGCACGTATGGCAGCAGTACGCGGTGGGCGACGGGAAGGCCCTCCGCCAGTTCCCGAACCAGCCGACCGACCAGCCCCTCGTGAGCGGCGGCCCGTTCGAGCTCGCGGAGTACAAGAAGGACCAGGACGCGATCTTCCAGCGGAACCCGAACTTCTACGGCCCTCAGCCGGCGATCGACGGGTTCGGGCTGCAGTACTTCTCCAACGACGACTCCATGGTGGCGGCCCTGCGGAACGGCCAGATCCAGGCAGCGATCAACGTGCCGGTCACCGCCGTGGCGTCCCTCAAAGGAGATTCCTCCCTGACCGTCTACAACGGCCCGGGCATCACGCTCCGCGACTTCATCATCAACTCCAGCCCTGACAAGACGACGAACCTCGAGCTCCAGGATCCGAAGGTCCGCATGGCCATGGAGTACGCGATCGACCGAGACTCCATCGTGAAGACCGCATGGCTCGGCTACGCCGAGCCGGGTTCGACGATCGTGGCTCCCGGCACCGGCGCTTGGCACGACTCGCAGATCCAGGGGTTGCCGTTCGACATCGACAAGGCCAACGCGCTGCTCGACCAGGCCGGGTACGCGAGGGGTCCGGACGGGACCCGTGTCGCGAACGGGCATCCGATGAGCTACACGGTCCTGTTCGCGAGCGACGAGACCGGTGCCGGCGACGCGGCGTTCCGGATCATCCAGAACGGGTTCCAGCAGATCGGGATCCAGATCGCGCAGCGGAAGATGGACAACGACGCCGTCAACTCCGCGATCCTGGGCGACAACAACACCTACAACCAGTTCGACCTCGCCATGTGGGACTGGTTCCCGCTGATCGACCCGGACTTCATCCTCTCCGTCCTGACCAAGGCTCAGTGGGGCGGCTGGAGCGACTCGGGGTTCGACAACCCCGCGTACGACAAGCTCTACCAGGAGCAAGGCCTCGCGACCCAGCCTGCGAAGAGGCTGCAGATCGTGCACCAGATGCAGAAGATCGCCTTCGACGAACGCCCGTACATCATCCTGAACTACAACCAGGTGATCGACGCCTGGTCCAACGATTGGGCCGGGTTCGGCGACAACGAGTCCGTGCTGGGCCTGCTCAACAACCTCTCGAAAGCTCCGTTCAGCCAGGTCCACCAAGCCTGAGGCCGCCGGCGGGCGGGGAGGAGCCGGATGCACCGCGCGGACTACATCATCAAGCGCCTCGCGTTCGCGGTCATGACGGTGTTCGTCGCCATCACGGTGAACTTCATCCTGTTCCACGCGCTCCCGGGAAGCGCGGTCTCCGGGTTCGTCCGCGCTCCGCACGTATCACCGGCCCTGCGCGCGGAACTCACGCACGAGTTCGGTCTGGACAAGTCGCTGTGGGAACAGTACGCGCTCTACCTGAAGGAACTCGTCTTCCACGCCAACCTGGGCGTGTCCTTCGCGGACTCCCAGCCCGTGACCTCGACCCTCGCCGAGAAGCTGAAGAACACGATCCCGATGGTGTTCGTCGGCACCTTCCTCGCGATCGCCGTGGGGATCGTGACCGGCGTCCTGTCCGCGTGGCGACGGAGCGGCGCCGTGGACCGGATCAGCACGAACTCGGCCATCGTCTTCTACGCGCTACCGACGCAGTTCATCGGCATGGTGCTGATCTTCCTGTTCGCCAAGTACCTGCCGACGGCGGGGATGCGCAACGAGATCAACAACTTCTTCTCCACCGGGAGCACGTGGTCGAGCATCAAGGACATCGGACTGCACATGGCGCTGCCGGCGACGACCCTCGCCCTCACGCTGTTCGGCGAGTACACACTGGTCGTGCGCTCCTCCATGCTCGAGACGCTCGGCGAGGATTACGTCTTGACCGCGCGCGCCAAGGGACTGCCGCAGCGGCGGATCGTCGTCGCCCACGCGCTGCGCAACGCGATGCTGCCCATCGCCACGCTCGTCGCGCTCTCGCTGGGGTTCATCGTGGCCGGCGCGATCCTGGTGGAGATCGTCTTCTCGTGGCCGGGGATCGGCCAGCTCGTGTACTCGGCGGTCTCCAACCGCGACTACCCCATGCTGCAGGGCGCGTTCCTGATCCTCACCTTGTCCGTGGTGTTCTTCAACTTCATCGCGGACCTCATCTACTTCAAGCTGGACCCGAGGATCGCCGTATGAAGACCGTCGAGCCCGCCCTGGCCGAAGGCACCGCGCTCGAGGCACGGCCGTCGAGCGGCGGCAGCCCGGTGGTCCAGGTCCTCAAGGAGCGTCGCTCCGCGCTCGCCGGTCTGCTCATCGTCACCGTCTTCGTCGCCTTGGCCGTGCTGGCTCCGGTCCTCGCCCCGTACTCCTGGACGCAACAGTCGGGACCGGTCTACGCGCCGCCGTCGACCCAACATTGGCTCGGGACGGACGACAGCGGCGTCGACGTGCTGAGCGAGCTGCTCTACGGCGGTCGAACCTCGTTGATCGTCGGCTTCGCGGCGGCGTTCGTCGCGATGATCGTGGGCGGCGGCATCGGGATCGTGGCGGGATACACGGGTGGGGCGACCGACGGCGCGCTCATGCGCACCACCGACTACTTCCTGGTGATCCCCGACCTCGTGTTGATGATCGTCGTCGCGACGGTGTTCGGACCCAGCCTGTCGCACGTGATCCTCGTGATCGGCCTGCTGCTGTGGACATCGACCGCCCGGATCGTCCGATCGCAGGTGAAGAGCATCCGCGAGCGCGTGTACGTCCGACGCGCCCGCTCCCTGGGTGCGAGCCACCGTCGCATCGTCGCCCAGCACATCCTGCCGCAGGTCGCCCCGCTGCTGATCGCGACCACCGTGCTCACGATCGCGTACGCGATCTTCGACGAGTCGGCGTTGGCGTTCCTCGGCGTGGGCGTGCCAGGCGTCTCCTGGGGCACGATGCTCGAGCGCGCGTTCGACCGCACGGCGATGACGCAGGGCGCGTGGTGGGCGTTCGTCCCTCCCGGCCTCGCGATCGGTCTCGTGGTGATCGGGTGCTACCTCATGGGCCAGGCCATCGAGGACGCGCTGAACCCGAGGCTGCGGGTGGCCCATCTCTCGATCAAGACCTGGCGCTTCCGCCCAACGCGGAACACGACCGAGGACGTCTCCGCGTGAGCCTGTTGGAGGCCGACGACCTCAACGTGTGGTTCGACCTGCCGCACGGCGGGCGACTGCACGCCGTGCAGGGCGTCAGCTTCGACGTCGCGCAGGGAGAGCGGCTGGGACTGGTCGGAGAGTCGGGCTGCGGGAAGACGACCGCGCTGCTCGCGTTGATGGGGCTGCTCCCGCCCAACGCCGTGGTCGCCGGGAGGGTCACGGTGAGCGGCGCCGAGATCCTGGCCGGCGGTGAGGACGCGATGCGGTCGCATCGGTGGACCGACGTCGCGATGGTGTTCCAGGGCGCGATGAACGCGCTGAACCCGGTGAAGACCGTGGGGTCACAGATCGTGGAGCCGATGCGGTTCCACGACACGTCCTCGGGCGCTGCCGCCGAGAAGGAAGCCGGCGAGCTGCTGGAGCTCGTCGGTCTCCCCGCTTCCGCGGCCGAACGCTACCCGCACGAGTTCTCGGGCGGCATGCGTCAGCGCGCCGCGATCGCGATGGCCCTCGCGTGCAAGCCGAAGGTGCTCCTGGCGGACGAGCCCACCACCGCCCTCGACGTGATGGTGCAGGCGCAGATCCTCCAGCTGCTGCTGGCGCTCACGCGCGACCTGGGCCTGGCGCTGGTCCTCGTGACACACGATCTGCCGCTCGTGACGCAGGTGTGCGAGCGCGCCATCGTGATGTACGCGGGCCGCGTCGCGGAGTCCGCATCGGTGGACACCCTCTTCCACGACCCGCGGCATCCCTACACACGGCTGCTGTTCGAGGCGACCCCCGACCTCGCCGGCGAGCGAGACGTGCTGTCGATCCCCGGCGCGCCGCCTCGCCTGGACCGGCCGATCCTCGGTTGCCCGTTCGAGCCGCGGTGTGACCGCGCGTTCGATCCCTGCAAGGTCGAGACGCCGGCGCTCCTGGAGGTCGGCTCGGCGCACCAGGCCGCATGCCACTTGAACGACGCCTCGTTCGCGCGGCCGGGCGACCGAGAGGCTGCTCGATGAGCGACGTCGTGACCGCCGCCGCGCCCACCCGTCACGGCGCGCAGCTGCTCGATGTCCGCGACCTCGTGGTGCGTTACCCCGTGAAGCGTGGGCTGACCGCCGCCATCCGTCGGGAGCCACGCCAGCACGTCTCGGCGGTCGACGGCGTGTCGCTTTCGGTTCGGCGGGGGGAGATGCTCGCGCTGATCGGCGAGTCTGGATGCGGCAAGACCTCGACCGCGCAAGCGATCCTCCGCATGATCGACGCGACCTCCGGCACGATCGAGGTCGATGGTCGCGACGTCACGCATCTGACGTCGAAGCAGCTCCGCCCGTTGCGACGGAGCATGCAGATGATCTATCAGGACCCCTACGAGTCGCTCGATCCGCGGTTCCGCGTCCGTCGGGCGATCGAGGAGCCGCTGATCATCCACGGCATGGCGGGATCGTCGGAGGAGCGCGAACGTCGGATCGTCGAGGCGCTGGAGCGCGTCGAGCTCACCCCCGCCGACCTGTTCATCGACCGCTACCCGCACGAGCTCTCGGGCGGCCAGCGCCAGCGCGTGGCGATCGCCGCGAGCCTGATGCTGGACCCGAAGCTCCTGCTGGCCGATGAGCCGGTCTCGATGCTGGACGTGTCGGTGCGCGCGGGGATCCTCACGCTCCTCGACCGCCTCCGGCGCGACGGCGACATGGGCATCGTGATGATCACGCACGACCTGTCCACGGCGGCGCACTTCGCCGATCGCATCGCGGTGATGTACCTGGGCCGCATCGTCGAGGAGGGACCGGCCCGGGCGGTCGTGGGCAGCCCGCAGCATCCGTACACGAAGGCCCTGATGTCGGTCGTGCCGAAGCCCGATCCACGGGACAACTTGGCGCCTCAGATCCTCCGGGGGGAGACGCCTAACCCGATCGACGTGCCGAGCGGATGCCGGTTCCACCCTCGCTGCCCGGTCGCCGAGGAACGGTGCAAGGTCATCGACCCGGAGCTGCACGCGACCGCCGGCCCCGACGGCCGGGAACACCGTGCCGCCTGCGTACTCGTATAGGAGCCGACGGGCCCGGGCTGGTGTTGGCTGGGCCGGCGTGCGAGGCTCACGGAGCAGCGGCGGAGCTCCTCATCGCGTGAGCGAGGCGGCCCGATGTCCGACGTGAAGATCGCGAGTCCTCGCGGGGAGATGCCCGCCTATCTGGCCGTTCCGTCGAACGAGGGACGGTGGCCCGGCGTCGTCGTGATCCACGACGCGTTGGGCATGAGCCGAGACCTGCGGAACCAGGCCGATCGGCTGGCCGGCGAGGGGTACCTCGCGGTGGCCCCCGACCTCTTCCACTGGGGCGGGACGATGACCTGCCTGCGCTCCATCACCCGCGACCTCCGCGCCCGGAAGGGAAGGGCGTTCGAGGACGTCGAAGCCGTGCGCACGTGGCTGGCCGCCCAGGATGGATGCACGGGAACGATCGGGGTCATCGGCTTCTGCATCGGCGGCGGCTTCGCCCTGCTGCTGGCCCCCGACCACGGCTTCTCGGCGTCGAGCGTGAACTACGGCATCGGGGTCCCCAAGGATGCCTACGACGAGACCTTCCTGGCGGGCGCGTGCCCGATCGTCGGCAGCTACGGGGCCAAGGACAGGGCGAATCGAGGGACCGCGGAGAAGCTCGACCGGGTGCTGGGGGCGCTCGGCGTGGATCACGACGTCAAGGAGTATCCCGACGCGGGCCACGCCTTCCTCAACGACCACGACGCCGCGGGTGACCGCTCCCCCTTCGTGTTCAGGGTGATGGGGCTGTTCGCCGGGGCATCCGACTACCACGAGCCCTCCGCGATCGACGCCAGGCGTCGCATCGTCGCCTTCTTCGACGCGCATCTGCGACCTTGAGCGGGTTGCCGAACGAGCTACGTCCGGGCCTTGCGTTCCAACGCGAACAGCGCGGGGTTGAGCGTGATCGACAGCAGCGCCACCGCCACGACGACCTGGAAGCCCTCGTTCGGCAGCAACCCGAAGCCGCGTGCCTCGGTCGCCACGATGAACGAGAACTCGCCGATCTGCGCGAGGCCGGCGGCCACCACCCGACCGATGTCACGCGGACGCCGCAACACCGCGACGATCAGGAGCGCCGCGGCGGACTTGCCCACCACGACGATCGCGAGCACCACCACGATCTCCACCGGGTGACTCGTCAGGATCGCGGGATCGAGCAGCATCCCCACCGAGACGAAGAACAGCACGGTGAAGACGTCGGTGAGCGGCAGGATATCGGCGGCCGCCTTGTCGCTCACGCGCGACTCGCTCACCACCGCTCCGGCGAGGAACGCGCCCAACGCGAGCGAGACGTCGAAGACGACCGCCGACGCGAACGCGATCCCGATGGCCGTCGCCAAGACGGCGAGGGTGAACAGCTCGCGCGAGCCCTCGCCCTCGACCTTCGTGAGGAGCCAGGGAAGCACGCGCGAACCGACCACGAGCATCAACGCCGTCAGCAGCGCCGCCTTGCCGAGTGCTGCCCCGATCTGGAGCCCGATCCCGAGCGCTGATGTCGGGTCTGCGTGGTCGGCGCCGGACCTCGTGGCCAATACGGGCAGCAGGACCAGCGCCACCACCGTGAACAGATCCTCGACGATCAACCACCCGATCGCGACCCTGCCCGCTTCCGTGTCCTCGGTCCCCCGATGCCGGAGGGCCCGCATCAACACCACGGTGCTGGCGACGGAGATCGCGAGGCCAAGGACCACAGCTGACCGGACGCTCCACCCGAAGGCCATCCCGGCGACAGTGCCGAGCCCTGTCGCGATCGCGATCTGCGCCACGGCACCGGGGACCGCGACCCGATAGACGCCCAACAGGTCCCGGACGCTGAAGTGGAGCCCCACCCCGAACATCAGCAAGGCCACGCCGATCTCGGCGAGCTGAAGCGCCTCATGGGGGTCCGCGACCAGCCCCGGTGTGAAGGGTCCTACGGCCACCCCTGCCAGCAGGTAGCCCACGATCGGGGGTAGACCGACCAGCCGTGCGAGGTAGCCGGCCACGAACGCCGCGCCGAGGGCCACGGCGATCGTGGCGATGAGGTCGGTGCCGTGGGTCTCCATGGGGGATCTCCGCTTCGGGTTGTCTCCAACCGTCCCTGCCCTCGACACACGAGGAGGACAGCCATCCGTCGTGCGCCGAGTGCGCGGTCGGCGCTGGCGTCTCACCTGCCGCTGGCCTAAGGTCCGATCCACGCGGCGTGACCGCCGTGCGCGGTGACGGTCGCGAGAAGGGGGATGCACGATGCTCGCAACGAGCTGGTACATGGTCGTGTTCCGGATCCTGCACATCCTAGCCGGGGTCGTCTGGGTGGGGTCCGTGTTCCTGTTCGTGGTGTACGTCCAGCCGACCGCAGCGGCCATCGGGCCCGCGGCGGGCCCGTTCATGGCGGAGTTCCTTGGGAAGCGCCGGGTGGTGGACGGGATCATCGTGGCCGCCGAGGTCACGGTGGTGGCCGGTCTGTTCATCTACTGGCACGACTGGCACATCTACGCGAGCTTCGGCGACTGGATCGGGTCAACGTTCGGAGCGGTGCTCACGATCGGTGCGCTGTGCGCCATCGCGGCGCTCGGGATCGGGATGTCGGTCATCCGGCCCAACGTGCGGCGGCTGATGGCCCTCGGTCGCCAGGTGGCGGAGTCGGGCGCTCCGCCAACCCCGGAGGTCGGCGCGGAGATGGGCGCGATCCAGGCGCGCCTCAAGGTCGCCGCTCGCGCGAGCCTCGGCCTGCTGGTGATCGCGGTGCTCGCGATGTCCACGGCGCGCTACCTCTGAGCGTTTCAGAACGCCCCACGGGGGACGGGCGACACCGGCCGGCCCCTCAACGATCAACGCCCCTCCGTACGATCATCAGCCGAGGCGTGCGCGGAGCAGGTGCACCGTCCCGGATACGCCCTTGAGCTCCACCGGGCCGATGTCGTCGAACGTGACCCCTGCTTCCTTCGACGCGTCGGCTACTGTCCGGCTGACCAGCACCTCGCCCTGTCGCGCATAGTCGGCGATGCGAGCGCTGAGGTTGACCGTCTGGCCGAAGTAGTCGCCCTCCTGGAAGAGGACCGGCCCCGCATGGAGGCCGACGTGGGCCGGCGGCAACCCGGCGGCTGCGAGCCCGTCCACCATCTCGAGGGCGGCACGCACGCCGGGGCCCGGGTCGCTGAAATAGAACATCACGCCGTCGCCCAACCACTTGATGGGCTTGCCGCCGTGCTGGATGGAGCTGCGTTGCACCAGCCGCGCGACCGTCGTGGCGAGGTCGGCGGCCGCATCGTCACCGCGTTCCTGCGTCAGCCGCGTGTAGCCGCTGATGTCGAGGAAACAGATCGCAGGAAGTCGCTCGAGGCGACTGTGGATCCCCGCGTCCGCCATCAGCACCTCGAATCCTTCAACGATGTTGGCGGTCCAGGTGTGCGCCTGATGGGCGTGGTACATGGCGAGGACGGTTCGCTCGGATAGCGGGGCGATCCGGTCGGCGAGCTCGGCGTTCCCGATCTCCTCGGGGCCCTCGCCTGCAGCCAGCGCTCGATCGATCACCTCGGACGTCCACCAGGCGGCCTCCTGTTCCGCGATGCGACGGGTGCAATCGCCCTGGACACGGAGCAGACGCTCGATGGCGGCCGACCGGAATCCCTCGGCGACCTGCAGCTCGATGAAGGGCACGATCGCCATCTCGTCCTCGCGGAGTCGGTCATCGGGTGACGGTTGCGCCATCCCGATCGCTTCGCGGATGACCATCAGCAGCTCGAGCGGGATCCCGGTCCGGTCGCTGACCTGCTGGAACGTTTCGGCGGTGAGGGCGGCGAACCTCTCGTAGCTGGCCGCGTCGAAGAACCCGAGCGACAAGGCACCCTGCTGGATGGCAGCGGCCACATCGTCGAGCGGGATCCCCGCATCTTCGAGCGACTTGGCCATCATCACCCGACGCACGTCGCCGGGCGAGAAACGATCCGGCTCCTCGGGAGTCAGGATGCGGAGACTCACGAGCCGAACGACGTAATCAGGCTCGACCCCGGCTCGCTCAGCGGCGTCTTCGCGTGCGTACCAGGTCACCCGTCCAGCGTACTGTGGCCGCGCGCGCGATGTTCGATGCGGTCTAGATGTTGTCCGCCACCAGGACGTAGTCGGTGAAGACGACCGGGCCCCCTACGAGGTGCGGGGCGTAGATCGACTCGAACCGGGTCACGGCGCTCGAACCGCTGTGTGCCGCTTGCGCGGCCTCGTCCTCGAAGATGAACAAGTGCACGAACCGGGTCGGGTCGTCCTCCCGTTGCCAAGCCGCGTAGAGCCTCGTGCCCGGCTCGCTGGCTCGGACGTAGTCCACGAACGCGTCGATCGCCGCCTTCACCTCGGCCACCGCGGCCTCGTTCACTTGGTAATGCGCCGTCTGGTAGATGGCCATCCCTGCCTCCCTCGGTCGCGGTCCATCGACCAGAGTGTCGCTCACAAGGGGCCAGCTCGCGCAGATCAGCGGCGGGCATAGACGGCGAGGTCCCACAGGCCGCGACGTTCGCTGCGCACCGGCTCGAAGCCCGCCGCGCGGATGCGCTGATCGACGGCGCGCAGTTCGTGGACGAAGGCCCGGAATCCGCGGAACTTCTTCGCGCGGAGCCGGTACCAGAGGTTGCCGACCGACACCGAGACCCGGTTCGCGAGGCCGATCGCTCCGCGATCGTGTGGCGCCGTGAAGCCGTAGACCGAGCCGGCGGCGTCCAAGGTGTTCGCGAGGAGCGCATCGATGTGCGGGTAGCAGCACAACACGCGATTCAGGCTCACGACATCTGCGCGGGGAAGCGCGATCTCGGCACCGTCGCCGACGACGAAGTGCGTTCGCTCGGAGAGGCCGCGCTCGGTCGCGAGGGACCGCGCCTCCCGGATCGCGCCGGGACCGAGGTCGAACCCCGTCGCGCTGTCGGCGCCGCGGGCGACCGTCGCGAGGGCCAGATCCCCGCTGCCGCACCCCACGTCGAGCACGGTGCGACCGCGGAGCCCTGCCTCCTCGAGCGCTGCGACCAACGCGGCGGTGATCTTCGCGGATGTCTCGCGGGTGCGCGCTCGGCGGGCTGCGTGCGTCGCCCACTCATCGAAGCAGCAGTGCGTCGGTTCTTCCGGTCGAGCCATCGTCAGACGCTAGCAGCGCCGGCGCTCAGTGCTCGTTGCGCAGCCGCCGCGTCTCGCGCTCGATATCCGCCTCGGTGATCGGGCGCGTGAAGAACGTGTTCCACGCGTGGAAGACGATCCCGATGCCCCACCCGAACAGCACCCAGCCCGGCCAGAAGTAGCCGCCGCCTCCGAGCGCCCAGATGCCGATCAGGGCTGCGTTCACGACCACGTACGCCACGAGGTGCTGCCAGAACTCCCTCTTCTCCTTGACCCTCTTGACCGCCAGCTCCCGGAGTTCCTCGTCCGTCATGCTCATGACGACCTCCCGCTATCCGTCCGTCTCCTCAGAGTCTGCCGCGCGGGCGGTCGCATCGGCAGGGACGTTCGTGCCGTATCGAAGAGGCCACCAGGCCGAAGGGTGCGGTCTCAGGTTCCCGAACTTGCCTCAGCGGATGAGGCGTACGTCTCGATCCCTCGGATGATCACCTCGACGCCGAACGCGAACCGTTCGTCGGCGTCGCCCCCGAACAGCAGGTCGATCGATGCCCTGGTCCGCGGGAACCGCTCCTCCGGCAGCGACTCGAGGTACTCGCGGAGCATCGCCACGATCTGGTCGGGCGGGAGATCCTCCCCGGTCGGCGAGGCGAGGCCGAGGCTCTCCTCGAACGCGTACGCCCCGACGTAGAGGCCCCAGAGATCGCCGAAGTACGCGATGACGCGGTCCGGGATGCCGACCGGTCGCAGGAGTTCGAAGAGCCACTCGGTCATCCTGGCGAGCGTCGGCCCGGCCGGGATCCGACCGAGCGAGACCCTCGCGACATCGCGGTGCCGCTCCAGGTTCGCCCGCGTGTCGAACGCGAGGTCCCGGAGCTGCTCCTGCCATCGCGTCGGGTCGGGGGCCGGAAGGACGACCTCGTCGGTCACGTGCTCGAAGACCAGCTGCAGGAGCTCGCCCTTGTTGCGGACGTGCCAGTAGAGCGAGGCCGCGCCCGTGCCGAGCTCCTCGCCCACCCGCCGCATCGAGAGGGCGTCGACGCCGTCGCGGTCGAGGACGCGAAGGGCCGCGTCGATGATCGCCTCCCTCGTCAGCGGCGTGCGGGGTCGGCCCGGAGGCGATGTCCGCCACGCGGGCTCGGGGACGTCCCGGAGCCGCGAGCCCGACCCTTCGGATCCCTGGATCTCGTCCATGTCGGGAAGCGTACCACTCCTCGAACGGCGTTCCACTCCTCGAACGGCGTTTGACAGATGGGTGGTCGTGGTGCAGAATCGCGTTCGAGAGCGGAACAGTGTTCGAGACGCGGGGAGGGAGATGAGATGACGGTAACGATCGAGGCGGAAGGGGTCGTGAAGCGATTCGGGAAGACGCGGGCGCTGGACGGGCTCGATCTGCAGACGCACGCCGGCCAGGTGGTCGCGGTGCTCGGTCCCAACGGTGCGGGGAAGACGACGCTCGTCGGAGCGATCGCGACGCTGCACGGCATCGACGGCGGGTCGCTCCGGGTGAACGGACACGATGTGCAGCGGTCGCCCCACGCCGTGCGACGCACGATCGGCCTGGCGGGCCAGTCCGCGGCGATCGAGCCCGCGATGACTGGGCGAGAGAACCTCGAGATGGTCGGCCGGTTGTTCGGTCAGGATCGTGCGACGGTGAAGGCCGCCGCCGCGGAGGTCCTCGAACGCTTCGACCTCGGCGCGGTCGCCGACGACCTGGCCAGGACGTACTCCGGGGGCATGCGACGCAAGCTCGACCTGGGCGCCAGCCTGGTCGGCGCTCCGCGCCTGTTGCTGCTGGACGAGCCGACCACCGGGTTGGACCCGCGGAGCAGGATCGAGCTCTGGGACGCGATCAGGTCGCTGGTCGGCCAGGGGACCGACGTGCTGCTCACGACCCAGTACCTGGACGAAGCCGATCACCTGGCGGGGCACGTCGTCATCATCGATCACGGCCGAGTCGTCGCGGCCGGGGCGCCCGCGGACCTGAAGCAACGGCTCGGCGGCAGCGTGATCGAGGTGCACGTGCGGTACGGGGACGACCTGCCGGCGGCGGCCGGCGCGCTCGACCCGATCGGCCCTGGACGCGTACGCGTGGAAGAGGCGACGCGCCGGGTGAGCGTCCAGGTCGAGGACGACGAGGATCGCCTGATGCAGGCGATGCGCTCGCTCTCCGAGGCGCGGATCGAGATCGACGACATCTCGCTGCGGCAGCCGACGCTCGACGAGGTGTTCCTCACCCTGACCGGAACGAGACCGGACCCTGCAGCGGAGCCGGAGCACGACGCCGCCTGAGGAGGAAGGAGACGACACGATGACGACGATGACGACGATGACCCAGACGGCGACGCGCACGCCAGATCGGGGGGCCGGCCTGGTGGCGAGCACGATCGTGGTGGCTCGACGGGCCTTCCTGAAGTTCCTCCGCACGCCGCAGTGGGTCGTGCTGGGCAGCATCCAGATGGCGCTGTTCCTCGTGCTGTTCCGCTACGTGTTCGGCGGCGCGATCGGGGCGGAGGGCGGCGTCACCTACGTCGACTTCGTGGTGCCGGGGTTCATCGCCACCGGGGTGCTGTTCGTGGGCGGGGGGCTCGCGGTGGGGATAGCGGAGGACATGGAGCAGGGGTTCGTCGACCGGCTGCGGTCGCTGCCGATCCCCCGGGCCTCCGTCCTGCTCGGGCGGTTCCTCGCGGACACCGGCATCCTCGTGTGGAACCTCGCGATCGGTGTGGCGGTCGGCTACCTGGTGGGCTTCCGCCTGCACGGGAGCGTCGCCCAGGGGCTCGCGGCGTTCGGCCTGTGCGTGATCTTCGGATGTGCCATGGGTTGGATGTTCATGTGTGCGGGTATGTACGCGGGGAACGCGCAGGCCGCGCAGGCGGCGGGGCTCCTGGTGGTCCCCTTCGCGTTCGTCTCGAGCGCGTACGTACCCGTGGCGACGCTGCCGGGATGGCTCCAAGCGGTGGCCGAGCACTCCCCCGTGACGTACATGGTGGATGCGGTGCGAGCGTTGACCCTGGGTCCGGGCGCGGAGGCGGCGCTCGGTCATGCGGCGAGCTTCTACGTGACCCGATCCCTCCTGTGGGCCGTGGCGTTCGTGGCGATCTTCGCGCCGCTCACGATCGCGCGGTTCCGCCGTGGATGATGACGAAAGGATGAGCGACATGAACGATGCGACGAACGCACAGCCGCTGACGGTCTCGGCCGACGGCAACGACGTCTCGGTGGCGCTCGGTGCGGCACCTGCCGGCCGGCTCGAGTTCGCGAACGGCACGGCATACCTGACGTTGCGCGCGGACCCGGACCTCGACCGGATGCTCCGCGCGCACTTCGAGGGATCCGCGCCGAAGGCCAGCATGACGAGCGAGACGGTCACGTTCCGCTATCCGCGCGTGGGCCGGCCGTTCGACTGGCGACGCCGCCGGGCAGAGGTGACCCTGAGCACGGCGGTGCCGTGGGAGATCGACGTGCGCGGTGGCGCGGCCGGTGTCGACGCCGACCTGCGTGGGGTCGAACTGCTCGGGTTCCGCGTGGGCGGCGGCGTCAGCGGGATCGAGGTGCTCCTGCCGCCGCCGATCGGGGTCGTCCCGGTCTCGATCGGCGGGGGGGCGAGCAACGTCCGGCTGCTGCGGCCCGACGAGGTGCCGGTGCGCCTCCAGATCCGCGGCGGCGCCTCGGAGCTCGTGTTCGGCGACCAGCAGCTCGGCGCGATCGGCGGCCCGGTTCGCCTGCACAGCGACGGGTTCGACGAGCAGGCCGATCGGTACGAGATCACGGTCGGCGGCGGTGCCAGCAAGCTCACGATCGGCACGGTCGCCGTTCGATGAGCGGGCGGCTGCGGGTCGCCACCCGCCCTGCCGGAGTTGCTCCTCGTCGGCGGTTCGCCGATGCTCGACGCGCGACGAGCGCGCGGAAGGAGGATGGCCATGTGTCTGACATGCGGGTGCATGCAGCCCCATGACGATCACGGGAACCCGGACTACCTGACGATCGAGGGCCTCGAGAGGAGCGCGGGCGCCGACTCGATGGGGCTCGATGAAGCCGTGCGCAATCTGATCGCCACGGTCGAGGTCGCGAAGGCGGAGCGCGAGCACGAGCACCGTTGATCGCCTGATCTTCCCTGAGCGGCGGCAGGAGTCGCCCGCCCACCTCTCGCTGGCGATCCGCGACCCGGCGGTCGGCTGGCACGGCGCGGACGCGGAGTCCCTCGCGCGCCGCCGGCGCAGAGCGACCTCACGCCTCGGCGAGGCTCGCGCCGGCGATCGGCCGGGACGGTGAGGAACGAGACCCGACACCGCGACACGGAGGGCTCCTCGCGCGTCTTCATGGTGTGATGCGCGAAAGGACGGCGCCGATGGAGCGGGACGAGGGGGTCGCGGGGGTCGAACCGCGCCCGGGGAGCTTGGAGGACCTCTACGTCCGCCATGTCCCCGACGCGACCAGGCTCGCGTTCCTACTGACCCATGATGGCCCGACCGCGGAGGATGTCGCGCAGGAGGCCTTCATCAGGGTCGCCGCGCGGCTGCGCCATCTCCGATCCCCCGATGCGTTCGCGGCCTACCTACGGCGCACCGTCACCAACCTGTGCATCAGCCATCATCGGCGCCAGAAGACCGCCCGCGCCTACGTCGACACCGAGGCGGCGCGATCAGCCGGTCGTGAGCCAGCGACCCAACTCCCCGACATCGAGACGCAAGACGAGCTCCGGATGGCCCTCGCCGAACTCCCGGGGCGTCAACGCGCCGCGGTGATCCTCCGTTTCTACGGCGACCTGAACGAAGACGAGGTCGCACACGCGCTCGGCTGCTCCACCGCGGCTGCACGCTCGTTGGTCTTCCGGGGCATGGAAACCCTCCGGAGCCGCATAGGAGGGGACGACCGATGAACGACGTCGAACGGCGGATCCGCGACATCCTCGCCCACGACGCCTCGCGGGCCCCGCTCGTCGAGCAGATGCCCGATCGCGTCAGGCCGAGGGTTCGACGCAGGCAAACAGGGATGGCCGTCGTCGCCGCGTTGACGAGCGTCGCGCTGATCGCAGGGGTGGTCGCCGTCATGCGGAGCCTGGAGCCCGTGGAGCGCCCTCGCCCCGTCGTGGTGCCGACGGTCCCACCGGTGCCGACGGGCACACGGCCGGTATTCCAGCGCACCGCGACGATCGGCGGCCTCACGGTCACGAGCCCGAGCGACTGGTACCTCGTCGACTACTGGGGCGCCTGGAACTCCGACGCCACGTCGTTGGACAGCCACGCGATCCCCCTCCTCGAACTGACGAACTTCGATGCGGGACTCTCGTCGCCGGTGTGTGAGGCCGGAGCCGACGCGACGACCCGCCTGCCCGCCGACGGCGTCGCGATCTTCGTGACGGTCGGCAACGACGGCTCCGATGGTGCCGACCTCTGCGGTGGCAGGATCGAACGGGCCCTCCCTGGGACCGTCGGCTCGACCCCCTACCGCGCCGTGATGACGCTGGGTCCGGAGGTGAGCGACGAGGACCGGGCCGCCGCCGAGCAGATCTGGAGCTCGATGGCGTGGAACCGTCTCACCTTCTACGCGAGAGGCCGGAGCCCTCGCTACGTCCTCGACGGGTGGCAGGACGGGTCAACGAGCTCGCTCCTCGAGGTGGTCCCGTCCTCCCAGAACGTCGAGCTCTCCTTGATCGAGACCGACGGCGATGGGGGCTCCGGCGAGTCGACCGTCGCGAACGTGGACGTTCCTGAGAAGCAGGCGATCGAGGGGGACACCTTCGGCGCCGTGACGAAGGACGCGGCCCGGGTGGAGTACCGGCGCGCGGGCGAGTCCACCGCGCTCGTAGCGCGGCTGATCGACCTCCCGCCGACGCTCGCCGCTGCCTTCGACGCGTACGTGGTCGAGCGGCCGCCGAAAGGAGGGCCGTCCGAGGTCCAGGCGATCGGCGCCGACGGCAAACTCCTCGGCTCGAACCTCCCGCCGCTCGTCGACACCCAGCGGGTGGGGACCGTCCACGGGTTCGGGTCGACCTGGGTCGTTAAGGAGTCCACGTCGGCGGACGGCTACTGGAGCAGCACGTGCGTCGAGCCTGAGGCGGACGCATCGACGTCGCGTCCGTGCGAGCAGGGCCCGGGCGGCGGCATGCTCGTCCAGACCTTCCAGGCACCGAACCCCGCGGTGTTCGTGACGCAGGGCGTGGGCGACAACGTGGGCGCGATCGACGTCCGGGCCGATGACGGCCGGGTGTTCCATGCGGTGATGCTGCCGTACCAGGGTGCGTTCGTGGCCGTGGTCGCACTCGATGGAGCGGGTCAGGGAAGGTTCGTCTACTCCCTCACCGACGGCGGGACCGACCAGGGCCTGCGTCCCGAAGCGCAGGTGGCGTGGCCGGACCTCGGCCAAGTGATCGGTGCAGGCTCCTTCCCCCCGCCCGAGAAGCCGTGACGACGACAGGGGTGCCCAGGTGTTCGTCGCTCGATGGGCCAGGGCGGCGTCGTGAAGGACCGAGGGAGGAGGATCGAAGATGAAGAGGTACGCGTGCGGACGGACGTGCGTTCGATGGCTCGTGATATCCGCGTCGCTGTTCGTCGCGACCGCCTGTTCGAGCGGCGCGGCAGGGCGATCGTCGACGCCCGCAGCGACTTCGACGCCGATGGCGGCGTCGAGCGAGACGGGAAGCCCTACACAGTCGACAGACCCGGGCGCGACATCGATCCACGCGTTCGTCATCGGGGGTGGCGACTACCCCAGCTACACGGTCGAGGCGCCCCACACGTGGGCCGCCTGGCAGAAGCACTTCGTCGTGAACCAGAGCGTGTCCGGAGTGATGGGCCTCAGCGTCTGGGATGTCGGCCGGCTCCCTCGGAACCCGTGCCACCCGCTGGGGCACCTGTACGACCCCGGGCCGACGGTCGACGATCTCGTCGCGGCACTCGCGGCCCAGTCGATGCGCCACGCCACGACACCGTCCGACGTGACGCTCGCCGGCTACGACGGCCGGTACATCGAGTGGTCGGTGCCGGCTCACATGGTGGTGACCGGGGATGCCGACTTCGCAGGATGCGACGTCCAGTCCAATGGGCACCGGGACTTCGTCAGCTGGCTCGGCAACGGCGAGGGCGAGCGGTACCAGCAGGTCGCGGGCCAGGTCGACCGGCTCTGGGTCCTCGACGTCCGCGGGCAGCGGCTGGTGGTCGACGCCACCTACTCACCGGACACCACGCGAGCCGAGCGCCGCGAACTTGGCCAGATCGCGGAGTCGCTCAGATTCGCAGCTCCGGCCGCGTAGCACTCGGCTGTGGTCCTGATAGCAGCTCCTCATCCACGCTGGACGTTGGAGGGCGTGTTCCCTGACGGTGGGCCGAACGGGTGATGGCCGGATGCCCCACTGTGCCTGGAAGAGCACCTCCATTAGCCTCCGGGCTGACCCGAAGGATGGCTTCGTTCAGGGATCCAGCCGCTACTCCTCGGGTCATGCCGGGAGGGCGCTCATGGGGCTCAACGTTCGCGGTGAACCATCGGTGACCGGCGAACGGCCCGGCGCAGGACCCTCCCGGGTGCCGCTATCCCGTCTCTGTCTGCCGGGACGCCCCGAACCCTCCGACAACGCACATGCCGTGGAGGTCCCAACGTGTCAGGGGATGAGGACAACTCCAAGGGCCACGACGACGGTCCCCGGTCATTCTGGGTCACAGCGCCCGGGCTGATCACGGCCATCGGCGGCCTCCTCACCGCCGTCGCCGTTCTCATCGGGTCGCTGAGTGCCGCCGGAGTGATCGGCGGCAACGGCCGTTCGTCGTCGCCATCGACGGCCGCATCGTCGGGGGCGGCCGAAGGCTCGCTGAACGACGCCGTGCTGCACGGGGACTGGCTCGTCGACCTCACGGTGCGGCGGGTGGATGGACTCGCAGCGATCGGTAACAACACGCTGTGGAAGCTGGAGCCGACACGAGGAGCGAGTCGGCAAGAGCACTGGACGCTGGAATCGACGTGTCCCGCCTCACCCTGTGAGACGAGATGGGACAGCGTGGAGACGCCGGATCGCTTCGCGACGCTGCAGTTCGACAACGGCACGTACACGGCCGCCGATGACGGAACCGCGCGATGTTCGGGGATCACCGTGCCCGTTCATCGCACCTTGGTGCTGAACGTCACCGAAGCTGCCGACCTCGATGGAGTCTGGAGCGCCACCTCAGTGGCAGGGCAGATCGAGACTTCGTGGACCTGTGAAGGAACGGTCGTGCGCGGTGTCCTCGACGTGGATGGGACCCGTAGTTCTCCCTGATGCAGGCGTGGATCGGCACGCGCGTGTGTCGGTCGTGGCGTTCAATCGGCAACACCCCCGCCATCGACGGGCACAGCCGTCCCCGTGACATACGAGGAATCGTCGCTCGCGAGGAAGAGCACGGCGCGCGCGATCTCCTCGGGTGTGGCCATGCGCTCGATCGCGCGACCGGCCACCGCGCTGCGCACGTAGGCATCCCACTCCATGCCCTGCTGCCGGGCGTCTTCGCGTTCCATGGGCGTATCGGTGTCGCCGGGGCACACCGCGTTCACACGGATGCCCTGCGGTCCGTGATCGATCGCCATCGCCTTGGTCATCACGACCATGCCGCCCTTCGCCGCACAGTAGGCGACAGCGCGGGCGCCGCCGACGAGCCCCCATCCCGACGCGCAGTGGATGATCGAGCCCGAACCCTGATCGACCATGTGCGGCAGCGCGTACTTCGACATCAAGAACGCCCCCTTCAGGCTCGTGTCGACCTGCGCGTCCCACTCGTCCTCGGAGCAGCCGAGCGTGTCGTTCGCGACGTAGACGCCCGCGTTGTTGAAGAGGACGTCGATGCGACCGAATGCCTCCATCGTGCGCGCGACCGAGCGTCGGCAGTCATCGGCTGACCGAACGTCCCCAGGCACGAAGATCGCCTCACCGCCCGAAGATGCGACCCGTTGGACGACTGCGTCGCCCCGTTCCTGGCTGCGACCGGTGAGCGCAACCCTCGCACCTTCAGCGGCGAACAGCATGGCGGTCGCCTCGCCGATCCCAGAGGTGCCGCCCGTGATCAGGGCAACCTTGCCGTCCAGTCGCATCGTTCGACCTCCCGTCGCTCGCCTGTGCGCGACGATACGGCAGGGAACATGATGCGATCGCATGTCTGCATCCCTGACCGCCGGCGCCGTGCTGGATGCCCTAGCGGACTCAGGCCGTTCTCCCCTTCGGGGGGAAGGCGAAGCCGCCTACGAATAGCGACAAGGTTGACGGGACGGTGCGCCGCCCGTGATGGGCGCCACGAGACCGTCAGAAGGGGGCCACGATGATCACCCGACGCCGTTTCCTCACAGGTGGCGCACTCGCGGGAGCCGGCGTGATCGCCCTGCCGCGCTTCGCCTGGTCCGAGCTGGTGCCTGCAGCGCGACAGATCCCGATGGCCGGCCGATCGATCCGGCAATTCGTCGACGCGCTCCCGGCTCTCGACGTCGTCGTCGCCGGGACGAGCCGGATCGACCTCAAGATGACCGAGTTCCGAGCACAGGTCTTGCCGACGGGCTTCCCGAAGACGTGGGTCTGGGGATACCTCCAGAGAGGTCAGCGGACGAGGGCGTCCTACCTGGGTCCCGTGATCGTCGCCCGGCGGGGAACGCCGACGGAGATCAAGTGGATCAACGACCTGGGGTCTTCAGGAAGCACCCACGTACGCGCCTGGGCAGATGCGACCGACCAGACCGTGCATTGGGCGGATCCGCTGAACGACGAGGCGAACGCCTGCGCCGAGAGCGTTGAGCCCGCCCAGCCGCCCACCGGATCCTGCGCCGAGCACTACCACGGTCCCGTCGTGGCCACCACGCACCTCCACGGGGGTGAGGTGCCTCCGCTCATCGACGGAGGACCCGATTCTTGGTTCTCGAGCGACGGGACCTATACAGGTCACGCCTACTACAGCAGGGACGGTCACTCTCCCAAGAACCATGCCGTGTATCGGTACCCGAACACGCAGGAGGCGGCCCCGATCTGGTTCCACGACCACGCCCTCGGCCTGACCCGCCTCAACGTCTACGCCGGACTCGCGGGCGCTTACCTCATCACCGATCCGGCGGACCCGCCGCCCGCGGACCTTCCGGCACCGATCCCACTCGTCGTCCAGGACCGGATGTTCGACACGAACGGGCAGCTGTACTTCCCGGCGGGGATCCCGTTCATCCCCAATCCCGAGCACCCCTTCTGGGTCCCCGAGTTCCTAGGCGACACGATCGCGGTCAACGGGAAGGTTTGGCCCTACCTCGAGGTCGAACCGAAGCGCTACCGGTTCCTGTTCTTGAACGGCTCGAACGCCCGTGGTTACGAGATGTCCTTCGTCGATCGGGGATCGAAGATCGCTGGACCGGCGATGTGGCAGATCGGGACCGACGGAGGCTATCTCGACACACCGGTCAAGATCGATCCCGACGCGCCGAAGGGCCGACTCCAGCGATTGCTCATCATGCCGGGCGAGCGCGCCGACGTGATCGTCGATTTCCGCGGTGTCGAACCGGGGACCCGACTGCTCCTTCGGAACGACGCGAGGGCCCCCTATCCGGGCGGGGAGGCGCCGAACGGCCGCACGACCGGGCGGATCATGGAGTTCCGGGTCGTGCCCCTGACGGGCCGGGACACGAGCTATGACCCGGCGAGCGGGCGCCCCCTTCGCAGGCCGATGGTGAGACTGGTCGACCCTGTCGCAGGGACGAAGGCCAGCGACGTGACGGTTCGGAAGACCCGCCAACTGACGCTGAACGAGGTCATCAACGAGCCCTCGATCGTCGATGGCGTCGAGTACGAGGGCGGGCCGCTCGAGATCTTGGTGAACAACACCGAATTGCCCGGCACGCCACGGGCCGACTTCACGGCGATCTCCGTCGGCGGGGTCACGACCTACTACTCGGAGCTGCCGCACGAGGGCGACACCGAGATCTGGGAGATCGTCAACCTGACGGCGGACGCACACCCGATGCACCTGCACCTGGTTCAGTTCCAGCTCATGAACCGGGAGGCCTTCGACGTGGACAGGTACGCGGCGGTCTACGAGCACGCGTTCCCGGGTGGCGTGTATCAGCCGGGGTTCGGCCCGCCGCTCAACTATCGCAACGGCAATCCGAGAGCCCTCGGGGGCAACCCCGACGTCGGGCCGTTCCTCAGGCGCTCTCCCGTGCCTCCGGCGGCGAACGAGGCCGGTTGGAAGGACACCGTCATGATGCCTCCCGGCCATGTCACGCGGATCGTCGTGCGCTGGGCGCCGACCGATCTGCCGGCGAACACCCGCCCCCCGAAGGCGTCATACCCGTTCGACCCGGACGGTGGCCACGGATACGTCTGGCACTGCCACATCATCGACCACGAGGACAACGAGATGATGCGCCCGACGAGCGTGAAGGCGAACGCCGCGACACGAACCTACCTCAAGGGGGAGGACTACTAACGGCGGCCGTCGCCGCGGCGCACGTCTAGTCGGAGGGTGGACCCCCGGGCCGACCCGCTCCGTCGAAGCCCGAACGCGAGACGAGCGCCGCGCCCACCACGCCGGCGTGGGGCCCGATCGCGGACGGCAGGATCGGGACGGCCCGCGCCGCGTCGGCCCAGATGGCGGCGCTCGTCGCCGAGTGAACACGGGTCGACGCCATGGGTCCGACGGTATCGGACGAGTTACAGACCAGTCAACGACCAACCGACGGTTCTAGGACATCAGGGCAACGACGTCGGGGCGCGTCAGCAGCGTCGCTCTGTGCGCGTCCGTGAGCCCGCTCGCGAACTCCTCGATGCTCCGGACCGCCGCGGCGCGCGCGTTGACGGCAGCCTCCTCGTGACCGAGCGCCGCCTCCGCCTCGGCCATCGCCGACAACGCGGGCCAGCGCGAGGGCAGATGACCGAGCCGCTCGGCCTCGACGACGGCTCGGGTGAGCACGTCGACGGCGTCTCCCGGTCGTCCGGTCGCGACGAGCGCGCGGGCGAGGGGGACCCGGGCGAGGCAGTCGTACTTGCGGCGACCGAACCGTTCCGCTTCGACCAAGGCGTCCTGCGCGAAGGAGATCGCGTCGTCGTACCGTCCGGCAAGGCAGGCCGCTTCGGCGCGCGCGACGATCAGACGGATCGACCAGAGGAACTGGTGGAAGCCCTTCGCACCCTCGAGCGCAACGGCGAGATCGGGGATCGTTCCCTCGGCCGCGCCGACGTCCTCGCCCATGAGGTCGGCGTAGAGGAGGTCGAGCCGGGCGCTGATCGCTGCGGGTGGGAATCCGGAGTCCTTCGCGAGCTCGAGCCCCTCCTCGCTCTGCGCCCGGGCGGCCGCCAGGTCACCGATCTCGCGGAGGGCGCCCGCTCGCATGTTCATCGCGCGGGCCGTGAACCGGAACGACCGTTCCTCCCACTCACGACCGAGCTGGATCGCTCGGTCGAGCCACGCGATGCCCTCTTCGTGTCGCGAGAGGCCGACGAGCGCTAACCCCGCGTTGCAGGCGCTCGTGACCGCCGCCTCGAGGTTCGACGCCTCGGTCCCCGATCGGTGGGCCTCGGTCGCCATCGACGAAGCACGTCTCGAAGTCGCCGGTCCAGTACGACATCAGCGACCGCGTCGCCAGGAACCTCGCGTACGAGGCGTCGCGTCGTTCCGCCGCCCAGATGTCGTCGACCCGCTCCCACGTCGCGAACGCTGCCGGGAGGTCTCCCCGCATGCCCTCGGCCTCGGATCGCGCGGCGAGCGCGCGTCCCTGGAGCTCCCGGTCGTCGAATCGCTCCGCGATGTCCGCCGCGGCCGTGCTGTGCGCGACCACACCGGCGGCGTCGGCGACCCAGAAGGCGGCCCTCGAGCGGGCGAGGTGCGCGAGGGCGAGATCCCGACCCTCCGCCTCTCTCGATCAGCCAGTCCAGGTCCTCCAACGAGTCGGTGAACCGCGCCGCGTCGATCAGCGTCGAGGCCCGAGCGAGCCGGGCGCCGATCAGGAGATCGCGATCGGCGATGCGTTCGGCGATCTCGATCGCCTCGCCGAGCAGGACGATCGCCTGTTGTTTGGCCCAGGCTCGCGACGCGACGTCGGCCGCCATCATCAGATACATCGCCGTCTTCGCGTCGTCACCGGCTTCGCGATAGTGGTGTGCCAGGATCGACGCGGAATCCCGGACGCGGTCACCCGCCTCGCGCTCGATGAACGCTGCGACCGCCCGGTGACGCTCGCGTCGCGCGGCTCGTGGCAGCGTCCCGTACGCAACCTCGCGCGTGAGCACATGCTTGAAGATGAACTCGCGATCGGCCGGAACGCCCGACGTCGGTTGCCGCCGGATGAAGTCTCGCCGCTCCAGATCGTCCAGGGTCGCGTCCAGATCGGCGTCATCGCCCTGGAGCGCCGCGAGCGGACCCCGCCAGAAGATGCGCCCGATCACCGCGGCGTCCTGGAGCACTTGCCGGTGCTGACGCGGGAGCGCGTCCAAGCGAGCGGCGATGATCGCCTGCACCGTCGTGGGCAGCCCGGCGACGAAGTCGGCCGTGCGCTCGGTGACGGACGCCGCCAGCTCCTCGAGGAACAGCGGGTTGCCGCCGCTCGCGTGGACGAGACGGTCCGCGTACCCCGCGGCCTCCTCCGACCCCGCGAGCAGCGCGCCGACGAGCTCGTGTGCGTCCTCGTCATCGAGCGGCTCCAGGTGGACCGCCGTGTACCGCGCGAGCCCGCCGCCCCACGTCGCTTGCGTGTCGAGGAGATCCGGCCGCGCCAGCGTGATCAGGAACATCGGTACGTCGGTCAGGCGTGAGGCGAGCGATCCGAGGAGCTCCAGGAGCGCCGGCTCGGCCCAGTGGATGTCCTCGAAGACCAAGGTCGTCGGGTGCGCTCGGGCCACGGCCTCGACGAACCGGCGCGCGGAGAAGAACAGGAGCTGCTTGTCGGGCGCGCCCTCGTCCGACAGTCCGAGGAGGATCGCGAGATGTGCGGCCACCTCGTCCGCGTCCATGTCGGGCAGCAGGGCGGCGGCGCGCTCGCGGAGCTTGGCGCGTGCGACGTTCGTCGGATCGGTCTCGAAGATCCCCGCGATCTGGGACACCTGTTGACCGAACGCGCCGTAGCCGGTCGTCTCGCCGTACGGGCGGCATCGGCCCTTGATGAATACGCCCTCCCGCTCGAGACGCGGCTGCAGCTCGCGCACGAGGCGGCTCTTGCCGATCCCCGGTGGGCCGAAGACCGTGACGAGGTGCGTGCGCCGATCCGCGCGCACCTTGTCCCACACGGCGCCGAGGAGCTCGAGCTCGCGGCCCGCGGCCGATCAAGCGGCGCGAGCGGCGCGCGCTCGTGCTCCGGACGCACGCCGAGGACGCACCAGATCGGGATCGGGACGGCCTTCCCCCTGACGCTCACGGGGTCCAACGGCTCCCACTCGAAGGACTGCATCGCCGACCGGTAGGTTCGTTCACCGACGACGACGCCCCCGACGGGCGCCTCGTGCTGGAGTCGCGAGGCGGTGTTCATCACATCGCCGGTTGCGATCGTCTCGCCGCTCTCGGCGTTCGCGTTGAGATCGACGACCGCCTCGCCCGTGTCGACCGCGATCCGGACCGAGAGCTCGAGCGTCGGATCCTCCTCGTTCAACCCGTCGATCGCGCGCGCGATCCGCCACGCCGCCTCCACGGCCCGCGCCGCGTCGTCCTCGCGCGAGGTCGGTGCGCCGAACAGGCCGACGACGGCGTCGCCGATGAACTTCTCGACGATGCCGCCGAGCGACTCGATCTCCTCACGGGCGCGAGCGAAGTACGGGTGGAGGCGTGCCTTGACGTCTTCGGGATCGGCGCCGTCCGATGCCGCTGTGAACCCTGCGAGATCGGCGAACAGGACCGAGACGACCTTCCGCTCTTCGATGACGTCGGACGGCATCGGGGGCGATGCCGCCTCGAGCGGGGAGCCACACGCGCCGCAGAAGCGGGCGTCCGGCGCGTTCACCGTTCCGCAGGTGTCGCACGCGTGCGCGAGGGATGCGCCGCAGGTGGTGCAGAACCGCTGGTCGGCATCGTTCGTCGCCGAGCACGCCGGGCAGGTCAGCGGTCCAGTCACGGTGGGCCGAGTGTAGTCGGGGTGCCCCGGCCGCCGGAAGGGGCGGCGGCTCGAACGACGGGCGCGGTTGCGTGGGGTCGTATTCCGTTCGGACGGACGCATCATCTAAGGTCCACGTCATGACGTTGGACACGTGGATCGGCCGAGATGAGCTCGCCTTGCGCGCCAACGTCACTGCGGAGCGTGTTGACGAGCTGGCGGGATTAGGTCTGCTCGAGTCCGAGGATGGTCGGTACGTGGAGGCCGATGTGGGCCGCATCGCCGTCGTCGAGACGCTCGTGGGCGCGGGCGTCCCTCTCGCGGATCTCGTCGAGACGGCCGCCGCCGGCGTCGTGTCGCTCGCGTGGTTCGAAGGTGTGCTGCCCCCGTCCCCCGCACTCGGGGACGAGACCTATCGCCAGGTGCTCGAGCGACTCGGGCTGCCGGCGGCGCTCGTCACCGACCTCTTCGAGATCTGGGGCGTCGCCCAACCGCCGCTCGACGACCGCATCCGGGAGGACGACGAGAGTCTGTTCCGCCGACTGGCGCTCGCCTACGACACGCTCGGCCGCGACGACAAGCGGTTCCTCGAGGCGACCCGGTACTTCGGCGACAACGCGCGCCGAACCGCCGAGGCGCAGATCGGCTTCTACCGCCGAGGGATCCTGGATCCGCTCCTGGCTTCGGGGATGTCGCTGAAGGAGATCGTGGAGCGGATCAATCCGATCACGAGCGAGGTGATGCGTCCGGGTGTCCAGGAACTCCTGCTCTGGCTGAACCGCCGGCACATCGACGCCTTGAACATGCAGATGCTCGTGCAACTCGTGGAGTCGGCTTTGCTCGACGCGGGTGTCGAGATCGCGCGCGAGCAGCCCTGTCCCGCGATCGCGTTCCTCGATCTGTCGGGGTTCACGCGCCTCACCGAGGACGCGGGCGACGAGGAGGCCGTCGCGCTCGCCTCGACGCTGTCGGACACCGTGCGGACGACGGCGCTGCAGTTCGGTGGCACCGCCGTCAAGATGCTGGGCGACGGCGTGATGTTCCATTTCTCGGATCCGACGGACGCGGTGCGCTGCGCCCTGCACCTCGTGCCGGAGATGGCTCGACGCGAACTCCCGCCGGCTCGCGTGGGCGTGCACGTGGGGCCGGTCGTGTTCCGCGACGGCGACTACTTCGGACGCACGGTGAACCTGGCCGCCAGGATCACGGACTACGCGCGTCCGAGCGAGGTGCTCGTGTCGCAGTCCGTCGTCGAAGACGGTGGGCGACGCGGACGGTGTGGCGTTCGTCGAGATCGGGCCGGTGACGCTCAGGGGCGTCTCGGAGCCCGTGGTCCTGCACGCAGCGCGCGACGCGGGTACGTGATGCGAACCCGGAACGTCGTCATCCTGTCGGTCGCCGCGGCGACGGCCGCCGCCGCGATCGCGGCCCTGCGGCACGGTCGAGGGGCGATCGGGAAGCACGTGCCGGGCGGGATCCTGGTCGGCGATGCCGCCCTGTACGACGCCCTCAGCCACCGGCTGCTGCTCGGTTCCTTCTTCGATCGGATCGCCGACGACGTGGCGGCCGTGACTCCCGATCGAGGGGACGTGCTGGAGGTAGGGTGCGGTCCGGGCCGGCTCTCGGTCGCCCTCTCCGCGCGCGGCCTCGAGATGACGGGTCTCGACCTGGACCCCACGATGATCGATCGAGCACGTGCGAACGCGGGCAAGGCGGATCTGCCCGCCGACTCGTTCCCACGTTCACGGTCGGCGACGTCGCCTCATTGCCGTTCCCCGATGCGACGTTCGACGCCGTCGTGAGCACCCTGTCGATGCACCACTGGGACGACCGCGAGGCCGGGCTCGTCCGAGATCGGCCGTGTCTCTGCGTCCCGGCGGACGCGCGCTCGTGTGGGACCTTCGTACGGGTGTGGTGCCGCTGCATCGGGACGTTCCCGACCCGCTGGGCTTCGAACCCCCGCCGTCACTCGAGCTCGCGGGAGCGACTCCCTGGCGCTGGCCACTGGGTCTCAAGCTGACGCAGCGGATCGAGTTGGCCCGGATCGGCTGAGTGGTCCGGCTCGCACGACGCGCATCGCAACGGCGACGCCGCGGTCGAGGTTGACCGATTTGACAACTCCGATCCGCAGGTCGAGCATCGATGTTTCTTCGAGCGTCCGCGGAGGGAAGTGTTCGCGATGCGGATCCGAGGAACCCTCACGGTCCTCCTGATGATGGTCGTCTCGTCGGCCGCGTGCGGCTCAACCGGCTCCACAACCGGAGCCGCCTCCACGCCGGTCTCGGCTGCGCCTCCGACGTCCCCAAGTCCTACGCCTGCCGTGGTCTATACGCCGACGCCTTCGCAGAACCTCGACAAGCTCAAGCCGGGCGACCTGTTCTACGTCCCCTCACCCGACGGCAAGCAGGCGAGGTACACCTCCACGAAGGATGCGAAGGGGCTATCGCACCTCACCATCAACATCATCGGGTTCCAGGGCCTGCCGGCGTTCGAACCCTCGATCATCACCGGGACTCCCGGCGAGCGCATCAAGATCACCGTCTACCAGACGGGCGATCGCTCCTCTCTCTACCACCACAACTTCTCGATCGATGAGCTGGGGATCGATGACGACATCTCGACCGGGCCCGGCCATACCGTTACCGAGACGGTGACGCTCCCCAAGAGCGGCGGGCTCGCCTTCTACTGCGCCTACCACGTGACGGCCGAACAACACGCAGGCGAGTTCGTCGTGGGATGAGTCGTGGACCCGGAGAACGTCATCCGAACGGGGACGTGCTCTCGGTGAGCGTCGGCAGGGCAGTCGTGACCACCTCGTCGAGCCGCAGGAACGCGCCGACGTGCCCGACGCCCGCGATGTGGACGCTCCGCACGTTGGGGATCCGTCGCGCCATCGTCTCCTGGATGTCGTCAGGGTCCTCGTCCGTGCCGGCGATCAGCAGCGTGCGCGCGGCGATCATCTCGAGCGCGTCCCACGGATCGGGCGTGGCGGCGTTCACATCGATCGACAGCGTGAACTGCCTCGGGTCGGTGCCGAGGAAGTCGTCGCGCAGCCAGGCCGGGAGCACCAGCGCCTCGTCCCGTTCGATCGCGGCGACGACCGCCTCCATCCCTCCGACCCGCCCCGGCTCGTCGTACACCGACTCGGTGGGCTCGACCTCCGGAGGGTCGAAGACGGTCCCGAGCACGACGAGACCTACGACACGGGGATCGCGCGCGGCCAGAGGACGGGCGAGCCGGAGCCGACATCCTCGAAGGAGAGCTGGACGCCCCCGCGTTCGATGGTCGGCATGCAGCTAGATCGCGACGCTCCGGTCTCTGACGAGGTAGGCGACGATCAGCGCAGCGGGGAAGAAGAACAAGCTGAAGATGAAGAACAGGATGAAGCTGTGTCCCTTGCGGGCCGCCACCCGCGCCGGCCAGAAGGCGATCGCCACCCAGATGAGCAGGGCCAAGAACCACCAGAGCCAGAATCCGGACATCGCGAGCATCTCTCAACTCCTACGTCGACGGTGGCGGCGAGCCCCGCCGCTCGGCGATATCTAAACACAGTCGCGAGCTGCGTCAGGGTCTGCTTCATGAAGGATCGCGCGTGCCTCCTGCGACGCGTACAGTCCTCTGCACCTACGGAGGAGGCACCCTTGGCACCGGATCCCGAGCAACTTCGCGCGTTCGCCGAGGGCTACACCGCAGCGTGGTGCAGCATGGACCCGGATGCGGTCGCCGCGCACTACGCGCCGAACGGGTCGCTCGCGATCAACGGTGGACCGCCCGCTGTGGGCCGCGACGCCCTGGCAACTGTCGCCGCTAGCTTCTACGAGGCCCTCCCCGACATGCAGGTGTTCTTCCGCGATCTCGTCGTGGACGGGGACCGGATCGAGTACCTCTGGACCTTCACCGGAACGAACACCGGCCCGGGTGGCACCGGCAACGCGGTCCGGGTGGACGGCTTCGAGTCGTGGACCCTCGACGAGGATGGCCTCATCGCCGCCTCGATCGGGAGCTACGACGCCGAGGAGTACGCGCGCCAGTTGGCCGAAGGTGTGTAGACGGCCTTGAGCGAGGTACAAGGGCGACATCGCCCGATCGGAGGACGACCAGGGTCGCTCCGGTTAGTGGTCTTCCGCCTGGGACTCCGCGTCGAACTCCAGCGAGACCGAGTTCATGCAATAGCGATCCCCCGTCGGCTGCGGTCCATCAGGGAACACGTGTCCCAGGTGGCCACCGCACCGAGCGCACGTGACTTCCGTGCGGCTCATCCAGAGGCTCCGGTCCTCATGAAGATCCACCGCTCCCGGTTCGATCGGGTCCCAGAAGCTCGGCCAGCCTGTGCCCGATTCGAACTTCGTCGTCGAGCTGAACAGTGCTTCGCCGCACCCCGCACATCGGTAGATGCCGGGGTCCTTCGATGACGCATACGCACCCGTGAAGGGGCGTTCCGTTCCCTTGTTGCGAAGGACCTCGAACTGCTCGGGGGTCAATCGGCGTCGCCACGCTTCCTCGGACTGCGGGATCCTCTCGGGATCAGACTTCGACTTCCGCACTGGATCTCCTTTCGCCAACATCCAAGTCTCCGTCGGATCCGCTCCGTTACGCGGCACTGATGGACGGGAAGGCTCCGCGGGCTTGTTCCTCCTCATCCAAGGAGGCGGAGCACGATATCGAGCCCGATGGGCATCAGCTCAGTAGGCCGAGGAAGGATCAAGGTGGGGATGCCGATGGAGACCGCCCCGCCATCGACGGGTGCCCAGTCACCGACCATCAGCGCCTCACCCGCCTCCACCCCGAGTGCATCGAGGGCCATCTGGAACATCCTCGGGTCAGGTTTCTGGAAGCCGTGCTCGAATGACAGCACGTAGGCATCGATGAACTCATCGATCCCCTGCTCGATGCAGCTGGCACGGATATCGAAGTGGATGTTGCTGACGAGCGCCATCTTCACGCCCAGCGCTCGAACAGCGGCGAGCACTCCGGGGACGTCCGGGTAGAGAGGTCGGCTCCCAGGATCCCACTCGACCCGGTAGAGGGCCTCTGCGAGCTCCTCGTCGAGACCCGCTCGCTCGAACATCTGCATCGAGATCGGGAGGTGGAGCTCCGGTGAGGAGTCGATGTGACGTTCGGCTTCTACGAACTCGGGAGCTTCTGCGGCCGTGCGCAGGTTGACCACGACCTCCTCGACCTCATCGCGCTCGACCGGCCTACCGACGGACCCAAGCGCGCGCTCGACGAGCCACGTGGCCTCAGGGATGAGAACGAGTGTGCCCCGCCAGTCAAGAAGCAGGGCGCCATAGCGGCTCACTACCCGATGATGGCATGGACCCCGGACGGTCGCGCGAGCTCAGTTCACGTCTACCGGGTGCACGCCGTTGAGTTGAACCAGACGGTCATGCGCGGGTCCGGACAACATCGGATGCGACCACGGGCTCGCCGACGTGCGTTCGGTGTTGGCTCTGTGCCCGCACCCTGGGGCGGCTGAACGTCGCGGGAGGCTAGAGCAGGCCGTTCGCGATCAGGAAGTCCCGTGCCACGGTTGGCACATCTTGACCGTCCAACACGACCTTGCCCACGAGGACCGACACGTTCTCGGTGGTGAGCCTCGCGCTCACGGCATCGAGCGCATCGCGGATCTCGTCGTTCAGCTTGTCCGTGCGGATCACCGGCGTCAGGTTCTCGGCGTCCTGCAGATGCTTGTCGTCGACGAGGGGCACGAATCCGTTCGCGCTGATGCTGGGGTCCGTGGAGAACAGCAAGCCGATCTGAACCTCATCGCTCTCGAGCGCCGCGACGGTCTGCGGACCACCCGCGTCGAGCGGCGTGAAGTCGTCGAAGAGGATGCCGTACACGTCCTTCAGCCCCGTGAGACAGAAGAAGCGCTGTGCACATTCGGGCGGCGCGCCCAGCGTCAGCCGGTTCGCCACCGCCGCGAGCGACGACATCGTCGTCAGCCCGAACCGTTGGGCGGTCTCGGCGTTGGCCACGAACGTGTTGGTGTCTTGCGCCGGCGCCGGCGCCAGGACCGTGATCCCCCTCGCCGCGAGCAGCTCGCGGTCCTTCGCCACGACGTCGTTGCGATCGTCCGACGGCTGCGCGTTCGCGTCGAGGAACAGGAGCAACGACGACAGGTACTCGGGCTTGAGGTCGATCTGCCCGGACTCGAGCGCGGACTGCGAGACCTCCCGCGACCGGAGATCCATCTGCCGCTCAACCGGGTACCCGGCGTGTTCGAGCACGTCCGCGTACATCTCCGCCACGATCTGGTTCTCGGTGAACGCGCCCGAGACGCCGACGACGATCGTCTCCTTGCCTCCTTCGCCGGAGGGGCGCGTTACCTCGGGTGTCGCCGGCGTGCATGCGACCGCGGCGGCACAGAGCGCGAGTGCGATCACCGCGATCCGGGCGGGCGTGCCCACCTCGCGGCGACCCCCTCAAGACGGTTCCATCCCGGACGAGCGTTCACCGCCGTCGGAGGGTGCGTGCTGCCCGAGGAGGGCACGCACGGGCATCGCACCCTTGCCCTTGATGTCGACCATCTGGACGGGTCCGAACTCGTATCGATCCATGACGTCCGTCGACGTTGGGTGCGAGACCAGCACCTGGCCGGGCTCGCCCGCCTCCTCGAGCCTGCTCGCGAGGTTCACCGTGTCGCCCCACACGTCGTACGCGAACTTCCGCTCGCCGATCACGCCGGCGACGACGGGTCCGGTCGCGACGCCACCGCGGACCCTGATCGGGTCTCCGGACGGCCACCGCACCGTCCGCGATCCGGCGAGGATCTCGACCGCCATCGCCACGGTGGCCTCAGCATGATGCGTCATCGGGACGGGCGCGCCCGCGACGGCCATGTACGCGTCGCCGATCGTCTTGATCTTCTCGAGGCCATGCCGGTCGGCGATCTCGTCGAACCAGCGGAAGAGCCGATCGAGGGCCTCCGCGAACTCCTCCGGCGAGCAGCGGGCGGCCTGTTCCGTGGAACCGACGGCGTCGACGAAGATCACGCTCACGTCGTCGAACGCCTCCGCGATGCGCTCGCCGGATGAGGTCTTGAGCTGCTCGACCACCGCCTGCGGCAGGATGTTCAGCAGGAGCACGTCGGATCGACTGCGCTCTTGGTCCAGTTCTCGCTGACGGAGGAACAGCTGTCGCGTGAACCGCTCCATCCAGTAGGCGGCGAGCCCTCCCAGCACCGCGAACGAGACGAGATACAGCGTCGCGAGCACCCTGCTCACAGGGACGATGTATCGCGCCGTGAAGACGTAGGGGAGGTACACCGCGATGCCCACCAACGCGGTCAGCACGACGAGGACGAACCGCAACCGAAGGAGCGTGTACGTGAACGCGGTGATCAGGATGACGCCCACGTAGCCGTACTCGGCCGGCAGCGTGAGGATGTTCGACGCGTAGTACACCCAGATCACGATGCGTCGCGACGGCGATCGCGAAGGAGGTCCATTCCCAGACGCGACCGAAGATCCGCGTGTAGCTGAACGCGTAGCCGATGACCAGCATCGGGATGAACACGCCGAACCGGATCACCATGTCCAGCCGTTGGTCCTGGAGCGCCAGCATGTACGGGCGCAGCAGTATCCCCCACCCGATCCACAGTCCGATCCCGGCCAGGAACGCGAATCGGACGTTGCCGAGGTTGAGCTGGAAGCGATCCTCCCGGAACGCCGACTCGAGGGCAGGATCCCGGAACCGCAGGCGGAGACGTGCGAGGCGTTGCCTCACGGACCGGTCGTCCGGCTGGTCCTCTTGCGCGATGGCGTCGATCATCTGGGTCGTGGGTCCTCCAGGACCTCCAGATGATGACGGTCACGGGGTCGCCTTGTCAGCAGTCTCGGACACGCCCTTCGATGCCCGGCCGATGCTCGCTATCTTCGTCAGCAGCGGACAGGAGCAGGATGCGTCGATCGGGCGCCTCGGCTCCGAACCCGATCGCCCCGCACCGACTATCGTGTTTCGAACCCCCCATGAGTCTCGACGGACGGTTCGACGCCGTCATCGCTGGCGCCAAAGCCGGAGCTACCTGGGCCTTGGAAGCCATCTACCTCGACCTTCAGCCGCGGCTGCTCCGCTACCTCGGCGCGATCGAGCCCGAGTTCTCCGAGGACCTAGCCACCGAGACCTGGCTCGGGCTGTCGAGAGCGCTCCCGAGCTTCGAGGGGGACGAGGGGTCCCTACGTGCCTTGCTGTTCACGATCGCGCGTCGCCGGGTGCTCGATCATCGTCGCCGGGAGGCGCGTCGCAGAACCGTTTCGACGGACCCCGCAGATATCGCGCGGCTCGGGCCGGTGGCCGACGCGGAACATGAGGCCCTCGATCGTGTCGGGACGGACTGGGCCCTCGCGCGGATCGCAACCCTGCCGTCAGATCAAGCGGAGGTTCTGGTGCTCCGCGTGATCGCGGACCTCTCCGTCCAGGAGGTGGCTACGATCGTGGGTAAGCGCCCTGGAGCGGTGCGCGCCCTCCAACTCCGGGGGCTGCGACGCCTGGCGCGGGAACTGTCCGGGGAGCCCGTAACGCGATGATCCCTCCCCGCGATCTAGATGGTGACATGGGACCCGGACTCGATCAGGACACAGCCGAGCGACTCCTACGGGGTCGCGTGGCTCCGGATGACGCGCCTCCGGGCTACGCGCCCGTAGCGAGACTCCTGCAGGCGATGGCCGAGATGCCGAGCACCATCTCGACGGATGCGCCGAAGGCCGTCTCCGCCATGGCCGAAGAGATCGCGACCGTGACCACGGGCCCACCGGACGAGAAGAGGATCAACGTGACGGCGAAGTCCCACCTGGCTCGCGCGAAGATCGTTGCCGTCGTGGCCTTCGCGACCCTCTTCGGCACCGCAGGACTGGCGTTCGCTGGTGCCCTACCCGGCGGCGCCCAGGGGGTCGCCTCCGATGTGCTCGCCAAGATCGGCGTCACGGTGCCGGGGCCGGATGCTCACGCCGGTGATCACCCGGACACGGGCGGGGCGATCAGCAGCGACGCCGCCGACGATCAACCGGATGCGAAGGACACGGCCAGCAGCGACGCACCGGACGACCAGGCGTCGACCGGTGGGTCGGGCCAGGGGAGCACGATCTCCCAGATCGCCACCACCACCACGGCCACCGGCGTGGACAAGGGGACCGAGATCTGCACGGCAGCGAGCCACGGCACGTGCCAGGCGGGTCAGCACGGTCAGGCGGGTCAGCACGGTCAGGCGGGTCAGCACGGTCAGGCGGGTCAGCACGGTCAGGCGGGTCAGCACGGTCAGGCGGGTCAGCACGGCGGAATGGGCGCGTCCGGCATCACCGGCGGTGCTCATATCAGTGCCGGCTCGCCCAACCGCCCCAGCCACCCATGATCGGATCTTGCTGGGTGATCCACCCATCATCGGAGCGCTGCGCAACTGGGCGATCGGTTCGGGTCGCTGTGCGGACGACGCCGCAGCGCCCTGTGATACGGACGATCAGCCCGGCGCCGCCAGCATCGGTCGCCATCTGCCCTCTTGGAGAAGCCCTACAGCGGGGGCCACCCATCGGTCATCGATTCACGAGTCACGCGAACGATGACCCAGGCGGCAACCAAGGGAGGGTTCGATGCGGAAGATCATTTCGAGCGGGGTAGCACTTGCCGCGGCGATGGTGATACTTACGGCCACCGCCGCCTACGCCCTGCAACAGACCAACGGCTCCGGCTTGTCGCACAACGGGGCGAGCGTGGGATTCAACGCGAAAGCCAACTTGAAGGGCAACTTCACCTACACGACCCACGACGGGACCGGGTTTCAGGTGAAATGCCGCGACGGATATACGCGCTACCAGAACCAGCCGCCCACCAGCCAAGGAGACCTCCGGACGCACGTGACGGCGACGTGCAAGGACAAGGAAGGCACGACGATCTACATGGAGGTCTACTTCATCGATCGCGGCGAGCCTGGAGTCCGCGACGTCGAGCGGATCTTCTTCACCTACGACGCGGCCTTCGCCCTGGACGCGAACGGCGATCCTGCGGTGTGGTTGACCGAGTGCAACACGGGTGCGAACGCTCCATGCAACGACGTGGGGATCATCCACAAGGGGAACGTCCAGATCCACTAGGTCGGGAAGCACTCACCCGACGATCGGATACAGGGCTCCCAACGGCGGCTCGACATCCTGGCGGGATGGCCGGGACGATCACCCGGCCATCCCGCATCGTCGATGGGCGATCGGGTCGACCGAGAACGAAGAAGCATGCGATCCGCTCGTCCGGGGGTCAGTCCTTCCCCATCTTGAAGAAGAACCAGTAGATGGCGTAGATCGCAAGAGCGGCGCCCCCCAGGAAGAGAGCGAAGACGATGAACGACCCGAACACCCAGGCAACCATGGGCAGGGACTCGACGAGGCTGTTCGCGAAAGGCATCCGTTCACACTCCCCCGACGCCTCGGCGAGGCGGCTTCGATGATCGGTTGAGCCTATTTCACCCGCGGCACCCCCACCAACACGACCCGTTCGCGATCGGAAACCGGCGTCGGCAAGGCCTCCACTTCCGCCACTCCAGAGCCAGGCCTCACCGCCAGCGGGCGATCGCGGTCGACGCAGAACATCGCACCGGGTCGCGCATGCCTTCACCCCATCGAAGAGTCTGCGCGAACGTTTCGGCACCGGATCATCGGCTACGCCTCGGTCCGCTGAATGCTCGCGTCACTGACACCCGCCTCATGTCACCGTGTGTCGTTCCGAACACCGGCAAGGACCGGGTGACTCTCGCTTAGCAACGCTGGGTGCCGAACGGCGTCGTGGTGTGGACCCGCCTTCCCACCTCGGCCGCGGCAGGGCCACGAGCGCCTGCATCGGCCGAGGGCGCCGGTCGCCGGGCGGTCGCGAGCGTCTTCTGTACGGTGTGATCCGAAGCCACGAAGGAGGGAACGCCGATGACGGCGAAGTCCGCGTTCAGCGATGAGGGGTGGAAGACCGTGCTGGCAGGTCCGCCAAGTGCGGGCATGATCGTGCTCACCGCGCAGAGCGGTGGTACGTGGAGCGAGACGTGGGCGATGTCGAAGGCGTACGCGGGGGCCCGACAGCAGCATGGGGAGAGCGAGCTCCTGGACGAGGTCGTGTCGGCGAAGCCGAAGATGGAGCGCACGAGCTACCGGACGCCCGAGGAACTCCGGGAAGGCTGTCTCCAGCAGATCCGCGACGCGATCGGGGTGTTGGATGGCACGGCGACACCGGAGGAGATCGATGACTACAAGGGGTTCATCGTGCATCTGACCCACGAGGTCGCGGCCGCACATCGGGAGGGCGGCCAAGACATCAGCCCCGCCGAGAGCGATGCGATCCAGGCCATCGCGGACACGCTCGGCGTGGCGGCCACCGACTAACCGCATAGGTACAGGCGGTGGGTCGGGGCTCTGCGGGAGCCCGCCTACGTCACTGCCCGGGCAAGCGCGTTCGCCGATCGCTACGACGCCAACGCGTCGCCGACGGCTCCGTTCCGTGTGCCTAGCAGAACCCCGCGACCCAGGTTGAAGAGGGCGCCTCGCTGGATGTGAGGCGCGGGCCAAGAGACCGCGTGTCACTTGAACCCGGCCGTGGGCCTCGGTGGACGGCGCTGCTGAGCGGTCCCCCAGCCCTATCGCGTCGCCGCCTCCTCAACCGACTCACCGACATGCGAACCCCGACCACGGACTCCCCGACCGCGACGCGGCGACACCAGCGGTCGAGCATCAAGTCCGTGCGACACGCGGGAGCCCCAGCCACTCAAGCCGTTACGGCCGCTCCGGCTCCGGCGTCTGCTCAGGCTCCACCTCGGCGACTTCCGTCGCCTCGACGATCGCCTCCGCTGCTTCGACAGCCTTGATCGCCGTGATGGCCAGGAGTCTCGTAACGCCGGCCGCCACCTGCACCATCCCGCCGAGGACGCGCAGGCCCCCGCGTACCGTGCTGAAGATGGCATCGCTGAGTTGAGACCGTGGGGGCGCTGGATCTGTCATGTTGGCCATAGCCCATCTTGCCATGGTTGCGGAGGGGGGCAGTGTGGGAAGGGTGCGGACGAGCCGGCGCGAGCGGCGGCGCGGCCGGCTCGGGCAGCTCGATCGGTTCCGGGACGGGGACGGTGACCGGCTCGATCTCTCGCACCTCCTTCGGTTCACCGATCTCCATGGGCGGCTCCTCCTTCGGACGCGGGCACGAGGAACGGGTTGGGCGTGGTCGCCCACGGGCGCACGTCGGCGTGCTCGAAGGTCGTCCAACAGACCCAATAGTGCGCGCCGCGCGAATACGCGTCCGTCATGTCGATGCAATCGGCCTCCCGTCCGTGTGGCGACGAGCGTTGGGCGAAGCCCACGATGTCGGACGAGCGGTCCGTACATGGCACGAGCTCGACCGAGTGACCACGGCCGATGCCGCAGAGGAACGCGATCTCGGGGGGCGGCCTCGTCAATGACCTCGTATGCGACGTCGCGATGCCGCGCATCGGAGATACCGCGGAGGGTCCCGGCGCCACGGAGGCGTCGGGCCTCAGCGCATCGGCCCCGGCGACGATCGCGGGAGGCGAGACCACCGGCTCCACGGGCCCCTGACCGAAGCGCCCCAGCGTGACCATCTGCAGGAACATCGTGAGGAGAAGCACCAGTCCGCCGATCACGATGGGAACCATGAACAGGAAGAAAGCGAGCTTGAAGAGTCCGACCACGAGGGTCGCCGCCAGCTCCACCAGCCGCGTGGGTGATACCTGCGGCCGGAGGGGGCGGCGCGCGATGCGCGAACGCGGGAGCGGTTCGACGCCGTAGGTATCGAGCAGTTCGGCGTGGATCTCCGACGCCGCCCGACCCGGCCGTCGCTGACGCCTCTGATGGAAGCTGCAGAGCGCAGTGAGCGGCCCGTTCTCGTCGAGCACCACCGACGGGCTCGTGACGAGGCCCACGCGCAGGCACGGACCGCAGACGAGCGCGAGGCGCGCGGGATACGCCTTCGCGGAGCGCGCGCCGCGCTGGTGCTCCACGACCGTGCCCCACATCGCGATCGCGCCCACCACGCAGACGTCGACGTAGCCGTACACGCCCGCGCGCGCGAGATCCTCGGCGAGCTCGCCGCGTACAGCCCGCACGTGCAGCCGGCCGCCGGGGCAGCGTGCGACGAGTGGCGGCGACATCCCGCTTGCATCACGTCCTTCGGCGGCCAGGGCTCCGGAGCCGTGATCGCCATCAACGTCAGGACCCCGTGGCGGCGCACCAGGCGCCAGACCCGCCACCCGATCACCGGCTCGATCGAGAGCGGCAGATCCTCGTCGGGGCCGCGATGCGCGGCAGGATACGGAACTCACGGGAAGCGCACCAGGGTGGCCCCGTACCGCGCGGGGGTCAGGTCGGCGCCCGCCTGCGCGAAGTACGCGAGCCACGAACGCTGCAGCGCCAGGATCCGCTCCGGCGCCAGCTTCGTCGCCCGCCACAACCCCGGCGCCCACCACGTACACCATCACGCCACGAAGATGTCGCTGCGGGCGGGTCGGACGTTCGCGTTCTCGACCATGTCGGAGCAGATCACGAGTCGGCGCGTGCCGGCCTCGGGGTAGGCGTCGAAGACCCGCTGCGCGAGGGCGACCCCGTCGTAGATGTCGGTGCCCGATGCCTCGGAGGTGCGCCCGAGGATCGCCCGCGCGGCGTCCATCGCGTCGCGGCGGAGCTGGGCGGCGCGCGCCTCACAGGTGAGCCGATTGTCGGTGAGGGGGTCGCAGGCTTCGAACGTCGCCTGGATCGGGAAGCGTCGAGTGCGCGAGCGGGTTGTCGTCGATCACGTCGGCGACGACGGTGCCGTGCTCCGCCTCCACGTCGTCGAGCACGCGTGCGAACGCGTCGAGGTACCGGGCGCGCACCTCCGCGTCGTGCGTGCTGCGCGAGACGTCGAGGAGCACGACGACGAGCGGGCGCGCCTGGTCACGGCCCGCCGCGCGGGAGAGGGCCGCACACCCGGTCCCCGTCAGGAGGCTCACGGCGAGCAGCGCCACGAGGAGTCGCCGCGCTCATCGCGCCGCCTCCGCGTCGATGCGCGCGCCCAACGCGACCAAGGTCTCCCGAGACGCTTCGCCGTTCCCGTGCGCCGGGTCGTCGCCGCCGGGAACGCACCGACACGTCGAGAGCCGCCGGCATCTCGATCGGCGGCAGCTCGCGCAGGACGCGCGGGCACCTCGGGGTTGCCGCGCGCCCGGAGGTTCGCCGCGCAGTACTGCGCCATCAGTCCTCGGTGGTAGGCGGCGACGGCGCTCGCGCGAGCGCGCGTCACCTGCAGCGCCTCGTCGCTCGCCACACCCGCCTGGGAGAGCTGCTCCTCGTGGCGCCGCGCGCGCCGGGTCGCGTCCCTCAGCTGGGTCTGCGCTGACGCCGAGCTCGCGTCTGCGCGCGCTCCGCCTCCTTGGCCGCCGCCGGCATGCGGGGCGCGTGCGCGAGGTAGGACAGCATCGTGGCGCCGGTGTAGACGAGCAGGTTGATCACCAGGAAGACGAGGCTCCCGACCATCGGGCCGAGCGACCTCGAGTCCGGTGACCTCGGCCTCGAGCGAGAGGTAGCGCGCGCGGATCAGCGCGATCGCGATGATCGTGAGCACCGGCAGCACGACGAGCACCACGATCCAACGCCGCTCCGCCATGTGGGCTGCTCGGCGCGCAGGAACGTGCCGAGGCCGTGCGCGCAGAAGACCAGCGTGAACGCCAGGCTCGCCGTCATCACCCACGTGAGGATCTCCGCCTCGCCGAAGAGACGGAACGCGATCGCGTTCAGCGGGAACTCCGCCACGAGGATCGCGACGATCGCGACGGCGTACACCCGCGGGCTGATGCGGGCGGCCACGCCGCGGGCTGGGCTCGAGGCGGCGAACTCGTCAGCGCGGGCCTGAGAGGTCCGGCTGCGCGTCTCGGCGACGGCTACGGCGCCGGCGGCCACATCGGCGTCATCGGACGCGGAGCGGAGTTCGAGCGCTTGCGTGTCGGCGTGCTCGCGGAGACGCGCGACGCGGTCCGCCCACTCACGGGCGAGATCGGCGAGGGCCTCGTCGGCGCGGCGCGCGATCTGCAGGAGCGCGGGCGGGTAGGCCACCTCGTCGCGGGTCGGGATGCCGAGCAGTCCGTCCCGGCGACCGTCGCGGCGGGCGCGCCAACGGTCGTGGACACGGCGCATGGAGCCGTAGGCAGGCTTCATCGGGGGGATACCTCCTTACCGGCGAGTCGCCCTCCGCCCGGGGGCGGCGGAGCAGGGGGTGACGTCTCGCTGTGCAAAGGTACGCAACACCTCTGACACGAACAGATGTTCGAAGAGCGCATCGCGCTCAGATCAGCCTCTGGAGCTCCCTGTCGTCGTGGCAACGGTCGAGGGCGGCCTCGCGGGTGATCTGCCCGGTCTTCACGAGATGCGCCAGCGCGGCGTCCATGGTCTGCATGCCGCTCGCTCCCCCGGTCTGCATCGCGCCGAGGATCTGGTGCACGTGGCGTTCACGGATCATCGCGCGGATGGCGGGCGTGACCACGAGGACCTCCGCGGCCACCACGCGGCCGTTGCCGTCGAACGTGGGCACCAGCTGCTGGCTCACCACGCCCTGCAGGGTCGTGGAGAGCTGCACGCGCACCTGCTGCTGCTGCTCGGAGGGGAACACGTCGATCATGCGGTCGATCGTCTGCGGCCGCGTCCTGCGTGTGGAGCGTCGCGAACACCAGGTGCCCGGTCTCGGCGGCGGTGATCGCGGTCGAGATCGTCTCGAGGTCGCGCATCTCCCCGATCATGATCACGTCCGGGTCCTGGCGCAGGACGTGCTTGGTCGCCTCCGCGAAGCCGTGCGTGTCGTTGCCCACCTCGCGCTGGTTCACCGCCGAGCGCTTGTTCGTGTGCAGGAACTCGATCGGGTCCTCGACGGTCATGATGTGGGCCGCGCGCTCCTCGTTCACGACGTTCACCATCGCGGCGAGCGTCGTGGACTTGCCCGAGCCGGTCGGCCCGGTCACGACCACGAGCCCGCGGGGGAACCGCGCGAGCTCCGACACCACGGGTGGGAGCCCAGGTCCGTCCACGCTCATGATCTCCGACGGGATCAACCGGAAGACCGCACCGACGGAGTCGCGCTGGCGGTAGACGTTGAGCCGGAACCGCGCCCGCCCGGGCAGCGAGTACGAGGTGTCGAGCTCGAGGTCCTGCTCGAAGCGCTCGCGCATCTTCTGCGGCAGCACGCCGTAGACGGTCTCGCGCAACGTCTGGGGCGGGATCGGGCCGTACTCGTCGAGGCGGACCAGTTCGCCGTGCACCCGCACCAACGGAGGAGAGCCGGCCATCAGATGGAGGTCGGAACCGCGCATCTCGATGACCCTGCTCAGGAGCTCGTGAACGGGAACCGCCGTCTCGGGTGCGGCGAGCGTGGTCTCACTCATCGTCGTCTCCTCGTTGGTCCGTTCCGTTCTGCTTCGGCGCATCCTGACGCGGCTTGAATCGGACCCGGGGCGTCGCGCGGAAGGGATGCGCGAGGAGCCAGTCGGCGTACTCGTCCCTCAAGGAGTCCTTCCGTCGCTGTCGGACCAGGTCGATGGCATCGACCGCGCTGATACCTCTCGCCATGAGGACGCGCGCAACGACCAGCGCCGAGCGGTTCATTCCTGCCTGGCAGTGGACGTACACGGCGGCGCTCACCCGGAGGGTGGTGTCGATGAAGGTGGCGAGGCAGTCGAGGATCTCGGGCTGCGGGATCGGACCGTCCTCGAGCGGCCAGTGGATCAACACGCCGTTCCGCGGGACCGCGCGTGCAGACGTGCCCGATGTGAGGGAGACGACCACGGTGGCACCGAGCTCGAAGGGATCCTCAGGCTCCGGATGCGACCCGATGTACAGCCCCGGCACGACCTCGGCGAAGTCGGAGAAGGTCACCCGTTCCTCCCGACGACCCGGCCTCCGACGCGGATCGACGTCGGTCGGACGGATCCGCGATCGCCGTTCGTCAGCCACCCCGCGAACACGACGTTGGACAACGCGTGCGGGCCGCGGGCCTGGCGCACGAGCCGGATCGCTTCCAGGGGCGCGTGCCCCAGCGCGATCAGCGCGCGGCCGACGAGCAGCCCCGAGCGGTTGAGACCTGCCGCGCAGTTCACGAAGACGCGTTCCCCGTCGCGCACGCGAGCCGCGATCTCCTCGCCGATCTCATGGACGCGGGCCGCGTCCGAGACCCAAGGCACGTCATCCATCGGTAGGAAGGTGTAGGCGAACCACCGCGGCGCGTACTGCGTTCGCTCCCAGCCGCAGGCGTCGTACTGGGCGTCGAAGCCCCGGTAGGCGACATCCTCCGGCCAGAGGGTCTCATCGGCCATGAACAGCCCGGGAACGACCTCGGCGTACGGATCCAGCGGGTATCCCCGGTCATCGAAGCTCGGCTTCATGACGGTCCCCCGTCCGCGAGCGCCGCGCCGACGATCGCCGGGAGGGCCTCGCCGATCGGAGCGTGCACGACCGCGTCCGCGCTCTCGTCGTAGACCGTGGGGTCGGCGTTGATGATCATGCAGCTCGCACCCGACGCCCTGCGCGATGTCGAAGAGCGATGCCGCGGGCTGCACGGCGAGCGACGTCCCGATCGCCAGGAACACCTGGCACGACCCGGCCGCCTCGATCGCCTTCCGCAGGACCGTCCCGTCGAGCTGTTCACCGAACGCGACCGTCGCCGACTTCTGGATGCCGCCGCAGGCCGCACACGGCGGGTCGGGCTCGCCGGCACGCACGCGATCCAGCTGCTCCTGCATCGGCGTCCGGGCGCCACACTCCAGGCACTTGGCCTGTCGGATCGTGCCGTGGAGCTCGAGCACGGCCCGCGATCCCGCCGCTTGATGCAGCCCATCGATGTTCTGGGTCGCGAGCGCGCGGAGCTTCCCGGCGCGCTCCAGGTCCACCAGCGCTCGATGGCCGGTGTTCGGGGACGCGGTCCACGCGGGGTGGTGCAGCCGCTCCTGCCAGGCGTCGATGCGCACCTGCGGGTCGGCCAGGTAGGCGTCGATGCTGACCAGGCGCATCGATGCGGGGTTCGTCGTCCACACCCCTTGAGGACCCCTGTAGTCCGGGATGCCCGAGTCGGTGCTGATGCCCGCCCCGGTGAGCACCGTGATCGTCTCGGCAGCCTCGACCATCGCCGTCACGAGGACAACTTGGTCCATCATCGGTGACGCTCGCGCCACGCAGGCAGTACGGGGAAGGGGGAGGTCAAGGCGATCGGTCCTGTCTTCGGTTGTGCCTGAGTGTGCGGGGTTGCTCTGACACGAACATCTGTTCGGCATCGAGCTGGGCTGCCTGAACAGGCACGACGTGATACGCGCCTCATACGTTCGCGGGTCGGACGCACCTCACTCAGCGGATCTGATGACCAGATCGCCTCCCTCATCGTCGCGACCCGAACCAGGGCACACGAGCGGGCGGGAGAGCCAACTGAGCTCGACCCGTTCAGAAGGTGAATCCGAACCACGGAGCGGGGTCGGCGTTGAACATCGCGTCCGCGCGGACGAGAGCGCCGGGCACGAGTTCCCGCACACGCTGCGCACGGGCGAGCCGACGGAACTCGGTGCCGCCCAAGTACGTGGCGCCCAACGCCTCGATGTCGCAAGCGATATGCGGCTGGACATCCGTCCGTCCCACCTTCCCCGCGCCGTCGCGCACGACGAGCTCGAAGCGACCCGACTCCGCTGGTCGGAACGCATCGTGGACATCGAAGACGATGTCCCCGTCGCTCGCATATCCACGAGCCTCGAGCGCCGCGGCCACGTCGAGGAGTCGCACCCAGAGCCCGTCGACGAGCGTCGCGTTGAGCCGCCGCGGCTCGGCGGCGAACAGCAACAGATCCTCGTCGATCGGACGGTCCCACGCTTTCACCGTCGCCACGAGATCGAGGTCCAGTAGGTACCGCCAGAGCGCGGCGGAAGCCACGGGGTTCGAAGCGATCAGTTGGCGCAGGTCGACCTCGCTGCGTGAGACGTTGTGCACCCACACGTGTTGGACGCGGTACTCGACGTAGCCGTCGAGCATGCCGTCGCCATCCTCGTGCACGACGTAGAAGGGCGGCGTCCCCCGGTCCCGTTCCCGTTCCGCGAAGAGCCACGCCCACCACCGGTCCTCGATCGCGATCATCCCGGGGCGCGATGCGGCGACACGTTCGTAGACGGGGCGCATCGCCGGCAGGGCCTGGTCACGGGGCAGCACCCGGATCCGGCCACCGAGGTCGACCCCTCCCACGAATCCGCCGTGGTCCGTCGGCACCTCGAGCTCCATGACCATCGACGCCGAACCGAAGCCGAAGCGACGGTAGATCGAGGCCTCCGAAGCCCACAGGAACGCCAGCGGCTCGCCCCTCTCAGACGCCTGATCGAGCAGCCTGGCGATGAGCGCCGTGTTGATCCCCTGTCGCCGATGCGACGGCAGGACCCCCACCGCGGTGATGCCGGCGGCCGGCACGGAGCGGTGGCCGGGCACCGTCAGCATCGTCGAGCACGCCCCGGCGGTGCCGACGAATCCTTCGCCCTCGAGCGCCACGAAGTACCGGTCGGGCTCGGCGAGCAGGCGTTCGCGTGCGACGTCCTCCTCGCTCGGATGCTCCTGGAACGCGAGGCCCTCGGCCTCCATGAACCGCTCGAGCTCTCCGGCGCCGATGGAACGGATCGAGATGTCGGCCATGCGCGGGCAGCCTATCGGAGGACCTTGGGGCCGATCACGTCACTCCGCCCACTGCCCACCCGTGCCCTCAGGTCAGCGCGCCCAGCGCCTCGCCGATCGCCCGCACGATCAGGTCGACGTCCTCGGGACCGAGCACGAGCGGCGGCCGGATCTTCAGCACGTTGTCGTGGGGGCCCGTGGAGCCGATCAAGCACGCCATGGTCGCGGACGGTCTCCAGCACGCGTGCGGCGGATCCGGGGTCGGCGGCTCCCGAGCCATCGTCGCGCACGATCTCCACGCCCAGCAGCAGGCCGCGGCCCCGCACCCCGGCCACCCGCCCATGGCGCTCCCCGAGCAGAGCGAGCCCCTCACGGAGTCGGGATCCCATCGCGGCCGCGTGGGCAACGAGACCTTCATCTCGGATGACGTCGAGGACGGCAAGCCCGGCCACCATGGCTACTGGGTTGCCGCCGAACGTGCTGAAGAACTCCGCCGTCGCGCCCAGCCGGTCGACGTCCGCCCGCCGAGCGATCACGGCGGCCACCGGGTGCCCGTTCCCCATGGGCTTGCCCAGGGTCACGAGGTCCGGATCGAGTCCGACCGCCATGAACGACCACAGGTGCTCCCCCGAGCGTCCGTAGCCGGCCTGGACCTCATCGGCGACGACCGATGCGCCCGCCGCGCGCGCGAGGCGCGCCACCTCGGCGTGGTAAGCGGGCGGGGGCGTGAGGATGCCGTCGCTGGTGTAGGCGGTGTCGAGGAACAGAGCGGCCGGGCGGTGCCCACGTGTGGCCAGCCGCTCGATCGCGTCGCCGACGGCTGCGCCCATGGCGGTCTCGAGCGGGACTCCTTCCTGTTCCTCGCCTTCGAACCGCCGGGCATCCGGCGGAACGAACGGCTCGACGTGATCGGGGCGCCACCCACCCCGCCATTCCTCCGGTGAGAGCGCCGTCGTGGCCGTGGTGACCCCGTGGTAGGCGTTCTCCGTCACGAGGCCGCCGTCGCTGCCGGCCGCGGCCGCCGCGATCCGCCACGCGAGATCGGTCGCCTCGCTCCCGGAGTTCACGAACAGGACCGTGTCGAGCCCCAACCCCTCCGGCATGGAGGCCACCAGCCGTTCGGCCAGCTCGATCGCGGCGGGGTGGAGGTAGCGGAGGTTCGTGTTCAGGGCTCGCGCCTGCTCCGCGATCGCGGTGACGACGCGGGGATGCGCGTGCCCCACGACCGGGACGTTGTTGTACGCGTCGAGGTACTGGCGGCCCTCGACGTCTTCGAGCCACGCGCCGCTCCCCCGCACCAGGTGCAGCGGGGTCGCGTAGGTGAGCGGAGCCAACGCGGTGCCGAACACGCGGGCACGCCGCTCGATCAACGCGTCCGTGGGTGGAGGTGGGTCCGCGGCGCCCAACCGCCGCGCCGTCTCCTCGGGACCGAGCTCGGCGAACTGTTCGAGGATGCTCCACGACTCCCGGTCCCAGCCCTGGATATAGACCGCGTTCTCGGGGAAGCGCCGTACCCGCCAGGCCGAGATCGTGACCGTGAGGGCGAGACGCGCCGCGAGCGCGTCGCCGATCAAGGCCCGTTCCTCGACCTCGAGGGGCGTCACCGAGCCGTAGCCGTCGAGGAGCGCCGCCGCCGCCCGGAACAGGTCGTCGCCCCTGCGCATCGCCAGCACCGAGTCGAGCGCCGACACCGGGTCGGCGAAGAGCGCGGTGTGCGACATGTCGCCGAAGTCCACGATCCCCGTGATGCGGTCGGCGTCGTCGAGGAGCGCGTTGTCCAGGGTCAGGTCGCCGTGGACGACCTGGGCCCGGAGCCCGGGCCAGCGCGGCGCGACGTGCGTCTCGAACCGATCGAAGATCTCGCGAACGAGCACGCGCCGCCCCGGATCGTCGATGGCGTCCGTCATCGGGCGCAGCAACAGGCAGTGCTCGACGCTCCACAGCAGAACGCGGTCGGCCGAGGGGTGGAAGAAGCCTCGGAGCGCCCGGCCCAGGCGCGCGAGGGTCTCGCCGTAAGCCCACAAGGCCCGGTGGTCCAGCTCCATGCCGTCGACCGACCCTCGCCCCGGCAGGAACTCGTACAGGCGCACCATGTGCATCGCGGCTCGTTCATCCACCGCCGAGCCGACGTATGTCGTGGGATCCGCGGCGCTCGGCAACGGGCGGGCGACAGGGAGCGCGGGATCTATCCGGCGTGCATGGAGGGCGGCGCCGACCTCCATGTCGAGCACGCCAGGGTCCTCACCACCGTTGGAGATCTTCAGGACGCGCCGGAGGCCGGCGTCGCCTGCGAGGAGGAAGTTCTGATCGCGCTCGCTCTGGAACGCACGCTCCATGACCCCGTCGAAGCCGAAGACCTCGCGGGCGATCCGCGCCACCTCCGCCTCGCTGAATCGAGGGGGGCGGCCGCGAGCACGCCGGCGAGCGCCTCGCTCTCTGAGGTCGGGGACGTCATCTCTGGGGAGGCGCCTCCCGCACCAGCTCGGCGTAGAGCGCCGCGTGGTCGCGGTCGCCGTCGCCCGCGTCGACGGCCTGCTGGAGCTGCTCCGCGACGACCGCGAAGGCGGGGATCGGCGTCCCGGTCTCGGCGGCGGCGTCCTCGACGATCCGCGCGTCCTTGCGGTGCAGCCGGATCCGGAACCCGGGCTCGAACGCGTCGGTCGAGCATCCGCTGGCCGTGCACCTCCAGGATCTTCGAGCCCGCGAACCCCCCGAGCATCGCCTCCCGCACCTTGGCGGGATCCACGCCGGAGCGTTCGGCCAGCAGCAGCGCCTCGGCGACGGCCTCGATCGTGGCCGCCGACCACGAGCTGGTTGCATGCCTTGCAGACCTGGCCGGCGCCCGCTCGGTCCGACGTGAACGATGTTGGCCCCGAGCACATCGAGGATCGGCTCCGCGCGCGCGAACGCGTCGACCTCGCCCGCCGACCATGATCGAGAGCGTCCCGTCGATCGCGCCCCGCTCCCCGCCGCTGACCGGAGCGTCGAGCATCGCCACCCCGGCCTCGGCGAAGCGACGCTGCCATCGTCCGGGTGGGCTCGGGGTCGATCGAGCTCATGTCGATCACGAGCGACCCCTCCGCGGCGTCCCTCGACGCACCCCGCCCGGGCCCCTGAGCACCTGTCTCGACGTCGGGCGTGTCGGGCAGCATCGTGATGGTGATGTCGCTCGCCGGCGGCCACCGCGGCGGGCCCGTCGGCCGGGTCGCGCCCGGCGGCCACGAGCTCGTCGACCGGGCGCCGGGCTCCGCGAGTGCACGGTGAGCTCGTACCCGGCGGCGAGCAGGTTGCGCGCCATGGGCTTGCCCATGATGCCGAGGCCGATGAAGCCGATCCGTGCGTCGCGCCACGGCCTCAGGGCTCCATCGCCGCGTCGGCGATCGTCGAGCGCGCCGGTCGATGATCTCGAACCCCTCGGCGAGCTGCTCCTCGTTGATGCACAGCGGCGGGTTCGTCATCACGTTCCACCAGCGGATGAACGTGGCGAGCCCGTTGTCGACGAGGTACCGGTTCAGCCGCTGCATCGTCTCGTTCATCTGGTTGAACGGACTGAGCGGCTCCACGGGTCTCCGCGTTCTTCACCAGCTCCAGGATCCCGAACAGGCCGATGTTGCGGTGGCGGCCCACGCTCGGATGCTTGGCGGCGAGCTCCTCGTGGTGCGGCCCGCATGACCGGCTCGAGCCGCTTGGCGTTGCCCACCAGGTCGTCGTCCTCGATCACCTGCACGGCCGCGATCGCGGCGGCCACGCCGAGCGGGTGCGTGTTGTAGGTGAGCCCACCCCAGAACACGTTCTCCTCGAAGTACGCGGCGACGTGCGGCGCCAGCCCGACCGCGCCGAGCGGCGCGTACGACGACGTGAGCCCCTTGGCGGTCGTGATGAGGTCGGGCACGACGTCCCAGTGGTCGACCGCGAACCACTCGCCGGTCCGGCCCCAGCCGCACATCACCTCGTCGGCGATCAGCATGGATGCCGTGCGTCGTGCAGAGCTCGCGCACGCCCTGCAGGTAGCCGTCGGGCGGGATCAGGATGCCGTTCGTGCCGGTCACCGGCTCCAGGATGAACGCCGCGATCGTCTCCGGCCCCTCCAGCTCGATCGTCTCCTCCAGCAGCGCGAGCGCGGTCTCGCGCGTCGTCGAAGCCCGCGCTGCGGCCCGTGGTACGGGTCGAGCACGTGCACGACGCCCGGCATCGGCGGCTGCTCGTTCGGCCAGCGGCGCGGGTCGCCCGTGAGCGTCATCGTCGCCGTACGTCGAGCCGTGGTAGCTGCGGTAGCGCGCCAGGACCTTCTGCCGCCCCGTGACCAGCTTCGCGATCTTCACCGCGTTCTCGTTCGCCTCGGCGCCGGCGAGGGTGAAGAACGTCTTCTCGATGTCGCCGGGCCACAGACTCCGCGAGCCGCTTGCCCAGCACGCGCGCGGCCCTCGAACGCCTGGAACGGCGAGATGTACGGCGAGCTTCTCGGCCTGCCGCGCGATCGCTTCCGTGACCCGCTTGTCGCCGTGGCCGATGTTCACGCCCATCAGCTGCGAGCTGAAGTCGAGCCAGCGCCGGCCGTCGACGCCGTACATGTACACGCCTTCGGCGCGGTCGATCGCGAGCGGCGCGACCTTCGACTGGGCCTGCCAGTCGAAGAGCGTGTAGCGCTTCGAGTCGGCGACGATCTGCTCGGCCGCATGAGCGATGCCGATCTCGGTCGCCATGGTGTCCCCTCCCTCGCCGTCTACGTCGCTCGGCGGTCGGCGCCGCGGTCGTCGGCGGGCCGCGGAGCCGACGACGAAGCTGTGCTCGGCGGCCCAGTGCAGCATGACCGGTCGCCCGGCCGCGGGCTCGTCGGCGTCGACCTCGTCGTTCAGCCGATGCACCGTGAGGCGCTCGCCGGTCGCGCAGCAGCACGATGAGCTGGGTCATCGAGCCGAGGTAGACGACGTCGACCACCGTGCCGCCCACGCGGAGGCGCCGGCCCTCCGCGTCGCCCGCTCGCCGAGCTTGATCTACTCCGGGCGCACCGTGATCTGGCATCGGTCGCGCGCCTGTCGCGCCATCCGGTCGACGCGCAAGGATGCGCTCGCCCTCGCCCAGGTCCATGGCGACAGCCCGTCGTCGCGCGGTCGACGCGCAGCGCGATCAGGTTCGACGTGCCGATGAAACCGGCGACGAACGGCGTGGCCGGGACGCTGGTAGAGCTCGCGCGGCGTCGCGAGCTGCTCGACCACGCCGCCGTTCATGACGGCGATGCGGTCGCTCATCGTCATCGCCTCCTCCTGGTCGTGCGTGACGTAGACGAACGTGGTGCCGCGTGCGCTGCTGGAGCTCCTTGAGCTCGAGCTGCATCTCCTTGCGCAGCTTGAGGTCGAGCGCGCCCAGCGGCTCGTCGAGCAGCAGGGCCGCCGGCTGGTTCACGAGCGCGCGCGCGAGCGCGACCCGCTGCTGCTGGCCGCCCGGAGAGCTGGCCCGGGCCGGCGGTCCTCGAGCCCGTCGAGCCGCACGGTGCGGATCGCCTCGCGCGACGCGACTCGCGCGTCTCCTCGCGCGCCGAGCTTCTTGATCCTCGGGCCGAACGCGACGTTCTCGGCCACCGTCATGTGCGGGAACAGCCCGTAGGCCTGGAACACCATGTTCACGTTCCGCTTGGCCGGCGGCACGTGCGTGACGTCGCCGCCCTGCAGCAGGATGCGGCCGGCGTCGGGCGCCTCGAAGCCGGCGATCATGCGCAGCGTCGTCGTCTTGCCGCAGCCGCTCGGGCCGAGCATCGAGAAGAACTCGCCGCCCGGGATCGTGATCGACACGTCGTTGACGGCCACGACGTCGTCGAAGCGCTTCGTCACGCGAGTCGACGACGATCTCGCCCTCGTGGTCCTGCGCTCGCCGCCGTGACGGCTTCGGCGCTCATGCCTCGATCCTGTTCAATCGGGCGAGCCGGTAGGCGACCAGCGGACAGCACGACCGACAGCGACGAGCAGGATGAAGTTCAGCGCGGACCCCGCGCCCCAGTCCCCTTGGCCGAGGATCAGGTCGCGCACCCGCTGGCCCATCATGTAGGACCCGGTTCCGCCGACGATGTCCGGAGGTGACGAAGTCGGTGAGCATCGGGATGTAGACGAGGATCATCGCGACGAAGATGCCGGGGGCCGCCAGCGGGATCAGGATCGTGCGCGCCTGCATGCCACCAGCCCGCGCCCAGGTCGGTCGCCGCCTCGAACATCGACGGGTCGATCGCCTTCATCGCCGCGTAGATCGGGATCGTGGTGTACGTGATGTAGCGTGGTCGGCAGGGTGAGGATCACGGCGAACTTGCTGAACAGCAGCCACTCGACCGGGGGGCCCGGGATCAGCCAGTTCACGATGCCGTTGCGGCCGAGGATCACCTGCCAGGCGTAGACCTTGACGACCGGGCGCGAGCTCGTCGGCGAGCACCAGCGCCAGCAGCAGGAAGAGCTCCCACTTCCCGGCCTTGAAGACCATGAAGTAGGCGAGCGGCAGCGCGATCGACGAGCATGATCGACCATCGAGGTGGTCGCGATCACGAGCGTGGTCCACGCGATATGGGGGTTGAGCGGGTTCGTGAGCACCTCGACGTAGTGCTCGAGCGTGTAGCCGCTGTTCGCGTCGGCGGGAACTTCACGCACGCTCATCATGCACCATGATCAGCAACGGCACGAGGAACAGCACGACGAGCAGCGTGACCGGGCGCGAACAGGATGCCGAAGGCACCGCGCGCGGCTCCGGTCGCGTGCCTCGGCCGGCGCGGCGCTTGCCGGTCCGGCCCCGATCCCGGCGACTCGCCGACGGCCGCCATCAGGTCCTCGCCGTCGCCGCGATCGGCCTCGGTCCCGGCGATCATGCTCGGCGCGTCGCGTCGCCGCCGACGGGAACGCGCAGCAGCCTGCAGGGCGAACCAGATCAGCAGCGACCTGCGCCACCGAGATCAACGTCGGAGATCGCGTTCACGACGGCGGTGTGGTCGGGGTTGCGCACCGACGAGTACACCCACACCGGGAAGGTCTGCTGGAAGCCGAGCGTGAAGGCGCTGATCTCGTAGTTGTTGAACGACCAGGTGAACGCGAAGATCGCGGCCGCCGCCAGGGCCGGGGCGATGTGCGGCAGGATGATGTAGCGCAGCACCTGCATGCCGCGAGCAGCCGAGGTCGATGGCCGCCTCTTCCTGCACCTTCTGGAACCGGAACAGCTGCGCGGCGACGATCGCGGTCACCAGCGGGAACGTGCAGACGGTCTGGGTCGCGATCACGGTGCGCAGCTCAGGTTGATGTCGGCACGCGCACGTAGGCCATGAGCGCGGCGATGCCGATGATGAGCCACGGCAGGACCAGCGGCGCGCCGACGAGCCCGCCCACCGCCCCGCGACCCCGGAAGCGGAAGCGCGTGAGCCCGAAGGCGGCCAGCGTGCCGAGCACCAGGCAGAGCGGCGCCACGATCGAACGCGACGAAGAACGAGTTCGACGAGCGCGCTCGCGGAGCGGCGGGTCCGAAGCGCGTCGCGTGTACCACTGCGTGGTCAAGCCCTCCAGCGGGAAGCGCGAGGACGCTCGAGTCGTTGAACGAGAACAGCACGAGGATCAGGAGCGGCCCGAAGAGCATGAGGCCCACGACGGTGAGGAACGACCCGCCACCCCCCGCGGTTGACCGCGCGGCGCCGGAGCGCCATCGCGTGGCACCGGACGTCCCGGCCAGCACGGCCCCGGCGGCCCTCGACCGCCTGCGTCGCCACTAGGAGGCCTTCACCTCTGTCCAGGCGGCGACCCAGGCGTCCCGATCATCGGGCGGGCTCGCCGGGATCGCGTTGTCCGAGGTTGTACAGCGAATCGAGGGCGGCTTCCTCGACGACGGTCGGGGGGCACCGCGTCGAGGATGCCCTCGTTCGACGTCAGGTAGTTGAAGTTCGTGGCCGCGTAGATCTGCGGCGGAAGGCTCGTGTACCAGTTGAGCAGGGCGTAGGCCGCGTCGAGGTTCGCGGGGTCGATGTCGGGACTGATGCCGTAGCCGCAGGTCCACAGCATCTGGCCTTCCTTCGCCGACGGCGAACTGCGACGTTCATCCCGTCCTTCTTGCGCATCAGCTTCGCGTCGCCCGGGTACCCCGAGGAGATCACGACCTCGCCCGACTTGAACAGCGCCCTCGACCTCCGCGTCGCCGTTGTAGAAGGTGCGGAACTGGCTGCGGTGGTCCTTGAGGAACTGCGTGACCATCGCGAGCTGATCCGACGTCATCGAGAGCGGGTCGGAGATCCCGTTCGCGAGCGCCCCGATGTCGAGGGCCGTGATCGCGAGGTTCTCCATCGACGCACGGCCCGCGTACTGCGGGATCGAACAGATCGGTCCAGGAATCGGGAGGCGTCTTGATGACGTCGGCGTTGTACATGATGCCCGCGGTCCCGGCGTCCACGGGGACGATGTAGACCTTGTCGTCGACGGTCACGCCGGGCAGGGCTTCATCAGGGGGAAGATGTCGTCCCAGTTCTCGAGGCGCGAGGTGTCGAGGGGTTGATACATGCCCTTGTTCACCATCTCCAAGGTCGCCTCGTCCACGCAGCTGTTGATGACGTCGGCCTGGAACCCCGCCTGGATCTTCGCGACGGCCTCTTCGTTGCTGCCGAACGATGCGGTCTCCAGGTCGATGTTGGGATACGTCTCGTAGAACGTCTTCATGTAGTCGGGGTCGAAGCCGTCGGAGTAGGAGTAGAGGCGGATCGTCCCGGTGATCGAGGAGGGATCCTCGGAGGCGCCGCCGCTGCCGCCGGCGCTCTGCGAGGCGGACCCGCCTCCGCCCCCGCCGCATGCCGCCGCGACGAGCGACAGGCACGCCACGACCGCGAGACCCCGCGCGAACCGCGTCCACGACATCGAGCACCCTCCGATCGTCGTCAAGAGCCATCGGGCGGCTTGCCCCGGACGGACCGTAGCCGCGTACGTTGCAGATTGTCAACCGTTGACCGATGGTGCGAGACTGCGCGCATCATCTACCCATCCCTGCGACGGTCCCGGAGCCTCGGTCTCGATCCGAGGCCCCGATCACTCGTTCGAGGCCACGACCCCGGCGATCAGGTCGCCGGCCTGCTCCGCGTGCTCGCTCAGCAGCCGTGCCGCATCATCCTCGTCGCCGGCCTCGATCGCCTCGACGAGCCGCCGGTGCTGCGCCGAGATCTCCTCCAGCGAGCCGAGGACCTGCTCGTCGAGGCGGAGCAATCCGCGGAGCGTCGGGACGTACCGCATGAAGACCTCATGGATGCGGGCGTTGCCGCAGAGCCGGCAGAGCGTCTCGTGGAACGCCAGATCCGCGCGGCTCACCGCGACCGCATCGCCCGAAGCCACGGCGGCGTCGATCGCGCCGACGAGCGGCGCGCAGGTCGGTCATGGCCGCAGGTTCTTGCGACCGCGCGAGCAACCGCGCCGCCCGACCCTCCAGGGCGGCGCGCAGGCCGTAGATATCGCGGACGTCCTGGGCCGTGAGGCTCACGACGAAGGTGCCGCGCCGGGGCTCCTCCTTCAGCAGCCCTTCGGCCCGCAGCAACTTGAAGGCCTCGCGCACCGGGCCACGGCTGATGTCGAGCTGTTGGGCGATCTTGGCCTCGACCAGGTGATCGCCCGGCTTGAACCCGCCCCGAAGGATCTGCTCACGGATCCCGTCGGCGGCGTCCTCCGTGAGGGAGCGTGGTGCTCTCAGCGGCCGCAGCGTGGACGACGGGGTCGGTCATGCGGGCGAGCCTAGCATGGAGATGTCAACTGTTGACCATCGACGAGGCCGGCGCGCGCGGGACGACGATGGCTGAGATCGGCGCGCGTGGTGGTCCTGGCGATCGCCCCCCACGTGGAGCGATTCAGGTACACCGCCCGCTCGGAGGAGGTCTTCACCACGACCACCCTCGTGCGCATCACCGATGCCGACGGCGGGAGCGGGGTGGGGGCTTACGACTCGGACTCGTTCGGGACCTGGGACCTGGCGCCCCTCGAGACCCTGAGGACGATCGTCCCGCGCCTCATCGGGATCGAGGCCGAAGAACGCGACCTCGTGGCGTCGATCGCTGAGCGAGGACGGCACGTCGCCGTTCCCCCCGGCCCCCCGGTCGGCGATCGACATCGCGCTCTGGGATCTCGGCGCCCGACGCGTGGGCCGTCCACTGCGGGAACTGATGGCGGGCTCGCCGACGGCCGGCTCGCTGCCGTCCTACGCATCGCTCGCCCTGCACGAGGACGAGGACGCCTACCTCGCCTCGATCGAGGCCCTCTCGGCGGCGGGATCCACGGCGGTGAAGCTGCATGCGTGGGGGGACCCCGAACGGGACGCCGGCCTCCTCCGCGCGGTGCGGCGAGCGTTCCCCGAACTCATCGTGATGCACGACGCGGAGGGCAGGTACGGGCGGGGAGGCGCCGAGACGGTCGCCCGCGCCTGCGCTGACGTCGGCGCCCGATGGTTCGAGGCGCCGCTGCCCGATCCCGACGTCGGCGGCTACCGATGGCTCCGGCAACGGGTGCCCGGGGTGCCGCTGCTGGCCGCGGGCGACGCGCTCTGGGACGCTCGGCTGATCCAGGAGTTGCTCCACGACCCGCCGTGGGACGCCCTGCGGTTCGACGTGTCGTTCGCGGGCGGGCCGACCGCCGCGCGCGAGCTGATGCGGGTGGCCGACGACGCCGGTCTCGACGTGGAGCTCATCAGCTACGGGCACACGCTGATCCAGGCGGCCAACCTGCACGTCGCGCTCGCGTTCGGCCGTACCTCGTTCTTCGAGCAGGCCGTGCCGCCTGAACCGTTCGAACACGGCGTGCGCGACCCGATCCGCACGGACGCCGCCGGAAGGGTGCACGGGCCGGAGGGACCGGGCCTCGGCATCGAGCTCGACGACCGAGCGCTGGAGGATGCGACGATCAGCAGCGTCGACACGGGTACATGAGGGAGGCGATCACATGCGGTTCGAAGGACGGCGGGTGGTGGTGACGGGAGCCTCACGGGGCATCGGCCGCGGCATCGTCGATGCGTTCCTCGACGAGGGGGCCACGGTGCTGGCCACGGACGTGCTGGAGACCGGCCTCGGGGAGCTCACGGCGACCCACCCTGCGGCGGACCGCCTCGCGACGCACGTGGCCGACCTGCGTCAGGTCGCGGGGGCGCGCGGGGTCGTCGCCGCGGCGATCCGGGCGCTCGGCGGCCTCGACGTGCTGGTGAACAACGCGGGCGCCCAGCCCGACGGTCCCGCGCTCGATGTCACGGCGGACGCGTTCGACGCGACGTTCGCGGTGAACGTTCGCGCACCGATGCTCACGATGCAGGCGGCCTGCCGCCACTGGATCGATCGCGGTGCGGCCGGCACGATCGTGAACATCGCCAGCGCGAACGCCTTCCAGAACGAGTCGCCCGAGTCGATCTACAACGCGTCGAAGGCGGCGCTGGTGGCGCTCACGAAGGCGTACGCGCACGAGATGGGCCACCACGGCATCCGCGCGAACTGCGTCGCACCGGGCGAGACCGTCACCCCGGAGGCGGAGGCCGCCTGGACCGGTGATCCCGCCGAGCGCGAGCTCGAACGGCGCTACCTCGGGCGCATCCCGCTCCGCCACGCGGGCACGCCGCGCGACCAGGCGATGGCCGTGCTGTTCCTCGCGAGCGATGACGCGCGCTTCATCAGCGCGCAGACGCTGATCGTCGACGGGGGTGAGCTAGGTGGCGGCGGTTGGTATGACGAGGCCGACGCCCCACCGCTGCCCGGCCCCGATGACCCGATCACGGAGCGGCACCCCTCCTGATCCGCTGAACCGCTACCGCTCCCGTCGGGCCCGCACGCATCGCCTCCTTCACCTCGTCGACGTCGAGGGTCATCGCGAAGAAGCCGATCTCTCGCTCGTAGACGGCGGCGTCGGCCTGCGTCCTTCACCTCGTCCTCGAACACGTGCAGCACGGGGAGTCCCAACTGGACCCCTGCCAACGGACCCACCCAGGCCGGATCGCCGTCGCGGACGGTCTCGGCGGCCACCTCGACCGCCTCCGCGTCCGCCGGCGCCGAGCATCACCACGAGGTCTTCGGCGCCCCGCTCCTCGACGATCCGCTTGATCAGCGCCTGGTTCTCCGGGTCCATGGCACCCGACGCCGTTCAGACGAAGCACTCGGTGCGCACCTCGATCACCTCGGCGCCCGCGCTGCGCGCCACCTCGGCGATCGCCTCGCCCGGCACGCTGTCGCGCTCGCCGAGCGCGATCACCCACTTGCCGCTGAGATCCACGTTGCCCTCACCTCCCTCCGTCTGATCGATCCGGTCCGTCGTCGTGGGGACGTCGCTGCCCTCGCAGATGCTCGGGGACCGGCGGGCCTACCGCCGGCGCACCCCGAGCAGTCGGACGATCGCCGCCTCGATCTGCTCGGGGGTCGTGCCCTTGCCCGTGAGCCGCTCGACCTCGACCCCGTCGCGCATCGTGAGGTACGCGGGCAGCCCCGCCACCCGCAGGTCGCGGCAGACCTTCCGGTTCTCGGGCGCGTTCACCTTGACGAACCGCACGGCTCGGGTGGATCTGCTCGAGCGCCTCGACGGCCGGCATCAGGGCGATGCAGGGTCGGCACTGCGGACCCCAGATGTCGATGAGCACTTCCCCTTCTCGGACCAGTTCATCGAACGTCTCGACGGTCGCGTCGATCATCGGGCTCCTCTCATGCCTCGAGGGTCACGGACGCGCCGTCCCAGAGCCGGGTCAGCCGGCCGAGGAACAGCGAGCCCTTCGCGATCAGCATCGTTCGGTGCAGGTCCCCGGTCCGCATCCGCGTCAGCGCATGCGGCAGCCACGGCACCGCGCTGGCGATGTGCCCCTGCGTGGGCGCGAAGCCCGGTAGCCCGTGGGCGCGCGCGAACCCCCCGATGTCGTGCCGCTCGAGCTCGCCTCGCACCACCCCGAGGCCGGCCAGCATCTTGTAGTTGCGGTCCGGCACGTCGCCGCCCCCCTGCGGTTGGGTGATCTCCGGGTTGTGGATCTCGGTCGCGTACGTACCCACGCCCGTGATCGGGATGCCGAGCGCGTCGAGCGGAGCACCGACGAGTGACTCGAGCTGGGCCTGGGGCGCAGCGCCGGCCTCGACCGGCATGCGACCGATCGGCGTCCGTCCGGATGATCGGGGCATCCGCGCCGTCGGCACGCTCCAGCAGCACCGCCATCCCCGCCAGGACATCCTCGAGCATGGGGAAGCCCTTCGCGAGCGCCCCTTCGAACTTCATGCCCAGCTTCGCGAGAGACCCACCCGCCACGCACGACGACGCGTTCCTCGATCCCGGCCTCGATCAGCGCGGCCGCGAGCACGAGCGCGTGCACGGGTGCGGCGCAGAACGACTTCACGTCCATCGGCGCTCGCGCGCGAGAGCCCACATGCCTCGGCGATCGCCTTCGCGACGTTGCCGCCCCCGCGCTGGTAGCGGTCGCCCGACCGCCTCCTCCCCGCATCCGATCGCGTAGGTGATCGAGGCCGGGTCGACGCCCGTGCGAGCGAGCAGGTCCGCGAGCGCGTGCACGCCGCTGGCTTTCACCGCGAGGTTCTCGAGCAGGACGTCCGCCGAGAGCGACTCGTCGTCCGGCGTGGTCGCCGGCGAACGCGCCCACGACCTCACCGTCCTGGAAGAGGGCGAGCTCGCCCGGACCCGGATCCGCGCCGGGCTGCATCAGCTCGAACTGGTCGACCGCGGCGAGCAGCTCGTAGAAGGCAGGTTGCGGCATCACCTCGCCGTGCTCGCCCCGGGTCGATGGCCCCTTCGACCGGGTGCCGCCACCACTCGCGCGGTCGTGTCCACAGGTCCTCGGGCCCGAGGGCCCCGATGAACACCTGGTTCGGCGGATAGGACACGGCCTCGTCGAAGGTGCGGAGCGCGGCGCCGAGCGCTTGCAGCTGCGCCGGTTCCCGACGGGGCTTCGAACCGTGGCGCACGAGGTCTGGCACGTGCTCGAGCACGAACGACGCACCGGTGACCGCGGCCGTGGTGTCACGGCCCGAGCTCCCAGACCGTCCGCGGCTCGACCTCGACTGCGAGCATCTCGAGCGCACGCCGGATGAGGCCGCAGGCGCATCGCTCGCTCGTCGTCGGCAGCGAGCGAGGGATCCCCCGTGGGGTTCGTGATCGGCGACGCCGCGCAGGATGCGATTGGCCCCCACCATCTGCGCGATCGTCGGCAACGCCGTGATGAACACCGTCGGTATGCCCTCTCTCTCGAACTCCTTCGCCAGCGTTGCCCCGCAACGCGTGCCTGTTCCTCAGGTGCCGGTGAGGATCACCGCCCCGATCTCCGCCTCACGGAGTTCGGCCGCGATCTCCTGCCCGTGGCGTGCGGCGACGGCGACCGGGGTGTCGACGCCGCTCGTGGTGTAGAAGCGGTCATGCACATGCCCGATGGCGCCCTCGCGCTCGAGTTCACGAACGGCATCGAGGGGCACGAGCCGGTTCGGGATCCCGGTTCGCGTACGAGGTGTCGAATCCCGCGTGGACCGACTCGAAGTCGCCGGGACCGAGCGTGTCGACGCCCGCGATCGGGTAGCGGAGCCAGACGTTCGCATGCCGGGACGCCAGCCGATCCGGGTTCCCCTGGGGCACGCAGCCGGCCTCGGTCACGAGCGCGAGGCGCACGGAGCCGAGGTCGCTCACGGGCGGGGGAGGCTGGACAAGATCCACGCGCGGCGCGACCTCGGTTCGGACGTCGCCGGCGAGCTTGGCGAGCAGCAGGTCGATCGCGCGCGCGGCGCCGGTGCGCTCGGCCAGCACGTTCGCGCGGAGGCCTCTCGGCAGGTACCCCTCCTCCTCGGGCGCCCCGACCGGCTCGCCGGCGGCGAGCCGCGATCGCGAGCGACGCCACGACCGGGCAGCGCCTCGCGCATCCCCGCCACGTTGGAACCCGTCGGGACACGATGTAGGCGGCGCCCTCGGCCGCGATCACGCCGGGCGAGTCGGGCGTCATCGCGGCCACGACGGGGATGCCGCGCCGCCCGACCTCGCGCGCCAGCACGCCGCACGCGTAGCCGTAGCGACCCGACCCGAAGGACGGCCCGCAGACCAGGACGTCGGGCTCGAGTTCCTCGAGCCAACCGAGCAGCGTGGCGAGCGCCTCCGCCTCGTGCTCGCCGAAGTAGTCGTCGCCGCACGCGAGGGTCACGTCGACCGTGAGGCCCGGCAGCGGCGAGCCCGCGCCCGGGACCCTGCGGCTCCGTCGAGCCGCACGGGCTCGTGGCCGGCGGCCTCCTCGCCGCCGAGGCCGGCGAAGAACTGGTTGAGGTAGTGCACGACCGTCATGCCGGCACCGCCGTCCAGCGCGCGTCGCCCGTCTGCACCAACCCGCCGAGGTAGTGCACGGCGGGGACGCGCTCGCCGGACCGCGCGCCCTCGCTCGCCGCCGATGACGCGATCGGGGGTCCAGGCCTCGACGAGCTCGTCCTCGTTGCCGGTGCTGACGAGGCAGTCGGCCTCCGGCACGTGATCGGTGAGCCCGCCGTTGGTCTCGCAGACCAGCGGCCACCGTGCGCGATCCCCCGTCGCTCGCACGCCGCCACGGTGAGCATCGTGTCGGTGTGGGAGTTGCCCGAGGAGAACGTCGTGCAGATCACGCCGTCGGCGCCCAGCGAGGCCGCGAGCGCGGCCGAGGCCTCCGCAGCGCGGCGCTTCTGTTCGGCGCCGTCGAGGTAGCCGGGCGCGAGGACGATGCCGGCGAAGCGCAGCCGCTTCCCGTGCTCGGCCTGCGAGCCGCCGAACGAGCGCGTGTCCTGGTAGACGGCCGTCACGTTGCGCACCCCCGGCCAGTCGTAGGCGCCGTTCGTGAGGCGACCCGTAGAACAGCGCCGCGGGGTCGATCACGCCGCGGCTCGAGGTCGCGGAGCGGGATCACGTCGAAGAACGTGTCCAGGAGCGGACCCTCCGACGCCACCTGCAGGATCAGGGCGACGCCGGCGAGGGAGGCGTCCACGGGCGGCAACGGCACCGATCGTGCGGCGTGGTCCGTTGGGCGCCGACGCCCACGGTCGGGGCGGCGAGCGCGCGACGAGATCGCCGCGCCCGTCGCGCGAACGACGCCGGTCGGCCTCGGCGACGGCGATGCCGGGTACCGGCACGCAGCGCAGGACGATGTTCGGTGGTGGCCCCCCACGGGCTGCGGTCGGCGCCGGGTCCCGCCATGTCGACGAGCGAGTCGGGTAGCTCGTCGGCCTCCGTGTACCCCGCTGCGGCCCAGTCGCACACCGAGCCAGCACCGCGACGCCGTCGAGACGATGGATGCCGCGCACTCGCCCGGCTCGTCGACGGACGGGCAGCACGACATCCAGGACGTTCGAGATGCGGACGGCGATCGCCGGGACGGACGACCTCGACCGTGGCCTCCGCCAGCGCCGGTTCCCCGGCTCCGACCGCGAGCTGCGGTAGCGACACGCGTCAGACGCCGGTCGCTCCACCCTGTCTGGGTCCCCTCGACGACCTCGTCGACCGCGAACGTCGCGATCTCGAGATCAGCGAGCGTGGATACCAAGTGGTCGACAGTCTACCGGGGATCGCGGGGTGGGGGAAGTCCTCGGTTGGGGTGCGCGCCGATCCTCAGCCGATCGACGGGTAGTGGAGCGGGGCACCCGCGACGCCGACGTCCCCGAGGGAAAGGAACGTGTCTCCGACGTTGGCCACCACGACCCGGTCGAGCGACGGGCCGACCCAGGCCAGGTTCGTCGGCGCATCGAACGTCGACGCGAGGTGATCGTCGACCGCAAGCTCGACCCCTCCGTCCGGCGAGACCCGCAGCAGCCCGTCCGGGCGGTACAGCGTCACCCAGTACGCCTCGTCGGCCGCAAGCGCCACGCCGTCGGGATCGGTGTCGGGGAAGACGGCGACCGGCTCCGGCGTGCCGGCCGACCCGTCGGGCTCGATCGGGACGCGGACGAGTCGCTGCTCCTGGGCCTCCACGACGACCAACGCCGCCCCGTCGGATGTGACCAGCGCCCCGTTCGGATACCCCGGCACCGCGTCGCTCCATCGCTCGACGCCGCCGCCCGAGGGGGAGATACGGAGGATCTCCGGGTCCCCATCCTCCCCCGAGCACGTCACGTAGAGGTAACCGTCGGGGCCGAACGCGGCGACGTTGGGCGTGTCCATGTCGGCGCCGCCGACCCCCCGTGCGTAGGTGGTCACCGCTCCCGATGCCGGGTCCCAGCACGCGATCTCTCCCTTCCCCGCGTCGCACGCGTACACGCGACCGTTTCCGTCGACGGCGATCCCCAGCATCGATCCGCCGCTCGACCCCACGAGGGAGACGGAGCCGTCGAGCGTCACGGCGTAGATCTCGCCGCCCTCCCCTCCCGCGTACACGCGTCCGTCGATCGGGTTCCATGCGACGCCCTCCGGGTGGTTGAGCCCCTCGGCGAGTTCGCCGAATCGCTCGAGGGGGATCACCCCAGCGCCTCCGCGATCGACTCGTCGAGGATGTGGAGCACGGTGCCCATCACGTCGACCGGCATCGTGAGCGACGGTTGGATGTTGAGCGAGGTCGTCGACGGGTCGAGCAGGAGGCCGCGCCGGACGCACCCGGCGGCGACGCGCCCTTGCAGCTCGAGATCCCGCTCCTTCGTCTCCGGGTCGCGCACGAACTCGACGGCCATGAAGCAGCCGATCGCGCGCACGTCCCCGATCGCCGGATAGCGGTCGGCCATATCCCGCAACCCCTCGAGGCCGGCTTCCTCCAGGGCCATCACGTTCTCCAGCACGGGCTCACGCGCGAACACGTCCAGCGTGGCGAGCGCCGCGGCGCATGCGGCCGGGAGCCACGACCAGGTCGATCCGGTGGACACGTCGTCGAAATCCATCGCCGCCTCGGTGCCCAGGAGCGCGCCGATGGGCATCACGCCCCCGCCCATCGACTTGCCCAGCGCCATCAGATCGGGCGCCACGCCGAAGCGCTCGACGGCGAACATCGTGCCGGCGCGCCCGAACCCCGTCTTCACCTCGTCGACGCAGAGCAAGAGCTCGAACTCCCGGCAGAGGTCGGCGAGTGCCGGCCAGAACGTCGCAGGTGGCGCCACGCATCCGCCGGAGCCCATCACGGGCTCGATCACGAACCCGGCGACCTCCCGGGGATCGATCGCATGATGCAGGAGGTGATCGCGGATGTAGTCCACCGTGCCGTCGCCCGTGCCGCCGGGCCGCGCTGCGAACGGCGAGCGGTAGGGATTCGGATAGGGGACGTGGGCGAACCCCGGCATCAGCGCGCGGTAGCCGAAGGACAGATCGCTCGTCTCGGCGCCGATCGCCCCTGCGGTGCCGGCCTCTCCGTGGTAGCCGCCCATGAACCCGATCACGATCGGGCGGCCGGTGGCCCGGCGCATGAACCGCACGGCGGTCTCGACCGCCTCGGTCCCGTTCAGCGCGATGTCCACGCGGGAGAGGTTGCCGGGCGCGAGCGCGATCAGGCGCTCGGCGAGCGGCAGCACGTACTCGTGGGAGTAGTAGTGCGTGTCCTCGTTGCCGTAGCGGCGCAGGGCCTCCACGGCCGCCTCCGTGATGTCGGCTCGTGCCGCGCCGACGGGCACCGAGGCCATCCCGCTGATGCAGTCGAGGTAGACGTTGCCGTCGACATCCTCGACCTCGTAGCCCGACTTCCGGCAGATGACGAACGGACCCACCTCCTCGGCCAGCCCGCGGTACAGGACCGCGGACTGACGTCGGAGGATGTCGAGGGTCTTCGGACCCGGCGGTGGCGCCACGATCTTGGGGACGGATCCCTCGCGAGCGGCGTCCTCGCTCACAGGCCCAGGCTCGCCCAGTCGCCCGTGATGGCGCACGTGATGCCCGGGACCTGGATGTTCACGAACAGCCACGTGCCGTCCGGGCTGAACCGCGGGCCTGCGAACTCCGAATACGCGAGGCCGTCGGCGATCGAGTAGTCGTCGTCCGGCACGTACGGGTCGTAAAGCTTCCCCGACGCGTCGATGATCGACAGCCGCATGGGCACCAGGTTCCGGGCGACGTTCACGATCGTCCCGTCGCCCCTGAGGCCCCTCACGTAGCTCACGTTCTCCTTCCCGTCTTCAGCGATCACCACGCCGTCCCCCGGGCTCGTGCACAGGTTGTCCGGCCCGTCGAGCACCTTGCGATCGGTCGACTCGAAGAGCAGCTCCAGCTCGCCTTCCTCATCGAGGTCGCCGATGTTCTTGGTCGGCGTGTACTTCCAGATCTGCCCGAGCTCGGCGTCGCCGCCGTCGGAGGAATCGAACACGGCGCTGTTGCCGACCATCGTGCAGCCCTCACCGCTCAGGAAGCGGGCGGCCCCGCGCATGCGCGCGAGTCGTTGGACCGTGGCGGGATGGGACTCCGCCTCCGGCCGATCGGGATCGGGGATCTTCACCCAGTCCACCGGCAGCACCTCGCCCACGGTCTGCCCCCTGACCGTGTTGTAGCGCGGCCTGCCCTTGATCCGCAATGCCTGCAGGGTGCCGTGCCGCAGCCGGCCGTAGGTGTCGGCCACGAAGCGATAGAAGCAGTCGGGGTTGTCGTCCTCCGTGAGGTAGACGACACCGGTGTCCGGATCGACGGCAGCCGCCTCGTGCACGAACCGACCCATGGCCCTGATCGGCTCGACCGGTGCGGATCCGTCGCTCATCGCGTCGACCTCGAAGACGTATCCGTGCGGCTTGCGCCGATCCGAGGACGTGCCGATCGTGGTCTCCTCGCACGAGAGCCAGGTGCCCCACGGCGTCGCGCCTCCTGCGCAGTTGCTGTCCATGCCGTTAGCGCTGACGAAGCTCTCGATGAGGTCGGCGTTGTGGTCCAGGACGAGGGTCGTGGTGCAACCCGGCCCCTTGCGATCGTACGCGGACCCGTGGCGCCCCACGACCGAGCCTCGTTCGACGTCGTTGCCGTCCCCGAGTTCGTGGTTGCGGACGATGCGCATCCCCGCGCCGTCGGGGAAGACCCCCATGCCGTCGGGGATGGGTGGGGTGGTGAAGCCGTCCTGCATGGGGGATCCGAACGCTCCGAACGTCTTGTAGCTGAACCCCGGGGGAAGGGCGAGCTCGGGCCCCGCCACGACGAGACCTCCGCCGACCGGGGCCCCCTTGCGTCCCACGGGGGGCGCCAGGCCGCTCGAGCCGCGTGCCATCGCCGGGGCGACCGCCCCGAGTCCGGCCGCAAGGCCGGCCGCCCCCGCGGCGGAGGCCTTCAAGAACTCCCTGCGTCCGATGCCGTGCTTCGTGGAGCGTGCTCGCCGACGTGCCATTGGTTGCCCTCCTAACTCCGCGCGTGCCGTGCGTCCCGCAGGACCTCGCGCGCCGCGTTCCGTCCGTTCGCTCCCGTAACCCCTCCTCCCGGATGTGTGCCCGCTCCGCACAGGTAGAGGCCGCGGATCGGCGTTCGGTAGTCGGCCCACCCCCGGGTGGGCCGCAGGAAGAGCAGTTGATCGGGCGCCATGTCGCCGTGCAGGGCATGCCCGCCGGTGAGCGCCATCAGCCGCTCCATGTCGAGCGGCGTCACGACCTGACGATGCTCGATCAGGTCGGGGAGCCTCGGGAGGTGCTCGGCGATCGTCGCGATGACGCGATCGGCGCGATCCTCTTTGATGTCGTCCCAGCCCCCGTCGCGGAGCGTGTAGGGCTGGGAGTTGACGTCGATGGTGATGATGTGCTTGCCCTCGGGCGCGAGCGACGGATCGTGGACGGTGGGGAAGCAGAGCTCGATGTGCGCGGGGTCGGCCGCCACCCCGTGCAGCGCCTGCGCCTGCTGGAAGTCCATGTCCTCGATGAATGGGTTCAGCTCCATGATGCCCCTGTGGTAGTCCTGCACCCCTCCCTCGGGCAGCCCCTTCACGTAGGGGAGCTCGCTCACCGCGAGGTTGATCTTGATGCTCGTGCCCATGCAGCGGTAGGCCTCGATGCGTGCGACGAAGTCCGGCGGGAGGTCGTCGCGGTCACAGAGGCTCAGGAACGTGCGCTTGGGATCCGCGTTGGAGAGCACGCCGGTCGCGAGGATCTCCTCACCGCTCGCGAGCCTGACGCCGATCGCGCGGCCCCCTCGGGTCAGCACGCGCTCGACCTCGGCGTCGCAACGGATCTCGCAGCCGACGTCGCGAGCCGCCTCCGCCATGGTGGCCGTCACGACCCCCATGCCCCCGCGGACGAACCCCCATCGGCGAACGCCGCCCTCGGCGCCCTCGCTCGCGTGATCGTGGATCAGCACGTAGGCCGTACCGGGGGTCGAAGGTCCCGCCACGCTGTCGTTGATGGCGTGCCAGCCCAGCGCCGCCTTCACGTGATCGCTGCGGAACCGTTCGGACAGGAATTGGTTCGCGCTCGTCGAGAAGAGGTACGCGAGATCGGCGAGGCGTCGACGCTGACGCAGTCCGATGCGGGCCCACTTCGCGAAGGTCCTCAGATCCGAGACCGAGCGGATCCGCGGGTCGGGCGCGGTCCAGTCGAACGTGGGCACCACGGCCTGGACGAGCTGAGCGAGGTCGTCCTCGAACCGCGGGAGGGCGCGGGCGTCGTCCTCGGAGAACCGCCGGGTCTCGGCGACGTTCTCCGCGCTGTCCTCACCCAGGTAGTAGTGGGCGCCGTCCGGATAGAGGTTCAGCGTCGGACCCGCCTGGTCGACGACGACGCCGCGCCGCGCGAGCTGCATGTCCCGCCAGATCGACCGACGGAGCATCGATAGCACGTAGGCCCCGGTCGAGGCGCGGAACCCGGGCGCGAACTCCTCCGTGTTGCACGCTCCGCCGACGAACGGCCGGCGCTCGAGCACCAGTACGCGCTGACCCGCTCGGGAGAGGTAGAACCCGGCGACGAGGCCGTTGTGCCCCCCACCGATGACGATCGAGTCGAACGTGGCCCGGCTCACCGGCGGACGCTATCCCGCAGGATTGTTGACTGTCAACCGAGCGACGAATGGCCGGCCTGCCGCGGGTGGTCCCCACCACTATCCGACCGGGAACTTCGCACCTCCGCCTGACCCGCGACGCCCCGCATCGTCGCGTCGACGTGCCACGATGCCCGCGCGATCCTCGAACCGTAACGCTGGTGTCGCTGCGCCAGCCGTACGCGACACGAACAACGGCTCATATGAACGTAGTGTCCTCGATCGCGAACTCCGGCGCCGACACGACGTGTCTCGATGGTGCTCGCAACATAGGGTTCGGGACTGTGGACGAGCCTGGCGGTCCGATCATCCGAAGTGCGTACCAAGTGCAACCAAGTATCGATGTTCGCACCTGGATGGCCCCGCCAGAGCGCGAGGAGCGATAGCGGCCCTAAGCCGCGCTGGCGCCGGCTCGGTCTCGTGCAAGGCCGACCAGCCGCGCAGCGTTGATCGTCCAGCCGACGCCGAAGACCTGCGGAACGAACAGCCGGGGTTCGCCGGGGTTCCACCAGCGGCTGCGCGCTCGCTCGATGGTCGGAGGACGGAAGTCATACGGAACGAAGCCGACAACGGTCCCCTCCCACGTGCGTTCGTCGGAGGGACGGCGGAGCTGCTCTACGATTGCCACGGCTGCAAGGGCGATCACCGTCCATCTGATGAGCTTCCGCAGGCCGTCCATCCCGGTATCGTCCCACGACCGACGAACATCCGCCGAGCAGCTCGTCCGGGGATCTGTATACCGCGCCGGAATCATGTCGCGGGTTCCGTGAGGTTCCTCGCGGACACGCTGATCCCTGCAGTAATCTGCAGCTGCATGCGCTTGCAGAAAGAGAGGACGCACCAGCGATCGCGGCGGTTACGGTGGTTCCCGTGGCGGAGATCGAAGCCCGCGTGATCACCGTGGCCGAGGCCACCGAGCCCTTCCGCGCCTTCGACCCCTTCCCTGCTCTGGCGCCCGATGCACGGGGTGGCGGGTGAGCGAGGCTCGCACCACGGCTCCGGCGCGCGCCTTCGACCGGCGCCTGATCCGTCTGGCGATGACCGAGCGGCGTACGCTCGCCGGCTCGGTGATCCTCGGCCTCGTCGTGGCGGTGGCCCGCATCGCGACGGGGGTCTCGATCGCCCTCGCGATCACCCGCGTGCTCCAGGGAACACCGATCGGCGAAGTCCTCCCCTGGCTGGGGCTCGCCGTCGCACTGGTCGGCTTCGCGCGCGGCGTGCACCGCGATCCAGGAGGGCCTGATGGCCGGTGCCTCCGTCCGGATCACGGCGGACCTTCGGCATCGCCTGGTCGACCGGATCATGCAGCTCGGCCCCGGTTGGGTGACCGAGGAGCGCAGCGGCGAGCTCGAGGCGGTCCTCGTCGATGGGGTGGAGAAGCTCGACGCGTACTTCCGGCTGTTCCTGTCGAAGGTCATCGTCGCGGGGATCTCCGCCGTCGCGATCGTGATCGTGATCTGGATCGTCGATCCGGTCGTGGGCGCGGTCGTCGCCGTCTTCGCGGCCATCGTCGTGGCCATCCCCCCGGTCGAGTACCGGGCGCTCGGCTCGCACATGCGGTTCTGGTCCGAGAGCTACCGGCCGCTCGCGGCCGAGTTCGTCGACGCCCTGCAGGGCATGGCGACGCTGAAGATGTTCGGTGCGGCGCGGCGGCGCGGCGCCGACCTGTTCGGCCGCGCCGACGACGTGCGGGACGCGGCGATCAGGCTCACGAACGTCTCGGCGATCTTCTGGGGTTGCATGGCGTTCGTCGCGGGCGCGGGCGTGGCGGTGACGCTGGCGGTCGGCGCGTTCCGTCTGATCGACGGCGCGATCACGGCCGGCGACCTGCTGCTCGATCCTGCTGCTCGTCGGCGAGTGCTTCCTGCCGGCGCGGGAGATCAACGAGGCGATGCACAACGCGGTCTGGGGCATGTCGAAGTGCGAGCGGGCCTTCGCGGTGCTGGAGACCCCGCCGCGCGTCGCGACGCTCCAGCCCGCCCAGCTGGAGGCGACCTCGCGACCGATATCCAGTTCGAGGGACGTCACGTTCCGGTATCGCATCGGCGACGCTCCCGCGATCGACCGGGTGAGCTTCGCCGTGGCGCCGGGCGAGACGGTGGCGATCGTGGGGCCCTCGGGCGCCGGCAAGACCACGCTCGCCTCCCTGCTGCTGCGGTTCGCCGATCCGCAGGAGGGCACGGTTCGGGTGGGCGGCCACGACATCCGCGAGCTCGATCCCCGGGAGCTCCGGCGGATGATCGGGCTCGTCCCGCAGGACACGTTCCTGTTCCACGAGACGGTCGCCGAGAACCTCCGGCTGGCCCGGGCGGCCGCGAGCGACGAGGATCTCGATGGCGCCGTCGGGTCCGCCGGTGCGATCGGCGTTCGTCCGCGACCTGCCGGAGGGGTTCGACACGGTCGTCGGCGAGCGAGGCTTCCGGCTCTCCGGCGGCGAGCGGCAGCGCATCGCGATCGCGCGTGCCCTGTTGAAGGACGCGCCGATCCTCGTGCTCGACGAGGCGACCTCGAGCGTGGACGTCGCCGCCGAGGCCGGGCATCCAGGGCTCGATCGACCGGCTCCGTCGCGGCAGGACGACCGTGATCATCGCGCACCGGCTGTCGACCGTGCGGGGCGCCGACCGGATCCTCGTGCTCGACGAAGGGCGGCTCGAAGAGGTCGGGACGCACGAGGAGCTGCTCGAGGGCGGCGGCCGCTACGCGCGACTGGTCGCCGCGCAGGAGCGCGCCGGATGAGCGAGCTGGCCGCCTCCGCGACGCCAGCGTCCGACGACCGGACCGCGTGCGGCGCCTGGTGCGGAGCCTCGCGGCCGGTCGCCGGGCTGCTCCGGCCGTACCGCGCGCTGTTCGCCGGCGGCGTCGTGACGAACCTGCTGGTCCATCTGTTCACGTTCGGCGCCGCGATCGTCGGGGCGGTGCTGGTCGGCAAGGCGCTCGACGGCGCGCCGGCATCGGAGCTGAAGCCCCTCGTCTGGCTGCGTGATCGCGCTCGCGCGTACCGATCGCCCTGTTCGGATGGCTCGAGGTCGTCGTCGTCCACGTGATGTCGTTCCGGCTGCTGGACGACCTGCGCAGGGAGCTGTACGAACGGTTCCGGGCGCTCTCACCCGCGTACTTCCTCGCCCGCCGATCCGGGGACGTCGCACGCGCGTCGATGGCCGACGTCGAGCTGCTGGAGCTGTTCACCTCGCACCTGGCACCGCCGCTCGTGGTGGCGTTCGTCGTTCCGGTGTTCGCCGAGATCGGGCTGTGGCTCGTTCAGCCGCTGCTCGCCTCGTCGTCCTGCCGTTCGTCGTCGCGGCCGCGAGCGTGCCCTCCTGGCTGCTCCGCCGCGCCCAGGACCAGGGCGAGCAACTCCGGGACGAGCTCGGCGAGCTCGGCGCGAACGTCGTCGACATCGTGCAGGGCACGCGCGAGGTCCTCGCCGCGAGCGCGGAGGACGTGATGCTCGCGCGGATCGAGTCGCAGCACGAACGGATCCGCCGCACCAGCATCTCGCACGGGCGGCGCTCCGGCGTCGAGCATGCCGCGACCGACGCGATCACGGCGCTGGCGACGATCGCCACGGTCGACGACCGCGGCGCTGTTGACCTCGAGCGGCCGCCTCGACCCCTACCTGATCCCCGTCGCCGTGATCCTCGCCGCCGGCGCGTTCGCGCCGCTCGCGGCGCTCACCGGGACGCTGCGCGAGGTCGGTCAGGTCGAGCGCCGCCGCCGAGCGCATCGTGGCGTTGTTGCGAGCCGAGCCGGTGGTCGTCGATCGTCGTCGACGAGCCGGCCTCGGCGGGGCGGCTCCCAGCCGCGCCGCGCGTCCGAGTCGCGTTCGACGCCGTCCGCTTCCGGTACGACGCGGATCTCCCCGAGGTCCTCGCACGACGTGTCCTTCGCGATCGAGCCGGGACGGACGACGGCGCTCGTCGGGCACTCGGGCGCCGGCAAATCGACGTGCGCCAACCTCCTGCTGCGGCTGTGGGACGTCGACGCGGGCGCGGTGACGGTCGGCGGGGTCGACGTGCGCGATCTGGTCCAGCGTGACCTCCGCTCGATGATCGCGGTGGTGCCGCAGGACGTGTACTTGTTCCACACGAGCGTCGGGGACAACCTGCGCATCGGGAGCTCCGACGCGACCGACGACGCAGGTCCGGCAGGCCGCCGACCTCGCGCAGGCCACGCCGTTCATCGAGCGCCTTGCCGGATGGGTTCGACACGGTGCTCGGCGAGCGCGGGCGCATCGATCTCCGGCGGCCAGCGACAGCGGCTGGCGATCGCGCGGGCGCTCCTGCGGGACGCGCCGATCCTCGTGATGGACGAGGCCGTGGCGAACCTCGACGCCGAGTCGGAGGCGGCGCTCCGCACGGCGATGGCGGAGGTGGCACGCGACCGCACGACGCTGCTGATCGCGCACCGGCCTTCGACGATCCGGCACCGCGGATCAGGTGGTCGTGCTCGACCACGGCCGGGTGGTGGAGACCGGGACGTACGCGGGCCTGATGGCGGCGGGCGGGCACCTCGCGACGCTGCTCGCCGGGACGTCGACGATCCTCGATCCGGAGCGCTAGCGCGCCCCGGTGATCTGGTCCGTAGTTCGAGCCCGGTCCGATATGGGGACGAGCCCGAGGTCGCGGATGGGCGACCCCACGCCAGGCAGGTCTCCAGCGCAGAGGTGGCGGCGGCTACGAGCACCGATGACTTTCGGCTCGTATGACCGTGTGTCGGGGGCTTACAACTCACTCACATGCTTGGTGGATCGAGACGGTCAGACGGTCGAGGCGATCCCGGAGGAGCCGGACGCATTGGCGCCGGAGAACTCTTTGAGCACCCCTGCACAGATCAGCCTGGATCTCTGAGCATCGACCCTTTCCGCCTCGTCGAAGCGGAGCACCGTGTTGTCCCGCCGTGGCACGTGCGTGACGGTTCGGTAGCGAACCTTGTGCCGCTGGTCAGCGGGGCCCGATGCTGCGGTCGCACCGACTGAGGAGGGCCGGGACGTGCTGACCACACCTGTCGTGAGAGACGCAGCCGGAAGACCACGTTCGGCACGCCGTCCACTCCGCGTGAAGATGATCCTTCCGTCGTTGATCGAGGCGAACTCGCCGGGCTACCGCCCGATCAAGTACGCCTTGTTCCCACCACTCGGGCTCGCGAGCCTCGCCAGCTACCTCCATCCGGATGACGAGGTCGAACTCCTCGACGAACACGTCCAAGCGCCGCTCAAGCTCGATGACGCGCCGGATCTGCTGGTGATGAGCGTCTACATCACCTCAGCGCGACGCGCCTGGGAGATCGCGGACATCTATCGCGCCCGCGGGACACATGTGTGTGTCGGCGGGCTGCATCCCACGTCGCTCCCCGACGAGGCAGCGTTGCATGCCGACACGGTCTTCATCGGTCCCGGTGAGGGCGCATGGCAGGAGTTCCTGGCTGACTTCCGCGCTGGGCGGCCCAAGCCGCGGTACCAGGCCGCCGCGAGCATGCGGGGGCTCGAAGGGATCCCACCCGTGCGCCGCGACCTGATCGAACGTCGACGCTACCTATGCCCCAATTCGATCGTCGTGTCGCGCGGCTGCCCGCACCACTGCGACTTCTGCTACAAGGATGCCTTCTACGAGGGCGGCCGCTCGTTCTACACGCAGACGGTCGACGGGGCGCTCGCGGAGATCGACCGCCTCCCCGGCAGGCACCTGTACTTCCTCGACGACCATCTGCTCGGCAACGAACGTTTCGCCCGAGGGCTGTTCGAGGGCATGCGCGGCATGGGACGCCTCTTCCAAGGCGCGAGCACGGTGCAGGCGATCCTTCGCGGTGACCTGATCGAGCGAGCAGCCGCCGCGGGCATGCGCAGCGTGTTCGTCGGCTTCGAGACCCTCAACCCCGAGAACCTGCGCCAGCACGCCAAGCGCCAGAACCTCGGCAGCGACTACGACGAGGCGATCCGCCGCTGCCACGATCTTGGCGTGATGGTCAACGGTAGCTTCGTGTTCGGCCTCGACGATGACGGACCTGATGTGTTCGAACGGACCGTCGACTGGGGCATCTCGCGCAGTCTGGAGACATCGACCTTCCACATCATGACGCCGTACCCCGGCACGGCGCTGCACCGTCGCCTCGCCGACGACGATCGTGTCGTGACCGACGACTGGGATCTCTACGACACGCGCCACGTGGTCTTCAAGCCGAAGCGGATGACACCGGAGCAGCTCGAAGCCGGCTACTGGCGCGCCTACCGCGATTTCTACACGTGGTCCGCGATCTGGAGAGGCGCCGCGGGACAGGACACGCTCAAGGGGCGGGCGCGCCACCTCGCCTACGCCGGCGGTTGGAGGAAGTTCGAGCCGCTGTGGGATCTCATCATCCGGGCCCGGTGCGTCAACGCGATGCTGCCCGCATTGGAGCGAACGCTCGACGCGTTCATCGGCGCTCGGAGGCCAGCCGACGAGATCAGGGCAACGGTCCCGTCGAAGAGCCGAGGGCGGCTCGACATGCAGATGCGGTTGGGCGATCAGCTGCCACCTTGACAACTCTCCGGTCAGATGACCGTGTGTCCGTACTTCCCGGTGGAGCCCTGTTCAGGTGCGGAATCTCAATG
>CAWEPI010000015.1:0-32702 GCA_963810945.1 uncultured Actinomycetes bacterium
CAACTCCTCGTGGAGCTTCTCGCCGGGGCGCAGGCCGGTGAACTCGATCTCCACCCCGCCGTCGTCGGCGCCGGCCAGGTGGATCATGTCGCGGGCCAGGTCCACGATCTTCACCGGGGTGCCCATGTCCAGCACGAAGACGCCGCCGTTCACGCCCAGCGCGCCGGCCTGGATCACCAGGCGGGAGGCCTCGGGGATCGTCATGAAGTAGCGGGTCATCTCGGGGTCGGTGACGAGCACCGGCCCGCCGCGGCGGATCTGCTCCTGGAAGACCGGCACCACCGAGCCGCGGCTCCCCAGGACGTTGCCGAAGCGCACCGAGACGAAGGCCTGGCCGGCGCCCGCCTGCGCGCCCACCGCGCGCACCACGCGCTCGGCCAGGGACTTCGTGACGCCCAGCATGGAGGCGGGGCTGCACCGCCTTGTCGGTGGAGACGTTCACGAAGCGCGTGACGCCGGCCGCACAGGGACGGCCTCGGCGAGGTTGCGGGTGCCGGCCACGTTGTTCAGGACCGCCTCGTCGGGGTCGCCTTCCATCAGCGGCACGTGCTTGTGCGCGGCGGCGTGGAAGACCACGTCGGGCTGATAGCGGCCCATCGTCTCGGCGATCTTCACTGCGGTCGCGGATGTCGCCGATGACGACGCGGAAGTTCGAGATCGGGGAGGGATTCGCGCAAGCTCCTGCTGGATGTCGTAGAGGGTGTTCTCGCCGTGGCCGTACAGGATCACGTTCTGCGGGGTCCAGGCGGGCCACCTGGCGCACCAGCTCCGAGCCGATCGAACCGCCGGCGCCGGTGACCATCACCGTGCCGCTCGGTCACGTAGGACTCGCCGCCGCCGGGGAGCTCCAGCTCTACGGGCTCGCGGCGCAGGAGGTCCTCGACCTCCACGCGGCGGATGCGGCTGACGTTGGCCTCGCCGGAGAGGACCTGCGTGACCCCAGGGAGGATTCGGCAGTCGACGCCGGCCTGCGTGGCGAGCTCCACGCACGCGTCGGGTGGTGATGCCCGAGGCCGAGGGCATGGTGATCAGGACCTCGTCCGCTCCCGTGGACGTCACGACGCTGGGAAGGTCCTCCAGGCCACCCACGACCTGCGCGCCTGCGATGCGCAGCCCCGCCTTGGCGCGGTCGTCGTCGAGGTAGCCCACCAGCTCCATGCCGGTGTCGGGGTGGCGCTGGATCTCACGGCCGATCCGCGTTCCCGCGCTGCCGGCGCCCACCAGCAGCACCCGACGGGGACCGTCCTCCACGCCGGTCGCTTCGTGATGCGCCAACTGCGCATCGCGCAGCCGGATGGCCGCGCGCATGCCCGCCATCCCCAGCAGGGCCAGCACGCCCTGGATCAGCGGAACCCCCCGAGGGAACCCGGTGCCCTGATGGTGCCATACCAAGCCCCACAGCGAAGAGGACCGCGGTTCCCACGACCACCGCAACGACGATCTCCCGGAGGTCCTCGACGGTGACCCGTCGCCACACCTGGCGCTCCAGCCCGAAGGCCAGCACGAGCACCAACGCCACAGGGACGGTGACGAGCGGGAACGCCCACGTCATCGTCCGAAGTCCATCCACCCGCCTGGAGTGCGCAGGGGAAACGCCAGATAGCCTGCAAGGGCCCAGACCGCGACATCCAGTGCAACCTTCAGGCGAAGATTTCCACGCGAAGCCCGTCCGGTGTGCTTCAAGTGATGTCTTTCGTGTAGTTCGCTCAGCCTAACAGCAGGATATCGAGTGGATCCGCCCGTTCAATCACCCGGGTGGCCTTCGCTCCAGCGTCCTACGTTGCGTGTCCCTCGGCCGGGGGTTGTGGTACCAGGGTATCCTCCCTAGCCTTCGGGCTCCGGGTCGGAGGGGGGTCTGATGAGCGAAGTGCGTGTCGGGGTGCTAGGCGCGGGCCGTTGGGGCCGCAACCTCGTCGCGAACCTCGACGACCTGGGCGCCCTGGCGTGCGTCGCAGATCCCAGCCCGCAGCGGCAGGGGGAGCTGACGGCCACCTATCCTGGGCTCTCCGTTCGACGCAACGCCGAGGAGATCCTCGCGGACCCCCGTATCGACGCCGTGGCGGTCGCGACCCCGGCCGTCACCCACGCCGAGCTCGCCACCCAAGCCCTGCGCGCCGGCAAGCACGTCTTCGTGGAGAAGCCGTTCACGCATGAGCGTCGCCGACGCCGAACGGGTGGTGAAGGAGGCGAGGCCGCCGATCGCGTCCTGATGGTGGGCCATCTGCTGCTGTACCAACCTGCCATCGTGTTCCTCAGGGACTTCCTGGCGAGCGGGCGCATCGGTCGGGTGGCGACCCTGTACCAGGACCGGCTGAACCTGGGCACGGTGCGCACGGTGGAGAACAGCCTGTGGAGCCTGGGCGTGCACGACGTGGCCGCCATCCTCTACCTGGTGGGGCAGGAGCCGGTGCGCACCGCCACCTGGGGGCAGGCCATCATCCAGCCCGGCGTGCAGGACGACATGCACCTGCACATGCAGTTCGCCGACGGGGTCGAGGCCCACATCCACAACTCGTGGCTCTGGCCCGAGCGCCGGCGACGCTTGACCGTGGTGGGCACGGAGGCGATGGTGGTCTACGACGAGGTGGACCAGACCGTGCAGCTGCACCGCCGCCGCGTGAACTCCGACCTCTCCGTGTCGGACGACGGGAGCGAGATGCTCTTCCGTGGCGATCGAGCAGGCCGCTGCGCCACGAGCTGGAGCACTTCCTGGGTGCGTGGCGACGGGACGCGGCCGCGCTCGGACGGCGCCAGCGCCATCCCGGTGATCCGCGTGCTGGCAACAGGCGGATGAGCAGATGAGGGAGTTGAACCGTCGCCGTGAGCGACCATACGTGCACCCCACCGCGGTGGTGGATGCCGGCGCCCGGATCGGCGAAGGCTCCAAGGTCTGGCACTTCACCCACGTGATGGGCGGCGCCGAGGTGGGGCGGACGTGAGCCTCGGGCAGAACGTGTTCGTGGGCGACCGGGCGTCGTCATCGGTGACGGATGCAAAGATCCAGAACAACGTCTCCATCTACGAGGGCGTTGGGGTTCTCGAGGAGGACCTGTTCTGGGGCCATCGATCGTGTTCACCCCGGCCGGAGCCCACGGGCTGCATTCCCCACAGCCACCAGGACTACGGGGACGTGCGTCCGGCGAGGGGTCACTATCGGCGCCAACGCCACCATCGTGTGCGGGTCGGAGCTGGGGGAGTGGGCGTTCGTCGGCCGGCGCCGTCATACGTCCGACGTCCCGCGCATACGCGTTGATGGCGGGCGTGCCGGCGCGGCGGATCGGATGGGTGTGTGCATGCGGGCAAGCGCTGACGCTCGAGGACGTGGGTGGCTGCCCGGCCTGCGGGCGCCGCTACCGCGAGGTGGATGCCGACAGTTCGTGAGCGGAGGCAATGAGCCGAAGAGAACCAGCGGAGAGATCCCCATGCTCGACCTGCAGCCCGAGATCGAGGAGCACTGGGACGAATTGATGGAGGCCATCCAGGGCGTGCTGCGCTCGGGGCGGTTCATCCTGGGGCCGAACGTTGAGGCGTTCGAGGAGGAGGTCGCCGCCTACCTCGGTGTGAAGCATGCGATCGGGGTGAACTCGGGCACCGATGCGTTGGTGATCAGCCTGCGAGCACTGGGGATCGGGCCGGGCGACGAGGTGATCACCACGCCGTTCACGTTCTTCGCCACGCCGGAGTCCATCAGCAACGTGGCGCCACGCCTGTGTTCGTGGACATCGACCCCGCACCTTCAACTCGATCCGGCGCTGATCGAGGCGCCATCACCGAGCGGACCAAGGCGATCCTGCCGGTGCACCTGTTCGGTCATGCGTGCGACATGGACCCGATCATGGACCTCGCGCGCCGACACGGGTCTGAAGGTGATCGAGGACGTGGCGCAGGCGATGGGGGGCGTACAAGGGCAGGAAGCCGGCGGCTTCGGGGACGCGGCGGCGTTCTCGTTCTTCCCCAGCAAGAACCTCGGCGGGTTCGGTGACGGTGGCATGGTGGTCACGAACAACGCTGATGTAGCGGAACTCGCTGAGAATGCGGCACATGGATCGAAGGATGAAATGACGAACAGAGATCAGGGCTACAACTCGCGCCTAGACGAGATCAGAGCCGCCGATACTGCGGATCAAGCTCGTTCACTTGTGAGAGCAATTGAACGAAGGTCGGAGACTCGCAGCGCCTGAGTCCGACAGGGCACTCGCTGGAGTGAGAGGGGCTCCGTCCTGCCCTGTACGGAAGCCCCGTGGACAGAGCACGTCTTCCATCAGTACACGATTAGAGTCGATATCGAACTGCGTGACCGACTGAAGGCCGGTTTGCAAATGCAGGGATCGGCACCGTGACCTACTACCCAGTGCCTGTGGACCATCAAAGGGTCTCAGCTATCGGTCAGCGCGACGCCTACCCCTAAGTTCTCTCTATGTGCTTCGCTTGAGGCGTTGTCGTTGCCGATGGGGCCGGCGATAGCCTCTTCGGACGCGGAACGGGTGGTTGAGAGGCTGTCTCATGATTCGGCATCCACTCGCGATGAGTCAGTTCGAGGGACAACAGGAGGCGGGTTGGACCCCGAGTCTGCTCTTCCGCCGAAACGGGTCGATCATGGTTTTCCGAGGCCTCGCGATCGCGCTTCAGGGCTTGGTGGCGATTCTGGTCGCCCGATGGCTGGGGGCCGAAGGGCGAGGTCTGATTGCGGCGGGCTCCGTTGGTCCGCAGCTCGTCTCACTTGCCCTGTTCATCGGATTCGGAGTTTCGAACGTCTACTTCATCAGCCGGGGCGACATCGACGTGCCGGTCGCTCTCGGCACGTCGATCGCCACGGTTGGTTTGGTGACCTTGGTCGTTGTACCCCTGTACATAGCGAGTGCGCTGTTCGTTCGGAGCTCAGTCCTCCACAACCTCCCTGTCCCCTTCATTGTCGTGGGAAGCCTCCTCATCCCCTCTGCCTTGGTTGTCAGGTACACTTCGCTGTCACGCAGGGACTGCAAAGGTTCGCCCTGCTCAACTCAATCGCTGTACTCCAGGGCACCTTCGCCCTGTTGCTGTGCCTGTTGGTTCTTGTAGGTCTGGGAGGCGGATCGCTCGCGGCTCTCACGATCATCGTTCTGTCAAGCCTCCTAGGTCTCGTGCCGGCGCGGTTGTACTCGACGCGGGAGCACGGCCGCTCGGCGTGTCCGACGGGACTACGCGAGCAAGGCGGTTCGATTCGGAGCGAAGGGCGAGGCGTCGAACCTGATCACCTTCCTCGGATACAGACTTGACTTGCTGCTTGTCACGGCCTTTCTTGGATTCTCTGCTGCCGGCTACTACGTCGTTGCCTTCACGGCGGCAGAACTCCTATGGGTGATCCCAAACGCTCTCGGGGTCGTGATTTCCCCAGCGTGGTCTTCAGGTGACACGACGGCTGGCAGGCACACTCCGGGGGACACTGCTCGCTTGGCTCGAATCACTCTCCTCCTGTTGGGAGTTGCTGGCGTCGTTGGCGGTTTGGTCGCCCCTTGATCCTCCCGGCAGTGTTCTCTAGTGCCTACCGGGCATCGGTCGGCCCGCTGCTACTGCTGATACCGGGCGTCGTCCTGTTCGGCAGTGGCAAGGTTCTAAGTGCCGATCTGGCGGGCAGGGGGCGGCCCGGCGTTACAACCGCGGCGAGCGTGCTGGGGCTCATAATCATGGTCGCACTGGATCTCCTCTTGATACCCACCAGGGGTGTTTCCGGTGCCGCCGCCGCCTCGTCGCTGGCATACGCGATTGTGTTCGCCTTCCAGGTCCTGGTGTTTACTCGATTGACGGGCGAGAAGGTACGTTCGACGGTCATACCGGAGCGATCGGATATTGCGTTCGTGCGAAGAGGCCTGGCACGGTTGCGCGACGAGCGACCCGGACTGAGCGCGAGCCAGGCGGCGGAACCGCGATGAGCACGCGACGAGGGAGGGTCTTGTTCGTCACCAGCTGGTATCCAACGGCTGAATCCCCAACTCATGGCACGTTCATCCGCGAGCACGCGCGCGCTGCCGCGTGTCACACGGAGGTGCAGGTACTTCATGCTCGATTTTCAACCGGAGGCTACCTTCCCAAGCTCGGGCGCGAGCTGAGCCCTGAGCTCACGCGAGGGTTACCGACCCTGCGACTGGACGTTCCGCGACCGGCTCCCAAGAGCGGGTACGTTTCCTTCGGCCCGTCGCTTCTCTGGGCCTATTCCCAAGTCGTTCGATCGGGCTTCCGACCTGACCTAATCCACGCCAACGTCTATGAGACGGCTCTCCCGGCCGTGGCTCTAGGACTCCTTCATGACATCCCGGTCGTGGTCGCTGAGCATTCGTCGGCGTTCGCGCTGGGAACAGTTCCGCCAGCGCAGCTGAAGGCGAGCCGATGGGCGTTCCCTCGCGCCGATCGCATACTCCCCGTTAGCCGATTCCTCGATCCGCGATGCAGCGATGCGGTATCAAAGGTCGGTTCGACGTCGTACCGAATGCGTTCGATCCGCGAATCTTCCATCCAAATCCCGAAGGATTTAGTCGAACCGAACAGGCCCGCCGTGTACTGTTCGTGGGGCGGTTGAGCGCCAAGGACGAGAAGGGATTGGGCCTGCTTCTGGCGTCCCTGGCTCCCATCGGAGACGCCAGCCGGTCATGGTGCCTAAAGGTGATCGGTGATGGGCCTGGTCGAGGTGCCCGAGAGCGACAGGCAACCTCCTTGGGGATGTCGGCTAGAACCTCTTTCTTGGGTGAGTTGCCTCCCGAAGGAGTCAGTGAGGTCCTGCGCGAGACGGACCTATTGGTTGTCCCGAGCCAGATGGAGACGTTTGGATGCGTCGTCATGGAGGCGCAGGCGAGTGGCGTCCCAGTCGTGGCAACAGACGTTGGAGGGCTCCCAGAAGTGGTCGACTCGCGCGGTGGTTGGCTGGTGAGGCCGAAGGACCCAGACAGCATCCGTCGCGCAATCATGGCATTCCTGGATGGCATCGAAGTCATTCAAGGCACCACGCTCGCGACTGCGGTCGCTGGCCGATACGGCCTCGAGGCGGTGGGCCGTGAACTCCTTCGCGTATATCGGGAAGTGGCTCGTGAACATCGACGACATCGAGACCGAATAACGACATCCGACCCCGAGGCGGTCGCATGTTAGGTCCCCTGCATCGCGCGTCGGCGACGGCACACCTGCGTGGTTTCACTGAGCCTACCCGATGGAGTGGGACGCTCGTCTTTTGGCTGGTTTCGTGTGCAGTCGCTCTCGCCCTCGGGCTGGGCGTGGGGGTCGCGCCCTGGCTAACGTTTGCCCTTGCTTGTTTCGTCGGAGTTGAGCTCCTGAGTCTCACGGGACGGATTGAGTACAGCGTGGCCCTCGTGACGGTCGCCGCTGTCTTGTTTGCCTCGATCCCGCTCACGACCCCGGGTCCCTTGATCTTTCTGCCTTATGTGGCCACGGCCTGCCTGATCGCTACTGTCGGGGTGCTAGAGCTCGTTGACGGGATCGAGCGACGGCGTGTGAGCGTTGGATACGCGGTGGCCTCACTTGGATTCGCCTGGTGGGCATTGGCATCCACGACGTGGTCCACGTTCCCCAACCTCAGCAAGCATGCGTCGCTCGGCCTTATCCTTCTCATGCTCGCCACGGCGGTTATCGTGCCCTCTGCCGTCGCCGCGCCAAGAGATGTGGCCCGCATCGTCAAGCTCCTAGGAGCAGTAGTGAGCAGCGTCGCGGCGATCGGCTTCGTATTGTCTCAGGCCGGCATAGTTCCATCGTTGAGTCCTGGTCGTTATGAGGGGGTCCTGGGCAATCCCAACTCCTTCGGGTACCTCGCCGCACCCATCCTGGCTCCACTAGTGATCATCTTGTCCTCCGAACGTCACGGGAAGGGACGAGGCTGGCTCCTGTTGGAGGCGTCGATCATCGTCATTGGAATCGTCCTGTCCGGCTCACGCGCCGGCCTCATCGCGTCGGCGTCTGGGGTAGCCGTAGCAGCTGTCGCTCTCGCCTGGGTCAGACAGACGGGTGCGGCACGTCGCCTGGCCTGCGTGGTGCTGATCGGGTTCCTCGTGGGCTATGGAGCGCTCGCGGCCCTTGACCGACCGCTCCGGCCGGGAGAAGGAGGTTTCTTCTCTGAACTCGGAACCGGCAGCGGTCGCACCAACCTGTGGGACAAGGGTTTGAGCGAGGTGCATGAGCGGGTGGCGTTGGGAACCGGATTCGGAACAGCCGCGCTCACGCTGAACGTCTTCGAGGCAGGGAAGCAACTGTCCGTGCACAACAGCTTCTTAGAGTTGGCGATCGAACTCGGTGTCCCAGGGGCTCTGTGGCTGTTCCTCCTCGTTGGCTCTGGTGCGGTGGCGGCATGGTCCGTGGCCAGGCGGGCCGGGCCCTGGCAGCTCACAGGTGTCGTTCTGCTCGGAGGCGTCGTCGCCTGCGCAGTGGAGGCCCAATTTGAGGCGGGACTGGTCAATATCTCAGCGTTGATCGCCTTCCCCTTTTGGCTACTGGTGGGCCTTGCCCACTCGATCCGGTTTCGCCGCAAGCACCCGATCCCGACCGAGAAGAACCCATCGCTCCCGCTCGTCGCTGGAACATCGTGAAGATCCTACTCGTCACCCTTCTCGGGGCTTCAACGAGATCCGGAGGCGGCGTCCGCATGGTGGCCATCGAGGAGGCTATTTCAGCTGGGGGCGTCTCGGTCGTCGTTGTCTCAGCGCACGGCCTCGAGCGGCTCCAGCATGAACATCAGCTTCGCCGCTGGTTCCGTCTGATCGTGTCCATACGAGACGTTCGCAGGGAAACGCTGCAGGCGATCGCGAGGGACCAGCCCGACTTGGTGTACGTGCGGCGGTTCCCGGGCGACCACCTCGCACTCACCCACCGTATCGAGCGGCTTGGAGTCCCGTATGTGATGGAGGTGCACACGATCGGCTCTGACGAATACGCCTCTCAGGGCAAGCCCATCCGGGGTCGAGTCTTCGCGCGCCTCGAGCGAGCCAGTCTCCGGAACAGCTGTGGCATCGTGGCCGTCACGGAGGAGATGCGTCGGGCTGCAGTCCTTAGGTCGGGTCGGAAGCTCCCGTCAATTGCCATCGGCAACGGTGTGGACACTACTCTGCGCCCTCGACGGACGCGCGAGGAGGTCCGACGAGAGCTCGGTGTCAGTTCAGAGACTACCGTCCTCGTGATGGCTGGATTCTCGAGACCATGGCACGGTGTGGACCGGGCCCTCAGGCTCTTGGCAGCCCTCTCCCCCCCCAGAGCCGAGCTATGGCTCATCGGCGCCCACAACGACCGGGAGACTTCCCATGCGAAGGGTCAAGCGACCGATCTGAACCTCGACGCGTTCGTCCGGGTGTTTCCGTGGATGGGCGAGCAAGACACCGCCGACCTGGTGTCGGCGGCGGACGTGGGTCTGGGTTCGCTGGCCCTCGAACGGGCAGGACTCGCTGAGGCTGCGCCGCTGAAGACGCGCTTCTACTTGAGCCTTGGCGTACCGGTACTGGTGAACTACTCTGACTCGGAGCTCGATTCTGACGCCCCTTTCGTCGCTGCCGTTCGGTCTTCCGATCCCCGTGTCTTGGCAGAGGCCGTTACCCAACTCCTGAGCCGCGGCGATATCGGGGGCCTAGGTCGAATTGAAGCGATCGCCAGATACAGCTGGGGAGCTATCGGGGCCCGGATCGCCGCCTTCCTGGAAGAGCTGATGGAGCAGACGTCTTGAAATCGCCGTTGCAAATACGGGCTGGGACGTACCGCGCCCTCGCGGTCCAGGCAATCTCGATCCTTCGTGGTCGAAGCTACTGGCACAAGACCCAGGGGCTTGGACGTGCCTTCCGGCCTGGCCACATCCACGGTTACTTCAACGACCTGACCGCCAAGACTGAATGGGGCGGACCGATCGACGAATGCGGCCTTCCCGTTACGTCGTTTGGTCGGGGAGGCGTCGCGTTCCCGACCACTCGCTTCCAGAAGGCGCTCGGTCATTGGGATCGTGGGTTGCTTCGAGAGGGCGACCTTGACGCTCATCGAGCTGCGTTCATCAGCCTCGCGGAATGGGCCGTGGAGGAGCAAGATCGGCAAGGCGGATGGCCTGTTTGGCCGCTCGCCGGCTGGGAGTCGGCGACCCCCTACTCCGCCATGACTCAGGGGCAGGCCCTGTCCGTCCTAGTTCGAGCAGATTCCTCTTCGAGGGATCCTAGATTCATGCAAGCTGCCGATCACGCGGCTGGCTTGTTGCTAACCACGGTCGAATCGGGCGGCGTGAGCCGTTCTGGTGTAAGCGGTCTGATCCTGGAAGAACTTCCCACCTGCCCGCCCTCAACCATCCTCAACGGTTGGGTGTTCGCGCTGTTCGGCCTGTACGACCTACACTTAGCTGCTCCCGCACCGAGGCTATTGGCCGCCCTCGATGGAGCAGCCGCCGAACTCGCTTCAGCGCTCCCCGGATTCGACGCAGGGTACTGGTCCCGATACGACGCTCGCGGTGCGCTCGCCAGCCCCTTCTACCACCAGCTTCACATCGCCCAGATGGAGGCTCTTGCGTTGGCTTTCCCGATGCATGCCGCCACGTTCGGCCAGTTCCGTGATCTCTTCGCGTGCCAATGGAGTTCCAGGCTTAACAGATCGCGCGCCGTCGCCGTCAAGGTCGTTCAGAAGGTCCGGAAGCCGCCCCCGACCGTCATCCGATGAAGATCCTCTACCTGACCGCTCAACTGCCCTTTGGGTCAGCCGAAGCGTTCATCATCCCCGAGATTGAGGAGCTACAGAATCAAGGGCATCAAGTGGTCATTGTCCCCGTCCGGCCGGGAGCCGAGGTGCGACACGGAGACGCCGAGCCGCTAAGACAGAACACCATCCGTGCCCCTGTGATCGACTGTCGCGTGTTGGTGGGTGCCTTAAGGACCACGGTCCGTCAACCGGCGCGCGTCGCCGCAGTTGCCATCATGGTCGTCTCGACGGGACACCTGCACGCAAGGCTCAAGAACCTCAGCGTTCTCCCGAAGGCACTCTGGCTTGCGGACCTGATCCGAAGGCTTCGCCCCGACCACATCCACGCCCACTGGGCGGGAACGACGTCGACTGTCGCCTTGATCGCCGCTCGCCTCACGGGTGTCCCTTGGAGCTTCACTGCGCACCAGTGGGACATCGGTGAGGACAACATACTCGGCCTGAAGATGATTGAGGCTTCGTTCTGTCGGACCATATACGACGAAGGGGCTCAGCGAGTTCGGGAACTCGTGGGAGGGTGTCCGATAACAGTCCACATGGGTATCCGGATACCGAGCGACGCCGTCCGATCTTCAGCTAGGCCGATGCATCGCTTCGTCACCATCGCCAGCTTGGATGACGGTTACAAGGGCCTCCGCTACCTCGTGGCTGCGGCTCGTCTGCTACATGGCCGTGGAGTGCGATTCGAGCTGGATATGGTGGGTAGCGGACCGCTGTCCTCGGAATTGCTGTCTCTCGTCGCTGATGCGCGGCTGGCCGCGGAGGTTCGTCTGCTCGGCCAACTGCCGCACGAAGAGGTCCTTATGGGTCTCGAGTCTGGGAGGTGGGACACAGCCGTACAGCCCAGCGTCGTGATCAAGGGTCGGTCGACGGAAGGCACACGACAGGGAGAGTCCGAGGGCATTCCCGTGTCCCTGATCGAGGCAATGGGGGCTGGCGTGCCTGCCATCGGCACGCGAGTAGGAGGAATACCCGAACTCTTGGGCGACGGAGCCGGGTTACTCGTCGAGCCAAGGATCCCGTCGCCCTTGCGGATGCCATGCAAGAGGTGGCCTCCAACCCGGACCTCCGAGTTCGCCTGTCTATGGCCGGACGGGCGCGCATCTTCCGCGACTATGACGTGCGTGAGGTCGTTCGGACACTGGTCGAGTTGATGGATGGCGATGCGGCGGCGCTCGGCTGATGTGCAGGATCTCCGGAGCCGTGCAGGTCGCGATGGTTCCAACAAATCAACGTGGGCTCATCGAGGAGATTGTCCGAGATCAACACCCCCGTGGCCCCGATTGCGCCAAGGTCATCGAGGTGTCCGGCCGTTCCCTACACGCCGTCCTCGGACACAACCGACTGGCGATCATCGATCTTTCGACTCAGGCCAACCAACCCATGTGGAGCCGGATGATCGTCTGTGTCTCGTCTACAACGGGAGCTCTACAACTATCTCGAACTGAAGATAGAGCTGGAAGCGACGGGGCACGCCTTCGCCACCGAGAGCGACACGGAGGTGGTCCTCCAAGCCTATCGAGCGTGGGGCCAGGAGGCGTTCAGTCGATTCAACGGATTCTTTGCCCTGGCATTGTTCGACGTTGAGAGCGATTGTGTCGTCCTTGCCCGCGACAGGTCGGTGTGAAGCCCTTGTTCTATTACGCGGATGGAAAGCGAGTCGTCTTCGCCTCCACCCCGGTGGCAATGAGCCGTGGCCTCGGACTAGCGCCGAATCCGGCGTACGTAGCCAACGGGATCAACTTTGGTGTGTTCGATGACGCGGCGCTCGCACCCTTCGTTGGGCTATCCGCGGTTGAACCCGGCTGTACCCTCAAAGATCACCTGGCAACCAGATCGACTCAGCGTCTCCCGTCATCGTTACCATGATCTGCTGGAGCAGGTGAACGCCTCGGTGGAGGCACTCGCCGCGGAGGATGAGGGTGCTCTCATCGAGCGGTTGAGCGACCTCCTGGACGACGCGATCCGCCTTCGCTTTCGTGCGGACGTACCTGTCGCGATCTCGCTAAAAGTGGAGGGCTCGATTCCACTGCGATCGCGGCGCTCGCGAACCCAACGGGGGAGGCTGATCGCCTTCACGTTCGGGGACCCCTCCGACCCAAGAGGTGAAGGTCCCGCCGTGGGCGCGTTCGCAGATCGTAGCGGGATCGAGGTCCGCTACGTGTCGCCGGGGACCTCTGACATCGTCGCTGCCTTCCTCGACACGCTCAAGGCCCAAGGGGCGCCATTCAGCAGTGCGAGCATCATGGCCCAGTACCTTCTCTACAAAGGAGTGGGTTCGGCCGGGGTTCGGGTCCTCCTTGGAGGACAGGGAGGCGATGAAGCCTTCATGGGATATCGGAAGTTCCAGCTCCTCCAGATGAGGGAGCTGCTTGAGCATGGGTCATACCGTCGCGCCTCGATGCTCCTTCCTGGCCTGGCGCTGATGCTGGCCAGCGAGGTTCCGCAAGCCCGCACCTATGCTCGATTCAGGCATCGCTACCAGGACGGAGCGCAGGAGGGGGACCTGTTCCACCCCTTCTTGGAAGGTCAGGGGTCGCCCCACTGGCTGGATGATGGCGAGGACCTCAGAGGTCGCCAGGTGCGCGACGTCCTCGCCACGAGCTTGCCTACCCTCCTCCGCTATGAAGACAGGAACTCGATGGCCCACAGTGTCGAGAGCCGGCTCCCATTCCTCGACTACCGGCTGGTGGAGTTCGCGATCGCTCTTCCTTCCGCGCTGAAGATCAGGAAGGGGTACGGCAAGTGGATCCTGCGCCAGGCCTTGGAGGGCAAGGTTCCGAGACACATCCGGCTCGCGCGGAGGAAGCGGGGTTTTGACGTGCAGCAGCAGAGCTGATCCGCGCCGGGCTCGGCGCTGAGATCCGTCGCGCGCTCCGGGAGAGATCCGGCTTATTTCAGGACCATCTGAGTGGACCACTGGATATCGAGATGAGGTTCTCAGACAGCCGGTTGATCCATGAGCCCACCGCGTTCGCCGAAGCGACCTCACTCGTGTGGATGGCGGAAAACGTGCCGACCGGGACGTCGGCGAGGTGAAGCCAACCGGCATCGTCGTCAGCGTCGTGGGAGCGCGGCCCCAGTTCGTCAAGGCCAGCGTGGTCTGTCGCGCACTCGAGGAGCGGGGCGCGGATCACATGGTGATCCATACCGGTCAGCATTACGACCGGGAGATGAGTGACGTGTTCTTCTCGGAACTTGGCCTGCCGGCTCCTACGCACGACCTGGGGGTCGGCTCAGGCTCGCATGCGCGGCAGACGGCTCGCATGCTGGAGCGGCTAGAGCCCGTCCTGCTTGATCTGAATGACCCCACCATCGTGGTTTATGGAGACACCAACTCCACACTGGCTGGATCGCTGGTGGCATCCAAGCTCGGCTCGAAGCTGGCGCACGTTGAGGCGGGACTGCGCTCCTTCAACCGTGCGATGCCTGAGGAGATAATCGCGTGGTGTCTGACCACTTGTCCGATGTTCTGTTCGCTCCCACCAAGACCGCGGTTGACAACCTGTTGCACGAGGGTCTTGAGGGGCCCGGGCTCCACCTCACCGGGGACGTGATGTATGACGCTGCCATTGAATTCGCAACCATCGCTGAAGAGAAGAGCGAAATCCTCGAACGACTGCGTCTAGAGCCAGGTGCCTTCGTGCTCGCCACCATCCATCGACCGGCGAACACTGATGATCCGAGGCGGCTAGAGGCGATCCTTCGCGGCTTGGAGGAAGTCGCGCTCAGCATCCAAGTCATTATGCCTATGCATCCACGGGTTCGGGCCGCGTTGGGCGAGGCGACCGTGAAGGCGTCTCGCCTAACGGCTATCCAACCCGTCGGCTACTTCGACATGGTGCAGCTTGAGCGGCACGCGGCGGTGATTGCCACCGATTCGGGGGGGGTGCAGAAGGAGGCGTTCTTCTACGGGATTCCCTGCGTCACACTGAGAGAAGAAACCGAGTGGGTGGAGCTGATCGAACTGGGGTGGAATCGGCTGAGACTCCGACGGATGGCGGTCCATTTTAGTCGGGGGATCCATCTCAGCGTTGGGTTCCCACGGCCACGCAGGTAGTCCATACGGCGAAGGACATGCCGCGACGATGGTTGCTGATGTCTTGGTGGGCCCATAGCCAACAAAGGGAGGTGGAAGCGTGGCAGCCAGAGTTGTCGTGACTGGAGGGAGCGGGTTCCTCGGTAGGCGCGTGCTGAAGCAGTTGACGCATGATGCGCGGATGTTCGTGCCCTCGTGAGGAGCCGCGCGGCGGCCGCAACGGTCGCCTCCCTTGGCGCCATCCCGGTCCAAGGAGACCTCGATAATCAAACGCCACCCTTCGGGCGTTTCGGGACGCGGGTTGCGACACGCTCGTCAGCCTTGCGTCGCTGGGGTTCGGGCACGCCCAACTCGTGGTCGACGCCGCTATCTCCGCTGGGGTGCGTCGCGCAGTCTTTGTCTCGACCACATCAGTTGAGACTGCTCTGCCGAGCACGTCAAAACCCATCCGATTGGCTGCTGAGACGACTATCCGCGATAGTTCGCTCGCTTGGACTCTGGTGCGTCCGACCGTCGATCTACGGCGCTCCGGACGACAGGAACATGGCAAGGCTGGTTCGACTAGTGAAACGCTCGAGAGTCGTGCCCATCCCCGGAAATGGACGGGGGCTCCATCAACCCGTGCACGTCGAAGATCTTTCCAGGGCTATCGTCGTCTCAGTTGAGTTGAGGAAAGCGTCGGAAACACCTACGTGCTCGCCGGTCCTGAACCTCTCTCGCTCAACAGGGTGGTGGCGCTTGCGGGCCGAGCCGTCGGGCGTGCTCCGCTGCTCATCCACCTACCGCTCACCCCTATTGCTTGGCTGGCGGGGACGTACGAACGAATCGCACGGACGCCCCGGCTCAAGGCCGAACAGGTCCGGCGACTGGAGGAGGATAAGTCGTTCTCGATCTTGGCCGCCGAGCGCGACCTCGGCTTCCGTTCCCGCTCTTTTCGGACGGGATCAAGGAGGAAGCTTCCATGATCTCCGCTGGCAGGTGATGTTCTCCTGAGGATCTGAATCATCAACCAGTACGCCCAGCCGCCTCGCCACCCCGGTAACACGCGAAGTCATAGCTTCGCTCGAGAACTAGTCCGGAGGGGCCACGATGTCACGATCGTGGCGTCGCCCCTCAACTACATGACGCGATCAGCCGACGGCGATGCGCGGCCCGTCGACCTTATAGAAGGCGTTCGGTATGTGTGGATCGGCGTGCGTGGGCACTCTGGCAACGACCGCACCCGTGTGCTGGGAATGCTCGAATTCGCAGCAAAGGGTTGTGCGACTCGGCGTCCTGCGCGCTACGGCCGTCCGGATGTAATCGTAGGATCGTCGCCTCAGCTGTTCGCGGCCGCGAGCTGCGGTCGTTCTGGCGCGCCGCTATCGCGTCCCGTTCGTGCTCGAGGTGCGCGATCTGTGGCCCGATTCGTTGGTCGACCTGGGACACGTCTCGCCCTCGAACCCGCTCGTTCGAGGGCTTCGGGATCGTGGAGCGCTGGCTCTATCGCTCTGCGACGCGAACGATATCGGTTCTTCCGGACGCGACCAAGCTGATAGAGGACCGCGGTGCCCGCCGCGGCTCCGTCACCTGGGTACCTAACGGAATCGATATGGAGGAGTTGGGGCAACCCACCCGGCGGGTCGGAGACGGACCGTTGGTGGTCACCTACGCGGGAGCCCATGGCTCCGTGAACGGACTCGACACCGTGCTCGACGCTGCGGCGGCGCTAGGGCGTACCCAGCCTGGGGCATGGGAGTTCCGTGATCGGAGACGGCGTGGAGAAGATCCGCCTGGAGAGCCGTGCAGCGTCAGAAGGGATCCCGTCCCTTCGCTTCATCGATCCGGTGCCAAAGTCCGAGATCTACGGACTGCTTGATGAGGCAGATATCTTCGTGCTCCCGTTGAGTAAGGGGGAGCTGTTTCGACACGGCGTCAGTCCGAACAAACTGTTCGACTACATGGCTACTGGGCGGCCAATCGTGTACGCCGTTGACTCGAGCAACGACCCCGTCACCGAATGTGACGCGGGAATCCGGGTCGCTCCCGAGGATCCTTCGGCGATGGCTGATGCATTGAAGGAACTCCAGGCATTAACTGCGGAAGAACGGTTCGACATGGGCATGCGCGGACGCCAGTACGCGTCAGCGAATCATGAACTTCGTGGACTGGCCGTGCGCCTCGAGAGGGTACTTGTGTCATCCGTTGCGGACAAGAGGAGACCGTCGAGATCAAGCCGGAAGAGGAATGAGGAGATGACATCGTCGCTGGTGGTGTCTAGCGGCATGGCCCTCCTCGTAACTGTTGTAACGGAACCTGTGGTCGTGCGCTGGCTGCGCTGGCGCGCGCTTGTGGACGTTCCCAACGATCGTTCGTCGCACCTGCACCCCACCCTGCGCGGCGGCGGCATCGCGATCGTCTTTGGCTTCTCGGTCGGGTCGTTGGCGGGAGCTCCAGGCACTTGGACTCTCGTGTTGGCTGTCGTCGCCCTTGCTCTCATCGGGCTACTGGACGACGTCCGTCCGCGCCCTGCTATTAGCCGGCTGGTGGCGCAGGTCCTGCTGGGGGCAGCTGCTGGCGCCGCCGCCGCGATGGTGGCAGGCGATTCGGCTGCAGCCCCCGAGGCCGCGGCTATCGGCCTCGTTCTGGTGCCGGCGTCGGTCAACGCCGTGAACTTCATGGATGGTATCGATGGCCTCACAGCCCTCAACGGACTCGTGATCGCCACTCTCTACGCGGTAGCCGCGGTTCGGCTCGACGCAGGCGAAGTTGCTGTCGCAGCTGTCGCCATGGGTGCGGCCTGCGCAGGCTTCCTGCCGTGGAGCTTTTCCCCGCGCTCGAGTCTTCCCAGGCGACGTTGGGGCCTACGCGATCGGCGCTGCCTTCGGTGCCTGTGCGATCGCAGTCTTGGTTGCAGGAGGTGGGTGGCTTGTGGCCCTCGGACCCCTAGCCCTCTTCTTTACAGACACTGGAAGCACGATGATCCGCCGAGTTGCGAAGCATGAGCCGCTCCTTGAGGCTCATCGCTCGCATGTCTATCAGCGCATTACGGCGCTCGGGTTCGCTCACCGGCAAGTCGCACTCTTCACGGCTCTAATGTCCTTCGCCATTGGGTCGCTCTTCTTGGTTGCTGGACTATCTACAGACGCTAGGCCCTTTGCCTTTGCTGGCGGAGTGCTGCTGCTAACGGGGTATCTCGCCGTTCCGTCGTTTGCGCGCAGGATCCGTGGGTGATCGATCGAGAACGGCGTCCCGGCTACGAAGACTTGTCTGTCTCTGGATCGATTGCGCCTCCGCGCCCAGGACTTTCGAGGTGGTGCCTGGACCTGATCAGTAGCGGACCCAGATCGCGGTGGGCACGGCCGGCCGGTCGCGATAGGTGACCGTCCCCTGGCCCCCGTCGACGCCCGGGCGATCGGTCCTGCGTGATGGCGCCTTCGGGCAGGTGGATCGTGACGTTCAACGGTCCCGGCGTGAACGTGGGCTGGGGCAGGAAGTCCATCCGGTACTCGACGGTGTCGGCGCCGATGTTCGTGATCGCGTTCGGCACCGTGTAGGTCACCGACCACGTCATCTCGCCGCCGGCGGGCACCCTCAGGAACCCGATCGCCACGGGGTGGCCGAACTCGTGCTCCACGCCGGTGACCGTGGGCGCGCTCGCCTCGAACGTGGGCGTGCCCGCGATCTCCTTCGGCAGGTACACGCTCGCGTACCCGGCGAAGGTCCCGACCGGGAAGTCGTCGCCGTCGCCGAGCAGGTCGACGGGGGACGCCGGGCGGCGTGGTGGGCGCCGAGTTGGTCACGTGCAGCGTGGTGGTGACGGTGGCGGTGCCCTGCGCGTCGATGGTGACGTCCACGTCGGTCGTGCGCTCGGTGAAGATCGCCACCTTGCTCGCGGCCAGGCCCTGCCACACCACCGAGATCGGGTTCTTCCCGAGCTCCTCGCGTCCGGTCGCGCCGAGCCCGTCGGCGAGCGCCTCCCGCGCCGGGTCGGCGAACCAGAGCTGCATGTGCCGCTCCTTCACGCTGCGCGAGAGCGCGGTGGCGAAGGCCGACGGCGAGAGATCGCCGTTCTGGATCGCGCCCCAGACCGCGTTGCCGATGCTCGCCTGGATCGCGTTGGACCGCTCGGACGGGAGCGACGGCAGCTGCGTGCCGAGGACGTCCACGACGTTGTCGGTGGTGATCGGCGCCGTCCCATCCCGGCGCCGTGATGGGACCGGTGGCCTCCAGCATGTACTGCATCCAGACGGTGTCCACCAGGAAGATGCCGTCGAACCTGCCCCAGCCCAGCTCCGAGGCCATCTGCGTGATGACGCCCGCCGCCGTGGGCAGGTCCGGCGTGAAGTTGGCCTGACGGATGTCGATCAGCGACTGGAACCGCGCGTAGCGCGCCTTGAAGTCCGCCGGGGCGTTCACCGCCTTCACCTTCGGGGTGTCGCCGGTGGGGAAGAGCTTCGTGAGCTGCAGCCCCGTCCCGTCGGACTCCAGCGTGCCGAAGAACCCCATGAAGCCGCCGGTCCCGCGCACCTCGCCCGGGTTCTGGATGATCAGCAGGTAGCGCTGCCCCTTCGCGAGGAGGCTCGGCACCAGCTCGGCCACGTCGGTCGCGGAACCGAGCAGCTCGGCGCGCGCGGCCAGCTCGCCGCGCGCCGTGACGACCGCGTCCTGCACCGGGGGCAGGAGGCCGTCGGTGGACACCCCGTCGAGCACGTTCAACGCGTTCGTGAGGTCGGCGTCGGCCGCGCGCACCTCCGGGGCGATCTGCGTGAGCACCTCGGCGGAGATGCCCGAGTCGCTGGAGACGCCGGGGATGCCGTTGCCGTTCCAGCCGACGCGCTGCGCCGCGCCGGTGAGGGTCTGACCGGCGCGCGCGGTGAGCGACGCCGCCAGCGCGAGCTCGTCCACCGCGTGGACGTCGTCGCCGATCCACGGCAGCGCGCCCGCCACGATCCCGGCGGGGTGGGAGCTCGAGCGCGCCGGCGTGATCGGCCGCCGCGCGCGCGTCGTCGAACGACGTGGCCGCCTGATCCACGTGTCCCGCGACCATGGCGTCGGCGCCGGCCCGGATGTCGTCGCGCGCGGCCTCGAGATCGCGGCGCACGTGCATGCCGAGCCATACCCCGTCGACCACCAGGACCAGGGCGAGCACGGCCAGCACCAGCAGGGTCCAGCGGAGCCAGCGGCGTCTCGGGGGCGTGGGACGCTCACGGGGGTTGCACGCTAGCAGGGGGTTGGGGCGGAAGGGAACGCAACTCGGCCATGTCGCGACTTGCGTCCGCCGCCGTTCCACGGCTAAGATACGCCCTGAGCAACCGGCGTAGGTCGTTCGGCGTACCCGTGGCTTCGCGCTAGAGGGGGAACCGCATGAAGAGGACACCGCGCAACGCGACGGTGGCACTGGCTGCCCTGTTGGTGGTGGGTTCCGTCTTCGCGGGCGGCGCGTTCGCCAAGCAGATCATCCAGCCCAGCGTGAGCCTGAGCGCCACGTTCTCCGACAACGTCCACGGCCCCGGGAAGAACGACGACGGCATCCTCGCCACGGGCGTCTACGACAACGTGTCGCACGCGTGCAAGGGACCGAGCGGGCGTCCGGTCTACCTGTCGGTGAGCAACGGCTTCACGGCCACGGGCCACACCAAGGGCCACGGCAGCTACCGCAAGCTCATGGGTCCGTTCCGCCACGGCACCTACACCGTCAACGTCACGGTCCCCGGATCGGTGCGGGGCGGCTACGGCGCGACCGTGGTCTGCAACGACGCGTCGAACTCCGCCAGCGTGAAGGTCGACGACTAGCGCGCACGCCGGCTCCGGCCGAAGAAGGCCGGGCGTCCCTCACATCTCGTGCTCCACCAGCCGCTCCCGCCGTCCGTGCTGCGCCACGAACATCGCGGCCCGGAATCGAAGAGGGGGCGGTTGCCCGCCCCCTCTTCGTGATGTGGTCGTCCGCTGGTTACTTCTTGACGAGGAACCGAACGAGCGGGTTGAAGCCCGTCTGACAACCGTCATCGAGGCTGAACACGTTCGGCGTCGCCGCGGTCGCCGGATGCAGGGATCGTTGTCGGCCACGGTGCCACCGAGAGGCCCCTCGATGTAGAAGCCGTTCAGGTTCAGGTCCTGCCCGCGCGTCGGGGGACCCGCGGCTGCGCCGATGTTCAGGGAGTCCGCCGGGCCCGAAACGCCGGACGGGTTCGGACCGCCGTGTCGTGTTGTACTCGATGCCGTAGACGACCTGATTCGGCAGCGGACTTCTGACGTTCTGGCTGGCGAAGCCGAACGTGATCTTCTGGGCGAGGCCGTTGTAGCACTTCCCGGTGACCGTGGAGTACCAGGCGGTCGTGTTCGCCGGGCAGTTCGTCGGGTCCGAAGACGGACGGAACTTGAAGTTGAACGTCTGGGTCTTCGTCGCGAGGAACGACCCGACCGAGCCGTCGGCATCCAGGGCGTAGATGTTGAACGTGACGGCCAGGGCGAACTTGGCTCCCGGTGTGGTTATGCAGGTGCCGTCGAACCAGTCGCCGGTCTCACATGCCCAATCGCTCATCACGACCTTCACGTTCTTCAGCACGCGCTTGCCCGGCGCGAACCTGACGGCGTCGCCGAGCCGCACGAAGTAGTACGCCTCCGCACCGTAGCTCGGCACGTTCGGCGGCAGCTGATCGGGAACGCTGTTGAACACCACGGGATTGGTCGCGGCGCCCGCGGGGACTGTCATGACGAACGTGGCCGCGACGGCAACGAGCGCCATGATGATCTTCCTGTGCATGCATCCTCCAGATGACCTTCGGGGACTCCTGATGAGCATCCCGACTACTCCCGCCGCGGCACTCCACGGGTTAACTTCCAAGCATCTGCCGAAAGCCCGAGGGTTCTCGTCGCACGGTTCCATGCGTCAAGGGGGCGGGAAGCCCCACGGTACTAGCCGGGGGTGCGCGCCGAGGCACGGTGCCTCGATCGTCACATCAACGCCGCACAACGAGGAAGAAGACCGTCCGAGCCATCTCGTTTGACCGTTCCTCGCGACGGAGGGATGCTCCAAGCCTGCCCGCCCGAGGAACAGGAGGTACGGCATGTCCGTCCTGGTGCAGATGACCGTGGAGGCGCCGGACGTCGAGCGGTTCATCGCGACCTCGAAGCGCTTCGAGCCCCTGATGGAGGAGATGGGCGCCCGCAACCAGTCCATCTACCGCCAGGAGGGCGGCGCCGAGCTCACCTCGATGAGCGAGTGGGACTCCCACGACGCGATGCACGCGGCGAGCGAGAAGTACGGGGACCAGTTCAACGCCGAGGCCGGCACGGAGGGCCTCGAGTGGGTCACCCGGATCTGGCAGCGCGCCTGAGACCTAGCCACCAACGGACCGTCGACGCTCACGCAGGACGATCGATCAGTTGATCTCGCAATCCGTTATGCGCTACGAACATCGCGGCCTCCACCCGCGAGTGGACACCTAGCTTGGTCATGAGATTCTGGATGTGCGTACGCGCCGTTAAAGGGCTGATGAAGAGCGCCGAGGCGATCGATCGATTGTTTCCGCCGTCGGCGAGGAGCGCCAACACGGCACGCTCCCGCGCCGAGAGCTTATCGACGAGGGTTGCGGCCTCGTCCCGCGCGATGCATCCGTGGAGCAGGCGTTCGATCAGCTCGGGGAGCATCTCGTGGGGGATGAGCAACTGACCCCGCTCGACCTCACGGACGGACTCGATGAACGACGGTGATGGGCATGTCCATGCGTCACGCACCCCACGGTGCCGCCCTTCAAGGCATCCACGAGGAAGTCCACGTCGAGACACTTCACCAGGAAGAAGACACGGCACCGCGGCTGTTCTGCGATCAGGCTCGCGCGCGAGCGCGAGCGGGTCACTGCCGGGCAGCTCGGTATTGAGCAGCGCGATATCCGGCCGGCTACTGGTGGCCTCGGGAACGACCTGCATCGCCGTCCCGGGCTCGGCCACCACCCGTAAACCGTCCTCCTCCTCGAGGATGGTGCGGAGCGCCTCGCGGAACAGCGTGCGGTTGTCGGCGATCAGGACGTCGCAGTGCAACTCGACGGCGACGGGGCCGACCGGATCGAACCCGTCTGTGGTCGCGAACGCGAGGGAGGCGCGGGTCCGATACGGCACGTCGCTAAGCACCCCGCTCGTGACCCGCGCTCGATTCCACGGGCCACCTGGCGCTCCCGGTGCGGTGGTTGGCGTGCGAACAAGTTGTGACTGACCGCGACGGTGGCGGCCTCCAGCCGGGAGTGGACGTGGAGCTTCGTGGTAGATGCTCTGCATGTGGCTGCGAACGGTGTTGCCGCTGATCCCGAGGCGATCGGCGATCTCGTTTCCGTTCAGGCCGAGCTCGAGGAGCTCGAGCACGTCGAACTCCCGGGTCGTGAGCATCGCCGAACAGGGCGCCGTCGCTCCCGAGCAACACGTGAGATCGCCCGGACCGGCGCTCCCTCGGGAGCACGGATCTCGATGCCGCCCAGCCGGATGGCCTCCTCGATCCGGCTGCATGAACCGCGCCAGTGACTCGTTCGTCGGTGAGGACCCCTTGCAACCCCATCTCGGTTGCGCGCGCCGCCGAGCACCTCCTCATCGGCGTTCACCAAGCCCAGGACAACCGTGGTGGGTGCCGCGGCCCGCATCCGGGCCGCGAGCGGGACGCCGTCAGCGGCCACGATGTCCGCGAGATCGAGCGAGATCGGGCGATCGCGGGCCGGAGTTCGACCACGAGCCGAAGCGCTTCCTGGCTCGAGGCTACGCTCACGATCGCGTAGGCGCCCCGTTGATCCAGCACCGCCCCGATGGCATCGGCGAACAGCCTGTCAGCGATCGACGAGCAGGATCGTGGTGCGGGCCGCCACCGCGGCGCTCTGAGGAGGACCTCGATGTCTCTTCCACTCGGCGGGGAGGCCGTCGGGGCGCGATCCGGGGGAAATCGTTGCCAAACAGACTCTTTGGCCAGGGGGAAGTGCGGATGTATGGATTCCGGATGATTATACACCGGTCACGGAGCGTGAGGGAATGCACCACCTCGGCTAGATGCGCGAGAGTGGCTGAACCCAGCGGGCACGATCGTCCCCACAAGGGCAGTAGAGAAGGTCGATGCGTCTTCAGTTGGCGAGGAACACCTGGCGTCACTAGGCTCGGCTACCGCCTCTCTCGATCGGTACGTACGGCGAGGGACGGGGAGACGCTGCGGTGGCACTTCCTGAGGACTTCGTGATGGCGGTGGGACGCGTGCTGCGCGCCGCGCGCCTGCGAGCGCGACCTCTCGCTCGAGGGCCTGGCCGCCGCGTCGGGCGGGCGGTTCAGTGCGTCGGCGGTCGGCGCGTACGAGCGCGGCGATCGTGAGATCTCCTTGCGCCGCTTCTGCGACCTCGCTCTGTGCCTCGAGGCGATCCGAAGGCCCTGCTCGCCGATGCGCTGGGTCGATACCTGCCCGGGGAAGTGTGGTCGAGGTGATTTAGCATCATCGAAGGGCGAGGACGCCGTCACGGTGCGGACGGGTATCGGGACCACTCCCATCGAGGGGCGGAGGGCGACGTAGGTCGGCCCAACCCCGGTAGGTCATCCGATCGGTCGTTGTCGCGAGCCGGCCTCCTCCGTACCCTTGGTCCGCCGCAGACAGCAGGGGCACACGCACAATCCGGTTCGCCGGTACCTGCCGAGGCTGAGAAACGAAGACCGCTCGGGCACCATCGCGCGCGTCTCCGCTGTCTGCGGGGACGCGTTCATTCATGTCAGGAGGCGCGATGCCCAAGCCGGAGAAGGTCGAACGGGTCGCTGAGCTGAAGGAGCGGATCGATGGATCCGCGGCCCTGCTGCTCACCGAGTACCGCGGCCTCTCGGTGTCCGAGATCACCGAGCTGCGCAGGTCCCTCGCCGAGGGCGGCGCCAGCTTCGCCGTGGTCAAGAACACCTTGATGCGCCGGGCGGCCGCCGATGCCGGGGTCGCGGAGCTGGAGGCCATGCTGGTCGGCCCCTCCGCGGTCGCGTTCGTCGACGGTGACCCGGTGGCGGCGGCCAAGTCCGTCGTCAAGGCCCAGAAGCTCCACCCCGCCCTCGTGCTCAAGGGCGGCTACATGGACGGCAAGGTGCTCTCGGCCGACGAGGCCAAGGGGCTCGCCGACCTGGAGTCCCGCGAGGTCATGCTCTCGAAGATCGCCGGGCTCCTGAAGAGCGACATGAGCAAGGCCGCGGCGCTGTTCGTGGGCGCCCAGTCCAAGTTCCTGTCGCTCCTCGAGGCCTACAAGGCCAAGCTCCCCGGCGAGGAGGCCCCCGAGCCGGAGGCCGCCGCCGAGCCCGAGGCCGCGGAGGCCGAGGCGTCCGCCGAGCCCGAGGCCGCAGAGCCCGAGCCGGAGGCCGCAGAGCCCGAGCCGGAGGCCGCAGCGCCCGAGGCCGCGGCCGACGAGGAGCCCACCACCGCCGACGCCCCCACCGACGAGGCCGAGGCCTCCGACGCAGAAGAGAAGGAGTAACCAGCCATGGCGAAGCTCAGCACCGACGACCTGCTCGCGCAGTTCAAGGACATGACGCTCCTCGAGCTCTCCGAGTTCATCAAGCAGTTCGAGGACACGTTCGACGTGACGGCCGCCGCCGCCGCGCCGGTGATGATGGCCGCCCCGGGTGGCGCCGCCGCCGGTGGCGCCGAGGCCGCCGAGGAGCAGGACGAGTTCGACGTGATCCTGAACGCCGCGGGCGACAAGAAGATCCAGGTCATCAAGGAGGTGCGCGCGCTCACGAGCCTCGGCCTCAAGGAGGCCAAGGACCTCGTGGACGGCGCCCCCAAGCCCGTCCTGGAGAAGGTCAACAAGGAGGCCGCGGACAAGGCCAAGGAGGCCCTCGAGGCCGCCGGCGCCACCGTCGAAGTGAAGTAGCGCTTCTCCTTGCACCGGAACGCCCTGAGGGCGGGACCCGACGGTCCCGCCCTCAGCGTTTCCCCAGGGGATCCGGGCCGAGAGCCGGGCCGAAGAAGGGGGCTGTATCCCTGTTTCGGGCCTGTGCTAATGTCGCCTGGAAGGAACAGCAAGCCCGCTCGTTCCGTCGATCATCTGAGGGGGGGATCGAAGCATCATGCGTGAAGGACGACACTTCGGTGTCCGGCTCCGCGAGGCGCGGTTGGCGGCAGGACTCAGCCAGTCCGAGCTCGAGGAGCTCTCGGGCATCCCGAAAGCACGGCTCTCACGGTACGAGAACGGTCACGTGGAGCCGTCGATCCAGACGCTCGCGCGGCTGGCGAGCGCGCTCAACGTCTCCGAGGCCTCGCTGCTGAGCGACGCGCGCGCCGCCCAGGAGCGGTTCCTCCAGGTCCTCGCGGACCGCGGCGTCATCATCGACTCCAAGGAGCAGGCCGATCGCCTGGGCAACGCGGTGGCGAACCTGGTCAACGCGGCCGGCAGCGTGGACGCGCTGGCCGACCCGCCCGGCTCGAGCGTCCCTTCGTTCATCTCGATCTGAGCTCGTCCGCGACGCGACCCCTTGGCTCTCGCCGGGGGTTGTTTCGCGTCTAGGGCCGGCCGCGCGCGCGCTCGAACGCGATCACGTCGTCGAGGATGTCGTCGAGCGTGCGCGTGGGCTCCCAGCCGGTGAGGTTGCGGATCCGCGTGATGTCGGGCACGCGTCGCTCCATGTCCTCGAAGCCCTCCTCGTACGCCTCCTCGTAGGGGATGTGCACGATCTTGGAGTCCGAGCCCGTCTTGGCCACGATCAGCTCCGCGAGCTCGTTGATGGAGCACTCGTTCAGCGCGCCGACGTTGAACGGGTCGCCCGGGCTGTCGGGGTGATCGAGCAACCGGACCGTGGCCTCCACCGTGTCGAGCACGTGGCTGAAGCACCGCAGCTGCTCGCCCGTCCCGAACACCGTGATGTCCGCGCCGTCGAGCGCCTGGCGCACGAGGCTCGGCACCACCATCCCGTAGGTGCCGGTCTGCCGCGGCCCGACGCAGTTGAAGAAGCGCACGACGATCGCCTCGGTGCCCTTCTCGCGCCAGTACGCGTGGGCGAGGATCTCGTCGACGGCCTTGGCCTCGGAGTAGGACCACCGCGCGACGAAGGGCGAGCCCAGGATCCGGTCGGCGTTCTCCACCAGGGGACCGAACGAGTTCTTCCCGTAGATCTCCGACGTGGAGGCCACCATCACCCGGCAGTCGCCCATCGACGCCGCGTCCAGCACGATCTCCGTCCCGCGGATGTTCGTGATGAGCGACGTGAGCGGGTGCTCCACGATCAGCTTCACGCCCACCGCCGCGGCCAGGTGCACGACGACGTCGGCGCGCCCGGCGAGCTGCGCCACCAGCGGGTGGTTCAGCACGGTGCCCTCGCGCAGCGAGAACTTCGGGTTGTCGAGCAGGTGCGCGACGTTGTCGATGGACCCGGTGGAGACGTCGTCGAGGGCGACGACCCGGTCCCCGCGCTCGACGAGCGCGTCCGCGAGATGGGATCCGATGAACCCGGCGCCGCCGGTGATGAGGTAGTTCATGCGATGCCGGGGATGATACGACGGGGGGCGGTTCGTCCCTGGGAGGCCGTGTGCTCTTCGACCGCTGGAGGAGGGGTGCCTAGGCACGCTGAAGGACTGCCAGCATCGTGTGCCCGGTAGATCTGCTTCCGCGCGAACGTGTCACCCCCCGTGCGGTGGTCGCGCCACGCGCGCCCGACGGCCAGCGCGCCCTGCAATCCGCCCACGGGACCGCGGGCCGGCCGAGGCCACCACCGCAAGCGCGTCTCGGCCGCGGCTCTCGCCTGCGCATCCGCTTGGCGGAGGCCCGGTGGCTCGAACGGGATCTCCCTCAGCGGCAGGTCGCAGGTCTCCGCAAGGCATCGAGCTGTTCAGGGCCCCAGCGCGTGACGTGGTGCGGCGGACGATCCATGGGCTCACCCTCGTCCCGCCAGGTTCGCTCCCGATTGGGGAGGGAGAGGTAAAGGCGTCCGCCGCGGCGGAGACATCTGGCGGCGGAGCGCACCATCCCACTCGGATCGCCCAGGTGCTCGAGCGTGTGGAACGACGTCACAACGTCGAACCGCTCGGCTTCACGCGCGGCGACCTCGGCGAACGAACAGGCATATGCTTCGCCGCCTCGTCGCACGTATCGCTCGATCGCGCCTTGGTTGTGATCGACGCCTGTGGTTCTGCCGGTGCGCGACCCGAGCGATGACAGGAACCGCCCCTCGCCGGACCCGAAGTCGACCAAGTCGTCAGCAGGATGGATCTGCCGCCGGGTGGCTACGAAGTCCCAGCGGTCGTCTGCATATGGCGTGGCGGACATCAACGCTGCATAGAAATCGGACCTCCGGGCGCAAGTGGCTCGAAGCGCTCCAGACCGCAGTCGGGGCAGCGCACAAGCGTCGATACTGCAACCGGTGCGGCACGGTCGCGAACGGCCGGGCTGATCGCCACACCCCAATCGCGCTCGTATCGCTCCCACACCTCCTCGTAGGGCATCTCCAGGATGACCTCGCCTCGGGCGGCACCGCAGAGCAGGCAGGCACCGAGTGCCTCAGCGCTCATGCTGCCCACCTCACCGTGGCGGATCGGAGCGCACGCCCGAGCATGCTCAGGTCCGCGCGACCAGGAACGAGGTCGACCGGCGTCGATCTCGAAGTCCTTCTCGTGGCGACCACATAGGCTGCGGCGAGGACGACGTAGGTGAGGCTCGAACCGATCGACGCGGCTACCACGCCGACCCTGCGAGAGCAACAAGAGGTTCAGCACCACGTTGAGCGCGAGGGCGCCGGCGCCGAAGCAGCTCACCAGACCCGGGCGGCCGCGCTTCAAGAGCACCCCGGCGAGCGGACGCTGGATCGCGAGCGCCACGATGCCCGGCAGCAGCAGCCGGAACGGCCAGACCGCGCCGTCGAACCCCGCGCCGAAGGCGAGGCGGATGAGCCAAGGGCTCGCGACCCACGCCATCGCGGCAGCACCGGCTACAAGCAGAAGCGAGACACGTGCGGTCGCGTACCCGAGGCGCACGTCGTCGTCCCCGTCGGCGTGCACCTGATAGGGCAGGAGCGCCGCCGCGAACGGGTCGGACAGGAGCCAGAGCAGCTCCGCGAGCGTGACCGCGAGCGAGTACAAGCCCGAGCGCCTCGAACCCCAGGATCCGTTGCACCATCACCTGGTCCACGCGCAGCAGGAGGAAGACGAACACGATGCCGAGCTGCGCCTTGAGGCCGAAGCGCAGCCCCGTGCGCAGGTGCGCACGGTCGACGCGCAGGGAGACCAGCCCCGAGCGCCAGCCGATCGCGAGCACCACCAGCCACGTGATGGCGGTCGTGATCGCGGTGAGGACCAGGACCCGGAAGGGGGTGAGCCCGTGGGTGACGAAGAGCGCGACCACCGCCACCGTCTGCACCGCCGCGGCCACGGCGCTGGCGGCCACGCCCGCCCGCACCCGGCCGGCGAGCTGCAGGATGTTCAGCCAGTAGAGGATGTGGAGCATCAGCGGCAGCTGGACGAGGGCCACGAGCAGCCAGGTGACCGGCGAGTCCGCCGCGGCGCCGGCGGGCGAGAGCAGGACGAGGGCGGCCAGCGCCCACACGACGAGCGCGGCGACGACGCCGATGAAGGTCGCGTTCGCCCACAGCGCCGTGAGGGGCACCTTCCGCCCGGCCAGGTAGATCTGCGCGTGCTCCAGCCCGAGGTTCCCGATCGTGAACACGATCGCGAGCACCGCGAGCGGGAGGACGTAGCGTCCGCGCCCCTCCGGCCCCACCGCGCGCGCGATCAGGATGCTCCCCGCGAAGCCGATCGCGTAGGTCGCCACGCGCAGGCCGATCACGTGCACGCCGGTGCGGGTCGAGCGTTCGAGGGTCGCGAGGAGCTCGGTCTGGTCCTGCACGTCAGGCTCCCGAGGTTCCGCGCCGCCGGTCGTACCAGCCGGCGAGCGCGAGGAGGTTCCACACGCGGGTGCTCCGCCGGTCGTCGCCCTCGAGGAAGCCCTCGACGAGGGTACGTGTGGCCGCGGCGTCGAGGAGCCCGTCCAGGAGGGTGGGCGGCGCGAGGAGCAGGTCGCCGACGGTCTCGCGCAGGTGCGTGCGCATCCACGTGGCGATCGGCACGCCGAAGCCGCGCTTCGCCCGGGTGAGGATGGGCTCGGGCAGCACGTCGCGGTAGGCCTCGCGCAGGATCTTCTTCCCGCGGCGGTGATCCATCAGCAGCGATCGCGGCAGCCCGGCGACGTAGGCCCAGAGGTCCTCGTCCAGCAACGGGGAGCGCGCCTCCACCCCGAAGGCCATCGTGGCGCGGTCCATCTTCGTGAGCAGGTCGTCGGGGAGGTAGGTCTGCGCGTCGAGCCAGGGCATCCAGCGACGCCCGTCCTCGGTGGCCCAGAGATCGTCGAGGCGCCGCAGGGGCGCGTGCGGATCGAGGCTCCCGTTGGCCGTGAGCAGGCCGCCGAGCTCCGCGGGTTGGAAGTGGAAGAGGTGGTCGCGATACCCGGCCCAGGGATCGCCGACGAACGCTGCCGCGGCGACCGCCCGGTCGTTGTGCGCCAGGCGCGCGGCGCCGCGGCCCACCGCCACGGTCGGACGCGTGAGCGGGCCGAGCCGGTCGCCGATCCTGCGCGCCATCGCATGCGCCCGGTAGCGGTCGTAGCCGCCGAAGAGCTCGTCGCCCCCGTCCCCGGTGAGGACCACCGTGACGTGCTGCGAGGCGGCCTCGGCCACGGCCAGGGTGGCGAGCGCCGAGGAGTCCGCGAAGGGCTCGTCGTAGGCCTGCGTCAACCGCGCGAAGAGCGCGGGAACGTCGGTCTCGGGCACCAGCACGTGGTGGTCGGTCTCGAACCGCCGCGCCACCATCTCGGCGAAGGGCCGCTCGTCGAGGTCGTCCTGCGCGAAGCCCACCGCGTACGTCTGCGGCTTGAGGCCGAGGGTGGCCATCTCCGCCACGACGACGGAGGAGTCGAGCCCGCCGCTCAGGAACACGCCGAGCGGCACCTCGCTCTCCAGGCGCCGCTCGACCGCCCCGCGGATCCGCTCGCGCACCTCCGAGCGCACGCGCGCGACGTCGGCGCTCTGCTCGCGCACCAGCGGCGGGGGCGGCGCCCAGTAGCGGTGACGCTCGACGTGCCCGTCGCGCCAGCGCATCCAGTGGCCGGGCGGGATCTTCTCCACGCCCGCCCACGGCGAGCGCTCGGCGGGCACGTACTGCAGCACCAGGTATTCGGCGACGGTCTGCGCGTCGAGCGCCGGCGCTTCCTCGAGGAGCGGGAGCACCGCGTCGAGGGTCGAGCCGAAGGCGATCGAGCCCCGCGAGGGCGCCGCGTAGAGCGGCTTCTTGCCGAAGCCGTCGCGCGCCAGGAAGACCTCGCGCTCGTGCAGATCCACGACGGCGAACGCGAACATCCCGCGCAGGCGCTCCACCATCGCCGGGCCGTCCGCCGCGTAGAGCGAGGGGAGGATCTCGGTGTCGCAGGCGGTCCGCATCGGATACCCGCGCCGCACGAGATCGGCGCGCAGCTCGTGGTGGTTGTAGATCTCGCCGTTGAAGGCCACGACGTAGCGGCCGTCGGGCGTGGTCATCGGCTGCGATCCGTGCGCGCGGTCGATGATCGACAGGCGTGCGTGCGCGAGCCCGGCCCCGCCTTCGGTCCACACGTTCAGCTCGTCGGGCCCGCGGTGGCGGATCGCCTGCAGCGCGCGCTCGAGCGCGTCGCGATCGGCCGGACCGGCGCCCAGGACCCCCGCGAGGCCGCACATCAGGCGATCCTCCGTCCGCGGGGGAGGCGCTCGCCCGCCAGCACCCGGCGGTAGAGGTCCTCGGTGCGTCCGATCGCGACCGGCCAGTCGTAGGCGGCGGCGCGCTCCCGCGCCGAGGCGCCCATCCGCTCGGCCTCGCCGGGGGAGCCGAGCAGGGCGATGAGCGCGGCGGCGACCGAGGCGGGGTCGGGGTCGGCGAGCAGGCCGTCGACGCCGTCGCGCACGAGCTCGGGCACCCCGCCCACGTGGGTGGCCACCACCGGGCGGCCCGACGCCATCGCCTCCAGGAGCGCGTTGGGGAGCCCCTCGTGATCGGAGGTGAGCGCCACCACGCGCGCCTCGCGCGAGGAAGGGCCGGACGTCCGCGACCGCGCCGGCGAAGCGCACGCGCTCGCCCAGCCCGAGCCCGGCGGCCATCGCCTCCAGCCGGGGGCGCTCGGGACCCTCGCCCACGAGCACGGCGCGCGCCTCGGGCACCCGCGTCACGACCTCGGCGAGGGCGCGCAGGAAGCGGTCGTGCCGCTTGTAGCCGATCAGGTTGGCGACGACCGCGACCACGGGATCGGCGGGCACGGGCGAGGCCGGGAAGTGCGCGAGGTCCACGCCGTTGGGGACCACGGCGATCGGCGGGGGCGCGGGATCGTGCGCCAGGGTGAAGCGTGCGAGCTCGTCGGAGTTGCAGAGCATCAGCGCCACGCGCGCGTGGCTCACGCGCGAGGCGGTGCGGAACCACAGGCGGTCCTCGTGACCCGGGGTGCGGCCACGGCGCGATGCCACGATCGGGACGCCGCGCGGCGCGGCGAACGCCGCCACGAACTCCGCGGCCGACAGGTGGGCGTGGATCAGGTCGACCCCGCGCTCGTCGACGACGCGCCGCAGGGAGCGGGCGATCGCGAGGACGTCGCCGGGGCTCCGGCGCGCTCGCGGGTCGCGGCGCGCCCAAACGGGCGGCTGGTGGAACGCCGACGCCATCTCGCCCTCGCCCGCCCAGGCCATCACGACGTGGCGTTCCGGGCGGCCGCTGTGCGCGACGAACGCCGCCAGCTGCGTCTCGGTCCCCCCGCGATCGAGGCTCCCGATCAGATGCAGGACCGTCGGATACCAGGCCCGTTCCCGCCCGTCGAGGGGCGTCGTCGGCACGCGCGTCTGCAGTCCGCGCTCGTCCATCGATGTAGGCATGGTTACTCCGCCAATCGACCGTCCCGTCTGGGCCCTTTAGCGAACGTGGCGATACCCGATACCGGGTATGGAAGGAGCGGCCCCCGCGGTCGATGGGCAGCTATGGATCGTGCGCGCCCCCGGG
>CAWEPI010000016.1:0-15285 GCA_963810945.1 uncultured Actinomycetes bacterium
CTTCGCAGCTAGCCCTCGGCCAGGCGCGTCCCCCCGATCGGGAGCACTTCGGGCCGGAGGATCCGAGCCGTCCGCCTGAGGGTCCGGCGAACGACAGCGATAGGCTCCGTGGGCTTCGGTCAGCCAGCTGATCCTTGAGTTCTCGGATGGCAGTGGCGTGGTGGTCACTCTCAACTCGCCGTACGAGGCTTGGGAGATCGTGGGGCCAGGCAGCTACTGGCTCGTGTGTTCGGTGGGAGGGCGTCTCTCCGAGTACGGATAGATCCGACCATCCTCGCGGTCTGTGAGCGGTTCTGGCTGCGCTCGCAAGCTTCAAGACCTATAAGCCATCCACGAACCCGCGGACGCGATGGAGTCGCATCCCGATATCGTTGGGCCGTGTCGACTCGCGACCCGGTTAGCTCTTTCAAGGTTGCGGCAGAACGCTGTCGCTTTGATCGATGCTGATCCCAGCTTCCGCCACGGCTTCGACTCCCACCTCTGCACCTCGTCCATCCACGCCTCGACCTCGCCACCGAACGTTCGTCTGAACTTCGTGGGTGGTGCCATCGCGCGTCTTGTGGAAGGCTTGGTTCAGGGAAACGGAAGGACAGCCACATGGGTTTGGCTTGGCCGGTCCGAAGCGTCATCGCCGGGTTCGCCGGCAAGGCGGCGTCTTCACTCGCGTACCGCAGGGAACATGTCCTACGACCTGACGTCCACGGACAGTTCGGCGTCACCATGTTCCGTCACGTCGGAGAGGCGGGACCGGGGGCGGGCGATCCGCCGGTGGCCGGTAACGGCCGCTGGCATGAGCCCTGGATAGCCACGTGACCGACCAGCAGAGCTCCGCGATGCCTTCCCCATTCCCGGCCATCGACTCTTACGCCTTCCTGTCCGACTGCCACACGGGCGCGCTCGTAGCGCCCGACGGATCTATCGATTGGCTGTGCGTTCCCCAGTTCGACGCGCCAAGCGTCTGCGGCGCCTTGCTCGATCGGGAAGCCGGTAGTTTCCGTCTCGCGCCGTTCGGGATCAACGTACCTACTTCGCGCGTCTACGAGCCCGGCACGAACGTCCTCGTGACCACATGGCGCACGGCGGGTGGATGGGTGGAGGTGCGCGATGCGCTGACGATGGGGACCAGGCAAGGCGAGGACGTCGTCACGCCGCACACCCGGCCCCCGGCAGATGAGGATGCCGATCACACACTTGTGCGAACGGTCCGATGCCTGGAGGGACGGGTCGAGATCGAGCTCATCTGCGAGCCGGTGTTCGACTACGGACGCACCGAAGCGCAGTGGGATCTCGTCGGGGACGATCGCCATGCAGCCGACGCCACCGGGGCCGGCGTCACCGTGCGACTCACGAGCGACATGGCCCTCGGGGTCGAGGCCGAGCGAGTTCGGGCGCGGCATGTTCTTTCCGCGGGCGAACGAGCGTACTGCGCACTGTCTTGGGCCGACGATTTCGTGACTCCTGTCACGGTCGATGAGGCCGATGCCCGGATCGCCGCGACGGTGGCCTTCTGGCGAGGCTGGCTCGATCGGTCGCGCTCGATCGATCACCCCTGGCGGGCCATGCTGGAGCGTTCGGCCCTTACGATCAAAGGCCTCACCTACATGCCGACGGGTGCCACCGTGGCCGCGCTCACCACATCGCTTCCGGAGACCCCCGGCGGCGAGCGCAACTGGGACTACCGATACACGTGGATCCGCGACACCACGTTCACGCTGCAGGCGCTCCACATGCTGCAGCTCGATTGGGAAGCCGACGAGTTCATGCAGTTCGTCGCCGACGTCGAGCCCACCGAGGACGGATCACTGCAGATCATGTACGGGATCGATGGCCGTCGCGACCTGACGGAATCGACTCGGGAGGACCTGTCGGGCTACGCCGGTGCCCGGCCGGTGCGCATCGGCAACGGTGCGTTCGACCAGCGGCAGAACGACGTCTTCGGTGCCGTACTCGACTCCGTGCTTCTCCATACGCGCCAGAGCGAGCGACTCCCCCGACGACTCTGGCCGATCGTCCAGGCCCAGGCCGGGTGCGCCGAGAAGGTCTGGGAACAGCCGGATCAAGGCATCTGGGAAGCTCGCGGTGCGCCCCAGCACTACGTCTCGTCCAAGCTCATGTGCTGGGTGGCGATGGATCGGGCCGCCAAGCTCGCCGCGATCCGCGGCGACCAAGAACTGGAGACGTCGTGGCGGAAGACCGCCGACGAGATCCAGGCTGACATCCTCAAGCACGGGGTCAACGACGCCGGGGTACTGACCCAGCACTACGGGTCGGACTCCCTCGATGCCTCGGTCCTGCTCGCGGCCGTCTTCGGATTCCTCCCGGCGGAGGATGAACGGCTGCGTGCCACGGTCCTCGCCGTCGCCGACGACCTCACGGAGGACGGTTTCGTGCTCCGATATCGAACCGACGAGACGGACGACGGGCTCTCCGGCAAGGAGGGAACGTTCCTGATCTGCTCGTTCTGGCTCGTTTCGGCCCTGGCCATCATCGGCGAGGTGCAACGGGCGCGGGATCTCTTGGAGCGACTCATCCGGATCGCCTCGCCGCTGGGACTGTACGCGGAGGAATTCGACACCCAGACCGGTCACCACCTGGGGAACTTCCCGCAGGCCTTTTCCCACCTGGCCTTCATCGAGGCCGCGGGTCGCCTGATCCTCATCGAGCGCCTCGCCGAGGAATAACCCCGTGTCCCCATTCGCTCGCTCCCCCCTCTCGGGGAGCAGTTCGAGATCGGTTTCCGGCAACCAGCAAGCGGTGGCTACGGGAGTGGGAGTGACCTTCGCTCAAACACCGTCGATGGCTACGACGAGATCGATGGGTTCTCGATCCGGTGGTCATCGGCGACGCGCATCTTCGAGGACGCCGATCGCGACCCGTCGCTCGTCGAGTAGGGCGCGCTGAACATGATCGTTGGTGCGGGTACCACGCGGAGACCGACGTGGCAGGGCCTCGGGTCGCATCCCCCTTACTCAGGAACCCTCGGTCTGCTCCACACCCTCGCCCGGCAATCGGCCGCGCTGGTCGAGGATATAGAGCAAGACGAAACTCGGCAGAACGAAGATGACGGCCAACCCAACGGCTACCAGCACTGCTGTGATAGTTCCGGTCGTCGCCGCCGCCTGGGAGACCGTCAAGCTCTCCGGCAGCAAGTAATCCCATTGTGCGACTCCCCACGCGAGGAGTACCGCGATGACCGCGGCCGCCGCCACGAACCGAACCAGCCCGTGCGCGTGCCGGATGAGGAGTAGCAAGGACGTCGTCCCCAGGATCGCCGAAAGGATGACGATCGGGAGGGCACGAGAAGTCAGTCCGTCGAAGAGATAGCGGGCGTCACTCCGCAGCACGAAGATGCCGGCGACCGCGACGACCCCCGTCACGACAGCCGCCGTCACGGCGCGACGTCGGAAGTACGTGATCATGCCGGTGTCTGCGATGCGCCTCGCATCCCAAACCAGATAGACCGAAGCGAGGTATGCGGCAACCGCCACCGCGAACGAACCCACGAGGATCGACGTCGGGTTGATCCAGCTCGACCATGGATCGCCTGCTTCCCCTCCTGCCGGGACTCGCCCCGACGCGATCCCCCCGATCACCGCACCTAAGCAGTACGGCACGAGCACCGAGGCGATCGCGAACGACGCGCCGAACGCGCGTCTGTAACGCGTACGGATGACCACCTTGCGGAACGCGAAACCCGATCCCCGCAGGACGATGCCGAACGCGGCGAGCGTGAGGGGGACGAAGAGTGTCAGGGTGATCGACGCGTAGGCCTCGGGGAAGCATGTCCAGAGCACGACGAAGATGAAGATCAGCCAGACATGGTTCGCCTCCCAGACCGGCGCGATCGAGTGATCGATGAGCTCCCGGGGGCGCGCGCCGCGGGCCGCCCCGCCCGCCGTGAGGTCCCAGAAGCCGGCCCCGAAGTCGGCGCCTCCGAACAGCGCGTACGCGATCACGCCGATGAACAGGACGACCGCCGCTGCCGTGCTCATGGCGGCCGTCCCGCAGAGGCGCCGATGGGTTCCTTCGGTCCGTAGGGAACGCCCTGATCCTCGTTCTGTCGGAAGCGTCGGCTCATCGCACGTAGGACGGTGATGATGCTGATCCCGAGTGCGACATAGATCGCGACCACCGCGAGGAACGTGATCCACACGCCCGTGTTGCCCGTTGCGGCGTCCTGGACCTTCATGAGGTTGTACACGATCCATGGTTGGCGACCGACCTCCGTCACCACCCAGCCCGCCTCCATCGTGATCACGGAGAGGATGCCTGCGGAGGCCGCGAGCCGGAGGAACCAGCGACCCTTCGGCATGTCACGTCGGAACAGCCACACGACGGCGTACCAGAAGGAGAGCAGAAGCAACAGCGTGCCGACGCCCACCATGACGTCCCACGCCAGATGCACGATGTTCACCTGCGGAGTGGTGGGCTCGTCGGAGGCGCTGTCGGTGTTCAGCCCTTCGATGACGGTTGCCGTGCCCGTGCTCGGATCGGAGAGCCAAGACGCGAGCCCCGGGATCGGGATGCCACCGCTGACCGTCCCCTCGGCGTTCAGATGTCCGAGCAACGTCTCAGGCACGTCGCTCGCGGTCGTCGGGACGAGCTCGATGGCGGCGAACTTGATCGGTTGGTTGTTGTAGACCCAGCGCGCGAGGGAGTCCCCGACCTTCATCTGGATCGGCATCACGATCGCGGCGACGGTGAAGGCGATGATGAACCCGCGTCGGTGATAGCCGTCGCGTCGTCCTCGGAGCATCCCAGCCGCATACACCGAAGCGATGAGGAACCCACCCACCACATACGCCGCGAGGATCATGTGGGCCGCCTGGAGCGGGAACGATGGGTTGAAGATCACCGCGACGGGATCAACCTTCGTGATCTCGCCTGCGCTGTCGACGGTGAATCCCGATGGGGTGTTCATCCAGGCGTTCGCGGCGACGACCGAGGCGGCGCCCAGGATGCCGGTGAGCACGACCGGGATCCCTGTGAGGAAATGGGTCCAGGGTTTGAGGCGGCGCCACCCATAGATGTAGATGGAGATGAAGATCGCCTCCAAGAGGAAGAAGACCCCTTCGAACGCGAACGGGATTCCGAACACGTCGCCCCACTGGCCCATGAATCGTGGCCAGAGCAAGCCGAACTCGAAGGTCAGCACCGTACCGGTGACCGCGCCCACGGCAAAGGTCACAGCCATGTACTTGGACCATCGCTCCGCCAGGACCATCGCGTCGCGATCGTCCCGCTTGATGCCTCGATAGTTCGCGATCAGCGCCATGAACGCCCATGAGACGCCGAGCGGCACCAAGATGATGTGGAACGCGAGCGTGAACGCCATCTGCGCGCGAGCCCATGGCACCGGATCGACCGCTGCGAACAGGAACTGCTCATGCATCATCAGACCCCCGGAGTCACAACCCGGGGCTGCTTTGCATGATCCCGCCGTCGGCGAAGACCGTGGTCGCGGTCACGTAGCTCGCGCCATCCGAGGCTAGGAACGCGACGACGCTGCCGATCTCCTCGGGCTTGGCCATCCGGCCGAGCGGGATCGCGGTGTCGAGCCGCTTCATCGCCGCGGGGTCGGCTTCGGTCTGCTTGTTGATCGGCGTGTCCACCGCACCGGGACCGACACCGACGACGGTGATGCCGTGCGGTGCGAGCTCGACGCCGGCGGTCCGGGTCAGCATCCGCATGCCACCCTTCGACAGGCAGTACGCGGTGTTGCCGGGCATGGGCCAGTCCTCGTGGACCGACGTGATGTTGATGATCCGGCCGCCCTCGCCCTGGGCGATCATCTGCTTGGCAGCGAGCTGCGTGCCGAAGAACGCGCTCTTCAGGTTGACGTTCAGCACGAAGTCGTACTGCTTCTCCGTCGTGTCGAGCACGGAACTCCGGGTCTCGACCCCCGCGTTGTTCACCATGATATCGAGACGGCCGAACGCTTTCACCGTCGTGTCGATCATCATCTGCAGGTCCTCGATCTTGCTGACGTCGGCGACGACGCCGATCGCCTGATCCCCGAGCGCGACGATCTTCTTCTCGAGGTCCTCCGTCGCCTGCTCGTTCGCCACGTAGTCGATGCACACGTTCGCACCCTGCTCGGCGAGCGCGAGCACGACCGCCTTGCCGATGCCGGTGTTGCCACCGGTCACGATCGCAGCCTTGCCCTTCAGATCCATGCCGTCTCCTCCTCTCAGCCGACCGGCAACGTCCGCGGCGCCGCCTGCGCCGCTTCGTGCTCGGTCCACGCTCGCTCGATCTCTTCGAGCGATTTGCCCTTCGTTTCTGGCACCTGTCGCCGGATCCACACGAACGTGACCGCGCACGTCGCGGCGAACAGCAGGAAGGTGATCGCCTCGCCGATCGCGTTGACGAGCGACAGGAAGGAAGCGCTCACGAGGAACGCCGCTCCCGAGTTGATCGCCGTGCAGAACGCGACGGCCTTGCCGCGGACCCGGTTGGGGAAGAACTCGTTGATCATCGTCCACACAACCGGTCCCAGCGAGAACGCGAACGAGACGATGTAGACCACTATGGCGACGACCATGACGATGCCGAGCGCGTCGAGCCTCGGCACGACCAGGCCGAACCCGGCGCCCAGACACGCGGTCGCTAAGAGCAGGATCGCGTACGCCAGCGACTGGTTGTGCATGAACGCCAGCTCACGAGGCGCAGCGCCATCGACGCCAGATCGAACGCGAGACCGATCAGCACCAGCCGCTTCGCTCCGTAGCGGGTCACCAGGCGCGCCCGCGAGGGGCGCCGCGATCGCCAGCACGACCTGCGGCTGGAACATCGCGCCGTACCGCGAGCTGGAGAGGCCGTAGTCCGCCGGGTTCGTCAGGATCATGCTGGCAGCCGGGAACGTAACCAAGGCAACACCCTGGACGAGACCCGCCACGTTGACGGCGCCGGACTCCGCTCGCGAGGCCACGCACCGCTACCCGAGTCGCTCCGTCAGGTGCTCCCCGACCCGGATCGCGTTCGCCATGACGGTGAGCGCCGGGTTCACCGCGCCGATGCTCGGGAAGAAACTCGTGTCGACCACGTACAGGTTGTCGAGCTCGTGCGCCTTGCAGAACTCGTCGAGCACCGAGTCGGCGGGGTCGTGGCCGAACCGGCATGTCCCCACCTGGTGCGCCACGCCCGCGATCGGCACGCTCATGTGCATGTAGAAGTTCTTGTGCAGCACGTGGTGGTCGGACATACCGACGTGATTCAGCACCTCCTTGACCTGGTGGTATAGGCGGTCGGCCTCCTCATCGTTGTTCGACGTGTAGGCAAGGTGCACGTTGCCGTCATCGTCGAGGGTGACCCGGTTGTTCGGGTCTGGGAGGTCCTCGGTCGTGAGCCACAGGTCGACCGCGTGACGTGCCGTATCCTCCAGAGACCAGTGGGGCGCGAGCTTCGTGAGCGCTGGCTCCTCGCCCTTCATCGCCTCCGCGTTGGACTTGCCTACCATCTGGATCTGGCCGATCGGCCACTCATAGTCGTCGGTGCCGAAGTAGAAGTCGTTCAGGCCGAGCGTCTTCTGGAAGACGGTGTCGTTCGGCTCCTTCGACAGCGCGACCATGGCCTTGCTGTTGTGGAACATGTAGTTGCGCCCGACCTGGTCGGATCCGTTCGCCAGGCCGTTGGGGTGCTGCTCGTTCGCCGAGGCGAGCAGGATCCGCGCACTGTTCGTCGCGCCCGCGGACACCGACACGATGTCGGCGGCGTAGGTCTCGCGCTCGCCGTCGTGGTCGACGACCACGCCCGTCACGGTACGCCCGCTTGGATCGGTCTCGAGCTTCACCACCTGCGAGCGGACTTTGAGCGTCACGTTCGGCATGCCGAGTAGGGGGCGCACGGCCATCGTCTCCGCGTCGGACTTCGCGTGCACCAGGCATGGGTAGCCGTCGCACCAGGTGCAGCGGATGCACGTGCTCCGCGGCCGGTCGGCCTCATCGAGCAGGATCCCGCACGGCGCGTGGAACGGTCGGTACCCAGCGGACGCCAGATCGTCGGACAGTTGCTGGATCCGCGGCTCATGCGATACGGCGGGCCAAGGGTACTGCTTGCTCCAGTGCCCTTCGATCGGGTCCTCGCCGTGGTTGCCGTGCACCTGGTAGAGCCACTCGGCCTTGGTGTAGTGAGGCTCGAAGTCGTCGTAGGACACCGGCCAGGCAGGCGACACACCGTCGATGTGCTTCAGGTCACCGAAGTCCTGAGGGCGCAACCGGTAAAGCGCAGCGCCGTACATCTTCGTCGCGCCGCCGACGAAGTAGTGCACCTGCGGCTGGAACGCCGCGCCCGTCGCGTCGTACCAGGTGTCGGGCGAGATGTAGCGGCCGTCGATGAAGACCTGCCCCGGATCCCAGTTCTCTCCCTCACGCGGCAGGAAGTCTCCACGCTCCAACAGCAGGATCTTCTTGCCAGTCGGGGCCAGGGTGTTGGCCAGCGTGCCGCCCCCAGCGCCGGTCCCGATGATGATGACGTCGTATCGCTCAGGCATCGGTGTCCCCTTCCCAGTGAAGCCTGGCCTCGTCTGAGGTGTCGAGCACGCGGCTCTTGCCGAACTCGTCCCACGCCCAGTCGACGAAGGCGTCCCTGCGCTGCCGCGTGCCGCTCATGAGATAGGCATGGACGCCGAGCCATGCCGCGTACCCCACCGCGCCGTGCAGCTCATGACGGTGCTCGCCCATCTCGGCGATCGCGGCGTTATGTCCGATCATCGCCATGATCCCCTTGTCGTGATAGGCGAACGGCTGCATCGGCTCGCCGTTGACATCGTGCAGGATGTTTTCCGCCGCCCAATGGCCGGCCTGCAGCGCGACCGATCCCAGCTGCGGGAACGCCCGCCCGTCCGGGCCGGGGATGTTCGCGAGGTCGCCGACGACGAAGACCCGCGGATGATCCTCGACCGTCAGATCATCCCGCACGTCGAGCCGCCCGCCGCGCCCCTGCTTCAGCCCGACGGCGTGCGCGAGCGGTGCGGCCTCGATCCCGCCGCCCCAGATCACACAGCGAGTTGCGATCGTGTCGCCGTCGGACAGCACGACGTGGTCCTCGGCGATCTCCTCAACCTTGGTACCGAGCCGGATCTCCACGCCGCGCTCGGTGAGCACCTTCGAGGCGTAGGCGTGCGCCTTCGGTGAGAACGGACCGAGCACGGCCTTCCCGGCGTCGACGATGATGACCCGCGCGTGATCCAGCGCCAGGTCGTGGAACCGCGACGGCATCACGTCGCGGATCAGATCGGCGAGGGCACCCGAGACCTCCGTGCCGGTAGCGCCCGCGCCGACGACCACGAAGGTCAGCCCCCCCACCTCGATCGTCGACGGGTCACGCTCGCCCTCCTCGAACGCGTCCAATACCCTCGCGCGGAGCCGCCGCGCATCGTCCAGGGAATACAAGGGGTAGACGTGGTCGGTGCCCGGGATGCCGAAGAAGTTCGCCTGGCTGCCGGCTGCCAACACAAGGTAGTCGCCGTCGATCGTTCGGCCGTCGTCGAGCGTCACCGAGCGGGCATCCGGATCGGCCGCCGTCACATCGGCCCGCACCACCTCGATCGAATCGTGCCGTCCATAGAGCTCGGAGAGATCGACCTCCACGTCGCCGCTGGCGAGCTCGAAGGTCGCCACCTGATAGAGCAGCGGCAGGAACTGGTGGTAGTCGTGCCGGTCGATCAACGTGACCCGCGCATGGTGCGGGTGCTTCGCCAGCTCGCGCGCGCACCCGAGCCCGGCGAACCCGCCCCCCACGATGACGACGTGCGCCTGCTCCACCATCACGACCCCTCCTCGACCGAGATGCCCCAGCGCCCGCGCCACGACCCCCCCGGCTCGAGCCGGATCACGTCGATGCCGGAGCGGAACGCATTCGGCGGGCACGTCATCGGTTCGATCGCGATCCCCTGCCGACGGCGCCCCTCCGGTTCGAGCGTGTCGCCGGTGTAGACCATGACATGGGTGAACGTGTCGTCCATCCAGACCGTAGCCGACCGCGAGTCCTGGGCCCTCGCGAGGCGCACGCGTGTGACGCCGTCGACATCGCGCATCAGATCGGTGAACGCGGTATCGAGCTGCAGCGCGCCCAACAGCCTCGCCGCGGTGAAGTCGTGGTCGGTCCCGGCGACCGGCTCGTCCCCGGCCGGCAGCGCGCGGTCGTCGCCCAGCAACGTGCGGCGTGCCGGCACGAGCAACAACAGATCGTCGATCGCCCCGCCGAGCGTCAGATAGGGATGGAAGCCGATCCCGAAGGGCGCCGGCGCATCGGACTCGTTCGAGGCGGTCGCGGTTACCTCGAGGCCGGCGGGCGTGAGCTCGTACCGCACTCGGAGGCCGAGTCGCCACGGGTAGGCGGGCTGCGGGGGCAGCCAGCAGGCAAGCTCGACCGCGCGGTCGGTGCGCTCGACGCTCTGCCAGAGCAGCCACCGCACCAGGCCGTGGATCGCGTTGCGCCGCTCGGGCTCGTCCCAGGCGGCGCGCCCCTCGCGTGCCTCGAAGGTGTACCGGCCGTCCTCGAGACGGTTGGGCCACGGCGCCAGCACCTGGCCGCGGCCCGAGCTCGAAGGCTCGTGGGCGGCGAACCCGTCGAGGACCTCCGTGCCGTTCACCACATAGGAGTGGAGCGTGCCGCCCACCTCGCCGACCACGACGCGTTCGGCACCGACCTCGATCTCGTACTGCCGGCCCGAGGTCGGCGCCAGGATCCCCTTCCCGGTCATATCAACCCTGCCCCCCAACGATGCGATCGCGGACGTGACCAACGTGAGGCGGGTGAAGGCTGCAGCGCGTTGCCGTTAGGCCCGCTCGTACTCCTGGTCGTCTTGCTCCGAGAGAGTCCCCAGGATCGAGCCGTCGTTCCCTACCAGGGCAGCGGAATAGAGATCGCGATCAGCCCGTACTCCTCGATGCGAACCGACATTGCCCTCCCGGCTGGCCGCTCCCCAATCCTCTGACAACCATCGAGATATGTCCAGCGGAGGACCGCGATCTGTTCCGGTCGAACCCGTGAACGACGGGGTGAACCATCATCAGCTCGCGCCAACTCTCGACCAGTGCGCTGATGTGGGGACATGCGCGGATACACCGGCGCGACGCCAGCGGCGCGGGAGTTGGGTCAGGTCATCCCATCGGTGCTTGGCCCTGTCGGCGGGTCTGTTCGTTCCGTCGTGGCCGCGCGCGATCGTTTGCGGATGCTGATGAGATACTTCACGCCCTCCGTGGTGAGGAGGGCGGTTACGACTGCGATCAGGATCGGTGCGGTCTGGAGCGCTCCCACTTCGGTCAGGAACGCGGCCATCAGCACCATCGAGAAGGGCACGGGAGCGACCGACCCCGGGACCGCGGCAAGCATGCAGGAGAACGCCAATCCCAGCGGCACGCTGGGGAACACCTGGTGGACGATCACCCCGGCCGTTCCGCCGATGAACAGCGAGGGGAAGATGGGACCGCCGATGAATCCGCTGCCCTGGCTTACGGCGAACGTAAACATCTTCGCGATCAAGACGGCGACGAGCAAACCCAAACCGAGGGTCCCGGCATCCTGGAGCACCGTCTTGAGCTGATCGCTGCCGGTGAACATCGTCAGGGGCAATGCCACGCCGACGAGCCCGAACACCACGCCGCCAAGCGTCGACTTGACGATCCCCGGCACCTTCAGCCGGCCGAACAGTCGCGACGCCAGCATCATGAACGCCCCTAGCAGGGTGACGACGAGGGCCGCGAACAGGCCGAGGGGGATGCCGACCAGTAGCTGCCAGTCTTCGAACTGGTAGGGCGGCACCTTGTACGCATCCAGGAACACGGCGCCGGCGACGGCGAAATAGATGCCGAACGCGACGCTCGATGCGACGACCCCTCCGACAAGGGTCTTGAGGAACCGTTGCCCCCCAGGGCGGGCCGCCTCCAGGATCAGCATCACCACGATCAACGTGCTGGAGAAGAGTCCCCCGTAGGTGCCCGTGAAGCCGACCAGGGTGTTCACCTGGGAGTCCTCATCGCCAAGCGCCTGTCGCCGGGCTAACCAGGTGCCGGCCCCGCCGCCGATGGCACCCAGAGCCTTCTCCGGGCCTAGACTGGCCCCTCCGATCAGCGACACAGCAGAGACAGCGGCGATCCCCGGAACCAGTCGTGGGTCGATGTGCCCGCCCTTGAGGTCCTCGAACAGGCCGGGTATCTGCTCGGGCAAGCGCGTCAGGCGGCGTAGCAACCCGACTGCGACACCGGCCCCTGCGGTGATCGCCACCCACCACCACCGGCCGCCGAACCAGCCCGGATCGGGATCGGCGTACCACTTGCCTCCGAAGGTGATCACGCCCATAAAGACCAGGGCGGCGAATGCGCCGAAGACCCCGAGAACGACCGCATATCCCATCAGCGCCCAGAACTCCCTCTTCTGGGTGACCGGCACCTGAGGAGCCGGCTCGATCGGGGCGCTCATGTCGCGGACCTCCTCCAACGTGGCTTCGCAACGCAGCCGCCGTCAAGCGACACCCTACCGCCGGGCACCGCACCCGATCCGTTGCGGTCGTGTCAGCCCGCAGGGGTCGGAGAGGCGGTCAGTGCGTGAGGCCGCCTACCGACTCGGGAGCGATCGCGGCAGCCCGAACCATGGGAGGACGCTGGCGTCGAAGCGCGTGACGGATCAGATCCGGTAGACGGCGAGGGTGAGGACCAGGAGGCCGGTACCATGGCGGATCCAGGTCGGGGCCCGCAGGTAACATGCCGCCAGGTTGGGCCTCAGGTCGCAGTGGAACCTGGAAGCTCAGCCAGCGAAGAGTGATGCTGCGATGCCCCGGACCCCCGGGATGCACGCGAGCACGGTCCCCGCCAGCGGCTCCTCCGCGAGCTGGGCTTCCGACAGGGTCTCGGTGGCGGAGGTGATGAAGAGGGTGCGGTGGTCGGGACCACCGAAGGTGCAACTGGTCCCCCGCGAGACGGGTAGCGAGATGATCCGATCGATGCCTCCATCGGGGTCATACCGGACGATCCGTCCGTACACGGGCTGAGCGCTCCACACGAACCCGTGCTCGTCCACCGTCAGGCCGTCAGGGAAGCCTCCGCCATCGGGCGGAAGCGTCACGAATGGCCGCTGGTTCGCGATCGCTCCGGTATCCGCATCGAAATCATAGGCGTGTATCGCGTAGCGGAAGCTCTGGGTGTGGTACATCGTGCGGCCGTCCGGGCTCCAGCCGGTGCCGTTCGAACAACGGACGCCGTCGATCATCCGCGAGATCCGTTGATCAGGATCGAGTCGGTAGACGGCGCCCGTCGGCGCCCGCCAATCGTCGGCGCTCATGGTCCCCGCCCAGAGCCGTCCCTGCGGGTCGCACTTGGCATCGTTGAATCGATTCCCCGGCCGATCTGGCTCGGGATCCGCGAGGACCTCGAGGTGGCCGGTCTCCGGTTCGTAGAACGCGAACGTCTTGTCAAGCGACAGGACGAGGCCACCCCGCTCGCGGAGCGAGATGGAGGTCACCCGATCCGGCAGCCCGAACATGCGATGGCGACCGTCTGACGGACGGTATGAGTGGATCGCCTGTCCCGCGATATCGACGAAATAGAGCTCCTGAGTGCGCTGGCTCCACACCGGCGATTCCCCGATCTCGGTGCGCGCGCGAAGAACGACCGAGATGTCGAGTGGCGTCGGCTCGATCTCGTCGGGCCTGCCCGTCCGATTCATGCCGCCTCCTCGTTCCTCCAGATCGACGATAGCAACGCGGTCGGACGGAGTCGCGAGCGCGGCACGACGGCGAAGGCCAAGGAGGAGCCGCGCTCCATGGTCAAGTCGATCCGTGTTCTGTCCTGACGTGGGATCGGTCGCTACAACCGAGGCCTGAACGACATCCCCGGCCGAGCGGTCACGCTGATCCGGGGCAATGGTTCTGAGGGGCCGGGCGCTCAGCCGCGAGACGCCCTGTAGGTGCTTGGTTGATGGCGAGTTAGTTGGGGTTGGCTCGTGGTTGCTGGGTTGATGCCGCGCCTCATGGTCGCCATTCTCATCTCCTGCATCTGGCGCCCGCAAGAGACCGCCTTCCCCGGGGGGAACCATGGTGAGGAAGGAAGGCGGCTAGCCGGGCGGCCGCGGGGCTCCGGAGCAAGTGTCATTATCTGGAGGTTACCTACCTGCCGCCTAGTTGGGTTGGCGGATCCCGACGCCGAAGCGCGGCAGTTCTCGCGACGCGAGTCGTTCTTCGAGACTCCGGAGACCGTCGCGTGGCTCTAGCAGCACGCTGCCGACTAGGGCCGCAGCACGGCGGCGGAGATCCGCTCAGCGATCCGCTACTGGCGGCGGGCTCATGAAGACCGACGGCTGACGACTCAGCCCAGGAGCCCGAGCACCTGGATCAGGCTACATGGAGGTTCCAGGTGACCGTGAAGTGGGTGGTCCCAGGGACCTTTGCCCTCACACGGATCCTGTGCAACCCGGCGTCGAGCGGCTTGAGGATGAAGAGGAATCCCTTCGTCACCGACTTGCTCGGCCCCGCAGCCACGTGCCAGATGTTCCTCGCCGGGTAGTCGACGATCTCTCCCGGCGTGCGGAAGATCCACCGCCGATCCGCCGCGAGGCGTTCGCCGTCGATCAGGACAAGCTGGTGGAAGTGTCGGGCGCCCCACACCTGATTGAAGTACTTCGTGGCGCACCGGCGCAGTTGGAAGTAGTTGTCACCCAATCCCTCGGCGGTCGAGCACTCGAACGCCACCGTCCCGAGGACGATCGGCACACCGGCGGGGACGGCGCAGTCAGCTCCAAAGGGCCCGACGAAGATCGCGCCATCGACCGGCTCGCAGTTCCTCGGGCTGTCCGGATGGAAGTACGGGTTCTGTCCGCTAGGGATCTCCTGCAACCACGTGCCCCAATAAGCGCTTGCCCACGTCGGGTAGTCCATGGCGAGCGGGGACGAATCGGGCGGGTAGACGGGCCGCGTGCCAGCAGTGGCGGGCAACGGCATCGTGAGCGCGAGACATGCAACCAGAAGTCCCGTGAGAGTCCTTCGCATCCGAATGCTCCCTCCCGCGGGCCGCGAGTATTCGCTTCGGGGGAACGTAGTCGGGGGGATGACTGGAAGTCAAACCCGACGGCAGTTGCGAGAGACAAACTCGTCAATCTACCTGACCATTCTCGGGGGTCGGCGCATACTGGGCGGCGGCCGACCAGCGCCATGACGTCGACCCTCAGCTGCATGAGATCACGCACCGACTCGAACAGGTCGAGCGAACGCCGGCTGTCAAGGGCCAACTCGCCCCTCGCGCTCGCTCTGCCCCGCGGAGATCCGAGGGCCTCTGACCTGCGCTTTCTCTT
>CAWEPI010000017.1:0-22635 GCA_963810945.1 uncultured Actinomycetes bacterium
TCTTCGGTTGAACTGTGCGTTTGGTCGTGCGTAGACCCAGCAGCGACAAGCATGGGCGTCAGTCGGACGCTCTGAGGCGCTCCAGGGAGGATAATCGACATGAAGAAGATAGTCGTCGTCGCTGCGGTCCTCGTGCTGACCTTCGTCGCGTTCCGTCGTTTCGGACCGACCCTGGGCAAGCGGGCCATGGCGAAGTGCCAAGAGATGATGGCGAGCCACCAAGGAGACATAGGAGCAGAACTCGCGGACCCCCTGCCACCTCGAGCGAAGAGCCGGCTGGGTCCGCCGAGCCTTCCGTGGAGAGGTGATGGCGATGATGTGGGGCTTCGGCCTCGGCGTGTTCCTGATCTCCATGGCGCTGATGCTCTGGATGATGATGGGGCACGGCATGATGGTGCACAGGATGGGGCACGGTGGGACGGAGCATGGCCATGGGGTCGACCACGAGGAGGACGGCCCCGAGCGGAAACTGGCCAACCGCCTCGCGAGCGGGGATATCGACATAGACGAGTACCAACGGCTCCTCGCGACGATTCGGCGCACCGACGGTTTGTCGCGATGAACATAGAGAGCCGTCCGCGGACGTACCCGCGAGAGCACCCATCTACACGAGTACTTTCGGCTAAGCGAGCCGGGACTCTTGATCGACGCCGTCCTGATCGCTCCCGCCAAGTTCGATCTAGCCGCTGCCCGGTCGAGCTGATCGCCCTCGGCGAGGAGGCGGCGAGGACCCTGGTGGCTACCAAGAAGGGGTAGGTGGAGGGCCGTCGCCGCCAGGACGCCCACCGCGCTATTACCGCCTGGGTGCCCCTGGCGCCGGAGCGGGTCGCCGTGCTGCGATGTTCAGGCTCCAGTCGTTCACCAGCATGAGGTCGCCAGCTGGGTATTCGAACTCGCATTCCCTGAGGAGCGTGAAGCCGAGCTTCCGGCAGATCGCGTTCGAGGGCGCATTGTTCACTGAGGGAAAGGCGTGCAGGAAGCGAAGGGCCCGTTCGTTCCTGGCCAACTCGATGGCCTGGATAGTTGCCATGCTCGCGACGCCCTTGCCCTGGGAATCAGGAAGCACGGACCATCCGATCTCGAAGACCTGCTCGTCGCGCCAAGTCAGCTCCCAGTAGCCCACCCATCCGACTGCTGTGCCGGTGGCCTCCTCGACGATCTTGAACTGCCGGGAGTTCTCCTGCTCGTAGCCGAGCTGGCGTTGAGCGATGCTCACCGGGTCCTCGGGACCGCCGATGTGCTCCGTCATCCCCGGATCGCCCAGCATCTTCTCAAGGAGCGGAAGGTCCTCGTGGCCCCACGGCTCGAGGTGCACTGTGCGTCGCTCGGACATCTCGCTCCCGTCGGGCCCGAAGCCCACGTCCGTTCGCACGCATCAGGCCGTCCACAGGTATACGGTCCGTGATTCCTATCATGCGGTCGGAATGGCGACTGCTGGGGTCCCGTCGGCACCAGGACCCTCACCGCCATCGGGAGCTGACCTACAACAGCAGGAAAGCCCCTTCACGCTGGCCCCAGCCGGCCTCCGAGCTCCCGACGATCCGCTAGCTCGAGTGCGCGTTGGATCGTTTCGATCGTCTGGTCGGGTGCTTCGAGCGGAACGAAGTGTCCGATCCCCGGCAGCAGCGACAGCTCATGATCGAGGAACGTCTCGTCGAGGCGATCGGCCCAGGCAGCAAGGATGACGGGATCGAGCCTCGCCCCAGGCGATCACCGTGGGCTGACGGATCTGCGGTCTCGGGTGGGAGCGCCCGCTCGGGTCTGTCTTTGCGCCGCGCGAGCACGGTAGTAGGCGATGCTCGCCTTGACCGCTCCGGGCCGCGCGTAGATATCGACAATCGCCTCGAACTCGCGCTCACGGATCGCCTCCTTCCGCCCGCACCAGTGGTCGTAGAAGTACTCGAGATAGAGGCGCACGGTCTCCCGGTCATGGGCGATGAGCCGATCGGACCAGGCCAGGGCGTGGAAATGCTGGTACCAGAACTCCCGCTGCACAGAGGGATCGAACCGTCGTTCGCCGATGCCCGGGTAGGCCGGGTTGAACAGGGCCAGCGCCCTGAACGCGGTCGGCATGATCGAAGAGCCAGGGTCTGGGCGACGGTGGCGCCGATGTCGTAGGCCGCCACCACGACCCGGGAGATCCCAGCCCGTCAAGGAGGCGCGACCAGGTCCTTCGCCAGGATCTCCGGTGTGTACCCCTCCGCCGGCGGCAGGTCGGGCTTGTCCGAATCGCCGAACCCTCGGAAGTCCGGGGCGATCACGTCGGCGAGGCCCGAGAGCGGCACGAGGACGCGGCGCCAGTCGTACCAGAACCCGGCCATCCGTGGAGCAGCAGCACCGGGTCGCCAGCGCCGAGACGGACGTAGTGCAGCATGACGTCACCTGAGCCGAGCGACGCGGCCGTGACCCCAGGCGGGATCGTCTGGCAGGCGGTCAAGCATGTCGGCATCAGGCATGGCGGCACTCCAATCTACGACCGAGCACTTGCGGACACCCTGCCGAGATGGACAACCTCGCGCGGATGGCGGCGTCGCGCGTCCCGGCGCGCGGGGTCACTCTCATTCCGATACGCGGTTTGTCCGCGTTGCGACCAATAGATCCTTACACGACGCACGGTCATCTGACCCGCGTGTTCCCGTCTTTGTGGCTTGCGAGAGGGCTTCCTCGACGAAGCGTCCTCTTCCTTGTTAAGGGTGATGTGATCGTTGCCGTCCGCCCCGTGGAATGAGTAGATCGCGTTCCCGGTGTGGTCGTTGGTAAGGGTGGCGCGCGTTCCGAATGACAGCGCATCGGCGCCACGGAGCCGGCGATCCTGAGCGACGATCGTCCCGGGCGGATCGGCTGCCCCCGAAGGAGCGCTAGGGTCGGCGCGATGGTTGCCACGGACCGGGCCGCCGAGATCGCACGCGCCTTCGATCTAGGCGACGATGCCCGATTCACCGGCCACATCGAGCGTGGCGAGCAGGGGCAGGTGGAGCAACTGGTCACTTCCCGCGGCTCGTTCGCCGTGAAGACGTCGTTCGATCCGCCGGAGCTCGACGGCGAAGACGCGGAGTTCCAGGCAGCGGCGCACGCGACGGGTGTCCCGGCGCCGGCGGTCCTGCAGATCACCGGAGGAGCCTGGCACGTCGAGGTGCATGGTCTCCCGGTGCGCGTGTATGGATGGGTTGACCTGCTTGGACCGGACAACGGGTTCGACCCGGCCGAGGCCGGCCGCGTCGTAGCGGCGATCCACCAAACGCCATTCGCCGGCAAGCGACCGGAGCATCCTTGGTACACCGAGCCCATCGGTGCGCCTGCGTGGGATGTTCTCGTGACCGACCTACTGGCTTCCGGTGCGCCCTTCGCAGCCTCCTTGGCCGCGATGCGCGATGAGTTCGTCGCGCTGGAGGGGCTGCTGCAGCGATCGCAGACCCTGCGCACGTGCCATCGCGACCTCTGGTCGGACAACATGCGACCGGCGGCGTCGGGTGGCCTATGCGTGATCGACTGGGAGAACTGCGGCTTGGCCGACCCCGGCCAAGAGATCGCCGGCGTGGTGTTCGAATTCGGCTACGGCGATGCCGACCGCGCCCGTGAGGTCTACCGTGCGTACCGGCGCAGCGGCGGACCCGGGACCGTGCGGACCCGCGCCGACTACTCGATGACGATCGCTCAGCTCGGTCACATCACCGAGATGGCGTGCCGCATCTGGCTCGACCCGGCGACGTCGGAGGACGAGCGGCGGCGCCAGGAGAGACGCATCGCCGAAGGCATCGAGCAGCCCCTCACCGTCGCCGTGGTCGACGAGTTGCTCGATGCGGTGGGCGCAGTCACGTGAGTACCGTGTGACGAGCTGGCGACACCGATCGAGGTGATGGAGGGCATTCGTGGTCAGCAGCCGACGCTGTCCACTCCCACCCGAACGGTGTGCACGGCTCGAGCACACGTCAGAGAGGGCCACCAGCCGGCGCTCGGCGTGCCCGCTCGTAGCAACGTCGTGAGCGAAACGGGTGCATCGACCACCTCCAGGGACGCCATCACGGCATCTTGTGACGGCGTAACCTCAGCATCTAGCCTGCGCCACGACGAAGGAGGCGGATGGATATGCCGAAGGTCTCAAGTGAGAGTGCGCCACAACGCCAGGAAGCTGGCCCCATCGTGGATCTGCGCGACGATCTCGACGGCTACACGGTGACCTTCACGTCCCTCCTCGAAGACATCGACGCGACGCCCTTCATGAAGGGGCTTCCGGACGACCGCTGCCAGTGCCCGCATTGGGGCTACGTCATCAAGGGCAAGATGACCGCTCGGTACGCCGACCGTGATGAGGTTTTCGAGGCCGGCGATGCCTTCTACACCCCGCCCGGCCACATCCCGGTGCAGAACGATCCCGGCACCGAGTTCGTGTCGTTCAGCCCCACCGAAGAGCTGCGCACGGCCGAGGCGGTCATGATGAACAACATGCAGGCGATGCAGGACGGCTCGACGCCTTAGCCGAGGAGGCGCGTGGGTAAGACCTCGTAGCGCGGGACGCCTTCGGACATGGAAGGAAGGCGGCGAGCCTGTCCTGGACTGGATCCATCGCGGTGGGTGCTGGGATTGTGCCCGGTCGGGGTGTCGGCGGGCTGTTGGCCCGCCCTGCACCGTGAGGATCAAGGGATGCCGGGACGGTGAGGCGCGTCGATCACCGGGTCGGGGGCACGCCATAAGGCCTCGACGTTGTTCTGATGCAAGTCGCTCACGAATGCGGCGTAGTACCGCTCGGAGTACTGGGTCCCCCCCCGCCGGGCTCGCCCCGGATCGTGGCACCGTTCGCGACCGCGGCCTCGAAGAACGCGTCTACCTTCTCCCGACCCTCGGCGGAGAACGCAACATGAGCCGCCGTGGTCACGGGCTCCCCATGGCAGATCGTGAAGTCGTCCAGGTCCTCGGCCCCGTAGCTCACACCCAGGTCAGGAGCGGATCCTGCTCTCGATGCCTAGTGCGCCTCGCCAACAGGCGTGTCGTGCGAGCGGGCTCGCATCGCGATGACCGCAAGTCCCGCCGAAACGGTCACGAACCCGGCGACGCTGGCGGCGAAGAAGATCCGCCAGAAGGTGTCGTCGTCGGTCGCTTGCTCCATCGCAGGGATCCCGAGCGTGAGACCGGCGATGCCAACCCCGATGCCCGCGACGATCGGCAGCAAGACAGCCCACCGGTGAGCCGTCAGCATCGGAGCGTCACATCATCGCGACACGCGGTGCGTTGCTGACCTTCGTTAGCGTCGAGCCCATGAGCTAGCCCTCGGCTGAACGCGCAGCGTTGCCAGCGCATCGAGGCTTGGGGCGTGCCCAAGCACCGTCAACGGCCACCCGTTTCCCCGACCGCCGACCCGATCGAGCTTCCCGGACCTGCGGGACATCCTGGTTCTGAAACATGGCGCGCCCGGGCCGAGCGCGCCGACGAGCAGGACGCGGGCCTGTTCTTCGGCGATGCCGCGTGCCAGGAGAAGCCGGACTCCGGGAGCTTGCTGCTGCCGCTGCTGATCTGCGATGGGTGTCCTGTGCGCGTCCCTTGCTTGCGGATCGCGCTGACGCCACCGATCTTCACCCACGGCGACGAGCGGTCGCAGATCCCCGGACGAGTTGCTCGGCGGATGTTCGGGCGTCGTGAGACCATACCGGGATGGACGGCCTACGGAAGTTCATCAAGTGGACGGCGATCGCCCTTGCGGCCGTGGCGATCGTGGAGCAGCTCGGCCGTCCCTCGGCCGAGCGCACGTGGGAGGGGACCGTAATCGGCTTCGTCCCGTATGACTTCCGTCTGCCGACGATCGAGCGGGCGCGCAGCCGCTGGTGGAACCCCGGCGAGCCCCGGCTCTTCGTTCCCCAGGTCTTCGGTGTCGGTTGGACGATCAACGCCGCGCGTCTGGTTGGCCTTGCGCGAGTTCGAGCCGGCGCCAGCGCGGCATAGGGCCGCTATCTACGCACTCCGGGGTCTCGCCCTTCGGCTTCACGAGAGATCACGGGTCTCGAGATCCGCCTAACCTGTCTCGTTCCCCTGCGATACCTTCTTTTCCTGCTCCCGTTGACTCGTCAAGAAATCGGGATCTCGGACTATCCCGGAGAGGAGACTTGAGATGAACGATGAACGTGAACGGGCTGCTGAGCCGGAGGACATCACGCGGCTCTACGTGGAGAGGGCGAACGCTGGTGACGCCGAGGGACTGGCGGAGCTGTATGAGCCCGACGCGGTTGTCGCGTTCCCACCCGGGCAGATGACGGTTGGGCGAGACGCGATTCGGGCCCTCTACGAAGGGATGCTCGAGCAGGATCTCACCTTCAAGTTCGAGGAACCGTTGGCTACGCTGCACATCGGTGACCTCGCCCTCACGTCGACCCTCGCTAGCGATGACGCGGGCGCCAGAGCCCAGGTCGTGCGGCGTCAGCCCGACGGAACCTGGCTGCGGATCCTCGATCGACCCGACTTCCGCGGCTGAGGGGCGCGGTGGGTTCTACACGAAGGAAGGAGCCCACCGAACGTGGGCTCCTTCCCTCTGGTGCCGAGGGTGGCCGATCAGACCCTTCGCGGGGACGCCTTCTGATCTCGAACCTCGGTGTACCGTGGGGTGATGACCGAGACCGACTCGACCACCTGCCCGATCTGCGGAGTAGGCACCCTGCGCACCGTCGACTTCGGCGACCAACAGCCCGAGAGTCGAGAGACGGAGACCTTCACCTGCGGCCACGAGGTCCAAGGGGCTCGGCTCCAGACGGCCGACGCCGATCTCCTCGACGTGGAGCGACGCGAGTCGGAGGACACGGTGACACCTGTCGAGACCGAGGAGTGATCGCCTCCGTCACCCGATAGCGCTAACCGAGTTGACTAGCGCTGGACCTTGCCCCGAACCTTCCGTTCGACCTTGCCGATTACGTCCTGGAAGGTGCCCTTCGAGGCCTACCTTCGCTCTCGGTCACGCCTGAGCATCGTCGCGAACATCGCCATGCTTTCTCACCTAAGCCTTCGGAGACGACTGGGGCAGGTCTGCAACCCTGCAGCACCCCTGTCCACGATGCGCCCGACTCTCGCGGCCAGCGGCCTTCTCAGGCGAAAGCGGCATCAGCGGTGATCTCAGGGCTAACTCGAGCGATGGCCAGCGGCCCTGGGCTAGCTGAAGATGCTCACCCCACCTGGTCCCACGAGGAGTCCAACGACGATGAGGACGATCCCCCAAAGCACCGATCCCCTGATGATCGCCACGATGCCGGCGATCACAAGCACGGCAGCGATGATCCACAAGATGGTGTCGGTGTTGCCGCCGCCTTTGGCCACGAGCATCCCGAGAGTCCCGAACATCATGTCCTTCTCCCTTCGCTCAAGACCGGAAAGGCCATCCTACGGATCGGGGGGCTTCGGGGTCTAGCAGCCCTCTCCATCTCGTCTCCACGCGAACAACCGCGGGTCGGCGCGAAGCAGGACAGATCGACTACTCGTCGGTCTTGGTGGTCTCGAAGGTGTAGCCCTCGGGGACGAGACCGCGGAGCACCTTCTCGAACCAGCGGCGACCGCCGAACTGCGAGAACTCCTGCCAGTGCACTTCACCCTGGCTGGATCCGGCAACGGGTTCATAAGGGCCAGCCTTCCGGAACGCACGCTCAACCTCATCCCGTTGGACCGTGTCTTCGAATTCGACCGTCACCCCGTCCTCGGTCAGGATAACGACTCCAACGTACTCCCCGGCCCGCGACAGCTCGGCCTGCATGTCGGCCATCTTGACACGAACGCTTGCTTAGGCGGCGCGGGCACGCTCGCGCGGAGTTACACCCCGTGACGGTCTGAATAGACCTTGTATCGGGTTCCCAGCGCACGATCGTCGTCCTCTACGTCGAGGCCACCCAAGCCGATCGCGAGAGAAGGCCCGGAGAGCGGATCCGTTCCCAGTCCATTGTCGCCTTCCTGCCTTGACGTCGGTACGCTCGACGACGTGTCTGACGGCACCCCTGAGGACGATCCGGCCCAACCGGAGGCTCGCGACGCGCAACGCCGCAGGACTTGGCGACACGCCCTTGATGAGTCATTCCGTGTGAGCCTGGTGATCAAAGGCATCGATGGGGCATTGGAGCTAATCGGGGGTCTCCTGCTCTTCGCTGTTTCCCCGACCACGATGGATCGGTTGGCGAGGGCGATCTTCCACCATGAGCTGTCTGAGGACCCGAACGACGTTCTCGCCCGCCACGTGCTCCACGTGACGGCGAATCTGCATGCCACACGGACCTTCGGCGCTGTCTACCTTCTCGCGCACGGGGTCGCCAAGCTCGTGATGGTCATCGGATTGTGGAAGCATCAGAAGTGGGCCTACCCGTTCGCACTTGTCTTCCTCGTCGCCTTCGTCCTGTACCAGCTCTATCGGATGACCTTCGCTCCGTCGGTGGGACTCGCCCTCCTCACCGTCTTCGATGTGTTCGTGATCTGGCTCGTCTGGCGTGATTACAGGGAGCACGAGAGAACGTCGGTAAGTCAGGTCTGACGGCTCGCCTCATTGGCTCATACGAGCTTCGGATATCCACAGCGAGATAGGCGGGCCTTAGGGGCGGAGGGGTGTGCTGTTGTCGGCCTGACGGTGCGCGAATATCGCGAGATCGAGGCAGGACCCTTAGTGACAACGAATGGGGAGATTAGCCATTCGATAACAGGCGCAGTCCTAGGTTGGGCATGCAAGAGAAAGGAGGACAAGATGGACGCCAAGGACCCCCAGAAACAGAACCCTGCTGATGCCCTCACGCAGCTCCTACGTTCGGGTCCTCAGCGCGATAACGCGGCTCACGTCATGCAAGTGGGCGGGAGCTCGCCGAAGTCCAACGGGATGCGCTTGGTCGCCTTAATCACTAGCTGGGAGAGCCCGCGTTGAGGGGCTGATCGGTTTGGGTGTCGGCGTGGGCCAGATCTCACGCCAAAGGGCTACTCGTGCGGCTTCCGCCACGGCTTCGACTCCCACCACTGCACCTGGTCCATCCGCGCTTCGTCATCGCGGCTCCATGCGCGGTGGGCTCGTCGTCCGCGAAGAGAGCGCCCTCAAGAAGTCTGCCGCGTAGCCCTCCCTTACCTAGGCCCTGATCCGAAGGGACATTTGGCCCTGCGCTCCGCGCAGTCACCGGGGTAGGAACGCGAAGAGCGAAAAGGGAGGTGGTTGCCTGATGGCCCACACTCATGCAGGTCACGAAGGGCACAGGTCCGGGTTCTGGCGGCACTTCGCGGAGATGATCGTGGCGATGGCGGTCGGGATGTTGGTCGGCCTCGCGATCTTCCTCACAGCCGTCGGGATGACGTTCGACGAGGCGCCTGGTGCAGCTCCCGACCGCGACCTTGCTCGTGGTGGCGGTCAGCATGACCCTGCCGATGGTCGCGTGGATGCGCCACCGCGGTCATGCATGGAGGGACTGCTCCGAGATGGCGGCCGCGATGGTGATCCCGGTGATCCCGTTCCTCTGCTTGGTCTGGTTCGGCGTCACGGAGAGCGCGCAATGCGGAGGGTATTGCGCCTCGTCGGTCGCCGCGATGCTGGCCCTCATGTACTACCGCCGCAGCGAGTACGCGATGTAGCCGTGCGCTACGCGGTCCTGACAAGGGGTTGCGGATGGCGAGAGGTGGTCGGGGGTGCGAAGGGGGATCGAGTGCGCTTCTCATACTTCTATCTGATGAAGGATGAGCCAGATCGGGTACGGGCGGTCGCGCCGGACCATGCCACCTTCTGGCGGGACCTTGGGTTGCGTGACTACCTCGGCGGACCTTTCGCGGACAGGTCTGGCGGGCTGATCACCTTCGAGGTTGATTCCGTTTCAGAGGCCGAACGACTTGTGGCCGACGACCCGTTCCTCCGCACGGATCTGCTTGAACGCTATTGGACCAAGGAGTGGATCCCAGACTAGGCGGCCCTCCGACCAATCGCGGCTACATGCGTCTGCAGCCCCTCCACGATGCACAACGTGTCAAGGGGAGAGACACACCGTTGATCCGTGAGCAAGATGTGAGCAGGGCAGCTTGTGGCCTCACATCGGCTTCTTCACCACCCTATAAAGCCGCCATGTGTCCGGAATGCCCTTCAACTCGTGCTCACCGGCATCGGCGAACACCAGGCCGGAGCCAGCCGCGAGGTCTCTAACCGTCGAAGATACGAGCACGTCGTTCGGCTCAGCGAGGGCCGCCACCCTGGCGCCGATGTGGACGGCGATCCCCCGAACGTGTTGGCCGGCTAGCTCCACCTCGCCGGTGTGCACCCCTGCGCGGATCTCGATCCCGAGCGATCGGACGCGTTCCCCGATCGCCTGCGCACAGCGGATCGCCATCGCTGGCCCGTCGAGGGTCGCGAGCAAGCCGTCGCCCGTACTCTCCACGTACCGGCCACGATGTCGCTCGATCTCGTCTCTCGAGATGTCGTCGTGCCGTGCGAGCAGTTCTTTCCACTCCGCGTCGCCGCGTGCCGCAAGCAGACCGGTCGATCCCACGATGTCGGTGAACAGGACCGTCGCCAGCACCCGGTCGGCTATGACCGAACGGCGCTTCACACCGAGGAACCCGCTGATCGCATCCAGGATGTCGCCTTGGTCGCCGGCCCACGGCGGGTGATCATCGCCCTCGAGCTCCTTGAACGACGCGCCTGGGATCTGCTGCGCGAGCCAACGTCCTTCCGGGAAGTCGGCGATCCGATCACCGCGGCGATTCAGCACCAGGGTCGGAGCGCGGATCGTTGGAAGGACCGCCCGGACATCCAGCTCGTGCTCCATCCGGAATCGCGCCAACGACGCGCCGGGGCCATGGGTCATCTCGAAGTACTTCGTCAACCATGGTCGCGCCGACTCGTCGTTCGAGAGGCTCGGGACGAATTCCTCGATCCACTCTTGGACGTACTGCTTCCCTGCCGCGTCGGAGAGGAATGTCGCTTCGATCCTCTCGATGTCCGCCTCGAACTCCTCGTCCGTCCACGCCCATGGATAGTCGGGTGCCCAGGCTCCCCGAGCGTAGGTCGCGTAAAGGATGAGGGCCGCGGTCCGGTCAGGCTGCGACGCTGCGAAGAGCATGCACAAGGGGCCTCCTTCGAACACCCCAAAGACTGCCGCGCTCGTCGACCCCACCGCATCCAGGACGGCAGACACATCCGCCACCTGCACCTCCAGCGGGATCGCGCGATGATCCGTGACCGGGTCCGACCGCCCCGTCCCGCGGCGATCGAGCACGATCAGCCTCGAGAAGCTCGCGAGGGCGCGCAGGAAGCGAGCGTCATACGGCTGGTCCCACGAGATCGAGGACCTCGACCAGGCGTCGGGGACGTACAGCAGGTCTGGGCCCCCGCCGAGCACTTGGTATGCGACGTACGCCCCATCGGGCGCCTTCGCGTAGTGCGTCTCGGGGATGTCCACGCTAGCTCCCGAATCGGTGGAGACGCCAAACCTTGTGGACCCATCCCGGAACGAACACGACATCGACCGGACCGTGGCCGATGACATGACTGGCGATATGGCCGTCGTCCGAATCGGCTACTCGCCGAGTCTCAGGGGTCTCCACGGAGGCATGTTGGTCGTGCCGGTCGACGGACGCAAGTCGCCGGCCCGGTGCGAGAGCCGTGAGTTGCATGTTGCCAACCGTCCAGGTAGCGGAGCACGGCCGCGCCGCTACCCTAAGCCCCGCCTGGGGAAGCACGCACGGTTGACCACGGCTGCGTGGCGCGGCTTGCGATACGTGCATCCTCGAACGCGCAGATGCCCGTCGAAATCGGTGAGGTCAGGTCCCGCGGCCGATGACGATCAATTTCGGCCCCCTGCGCTGGGTGTCTCGTGGCTCGGCGAACGGGATGAGCATCCTCACGGTCGCCTGGCTTGCAGTGGCATAGAACGACACGTCTATCGACAGGCCGCCGGCCCCCAGGCCACGTGACGATGTCCGCCTGATCCTCAGGGGCTCTTCAGCCCTCACGGAGGAGCTCGGCGACACGCTCGGCGACGGCGAGCACGAGGAGGTGCGTGTTTGCACGCGGGATCGATGGCATGATCGAGGCGTCCGCGACATACACGTTCGTGGAAGCGTGCAGACGTCCGTTCCCATCCACGACGGCGTCGACGCTTCCCGCCGGGCCCATCTTGCACGTCCCGACCGGATGCCAGTACCCGCCGACCGTCCCGCGCACATAGCTGGTGATCCCCTCCGCGTCGGACGAGGACCCCGGCAGGAGCTCGTCCTCCAGGAGGCCATCCATCGCCCGCGTGCTCGCGATCCGTCGCGCGAGTCCGATGCCCGACGCCAAGGTACCCGCATCACGCCCTCCCTCATCGGAGAGGAAACCGTGGTCCACGATGGGGAGGACGCTCGGATCATCCGAGCTGATCCGTACGCTTCCCCGTGATTCCGGCTTCATGGCGTGAACGTATAGATGGGCCACCAAGTCGCCCGGGGCTCGAGCGAGGTCGTTCGAGATCGGACGCCGCACTCGCATCATCACGTGCAGGTCCCAAGTGCCCGGCGGGCATGCTTCGCTCCGGGCCTTGATCAAGGATTGGGCCCGAGCTGGCCGGCCGGCGAGATGTTGCCGGGTTCGACGAAGGAGTCGAGCGCTCGGCCGGTACGTCACTTCGACCCTCGGGTGGTCTGCGAGGTTCTGTCCCACACCGGGGAGTTCCGCCTGGACGCCCACCCCGAGCTCGTCGAGCTCGTTCGCCGGGCCGATGCCGCTTCGTAGCAGGATCGCGGCTGAGCCGTAGGCGCCTGCGGCTAGAACGAAGCGATCGGAGGCGATCTCCCTCTCTTCTCCGCGGGCTCGGATGATGGATCCCACAGCTCGTTCACGGCTGAAGCGCAGCCGGTCGATCAGAGCATCGGGGATGATGGTGAGGTTCGACCGCTCACGAGCCGGATCGAGGTAGGCGAACGCCGCATTCCAACGAACGTCGCCGACGGCGTTCACGAGGATCGGCGCGGCGCCTTCGATGACGTGGGGATCGTCGAAGTCTTCGAGCACCGGAATGCCGATCTCCGCAGCGGCAGCGAGGCCGGCCCGCATGAACGGTTCGAGGTCCTCCACGGCGGACGGACGGGCGCGGAGCATCTCGAGGACACGGTGGCGGTAGGGCTCAACCGAAGCATAGGACCATCCGTCGTTCCCTCCCTCGACCCAGTCGTCGAGATCTGCGGGCGATCCCCACGCAAGGAAGCAGCCATTGTGCGCCGAGCACCCGCCGATCACCTTCGCGCGCCAGGAAGACCATCCGCCATCGAAGCCCCAATCGTGCGACGTCGCGAGTTCATTGGCGTACAGGAGATCCGTCGGCCAACGATCGTCGGCGTAGGGGCCGTAGTCGGGGCCCGCTTCGATGAGGCACACGGAGCGCGCCGGGTCCTCGCTGAGACGCGACGCGAGGACGCATCCGGCCGATCCTCCCCCAGGACGACGACGTCGAAGCCTCCCGGCCGAGATGCCATGGGTACCCTAAGCTGACCCGTCCGTTGGCTCGGCGTACGGCGCGAGCGCGTAGAGATGCCATCGATCCGGAACGCCTTTCAAGCGGTGCATGCCTCGGTCCGCGAAGCGAAGGCCCGATCCCACGACGAGATCCTTCACCGTGCTCGAGACGAGCACCTCTCCGGCGTCGGCCATGGAGGCCACCCGTGCTCCGATGTGCACGGCGATCCCTCCGAGGTCACCGTCGAGCAGCTCGACCTCGCCCGTGTGGCAACCCGCCCGGATCTGCATCCCCAGACCTCGGACGGATGACGCGATCGCCTGGGCGCAGCCGACCGCCCTGGCCGGTCCGTCGAAGGTCGCCAGGAAACCGTCGCCCGTGGTCTTCACCTCGACCCCTCCGTACCGCGTGAGCTCGGCTCGCACACGTTCGTCGTGCTCACGCAACAGTTCCTTCCATCGTGCGTCTCCGAGCTCAGCGGCCTTCTCGGTCGACCCGACGATGTCCGTGAACATGACCGTCGAGAGCACGCGGTGCAGCTCGGGGCCTCGCCTGACCCCGGTCAGACCGTCCTCGATCTCGTCGAGGACGGCATCCTGATCTCCCACCCAGGGCAAGTGGTCCTCACCAGCGAGGAGAACGAGTTTCGCGCCCGAGATGTGCTCGGCGAGGAACCTTGCCTCTTCCGTGCGGACGATCCGATCCCCCTGACGGTGCAGGATGAGCGTCGGGACCCGGATCGCCGACAGGATCGACCGAACGTCGATCTCGGCATTCATGTGCGCCAGCGCGAGGGCAGCCTGAGGGCTCGCGCTCTGGACCAGGTACGAAGCCCAGAAACGCATGAAGCGTTCATCGTGCGCCGCGCTCGGAGCGCGCGCGGCTCGGCCCACGGGACCGCCCCACCCCTCCTCGATCTGCTCCAGCGAGGCAGCGAGGTCCTCGTCCGACTGTCCCCACGGGTAGTCGGATGTGCGTTGTCGCCGCGCGTAGCTCCCGTACATGACGAGAGCGATCGTGCGGTCCGGGTAGGTCGCCGCGAACAGCGCGCACATTGCGCCGCCTTCCGAGACGCCGAGGAGGGCCGCGCGCTCCGAATCGACGGCGTCCAGCACCGCCCGGACGTCGTCCATCCGCTGCTCGAGGGTGGGCAGCTCCGAGTCCGGGACCCGATCGGAGAGGCCGGTGCCACGCTTGTCGAAGAGGATGAGGCGCGTGAAGGACGCGAGCCTCGTGAGGAACCGCGCATACGACGGCTCCTCCCAATTCAGCTCCACGTTGGAGACCCAGCCCGGCGCATACACGAGATCGAGCGGGCCTGTTCCCACGACCTGATAGGCGATGTGAGCGTGGCCGCTCCTCGCGTACCGGGTCTCCGGTCGTTCCACGGCGCCTCCCGAGGGCTTCATCCCGTCGTGCTGCAGTGTCTCGCACCGCACGCGCGAGAGCACGCCCAGATCTCGGATCGTAGACGCCGCTATCGGACCGGCGTAGCCGACGATCGAGCCATCAGGGCTCACCGGAAGCACGCCGGCCACCGTCGTTCCCCGGCCGACGGCCGAGTCCACCGACAACGCCGTCAGCGCGAAGATGTTGTTCCCGAGGACCGAGCCTTGGATGCTGTACCCCAACAAGGTGCCGCCGATCAGACCGAGGAACCCGAAGGTCGAGGCGAGAGCGAGGGGGAGCGCCACTGCAGAGGTCCCAACTGGTCTACCCGCGCTGGGTCTCAATCGATCGGCATCGAGGCGAGACTTGCACGCCGTTCCTTGAGGCGAGAAGGGGACTACGGGAGCGTCACCCGATCGCCACGGCCTCGCGACAACAGGGACGGATGCGTGTCGGTCACACAGGAGTGCGAGCTGTCTCGCGAGGCGCGCGCTCTGCGTCCCTGATCGCGCGCAACAGCCGGAGGCGGGCCACCTCATCCACGTTCGCGATCGCCAAGTCGTCGAACTGCGTCGATGTGAACAGGACGAGCGAGTCCCACCTCGAGCTCCACGACTCGCCGATCACGGGCGCTCCATCGACAATCATGAAGTCGCAGCCGGCGCGCTGGAGGTAGTAGCCCATCGCGAGGCCCGCTTGGCCTCCGCCGATGACCAGCTCGTCAACCACGAGACCCACCATCCCGAACGGCTTGCAGAACGGTCACCGGGTCCTTGATCCCCTTCAGCTCGAAGGCGCCGACCTCGATCAGTTGGAACCCCCGAGGCTCGACGAGCGGGACGACGTCTGCGCCCACGTAAACTTGCCCGGCGCCAGCCTGCGCAGCGATGCGCGCAGCGATGTTCACCGTTCGTCCGAAGTAGTCGCCTTCGTCGTAGATCGACGGGCCCCGCGTTCACCCCGATATGCGCCGGCGGGAGTCCCGCCGGTTGGACGGCATCGATCACCTCCAGGGATGCCATCACGGCATCATGCGCGTCGTCGAAGTGGAAGTGAACGCCGTCTCCCAGCATCTTCACGACGAGCCCTTCGTGCCGCGAAGCAACCCCGGCCACGAGATCAGCGAGCGTCATCGACACCCGAGCGGCGACCGCGTCGCCTGCCTCTTCGGTCAAACGCGTGTATCCCGTGAGATCGGCGAAGACGCTGGCCTGTGGTCGACGCTCCGCCTTGCGATGCACGCCGGCGTCCTCGAGGGCGGTCTCGAGGTGCTCGAACATGTGCTGCTGTTCGAACTTCTCTGAATGACGCCTGTAGAGCCAGCCGAGCAGGTCCTCGCCGGATCGGCCTGATCGCACGCCGACCTCGCGGATCGCCGCTTCGAGCGCGACGTTGTCGCTCATTCCCTGGCGTCGGAACGGCTCCTCGATCGAGTGGTGCTGGTAGTGGCTCATGAACTGCGCCACCTTCCGCGCGCTGTCTCCCCATACGCGAGCGAGCCGAAGGATGTCTCCTTCGTCGATCCCCGCACTGACGAGGATCGGGACCGCCTTAAGGAACTGAGCGTCCTCCTCACGCACCAGCTCATCTGAAGCCGGACGCGGGAGTCCGAAGGCGACGTAGAGACGTTCCAGCGTTTCGTACGGGATCCCGATCTGTTCGCCGTACTCCTCGAACGTGAGCTCCGAGCGAGGCGGGCGCCGACCGCCCATCTCCACGTACCCGAGCGTGAGATCGCCGGAGGCCAGGGCGGTCGCGACCGCGTCTTCGTCGATCCCCATCCGATCGAGCTCGAGCACGACCCGTGCCCGGAGCACCGCTGCGCGCGGATACGTTGATCGGTCGTCGCACTCGAGTACGCTGAGCTCCGAAAGACGGCGGATGTGCTCAGGCGTCGTACCGACGCGTTCCGCGACCTCGGCCTCGCTGAAGCGGTCGTCGATCAGGAGACGTACTCGCTCGTGTTCGCCACGAACGCATCGTGGCACGCCTGTGAACAGAAGTAGTAGGTCGTTCCCTGGTACTCGGCAGTACCCGCCGCCTCCTCATTGTCGATGCGCATCCCGCACACCGGATCCGTCACCATGGCCATCCGCTTACCCCTCTCTCGTCGACCTCATGCCACCAGACCAGGACTGTGTCCTTCCAGACGAGATTCGGGGCTCCGTGATCCCGTCGCGCGACAGGACGAGGGAACGGCCGGCGCCGTGGATGTGGAACGGGCGGTGCATCGGGTGATCGGAGTCCATCTCGTTGCGTCGATCCCACAATGCTACTCGGGTCGATGCGAACGCCGCAGTCGTTCGTCCGAGGCGCCGGCCACCGCCTGCACTGAGCCACTCGGATCCGATGGCGATGCCGCGGCGCAGGAGCACGGCTCCCCCGCCAGATGGCCGGGGTCAGTTCACAACTCCGCAAGAGAGCGGGTAAGGAGGTCCTCGACCTGCGCCCACGTGAACCACGGTTCGGTTCCGTAGGCCTTCCAGCCGTGGTACACGACGCCGAACTGGAAGAGCCAGCGCGCCCGGAACAGCTCCATTCTCTCGAGCCTCTCGCCGGTGGATCCCTCGTACAGCAGCACGAACGGGTTCTCGCTCGGCGGCCCGTAGGGCGCAGCGCCTTTGAGATGCGAGAGCGCGACGAGTTGGCCGATGTCTGAGCGAGGATCGCTGATCAGCGCCTGCTCCCAATCAACCACCCCGGCCAATCGCTGGCCGCGGAAGAGATAGTTGAACGGGTTGGGGTCTCCGTGACACAGCGCCAGTCGGCCGCCGCTCGGGGTAGACGCCCACAACGCCGTCAGTGCTTGGTTCAGCAGCGGCTCGTCGGCGCATCCGAACGGCGACATGCGCCGCGCAACGGCTTCGACCTCGCCCTTGAACCCTTCGGCGGCCGAACTCGGTACGCCGAGGAAGTCCAATCCCGCCGCCCGCCAGTCGATCGCGTGGATCGCGGCGACCGCCGCGGCGAGGGCGGGAAGGTCGGCCGAGAACGTGGCGAGGTCGACCTCCGGCGCAGGCATGTGGGCTGCGTCGATGGATTCGAGCAGGAGGAAGGGTGCCCCGAAGAAACGTGGGTCGCTCTCCGAAGCGAGGACGCCGGGAACCGGCACGGCCGTGCGGGCGAGGTGGCTCAGCACTTCGCCCTCCCGGAGGATGTTGTAGGGCTCGAAGATCCCGCGCGTAGGCTGGATCCGGAGCACTGCGGCCGCGACCGGCGCGTGGGTGAACTCCACTCGACAGGTGACGTTCGACAGGCCGTCGGTGAGTGGCACGACGGCTACGACCCGGGCGTTCTCGAACGCCGGCAGCGTTCGGAGCCACGACTGCACCAGCGCGGCGTCCGGAACGCGCGTCGCTTCGTCACGATCCGACCCTCGACCCGGCTCAGGCAACACCATGTCTCCTTAACCTGTGGGTACTCCCTGAAACGATGCCAGTTCCGTGTCGTCAGAGAGTTCTGAGAACACCCTCCAGCCGCTCAAGCCGTCACAGCGGCTTAGGTGTCGGCTCGGACTCCGTCGGCTCGGAACCCGTCGGCTCGGAACCCGTCGGCTCGGAACCCGTCGGCTCGGAACCCGTCGGCTCGGACTCCTCCTCGTCGACGACGATCGCCTCCGCGACCTCGACGGCCTTGATCGCCGTGACGGCAAGGAGTCTCGTGACGCCGGCTGCCACCTGCACCATCCCACCGAGGACGTGCAAGCCCCCGCGTACCGTGCTGAGGATGGCATCCCTCAGTTGAGACCTCGTGGGGGCCGGATCCCTCATCGTGACCATTGCCCATGTTGTCATGATTGGTCGCGAGGCGGTGTCGGGTGCGTGCCGGGCACCGGCTAGTTGAACGGCCCCGTGGATCGCCCCGTGGGGGCATCCGCAGCGCGACCTACGGGCCTTGCGGGTCGGGGCGCGGCCGCTCGAGCGCTCTCTGCAAGCCTCAGCGCGAGCACCCGCATGACGCCGAGCGCGAGATCGGGGCGCTCGCGCACCATGCTCTCGAACTCGCGGTGACCGATCCGGATCGTTCGCACGGGCCCTTCCGCGATGAGGGATGCGATCCTCGGGTTCCGCGTGATGATTGACATCTCGCCGACGACCTCGCCGGCGGTGCGTCTGGCGATCACGCGTTCATCGCCGACGCTTCCGCCGACGACGCGGATCACGCCTTCGGTCAAGATGTGCATGGCGTCACCGAGCTCGCCCTCCCGCGCGATGGTCTCCCCGTCGTCGTATCCCTGCTCCTCTGCGATCAGCGCCAACCGTTCGAGGTCGCCGGGGCTGAGGTCGGCGAACAGCGGGATCTTGCGCAGGATGAGCACGCGCTCGACCACGGAAACTGTTGCGATGGACACTGTCATCGTGGCTCCTTCTCGTCGTGAGCGGACGACCTCCGCGCATCGACGAACGAGATCGTCCTCGTCCCCGAGCGCAGTCGTCAGCCAGCTCTCGTCTTCGTGCGTTGTGGGGATCGGTTCCCAGAGCGCCAACAGCGGCCCGACCGACTTCGTTGCATCCGCCGCCTCGAGGGCCTCGAGCGCGCTCGCGCGGACGGAACCTGACCCATCGAGGCGCTCGATCGCTGTGCGGGCGGCCTCGCGATCCGCGGCCACCATGCTCGCGGCCCAGAGCGCCGATCGCGCGCTGACGCGGGCCCGCTCAACGATGGCGGTGCGCAGCAGGGCCTCGAGGTCGGGGTCTTGCGGCGTCGACGCGATCAACGCGCGGTCCCTCTTCGCCTGATCGGCCGCCGACCGCACGAATGTGTGCACCGCGTCCGCCGCACCATCCGGCTCCATCCGACGCGCCGCCTCGATGCCGACGGCGACGGTCTCGGGGTCGCGGAGGGCCTCGAGGACATAGCCGATCGCGGGGGAACCGATCATGCCGAGCGCGCGACCGGCCGCCGATCGGACGGTCTGATCCGGTGCGCCGACCCGCTCCACGGCAGGCGCGAGCGCGCGTTCAGGCGCCGAAGACGCGAGGAGGTCGAGGGCGGCGGCCTGCACCAGCGGATCGGGATCTCCCAGAGATCGTTCCGCGAGGTCTGCGGCCAGCTCCGCCGGCGCCGCGTCGAGCTCCACCAACGCGACGGATCGGATGCCGGCGTCGGCGTCGGCGAGCAGCCGGCCGAGCCGAGTGGCGGCGCGGTCGTCCCGCGAGAGGGCGCGCGCGGATGCGGCTGCGCTCACGGCGGTGTCGACGTCGTCGATCATCCCGAGCATCGCCTCGAAGCCCGACGGCGTCGACGCGTCGATCGCTCCGACAGCCGCGAGACGGACGAGCGGATCCGGGTCGTGGAGGCCCTCGGCGAGGGCATCCGACAACGCGTGCGCGTGGAGCCCCGCGGCCAACTGGAAGGCGAACCGCCTCGCGTGGAGGTCGTTGGACCGCATCGAATCCGCCAAGACGCCGGCCGACTGCGCGTCGATGTCGAGCGGCGCCGGTGTCCACGCCGTCGCCTTCTCGAACACCCGTGGACGCGCCGCCAGCAACGCCCGCAAGAGCGCGTCCACGTACGAGCGGCGGATCACGAACACCACGGCGACCGTGAGTAGTGACGCGACGATCCCGATCACCGCGAACTGACGCGCGGTGAGTACGTCTTGCCCGACCAGCGCGACCAAGCCTGCGATCGCCGTTCCGACCTGCGCCGGGCCTCCGTTCAAGAACGCCCTCGTCTCGTCCCGACGGTCGTCCGGCACCACGTTGACCAACGTCTCCCACGCCGGCGAGGCGACGCCCTGCAGCCAGACGCCGGTCGTCACCTTGAGCACGACGATCGTCGCGAAGCCTGCGCCGACCAGCAGGATCCCGAAGGCTCCGAGGTACAGCAGCGGCAGCACCAGCATCATCGCGGTCACACCGAACCGAGCGAACAGCCGGTTCGTCAACAGGATCGACATCAGGAACGCCCCTGCGGTGATCGACGCACCGACCAGGCCGAAGAACCCGGCGAGCGCGTCCGTGTCGGTGAAGCGGTCCGTCGCGGTCGTCGCGAACGGCAGGAACAGGGAATAGAAGAGGACGGAGAACAGCACGGCCGCCACCGCCATGCCCGCCAACAGTCGGCTCCGACGGACATAGGCGTACCCGCTCTTGATCCCCTGCAGGAGCGACGTTTGACGCCCTGCCGGCGCCTGATGGAGCCCGGCGCCACCGAGGCAAAGCCGGCACAGGACAGTCGCGACGACGAGCCCACCGATCCATACCAGCAGCAGGTTCTCGACGCCAAGCACGGCTGCGAGCGGTCGCGTGAGGAGCCCGCCCACGACCGCCCCGAGGATCCCGCCGGCGCCGAAGATCGGGAACAGCCGCTTGGCCTGGCGCGCGTCGACCACCGTGCCCGCGGTTCCCCACAGGCCGATCGCCTGCGCCAGCGTCGCGAACGCCACCGTCACCCAGAGCGCCGGGTAGATCCATCGCGCGTCGGTCAGCAACACGCCGCGCTCGGCCAGCACCACGGCCGCCAGCAGCAGCGGGGACCAGATGTAGATCGATCGATGCACGACGCGCTGCAGGACGGCGGTCAACGCGAACATCGCCACCAGGGTCGTGCCGGCTTGCGCGAGATACATCAGGGGGAGTGCCTGGGTACCGATCTGGTCGAAGAACAGCGCGTTGACGGCGCTTTCCCCGATCGCTGCGCCCGCGAGCGAGACGAACATCAGCGCGGCCACGAGCGAGACGGTCCTGCGCTCGCTCGCGTGGACGCCGAGGAGCCCCACGATCTCGGGCGCCTATCCGGCCGCCGCGGTCACCGGCGGCCGCACCACGAACGCGTCGACCGGGTAGCCCTTCAACGATTCCTGGCGATGGTCGAGGCTCGCGTTCGCGAGCGTGGACACGCGATCGAGCACCGGCTGCGTCACGAGGATCTCGCCCGCCGCGGCCTTCGAGGCGAGGTGCGCTGCGATGTTCATCGGATCACCGAGGGCGGTGAAATCCCGTGCGTCCTGTTTCCCCACGATGCCGACGAAGGCCGACCCGGCATGGACCGCGACGCCGAGCGGCAGCCATGGACCGGTCGCCGAACCGTACCCGACCGCCGCGAGCAGCGCGCCGGCCGCATCGACGGCACGCTTGACGTGATCGGGACCTGCTAGGAAGGGCAGGAACAGCCCGACGACCTCGTCCCCGACGTACTTCTCGACGATCGCGTCGTGTTCGACGAGCGCGTCCATCGACACTCGGTAGAAGCGGTCCATGAGCTGTGTGAACTCGAACGTCGGCATGGCTCGTGCGAGCTTGCTCGAGCCGCGGACGTCCGCGAACAGCATCGATAGCTCGACCTCGGCCCCACGCACCTCGGCGTCGCCCGGGGCGCCAGGGCACATCGCCGCATGGATCTTCAACCCATTGAAGCAGCGACCACAGATGTTGGGGTTCTTCGCCCACGGCGTGAACCCGAACCGTCTGAGGACCCTGGCGCCTGGACGGCCGAAGGGCGCCCGACAGAGCTTGCAGCGCGGACCGGAAGGCACGAAGCGCAGTGCGCTCTTGTCGTGGAGATGCGGGTGCGTTCCGCTGAGGAAATCGTGCCACTCCTCCTCGGGTGTCGCGTAATCCGTCACGCGTAGCAGGTTAGTGCGTCACCCCTTCGCGACGCCACCGTCTCGAGGGGGTCATCCCGAGGCTGTCGAAGCAGCGGAGGCGATCGTCGAGGCGACGGAAGTCGCCGAGGTGGAGCCTGACCAGACGCCGGGGCCGGAGCGGCCGTAACGGCTTGAGTGGCTGGGGGCTCCCGCGTGTCGCACGGACTTGATGCTCGACCGCTGGTGTCGCCGCGTCGCGGTCAGGGGAGTCCGTGGTCGGGGTTCGCATGTTGGTGAGTCTGTTGA
>CAWEPI010000018.1:0-5400 GCA_963810945.1 uncultured Actinomycetes bacterium
TAAGCTTATCGTCACCGTTCCAGCAATAGCAGGCCGAACAGAGGATGGACCCGTTCTCCGCCGCGGCGAAGGCCTTCGGGGCCAAGCTCTGGATCGCGGGAGCGACCCACAGGAGGGTGCCGCCCACGATCGCGCCCCGGCGGATGAGGTCGCGGCGGGTCATGCCCAGCTCGCTGTTCAGGTCGATGCGCTTCTCGGGCTTGTCCATCGCTCTCCCCTCTTCGCAGGTCGCTGCTTCTCGGCATGCTCACCGTAGGTGTCCCGGAGCGGGTAGGGCCACGGGCCTTCTACCGTATCTTTCCTGCGTATCGCGGCCGTAGGTGCTCTGCCCCCGCCTACGCTCGGATCCGTCGCGATCGCCTCGGCCACCCCCGTGACCTGGGCATCCGTCATCCCCACCCACAACGGCAAGGTGAGCGCCTGCTCGGCCGCCCGATCGGTGACCGGGCACGATCCGGCCGCGCCCGCAGCGATGCGTAGGCGTGCATGGCGTGCACGGGTGGTGCGTAGTAGCGGCGGGTCTCGATCCCGTCCAAGCGCAGGGCGGCCGCCAGCGCGTCCGCGTCCAGGCCGCACTCCTCGGGATCGATCAGGATCGTGTAGTCCTTGTACGTGCTCCGGTCGCCCGCGGGGACCTCCGGGATACGGATACCCGGGATCGCCGTGAGAGCCTCCGTGTAGACGGCCGCGAGACGGTTGCGCTCCTCGAGTCGCTCTTCCAGGTCGGAGAGCGACGCGAGAGCGGTCGCGGCGTGGAGCTCGGACATCCGGGCGTTCAGACCCACGAACCGGCAGTCGTAGTCGCCCGGGTTCCCGTAGTTGCGTCCGATCCGGCACCGCTCGGCGAGCAGATCGTCGTTCGTCGCGATCAGACCGCCTTCGGCGGCCACGACGACCTTCGTCGGCGAGAAGCTGAACACCTCGGCCTCGCCGAACCCGCCCACCTTCGTGCCGCCGTGCGTCGAGCCGAACGCGTGAGCCGCATCGAAGAAGAGCTTGAGGCCGTTGCGCTCCGCGACGTCGCGAAGACCCTCGACGTCGCACGGCGTGCCGTAGATATGCGTCGCGAGGATCGCCGACGTGTGGACCCCGATCGCCTGCTCGACCGAACTCGGGGAGAGCGTCAGCGGTCCCGGGTCGATGTCGGCGAACGACGGGCGCAGGCCGTTCCAGTCGACGGCATGGGCGGTCGCGGCGAACGTGAACGACGGGACGATCACGTCGCCCGAGAGCTCGGACGCGCGGAGCATCAGCATCAGCCCGGTGGTGCACGATGCGACGGCGATGCAGTGTCGGACGCCGAGGTAGGCGGCCGCCTGCTCTTCGAGCCGGCGGACGTACGGCCCATCCGTGAGCACCCCGCTGCTCAGGATCGCCTCGACGTCGGCCGCCACTTGCGCCGGGTCGGCCACACCCGGGCGTGCGAGGGGAAGACCCTCAGGGAAGGCGGGATCCAAGCCTGACCCGCCCGTCGGATCCTGGAGCGATCCGGGATTCATCGGTCCTCCTTCGCGAAATGCTCTCGATCGGTTCAATGGTTCGAGGAGTCAGGCGATCTCAAGGAACAGAGGAAGCCTGTGAAGGTCTTCCACCTCGACGTCGACATCGGAACCCGAGGCGCCCATCTCGTGAAGACTTCCTGGTCGTCGAACCCGGACGGTCCGCCATCCAAGCGAGTGCGGGCCAGCGAAGTCCTTGTTGGGATTGTCGGCCACATATGCATATGCGCCAGGCGGATCCTCGAAACTCTCCTGAACAAGCTGGAAGCCACGAGGTGACGGCTTGGAGAAGCCGGTGCCAAGTTCGGCGGTGAACACGATGGGTTCGAACCACGTAGTCAGCTCGAGCACGCGTGCCTTCGCTCGTTGGCTTTCGAGAGGCCCATCCGACACCACGGCCAAGTTCACCCGGGGCGCGAGGGACGCCAGGCAGTCCAGCGCGTCAGGGAGGATCGAGATCTCCGGCGCGTGCGTTCGGTAGATCTCGATCAGTGTCGCGATGATCGAAGGCTCGACCCAGATCCCGCGTGACGCGAAGACGGAGTCGAAGATCCGGCCTCGAGCTCCGGCCTCGAAGGCATCCCAACAAGCCTCGCCGAATCCGGGGCGAAGCCATGTTGTTCAGCCCACGTTCCGACCGCGGCGAAGCCGCTTCGCACGTATCGGCGCTCGAGGTAGAGGGTGTCGTCGATATCGAAGACGACGACCCTGGTCGAAGAAGTGCCGCCTCGATTCATGGACCCAGTTCGCTTCGGTTGACGAAGATGCCGTCATCCCATCGCAACATCACCAGGCCGTCTTGCCACAAGTCCGCGCGTGCCGTCGACGGAAGGTCAATCACGTCTTCGATCAGCCATTCCGGGAATCGCGCTCCTGCCTCCAAGTGCCAACGGGAACCCGCCGCCGAACCTGGGGTTCAACTCGATGACGCGAACCTGGCCGGAGTCCTCATCGAGGAACATCTGCGCATTCAGTGACTCCGAACGGGCCAGGGAGGGATCGAGCGAGGTGCTCGACGACCTCGATGAGCCTCTCGTCCCGGCCGTCATCCCCTTGCTGACCTCCCCCGCCCGGACCTCGAAGCGTCGTCGCGGCACGGCACACACCATGGCTCCGCTCGAATCGACCAGGAAGTCAACGGTGTATTCCACGCCGGGGGCGATCGATTGCACGACAAAGTCATCGGTCGAGGCGACCCTCTCGAGCTGTGCCCAATCGTCGACTCGGCGAACGCCGATACCGGCACTTCCCCTTCTGGGCTTGACGATGAGCGGGCAGATCCAATCGTCGCGTTGGGCAAGGACCTCAGTTACCGAGGCCTGTGCAACCGTCGGGATGCCGACCTCTATGAGGAAGGCGTGAGTCAGGCCTTTGTCGCTACCGATCTTGACCACTTCTGGGGCGGAGATCGCGACGATCGTCCCTTGGCTACGGAACCGTTCGCGCTGGTCTGCAAGCACTTGGAGTTCGGTGTCGATCGTGGGCACGACGAGCCCGACATGTTCCCGGGCGCACACCTGCAACAGGGTCGGGATGAATCCCTCGTCGTCGCAAGGCGGAACCAGGAATCCAGCGTCCGCCTCCTGGAACGCGGCGGACATGGCGCTCATGTCCGTGGCGATCACCCGCCCGGGCAAGCCGAGATCCGCAAGCGCCTTCCGGAAAGCCCGAAGGAGGGCCACACGCCGACCGGCTGAGGAGATCAACACGTTGAACTCGGGAGTCTGATGAGTCATGACAACAACCCGTCCCTTGCGCCCGTCGCAACCTGCGCCAGCTTCTGCTGCTAGCTCACGGCTAGGTCGGTGACTTGATAACGAACGCCTGTCCCGTCGGGAGCGCGACGGGTTGGTCGCTCGTGTAGCAAAGAACTCATCGACCGCCGCTCGCTCCGCCCGTCGGTAGGGGAAGAAGCCGTAGTCATCGAAGACCATCACGCCACAGGGTTTCAATCTCGGCCAAAACCACTCGCATGACGCAAGGGTCGGCTCATAGATGTCCACGTCGATATGGACCAACGAAAATGCCATGGAAGGGTCAACTTCGGAGAACGTGGCCGGAATGACTCCCTTATGTATGTCCACATAGGGATAGGTCCGAAGCCGGTTCTTGACGAAATCGACAGAAGTGTCCGAAAAGTCTCCAGGCGAATGATAGTCCCTCCGGGAATCCACGGTGGCTGGCATCCCTTCGAAGGTGTCGAAGAGGTGAAGCGCCGAGTCGCCTTCACCACGCCCGATCACTTCAGCCAACAGCTGGGCGGTTCCACCCGTCCAGACGCCGCACTCGGCGACCGCTCCGCCCATCCGGGTCGCTCGGGCACACAAAGCGGCGAGGTAGTAGCAGCGATCCCGGGGGACACTCACGGGGCCGTCGCGGCCGGATCCTCGCCATCAAGCCAGAGAAATCCGAGTCGGGCTCGTACCAGGGGGTGTAGATCCGTTTGCCTTGAGGCACGAGAAGGTTGTAGCTCCGATCGAAGTAGGCTGTCCGTTCGAGCCACCGCCAGAAGCGTCTCCACGGTCGGCGGAGCCTCCTGGACAGACCGGAGATGGCCACCGTGTTGGCGGAGTCAGCTCGAGCTGTCATGACATGCCCTGTGCAGATCGTTTCTCATCGACAAGGACTCCCGTCTCGAGGCCACGCCTCGGATCATGATCCGAGGAACGGGTCGGCCGTTTCCCGGCCTGGCGGATTGACTCCCCTCCCGGTCAGAACGTTCACGACGGTCGCGAACAAGATCTTGACGTCGAGCACAGAGACCAGTTGTCGACGTACCAAACGTCCAGGGTGAACTTCTCTCCCAAGAGAGCTCGTTGCGGCCCTTGACTGCGCTCAGCCCCGTCAGTCCAGGTTGGACGAGGTGTCGACGCCACTGTTCAGGCGAATAGAGGTCTCGGTACTCGACCGGAAGGGTCGCGGTCCGACGAGGCTCATCTCGCCCGACAGCACCGATACGAGCTGCGGCATCTCGTCCAGCGAGTCCTCCTGAGCGACCGACCGAACGATGTCATCCGATCGTCGTCCGGCAAGACGTCGCCGGCGTCATCCGTCGCGTCCGTCATCGTTCGGAACTTGACCACACAAGCTCGCGGCCAGTTCGCCCGATCCGTCGCTGACCGAAGAGGATGGGCCGACCCACCCGTCACGCGACGGCGATCGCGATCAGTGGGAAGACCGGGAGCAGAAGACGAGCATGGTCGCGAAGACGACGATATCCATCGCGCGCTTCGTTAACGCCGTACCGCCGTTACCAAGAGAGCGGCTCGGCGGCCTAGCTCGCAAGGCGACTCCCGCGGAGGCCTGCCCGGCACCGAGGGCACGGTACGCATCGACGAGGTCCGCCATGACGCGACGCTCATCGAACCGCTCGACGGCACGCCGGCGCGCGTCCTCCCCCATGCGTTCGCGGAGCGCCGGGTCGTGAAGCAACAGGGTGATCGCGGCCGTCAGCGCGGCGGACGACCCCGGAGGCACGAGGAAACCCTCCACACCCGGACGGACGACTTCCCGACAACCTCTGATGTCGGTCAGGACGAGCGGCTTCCCATCGCGGCAGCCTCGATGGCCGATCGCGGCATCCCCTCCCTCCGCGAGGCGAGCACGAACACGTCCATGAGTCCGAGCAGGTCTCGAACATCGTCACGCCAACCCGTGAAGATGACGTCGGCGCCCGTATCTTCCAAGTCCCCGACCCGGAGCGAGTCGGCCTTCGATGGATCGTGGTCGCCGACAGCGAGGAATCGCACCTGGGAGTCTTCACGCCGGATCCGTCGAGCCACATCGAAGAACTCCGGATAACCCTTCTCCGCGACGAGTCTGCCGACCGTCCCCACGACGAGATCGCTCCCGATCGATCCCCAGCTCGCGCCGAAGGAGCATCAGCTGCGCGCGGGGAACA
>CAWEPI010000019.1:0-10618 GCA_963810945.1 uncultured Actinomycetes bacterium
GGCAGGGTTTCGTCGAAGTCGTTGAGGTCGAAGAGCAGCGGCCGCTCGGGCGAGGCGAACACGCCGAAGTTCGACAGGTGGGCATCGCCGCAGAGCTGCACGTTCAATCCGGCGCTCGGCGTGTCCTTCAGGTCGGCGGCCATGATCTTCGCCGCGCCGCGGTAGAAAGTGAACGGCGAAACCATCATCCGCCCGTGCCGGACGGGCACGAGGTCGGGCTCGCGCGTGGCGTCCTGCTGCTCGAGCAACGCGACCGGATCGGGCCGGTCGGCGGCGGCTTCCAGCCCTGCTGCGCCGGGGCACCTCTTCCCTCGCCGCCTTGCCGCGCGCTGCGTTCGTCGACGCTCGGGTGCTCGATCTTGCTCACTTCCATCGCCCCCAATCACTGAGCTTCGTCTGAGTAGCTGGTGCACCTCAGCCGAGGTGGATCCACCACGTTGCTGGGAGTTGACCACGTCAATTCACGGCTGCCGGCCGCGCGATCAGGTAGATCAAGGTCCCCAGGAACGGAAGGATGATGATGTGAGGCCCCCGTGACTCCAACGGCCCGAGAGGGATCCTCTGGGGCTGCGCTTGACGGTCAACGCTTGGGTGCGCGGCAGCAGCAATCGTATGCGCTAACGACGTCGTTCGCGACGGCGGCCGCGCCGATCCATCCCTGCCACCGACACCGGCGAGAGAGGACGGCCGAACGGGTCGATGAACAAGGCGCATGGACCGGTCGAGGACGGCATACTCCCCTCGAGCACATCGACCTGGTAGCTGAGGGAATCGCCGTCCAGTTTGGGGATCCCGGATCGTGACGACCACGTCGTGCGGGGGCCGGTCGTCGGGGTCGGCGAAGCTCAACACGGCGTTCGGCGGGTCGATGGCGAAGCTGTTCTCTCCGTCGCCCCAGAGGTCCACGAACAGCTTCGTGGGCATGTGGCCGACTTCGCGCTGCGGCCGATCCGCGAAGTACAGGGTGGAGGGTGACAGCCCATCCAGGGTGATGGTCTTGTCGCCGTCACTGGCCAAGCTCCTGGCTGTCTGAACGAATAGCGCCTCGATGTCTTCGAGCTCCCTTTCTGTGATCTCACTCATCGGTTCCCTCCCATGGTGATCGAAATGGCCGTCGGCGCAGGCGCCGCTTACCAGATTCCCGCGTGGGGACCGGGGAGGCGGCGAGCGTGCCTCGGAACCCATTCGGAAAGCTTCGCGGTGCACGGCTTACGAGTCCTCGAGCTCTTCTTCCTCCTCCTCCAGCTCCGCGAGCGCGATCACGATGCCGAGAGCCCGCGCGATCTTGCCCGCTGCCGATGTCACGCGTGCCGTTCCGACGATCGGCGCGACGGCGGCGATGACCCCTTGCACGTCTTCCTTACCGACGCCGATCTCGCTCGCCGCTCCGAGGTTCAACAGATAGGAGGCCGGCGGCGCGTCAACCGCGACGAGTGCCGCGATGCGGACGAGCATCAACGTCTGGGTGTCGAGGGTCGAGGCCTCCAACGAGGCAGCGGTCATGTCTCCGATCAGGTCGAGGATGGGCGTGTCACTCTCCTCAGTTGCCATGGCTCCTTCTCCTTTCGTACCGCCGGTCCAACCGGGGTCCGATTCCTGCGCCCTTCGCGACTCGTTATGCCGCTCGTATTGGACGTCGATGCACCGGATCGCCACGCATGCAGCGGTTCGACGAGGTTGCCCAAGAGGCCGGGACGGACCCGACCTCCTGGTCAGCGTCGTGCTACTCGCCCTCTGCAGCTTTCAGCTGCTTGGCCAGCTCGTCGGCGTTCGCGTCGATCGCCTGGGAGATGTAGCGATTCTCCGCCTTGATATTGGCGGCGATCTGGTCGGCCATGTTCGTCGCGTAGATCACGACCAAACCGGCCTGACCCTTGTCCAGCACGGTGCCGAGTTGCTTGAGGTCGTCGTCGCTCATGCCACCCTTGATGTGCCCGGTGACGGCTCCGATGCCCGCACCCACGGCCATGCCCACGCCCAGGCCGATCCCCGGCAGGATGGCGGCCACAGCTCCGATGGCCAGACCTTCCATGCACCGTGCCGCGTAGACGCTTCGTGCTTGTCGGCGACCTTGACCTTGCCGTCGTCCCCGCGCTCGAGGATCGCGGCATCGAACTCATGCCCGACCCCGGCGTTCGCGTACAACGCCTTCACTGCCTCGTAGTCCACCTCGGCGTCTGAAACGCTGTCGTAGGAGGCACCGAGAACAATCAACGTGTCCTTCTCGCTCATCACGACCCCTTCCTTTCTGTCTTTGGATTCCACCGTCTTCGCGTTCACTTGCCGCTGCGGCGGCGCGCCCCCGGGGGCCGAGGTGCCCCTCGCCCAAGGGACTTCTGGTCTCACGGCATCTTCATGGCGCTTCTCCCTTCACGCCCGCAGATTCAACGCGCCCGGCATCCTCGTTGCCTGCCAGCCTGCCACGGAGGGTCAGCATGAGCATCACCTCTATCGTGTGATTCGGGGCCTTCCTTGGCCTCGGCAGATCTCAGGCTATGGATCGCTGCCCGTCTGAGCGGCGCCGGGTTGCCGGGTCGGGATCCGCCTCGTGAAGAACAGCGCGATCATCCCGACGAGCGCGAGGAGCGCGAGGGACGATCGGAGCCCCTTCACCCGCGCCTGCTCGTTGACGTCCAGGACCGCCTGGGTGGTCTTCTGGTCGATGCCCGCCTCCTGCATCGCCGACTTCAGCTGGGCGTCGGAGACGAAGGGCACGCCCGCCTCGAGCTGCACGCTCGCCTTCGAGGACAGGTCCTTGGGCACATCGGGGTTCTGGGCGATCCCGGACAGGAACGAGGCCGTCAGCGCGGCGATCAGCACCGAGCCGGCGAGCGCGGTGCCGAACGAGGCGCCGAACTGGGTCGCCGTGTTCTGCAGGCCGCCGACCTCGGGGCTCTGGTCGTCGGGGACCGCCGAGACGGTGACGCTGCCGAGCTGCGAGGCCAGCGCGCCAAACCCGAGCCCGATCAGGATCAGCGGGACGGTCACGATCGACGCGCTCGCGTTCACGTCCATCGCGCTGAACAGCACCACGATCCCGATCACGGTCGCCACGAGCCCGAGCTCGACGATGCGCCGTGGCGAGGCCGTCGGGAAGAGCTTCGGGACGCCCGCGGCCGCGATCAGCATCGACAGCGCCAGGGGGGTGATCTTGATCCCGGTCTCGATCGCCGAGAGGCCGAGCGCGACCGACAGGTACAGCGGGATCACGAAGAACAGCCCCATCATCACCAGGAACTGGAAGAAGAACATGAGGAGCCCGCCGGTCATCTGCTTGTTGGCGAACAGCGCGGGATTCACGAGCGGCTCGCGTCCCGCGGCCTCGAGGCGTCTGACGTGCTCCATGAACAGCCTGAGCGACACGAACCCGCCGAGGATCAGCCAGATCACCGGCGACATCCCCAGCATCGACGGCCCTCCCTGGGCCGGCAGGATCCAACCCCACTCGAGGAGCGCAGCACCCCGAAGACGACGAGCCCCATGCCCAACGCCCACAGCAGCGAGCCCAGCAGGTCGAGATGGGACCGGACCTTGACCGGGGCGTCGGTGACGCGGCGCGCGAACAGGAAGATGCCCGCCCCGAGGACGACCTCGCCGGCGAAGACCCACCGCCACGACGCGTACGTCGTCGCCAGCCCGCCGATCAGCGGCCCGACCGCGACCGCGATCGCTGCGGCCGCCCCGACCAGACCGTAGGCGCGAGGCCGACCCTCGGGAGGGAAGTTCCCCGCGACGAGCGCGACGATCGCCGGCATGATCAGCGCCGCGCCGATCCCTTCCAGGAGCGACCATCCGAACAGCAGCACGGCGAGGTTCGGCGACAGGGCCGTCGTCAGCGAACCCGAGCAGTAGATCACGAGCCCGATCGTGAAGGCGCGCTTGCGACCGATGATCGAGCCGATCTTGCCGCCGGTGACCATCAGCATCGCCATGATCAGCGTGTACAGGACGATGGCGCTCTGGATCCCCGTGACCGTGGTGTGGAGGTCGTTGGCGACCGTCGCGATCGACACGTTCATGACCGAGGTGTCGAGCGCCATCAGGAACTGACCGGCGCACAGCGTGAGGAGGACCGTCCCCCCGGCCTGGGCGGCCCGAGCGGTCTTCGTCTGCGGATGTCACCGAGTCGCACGCTACTCCAGGGCGCGATTTCGCCGCATCACCCCATCGGGATGACCGGGTCGCCGCGGCGCACCGCTCACCGAACCCCTCCCGGAGATGCGGCTGGCCGGTAATATCCGGCGTGACCAGCGCTTCTTCGCGCGGTCGCCGAGTTGCGGGAGACAGGGATCCGCGGGTCCCCAGCTCCCCGACGGCCGGTCCGGCCTCACGCTCCCCAAGGCGCACATACACACGATCCCGCGCAAGCGGCTCCTCGCGTTGATCGACGAGTCCGGCGCGGACATCGTGAGCGTCATCGCCGGCCCAGGCTACGGAAAGACGACGCTCCTCAGGGCATGGGCGGAGCGCGATCCCAGGCCCTCGGCCTGGGTCACGCTCGACGACCGCGATAACGATCCGGCTGTCTTGCTCGCCGATCTCGCGTTCGCACTGGATCGGATCGACCCATCGGTGCACGAGACGCTGATGAGGCTGGCGAAGTCGAGCAGCCAGGCTCTGGCAAATCGGGTGCGGCAGCTGATGCGGTCCCTCGATGGTCTCAGCGAACCGGCGATCATCGTGCTGGACGACCTGCATCTGGCGGGCAATCACAAGGCGCTCGACATCATCTCCGCTCTCGTTGAGCGCGCGCCGCTCGGCTGGGCCGTGGCGCTTGCCTCGCGAGAGGTCCCAGACCTGCCGTTACCCCGACTCCGCGCAACAGACCGGCTCTTGGAGCTCAGCGATCGGGACCTGGCGATGGACGACCACGAGACGGCACAGCTCGTCCGGGCCGCCGGTCTCGATCTTCCCGACGAAGCGATCACACTCATCCAGCGTCGTACGGAAGGGTGGGCAATCGCGATCCAGCTCGCAATGGCGTCGATCCGTGAGAAGGACGACCCAATCGAAGCGGTATCCAGTCTTCGGAGGCGACGACCGCCTCATCAGCGAATACGTCCGTGACGAGCTACTCCGGAGCCCTTCCGAACCGGCAATTCCGGTTCATGAGGCGGACCGCCATCCTGCACCAGCTGACCCCGGATCTTTGCGATGCGGTATTGCGATCGAAGGGATCGGCAAGGCTCCTGGCTGAGTTGGACCGCACGAACTCACTGGTGGTGCCTTCTCCGAGGGTGCCGGCGGGTTCCGCTATCACCAGCTGCTCCGTGACGTGCTGCTCGCGGAGCTCCATCGGACCGAGCCTGATCTCGTCCCCAAGCTGAATCGGCGCGCGGCTTCGTGGTCGGAGGCCAACGGCCTTCCTGAGGACGCGATCGGTTACGCCCAAGCCGCCTTCGACGTCAAGGGGGCAGCCCGGCTCGTGTGCTCCCTCACTCGCCGATACATGAGCCTCGGAAGGGTGCAGACCCTGGAGAGATGGCTGTCCTGGTTCGATGAGGACGCCTTGATCAAGTACCCGCCACTCGCGGTCGCGACCGCCTGGGGTCACGCGTTCATCGGGGACGAGGATCCCGTCCGCTGGCTCAGGATCGCAGAGGACATTTCGTTCGACGGAGCCATGCCGGACGGGAGCAGCTCGTACGAGGCGTCCGTGGCGCTGCTCCGGGCGGCGCTCTGCCCGGACGGACCCGCAGGAGATGGACGCCGACGTCGCACGGGCAGCCGAGATGGGACGAGCGTCGAACGAATGGCGGGTGTTCCACCACCTCCTCGCTGGAGAGGCAGCGCTCCTCGTCGGAGAGACCGTGCGCGCCCGGGCCATGTTCCACGAGGCGGCGGAGGTCGCAAGCCCGGCGCAGGCGGGAGGGCACGTGATGGCGCTGAGCGAGCTGGCGGCTATGTCCGTGAACGCCGGCGAGTGGGACGAGGCCGACCGGTGGATCGGCCGAGCGCAGGAGGTCGCCACAGCTACGGGCTTGGCGACATCCTGCTTCAGCCGCTGATGTTCGCCGTCTCCGCGCTCGTCCTGGCGCGGCAGGGCAAGCCCGATCTTGCACGCAGGGCCCTCATGGAAGCCCAGAGGCTGCGAGTGAACTCGCCCTTCGCCATTCCGTCGTCAAGCATCCGGGGCAGAATCATGATGGCGCGCGCCTACCTCGCGCTGTCCGACGTCGAAGGCGCGCGCACGATTCTCGCTGAGGCGAGGGACTTTCAGGCGCGGCGGCCGGACATCGGCACCCTCGCCGATGATCTGAACGAGGTCGAGAACGCTATCCACCAACTCCACGGTCCGGGAAAGTCGGGACCGGCGTCGCTGTCGGTAGCCGAGCTCCGGGTCCTCGCCCTCTTGCCGACCCACCTGTCCTTCCGGCAAATTGGAGAGCGGCTCTTCGTGTCGAACAACACGGTGAAGACCCAAGCGATGTCGATCTACCGCAAGCTCGGCGTGAGCAGCCGCGCTGAGGCGGTCGAACGCGCCGGAGCACTCGGGCTTCTCGACCTCTAAGCATCTGCTCGGTCTTCATCCCATGCGGGTGATGCCGCAGGGATGCCGGAAGGTTAGATGAGGCCGTGGAAGGTTCTGCCCGATCCGTCGGGCCTCCCGAGCCCCACGAGTGGACCCTGACCAAGCTCGCTCTCAACGACGACGAGCTCATTGCGGCTATCACGGAATCCGACGCGGCGAATCTCGAGGCATCGGGCCTGGATGCGCGTGCTCAGGCTCTGGTGCGGATCGGAGCGCTGTTGGCTCTGGACGCAGCCCCTCCCGCGTATGCATCCGTCGTTCGCCTCGCCGAACGCGCGGGCGTGCCGTCGCACCAGATCGCCGGCGTTCTGGTCGCCGTGGCGCCCTGCATCGGCTCAGCGCGGACGGTATCAGCGGCCCCCGAACTTGCCCTCGCGCTGGGTTTCGACGTTAACGATGTGATCGAACGCAGGCGCGACTGCTCCGACTTGGCGTGAAGGTCCTACGGGGACTGCCGAGCCGCTACAGCCGCGAGCTGGAAACGCGTCGCGGCGGCGGCTCTCCCGCTTGATAGCAGCGCCGGGTTCACGGCCAGGAGGGGGACGGGTCAACGTGACGCAGTAAGCCATCAGACCTCGAGACTCGCCAGCGCCTACCAGTGCCTCGGATGCGGCATCGAGATCCGCGCCTGATTCTGGAGCACCCCATCGCCGAGAGCCCTGTCGCGTCCATCAGCCGTTTCAACGGGATGTCCTCGCCCACCGGGATCAACCCGATGTGGCCACTGCCCGCGAACGTAGCGTCGTACGCGCCATCAGAGTCAGTCGGATGATGCCAGACAGTAGCATGAGCGCTGCCGTTGACGAGGCGGGGCGCCCACTGAACCTCGCGGGCCCGTCGAGCGAGTGTCAGGGTGAAGCACGGTTTGACCTGGATAGAGAGCGGGGGTGCGTCGGTGACCGGTCGTCCGGACGCCGTGGGGGAGTCCTCGGAGACGTTCGAGGAGCTCTACGTACGGGAGTTCGGTTCGATCGTGGCGCTGGCGTACGCCCTCTCCGGCAGCCGCGCCGCGGCCCAGGACCTCGCTCAGGAGGCCTTCCTCGCGGCCCACCGGAACTGGGAGACGGTGGCCGACCTCGACGCACCGGGCGCGTGGGTGCGTCGGGTCGTGGCGAACCTGTCCGTATCGGCGTTCCGGCGTGGCGTCGCGGAAACGAAGGCGCTCAACCCGGGCGGCGATCGGACGTCAACAGGTCATGCCCGAGCTCTCCGCCGACGACGCGGAGTTCTGGCGGGCGGTTCGCTCGCTACCGCGTCGGCAGGCCCAGGTCATCACGCTCCATTACCTGGAAGACCGACCCGTCGCCGAGATCGCAGAGATCCTCGGCACGGCCGATGGCACGGTGAAGAAGCATCTGCACGACGGCCGGCAGGCACTCGCCCGCCGGCTCCGACTGGAGGAGGGCGAGTGATGGATCTCGACACGCGAGCCCGCTCCGCCGCGCAGGGCATCCGCCGCGCCGTGGAGGTTATGGAGATGTCTACGGATACGCCGCAAGGTAAGAAGGTGGAACGGTTCGACCAGTATCAAGGAAGGAAGGACAGGAACCGCAAGGTGGGAGCATCGCGGTCGCGGCGCTGTTCGTCGTGATCACACTCCTCGGCATCGCGGGCCTGATGCGGGCCCTCCGCAACGCCCCTGTGCCGGCCGCCGAGCCAACCCCGGCACCCGTGGGTACGGACCGTCTCGCCTATGGGCTCCACGGCGACATCTACCTGGCCGATGCGAACGGCGAGAACCCGGTACGGATCGCGAACGGCATCGCCCTCAACGGCCGCCCGGGTAACTGCCGCTCTTACTGGGGGGAAGGGGCCAAGATCTGGTCACCCGACGGCCGGTACCTCGCCTTCCTCGGGGAGGTCGGTCGTGGCGGCTCCTGTCAGAGGACCGTGAACATCGCCGATGCGGCCGGGGGGATCGTCGCGTCGTTCCCGGGCGAGGGTTGGAAGATCGCGTGGTCGCCCGACTTCGACCCGCGTCGCCACGTGGTGGTGCTTCGGTCGCACGATCGGCATCTTTGGGCTCGACGGTGCGCGCGAGAAGCTGCTCACCCTGGCGCGGGGCATGAACATGACCGGCGACTTCGACCCTGTGTGGTCGGCCGACGGAGCCTCACGGCTGATTCCCTTCGGCAAGGAGGTGCCGATCGACGGTAGTTCCCCACTTCAACTACCCGCGACCGACCCACGAAGTCAGTTCGCGGATCAGCGAATGCACCCGACGGAGCTCACATCGCCTATGTCTCCCGGAACTCGCTCAAGGTTGCCGCGGCCGACGGTTCCCAGGCTCGCGTGCTGGTCCCCGGGGCGGATGCCTCGGAGCCCGTGTGGTCGTCAACGGGCGATCGGATCGCGTTCGACACTCAACGCGAGATTGGCATCGTCGACGTGGCGAGCGGGAAGGTGACATCTGTGGTGGGCAAGGACGGTACCAACGGTCTGGGCGTGATCGGGTTCTCCTCCGCTACTTCAGGTTGCAGTTCTGAGACTGTGCCGTCGTCTGCAGGTCGGATAGTCCGGTCTTCAGCGCACTGAGCGCAGGAACCACGGTCGCAATCTGGCTCGTGATGGTCGCTCCGCCCTTGACGGCCGTGATCACGCCCTCGAGCGTCGCCAGCTGCGTCTCGATCGCTGTGATATCCGTGCCGAACGTCGACTGCGCCTCAGACTTCAGCGCGTCCGCGGCTGTCTTCACATTGTTCACGTCGGTCTGAAGCGTGGCGACCGTGATCGATGAAGGACTCATCTGGGTCAACGTCGTGAGCGAGTCCTTCAGGTTCTGGGCGTCGGTGCACGCCGGCGACTGGCTCTTCGAACATGCGCTGAGAAGCAGGATCGCAGGAAGCACGGCCAGCGCGATGCATCGGGTGATCGCGCCGCGACGCTCGAAGATCGAGGTGTGTCGGGGCATGGACGTTATCTCCTGAGCTTTGATGGATGCCCCGCTCAGCCTGAACGGGCGAGGAGTCTCGCGGCGCTGAGGAGGCCGAGGAGCGTGGTGGCTTCGATCCAACGTGGTGACGCGAACATTCTCACACCCCTTCGATCGCTTCCAGCCGACCGGACCGGATCGCCTCGGTGAAGGCCTGGTAGTCTCGTCGTTCTGGTCGGCATAGCGCTCGGAGAAGTCGGTGATCGAGCGGTCGAATCCGTCGCTCTTCCCCAGGTAGGCCGAGATGGCGATCGGGTCGCCCGATCGGGCATGCGCCCGCGCCAGAGTCCAACCGCACGTGCGCGCGTAGAAATCGAGAGCCGAGCGGAACCATCGCCTCGACCTCGACCGAGCCCTTCATGTCGCGGAGCTGGCGCCAGTAGAGGAACCGGTCCTCCTCGACCCTTGGTCCAGCCCAGATAGATGTCGCTGGCGGCCTGCATCATCCGTTGGCCCTGCACGACGCGTTCGCCGTGCTGCTTGTAGCGGCTCTTCGGCAGATGGTCCTCGAGGACCGAGGCCGTCGCTTCCTTGACCTGGAGGAACAGCGGGTCCTGGTCGTCACGACCCTGGAGCAGGGCGATGAACGCCCGCGTGCCGACGCTCCCGACCCCGACGACCTTGCGGGCCACATCGATGACCTCGAACCGCTCCAGCAGATGGCGCCGGTCGTCCTGCAGCGTCGCGCGGTAGGCACGGAGTTGTTCGTGGATCGTGTGCTGAAGCTCGTCGGCGGACATCCCGAAGGATGGCCCGAGGTCCCGAGCCGGGATGACGATCGGTGGCTGGCTCACGATCCGGTACTTGCCGTCCACGAACTCTGCGAGCTTGGACAGCGCCTGCAGGCTGTCGCGCGAGTGGGCCTTGAGAGCGATCTTCTTCGCGCTCTTTTCCCGCTTTTGCGCCTCCTTTTTCTGCGTCTTGTCCGTCTGGGAGCGGGCCAGGTTCTTGATGGCGGCCATCAGCTGTTCCTCTGACAGGTGCGCGTACCAGACGTCCATGGTGCCCATCCCCGCGAACTCGGCCATCGCTTCGCGGTAGGCGGTCACCGACGTCATCGTCGCCCCCCGAGCGTCCGCCTTCGAAAAGCCGTTGTTGCGGGCCGCGATCGTGAAGCTCGCGGACATTCGCTTCACGTCGTACTCGAACGGCCC
>CAWEPI010000020.1:0-3811 GCA_963810945.1 uncultured Actinomycetes bacterium
GGAACCAACTCTGAAACTGACGATCGCGGGCCAGCATGAGGCGGACTTCGGAACGGTGGCCTCAGGTCCGAGGGCCGGGCGCCAAGAACAATGCGCTCGATCCCGAGACTTGGACGTCCGCGTCCCGGAACGACGCGTCGAGGATCCGGTAAGGGCCGTCGACTGAGTCGTCGAGGTTGTCGAAGTCGCCCTTCTTGTTGACTGCCCACAGGAGCCGCGGGCCGGACGCATGCGCGACTCCTCGGTGCCGAGAAAGTCTCTCCGAACAGCTCGCCCCGTGGGTGCGACCCGGGGCGTCAGATCGGCATCTACCCCGGGTGAGTCGTAGCACCTCGTTTGCCGCCGAGTGGCCTCCGGACCACGGGCCAAGCGGCTCTCTCCCTCGAGGGTTTCGCGCGCGAGCATCGGGGTGCCAGCCGCGTTCTCCGCCGTTCGCGGCGTGTCGGGAGTGAGCAGGATGCGAGACCACGTCGCGAGGGGATGGCGTAGGCGCTCGCGACGGGTGCGGGTGGGCGCCATCGCGTTGTTGGCCGGCACGGTTGCGCTCGCGTCGGGCGCGCTTGCGGCAGGAGGCGACCTGGACCCCTCGTTCGGCGGCAACGGCAGAGTGACCCAGGGGGGCACGTTCTCGGGGGAGAGCGTCGCGCTGCAGTCCGACGGGAAGATCGTCGCGGCCGGCGGGGTGCTCGACGAGGCCGGTGAGACGAGGAGCGCGGTGGCCCGGTACGAGACCGACGGCAGCCTCGACCGGTCGTTCGGTACGGACGGTGTCGCAGTGACCCCGTTCCGAACCGCGCCCGGCTGCTGGGACGTGGCCAACGGCGTGGTCGATCCAGGCGGACGGGAAGATCGTGGCGGTCGGGCTTTCCTATTGCGATCGGTCGTTGTTCGCGTTGGCCCGGTACGACACGGAGGGCGTCCTCGATCCGACCTTCGGAGCGGGTGGCACCGTGCTCACGAGCTTCGGATCCCGCGCGTCGTGTTCGGCGCACGCCGAGGCCGCCGCGATCCAGGCCGACGGGAAGGTGATCGCGGCCGGGGTCGCACGGTGCGGGACCGGCGGTCCTCTGCTCGACTACCGGTACGCGGTGGCACGGTACGAGCTCGACGGTAGCCTCGATCCGACGTTCGGACACGCCGGCCAGGTCCGTACGAACTTCACGCCCGGCTACGACAACCTCGCCGACGTGGCCTTGACCCCAGGCGGCAGGATCGTCGTTGCCGGCACCTCCGCGTACGACTTCATCGACGGTCCCCACGCCACGGAGATGGGGTTCGCCCTAGCCCGGTATCGAGCCGATGGCTCCCTCGACCCGACGTTCAGCGGCGACGGGAAGGTGGTCCAGCACCTCCACAGCCGGCTCTGCGGTGGCTCGCCGATCGCCGACGCGGTGGCGGTCCAGCCCGATGCGAAGATCGTCGTGGTGGGGATGGTCGGGTGCGCGCCGAAGGTTGGCGCCCTCCCCGGCCCCTACTTCGTCGTCGCCCGGTTCCGTGTGAGCGGAAGCCTCGATCTCACGTTCGGTCGCCACGGCAGGGCCACAACCGTGTTCCACGTAGGGGACCGAGCGGCGGAAGCGTACGACGTCGCGATCCAGGCGAACGGGAGGATCGTGGCCGCCGGCTGGGAGGGTGTGCGCGCCCGCGTGTCCGAACGCACCGACTTCGCCCTGCTCCGCTACACGACCGGCGGGCGGCTCGACCCGACCTTCGGCGGCGACGGCAAGGTGGCGACCCGCTTCGGGAGCAAGAGCTGCGATTCACGGATCGCCGCGATCGTCATCCAGCCCGACCGCAGGATCCTCGCGGTGGGCAGTTCCTGCGGCGGGTTCTCGATGGCGCGGTACCTAGCCGGCTGAGGGCCGGGCCGCCGCTGCGCTCCCGGTAACGTTCGCGCTCCCTACGGTGGACGACTCGCCCGTGAGGCGTCCACCGGACCTCCTTTCCCTGCAAGACACCGGCGCGAGCGGATGCGCACTGTTGACGCAGTCTCCGTCGAGGTCGTCGGGTTTGGGCCGATCGAGTTCCTGTTGAAGGATCCCGAGGTGACCGAGGTGATGGCGGTCGGTCCCAACGACGTGCACGTGAAGCGAGAGGGCGGATCGAGAGGGCTTGAGAGGGAGCAGCGCCGCCGTGCGACGCGGATCAGCCGCCACTCGGTTAAGTGCTCGCGCCATGGAGTACGCGAACGGTAAGCGAGCAGCACCGTTACAGGAGCTTGACAACCGGCGACGCACACGCACGACCGTCTGATAGATGGTCGACGTATATAGCACACGCTGCAACGTAGACGTCCTCGCGTGTCAAGTTCTCGTCAGCCTCCTCCCTCCGGAACCTTGGAACCGCGCTCCCCGAGCGCAAGTCGCAGGTCAGAGGCCGGTCGGATAGGGAAGGACCAGTGACCCCAGGTGGTATAGGTGAGGCGAAGATCGTCGTTGCTGAGGATCTCGATCGAGAGGTTCCACCGTGCATAGGACGCAGTGATGACGGAGGATCGCCCGTACATCCAGGTCAACGACCGCGAGCGCGAGCGTCTCCGGGAGTTCATCAACGGGCTGGACGACGATGCCCTCGCAGCACCGGCCAACGACTACTGGACGGTCGCGGGCGTGCTCGGACACATGGCGTACTGGGACATCCGCGTCCTCGTCCTCGCCGAGAAGATCGACCGCGGTGAGCCGTGGGTGGCGGGAGACGCCGAGCCCGAGGGCGATTGGCTCAACGACTCGACGCGACCGCTGATCCACGCGATCGCTCCGAGGGAGGCCGCGCGGTTCGCCCTGCGGATCGCGGAGGAGACAGACGCACGCGTAGCCGCGCTGCCCCTGGACCGGATGGCTCCGCTCGACCCGGACAGTCCCATCTATCCGGTCCGCGGCGAGCACCGAGGTGAGCATCTCGACGAGTTGGAGCGAGCTCTCCGGGACCGCGGCTGATCGACGCTTGCTCGGGATCGCCACCTAGACCGAGGTCTACGCAGACGGACCGTTGTCCGCGGATCGAGAGGGCCTCGCACCTTGCCTCGCTGACAGCGGTAGGCGTCAGTAAGCATCTGGCAACCCAGAAACGGTTCGACGTGGCCTGAGCCCCAGGACAGGTTCTCCGCCCCCGAGCAGATCGAGCACAGGTTGCCCGGCGGCTGGGATCGAGTGACACGGGTCAGCTCTGAGGGAAGGCCGGATCGTCCTGGAACCAGGGATCCGTGAGTGTCTCCTCAGCCTTGAGCGCCGAAGCGAGGAACAGGCACACGAGGACGAACGCTCCAACGGCCACTTCCATCGTCACCTTGCCGGAGATCCCGTAGAAGAGGTCCACTCCTCCACACCAACGCCTGGTCGGCGGGTCGTAGTAGTAGCACGTGTAGTTGTGCATGACGGTCCAGGTCATCGCCACGGCGATAGCGCCTCCCACCAGGGCGAGGCCGGTCGCTCGGAAGCGATGGGCGGAGGCGGGGGCTGGATCGAACACCAACCCGATCACGCCGAACACGAGGAGCCCGATGACGGCCAACCCGGACACGTGCGATGGCACACGTCCTTCGTGCGCGATGTGGTGCCCGATGAACCCCCCGATCAGGGCTCCGGCGAGTCCAAGAGCCACGGCGGGTGCTCTGCGGCGGAGGTACCAAGCGCCGACCACCGTGATCGCGACCAAGAGCCACGGCAGCCACGCGAGGTTCGAGCTCTCCGGGAGGTGTCGCATCGGGCAACTATCCGGTAGCGAGAATGGGATGGGAAGCCGGTGCGACGCATCGTCACAACCCCACAACGGGACGCAGGTCGGTCCTCGCGGTGGCGCTGTCGCGAACGCG
>CAWEPI010000021.1:0-12721 GCA_963810945.1 uncultured Actinomycetes bacterium
CTTGTGACGCGGCACCTCGCACCGCGATAGCGCGGACGCGTGTCGGGCGACCGGGATCGCCCGACACGCGGTGGCACCATCGCGGTTGCACCCGATGCGGTTCGCGCGCGAGAGTGCGCGGATGGATCCCGATGCACGACAGGAGACGTCGCCATGGCGTGAAGCCGGGGCGGATCTCCGCCAGGCGGCGACTGCCCTCGTCGCGACCTTCCGATCGCGAGAGCTCGGGCCGACCCAGCTCGCGCTCGTAGCCTTCAACCTGCTGGAGTGGGGGGGCGGGCTCGCGCTGTTCGTCTTCGCGTTCCAGGTCGGCGGCGCGCCCGCGGTCGGGCTCGCCGCACTGGCCCTACAGATACCAGCCGCGATCATCGCTCCGTTCGGGGCCGTGCTCGCCGATCGGGTGGATCGCAGGCGCCTGCTCTTGCTCGTGATGCTGACCCTATCGCTCCTTTCGGCCGCCGCGGGCAGCGCGATGCTGCTGCGGCGCCCTCATGGCTCGCCTTCCTCCTCGCGTGCTCAGCCGGATGGATGCTCACCCTCGTGCGGCCGACGTATAGCGCGCTGCTGCCGTGGCTGGCGCGATCGCCGCAGGAGCTCACGACGAGCTACGCAGCCATGGGCCTGATCGAGAGCATGTGCATCTTCCTCGGCCCCCTCCTCGCCGGGATCGCGTTCGCGTTCGCGAGCACGCGCTCGATCTCGGGCCCGGGGCTCGCGTTCCTGATCCTCGCCGTGTTGACGCTGGGCGGCGCGCTCGCGGTGTGGAGCACGCACGAGGCGAACGAAGCCGCCGACGACGAACCCGACGAGGAGTTCCGTGCGGCCGACCTCTGGGCCGGGTTCGGGTACGTGCTGCACGACGAACGCCGCCGCCTGCTCGTGGCTCTGGCCGGCTCGGGCATGCTGATGCTCGGGGTCCTCGACACGATCATCATCGTGCTCGCCCTCGACATCCTGCACACGGGCGACGCGGGCGTGGGCTTCCTGAACGCGGCCCTGGGGTTGGGCTCCATCATCGGCGCGTCGATCGCGATGGTGGCCGGCCAACGCGCTCGGTTGTTCCCCACCATGCGGGCGGGTCTCGTCGCCACCGGCGCGCCGCTCGCCGTGATCGCCGCGTCCCCGCTGGCCGCCGCCCCGATGCTCGCGATCTCGGGGGCGGGCATGCAGCTATGCGACGTCAGCGCCCGCACGATGCTCCAGCGCGTCGTGCCGGACGACAAACTGGGACGCGTCTTCGGCGTGCTCGAATCTCTCTACGTCGGACTCGAGGGGATCGGCGCGTTCGCGGCCTCGCTCCTCGTGGTCCTGGTAGGTCCCCGGTGGAGCCTCCTGCTCGCCAGCTCGCTCCTGCCGGTCGCTGGGTTCCTGCTGCGGAACCGTCTTGCCTCGCTCGACGTGGGCGTTCGGGTCCCCGCCGAGGAGATGGCGCGCTTGCGCGCGACGGACCTCTTCGCACCCCTGCCACCACAGGCGCTCGAACGGGTCGCCCGGGACCTCGTGCCGCTCGACGTGCCGGCGGGAGATGTCGTCATCAGGGAGGGCGAACCTGGGAGCCGCTTCTACGTGCTCACCGAGGGGCGGGCGGTCATCTCGCGCGATGGAGAGACCATCTCCGACCGTGGCCCCGGCGACTACTTCGGCGAGGTCGCTCTCCTGCTCGATCAACCGCGGAACGCGAGCGTGACCGCCGTCAGCGACCTGCGGGTGTTCGTGCTCGAGCGCGACGAATTCCTGCGCGTGCTCACCGGTCACGACGGCGTCGATCTGAAGGCGCGGCGGGTCGCCGCCGAGCGCGCCGTCATCGATCCGGCCGAGGGCTGATGAAGAAGGACGGTGCCGTGGGCTGAGTCATGCCGTCCCGATCCGTCACGTACGCCCGATCGCGTCGGCGATCCTCGAGCGCGACCGGAAGCGCAGCGAGATTCGCGTGCACGACAGGGAGGGTGGTCATGGCAGAGAAGCAGCTCGTGCTCTCGTTCTTCGCCGATGAGCCTGCGGCAGACACTGCGGCGGAGGAGCTTAAGGGATCCGGGATCACGCCCGGCGACGCCATCGGGCTCCTGGTCCTCGACGACACCGGGAACCTCAAGGTGGACAAGGTCGGCGCGCGGAGTTGGGGCGCCGGCGCAGGGATCGGCGCATGCCTGCTCGTTCTCGGCCCCGCGGCACTCGGTGTAGGTCTCCTCGGCGGCACGGCCGCCGGTGGACTACACCACAAGGGACTGAAGCTCAGCGATGAGGACAAGGCGCGGATCTCAGGCGACCTTGGGGCCGGTAAGGCGGCGGTCGGTGTGCTCGCCAGGATCGAGGACGCGCCCGTGATCCAGAAGCAGCTGACGGAGTTCGGCGGAACGACCTCGAGCCACGATGTGGTCGACGAGGCGGATCTACAGGCAGCGGCGGCGGAGCCCTCAGGCCAGCTCGACGGTCGGGGGTGGGCACTCGTAGCACGGTGCCCGCCACGGTGGTGCGCTTGCCTTGCAGGACTCGGAACCGCAATCGAGGAGGGGACGGCCTTCGGGTCGACCCCTCCCCGCTGCACGACCTGAAGACATCGCAGGCGATAGGCGAGACGTGGGGCGTGACGGCTCGAGCTGTCGCGCGACCTCGCCTGAACGACAAACGCCCCGCTGAAGAGACGGTCGTGCCGGCGGCGCCCGCGCAAACGGCCTGAGGGATTCACGACAGGGTCTCAAGGATCCTGGAAACGCGCTGTGTCCCGACCACGTTGCCCGCCACGGTGAGGATGCCCGCGACTTCCTTGAGTGTCCCGATCGCCGCGGAGGGATCGGTCTCACATTGCAGGTCGGCCAAGTGCTCAAGCGCCAGGGCTCGGAGCAGGTTCGAATCCGTCGAACGCGCGATCGACGCGGCTTCGTTCGCCAACGTCAGAGCTTCGTCGGGGCGCCCGTGGGACCGACGCGCGATGGACAAGGCGACACCGCGATAGATCCGACCTTCCGCACCCATAGGCGCGTACCGCTCGGCGAACGCATCGGCGAGGACCGAACCTTCATCCATCCTTCCTTGTCTAGCGAGTGCAAGCGGCAATAGCCAACACCAATCGTTCACGACCCAGACGTCGCCGAGCCGCTCCATCACGTCTAGGCCCTGACGCGCCATCGCTTCGGCAGCCTCAGGTGCATCGGTGAGGAGCAGCACGAGGGCTAAGCCGGCCAACGCCTGATCCGCCCCCGACCACTCAAGGCCGCCAGCTTCGATCGCGAGGCGCCACTCGGACTCCGCTGACCGGTATGCGGGCACGTCGCCCACGAGCGCAGCCGCCGCGGCATCGAGGGCGATCCCACCGGTGCTGATGATCGGGTTCGGGCTCCGGCGCATCAGCTCGGCTTGGTCCCTCATCGCCTCGGCGGTACATGGCCCCCGAATCGTTGCGCACGGCTGATCCCCGCCCGCCTGGATCTGCTCCCGAAGCCGACCCGCGCGTTCCGCATGGACGAACGATCGCGCCTGCGCCTCCGCGTGGTTCGCCATCTCGCCGATATAGACGTGGAGGTACTCGATCACGGTCCATCCTTGGGCGAGCCCGACGTCATCCTCGAGATCCGTGAGTTCAGCGAGCAACGCTCTCCCCTCGGAGATGCCGAGTCGGATCTCATCCTCCGATGGGCCGGTGAAGGCGTAGAGGGCGAGTTGCTGAAGCCGGATCCTGATCGCATCGCGGCGCGATCCGATTCGTTCGGCCTGCAAGAGGGTCTCTTCGAGGAGCACCGCTGCATCGTCGGCCCGGCCGGCTTCCATCAGCGCGATCGCGAAGTCGGGCAGCATCTCCAAACGCGCAGTCGAGCCGTGCGGGAGTAGGGCCGCCGCGCGCTCGAGAAGATCTGAGGCGGTCACGAAATCGAGCCGCGAGAAGGCGCGCGCTCCGGTCCGCGCAAGCAGCTCGCCGGCACGCTGCTCGAGCTCGACATCCGGTTGGCCCAATTCGGCTCGAAGCGCCGCTGCCTGCTCGAGATGGATGGCGGCCAGCTCCTCCTCCTCTTTGGGGAACAGATCGGCGATCGCGGCGTGGAGCTCCGCCCTCGTGGCCTTAGGAAGTCGGTTGTAGGCGGTCTCGCGGACGAGTGCGTGTGCGAACGCGCCCACGTTCGGCTCGACCTCCCTCGCAAGGTGCGCCCGATCAGCCTGCCGAAGGACGTCGCCGAGGTCGAGGTCCTCGGGGGCGAGGGCCTCTAGGAAGTCCACACGGAACCGTGAGCCCTGCACGGACGCGAGTTCGAGTGCGCTGGTGACATCGGGCGAACATCGGTCGAGCCTCGCCTCGAGCAGTGCTCGGATGGTCGTTGGGGCTGCCGAGGGGTCCCACGCATCTCCGAGCTCACGCGCTTCCGCGGCGAGGTGCTCCAGGAACAATGGGTTGCCCTCCGCCGTGGTGACCAGGCGGTCCGAGTGGAGGAGGTTCGCACCCACCAACGCATCGGCCAACGCCCTGGACTCGTCCGCCTCGAGTGGGCCGACCGTGATCGTCATCGCGCGCTGCATCCCTCCGCCCCACGACCGCCGTGCGTCCAGGAGGTCCAGCCGGGCGGCGCAGAGGAGGAGTACCGGGCCCCTCGTCCACCGCGCGGCGTCTTCAACCAGATCGTTCAGCGCCGGGCTTGCCCAATGCAAGTCGTCCAAGAGCACGATGACAGGCCCGCGCGTCGCCAGGGTCTCGAGGAGGCGGCGGATGGCCCAGGTGGACTCCGCGGGGCTCTGTCCGCCAAGACCGAGCAACGACCGGAGGGCGGCCTCGAGGGCTCGCGCGTCCCGACTCCCGCTGACGAGCGACGCCAGGCTATCGGCTACATCGTCGGTAGCGTCCGCACCTGCCGCGGCTCGCACCAGGTCGGCCAGTGGAGCCAGACTTGAGCCTTCCCCCGCTGCCGGCACCGACGTTCGGAGGATCGTCGTGCCGGACAGATCTCGCAAGAAGGCGTCGAGCAGACGCGACTTGCCGATACCCGGGTCGCCGAGGACCGTCGCCAGCACCGGAGCTCCGTCTGCGACCGCTTCGGCGAACGCCACCCCGAGCGACGCGATGAGACGTCCACGACCAACGAACGGTGTCGTGGACTGGCGACGAGGACCGGCCTCGACAGAGACGACTACTGCGGCTTCCACCGGTTCCGCCTTGCCCTTCAGCGTCAGAGGTGTCAGCGGACGTAGCTCGGCTCGGTCGCGCAACAGTCGGATCGCTTCTGGCCCAGCGACGACGGTGCCCGGTTCCGCTTCTGACTGCAGCCGAGCTGCCGTGTTCAAGACGTCACCCACCAAGGCCCCACTGGCGGCCATCGCCACGTCGCCGAGTACCTCGCCTGCCTCGATCCCGACACGCGCCTCCAGGGTTACCCCGTGCGAGGCAACCTCAGTCGCGTCGGACAGCGACGCCAGCAGCTCAAGGCCCGCTCGCGCCGCCCGTGCCGCGTCGTCCTCGTGCGTAACCGACAGACCGAACAGGCCGACGGCTCCGTCGCCTTGGAAGGATGCGACCGTGCCACCGTTGCGCTCGATCGCCTCGCGCGCCGATCTCGTGTATCGACCCATCACTGCGGCGAGCACCTCGGGGTCGAGCCGCTCGGCCAACGACGTTGACCCGACGACGTCACAGAAGAAGGCCGTGACGAGGCGACGTTCGGCGGGCGTCGTCGCAGCCGTAGCGCCGCATGCTGGGCAGAACCGCGCGTCAGGCGGCAGATCGGCTCCACAGGGCGAGCACTTCACGTCGCGAATGTAGAACGCTTGACCGACGGCGTCGAGGTGACCTCGCTCAGGCGATGAGAGAGCCGACCATCGATGGCTGACACGTTCGCCGTTCGTGCCAGGTGGGATTCGAACTCCCACCAAGTCGATGTTGATGGATGTCGGACCGTGACGACACGTGCTGTGACCGGGAGCTTACGCTGAGGAGCCAAGCCGATCGATGTCGGTCAGTGTCAGGAATTGACGTCCAGGTTGTTAGCACCTCGTTAGCACGGAGTGTCCGCTTTCGGGATCGGTACGTCGACGCTGGAGCGCGGGCGGCTAAGCCAGCGAGCACTGGTCCATGTGGAGATACTTACGGCACTCCTCGTCGGTGAGCGCCCTCGGGACCTCCTTGCGGGCGATCTCGAGCAGGTCGCCGATGTCGAGGGCCCAGATCCGAACACCGCCGCACGGGCTGGTGGTGGCGAGTTTCGAACCGTCCGGACTGAATGCCACTCTGGATACGGTGCAGCCGAGACTCGGCAGGACGAGCTGCTCCGCACCCGTTCCTGCATCGAACAGCCGAACCGTTCCATCGCTGTGCGCGACTGCGACGCGCGAGCCGTCGGGGGAGAATGCGACCCTGCCGCCGCCCGATTCGTCGGTGGCGGCGCCCCCGGGTCCGCCGAGCTCTGCCACGAGCGACCAGCTCTCGACATCCCAGATCTCCACGTGTCCCCCCGAGCGCACGATGGCCACCCGGGGGGCGATGGGATCGAAGACCACGTTGACTGCGTCATCGAACGTCCGGACGCGCTCATCTCGTTCCCAGTCCCAGACCGTCACGTGGGGGACGTGTCGTTCCTGCGATTCGGCCACCGTGGCCACCAGACGTCCGTCGGCGCTGAATCGGGCCGCAAACAGATAGACCCCGCGTTCTCGAAGCACACGGATGACGCTGCCTGAGCGATCGACGATCTTCGAGGTTGGGTCGTAGTTCGCGGTGACCACATACCTCCCGTCTGGACTGAAGTGGACCTCGTTCACGTCGTACTGCTGCGTCCTCCCGATGTGGAACAGCTCCGCGCCGGTCGACGTATCCCAGACTCTCATCGCGGATGCACCGCCGGGCAACTTGGGCCTGCTCCCGCCGCCGAGTGCGATCGAGGTGCCGTCCGGGCTCACGTCGATGGATCCGAACCAGAAATCGTCGGTCGCCGGTCCGATGGTTCGAAGCTTGCGGCCGGTCTGCAGGTCCCACATCGTGACCGTGGAGTCCTCCGGCATGCGGCTCGTCACGAGGCGCCGTCCGTCCGGCATGAACTCCACCTGGGATCCACGAGGGGCAGGAAGGTTCGCCCACTCGGCACCACCGGTCGGTCCAAGGTCCCAGATCTTCACGACCGAGTTCCCCTCGTCGCCCGCCATCACGCGGGTCCCATCGGGAGAGAAGGCCACTCCCACGATCAAGGTGTTCGTCTCTAGTGCCGGGAGCGACCACAGCAATCGGACGGGCGCGTCCCGGATCTCCCACACCCTCGCGGTGCCGTCCGATCCTCCGGTGACCAGGCGGGAGGAATCCGGGCTCCAGGCGAGGCCGGGGACGTATCCGTTCTGAGGAAGCGTGTAGAGCAACCGTTCCGTTCCCGCATCCCACACCCGTGTGGCGCCCTGGCTCCCCACGGCGACATATCTGCTGTCGGGGCTCCATGACACCGCGCTGAGGAAGGAGTCACTGCAACAATTGGGGGCGCTCAGGCGGAACGCTTCCTCACGGGTCTTGACGTCGAACACGACGCCATCCGCGGCGGGGGATGACACGGCGAGGAGTTTCCCGTCAGGACTGAGGGCCGCGTCATAGAGATCGTCCACGTGCACGGTCGAGACGACCCGACCTGTGGACACATCCAGAACCCGGACCGTCCCGTTGCCCCAGGCCGCAGCGACGAGCGAACCGCTGGCGCCGAAGGAAGGCGCCCATGCACCCCCGTCCCCCGACCGGGTTGAGAGGAGCCGCTCTGTGGACGGACCCCAGACCTTCAGCGTGCCGTCGTCTCCGGTGGAGGCGAGCCTCGAGCCGTCGGCGCTGAACGCGACGTCGGTGACGTCACCGTCATGCCCCTGGAACGAGTGGACGCTGTCTCCGGTCTCGCCGTCCCTGATGTCGATGATGCCCGAGTCGTTCGCACCCTCGGTCACGAAGACCCCCGAGGGGCTCCAGGCGAGGCTTCCCCCCACTCCGGGCACCTCGAGGTCGAGTCGCGACGCCACAACGGAGCGGTGGAGCGCCTCCTCCGCTTCCGGGAGAACGGTCCCGTCCGATGAGCGCGTCGTCTCGACGGCCTTGCTCGCGAGGAGGACGCTGAGCTCCGGGTCGACATCGATGTTCGCAACCGCGGCGGTGGCGAGCTCCCTCGCCGTCGCGACCCGGGTCTCGCGCTGCGCCCTGTCGCTTTGGCTCGTTGCGACCACGGTGAGCGATCCGGCGATGAGAGCCGCGACCGCGAAGACGGCAACGAGGCCGCGGAGCCGGCGTGCCGATCGCAGTTCGATCCGCCCCTCGTTCTCGCGGCGCCGCTCCTCCTCCCCATGCTCCCGTTCGCGCTGATCGACGCTCGCCTTCAGGTAGGCACGCTCGGATCGCCCGATCGCCAGGTCCGTGGCCGCGGCCCACGTCTCGAGCTGGTCTAGTCGGGCACCCCCCATGAGGAAGCTTGGGTCGCCGTCGGCGCCTCGCCACTCGGCCGTCGCACGCGCCAGGCCTTGCTCCTGACGGAGGTCTTCTCGAGCGTCGTCGATCCACGTTCGCAGCCGTCCCCAGGCGCTCAGCAGCGCCTCGTGCGCGATCTCGACCGTGGGTCCCGGGTGGAGGGCTCTCGGTCGAACGTGAGGAGCCGGTGGCGCCCGAAGGTGTCCACGACAGTGTCGATCGCCTCCTGGTCCACAGCGAGGGCGTCGAGTTCACTGCGCGCGACGCGGCGCCGTGTGTCCTGGCGGCCCTCTCCAAGGGTGACCAAGCGCAAGAAGGTCTGTCTGGTGGCTCGTCGGCCTCGTTGGTCGGTCGCTTCGAAGATCCGTTCGGCTCGGGCGGACAACGCGCCCGTGATCCCGCCGAGCTCCCGGTATGCCGTGAGGGTCAACCGATCCTCGTCTCGACGTTCGAAGAGCTCCGTGAGGGCGTACTGGAGGAGCGGGAGAGCGCCGGGTTGATGGGCGACATCGGCGATCATCTCCGCCACCAACCCGGGCTCGGGCAGAACGCCGACCCGTTCTACGGGGCCTCGGATCGCCTGCTCGAGCTCGTCGGGCGTGAGCGGAGGGACGGCTTCGGTCCGTTCAGCGAACAGCTCCCCGAACCGGGGGTAGATGAGCGGGCGGTCGTAGAAGTCCGCCCTGAGGGTCACGATGACGCGGAGCCGGCTCTCGGGGTCGGCGACGGCCACGCGAAGCGCCTCGAGGAACAGCTCCCGCTCTGGCTCGTCGGTGGCGAGCGTGAAGACCTCCTCGAACTGATCGACGACGAGCACGACTTCCGCCTGCCCGGGCGCGACCAGATCCACCGCCTCGAGCAGGCCTCGAGATCCGGAATCGAGCCGTTCGTGCAGCCGGGCGACATGTCGCACCGCGATCCGAAGGAGCGCGGCCTCGAGCTCATCAAGGGGGTGTGCTCCCGGGAACATCTCGGCGATGAAGGGACCTTCCGCGCCTGCCAAGGCTCCGTGCCTGATCGCCGGAACCAGTCCCGCGCGGACCGCGGAGGATTTCCCGCCCCCGCTCGGGCCGACGACGGCAAGGAACCGGGATCCGGGTCCCGTCTCCCCAGTCTGCTGATGAGGCGCCGCGTGAGCTGCTCGCGCCCGAAGAAGTCGAGGGCGTCGGCCTCGGTGAACGCCCGGAGGCCCTTGTAGGGGTTCCGTTCCTCGGCGCGACGAAGTGGGACCATCGCCGTGGGTTCGAGAGCCGCGCGGGCCGCCACGGCGAACGCATCCGCCTCGGGTCCACCCGACCCGAGCGCAGCCCTCTCAGCCAGCTCCAAAAAGACGTTTCGTTCGGCAGCAAGCGCTCGACGAGGATGGCGAGCCCCTGGACGTCCTCCGCGGATTTGAGCGCCGGACCGCCCCCGATCAGGAAGTCCCCGAGGTAGGCGTTTCCATCCAGGTCGAAGAGGATGTTGGACGATCGGACGTTCCCGTGAGCGATGCCTTGGCGATGGGCGAACGCGAGCGCCAAAGATCTGCTCGACGACGCGAAGGGCCCGGTCTCGCTCCAGGCGCTCTCCTCTCTCCTCGATGGCTCGAAGACTCCCTCCACGGAGGTACCGAGAAACGATGTAGGCACGACCCGGCTCCCGCCAGTAGTCGTAGATCGGGGCGATGTGGGGATGCTCCAAGGCGGCGATGGCCTGGGCATCCGGGTCGAAGCGACGGACGAACTCCGGGGCGCCGGCGGTGGCTTCGTTGAAGATCTTGACGGCCACGTCCCGTTCGACGTGAGGCTGGATGGCGCGAAATACCACCCCAGTGGGGCCGTCGTCGATCTTCTCCAGGAGCCGGTAGCCGCGAAGGGGTTCTCCGCGCAGATCGAGTCCGGGGTCCTGCTTCAGCATCCGTTCGTGCAGCTTCACGAGCCCCGGGGAGGGATCGATGCCCAGCTCATCCGCCAGGATCTCCCTGGCTCGCTGGTACGAACCCAGCGCCTCGGCCTGTCGTCCCTCCCGGTAGTAGGCGAGCATCAGGAGTCCCCAGAGGCTTTCTCGCCAGGGGTGCCGGGCAAGCAGCGTCTCGAGCTCCCCGATCGCCCAAGCCTGGGTGCCGCTCGCCAGCAGCCCTTCGATCCGCACCTCTCGGGCTTCGAGGCGAAGCTGATCGAGCCGGGCGGCCTCCACGAGGAGCGAGGGTTGGTCCACGAGGTCGGCAAGGGCCGGTCCTCGCCACATCGCCAGGGCATCGTCGAGCGCCGCGACCGCGATCTCCGGATCCACGGGGAGGGCCTTCCTCGCGTTCCTCATCAAGACGTCGAACCGCGTGGCGTCCAACTCGGAGGAGTCGAGCCGCAACCGGTAACCGGGTGCGTGGCTCTGGATCCGATCGTGGCCGAGGGCCTTCCGTAGGTGCGAAACATACGTCTGGATGATGTTGCGGGCTTGCTGCGGCGACTCGTCGCCCCAGATCTCGTCGACCAGGGTCTCGGCAGGGACGAGCTGGTTCGCGCGCAGGAGCAGATGGGCCAGGACTGAGCGCTGCTTCGGCCCGCCGAGCGGGATGGCTCCGCTTCCTGCGTCTACCTCGAGCGGGCCGAGGACGCGGAACTGCATCCTCCCCCCGCCTGAAGCCCCATCGTGTTCGGCGTCCCGGCCGCCCATCGCGCCAGCTCCATGGGAAGACTGATCGATCTGACGCATGCGGCCGAGTATCGACCCACCGGTTCCCGGCCGCCAGACCCCTACGTCGGATTGTCGCCTAGTCACGGGCTCCAGCCTTGAGCGAGGCGCTTGAGAACAGCTGGAAAGAGGGCGTACAGCCGTTCTCAAGCCCCATCCGGCAACCTCGCGCTGGCCGTCATGGAGGGCGGCTGGAGAGGAGGGCCTCGGCCGCTGGCCGAGTGCAGAGACGGTCCTGAAACCTCGGGACGAAGGAACCGGATCGACAGGTCCGGGAAGGAGGAACCATGAATCGAGCAGTTCGATGGACACTTGTCAGCGTCGGCCTCGCCGGCGTGCTGACAGCAGTGACCCTCTCATCCAGCGGAGCGACGCCGCCAGCAGGATTGACGAACACCCCGTTGGCGCGGGGGGTCAACACTTCAGACGGGACCATCCCGGTGAAGGCCGGAACGGACGTGGCGATGGCGCAGATCACCGTGGACCCGGGCGGTTCCTCTGGGTGGCACTCGCATCCGGGGGGCGCGATCGTCCTCGTCAAGCAAGGCTCGCTCACGGTGCACGAGTCGGTCGGCAGCAAGTGCGAGACCAGGACGTACACCGCCGGGCAGGCTTTCGTCGAGCGACCCGGCGAAGTGGATCAAGTCATCAACACGGGCACGATCCCGTATGTCCTGTTCGTCACCTTCCCGCGTGTGCCTCTTGGGGCCTCCGCGAGGACCGACGAGCCCGACCCAGGCACCTGTCCAGGTCTCTGATGACGTCACCGAGCGCGACGTCCCGCGCACGGGGCGTCGCGCTCGGCGGGCGGATGTCGGAGGGCGGAACGGATAAGGAGGTCCACCACATGATCAAGTTGACCAGCCGGAAGCCGATCGTCCTCGTCGCGATATTGATGGTCGCGGCGGGGGTCCTCGCGGCGTGCAGCTCGGCGGGTGATGACACGCAGTCGGGGGTCAGCGGATCCAGCACGACGTCGGATCCCTCCTCCCACGTCTTCAAGACGTTCGATGCGAACTTCGACGCGAAGTACCGGATCACGATGAACCTGCTGGACGGCTACAGCGCTGACGATCCGAACCCGGTGGTCTTCGGGACCGACGGCGGTCAGGGAATCAGCACGTGGACCGTCCGGAACGTGTACGCCGAGCCGTGCAGATGGGCCGGCACGCTGCTCGACCCACCGATCGATCCGTCGGTAGATGGTCTCGTCGCCGGCTTGACGAGCCAGAAGGACCGACACGCGACGGCGCCGACCGACGTCTCGCTCTCCGGATTCACCGGCAAGTACATGGAGCTCACGACGCCCGCCCGGATCGACCTCGCCGACTGCGACGGCGGCGAGTTCCGAAGCTGGGTCGATCGGGGGGGACAAAGGAATACGGAACCCGGTCAGCGCGATCTCTTGTGGATCGTCGACGTCGGCGGCATCCGACTGGTGATCGATTCCGCGCTCGGACCAGACACGACGCCGCAAGACCGTGTCGACCGCACCCAGATGGTGGAGTCGATCCGCATCGAACCGGTCTGAGACCGAATGGGTGGCGTACCAGAGGTGACCGGGATCCGCTACTCGATGTAATCGAGGCCGCCGAGGTGCCCCACCACCTCGGCGCCCGTGGGGTGTCGCTGACGCCCGAGTTCGCTTTCGGT
>CAWEPI010000022.1:0-13505 GCA_963810945.1 uncultured Actinomycetes bacterium
TCTTCTTGTCCTATGCCCCTTGTAGGGGTTGGCAATGGGAGGGCTTGTTGCTAGCAGATCAGGACACAAGAGCGACTACCGCCACCCAGGCGAAGCGAAGGCCATCGCCGTACGATCGCGAGATGAGTGAGCGCCACGGCGTCCGCCTTCTCGCGAGCCCGATGCTCGGCGTGTACGACGTCCGCTGTTCCGCCGAACGCGGAGGACCAGGACCCGACGAGCATTCCGGCGTCACCCAGGTGATCCTTCCGATCGAAGGCGTATTCGAGGTCCATCGCGGTCAGCAGAGCGTGGTAAGCGATGCAGCTTCGGTCGTGATCCTGGAGACTGGGCACGACCACCGCATCGGGCACCCCGCGACGGGCGGCGACCGATCGCTGGTCCTCGTGTTCTCTCAGGCAGTCATCGAAGACGCGCTCGAGCCGGGCGATGGCTTCGGCGGTCCCGTCGGGTCGCGCGTCCATCTGGGCGCCAAGGCCCTCGCGGCGGGGCTGCGGCGAGGGTGCCTCGGCGAGCTCGAGGCAGAGGACCTCGCACTCGGCCTGTTCGAGAGGATCTGCATCGACCTAGCTCGCACACGGGGGTACCGTCCGCAGAGCCGACACCAGGTCGAGCGGATCGAGCAGGTCCGCGCGCTGCTCGCCGCGGAGCCCGAGCGAAGGTGGCGCCTGGACGAGCTCGCGCGAGCCGTGCACTGCTCGTCGTTCCATCTGGCCCGCCAGTTCCGCGGCATCACGGGCACATCTGTTTCTGCGTACCTCCTTCGTCTTCGCCTGGGGCTGGCATCGCAGCGGCTTGCCGAGGGCGACGACGATTTGGCACGTATCGCGAACGACCTCGGGTTCGCGAGCCACAGTCACTTCAGCGCACGCTTCCGATCGGTGTTCGGCGTGTCGCCGGGAACGGTCCGTCAGGCGCTCACCCGCGGGACGGCGCCCGAATTGCGCACGTTCATGACAGCCGAGGGCCGCGCCGCGTCCTAGCCTCGTCGCCATGGAACAAGTGACGGGAACAGATGCTGGGCGTCTGCGCGATGAGCTGCATGCCGATGAGCCGCCCGGATCGCTCGGCGAACACGCGCGGCTTTTCGACCGATTCGTCGGAACGTGGGACTGCGACTACACCCATTTCGATCACGACGAGAACGTGAAAGAGCGCTACCCAGGTCACGTGACATTTGGCTGGATCTTGGACGGTCAGGCCCTCCAAGACGTGTGGGCGGGGGACGCGGGCGACGGTCGTGGGGAGCGCTTGGTCGGCACGTCGATCCGGTTCTTCGACCCTAAAGAGGATCGGTGGACAGTTGTATGGATCCTTCCGGAAGCGGCCGCGGTTATCACCGTCAAGGGCGGGGCGGTCGATGACCGCATCGTGCTCGAGGGACTCAACCCCGACGGTTCGCGCCGCCGCTGGTCCTTCAACGACATCGGCCAGACATCGTTCACTTGGCGAGGCGAGGGATCGACCGACAGCGGTAAGACTTGGACACTGCTTGCCGACTACAGGATGACGCGTCGAGCCTGACCCGCGGACGGTGCCTGTCGAGGACGTCCAGATGCCTGATCGACCTGTGGAGATCCCCCGGGGGCCCAGAAGGCGCCCGCGGCGTCCGTTCATCAACCTGCTGGATCTTCATGAAGGGTTGAGCCTCGGATCGAGCAGGACCGCGGAGTATCTGTTCTATGGCGATCAACCGCTCAGCTCAGTACGCTCAGCGCTGATGGATGACCGATCGCCGACGCCGCGCCCGCCTGAGACCTCGGAGTTCGGCTTGGCGAAGGTCGGCGGGCCGGTGCACGATTATCCTGCCAGAGGGCTCGCTGCAGGTGCGCAAGGTCGCGGTCGGCGAGTACGAGAACAACGTGTACGTGCTGGTCGCCGGTGGCGAGGCTCTGATCGTCGACGGTGCCGACGAACCCGACAGGATCCTCCCGCTCGTCGAAGGCCTGACCGTGACCGGCATCGTGCAGACACACAACCACTTCGACCACGTCGCGGCGCTGCCGGCGCTAGTGCAGGCGCTCGGCGTTCCGGTCTACGCGCACGCCGACGACCCGCCGGCGGTGCCGTTCACGGCGATCGGCGAGGCGGATGTCATGAACGTCGGCGACGTGACGGTGACCGCGCTGCACACGCCCGGACACACGCCCGGCAGCGTGTGCTACACGACCGAAGGCTTCCTCTTCTCAGGCGACACGTTGTTCCCCGCGGGACCCGGCAAGACCGGCGACCCCGAGCGGTTCACCGAGATCATGGGCAGCCTCGACCGGCTGTTCGCCGAGTTCCCGGACGAGACGCGCGTCTGCCCGGGGCACGGGATCGACACGACGCTCGGGCGCGAGCGCCCGTACGTCGAGACCTGGCGCTCGCGCGGCTGGTAGCTACAGGACCTTCGTCCCGTACATCGAGCCGAGCGGATCCGAGATCAGCTCCAGCCGCGTCCCGTCGGGATCCGAGAAGTAGATCGACGTCCCGCTCTCGTGCAGGTAGGGGATCCCTGCGTCGTCCAGCTTCTCCTTAAGCCGCTCCCAGTTGTCGGGTTCGACCGAGATCGCGATGTGATGCAGCCCGCCGAGCACCTCGGCGTACGGCCCCAGGTCGAGCCCCGGGAAGTCGAAGAACGCGAGCAGGTTCCCGTTCCCGAGGTCGAAGAAGAAGTGGTTCGACCCCTTGTAGTCGCGGTTCTCGAAGATGTCGGTGAGCGGGAACTCCAGCAGGTCCTGGTAGAAGCGGATCGTCTGCTCGACGTCGGAGCACAGGACCGCGGTGTGATGGATCCCGCGCACGGACGACGCCGGTCGTTCACCCTCCGGCTTCAGGTACTTGGCGCGGATCCGTTCGCGCTCCGCGTTGATCGCTTCCAGGTCGATCGTCTTGGCTCCGCCATGTCAGATCCTCAGGAACAGGCGGAGGAACCGGTCGGACAGGTCGCGGTCCCCGCGGAACGTGCCGGCGTTCGCGCGACCGAACGCGGTCAGGACGAAGCTCCCCGGGTCGAACTCGTACACGACCGGCAGGCCGTCGACGCTCCCCGGCTCGGCGGCCATCCCGTCGGGCGAGACGGTCAGGACCGTGTCGCCCGCGTTCTCGCCGGAGAGGATCCGGATCCCGACCTTGAAGGTGTCCTCGAAGTCCGTCTGCGCTGTCGACTGCCAGAGCACGAACATGAACGGCACGAGCAGATCGGCCGTCTCACCGTCAAGGGCGTGCTCCTTGCCGAGCCCCTGTCGGATGTCCCACGAGTGGACGCCGTAGTCCATCAGGTGGAACGCGGGGTAGAAGAACGACGGGAGCGGTCCCATGTACCCGTGATTCACGATGAGACCCGACCAGTCTTCTTCGCTGAGACCGTCGAAGATCCCCATCATCTTCTCGAAGTCGGTCTGCAGGCGATCCAGCATCTCCTGTTGAGAGAGCTCGCGGAACTCCTGCGCGTGCTCGTCGAGCCGCTTCGCCATGATCGGCAGCCCGTGGCTTTCGGGACCCTCCTGTTCCGCGCGCGCGGCATCGAAGCCGACGAAGTACCCCTCGGTGACGTCGACGATGTGCCCGATCACGTCGCGGACCTGCCAGTCGGTCGAGTTCGTCGGCATCGTCCAGACGTCCTTGGGCTCGGCGAGCGCGAACATGCCCTCGGCCTGTTCTCGGACGACGCGGAGCATGTTGTCCTTGGCCTCGTAGGTCATACCGTTCCACTCGCTCATGACGAGCCTCCTTCGGTCGACGTTCGCATCATAGGCTCGAACGCGTTTTCGAGCAGGGCCCTGATCGCGGCGGGGTCGTACGATGTCGCCGAGGTCGTTGATAGCGACGTCGATCGCCGCGCGCGGCAGTCCGAGCTCCTCGAGGGAAGACGGGCGCCCCGGTGTCGATCGCCAGGTGACGCAAGGCGTCAGAGGCGCCGCGATCGGTCCCGAGGGCTCTGCGCGAAGGCGGCCATCTTGACCGGCGCCTCCGCCTCGTGGAACGCGGCGACGTGGGGGAGCAGCACCGCGTGCACCTCGGCGTGGATCGCGCCGTAGCGGCCGCCGAGGATGTGCGCGAGCTTGTGCTGGAGTCCTGTGCCCGCCAGCGCGAGCGACCGGCCGGCGAGGAACGCCGCGTACTGCGCGACCGACCTCGCCGCGAGATCGGTTCCGTCGCGGACGCACGCGCGCAGGGCGTCCGGTAGGAGCGCGGCGGCTTCGCGGGCGACGAGCGCCGAGAGCGGGGTCGCGCCAGGTCCGACGATCGCCTCCATGCAATGGGCGAGCGCGTTCAGCCCACTCGTCGCGGTGACCCTCGGGGGCAAGCCGAGGGTGGTCGTGGGGTCGTAGACGACGGCTTTCGGGAGCGCGCGGGGATCGCGACGAGTGACTTTCCGCTCGCCGGTGATCCCGTAGACGGGCGTCATCTCCGAGCCCGCGTACGTCGTGGGGATCGCGATCAACGGGATCTCGAGCGAGACGGCGACGACCTTGCCGAGCCCGATCGACGATCCTCCGCCGACAGTGATCACGCCGTCGGCGTTCGCGTCGCGGGCCTGGCGGACGGCAATGTCGGCGAGCTCCTCGGGCACGTGTTGACGGACGTCGTCATGCATCGCGACGATGCGTTCGCCGAGTTGGGTTCGAACCGACTCGCTGATCACGGCGGCGGAGCCGCCGGCGACCAGCATGATCCTGCCGACGCCGATCCGCTCGACGACGTCCGAGACGCGGTCGAGCGTCCCGGGACCGAACACGATCCATCCCGGCGGGAGTTCCATCTCGAACGGCTCGATCGGGAGCGTCACCGTTGACACAGGGTAGCCCCCTGCCTCGATCTGCGTACGTCTCCCCATCGCCCGACGACTCGCGAGATCGCGCCCAAGTTGTCCATCGCGCGTTCGAAGCCATACGCGCGGCCGTAGGCGTCGGGCTCGACGAGGTTAGCGAGGAGCGTTCCGAGACGGGCCACGTTTGCCACGCGCGGCCACAGCGCCAGCTCGAAGGATTCCCACCTGGAGTGGGGTGATGGCGAGACCGATGCCGGTCGAGAGAACCGGTCATGGGTGTACCTACCGATCGCCGTCGTTCGGCGCCGATGCGGATCGTCAGCGAGGACGCCGCTGGCGAGCGTGTTGTGAGCGCTCGCCGGGTGTGGCCGACCTGGTCAACACCTGGTCAAGGAGCCAACCGGATCACACAGGACTCGACGGTACGGGTGAGACGACCTGGAGTGGCGCTCACCAGCAAAGACGCAGGTAGACGGGGTGCGCGAACCATCTCTGATAAGGAAGAGGTCGATGGTTCAAGTCCATCCAGGCCCACTCCTAACCCCCTCGTCAGAGGGGGTTCGCTGTCTTCCGGGACGGGAGTGTTAACGGCCGCAATAGGCCTCTAGTCCTATCTCGAGAGGGCGCCACGAGCCCCATCGTGCCGGCACCGCATGGCGAGCCGAAGGTCTGCGGCCTCCTCGTCGACATGGAAGAGTTGCCGTGCGACCTATGCGTATGGTGCCTCGAGCGCGTTCATGAGGGCGATGGAGCAGCAGGATGCCGCTGTGAGGGGATCCGCAGGAGATCTTCGGGTCACGCTCGCGTTCGAGGACTTCTTCGAGGCCGAGCGTGAGCGGTTGTTCCGAGCGCTCCTGCTCATCACGCACGACTCCGCGGAGGCCGAGGACCTGATGCAAGAGGCCTTCGTCAGGGTGTGGGAGCGATGGGATCGCGTCGGCACGCTCGACGATCCCGTCGGCTATCTGTTCAAGACGGCGCTCAACCTACGCCGCTCGGCGCTTCGTCGAACGATGACGGCGGCCGCGCGGTCGATCCGTCCACCGGCCGAGCGTGACCCCATCGAGAACGTCCTCGAGCGCGACGATGCGATGCGTTCGCTCGCCTCGCTCACCACGCGGCAGCGGGCGGCCATCGTCGTGACCGAACTCCTCGGCTACAGCTCCGAGGAGGCAGGCGGGATCCTCGGCATCCGACCGGGCACCGTGCGCATGCTCACGTCGCAGGCGCGAGCGGCGCTCCGAGAGCGGAAGGAACCCGAAGATGTCTGACCTCAAGGTCCTGCTCGAGCGCGCCGACCGAGCCGTGGCCGACGTCCCGCTCCCCGCCGACGGGCTCGAGGGGCTGGAGCGCCGACGCGAGCGCAAGGAACGGAACCGGCGGATCCGCGCGGGCGCCCTCGCCGTCATCGTGGCGCTCGCGACGGGGATCGTCCTCTTCCGCTCGCTGACGTCGGCCCCGATCCCGGCGAACCCGCTGCCCGTCGAGCCCCCGCCCGCGGCGGCGGCGGCGGGCACGCTCGCGTACATCGTGCACGGCGACGTCTACGTCGCCGACCCGGACGGCTCGAACGCCCTCAAGATCGCGGACCACCACGGCGACGATGCGTGCGACCGCCGCGGCGACGGGTACTCGGCAGAGGGATCCATGTGGTCGCCGGACGGGCGGTACCTCGCCTACCGCTCCTGCTCCGGGGGCGTGATCAGCGACGCGGAGGGCAACGTGGTCGCGACGTTCCCGCGCGATGGATGGCAGATCGCGTGGTCGCCGGATTCCACACGCGTCGCGGTGTGGGACCACTTCAGCTACGGAGAGACGGTCTCCACGATCGGCGTTTACGGCCTCGACGGCGCTCGGCAGGCGCAGCTCACGATGCCGCCCGGATGGACCCCGTCCGGCGACCACGACCCGGAGTGGATGCCGGACGGTTCCGGCGTGTGGGTTGAGGGCTGGGAGTTGCCGCTCGACGGCGGCCCGCCGCGCCACCTGCCAGCGCGCGGGGGCGACCCGTACGCCACCTACTCGCCCGACGGGTCGCTCGTCGCGTACGACGTGTACTCGTCAGGTCCCCCCGAGCACAACTCCCTTTGGATCTCGAGGTCCGACGGCTCCGAACCTCGGAAGGTGTTCAACGGAGGTGCGTATGGGGGCGACTGGGGCCACGTATGGTCCCCGACCGGCGACCGGATCGCGTTCAGCTCGAACGGTCTGCGCGTCCTCGATGTGGCGACTGGATCGGTGACGCCGCTGAGCGACGAAAAGCATGGAACGAGGCTCACGGTCATCGGGTTCTCACCCGACGGTGACCGAATCCTCTTCAGGAAGGACCAAGGGGGCGACTCTTCGCTCTGGAGCATCGGCGTCGGCGGCTCAGACTCCCGCCGCGTCGTTGCGGGAACGTGGGAGGGGGAGTGGCTGTCGTGACGAACATGTCGTCGCAGTTTACGAAGCCCGCCATCGTGGTGCTCGTCGCCGCCTTGGTCCTGGGGAGCGTTGCGATGCTCCGGGCGATCACCCAGGCCCGGAGGGGGAGTTCCGACGTGTCACTCACCGGTTCTGTGCTCGGACGCTCCACCGTGAAGTTGCGTGCCCTAATGCTGGTGATCGGTGCCTGCGTCGGCAGTTCAGGCTTCGCGTGCACGTCCTCGCCTCAGGTACTCCCGAGTTCGAGTCCCACTGATCGCGTTAGCCTTTGCATCGATCGCACTGAGGCCCTGCACCACGTCGACTCAGCCTCTTCCTTCATGGCCATCGCGGGCTTTGACATGGCGAACAACAACCCTCCGCCAGCAGCAGTTCACTTGCGAGAGGTGTACGACCATGTAGTAGCTGCAGGCGTCGTAGTCGCATCCGATACGGAAGCCTCCACCCAACTAAGCGCGGCGGCGAGCACTCTGAATCAGGCCATACGTGAGATGAAACACGAGCGCGTGGCGAGCGGGAAGAAGCTGGCGAGACTCGCGGTCAGACAGATGTCTTCGGCGCGTCAACTCATCAAAGCTGACGCCCAGTGTCCGTCCTGAAGGCCCGCGAGATCTTCGAGCGACTGCAGGCCGCCCCGGCGCTCGAGGAGACGGACACGCTCCTCGAGGAGGCGACGGCGCTGAGCTCGTGACGGGCTACCGATCCCGGTCAACACCTGGTCAAGGAGCCAACCGAACCCAACGGGACACGTATGTACTCAACGACACTCGCAGATCGCGCCTGAGCTGCAGAAGTGCAGGTCACAGGCCTACGCGCCACATCTCTGATAAGGAAGAGGTCGATGGTTCAAGTCCATCCAGGCCCACCTCAGGAACCCCCTCGTTAGTGAGGGATTCCTGCTGCTCAGCCCGAGGGGGTGGTAGCGGGCGCGCGCTGGTCAATACAGCACAGGTCAAAGAACAAGAAGCCAACCGCAGAACAGCTGCACGACCTCTTGGTCCTGGCCCATCCCTGTGTCGGGCGAGGACTGTGGGAGGCACCGGTCCGCGCGAGCGGTCCCTGTCCCACAGCCGAAGTGGTTCGCTCGAAATGTGAATAGGAGCCCGGCAGAGGTCCCCCGCCGGCTGGTCAGGTCGTGCCGCGTTCTCCGATCCAACGGTACGCCATCGTCACGCTTCGACGCGCAAGGATCATGGTCACGACGAGCAAGGCGACCTCGATGAACCCACCAAGGGTGACCCGGTCACCGAAGATGATGTCGATGATCTCGAGAACGGCGAACTTCGAGATGAAGAGGATCGAGAACACCGCCATCACCCCGAGAGTCCGCCAGATCGGCCCTTCTCGATCGTTGAACCAGCCTCGCACGCGGCGCTCCAATCCAGCGATCGCGTCGATCAAGAGCTTCAGGACCACCGCCGTGAAGATGGAGATGGTGAATGACTCGGTGATGACCTTCGGCACGTACTCCACGAACAGATTGAGTACCAACACGTAAACGAGGACATCCGTTACCCAGGACGCGAACAGTTCCTGTCCTCGCGTAACCCTGATCCCACCGGTGTCGTTCGCGATCGGGAGGCCCCCAATCAAGCTCCTGACGACCCGAATAGCCGCCTCGGCATCCTAGAGGGCGGACCGAGATGATGGCAGGCAGGGTTGATGGCGAGCGGACGCCACACTGACCAGCAGGCGCTGATGGGTCGGGAGGCGGAGCACTCGGGAGGGGACGTGGTCGTAGGTGCCGCGATGCTCGTCGCACGCGACCATGAACTCGAGGCGCTTCCTGAGTAGGGAAGAGCTCGGCCGACAACCGCAGGTCAGAGCGCTCGTTTGAAGGCGGTACACGACTTCGTCCTCCATCGGTGCCCGAACGCCGGCAAGCGTCGCGGCGATGATCCATCATCCGATGAAGCCGGTTCCCTCTTGGAGGCGCAGATGTCCTCGATCCACCTCGCTCGTTCCGCGCGATCGCTACGCCGCCCTCGAGCGCTGCACCTACTTCAACCAAGCGGCGCTGGGGTTGATACCCGTATCGACGATCGATGCGATGGATGCCTTCCTGAGGCAGACGGCGCAGTTCGGGAACCTCTATCTCAGCGACGACCAGGAGGCTGCGATCCTGGACGGCGTCCGTTCGGCCGGGGCCGAGGTGCTCGGAACCTCATCCGATGCGTTGGCCGTCGTCGCGGGCGCGAGCGAGGGACTCGGCCAGGTGACCTCGCTGCTCGAGCCCAAGCATGGGACCGTCCTCCTCGTCGGGTCGGACTTCCCGAGCGTGACGTACCCGTGGCTCGCGGCCGCCGAACGTCGTGGGATCTCGCTGCGGTTCATCGACGACCGCGCCGACCGAGACCTCACGCAGGATCTCGTCGAAGCGGTGGATCCGGCGACGGTGGTCGTGGCCTTCAGCGTGGTCCAGTACGCGACGGGCACGCGGGTCGACGCCGGGCGGGTGGCAGACAGGGCGCACGAGGTCGGCGCCCGCGTCGTCGTGGATGCGACGCAACTCGCCGGTGCGGGGGTCGTTGACACCATCGGATGGGGTGCGGACGCACTGGTGACGAGCGGCTACAAGTGGCTGTCGTCCCACGGAGGCGTGGCGCTGCTGGCGCTCGCTCCTGATCTGGTGCTCCGCCTTCCCGGCCTCGTCGGCTGGAAGGGTACCCACCACCCGTTCGCCTTCGATCCGCTGGCACTTCGCCTGGCAGATGACGCGCGCCGCTTCGAGCTCTCGACGATGTCGTACGCATCCGCCATCGGGCTCGAGTCATCGATCGCGATGCTCTCGTCGCTGGGGTTCGAGCGCATCGAGCGAGCATGCGCGGGGTCTGGCGACGTACCTCATCGATCGGTCGCCGAGCTGGGATGGCGCCCGTTCCGGCCACTGAGCGATCCATCGGCGGCGTCCCACATCGTGTCCCTACGGCACGCCGATCACGATCCGGGGGTGACGGCGGAACGTCTCGCTTCCGAGTCCCGGATCATCTGCGGCGGTCGAGCGGGCGGGCTCAGGATCTCCCTCCACGCCTATAACGACGGCGACGACGTCGATCGACTCGTGGAGGCTCTGAGGCGTCTCTAACGTTCTCACCCTTGGCAGCGATGACGGTTGCGGTACCGAAGCCGCCGGTTCGCACGCGATCGCAGATCATCGACCGATGCACCTCGATCTCGGCGTACATGGGATCAGGCGGGTTCCGGATCGGGTAGATGAGGACGGGGTGAGTGCCGTAGCGTCGACGGCGGGCGACGATGCGAGCCGGCCTGTCACTCGCCCGGCAGGGACGCGCGTAGTGAGGGAGATGAGCGATGAGGACGCTGCTCGTGACCACGTTCGTGAGCCTGGACGGCGTGATGCAGGCGCCCGGCGGGCCCGAAGAGGATCCTGAAGGTGGCTTCGCGTACGGGGGCTGGACCGTTCCGCTGTGGGACGAGGAGCTGAGCGAGTTCATGGGCGAGACGATGGGCCATCCGTTCGATCTGCTGCTCGGGCGCCGGACGTACGAGCTATTCGCGGCGTACTGGCCAACGGCACCAGATGAGGCGGGCGGCAAGCCGCTGAACGACGCGACGAAGTACGTGGCGTCGCGGAGCCACCCGTCGCTGGATTGGGGTCCCGCCGTGCTGCTCGAGGGGGACCTCGCCCAAGAGGTCCGAGAGCTCAAGGAGACGGATGGTCCTGAGCTCCAGGTCCACGGCAGCGCGAACCTGATCCAGACCCTGATGCCCGCCGGCCTGATCGACGAGTACCGGCTCATGGTGTTCCCCGTGACGATCGGAACGGGGAAGCGCTTGTTCGGGGATGGCTCGGCGCCGGCAACGCTGCGGCTCGTCGACAGCCGCGTCTCCACCAAGGGCGTCGTGATGGTCAGGTACGAACCTGCGGGGGACCTTGTGACCGGGTCGTTCGCAGAGGGCGAGCTACCGGAAGCGTGACTCTCCGGGGGTCGCGCGCACCCCTGCAACAGTCGACGGCGCTCAGTTCACAACGCGATCTCGTCTGATCGCGATCCGAGCCCCGCATGGGTCGCTGCCATCAGGATGGCTCCGGGCTATCATCAGGCGATGGACGTGGCGCTGGCCGACCCAGCGAGGCTGGAGGAGTACGCCACCCTCTTCGCGCGAACCTTCGCCGATGACGCCATGATCATGTGGCCGTTCCCGCCCGACGCCGTCGAGGAGCGCGCGAAGGCGAACTGGCTGGCGTTCGGCAAGGACTCCATCGAGGCCGGATGGATCCGAGAGGTGACGCCGGCGCTCGGCATCGCGTCGTGGGTCCCGCCCGCTGAGGCTGATCGGTTCGTCGAGGTCGAGGAGCGGAGCCGCGATGCGGTCCGCCCGCTCACCGACGACGACGGTGCGCGCTACGCACGTCTTTGGGACTGGATCGACGGTCATCTCCCGGATGAGCCCCACTGGTTCCTCGATCACATCGCCGTGCTGCCGGAGCGTCAGGGGGAGGGGATCGGGTCCGCCTTGATCCGGTGGGGTCTGGAGCGCGCTGCGGAGGACGGGACGTGCGCGTTCCTCGAGACGGGGCGCGAGCGCAACGTCGGTCTGTATGAGCACTTCGGGTTCCGCGTGGCGTACGCGGGTGAGGTATCCGAGGGCGGCCCGACCGTGTGGTTCATGCGCTGGGATCCGCTCTAGCCCTCGCACCGCAACGGTCACCATCATGCCGCGTCCCGTGGTACCCGAGGCTGATCCATCGTCCACGACTCCGGGTTGAAACAGTCCCTCTGGCGAAAGGCTCTCGCCGCAGGGCGACCGCATCCTCTTCTGGAGCAGGAGCGATAAGGGCGAGTATCCACTGTGGAGCATCAGCCTCGACGGCTCCGACCCCCGCCTTGTCGTCGCCGGGACCTAATGGCGCTCGAGAAGGTTGTCCAGGCTCGCTGAACCCTAACGTGCGTGCCGCCGTCGATCCGCTCACACGTCTCGTCGTTCCCGATCGAGAGGAAGTTGGCGATCTCACCGAGGACAGGGAGGAACTCGTGGAGGGCCCCCTCCCAGTGACGGCGATCGTGTTCATCGTCGGCGAACCTCCTAGATCGGGCCGCTCGTTTCGTCCTCGCGAGAGCCCCCGATCCCTCAGCGGCTAGACGGCGTCACGTCACACCTGCAAGTCGACGAACCCGACGAAGGGTTGGATGGCCTTCGCTCAGTCGTGGAGATTCTCGCCCCAGCTGAAGGTGCCCTCGCAGAAGCCGGTGCTGAGAGGAAGGACCTCCTGCGCCAGGGTCGAAGGCCCTCTGTTGGATCCACCGACGACGACTAGGGTCGGCTCTTCTACGGTCGAGGCGTAACCTCGCCCTGAGGTCGTCGAAGAAGGGGCTGAGCCATGAGCATGAGCAAGGTTGAGCATCCAACCGTCGCGGACCGCGAGGCGCGGGGTCTGCAAGCCAGGGACAAGGCGGCTCCGGACAGCCACGTGGGATGGGAGCCGGCCGCCGATCGACCTGATCCGGTCGCGCTGCTCGAGGAGCAGGACACCACGCGCGAGCAGGACCTGGTCCCCGTGCGTCACGGGCGCATGCTCGTCTCGCCGTTCACGTTCTACCGCGGCGCCGCCAAGATCATGGCGGCCGACCTCAAGGACACGCCGAGGGCCGGTCTCATCACTCAGCTCTGTGGTGATGCGCACCTATCGAACTTCGGGGTGTTCGCGTCCCCGGAGCGGGCGCTGCTGTTCGACCTCAACGACTTCGACGAGACGCTGCCGGGCCCGTTCGAGTACGACGTGAAGCGTATGGCCGCGAGCTTCACGATCGCGGCACGCAACAACGGCTTCTCCAAGGCTGAGGCACGCGAGTCCACGATGGCTTCGGTCTCGGCCTACCGAGAGGCGATGGCGGAGTTCGCCCAGATGGGCGTCATGGACATCTGGTACTCACACCTGTCCGAGGCCGAACTGATGGGCGCGATCAAGACCGCGGCCCGCTCGGCGTCGGACAAGGCACAGAAGAAGGAGGTGAAGAAGAGCGAGAAGAGGGCCAAGAAGACCGCCCTGAAGGCCCACACGCGCGACAGCCTGCAGGCGCTGTCGAAGCTCGCCGAGCATGTCGACGGCAACTACCGGATCGTCTCTCAGCCCCCGATCGTGATCCCTGCGCGGGAGCTCGGTCCATCGATCGGGATGTCCCCCGATGAGCTTCAGCACACGATCCATGAACAGCTTCGCGCCTACCGCGCCACCCTGCAGGACGACCGGCGCCAACTGCTGGAGCGGTTCGAGGTCGTCGACATGGCCCGCAAGGTCGTTGGCGTCGGATCGGTCGGCACGCGGGCGTTCATCGCCCTGCTCCAGGGTCCGAGATGAGCA